>NZ_AP018439.1:0-2400000 GCF_009937955.1 Undibacterium sp. KW1 | reverse complement strand
TATATCTGGGCATTATCCTGATGCTGGTTGTCATGCTCTTGCCAAATGGCCTCGCCAGCCTGCCGCAAAAGTTCATGTCGACGAAAAAAACTCAAGGGGATCAGGCATGAGCGTGTTACAGCTAAAAGGCCTGGTCAAACGCTATGGCGGGCTGCTCGCAACCAACAATCTGAGCCTGGATGTATTACCCGGTGAAATCCACGCCATCATAGGCCCGAATGGTGCAGGCAAGACGACGCTGATACACCAGATATCTGGTGTCATAGTTCCAAACCAGGGACAGATTATTTTCAATGGTGAGGATGTTACTGGCGTCAGCATGCATGAACGCGTCAAACTTGGACTGGCACGCTCTTACCAGATCACAAATATCTTCCCGTCATATACTGTCATCGACAATCTGAGTCTGGCAATACAGGCACGTTCAGGCAGCAGCATGCGTTTCTGGCGTAAGGCCATAGATGAGCAGGCACTTTTTGAGCAAGCAAGGCAACTCGCCAGTGACATAGGTTTGGCTGAGCATTGCAATAGAAAAGCCTGTGAACTTGCGCATGGCGAACAACGTCAACTGGAGTTGGGATTAACACTGGCGACACAACCTAAACTACTCTTGCTGGATGAACCCATGGCAGGCACAGGACATGAAGAATCGGGCAAGATGCTGGAACTGATCGCCGCCCTGCGTGGCAAGGCAGCGGTGATCTTGATTGAGCATGATATGGATGCCGTCTTCAAACTGGCCGACCGCATTTCTGTTTTAGTGGCAGGCTCCATTATTGCTACTGGCACTGCAGAACAGATACGCCAAAACCCGGAAGTCAAGAAAGCCTATCTTGGTGATGAAACGGACATAGCACTCAAGGAATCCGCATGAAGACCATACTGGAAGTCGAACATATCGCTACCGCCTATGGACACAGCCAGGTCTTGTTTGGCATAGATTTGCAGATACGCCAGGGTGAAGTTGCCAGTCTGCTGGGGCGCAATGGTGCTGGCAAGACCACAACCTTACGCTCAATACTGGGACTGACACCGGCACATAGCGGCCATATCAGCTTCATGGGCCAGCGCATAGAAAAAATGACGACGGATAAAATCGCCAGGATGGGCATAGCCCTGGTGCCGGAAGGCAGGCAGATTTTTCCCAACCTGAGCGTTAAGGAAAATCTCATCGCCTTTGCGGCCAATCGCAATCAAAGCAAGACACCATGGAGCCTGAAAGAGATTTACCAGCTCTTCCCTCGTCTGGCCGAGCGCGCCGGCAATATGGGTAACCAGTTATCTGGTGGCGAACAGCAAATGCTGGCCATCTCGCGCGCCTTGATGACCAACCCGCATTTACTGATACTGGATGAAGCGACTGAAGGTTTGTCACCACTAGTGCGCGAAGAAATCTGGGCCTGCCTCAGAAAATTGCGCGACCAGGGGCAAACCACGCTGGTCATTGATAAATATGTAGAAAAACTCATCCCCCTTGCCGACCAGCACAGCATCATGGAACGGGGCAAGATAGTCTGGCATGGCAATAGCGACAGCCTGACACAGTCGCCGGAAACCTGGCAAAAATATGTGGGCGTATAGAATTGAGGTCGAGCAAGCGCCTGTCCTGGCATTTTCAAGTAAATAAGCTCGGTATACTTGCGGAACAACGAAACTACATCAATGAAAAACCTGGTCAAATCACACTGCAATAAAACGTGATTTTGTAACTATTTACAGGCATGAATCTTATGCTGAGACAAGTATTTTCTTTGTCGCTTGATACTACGTAATCGATACATCATTTCTGAAGCAACACCCTTGTCCTTTGAAGTAGAATACTTACGTATCAAATCTTTCGCTTCTCGTGTACCTATACTTGCGAGTGCATGACTAAACCATTTGGCAATCACTTGATGCTCCGAGCATGTGTAAGCCAAATGATCAAAACCCGTTTCCAAAACTTGCTGAATATAAGGGATACTGGAAGAATCTGCTAAGTGCTGAATTTCCCAAGTGATCTCCTGATGATTCGTATGATCTTGCATGAGTAAAAGTTGATTCATCAAATCAACTTTTGATCGCTGGCACTGCATGGTGTGATGCATATCATATAAAGCTCGCCACAATTGCCAATCTTTTTTCTGGATTGCCAATGGCATTTCCTTTAGCATAAATGCTACGATTGTCTGATCATCCACACCCAGCATTTGGTAAAGAGGCGCGTCATGCTCTTTGTAAAAAGCCATGAGCTGAGCATCTGTCAAATTGCTTTCTGTAACGATTTTGCAAAAAGCTTTATTTTTATCCTTATCATTAAAATGATTCTTCAGTGCCAATTCTTGCAGTTCGTTCATGTTTGTAGCTTATGTTGATATAGTGACAGTGCCGATCTTATCTGAATTTTCCAATTGCCACAAACCTATGCAGGTACTTAAAATTGATAATGCGCCTGCGCACCCAACCCCAGTACTTTAGCACTACTCAAGTTCAAATTATCTGTCTGCAAATGCACACCAACGAATTGATTACTCCAGCCTAGGCCAACTGATTTATAACGCGTATCAAAACTGGCATCAAAGCGGCCATAGGCAGAATGATTAGCGACACTCATCACAGGCAGATTGACGCCGTAAAAATGCCGGACTTGTGCGGCAAATTCCCATTGCTGGTTTTGGTAGGCGAGTCGCGCTGTATGTGTTTGCGGCACTGAGACTGAGCGTGTCCTTTGACGGTTAACACCTTGCAACAAAGGCTGATAGTTCAAATAGCCCTTGCTGTCATACTGCACAACGGCAGAGCTCAGGCTTTGCTGCAGCTCTGGCAAATTTTTCCAGGCAAAGCGGTTGTATGCATCTTCCAGTTGATATTGCATACGCCATGCCGGATTGATTTGCCAATCCATGGCAAGGCTGGAGCTATAGCCCCTGGCTTCAGGCTCAAATTGCTGGAACAGGTATTGGTAACGGCTATTCACATCCAGTTCAGTTGCGGAAAAACTGTAGTGTTGATTATCGACGTAACTGGCTGCACCTGTTGCTTGCGTAGAGCGGTATTGCGGATTCATGTAATACACCGCGCTGGCAAAGAAGCGCGGCTGATATTCACCACCAAATGCAAACCAGCGCCCTGCCCTCAGGCCAAAGCCTGACCAGCTTTCCAGCTGGGCATCCAGTTGATAATTGACAACTTGCTGTGGCAAACCAGCTTGCTTGTATGCTTTAACAAATGCCAGGGTGGATGCGCTGGCCTTGAGCATGCCTTCCTGGCGGGCTTCCAGATTTAAGCGCCACTCTTTATAACCCACACCCAGCTCCGCACGCAAACGGCGCAGGCTGACATTCTGACCATCCTTGGGAGAAAAATCTGTATTCCAGTCGCCCTCGATTTTACGGGTGGGCATGAAGTCTGAGGCTTCCCACAAATCCACATTGGAAAATACCTGCCAGCCTCCATCACTCTTTTGTGGGGCAAGCACATCCAGAGCATATGCCTGCTGGCTTAGTGATGCACAGAATAAGGAAAATATCAGACGGGAAGAAAACATGGGCTACTCAAAAAAATAGCCCGCTGACATGCAGCGGGCCGTCAATCAATTTACAAACTATCGGATGGTTTCAAAGCTACCATCCACATAGCTGATACGGCCTGCCTTGATATCCAGCCAGCCTACCTTGCTGCCATCCTTGAGGATGTCGGCAACTTCATTCTTGCCATACACGTCAAAAGAAACACCGGACGAGCTACTGACACGCACAACGCGGGGCTTGCCAATGCTTTCACTCATTTGCGCATTGATGACACTGCTGCCATCCAGATATTGCGCAAGTATGCTACTACTGCCGAAGGCGTCATTACTGCCCGTCACATTCAATTTCAATGGAGGGCGTTCTGGCACCTGCACCACGCCTGACAATGCTACAGCTTTGCGCACAAAATTATTTGCTGACTCAGGCTTGCTGCTATCAAAGCTGCTGTAGGCAAAGCGTTCTACCGTCAATTGTCCATTGAAAATCTCTAGTGCATTTGCAAGGCCTGTGGCATTGCTGATGCTACCGATAAAATTTATACGGTTAGGCTGATAGCTGAGGCCATTCTTGTCCGCAGATGCATTGCCGATTTTTATCTCACCGTGCACTTTGCTATTGCCAGCTTCAGCCGTAATCGCCAGATTGAATTCTTTGATGCCATTTTTTTGCAGATTACCTTTGTAATTCAATGCAACAATTGCGTAAGAACCTTTATCCAGTGACAGGCGCGAACTTACCTGATCTTTGACATAAGATTTAAGCTCACCGCTGAAGTCGTAGCGAAAATTGCCATCGACAGTTTGATTGCGGTCTGTACGAAGACTCCAGCGCTCAAAATCTGAAATCAACTGACCAGCGCTATTCGTACGTGGCGGCATCTTGCCTTCAACCGTGAAGGCATATAGCTTGTTGCCTTCCATGGCAATACTCATCTGACCAGTGTATGCATCATTTGAATTGCCATACGTGGCAACTACGTCTGCAGGATTAACTGGTCTTCTCAGGAAATCATTCTTTCCTTCATTCCAGACGAACACTGCTTTTTGCTGCACCAATTCAGATTTGTAGTTAAAACGGGTGACGTCATTTGCCACTGGTTCCAGCCAGATACGATCTACCAATTCCACCCATTCAACCTGATATTTGTAACCGTATTTATAAGTCCCCGGCAGTACAAAGCGCGAGAAACGGCACTCTATGCCTGCCGCCTGTGCAGGCGTAGTTGCCACATTCAAGGCATCACGCATGACAGTGCAATCGCCCAGATTGCCTATATTCTGATAACCACTCCACAATGCAGTTTGCCCATAGAACAGGCCATTGACCGCAGTTGCATTGGTCTGACCATTTCTGTATTTATTGAATTGATCTATACCTTCGGTGATGGTTTTGGACCAGATCAGCAAATCCCTGTCCAAGGGTTGCGTCGCTTTTTCAAAGTCGGACTTGACAGCATTGAGGCGCAAATCCAGGCCACCATTTTGCTGTGAATTCGATACCGCATAAATGTTATTGCGCAAGCTGCTGAATAATTGTTTGGTTGCAGCGATCTTGTCCTGTTCAGGAGCTGGTGCTGGCAAACTATTCGCAGTAAACGCGCTGGTACCAGCTACCGAGTTTTTGCCTGATTTGTTGAGATTTTCATCTTGTGCAACTTTTTCAAAGCTGGCACGCAAAGCAGCACGCACATCTTCTCGCAATACAAAATCATTGCCGTCCAACTTGCCAGCAGAGGCTATTTGTTTTACCACGCAAGCTACACGGCTACCCTGGCTTGTAGCATCGCAGGAAAGTGCCTTGTCCAGTGCCAGTTGCGAAATGGCAGTCAGACTCAGGCCCTGGATTTTTTCATCGACATAAGTATCTTGCGATGACTCTGCCGTCGTGTGGATGACAGGGACCCTTTGCGGGTCAAAACCCAGTAAAGCCTGCACACCTGCCCTGGCCCTGTCTATATTGGATGAGTTCAGGCCACCCGCTTTTTCTGCAAGCTGAACGATCAATTCTGTCAGCGGCGTAACGCTGCCCCAATATACTGGCTCAGGACTGGCGCCCTGCTTGACAACACTGCGCAACTTCAAGTCTTCAGGAAAAGGCAAATCTGCCTGGGTGGCTTCGTCATACATCATTGCACCTGGCGCCCCGCTTACTTCGATGAGAAAGCTGGTGACACTGCCAGGTACCGATATCGCATAGCTCCCGTCAGCGCCGGTAGTAGCTGTCGCAAAAGAACTGGCAGATTTATTACCGGACTGATCAAGACTAAAGGCTGATACGCGCGCGCCGTTGATGCGCCCCTTTGCGACTATGCCGATAAGTTGCCGGCCGCTGTTACTGACAGCTACTGTAGCGCCATTCGCGTTATTGCTGGCGGTACTAGCACCGCCGCTTCCACCACCACAAGCGCTGAGCAATGCTGACAATAAGACGGGAATAAAAAATTGATACTTGTTATTTTTCATGAAGTAATCGAAGTTTGAGCACAAAAGCGCCCATGCATAAAAAGTACAAAATGCAGCTGGCATCTAGGAAAATGCAATATCTGCAATTTTGTTACGAAATGTAAATGCAAAAAAGACTGGTGATTCTAACACCAGAATGCTGCTTGACCACATACAGGACGAACAAATATGTGGCTATATGTATATGGGATGTAAATGAGGTATAACTGAGGAAGCACAGCCACATCAGGCTGACTATGAATACTATCAGCGCTTGACCTGGTCAGGCTGTGCAGTCGTTGAAGCAGGTGAATTGGCATCCAGTATCTGCACGAAAATTTCGTTCTTCTTGATCATGCCCAGCTCAAAACGGGCACGCTCTTCTACCGCATCTGTACCTGTCTTCAAATCCTGCACTTCGGATTCGAGCTTGCCATTGCGTTCTTTTAATTTTTCGTTATTTCCTTTTACCTGCGCTACCTGCCTGTCCAACTCCCAGACACGCAACCAGCCCCCTTACCCAACCACAGCGGGTATTGGATCAACATCAACAGGGCAGCAAAGGAAAGAGCTATCAAACGCACGGATAATTAAAGCAAAAAAATAAAAACAAAACCAATCTGTTTCCAAAAGCAGACCTACAAGAAAAAGGGGAACCCAGTTCCCCTTTTTATTTGCACGATACCAGATTACTTCAGATTATAGAAGGCGTCGCGACCAGGGTAGCTGGCAATTTCGCCCAAATCTTCTTCAATACGCAGCAATTGGTTGTATTTTGCCATACGGTCAGAACGGGACAAAGAGCCGGTCTTGATTTGCAAGGCATTGGTACCAACGGCTATGTCAGCGATAGTGCTGTCTTCTGTTTCACCGGAACGATGGGAAATAACGGCAGTATAACCTGCACGTTTTGCCATTTCGATCGCTGCAAAAGTCTCAGTCAAAGTACCAATCTGGTTAATCTTGATCAGGATGGAGTTGGCGATACCTTTTTGTATGCCTTCTTTGAGGATCTTGGTATTGGTGACGAACAAGTCATCGCCAACGATCTGGACTTTCTTGCCCAGTTTTTCAGTCAGGATAGCCCAGCCGTCCCAGTCGCCTTCGGCCATGCCATCTTCGATGGAGATGATAGGATATTTATCTACCCATGTTGCGAGCAGGTTGGTAAAGTCAGCGGAAGACAAAGTCAGGCCTTCACCTTCGAGGTGGTATTTGCCATCTTTGTAGAATTCGCTGGCAGCGCAATCCAGGCCCAGGGCGATTTGCGTGCCTGGCTCGTAGCCAGCAGCTTCTATCGCCTGGATGATCAGTTTGATGGCGGCTTCATGGTTATCTACGGAAGGAGCAAAACCACCTTCATCACCAACTGCTGTGGTCAAACCCTTGTCATGCAGGATTTTTTTCAGTGCGTGGAATACTTCAGCACCATAGCGAACTGCTTCGCGGAAAGTTGGCGCGCCTACCGGGATAATCATGAATTCTTGAATATCCAGATTATTGTCAGCGTGTGCACCACCGTTGATGACGTTCATCATAGGCACTGGCAATTGCATTGCGCCTGAACCGCCGAAATAACGGTACAGTGGCAGGCCAGCTTCTTCAGCAGCAGCTTTGGCAACAGCCATGGACACAGCCAGCATGGCATTTGCACCGAGGCGACTCTTGTTTTCAGTGCCGTCCAGATCGATCAGGGTACGATCCAGGAATGCCTGTTCATTCGCATCCAGGCCCATGATGGCTTCAGCGATTTCAGTATTGATGTGTTCGCAGGCTTTCAGGACGCCCTTGCCCAGATAGCGGGACTTGTCGCCATCACGCAGCTCTATCGCTTCGCGGGAACCTGTGGATGCGCCGGAAGGCACAGCAGCGCGGCCCATGACACCAGATTCCAGCAAGACATCACATTCAACAGTTGGGTTACCGCGCGAATCCAGAACTTCACGACCGATAATGTCAACGATGGCACTCATTCAATTCTCCTAAACAATCAAAATATCGAACAAAATATCTAACAAAATAATACGAATCTGATTTGCAAAACATCTGCTGGCTGGATATGCCGACAGATAAATAAAGCTGGCAGCTGTAATGACTTTATTACAGCCAAAATGATGGTGCAGATGATACCCCATTACGGGGACACTTCAAGCCGCACAAAACTTTATTCTTGCGGCTTTTTACGCTGATAAGCAAAAAAACCTTCCCCACAGATTAAATCATGCAAAAGCAGGTTCAAAAAGCCTGGCATACCCCATCAGTACAGTCTCCGGGGCCTGCTAACAACATTCTTTCAGGCAACTACATACCATCTTGCAAAAAAAGGCGAGCCGCAAAAGTGGCTCGCCTTTTAATCAGAATTTGCAGATAACAGACAAACCAGTATTCAAACTACCCAACTGGAGGTCTGCATCAAATCCCTTACATCTCATGCCTTGTTACCCTGCGCCTTTTTATGTTCTATCGCCGCCCTGGCGAAAGAGATAAACAAGGGGTGACCGTCGCGCGGTGTCGATTTGAATTCAGGGTGGTACTGCACACCCAGATACCATGGATGCACATCGCGTGGCAATTCCATGATTTCACACAAATCTTCTGTCGGTGTACGGGCAGATACTGTTAAACCAGCAGCCTCCACACGTCCCAGATAATGGTTATTGGCCTCATAGCGATGGCGATGACGCTCAGTCACGACATTGCCATAAATCTCGGACGCGAGCGTACCGGGGCGAACTGCGCAAGTCTGTGCCCCCAGGCGCATGGTGCCGCCGAGGTCGGAATTCTCATCGCGTGTTTCGACTTTACCGTCATGGTTTTGCCACTCATTAATCAGTGCAACCACAGGCTGTTCTGTCTCGGCATCAAACTCTGTCGAGTTTGCCATGGCCAGACCTGCCTTGTTACGTGCATATTCAATCAGGGCAACCTGCATACCCAGGCAAATACCCAGGTAAGGTATTTTGTTTTCACGTGCATAACGGGCTGCCAGTATCTTGCCTTCTACACCACGCTTGCCGAAGCCGCCTGGCACCAGGATGGCATCGTATTTTTCCAGCGACTTGGTGCCGTGAGCTTCAATTTCTTCAGAATCCACGTATTCAATATTCACACGGCTTTCAGTATGGATACCGGCATGACGCAGGGCTTCTGTCAAAGACTTATACGACTCTGTCAGATCGACATATTTACCTACCATGCCGATAGTGACTTCTTCTTTCGGATTTTCCAGCGCATAGATCAATTTGTCCCACATCGCCAGATCAGCCGGTTTTGGTGACAAGCCCAATTTATCGCAGACGATTTTATCCAGGCCCTGGTCGTGCAACATCTGTGGAATCTTATAGATGGTATCGGCGTCCCAGACTGAGATCACGCCTTCTTCAGGCACGTTGGCAAAAAGGGAAATCTTGGCGCGCTCATCATCAGGGATAGGACGGTCAGCACGGCACAACAAGGCATCAGGAAAAATACCGATTTCGCGCAGTTTTTGTACGCTGTGCTGGGTAGGCTTGGTTTTCAATTCACCAGCAGCGGCAACATAAGGCACCAGTGTCAAATGCACGAAAGCGGCAGCATTACGGCCAGCACGGAGGCTCAGTTGACGGGCAGCCTCAAGGAAAGGCAGGGACTCAATATCACCGACTGTGCCGCCAATCTCAACCAGGGCAACGTCAGCACCGGCTGCGCCACGGTGGATGAATTCCTGGATTTCATTGGTGATGTGCGGAATAACCTGCACAGTCTTGCCCAGGTATTCGCCACGGCGCTCTTTGCGGATAACGGATTCATAAATCTGACCAGTGGTGAAGTTATTCACCTTTTTCATTTTGGCCGTGATGAAGCGCTCATAGTGGCCCAGGTCAAGATCAGTTTCAGCGCCGTCATCGGTCACAAAAACTTCACCATGCTGGAATGGGCTCATGGTACCTGGATCCACATTGATGTAGGGATCAAGTTTGAGCATAGTGACTTTGAGGCCGCGCGATTCAAGAATCGCAGCGAGAGAGGCAGCGGCAATACCCTTGCCTAAAGAGGAGACTACGCCCCCCGTAACGAATACAAACTTAGTCATTGCAGAAGGTGCCGAACGGCACAAGCGGGAAATTCGAATTATACATCACTAAGCCATGATGTGCGAGAATTCCCGCTCGCAATTACCTTGAAATTTCAGGAACCGAAAGGTTTACATTGCATAAATAAATTGCAATCTTGCAAAATTCTGTGCGCCCTGGCCATTGCTTAATTCCTTGATTTCATTGCTGCGGCGGATGAAAGATGCCGATGCACCGAAGTTTTCACCACGCCATAAATAGCCTATTTCAAACTCACCAACCATGCTCTTTGGCTTGACTGCAGTAGTCTGATTACTAAAGTAACCACCCTGTATGCTTGCATTGTAGGCAACGGCCTTAAGTTCGGTGCGCAAGAAGCCATAACTGGCTGGCTGCTCCGGCAGTGCATTCAAGCTACCTGCCCGCATCATTAACTCGGCACTGGCATCAGTAAATATATTGCCAAAACGGCCCTTCACACGCGGGGTGATATCTACATTGGACATGATCACGATGCGGCCAGGCGAATATTCACCTGATAATACTGCACCCCATTCATTGCGCAGTTGTGTACTCCAGCCTTGTGGCAAAGGCTGCTTCAGCAATCGGTGCAAATGCGTCTGCGTCCACTCGCCACCGGCGCAAGGGCCCAGGCATCCTATATCCAGACCCAGGCGTTGGCTGCTGCCATTGGCTTCATTCTTTTCACGATACACGCCTGCAAACAACCAGCCAGCGTAGGGATGATCAATTTTGGCGATCTGGTTTGGTGCCAGCTTGATGTCTGATGCTGTATATAGCTCCTGCCCCAGTCGCCAGCCATAAGTCAGTGCTTGTGTGGTGCTCCCTTTGGTAAAGCTTTGTCCTATTCTGTTACCGCTGGTGTAAAAACCATCATCCTTCTTCAGCAAGAGGCTGTCATTATCAATATCAACTTGCCAGGACGTCTTGCCAGTTTGCCGCACCTGAGTGAATTCATCCCAGGATGGCAAAGTCTCTTGTGCAAATACATTGGCAGTAAAAAGCATTGCTGCCAGTGAAGTGGAAAATTTCAATACAGGCTTGATTTGATTCATGTATTTATCGCGATAGTGTTTATATGGAGCTTAGTTTCATGCTTTCTAGCATGTTCAGCACAGCAGCGGCTGTATGACCAGGCACTTCCATGGGGATCAGATGCCCACCAGGAATAAGAACGTAATTATCACCCATTAATTTTTTTGTCGCATGAGGGCCTGCCTGACGGCATTCTATGGACTCAGTCCCACCTACAAAACCCACTGGCACATTGGGTGGACGTTTATTCAAACGGCCCAAGCCATGTGGCAGAGTACGGTAAATTGCCGTTTCCACTTCACGGGTAAAGCGCAGGGTGACGCCTTCAGCATGAGGTTTAAGTCCAGCTTTCATATAATCACGCAAGACTTCTGGCGGCCAGATCGCAAACATCTCCTTGGAGGCAAAGTGCTGATAAGCCTCTTCTTCATTTTTCCAAAGGTGACGTCGTCTTTCTGAAAAACGCGCAGGTGAAAACTTTTTGTCCAGCCCCATGGACTTGAATATACGCAACAACATTGCCCGCCAACCTGAGACTACTGGCGAATCCAGCACCACTACGCCACGCACCAGGTCTGGCCTGGCCCTGGCGGCCATTAACGACAAAATACCACCCAGCGAATGGCCCAGCAAAATTACAGGTTGCTGATAACTAGCCTGCAAGGTATCAATCAATTCCTGCACCAGGTTGCGCCAGCCATCTGTGACAGGATATGCCGGATCGTGGCCGACCATGTCAGTGGCATGAACTTCATAGTCAGAGCGCAAATGATCGAGGAACATACGATAAGTCCCAGATGGAAAGCTATTGCCATGGACAAAATGGATGATGGGTTTTACGGTAGTCTCGTTCATAACTATAGGCATTGCATTACCGGTCAAACCAGTAACGCGCGTTTTCCTGTCTGAATTGTGAAGTTTTCAATGATGCGCCAAATTGTATGCTGATTGCACCCGATTCATCTGTTCTTAGACGTTTTATTCCAAAATCAGCATAGCGCTGGAAGACCTCTGGCTTGGGATGGTGGTACCGGTTCAGGTAGCCCACCTGGAAAATTGCGAGCTCTGGTTGCACCGCTTTCAGGAAAGGTTCGGTTGAAGAGGTCCCACTGCCATGGTGTGGTGCGAGCAACACATTCGCCCTCAGTTTTTGCGGGATACTGTTCACCAGCTCATCTTCCTGTATCGCCTCTATATCACCTGCCAGCAAGATAGAATGCAGCTTGGTAGAGACTTTTAATACGCAGCTACGGGCATTTGGCTTCCATTTCGTACTTTCATAACTGGCTGTGCCGGGTTGCAAGACTTCAAAATGCACGCCATCCCAATCCCAGGCTTGTCCGCCCACGCAACGTCTGTGCTGCTTGGCAGTTTGAACGATGGGACTATCCAGGCTCAGGGACGTAGTTAACAGGTTTACTGGCAAATGCCTGAGTATGCTCAGCGCTCCGCCAGAATGGTCATTGTCATTATGGGAAATCATCATGACATCAAGCTCATTGATGCCCCGCGCATGCAGATAAGGCAAGATCACGCGGCTGCCACTGTCTGACTCAGGTCCAAGGCTGGGGCCGCTGTCATACAGTAGCCTGTGATGTGCAGTCTCCAGCAATAAAGCCATACCCTGCCCTACATCCAGTGCCGTCACAGCCAACTCTCCCTCTGCTGGTCTTTGCGAAGTCTGCAATAACAATGGCAAGCAACAGACCAACCCCAGCCAGCGCAAGGGCCAGGCTCTGGGAGCCAGCAGCCACAATACACCGGCCAGGGCAAGTCCAAACAACCAGAATGAGGGGATAGGCGCAGTCCACACTGCATAGGGCAAGGCGCTGAAGTAAGTCAGGAAGCGTGCCAGGAAATCCACGAAGACGTGGGCAATTTGCAGCAGCCATCCTGATAAAGGCGCAGGCAGGATGCTGCCAACCAGAGCCAATGGCGTTACAACAAAGCTGATCAGGGGAATGGCAATTGCATTTGCCAGCGGGCTGATGAGGGATATCTGGCCAAATAAAAACATGGTCAGCGGGATCATGCCCAGGGTCACAGCATATTGCATGAGGGATGCCGAACGTAAAGAGGCCATGAGGCCAGCTGCAAGGCTCCCCTCAAGTTTGCGGCGCTCTTGTCCACCGGTAGCAAAGACAATGACACCAACGGCCGCAAAGGATAACCAAAACCCCGCGGACAACACCGCCCACGGGTCTGCCAATACGACCAGTCCCAGCGCCAGGCTTAACACTGCAGAAAAACTGCTAATGCGCCCTGTCCAAATCGCCACCGCCACCACACTGAGCATGATCAGCGTTCTTTGCGCAGGCAAACCAAATCCAGCCAGGGCAACATAGACCAGTGCCATCAGCGCACCTGCCAGTGCTGCTGCCTTTTGCGCAGGCAAACGCAGGGGCAAAGAGAGATTAAGAAAGAAGGAGCGCCGCCAGAAGTAAAATACCAGGCCAGCAAACAAGCCTGCAACCATGGTGATATGCAAGCCGGAGATACTGATCAGATGACCTATGCCTACCCGGTTAAATACGGTCCAGTCAGACTGGGAAATTTCACGCTGATCACCAACCACCAGAGCGACCAGCACCCCGGCATAGGGCTGGCCGGGCAAAGCAGCGTGGATGCGGTCGCGTAACCTGGCGCGGCTGTATTCGACGACATTGTTGATACTCCAGACAAAATCAGCCAGCTTGCGGTTATAAATAACAGTTTCCGGTTCATATTTATCAGGCCTCACCGTGCCAGTAGCACGTATGCCCTGCTCCAGCAGCCATGCCTCATAATCAAAGCCAGCGAGTGGATTGACGTTGCCATGCGGGCGCTTCAGACGCACTTTGAATTGCCAGCGTTCTCCTGGCTGGACTGTCGTCACCTGCCGCATATCACTGCCGCGGTCGGCACCATACCAGGACAATGCGACTTTGGATGGCCAATGTGCAATGCCAGTCAGGTCACCGACACCATCAGCACGCACTTGCTCGACTGCGAAATTGAATCTTTGCCCTTGTTCAAACTGAAATGGCAGGCTGTCTATGGTGCCAGTTAATACCACATCCTGGTTTTCCCATTTTTTGGGCAGCTCTTCACGCATATAGAATTGTGCATAAGCGCTGGCCCAGACAAAGCCCAGTGTGGCCGCAACCACAAAGCGCGTGGGCAGATGCAACCAGGGTGAAGGTTTGTATTTAACCAGAAGAAGAATGATGACCAGTGATGAAACCGCCATCAGCGCCAGCAAGTTGCCACTCAATAGCGCTGCCTGTTGCTGCAAGATGGCGACACCAAACACCAATCCCAACATCACCGCCCGCACAGACTAGCCCCTTTGCATGCGTGGCATGATGTGCATGGCATTGGCGGTAGTTGCTTGCGCCACTTCAGCCAGGCTCAGATTTCGCAACTCTGCCAGCACGGCACCTATCTTTGGTAACTGGGCCGGTGTGTTCACGCCTTCTGACAACCAGCTAGGCGGGATATCTGGCGCATCGGTTTCCAGCACGATGCTGGACAAGGGCAAATCCGTTGCCAGCCTGCGTATTTGCAAGGCGCGCGTGAAAGTCATGGCGCCACCAAAGCCCAGCTTGAAACCCATGTCAATGAAGGTCTGTGCCTGCTGCACACTGCCGTTGAAAGCATGAGCAATACCGCCCCGCACTTTGATGCGTCGCAAATACTTGAGTATGATGTCTTGTGAACGCCTTACATGCAGCAGCACAGGCAAATCAAAATCCCTGGCTAGCTTCAGTTGTTCCGTATAGAAGTATTCCTGCTTTTCCTTCAAAGGACTCTGTGTCAGTGCAGGTACAAAATAGTCGAGACCAATTTCGCCTATGGCTACCAATTTTTTGTGTGCATCTGCTCCAGCCATCAAGCCACTTACTTTTTCACGCAGGAGCAGCAAGTCTTCTTCTTTTGAAGTCGGCACATACATAGGATGTATGCCCAGGGCATAAAAACAATCAGGTCGCTGCTCGCCCAACTGGATGACAGTGTCAAAATTGCTTTTGTGGATGGCAGGCACAACGATGGCCGAGACGCATGCCTGCGCTGCTGCTTCGGCCACAGCCAGCGATGTACCGCCAAACTCACTTGCATCCAGATGACAGTGACTATCTATCCACATAATGTCCACACATAGCTTCAAACCCAGGCTAATTGATTAATAGCCTGATTATGAAGCAGTTTGCCTGCGGACTACAATGTTTTGAACGGTTGCTATTGTTCGCACCTCCTTATGAGCGCGCCAGCGCCAGACTATCAGGCCAGCAGCCAGGGCTGCCAGCAAGTGCTTGAGACTGTGGCCGCTCATGAACTGGAGTTGCTGCAAAATCTGCCCATCCAGCATTTCAGTGATTTTTGCAATCACGTATAAAAACATTGCTGCACCAAATGCCAGGCGGTCTACACGTTCTGCTTTCCATATCCATTGCCATAAGGGGATCAATACCAGAGTTAAACCCTGTATCAGTAAATAGGGACGCAAGTCACCTGTCTGCTGCCACCATACCACTGACATCAAAGCCGCCATCAATAACAGCACCAGCTCCAAGAAGGCTTTACGCGCACCCATGCCAGGCAGGCTATCTGCTCTGACTGCCGCCAACAGACTGCAACAGGCAAAGGCAATGGGCAATCTGTCCCAGAACAGGCGTGCATCGTCAGGTGCAATATGGTAATAACTGGAACCCACGGTAGTGGCAGCGATACTGAGAGCAAAGACGCAATAAGCGGGGAATGCGACACCAACATCGCCCTTGCGATATTTCTCCAGCAAAAACCAGCCACCAACCATCGCCACCATCACAAAACCAAGATTGGTCAGCACATCTATCGCATGGGGTACACCCGCCCAGTTCGACTGATCGGCAAAGTCATGGTAATGCGCAAGCTGGGCTATTGGCCCATGCAGTAATAATGCCAGGGCTGCCAGCGCCGAAATCAGCAAAGGCAACGCACGCAATCCGGTTTTCATTTTTCTCACCTATGTTTTAACAGATAGGTAATTGTGGAGACAGGCAGCAAATAATGTAACCATTACTGGTAAAGTAGCACCATAGAATAATCGAAGTATTAAATCCCGCAACCTTGTACATGCACAAACATGACTGAAATCCGGCAATTATTGAACAGCATCAAGCAGCAATTGAAGCTGCAAGGCAAAACATACAGGGATGTGGCTGTGGCACTGGATTTGTCCGAGGCCAGTATCAAACGCCTCTTGAGTGCCGATAATGGCGCCAATATGAGTATAGAAAGGCTGACACAAATCAGCCAGTTTCTGGGCTTTAGCCTGATGGAAATCACGCAGGAGGCAAATGCAAGCAACACCCGCATCCATAGCCTGAGCCCTGCGCAGGAAAAGGAATTGGTTTCTGACACAAAATTGTTGCTGGTGGCGGTTTGCGCCCTGAATCACTGGAAATTTGAAGAAATCCTGCACGTCTACCAACTCAGTGAAACAGAATGTCTGAGCAAACTCTTGCGCCTGGATAAATTATGCCTGATCAGCCTGATGCCAAATAATCGCATACGTTTGAATATCGCCAGGGACTTTGACTGGCTACCACATGGCCCCATACGCCAATATTTCCACGACACAGGTATGGCAGATTTTCTGGATGCGCCGTTTAGCCATGAATATGAATCACAGCATTTCATACACGGCATGCTGACAGATGCGGCCGCTGAAAAATTCCAGGCTGAGATACGCCAGCTCAGACAAAAACTGGCTGAACTGCATACCGAGAGTTTGAGCAGCCCGCTCAAGAAAAGGCGCGGCACCGCAGTATTGCTGGCCATGCGTGAATGGGAGCCAGCCAGCTTCACTGCCCTGCGCAAAAAACATTAGCGTAACTTAGTTTACTGCGCCTGTTTGGGTCTGGGTAAAGTGACGGCACCGGGGATGACAATATCGTCGCGCAAACGCAAGAATTTAAAACCTAGCAAGCGACGTGGCTTGGATTGCTTGCTGGTCCTGGTTCTTTCATTGGTACGGCTGATGAAAGTATCAAAGCTCTCTTCCTTGACCTGTGGTTCGCCAGAATTCAAGAAGTTGCGCTTGCCATTGGCGTCAACCACGACCAGGCCGACATGGGTAATCGATTGATATCCATCCTTGTCTGATACCACGTTCACAAAATCACCATCGCGCAACTGATCCAGTATAGCGCTTACCTTGTCGGCTTTGACATAGGCTTCATGACTGGTTTGCACGGGGATAGTGGTTTCTTTATGGTGCTTCTCGCGCAGGAATTTTGCCCTGTCAACGACGATGTCATAGCTCGCCACTTTGTCTGCGCTAAAACCGGCACTGACATCTTTAAGCAACCAGGCATTATTGGTATTCCAATCGACTTCCGTGTAATGGTTGCGTGTCACCACACCTATCAAACCGTCTTTATAGCGTATGCGTTGCAGGGTCCAGAAGAATTCTTCCCAGGAACTGCTTAAGGCCATCGCATAGGTATGTTCAGCAAACACCAAGCAATCGCTATGCGTCAGACTATACATGGGCAGGTTGTCATGCAGTTCAAAAGGGAATTCTCCCAGCAGGTTCAGCTTGTAAGGCTGGCCTATATTTTTTCTGGCAATCAAGGCGATACGCTGGCGCAGATCAGGTACGTTGGCGTGCAAAAATGCCAGGTACTGATCGACCTCCTGCGGTGTCATCTGGAAGATTTTCTTGCTCTGAAATGGCTCAGTAAGCAGCCTGACAGGGGCAGTGAGCTGCTTATCCTGAGCTTGAACAGGCCCAGTAATCATGGAAGCAGAGGCAAGGGCAAACACCAAAACGCGTAGAAACATAAGGGAACAGGATAAATGACGGGAGTCAGACTTTATACCATAGCCTGCCATGCATGCATCTAAAAAAGCAAAAACGCATACGGGCCTGCAGGCCGTATGCGTTAATATCATCCAGACCGGATCACACTACACCAGCGCGTGCCTGGCTACCAACACACCATCCACATCGGCATAAATCCAGTCGCCCGGCTTGATTGCCACACCCGAGATATTGATGCGTGCATCGCGCATGCCGCCGCCGTGTTTGGTAGCGCGCAAAGGCATGGCAGCCATGGCACGCACGCCTATATTGCAGGCGTTGATTTCATCAACATCCCGAATACAACCGTGCACGACTATGCCAACCCAGCCATTTTTTTCTGCGAGTGCCGCCAGATTGCCGCCAACAAGGGCGCAGCGGAAGCTGCCGCCGCCATCTATCACCAGGACATGCCCATTGCCTGGAGTTTCCAGCGTTTCCCTGACCAGTAAATTATCTTCAAACACCTTCAGCGTCACTGCCTGACCACTGAATTTAACTGCTGTGCCATAGCGCATGAAAATAGGTGGGATAACAGCCAGCTCATGCGTAGCAATCTTGTCTTCGTTAGCATCACAAATATCACAGGTAGCAAAGCTCATGATTTGTCCTCGTTAGTGTGGAACCCCATTCTAACCAGCAAACTTCAAACCGCCAATGCCCTGGTCCTGCTACCGACATTGACGGCCGTCAATATTGCCAACACCTGGAAGAAACCAACGCAGATAAACACCCAGGATGGATGATGCGCATCCATGATGGCGCCAAAAATCAGCGGTGCGACCGCCAGGCCAGAATCCAGGCCTGAATAGACTATGCCATACACACGGCCAGTTGCATTTTTGGGTGCTGCAGCACGTATCATCAGATCGCGCGAAGGCCCGGCTACGCCGGAACCAAAGCCTATCGCCCCCATGAGCAAAATGGCGATACTGACATTCACAGCCCCGCTGGCGAGTATTAGCGAGAAAATACCAGCGAAGCTGAAGGCCAGCGTAATTGTCCTGTCATGATGACTGGTTCTGGCTGCCAGAAAACCACCCCACAGCATGCCCCCCGCAGAAGCCAGCATGTAAAAGGTATAGGCAGTGGTGGCTGATCCTAGCGACATGTCATACATCTGACGCAAGCTGACCGATGAAAAACTTTGTATACCGCCCAGTGCCATGGCGATCATGAAGAAAAAACCAAAGCACATCCACACTGCAGGAATGCGCATGAAATCCATAGATCCCTCGGCGGCCTTTGCAGCATGCGCTGCGCTTTTATGCTGAACTATTTCGGTATGCAACAGCTCACGATAAAAGACCAGGATAGCCAGTACGGTAAAAGGCAGGAATGCTGCGCAAAACAAGGCAGTACGCCAGCTTGTCAATCCGGCGATGGTCACCAAAAACACGGGTGCCGCTGCCCAACCGAGATTACCCGTGATGCCATGCACAGAGAATGCATAACCAAGCCGCTGACTCGATACCTTCTTGTTGAGCAAGGTGTAGTCTGAAGGATGAAATACGCTATTCCCCACCCCAGCCAGCATGGAACCCATGAGCAGCATGCTGTAATTTTGCGACGTCGACAATACCAGGGCAGCAATGCCCAGAGAAGTGACACCAAAAAACAAGACTGCCCTGGCACCGACTTTATCAACAATAAAACCGGACAAGGCCTGACCTATGCCAGAAATCACAAAAAATACCGTCATCAGCAAACCCAGTTCAGCAAATGACAGGCTGAAGGCATCTTTAATCCAGGGGAATAAAGGGGCCAGTATCATGTGGAAGAAGTGGGAAATGCCATGCGCAAGGCCAACCAGACTGATAACCATGACATCTTTTTTAAGATTTTCCGGAGCTTGCGGTATTGCTGCTGTCATTTGTAATCCTTTACTGTTTCCAATCACGCTTTGCATGGCAAAGCAAATACTCAGCAAACAGTGTATGCAAATTCGTCCAGTCTGATTTAAGATAGAGAGACAAACTTTATCGCATTTCCGCCAAACTGGGATTGACCATGGCAATTGAAATCCTGACCGATACCCGCCCCCAGGCACCAGACAAGCGCCCCACACCTGAGCGCCCTGTACGGCTGGCAGCTAGAAACCTGCCGACGGAAGAAGTCATCAGCATGCATAGCCACACCTGGGGGCAGTTGACTTATACGCCGCAGGGCATGATGCAGATACTGGCGAATAACAACACCTGGTTCGTGCCGCCTTTACGGGCAATCTGGATACCGCCCGATGTGGCGCATGAGGTACGTATCATTGAGCCTTCACAACTGCGGCTGCTGAACATACACGCTGACTTTGCCCCCTTTCGCGGCACAGAATGCCTGGTACTGGAAGTCTCGCCACTGCTCAGGGAATTGATCGCCAGCATGGAAGTAATAGAAGTAGCCAGTACGCGCGAGTTTCATATCGCGGCTGTCATCATGGATGAACTGCAAGCTGCAAAAACTTTACCCATACGCTTGCCTATGCCCAGAGATAAACGACTCAAAAACCTGTGTGAAATTTTGCTGGCCGACCCGGCATCCGGCATGACTATGGAGGATTATGCGATACAGGTAGGAGCATCCTCACGCACCCTGTCACGCCTGTTTGAGCAGGAACTTGATATGTCATTCACTGCTTGGCGCCAGCAAATGCGCTTATCCAAGGCATCACCATTGATCACCAGCGGCATGCCATTATCACAAGTAGCGTCTGAATTGGGATATGCCAGCCAGTCGGCATTTTCGGCCATGTTCAAGAAAACTTTTGGTGAATCACCATCGAGTTTTTTCAAACAAAAATGAGTAATGATAAAAAAAGGGCAGCATTTGCATGCTGCCCCAACTTGCTTTCCTACGAAGGTCTAGACCGGTAATCTATCCCCAGGTTCCAACTAATTTCACGCCAGTTCTCCCGCTTTGCTAAACACCAGTTCATGGTCTTTGGCATCGATCGCGATAATATCCTTGGGCCCAAATTTACCTTGCAATATCAGTTTGGACAAGACATTTTCTATTTCTTGCTGGATAGCTCGTTTCAAAGGTCTTGCTCCATACACTGGGTCGAAACCAGCCTCGGCAATTTTTTGCAGCGCATCTTCGCTGACCTGCAAACCCATATCCATCTGACGCAAACGCTGCTCCAGAGTCTTGAGCTGTATCTTGGCAATTGCCCCTATGTTTTTCGCATCCAGTGCATGGAAGACCACGATTTCATCAATACGGTTGATAAATTCAGGGCGGAAATGGGTTTTGACTTCACCCATGACGGCCATCTTGATGACTTCAGGATCGCTACCTTCCATGGCCTGTATCTGATGCGAACCCAGATTCGATGTCATGACGATCACGGTATTTTTGAAATCCACCGTTCTGCCTTGTCCATCCGTCATGCGTCCATCATCCAACACCTGCAACAACACATTGAAGACATCATGATGGGCTTTTTCGACTTCGTCCAGCAAAATCACGCTATACGGTTTACGCCTTACTGCCTCGGTCAGATAGCCACCCTCTTCATAGCCTACATAGCCCGGTGGCGCACCTATCAGACGTGCCACCGAATGTTTCTCCATGAACTCACTCATGTCGATACGGATCAATGACTCTTCTGTATCAAACATGAAATTCGCCAGTGCCTTGCACAACTCGGTTTTACCAACGCCAGTCGGCCCGAGGAACAGGAAGGAACCATAAGGACGGCCAGGATCACCAAGGCCAGAACGTGAACGGCGGATTGCATCCGACACTGCAGTAATTGCTTCATGCTGGCCAACAACGCGTTGATGCAATGCATCTTCCATATGCAATAATTTCTCGCGCTCACCCTGCATCATGCGCGACACTGGGATGCCAGTTGCACGAGACACAATCTCCGCAATTTCTTCTGCACCTACCTGGGTACGCAAGAGCTTCATCTTGCTGCCGTCTTGCTGGTTTTTATCCGCCTGAGTATCTGCCTGCTTGAGTTGTGCTTCCAGCTCAGGCAATTGACCGTACTGCAATTCAGACATGGTTTGCCAGTCGCCACGGCGCTTGGCTTCATCCATTTGCAGACGGATTTTTTCTATTTCTTCCTTGATGTGGGTACTGCCCTGCACCAAGGCTTTTTCTGCTTTCCAGACTTCTTCGAGATCAGCATATTCGAGCGAGAGTTTGCCTATTTCTTCTTCTATCAAGATCAGGCGTTTTTTGGAACCCTCGTCCTTTTCGCGCTTGACGGCTTCCTTCTCTATCTTCAACTGTATCAGGCGGCGATCCAGCTTGTCCATGACCTCAGGCTTGGAATCTATCTCTATCTTGATCTTGGCTGCTGCCTCATCGATGAGGTCGATTGCCTTGTCCGGCAAAAAGCGGTCGGTGATGTAGCGATGCGACAATTCGGCCGCTGCGACTATCGCCGGATCAGTAATATCAACACCATGATGGACTTCGTATTTCTCTTGCAGACCACGCAGGATAGCTATGGTTGCCTCTACACTAGGTTCATCAACGATGATTTTCTGGAAACGGCGCTCCAGTGCAGCATCTTTTTCTATGTATTTGCGGTATTCATCCAGCGTGGTTGCGCCTACACAGTGCAATTCACCGCGTGCCAGTGCAGGTTTGAGCATATTGCCGGCATCCATCGCACCTTCAGCCTTGCCTGCGCCGACCATGGTGTGCAATTCATCGATAAAGACGATGGTCTGGCCTTCATCCATGGCGATTTCCTTGAGCACGGCTTTCAGGCGTTCTTCAAACTCTCCACGGTATTTGGCACCCGCCAGCAAAGCAGCCATGTCCAGTGACAAGACACGTTTGGATTTCAGGCTGTCTGGCACCTCACCATTGACAATACGCTGCGCCAGACCTTCAACGATGGCGGTTTTACCGACACCTGGTTCACCGATGAGCACAGGATTATTTTTGCTGCGGCGCTGCAAAACCTGGATAGCGCGACGGATTTCATCATCACGGCCAATCACAGGGTCAAGCTTGCCCAGACGAGCGCGCTCGGTCAAATCCAGGGTGTATTTTTTCAGGGCCTCGCGCTGACCTTCAGCGTCCTGACTATCCACATTGCCACCACCCCGTACAGCGGCGATGGCAGCTTCCAATGATTTACGTGTCAGCCCATTCTCGCGTGCCAGCTTGCCAGCCTCGGACTTGTCCTCTGTCAGTGCCAGCAGGATCATTTCACTGGCGAGGAACTGGTCACCACGTTTTTGCGATTCCTTGTCTGCCAGGTTCAGCAAGCCAACGAGCTCGCGGCCAGCCTGTACTTGCCCATCCGTACCACTGACCTTGGGCAAACGCTCCAAAGCAGCTTTCAAGGCATTGCCCAAGGCGGCAACATTGACACCTGCCCTTTGCAATAATGAACGGCTGCTGCCATCATCCTGGTTGATCAATGCCAACAAGACGTGCACAGGTTCTATGTATTGGTTATCATTGCCGACTGCCTGACTTTGCGCGTCAGAGAGCGCTTCTTGTAGCTTGGTAGTTAATTTGTCGAGCCGCATGACTCTCTCCTGAAGAATTAGTTAGCTTTACAATTTGGGGCAGCTAAGCCAATTTCAAGAATAGTTGGTTTAAACTCGCGACACATCCCCCAAAGCTTGTTTTACATCAAAGATCACATGGATTTACATCAGATACAAATTACTTATCTTCCTGAACAGGACAGACTATTGCTGAAATTATCGTTTGCAGAAAAAGATAAGACAATGAGGCAAGAGATAGATCTTTTGTTCACCCGCCGCACGACCATGAAGTTCTGGCCTGGCTTGCTGGAGGCCATGGGCAAGCAGGTCAAGATGAGCAAACCCAGCGCCGCCCACGCCAGCTCGGAACTGGTACAAATGGAACATGAAGCCTCAGTGGCCGAGATGAAGGATAGTGGCCATTTTGATACGCCACTGGAGGGAGATGTTCAAAGCTGGCCTCTGGGTAAGGAAGCCATGCTGCCAGAAAACATACAATTCCATGTCCATGCCAAATTGCCGTTCAGAATGGAATTTACGGCTGCCGGCGGTAAGAATTTTGAAATTGCCATGGGCAAGCGCTTGCTGCATGGCTTTTGCAAATTATTCCAGGACGCTGTGGAAAAAGCAGACTGGGGATTCACCCTGGAAATGCTGGGCAGTGCACCGGAAGCACCTCCGACGCGGATGCTGAATTGAGAGCTTAGCAAAAAAACGCCAGCTAAAGCCGACAAACTAAAGACGGCAAAATCTCAAGCGAATTTGCCGGATTTTTTAAATTGATTGGTTGCCTCTACCAGTGCCGCAGCAATGCCAGGCTCACCACCAGAATGTCCAGCATCAGCAATCATCTGCAAACTTGCTTCTGGCCAGGCATGGTGCAGCCTGCGCGCAGTCACTGGCGGGCAAACCACATCATAACGGCCTTGCACGATGACGGCAGGCAAGTGGCGGATGCGGTCTATATCCTCAATCAACTGGTCTTCGCGCATGAAAGCACCATTGATCATGTAATGCGCCTCCAGTCTGCCGAGGCCTATGGCAACAGCATCTGACTCAAAATCGGCAATTGTGTCGGGTTGCGGCAGCAGGAAGATGCAAGAACCTTCATAACGGCTCCAGTTACGTGCTGCCTCAGTATAAATAGCAGGGTCGTCACTAAACAAGCGCTTGGCATAGGCTTGCAGCAAATCATGGCGTTCTTCTGCTGGCACACCCTCAGCAAAACGCTGGTGCACTTCAGGGAAGAACCATTTCATACCATTCACAAACCATTCCACCTCTGCCTTGGTACACAGGAAAATACCCCTGAGCACAAAGCCCAGGCAACGCTCAGGATGCGCCTCGCCATAAGCCAGCGCCAGAGTCGAGCCCCAGGAACCGCCAAAGACCAGCCATTGCTCTATACCCAGCATGGCACGAATTTTTTCTATATCCTCCACCAGCAAAGCCGTCGTGTTATTGCGATATTCACCGAGCGGCAAAGATTTACCCGCTCCACGCTGATCAAACAACACGATACGATAATGCGCAGGATCAAAGAAGCGCCGGTGATTTGGCGCTGTACCTCCACCCGGGCCACCATGCAGGAAAATCACGGGCTGGCCGTTGGGATTGCCACTCTCTTCCCAGTACAGGGTATGAATATCATCGACTTTCAACATACCAGTACGATGTGGTTCTATGACAGGAAACAAAGAAGTAGTGTCAGCACTCATGATGATAGTGAGGATGTAGTTTAAATAATTAACAGGGATTATACCCATGTGTTTCAAGAAGCAATAGGCAATATTGCAATTCCTGCGCTTGTATTGCGGTATAGACTTTTATTTCCTATGATGCTGTTTTTATATTCCATACTGCTGCCATGCCACTATCAGATTCTCAAGCAAAATCAAACGGACATCAACAGCCTGAGGTACCGGGCCTGTATCACTACTGGTCGCGCATGATGGCAGCACTGAATGGCAAGAACCAGGGGCACAATCCCGAGTTCCACAGAGACCGCCTGCTCCTGCATGTGCTGGGATTGGGGCTAGAACAAACCACGCAGTATCTTCTGCAAAACCGCCCTGGTTTTACCGATTTCCAGACATGGGCCTTTGCCACAGCAGGTATGCCATCTGGCAACGCCATCGCACGCTTGCACAATCTGTATCAAGAGGTACCACTCCCGGATGAGATTCTGGACCTGTTCGGACAAGTCACCAATATGCCCGACGTATTCAGTGCAGAAGACCTGCAGCATTGGTCTGAACATGGCTTTGTGGTCTTGTCCAACGCTGTGCCAATTGCAGATTGTGCTGAGGCTGAACAAGTGATCTGGGAGGCGCTGGGTGCAAGGGAAGATGATGAGGCAAGCTGGTATCACAAGGGGCATGCCAACATCATGGTGCAGTTGTTCCAGTCACCGGCATTTGACAAAAATCGCCGCTCTTTACGCATACACAAGGCATTTGCACAATTGTGGGGGACTGCAGATTTGTGGGCAAGCACTGACCGTTGCAGCTTTAATGTCCCTGAGAAAGCGGGCCATATTTTCCAGGGGCCTGACCTGCATTGGGATGTGAGTTTGCATCAGCCCATACCATTTGCAACCCAGGGCTTACTCTACCTGACAGACACACCGCCAGAACAAGGAGCACTGACCCTGGTACCAGGCTTTCAGCACAAGCTGGCAGCCTGGCTGGATGCATTGCCAGCAAACGCCAGCCCCAGGGAACAGGATTTACATACGCTGGGTTCGATACCTGTGGGTGGCAAGGCGGGCGACCTGGTGATCTGGCACCAGGCCCTGCCCCATGGCAGCCGCCCTAACCGGGGCAGGAAACCCCGCATAGTGCAATACATCAATATGCTGCCCAGCCATTTGCAAGTACATGAGACCTGGCTTTAAAAACACCAGGCAATTTACTGGAAGAACGCCTTGTAGCTCGCAAAACCGGCAAAACAGCAAATAATGGAGCCCAGTAAATGCACACCACTATGCAGCAAAGCCCAGCCATAGTCGCCACGTTGCAGCAGGCTCATGGCTTCTGCCGAGAAAGTAGAAAAGGTTGTCAGGCCACCCAGAAAACCAGTAATCAGAAACAGCCGCCACTCAGGAGACAACTGCGGATAGGCAGAAAAAAAAGCTACCGCAAAACCGATAATATAGCCACCGCCCAGATTGGCGATCAGGGTACCGACTGGTAACAAGGGCAGCACACCGTTGAACCATAATCCCAAAGCCCAGCGCAGCCAGGCACCGAACGCCGCACCTATGCCAACTGCCAAAGCTCCCAGCCAGGTCATGCGACACCCTCTGCCCACTTTTGCAAGGCCTGATCATCGGTTTCACGCGCATCCACCCAGCGTGCGCCTTCTGGCGTCTGCTCTTTCTTCCAGAAAGGTGCCTGGGTTTTCAGATAGTCCATAATGAATTCGCAAGCAGCAAAAGCATCGCCACGATGGCGTGTAGCCACAGCTACCAGCACAATCTGGTCCAGTGGCTGCAAAATTCCCACCCGGTGAATGACGACAGTATTGATCAGCTTCCAGCGTGCCTCAGCCTCTTTGACTATCTGTTCCAGCGCTTTTTCTGTCATGCCAGGATAATGCTCCAGCTCCATGGCACTGATGTCCTGACCATCGTTGATATCCCGTACCAGCCCAACAAAGCTGACCACAGCACCTATGCCAGGATTCGCCTGACGCAATTGCGCCAGCTCTGCATTCAAATCAAAGTCGGCGGTTTGCACGCGGATTATCATGTTGGTCATCTATCAGCCTCCGGTAACTGGCGGAAAGAATGCCACTTCTGCCCCTTCGCTGATAGCGGTATCCGGCTCACACATCTGCTGGTTATATGCCATGCGCAAGGCGCGTCCGGGTGCCAGCACTTCAGCCCACACATCGCCACGCGCTGCCAGCCAGGTTCTGACTTGTCCCACTGTCCTGATATCTTCTGGCAAGACCACTCTTTGCTCAGACATACCCAGCTTTTCACGGACACTGGCAAAGAAACGTAATTGTATATTCATCATCTAAAACACCGGGAATAAGAGCAAATTCAAGCGGGCAGCTTACATCAGGCTGCTAAAGGGGATGTATCGTACCAGTTCGCCTTTGCGTATGCTCTGACCTGGCGCAAGATCAATCAAGCCATCGCCCCAGACAGTCGAAGTCAGTACGCCAGAACTCTGGTTGGCAAACAGATCCAGACCGCCCTCTGCATTGAGGCGGGCACGCAAGAATTCATTGCGCCTGTCCGGCTTTAACCAGTCGAAGTCAGCACGCACCTGGTAAGCTGCGGGTTCCACTTTTCCTACACCCTGCATGCGCAGGATGAATGGACGCACAAACAGCAGGAAAGTGACGAAGCTCGATACCGGATTGCCCGGCAAACCCATGAAAAATGCCTTGCCAACTTCACCAAAAGCCAAAGGCTTACCGGGTTTCATGGCGATCTGCCACATGTTCAGACTACCCTCGGCCTCAACTGCCGGCCTTATATGGTCTTCTTCACCAACAGAAACACCACCAGATGTGATGATGAGATCATGATCCTGGCTGGCACGGCGCAAAGTGTCACGGGTTGCATCCAGCTTGTCTGGCACGATGCCATAGTCAGTAACGATGCAACCCAGGTCTTGCAATAAGCCATTCAGTGTAAAGCGATTGGAATTGTAAATCGCGCCAGGCTTCAAGGCCTCACCAGGCATGGTCAGTTCATCGCCGGTAAAAAATACCGCGACCCTGGGCTGACGCAAAACGGGCAATTGTGCCAGGCCTACCGATGCGGCCAATCCCATTTCCTGCGCCCGCAAACGCGTGCCCGCTTTCAATATGGTGGAACCTGTCTGGATATCCTCGCCCTGGCGACGCACCCATTCGCCACTACGTGGCTGGTGCCTGATGATGACAAATTCACCGTCTGCCTGACATTGCTCCTGCATGACGACTGCATCTGCGCCCACAGGTATCATGGCACCAGTGAAGATACGTGCAGCCGTACCTGGTTCCAGCGCCTGTGGCACATGACCAGCCGGTATTCTTTGCGAGATGCGCAGACGCGTCTCGCCGCTGGCGCAATCAATTGCGCGTACAGCGTAGCCATCCATCTGGGTATTATCCGCAGGTGGAACATCCAATAAAGACGACTGATCTTTAGCGAGGATACGGCCATTTGCCGCAATCGTGGGGAGTTTTTCATTATCCCCGGCAGTGCAAACAGGGCGCACCGCTGACAATAAAAAATTCAGTGCTTCTTTGGTACTCAACATGGGTTTGGACATGGTTCAGATTTTATCTCAGCGTATATTATGGGCAAGCCACATTGTAGCCTGAGTCCCCAGGCTTTACTGTATGAGCTGAGAGTCAAGAACTATATCAAATCTTAAAACAATAAATCCGCAGGCAATGATGCATGCGGATTTATTATTTGGTATGTCTAGCAACTACTTTATTGCCAATCAGTGTGCCAATATCATCTGACCATTCTGGAAAGTTACCCTGACCCTGTCGCCTACACGATAATAGTTGTTTGGATCTACGAGTACTGCACGCTGATCACCATTCGGCAGACGTAAAGTCAGCTCCAGTTTGTTCCTTGGGGTGGAATTACGTTCCATTTCATTGCCTATGACACCGCCGGCGATAGCTCCGCCAACGGTAGCCAGATCACGCCCCGTGCCTTTGCCGACCTGATGTCCAAGCACACCGCCTATCAGTGCACCAACCACCGCACCACCGCCAGAAGAACCGCCACTGCCGACATTTACCTCACGCACAGCAACAATCGTTGCTGTATCCACATAGGTATTCTGGTATTGCTGCGGATAATTCTGGGGATTTTGTCCGTAAGCAGGATACTGCGGCTGGGTCTGATATTGCTGTGGATACTGGTTTTGCGCATGGGCAGGATAACGCTGGACAGCACATCCTGCCAGAGAAACAGCAACGGCTACAGTGGCCAGGATAGTAAGCTTGCGCATAATGAACTCCGAAAAAAAGTAATGTACTCAATCAACGCGGTACTCAGACTATTGTTGACCGCAAGCACAAAAATATCACGCAAAGTAACAAAAAATTACGTTTTATTGCCAAAACGAAAATTCAGCCAAACAACAAGTAAAAGTTGCTTTGAATATCATACCTCCTTGCATCATAGACAATTTTCATTTTACTTACCTGGAAATTGATGCAGATCAGATATAAATAAGAACGATTATCATTTACTTTCAGTATTCATTTCGTTACAATTGCGCTCTGATTTTTTCACATTACTACCTCAGCCATTCTTGAAGAAAAGCCAGCGGTATTTTATTTTCATTATCATCCAGGAAATATCATGGTTCACATCAAGAGTCGCAAGCACTCCAATTTCAATACGCGCATCAACCACACCATGACGGTGGCAGCGGCGGCATTTTTGCTGCCTATCGCAGCACAGGCGGCTGACCCAGCCCTGCCAGAAGTTAAAGTCACCGCAAAAACCGAGAGTGATTTCAAGGCAGACAAAGCGTCTTCCCCCAAATATACGCAGCCGCTGGTAGATACCACACAAACCATTAGCGTCATTAAACGCGAGCTGATTGATCAGCAAGGCGCTCTGACACTGACAGAAGCGCTACGCAATACGCCAGGCGTTGGTGCATTCTTCCTCGGTGAAAATGGCAGCACCAGTACTGGTGACAGTATCTACATGCGCGGCTTTGATACGTCCAGCAGCATTTATGTGGATGGCGTGCGTGACCTGGGTTCCATCTCCCGTGACTTGTTCAATATCGAGCAAATCGACGTACTCAAAGGCCCGGCTGGTACAGATGGTGGCCGTGGTGCACCTACAGGCTCCGTCAACCTGGTCAGCAAACAGGCGACTCTTGATGATGCCATCCTCGGTAACGTGACTGTAGGTAGCGGCAGCCAAAAACGTGTGGCACTGGACTGGAACAAGGCTATCAGTGCTGAACAAGGCTCTGCATTCCGCTTGAACGTGGTAGATCAGGACAGCGGTGTGGTTGGCCGCAATGAAGTTAAAAACAAACGCTGGGGTGTTGCACCATCCTTCGCCTTTGGTCTGAAGTCTGCTACCCGCGTTTATGTGAATTACCTGCATGTACAGCAAGACAATGTGCCTGATGGCGGCGTACCTACCGTGGGCCTGCCGGGCTATACCAGCCCCGACCCCAAACGTCCTTTCATTGGTACGGCACCCAAAGTCAATCCTGAAAATTTCTATGGCTCTGTCAATGACTTTGACAAAGTCACTGCTGACATGCTGACTGGCCGCATTGAACATGACTTCAGCGACAAGGTAAAACTGATCAACACGGCACGCTATGGCAAAACCAGCCAGCATTACCTGTTGACATCCTTCATGGGTTCCACTGCCAATCTGCTGACGCCATCAACAACTGATCTTTCTACCTGGACACTGGCACGCGGCACACGCACTTTGAAAGACCAGGAAAATGAAATCCTGACCAACCAGACTAACCTGGTGGCAGACCTGGACCTGGGCGGCCTGAAACACAGCCTGGTTGGCGGTATTGAAATCACCAGTGAAAAACAAAATACCTGGGGTAATAATGGCCTGGGTACCTTGCCAGCAGCTAATTTCTACAATCCAAACCCACGTGACCCTGTGACTGGCCTGAATCCGGTGCGTAATGCCGTCTTCACCCGTGGCGCAACCAATACTGCCAGCGCCTATGTATTTGACACGATCAAATTCAGCCCTGAATGGCAAGCCAATGCGGGTGTACGTATAGACCATTACACGACAGACTATTCTGCAGCCAGCTTGTCAACAGCAGCGGCCAACCCAACTTTGCCTGTTGGCACGTTAATCCCCACCAACCTGAACATGGCCGGCAACCTGGTCAACTTCAAACTGGGTGCATTGTATAAACCAACCAAGGACAGCAGCGTCTATGCATCGTATTCGACTTCCAAGCAGCCACCTGGTGGTTCCAACTTTGCCTTGAGTGCATCGGCCAGCAGCGCCGCCAATCCAAAGTTTGATCCGCAAGAAACCAAGAATATGGAAATTGGTACCAAGTGGGATTTGCTGGATCAAAAACTGTCTTTCACAGCAGCGATTTACCGTACCGAAGTATCCAATGAAGTCGTGCAAAACCTGACAGACTTGCTGTACTACCAAACAGGTAAAAAACGCGTGCAAGGTGTGGAGCTGGGCATGACAGGTGCAATCAACCGCAACTGGCTGGTCAGCGCAGGTTATACACGCATGGATACCAGTGTTGAAAGTGGCCCACTGGTGACTGCCAGCGGCATCAACAACCTGAGCTACACGCCTAAACAAAGCTTCACAGCCTGGACATCCTACCAATTACCTATGGGCATCAAGCTCGGCGGTGGCGCACGCTTCGTTGACGCACTGTTGCGCGGCACTGATGGTGCAGTAGGCACACCAGCGAAAACAGAAGCCTACTGGGTATTTGATACCATGGCCAGCTATGCCATCAACAAAAACATAGACCTGCAATTAAACATCAACAACATTGCAGACAAAGTCTATGTTGCTGCCATCAATAAAAGTGGTTACCGTTATACTCCAGGTACACCAAGAGCGGTCAGCCTGACAGCGAATGTAAAATTCTAAAGCAATCAAACTGGCCCCTCTCCCTGAGGGGCTTTTTTCTGGAGCGTTCGTAATGATGTTACATATACCTGGCGTGCTCAGCCGTGAGCAAGTCAGCGCAATAAGACTAAGGCTGGACGCAGCCAACTGGGTTGACGGCAAACAGACTGTAGGTGCGCAGGGTGCCCAGGTTAAACGTAATCGCCAACTTCCTGAGCACTCTGCACTGGCACAAGAACTGGGCCACATCGTTCTGGCTGCATTAAAAAATAATCCCCTGTTTTTCGCCGCTGCCCTGCCCTTGCGCATCGTGCCGCCGCTGTTCAACTCTTATGCCGGTGGTGAACACTATGGCCTGCACGTCGATGGCGCTGTGCGCAATGTTGCCAACGCTAACTACAGTCTGCGTACCGATGTATCTTCTACGCTGTTCCTGTGTGACCCGGAAGACTATGATGGCGGCGAGCTTGAAGTAGTTGATACCTACGGTACCCATGAAGTGAAATTGCCAGCCGGTGACCTGATACTCTACCCCTCCACCAGCCTGCACCAGGTATTGCCAGTCACCCGTGGTGAGCGCGTATGCTCGTTCTTGTGGACGCAAAGCATGATACGCGACGACGCCCGCCGTACCATGCTGTTTGAAATGGACCAGAACATCACCCGCCTGCGCAGCTTGCTTGGTGATAGTGCAGAAGTATTGAGCCTGACCGGCCAGTACCACAATCTATTGCGCATGTGGTCAGAAACCTGAGCTTGCTTGTCACCTGCAAATTAAACAGCAAAGCCTGCAAAGATAAATTTCCATGCGGGCTTTCTTACTTAAAGGTAAACTTGCCTTAACCGAAGACCATTCATCCCAGCCAGCGCACTGAGACCAGACAAACATGAAATTTGACAAGCACACCAGCCAGTCTACCAGGAGCGTGGATGTTTAAGCCGTTTGCCGATTACCTGTCAAATAAAAGATTTGCATCCCTGGATGGCTTGCGTGCCATCAGCATCATGGCCGTCATCTGGCATCACACTGCACCTGCGGGCATCAATGAAATACTGGCGAGCATAGGCGCACAAGGTGTGCAATTATTCTTTGCCATCAGCGGTTTTTTGATCACGACCTTGTTGTTAAGAGAACGTGAGCGCAATGGCAAGATAGACCTCAAGGCGTTTTACCTGCGCCGTTCACTGCGCATCTTCCCGTTGTATTACGGTACCCTGGCGCTGTATATCGTTCTGGTATATGTACTGGAAAGACATTCTGAACCAGGTCAGGCTTTCTTTCATAATCTCATCTACTTTGCGACTTACACATCAAATATTTTTGTCGCCCTGGATGGACGGGTCATTTTTTATTTTGCCTGGTCATTGGCAGCGGAAGAGCAATTCTATCTCGTGTGGCCGCCACTCTTATTACTCGCAGGTTCAGTCAAAAGAGCCAGCATCATCCTGATCAGCGTCATTGCAGTTTGCATAGTAAGCCAAATGGCAGGGCAGCACGCATTCGATATCATACAATTACCCATCGTCATCGGTGCCTTGCTGGCGATAGGCTTGAACAATGAGAGCCACTTTAGCTGGCTCTACCGCATCCTTGGCCAGACATGGTCAGCGCCTGTGTTCTTCATGGCACTGCTGCTAGTCTTGCTTGGCAATATTTTGCCTGGCTTTATTGCCTCAATATTGTTTGCGGGTCTGGTCGGGGCTTGCGTCATTCAGGAACGCCATCCCCTGGGACCCGTACTCTCATTGAAGCCCATCGCCTATCTGGGGTCGATCAGTTACGGCATGTATATGCTGCACATGTTGTGCAAAAACTTTGTCACCAAACTTTTTAGTGCTTTGCAGATTCACGAACCGGGCATTGCGGTTTTCTTGCTGACCCTGATTGTAGCTACCGTCATCGCCAGTATCAGCTTCCGCTATTATGAATCCTGGTTCTTGAACTTGAAAACCCGGTTTGAGCGTTAAGACAAAATCAAGCGCGCTGCCATGCAAATTGCTCAAGTCTGGCAGTGGATTTTCTACGCCCCCTGTGATCAGCACCGGCATCAAACAGCGGTATCAATCCGGCAAACCGGGCAGCCCAGGAGTTGTCTGTCCTGAACTTGCTCAGACCATCTTCACTGCTGCGATACCTCAGGCAAGTCTTGAGCAAAGTCGTGAAATCACTTTCCCCGTTGTATAAAAACACGCCATCTTCATTTGCCCGCAAAGACATCTCACCAAAGTCAGATGAAAGAACTGGTATCCCCAGCGAGCGGTATTCATAGTACTTGATAGGATCAACCGAGGCCGTCAGCAATTTGCGCTTAAACGGTATCAAGCCTACAGAAAATTTCTGCATGGCCTGCATGGCACGCGCATGGCTGCATGCAGGTAGGATTTGCACATTCTTTGGCAATGCGCAAGGTGGCGGCGTGAACACTGGCCCTATCAGGCGCACAAGAGCGCGTGGGTCAGTGTTGATCAGCGAAGAGGCCAGCTTGACGACTGCATCCCAGTCAAACCAGTGACCTATCGTGCCGACATAACCATACACTGGTGGCTGCTCTGATCTTGGCAATGCAGGCGGCAGGTTATCACTGTCACAGGCGTTCAGTATCAGGCTCAGTTTATCTGCCTGCGCCGAGAAACGTGAAACTGCGCTGGAGGAAATGACTATCTTATTGACCCTGGCTGCCAGCTTGCCCTCTGTATGCTCCATGGCCTTGCTGGACAAGCCTTCATAGAAAGCCGGAAAATCATCCATGGCATCATACATGGATGCCATCTCAGGATAACGCGCCAGCACCTGCAAAGCCAGCTTGGAAGGTTTGCCGACAACGATCTGCGCCTTGGTATTACCAACAAATTCATCTATCTCTGCCATAGCCTTGCGCCAAAACCATTGCTGTAAAAACCCGGAAGCAGGCAAAGGTTCTATCGGCAAGGCAGGAACCTTGACCAGTGTCAGCCAGTCTGCTATTTCCGGGTTTTCTTTATCCTTGACAGTGCCAACAACAGTGGGTGTCTGCGCAAATTTTGATGCCACTACGCGTTGCACATCGCTCATCTCTGGAAAACGTGTGGGATACGGGTCTATCCACAATACCTTCGCATTAAATTGCTGATGAAACCAGCGCACAAACTGATGTGGTCTTTGGGCAAAACTGTTCCACGGAACAGGCGAGAGATAGACGAGGCGCATCATGCAGGCTCAGCTTCAACTGCTGCTTCAACTACTGCTTCGCTGTCGCTATCAGCCGATTTATCCTGGGCCGCGTAATATTGCTGGAGTACCCGCACTATACGTCCGGCTGCCAGCCCATCGCCATACGGCGATACACCTCTTGCCATCTCTTTGTAGGCCAGCTCGTCATCCAGCAGTTTTTGTGTCTCTGCGACGATATTGTCGTAATTTGCCCCAACCAGTTTCACTACGCCCTGCTCTACCGCTTCAGGCCTTTCGGTTTCTTCACGCAAGACCAGTACAGGCTTGGCCAGCGCTGGTGCTTCTTCCTGCACCCCACCAGAATCGCTGATGATCAGATAAGCGCGCTTCATCGCTGCCACGAAGGGGGCATAATCCAGCGGTGCGCACAAATGAATATTTGCACACTCCCCAGCGTTGCATGGGCAACTTCCTTGACGTTAGGATTTGGATGCACAGGGTAAAGGAACTGCACATCCGGGTTATCTTGCGCCAGCTTCAGTATGGCGCGGCAGATATGAGCAAATGGTTCACCAAAATTCTCACGCCTGTGTGAAGTGATGAGCACCATGCGCTTGCTGGCATCAAGTTCTATACCCAGGTTCAGTTCACGTTCCGCCGTCATCAGTAAGGCATCAATCACGGTATTGCCTGTGACAATGATGTCGCTATCGGCCACACCTTCACGCAAGAGATTCTGGCGTGAACTTTCTGTCGGGGCAAAATGCCATTGTGCCAGGCGGCCTGTCAATACCCGGTTTGCCTCTTCTGGAAATGGATTTTGCTTATCCCAGGTGCGCAAGCCCGCTTCAACGTGACCAATGGGTATGCGGTGGTAAAAACAGGCCAGCGATACTGTCATGACAGTTGTTGTATCACCCTGTACCAAGACCACATCCGGTTTCTCTGCCAGCAAGACTGCATCCAGATCAAGCAACATGCGGCCAGTGAGGGTTGTCAATGACTGGTTAGGACGCATCATGTTCAAATCAATATCAGCTTCAATATCAAAAAATGACAATACCTGATCCAGCATCTGGCGATGTTGTGCCGTTGCCAGTACCCTGACCTGGGCCCAGGGCTCTTGCTTCAAGGCCAGAATAACGGGGGCCATCTTGATGGCTTCAGGGCGGGTACCAACGACACACAATATTTTTTTCATGATGAATTACTTTCAGATTCAGAAATTACTGTCCATGCATTTCAATGCTATGAAGGTTTTTGAAATGCTTTTTCCATCGCCCTGGCACGACAGTCCCAGTCATTGGCATCAGCCAGATCAGCCAGTCGCCGGGTAAATTCAGGGTCATCTTTCAATGCAAAGGCGGCATCCAGTGCTGCACTTAAAGATTCCACGCTGTTGCCAGAAAATACCTCCTCAAACGCGATGCACTCCGCCATATCCCTGGTCACGACCACAGGTTTTTCCAGCGCAAAGTATTCAAATAATTTAAGGGGTGAAGTGGTGCGCGCGATTTCGCCAGGGGCGAACGGAATAAAGCAAACATCAAACTGGCGTGCATACGCTGGCAGGATTTGATAATCCACCGTACCCATATACAAAAGATTGTCAGCCTTCACCAGTTTGTCAGAACCACCGTAGTAGTCAGGCCCGATAAACACAAAGCCAAGATCAGGGCGGCAATTAACCAGATCAGCCACTGCCTCATACCAGAGCCAGGGAGCAAGCGCACCGAAATAACCAACTACCTTGCCGTATTTGGCACGGAAGTTTTGCAGGTTTTGCGGCAGCGGCGTGCTCAGGTGCTTAGGGTGACGATAATGCGCAGTATCGACCCCGTTTTGTGCAAGGATGACTTTATCAGCACCTACTGCAGCGATGGCTTCTTCATACAATTTCTTGGCAGACGCCACCACATAATCTGCGCCACCACTGAAAGCGAAATCCTTCAAGGCCAGCAAACGGCGCACATTTTCTGCATCGCCACTAATTTGCGGGTCGATATGGTCTATGTACTCATACACCAGCGTGCCACGCCTGCCGTTTTCCAGCAGCAGCTCAGGTGTATTGGCATAGGCAGTTGAATACAATGAACGCACCACACCCTGCAATTGATTGACTTCATGTCGGTTGGTGATCCAGACATTTTTCGCCACTTCCCTGCAGCCCTGCACATCATCACCTGCCCAGTTATCAGTGCGATAAATCACCAGATACCCAAGGCGGCCAAAAGCAGCGGCGATATGCTGGGGACGTTGGTACAGAGGCACATTCCAGTCAATCACCAGCTCCTGTACAAAGATACCCTTGTAATCTGCTCGACGCGACAAGACCTGTTGCTGGAATTCAGGCCAGCTTAAATCTGTGTTTTTAGCTGACTTCATAGCTACTGGCGCACCTGGGTTGTCAATGACGACTGGAATTCCGGCAGCCACCAACTGTGGTGTATTAAGCGGCAATGCAGATGCTCTCACCCAGCGCACGAAATCATGCCTTGGCCCATGCAATGCCCAGCGCATTTTTGCTGGCAAACGCCAGAATATGAATTTCGCCAAGTCATAACAGGCACGTCCAGGGCTTTGAAAAAACTGCCTGGTAAAGCGCAAGGGGCGCGTCAATATCCAGGAATAAGAGTGTTTGATCTCCCTGATAGCTTGCTCTTTGTAATGCACATCCAGATTCAGCCTGCTGATTTGCGCATCACGCAGATCAAGTTGCTGGAGCAGCTTGTCGTAGTCATCCACTTTCTTTTGCAGATCATCAGTCACAATCTGCAACCCGGATTGAACTTTGTATTGCGCCTGCAATGCATGTTCACGACTCATGAGTTGATCTTTCAGGCCGAGTATCTGTTGCATCTTCTCGTCTATGCCTTGCTGTAGCTTTTCACACTTCAACAGCAATTCAGCAATATCCAGTTGCTGCTGTTGATAAGCTTTTTCATGTTGCTGCAACATATGCTCTTGATGAACGCTTTCCAACTCAAGCGATTTTTGCGTTTGCTGTGCCTGCTGTAATTGCAGCTGCGATTCGCTCAGTGATGTTTGCAATTGAAGCAGTTCCGATTGCACATCGGTTTGCGTCAAGTGCACATGACTCAGACGCAAGCCCAATTTTTTTAGCCAGCTCATATCTGCATACATCAGTATGATTTGCTCACCCTGCCACAGGCTATTTGGCAAAGGGCGGCAATCCAGTACCTTGGCCCAAACGAGGCTGAAACCATTTTCCAGTTGCAACGGGATATTCTCAGGCAAGAAAGAATAGAAATGCTCACTCTCACGCTCCAGCTCGCGGTAAGGCAAGGCCAATACCAGTGCCTTGCTTGCCCGCTGACTTAACGTCTGCAAAACCTGGTAGGGCTGATGAAAATGTTCCAGCGTATTTGAAGAAAACACGACATCAAATACATCCTGATCTGAAGGCGATGACGTCAGCCAGTCCGTATTTGCAAACGCCAGGGCGGGATAACGCGCATGCGCCTGCTGTATGGCCGCAGCAGAAAAATCTACGCCCTTAATCTGTTCAGCCGGTACATGGCTGGCCCAGACATCAGTTCCATCACCCTGTGCGCAGCCCCAATCCGCCACACTTAATTTCTCTTGCCTGATTTGGTCCAGCAACCAGCCCGGCAATTGCTGAATGGCGATGCTGGCAAAGAAACGCGATTGTTTGTCGCCTTTGCAAGCGACCCAATCATTTTCAAATCGCGCATCCCAATAAGCGCGGGAATTAATTTCTGTTTGCATGTTCGTGTTATCTATCACTGATTAATTTTGATGAAGAGTGCTTCATAGTCTTCAGGCAGCCAGTTTCTTTAGCTTGAGGTCAAGAACAGGCGCAACAATCTCTTGCGAGATCGGCGGTTGAAATAAACCAAAGAAACGCTGATCCGCGAGTGAAGAAAAGTAATGCGCACCCTCTATGTATTCGTAATAGTGAATATCGCGATGCAGGCGGTTCTCTACTGCGGCAACCAACAGGTATTTGCCAGTAACCAACGGGTTGGTGAGTGTGAAGCTGACTTCAAATTCTTCATCGTCTGGCAAACGCCTGCTTTCAAAATCATGGGTAGTCGAAACGATAAGGTCGCTGCCTTTTAAATCCTTGATGGAGACGGCAACGCTTAAATGCTCTCTGTCTATGCTTTGCGGTATGCGCAGGCTGATCCTGATCTCCATGCTTTTGCCCCACTCATGCACATCGCGGCGTGCACCACTGGCATCCAGCACGGCAGCGGACAGTATCAGACCCTTATGCGAACCCCAGTGAGTAACTGGCCGACTATCAAGTGCAATGTCTTCCGCCGCCACTTCAGCCAGTACATTTCCCAATACAGGAACATTGGCCGAGTGCATGGCTTCATGCTCGTCATCGTCGCTGGCATCATCGTCCTGAAACATCATTTCCATATAGCGACCAGTCACCGGAAAAACATCGCCCTGCTCCAGCATGCGCCCCTTATCGAGCCAAATGGCGCGGTCACATAAAGTGCGCACAGAACTGACGTCATGGCTGACAAACAAAATACTGGCACCAGTTTTCTGTATATCCTTGATGCGGCGCATGCACTTGGCGACAAAGCGGGCGTCACCTACAGCCAGCGCCTCATCCACGATCAGAATCTCAGGATCAACATGAATCGCAATAGAAAACGCGAGACGTGCATACATGCCGCTGGAATAGGTTTTGACCGGCTGATCCAGAAAATCACCTAGCTCAGAGAAAGCCAAAATCTCGTCCATGCGCTCCAGCATCTGCTCTTGCGGGAAACCTAAAATCGCCGCATTCAGCAAAACGTTTTCACGCCCGGTAAACTCAGTATTAAAGCCTGCCCCCAACTCCAGCAAGGCAGCCAGCCTGCCATGTGTCATCACCGTGCCAGATGTTGGCGACAAAGTGCCGCATATCATTTGCAACAGGCTGGACTTGCCACTGCCATTGCGACCTATGATGCCCACCGTTTCACCAGGTGCGATCTCGAATGACACGTCACGCAAAGCCCAAAACTCACGGTAATAGGTTTTAGAGCGGGATAAAAGCATTTGCTTCAACCTGTCCTGCGGCTTGTCGTAGAGCTGGTAGCACTTGCTCAAATGCTCTACCTTGATGGAAAACTTAGAGGACATCAGCAAACCCCTTGCGCGTCTTTTGAAACCAGGCAAAACCCAGCCAGGCAACCACACCAGACAATAAAAAATACGCCAGCCAGCTTTGCCAATCCAGCGGCTTGCCCCAGATCATGGCGTCACGGCTCTGCTCTATCACCTGCGTCAAAGGGCTGACCTGCACTACCCCGCGAAAACCATCTGGCAATGCCGCTATCGGATAAAACACCGGCGACAAAAATGTCAGCACTGATACGGCAACACCCACCACCTGATGTATGTCACGAATAAACACGCCCAGCGAAGCCAGCAGCCAGCTCACACCCAGGCTCAACAAAACCAGCGGCAGCAAAACCAGCGGCAGGATAAAAATCGTCGCATGCGGCATGCCAAAAAATATCGAATAAAAAATCAGCCAGACTGCAAAGCTGATCGTCAAATGAAAACAAGCCGCCCCCATTGCGACTACAGGCAAAATCTCCAGAGGGAATATCACTTTCTTGACGTAGTTCACATTGCTGACCACCAGACCAGGCGCACGGCTCACGCATTCAGAAAACAAACCAAACACCATCAAACCCGCAAACAAAACCAAGGCAAATTCCGTCTTCGATTCAGACCCACCAGCCCAGCGCGCCTTGAACACCACACTGAACACAAAGGTATAAACCGCCAGCATCAACACAGGATTAAAGAAAGACCACAATAAACCCAGCAGCGAGCCTTGATAGCGCATCAACACTTCACGCTTTATCAAACTCATGATGAGCCTGCGATGCTGCCGTAAAGAAGCAAGCAAGCTCAAGGGCGTAATGGACGGTACTGCGTGTGGATTCATTCAATTCATTTCAAAAAAAGAGCGATATGCTCAAAGCAGCTAAAACCAACGTGCTTTACAAATGTACAGACGAAACTCATCCTCCCCATGGGATGCAGAATGCTCAAAGCCTGAACAACTGGAGATAATTATTTGAGCAGCACAACTACGCGCACTGCTTCCCCGTCCGGCAAACAGATGCCGGGCGCACGCACAAGAGCCAGTACAAGCTCACATCATGCAAGCGCTGATCTACTGCGCATCACAGGCATGCTAAGACGCGCTCTTTCAGGTGGGGATTATAAGGAGGGGACAGGAAGAGTATTTCTAACAAGTGTCGTACAATTGTATGCAATTTGTACACATGTAGAGCGATGGAATTTTGTGATATGCGAATATTGCGATTTGAATCTATGGAGAAAAATTCACGCAGAATGCCGCATACCCTGAAGCCTGGACGCTTCCAATATGGCCACATTGACAGCCATGCCCATAGGAGGAGATTGCAATTCCCCAGCTTCGTTAAGAGACAGGGTCAGCACCCCCACGGAGGAAGCACAATCAAATTTTTTCTTGGCATCTTGTATGGAGGATGTAATTAGCGCGTTCAATTCATCTGTAGCGTAGAACACCATCAATACTCCATTCACCAGATCCAGTTCTGCAAGCGGATCAAAATGCCTGAATTTTTCGAGGAAGCTCTCAAAGCCTTGTGACAGCTTTACGTACACAGTGATACACAAGATCTGTTTGATGTTCGACATATTTTCTCTTTTTCTAAACGGTCGCAAAAGGACTTCAAAATTTCGAATCAACTTGCTGTATGTCTTTGCCATTCCAGGCCCACAAAAAGTAGCAACAAGTAATACAAATCAATCTATCCGAAAAACCAGCTCCTTCCATTCTTTAAATTTTATTGATTCTCTCGTTTGATACCAACTCGCACGAAAACCTCTACGCAAAATACTGGCATGTGGCATCTCTGCCGGGACACTCAATTTCACTTTTTCATATGTCAATAATTTATAGTCAGCATCAAGCTCACTGGTGGGGACAATTAAATAGCAGTAGGAAGTTTCATCGTTTACGCATAAAGCACAAAACCGAACGCCAAATTTTTTATCATCTGCGTCTTGATACTTTAATTTTATATCTTCCTCATCGACACATTCATTCTCAAAAATTTTCCATTCTGCTCTACCACAACACATAGTGTGCTCTGGAGCTACCCATACAATTTTCCCTGGACAGCCTTGCTGCTCAAGAAACTTGCGAAAAACAGGTATTATTTCTTCGAATTTTGGGTTCATCCGTATTGTCAATTAGATTGATAGTTCAAATTGGGCGATTGAAAATATTAGCACAAACGATTGCACATATACCGAGTCTTTAAAAACTGGAAATTGCTTTACCTTGAAATAAACCGATTGCACGGAATCACAGAATTAGATTTCATGAAAATATCCTTTTTAAGGGGGGAGAGCAAAATATATAAGTGTCCGACATTTACAGCACGCATTTATTTTTCTCTATTCTCGCAAGACGGGAAACTTCAAAACGGCGGCATCAAGATAAGCCTGAGTCTCAGCACACAACACTGCTGACACGCGTATTTCATCAGTAACCAGGTCAAGCATTTCGAAGAGGTAACGTACCCCCAAAGGCCATTGCAAGTTGTGCGCGATCCGAATCCGGAGAATCGCGATTCGTGTCCGTACATCTGTAATTCTGGTCACATCATTGCCAAGAGACGCCGACATCAGTTTTACTATATCACTACGGAACCCTGGCGGTTGTGGTAACAAGTCACTTGGTCAGCGAACGCATTCCTGCAACAGGAATTCTGGCGTCAAAAAATTCTCAAGTTCTCGCGTCTCATTCGCATCCTGGTATCTCTCTAAAAGTTCAATTAGAACAGACGCTTCGACACCGAGTGCACCTGTCTTGGAGCAAAACAACCGATCGAGAGTATCGGCATCCTTCCAAGGCGTGAAACACCGGCCCGGCCCTTGGTCGAGAACCTTTTGGTCGGAATAGGCCAAAAGAAAGTATTTTCCCAATTGCGTTTCGTGGCACGCCCAATTTTCTAAAAAATCTTCAATAATTCTGTCGCGTGCAGGGAGGGCATAACAACGAAACCACCAAGAAAATAGTGTTGCTTCATCGTTGCCGTATGCAAAGTCTGATGTGTAGGGGTCAATTACCAAGGGAATCATTCCTGCCATGACCTCACCCAGAATAAGACCGGCACTGGAAACCTCATCAGTAACGGAGTCAGGATCAACTGTCTGCAGAATTTCTTGATCGTACTTTTTGCAAGTACGACTGAACGCGAATTCCATCCCCAACAATAATCTGTTGGCGCGAGCATTGTGACGAGAATAAGCTTTGATTCAGGCAGTTCTGCAAAAATACAACGCGAAGCATTGCCCCGCAAATTATATAACTTCTCGTTGTCCAGACGCAGGTAGTCGGTTAAGTCAAATTTTATTTGTTCCATGACTAGTTGGTGTTTTGCAAGAACTATTTTTCCAACCGAATTTGGTGGCCTCAGTTCAAAAATTTTTTTCGATCAAATTTAGCGAAACCCGGCAACGGCAGGTCGCTCACTTAATTAGAGATTTCCTTGGTAAAACTGCCCAACATTTCATTTGTCGCAGCCACACTCGCAAGCCAAGTTCTTACATTTTCAAAGCGGGTCGCTGAAAGGCCTTCCACTTCCAATACTGTTCCGGCGGGGTAGCATGCCATATCATGAACAACTATCAGAACCACTTTGCCATCTTCAGGAGGGTGCAATGCAATCATATTATCAACATCATGAAAAGACAGGACCGTATCTTCGTCAGCAGTAATAATTTTCACAAAACTATCCGAAATAACAAGCAAGCCCCTCGGCGCATTAACGTCGTTTAAATCTTTCCATTTTTGTTCAAGTTGATTACTCAGTGAAGGTTCATATTGAGATGCATACTGCAACTCCCTCAAAGGAACTATATAGCTGGAACAATCACTGGTAGTCGATTTGAATCCATTGCATACGCCATAAAACTCCTTCAATTCACCAGCCAGCTGGCAACCGAGCCGATTTTCAACTTTTGAAATGTCATCTACATCTGCAGGCGCATTCAATGAAAACACACCTACCCCATGGCCCATCGAAGTTTGCCAAGCGGGAATAAAAGATTGCACCGATAAAATTCGTAACTTATCCGATACTTTTCTAAATTTTCTCAGTTTCCATGCCGCGTCGAGAAGAGCGCGAATGAATCCAAATATTGCCATTATTCATTCCAATGAAGATCAAATCGAAACTACAACAGCTCACCTCAGAAAATGTCGGCATTGACGACCAGCGCCACCTTCTGTCTTGTTCGCGAAACTAAAGCCGGGGCTTTCGACGAATTCGTCATCAGTCAACAGAAGTTGATGGAAGGTTGCAAAAGAACGAATGCTAGTGCCCTGGAATAGGCATGTTTTATTTTTTTAAAAATAACGCAAATATCAACAGACTTTGTATTGACCTCTTTAAAACTTCAGAGGAATTTCTCTTGCTGAAAACCTCTGGCAATTCCTGCCTTTACCATTTCTATACGCTCTGGAGTCGGGTTATAACCGCGCTTCCCTACGTAGGCAACATAAGTCTCATAAGAGTTGATTGTTGGAAACCAAGGCAAAGCATATTGATCGATCAAAACCAAGAGTGATCTTAAACTAAGCTCCATGACTTGTTCGTCTTCAACAGAAAGCAATGGCTCCCCAAACATATCAGTGGGGAACCCATCAGAGAGACGTCCCCCAATCAAAGAATAATCAGGAGGAAACTCTCCAAGCTCGCCATTTGAATGATTTACCCAAGGCGACCATATCGTAACCTTGATTTCAAGAAAACCTCCTGAGCTAATTCTTGTTACAAACATGTCAAATAAGGGGCCGCGTTTTCTCCAGAAAATGAACTTTTTTTCTACGGCAAAACCACGACGTCTCATCTCGTCGTGAAACCATTTACTCGCGTATTTATCAAGTTGGGTCAAAGTAGTCATAAAAGCAACCATTAATAAGGCGACATAACCAATTTATAAAATTAAATGGCTGATTTATTGCAGACCAAAAAGAAAAAGGCCGGATTATTCCGGCCTTCGATATGGTGCTAAGTGCTTGATTATTCTGGCGGAGAAGGAGGGATTCGAACCCCCGATACTATTGCTAGTACGCCTGATTTCGAGTCAGGTACATTCAACCACTCTGCCACTTCTCCGGCTTGGTTGTTCGTTATAAACGAAGCCTGTGATTATAGCAAAGAACTTGCTCAATTCAAAATTACACGATTAACAAGTCCATAAGACATATGGTCAGCATCACTGCTGCCGTGACATGAAGATGTCACAAAGCAAGACTATATTCTGATGCAATGCGGCAAGATGTCGTTTGCAATTGTGAATGCACCTGGCATTTCAATATTAGGATCAGCTTCAATGGAAAGTAGTTTAGCGGGGATACTGTGGATTATCTGTCTCAGCAAAACCTGGTATCAGAGCAAGACATCAGCCAGTTTGGTGCACAGTCTGCGGCGCTGATGCTGGCGCATTTGCAGCGTATTATTGAGCAGCGCCTACTTACCGCACGCTTCCAGCCCATTGTCCAGATGCAGAATGGTGATATTCTGGGTTACGAAGGCCTTATACGTGGCCCATCAGACAGCCCGCTGCACTCGCCCGTCAATTTGTTTAAAGCCGCATGGGATAATAATCTGACGGTAACGGTGGAGCACCTGTGCCGCCGTATCGTGCTGGAACAATTCGCTGCGCAAAAATTACCTGGCAAGCTGTTTTTGAATGTCAGTCCAGAATGCCTGCTGCAAAGAGATGTGCGCTATGGTGAGACGCTGGATTATATCCATGAACTTGGCATTAACCCTGAGCGCGTCATCATAGAATTGACTGAATACCAGCCCACGCATGACTATGCCTTGCTGTGTGAAGCGGTTATCCATTATCGCGAGATGGGTTTTGAGATTGCAATTGATGATCTCGGTGAAGGCTTCTCCAGTCTGCGCTTGTGGTCAGAATTAAAGCCTGATTATGTCAAGATCGACATGCATTTCATCCAGGGCATAGATCACGATCCGGTCAAAGCGCAGTTTGTACGGTCTATACAAAGCATTGCTGAAAAGTCAAGCACACGGGTCGTCGCTGAAGGTATAGAAACCCAGGCTGAGTTATTGGCCGTGCGTGATCTGGGTGTTGCCTGTGGCCAGGGTTATCATATCGCCCGCCCCCACCCTACTCCTGCGCGTGCAGTATCGGCTGAAGTGGCGCGAATTTTGACGCCGAATCAATATCAGGCAGCACGGCGTACCTCTGGCAGTTTTGAGCAGGCTGCGACGGTAGAAAAGATTTTAAAGACACCGCCGACGATTTCTTCACGCATGTTGAATAACCAGGTCGATGATATCTTTTTGCAGCATCCCAAACTGCAAATCATCCCTGTAGTGGATGATGGTATCCCTGTGGGCCTGATCAACCGTTATCACATGATAGACCGCTTTGCCCGCCCGTATCAGCGTGAGTTGTATGGCAAAAAGCCTTGCACGGTTTTTATGGAAGCGCACCCAGTCATTGTCGATAAAAATACCAGCATGCAGGATGTCAGCCACATTATTGTGGAAGCCAATCCAGAGCACTTGATCAATGGCATTATCATTACTGATCAGGGGCGTTATATAGGCCTGGGCAGCGGGCCGGACTTGATGCGCGAAATCACGCAGATGCAAATCAATGCGGCGCGTTACGCCAACCCATTGACGCAACTACCCGGCAACGTGCCCATCAATGAACATATTGATGTATTGCTGCAGAAAGAGCAGTCTTTCTGCGCGTGCTATTGCGACCTTGATCATTTCAAACCGTTTAATGATGTCTATGGCTACCGCCGTGGTGACGACATCATACAAATGACCAGTGATGTATTAAAGCAGCATTGCGACCAGCAGCTGGATTTTATCGGCCACATTGGTGGCGATGATTTCATTATCCTGTTTCGCAGCGAGGATTGGGAAGTACGCTGCCAGGCCATACTGGCGAGTTTTTCTGCTGCCATCTACGACTTTTACAGTAATGAAGACCGCGAACGAGGCGGCTACCTCAGTGAAGACAGACAAGGCAAGAAAGTCTTTTACCCGCTCGTGAGCCTGTCTCTGGGTGTCGTGAAGTCAAGGGCAAACCGCTATTACTCACATCACCAGATATCCATCGCTGCATCAGATGCGAAGAAGCAGGCAAAGAAGATACATGGCAATAGTCTGTTTGTAGATCGTCGTTCTGAAATGGACTTACTGGTAGGTTAAACGTAATCTGTAAACGAGAAAAGCGCTTCACTTTATGTAGTGAAGCGCTTTTCTTATTGGGCCAGAGCCAATTAAGCTGCTGGTGCCAGCTTTTCCAGGCCGCCCATGTATGGGCGCAAAGCTGTAGGGATGACGACAGAACCATCAGCCTGCTGGTAATTTTCCAGCACGGCCACCAGGGTACGGCCAACTGCCAGCGCAGAACCGTTCAGAGTGTGTACCAATTCTGGTTTACCCTGGGCATTGCGGAAGCGGGCTTGCATGCGGCGGGCCTGGAAGTCGAACATATTCGAAATCGAAGAAATCTCACGGTAAGTGTTTTGTGCTGGCAGCCATACTTCCAGATCGAAAGTTTTGCATGCACCAAAACCCATATCGCCAGTACACAGGCTCATGACGCGGTAAGGCAGTTCCAGTTTGGTCAGAACGGCTTCGGCATGGCCGACCATTTCATCCAGGGCTTCCATGGATTTTTCTGGATGCACGATCTGCACCATTTCGACTTTGTCGAATTGGTGTTGACGTATCATACCGCGTGTATCACGGCCTGCACTACCCGCTTCAGAACGGAAGCATGGTGTATGCGCAGTCATTTTGATAGGCAATGCATCGGCAGCCAGAATCTCGTCGCGCACGGTATTGGTCAAAGTGACTTCTGAGGTAGGGATCAGGTAAAACGTTTCGCCTGTACCTTCTTGTCCGCCTTTTTTCACTGCGAACAAGTCTTCTTCAAATTTAGGCAACTGGCCTGTGCCGCGCATGGAATCAGCATTGACCATGTAAGGCGTATACATTTCAGTATAGCCATGGTCCAGCGTTTGCATGTCGAGCATGAACTGGGCCAATGCGCGATGCAGGCGTGCCATGCCACCTTTCATGACGGAAAAACGTGAACCTGTGAGTTTGACTGCAGTTTCAAAATCCAGGCCCAGGGCTGAGCCGATATCGACATGGTCTTTGACGTCAAAATCAAATGCGCGTGGCGTGCCGACCTTGCGTACTTCCACATTGCCGGTTTCATCTTCACCGACAGCGACGGATTCATGCGGCAGATTTGGAATGGTTTGCAGGAACGCACTCATGCGAACTTGCACATCACTCAAATGCGTTTCTGATGCTTTCAACTCTTCCGGGATGCTCGCTGCTTCAGCCATTAATGCGGAAGTATCTTCGCCCTTGCTTCTAAGATTACCAATCTGCTTGGAGATAGTATTTTTTTTGCCTTGCAGCTCTTCAGTACGGGACTGGATCTGCTTGCGTTCGGCCTCGAGGGCATTGAAGGTTTCTACATCGAGCTGGAACTTACGGGTAGCCAGGCGCGCTGCCGCACTGGCAATATCTTTGCGCAAAAGTTGAATATCTATCATGATTTTAAGTGCAGTGAACTAAGCTAATCGACTATTGTATCAAGGGATGGGCATTTCCCCTATTTTCAGACAAGGAGAAATGCCGTTTTTACATCAGTATACTTATATCAATACTTGACCACGCTGCGATAAACCAGTTTGGTATTACCTTCTGCAGGCACGCTGATTTTCCATACTGCCGTATTGCTGGCGCTCTTGGTATAAGGATGGCTGCTGCTCAAGACTTGCCAGTCACCAGGCATGGGTTCTTGCACAGTGACGATGACGGCTTCTTTTTTGGCATTTTTCAATACCAGCTCGTAGGCACTTTCAGAAACGTAATTGTATTTGCCGCTCGCTGCGAGCTTTTTGAAGTCTGTCTGCTTCTTGTCTGCAGTCACATCAAAGGCTTCGCCGAGTTTAAGGCGGACTTTTTCATTTTTTGGCGTGTGATCTACGCTGTCTTCACCAATGAACTGGGCATTGCCTGCACCATCTTTTTTATAGACGCGTACGACACCTTTGGGTAAAGGCATACCCAGTTGAGAGGCCTCTTTATTGTCGAATTCAACAAAGACACCTATTTTCATTTTTTGGCCAAGATCACCGTAACTGCTTTGGTAATAATAATCACTGCCCGCCAGCAGCAATTCCTTACGGGCGGGAACGCCAGAAGCAGACAGCAAGGCCACTTGTTTGGTCTGGTTTTCTGCAATGGTGGTTGGCCTGTCCAGTGTGTACAGGTGATATTCAAACAAGGATTCTTCTGCCATGGCTTTTTTGGCCATCATGGCTTGCGGGGCATCCATCCTTTTGACTGCGCTACCGGTAACCTCTATCCTTTGCAAAACCTGATGAACATCACCTGCCACCAGTTGCAGCTTGGCATTGCGGTAAGTCGTACCACTGGTATTGCCCAGCGTGACCCAGCCTGAAATATCAAGCTTGTCATCAGCGGCATTCAGTTCTACAACATAGTCTGCCTTCCAGGACAAACCGCCGGTCAGGTAACTGAGTTCTACATCCTGTTGCTGTGCGCCGTTGTTATCGAGTGCCATGACCAGGGTGGGACGGTCTCGGAGATTTGCTGGCACATCAGGATAAATGATGCGACCTGGCAGGCCGGTTTCTATGCGGTCACCTATCTTCAACACCACGCCATTATTGGCGGACAAGACTGTGGCCGATTCTGTTGTCTCAGCACCCGTCGCAGGATTGGTGCGAATGATGTTGACGTTACGCCCAACATATTTTTCCAGCAATTTTTGCGGCGTCAGCAAATCGAAATTAAAATTTTGCTCTACGACAGACAAGCTGCCTGGAGAAGACAAGCTGCGTAGCAAGGCAGTTTCAGCACGCATTTTGGCACTGACATCGCGGAAAGCCAGTGCGCTTGCGCCGCGTTTCAAAGGCAGCTTGCGCTGGTCCTTGATCAGGGCCAGGTTTTCATTGTAGATCGTGACGGCGACTTCTTTTTGGTCAGCCAGGGTACTGCGCGGCTCTTCGGTTTGTGCATAGACAGAGCCTGCCAGTGACAATAACAATAGGCTTGCGCTTGCAGTAAATGTTTTATTCATGAAAGTCCTTATTATGATTATTGATTTGCAATGAAGATTTAAACGAATGAAATCTAAACGATTGAAATTCAGACGAAACTGAAATTACTTGGCCTGATCATCCAGGCTACGCAAATACGCGAGTTTTTCTGCTATCTTGATTTCCAGCCCGCGTGGCACTGGGTGATACCAGGATTCATTTTCCAGGCCTTCAGGCAGATAGGTTTCGCCTGCGGCATAGGCATCTGGCTCATCGTGGGCATAGCGATACAATTTGCCATAGCCCAGTTCTTTCATGAGTTTGGTGGGTGCATTGCGCAAATGCTCGGGCACGATGCGGGACTTGTCTTTGGCGATCATGGCGCGCACGGCGTTATAGGCTTTGTAAACCGCATTTGATTTGGCTGCACAAGCCAAGTAGATTACCGCTTCTGCCAGGGCCAGTTCGCCTTCTGGCGAGCCCAGTCTTTCATAGGTTTCTGCCGCATCGAGACATATCCGCAAGGCGCGCGGGTCTGCCAGGCCTATATCTTCTGAGGCCATGCGTACTATGCGCCTGGCCATGTAGCGCGGGTCGGCACCGCCATCAAGCATGCGCACCAGCCAGTACAAGGCTGCGTCAGGGCTGGAGCCACGTACCGATTTATGCAGGGCAGAAATCTGGTCATAGAAGGCATCGCCCCCCTTATCAAAGCGGCGCAAGGCATCGCCCAGGCATTCGCCCAGCAATCCATGGTCTACCGTGTCGAGATGCTTGGCGACTGCTGCGTGGGCAACGATGTCGAGATTGTTCAGCAATTTGCGACCATCGCCGTCAGCACTGGAAACCAGGCTGGCCATGGCTTCTGGCGTCAGCGTCAAACCATCGAGTTCACGCTCACAGGCGCGTACTACCATGGCTTGCAGGTCTTCATCCGTCAGTGACTTCAACACATACACTGAGGCACGTGACAGCAAGGCGCTATTGACTTCAAACGAAGGATTCTCTGTCGTCGCACCGATGAACGTGAACAAGCCACTTTCTACGTGCGGCAAGAAGGCATCTTGCTGGCTTTTGTTGAAGCGATGGACTTCATCAACAAACAATATGGTGCGTCGATGGGAAGTCGCCTGCAATATCTGCGCGCGCTCTACTGCCTCGCGTATATCCTTGATACCAGACAAGACTGCCGACAAGGCAATGAACTCGCAATGAAAGGCATCTGCCATCAGGCGCGCCAGTGTGGTCTTGCCCACGCCTGGTGGCCCCCATAAGATCATCGAATGTGGTTCACCAGACTGGAAAGCTACACGCAAGGGCTTGCCCTCGCCCAGGATATGCTGCTGGCCGATGACATCATCCAGCGTAGCCGGGCGCATGCGCTCAGCCAATGGGGCAGGTTTTTTGCGCGAATTATTGTGCAACATAGTCATTAAACGCTACTACTGCTACTACTGTTTAAATACATCGGCACCAGCAGGCACGACAAACTTGAATTGCTCAGGCTTCAGCGCAGGATTTTTTTCCAGATTCTTCAGGGTCAGGGTAGAAAACTGACCAAAATTGTCGTGCAACTCCAAGGCCACTGGCACGCCGTCTTTCATACCTATGCCTATGGTCTCAAACTGTGAATCCTTGGCTTTGGGTGTAGCTTCCAGCCATTCCAGACCCTGCTTGGCACCGACCTCTTTGAAATTGAAATTCTTGTCCAGATCAGCCGCGCCAGCGCTGCCAAACAAAATGGCTGCGGGACTGGAACCCAGGGAATTGCCGAGGGGACGAATCGTGACCTGATTCAAGTCTTTATCGTAGATGTACAGCTTTTCACCATCTGCCTGCAAGAGTTGTTCATACGGCTTCACATAAGACCAGATGAACTTGCCCGGACGGGCGAACACAAAATTGCCTGTTGCAGTCTTGCTGATCTTGGGATTGCCATCAACCATTTTGACTTGCTGCTGTGTAAATTCACCTTTGGCGCTTTTATTATTCGTCACGAAGGATTTGAACTGTTCAACCGCAGTGGCAGATGCCCATGCAGGTATCATGGCAAGTGTAAAAGCACCCGCCACCAGTCTTGCCATCATGTTTGATTGTTTTTTCACTGATTTATCCTATTCTGTCGCTGCTATTCTGTTGCTTTATTCAGATGTATTCCCGGCAGGAACCAGGATTTCCCGGTTACCGTTGGACTGCATGGTAGATACGACACCACTTTGCTCCATTTGTTCCAGCAAACGGGCAGCACGGTTATAGCCTATGCGCAAATGCCTTTGTACCAGTGAGATAGAGGCACGGCGATTCTTGAGTACGATGGCAACAGCCTGGTCATACAAGGCGTCTGATTCGCCACCACCTGCACCAGCACTCTCGCCACCGGCTTCACCGCCCTCTTCCAGCGTGCCGCCTTCGAGTATGCCTTCTATGTAATTTGGCTCACCTTGGGCTTTTAAATATTCGACGACGCGATGCACTTCTTCATCCGAGACAAAAGCGCCATGCACACGCACAGGCAGGCCAGTACCTGGTGGCATGTAGAGCATGTCACCCATACCCAGCAAGGCTTCTGCCCCCATCTGATCAAGAATGGTGCGCGAATCTATCTTGCTGCTGACCTGGAAAGCGATACGGGTAGGAATATTCGCCTTGATCAGGCCAGTAATCACATCGACCGACGGCCTTTGAGTTGCCAGTATCAGGTGCAAGCCCGCAGCACGCGCTTTTTGCGCAATACGGGCAATCAATTCCTCTACCTTTTTACCAACCACCATCATCAAATCAGCCAGCTCATCAATGATAATGACGATGGTTGGCAGTTTTTCAAGGGGCTCTGGCGCATCTGGCGTCAGGCTGAACGGATTGGGGATATGTACCTCTTTACGCGTTGCCTCGGCAATCTTGGCGTTATAGCCAGCCAGATTACGTACACCGAGCTTGGACATCAGCTTGTAACGGCGCTCCATCTCTGCCACCGCCCAGTTCAGAGCATGGCCCGCCTGCCGCATATCAGTGACCACGGGTGCCAGCAAATGCGGTATGCCTTCATACACCGACATCTCCAGCATTTTTGGATCAATCAGTATCATGCGCACATCATTCGGGTCAGACTTGTACAGCAGCGACAGGATGGTGGCATTGATACCCACAGACTTACCAGAACCTGTGGTACCCGCGACCAGCAAATGTGGCATTTTGGCAAGATCAGCACAAATAGGCAGGCCGCCTATATCTTTGCCCAATGCCACTGTCAGGCTTGATGAGCTGTCGTTATAGACTTTGGAGCCCAAAATCTCGGTCAGACGTACAATCTGGCGCTTGGGATTTGGTAATTCCAGGCCCATGTAATTTTTACCTGGAATGGTCTCAACCACACGTATGGATGTCAGTGACAATGACCGCGCCAAGTCGCGCGCCAGGTTAACGATCTGGCTACCCTTGACGCCAGTAGCAGGTTCAATTTCATAGCGGGTAACCACAGGGCCTGGGTAAGCTGCCACTACCTTGGCATCGACACCAAAGTCTGAGAGTTTTTTTTCTATCAGGCGGCTGGTGAATTCCAGGGTTTGTACGCTGACAGTTTCTTGCACTGGTGGCGGCTCATCCAGCAAAGACAAAGGCGGCAGATTGGTGTCCGGCAGTTCATTGAACAGGGATACCTGCTTTTCTTTTTCCACCCTTTCAGAGCGCTGCACAGCGACTACCTGCGGCTCTATGCGTATTGGTGCAGCCTCGACGATCTTGGCTCTCTCTTGCACCACAACTTCTTCACGCTTGACGGCGGCAGTCTGACCAGCACGCCGGTCTTCGGCATCGGCATGTTTGTTTTGCACAAACACAAACACCCATTCTATACCTGCGCCTATGCGCTCTGCGATGGTCAGCCAGGATACGTGGAAGTAGAGGCTGATACCCAGAGCGATCATCAGTAGTAATGCCAGGGTCGCACCGGTAAAGCCCAGCGCCGCAAAACCGGCCTTACCTATCAACTCACCCAGCACGCCGCCCGGCCCCAGCGGCAAAGCCACCTTGAGGCTGTGCATGCGCAAATATTCCAGGCCCATACTGCCAGCCAATAACAGGCCAAAGCCAATATTACGGACCAGGATTTCAGAAAAACCGACATCCGCTTCCGGTTCAGGATTGAGCTTTACCCTCTGTGACAGACTGCTATAGGAAATCCATACCTGGCGGCAGGCGAATATGCACCACCACCATGCCGAAATGCCGAATACATAAAACAGCACATCAGACAGCCAGGCACCGAATTTGCCAGCAATATTATGTATGCGAGGGATATCCACTGACCTTGACCAACCCGGGTCTTGCGTGGAGTAGCTTGCCATGATCAGTATCAGGCAAATGCAAAATGCGGCCAGAGCTATCCATTTCGCTTCCATCAACAGGACCAGAAAGCGGTTAGGTGGCGCTGCAGGTGCTGCAGTTTTCTTGCTTCGAGTATAAGCTTCGTTACCAGTAGTCATAAAACAGAGAGCAACCTCATTCGGACAGCTATCAAAAGCTGACAAGATAGCATGAAGCCGTGTATGCGCCAAACTTGTGCACTGTAACAGTTGAAACAGATATGTCCGTCTGGCGCACCACGGCAGGAAGACGACCACTAGGAGGATAGTCTATAATTCAGGCTTACCTCAGGATAGCGATGCAAAATCAGCAAAAAACTTGAAATTTGCATGAAAAACGCCATCTATTATCTGCAATTCAGCTCATCATCAACTTTTTTATCAGGTCTGCTATGTCCACACCCAAACATGCCCGCGTATTAATTCTTGGCTCTGGCCCCGCAGGTTATTCCGCTGCTGTGTATGCTGCGCGCGCCAATCTGAAACCTGTACTGATCACTGGTGTAGAACAAGGCGGCCAGTTGATGACCACCACCGATGTTGAGAACTGGCCAGCCGACCCCATGGGTGTACAAGGCCCGGAACTGATGCAGCGTTTTTTGCAGCATGCAGAACGCTTTAATACAGAAATCATTTTTGATTACATCCACACTGCCAAGCTTGATGAAAAACCGATACGCCTGATCGGCGACCAGGCAGAATACACCTGCGACTCCCTGATTATCGCTACCGGTGCCTCCGCCCAATACCTGGGTCTGCCATCTGAACAGGCTTTCATGGGCAAAGGCGTGTCTGCCTGTGCAACTTGCGATGGTTTCTTTTACCGCGGCAAGGAAGTGGCTGTCGTTGGTGGTGGTAATACAGCGGTGGAAGAAGCCCTCTACCTGTCGAATATCGCCAGCAAGGTTACCGTCATCCATCGTCGCGACAAATTCCGTGCCGAAGCAATCTTGATTGACCGTCTGATGGCCAAGGTTGCTGAAGGCAAGATCGAAGTCAAATGGAACCATACGCTGGATGAAGTCATTGGTGATGACTCTGGCGTGACAGGCATTAATGTCAAGGCTGCGGATGGAACCATTACTCCAATTACTTTACATGGCGTATTCATCGCGATTGGTCACAAACCAAATACCAGCATTTTTGATGGCCAGCTCGACATGAAGAATGGCTATATCAAAACCCGTACCGGTACCGAGGGCATGGCAACAGCCACCAATGTACCAGGTGTGTTTGCCGCTGGTGACGTACAGGATCATATCTATCGCCAGGCGATTACCAGTGCTGGTACAGGTTGCATGGCAGCGTTGGATGCACAGCGCTTCCTGGAAGAATAAGTCAAACGCCAAGGATGTAAAGCATGTCGTCTTTTAAAAACCTTGCTGACCTGAAGTCACTCAGCCAGCAATTAAAGCAACAGGAAGAAAGCCGACAACGTGCAGAGGCAGAACGTCTGGAACGGGAAAAGAAAGCCAGAGAAGAGGCGAATATTTTTCGCTCCAGCGTAGGCAAGGTAGAGGTTTTAAAAACCTCGGTGAAACATCACCCTGCCCCAGCTCGCCTTGAACCCCTGCCATTTCAACACATTGCAGATGAACAGGCAGCGCTACAGGAATCTTTGTCGGATGAGTTTGACGCTGACTCCCTGCTGGAAACCGATGAAAACCTGAGCTATACCAGGTCAGGCGTAGGTCAGGATGTTGTCAGGAAGCTGCGCAAGGGCCACTGGGTCATACAGGCACAACTTGACCTGCATGGTTTGCGCCGTGATGAAGCCAGGGACAGTCTGGGAGAATTTTTGCGCAAGTGCATGCGCAATGGCACACGTTGCGTGCGCATCATTCATGGCAAAGGTCTGGGCTCTGTCAACAAGGAACCTGTACTGAAGCAAAAAGTCAGGAACTGGTTGATACAGAAAGATGAAGTATTGGCATTCAGCCAGGCGACTGCGGCTGATGGTGGCTCTGGTGCCTTGATCGTGCTATTGAAATCTTGACGATGGCTGATGGCTATACAGCCTGAGCCCCCGATGAACCGGGGCTCAGGCATAGCAAACTTAATTGCGGAACTTCTTGTCCTTCGAAATAACGGTCATATCAACATATTTTGAACCATTATGATTCGAGGGCGAAAAACTCACATCAAAACCACCGGCGTCGTAGCTGCTGCGGTTGATACTTTCCAGTGCAGACACCAGTTTTTCTCTGGTGAGACCTGAGCCGGCGCGTTTCAAGCCTTCCACAAATACTTTGGCAGCCAGATAACCTTCGAAGCTGGAAAAATTCAGATTTTTATTTCCGGCCTTCTCCATACTTTTCGTGTATTCGGCAACCACAGGTATTGACGGTGACCATGGAAATGGAACCACCTGTGAAATCACGACACCAACGCCATCTTTATCCAGCGCATCTGCCAGAGCCTGGCTACCGACAAAAGACACATTGTAAAACATGCCTGTATAGGCAGCCTTGTGCATTTCTTTGACCAGCGCACTACTCGCCGCATAGGTGCTGATCTGTATGATGGCATCTGGCCGTTTTGGCAAGAGCTTGGCAACAGCAGCTGAGACATCAGTGCTATTCCTTTCCACTGTTGCCATCTCAGCTATACGCAAATTCCTCTTCTTCATCGCCAGCTCCACACCAGCCAGACCTGCCTTGCCATAAGCATCGTTCTGGTAAAAGACGGCGATATTTTTTGTTCCCAGATTAGCCAGACGATCGACCAGATATTCAGTCTCGTCGTTATAACTTGCCCGGATATTGAAAATCTGACGGTTGAGAGGTTCTCTCAAGGATTGTGCACCGGTATAAGGTGCGAAGAAAGGGACTTTTGCTTGCGTGAAAATGGGTAAGGCTGCATTACTGGTGGCTGTACCTACATAGCCAAATAAAGCAAATACACCATCGTTTTCAATCAGGGCCTTGGTATTGGTAGCCGCCAGATCTGCCTCATACTTATCATCTTTTTGTATGATTTCAATCTTGCGGCCATATACACCACCAGCAGCATTGACCTGATCAAAATAAGTCTTGGCACCTGAATTGAGCTGCAAGCCAAGTTGTGCTGCAGGGCCGGAAAATGCAGCTGACTGCCCCAATAAAATTTTTCTATCTGTGACACCGGTTTCGGCTTGGGCATTTGCCATCGCCATCAACACCAGTGCCACCCCTATTTTTGTTTTTGCTCTTGCTTTTGAAACACCAACAAATTCATTTACTGCAAACTTCTTAAACATCGTCATATTTAAACCGCATCAGGACCCGTCTCGCCAGTGCGAATACGTATTACCTGCTCCACATTTTGTACAAAAATCTTCCCATCACCGATCTTGCCGGTATGGGCTGCTTTAATAATTGCATCGACTACATTGTCGGCAATCTTGTCATCTACTACGACTTCCACCTTGATCTTGGGCAAGAAATCGACCACATACTCAGCGCCACGATACAGTTCCGTATGCCCCTTTTGACGGCCAAAACCTTTTACCTCGACCACAGTCAATCCTGTCACACCAACGTCTGCCAGTGCCTCACGCACTTCGTCGAGTTTGAATGGTTTGATGATAGCGGTAATCTGTTTCATTTCCCTCTCCTTAAATTGTTACGGTTAATACGATTAATATAATTAATACGGATCAAACTAGTCTCTGAACTTCGAAGTAATAGGATAACGCCAGTCACGCCCAAAAGCGCGATGGGTAATCCTGATACCTATGGGCGCTTGACGCCGCTTGTACTCATTAATTTTGATCAGGCGCGTGATGCGTTCCACATCCTCTGCCGCATAGCCTGCCGCAACTATCTCGGCACGCGCCTTGTTTTCTTCCATATACATGGCCATGATGCCGTCCAGAATGTCATAGGGCGGCAAAGAATCCTGGTCCTTTTGATCAGGTCGCAATTCAGCTGATGGCGCCCTCGTCAGTATCCGCTCGGGTATTACGGCTGACAGGGTATTGCGATAGGCACACAGGCGATATACCAGGGTTTTGGCAATATCCTTGATAACGGCAAAGCCACCTGCCATGTCACCGTACAAAGTACAATAACCAACTGCCATTTCACTCTTGTTACCCGTCGTCAAAACGATGGAACCATATTTGTTCGACAAGGCCATCAACAGTGTGCCACGTATCCTGGCCTGTATATTTTCTTCGGTGGTATCTTCCTTCAAGCCAGCAAATTCCTGGCTCAGGGTAGAACGGAATGCGCTGAAGCAATCGCTGATGGCGATTTCATCGTAGCGCACACCTATGCGTGCCACCATATCACGCGAATCCTGCCATGAAATATCGGCAGTATAAGGTGAAGGCATCATGATCGCCCTGACCTTGTCTGCACCCAGCGCATCGACTGCAATTGCCAGCACCAGGGCAGAATCAACACCGCCAGACAAACCCAGCAATACACTGGGGAAGCCATTCTTGCCTACATAATCACGCACGCCCATGACGAGTGCCTGATAAACCTCGGCTTCCAGCGATAAGGCCGCTTCCACGCGAGCATTCAAAGGTTGTGCGCCGTCAAATTCGACTACTTGCAAATCAGCTTCGCAATGCTTCATTTGAGCGCAAATCTGACCCTGGACATCCATGACAAATGAATTACCATCAAAAATCAATTCGTCCTGACCACCAACCAGATTGGCATACACCAGGGACAAGCCCTGAGAGATCACATTGGCGCGCATGACATCGTAGCGCTGATGCTGCTTGCCCATGTGATAGGGTGAACCGTTTGGCACCAGCAGCACTTCTGCGCCGGCCTGCCTGGCTTGTGCGGGCGCATCTGGCAGCCAGGTATCTTCACAGATATTGATGCCGAAATTCACGCCCTTGATAGCGAATACACAAGCCTGATTACCTGATGAAAAATAGCGTTTTTCATCAAACACCATATCATTTGGCAAATCACGCTTAAAATAACTTGCCAATACCACACCATCTTGCAGCACAGAAACAGCATTATACCGTTTACCATCGGCCTCACCCGGATGACCGACCAAAACCGCAAGGCCGGGAAATAGCGTAAGCTGTTTCTTTAAGGTATCGAGTGCGACAGCGGTATCATGATAAAACGCCTGGCGCAGCAATAAATCCTCTGGTGGATAACCTACCAGGGACAATTCCGGTGTGACGAGTATGTCTGCCCCCTGCTCTGCGGCACGGCGGGCATATTCTGCGATCTGGGCAGCATTGCCGGCAAGATCACCGACAACGCTATTCATCTGGGCAATGGCAACTTTTACGGTCATATTTGCAAATCTGTATTAAATCGAAAATGAAATCTGAATCTCCAGCCCCACATTATCGCATGCGTATCGTTACTTCACTGAGCGAGATAGCGCAATCATCATGGGACAGCCTGATTGCAGATCAGACGCTTGCCAATCCATTTCTATCGTATGCATTTTTGAGCGCCATGGAAGAGTCAGGGTCTGCCACTGAAAAAACTGGCTGGCAAAGCTGTTTTATTACCATCTGGGATGGAGAGCAGCTTGAAGCTGCGATGCCGCTGTATGAAAAAAGCCATTCCTATGGCGAGTATGTGTTTGACTGGGCCTGGGCCAGGGCGTTTGAGCGGCATGGCCACGATTATTATCCCAAGCTGCTGTCCGCCATCCCTTTCTCTCCCATCACGGGCAGCCGCCTGCTCGCACGCAATACGGCAGCACAAGGGGCCTTGATCGCTGCCCTGCAGGAGCTACAAGAGGCCGGTGAATATTCTTCCAGCCATTTGCTGTTCTTGCCGGAAGATCAGGCGCGCATGCTTAATGAAGAAGGCTACCTTTTGCGTAAAGGCGTGCAGTTTCACTGGGAAAACCAGGGCTACCAATGTTTTGATGATTTTCTGGATACACTGGACAAGAAAAAACGCAAGAATATTCGTGCCGAACGCAGGAAAGTGCAGGAAGCTGGCATACAGTTCCAGCATGTGCGCGGCAAAGACATACAAGAAGACGATTGGCGCTTTTTCAAAAGCTGTTATGACCAGACTTATGAAGAACATCACTCAACGCCATACTTGAATCTGGATTTTTTCTTGCGCATAGGTCGTGCCATGCCAGAAAACATCCATCTTGTTATTGCATTGCGAGACGGCAATAAGATCGCTGCATCCTTACTCATTCATGATCAGCAGCGCGTGTATGGCCGCTATTGGGGTTGCCTGGAAACACATCCCTGCCTGCATTTTGAAACCGCTTATTACCAATCCATCGATTTTTGCATACAGGAAAAAATTGCGATTTTCGAAGGTGGAGCCCAAGGCGAGCACAAAATGGCACGCGGCTTTCTGCCTACCACGACTTGGTCTGCACATTACCTGAGTCATCCAGAATTTTTTGACGCAGTATCAAATTTCCTTGTACGTGAAACACAAGATATTGAGCTATATTTAAATGAGTTACATCAACACACACCATACAAAGCGCTGAAACACATTGAAGTAAGCGCTACTTGAAATTTTGCTTCGTTCAAGGCATCCTGTCGCCATGCAAAATAACTTTCTCTCGACACCGAATGCACCACCTGCTGCATTGCCAAGCAAACGCGTCGGACGCTTTTATCTCAGCGAACGTCTGGGCATGGGATCAAATGGCGCGGTATATCTGGGCCACGATCCTGTCATAGACCGCGATGTCGCCATTAAAATATTTAGTGCAGGCAACAATGCCGCCGACAAAAAGCAACGCGAGCAGCAATTTATCAATGAAGCACGCGCAGCTGGCAGATTATCCCACCCAAATATCGTGACGATATTCGATGCTTCCAGTGAGGGTGGCACAACATTTATCGCGATGGAATTTCTCCAGGGCAAGGATTTGCGACATATCCTGGCAGAGGGCAAACAATTCGACATCATAGAGACTGCGAACATCATACAAAAGATTGCTGAAGCGCTTGCCTACGCCCATAGCAATGGCGTGATACACCGCGACATCAAGCCCGCCAATATCTTTGTTTTACCCAACCAGCAACCCAAGGTGGTGGATTTTGGCATCGCCCGCGCACCAAATCGTGTGCTCGATGAAACCAGGGAACAGGCCCACACTCTGTTCAACAATAATATTCTGGGCACGCCCAACTACATGTCACCGGAGCAGGCCAATGGCAAACCTGTCAATGCCCTGACGGATGTATATTCGCTGGGTACGGTCATGTATGAAATGCTGACCGGTCAAAAGCCATTTCAGTCGCAAGATGTAGACAAATTATTGCAACAGATTGTAAATAAAGTAGCGAAATATCCTTCTGAAATTCGTCCCAGCATACCAGACTCACTATCAAAAATTGTCATGAAGGCGATGCAAAAAGACCCTGCAGCACGTTATGAAAGTGCCGCTGAAATGTCTTTGGCATTGGAAAAATTTCTTGAGCGCGACAGAAAACTGAAACGCAAACGCCAAAAGCAAGGCAACGATACCAGCGATTACAAAAATGAAGGGGATAGGCATGTGGGCTCATGGCTGAGCTGGGTGGCATTGATCGCAGCCGTCATCGGCGTGGCCGCTTATCTGATGCACAGGGCATAGAAGCTGGCAAAGATATTCGCTGAATATTTCAGCAAAAACAAAAAAGGTGCGATTGACCGCACCTTTTTTTGTTTTAAGAAACTACTGGCTATTAAGCTTCAGCTTTTTTGAAATTCTCTACGCCAGCCAAAATTTCTGCCCTGGCATCGTCCGGGCCGCCCCAGCCTTCAACTTTAACCCATTTGCCTTTTTCCAGGTCTTTGTAGTGCTCAAAGAAATGCTGGATCTGGCGCAGACGCAGTTCGTTCAGATCTTCAGGTTTTTGCCAGTGTGTGTAGATAGGCAGGATTTTATCTACTGGTACCGCCAATACTTTGGCATCATTACCGGCTTCATCTGTCATTTTCAGGATGCCGATAGGACGGCAACGCACGACTACGCCAGGAATCAGCGGGAAAGGCGTGATGACCAATACGTCAACCGGATCACCGTCGCCAGCCAGTGTTTGTGGCACATAGCCATAGTTGCAAGGATAATGCATGGCAGTACCCATGAAACGGTCAACAAAGAGAGCGCCAGTGTCTTTATCGACTTCATACTTGATCGGATCACCGTTCATAGGAATTTCGATAATAACATTGAAGTCATTTGGCAGATCACGACCTGCTGGTACTTTATTCAAGCTCATCTTGCACTTTCTGTATAAGTATCAATAGAAGAAATGGTTTGAACGGGATTATATAATTTTTCAAGGCAGAATTGTGCGCCGCAACAGGGCAGCATGACAATTTAACTTTCAGCCACTTTATACGACCCGTTTACTCATAACATGGTAGCCATCGCACATTGGCGATAATGGCTGGCAGCTTCTTCTGCCTGACCCAGCGCCTCATGCAATTGTGCCAGCTTCAGATTAGCTTCCCGCACGGTGCGTGGATCAACTGCATCAGACAAGGCCTGCTCCATATGTCTCTGGGCCTTGCCCCATAATTTCTGGCGCAGGCATAGTGTACCAAGTGTCAACGCCAGTTCAGGGTCAGTCGGATGCTGCTCTGACCATTTTTCACAATGTTCAATTTGTGATAACAAGGCAGCGGAACCTTCTGAGGCTGCGGCATCACGGTAGGCACGCATCAGGCGCTCATCCCACTCCTCTGCCAATGCTTTTTCAACTATGCCACGGGCATCGTCAAACAAGCCATGCGAGTTGAACGCTGTAGCGGCAGTTGTTGCAATGAAAGCAGATTTGCGTTCTGCCTGTGGAATTTCATACCAGACCCGGCGCAGGGATTCTGCATCGTGCCCCTGGTTTTTCAACAGATCTTCATACGCCAATTCACGCAAACGCTGCGACAGTGCCGGATGCAGGGCGCGATGCTTGTCCAGTGTACGCACCAGCTTTAATACTTCCTGCCACTTCTGTGCCTGCTGATTCGCTTTCAAGGCCCAACGCAAGACCTGGATGTGGCGAGTACCATTGGCATTCAGTTCACGCACCGCTTCCAGTGCCTTGCCAGGCTGGTGTTGATCGACCAGCAACTCGGTCATGCTCACCAGACGGGCGACCTTATAAGCGCCATCCTGCTCAAGACCGGCAAACCAGGAATCGCGCCGCTCATACTGGCTCATGTGATGGGCAGCACGCGCACCGATCAGTGAAGCAACGCCAGCGTTATCAGGCAAGTCAGTAGCACGCATGGCGGCTTTTTCGGCATGACCAAAACGGCCTTCGAACAGAGCTTTCAAGGCTTCGCGCAAGGCCTTGTTACTATCTTTTTCGCGCTTATTCTGCCGGTACAGGGCAACTTTGCGCGGCATTTTCCTGGTCGTAACAATGGCACGCATGACCAGATAAATAACGACAAAAAGAACCAGCAGCAGGAACAGGAAGAAGTTCAGTGACAAGTCTATCCGGTAAGGCGGAAAGAACAGGACCACATTCCCTGGGTTATAACGTGCGCCCACGGCCAAGCCAACAGCGAGCGCAAACAGAATCAGAAGCCGGATAAAGATACGCATACTCTTATGGCTTCACTTTATAGTTACGCACCGCATTCAGGCTCTCACCCAGAGTCGGCATTTCTATCGACAGATTGCTACCCTGCACCTGACGCAATAAGGCCTGAACAGTCTGGGTCTGCTTGGCGCGGGTGTCAAAATACTTGGCGATGGCATCTTGTGCAGCAATCATGTCGCTTCTGAAGATACTTTCATTCCTGGACAACAGCGCCAGCCTTGCATTCAACAGGCGCAGCTTCAGGTTTTCACGAGCGAAATAAGATTGTGATGGTGTCAGCAACAGCACGTCCGGCGTTTCTACATTGCGCACGCGTATCAATTGCTTGACTTCATTCCACATTTCGCTGGAAAAACTTTGCCAGCCATCTTGCAGGCGCATGCTCCAGCTAATTTCTTCAACATCGTCGACAGTCTTCTTTTCTGTTTTTGCAGTGACTGAAGATTTTGGCAAAACGCGCAACGGGGCCTTTGGTGGCGTGGCGGATACCACAGATTTTTCATCGGACCATAATGGGATATGGTCAATCTGGGCAATCACGCTATCCAGGCGCAATGCGACGCCAGGCAAATCCAGTGCAGGCAAAGACTTCAGTCTTTCTATGTCTTTGGCAATCGCGCGGCGTATGGAAATAAATTGTGGCTTGTCGGATTTCGCCAGGCGGCCGTCGGCATTTTGCAGGGCAATCAGTGCACCTTGCACGTTACCGGCCAGTTGCAATTGCTGGCTGGCGGTCGCCAGTACCTGCTCTATCTCTGCCAGCGCCCAGTCATCACGATTCTTGGACAAATCCTGATACAACTGCTCCAAGGCCAGTTGCTGGCTTTGCGCTTCAGATTGTTTACCTTCGAGCAGAATCACCTTGGACTGGATTTCCTTGGCAGTCTCTTGCACATTACGCGCCAAGACCTTGGTTTCACTACTATTGGTGTCTGCAGTCAAAAGGCGTTTGGCGACCTCTTCGCGCAAAGCACTGATCTGATTTTGTGAAGACCACCAGTTAGCTGCCAGTAAAACCGCCAGCACACCAGATACCAGGTAAGCCGGACTGGCCCAACCAGGCTCCTTCGCAGCTTCGGCAGGTAAAGTTGGTGCAGGCTGTCGCGCCTGGGCATCGACAGGATTTGCCGTCACGACGGCGTCGGGATTTGATTGCTGTTCACTCATAGACGAGATTGTAACGCGACAAGCAGTTGTTCGTCGCCAGAAGCTGTTAAGGTTATGTGCAGAAACCCCAGAGATCGTGCGGTTTCTTCGATACGGCTGTGTGGCACCAGCAAATGTTGTCGTTGCATTTTTGCCACGCCACTATTTAATTTCAACGCCTCTACATAGTCACACAAATTGCGCAAAGCCTCGGAACTGGTGATAACCCAGTCATTCCCGGCTTCTAGCAATTGTGTTAAATACTTTTCATTTTCATCATTCAGTACTGGTTTTACCCTGCGATAAGCGGCCACCTGCACCACTTCTACACCATGTGCACGCAAGGCATCGGCCAATAATTCCCGGCCTGATTCACCACGTATGATCAATACTTTCTGGCCACGCAGTGCATTCAGATCCAGTTCGGCAAGCAGGGTTTCAGAATCCGTCTTCAACAGATTACGCGGACGTAAAATGGTCGCAGTCTGGTCATTCACGCCATATTCGGCCAGCTTTGCCCGGCTCCCCTCCCCCATTACTGCAAAAGTCAGATTTGCTGGCAAACTCACCACATGACGAAAAAAAGCTTCTATCGCATTCGGACTGACAAAGGCAATCAGGGCATAGTCCTGCAATTGTCCTATTTGGGTGATCAGGGCAGTATTGTCCTCCAGCGACGCTATCTCCAGCAAAGGGAAATGCGCCACATCACGCCCCATGGCCTTTACTTGCCGGGCAAAATCCTGAGCCTGTGCAAGTGGGCGCGTCAGTATGACCTTGTGATTCTGCATGCCGGCTTATATCACTCTGTGATCTGGGCTTTGCAAACCGCCAGTATGGCTTCTGCATCCTGTGCAGACAAGGCTTGTGCCAGCTTCAAGCCCAGCTCCTGTGGCTGGTCTGCAGCCCCTGTTGCTTCTGCCCTGGCAATGCGTGCGCCATCTGGCGTCGCCACCATGGCCCGAATCTGCATCTGCCCCTGACTGACTGTCGCAAATGCTGCCAGCGGGATTTGGCAACTGCCACCAAAAGCCTTGGATACAGTACGCTCAGCCGTCACTGCCTGTGCAGTCTCGGTATGATTCAAGGCAGCCAGCATGGCTTGCAGCTCTGGCCGCTTATCCGGTATTTCTATCGCCATCGCCCCCTGACCTGCGGCTGGCAAGCTTTCTTCCGGATCAAGGCAGGCACGTATGCGTTCAGGTACGCCGAGGCGTTTAAGGCCGGCGGCAGCCAGGATGATGGCAGCGTATTCGCCATTATCGAGTTTGCGCAAGCGGGTATCCAGATTACCGCGCAAAGGCCGTATCACCAGATGCGGGTAACGTGCAGAAATCAGGGCCTGACGACGCAAGCTGCTGGTACCAACGACTGCACCAGCAGGTAAACTATCCAGACCAGCATAGTCATTCGAAACAAAGGCATCGCGCGGATCTTCACGTTCCAGAATGGCCGCCAGGGTAAAGCCCTCGGGCAAATCCATGGGTACGTCCTTGAGAGAATGCACGGCCAGGTCAGCACGGCCTTCTGCCATGGCGACTTCCAGCTCCTTGACGAACAGGCCTTTACCTCCCACTTTGGAAAGTGCGCGGTCCAGTATCTGGTCACCACGGGTCGTCATGCCCAAAATCTCTATCTGCCAATCAGGGTACAGCGCAGCCAGGCGGTCGCGCACATGCTCGGCCTGCCACATCGCCAGACGGCTTTCGCGTGAGGCAATAATCAATTTTTTAGAACTTGAAGATGTCAAGATAAGGCTACTTTCAACTGTAAAAGCGGGATACAAAAACCAGGCACGATTTTATCATTGCAGGAAATGACTTTATAAGTAATTCAGATGACAAGATGATAGTTTTGAGTGAATTAAATTAAATGCAGCGGCAGAATGGGGATAGAAGCACATCAAATCTGGTCAAACTTGACATAGTCAGCCTGAAAACGGCATCATAGCCTTAGAACACGCCTTGATATACGTCATGCCGTTCATGATTCAGCGGCTTTTTTACGTATACTAGCTATTTTTCACCGCATCACCCAACTGGATTCAGCATGCTCCCTGGTACCGAAGATAAAAAACACCTGATACTGACGGGCGACCGCCCTACCGGCCCCCTGCACCTTGGCCATTTTGTAGGCAGCCTGCGCAACCGCGTCAAATTCCAGAACCAGTATGAGCAATACATCATGCTGGCTGATGCCCAGGCCCTGACCGACAATATGGAAAACCCTGCCAAAGTCCATGACAATGTCATGGAAGTGGCGCTTGATTACCTGGCCGTTGGTATAGACCCGGCCAAATCAACCATCCTGATCCAGTCGCAAATTCCTGAATTGACTGAATTGACTTTCTACTACCTCAATCTGGTCACGGTAGCGCGCCTGGAACGCAATCCGACGATCAAACAGGAAATCGCCCTGCGCAATTTCGAGCGCGACATCCCTGCTGGCTTTCTGACTTACCCTGTCAGCCAGGCAGCAGATATCAGCGCCTTCAAGGCCAGCCTGGTACCGGTCGGCGAAGACCAGATACCGATGATAGAACAGACCAATGAAATAGTCCGTCGCTTCAACCGTCTGGCAAATAAAGAGATACTGGTGGAATGCCAGGCCCTGGTGCCTGAAATTGGCCGCCTGCCTGGTGTGGATGGCAAGGCCAAGATGAGCAAGTCACTGGGTAATGTTATCAACCTGAATTTTTCACCCGCCGAAATCAAGGCAGCAGTGCGCAATGTCTATACCGACCCGCTGCATCTGCGCGTAGCTGACCCTGGCCACCTGGAAGGTAATGTTGCCTTTATGTACCTCGACGCTTTCGATGAAGACAAAGCCGGCCTGCAAGAAATGAAAGACCATTACGTGCGCGGCGGCCTCGGTGACAGCATCGTCAAGGCACGCCTGGAAGGCATCTTGCAGGATTTATTGAAACCGATACGTGAACGCCGTGAAGAATTTGCCAAGGACCGTGGCCAGGTTTTGCAAGTACTCAAGGAAGGCACACGCAAGGCGCGTGAGATTGCTGCGCAAACTACCGATGAAGTCAGGGCAGCAATCGGCTTGAAACACTTCTGATCTGCGGGGGATTCGAACCCCCGGTTCTCTCTGTTATCCTGGGCGAAAATTTTATGAGCGCAACTGATTTCCATCTGACACTCAGTTCCGCTCGCGCCCTGCATCTGGCCGCACAGGGCTTGTTGAATCCTTCGCCGCGCAAGGCTGGCAAACAGGATGTGCTGGCCTGCATACGCAATATGTCGGCGCTGCAGATTGACACCATCAGCGTGGTTGCGCGCAGCCCTTACTTGGTGCTGTGGAGCCGTCTGGGCAATTATCCTCATGCATGGCTGCATGAATTGCTGGAAGAAGGCCATCTGTTTGAATACTGGTCGCATGAGGCCTGCTTCTTGCCGATAGAAGACTATGGCCTGTACCGGCATCAGATGGTGTCACCACAGGGTCTGGGCTGGAAATATAATCACAAGTGGCTGAAAGAAAATGCTGCCCAGGTAGAAACTGTGCGCCAGCATATCCACGCAAATGGTGCCAGCCGTTCGGCAGACTTTGAACGCACTGATGGCAAAAGTGGTGGCTGGTGGGAATGGAAGCCGGAAAAACGCTCACTGGAAGTGCTGTTCACGACCGGAGAACTGATGGTCGCCAAACGCCATAATTTCCAGCGTATTTATGATCTGCGGGAACGCGTTCATCCCAAGTGGAATGACAAAAAACATCTGAAACCCATCCTGCATTGCGAGCGCGCACAGATATTGCAATCCGTCCGCGCGCTTGGTATTTGCAAGGCAAACTGGATCAGCGATTATTTCCGCATGGGCAAACCCGATGCCAGCAACCAGACAACACAACTGGTCAAAGAAGGCTTATTGATACCTGTTACGGTTGATCAGCACGAGACCATGTTTTATGCGCATCCCGATCGCCTCGATTTGCTGAAACAGGCAGGCGAAAACAAACTGAAAGCTACCGCCACCCGTATCCTTTCACCTTTTGACCCGGTGGTGTGGGACAGAAAACGCGCGATAGATCTGTTTGATTTTGACTATAAACTTGAATGCTATACGCCAGCGCCAAAACGGCGTTATGGCTATTTCACCCTGCCGATCTTGCGCAAGGGCGCCCTGATCGGGCGCATGGATGCCAAAGCTCATCGCAAGGAAGGCATACTGGAAATCAAGGCCCTGCATCTCGAACCGGGCGTACGCGCTTCTCAAGCACTGGCGGCTGATTTGGCAAAGACCTTGCGCGAATTCGCCACATGGCACGAATGCCATGATCTGCAATTGACATGGTGCAGCTCAGCGGAGCTGATACCATTGTTAGAGGCACTGATTTAAATGTCTCCACGATACGCATTCTTCATCAGCCTGCTGCTGGCCTGCCCTATGGCAATGGCTGGTGAAGCTCCTGAAAAAGTAAGCTTCCCCAGTCTGGACATACAAAACGGCCACGCTGTCGAGCTTGAGGCCCTCTGGTTTCATGCCAGCGGCAATGCTGGCAGTGCACCGACTGTCATAGCCCTGCATGGTTGCGGTGGCTTGTATAGCACTCGCAAGGGACATGAACAGGAACTGAATGCCAGGCATCATGATATGGCCAGGCTATTGCAGGAGAACGGTTACAACGTGTTGATGCCTGACAGTTTTCGCCCGCGCGGCACAAATAGCATCTGTAGCAGCACCTACAAAAACCGCGATATCAGCACCAACAACCGCCGTCTGGATGTGCAAGCCGCCTTGCAATGGATAGGCAAGCAAGCTACTGTTGATGCAAAAAACATAGCCCTTCTCGGCTGGTCGAATGGTGGTTCTACCACGCTGAACTCCCTGAATACGGCCCATAAAGCGGCAGACAAGGATGATCTTTATCCCAAGGCAGCCGTAGCTTTTTATCCAGGCTGCCAGGGCTACCTGAAAGCACGTCCTGCTTATCGCCTGGCGTCACCTTTGTTGATACTTATAGGCGCAGAAGATGACTGGACACCTGCTGCCCCTTGCCTGAGCTTTGAAAAAATGCTCGCGCCTTCGCCTGTCAAGGTCAGCGTCTTTGCCGATAGTTATCATGATTTTGATGCGCCAGACCTGCCAGTACGCAAACGCATGGATGTGCCGAATGGCGTGCATCCGGGACAAGGCGTGACGACAGGCAGCAACCCGGTAGCCAAAGAACTTGCCTACAAAGAAATGCTGCTGTTTTTTAACCAGCACTTGGGCGCACAATGAGTGCGCCATAAATCCAAAAAACCACCCTATGCTTGCTGAATAATTCATCAAATACCTTGTTTGAAATCAAAGCTGGTGCAACAATCAGAAAGCATACTGGTTTCAAGTTCAACGATGAAAGGCGCAGGATATGTACTCCAGAATCTTGTTACCCACCGATGGCTCTGAACTGTCACATGCCTGTGTTGCAGCAGGGCTGGAATTTGCCCAGCAATTAAAGGCAGAAGTCGTCGCCGTTTTTGTTGCGGGCAACTATCAGTATCCACTCTATGTGGACATACTTCCTCCCAATGGACCAACTGAAGAAGAATATCAGGCTGCCATGCAGACCCTGGCTGAAAGTTATCTGCAACCCGTCAGGGAGGCCGCTGCCGCCGCTGGCCTGCCCTATCAGGAAGTCATACAATTCAATGATTCCACGGCCAAGGAAATCGTCCACACTGCGCAAGAATATGCCTGCGACCTGATCTTCATGGGTTCACATGGCCGCAGCGGTCTGGGGCAATTCATCCTCGGCAGTGTCACTACCAAGGTCTTGTCACTTTGCCTGATACCTGTGCTGGTACATAGAATAAAGCATCACTAAATCGTCAATAAGCCACCGCCGGAACACATCCGGCGTCAGGCTACAGTACAATAGTGGCTAACTTTGCACTGGCACAAGAAAGTGCCGGTGTACCACCGAACACGCATTGTTGCCCTATTGCCCCTATGACCCGCATCCTGATTGCCGACGACCACACTATCATGCGTGAAGGACTGAAACGCATACTTGATGGCATAGAAGACATACAGGTAGTTGCCGAAGCAGTTGATGGTTTCGATACACTGGAAAAAGTACGTAATACCGAATTTGATGTCTTGCTCATGGACTTGTCCATGCCCGGACGTAGCGGCGTTGACCTGATACGCCAGATCAAGGATGAATTTCCCAAATTGCCCATCCTGATACTGACCATGCATGAAGAAGAACAATATGCCGTGCGTGCCATACGTGCTGGCGCACGCGGTTACCTGACCAAGGAAAGTGCAGGGACGCAACTGGTCACCGCCTTGCGCAAGGTTGCTTCCGGGCGCCCGTACATCAGCATAGAAGTGGCCGAACAATTGGCCATGAGCGCCATGCCTGCAGATGACAGCCAGCCACACACCAGCCTGTCTGACCGTGAATTTGAAGTATTCACCCACCTGGTGAAAGGCAAGTCCATCACCGAAATTGGTGAAATCCTGCATCTGAGCGTAAAAACCGTCAGTACACACAAAACCCGTATCATGCAAAAAATGAATATGAGCAACCTGTCTGACCTCGTGCAATACGCGGTAGCACACCACCTCCTGCAGCCGCAGGCCTGAAATACTCCCTCGCCCTTCCTGAACATCAATATTCCAGAGCAGGCCCTGAGGGCAGGATGCCCTGCGCCTCATCAGTCCATACAAATCGCCGTCTAGGAATATTCCTACAACGGCAGCGCCAAATCTGACACTTCAAATCAGCATCCCCTGATTTAAATCAAAGCCCATGCTTACGATAATAGAGCCTAAGCAAACAAGCACAGCATTTACAAATGAACCTGTACATCCTTGAAGATTCAGTCCTGATTCAGAACCGCCTGATACGGTTAGTCGAAGAAGTGCCTGGCATGCATGTACTGGGAGTGGCAAGCGACATGGGTAGCGCTTATCAGGCACTGCTGGGCAATGACGCAGACGCTTTGATACTCGACATACAGCTTGCCGACGGCAACGGTCTGCAATTATTGAAAAATATCAAGCAAAGCAAGCCCAGTATTAAAGTTGTAGTACTGACAAATCATGTAACTGAAGACAACCGTCTGCATGCAATGCGGGCTGGCGCAGACGGCTTCCTTGATAAATCGACGGACTTTAGCCTGTTACAAGATTATCTGCTGCGCTGGCAGCAACCAGATTCAAATCATCAAATCAATTAATCAGTGTCCTTACATTACAAGGGAAATATCATGACTATAGCAGCCTTCACCACCAGTACAAGCAGCCTGCCTTCAGTTACCAGCAAAACTGCCTTCCCGGCCATTTCCAATGAAGCTGGCTGGCGTTGTCATGGCAATCTCTGGTCCAACCTGCGTGAAGTATGCGAACTCTTGCGCATCCCTACCCCAGCTGCGTCAGCAGATGAAGAAGTACTGTTCCAGCATGTACGCTTCAAAGCTGGTCAGAGAATCCATACCATAGGCCAGGATTTTGACACTCTTTACATCGTCAATTCAGGTTTCTTGAAAACGGTACTGCTTGACGAATACGGTAACGAACAAGTCCTGAGCTTCCCCATGAAAGGCGATTTGCTCGGCATAGATGGTATACACAACCAGCACCACGCTTCGGAAGCAGTGGCCCTGTCCGACTGTGACATCATACTGCTGCCCTATAAAACATTCTCTGCACTGGGCCGCACCTATGTAGAACTGGAACAAGCCATGTTCAGCGTCATGAGCCGCGAGCTGGTGCGTGAACAAATCATGATAGGCATGCTCAGCGCACTGAGTGCTGAAGCCAAGGTTGCCCGCTTCCTGACGACACTCGGTGAACGTTTCAGCCAACTGGGTTATTCTGGCAAGTCCTTCAATCTGCGCATGACACGACATGAGATAGGCAGCTACCTGGGCCTGACCCTGGAAACTGTTAGCCGCACTCTATCAGCCTTCAACGAAATGGGTCTGATCAGCGTAGATCAGCGTCAGATCGCCCTGAACGATGTGCCCGCGCTGAAAACCCTGCGTCGCCTGCCACCAGCCAAGGCACGCATCAAGGTCAGCGAAAAAGTGTCGGCTTTAGTTGGTAAGAATTTGCTGCCGCAATGGGGCAAAGAAGTTGCTGTCGCCTTAAATTAGTGTAAGCTTTAACAAGTAGCATCATCTTTTTGCCATGTTTGCCATGGCAAAAAGATGGCTGAACTTGTATTTGTTTTCTTTCCCGGATTTCACATCAAGGAGTAAAACATGCCATACAAAACCATACTGGTTCATGTCGATGAATCTGAACGTTCCAACTTCCGTATCCGTGTTGCGGCAGAAATTGCCAAGGCTGACGAAGCCCATCTGACTGGAACTGCCGTCACCGGTGTTTCCCGTTTTATCTATCAGGATGGCAATATCAGTGCCAACGATCCCAATCTGAGCATACATCTGAATTTTTTAAGGGAACGCGCAGAAAAAGCTGTCGCCAACTTTAACCATCAAGCCCAGGCTTTAGGCGTCAATTCTTATGAAAGCATGATCGCCAATGATGAAGCCGGTGGTGGAGTTGGCCTGCAAGCAAGGTATAGCGACCTGGTAGTCATAGGCCAGACCAATCGTGACGAGCCCTCGCCCTCGGTATTGCCTGATTTCCCTGAATACCTGATCATGAATTCAGGCCGCCCCATCCTGATCATTCCTTATGTAGGTGATTTCACGACAGTCGCAAAACGCCCCCTGATTGCCTGGGATGCCAGCCGTGAATCTACCCGCGCGATCACCGATGCAATCCCCCTGCTGCGTCGCGCCGACATGGTCAATGTCGCAATCTTCAATCCCAAGGCAGTACCTGACAGTCATGGCGAGCAACCTGGTGCCGATATTGCCCTGTACCTGGCAAGACACGGTATCAAGGTAGAAGTTGGCGTGCATAAAACATCTACCGATATCGGTAATGCACTATTGTCGCTGTCACACGATCAGGACAATGATTTGCTGGTCATGGGTGGCTACGGTCATTCGCGCTTCCGTGAAATGATCATGGGTGGGGTTACCAGAACCATCCTGCAAAGTATGACGCTGCCAGTGCTGATGTCACATTAAACTAATCGTCGGGATCTCAAGCCTGGCAAATGACACTCCTTGTAAAAGGAGTGTCATTTTATTTTTTATAGCCGGGCACTCAAGCTTTAACCGGGCATTTACGAATTAGAATAATGGTCTCATTTTAATAAAGCTAAATCACATGGCTAATGATTATCCCGGTATGGTAAAAGCACGATGGATAGCAGGTTTGCTGGCCTTGCTGTCAGCCATTTTATGGTTGAACCACGCAACCCTGTCCACCATACAGATGCCTGCACCCCTGCCTGTACATACCGTGCTGGAAACGATCACCATCGTGATTTTCACTTCGGTATTCATCGTTTGCTGGAATGCCTTTGGCGGCGCCAGGAAAAAGAGCAGCGTTATCCTGGCTGTCGCGTTCTTGTGCACTGCCATTCTGGGCTTCATGCATGCAATCAGTTTCCAGGGCATGCCCGGCTTCCCAGATGCCGAGGACATGCACAAGTCCCTGCTGTTCTGGCTGCTGTCACGCTCATTCATTGCCACTACGCTGCTTGGCCTGACATTGGCCCCTGAGGATTCAGAAGTCAGCCCGGCCCAAGCTTATTTCGTCTTGATTGCAGGCTTGATAGCAACTGCCGGATGGATGATGATGGTGTTCGCACTGCCGCATCTGCTGCCGCTAACTTATATCCAGGGTGAAGGGCAAACTTCTTTCAAAATAGCCTGTGAAGCAGGTCTGATCGCCATCAATCTGTTCACAGCCTATCAATTGAACAAACGGGGCAAGGCCATTTCAGGCTCTGCTGGACCTGGTAAGCAAGCTGAGCGCCTGCAAATAGAACGTGCGCCCCTGTTTCTTGCGGCTATCCTGCTGGCCGTTTCAGAGGTGTATTTTGCCATCTATGCTGACGGCAATGATGTCTTCGTCGCCATCGGCCATGTGTTCCAGTTAATGGCAGCCATTGCCATTTATCGTGGCATGGTCTCTGTGAATATCCATACGCCTTATGCCAGTCTGGCAGAAACCAGCCAGAATCTGGCCCGCTCGGCAGAGGAGCTCAGCATAGAGCGAGAACGTCTGAGCCGCATGATAGATACAGCCATCGATGGCATCATCACCATCAACGAATCGCAATCCATCATCCTCGTCAATCCTGCCGCTGCTGCCACTTTCGGTTATGAAGTTGATGATCTGATGGGGGCTTCACTTGATCTTGTATTACCAGAGCGCCACCGCAAGGTACATGGCAAACATGTACAGCAGTTTGGTGAAACTGGCGAAACCCGCAGAAAGATGGGGGGAACTTTGATGATTTTTATGTCACCGGCGTCAAATCCAATGGTGAAGAATTTCCCATCGAGGCTTCAATTTCCAGCCAGATAGAAAATGGCAAACGTTTTTACACCGTGATTTTCCGCGACATTACCGAACGCAAGGTCGCCAAAGAAAAAATGGCACTTTATCACGATGAATTGACACAGTTATCATCAGCACTGCAAAGCATACGCGAGGAAGAACGCAAGCACATTGCCCGCGAACTGCATGATGATCTCGGCCAGTTACTGGCCGCGTTGCGCATGGATTTATCGCTGCTGCAAAGAGACAGTGTGTTGACAGGCAAGACCCAGCAAACCATCAACAGCATGGATCAACTGCTTCTGACTTCAATTACCACACTGAGACGCATCGCCACCGACCTCAGGCCGCGCGCACTGGATGAAGGTGGACTCTATTTTGCCTTGCAGACCCTGCAAAAAGATTTTTCCCAGCGCCATGGCATTACCTGCGACCTGCTGGCAAACGAAGAGCAACTGACACTCGACGATGCGCACAGCACAGCAATCTTCCGTATCGTCCAGGAATCGCTGACGAATGTAGTCAGGCATGCAGATGCCACAGAAGTGCAAATTACTTTCGAACGTAGCCCGGACTCACTGAGCTTCAGCATTATCGACAATGGCAAAGGCATAGAGGCAGATGAGATGCGTAAATCACGTTCTTTTGGCCTGGTTGGCATGCGTGAACGCGTCAAAGCCATGCACGGCGAATTTCTGGTTGACAGCCAGCCAGGAGAAGGAACGCAACTGAAAATCAATTTGCCATTAAGTTAATTCAATAAATCAACGCGAGTTCAAATAAGAAGTGCAACAGAAGCTAAATTGGTTTGAATGGGAAGATGCGGTAGCATCCGAACTTCCAGACCCCCAAGTCAAAGTTGCCCGAAATGACATACACACATCTTACCCAAGAAGAACGATACCAGATTTATATACTGAAGAAGGCAGGACATAGGCAAAGTGAGATAGCAGAGGTGATGGGGCGTAGCAGATCGACGATCAGTCGAGAGATCAAACGCAATAGTGGTGGTCGTGGATACCGCCCAAAACAGGCTCAACAACGCAGTCTCGACAAGCAAGCCAGAAAGAATGGTGTGACTATTTCCGCTGAGACATGGGCATTTGCAGAAGACAGGTTGAGAGCGTATTGGAGCCCGGAACAGATCAGCGGCTATCTCCGTGCCAATGCTCTTCCTGGAGTGAGTCACGAAAGCATTTATTGGCGAATCTATGCGGACAAGCAACGAGGTGGCACGTTACACAAAACCTTGCGCTGCCAGAAGATACGCAAGAAGCGCTATGGAAATCGTGAACGACGCGGCACCATACTCAACCAGATTTCGATTGAAGAGCGCCCAGCGATTGTGGACACGCTCAAGCGCTATGGGGACTGGGAGGGTGATCTTGTTGTCGGCGCGAATCACCAGCAAGCGCTGGTCACGCTCAATGAGCGCAAATCGCGCTACACCTTGCTAGAAAAAGTGACCCGCAAAACTGCTGAGGCGGTGACGGATACCATTATCTCTTTGCTAGCGCCTTTTTCTGAATTAGTGCATACGTTGACGACCGACAATGGTAAGGAATTTGCTCAGCATGAACGTATTGCTCAGAGCCTCAATGTGCAGTATTTCTTTGCCCATCCTTATTGCTCTTGGGAGCGCGGCGCTAACGAAAACATGAATGGTTTAATACGGCAGTTTTTTCCGAAGAAAATGTGTTTTGAATCTATCACAACGCAAGACATGACTGACGCTATGGACTACTTGAATCATCGACCTAGAAAATGTCTTGGCTACAAAACACCGCACGAAGTTTTTATGGCTCAGATACAATCGCACTAACACAGGGTTGCACTTCGAGCTTGAATCCGCCCAAGTAAATACATCAAGCAAATATGTTAAGCAAACAGAAGATGCGTGCAGACCTGGCGAATCCAGTATAAGCTTACGGAAAATCGTATCGCGGCAGGAGCATTTTAATGTCAGTTTCAGCACTCAATAGTGGCCTTTCAGGACTCCAGGCTTATGCCCGTGCACTCGATAGTTCTGGTCACAATGTGGCGAATGCGAGTACGGCAGGCTTTGTTCCGCAACAAGTCAGCTTTCAAGAGCAGCCTGCTGGTGGTGTGATTGCCAATATCAGTAAAGAAGGCAGCAGTCTGGCCTCGCAAGAACAGAGCGGCACTGACCTGAACACTGAAATCGTGCAATCCCTACAATTCAAGACAGGTTTTGACCTGTCTGCGAAAATTATCAAAACGAAAGATGAGTTACTGGGCACACTGATTGACATCAAGGCCTGAGGTAGTCCGCCTGCTAAGCTGCTGGCACCAGGCACAGGAAGGATGGCATATCCTTCATATCAAAATACCAAAGTCCGAATCCACCTATTCCCAACAGAATTGCAGCACCCAAATAGCGCAAGCCACGCATGATGGCATTATTTTGCGCCTGCTGCATGACTGCCTGGGTCAGCAATAAATGCGGTAACGCAAACAGACCAAACACCAGCATCAGCGCAGCACCAGACCAGGCATCGCCAGATAATAAGGCAAATGGCGCCACGCCATACAAAAGACCGCAAGGCAGGCAGCCCCAACCCATACCCATCAAGAATGGATGTCGCGTCACCTGACGTAATAATGGTAGCCTGTCAGTCAGCCCTGCATGCAGGTTTGCCAGTACATTTTGCAAAAAAGGCAGACGTGGCAAACAACCCAGCACGCGCAAGCCTAGCAGTATCAGCATCAGGTTACCAAGAACGAACATGATTTGCTGCACTGGCAGGTAAGGCTTGAATAACAAACCCGCTGCGCCCAGGCCGCCGAGCACAGCACCGGCAATCATATAGGTAGAAATGCGCCCACCTTGCAGCATGATTTGATATTGCAAACTGACCGGCACACCAAAAGAAGCTTGTTTTGCCGCCCGCTGCCCTGCCAGGGCAATAGGAATAATTTTGCCGCCGCTCCCGTAAGACTTCTGCCTGGACTGTGTCAGCAACATGGAGATGCCACCACACATGCCAGCGCAATGCACCCCACCTATGGCACCGGCTGTCATCGCGGCAAATACCAAAGGAAGGGTCAGCATCTCAGATCAGTTTGGAGTATCTGGCACCTGATTGCTGTGACAGATAACGGTCAAAAACCATCGCGAGTGCGCGTACAAACAAGCGGCCTTTGGCTGGGATACTGATACTGACATCATCCACCAGGACGATACCCTCTATTGCATAGTCTTGCAGCCTCTGCAGCTCATCTGCAAAATAGTCAGGGAAAGAAATGCCGTATTGCATTTCAAGGTATTTGAAATTCAGGGTATTGCTGCACATCAGGCTCATGATGACCTGACGACGCAAGATGTCATCGACATCGAGGTGATAACCTTTTTCTACAGGCAATATACCTTTATCCAGGCTCGCATAGTATTCATCCAGCGTGCGCAGGTTCTGACCATAAGATGCCCCCACTTTGCCTATCGCTGACAAGCCCAGGGCGATGAGATCGCAATCTGCCCGCGTCGTGTAACCCTGAAAGTTCCGGTGCAGGCTGCCATCCAGAGTCGCCAGTGCCAGACTGTCGTCCGGTTTGGCAAAATGATCAAGGCCTATATAGACATACCCCTCAGCCAGTAAGCGCCGTATCGACATCAGGAAAATCTGCAGACGCTGCTCTGCAGACGGCAAGTCGGCTTCGGCGATACGGCGCTGAGGCTTGAAGCGCGTGGGCAGGTGTGCATAGTTATATAGCGCAATGCGGGCAGGAGACAGTGCGATGACCTGGTCCAGCGTCTGAGAAAAACTTTCCAGATTCTGTTTCGGCAGACCATAGATCAAATCAAAATTGATGGATTGAAAACCGCAGACCCGGCTATCTGCCACTGTAGCAGCCACCATTTCGTAAGGCTGTATGCGGTGCACTGCCTTTTGTACTTCCTCATTGAAATCCTGCACACCGAGACTGGTGCGGTTGAAACCCAGCTCTGCCAGTAACTGCAAGGTTTCGGTAGTGACAGTACGCGGATCTATCTCTATGGAGATTTCGGCATCAGCGGTGAAGTCAAAATGTTCGCGCAACAGATGCATCAACTGGCGCAATTCGGCATGACTGAGAAAGGTCGGCGTACCGCCACCAAGATGCAACTGACTCAGGGTTTCGCGTGCATGTAAATGCCCAGTTACCAGCTTCAATTCCTTGGCCAGGTATTCAAGATACTTGGCCGACCTTCCATGGTCTTTAGTGATGACTTTATTGCAGGCGCAGTAATAACACAGCGATGCACAAAACGGGATGTGTATGTATAGCGATAATGGCGGTTTGTTCAGCAAACGACTGCGTTCTTCCAGATAGAGTATGTAGGACTCTGCCGTGAAAGTTTCTGCAAATCTGTCTGCCGTGGGATAAGACGTGTAACGGGGGCCCAGGCTGTCGAAACGGCGTATCAGTGCTTCTGGAATTTCTATTGCTGGAAATGCAGCCGGTTCGTTCATTTTCATGATGGGTCTCAATGTGCTTTTTGCACAAGCAAGGCCGTTAAACCACTAGACAGGATTCCCAGTAACCAGAAAGCAAAAAAGCCTATGGTATAAACACCTGTTTCATGCATTTGCAGGCGCCTGTCCAGCACAATCAATTCCATCGGGTCAACCAGGCTAAAGAACAAGCCGGTTGCCGCACAGGCCATCAAAAACGCTGGCCACAAAACGATCATCAACATAGAACGCAATTGTGGTTTACGTGATGTGAGAGTGCTATTTTCCAAATCCTGTCCCCTTCTAGTGATTGTCCAGCCTCAGGTCAGCAAAATTCAGGGATTAAAATCATTTTGCGGCATTCAGTTGCACTGGTTTTTGTCCTGGATCAAACCAGTCACCGGTCAGGCGCCAGTCTGTGGTCTCCAGTTTGATATGAAACAGTTTTACAGCTTGTTCTCCGGCACTTGGCATCAGTTTGAGGTCACCTTCATATTGACCGGTGGCCGTACGCTTCATCGGTAAGCGACGTATCACTTCACTCACCGAATTACCGCCAACTGCCGCATTGGCGAGGCTCAGTTGTATGGTCTCAGGCAAATCACCCTTGCCACTGACTTGCAATACGATCTTGCCTTTGGCAAAGTCTGCATTGATGTAGGCATTCAGTTGCAACTCCCTGGCCTTGGCGTCACGCTGTATATCTTTGTTGATCATCAGGCCCTGCTTATAATAATCTTCGGCGACAACCTTGTCAGCACCATGCATGGCGATATAACCGGTATATAGACTCGCACAAACCACGAAGGCCGGGCCACCAGCCACCAGCAGCAACCAGGGTTCTTTGTACCAGGTATCACGCCTGGATTTTGGGGGCATCAGACTGGCTTCCATTTTCTTCTCCTAACGTGGAACAGTAAACACGGCTTTTTCAGTCACCGTTACTTCTGGCGCATCAATATCCTTAACGACAAAACGTATGCGGTTAGAGCCGCTTGCCAATACATTGGCTGGCACCCTGACCCTGACCGGGAATGCCTTCGTAGTCGCAGAGCCAACTTCAATGTTCGCAGAGTTGACGATCATTGCGCCAGCAGCACCCTCTACCGCCACACTATAATGCCGCGCCGACTCCTGGGTGTTCATGACTTGCAGGCGATAGACATTTTCAATTGCACCCGCTTCAGTTATTTTTGGCATGCCACGGTCTTTGATGACATCAACTTTCAAGGGAGTGTGCATTGCAAGGGATACAGCCGCCAGCAATATAATCAGCCCTAACAAGCTACCATAAATCAGGGTACGCAGGCGGAATACCCGCTTCCACATGGCCTTGTCATCCAGTTTCCTGGTCAGCGCATGTTCGGTGGTATAGCGTATCAGGCCACGCTCATAACCCATCTTGTCCATGACCTGATCACAGCCATCAATACAGGCACCGCAGGCGATGCATTCATATTGCAGGCCCTGACGGATATCAATGCCCGTAGGGCAAACCTGCACACAGATGCCGCAATCGACACAATCACCCATACCCTGGGATTTGTGATCAATTTTTTTGTTTCTGGATCCGCGCGGATCCCCGCGTGCAGTATCGTAAGTAACGATCAACGTGTCTTTATCAAACATCGCGCTCTGGAAGCGCGCATAAGGACACATGTATTTGCAAACCTGCTCGCGCATCCAGCCAGCGTTACCATAAGTGGCAAAACCGTAGAACAGAAACCAGAAAGTCTCCCATGGACCCAGGGTAAAATTGCCGACCTCTATCGCCAGCTCACGTATGGGAGTGAAATAACCGACAAAGGTAAAACCTGTCCACAATGCCAGTACTATCCAGATGAAATGCTTGATGAACTTGAGCGAGAATTTGCGCGCCGTCATAGGTGAAGCATCAAGCTTCATTCTTGCGTTGCGCTCACCTTCTATCTTGTGTTCTATCCACAAGAAAATCTCGGTGTATACGGTTTGCGGGCAGGCATAGCCGCAAAATAACCTGCCTGCGATGGCAGTAAATAAGAACAGACTCAAGGCTGAAATGACCAGCAAGACTGCCAGGTAGATAAAATCCTGGGGCCATAACACCAGGCCAAAAATATAAAACTTGCGGGCAACCAGGTCAAATAAAACTGCTTGCCTGTCATTCCAGTTCAGCCAGGCTGTGCCGTAAAACAAAGCCTGGGTAAAAAACACCAGCACCCAGCGCCAAGAAGAGAACCAGCCAGTTTGCGAACGCGGATAAATTTTCCGGCGTTCTTCAAAAAGCGCCAATTCAGTTTCTTCTATAGGCACTGGGATTATGGGTATGTGTTTCATCTTGATTCTGTTTTTCTTAGTAAGACAAAATGACAGTGCCAATCAGTGCAGGCGGAGCGTGCTGTATGATCATTTCCCCTCCCTCATTATGATTGGCACATTCATGGTTTTCAACTAATTATTTACCTGGTGCAGCTTCAGCAGCGCTGGCGGCAATTTGCTTGATAGCGCTGACATCTGCATCACTTACCTGCGCAGTAGCAGAACTATTGGACAAGCTCCAGACATAGGCAGCCAGCAAATGTATCTTGCCTTCGGTCAAAATTGCCTTATGAGCTGGCATCTGGTTGTTGCGGCCTTTGTTGATGGTTTCCATGACATTTTCAATGCCACCGCCATACAACCAGACTTTATCTGTCAGGTTTGGTGCCCCCAGGGCCTGGTTGCCCTTGCCATCACCACCATGACAGGCAGCACAAGCTGCAAATTTGGATTTACCCAAGGCTGCCTTGATAGGATCATGGGCGGAACTGGACAGACTCAACACATAATTGGCCACATTCCTGACATCATCATCAGTGCCCAGCGCAGCACCCATGGGTGGCATCTGGCCATGACGGCCTTCGCGTATGGTGGTCAGGATAGTTTGTGGATCACCGCCATACAACCAGTCAGTGTCAGTCAGGTTAGGATAACCCTTGCCGCCTTGTGCGTCAGAACCGTGACATTGCGCGCAGGTATTCAGGAACAGACGCTGACCTATTTCATGCGCTTGCGGGTCTTTGGCAACCGCCTTGATATCCATGGCAAGGAATTTATTAAAGATGGGACCATACTGCGCTTCACCGTCTTTCATTTCCTTCTCATAGGCACCTTTTTGACTCCAGCCAAAAGTGCCCTGCCATTTACCAAAGCCAGGGTACACCACCAGATAACCGGCACTATATATCACGGTCAGGTAAAACAGCCACATCCACCATTTTGGCAGCGGATTGTTTTGCTCCATCAAGTCGCCATCCCAGACATGGCCAGTGGTTTCTGCGGGCAAAGGTTTACCGTCGCTACCGACTTTGACCTTGACCTTGGATTGCGACCACAACAGTAAAACACAGGCCAGCATGGACAGGGCCGTGACGATGGCAATACCAGTACTCCACCATTCATTAAAAAAGTCAGCCATGGCTATTTTCCATTCTCATTATCAATTGGCAAGCGTGCCATCTTTTCAAATTTTTCTTTATTACCGGCACTGAAAGCCCAGTAAATAATGCCAAGAAATACGATGAGGCTGATGACCGTCACGATGCTGCTCAGTATTGTGAAATTCATTTTCTTCTCCCCGAAAAACCAGTCCATTCAGGCACTGTCTGGCGCTGGCTTTTTCTTCAATCAATTCTTGTTTTTGACCGCAGTGCCCAACACTTGCAAATAAGCGATCACCGCATCGAGCTCAGTTTTGTTAGCCAGCTCGGCAGGCCCTGCCTTGATTTGCTCATCGCTGTATGGCACGCCCAGGGTTTTCATGGCCTTGAGCTTGGGCGTGATATCCTCAGGCACCAACTGTGTCTTGGCCAACCATGGGTAGGCAGGCATGTTCGACTCCACGACAACAGAACGCGGATCATTCAGATGGTCCCTGTGCCAGGTGTCGCTGTAACGGCCACCCACCCTTGCGAGGTCAGGACCTGTGCGCTTGCTACCCCATTGGAAGGGATGGTCATACACCGACTCACCCGCTACAGAATAATGACCATAGCGCTCAGTCTCGGCCCGGAAAGGACGTATCATTTGCGAGTGGCAACCATAGCAGCCTTCCCGCAGGTAAATGTCACGGCCCGCCAGTTGCAAGGCAGAGTAAGGCTGCATACCCTGCACTGCCTGCGTCGTTGATTTTTGAAAGAACAGTGGAACAATTTCAACCAGGCCACCAACACTGATGGTCAGCAGCACCAGTACCAGCAACAGGCCCACATTCCGCTCTATCAAGTCATGAGTAAAATTACGCATTCAATTTCTCCTTGGATTTATGCATGCGCTGCGGCTGCAGGCAAAACCGGGATCGCGTTATTGACTGGCTTGGCAGCCATCAGGGTCTTCGCGACGTTATATGCCATGACCAGCATGCCACTGAGGTACAGCAAGCCGCCCAGCATGCGTATCACGTAATACGGATAGGTTGCCTTGACGCTTTCAACAAAGGAGTAAGTCAGCGTGCCATCCTCATTGACTGCGCGCCACATCAGGCCCTGCATGACGCCAGCTATCCACATGGAAGCGATGTACAGAACCACGCCTATCGTCGCCACCCAGAAATGCACTTCAATCAGACGTTTGCTATACATCTGCGTCTGACCAAACAGGCGCGGGATCAGATAGTAAAGGCTGCCGATAGTAATGAAACCCACCCAGCCCAGCGCACCGGAGTGAACGTGGCCTACAGTCCAGTCAGTGTAGTGGGACAAGGCATTCACGGTCTTGATCGCCATCATTGGACCTTCGAACGTTGACATGCCGTAGAAAGACAGCGACACAATCAGGAAACGCAGGATAGGATCAGAGCGCAACTTGCTCCACGCACCGGACAGCGTCATGATGCCGTTGACCATGCCACCCCAGGACGGCGCCAGCAAAATCAGTGAGAACAACATGCCTATGGACTGCGCCCAGTCAGGCAAGGCAGTGTAGTGCAAGTGATGTGGACCCGCCCACATGTATGTGAAAATCAGAGCCCAGAAGTGAACGATAGACAGACGATATGAGTAAACCGGACGTTCGATTTGCTTGGGAACGAAGTAATACATCATTCCCAGGAAGCCAGCCGTGAGGAAAAACCCCACCGCATTATGGCCATACCACCATTGCACCATCGCATCCTGCACACCGGCATAAGCAGAGTAAGACTTCATGAAAGATACGGGCATGGCTGCACTATTAACGATATGCAGCACCGCTACCGCAACGATGAAGGCACCAAAAAACCAGTTGGCGACATAAATATGCTCAACCTTGCGCTTCACCAGCGTGCCAAAAAATACGATGGCATACGACACCCATACGACAGCGATGAGCAAGTCAATTGGCCATTCCAGTTCAGCATATTCTTTGCCTTGGGTAAAACCCAATGGCAAACTGATGGCGGCTGCCACGATGACCAGTTGCCAACCCCAGAAAGTGAATTCAGCAAGACCTTCTGCAAACAGCCGCACGTTGGATGTGCGCTGGACGACATAATAGGAAGTTGCAAACAAGGCGCAACCACCAAAGGCAAAAATCACGGCATTCGTATGCAAGGGACGCAAGCGTCCATAGCTAAGCCATGGTATCCCCCCGAGAAATTCTGGCCAGGCAAGTTGGGTTGCAATCACCACGCCCACGAGCATGCCGACGATACCCCAAACCACTGCCATGACAGAAAATTGCCGTACAACCCGGTAGTTGTATGTGTTTTCTTTAGTTATTGTCATGATCTCACTCTGTTGTAAAAATACACTAGAAGAATAACAATCGCCCTGCCCGCCTACATTGATTCACATCAAATATTGCCGGATTCAAAGGCGACAACCCACGAAAGACAACAGTTACAAGAATAGACAAAATTTTAATTTTTGCCCCAAAAAAAAGACACCCAATGGGTGTCTTTTTTAAGTCAAAATAAAGCTGAATTATGGAGCGGCTGATACCGGTGCAGTCACTGCCGCTTTATTGACAGTCACTTTCGACTTTTGCTTCAACAATTCAATATAAGAATACAGATTTTGAGCTGACTGCATACTTGTCAGTTGCTGCGCTTCTGAAGCACGACGGGCTGCATCCGGCGTACCAGCAGTTACCTTGCCTATACGGAAAATAACATAGCCAGCATTACCCAGATGCGTGCCGACAAAAGCAGGCAACTTCTGGATATCAGCGCGCATCAGATCTACCAGGGCCGCAGTAGGGATGTCCTGATTTTTCAAACGTGACACCACTTTGGCTTCGGCAAATCCAGCGGTAGAATCAGCCGTTTTCAGTGCTGCCAGCTTGGCGATACCTTCTTTTTCAGCCAGGGCTGCGGCTTCCGTCGCAGTGACCTGCGCCTGGATTGCTGCCTTCACTTCTTCAAACGGACGCTTGGATGCAGGCTTGTATTCAAGGATACGGCCAGCTATCAAGGTATTCGGAGCAACCTCTACCGCCTCTGTGTTGTGTTTTTTCTTGACCACATCATCAGAGAAGATCGCCTTCAGGAATTTAGGATTATTGGTTTCTACAGTTGCAGGTACCCCAGGCTTGCTGTTACGCGTCAAGCCATTCACCGTCCGAATCTTCAACTTCAGCTTCTCTGCTGCAGGCTTGAGACTCTCACCCTGCTCATACAAGACATTACCAAATGTTTCTGCAGCTTCCGTATATGCCTTGGCTGCTTTTTGCTTTTTGATGTCCGCAGCAATTTGCGCTTTGACTTCATCCAGTGTTTTTACGCCGGCAGGCCTGATAGCAGTCAGAGTGATGATGTGAAAACCATAGTCAGACTGCACCAGTTCACTGATTTCACCTTGTTTAAGCTTGAATACACTTTCATCAAACTGCGGCACCATCATGCCCTTGCCAAAGAAATCCAGATCACCGCCCTTTTCTTTGGAACCCGGGTCCTCAGAATTTTCCTTTGCCAATTTGGCGAAGTCTTCAGGCTTCTTGCGCAATTGTGCCAGTATGTCTGCAGCTTTGGCCTTTGCCTTGGCTTTGTCAGCATCACTACTGTCTTTGCCCGCAGCAATCAGGATATGGCTGGCACGACGCTGTTCTTCTGTCGTATACGATTTCTCATTGGCCTTATAGTAAGCCTGGACATCCGCATCTGCTACTGTGATCTGCTCTGCCAGTACTTCACTATTCAACACGACATATTCAGCATTGATTTGTTCAGGGATTTCAAACTGGGCCGCATTTTTTTCATAATAGGCCTTCAGCATGTCATCCGTCACTTTGACGCGCGCCGCAAAGTCTTCCGGCTTGAACATCAACATCTGTACTTCACGCTCCTGCTCATTGATGGCAGAAAGACGTTCTGCCACCGTTTTGGGAACAAATGCACTTGCCTGGATTGGGCCAAGCAATTGTTGCAATACCATATCCTGGCGCAAACGCTGCTCAAACATGGCTGGCGTCATGCCTTGCTGTGCCAGCAGGCGGGTATATTCTGCATTGTCAAATTTGCCATCTTTGACCAGACCAGGCATCTTGGCAATATTGTCTTGCAAAGTAGCATCTGAAATAGCCAGTTTTTTTACAGCAATCTCGCCAGCCATCGCCTTGCGGGCAATCAGCTCATCGAGAATACTTTGCCTTGCTTCAGGTGTATTGAGCATTTTTGCATCAAACTGCGGTCCATACATCTGACGCATACGGTCCAGCTGGTCGCGCAGGGCCTGATCAAACTCGCCCTGGGTAATCGGCGCTCCCGCCACGGTCGCGATACCTGCCTCTTTGCCTATGGAACGCAAAGCGTCAGTATTACCGAACAGAACAAATGACGGCAAGATAAGAACAGCTAGCAAAATTTGCATTAAGCGCTGATGGGTACGAATAAATTCAAACATGTTCAACCAATCACGTGGCTAAGTATCACAATAACAATTTGACGAATACAAAAAAAGGCGAACTTTCGTTCGCCTTTTCGATTTTCTGGCGGAGCGGACGGGGCTCGAACCCGCGACCCCCGGCGTGACAGGCCGGTATTCTAACCAACTGAACTACCACTCCTTTTTACTGCTGGCACTACTTTTGTCTGTTACTGGTGGGCGCTGAGAGGCTCGAACTCCCGACCTAAGCCTTGTAAGGGCTCCGCTCTACCAACTGAGCTAAGCGCCCCACGCATAAAACAGATACCGTGGCCCATGTCCCGAACCACGAAAGTGCATTAGTTTACCGCATCTTTCAAAGCTTTGCCAGGTTTAAATTTAGGTACCTTGGCAGATTTGATCTTGATAGGCTCACCGGTTTTAGGATTGCGGCCTGCCCTTGCAGCGCGCTTGGCAACGGAGAAGGTACCAAAACCAACCAGCGTTACCGTGCCATTTTTCTTCAATGTGGTTTTTACGGCGCCGATCACAGCATCCAGCGCACGCGACGAAGCCGCTTTGGAAATATCCGCTGTTTTCGCAATATGATCGATCAACTCAGTCTTATTCACTTATAGCCCCCTCACAAAAATTTGAATTTCGCGATGATGTATTCGATTATTTTATTGGTCGTGCATCTATCACGGCAAGCAGGAAATCTGCATCCGGTATTAGAGCAAGCCGCAAAGCCTTATGTCAAGCTGTTTGCAAGCTTTAAGGCCAAGTTTGCTGATTTGTGATTTGCTTATTCGTTTTTTCTACCTCTCTGGCTAACAGCCACTGTGCAAAAAATCAGGTAGCTGCGCATTTTTGCTATATGGAAAAGCCACCCTCTTTTGCATCCTGAATTAGAATGTGACAAGCCCACATCAAAAAGCGAGGCATCATAAGATGTCTGTGACAGCCCTACGCACACAGCAAGACCATTCCTGATTCACCATTTGGTATGGCTTTAAGTTATAGGAAACCGTAAGGGATCAAGCAAAAAGATGACAAGCTACCGTAAGCGGGATCAACCGAAAACAAATAAAGACACACACGGAAGACAATGAAGAATTTTGACGTAACAATCGTAGGTAGTGGACTGGCTGGCTTATCTGTCGCCCTGCATCTGGCGCAAACACGCAAAGTCGCCATCATTTCCAAGCGTGAATTACTTGACGGTGCCAGCAACTGGGCACAAGGCGGCATCGCTGCCGTACTGGATTCCCATGACAGTCATGAACAACATATTTCAGACACCCTGATCGCAGGCGGTGGCCTGTGTGATGAAGGTGCCACCCGCTACATCATAGAACATGGCCGCGAAGCCATAGACTGGCTGATAGAACAAGGCGTTCCCTTCACCCGCGATGAAGATGCGGAGCTAGGCTTTCATCTGACACGCGAAGGTGGCCACAGCCAGCGCCGCATTATTCATGCGGCAGATGCTACCGGCCATGCAGTGCAAGTCACGCTGGAACAGAAAGTACGCAACCATCCCAACATCACGCTATTTGAGCATCACTATGCAATTGATGTCATTACCTCGGCCAAGATCGGTGACACCTCGCCGACTCCACGATGCCTGGGTCTGTATGTGCAGGACGTAAAAACTGGCAAGGTAGATACTTTTGCCGCGCAACACACAGTGATGGCAACTGGCGGTGCTGGTAAAGTTTATCTATATACTACCAATCCCGACACTGCTACTGGTGACGGTATCGCCATGGCCTGGCGTGCTGGCTGCCGCATCGGCAATATGGAATTCATACAGTTCCATCCCACCTGCCTGTATCACCCTTTTGCCAAATCATTTTTGATCACTGAAGCAGTACGTGGCGAAGGCGGCATTCTGAAACTGCCAGCCGAAGCCGGTGCATCTGCCGGCAAACGCTTCATGTCCAGCCATGATGAGCGCATGGAACTGGCACCACGAGATGTGGTTGCCCGTGCAATTGACTTTGAAATGAAAAAACGTGGCCTGGATTTTGTTGAGCTTGATATCAGCCATCAGCCACCAGAATTCTTGAAAGAACATTTCCCTACTATTTATGCGCGCTGCCTTGAGCTCGGCATAGACATCACCAAACAAGCCATACCAGTCGTGCCCGCCGTGCATTTTACTTGTGGAGGCATCGTGACAGATACGGATGGCCGCACTGATTTACCCGGCCTGTATGCCGTTGGCGAAACCGCCTACACTGGCTTGCATGGCGCCAATCGCCTCGCCAGTAATTCACTGCTGGAATGCCTGGTCGTAGGCCGAGCCACAGCCAAACATATAGAAGCCCAGGAACGTGTCAGCGTCATTGCCCTGCCAGACTGGGATGAAAGCCGTGTTTCAGATGCAGATGAAGAAGTCGTCATTGCCAACAACTGGGATGAGCTGCGTCGTTTCATGTGGAATTATGTTGGTATCGTACGCACCACCAAACGCCTGGAGCGCGCCAAGCATCGCATACGCCTGCTGAAGGAAGAGATAGACGAATATTATGCCAACTTCCGCATCTCAAATAATTTGCTGGAACTGCGCAATCTGGTGGAAGTCGCCTCACTGATCGTCAACAGTGCATTGTCGCGCCGCGAAAGCCGTGGCCTGCATTTCAGCCGCGATTATCCTGACACTTTGCCCAAAGCTCTGCCTACCGTCTTGTCACCCAAGCGTAAAAAATAAGTACTTCCGCCAGCATTGTTCACAATGCTGGCATCATGATTGGTTTATTCACATTGGTCAGGAAGATGAGCAGCAAAATAAGCAGTGCATAAGCCGTCAAAAGCAGTAACAAGAATCAAATTTTCCATCTATTTTTTGCGTAGCCATTTGACAAAATAAATTATCACAGTGATACTGCCCAGCTTGCTTGCCGGGCAATATCAGCACCAATTTTTTCCGGCGCAGCCTCACTAAAACCAGAAAAATTGGCATGATAAAACTCAGTCAGATACGCAAGACCTACAAGCAAGGCGGCAATGAAATTCGTGCGCTAGATGGCATCGATTTGCACATTGCCAGCGGTGAGTTCGTTGCCATCATGGGTCCCTCAGGTTCTGGCAAATCCACCCTGTTGAATGTACTCGGCGCGCTTGACCGCCCCGACCATGGTCGCTATCTACTGAATCAGGAAGAGATCAGCGCCATGAATGACGATGCAGCCTCAGACATACGCAATCGCAGCATAGGTTTTGTTTTCCAGTCTTTTCATCTGTTACCGCGCCTTAGTGTACTGGAAAATGTGCTGCTGCCACAGCGCTATAGCAGTTCACCAGACGCGCAGGCCGAAACACGTGCCCGCCATTTGCTCGAACGCATAGGCCTGGCACAACGTATCGATCACAAGCCAGGTGAATTGTCTGGTGGCCAGTTGCAGCGTGCTGCCATCGCCCGCGCCCTGCTGAATCAGCCCGCCTTGCTGCTGGCCGATGAACCTACCGGCAATCTCGATTCCAAGAGCGCTGCCGACGTGCTTGGCTTGCTAGGTGAATTGCATGCCGGTGGACAAACCCTGGTGCTGGTCACGCATGACCCTGCAGTTGCTGCCAGGGCGCAAAGAACCATACACCTGGCTGACGGCAAGGTCGCGGAGATAACAGCATGAAACACAGTTTATCCAAACACGTAAGCTTATCGAATCTCAGCGTCTGCATATTCACTGCATGCGCCAGCATACCTGCACTTGCACCGGCTTCGTCGGCAACACCGTCCAACGCTGTCAACACAGCCAGCACTAGCTGGCCTGCAAAAAACCGCCCGGTATTATTAACTGGTGAAGTCATTGCAAAAGATTCGCAAGCCATCCTGGTGCCGCCATCCAATTCTTCACCGGTAGTTTTACGCAATTTCGTTGCCGAGGGTAGCCAGGTCAAAAAAGGCGACCTGGTGTTGCGCATAGAAACGCCAAATGCGTCCAACCTGGAGCAACTGGAAATCAGCATGCAACAAACCCGTGCAAAAGCCGATGCCGAACTGGCCAAACTTGAGGTCACTGCACTGGATGCGGAAAAAAATCTGCTCACAGCCAAAGCTGCATTAGCCAAGTCCCTGGTTGATGCTGCTCTCCCCAAAACCCAAATTGCTGCGCTGGAATTTGATAAATATCAGGCAGAAAAAGAAAGATCAGAACGTGATCTGCAAGTCAAACAACTGGCATTTGACGATGCTTATGCCTCCATCAACAGGAAAAAATCGGATGCTGACCTTGAGTTAAAAAAACAAGAGATCAACATCAATTACCTCAAAACGCAATTGACCCGCTCTGAGGTCAGAGCCAGCCAGGATGGCTATGTCGTTCATGGTTACAGCAACTGGCGTAGTGAGCGTCTCGAAGAAGGTTCAAGCGCTTTTCCCGGCAATACTGCGGGACAGGTTATAGGCTCAGGCCAAATGGAAGTCAGGGCATGGGCCCTGGAAGCAGACAGGATTTATTTGAAGGAAGGGCAAACTGTAGGCCTGAAATTTGATGCCCTGCCCGGCACTGAAGTAATGGCCAATATAGACAGTATTTCCAACGCACCTGAAGAACACAACATATGGGGTTATGGCAGATATTTTCGTGTGGATATCAAATTACCAGCGCAGTCAAATCTCAAACTGATGCCTGGTATGAGCGTGTTGATAGAACCTGCTCAGGCCAGTAAGAAAAACAGCGAAAAACCTGCCTCCCAAAGCAAGGAGTTGACACTGGAAGGTGAAATACAGTCACGCAGTATCACGTCCATAGGACCACCATCCATCCCCTACATCTGGCAATATACCCTGGCACAGATCGCACCCGAGGGCAGCGCCGTCAAAACAGGTGACATGCTTGCCATGTTCCAGGCAGCAGAAGTTCCCAACCAGCTTGCCAGTCAAAAAAGCCAGCTCAATGAGAAACTGAGGGCATTGGAAAAACTGAAGCTGGAACAGACAGAAGCAGAAAAAGCTGCGGATCTGGCTGTAGCAGAAGCACAAAGCAATGCGGAGAAAGCTGCACGCAAAGCCACCATGCCCAAAGAATTGATACGGCGTGTCGACTATGACAAGCTGGTCATAGAGAAATCTCTGAATAGCGACTTGGCTGCCATGTCCCTACGTATGCGCACTACCCAGGCACGTGCCCGTAAGGCAGAAAAAACGGGATTGGAAACTGAAATCGCCATGCTGCAAGGGAAAATCGACGTACTGAACAAAGGGCAAAAAGCCCTGACTGTGACAGCAAGCAAACCAGGCATGATGATCTACAAAAGCAATTTCGAGGGCGAGAAATTTGCTGCTGGCAGCCAGGTCTGGATGGGCTTATCCATTGCCAGTGTGGCAGACCCAGACAAATTATTTGTTTCTGCCAAAGTGCCCGAAGCCCAATCGACTACGATCAAAGTTGGCCAAAGTGCCCGCATCACCATACCTGGTGCCAATATGACGGTGCCTGCGCGCGTTACCGGGCTGGGCAACGTATTCCATAGCAAATCAAGCTCACAACCCATCATCGTGCGGGATATAGAGCTGGAATTTGATCAGATGCCCAAAGGGCTCAAACCCGGTGCGGCAGTGCAGGCAATTTTAGCCTCATCGGGAATAGAGACGGCGAAGACAGGAACAGCAAAAAAATGAAATCAAGGCTACTCCTCATCTGCGCAACACTGGCGCTCAACAGCACAGGCTGCGGCAACAAGACTGAACAAACCCAGCATGCAACTGAAACCTTTTCGCCCAGAAACTGGCAAGAAAATATTGTCGTCGATGGCGAAATCATTGCCGCCAACAAAACTCCGCTGACTGTGCCTGGCCAGGGCTGGGATTCGCGCACCCTGATAAAGATGCTGCCAGAAGGCAGCCTGGTGAAAAAAGACCAGGTCATTGCTCTCTTTGATGCCCCAAAATCACGCATGGAATTATCGCAGGCAGAAATGGAATTATTGCGCAAGGAACTGGCCGCAGAGACCATACAGGCCAGTGATGCCAGCAGCCGCTCTGCCCTGTCTGCGGACAGCGCCAAAGTACAGACAGATTTACGACTCAGCGAACGCTATGCCAACGCCGATCTGGCTATTTTCTCACGCAATAAAATACTGGATGAATTGCAGGACAGCGGATTTCTGAAGAACAAACGCGGCTACCTGAACTGGAAAACCGGGCAGGTACAGGCACGCAGTGCAGCAGAGCAGGCAGTATTAAGCTCGCAGAAAGAAAGTGTCAGCCTGAATGCCAGCCAGCACAAAAAGAACCTGGATGCACTGGAATTGCTGGCCCCGCACGATGGCGTATTTTTGTTGCAGGTAAACTGGGATGGAGCCAAACCTCTGGTTGGCTCAAGCTTCCGCCCCAGGGAAGAATTTGGCTCACTGCCAGACCTTGATCAACTGGTCGCCAATTTCAATATAGAAGAAGGCCGCACCTTTGGCTTGAAAGTAGGTCTGCCAGTCAAGGTACGTCTGGCTGGTAACGGCCAGGAAATTGAATTGAGCATTACCAAGGTTGGCAATAGTGCCAGCGTCATTTCACGGGAGTCGCCAGTCAAATTCATCACCTTCGAAGCCGCTTTCAATAAGGCGCAGGCACAAAGCCTGGCACTCAAACCTGGCCAGGCATTGATAGGCACGGTCAGCCTCATCAACCAGGCCAAAGCCATGACGGTACCGAATATCGCACTGATACAGGACGGGAGTAATTTTGCTGCATATATCAAGGATGGCGACCAGCTCAAGCGCCAGGCGGTAGTACTGGGGCAGCGTGGCCCGGTGCGCAGTGAAATCAAATCAGGTATCAGCCAGGGCAATCAAGTAGTCCTGTTGCCCGAAGCAAAAAACAAAGAAAAAAGCAAGGATACACATTCATGAACCGCGCCCTGATACTGGAAGCAGTCAATGAGCTGCAAAGGCGCAAGCTGCGTACTGGTCTGACCCTGTTAGGCATGATTTTTGGTGTGGCAGCCATCGTTGCCATGCTGGCCGTGGGTGAAGGCAGCCGCCGCGAAGCTTTGCGCCTGGTCGCCGAACTGGGCCTGGACAATGTCATCATAGACAGCAAGAATATTGACGACAAAAGACTCAAGGAAATACGTACACGCTCACTGGGCTTGTCGGCTGCTGACGCAGATGCTGCATTGTCCGTTGTACCTGGCGCCAAGGCAGTGGCACTCAAAAAAGAGATCAAGGTAGATCAACTGGTCACCGGCAGCAATGTCGTCCCTGCCCGCGCCTTTGCCGTATCTGATTCGTATGCCGAACTCGGTGGCCTGCAAATCGGCCAGGGGCGCTGGTTAAGCCAGCAGGATGATGCCACCCTCGCCCCTGTCTGCGTGATAGGCCCGCGCCTTGCCCATCAACTCTTTGGTGACAAAAACCCAGTTGGCGAGCGCATCAAGCTCAATCACGCCTGGCTTGAAGTAGTTGGCGTGCTGGCTGACCGCGCCCTCTCCAAATCCGAATTCGAAGGCGTCAAACTGGGCCTTGATGACGAGCGCCTGTTCGTCCCCTGGCTCACCGGGCGTGCCCGTTTCCGATTCACTGCGCTGGAAAACGAGGTCGATAGCTTGAGTTTGCGCCTGGACGGCCAGACAGCACCTGATATTGCGGCCCGTGTGCTGCAAAACCTGATAGAGCAAAGGCATGCCGGTGCTGACGACACCAATCTCATCGTACCCATGGGTCTGTATAGACAAAACCAGCAAACCCAGCGCATTTTTACCATCGTCATGAGTTCCATCGCTGCCGTCTCCCTGTTGGTGGGCGGCATAGGCATCATGAACATCATGCTGGCCAATGTACTGGAACGCCGCCGTGAAATCGGCCTCAAGCGCGCACTGGGTGCACGCAGGCGCGATGTGATAGAACAGTTTCTTGCCGAAGCCCTCGTCATCGCTTTCAGCGGCGCCTTGCTGGGAGTAGTGCTGGGAGCAGTAGCAGCATATAGCATCGCTGCGCTGGCAGGCTGGTCTGTCGCCTGGTCACCGCTGAGCCTGTTGATTGCTGTCAGCTCATGCATAGCAGTTGGCCTCGGTTTTGGTGTGTTCCCGGCACGACAGGCCGCAGCATTGGATCCAATTGCGGCTTTACGTACAGATGGTTGATGCGGGATAATCAGGCGCTGGCCGATGCATTGATCGCTCGCCAGCTTAGCTGCCTGGCCCTGATTGCTCCTACAATCCGAATCACTTTTCATACACTACATCATGGCAAGAACCATCAATGGCATAGGCACGACTTTTTACGGCAAATGCAAATTTCATCCGGATCAGTCCTTCATCACTACCAAGTGGGTGGTATTGGTCTATATTCCCATTGTTCCATTGGCCAGTTATCGCCTCATAGAAGAAAGCAGTTCCAGTTTTGAAGTAGTCGAAGCAGATATTCCTCTGGAGATCATGCAAGTGCTACGAATCTGGCTGTTTGTCGCATTACTGGCCTTCTGACTTAGCCTGAGTGACAAGCTGAAATTGGGTGGCGCCGGCCTGTTTATGCTATTCGGCATGATTCGCGCCATTCCATTTCTGATGCGCTGGTTTGCAAAACCTAATGCAGGACTGCTCTAGCAAGCAAAAAATTTATCCCCATTTTGAACGCACAGAGAATGAGATTTGAACCCTTATCAGATACACAGTTTGAGTATTTGTGCGAAGTCTATGTAGCGGATAAATTTGCAAATCAGGAAGAATTAATCCAGGACTGGAAAGAATTAAGCAGCAGATTTCCAGATTCGCATCTGCTGCTGACACTGGATGACCTCGGTCAGGCACAATACACGTCCATGCATAGCTCAGGTTCTCACGATCTCGACGAGACAGAAGGGTATGACTTGAGTACGCTTGATGCAGCATGCTTTGAAGATGGCGAGCATGTCGGCTACCTGAGCACGGCATCTGAGTTTTTTATCCGGTACGCAAATTTTCTAAAACTTTGCCAAGAAACCTCACTGGAACAGATTTTTCAAGAAAAAAACCTGCTACTGAATGATGAGTCTCTGGCAGAACTATTGCTGGCACAAGAAAACTGGCTTTCCATCATTGACGATAGTATTTATGCGTTCAGGGCCATCGTCAATCAACCCGAAGATAGTCTGGCTGCCTTCCCTAACGGCTATTTTGATTCAGACCTGAATCCCTTTGAGAACCATGCTTTATGCAAGCATCTCCGGGAGAATTACGGCTACAAGCTCATAGGCATTGGTGCATCTTATCTGGCACTCATCCGGGAAGCAGCCTTGAATCCAGTCCAGATGAGCAGCATGGCAGAATTACTGCTCAGGCTCTATGGTGAAAAAGCTGCGGTCTGGATAAAAACTGTGAGTGAACGAAATAATGAATTACAGCATGTTCTGGTTTTGAGGTACACAGAGTAAATCATTTCATCGCGATCAGAAATTATGACTTCAGGATTAGTGATTTACTTACAAGCAGGTCGAAATTAAGGGGCATAACTTCGATCTTTATCCCTGGTACGAAATTCACTCTCCAATCCCGCGCAATTTTCCTGCGCGCAAGCAAACCAGCTCACCTCATCGAACGTACAACTTCCGTCAAGATTGTCTTTCAAGAATTGGCAATTCTCAAATTCACAGTTTACAAACCTGGCACCAGAAAATGTCGTTCCCCGAAAAATACAATTGATGAACTTCACATCAACAAGGATGCAGGTATTGAACAAACCCCAGTACCATCCGCAGCCGGTAAAGCTCCAAGCCAGAAAAGCAGATGAGATGTCTCCACCTTCAAATTGAATATCTGAAAACTCACAGTAGCGAAAAACATGCTCATCCAGGCTGACTGGCTTCTTCAACCTGGATGTAAAATTTTGGTTTTCAAACAGCATATGACATGCAGGAATTAAACTATCCGCAAAGAATAATCCGTCGCCTTGATATCCTTGGTCAGGCTGCCTATGGATATCCTATCGACTCCTGTCTCGGCAATCGCTCGCACCGATGCATGGTCTATACCGCCAGAGGCTTCCAACAAGGCACGGCCTGCCGTGATAGCTACTGCTTCACGCATCATGACGGTATTAAAATTATCAAGCAGGATGGAGGTAGCACCAGCGTCCAGTGCTGTCTTTAATTGTTCCAGGGTTTCGACTTCTATCTGTATGCTCACGCCGGCATTCAGGCTCAGGGCTTTTTGCATGGCTTCAGCCACGCCACCTGCTGCCGCGATATGGTTTTCCTTAATAAGAATACCGTCATACAAGGCTAGGCGCTGGTTCTTGCCACCACCCACGCGCACCGCATATTTTTGAGCCAGACGCAGGCCGGGCAAGGTTTTGCGGGTATCGAGTATGGCTGCTTTTGTGTCTGCGATGATGGAGACATATTTGCTGGTGGCGGTCGCAACAGCAGATAGCAATTGCAGGAAATTCAGCGCAGAACGTTCGGCTGTCAGCAAGGCTCTGGCAGGTGCCTTGATTTTGCAGACGACAGTATTTGCCTTCATCTGCTCGCCTTCGGCATATTGCCAATCCACGACTGTGGCAGCATCCAGTGCCGTCATAACGGCGTCGAACCATGGAGCACCGCACAGAACAGCATCTTCACGCACAATGACTTGTGCCTGCACGACTTCATCTGCAGGCACCAGCAAGCCAGTCAGGTCAGCAGCACCGACATCTTCAGCCAGTGCATCGCTGATGTTGCGTTCAAAAGCTTTTTGTAAATCTGCATCAAAAGGGAAATGCGTATTCTTTAAATTACCAGACATGTCCAGATAACCTCGTGTGTAATTGGGTGGAGCTTGCGCAGCATTCAGAGCCTGCTTACGATCTGTAGCGAGCGTGCGTCAGCGGGGTCAGGGTAACAAAAACGCAGCGCAAAAAGCGGAATGTACTTCTAGTACATGAGCATTTTGAGCAGCGCATGAGCCCCGCGTAAACTCCGATTGCGCTCGCGCAGTAAGATCGTAACAGGTTCTCAGGCCGGGCCTATGCCGGAGAATAGTTTGGCTTCTCTCGCCAGATCACCTGAAGGGCGCACATTGGCTTTTTTGGCTGCCGCAAAATCCAGCATGCGATCTATACAGACTTTGGCCTTTTGCCCTACTGCCGGATCAACCTGGATTTCATTATTGCCGTTTTCCAGTACCTGTACCAGATTGCGCAAACCGTTCATGGCCATCCATGGGCAGTGTGCACAGCTCTTGCAAGTCGCGCTATTACCCGCAGTTGGAGCAACGATGAAGCGTTTGGTCGGCGCTGCCATTTGCATTTTGTGCAGGATGCCATTGTCGGTAGCGACGATGAATTCATCTGCATCCAGCGTTTGTGCTGCATGGATCATTTGCGAAGTCGAGCCAACTACGTCAGCCAATGCCACCACAGCAGCCGGGGATTCAGGATGAACCAGGACTTTGGCATTGGGGTGCTCAGCCTTGAGTACATCCAGCTCTATGCCCTTAAATTCATCGTGTACCAGGCAGGAACCCTGCCATAGCAACATGTCTGCACCTGTTTGCTTCTGTATATAACCACCCAGATGTTTATCGGGTGCCCAGAGTATTTTTTTGCCTTGCGCATGCAAGTGAGCGACTATATCCAGGCCGATGCTGGACGTCACCATCCAGTCAGCTCTTGCCTTGACGGCTGCGCTGGTATTGGCATACACGACGACGGTGCGGTCAGGATGGGCATCGCAAAACGCCGCAAACTCATCTGCCGGGCAACCCAGGTCCAGCGAGCAGGTCGCATCCAGGTCAGGCATTAAAATGGTTTTTTCAGGACTGAGTATTTTGGCTGTTTCGCCCATGAACTTGACGCCGGCCACAACCAGGGTCTTGGCGGGATGATCGCGGCCAAAGCGCGCCATTTCCAGCGAGTCAGAAACACAGCCACCGGTTTCTTCTGCCAGGTCTTGCAATTCGGCATCGACATAATAATGCGCTACCAGTACAGCCTGCTTTTCTTTCAAGAGCTGGCGTATTCTGGCTTTGAGTTCCAGTTTTTCTATCACTGAAGGCGCATCAGGGATGCGCGCCCAGGCATTGGCGGTACAGCTACTACCCACATCCATCTGTGGACGTTCAAATTCGACAACTTTGGTTTCCATATAGCCCTACATATCTGGAGTGCATGGCTGGCATGCACTCTGATGACAAGAAATATTGGCAGGCCTGGGATTGCCAGATTTGCATCCAGCGCCCCTGTAACCTGCATCCATTACTGCATTTCAAGCCATAGTATACGCTGTTACCAGATATTTACCCGCGTCGCTGTTGGGCGCAGGGGTGAGCGATCGCCCTTGCACTGGAAAGCATCAGAAAATTCCGGCATATTTGCCAATGGCGCAATGACACGGTATTTGTCGGGTGAGTGAGGATCAGTTGCCAGTTTCATACGCAACATTTCATCACGGATAAGGCTGCGGAAGCTTTGGGCATTGGCAACAAAGAAGCGCTGATCAACTGTCAAGCCATCAATCTCCTTGGCTTGAGGCTTGCGCTCCAGTGATTTATGCAGAGCTTGCAGGGCAATTTTCATCCCACCCAGATCGGCAATATTTTCACCCGCAGTCAGCTTGCCATTGATATGCAATTTGTCAATGGGGTTAAATTCGCCAAATTGCTTTTCTATGGCTTTGACGCGGACCAGGAATTTTTTCTCATCGTCCTTGGTCCACCAGCTTTTCAGGTTACCCTGAGCATCATATTGGCGGCCTTCATCATCAAAAGCATGTGTGAGTTCATGGCCTATAGTTGCACCGGTATTGCCATAGTTGGCAGCAGGATCAGCATTCACATGGTACAGAGGCGGTTGCAGTATGCCTGCCGGGAACACCATTTCATTCATGGTGGGGTTGTAGTAGGCATTCACGGTTTGTGGGGTCATGCCCCATTCATTCCTGTCTATGGGCTTGCCCAGCTTGGCCAGATTGCGCTTGAATTCAAATTCTGCAGCGCGTGCCATGTTCGCAGCATAAGGACCCGTATCGATCTGCAGGCTGCTGTAATCACGCCAGACATCGGGGTAGCCTATTTTTACAAGAATGGTGTCGAGCTTTTTATAGGCTTGCTGCTTGGTCGTGTCTGACATCCATTCCAGCTTGCCTATGCTTTCACGCATGGCCAGCTTGATATTATCCACCATTTCCAGCACACCGGCCTTGGCTTCAGGACCAAAGAATTTGGCAACATACAGCTCACCCATGGCTTCACCTGCCATGGCATCAATAGACCCCAGAACACGCTTCCAACGTGGTTGCAATTCCTTGGTACCTGCCAGGGTTTTGCCATAGAAATCAAAGCTGGCATTGACAAAGGCTGAGCTCAAATCCTTCGCACGCGCGTTTGCCAATTGCCAGCGCAAATAAGTTTTCCATTGATCAAGACTGATGGAATTAACCATGCGCCCTGCTTCTGCAATGAATTTGGGATGGGCAAGATTGAATTGACCAGGTTCTGCCAGTCCCAGTTCATTGAAATAGGTGGACCAGGCAGTTTTCTTGTCTGTCTTTTGCAAGGCATTCAAGTCAGACAAATGGTAACTGGCTTGCGGGTCACGTAATTCAACCTTGGTCAAGGATGCCTTGGCCAGTCTGGTTTCCAACGCCATCACGACGGCAGCATTTTTCTTTGCCTGGTCAGTAGTATCACCGAGCAAAGTAAAAATCTGAGTGACATAGGCGACGTACTTGTTACGGATATCCTTGGTCTTGGTATCGCTCTTCAGGTAATAGTCACGGTCTGGCAAGCCCAGGCCACCCTGCATGATTTGCGGAATGTAGCGGGTCGTGTTTTTGGCATCCTGATCTACAGTAAAGCCAAACAAAGGTGAGACACCTTGCTTGTGCAAATCAGCGATCACAGCCAGCAATTGCGTACTATCCTTGATGCCATTGATTTGCGCAAACTGCGGCTCCAGAGGTTTGATACCTTCTTTTTCTATCTGCGCTTCATTCATGCCGCTAGCATAAAAAGCGCCGACCAGTTGTGCTGCCTTGCTCTTGCCATCCCCCTTTGCTGCGGTCTCGGCGATCAGTTTCAATGCTGTCAAATTTCGTTCAGTCACTTCATCATAGGCACTGTAACGCGCACGGTCGGAAGGAATGGGATTGGCTTTCAGCCATTCGCCATTTGAATACTGGAAGAAATCTGTGCAGGGATCCGCCTTTTTATCCATGGTCATGGATTCCAAGACCAATTGGTTTGAAGTCGCTGTCTGAGCAAATACTGCATTACCCATACATGCCACGCCAACCAGGCTGGCCAGCACACTGCGTTTGAAGATATTTTTTGTATCCATTTTTTTTGTCCCTGTCTCTTGATTTTTACGGCATTACTTGCACGGCTATACCTGAATACTGTCCGGGTGAACGATAAACCCGCTGTGTCGCTTTCTGGAAATCTTCAGGATTGGCCTTGGGAATATCCATGAATTTTTGCGGATTCAAATCTACCAGCGGGAACCAGCTACTCTGCACCTGCACCATGATGCGGTGACCACGGCGGAAGGTGTGCTGGATATCCGGCATGTTATAGCTGATGGCAGCCACTTTGCCAGGCACAAAAGGTTCAGGTTTTTCAAAACTGTTACGGAACTTGCCGCGCAAAGGCTCGCCTCTGATCAGTTGCTGATAACCAGCCATGGCAACGGACGGTGGCGGCACATCATTGGCACGTTCGCGCACCACCTGTTTATCCGGATAAGTCGATGGATAAACATCAATCAGTTTGACGACCCAATCTGCATCCGTACCAGAGGTTGAGACAAACAATTTTGGATTAACTGGCCCGACGATAGTCACGTCTTCTTCCAGAGGTTCGGTCTGATAGACCAGCACATCTGGCCGTGTGGAAGCAAAGCGCTGGTCAGAGACCACATATTCGCGCGGCGCACCAGTGGCGACGTAAGAGATAAAAGGCACGGGCTTGTTGGGATCGCTGACATATTCGTCAAAGGTATTGAATTCTGCCTGCGGCTCCTTCCAGCTCAAGCTACCATCCTTGCCAAAATACAGGGTGCGTTTTTGTGCCTGTTGCGGTGGCCAGCTTGGGTATTCACGCCAGACATTGGTGCCGGTTTCAAATACGGTCACTTCCGGCAAAGCCTTGCCAGTGGCGCCCTTCAAATGCTGTTCAAAGAATGGGAAAACGATATTCTTGCGGTAATAATCACCCGTTTTGACATCGAAACTCACATTCCCCAATGATTTACCCTCGGCACCCGCCCACCCGCCATGCGACCAGGGCCCCATGACCAGGCCATTGTAAAAACCCTTGTTATTATTTTTGATGCTGTGATACGTCGTGAATGGGCCTTGCGGATCTTCTGCGTCATACCAGCCACCAACAGTCAACACGGCTGCCTTGATGTTCTTCAGATGCGCGGCGATATTGCGGCTCTTCCAAAAATCATCATAGGTACTATGCTCAATGGTAGGCATCAGCAATTCACGTTGTTTGTCTGACAGTTGGGCAGTAATGTTTTTCAGGGTTTTATACTTGAGAAAATATTGATAGCCATCCGAGGTACCAAAATCAAACTCTTCCCAGCGCTTGGGCAAGGTGGTGGGATTTTTTTCTACCGTAAAATTGGAAAAGAACCCAAAATTGGCTGCCAGCATGAAGGCACCGCCGTGATAGGAATCATCCCCCATGAACAGATCGGTGACGGGGGCCTGCGGTGAAGCGGCCTTGATCGCCGGATGTGACTCTATAATACTGGCCGAGGCATAAAAGCCAGGGTAGGAAATACCCCAGATGCCGACCTTGCCATTATTGCCCTTGACGTTTTTCAACAGCCATTCGACGGTGTCATGCATGTCCTGGCTTTCGACACCCTCGCCCGCCAGCCTGCTGGCCTTGATATGCGGCGTCATTTCTTGCCAGACGCCTTCAGACATATAACGGCCACGCACGTCTTGCTTGACGAAGATATAGCCACTTTGATCAAATTCTTTGGAGGGTCCGAGTGATTGCGGGTAGAAATCCACGCCATAGTGCGACTGCCCACCTTCATAGACACCGCTGCCGTAGGGTGAACGGGTCATCAGGAAAGGATAAGATTTACTGCTATCCTTGGGAACATACACCACGGTAAAAAGCCGTGTACCATCACGCATGGGAATCTGGTATTCATATTTGGTGTATTGTTCGCGTATGCTCGGTTTGGCAGCTTCAGGTGCATCAGCCATGGCGGCTTCGACAGCATACACTGGCAGATTGACCATCAAGGCAAGAGCGCACAAGGCTGCACATTTTTTAATCACGAATTTCATAATTCCCCTTAAGATAACGCGCTATTGTTTTATTTATTCTGGTTAACATGCTTGCAAACCAGGTCTGGCGTAGTGAATCGCCGCGAATCCTAAAGAGTAAATTTTTCTCAATAAGTTTCCATATTTCGACCTAAACTGATAAATAGGCATCAAACAAATATTTTATTGCGGAAATACCATGAAATCACTCAGAATATTTGCTGTCACGCTGGCTCTGCTGGCAATCTCCGGCTCAGTATGGGCACGTCCTGGCGGCCATCATTTCCATCCCAGGGTAAGCATAGGCGTCTCCATCCCGCCCTTGTATTTCAGCTATGGCAACCGTCATAGTTATGTGTCAGCGTATTACCCCTATGCTTATTCGTTGCCTTATTACCCCAGCGTGGTCGTCGCCCCTGCTGTCACCTATGTGACACCTGTCGTCAGCACCGGCAATGTGGTTTATACAGACAATTACCCTACATATACGACCTATACTCAAAGCGATGTTGATGACCGCGATATCATCAGCCAGCCCAATCCTGCCCCGCAATCTACGGCAGGCAAGGATTGGCTATATTGCCATCAGCCAGACGGTTTTTACCCAGCGATCAAGTCTTGTCCTGGTGGCTGGGAACGTGTCCCGGCACAAGCCAGATAAGCGCGGCCAGGCCAGATACAAAAAGGGCGCAATTAATGAAATAATTGCGCCCTTTTTTGCAAGCTTCAGTTTTCAGTTTCTACGGCAGTCTTTTATTTTGCCAATACAGACCGTATTGTTGCCGCCAGTTCTTCAGCCACGAATTTGGCAACATAGGCGTCTGCACCTACAGTCTTGATATGATCTTCATTGGTTGCGCCTGACAAGGATGAATGAATCACAACCGGCAAAAACTTGAAGCGGTCATCGTTCTTGATCTTACGTGTCAGGGTAAAGCCATCCATTTCCGGCATTTCCAGATCAGTCAGCACCATGGATACCTTGTCGCGCACGCCCTTGCCTTCTGCCTGGGCTGCAGTCGCAAGGGATTGTAATTTTTCCCACGCTTCCTTGCCAGTCTTGGTCATGATGAACTGGGCACCCATGGCTGTCAGTGCCTGCTCGATCAACCCGCGGGCGACAGCTGAATCATCGGCCGCCAAAATGGCAGAGCCAGGTATCATCTGCAGCTTGGCACCTATGGTCTCAGGATCTACATCCTTGGTATCAGACGGTGTAATCTGGCGCAAGATTTGCTCCACGTCCAGTACCTGGGCCAAGCGGGTGTCTTCTGTATCACCATCAAGACGGGCGATGCTGGTAACCATGCCACCCGCCGCACTGTTTTCAGCCGACAAGACTTGATTCCAGTCCAGGCGCACGATTTCTTCTACCGATTCAACCGCAAAACCCTGGGTGGTGCGCGCATACTCAGTGACCAGCATGATGTTCAGGCCAGTTTTAGGTTTGAGCCCGACCACCGAAGGCAAGTCGATGACAGGAATAATCTGTCCACGCAAATTGACCACGCCCAGCATGTGGGGCATCGCGCCCGCCATACCGGTAATCGTCGGCATGGCAACTATCTCTCGCACCTTGAAAACATTAATGCCAAACAATTCAGACCTGTCGCTGTTGCCATCTGTCCCCAGACGGAACAGCAACAATTCAAACTTGTTGGACGCTGTCAGGTTGGTACGTTCATCGACTTCTTGTTGTACGGAACTCATGTCTGTTTTCCTCATCGTGATGGAACAGGATTGCAACATTATCCTACGGTTTTACTGCAACGCAATTACTTTATTACACGGTAGCAAGGGGTATAAGCCTTACCAGGCAATTTCATGCGATTTTGTGCAACAAAAGATGCCAGCAAGGTATCCATTGATGCCATTATTTCACTATCGCCGCGAATTTCAAAATGTCCATGTTTTTCTATTGCACGTATGCCCTGATTTTTGACGTTGCCCGCCACCACGCCTGAAAAAGCACGACGCAGATTTGCTGCCAGCAGATGCGTATCCTGATTCTTGTGCAAAGCCAGGTTGCGCATGTTTTCATGCGTGGGTTCAAACGGCTTCTGGAACTCTGCATCTATCTTCAGCAACCAGTTGAAATAATACGCATCGCCCTTAGCCTTGCGGAACTCACGCACTTCCTTGATACCAGCCTGTACTTCCTGTGCCACGCGCGCAGGGTCATTGACGATGATCTTGTAGTTCTGCTGTGCCTCAGGGCCCAGCGTTGCAGCAATGAACTGATCGATCTGACGGAAGTAATCTGCCGCACTTTCCGGCCCGGTAAAGATCAAGGGGAATGGCAACTCTGCATTATCAGGATGCAGCAAGATACCCAGCAAGTACAAAATTTCTTCTGCCGTGCCTGCCCCACCTGGGAAGACGATGACGGCATGCCCCATGCGCACAAAAGCTTCAAGACGTTTTTCTATATCCGGCAAGATCACCAGGTCGTTGACGATGGGATTCGGCGCTTCGGCAGCGATAATGCCCGGTTCGGTAATGCCCAGATAACGGCCTGTGGTAATCCTTTGTTTGGCATGACCTATGGCGGCACCCTTCATCGGGCCTTTCATGGCACCTGGGCCGCACCCTGTACAGATATCCATGCCACGCAAACCCAGTTGATACCCTACATGCTTGGTGTAGTCATATTCTTCGCTGGAAATCGAATGCCCGCCCCAGCACACCACCATATTCGGATTAACCTGAGGCTTGAGCAGATTGGCGTTACGCATGACGTGAAAAACCGCATCACTGATACCTTCTGTTGTCGCCAGATCAAACTTGCGGTCATCTTCGATCGCGGCCTTGATGAACAGAATATCGCGCAATACGGCAAACAAGTGTTCCTGTATGCCTTTGATCATCACGCCATCCACAAAAGCACTGGCTGGTGCGCCCTTGACATCAAGCTTGATGCCGCGTTCGCGTTGGATGATGCTGATGTCAAAGCTCTTGTAACGCTCCAGCAATTCCTTGCCATCGTCGAGACCACTGCCGCAATTCAAGACCGCCAGTGCGCAACTACGAAACACCTGGTACAAACCGCCATGACTATTGTCGAGCAATTGCACGACCTCAGCCTTGGACAAAACTTCCATACGGCCGCCTGGCGAAATTTGCGTGTCGATAACTTCGAATTCCATAACTGCTTTTTCACTCCTGAAAATAATTTGCGGCTGATACCTGCAAGGCAGCATCAGCGTGTTTCTCTTTGCTTCCATTATGCATGCAATTTATTGCGCGGGTTGCATCAGCAGCACTATTTGCCACATTTGTATTGTGAAGAATGGCAAATTGCACTGTCGCCGGGCCTTCAATTTAAGGGCAATATAAAAATATTTCTATAAATGATTGTATATAGGGCCTTCGCCATGTACAATTCGCCTCCTTCAGACGCGGGGTGGAGCAGTCTGGCAGCTCGTCGGGCTCATAACCCGAAGGTCGTAGGTTCAAATCCTGCCCCCGCAACCAAGTTTCTTTGTTCTGGTGCATTCGCACAAATTTACCGGCGCTATATTTCTTCTGGCAAGCAATTGCGGAGGACGGTTTATTTTGCTTTTTTGCTTAAGCTTTACCATGCATCGCTACACATCAACATTGATCAAGCTCAACTGATGAAAGACAATAAAGATCACGCTACCCTGGAATTACCCGGCTTTGGCGAACCAGCATTTTTATTGCCAGAAACCAGGAAACCAGTGCCCGCCCCACGTCAACGCGGCAAAAAACAGGAGCAGCTTGATCTTCTGGATGTACTCGGGCCCACCGACCGCACTGGTCTGCCAGCGTGGGTGCATGATGACAACACTGACCTGACTGGCTTGCCTGTCTGGCGCTAAGCGCAACTAAACGCAACTGAGCACACAAAAACACAAATCAAACCCGCACCAGGGCTTTAATAACCGGCCACTGTCTGCGTGAAATCGGCAAACGTTCAGCGCAACCGCTGACAATGATTTGCCAGGATTCAGATACTTTTTCCTGATTATTGTCAGCATCCACCACTTGCACTGCCCGCTCCACACCATTAATGGCGGCGCGCGCGACCAGGGCATTCCTGTGCACCCTGACCAGCAAGTCCCCCAGTTCCACCTCTATCGAAGTCAGTGACTCTTCCAGCAGGTACTCGCGCTGGGCAGTATGCAGCGTCACGTATTTTTGTTCCGCCTTCAGAAACAGCACCTCGGCCACTGGCACCAATAATATCCGCCCTCTTTCCAATACTGAAAAATGCTTGCGCCTGGGGCCGCTGATATCTGTTGCCATGGTTTCAGGCAGGCGGCGCGCGCCCTTCACTTTTTCACTGGCACGCACCAGCGCATCCACCAGACGGCTGGCCCGCACCGGCTTCATCAGGTAGTCAAGTGCATGTACCTCAAACGCTTTGACGGCAAACTCATCATAGGCAGTCACAAAAATAATCGCCGGTGAGCGCAGGCTGGCCTGATGCTGTGCGAGATGCTGCGCCAGTTCTATGCCATTCATGCCCGGCATCTGGACATCCAGCAACACAATATCAGGTTGCAGATTGCTGATTTTTTCAAGTGCCAACATGGCATTCTCGGCTTCTCCAACTACCGTCACCGGGCACTCTGCCTCTATGTCTGACAATAGCGTCAACAGCCTTTGTCTTGCGGGTGCCTCATCATCAACTATCAGTATTCTTGGTGTCATCATCTCTTAGCCGGGAATTGCAACTTAACTTCAAAGTACGCATCTACTACGCCGTATTGAATTTGCGCTTCGATATCATAAAGCAAACTTAGTCGCTGCCTTATGTTTTCCAGTGCCATCTGATTACCGGAAACCATATTTGCCTCTGCGTGATAGGGATTGCGGATGCGAATTTCCACCTTGTCCAGCAGACGTCTTATCTCTACCGTGACAGTTGCTTGCTGCACCGATGGTTCAACGCCGTAATGAACTGCATTTTCAAGCAGGGGCTGCAATAACAATGAAGGAATTTCTATCTCGGCTAGCTCCTGGGGGGAAATTTTTTCTTTATCCCATGTCACCTGCATACGCTCACCCAGGCGTATTTTTTCTATCGCCAGATATTGTTCACACAAGCGTATTTCGTCCTGCAAGCTGGTGACATCGCGGGTATCGCGCATTAATACCCTGAACAGGTCTGAGAGATCTTCCAGCACCATTTCTGCGCGACGCGGCTCGGTGCGTATCAGCGACAAGGCAGTATTCAAGCTGTTGAACAAAAAATGTGGACGTATCCTGGCTTGCAAGGCCTGCAGTTTGGCTTCACCCAGCGCAGGTGAAAAAGCCCGGGTACGCAATTCAAAATACTGTTGATATGCCAATGCCAGCAAACCAGTTGCGACCACGACAAACAAGGGATTTAACTTGGGAAAGCTGGCCATAATCCAGTCTTGCATGCGCAAATAAATCATCAGCAAGGCAGCGATCGCCGTTGGCAACATACAACACAATAAGCGCTGAAACCAGCCAGACATGTAATAACGCGCAGAAAATCTACGTAAATTACATAGGATCAGCAAGGAAAGCAGACATATCGTCTCAATCAATGCCGCGCTTTCCAGAAAATTTTGCAATACGATACGCCACTCATCCCCTCTCGACCATAAAGCCAATAAGGCGATCAGATTCACACTGATCAGGATGCGCGAAAACACACCCAAATTACAACAATCCGGGATGAGCTGCTCACTTGCGCTGTTTTTCTTATCATTGGCCATTTTTAATTATCTTTATTATTTTTCAAACGCTTCGGGGCAAGTTCATTCCTGGTTTATAGGCAGTCGTCAACATTTCTGCCAACAAATTCAGTGCGTATTCAGTGCTTATGCAGTGCTTAATTAATCCAGTCCGGCTAGACCTTTGGCATTTCCAAGGGTAATCAGGCGCAAAATCTGGGATAATCAAGGGAAATTCTCTCGCAAATGCAGCCAATATGGCAACAATTCACTATGACATCACAATTCAATAAAAAAAGCGAGGCATGGTCTGCCCGTTTCTCTGAACCTGTTTCCGATCTGGTCAAACGCTACACTGCCTCCGTTTTCTTTGACAACCGCATGGCTGCCTTTGATATAGAAGGCTCGCTGGCGCATGCGGAAATGCTGCAGGCCCAAAATATCATCACTGCCCAGGACTATGCGGATATCCAACGCGGCATGGCGCAGATCAAGTCTGAAATCGACAGTGGCAAGTTTGAATGGCTACTGGACCTGGAAGATGTGCACCTGAATATAGAAAAACGCCTGACTGAGCTGGTCGGCGATGCTGGCAAACGCCTGCACACTGGCCGTTCACGTAATGACCAGGTTGCCACCGATATCCGCCTGTACATGCGCAGCGCCATCGACAATATCCTTGGTCTCTTGCAAGACTTCCGTCTGGCGCTACTCGATCTGGCAGAAAAGAATGCGGATACGATCTTGCCAGGTTTTACCCACATGCAAGTGGCCCAGCCCATCACTTTTGGGCACCACATTCTTGCTTATGTAGAAATGTTTGGCCGCGATGCAGAGCGCATGCAAGACTGTCGCAAGCGCGTCAACCGGCTGCCACTGGGTGCTGCTGCCCTGGCTGGCACAACCTTCCCTATTGACCGCGAACGCGTTGCCAAAACCCTGGGCTTTGACGAAGTTTGCTATAACTCGCTGGACGCCGTTTCTGACCGCGATTTCGCTATCGAGTTTTGCGCAGCTGCGGCACTGGTGATGACGCATATATCGCGCATGTCAGAAGAACTGGTGATCTGGATGAGCCCGCGCATAGGCTTCATCGATATCGCTGACCGCTTTTGCACAGGCTCTTCCATCATGCCGCAAAAGAAAAACCCTGACGTACCAGAGCTGGCGCGTGGCAAGACTGGCCGCGTGAATGGTCACCTGATCGCCCTGCTGACCCTGATGAAAGGCCAGCCACTGGCTTACAACAAGGATAATCAGGAAGATAAAGAACCCTTGTTTGATACAGTAGATACCGTTATCGACACCCTGCGCATTTTTGCTGACATGGCCGGTGGCATCACCGTCAAGCCAGAAGCCATGCGCGCCGCTGCCTTGCAGGGTTATGCGACAGCAACCGATCTGGCTGATTACCTGGTCAAGAAAGGCCTGCCTTTCCGCGATGCCCACGAAGCAGTGGCGCTGGCAGTACGCACTTGTGTAGAAAAAGGCTGCGACCTCAGCGATATGTCGCTGGAAGAATTGCGTGCTTTTTCCAGCCTCATCAATGAAGACGTGTTCCATGTCCTGACACTGGAAGGCTCAGTTGCCGCCCGCGACCATATAGGCGGCACCGCGCCAAACCAGGTTAAAGCAGCGATTGCCCGTTTGCGCCTGAAACTGCAATAACAACAGTCTTCACCTGCATCATCACAACATGCCAGCCCACCTGCAAATGCAGGTGCTGGCATGTTTTTCATTGGTCAGCACTATATTTCCAAGCCTGAAAATCACAGATTTCAGTAGTACTACTTAAGTAATCAATATTGCATCGCAGCATGGCGTTTTATTGCTGCTGAGGTTGCGAGCCCATACAATCCTCCGTGACAATCAATATCTCATAAATTTTGTTGGCCGCTTTGCTAGTAATGCGCATGGATCAGATATATTTAATTCATGTTGCGGACCACAAAAACCAAAATGTACTTTTCAGGAGAACACAATGTCATACCGTCTTAAGTTATTAGCCGCTGCCACCTTCCTGGCCTATTCCACAATGAGCCAGGCTGCCGATATCAAAATCGGCGTTGCCGAAGCCCTGACCGGCCCAGCCGCCAAATATGGCGTAGCGATCAAAAACGGCTTCACGCTGGCAGCCGACCAGATCAATGCCAAGGGTGGTGTGAATGGCAACAAGATACAACTGATTGCAGAAGATGAGCAAGGCAAAAAAGAAGAAGCCATCAATGTCTTCAAGAAATTGTTGTTCCAGGAAAAAGTATTGATGATTTTTGGCCCTACCCTGTCGAACTCGGCCTTTGCCGCTGACCCGATTGCCAATGCCACCAAGACTGTTGTATTTGGCACCAGCAACACTGCTGATGGCATTACCAATATGGGGCCATTCACTTTCCGCAATTCCGTCATGGAAGCCGATGTATTGCCAGTGACTACGCGCGCAGCGGTTAAGCAATTCAATATCAAGAAAGTCGCCATCCTGTATGGCAACGATGATGCTTTCACCAAGAGTGGCTATGATGTTTTCAAAAGCGCACTGGCTGAACAAAAAATCCCGGTCACGGATACCGAAACCTATGCCAAGGGCGACGTGGATTTCAAGGCACAGCTGACCAAGATCAAGGCATCCAATCCTGATGCCATCGTTTGCTCCTGCCTGGCGGAAGAAGCGGCAAATATCATCCTGCAAACCCGCTCACTCGGCATGAAACAGCCATTCGTCGGCGGTAATGGTTTTAATTCACCAAAACTGTTTGAAATCGCCAAAGACGCTGCTGACAATACCCTGATGGGCAGCCCATGGTCTGCTGAAAACCCATCTGCTGCCAACAAGAGCTTCATGGCTGACTACAAAGCAAAATTTGGTTCCGACCCTGACCAGTTTGCGGCGCAGGCGTTTGATGCCATGCACATCGTTGCAGAAGCTTTGAAAAAAGTCAGCCTGAGCGGCAACCTTGAAAAAGATCGCCTGGCATTGCGCGATGCACTGCCAGCCGTGAAGATTGAAGGTGCCACTGGCAAATTTGCATTCCGCCGTGCTGCACCGAAGGATGGCAAGGAAGCTGGCTATGACGCACAGCAAGATGCTATCGTCAATATTGCCAAAGGCGGCAAATTTGTATTGCTGAAATAAATGCATACCTGCCCCTCCCCCTGGCAAGCCAGGGGTGAGGGGCAGATGTTTTACGACTTCTCTTGCTGGGATAATTTTCATCCCTTCTACATGCATTGATGGCCGGCCTGCATCTGCGCATGAAACGAAGCAATCCTCATCATCTGGATACCCATGCTGGCACAACAACTCATTAACGCCCTGACGCTGGGCAGCGTATATGCGCTTTTTGCTTTAGGATTTACGCTGGTGTTCGGCGTTCTTGGCGTCATCAATTTATCGCACGGTGCCATCTTCATGCTGGGCAGTTATATGGCCCTGCTACTGGTCAGCTCGTTCCAGATGTCTTTATGGATGGCGATGTTGCTGTCCATGCTGGCCTGTGGATTGCTGGGCGTGGTCGTCGATTTCCTGGTCTTGCGTCCTTTGCGTCAGCGCAATGCGCCGCATCTGGCACCGATGATAGCTACCATAGGCGTGGCCATCATGATCACCAATATATCCCAGGGGATTTTTGGTGCAGAAAACAAACGCTTCCCTTTTGGTACTATCCCGGAAGAAAGCTTCAGCCTTGGCAATTTACATCTGACGGCGGTACAAATGGCGATTGTCGTGATTGCCTTTATCCTCATGCTGGTGCTACTACAAGTCATGCGCCGCACGCAAATAGGCCGCGCCTTGCGGGCGATTGCGGAATCTCCCAAGGCTGCTTATCTGCTCGGTATCAATGTCGAGGGTCTGTTTTTCCTGACTTCGTTTGCCGCAGCAGCACTGGGCGGCGCTGCCGGTGTACTGGTCGGCCTGTCGTTCAATGCCATCTCCCCTTTCATGGGGCAACCGATGCTGCATAAGGGCATTGCCGTGATTATCCTGGGTGGCATGGGCGATATACGCGGTGCCATGATAGGCGGCTTGTTCCTGGGCTTTGCTGAAGTGATGAGCGTCGCTTATATATCGAGCGATTTCCGCGATGCGGTGGCTTTTGGTCTGTTATTTATCATCTTGCTGGTACGCCCTTCCGGTATGTTCGGCAGAGTACTGGAAAGAAAGGCGTAACAATATGCTTGAATGGTGGGATGGTTTTTGGGCTATTTATAGCACAGTCATTTTTGGCATAGGCATCAATGCCATGCTGGCTCTTTCGATTTACCTGACCTTGTCTTGTGGCTTGCTGTCACTGGCCAATGCGGCCTTCATGGGCATAGGTGCCTATACCGCCTCCATGATCAGCATGCAGACGGCATTGCCGTTCCCGCTGGCATTGCTGGCAGGTGCCATCATGCCAGCAATTGTTGCGCTGATCATAGGCATACCTACGCTGCGTCTGTCCGGTGTTTACCTGGCCATGGCAACGCTAGGCTTTGGTGAAGTAGTACGTGTCATCGTCCTGAATATGGAAATCACTGGCGGCCCCATGGGTCTGAATGGTATTCCACAAAAAACCGAATGGTGGCATATCGTGCTCTTGCTGGCAGCCATCTTGTTCATTCTTGCGAGGATGAGGCGTTCCAAGACAGGCCGCGCCTTTGAAGCGATCAAGGAGGACGAGATTGCCGCCAGGCTCATGGGCGTCAATGTCGGTGGCTACAAATTGCTGGCCTTTGTCATGGGAGCATCCATCGCGGGTATTGCCGGTGGTCTGAATGCACACTACACCTTCACGATAGGTCCAGGTAATTATGCATTTGAAAATGCAGTAGATATATTGACCATGGCAGTCTTTGGCGGCACCAGCAATCTGATAGGCCCGCTGATAGGCAGTAGCAGCCTGACTCTGTTGCCAGAATTCATGCACTCGCTGAAAGACTTCCGTCTGGCAGCCAATGGCCTGATACTGATACTGGTCATCCTGTATTTACCCAAAGGCATCTGGGACCCGGCAAGAATCAGAAACTTTCGCAAAAAGTTAACATCGTCAAGCTCCGGAAAGGTTAGCTAAATGCTGGAATTACGTTCTGTCAGTAAAAATTTTGGCGGCCTGCGAGTATTGCAGGATGTCAGCTTTACCATGCCCCAGGGCAGTATCTATGGCTTGATTGGCCCTAATGGTGCCGGGAAAACCACCATCGTCAATTTGATTACCGGCCTGTTGCGCCCCAGCAGTGGCGAGTTGCGCTTCAATAATCATGATCTGACTTCGGTCGCCAGCCACAAGATCACGCAACTCGGCGTTGCCCGCACATTCCAGAACATCCGCATTTTCAAGGAAATGAGCCTGCTGGAGAACGTCGTGGTCGGCATGCATGATCATCTCGACTATGGCGTAGCGAGCATGCTGTTCAATCTGGGAGCTTACAAAGACGCAGAAAGAAAAGCCAAAGAACGTGCGCACGAATTACTGTCTTGGGTCAGGCTGGACCATAAAGCGCATATGCTGGCCGACAATCTGTCGTATGGTGAACAACGCAAACTGGAATTTGCCCGCGCCCTCGCCACCCAGCCCAAACTGCTGTTACTGGATGAACCGGTCGCTGGCATGAACCCGGCAGAAAAAACTGAACTGATGGCAGAAATCGTCAATATACGTAACCGCGGTTTTTCGATTTTCATGATAGAACACGACATGCGCTTTGTGATGGAATTATGCGACCGCATAGCTGTACTCAATTTTGGCAAAATCATTGCAGAAGGCACACCCGAAGAAGTGCGTAACAACCCGGATGTAATTGAAGCTTATCTCGGCAAGGAGGACGCAGAATGACTCAAATCTTGCGGGTTCAGGACTTGCATGTCATGTATGGTCATATCGCAGCCGTCAAAGGTATCAGCCTGGCCATCAATACTGGGGAAATCACTGCCCTTGTTGGCGCCAACGGTGCTGGGAAAAGCACAACTCTGCTGGCGATTTCTGGCTTGTTGAAATCAGCGGCTGGCAAAATTTTTCTGGAAGACGAAGAAATCAGCCAGACATCGCCCCACCATATCGTGCAAAAAGGTGTGGTACAGGTCGCCGAAGGCCGGGCGATATTAACCACTCTCACAGTCAGGGAGAATCTGGAGCTGGGTGCCTACACCCGCAAGGACAAGGCACAGATAGGACAGGACATGGAATGGGTATATACCCTTTTCCCCGTATTGAAAAACCGAGCAACGGGCCTGGCGGGTAATTTGTCAGGCGGTGAACAGCAAATGCTTGCCATAGGCCGTGCTTTGATGGCAAAGCCCAAAGCGCTGCTGCTGGATGAACCTTCCATGGGGCTGGCTCCGCTGGTAGTACAGGAGATTTTCCGCATCCTCAAAGAAATCAATGCAACCGGCCTCAGCATCCTGCTGGTGGAGCAGAACGTCAGGCAGGCGTTGAAAATCGCCAAACATGGCTATGTGCTGGAAAACGGCAATATCGTTCTCAGCGACACCGGCGCCAACCTGCTCAGCAATCCCAAGGTGATAGAAGCTTACTTGGGTGCATAAGAAAAAAGACCATCGCAATAATGGTCTTTTTCTACACTGTTCAATACTAGCGCAACAATCTTCAGTACCGATTAGCTGCCGGCAATCGTCATGCTTTCTATGAGGATGGAACCAGTCTCCTTGGTACCGCGCACGAGGGTGTCATTGCCGATAGCGACAATTTGCTGGAACATTTCACGCATATTGCCAGCAATAGTGATTTCTTCCACTGCGTACTGGATCACGCCATTCTCTACCCAGTAGCCAGATGCACCGCGTGAGTAATCACCCGTCACATAATTGACGCCCTGCCCCATCAACTCAGTCACCAGCAAGCCAGTTCCCATTTTTTTAAGCATGCCCGCGAAATTGTCTGCACGCTTGGTCAAACTGGATGTCAATGTCAGATTGTGCGAGCCACCAGCATTACCCGTCGTTTGCATGCCCAGTTTGCGGGCAGAATAAGTAGATAGGAAATAGCCTTGCAAGACACCGTCAGTGACAACATTGCGCTTTTGGGTTTTTACGCCCTCATCATCAAATGGTGAAGAGCCGACAGCGCCGATGACATGCGGGTCTTCTATCACCTGTACGTGGGACGGGAAAATCTGCGTACCCAGAGAGTCAAGCAGGAAAGTCGATTTGCGGTACAAGGCACCACCAGAGGTTGCCTGCACCAATGCCCCCAGCAAACCGGCCGCCAGTGGCGCCTCAAACAGGACAGGGCATTTGCGAGTGTCCAACTGGCGCGCATTCAACTTGGCCAAGGCACGCTCGGCGGCATAACGACCTATCTCTTCTGGATTTGCCAGTTTTTTGGCGCTACGCTGGGAAGAATACCAGTCATCCCTTTGCATTTTTGCGCCCTTGCCTGCAATAGGTGCCACCGAGATCGTGTGACGGGAAATCGGATAGCCGCCCATGAAACCGCGCGAATTGGCAGCCACAAAATGAGATTGCTGGGCATGTACACTGGCCCCCTCGCTATTGGTGATACGCTTGTCCACCGCAAAAGCTGCCGCCTCAGTGCGTTTTGCCAGCTCTATGGCCTCTTCGGCGGTGATCAGCCATGGGTAGCACAGCTTGAGATCGCGCGGTGCCATTTCCAGCAAATCTGCTTCAGGCAAGCCGGCGCAGTCATCTTCTGCTGTAAAACGGGCAATATTGTAGGCCGCATCGACAGAGTCACGCAGGGCTTGCTCGGAAAAATCCGAAGTACTGGCATTGCCACGGCGCTGACCGATATATACCGTAATACCTATGCCCTTGTCGCGGTTTTGCTCTATGGTCTCTACCTTGCCCTTGCGTACGCTGATGGACAGACCGCCACCTTCACTGATCTCCACTGCCGCATCCGATGCCCCTTTTTCACGGGCGAAACGCAACATATCCTGCGCGATTTGCTTTAACTGGTCCTGGGTATGGGTAAAAACTGGTTTGCTCATGGATGGGATTCTATGTTTGTCAATGCTAAATGACCAAATGGCCAAAGGGAAATATCCTAATTATTTACCTTGATTCACACCATAAATGGGTCACTTATGGGTCAATCGCAGCTTGATTTTAGGTAATTCCAAGCTAAAAAGGGTATCATAGCAGCCGTTTCATTAAGTTAATAGTAAAGGCGCAGAATTATGCCAAATCCAAATCGTGGCTCATGTGGCTATCAGTCCAGTGAGTTCGAACCAGAATACGACCGCCCATCAAAATCCCAGTTAAAGCGCGAAATGACCGCCTTGCAGAAGCTGGGGCAAGAATTGGTCGAGCAGCCACGTGAACGCGTCAAGCGCGTACCGATGCCAGAAGACGTGCGCGATGCCATTCTGGAATGCCAGCAAATCAAGGATCACGAAGGCCGCCGTCGCCAGATGCAATATGTAGGCAAGAAAATGCGCACCCTGGATGAGGAAGAAATTGCCCTGATCCAGAAAACCATCGACAGCTGGAAAGGTGCATCCAAGGCCGAGACTGCCGCCATGCATGCGCTGGAGCGTCGCCGCGACAAATTGCTGGCAGATGATAATGCCCTGACAGAGTTGATGGCTGAACACCCTCAGCTCGACGTACAGCAATTGCGCACCATGATACGCAATGCGCGTAAAGAACAGGCTGAAAACAAACCGCCGAAGGCTTATCGCGAAATCTTCCAGATTTTGAAAGATTTGCAAAAATCCAAAGCTGCAGCCAACGCGGACGAAGCGGATGATGCAGACCTGGATGAAGAAGACGATGAGTTTGATGACAAGTGAGTCTGGACAAATGACGGTAGCAGATGGCGAAAAACTCAAAATAGGCCTGGTATCAATCTCAGACCGCGCCTCTGCCGGCATTTATCAGGACCAGGGCTTGCCCGCATTGCAGGAATGGTTTGGCAAAGCTCTCTCCAGCCCATGGGAAATGGTCACACGCCTGATCCCGGATGAACGCGCGGCCATCGAACAGGCCTTGATTGCTCTGGTAGATGAAGAGCAATGTCATCTCGTGATTACCACTGGCGGCACTGGCCCGTCCAGGCGTGATGTGACACCTGAAGCGACACTGGCAGTCTCCACCAAGGAAATGCCGGGCTTTGGCGAGCAAATGCGCCAGATCAGTCTGCAATTTGTGCCGACAGCCATCCTGTCACGCCAGGTGGCGGTAATACGCGAAACACCAGACCATGCTGCATTGATTTTGAACTTGCCAGGTCAGCCCAAATCCATCAAGGAAACCCTGGAAGGCCTGAAGGATGCAGAAGGCAAGCAAATCGTTGCCGGCATTTTTGTAGCAGTCCCCTATTGCATAGACTTGATAGGTGGCCCGTACATAGAGACGGATGACAGCATCTGCAAGGCTTTCCGCCCTAAAAACGCGATACGCGCCAAGACTCCATCTGCCTCTGCCTGAACAGCAAACATCGACAACGATGGCAACCATACTGACGCATCCTGTAGTGCCGCTGACTTTGGGCCTGATCTTGGGGCAAAAACGCCTGCCCTGGCCTCTCGTGCTAACGGGTATGCTGGCCGCGATCTTGCCTGACCTTGATGTCATTGCCTTCAAGCTTGGCATTGCTTATGAATCAGCCTTTGGTCATCGCGGCTTTAGCCACTCCATTGTATTTGCCATGCTGGTCGCCAGTCTGGCCAGTATATTTCATACACGCTTGCGTAGTTCTATTCTGGTTTGCTGGCTGTTCATTGCCTTCGCCACCATTTCACATGGCCTGCTGGATGCACTGACTACAGGTGGACTAGGTGTGGAATTTTTCTGGCCACTGACAGAAGAGCGCTATTTCTTCCCTTGGCAATTCATTGAGGTATCACCGATAGGCGTAAATCGCTTTCTGACAGCACGCGGCTGGCGTGTAATACAATCTGAACTACTGACCGTCTGGCTACCCTGTGGCCTGCTGTTGCTGTCGGTCAAACTGGCAGCTTATTTTTCTTCTCCCCGAAAATCATCATGACACAAGATATTTTAGAAACCGTAGAGCTGGAAAGCGCACCTAACCCGACCGTTGCCATCATATGGATGCATGGCCTGGGTGCAGATGCAAATGATTTTGTCCCCATCGTCAGAGAACTGGATTTGCGTGGCAACCCTGGCATACGTTTCGTCTTCCCGAATGCGCCGACCATGCCAGTCACTATCAATGGTGGCTATGTCATGCGCTCCTGGTACGATATCCTCGGTACGGATATCGCCAAGCGTGAAGATGAAGCTGGCTTACGCCTGTCACAAAAACGCATAGAGCAATTGATCGCCCGCGAAAATGCACGCGGCATACCGTCTGAGCGCATCATCCTGGCTGGTTTTTCTCAAGGTTGCGCCATGACTTTGCAGACTGGTCTGCGTTATCACGAAAAACTGGCTGGCTTGCTGTGCCTGTCTGGCTATGTGCCCTTGCGTGACGTGATTATCGAAGAACGCCATGCGGCGAACCAAAATACGCCCATCTTCCAGGCCCATGGCCGTGGCGATAACGTCATCCAGATACAGCGTGCCGAACAATCGCGCGATCTGCTGAAAGAACTGGGCTATCAGGTGGAATGGCATGAATACATGATGCCGCATTCCGTTTGTCCTGAAGAAGTGGATGACATCAGCCTGTGGCTGAAAAAAGTCTTGCAGGCTTAATGCATCACAAAGCTTCAGGCATCGCAGAAACCCTGGCCAGCCAGGGTTTTGTCATCTTGCCGGGCTTTCTGGATGAGCCTGAATTACAGCGATTGCGGCAAGCCTGCCAGTCCATTTCTGATCAATATGGTGTGCGTCAGGTATTGCAAAATTATCCGTCCATACATCGCGCATTAAACTGGGACAAACTGCATGCGCTGCTAAATGCTGCAAATATGGCAGGAGCCCAGACAGTGCGCAGCATCTTTTTCAATAAAAATGCTGATCATAATTGGCTGGTGTCCTGGCATCAGGATATGACGATTTGTGTTAACCAGAAAACTGAACTGGCTGGCTACAGCAAATGGACTTACAAGAAAGATGTGCATTACGTTGAACCACCAGCGGCAGTGCTGGAAGCAATGCTGACATGCCGCATTGCCCTCGATGATGCTGGTGCTGAGAACGCTGCACTGAAAGTCATCGCAGGCAGCCATCAATCTGGCAAACTTAGCGAGAGCCAGGTCCTGGACATTAGCCAGACTGCCATGCACGAGACTTGTGCTATGCGAGCGGGCGATATGTTATTGATGAAACCCTTGTTACTCCATGCATCCGACAAGGCAAAGCTCGCTATTCAACGTCGGGTATTGCATCTGGAGTTCAGTGTCAGCAGACTTCCTCCACCATTACACTGGGCAGAAGCTGCTTGTCAGTCCGCCCATGTATCTCAGTCAGCTGATTGAATTAGCGAAACTGAATTCCAGTCTTAAAACGGCAAATAATTACGCAGCCGTGCAATTACTACTGGTTTCAAAGCCATGGCTGGCTTCTCTATCTTGTGCCAAGAAAATATCGCCAGCAATATGGTCACAGAACCTGAGGCTATCACCATACTCCACACCACAATGCCGGGAAACAAGGCGGCAACTGCCTGCTGCACGGGAAAAGCGTAAATATACACCCCGTATGAATAATCTCCCAAGCTGTTATAGCGCCTTACCCACCCTGCAGGCAAGTAGGCAATACAGACTACCAGATAGGCAATGAACAGGTGATACAGGCTAAAGAATACCGGTTTGTTGATGAACGCTGCTGCCAGTACCAGTAACAGCAAAGGATAAAAGAAGCGCCGGGTCAGCAGCAGTTTTTCTTTTAACATGAACAGGCTGGCACCAGAGAAAAACATGAATAACAAACGGGTGAACTGGCTATCATCTTGCAAATAAAAATGGCGCGCAAAAACCAGTAAGGCTGCCAGTAAAGTAATGGCAATGATCAGATACTTCAATATCTGCAGGCGCCTATTCTTCAGCAGTACCAGCCCACACCAGAATACCAGCAGCAGCAGATACATCTTGATTTCATAAGGCATGGTCCAGAGTGAACCATTGACTGCATTTGGATAGGGATTCTGTGCAAAGACACCAGGCAAGACATAACTCACGCCAGACAAGAGGCTTGCGCACTTGAACAGGTATTGCCATGTCCCGGCAGCAGACAAATACTCTGTCAGAGGCAAGCTGGTGAAGGAAGGTCCAAGTACAAATACTGTCAGCAGCAACATGCATATCAGTGCTGGAAAGATGCGCAACGCCCGTGCGCAGACATAGTCAATCACACTTTGCTTGTTCATCAAACTGCCCGTCACCAGCATGCCACTGACGATGAAAAATACATCTACCGCGATAGAGCCAGGCGTCATGCCCGTCAGCGCACCCCAGGGCTCTGGCTGTGCCAGCAAGGCAAAACTATGCCCTGCCAGCACGGCCAGTGCGGCGACTATGCGTAACAAGTTCAGGTTATTGTCACGACTGCCTATGCATTCAGACAAACGCATTCAGGCAAACTCTTTAAGAACTTCCAGGTCAATTTGTACGGAGGCATCTCCGGCTGACATCCAGATTTGTCCATCCTGTATCGTGCATTGCAATTGCATATTGCGTTGCGCGAGTTTTTCCAGTGCCTGGCTTTGCGCTGAAGGCACATTCATGACGCGCAAGTTTTTGGCGCGATCAAGGCGGCTATTCATTGCCTTCCACCAGATGTCACTGGCGCTGGCAAAACTATAGACGATGACTTGCTCAGAACGACCACAAGCCTTTAACAAGCGTCTATCATCTGGCTGGCCGACTTCTATCCATAACTGTATGGCGTCGGTGTAATCCTTGAGCCAGATATCAGGTTCTTCCGTATCTGATATGCCCTTACCAAATTCCAGGCGTTCAGCCGCATGAATGGCGAAAGCAAGCACGCGTATCATCATGCGCTCATCGGTTTCCGACGGATGACGGGCAATCGTAAGGCTATGGTCCGCGTAATAGCCACGGTCCATGTCCGAGATATTAAGGTCGGCTTTATAAATGATGGATTTGAGTGCCATTACTTGAACACCACCGTTTTATGACCATTCAACAAAATGCGGTGCTCGACAAAGCATTTGACGGCACGCGCCAGCACCACACATTCCACATCGCGGCCTATGGCTGTCAGGGTTTCTGGCTCCATGGAATGATCAACACGTTCCACATCTTGTTCAATAATCGGGCCTTCGTCGAGATCACCTGTCACAAAGTGAGCTGTCGCACCTATCAGTTTGACGCCACGCTCATGCGCCTGGTAATAAGGCTTTGCGCCCTTGAAGCTAGGCAGGAAAGAATGGTGGATATTGATGGCCTTGCCTTTCAGCGCATCACATAATTGCGGTGACAATATCTGCATGTAACGGGCAAGTACCACCAGTTCAATATCATTACTGGCGACAATATCCAATACCTTTTGTTCCTGCGCCTGTTTGGCTTCTGCCGTTGCGCCAGCTGCCAGTGGCAGATGATGGAAAGGAATATTGTAGCTGGCTGCCAGTTGATAAAAATCAGTGTGGTTCGAGACGATGGCCTTAATTTCTACAGGCAGCAAACCGCTCTTGTAGCGGAACAGCAAATCATTCAGGCAATGGCCTATCTTCGATACCATCAGCATAACGCGTGGCTTGTGATGGGCATCATGCAATTGCCAGTTCATTTGCATGCTGGCACCCAAAGCCGCAAATTCTTCACGCAAGGCGCTGTCGCTGACGCTGGAATCCTCTACGGCAAAATGCACGCGCATGAAGAAAGTTGCAGATTGTGCATCGCCAAACTGGGCAGAATCGATAATATTACAGCCGTGGTTGGCTAAAAATCCCGATACGCTATGCACAATGCCGCGCTGATCGGGACAGGATAAAGTCAGGATATATTCTGGTCGTATGCTCATGATGTCGGTGTATAGGCCAGGATTTGCTGCCGTCCATGGCCAGAAACAAATTAAATTCGTTAAATTGATTGCAAAGCTTAGAGATTAACCGTCTATTGTCGCATGATCAGTCGCATAATTCATAGAATCCAGCTTCAATTAAATAATCACAACAAAAAGCACGATCGTTCTAATTGGTGTATAGTCGTTCTTCTGGCAGCCCCACCCGAAAAAATTGGTTCAGACAGCAGCAACCCAAGTACAACATTCTGGAGACAACATGAGCACACTCAGCAATCAACAATATCGCCTCGCCGCCCGCCCTGTCGGCAACCCCAAGCACAGCGACTGGAACTTCACGACGGAAGAAGTACGCGATATCACAGATGGTGAAATTATCGTACAGACCATTTACATCTCGCTGGACCCTGCCATGCGCGGCTGGATGAATGAAGGTAAATCCTATATCCGCCCAGTAGCCATCAATGAAGTCATGCGCGCCGGCGGTATAGGCAAGGTGATTGCCTCCAAATCTCCCAAATTTGCGGTCGGTGATTATGTTTCTGGCGGCACAGGTGTGCAGCAATACTGGGTAGGTGCGGCTGATGATAAAACGGCGGGCTTTTACAAGGTCAGCCCAAAACTCGCCCCTCTGCCCAAATTCATGAATGCGCTGGGCATGCCTGGCATGACAGCTTATTTTGGTTTGTTGGATGTTGGTCAGCCAAAAGCAGGTGAAACGGTGGTGGTATCTGGCGCCGCCGGTGCGGTTGGCCAGACAGTAGGTCAGGTCGCCAAGCAAAAAGGTTGCCGCGTCGTTGGTATTGCCGGCGGCAAGGATAAATGTGATTTCGTCGTCAATGAACTTGGCTTTGATGCCTGCATCGATTACAAATCCGGTTCAGTCAAAGATGGCTTGAAAGAGCATTGCCCGAATGGCGTTGATATTTATTTTGATAATGTCGGTGGTGACATCCTCGATACCGTGCTGACCCGCATCAACCTGAAAGCGCGCATCATCATTTGCGGCGCGATCTCCCAGTACAACAACACCACACCAGTCAAAGGCCCGGCCAATTACCTGTCGCTGCTGGTAAACCGCGCCCGCATGGAAGGCATAGTCGTATTTGATTACGCTGCCCGCTATGGCGAAGCTGTCACTGAAATGGGCAAGTGGATGGCCGAGGGCAAATTCCAGACGCGTGAAGATATCGTCAAAGGTCTGGAAACTTTCCCTGATACCCTGATGATGCTGTTTGAAGGCAAAAACTTTGGCAAACTGATTTTGCAAGTCAGCGAAGAATAAGCATCAAGCCTGACCAGACGGGCAATAAAAAAGCAGTCATCGCGACTGCTTTTTTACATGGTGCTATCGATTATTTCAACCAGGGCTTGACCCAGGATAAGCCTTCTGAAGTTCCCGCACGTGGCCGGTACTCACAACCTATCCAGCCTTGATAGCCCAGTTTATCAATCAAATCAAACAGATAAGGGTAATTCACTTCACCGATATCCGGTTCATGCCGGTCTGGTACCCCGGCTATCTGTATATGACCTATGCCTGCATGCTTGCGTGACATATCACGGCGCAGCTTGGTGGCGACATCGCCTTCGACGATCTGGCAATGGTAGATATCAAATTGCACACGGATGTTCTCTACGCCTATCTCCTGGCAAATCTCTTGCGCCTCATCTTGCCGGCTCAGGAAAAACCCTGGTATGTCACGGGTATTGATGGGTTCAATAAGGATGGTGATGCCTTCTCGCGAGGCCAGCAAGGCAGCATAAGCAAGATTGCGCAAATAGACAGCGCGATGCCTTTCTCTGTCCTGTTCAGGCTGTATTAAACCAGCCATGACATGCAAATGCCGGTTGCCCAGCTCGCGCGCATAATCCAGCGCAGTATCAAAGGCCTGCTTGAACTCTTCTTCCCGGCCAGGCAGGGATGCTATTCCGCGCTCCCCCAAGGCCCAGTTACCTGGAGAAGTATTGAACAAGACTTGCTCCAGCCCGTTTGCATTGAGCAGATCCCTGAGTTCAGTAGCAGCGTAATCGTAAGGAAACAGGTATTCGACGCCCTTGAAACCATCTTTTGCAGCAGCGGCAAAACGTTCATTAAAAGGCAACTCTGTATACATCATGCTGAGGTTGGCAGCAAAACGTGGCATGACTGACTCCTTATCTTTTAGCGTAATGTTGCGCCATGAAGGCACATACCATCAACTGTAGCTGATGAAACAGCATCAATGGTAATAAGACCATACCAAGGGCATGACTGGCAAATAAAACTTTGGCCATGGGCACACCACTGGCCAGACTTTTCTTGGAACCGCAAAACACGATAGTGATTTCATCTTCCTTGTTGAACCCCAGGCGACGGCTGATGACGGTAGTCAAGGTCATGATAATCGCCAGCATCAATGCACTAATGCCCAGCAGACTTGCCAGCATCAGGGGTGGCAGTTGCTGCCACAAACCTTGCACAACCGCTTCACTGAAGGCCACATATACCACCAGCAAAATCGAGCTTTGATCCACCATGCTCAGCGTACTCGCATATTTTTCCATCCAGGACTGCAACCAGGGCCGCGCCAGTTGTCCGGCAACGAAGGGCAATAAGAGCTGGCAAACTATCTTCAGCATCGCGTCGAGTGAAGAATGGCTTTCACCATGGGCTACCACGACCAGGCTGACCAGCAAGGGCGTCAGGAATATGCCCAGCATATTACTCAGCGACGCGCTGCAAATGGCAGCAGGTACATTGCCGCGCGCAACAGAGGTAAACGCAATCGAAGACTGCACAGTCGAGGGCAATACACAGAGAAACAGTATGCCTATATATAACTCTGGTGTAATCAGGGTGAGCAGCAAAGGCTTCAATGCCAGCCCTATCAAGGGGAAAATTGCGAAAGTGCATGCCATCACCAGCAAATGCAGTCGCCAATGGGTCAAACCAGCTATCACGGCCTGACGTGACAATTTGGCACCATGCATGAAAAACAGCAAGGCGATCATGCCAACGGACAAATGATCAAAGCCTGATGCGACTGCGCCACGTGCAGGAAACAGACTGGCCAGAGTGACGACGCCCAATAGCAGCAAGGTCATGTTATCGGGTAAAAAACGCGGGCGTTTCATGTGCAGGAAGCAAGAAATAGAAGTAGTTGATTGTACTTGAATAATGCTTCTTGCTTGCCTGCATGTCGCCGCCATACTGCAAAGCGTAGCCTGAGTCCAACAAATACCTGTTCGGCCCCTGCACACCTATTCGGTTGAGAGTGATGCCGATGACACCACCGCTGGTAAATAGATATCGCAAAACTCAGGCGGCATGCGGCGGGCACGTCCACTGCTGAGCTCTATACAGACCAAATCCCAGCGCCCCCGTAGCACCGTGGCACCATCACTGTCACGTATCAATTGAAAACGCCTGTCCATGGTGAGTTTGCCATCACTGGCAAACAGCCAGGTCGCCAGCGTCAGCGATTCACCAAGCAAGGTTGGCAAGACATAATCATATTCACCGCGCCTGATTGCCATCGCGCGGTCCAGGCGATGATAGTCTGCCAGACTCAAACCCAGCGCTTCAGAATGCCCCCATGCGACTTCTTCACACCAGCGTACATACACGGCATTATTGGTGTGATTCAAACCATCGATATCACTTTCTTGCGGCTTCACTGCCCGCGCGAACGGTTGCGGATAATCCCAAACCATGGAAGCACCTAAAGTCCCTGAAACACCAGATACACTCATATATATACACGCAAAAATTTAATCGCTAAAACACCGGGCTTACAATCCACTTATCAAACACTCACAAGCCCAGCTCTTGCCAGATCTGATCTACCTTGACCTTGACTTCTGGCGTCATTTCTATGGTCGTGCCCCACTCACGACTGGTCTCGCCCGGCCATTTATTGGTGGCATCTATACCCATCTTGCTACCCAGGCCGCTGACGGGTGAAGCAAAGTCCAGGTAATCAATCGGCGTATTATCGACCAGCGTGGTATCACGCAAAGGATCAACACGGGTAGTGATCGCCCAGATAACTTCTTTCCAGTCACGGATATTGACATCTTCATCAACGACGATGATGAACTTGGTATACATGAACTGGCGCAAAAAGCTCCAGACCCCGAACATGACACGCTTGGCATGACCGGCATAAGCCTTCTTCATTTGCACCACGGCCATGCGGTAACTACAACCTTCTGGTGGCAAATAAAAATCCGTGATTTCACTGAACTGCTTTTGCAGCAAAGGGATAAAGACTTCGTTCAACGCTACACCCAGTACCGCAGGTTCATCTGGCGGTTTACCTGTATACGTAGAGTGATAAATAGGGTCACGGCGCATGGTGATGCGGTCTATCGTGAAGACCGGGAACCAGTCTTTCTCATTGTAATATCCGGTGTGGTCACCATACGGCCCTTCCAGCGCATGCTCATAGCCGCTGGGGTGATTTTCGTCAGGATAGATATGCCCTTCCAGTACTATTTCTGCTGATGCAGGCACGCGCAATTCGCTGCCTATGGCCTTCACCAATTCTGTACGGCTGCCGCGCAAGAGCCCGGCGAACTGGTATTCAGACAAACTGTCTGGCACAGGCGTCACTGCACCTAATATGGTGGCCGGGTCAGCGCCCAGTGCAACAGCAATGGGATAAGGTTTGCCTTTATTGACGATGCCATGCTCACGAAAATCCAGCGCACCACCGCGATGTGCCAGCCAGCGCATGATGACTTTATTGCGGCCCAACACCTGCTGTCTATATATACCCAGATTCTGGCGTTTTTTATTGGGGCCTTTGGTGATGACCAGGCCCCAGGTAATCAATGGCGCAACGTCGCCAGGCCAGCAATGCTGTATGGGTAAACGAGCGAGATCAACGTCATTACCTTCCCAGACTATTTCCTGGCATTTGGCACCGCGCAGCTCTTTAGGCGACATGTCCCAGACAGCTTTTACCATTGAGCCCATACCCAGAATTTCTTTAAAGCCCTTGGGCGGTTCTGGTTCTTTTAGCGCCGATAAAACATGGCCGATCTGGCGCAACTCGCTCAGGCTTTCTGCCCCCATGCCAAGTGCTACGCGGCGTGTCGTACCAAATAAATTACCCAGCACTGGTATGGTATGACCAACAGGTTTGGTGAATAAAAGAGCCGGACCTTCAGCACGCAAAGTGCGGTCGCAAATCTCGGTCATTTCCAAATGTGGCGAAACAGGCAAGTCCACCTGTTTTAGTTCGCCTTTTTCTTGCAGTTGAGCAATAAAATCTCTCAAATCAGAATATTTCATCATTTTTCGCTTTTTCGTATCTCTGCACTAGTCGCACTAGCAATTTCTGCCAAGTGTTTGATTTTATTGAACTTTGCTGCATTGCAGCACAATTAATTATACATAAAAGTAATCAACTTCTCGTTTGATAGTGTTGACTTGATATAAAACCGCCCCTACAATTCGCCCAACTTGATGAAGAGGTTAATGACTTCCGCCACTTTCGACACAAAGAGAGTTTCGCCAAACGGTAACATCATTCACGGGGATCGGGCCCCACATAACATTGTAAGGATTGTTTTCAAAAGGCGTCTGCCTTATCCCGAAAATAGTTGTTTGTCACTGGACACACCATGAACAGGTTCGACGGGCCTGATTTGACAAACGACTCCGGCGTCTTGCGATCACACTGGTGACGAGGACGATGTTTCTGATTCGCGGAAGTAGGCTCTATGCATTTGACTTTTCATTAAGTTGAATGAGACATCGCGAAGATTCAGGAGGTAACATGATTCAACGTTTTATTTTGGCTGTACAACAAAGTAGTTTTTCATCAACGGACAAGCGCAAAGCGCTTTTCATGGTAGCGCGTGATACAACCAGTGGTTTTTTCACCACCGTGCGCAACCTGCTGACACTCACTGGCATTATTGCCATGGTCGTTTTGGTCATGATGTATGTCAAACCAGAACTGACAGACAAATTCAAGGGATTATCACCCTATGCTGAAGCTGGCGAAGAGCCTGCAGAGGCCGTAGCTGCCGTCCCGGCACCAAATCTTGCGCATCTGATGCAAGCGCCAGGCCAGGCGAATTCTGATGCGGGCTTGCAAAAAGTAAGCGCATCTGAAGAAGAAGCAAAAATGCTGGGCAATCAGCGTCAGCAACAATGGGTAACCAACTGGCTGGCCAAGCGCTACCGCGTTGCCAATGATGCGACCAATATGCTGGTATCTGCCGCTTATCTGACCGCCAAGGAAATCAAGATAGACCCTTTGCTGATACTGTCAGTCATGGCGATAGAATCCGGCCTGAACCCATTTGCTGAAAGCCCGGTAGGTGCACAAGGCTTGATGCAGGTCATGTCCAAAGTACATCATGACAAATTCCAGGATCTTGGTGGTGTTAAAGCTGCCCTGAACCCGGTTGCCAATATCCGTGTTGGTGCCTTGATACTGAAAGATTATGTCACCCGTGGTGGTTCCGTTGAAGCTGGCCTGAAGATGTATGTAGGTGCAGCCGATTCCGACAATGATTCAGGCTATGGTGCGCGCGTATTGAATGAATACAAGCGTCTGAAAGATGTTTCGGCAGGTAAAAATGTGCCTACTTTCTTTAGTGCCCCGGCACCAGCACCTGCACCTGTGCAAGCACGTCCGATTGAGGCCGCTCCCGTACACAAACCTGAGGCGACAGAAGCCAAGGCAACGATAGAAGCCAAAAAAGATCAGGTTGCAGCACTGTAAGCCTGCCCTTTGATAAAAAAGCCGTCTGATTTTATGATCAGACGGCTTTTTTTATTGGTATAAGCGATTGGTCTGGGCGCCCCGCCTCAATTATCTGTCAGCCAAAAATTTCTTCAACCTGGCCACTGCTTCCTGCAAATTCTCCAATGAATTGGCATATGACAGACGCACATACGATGTCGCCGTCGCCGGACCAAAATCGAGGCCGGGTACGATCACCACACCGGCTTCATTCAATACCTGTTTGGCAAAGGCATCTGCATCGTCGGCAAAGCTGGAGCAATCGGCATACACATAAAACGCACCATCTGGCATAACTGGAATGCCAAAACCCAGTTCACGCAATGCAGGCACGATATAGTCGCGGCGGCGCTTGAATTCTGCCTTGCGCTCTTCATAAATGGCGATAGTCGCTGGCTCAAAGCAAGCCAGCGCCGCATACTGGGCGATTGAAGATGGGCAGATGAACAGGTTTTGCGCCAGCTTTTCCAGTGCAGGCACGATACGCTCAGGCACCACCAGCCAGCCAAGACGCCAGCCTGTCATATTGAAATATTTGCTGAAGCTATTGATGACGACTACATCTTCATCCAATGACAGGGCAGAAAATGGTTCGCCATCATAAGTCAGACCCTGATAAATCTCATCAACGATGCTAAAACCACCCAACTTTTTTACTGTAGAGACGATCTTGCCCAATTCTTCGTGTTCTATGGAAGTACCGGTAGGGTTCGATGGCGAAGCCAGCAAAACGCCACTGCTGTGCTCATCCCATTGCTGGCGGACGATTTCTTCAGTCAGCTGAAAGCGGTGATCCGGCCCGCTGGCAATGAGTTTTGCCCTGCCCTCGAATGCCGCAACAAAATGGCGGTTGCAGGGATAGCAAGGGTCGGGCATCAGCACTTCCCTGCCAGGCTCGACCAACGCTGCGCATGCAAGCAATAAGGCAGCCGATGCTCCGGCAGTCACAATAATGCGGGAAGCTGGCACGTCAAGACCGAACACGTCACGGTAATGCTGCGATATTGCCGTGCGCAATGCTGGCAAACCCAGGGCAGAGGTATATTGCAAACGCCCGGCTGCCATTGCTTTGGTCGCAGCATCAATCACTGCTTGTGGCGCAGTAAAGTCTGGCTCGCCTATTCCCATATGTATCAGATGACGGCCCTGTTTTTCCAGTTCTGCCGCCATCTTCATGAGTTCCATCACATGGAAAGGGGCGATATTGTCCAGTCTTGCTGCAAGATTTCGATGCATGGCACTTCCTAAAAACACAGGCTGAAAAAAACCGCCTTATTTATCTTTCAAAATAAGGCGGTAGATACTTTTACAAATATGGTCAGTAACTTGGTCAGTACCTTACTTACCTGCTGCAACCTCTGTCGCACGCAGCTTTGCTGCCAGTTTGTCGAGTACACCATTGACATACTTGTGACCATCCAGACCACCAAAGGACTTGGTCAACTCTACAGCTTCGTTGATGACGACGCGGTAAGGGATTTCTATATGGTTTTTCAATTCATAGGCACCGATCAGCAGCGCTGCGTGCTCGATAGGTGACAATTCTGCAATACTGCGATCAATCAAAGGGGCAATTTGCTCGCGCAATTCTATGGATTGTTTGATAGCACCATGCAACAGGGAATCAAAATGCTCTCTGTCTGCCTTCTCAAAACCGTGGGCTTCACGGATATGGGCTTCAATCGCGCCGGAATCTTCATTGTTCAGCAGCCACTGGTACATGCCCTGCAAGGCAAATTCGCGCGCACGGTGGCGTGGCGAACGGTTCTTGCTGGGATTGGCGTGTAATGTTTTATTATTCATATCTTCTCTTACTAACTTGTCTTACTAACTTATCATGCTAACTTAGAGCTGGATGATCACCGTGCAGGCTTGAACTTAAATGTAAATCAAACCTGAGCAAAACGATCAGGCATCATAGTGCACGTCTTCTGTGGCTTCTGCCAGTTCTTCCAGGGCCAGGGTCAGGTTGGCCATTTCTACGGCAACGCGGGCGGCGTCGCGACCTTTTTCCTGCATGCGCACTTCAGCCTGCTCATCATTCTCTGTCGTCAGGATGGCATTGGCGATAGGGATGCCAGCATCCAGGCCAACACGGGTGATGCCCGCGCCTGATTCATTCGATACCAGCTCAAAGTGATAGGTTTCACCACGGATAACTGCACCCAGGGCGATCAGGGCATCGAATTGATTGGTTTCTGCCAGTTTTTGCAAGGCCAGTGGCACTTCCAGTGCACCTGGCACAGTCACGTGCAGGATGTCTTCATTGAGTACGCCCAGCAGTGACAATTCTGCCAGGCAGGCATCCAGCAAGCCATTGCCAATATTGTCGTTAAAACGCGCCTGTACGATACCTACACGTACGCCTGCGCCATCCAGATTTGCTTCGTAATGTCCAACTGTCATAATATTCTTTCTTGCGCTTTTAGCGCCTGATGTGATGTGAGTGATGAAAGTGCACTAAAAAGACCGCTGGTGACACTGCTGCAGCCCGGCACGCTCATCCTTATTTGTCTGCGCACGGCTTATCGAGATACCCAACAACTTCGAGATTAAATCCTGTCATGGACGGCATCTTACGTGGATTGGCCAGCAATTTCATCTTGCCTACGCCTACATCCTTCAAAATCTGTGCACCTATGCCGTAATTGCGCAAGTCCATACGCGCAGCCCGGCCTGCGGGTTTGGTTTCTGGCGTATCAAGTGCCTTGAACTGGTCAAACAACTGTTCTGCAGTCTCGCCGCAGTTGAGCAAGACGATAACGCCGGAATCTGCCTTCTTGATGGCTGCCATGGCGGCCGCGACATTCCATGAATGCGTGGTAGCCTGGCTTTCCAGCAAATCGATGATGGATACCGGCTGATGTACACGCACCAGAGCCTCTTTTTCACGGCTGATATCGCCATGCACCAGCGCCAGATGGGCAGAGCCACTGGGTTTGTCGCGATATACCAGAGCCTTGAAGCTGCCATGCACGGTATGCATTTCACGCTCGGCCACGCGATCTACGATGCTCTCTGTCTGGCTGCGATAATGAATCAGGTCGGCAATCGTCCCTATTTTCATATCATGTTCTTTGGCGAACTCGATCAAATCAGGCAGACGTGCCATCGTGCCGTCGTCCTTCATGATTTCGCAAATCACTGATGCCGGTGTAAGACCAGCCAGCTCAGCCAGGTCGCAACCGGCTTCAGTATGGCCAGCACGCATGAGGACACCGCCTCTTTGCGCCTTCAGCGGGAAAATATGGCCAGGCTGGACGATGTCGGCCGCAGTGGACTTTTTATCAACAGCAACCTGTACCGTGCGGGCACGGTCAGCGGCAGAGATACCGGTAGTTACGCCTTCCGCCGCTTCTATCGATACGGTGAAGTTGGTACCAAAGGAGGTACCATTGCGGCTGGTCATCATGGCCAGGTTCAATTGATCACAACGTTCTTCTGTCAACGTCAGACAAATCAGGCCACGGCCAAACTTGGCCATGAAATTGATGGCTTCCGGCGTGACGAACTCTGCGGCCATGATCAGGTCGCCTTCGTTTTCTCGATCTTCTTCATCAACCAGTATCACCATGCGGCCAGCGCGCAATTCGGCAACGATTTCCTGGGTAGTAGACATGCTCATAGGGGAATATCCTGAACCGGGCCACAGACATAAGTTCGTCAGGCCACTGGTTTTTCAGTGCAAATGAATGAAGTCGCTATTTTAAAGGATTTACGCCTGCTCTTCCCGTGCTTTATGTCTATTTATATGCTGCCCGGCTTGATTTAAGCCTGATTCAGAAGGATTTTTCTAGATTTGCAGCTGGCCTTGTGCAATTTCTATTACTTTGCCCCCTACCCGTATGCTCTTGTCTGCCGCCACATCCAGGTAAAGCTGGCATGGACGCCTGACTTGCGCGCCCTGGGCTATGCGCATGCTGATGGGCAAATCACGCCCCTGATGCTGCCACCAGCCACCCAGGTTGGCGCATGCAGAACCTGTGCCCGGGTCTTCGGCAAAGCCGCCGCCCTGCTTGGCAAAGAAATAACGCGCCGTTACGGACAGACGTTCGTCTTCTGACGTTGGCTCATCAAAAGCAAATACATAGACAGACTTGCGCCCCAGGCTATTGGCAGGCCAGACAGGCAACTTGCTGACGTCTGGCGTGGCACGTAAAACCGCTTCGCGTGAATTCAGGGGTAGCAGCATTTGTTCGCTACCAGTGTTGATCCACAGCGGCACAGAATGAATGTCGCCTTCATCCAGACCCATTAAAGAAGCTGCTTGCGCGACAGAAAGACCACTGGCTTTGACCACTGGATCGCCTTTATGAGGCGTGGTCAGTGTCCAAATACCATTCTCAAGACGCAGATCAACCAGGCCTGCCTTGCATTCCAGCGAAATCTGGCTGGAATTGCTGAGGCTGCCAACCACCTGCGCCGAACCCAGACTCGGATGCCCGGCAAAGGGCATTTCTGCATCTGGCGTGAAGATACGCATTCTGGCGGTAGCGACTTCTGAGGGCAATACAAACACTGTTTCCGACAAATTGAACTGCAAAGCCAGTGCCTGCATTTGTTCATCTGACATGCCCGTGGCATCTTCAAATACACATAGCGGGTTACCACCCAGGGTTTCTTCGGCAAACACATTCAAGAGACGAAAAGCGTAGTTAGTCATCGTTTTAATCACTATTCTTTCTTCAAAAAATCAGGTTAGCGTGGATTTGGCATGGGCGACATTGACTTCTGCAGGCAGCAGAATGCGATTTTTTACAGCGGTCAATTCAGCCAGTATGGAAATCGCAATCTCGGCTGGTGTCTTGCTACCTATATACAAACCTATGGGGCCATGGAGTTTTGCCAGTTGTTCGTCATTGAGGTCGAACTCTTTTAATCTCTCGCGTCGCTTGGCATTGTTAATGCGCGAACCGATAGCACCGACATAAAAAGCATCAGACTTCAAGGCTTCCATGAGGGCCAGATCGTCCAGTTTAGGGTCGTGCGTCAGGGCGACCACGGCGCTTCGGCTATCCAGTTGCATTTCCAGTACCAGATCGTCGGGCATGGCATGAATCAATTGCACGCCCTCTACCTGCCAGCCACTGCGGTATTCTTCACGCGGATCGCAGACTGTGACCTGGTAATCCATGCCTACTGCGATACTGGCCAAAAAGCGTGACAACTGCCCGGCTCCTATGATGAGCAAGCGCCAGCGCGGGCCGTGTACGGTCGTCAAAGCGTCATCCGTAATCTGTAATTGTTGACCCGGATCGGCTCTATCAAGTGTCACCTCCCCCGTATGCAAATCCAGACGTCGCGCCAACAATTCATGCCTTTGCAAACCTTGCAATAAAGCGTCCACCTTGCTGCGCGCTGATAAAGGCTCTATAGCCAGCTCTATCGTGCCACCACAAGGCAGGCCAAAACGGTGAGCTTCATCTGCGGTAATGCCATAGGTGACGATCTCTGGCAAATGACGCTGCATGCCGTCGCGCTGCACTCTTTCTATCAAGTCGTCTTCTATGCAGCCGCCAGAGACCGAGCCCACCACCTGCCCACTACCGGCAATAGCCAGCGTCGCGCCTTCCGGCCTTGGACTGGAACCCCAGGTCTTGATGACAGTGACCAGTTCGCAGGCTTGTCCTGCCTTGATCCACGCGTCACAGGTTTTAAGTACTTCGAGATCTATGCTGTCCATTGCTTCCTATGGTCTTGTTGATTCAGATTTGAGCTGACTTGACTATCATTCATTTTCGCATGTTTTTGCATTCCAGCTTCTGCATGGAAATTATCTATACAAATTGTCTTATTTCCAGTATTTCTTTGCTTTACAATGCCTGCCAGACCACCACTCTGGAGACCACCTTGTCCACAATCAAACAAAGACTGGCTGCCGTACCTGAAGGCGCAGGCGCATTGTTTTTCATACAGATTTTTGCCACCCTGGGCTTTGCCGTACTGTATTCCACCCTGGTACTGTATGCGACCAAGAAGCTGGGCTTTACTGCCAAGGATGCCACGGCCATCATGGGTGTGTTTGGTGCATTTAATTATGGTCTGCATTTGTTTGGTGGTTATCTGGCAGGTCGTTTTATCAGTAACCGCAACCTGTTTGTTGGTGGCATGATCCTGCAAGTCATAGGCTGTGCGACTATTTCCGTAGGTACTTCAGCCACCATGTACTGGGGACTGGCCTTCTTCCTGACGGGTAGTGGTCTGAACGTCACCTGTCTTAACCTGATGCTGACACAACGCTTCAAACCTGAAGACAATCGTCGCGAAAGCGCCTTCCTGTGGAATTATGCAGGCATGAACCTGGGCTTTTTTATTGGCTTCACCGCTGCCGGTTATTACCAGCTGCAAGAAGACTATGCCAGCCTGTTTATTTTCGCCACCATAGGCAACTTCATGGCGATCGTACTGGCGGCAATCAACTGGCGCAGGTTGTGTGACCTGAACACCACCCTGCTTGATGCCACCGCAAACCAGTTCCGCTGGCGCTTTCTGGTCGGTCTGGCGGTCATGGCTGGCCTGGTACCGCTGGTTGAATTCATGCTGCACCGCGCTGAGATGACGGGCAACCTGGTCATGATCATCAGCATTGCGATTGCTGTCATTTTCATCATCCTGACTGCCATTCACAAAGAGCCACGTGAACGTAATAATATGACGGCCTACGTCTTGCTGACCATAGGTTCGCTGGTATTCTGGACACTGTATCAAATGGCCCCGATGGGCTTGCAACTGTTTGCCGTCAGCAATGTAGATCGCATGGTCTGGGGCTATGAAGTTGCGCCGCAATGGATACAAAACATCAATAGCTTTGTCATCATGTTTGGCGGCCCGCTGATGGCGATGTTGTTCGACAAGTTGCGTGCCAAGGGCTGGAATATAGATATTCCGCGTCAGTTCTCTGCTTCACTGATTATCATCGGTCTGGGCTTCCTTGTCCTGCCCATAGGCATAGCAACTGCTGCCAGCAACGGCCTGGTGGCTTTCAAATGGATATTCATCAGCTACATCCTGCAAAGTATTGCTGAGCTGCTTATTTCGCCTATCGGTTATGCCATGATAGGCAAACTGGCACCGCGCCAGTATCAGGGCGTCATGATGGGCACCTGGATGCTGGTAACCGGCACAGCATCTATTCTGGCCAGCAAATTCTCAGGCCTGATCCCTGATGCGACAGAAGGTCTGGCCTCATCCACCAATCCAACCTATAACTACATTTTCTCTTTACTGGGCTGGAGTAGTGTTGGCGTAGGCATCGTCCTCATTGTCCTGATCCCTGTCTTACGCAAACTGATTACCGATGGGCCTCCCAAGCAGGCATCGGCAGCAGCAAACCCGCTGACGCAGACTGAGCAGGCTAAACCGGCATAACAAGAAAAGCAACATGCAAGGCGGGTAAGATGAAATGTGCCCGCCTTTTTTATTCCTTGATGGGCGTGAAGCGCATGACTTCTGCGCCATTGATCTGCAGCATTTCAAAAAAGACCGACCTGGGTCTGGTCCAGATGGAACCATCGTGGGCGCGATAAACAATGACGGGGCTTAAATCAGATTCTTGCGTTGCCTCGCACACCAGCTCATAAATACCACCTTTGTAGTGGCGAAAGCGTTGCACACCCTTGGTCTTTAGCAAGTGCACCGGCGCCGCATCAGCCGCAATCTCAGCCGCTCTGTGCTTTTTCAAAAATGCAGGCACTTTGGCTGCTGCCAGCTTGTTAATATCCTGTAGCAAGCGCGGGTCAATTGCGGAATAGCCATAACGCTGGCCCAGCTCGCTGGCTATGCGCAACATCAAATTTGATGCGACTTCTGCATCTGCCTCTGCCCTGTGAGCAGAACCTTTGAAACGTATGCCCATGGAAGCTGCCAGTGGGCCCAAGGAATAAGTACTCAAGCCAGGAAACACCCTGCGCGCCAGTTTGACCGAGCAAATCACGCCATCATGGGCAGGCCACAGGCCCAGCCTATCGCTCTCGGCCAATAAGAACTTCTCATCAAAACTGGCATTGTGCGCAGCCAATGTATCGTTACCAATAAACTCCACGAGTTCAGGCAGCACTTCAGATGCTGGGGGTGCTTTATCGACCATGGCCTGGGTAATGCCTGTCAATTCAGTAATAAAGTAAGGGATACGCACATTGCTGTTGATGAGGCTGACATAACGGTCAACAATTTCACCACCGACGATGCGCAATGCTGCCACTTCGGTAACGCGCCCTCCCTGTTCTGGTGACATGCCGGAGGTTTCAAAGTCAATCATGACTACAGGTTTTTCAAACATCATATTTTTTTCACTAGCGGGAACTAATGAAGAGCAATACAATCTATTTGTACTGTGCGTCAATAAAAATCTGTGACGCGGGGTAATTTTCTGATTCAATTTTCATTCACTTTCAACCCTCAGGACTCGGGTAAATGCACTTTCAAACTACAGCGTCACTAGCAACACCGTGGTGCATCCAGGCTTTTCAGCACTGGCGACGTAGCTTTGCGCATACTCCAAGCCCCATTAAGTTCGAATAGCTGTACGAGTTCGACTAATCTGCGCTAGCCGCCAGATGCTCCGATGATACGGTAGTAATCGCTGCCCCAGTTTTGCTCAGCCATACCAGGCCAAACCAGGCATTACATATCATCCGCCTTTGCTTTTTTGCTCCAACCTGGTTGCGCATAGACGCCCAGACCTGTGTACTACTATTCATCTCGTCAAGAATAAAGACACGGGCAAATTATTGTATTGCTCATTATGAAAAATAAAATTTTAGGACTGTTTTCGCTCCCAGAAAGGGACTTGTTACGCGATCTTGTCTATCGGCGTCTCTGGACCTCGATACTGATCAGCTCGTTTGGTGCCCAGGTCACCATGCTGGCCCTGCCGCTGACTGCCGCCCTGTTACTGCACGCCAGTGCCACCCAGATGGGCATGCTGACCTTCATGGAGATCCTGCCCTTTGTCTTGCTGTCTCTGCCTTCAGGTGTATGGCTGGACAGGGTGCGCAAGCTGCCAGTGTATGTAGTTGGCGAAATAATGATATCCATTTCGGTCGCCAGTGTGCCTGTGGCCTGGTGGCTGGGTTATCTCAACATGACCTGGCTGTATGTAGTCGGCTTCATGATTGGTGTAGTAAATACCACTGCTGGCACAGCTTCGCAAATCGTGCTGACACAGATCGTGCCACGAGACCGCCTGGTGGAAGCACATGCAAAGAATGCACTGGCAACCTCAGGTGCAGAAGTTGCAGGCCCCGCCACGGCTGGTGCATTGATCAAGTTGCTGGGTGCACCGATAGCCTTGCTGGCTGATGCCATTCTTTTACTGACATCCGCTGTGATCTTGCGAGGCATTCATGTCAATGAAGTCAGGGAGCCACGTGCAGATGCACACTTCTGGCGTGACTTGAAGGCAGGCCTGTCTTTTGTCGCCAATAAACCTCTGCTGATCGCGCTGGCCTTGACAGTAGGTGGCTGGCAGCTTTGCTATAACGCGGCGTTGGTGGTGCAAATCCTGTTTGCCACGCGTGAATTGGGTTTGTCTGAACAGGCAGTTGGTCTCAGCTATATGGGTATGGGTGTGGGCACCATTATCGCCAGCGTATATGGCAGCCGCATCAGCCGCACTATTGGGCCGGGTCCGTGCATGGTGCTGGGCGTGGCAGTCTGTGGTCTGGGCTGGGGTTTGCTGGCCTTGGCACCGACCAATAACTGGGGTATCGCTGCATTTGGTTTCATGCTGATGTGTTTCTCCATAGGCGGCGTACTGATCTTTATCAACTTCCTGGCCTTGCGTCAGGCAGTCACGCCAGAAGCCATGCTGGGCCGCATGACCAGCACCATGCGCTGGCTGATACTGATACCGGCAGGCCCTGGCGCCTTGATCGGTGGCTGGCTGGGTGAGCATATGGGCTTACGTTATGCCCTGGGTTTTGCCGGTGGCGCAGCCCTGCTGCTGGCAATACTTGCAGCAAAAAACCCTATCATCCGCGGCATTACAGCCTTGCCACGCCTGAGTAAACAAGAGGAGATGCAACAAGTTTAAGGATGGCATTGCAAACAGGCTGAAAAAAGCGTGATAATGCGCGGACATTTATGTTTTTTCATCGATCCCCCTCAGGTGACAGAGGGGGATTGTTTATTCGCCACGCTGAAAATGGAGCACCCTCTTATTCAGCCTTTTTGACAACAATAGGTAGACCAATGCCAACAGAAATGTCAACGCCCGCTGCCAAGCCGGGCTCAGGGTTCAAGCCGTATATCCCGGCCTCAGCCCACCTTCCCGAAATGACCGCAAGAGCCCTGATCATGGGTGTATTACTTGGCATGGTTTTCGGTGCATCGTCCCTGTATCTGGTACTCAAGGTCGGTTTGACCGTCAGCGCCTCGATCCCGGTAGCGGTGATCGCCATCACTCTGTTCCGCCTGGGTAATAAACTGGGCGCGAAAGATGCGACCATCCTGGAAAACAGTATTACCCAGACCGCAGGTTCGGCTGGTGAATCCCTGGCCTTTGGCCTTGGCGTGACCATGCCAGCCATCCTGATCCTGGGTTTTGACCTGGAAATTTCCCGCGTCATGCTGGTTGGCTGCCTCGGTGGCTTGCTGGGTATTTTGCTCATGATCCCCATGCGCAGAACCATGATCGTGGAAAAGCACGATGAGCTGAAATACCCTGAAGGCACGGCCTGTGCCGAGGTCTTGAAGGCAGCAGCGACTGATTCTTCCCGTGAAGCTGCCGGTGAAAAGAACAATCCAAATGCAGCAGACGATGCCAGCAAACGTGCTGCGATTATCTTTGGCGGCTTTGGCATCGGCCTCTTGTACAAGATCGCCAACGTCGCTCTCAAAGGCTGGAAAGATACGCCGGAAGTTGTATTCGGTGCACCACTCAAAGGTGGCTCGCTGGGTGCAGAAGTATCCCCTGAATTGCTGGGTGTAGGCTATATCATCGGCCCGCGCATTGCCGCCGTGATGGCAGCCGGTGGTGTCATGTCTTACCTCTTGCTAATACCAATGATCAAGTTCTTTGGTGATGCCTTGAGTGTGCCTCTGGCCCCAGGAACCAAGCTCATCAGTGAAATGAGTTCACATGATGTGCGTGGCGCTTATATTCTGTACATCGGCGCTGGTGCAGTTGCTGCTGGCGGCCTGATCAGCCTGATGCGTGCCATGCCCACTATCTGGCGCAGCCTGTCGGCTGGTTTATCCGGCCTGGGCAAAGGTGCTGCAGCAGCTACTGCGCCATTGCGTACTGATCAGGATATCCCGATGAAGTGGGTCGTCATCGGTGCGCTGGCCATTATTGCTGTCATTACATTTGCGACGCCGCTGCACATGAATTTCCTGGGTGCCTTGCTGATCCTGGTGTTCGGCTTCCTGTTTGCGACTGTCTCTTCACGTTTGACTGGCGAAATTGGTTCTTCATCCAACCCCATCTCTGGCATGACAGTAGCAACCCTGCTGTTCACTTGCCTGATATTCCTGATCATGGGCTGGACTGGTGGTCAATACTATGTGACGGCCCTGTCTGTCGGTGCGATCGTCTGTATCGCTTCCAGCAACGCGGGTACCACCTCACAGGATTTGAAAACCGGTTACATCGTTGGTTCCACACCGCGTTTGCAACAGTATGCAATCCTGGCAGGTGCCCTGTCTTCTGCCCTGATCCTTGGCCCTATCCTGTTGAAATTGAATGACTCCGGTACTGTGTATGTCCCGGCAGCACAGGTTGCCCCTGCTCTGCAGACAGATGCATCGAAACTGACTGACACTGCACAACTGCAAGGCCCGCAAGCTGATACAGATAAAGGCACATACAAGGTCTGGCACAAGAATGACAATGTCGGCGGCCCTGCCGGTAAATACTTCGTTGATAATGCAGGCAAGGCAGTCTATCTGGTCGATCCCGGTATCAATGGTGCTTACAACAAACGCCCTGACGGTACTGAAGTCAAGAAATACGATGCGCCGAAAGCTGTGCTGATGTCTTACATCATCAAGGGTATCCTGGACAGACAACTGCCCTGGACCCTGGTCTTGTTTGGCGTGATGATTGCGCTGGTACTTGAAATGGCAGGCATCCCATCGCTGGCCTTCGCGGTGGGCGTGTATTTGCCACTATCATCCTCGGCCCCACTGTTTGTTGGCGGCATGATACGCTGGGCAGTAGATCGTCGTAACAATAAGCTGGAACACAACAAGCATCTCAGTGAAGAAGAGAAACAGGCAGCTGGCGACCGCAGCTCTGGTGTCTTGCTATCATCTGGCTATATTGCCGGCGGTGCGCTGGCTGGTATCGTCATTGCCTTCACGGCAGGTATCCTGACCGATTTTGACAAGAAAATTGGTGACTGGGCGACAGCAAACAATCCCTTCTTTGACGGTGTCAATGCCAATGCCTTGTCCATGATCCCCTACGCGTTGATCATCATTGCGCTGTATTGGGTTGCGCGGGAAAAGAAAACTTCCTGACGCCAAGAGTTGAGATCTGAAAGGCTTGATTGCTTGAAACAATCAAGCCTTTTTATTTTGCCTGCGGCAGAATGATCGAGACCAAGTACAATATCCGAAATAATTTACCGGAAATAACCATGTCTGCACCTCAAGCCGCCGTCGATTGCAAAAACCAACCCGTCGTTCTGGGTGATATCGTCCGCGTAGTCAATCTAGACAAAAGATTTATCAAGAGTTTCCCTGAAGATGAACGCATCCTCATAGAATCGATGATAGGTCAGTTTTTCAAGGTCATTGCGATTGATGAAGAAGGCGCACCTTGTGTCGTGCGTGAATGGCATGACGAACGCGGCATCCTGCAAACCCATGTGATTGCACTGGATGCAGAAGATATGGAAAAGATTTAAACATCAGAATGACCTGAAAACAAAAAGCAGCCCAGGCTGCTTTTTTGTCTTCATACATAAAGATCAGAGTTTGTTAGAACGTGTTTACGATCTGTAGCGAGCGTCAGCGGGGTGAAGAGCAGCGCAAAAAGCGGAATGTACTTAAGTACATGAGCATTTTGAGCAGCACATGAGCCCCGATCACGCTCGCGCAGTAAGAACCTGTTCGAGATCTTTTTTGATCACCCGCGCCGCAAGAGCAAAGTGAGAAATGCCAAATTAACGAATTGCAAGCTGGTATTCAATTGTCGCTCACAGTTTTTCCAAAGGCGATGGCATTTCTCAAGCCAGGCAAAAGAGCGTTCCACCACCCACCGCTGAGGCATGACACTAAAGGTGTGGAGTTCATTGCGCTTGGCAACTTGTACAGACGCCCCCAGAATTTGATGGACACCCTCAGCAAAAGGGCGTCCCGTATAACCACCATCGACGAGCACGCTGGCAACCTTGCCCAAGGAATGCTTGTGCTGCTCAAACGCTTCCAGTGCTCCCTTTCTATCCGTGATGTCGGCTGTTGTCACGGCAATGGCATGAGGTAGCCCCTCTGTGTCAACGGCAATATGGCGCTTGATTCCTGATATTTTCTTCCCTGCATCGTAGCCTTTGTGTTTTGCCGTATCCGTGTTTTTGACACTCTGGGCGTCAACAATCAAAAAGGTGCTGTGTACGTTCCGACCATGTTTGGTACGGGCCGCGCCAACCTGATTTTTTTAAAGCCTGCTCCAGCAGGCTTAACTCACTTCCAACGGCTTCTCTTTCCATTGCTTAAAGTACGTGTACACCGTACTTTTAGGAGGAAAGTCGCTCGGTATCATGTCCCACTGGCAGCCACTTTTTAACACGTACAATACCGCGCAAAAAACATCATATAAATCCACTTGGCGCGGCTTGGTTTTCTTGCGTGCGCTCAGCAGAATATCTTCTATCTTCGCAAACTGTTCTCTACTGATGTCGCTTGGGTAGGCTTTTCTCATCACCTAAGTTTACGCAATATTCCTTTTGTTTACAATAAGATCTCGAACAGCCTCTAAGATCGCAAGCACGTTCTTAGCGGATATAGTCAAACAGAGACAAACCAGATGTCTTAACAAATGATTGCTGCGCTGCCTGCAAGGTAGTTTGTTGCTGATTGAGTTCAGTAATCGCCTTGGCATAATCCAGGTCCAGCAAGGCAGACAAATCCTGTTTGAAAGCGACGCCCTTGGCATCACCCTCACTATCAAGGTCATCAATCTCTTTCAGGCTGGTGCCCAGTTGCGCACGCACGGTCAATACATTATTCAAAGACTTGTCGATATTGTTATTGCCTTGTGTCAGCGCTGCAGTCAAATCTTTTTTTGCTGCCGCCGTACCCGCAGGCGTGTTCAAGGCATTGATGATATCGGTGACAGTTTCAAAGATATTTTGATTGCCTGGTTGTATTGAAAACTTGTCGTTTGGGCCAGGCGCAGCAACTGGTGGGCCACCCGCGTTGGTGACATTCAAATCTATACCATCAAAGGTAACCGTTGCGCCACTGACATACGGGGTCAATGGAACCACCACATTACCTGTGGTTTTATTTGTCACAGTAAATGAAGTACCCAGATTATCAAAAGCCACTTCGTAATTATTACCCGTCAGATTCGCTGAGGTAGGGGTGTTGATCGTCGCCGCAGCGACTGCAGTGCCTACATTGGACGGATTAGACTGCACATTGAACTGGCCAGTCGAGGTACGGATATTCTGGAAAATATCAATGCCAGGGCTACTGAGCGGTATTTGCCTTGATGTGTCTGCCTGGATAAAGCGCTGCCCCTGATCCCCATTATAAACAGCGCTACCCGCTGTCTTGGTATAAGGCGCAGTAGTGGTATTGAAACCTGAAAACAAGTAATTACCCGTGCCATCAGTGGCATTTGCCTGACCAAATAATTGATCAAGATTGCCTTGCAATTGCTGAGCGATAAATCCACGATCGGTATCGTTGTAAGAACCATTGCCTGCCTGCACAATCAGCGCCTTGATATTGTGCAAGGTATCAGTGACGTTGCTGAGCGTACTCTCAGCAATGCTGAGATTATTCTTGGCAGCTTGCCTATTCGTCGCAAACTGGGTATTTAGAGAATCTGACTGGGAAATAACCAGCGCACGTGCAGAGGCAATCGGATCATCTTCCGGTGTCAACACACGACGGCCAGCAGCGATTTGCTGTTGGGTCTTGTTCAAACCGTACTGCAGATCGCTAATATTGGAACCGCCAGTTTGATAAATAGTGCTGGTACTGATACGCATAATAACCTCTATCTGCCCAACGCCAATAAGGAGTCAAACAATGTACTTGCAATTTGCATCAACTTGCCTGCCGCCTGATATGCCTGTTGATAGCGCAATAAGTTGGCAGCTTCTTCATCAAGGTTCACACCTGATTCAGTTTGCTGGGCAGTGATATTTTGCGCCAGCAATTTTGTTTCTGAAGCACTGGTAATTTGCAACTCATGCGCCTTGTTACCCACAAGGCTGACGAACTGGGCATACCCCCCCTGGAAGGTGGTCGTGCCACCGCCAATGGTGTTTTGCGTTTGCAGATTACTCAGCAATACCGCATTACGGTTATCACCAGAACCATTGGTATTCGGCGCGACATTGAACACATCACCGTTGGCAGGATTACCCGATATCGAGAAACTGATGCCGTTATAACTGATCGTGGAACCAGACGTATAGGGCACCGCCGTGCCGGCCGGGTAAGTTGTAGCAACACCGGCATTGGTCACCGTGACATTCGCAGTCGCCGGGAAGCCAGTGAGGGTATTGCCAGCGGAATTAAATGTCAACGTGCTCGGTGCTACTGGTAGCGCCTTGGATATGGTAAACACATCACCATTGGAAGGCGGAGCAGCGCCGTCCTTGATCGAAAAACTGACACCACTAAAGCTGACCGCAGCGCCGCTGGTATACGGCACGGTTGCTGGAGGCGGATATGTCGTCGTAACAGCACCGACTTTGACAGATACTGTGGCACCGGCAGGGAAGCCAGTAATATTACCGCCCGAATACGTTAGATTAACTGGTGTGACCAGGCTGGTGCCAAGAAAAGAATCGTCCGTTGTTGCCGAGCCTATCGTGGCCGTGGCAGAGTTGCTGCTGGAGGCAGCCTGGGAATTGGCAACACCAACACTGATCTTGCCGTTACCAGTATTGGTCGTCGGGAAAGATGTCGTCAAAGGTGCCGCCGCAGCCAGTTTGGCCGGGTCCTGGATAGCTACCGCAATACTGGCGCCCCCCGCTATGGTAGGTCTGATCAGAAACTCATCGCCCGCTGCCGGAGCCGCTGCTGCCGGTGGCGGTGCAAGCTGAAAATTAATACCATCAAACTTCAAAGGCAAAGTTGCCGAAGACTGTGTTGCCCCATCTGACAAGCGGGTAATTTTATAATTGCCGCCGATAAATTGCAGACGATAGTCACTGGTCGTTAATGCAGAAGTATCGGTGATGCTTGCATTGATACCCGCTGTCGAAGTATTGAGCGCACTTGGTGTTGTTACAGGACCAGAAATTGTAAAGAAATCGCCACCGACCTGGCCGTTCAAATCCAGCCCCAGCTTTTGCTGGTCATTGAATTGCGTGGCGAGGCCAATTGCTATCCTGCCCAAGCTATTTTTTGCCACGTCCAGGGTGCTGGAGCGGAAATCGAATAAACCACCGAGTTTGCCGCCGCCAAAACTGTTTTCAGGTAACAGCACGGAAGAACCATTGACGAGGTAAGAAACTTCAGTGCGGCTGGGATCCGTCAATGACTGGCTGACCTGCAATTGCGTAACATTGCTGCCAAGTACCAGTGGCTGACCATTGCCAATAAAGACATTATATTTTTCACCCTGGGGCACTACGCTGACCTTGGTCAGCTTGCTCAATTCAGTGATGAGTTGATCCCTTTGGTCCAATAAATCATTAGGCCCACTGGCACTATTTGAAATACCCTTGGCTCTTTCTATGGTGTCATTCAAACTGGCTATTTGTGAAGCATAGCTATTGATGGCACCGACAGTCGTACCAATTTGCCCATTGACGTCGTCAGTGATCTGGTCGAGACGCGTTTCCAAACCATTGATGCGGCCAGCCAGCGCTTGTGCTGACGACAATGCGGCCTGGCGCGCAGCAGCGCCAGCCGTGCCATTAGGGCTGGCAGCCAGATTCTGGAAAGCCTTGAAAAAATCTTGCAGAGCTGGTGTCACACCTGCAGTAGGGTCTGCCACCAGGTTATTGATCTGGCTGATCTGGCTGTAATACACATCAGCCTGATTTTTTGTTGATTGAGAAGCATTGACCTGACCAGCCAGGAAAGAATTGTATTGGCGCTGTATCTGCGTAACCGACACACCTTGCCCGATAAATGAGCCGCCCAGATTCTGCGGTTCATTCGCCGCTTGCAGGATAGTTTGACGGTTATAGCCAGGAGTTGATGCATTGGCAATATTATGACCGGTCGTCGCAATGCCCAGCTGCGCCGCAGCCAGTGCCGATTGCCCAATGCCAAATATATTTGAACCCATAATTGAACCTGCTCTTTTGCTAAGTTAGCCACCCAGTACCATCAATCATGTTTTCGGTGCGTTTCGGTAAAACTTTAATCTGATTGCACTTTCACTGGAGACCTATGGTGAAATTACGTAGAAAGGGAGTTTTTGATGATCTTTGTCAGCTTGTTGGCATACTCGGGGTCAGTCGCATAACCGGCTTTTTGCAGACCCTGGGCAAAGCTTGTTGCATCTTTGGCATTAGCCATCACGTTTTCATAACGCGGATTCTTGGTGATCAATTTAGCATAGTCTTTGAATGCATCGGCATAAGTATCGTAAGCCTTGAACTTTTCTACCTTGCGCTGGGCTACGCCATTCACATATTCTGTTGTAACTGCATCAACTGTCTTGCCTTTCCAGCCCTTGGTCGCCTTCATGCCAAAGATATTATGGCTGGTGGAACCATCCACGGTCTTGATTTCACGGCGTCCCCAACCACTTTCCAAAGCAGCCTGGCCCAGCATGAATTTGGCAGGAATACCGGTTTCCTGGCTGGCCTGCTCAGCATGGGCAGACAGTTTTTCCTGGAACTCGCGCACGTGATTTGGTCCAGTAAACGCGGTTTTTGGCGCATTCGCGGGCATTTGCTCGAATTTGAGATTGTCCAGGTAAGTGTTGATACCGCGCATGCTGGCGGGGTTGGCCAGATTGCCGGAACCGGTGGCAGGGTCTGCTTCCAGCGCCAGGTTCATGGCATTATTTGATAACTGCCTGACCAGCACATCTCCCAGGCCCACACCCTTTTTGGCCATGGTCTGCGACAATTGTTGATCCAGCATGGAGGTATACATACGGCTTTGCTCACTTTCAAACAAACCGTCCTGCCCACCTGCCTGACGCATGGATTTCAGCATGACGTTCAAGAACAGTGCCTCAAACTGCTGTGCTGCGCCCTTGATTGCCTCGGGCGAATTATTCCTGGCCGACTGTTTGAGTTCATCCAGCCCCCTGGTGTCAAAGGCTGTTTTATCGCTGAAATCGGTGCGCCCTATCATCACGATTCCTTAGATAATTTCCAGGTCCGCACGCAAGGCACCGGATGCCTTGATGGCCTGCAATATGGCCAGCAGATCTTGCGGTGTCGCACCGATGGCATTGAGGGCCTTGACCACCTCAGCCAGAGATACCCCAGCCTTTAGCATCATCAATTGACCCGCATCTTTCGAGATCGTGACGGTTGAATTAGCCGTAGGTGCTGTTTGTCCGGCTGCCAGTGCATTTGGCTGGCTGACCGTATTGTCAGTATTGATGACGACAGACAGATTCCCATGGGCGACAGCACAGGTTTCCAGCGTCACGGCCTGGTTCATGACGATAGAGCCAGTCCTGGCATTCAAGATAACCTTCGCTGCCATTTGCGCTGGCGTCACATCGATATTTTCCAGATTGCCGAGAAAACTCACGCGTTGATCGGCAGAGACTGGTGCTTTCACCTGTATCACACGACCATCCATGGCTGCTGCCGTGTCCGGGCCAAAGCGGCGGTTGATCGCATCCACCACCCGGCTGGCAGTGGAAAAATCCGAGCTGTTCAACTCCAGTTGTATGGTAGGTCCCTGGGAAACTGAATTGGGTACCGCCCTCTCCACCGTCGCACCACCAGAAATTTTACCGACACTTAGATGATTGACTTGCGCCTTACTGCCGTTTGCCGAAGCACCCACACCACCGACCAGCACATTGCCCTGTGCCATCGCATAAATCTGGTTATCCGCACCTTTTAAAGGAGTCATCAGCAGTGTGCCACCGCGCAGACTTTTTGCGTTACCCATGGACGACACCGTGATATCCAGGGTCTGCCCGGGCTGGGCAAAAGCTGGCAAGGAGGTAGTCACCATGACTGCGGCCACATTCTTTAATTGCAGGCTGGTTCCCACTGGGATGGCGACGCCCAGTTGCTGCATCATGCTGATGATACTCTGCACTGTGAACGGGGTTTGCGTAGTCTGGTCACCACTGCCATCGAGACCAACCACCAGGCCATAGCCAAGCAACTGATTTTGCCGCACGCCCTGTATGCCTGCCAGGTCCTTGATACGCTCTGCCCGACTTTCCGGCGCGATCATGGCAGTCATGACTGCCATGGCAAGTATGGCTGCCCTGATCATTCTGGAGGTGGAAAGTGCGTTCATAAAACTACCCTGAGAGTTTGCTAAAAAATTCGCTATAAAGGAAGGAAGCTAAGGAAAAACCGCGAAAACATCGAACTCATTTCTGTCATATCAATCTTCGATGTGGAGCGATATTCAAATCGCGCATCTGCAACCTGTGTAGAAGCGACGACATTGCCTGCGGCTATCGTGGTGGGGTTGATCACACCAGAAAAACGCACGAACTCTGCCCCTTTATCAAAGGCCAGTTGTTTCTCACCGCTGACCAGCAAATTCCCGTTAGGCAGCACATCGATGACAGTGACGGCAATCGTGCCGGTAAAATTATTACTGGCCGTCTGTGCGCCCTTTTCATCATATTTGGTCGATGAAGAAGTCGCCAGACTGGCCTGTGCCGTGGTCGTTGCCGGCACACCAAATACCGTAGGTGCAGCGAAAGAAGCTGCGCCAGACTTGCTGTTGGACGCAGCAGCAGCTTTGCCCGCAGATGTTTTCTCAACGATGGATATGGTCAGGGTGTCGCCTACCAGACGGGCCCGCGCATCTTCATACAAAGGGCGATAAGTGGCTTGCTGGAAAATTGCACCATTCGCCTGCTTTTGTGGCCTGGCTGATTGCGCCGGAATGGATGTGGGCTGGTGCACGATAGGTGGTGGCGTCATGGCGCAAGCCGTGAGTGCCAGCAATGGCAAGAGCAGGGATAATTTTGTATAGGTCATCATGTGTTCACCCACCAGGATACATCCGCATGGGTGCCAGTTAATTCATTACAGTTGCGACAGTCGTTGCAACATCTGGTCTGAAGTAGTGATCGCCTTGCTGTTGATTTCATAAGCGCGCTGGGTCTGTATCATATTGACCAACTCTTCTGCCACGTTCACGTTCGATGTTTCTACAAAGCTTTGCATCAGCAAGCCAGCGCCATTGGTGCCGGGTGTATTCGTACCCGGATTGCCAGAGGCCGCCGTTTCTACGTACAGATTTTCACCCATCGCCATCAAACCAGCCGGGTTGATGAATGTAGCCAATTGCAGTGAACCGACCTGCACAGGCGCTACCGAACCTGGCTGGGTGACAGAAACCGTACCATCGCGCCCCACCGTAATCGATTGTGCGTTGGCAGGAATAGTAATCGCTGGCTGAATCACAAAACCGCTGGAGGTCACCAACTGCCCCTGATTATCTGTCTGGAAGGAACCGTCACGGGTATAGGCAGTAGAACCATCAGGCAGCAGAACCTGGAAGAATCCCTGCCCCTGAATTGCCACGTCCTTGCTATTACCGGTCTGTTGCAAATTGCCTTGCGTGAAAATCTTTTCTGTTGCAACCGGGCGCACACCAGTACCGAGTTGCAGGCCGGACGGCAATTGCGTCTGCTGCGAGCTTTGCGCGCCGGGCTGGCGAATATTTTGGTACAGCAAATCCTCGAACACGGCACGTGAACGTTTAAAGCCATTGGTGCTGACGTTGGCCAGGTTATTGGATACGACATCCATCTGCGTTTGCTGCGCATCCAGGCCAGTCTTGGCTATCCATAGTGAACGTATCATTGCTTTCCCCTTTTGCCCTGGTTTACTTTGCGTCGCTTTATCTTCGCGGCAAAGACTTCTACAAGGCTATTGTGCTACATCAGCACTCAACTCAAAGTCAGGATCTGACTGGCTTTAGTGGCGTTATTCTCGGCATTCTGCAAAAGCTTCATTTGCATTTCAAAGCTGCGCGCCAGATTAATCATGTTGACCATGGATTCGACGACATTCACATTACTGTTTTCCAGCATGCCGCCTGCCACACCTACCAGGGGATCGGCATCAACCGCATTACCGTCCTTGGTTTTGAACAAACCATCATCGCCGCGCACCAGGTTTTCTTCCGGCGGATTGACCAGTTTCAGGCGACCTATGACTTGCACCGCATTTGGCTTGGTGCCAGTCGGTATGGTCGATACCGTACCGTCCTTGGCAATCGCAATCGATACTTCCGGCGGGATGGTGATGGGACCGCCATCACCGACGACATTCAACCCACTTTGGGTTTGCAAAATACCGTTTTCATTGACCTTCAAACTACCATGCCTGGTAAAGGCCTCAGTGCCATCCGCCTTCTCCACCACCAGCCAGCCCTTGCCTTCGACTGCCACATCCAGTTCACGCCCTGTGTTTTGCATGGCGCCGGTAGAAAAGTCCGTGCCGACTGTAGCATCAACGACAAAAGCGCGGGTAGCGAGACCATTGCTTTTGACAGGCACGGCACGGAATGAATCAAGCTGCGCCCGGAAACCCGTGGTCGAGACATTGGCCAGATTATGCGAGACGGTAGCCTGCTGCTCAAGGATATGCTTGGCACCGGTCATCGCGGTATATACCAGTCTATCCATGAGCTGCTCCTGTTTGCCTGAGATTTAAAAGACGCATGTCAATTCAAATAAAAATCACCATTAACGCAGGTTGACCAGTGTCTGCAAAACCTGATCCTGCGTTTTGATGGTTTGCGCATTTGCCTGATAGACGCGCTGTGCAGTAATCATATTCACCAGCTCACCCGTCAGGTCAGTATTTGAATCTTCTGTCGCTGATGAAGTCAGCGTACCCAGACTGCCCGAATTTGGCGGACCAACCAGAGAATTACCAGAAGCCGCTGTTTCTATCCACTGGTTGTCGCCCGTCGATTGCAGACCGTTAGGATTGGTAAAATTCGCCAATACCACTTGCGCCAGAACTGAAGTTTTACCATTGGTATAACTACCGACGATAGTACCGTCCTTGGCTGTATTGAACTTCGCCAGTTTGCCGGATGCATAACCGTCCTGGGTGTTTTTACTGACGCTGAAATCAGAGCCGAATTGCGTAGTACCAGTGAAATCGTATTTGATATTTAAAGTAGTATTGATAGGTGTAACAGCACCGGTACTGACAGGCACGGTCAAGGTGGTTGCACGTGGATCTGTGGCAGAGAATGGTGGGGTAACCGCACTTAGCTTACCCAAATTATCAAAACCAAGCCGGGTGATGGAGTTGGTGGTAGCGCCAGCACCATTAATCAAAACACCATCGACTGTAGCAAAGACATCCCACTCAATTGTTACGGGTGGGGTCGGCGCAGGGGCTGTGTTATCACGTTTGACAAAAAATGACTGGACCACATGCGAATTACCCAGACTGTCAAATACAGCGACCGAAGTCGAGCTATTATAAGTAGTCGGATCAGTCGCACTGAATGCGATAGGGGTAATCACTGGCGGTATGGTCGCTGGCAATTGTGTACCGGGAACCAATTTGCGCGAATCGAGGTTCATGACTGCATTGATGGTCGTCGTCTGCGCTGGCGGAATGTCTGCCGTATTGATATTGATAGGCGCAGCGGCGCCAGTCGATAATACACCTGCAGAATTCGCTACATAACCTGTCAATTGCGCTCCTTGCGCGTTGACAATGTTACCGAGCTTATCAAGCTGGAACTGGCCATTACGTGTATAGGTAATCGCACCATTGGTGGACATGCGGAAAAAGCCGCCACCATTGATGGCGATATCAAGCGGGTTATTTGTCGTTGAGATATTGCCCTGCGTGAATTGCTGCACCACGCCAGACACTTTAGTACCAATACCCACAGTCCCCCCAGAAGAGCCATTAAGTGAATTGGCATAGACGTCGGCAAATTGCGTTTGTCCTTGCTTGAAACCGACGGTGCTGGCATTGGCAATATTATTACCAATCACATCCAGGGATTTGGAAGCGGCATTCAGTCCACTCAGTCCTTGTTGAAAACCCATGATATTTCTCCCTTACTTAGGCTAGTTCGTTCACTTTTTACCGCAGGATTTGATACAGGATTACTCCAAGGATCAATAAATTTGTCTTACATCATTCATACTGACATCACCAATATTGGGTAGGCTGAGCTTCAAGCCCTGGGAGCCCGAGGTGATGCTGGAAACCACGCCAAATGCGAGGCTGGTTACATCCAGTTTTTTATCTGCCGCATTGGCAACAAACTCGAATTTATAGGCACCGTTAGCCGCTGTCGCACCTGCATCGGTCTTGCCATCCCAGGTCAGGGTATTCACGCCTTGCGGCAAGGCACCGAGGGTCATTTTCCTTACCACGACATTGGAGCTGTCGCGTATCACGACATCAACATTGCTGGCTGCCTGTGGCAACTCAAGGCCATAAATCCCCTTGCCATCGGTCACGACCATGGTATTGCCTGGCGCGATCACGCCATGACCTATCATATTGGCCGCCTGCAGGTTTTGGCCATTCTGGAAACTGGCACTCAGCGCAGTCACCGACGCATTGAGTTTATCGATACCCGAGACCGTTGATAATTGCGCAAGCTGGCTGGTCACCTGGGCATTGTCCATGGGGTTCAACGGGTCCTGATTCTTGAGCTGGGTTACCAGCAGAGTCATGAAAGTGTTTTTTGCATCTTCAGTCGAATTGGTTGATGCCTTTGCCCCGTTCATCGTTGTCAGCAAAGCTGGATCGACGGTGCTGCTTTGTACGCCGCTGGTGGTAGCCATGATTTATTCCTTACAAAAATCTTATTGCCCTAAAGTCAAGGTTTTCAGCAGCATGGTTTTTGCTGCATTCATGACTTCTACATTGTTTTGATATGAACGTGATGCTGAAATCATATTCACCATTTCTTCCACCACATTCACATTAGGCATGGCGACATAACCTTTTTCATCTGCCATCGGGTGTTTTGGGTCATACATCAGTTTAGGCGGATTAGTATCTTCTACAACCTCATTTACCTTGACGGCGGTAGAAGCCGTACCCGCTACCGGCACCGCACTGAATACCACCTGCTTGGCCTTGTAAGGCGTACCGTCCGAGCTGGTGACACTGTCGGCATTGGCCAGGTTACTGGTCACCACATTCAGGCGCTGCGACTGCGCGCTCATGGCCGATCCGGCAACATTGAAGACATTAAAGAGTGACATGATGGTTATCCTTGTTTATCCCTGTATCGCTGCCAACATATTCTTGATCTGCATATTGATGATGGTCAGGCTAGCCTCATAACGCAGTGCATTGTCGGTAAACTGATTGCGTTCCACATCCATATCAACCGTATTGCCATCAACACTACCCTGTACCGTGGGCCGGTATTGTGGTGCCATGCCTGCCACGCTACCCGGTGTATCGATATGCTGTGCGGCAGTCTTGGCCAGCGCCGTTGGCGACTGGTTCAGGTTTTGTCCCAGGGCATGACTGAGTGCACTGGAAAAATCGATGTCCTTCGCCTTGTAATTGGGCGTATCAGCATTGGCAATATTGGATGCGAGCAACTGCTGACGCTGACCACGCACTGATAGTGCAGCCTCATGGAATTTCAAAAAGTCATCTAACCTGCCAACCATCTTTCTCTCCTTCGCCATCGCACAGTACGCTTGAGGCACACAAGGGTTTTCTATACCTTGCATCTTATTCGTCAGAGCACAAATTTGATCAGGCAAGCAGAAAGGGAAAAACCCGTTTATTCAGGCATTCAAAAAAACCCGCAAATCCTAAAATGGAGTTCAGCGCAACCCCGGCAGGAAACATGATGAAAGCCGCAAAGATATTCAGCAAACCCAACCGCAAGCAAGTTTTGGCCCTGTCCTTGATGAGCCTGGCATGCCTGAGCCAGGCCGCTCCGATAAGCCAGGTCCAGGATGCTGCACAGTTGCGCCAGATCGCCCTGGACTTTTTGACACTACAGGCATCAGGTCTCAGCAATGACGTACAGGTAACAGTAGGCGAAGTCGATAAACGCCTCAATCTCCAGGCCTGCGACAACCCCAATCCTTATTTATTGCCTGGCAGCAAACCCTGGGGCAAGGTCACTCTGGCAATACGCTGCACTGCCCCTGCCCCCTGGCTGGTGTATTTGCAAGCAAATGTGCAGGTGACGGCAGATTACTACGTGGCAGCCAATGCGCTTACCCATGGACAAGTTATCTCACTCAGCGATTTAAGCAAACAAAGGGGTGATATTGCGAAATTGCCCGCCGGCGTCATCACCGCGCCTGAACAGGCGATAGGCAAAACCATGCAGGTCTCCATGGCTTCTGGTGGTGTCATGCGTCTTGATGCCCTGAAAAGCCCTGCAGTCGTGCAACAAGGGCAATCAGTGCGGGTCATCAGCAACGGCCCAGGTTTCCAGGTGACAACAGATGCCATCGCCCTTAATAATGCGGCAGATGGACAAATTGCCAAGGCCAAGACCAGTTCAGGGCAAACCATCAGTGGCGTTGCGAAGAATGGTGGCATTATAGAAATAGTTTACTGATGGCAAGATATTTGTAGCTGGAATTAAGCACATGCAATATTTTTTTACAGTAAGGTTAAAGTTTAAAATTACACAGCCGATAAACTGGATGTAGATGTTTGTAAGTCCCACACTAGAGGGTATCGCTGTGAAAATTGATGACGCACTAAATAAGACAGCGGGACTGCCAGTCAGCCCGCAACAGGCTCGCACGGAAAAACCCGCAGAAACCGCGGTACCCGTGGCGAATTCGACGAAAGTACAAATTTCGACCCTGTCTTCACAGTTGCAAGCCTTGCAAAGTACGCAGGCGAGCAATGCTGTGTTTGAGACGAAGAAGGTGGAAGCTATCAAGCTGGCCATTTCCGAAGGACGCTTCCAGGTCAATTCGGAAAAAGTCGCTGATGGGCTTCTGGAAACAGTTAAAGATTTGCTCAACGCCAGAAAACGTTAAAAAATGAACGCAACAGGTTCCAGACATAGCGCTATTCAACAATGCCTGCAAGAAGAGGTGAGCATCATGTCTTCGCTCACTGACTTGCTCAAGCAAGAGCAAGCGGCATTGGTAGAAAGCGATATAGTCCAGCTCAATGACTTTACCCAGAGCAAGGGACAGCTTGTGGTCAAAATGACAGAACTGGAAAAAAAGCGTAACAGCTTTTTGAATGAACTTGGATTTAATGCTGATATAGACGGCATGCAGGCTTATTTGCAGCAAGCCGGCGTCGCCCAAACCAGTGCACAGGACTGGGATGCTTTATTGCAACTGACTGTGCAAGCCAAAGAAGACAACCGCACCAATGGTTTGCTGATCAACCGCAGACTATCGCTGAACCAGGCAACCTTGCATCTATTGCAAAAAAACAACAATCAGGCCGGCTCCATGTATGGCCCCAACGGTCAATCAACCGTCAAAACTACGCCAGGCAAGGGCTATATCGCCACCTGACGGTGCTTGTGCGATCCTGCTTGCGCATTGATGAAGCGCTGGTGATTTTCGCTGGCGACTAACTCTGAACACGACTTCGCTAGCATGACCGTACTGCGCCGACTATCCCGCCAGCAACTGGAAAAACTCCTTAATCTTCAGGATTTTCAGGTTTTCAAGGCCCCGGTGCCGCGCCAGACAAAGATGCCGCCGCTGGCCGCGTTGCTGGTGAGGGCAATGATGTTGCCGCCGCCCCAGATGCTGGGCTCAAGGGCACCTCTATCACAGGCTCAGGCAATACTGCCAGTATGGTGACGGATACACGCCTGTTCCTGGCCCGCGCTTCTGGCGTGTCATTGTCACTGACAGGCAGCTTTGCGCCCTGCCCTACTGCAGTCACGCGGTTTTCATCGACACCATTTTCCGTGAGCAAACGGGCGACCGTGCTGGCACGTACGGCCGATAATTCCCAATTGGAGGGAAAAATGGGGTTACTGATAGGCAGATTGTCAGTATGTCCCTCTACCTGTATGGCATGGGTATCAAGCTTGAGGACACCGGCAATCGCCCTCAGTGCCTGTATGGAATCGACATTCAGGCGCGCATCACCAGGAGCAAACAAGAGGCTGGCATTGATTTCTATGGTAATACCGCGGCTGGTCTGGGTAACCCTGACCTTGCCTTCGCGCACCAGAGGCTCCAGCACGGTCATGATATCTTTGGCCATGGTCGTCATTTGCGCTTTTTCTTTGCGCAAACCTTCATTGATACGGTTTTTGACCAGAGGCAAGGGGTCGAGCTTGATTTTTTGTTCAAGTTGCGCATCGACAGGCTTGGGATTCACCGTCATGACTTTGCCAAAGGCACCGGTCAGTGAGTTGGACAAGACCCGGTATTTGCCCTCGTTCAGGGAGGAGATGGCATACATGACAACAAAAAACGCAAACAGCAAGGTAATAAAATCCGCGTAAGAAACCAGCCATCTCTCATGGTTGTCTGGTTCTTCGTGGTATTTTTTTCTTGCCATAAGTGTATTTTTTCAATGTCACTGCATCGCTTAATTGCGGTGATTGGTCAGTCTTTCTTCCACCACGCGCGGGCTGTCGCCCAGAGCAATACTATAAAAAATATCGGACAACATTTCACGGCGCGTCACTTCGCGGCCTATGATTTCCTTGAGTTTATTACTGACGGGCAAAAATAACAGGTTAGCCAGGCCCACACCGTAGATAGTGGCCACAAAGGCAACAGCAATACCACCACCAAGCTTGGATGGGTCACTGAGATTTTCCATGACATGGATAAGCCCCAGCACTGCCCCAAGAATACCTATGGTCGGGGAATACCCGCCCGCAGACTCCCAGATTTTAGCGGCCTGACGCTGCTCCATTTCATACAGTGAAATATCGACATCCAGTATGTCTTTCAAGCGTATCGGGTCTATGCCATCGATCACCAGGCGCAAGCCTTTGCCTATGAAGGGGTCGGTAGAAGCATTCATGTAACGTTCCAGGCTCAGGAAGCCTTCACGCCTTGCCACCACACTCCAGATCAGTGCATCGGCAATATTTTTCTTGCTGCTGTCAGGTGGTTCAGACACTACCCAGCGCAACATGCGCACACCACGCACGAAGGTGTTCATCCTGCTTTGCAAGAGTACCGCACCGAGGGTACCAATGACCACAATCACAAAAGCAGCTGGTTGCACCAGCGAAGACAGGCGCCCGCCCTCGATCAGTTGGCCGCTGACGATGCCAAGTACCACCAGTATCAAACCTACTATGCTAGCCCAGTCCACGCTTTCTCCCTTAAGTATGCCCTGAGCCTGGCAACTGCCTGACTGTGTAATTGAGAAACCCGCGACTCTGATACACCCATCACGGCCCCGATTTCCTTGAGATTCAATTCCTGCTCGTAGTACAGGCCCATCAGCAATTTCTCCCGCTCCGGCAGGCTGTCTATGGCACCGATGACGGCGTCACGGAAGTCGTCATTGAGCAAATCCTGCAAGGGATCACCTGACGCATCGGAACAATAATGATCAAGGAAATGTTCCTTGGTATCCGCATCATGAAAGTCTTCGTAGTACACCAATTGGTGCCCGCCACTGTCTGTCAGCAGGTTCTGGTACTCTTCCAGGCTGAGCTTGAGCGACTTCGCCACCTCGGTTTCCAGCGGTGGCCTGCCCAGCTTTTGCTGTAGCACATTCATGGCATTTTCTATCTTGCGCATGTTCTGGCGCACGCCACGCGGCAGCCAGTCGCTACTACGCAATTCATCCAGCATGGCACCGCGTATGCGTTGTACCGCATAGGTTTCAAACTGGGCGCCATGGGTATCTTCGTAGCGGTTAACGGCATCCAGCAGGCCTATCATACCGGCCTGCACGAGATCATCCACCTCCACACTGGGAGGCAGGCGCGCCTTCAACTGGTAAGCCAGACGCTTGACCAGAGGCGCATGCTCCCTCAAAAGGAAGTTTTTATCTGATTTTCCGCTCGCGGTGTACATTTTTCTGATTACATTCCGAGACCGACACCCAGCTCAGGGACTCCCTCTGCACATAGGGTGGAACGCGCGGTCTTCGCCAATTGTTCAGCCAGCCGGGAGAATGCCAGCGAAGCAAGGGCTTTAGGAAAAGCGTCAATCACAGAGCGTCCCAAATGTGCAGCCTTTCTTACGTGTTCATCTTCCGGCACATGGCCGACGTAGTGCAGCGGCACTGCCAGGTAACGGCTGGCCGCCTGCGCCATATTCGTATAAATCAATCTCGCCTCTTTATCCGATGCACCGGACACTAAAATACCATAACCACGTCGCCCCAGCCGGTTGCTCACACGCTTGATCAATCCATAAGCGGCCTTGATCATGTCGGGATCAGCAGAAACCTGTATCACCAGTTCGCTGTCATCCAGCGTCGCCAGCGGAAAACTGTCATCCAGATTGATCTCACTATCGACGATGACCAGATCCGCACGGTTGGCAGCCACATCAAATACTTTGGACAAATGCCGGGTATTTTCGGGCGGCAGCCACGCGTGACGGGCCAGCATCGTTACCGACAGGCCTGCAGCCACCAATTTGACTGCTTCCTTCATTGTACGCTGTTGTCTCGCTACATCCAATAAGGTCTGATCAAGGTTGGCATTCAACCAGGCTCCCACACTGTTTTCGGAAGAGCGCGCATCCACCATCAACACCTGGTTACCCTGGCGCGCCAGTGACACCCCGAGATTGACCAACATGCCACTCTTTTCATCTTCTCTCAAGGCTGACAAAAAGGTAAATACCCGTGGTTTTGGCCCAGCCAGCATGCGGCGCAGGCCTTCTGCCTGATCGAAACTAGCCAAGGGACACCTCCTGACCAGCACGTCCTGATGCTTGCGCGGAAACCGCGCCAGCCATCAGCAAGGGTAATTCTTCATCCAGATAGCGGAAAGCCGCCGTTTCACGCTTGAGCTTGAAGGCGCGATCTATCAGGTAGAGCTTGTTGGCGATATGCAGGTCCTCAGGTACACGCTGTCCACTGGCGACGTAATACACCATGAGTTTCTGGCGTATCGCGATATCCAGTGCACCACCTATGGTGGCCGCCTCATCAAGCTTGGTCAGGATACAGCCAGCCAGGCCATTGCCCTGATAGGCACGCACGACTTCACTCAAGGTTTCGCCAGTTGAAGTCGCATTCAGACATAACAAGCGCTTTACCGGAGTGTCTGTTCCAGACAACATTGCCACCTGCTCAGTCACCATTTTGTCACGCTGGCTGACACCGACAGTATCAATCAGGACCGTGTGCTTGTTCTTGAGCTCCGACAAGGCGATGCGTAAATCTGCCTCATCCTTGACCGCATGCACCATGACACCCAATATCTTGCCGTAGATACGCAATTGTTCAAAACCGCCGATACGATAACCGTCCGTCGTGATCAGGGCCAGTTTGGATGGGCCATGACGCATGACACAACGAGCCGCCAGCTTGGCCGTTGTGGTCGTCTTGCCGACGCCTGTGGGGCCTACCAGGGCATACACCCCGCCCTTTTCCAGCATCTCATTTTCATTGTCAATGGTAGACAGGTTGCGGGTCAGGACGTTTTTGATCCAGTCCAGGCCATTTTCAAGCTTGCCTGCTTCAGGCAGCTTTTCCACCAGATAGCGAGACAGACTGGCACTGAAACCTGTCGCCAGTAATTCACGCAGGATTTCTGCTTTTTGTGGCTGGCGTTTTTGCGTTTGTGTCCAGGAGATTTCTGCCAGTTGCGATTCCAGCATGCTGCGCATGGAACGTATTTCTGACATGACATCGTTAAGCTCATTGCCACTCACCGGGGCTTCGATTTCACTGGCAAAACCAGATGCACCGGTCGCCGCCTTGAAAGTCGGCACACTTGCAGGTGCCTCCACGGCTCGCTCAAACGCACGCGGTCTGATAAGCGGTTGATCAGACTGGAATTGAGGACTAAGGCGAGGAGCAAAGCGCGGCACTTCAGGCACCGGTGCCTCATCGTTGGAAGCAGGTGCAATGGCACTGATGGCTTCATCTGCCATGGCCAGAATCTCCACCTTGCCGCCCACATTACGGTTGGACAGGATCACGGCATCTGCCCCCAAAGCATCGCGCAACATGCGCAAAGCTTCGCGAGAAGTGTTCGCGGTAAATTTTCTGACGTTCATGATTGACCTCCGACCAGACTAGTGACTCTAATGGTTTTTGTTTCAGGTACTTCTGCGTGTGACAAGACTTTGAGTTGTGGCAAATTGCGGCGCAGGAAGCGCGACAGCAAGGCACGCAATGGTGCAGGCACCAGCAGCACCGGCGTCAGGCCCATCTGCTCCTGATGCTGGGCCGCAGCCTCGGTCTGGCTTGCCAGGGTATCGGCCAGACCTGGCTCTATGCCTGAGCCATCAGCACCACTTGTTTGTAGGGCTTGCATCAATAGGCGTTCGAGGCGGCTATCCAGGGTCATGACCGTCATCTCATTCCCGGTCGGGAAGATTTGCTGGACGATGGCACGACCCAAAGCGATCCTGACTTGCGCCGTCAACTCATTCGCATCCTGGGTATGCATGGCTTGCTCAGACAGGGTCTCAATAATGGTACGCATATCACGGATATGCACACCCTCGACCAGCAGGTTTTGTAATACTTTTTGCAGGATGAACAGAGGCAGGGCTTTTGGCACCAGCTCTTCCACCATTTTGGGCATGTCTTTTGCCAGGTGATCCATGAGCAACTGCACTTCCTGACGACCCAGCAACTCAGCCGCATGGCTGGTGATCAGGTGATTCAGATGAGTGGCAATAACGGTGCCAGAATCGACCACGGTATACCCCATCGCTTGCGCCTGTTCACGCAGTGCGGCGTCTATCCAGATCGCTGGCAAGCCAAAAGCCGGATCATTGGTGACGGCACCTGGTAAATTACCGGTCACCATGCCAGGATTGATCGCCAGATACTGTCCGCTCAATGCCTCACCGGCACCGACTTCCACCCCCTTGAGGGTGATCCTGTATGCAGAAGGCTTGAGTTCCAGATTATCGCGTATATGGACGGGGGGTGACAAAAATCCCACTTCCTGGGCAAATTTCTTGCGTATGCCTTTGATACGGCGCAGGAGTTCACCACTTTGGTTTTTATCTACCAGGGGGATCAGGCGATAACCGACTTCCAGGCCCAGGGTATCGACTGGCAAGATATCTTGCCAGGTTGCTTCTTCCATTTCCTGACCTGCCGTGGCGGGAGCCTCGGTTTTTTCTTCAATAACCGGGGGCAACTGGGCGCGCTTGTTGAGCATGTAGCCACCGCCAACCAATATGCCTGCCAGCAAAACGAAGGCGATGTGCGGCATGCCGGGTATGATACCCATGCCACCGATAATGCCACCGGTGATGATCATGACCTGGGGTTTGGCAAACAACTGCCCTATTAACTGACCACTGATATCCTGATCACTGGCCACGCGCGAGACCACGACACCTGCCGCAGTTGAGATAATCAGCGAAGGAATTTGTGCGACCAGGCCATCACCAATGGCCAGCAAGGTATAGTTTTTCAGAGCAGTGGCAAAATCCAGGTCATGCTGGACCATACCCACCACCAGGCCACCAACGATATTGATGACGGTGACCATGATGCCCGCTACCGCGTCACCACGCACATATTTACTGGCACCGTCCATGGCACCATAAAATTCTGCTTCTTGCGCCACTTCGGTACGGCGGCGGCGGGCTTCCTGCTCAGCGATCAGACCGGCATTCAAGTCAGCATCAATCGCCATTTGTTTACCTGGCATCGCATCCAGGGCAAAACGTGCACCCACCTCTGCAATACGGCCAGCACCCTTGGTAACGACAGTAAAGTTGATGATGGTCAGGATAATGAAGACCACGATACCGACCGTGTAATTACCTCCGATCAAAAAGTGGCCAAAGGCTTCAATCACTTTACCGGCAGCATCCGGGCCTGTGTGACCTTCTGTCAGCACGACGCGGGTAGAAGCAACATTCAGGGACAGACGCAACATCGTACTGACCAGCAGCACGGTCGGGAACACCATGAAATCCAGCGGCTTGACCGTGTATAAACTGGTCAGCAAAACGATGATGGCGATCGCGATATTGAAGCTGAAGAACACGTCCAGAATAAAGGCTGGCAAAGGCAGAATCATCATCGCCAGCATCAGGATGATGAGGAAAGGCGCAGCCAGCGCCCTGGTATTCATGCCATTCATCCAGGCAGGCAAGGTAAAGCTATTCATGCTTGAGCTCCTGCTTGATTAGCTGTTTGATTATTAGGGTCAAGCTCAGCTGGTACATATAAATCACTTGGTTCTACAGGTTTGTTACCACCGGCCTTGGTATAACTGCGCAATTGATAAACATAGGCCAGTACTTCTGCCACGGCGGCATACAGGGCTTCTGGTATTTCGTCGCCGAGATCAGTGTGTTTGTACAAGGCACGCGCCAGTGGTGGTGCTTCCAGCAGGGGCACATTGTGTTCCTTGGCCAACTCACGGATTTTGGCAGCGACTGCATCTGCACCCTTGGCAATGACTTTAGGCGCGCCATTACCACCTTCGGTATATTTGAGAGCGACAGCAAAGTGAGTCGGGTTGGTAACGACAACGTCAGCCGTTGGAATCTCAGACATCATGCGGCGGCGTGCCATCTCACGCTGTTGGGCGCGAATCTTCGCCTTGATTTGTGGATTACCGTTGGCTTCTTTGGATTCCTGCACCACTTCCTGATGCGTCATCTTCAGTTTTTCTGCGTATTGCCACATCTGGTAAGGTGCATCAATCGCAGCAATCACCGCCAGCGAACCGACGATGGCCAGAAAACACACGCCCATCATGTGACCAACGTGAGCTGGGCCAGATTTCAGAGATTCCAGTGGCAAGGCAAAGATGGCATTCTTTTGCCCCATGATGACTATCCAGGCAACTGTACCCACCAAAATGGTTTTGATAATGGCCTTGATCAGTTCCACACCCGCATGGGTAGAAATCATATTACCCAGGCCAGAGATCGGGTTCATGCGCGAAAAATTCGGGGTCAGGGCTTTGGCACTGAACAACCAGCCACCAATCAGCAAAGGCGAGCCTAGCGCAACCACCAGTAAAAGCCCGGCGACTGGCGCAAAAGCCAACAGCACATCCCACAAACTGGCAGCAATCTTGGAAAACAGCAGTTCATGGTCATAGATAATCGCCCGCTCCAGCGACAGGCCGGCGACCAGAGCCTGGTTCAAGTGACGTACCAGCCCGTCACCCATGCCCCACAGGGCACCTCCTGCTGCCAGCAGGATAGTGCAGGTAGATAGTTCGCGCGAACGCGGAACATCGCCCTCTTCCCGCGCTTGTTCAAGGCGCTTGGGCGAGGCCGGTTCGGTTCTTTCGAGATCGCTATCTTCGGCCATTGCCGACTCCTGTTATTTCCTCAAAGCAAGTACTGCTTTGATTACGCAAATGTACAGGTGTAATTATTGGCTATGACAGAAGCACAAGATGCGGGGAATAAAGGAGGAAATACCCCTTAGCTCTGGGGAAAGACTGGCCCTTTGTGATCAAAGGGTCAGAAATGGCTGAAATCAGTGATTGAAAGATAATTAATCAGGCGGGAACAGCGACAACGGGCCTGGCCACCATACGGTGTATGAAATACATCATGACGGCAGTCAGCAGCACGGTGCAAACCAGAATGTCGCCCAGTAAATCAAAATGCAATATCGCACCACCATCAGGCTGGCTGACGATCATGCCTGCAACCACAGAACCGACACCACCGGCAATTTGCTGCAATGATGAATTGATCGCCATGAATGCACCGCGGCTGTCAGCCGCTGGCACTGCCGACATCATTGCCTGGGCAGGGATCATGCGGGAAAAAATACCGACGAACAGCAATACGTTGACCAGGATAACCATAGGCAAAGGTGTGACACCAAGACGGGTATAAATCAGCGCCATGATGATGGTCATTACCGCACCGAATAAAAATATGCGGTATTTACCAAATTTGTCACTGAGCTTGCCTACCAGAGGGCCAGTAATAATCGCACCGAATCCGGTGACCAGATAAACGATCGGCAATTCTTTCATCGAAATACCCAGGTTATTCACTGAAAAAGCGCTGCTGAATGGCATCAGCATATAGCCACCTATGCTCAGGAAACCAGTTGCAGCAAATGCCAGCAAATACCTTGGTGTTGCTATCGTGTCCCGCAAATGGTGGAAGGGATTACGGTCAGACTGCAATTTCAGATGTCCGTCTATCGGTTTCAAGTTGGCGATGATGATTACGCCGACCAATGCTGCCATAACCACGATCATCAGGAAAGGCGCATGCCAGCCCCAGTGCGCAGACAGATAAAGACCGATAGGCAAACCCAGAATCTGGCTTCCTGCAAACGCCGACTGCAACACGCCCATGACCCTGCCACGCATGGAAAATGGGAACAAGTCTGTCGTAATTGCCATCACGATGGAGCCAATGACACCGCCAAACAAGCCCGTTATGATGCGGGCAAATAAGAGGAAATAGAAATTAGGAGCGATACCGCAAAGGAAGGTACCAAGGATAAAACCAACGTAAAAAAACAGCAGCAGTTTTTTGCGGTCAAAACGGTCAGCAAAACCCGCTGCCGCAAACCCGGCAATACCCGCGCTAAAGGCATAGGCCGACACCACCACACCAAATTGTGAAGGCGTGATATTCAATGCCGGCATCAAAATCGCCCCAAGGGGCGACATGATCATGAAATCGAGAATAATGGTGAACTGCAAGAACGCCAATATAGCGAGTACAAATTTTTGGTAGCCAGTGAACTTCGCTGGCGGTTCGGTAGAGATAGCTTGATTCATATTTTCTTTCTTTGGGATGAAACTTAGGCGCCTGGTTATGGCCTGAGTTCATATTTTTATGTAGTCTAGGCAGCTTTCCTGAAGCTATCGTTTTGTAAAAGCACGTCCTGGTTCCCGGTAAAGAATTCCCGGAAAAACGGCACGGCTTCATAGGAATGAAAGACTCTGGTAAATTGCATGGTCTCTGCTGCGGTCGCAGCATTCCGTGTGCGCATTTCTATTTCATAGGCGGCAATGGCGGCTTGCATGTCTGGCATATCAGGGTTCAGCAACTGCGTAGCCAGCACCAGGGCATCCTGCATCGCCATATTCACACCCTCGCCCGCATACGGCGGCATGACGTGAGCAGCGTCACCAAGCATGGTAAGGTTAGGCAAAGATGGCCAGCTTTGATCAAGCGGCGCACAAAATTGCGGGCGCGGCATGAAAGGCAGGCTGGCATGCCGGAACAACTCTGCCCATATATTGCTCCAGCCTTTGAATTCCTGCTGAAACCACGCCAATACCTGCGCCCGGTCAGAAAAATCGATACCGCATTGCGTACTCCATTGTTGATCAGCTTTATGCCCGGTGTAAAAAGCGACGCTGCCGTCGCCTTTCAATACAATGAATAAAGTCTTTTCATCATCAAGCACACAGACTTTTCCACCATCGAGCAATTCATACAATTCAGGAATCGTGTTTGCTACGTCTGCGACATTCCCTTCCAGTACAGTCACACCAGAATACTCTGGTGCAAGCGGTGTGATATAGGGACGTATTTTCGAGTTCGCCCCATCGGCTGCGATGAGTAAATCAGCAGTGAATTGATCGCCGTTTTCAAACGAAATCTTCACTGATTCATCTGTCCTCTGCAAAGACGAGAAGCGGGCGTCCCACACTACTGTGTCTTCAGCCAGCGAAGCCAGCAACAGATTTCTCAAGGGGCCGCGGTCTATCTCAGGCCTGTCATTACTCTCAGCACCAAGCTCATCGATAATGACTGCTGCCTGTGCATCCACAAACAGCATTTTTTCGGCACCCGGACGATACGCATGCTCAAATGCTTCCATCAAACCTGCACCACGCAAGGCTGCCAAGCCTGAATCCTCATTCAGATTCAAAGTTGCACCCTGCATTCTGGCAAACTGGTTGATATCCCTTTCAAACACCTTCACTTTTGCACCATGCATCTGCAGCAGTCTGGCCAGAGTCAGCCCGCCTGGTCCGGCACCTATGATGGCGATTTGCTTGTCTTGTACAGGAGTTTGTTGATGGATTTGAGTCATTGCGGTCATCCTGGTTTTTTTATCCACACATTGCGCACGACCTCAGGCCACATACATGTATTGTGGCTTGAACTTGCGGCTTAATGGATAGACGTTTTGAAATTGCAAATATTGCAGGGAGCTCAGGATTTTTTACCCACAAAACCATTTCCCGGAATTTTGCCTTGATCTGCATCATAAGTTAACCAAATTAAAAAGTAAAGTGACTTAATTATTTTATTGAGATAATTAATTCTGTTAAAATGAAGGCAGTGAACAATGTCGTATTTAGTCGAAATAAAAAAAGGAATTGAGCTGAGATGGAACTGAAATGGGACTGAGGGAATTAAAAAAAGCGAAAACCAGGAAAATGATTTCTGACCTGGCCACTGGCTTGTTCATAGAAAGAGGTTACGATCAGGTAACAACGGCAGAAATTGCCCGCCTTGCTGAAGTGTCAGTACCTACCCTGTTCAAATATTTTCCGACCAAAGAAACTCTGGTATTCGACGAAGAAGATGAGCGCGAAGCACGCCTGATTGCTGCCGTTACAGACAGAAAAGCAGGTGTTTCCATACTTGACTCCTTGCTTGAGTATTTCTCAAGCTATATGGCTTTTGATGAAAAGAAAAAGAAAGAAGTCAACGCCTTCAGGAATTTGATCTATTCCACGCCAGATCTATATGCTTACGCAAAGCAGGTCTGGATGCGTTATGAAAAGTCACTCGCTGCGGCGCTACAGCAAGAAACCAAAAACAAGCTCGAAAAAGCTGAGGCTGAAGCCCTCGCCCATTTTATTCTCGATGCATTTCATCGATCAAAAGATGCAGAAAACCCAAAAGCTTCGCTGCACACCTTGTTCAATATGATGGAGAATGGCTGGAAAGAGTAGCCTGTTTGTATAGCTGCGGCCTTAACACTATTTAGACAGATGCCTGTGCCGCCATGCTGTTTTCTATGAATGCGCTTGCTGTCACTGCCGCATAGCCCTGCGGCATGATATCCCCGGCAGCACTGGCGAGTTGAAATGCCCCCTCCATGAACGCCAGCAAACCAGCGGCCAGCTCAGCAACGCGATCTATGCGCCTCTTTTGCTGATGCAGACATGCTGTCAACAAAGCCTGTATCAATTCCAGTTCGGCAGCAATGGCCTCTTGAAACACTGCCCGCACCTCAGGCTGCCTCACTGCCTCGGCACCTATCACCACCCAGGCAGAAACCGCCTCCGGTAAGGCACCCTCGCCTTTGGCCAGACGGGCATTGATATAGGCCAGCAGTTTGTCTTGTGGCGTACTGGCCGCTGCAGCCATCACTTCATAGCGGGTACGCGACAGATCAGCCAGCAACTTGACCAGATAAAGCAGAATCTCGCCCTTGCTCTTGAAATGATAATGAATCAAACCCGGAGCCAGGCCAGCCTGCCTGGCAATGGCAAGGATAGTGGCCTTTTCATAACCGTGCTCTGCCATGACAGACAGCAGGGCAAAAACAATCTCCTTGCGGCGCTGCTCGGTATTGGATTTTCTGGACATAATGAAGGCCTGCTCGTTATTTTGGTTATCAAACCAAATTCTATCCGGTTTTAACTTGGCACAAGAATAAGAATGCAAACAAAGTTTTCCTATCCCAAGAACGCACAAAATTCGGGCAATTGCGGACTACAATCAGCGCGGATTAAAACTGCAATTTTGAGACCACACCCTGATACTCATCGCCATTGCGCAAGCTGATGCCATGATGTCTTCACAAAAAATCAAGCTGCATATTCAGTTGCGATGAAATTGCAATGAATTTGTAATGCTGCCTCATTGCACCACATTTTAGAAATACCATTTGACAGTCAAGCTGTCGTCGAGAATACCTATGCTGCACCGCTTCAAACAGTTTGCCTGTCTTGTATCACTCTCTTTATTCGCACTCACGCCTGCGTTTGCCAGCACGGTAAAACCTGGGCAGGACAAGCCCCTCATCAAACTCTTCCTGCAAGAGAGCCTGGACATCCATGGAAGGCAATTGCCACTGGACCGCGGCCTGGAAGCCATACTCATCTATTTTGAACGTGAATCAGGCATCCGTTTTGACAAGCTGTTATTACCCTGGAACCGTGCGCAACTGATGGCGCAAAATGGCGAAGGCATTATCTTTGGTATTTCCAAATCACCAGAACGCCTGAAGCTGTATCACTTTTCCACCCCGGTTGTCAGTGAAAAAATCTGGGCGATTACCTATGGCGACCCTCGCCCCAACTTCCAGTCCATGGAAGACCTGCGTGGCAAAACCGTCAGCATTGGCCGCGGCTTCAGCCACGGCATGGATTTTGAGAAAGCAAAGAATGTCGTCTTCCAGGTGCAGGAAGACTCCGCCTCATCAGCCGCTCGCTTTAAAAAACTCATGAACCGCCGCAGCGACATCATGCTCTGGCCTGTGCGCCAATTGCAGCGGTCCAGCCAGGTAGAAGCCTACCTGCGCGACCAGCTAATCCCCAGCTTCAATGACCCAGAGCTGACAGGCAAGACCTTCTATGTCTCAGCCAAACCCGTGTTTTACGACACCACCCATTTCGCCGCAGCCAATGGCAGATATGAAGCAGAAATGGAAAAATTGAATGTCGTCATACGCAAGGGAACGGCGAATGGGAAACTGTCTAAATTGCTGGCGAAGTTTTACTAGGAATGGCGTAGTAAACGCAGTGTCATCATGAATGAAAAACGCCGCACCATTCAACAACTGGTGCGGCGTTTTTTATTCAAAATCTGAACTCATCAACGGCTGAATTCTTTGAACCTGTCGTTAAACGAACGCCCCTGAGAACCATTGGTGGATTCAAAGCGGTTACGCATGACTTTGTCCAGATTATCAAGACGGTCAGTTGGGGACGGGTGCGTTTCAAACAACAAACTGAAATTACCATCCTGCGCATTTTGTGACTGTAAAGTTTGCAATACAGCTGGCAATCCATAGGGGTCAAAACCTGCGCGAGCAGCAATTACCACACCCACACGATCGGCGGCATATTCATCCCCCTTATCAAGACCTTTGGTTAACATATCTTTACCTAAATTGACCACCATACCTCTAACTTCTGCAAAATTACCTTTGAGTTTACTGCCAGCGACATCACCGAAAACATCTGTCCATGCTTTTGACTGCATGGCATTCACATGATGTTTCAATACGACGTGAGCAATTTCGTGCGATAGCACGCCCACCAATTCAGCTTCATTACGCATGCGCGCCAGCAACCCTTTGGTGACAAAAATCTTGCCACCTGGTGTAGCAAAAGCATTGAAGCCCACATCATCCAGCACACCAAAAGTCCATGGCAAATCAGGTCTCTCGGTTTGCGATGCCAACCAGCGCCCCAGAGTATTTACGTAGCGCTGCAAAGCTGGATCATTCAGCAAAGGTTTCGCCCCCAACAAGACAGCGGCAAATTCATTACCTATTTCTATTTCTCTTGGTTCATCTATCCCTGAATTTTCAATGATAGGCTTGGCTTTATCCAGTAAGTCACCTGCAACACCCGTTTTGCCTCTCGTGGCGTCGAGAATCTGGCCGAAAATACCACCCTGCGCAATTGCAGAACCGCATAGCACCAAAGTCAGTCCGGCAATCGCAAGTTTTTGTAATGTACGCATTTAATTGCCCCCCGTTTTCCAGCTTTATCCTGGCTTGAATATTCGACATTGCTTGCCACGAGTGGTGAACGCTGAGCAAACGCCTGGGCGCTGTTTTTATCGGCTGTAAATTTCTGCATTTTCTGCAGTTCGGCATAATTCGGTGAGGCTCTGCGTATATCCTCTTTATCCAGACCTTTGACACCATTACCAACCGTACCAGTATTCGACGTGCGGCCACTGGTCATCAGGGAGCCCAGTACATTACCGCCCGAAGCAGGCGCAGCATTGCTGTTGGCGCTTGCATCCAGGCGCAAGGCTGTCATTCTCACCCAGCCAGCTTGCCCGGCAGAAGTTTTTACTTGAGTCCAGGCACCACTGCGTTGCATGACATCCACTCTGGTCTGGTTTGCCAGGGTAGCAATAACAGCAGCATCGGCGCTGGCCTTGTCCATTAACTCGGTAGATTTGGAGGTGGTTGCAGACTCGGCTAACGCATTGCCAGTCAGCATGACTGCCGCAATTAAAATCGGTATCTTCATGGGATTTTCCTCAGAGGTTCGTACAATTCAACTTCTGCAGCCCTGCCCTTGACGGCAAATGAGCCACGCAAACTAAAAGTGATATCGGCATTGTCGCCGCAGGCCAACATGGTTTCCTTGGTTACCAGGGCTCTGGCAATGCCCTTGGTCAGGCCCTCTACCCGGCTGGCGAGATTGACGTTGTCGCCAATAGCGGTGTAATCAAGCTTGCGTTTGGCACCAATAAAGCCTACCACAGCAGTTCCTGTGTGTACACCGATGCCCACGTCAAAGTCAGCCAGGTCTGAATCTTCTTCCGCAAGCAGCTCTTGCCTGAAGGCAAGCAAGTTATCCTGCATTTCCAGGGCGGCGGCTACAGCATGGGAGGCATGCTCGGGGTCATCCATGGGCGCGCCCCAAAAAGCCATGATGCAGTCACCTATGTATTTATCCAGCGTACCACCATGCTTCCAGACGACTTCTACCTGGCGTTCAAAATAACGGTTGAGAATATTCACGACATCTTGTGGAGCTTTGCTTTCTGCCAGCGTGGTGAAACCACGTATGTCAGAAAACAGCACGGTAATAAGACGCATCTGACCAGAGAGACTTTCTACCGTCTCGCCGTGATCCACGATCTTGCGTACCACCTGGGGATTAAGGAAGCGGCCAAACAGTGACACTGTGCGGTCACGGGTGCGCCGCTCACGCAGATACCCGGCAAGTGCCGCCGACACAAACCAGGCCCAGGCAAAGATGAGGGGAGTCACTACCGGCAACATCCAGTGATGGGCTACCATCTGGTCTGCCAGATAAACGGCTGCCAGTGACAATATCAGCAAAGCACCGCCAGTGATGCCCGGATGCAGACGCTGCCGGAATGCCAGCACCAGCAAGGCAATCAGCCCAAACCCGGCAGCAAAAGGCCATTGGGGAGGAACCTGACGTATGCTGCGCCCATTTTTTAAATTATCCATCGCAACAGCCAGAATATCGGCCCCCGGATAACCAGGCGCTAGTGGCGTTAAATGATGGTCAAATAGCCCGGGAGCCGAAGAACCTATGATAATAATCTTGTTGCGAAAGAGCTGGTCAAGAGCAGCTTCTGCCCCCGGCGCTAAATACTGTCGTTCTTCTGTGAGTGTTTTAAACAAATCGGCATAGGCAAAACGCTTGTGTCCCTGCGCAGGCCAGAACATCTGAAAATCAGCGCCTTGCGGCAAAGTAAAGCCCAGGTCCTGTACAACCCGTGCAGGCAGTGACGGCAGATGCCAGCCAGCCACGTCCGCATACAGGCGATAACGCCGGACCACACCATCAGCATCGACCAAACTATTCACCAGACCCAGACGCCAGGCACTACGCTCTGTCGCCAATGGCAGTTGCATACTGACCTTGGCGTTTGCCTTACCCTGATTTTTGATGGCAAAAGCATCCTTTAAATCAGCCAAGGCGATAGCGTCGGCGCTATTCGCATCGTCCAACAGCAAGCTTTGTTGATAAGCATGCGGAAATTCCCGAATCTGATCCGATAAAAACGTATCACTTTTTGGTGAACCCAAATCACGTTCCTGAAAGCTGATATCGAACGCTATCGCTTTAGGAGCAAAACCAGCGAGTGCCTCCAGCAAAAAACCATGTATCTCCCGCTTCCATACCCACAGGCCAGCAATTTTTTGCATGGCCAACATGCTGGGGTCATCAATATCCACCACCACAATATCAGGGTCAGGCTGATAGCTCGGTGCATGGTGCCGCAAATACACATCCCCCAGGCGCGACTCTGTCGTCGCCAGCAAATGCAGGCCAAACAGCTCCCCTGCCATTGCCAGCAACAGCAATAGCGTCAGCGCGGCATACCAGCGTATGGTTGCGCTTTGAATGAAAGGGAACAGAATTTTCAACATGCCTTAAGGCTTATACAGGTAAAGTCAGGTGTGAATTCAACAGACAATTTCTCATCGTCAGAAGTTTACACTTGTTTATTGCACAAAAACCATATTTGCTGGCAACAGCATTTAAGTTCCTTGAAATCTGTGGATTTACAGACATAAGATCGGGCAGTGACTTCGTAGCACTGCCATTGACGGGCACATTTCACTCAGATCACGGGCGGCCCTGTCCAAGCAGTATCAAACCCGAAACCATATTGAACAATGCAGAAAAATATCTGCCCGTCTCAAACTGGGCTACTGGCTAATGATGTGAGATCGATCTGTTACAAAATGCAGGTACAAAAACCCGGAATGTTGACACCAAAACCCCTTGCAGGTGATGACACATTCAGCGACACTAACCGGCCTGGCATCAAGCTTCACACTTGGCCAAGTTCAAGATTGCATACCACTCCATGATTAAAACCATTCCTGTCAATTGATACCCGCGAGTCTGACAAGTCATAGCGCAACATCAAAACCCGGCCTCACACTATTCCCGCATCAACGACACAATAATGCCCCACAAAAGAATCAATGGCCTCGACACCCTGCGCGCCCTCGCCATATTATTGGTACTCATGTCACACTACTGCGGCTTTGTCAGCAAACACCAAACCTTTGGTTTTGCGGGAGACATAGGCTGGGCAGGTGTGGATTTATTTTTTGTGCTGAGTGGCTACCTGATAGGCAACCAGATCATGTCTGCCGCTGCCAATGGGCAAGCACTGTCGCTAAAGAATTTTTTCGCCAGACGCCTGCTGCGCACCCTGCCCAACTACTACGTCGTGCTGGCTGCATACTTTATTTTTCCCGTTGCGCTGGCCGGGCGCAGTACCTCGCCGCTATGGCAGTTCCTCACATTCACCCAAAACATAGGGCTGGAATACGGACAAACCTTCACCCACTCCTGGTCGCTATGCATAGAAGAACAGTTTTACCTGATACTACCCATAGTCAGCCTCTTCCTGATCAGACTCAAGAGCCCACTATGGCTGGCCTGGTGCCTGCTCATTGCAGCAATAGGCGGCGGCATGCTGTTTCGCGGCATGGCATTTATGGATGGACATCCTGCATTTGATGCGCAAGTTTACTACTCCAGCTTTGGCCGCTTTGATGAACTACTCCCCGGCGTTGCCATCGCCATGCTCAAGAATTTTCACCCAGGCTTATATGACAGACTCATGCGCCACGGCCAGGCCCTGCTCTTCACCGGCCTGCTGGCCGCTGGCGGCGTGCTGTACTGCATCAACAGCGACGACTACAACAAGCTGATGATCGTCAACTCACTGGGCTTTTCACTGATAGCCATGAGTTTCGCTATCCTCACCCTGGCAGCCCTCAGCCCCAGCAGCTATCTGCACCGCCTGCGCCTGCCCGGAGCCGCACAACTGGCGTTGTGGTCATACGCGGTCTATCTGGTGCATAAACCTGTGTTCATGCTGATAGCTGTGGAATTGGGTAAACGACATATAGACGCGGAAGCACCACTGACTATTATTCTGGTCACTGCTGCGGGTATCTTTGGCGGGTGGTTGCTGTATTGCCTGGTGGAGACGCCATTCATGCAAATACGGGCAAAGTGGTATCCGGGCCCAAGTCAACGGGCCCAGATAAATTGAATCATGTTTGTGGCGAGGTTAAAACTAGCGTACCTGTATGCGTGACAGGGGAACAATCTCATTGTCATCGCTGGAATAGCCGTCATAGCCTATCAGATAGTTGGCCCCTTCTTTCTTTATCACACGGCCCGGATACCAGTCACCCTTCCACAGCACCTTGATTTTGAGCCTCTCTGGCCCCACCCACTCATCATCGTCGGCGGTATAACCAATATAAGTAATCTTACACTTGTCAGACGAAGCCTCGGTAATCGTTGCCTTGTACCAATCACCTTTCCACAGCACCTGCGTCGCTCGCCCCACCGTACAAAGTTCTGCAAAAGCCGAAGATGAAAAACACAGTGTCAGTATTGCCAGCGAAAACAGTAATGCAGATTTCTTGACATTCATCACGCTCTCCTAAAAGTGGGTAGATCAGCACAACGACAGACTTGTTTAGTCTATATCGCGCACACCATTTTAGGATCAGGGAAAAGGATATGCAAACCGGGAATCACGCGAATCAGAGCAGCAAGGCCGGTTTCGCCATCCGCAAACATGACCGGCTGGCAAAAATCAGGAAACTTGCTTGCACTCCCACGCCGGGATAACAGTCAGACGGAGGTAGCTAAGATCGATTCAATGCTGCCGATGTCGAGATAGGCATCTTGAAATGATTTCCCACTCGGAGTAACTAAGCGAATTTTTACAATTTTCGACGCTTCACTTATTTCTCTGACGTAGCCAAAATGGGATACACCGCTTTTCATGTGGATTGTCACCGCATTTTTTTTGTCGTCGGTCGAGGATTTAAAATTTAACGTCAAAACTTCATACATAGATTCCATGTCTATCACCTTTTTCGTATCAGTTTAGGATTGCTCGTCACATAGTGTAATGTTAATTCCATAAAACACAATGAAATCGCAAGAAAGTAGTTGGCCTACAATAGGTCTGAAGGATGATATCCAAGATCGTCGCATACTACGGGCGCAAACTCATCACTTTAATGATTACAACGCAGACGTTAAGTAATATGACGGGCATTAAGGCCGGCGCTCCAGCACTGCGAATAAGTGAGAGATGCATTTCAGAATCCAGATTAAAAGCACGAATTCTTGATATCTCTGCATTTGCACGTTTGTAAACGGCGATATTTGCCCAAAATCCAATAGCGATACGCATTAGTAAACTAGCACAAAGAAGCATTGCCATGCCTGCCCTGCCATTGATCCAATGGTCATTACTCAAGGATGAGGTTGCGACCAGGTAGGCAAATAAAGGTCCGAACTCAACAAATAACGAGATAATTCCATTCACATACATCTTATTGACAAAGAACCACTGCAGTCCAAACAGTGAAGCATATACATTGTAGCCACAGTCCTTCGACTCCTGTTTTTGATATTGAAGCCAATATCCAGGAAGGCGACTCTTCTCGCCGCAAAATGCAATCCACTCTGCCATGATATCTGGAGCTTTTGCTGAAACTTGATTGGTCTTTTCAATGGGAGAAGCCCGGTTTGAGCCGTCAAGATAATCCTGAACGGGATCGTTACGGATATGCACAAACGCAGGAACTTCAAGTGCTTCTGGCTTTTCGGGTTTCTCTGCCAATGTGCGTATTGGTGCCTTCGGAAATCCCTTGGGTAATTCAAGATACACATCACCAACTTTGACTCACTCAGACATATAAAGGTTGACTCATACGTTATGTTAAAAACACTTACTGTAATGCATTCGAATAAACAAATGCATTTTTTTACGCCCATTCATTTCGCTAGGGCGTGTTGACATATCATTTTAGCCATTCAAAAGAAGCCACAATAGCGAAGAATGAGGCGAAGCGAGAAGCCAACTTGTCATAGCGTGTTGCAATTCGTCTGAATTGTTTGATTCTCGCAAAAAACCGTTCGATTACATTGCGGTTGCGATACTGAAAAGCATCAATTTCTCTTGGCTCTTTCCGGTTCGATTTTGACGGGATCACAACCTTCGCATTTCTCTCTTGAATGCGCGCAATCAAAGCATTGGCATCGTAAGCCTTGTCTGCCAGTACTGCTCCTGGCTGTAGGTCTTTGAGTAATGCCTCTGCTTGCGTCACATCATGACAATGACCCCCAGTAAGCAGGAAACGGGCTGCTTGCCCCAAGCCTTCCACACATACATGAATTTTAGTAGTCAATCCCCGCGAGAACGGCCAAGAGCTTGCTCTCCTTTTTTTTGGCAGCGCCCGCTGCGTGTTGGTGTGCTCTCACCACTGTGCTATCAAGGTACACCTCTTCAAAATCAGCTTCTTCTCGCAACACAGAAAAAATACTTTGCCAACTATCTCGCTCAGACCACCGCGCAAAGCGCGTATAGACCGTGTTCCAGTAGCCAAACTCAACCGGCAAATCTCGCCACGGACTACCTGTGCGGGCTATCCACAACACTGCTTCAATAAACAGCCTGTCATTTCCACCAGCCCTGCCTCCGCCTCCTGTTCGTCCAGGCAACAGCCTCTCTATTCTTGCCCATTGATCGTCACGCAACAACATTCTCGACATCCTTGATTCGCCCAAATTCAAGGATGTAAACACATTTTCGGAAAAGTTAACAGCCCTCATGCAAAATAGATATGTCAACACGCCCTAGTCAGCAGACGAAAGCTTACAAGCAAGGTGTTACGGAACTTCATAGAGGGCTATGCAGCATAGCCAAATATATCCTTGAGCGCCTATAACATCGACACAGTGCCGCAGCTTCGGGATAGTAACGTGGCCAGCCTGCGCAACAAGTTTGGGGTCGTGATGGAAAGACGATCCGGGAACTACGGAGGAGGCATGCATTGAGCTGGATGAGGCCGCACCAGCGAAGAAACAAATCATCAACAGCCGCAGCTTTGACAAGAACGTTACCGCAATTGAAGACCTGCAGGATGCCCTCGCCCACTTTGTCAGCAATGCCGCCCGCAAGCTGCGGGACCAAAATTCTATCGCTGGGATGCTACAAGTTTTTATCCAGACCAACCGCTTCAGAACCGAGCTACCGCAATACAACCCTTGTATCGCCGTGCCACTGATCCAACCAACGTGCAACACCATCACGCTGCAGCGCTATGCAATGGCTGTACTAAACAGCATTTTTAAATCTGAATATGAATACAAAAAGGCAGGAGTGATCCTGAGTGAAATTTCCCCAGCATCGACATACCAAGGCGACATGTTTTCTGACACCAAGGAAAAGCCTGAGTTAATGGACGTGCTGGATCAGGTCAACAGGCGATACGGTAAAGGTACGTTGAAGCTAAGCCAGGATGGCAGCAGGCATTCGTGGAAGATGAGGATGGAAGTCAAGTCACCATGCTATACGACGGCATGGGATGAGTTTCCAACTTGCAGGTAATGCAACAGTCAGAATGAAGATAATCAAGTATGATTCATTTATTAGAATCAAAATAACAACTCCCTAATATTTTCATAAAAAATGATAGCTTCAGATAAACCGCCAAATGGAACTCCTGATAAGGATTCAGAAAAGAAACTTGGTTACCTATCGTATCTTCTTGCCTTTCTAAAAGACCATTACACTTCTCTAGCGGCATCATTCGCCACTGTATTTACTGGTTTATGCCTATTTTTAAGCATTTCGTTTTATCAAGAATTTGGAATAGAAATCACATATTTTTCAAGTTTTTTGGATATATATAAGCCTGCATTCTCTAACCAAGCCTGGAAAATAGCGGGAAGTTGCATATTTTTCATTGCATTGTTCATAATATGTTTTGGGGCAATTCAAAAAAACAAGGAAAAAGTGACGGCGCCGTCAGTGGTAGAAATTCAAAAAGATAAAATAGAAAAAAAACGCCCAAATAAACGGCCATCAATTTTGGAAAAAATATTTGAATTCATTTACGGGCAGCTGATTCGATTTTTCATCATTTTTGCGCCGCCTACTTTAATTGTTCTTTCATTGGTAAGCCTGCCTTCGGCAATGGTAAGCCATTCTCACGATATCAAGCAAGGTATAGCCAGCAGATACGATATTAGAACGATCGATCAAACATATAAATGTCATGCAATGCTAGGTGCATCAACCGATTATGTGTTTTTATGGAATTATGAAACAGCACAAACAACAATAATTCCAAGAACAAAGATTAACGAAATTAGCTTAATACTTTCTGTACCTGAGCTCAGACCTCCACCAGACACTTATAAAATTTCGACCAATGTCCGAGAAAAAATAATTCATGAAATAAAGGCAGAACATGATAAATGGATTAAAAACTTGTTTTTAAAATGCAAACAAGTATCGCCGCCTCCACGGATGTAACGAGAAACTAAAAAAAAATTTTCGCAGATGTCCCTCTAATCAATTACCGAGATCTTCATCCAATACAAATGACACCGCCAAGGGAGTAATCGTGAAAAAAAAATATCAAGTATTTATAAGTAGTACTTTTACCGACCTTGAAGACGAAAGGAAGGAAGTTATGAAGGCATTACTAGAGCTAGATGTAATGCCTGCCGGAATGGAGCTATTTCCGGCTGCAGATGAAGATCAATGGGATTTAATTAGGAACGTTATAAACGATTGCGATTACTACGTGTTGATTCTCGGCGGTCGATACGGATCGATCGGACCAGAAGGCAAAAGCTATACTGAAATGGAATACGATTATGCAGTATCAAGGCAAATACCAATTTTAGCCTTTTTACATAAGGACCCTGAAAAAATTCCCGCAGGGAAAACTGAGAAAATTAGTGAGTCCACTCATAAACTTAGGGACTTTCGCCACAAAGTACAAGGCAAGCACTGCAAGTACTGGGAAAATGCGTTAGAGCTCGGATCGATTGTTAGTCGGGGCCTATCTATACAAATGACCAAAGCTCCTGGCGCAGGTTGGGTTCGAGGCTCCGATGTTCCAACAATGGAAGCAAATATAGAAATATTAAATTTACGAAGACATATTGATGCTTTAAAGGAGGAATTGGCAAAAACAAAAGAAGAGATTATGGAGCCAACAGCAGATTTAGCACAAGGCGAAGACAAATTCAAAATTGGTTACACCTACAGAGAGTGGGATGACGACTATATAACGACTAGAGACATTCGAAGTAGCTGCAGTTTTTCATGGAACAAGATATTTTCAGTAATCGCACCTCACTTAATTGTCGATACGAGTGAGGATACTATGCAAGATAAATTGACAGATTTTATTAAAACTCTTGAATACTGTGATCGAGGTCCGAAGATGGAGTTTAGCAAGTTAGACTGTTTTAAGATTGATGAAACAAGTTTCTCTTCCATCAAAATACAACTCCGAGCACTCAACTTAATTTGTAAAAGTGAGAAAATATATTTCGACTCTCTCCAATCACCGTATTGGACGCTGACTAAATATGGTGACCAATATTTAACAAAAATAGTTGCAATCAAGAGATTGGACGCTTACTAATATTTGCCATTTTCACATCTGCCAAGATTGAGTGGCGTAATTATGGTGTAAAAATGGCGTAATGAGAAACAGAAAATTGTGGTTTAAGGCGGCAAATTGCGTATTCGTAAAACCAACAACAAACCCCGCAGAGCCTTGATTTCATTGGCTTTGCGGGGTTTTACAATGATATGCGAAGTAAGTACGTGGTGCCCGAGGCCGGAATAGTGATTCTTTTAAAATCAATTACTTAAAATTTAAATGCGTAAATAGTGCGTAGTTGATTTTTAAATTTCAAAGACTTGCAATTTGTCTTTCGATTGATGTGAAGTATTTTTTTGCCCACTTTTATTGTGCTTAGAGGCCTGGAGCTAACAAAAACATGAATCGTTTAATACGGCAGTTCTATCCGCCATGACCGACGCTTCCATGCCATTCTCCTTTTTCGCATCGGTTAAGAATTATTGCAAAATAGCTATACATCTATTTAATAATTCTTCATTATTTATTATTACCAAATTTATTCTTTTTCTTGCACGAGTCATGTTCTGAAAGAGCATTTTGACCGGATAGTAATAAGCTTTAGCAAGATAGGTTAATTCGCCATCTTGGTTATAGGTAAAATACCTGTCAATGGTTACAACGACACCATCAAACTCCTGCCCGATTACTTTATGCGATGTCTTCGCGGAAATTTCAGAGTACTGATCATGATGTTCTCTATTAAATTGAGACGGAGTAAACCTAAGCACCTCCCATCTACTTGTATCTATTGATTCCAAATAGCGCTTCGCGTCATCAACATTTTGAAAATAGTTGACTTCAACACTTCCATGAACAGTTCCATTGATTGCTTGTTGGTTATTGAAAAGCATTTTAATAAAAAGAGCGATCTCTTTATTTGTTCGGATCTTTTCTGTGAGCTTATACTTAGTGAGCGAATTAATATTACTTATTTTACCGTCAATGTCGTGCGCCTCCTCCGATTTAGCAAGCGTTTGGCGCTTGTCATAAGAGAAGATACAATTACCATTAGACATAGTTAAAGTATTAACTATTTGATCCAATTGCACAGGATATATACGCTGAGCCTCATCAATGACTACCACATCAAAATTAGAAAGATCATGTGAGGATAAGTATTTTATTTGACTTATCTGCCATCCAAGCTGCCTCAGCATTTCTTGCCCTGCATTTAGATATCCACAGTGCAAAATTAATACATCTTTGCCTTGCTCCCTTAGTTCTTTAACCAGATCATAAATCAATAAAGTCTTTCCAGTACCAGCCCCCCCTACAACAGATACAAAATTGGCAGTCTTGCCAATACTTATTGAATTGATAATTTTAGTTTTTATATCTTCTTGCTGCTGCGTCAGGAAATACTGTTTGTTTAAGAATTTTTGAGTAGAGTTAAAAGGGGAAACTAAAAAATCGGAAGGATTAAATAGGTCTTCAACATTTTGAATATCATCAACCTTCTGGTCTTTTAGCAGTCCAATCAGATAATCGAAACCCACCATTTCTAGGTCATCATTATCAGTAAGAATAAATAGACTTTTGCTTTCTGCAATAAATGAAAAGTTATATACCTTCTTACAAAGATTGCCCAAATAGTATCTATTTCTGACTAGCTGTTTCTGTATTTTCTCTTCAGTACTTATTTTTTTTAACTCAATATTGATGACATATTCCGCACCAAAGCGCAACAAATCAAATTCTTTTCCGATCTGAGGTATTGTGAAGCCAACATAAAAACAATCGAAAATATTTAGGCTGATCCCCTCCACAGTTAAAACCCCAATAAAACTTTCGAGGTCTTCTAATTCGGCAGCCTTCATTGCTATTCCGTAATGTTTCAAGTAACTGTCAAAAGTCTCTTTCTTCAACGATCTGTTAGCTTGAACTAAAGAAAGTATGTTTGTTTTTTTCAATCGATTGCCTCATCTATCGCGAATTCAAATAAAAATGCAACAGAATACGCTAGCAAAGCGATCGTGATGACTATCACCGCCTCAGCAGTTTTACGACTCATGTTGTCTAACAAAGTGTAGCGCGATTTGAACTCATTGAGCATGTCCACAATCGCTGGGTGACGCTCATCGATACCTTGCTTAAGTATCAACCTCATTTTCAGGCCAATATCCCCTTGCTCTTACCTAACATGCTATTTATACTGATTACATATACAGCATAAATTCATGAACGCACCTCTCTCCATTTCAACGATTGCAACGCCATTAACCCTATTCGGTACATCCGTGCAGGCTGGCTTCCCCTCCCCTGCGGCTGACTACGCCCAGGGTCGAATCAATCTGAATGAGCATTTGCTGCTCAATGAGAATGCCAGCTTTCTGTTTAGGGTAAGCGGCGAATCGATGCGGGATATTGGGATTTATGACGGTGACACCCTGATTGTGGACCGCTCGATTGTGCCGGCGCACAATCAGATTGTGCTGGCAATTGTCGATGAAGAATTTTGCGTAAAGCGTTTGTACAAGCGCGGCCAGGTCATCAAGCTGCTTGCAGAGAATCCTGCTTTCCCTGAAATCTTGTTTAAGGACGGGCAGGAGCTGCGGATCTGGGGTGTGGTTACTTTTAACCTGCACCGGCTTACCAACATCTGAGGATTAAGCATGGATGCCGGGCCGCGCAGCATTGCCCTCATTGACTGCAATAATTTCTATGTTTCCTGTGAGCGCCTGTTTCGCCCGGATCTGTTGAACCGGCCTGTGGTCGTGCTCAGCAATAATGACGGGTGTGCCGTAAGTCGCAGCCAGGAGGCGAAGGCCCTCGGTATCAAGATGGGTGGCCCGATCTTTGAAGTGGCTGACCTGGTCAAGAAGCATAACATCGCGGTATTCAGCAGCAACTATGCCCTGTACGCTGATTTGAGTAACCGGGTGATGTCCATATTGGCAGAATACTCGCCAGTCCATGAGGTCTATAGTATTGATGAGTCGTTTCTGGACCTGACTGGCTTTGATGACATCGTGGCGCGCACAAGAGCGATGCGTCAGAAGGTCATGACAGACACCGGCATCCCGGTTTGCGTGGGTGTGGGGCAATCCAAAACCCTGGCAAAGCTGGCGAACTTCATGGCGAAGCGGCATCCACGGTCTGCCGGTGTTTTTAATTTCAATCTGCTTTCATCGAACCAGGTGGACAGCGTACTTAAAAATCTCCCGGTAGAAGAAGTTTGGGGCATAGGTCGCAAGCTGACTGCATCCTTGAGCGCCTACGGCATCGATACCGTGTTGCAGCTTCGGGATAGTGACGTGGCCAGCCTGCGCAATAAGTTTGGAGTCGTGATGGAAAAGACGATCAGAGAACTACGGGGGGAGACATGCATTGAGCTGGACGAGGCCGCACCAGCGAAGAAACAAATCATCAACAGCCGCAGCTTTGGCAAGAACGTCACAGCAATCGAAGATCTACAGGACGCCCTCGCCCACTTCGTCAGCAACGCTGCCCGCAAGCTGCGGGACCAAGACTCCATAGCTGGCATGTTGCAGGTATTCATACAGACCAACCGTTTCAGAACCGAGCTGCCGCAATACAACCCATGTATTGCTGTTCCATTGGTTCAGCCAACTTGCAACACCATCACGCTGCAACGCTATGCAATGGCTGCACTGAACAGTATTTTCAAGCAAGGATACGAGTACAAAAAGGCTGGGGTGATCCTAAGTGAAATTTCCCCGACAACGACGTACCAGGGCGACATGTTTTCTGAGGCGAAGGAAAAACCTGAACTAATGGACGTGCTGGATCAGGTCAACAGGCGATATGGTAAAGGTACTTTGAAGCTAAGCCAGGATGGTAGTAGGCATTCGTGGAAAATGAGGATGGAGGCCAAGTCGCCGTCCTATACGACGACTTGGGATGACTTTCCGGTTTGCAGGTAGTTCTTGCGAAACAGATACACCTCGCAGTTTTTTTTTAATTCAATAAAATCAAAGCTGCGAAAGTTTCTTAAGTGCGTCTGATAAATTTTCTGCACCAGGGATAGGATTAGTCTCAAAAACCATCATATATTTATACGCGCCCCCAATCTTACTTTCCCAAAGCTTTCCAAGCTCCAATTTAAATTCCGAGTCGGAATTATCACGATCGTCACCTTTCGTCTCAAGAATGATGATTCTTCCTGACTTCGTCCTCAAAATAAAGTCGGCGTAGTGATTGATGAAGCCGTTGATACGAAATCCTTTCCCTTTCGATAGATTACGATGCCACCAGAGAATGTTCTCTAGATCAGCTATTTCATTAATTATATGCCTCTCGAAATTACCAATCGATGCTTCCGTAACATACAGGCTTCTGGGAATTGCTGGCGCATTTGCGCTTGGCGCTATGCTATCTGGCAATGAGTAATATGGTCGCGTAGAAATTTTCTCTACATCTAACAAATCATGGAATTGTTTTTTTGCATGAACATTTGCAAGCGAATCAATTTTTTGTCGAATTTTTTTAACATACGCCACATCTCGGTCGAGGCAATCTCTAATTTGTTCCTCATCCATTTCCTCGATTATACGGGCCAGATATCGCTTGGCATCATTATCGTCAATCGGATAAAGATTCCCAATTAGGTCAAACAGTCGATTCGTCAAACTCAATATTTGCATATCACGTGATTGAGAGAGGATGATTCCGTTAAATCGCTGACGATTTTTTTTATCAATCTTAAATGGCTTTGGAGCATATTCTTCCTCACCAATTTGCTCTAGATCAACCTTATACATTTCACTATCTACACCAGCAAAATTTATAGTTGCATCCAAATTGCTTAACTTAAACTCTTTCAACAAATGATCTCGTTCAACCAGTTGAAATTCCTCGTCCTCGTTAAAAAAACCGCCGGTTTCCACTTTAATAAAGAACTGCGGAAGTTTTAGACTCAATGCATCTTCGCGGAACAAGTCCTTCAAACGGTGCTTATTCATTTTTGTTTCCAGTTCGAAAGGCAAGCTGTCAGTTTCAGTACCTTTTGCGGCTTCCTCATACGCATGATTTTCGGCGCTGGCCTGCGCTGTGATCGAATCCACAAAAGTATTTACATTTGTCGAAATAGCCTGATCAGTGCACAGATCACCTTGTAATTCAGCCTGCTTTAATGTTGCAGCAACTTTTGCAATGTCGATTTCTGTATCGTTTTCAGCATCATGTGCCTTATTACTAGTATGAGCTGCTGCATGTTCTCGGCTAAACAGATCGTCTGGCTTTTGACCTTGTCCTGGCAATTGAAGATCGTTTCTCGATGCTGCATCGTCCATATTTAAAGAGCGATAATCTCTATCGGAGAAGCCAGATCGATTCAGAGCCTTAACGACATTATCAAGTGTCTCAGCAAAACGATTGCTAGCTGTGAACACATAACTCATATTGAGTAAATCGTTACCGTGTTTACGCACATGAGGCATTCGAAGGATACGCCCAAGGATTTGCTCGACATCAACTGCAGATGATTTATCACCCAATGCGGCAAGAATATAAGCGTTGGGACAGTCCCACCCCTCTTTTAGGGCATTAATGGTGATAATGAACCGAACTTGACAGTCGTCGGCCATCAAGTCAATTGCTTTTAATTCATTGACATTCGCCGTCTTTATCTTAATTTGCTCTTCCGGTATTTTTAGATCAATTAACGTCTGCTTAATCTTTTCAAACGTGGTGTTGTCGTCTGCGGTTTTCGGCTGCGCTTGAAATAGCACTATCGGACGTATTTTTTTTCCGCCCTTCGTCTCCTCTTCAATGGCAATCGACTCCAACTGCCGCCGAAGTATCAATGCAGCTTCAATAACTTCATTTTTGTCTTTACGGTTCGCTACAATTACTGGCAACTTCACCATATTGTACTTTTTAAGCTGCATAGCATCGACAAAGCTAATGATATTACTATTATTTTTTGGTGTTGCTGTGAGGTCAAATATAAAGTGTGGATTCAGGTCGTTAAGCATATCCACCGACAGCTTTGTCTCGGCGTTATGACTCTCATCAACGACAACTACTGGCTTCATTCTACGAATAACATTAATCAAAGAAGACGCGTCGTGTTGCGGCAAAAGAAAATCCATACTTGCCTCATCATCGTCATTTAGAAATGATGCAAGATAGCCGTTATCCTGAAATATTTTTCTATCTTCTTTGTTTTTTGCCCGAAGTGAATCGAAACTCATGACTACAATAGACAACTGCTCACGGACGGTGTCTAAAGAAAACCCCGCTCCCTGCAGTAAATCCTTTTTTTCGTAAATTTCTACTTTGTTTCGAAATAGTGCGTTTAAGCGCTTGCGGTATGGATGATCTTTATCTGAAAGAGCTCCAACTGTTTGGTCAAGGATAGTTAATGACGGTACCAGCCACACAACGAAAGTTGGGCGTTTAGGGTTATGGCGGCGAAATGCTTCAAATATTGGCTTTAGCGCATTGACCGCAATGTAGGTTTTACCTCCGGCGGTAGGTACCTTTGCGCAAACATGCGGTACACCAGCCACATTGTTTTTGTATCGCTCCATAGCAGTTACGCCACGTTCCGACCATAGTTCATGAAACGCACGATCTATTCGACGCGACGATTCCAATTTTGCCAGGAACGCGCATAAATCATCAATCACACGTTGTTGATAAGGTTTAAGATCCATCATTATCTCTTTTTAAAATCGTGTAATGTCGCGTGGAATTTTTTTAAAACTAATTCCATGTTTGGTCATGAATGCTTCGTCCAATAGACAACGATCGGCATAAATGATGGAAAACTGCGGCTTTTTTAACCCGAAACGTATCCCTGCCAGATAATGTAGATCGAGCACTGTAACCTTATCCAACTCATAGTTAAACAACCAAGCTATTTCACTATTTAAGCCCAGCAGATGTGGTGAATAAGGATTGTCTTGCCCTACTCGGTCAGATTCTAAGATCCCTTCAGTGAAGGCAACATAATCCCGAATTACACTAATGCCGATCGACTCATTGAAATTGTCATCATCTAGAAAAATTGGTTCGCCAATGGTGTAAAAATCAAAACTACCACCGAGTCCAGGTACTGATTTACTGCCTTCCCCGTAGCCAGTCATGACGCGTCGAACACGTTGTGCTGTCATGGTTTCCGCATAGTCCATAGTTTCAACCAAGATAAAGCGACGATTGCCGCCATCTTTTGCATTTAGATTCAGAACCGCATGCGCAGTGGTACCTGACCCAGCGAATGAGTCGAGAATGATTGCATTTGGATTCTCGCCAGTGATCCATCCAACAATACGATCAAGGACTTCAACATTCTTTTCCGTATCAAAATCAGTAAATGCTCCTGAAAGCGTAATATCCATCCATTGGTCATTAGCGAGCTTACTTCCCTGCGGAGGCACATAATACTGAACAACTCCATTTTCGCTCAATCGAACAAAATCCAACTTCTCATTTGTCGCTTGAAGGCGATCTAGGAAAAAATCATCTATTGAAATATGTTGAGCGTGGTTGGCTTTGAAATCCAAGTAGTTATTTATTGCTCTGCTTGTTCTTCCGTTCTCCCATCGCCATTGACCAGAAGGGGGATTTACACCAAAAATTTCGTAGCGCATGGTAGGCCGATCGGTACCTCTCCAGAACGTATCCCACTTGCCCGCCTTAACTTCATCGTGTGCTTTTGTTAGCTTAGGTAATTTTGAAGATGTATTTTTTGAATATAGAAAAATATATTCATGCCCCAATGAAAGTGCCTGCAACTCATCGAATTGAGACTGAACATTTTTTACACCACGGCGGACGGCTATGCAATTTCGAAAATTCTGCACACCAAAGATCTCGTCTAGCAATACCTTTAAATGACCGAATTCGAATGCATCAATACTCACAAAGAAAAAACCATTACTTGATAACAACCGCTGAAGTAGCTTAAGTCGCGGATACATCATACACAGCCATTTATCATGCCTTGATAGATCCTCTCCTTCCTTGCCTACAACTTGCCCCAACCATTTCTTTATCTTCGGATCATTTACAGCATCGTTATAGACCCAAGCCTCATTGCCGGTGTTGTACGGAGGATCAATGTAAATACAATCTACTTTCCCTTCAAATTCGGGAAGCAAACTCTTCAATGCTTCGAGATTGTCGCCATGGATTATCCGGTTATTTACAGAATTAGCTTGCGAATTGCTTGAAGATTTTGGTGAGCTGTAAAGCTGCAACTGATCTTTCTGATGGTCCTTATGGCTTGAAGGCTGACTAAAACTATACTGCTTATTCAACACGCGAAATGGTACTTCATGATGGTGATTAACCACCTTGTCTTTTCCTACCCAAGTCAGTGTCGGCATCTTAATATTCCATGTTGGATACAGCTATTATAATTTTTGAATTCTCACATTCGAACACCCGAACCCACCACTACTCCTTGATTTCAGTTGGAAATCGTTGGGACTTTGGTCACCAATAGGCTTGCCTGTGTTCTAGAATGCACGAGACCTAAGAATTGAGTGTATCGGGGTCGCGAATTATATCCACAAAAAGCAGCTAAATTGCATGTCGGCTGCATGTTCATATCGAATTAACGAAAACGATGCTTACCAATGAACACCACCTTGCCTAGTTTAAAAAACAGTCAATATTACCAAAGAACAATATCAATTTGCTTCCATTAGTCTCATATTGAGACTATAATCTAAAAAATTAACTGCCAAGTACTGATTGACGCCAACCGACGATTCGGTCCCAAACGAAAGGAAAATCATGATTACCAAGCAACAAATTTTTAATGCAATCCCAGATGTTTATGAATTACCCCAATGGAAACTAGGTGTTGCAGCGCTAGATTGGATCGTTCGTATTGAAGATGGCGCCATAGAATTCAATGAGAACTTGCACAGAGACTATTGTGCGGCATTAGCCCAAACAGCGGCAGCGCAACTAAGGCAAGTCGGTTTTAACGTTACGCAGCCATCTTTTTCCTCCCTGTTAGTCAATTAACCACCTGGCCCCGAAACGGGGCCATACACCATGTCATCTAAAAATTCAGCATTCAACAAGCTACCCCAATTCATTTGGGGTACGGCCACTTCCGATGAAAGTGATGTTTGTCTTGGCACGGACGAATTTCTAACTCATACCCGTTACCCTCGGTTCATCTGCCGACTGAGACAAGATAACCATCCTGCTGACGGTCACAAAAACGAAATACCTCTAGTTAGCACCGTTGGCTTAATGCCAGATGGATTAAAAGAAATATATGTGTGCCAGACTCATGGCGTGGCCATGTCCGATTTTGTTTGGCTCGATCCCAAACCAGAACCGGAAACGCTTAGAAAGGCATGCGATGACGCGATCATTAACCGTCTGCTGAGAGATGACGCTATGGGACTATTAGGGGGGGACGATGAAGACTAAAGACTTAATCGCCTGGCAGGCCACAATGAAGCTAACCTATGATAGCGCCGCAAAGGCCCTGGGAGTCAGTCGAGCCACTTACGCCAGGTATATCGCTGGCAGCAGCATCCCTTTTCACATTGGCCTGGCATGCGCCGCGATTGCAAACGGTCTTGCGCCGTGGACAGAGGAAAAATAAATTTTCTTTACCCGCTTGCAATAGTCTCAAATTGAGACTATTATTAACACATAGACAGCACAACACTGTTTAGCGCCAACCGACGAATCGGTCTCAAACGAAAGGAACCAAACGATGCAACATATTACCGCCCCAGCATTCGATTTAAATGGCAGAAGTATCGGCCATCAAACCGCAGAAGTAGATTTTCATAACGGCCAAGCGGTTTCAATTGTATACAAGGGGATCAGCTACTACACTTCCAGCAAGTTTGGTAAAAATGCTGTTGCCGGCGAATGGGTCCAGGAGCTCAGTGCAGAAAACGATTCAAAGCGCATCTGGGTAAATCGCGGTGCGACCACAATCTGGGAAGATTGAAATCAAATCAACACTGATAAACTTATACGGCCTAAAAATGAACGCCCAAATACATAAACTTTTAAAAAAATTAAATAGCGCAGTAGACGAAGATACTAGAAACGTTACTATTATTCTTCGCAGCGGCAAGGAAGTCATAGGAATGATAGACGGTATAGTTTCAGACGAAGTGATCGTTTTGAAAAATACAACGTACTACAGCTATATTGATATAAATGAAATAGTCGGAATAATGACGCATGTAGCAAATTAATTGATAGTGTATTGTTAAAAAATGGGCCAGAAATTCTGGCCCATTTTTCATTCTGCTAGAACAACCCAACCGGGTCACTTGCCCGGTCCCATGAATAGATTATCACCTCCATTCTGTCCACGGTCTTGCCACCACCCCCGACGCTGTACTTTATCGGCACTGTATCGATCTCGAAGCCTGCAAAGATTCGCCGGATATCCGGGTGGTCGTTCAAGCTGATGATGGCCTTGCCTTTTAACTTCTTGAGCGTGTCGGCCATCAGCTCATATTGCTCGATCCCAAAATCCACACCGTAGCCTTCCGTTTCCCAATATGGCGGGTCCAGGTAAAAGAATGTGTGTGGTCTGTCATAGCGCAGCATAAGCTTGTGCCAGTCCATGTTTTCAATGAAAGCAGAAGCCAGGCGGAGGTGCGCTGCAGAGATGTTTTCCTCTGGTTACTGATGGGTGTCATAGTTGGACTCTGATGCTACTTGCTCATCCTCAGGGGCCTCTAACAGGGCCGCATGGGTGCGGGCAACATCGTCCGGCAGTTCGATTTCTTCGCCTGGATATTTGACGCTGCCATCATCCAGAACGAAGGAACCGGCCTTGATACGGTAGATCCAGCAATGTATCGGTGTCGGCAGATCCTGCGAACGGTTGCCATGATCCTAGCTGCTGACTGCTGCGCGATGCGCCATCATGCGCGGGGAAAGCTGCTGTCGCTCTGGGCAATGCAGTATCCGCCGCACGAACGTACGGTTTCTTTTGTCGTCTTTTCATGATCAGAAGTATTGATAGATAACGCGACGTGAATTGCCACCGCCACCTAACGCAGCAATCTGGCTCTTGAGCTGGGCGATATACGTTTGCAACGCTGGTACTTGCGCCGGTGTGTATCGAATCTTCGTACCTGAGCGGTCAAACTCGACAACTTGCGTCCCGGTCATCAGTTTGTTGAGCGCATCCTCTGCGCCGGACAAGTAAGCTTGTAGTTTTGCGAGATCAGCCATTATTCATAATCCGTAGAGTGGTAAACGACAAATCCCGACTCTTGGCCGGGACTTTGCTGTGTAGGTGTTGGTCGTGGTGCCGAAACTTTGGGGTTTTCTCTCGGCCTTGCTTGGGGTTTAACCGGCTGCTGTTCTTCCTGGTCTTCGACCGTGGCAATTTTGGGAACCGGAGGTGCGAAAATGTCTTGCTGATCCGGATCAACCCGGAGTTTCTTACGCTCCCAATCTGCCTCGCGCCAGCGATGCAAGCCTAAAAAATGCGCTGCAGCCAGGTTGTACACCATCAAATCCCATGCTTCATTCCGGGCAGCTTTGGCTTTTACCCACTCTGTCCGCTTGAAACCTTTGACATACCTGGTCAGCTTGCGTTCGGCAGTCATTTGCTCATAGTAATCAGCGGATAAATCTTCGCTGAAATGAATGGCGCCTGGTCCACTATCAAACTTGATGCGGTTATATATCCAGTCCTTTGCTGTATCAGTGCCGCCCTTGAATTCTTTGGTATCGATGGTGTTTCGGCTGTCACGGCTTCTTGGTGCAGCCACACATTCGTTGACCACCGGCACGGCATTGATCGTCTTATCGATACGACCACTGACACGCTTGGCCAGGCTAAGAGATGGCAGCAACACCAGCATATTGCCGGGGGCCTGGTGAATGCTTCCGCATATCCAGTTCAAAGCAACCTGCGTTTTCATCAGTTGGGACGCCACCTTAGCTACGACACGACGGCACGGATGCTCAGGCGACAGGCACTGCATTACTTCTTCAGCGTATGGTGTCCGGTCACTACTGTACTTGCCTGGTTCAGCGCCATTTTCAGGCGGGATAGCACTCTACAAGCGGCTCCGCCAGCGCAGGTTTGGCGGATTCAGCCTGCAGTCATTGCGCGAATTTGTCAAAGCAATGGTCACTGATTACCGCAATGATTTTTCTCTGCCGGATGATCTACTCGGTGATCTATATCCGTTTGAAGGTGGCGCTGACGAAACCGTGTGTCAATACATTGACCAGGCATCCATTGAAGAAGTGCAAATCCTGCTCGTCGATCTGGTTCTTGGTGAATCACTTATCCAAAGCAAGACGCAGGCAGTCGCGGTGGCGTATCTGTTTGCAATCGAGACGGCCATGCGCCAAGGGGAAATCTGCGGCCTACTTGAAGCACATATCACCGGCAACGTGGCCCACTTGCCAAAAACAAAAAATGGAATGAAGCGCGACGTCCCTTTGTCAAAGCAAGCGCTGAAGCTTTTAAGCTACCTACCAAAGCCGGAAAGGGCCGAGGACAATTTATTTATGCTGTCGGCAGATAGTCTAAGCACTTTGTTCAGGAAGGCCACTAAAGCCTGTTTAATTGAGGATTTGACGTTTCATGATTCGCGCCATGAAGCGATTACGCGCCTGGCCAAGAAGCTTAATGTTCTTGACCTGGCGCGTATGGTGGGACATAGGGACTTGAGAATGCTGCAGGTCTATTACAACGAGTCTGCAGCAGAGATGGCATCGAGACTGGATTAAGCGCGGCGCTCCGTGTATTTCTCTGCCCACTGGATGACATCCTTGGCCTTGTATAGCGGGTGGCCACGTTTGCCTGTTTCAGTCGGCAGGCGTATTGCTGGTGGAAAGTCAGGTTTACAAGCGATCCTTTCTCTTACCACCGATTCATTGCGCTTCAGAAACTGTGCGATTGTTGAAATATCCCACAGGTCAATCGATAGCGGTATTGCTGGCTTTATCTGTGCCACAACAGCGGCAGCGATTTTCTGGATGATGTCTGTGTCGCTCATGCTGCACCTTTAGATGTTGGGTATGGCCAGGGGGCAATTTTTTGTAATACTGCTTCTGCCTCTTTTTCTGTCTCGGTTTTTTCCGGCAGGGCTGCGTCGGCTGGCTTCTCAGTTTTTGGCTTGCGACCACGCTTCGCAGGTTTTTGCACTGGCTCTGGTGCTGGTTCAGGCTCGACGGGTGTCTCCAGTTCGGCACGTACCTGGTCGGGGTCGATGCCTTCGGCCCTCGCCATTGCAAGCACGGTGTTAAATTGGTCGTCTTCGTCACCGATTTCATCCAGGCAGTATTGGTTTACGCTAGGCTCATCATTAAACCCGCAATATAGCTTGATCCTGTCGATTTCGTCCTGTGTTGGCCTACGATCCCGATGCGGGGATTCTTTCGGCCTGCGCACGTCCTTGGTCGGACTGTGCGATATCCACTTCCATTCTGTTGCAGCAGTGCTAAGGACGTGGGACCACAGATTTAAAATTCTGTTAATTGTCGAGCCTGAAACACCTTTTGTTTCTTCCGTGCCTTTCATGCGTAGGTCACGCCACCGGCCAATCAGATCAGATGACATATCTACCAGCTCGATGTCGCCCAGCCGCTTACCATCCATCACAAATTCGACCAGGGCATTAAGGCGCAGCGCCTCCCATCGATACCCCCGTTTGTGCTTTGATACCTCCAGCTCGTAACGGCGACAGGCATCTTCAAAAGTTTTTCCTTTGAGAATGCCGGTATCGACGTGATTGCGTATTGCAGATTCACGCTCAGTAGCCCAGGCCACGGCCTGCGCCTTTGTCGGGCGCACCAATGACTCACGATGGCCCTTGATATTGATCTGCGCCCGCCAGCCATTCGCCATTTTCGTAAACGATGCCAAAATAACACCCGCAATTAAAATGAATTGGCGAATAGTAAACTGTCGTGGGGAGTTTGTGGGGGAATTGTGGGGAGTTGGAAACAGAAAATAGTGGTTTAAAGCGGCAATTTGCGCATTTGCGAAACCAACAAAAAACCCCGCAGAGCCTTGATTTCATTGGCTTTGCGGGTTTTATGATGATATGTGATGTAAGTACGTGGTGCCCGAGGCCGGAATCGAACCGGCACGCCCGCTATTAACGAAGCGGCGGATTTTAAGTCCGATGTGTCTACCAGTTTCACCACTCGGGCCCACTACTACAACCTGCTTAGCGAAACGCTAAGTCGGGTTCTGGAAAAAAAAGCGCTCTAAAAGCGCTTTTTGTATTTGGAGGCGGGGGTCGGGATCGAACCGGCGTCTACGGCTTTGCAGGCCGCTGCATAACCACTTTGCTACCCCGCCAGGGGTGCTATCTCTGCTGATCGTCTAATGTGATTTTATCACGCTTGATGATTGCTGAAATGCGGTGCAACTTGAACAAAAAAGGGAAGCTTTGCTTCCCTTCAGAATCTGGAGCGGGAGAAGAGTCTCGAACTCTCGACCTCAACCTTGGCAAGGTTGCGCTCTACCAACTGAGCTACTCCCGCAGATGTACTGCTGATACTTCAGGTACTACGCCATTTTGGAGCGGGAGAAGAGTCTCGAACTCTCGACCTCAACCTTGGCAAGGTTGCGCTCTACCAACTGAGCTACTCCCGCATTTTTACTACCGTGCTACTTTACTGCTTTTCGCTGCCATTCCAAAAACTTTGGAGCGGGAGAAGAGTCTCGAACTCTCGACCTCAACCTTGGCAAGGTTGCGCTCTACCAACTGAGCTACTCCCGCATCGCGAAGACCAGAATTATATATCATCCAGCCATTCTGTCAACCACCCATTCCAAGATCACTGCGCGCTTATTCAACGATCATTCCATGCTTATCCCATTTTGTCGGTAGTTTCCTTGATTAAAGGCCATGCCTTGCGCAGATAATAGAACATAGACCAGACTGTGAGGATGGCGGCAATAATCAATAACCATGAGCCAAAGAAGCTGGTATCGATTACTCCGAACAAGACATCGTTAAATAACAGCATAGGTATCGCGGTCATTTGTGCCGCTGTCTTGATTTTGCCAAGAGAGCTGACTGCGACTGACTTGGAGGCGCCAATCAGCGCCATCCATTCACGCAGCGCAGAGATAGTGATTTCACGGCCTATGATAATGAAAGCGAAAACAGTATTGACGCGATCCAGCTGAACCAGTGCCAGCAATGCACCTGCCACCATCAGTTTGTCTGCCACCGGGTCAAGGAAGGCACCAAATGAGGAAGTCTGGTTCCACCGCCTTGCCAGGAAACCGTCAAACCAGTCGGTTACCGCCGCAACTATAAAAATCGCAGTAGCAACGACGCCTTGCTCAAACCGGGTCAGCCAGACTTCGGGCAGGTAAAAAACACCAACCACCAGCGGTATCAACGCGACACGTAGCCAGGTCAGCAGGATAGGAAAATTGAAAGGCATGTCTTTTTTGGTTTTTATTCGGTTTATGCATCAGGCTCGCTGACTACAATGCCAGCATCTGACGCAATTATATTTCCCTATCGCAGCCGCTTGTAAATTTCTTCTGCCAATTGGCGGGAAATACCTTCGACACTGGCCAAATCGGCGACGCTGGCATCGCTGACCCCCTTTAAACCTCCAAAACGTACCAGCAGGCGCTGGCGGCGCTTGGGGCCTATGCCCTCTATCTCTTCCAGTTGCGAGGTCTGTCTGGCCTTGTCGCGCTTGGCACGCATGCCTGTGATGGCAAAGCGGTGCGCCTCGTCGCGGATCTGGGCGATCAGCATGAGGGCAGCAGATTCTTTACCCAGCTCCTTTTCTGCACGGCCATCAACGAACACCAGGGTCTCAAGGCCGACCTTGCGGCCCTCGCCTTTGGCGACGCCGACGATGAGGCTGATATCAAGGCCAAGCTCAACAAAAACTTGGCGTGCAATTTCCACCTGACCTTTGCCACCGTCAATCAGGACGATGTCTGGCATGCGGCGCGCATTAGTCTCTTCACCGCTGGCGTCACCACTAGCGACTTTTTCATAGCGGCGGAACAGCACCTGGCGCATGGCAGCGTAATCGTCGCCCCAGTAATATCCTTGATATTGAAGCGGCGGTATTCACTGTTTTGCATGGCATGGTGGTGGAACACCACGCAGGATGCCTGGGTGGCTTCGCCCTGGGTGTGGCTGATATCAAAACACTCCACGCGCAATTCTTCAAGGTTTTCTACATCGAGCTCCAGCACGCTTGCCAGGGCGCGCGTGCGGGCCTGCTGCGAGCCCTGCTCTGACAGCATACGCGCCAGCGCCAGTCTGGCCCCCTTGACGGCCATGTCCAGCCAGGCACGGCGTTGCTCTTGCGGCTGAAATGACAAGTGAATACGATGACCGCATTGCTCGGCCAGTGCCAGTATCAAATCAGGTGCATCGAGTTCCACATTCATGACGAGTGTCGCTGGGATGAATTGATCAACATAATGTTGTGCCAGAAAGGCCGAGATGACCTCAACCTCGATTTCATTTTCTGCGACGCTGAGGGCATCATCGACATGCGTGGGGAAATAAGCCCGGTCACCCAGATGCCGCCCGCCCCTGACCATGGCCAGGTTGACGCAGGCACGACCACCCTCCACTACCACAGCGAGAATATCGATATCAACATCGCCTGCGGTTTCCATGCTTTGCTGATGCAAGACTTTAGAAAGGGCCTGCATTTGATTGCGCACTGCGGCGGCCTGCTCGAATTTGAGTTCCATGGAAAAATCCAGCATCTTTTTTTCCAGAGTCTGCATGACTTCCAACTGGCGGCCACGCAAAAAGTCAGCGGCATTATTGACGTCTTGCTGGTAGTCTTCTGGCGTAATAATCTTGACGCAAGGCGCACTGCAACGGCCGATCTGGTGCAGCAGACATGGGCGGGTACGGTTGGCGAATACACTGTCTTCGCAACTGCGCAGCAAAAAGACTTTCTGCAAAATCTGCATCGACTCCTTGACAGCCCAACTGGACGGAAACGGCCCGAAGTATTGGTGTTTCTTATCGATCGCACCACGGTAATACATCATGCGTGGCGTTTTTTCTGTGGTGATTTTCAGGTATGGATAAGACTTATCATCACGAAACAGGATGTTATAGCGCGGCTTTAAAGCCTTGATGAGATTGTTTTCAAGGATCAGTGCCTCAGCTTCGCTACGGGTGACCGTAGTTTCGAGCCTGGCGATTTTCTCTACCATCATCGCAATGCGCGGGGGAGAGTTTTTGAGAAAATAGCTGGAAACACGTTTTTTTAAATCACGCGCCTTGCCGACGTACAGCACCTGGTCATTGCTATCGAAATAGCGATATACACCCGGTAGGTTGGGTAATTTGGCAACCAGATCGAGCACCTGCTGGCGTGCTTCTGAGATATTTGGTTCGGTCATGATGCAATCAATCTGCGGCGCTGGTAGGAGGTAGAAGCCGCTACTTTAGCAGGGATTGTTCAGTTCGATGATGACGAAGGCGATGGCATAATCAGTTTCATCGCTGACGGAGATACTCGCCTTCAGGCTGCGCTCCTGCATCCATTGCAACATATTGCCATTTGCCTGCACGACGGGCTGGCCCTGGTCGTTATTCAGTGTTTGCATGGCATGCCAGTTCATGGGGTCACGCATGCCCATGCCAACGGCTTTGGAGAAAGCTTCTTTTGCGGCAAACCGGGTGGCCAGATAACGCAGGCCGCGTGCTTCAACCAGAGCTTTACGTTCGCGATAAATCACCAGCTCTTCTGGCCCCAGGATTTTTTCAGCAAAGCGATCACCGTTACGCGTAATGGCTTCTTGCATGCGTGAGATTTGTACGATGTCGGTGCCTATGCCGTAAATCATCTCAGGCCACTTTATGCAAGCTTGCCAGGCGGGCTTTGACCATCAAGGCCTTCATATCGCTGATGGATTTTTGCCAGCCTACGAACAGGGCTTGGGCGACGATGGCATGGCCTATATTTAATTCTGAAATTTCAGGGATGGCAGCGATTGCGGCAGTATTAGTCATGTGCAATCCATGTCCGGCATTCACTTTCAAACCATGGCGTATGCCAGCGATAGCGGCTTGTGATATGCGCGCCAGTTCTTTCACCTGCAACGCTGGATCAGCCGCATCAGCATAGCGACCTGTGTGAATTTCTATGACGCTTGCGCCAGCTTCTGAGCTGGCCTGTATCTGCTGTTCATCCGCATTGATGAATAATGACACGCGTATACCTGCCGCCTGCAATTGCCGGACTGCGGCCTGCACTTTGGCAAAATCACGGGCAACATCAAGGCCACCTTCAGTTGTGACTTCTTCACGGCGTTCCGGCACCAGGCAAACGTCTTGCGGCAGAATGCGGCAAGCCAGGTCCAGCATTTCATTATTGACGGCAGTTTCCAGGTTCATGCGCGTCAAGATGCGCGGGCGCAATTGTTCTACGTCTGCATCGCGGATGTGGCGGCGGTCTTCACGCAGATGCAGGGTGATGCAATCTGCGCCTGCCTCTTCTGCCAGCAAGGCGGCTTGCAAGGGATCTGGATAAGTCGTACCGCGCGCATTACGCAGGGTGGCAACGTGGTCGATATTGATGCCCAGTTCTATCAACTGGCTTTGTTGATGGATATTCATAGATTTTGCAAATCAATCAGTATTTGCCGGGTATTCAGCGCTGCACCGTGCAGGTGATGCGCAAGCAAAAAACGCATCAGCAACTTGCTTTGCAGTTGTGTGCTTTGCTCAGTATAGTCGCCGCGCTGCATGGCCAGCAATGTCTTGCCACTGACCCTGGGTACATTGTCTGAGGACATGGCTGGCCTGGGGCCGCGTTCCGGGTCAAGCACATAGAACTGCTCTGCCTGCACGCGTTCTCGCTCTTGAGTGCAGCGTGTCAGGTCACCCAGCAAACCGGATTCGCGCAATAGTGCGAGTTCAAAGCGGCGCAGGACGATAGTGGCAGGCTCATCATGCGCGAGTTGATTTAAGGTGGAAACATACAGGTCAAACAAGTCGGGGTGCGCTTCATCGCGCATGAGAAACTTGACCAGTAATTCATTGAGATAAAAACCGCAGAGCAAGGCTGATTTTTCCAGCGGCAGCATGCCGCCCACCCAGTCTGCTGTCGTCAGCGTGCGTATCTCGCCCTTGCCTGTCCAGCCCAGTTGCAAGGGCTGGAAAGTTTGCAAGACACTGCGTAATTGCGAATGCGGGCGTTTTGCCCCCTTGGCAACCAGGGCGACGCGTCCATGGTCGCGCGTCAATACATCGATGATGAGGCTGGTTTCTTTGTAGGGCCAGGAATGCAGGACAAAACCTGGCTGCTCCAGTATGCGCAAATCTTTGGCCGGGGATTTGCTGGCAACACGTGAGGTCGCTGAACTTGCCGCGCTTGCTTTAGGTGCGCGTGGTCTTGCAGCAGTTTTTTTGGCAGCAGGTGGCGCTGGTGGGACAGCCGCCGCATCTGTTACGGCGCTGTCTTCCTGCACGGCGACTGCCTGCTCATCCATGGATGGTTTTACTCGTAACCGTAGGCACGCAAACCGGCTTCATTGTCTGCCCAGCCAGATTTGACCTTGACCCAGATTTCCAGATACACAGGGCCGCCAAACAGCTTTTCCATATCCTGGCGTGACTGGGTGGAAATATCTTTCAGGCGCGCGCCCTTGTTGCCTATAACCATGGATTTATGACCATCCCTATCGACCAGGATGGCAACAAAGACACGGCGCAGATTACCCTCTTGCTCAAACTTTTCTATCAGGACAGTGCTGGTGTAAGGCAGTTCATCACCAACGAAGCGGAACAGTTTTTCACGGACGATTTCTGCGGCAAGAAATTTCTCACTGCGGTCGGTGATGTCATCCTCGCCAAACATAGGCGGGTTCAGCGGCAGGTATTTGCGGATTTCGCCTTCAAGGTTTTCCAGCTGGAAGCGCAAGGTCGCAGACACTGGCACGATCGCAGCGAAATTATGCAATGCTGCCACCTTTTGGGCAAACGGCATCATCACGGCCTTGTCTTTGACGCGGTCGGATTTATTGATGACGAGGATACACGGCACATTTTTGGGCAGCAAATCGATCACTTGTTGATCTGCCGGGCCAAATGTGCCTGCTTCTATGATGTACAAAATCACGTCTGCGGCTGTCAGCGTCGTGGTAACAGTACGGTTCAGCGTGCGGTTCAGCGCATTTGAATGGCGGGTCTGGAAACCCGGTGTATCAATATAAACAAACTGGGTATTGTCTTTGGTCTGTATGCCGGTAATGCGATGGCGCGTGGTTTGAGCCTTGCGCGAGGTAATACTGACCTTGGCGCCGATCAGGGCGTTCATCAGGGTCGATTTACCGACATTAGGCCGCCCGACGATGGCGATATAACCACAGCGGAAATCAGGATTGTCTATTAATTCAGTCATGCGTCGTCAGGCAGTCTTAGGGTGAGTCTCGGGGTGGACATCATGGGCCAGCACTTCATCTGCTGCAGCCTCACTGTTAGCGGCACTATTGCTGGCTTTTGTCTTCTCGGCCTTGGGTGTTTCTGCATCCAACAGGCTTTTTTGTCTGGCTGATTGCGGTTTGGTCTCGGCCACGGCCGCATCACCTTGCACAGTCGCTATGCCCGCCAGTTTGAGCTGGGATGCGCGTGGCTTGGCTTTTTTCGCTGCAGGTGAACGCACCAGCATAGCCAGGGCAGTTTCCAGTGCCAGTTTGGCGGCTGCCTGCTCGCCTGCACGGCGGCTACCACCCGTACCAAATACTTGAATTTCAAGTTTGGGGACCAGACACTCAATTTCAAATTCCTGGTTATGTGCAGCACCATGGGTTGCCACTACATTATATTGCGGCAAAGCGATTTTTTTACTTTGCAAGAATTCTTGCAGCAGGGTCTTGGCATCCTTGCCCAGAGTAGTAGGATCAACACTGGCCAGCACAGGTGCATACAGCGCACGTATCACTTCACGTGCCGCATCAAAACCTGCATCAAGGAAAATCGCGCCAAACAAGGCTTCCAGCGTATCAGCGAGAATGGATGGGCGACGGAATCCACCGGATTTCAATTCACCCTCCCCAGGCGCAAGAATTGCGACAATTCTATTCTCTGGGCGATTTCGTACAGCGATTGTTGTTTGACCAGATTGGCACGTACACGCGACAAATCACCTTCATCAATATTGGCAAAACTGTCAAACAACAGGGAAGCGACCACGCAATTCAAGACTGAGTCACCAAGAAATTCCAGACGTTCATTATGCAAAACACTATGACTACGATGTGTCAAAGCCTGCTGCAACAAAGCGGGGTTGCTAAACTGGTGCCCCAGCCTTTTCTGCAATAGTTGTTGATTCATACGCGTAGCTTATTCTGCCTTGGCAGGTTTTGTAATGACGACACCGTTCTTTGCAGTAGTGTTCGAGTACTCCATCAATATGCTGGCTGGACCAACCAGGGGAATTTTTTTGGAGTAAGAAAAATGCAGGTCATATCCACCCTCGTTGTTTTTGATGATAAGGAGGTCCTTGCCTGTTACTGCATCAAAATAACCAACTTCCCTTTGCTTATCAAAGGCGATCTGTATTTCCCTTGGACTGGTTCCATTCTTGACGTTATTCATCGCTTTATTGATGGAATTATATTCAATCGCGGTAGGCACCACTTTCATTGCAACCATAGCAACAACAATGATGACGGCAATCGCCATGATCAAGCCAATCAGGGTGATACCTTTTTGTTTTTTTAATGCGGAATATTGAATATTTGACATAGATTTTTCCTGATTAAAACTGAAATTTAATGAAAACTACCAATGCGTTCGATATCACCAAAATTCATCCAGATGAAAAATGCTTTTCCAACAATATTTTCATCTGGCACAAAACCCCAGTAGCGGCTGTCAGCACTATTGTCACGGTTATCACCCATCATGAAATAGCGATTCTGTGGAACAGTACAGCTAAAACCGTCAATTTCATAAGAGCAAGACTCTTTGTCCTTAAAATCGAGCACCTGGCCTCTGTCGTAAACCGGTTTTTGCTCATTGACAAGAATGTTATGAGTAGCGTCAGTCAACTGCTCTTTGTATTGTTTCAGATAATTAAGATTATCACGGAAGTCAGGCATATCCGTATATGAAACTTCTTTACCATTCACTGATAAACGTTTGTTTTTATACACAATTTTATCACCAGGCACACCGACCACACGTTTAATATAGTCCACGCTGGGGTCTTCAGGGTATTTAAATACCATGACATCCCCTCTTTGTGGATCATTGATTGAGATGATTTTTTTATTAATCACTGGCAAACGTATGCCGTAAGTAAATTTATTCACCAGTATCAAATCACCAACATACAATGTCGGTAACATTGAGCTGGAGGGGATTTTAAAAGGCTCAAACAAGAAAGAGCGCAAGAAAAATACCAGGGCAATGACTGGGAAGAAACTGCCAGAATATTCTATCCAGACTGGTTGTCTGAGCAGACTGGCTTCTATGTCATGACGGGTATTTTCTTCCAGGCGTATGCCCTCAGCGGACAGCTTGGCACGGCGCGCATCATATTCGGCAAGGGCTTTGTCAGCATTCTGGCGGCGCTGCTTGGCAAAGACAAAAACATCCAGAAACCAGATAACACCCGTTACTATGGTCAGGACAAACAGGATCAGGGCGAAATTGCCCAGGATTGATTGGAAACTCATTTTTCATCCACTTGTAAAATCGCCAAAAACGCTTCTTGCGGGATCTCTACCGAGCCGACCTGCTTCATGCGTTTCTTACCTGCTTTTTGTTTTTCCAGCAATTTGCGCTTACGGCTGATATCACCACCATAACATTTGGCCAAAACGTTTTTACGCAAGGCCTTGACGTTTTCACGCGAGATAATGTTGGAGCCAATTGCCGCCTGGATAGCCACATCAAACATCTGGCGCGGGATCAGTTCGCGCATCTTGGCAGCAACAGCGCGACCACGGAAATGGCTGTTTGCTCTATGGACAATAATCGCCAGCGCATCTACTTTCTCGCTATTGATCAGCATATCGACCTTGACGACGTCAGATGCGCGGTTTTCCTTGAACTCATAGTCCATGGAGGCATAGCCACGCGAGGTGGATTTCAGGCGATCAAAGAAATCCAGCACGATTTCTGCCATCGGCATTTCATAGGTCAGCTTGACCTGGCGACCGTGGTAATTCATGTCCATCTGCACACCGCGTTTCTGGGTGCAAAGGGTAATCACCGAGCCCACATACTCTTGCGGCATGTAGAGATTGACGGTGACGATAGGTTCGCGTATCTCTTCTATCTTGGATGGTTCAGGCATCTTGGAAGGATTATCCACCATCAGGATGGTGCCATCAGCCATGACCACTTCATACACCACGGTTGGGGCAGTGGTGATGAGGTCCATGTCGAATTCACGTTCCAGGCGTTCCTGGACGATTTCCATGTGCAGCAAACCAAGGAAACCACAGCGGAAGCCAAAGCCCAGCGCCTGTGACACCTCAGGTTCGTACATCAGGGCGGCATCGTTGAGCTTGAGTTTCTCCAGAGAATCACGCAAGGCATCGTATTGATTAGCCTCAACCGGGAACAGACCGGCAAACACTTGCGGCTGCACTTCTTTAAAGCCCGGCAAAGGTGCTGCAGCAGGTTTGTTGGCAACCGTAATCGTGTCGCCGACTTTGGCCGATTTCAATTCTTTGATGCCAGCGATCACGAAGCCTACCTGGCCTGCCGTCAACTCAGTACGGCTCAAGGACTTGGGTGTGAATACGCCTACACTTTCGACCAGATGCTGTGCTTCTGTCGCCATGAACAAAATCTTGTCTTTCGGGCGCAAAGTACCATTTTTGATACGCACCAGCATGACAACGCCGACGTAATTATCAAACCAGGAATCGACAATCAGCGCTTGCAAAGGCGCAGTTGGATCGCCTTGCGGAGGTGGTACCTTAACAATCAGGGACTCCAAGACATCTTCAACACCCAGACCGGTTTTAGCGGAGCAATGCACCGCGTCTGAAGCATCTATGCCTATGACTTCTTCGATTTCCTTGCAGGCATTGTCAGGGTCGGCTGAAGGCAAATCAATCTTGTTGAGGACAGGTACAACTTCTACACCCAGTTCTATGGCGGTATAGCAGTTGGCTACAGTCTGTGCTTCTACACCTTGTGATGCATCGACAACCAGCAATGCGCCTTCACATGCAGACAGGGAACGGCTGACTTCATAACTGAAATCGACGTGACCGGGAGTATCGATCAGGTTCAGGTTGTATATCTGACCGTCGCGTGCCTTGTAATGCAATGCCGCTGTCTGAGCCTTGATCGTGATACCACGTTCACGCTCAATATCCATGGAATCAAGCACTTGCGCTTCCATCTCGCGGTCGGAAAGGCCGCCACAAAGCTGGATGATACGATCTGCCAGCGTGGATTTGCCGTGGTCAATATGGGCAATAATTGAAAAATTGCGGATGTTATTCATTGAAATTACGAAAAAAACAAAGGTGAAGCGAATACCGGCTATAAAAAAAGCGCTCTGAGCTGGGCAAGTTTCCCCAGGCGAGCGCCTTCAGTTTGGGTTTTGCAAAACGCCATTTTACCGGATTTCACCCCGGAAAGCCGAGAAATCGTCGGCATGATGTCAGTTGATCACTACAAAAAAGACAAGAAAGCCAGGGATTCCACTAAATCCCTTTGCGGCAAGCCCCATTTATCTTCATAGTCTATCCTGGCCAGGTACAAACCATCAGGCATGAAGGTAGGCGCAGCAATTTCACGGTTCTTACTGAGCAACACCTCGCCCATCCATTCCGGCTCTCTTTTGCCAGTGCCGACAAAGATCAGGGAACCAACGATATTTCTGACCATGTGATGCAGAAAGGCGCTGGCGCGCAGAGTGAAGATAATCATTTCACCCTGGCGCTGTATCCGTATCTCATACATGTGCTTGACCGGGGTTTTAGCCTGGCAGCCAGAGGCACGGAAAGCAGAAAAATCATGCTCGCCCAACAAATGCGAAGCAGCGGCGCACATACGCTCGACATCAAGTGGCCGAAAAGTCCAGCCTGCCCGGCCATGCCACATGGGCGAACGGATGGCGGCATTATGCAAAATATAATGATAAGTACGGGCGCGGGCACTAAAACGCGCATGGAAATTGTCTTCAGACTCAGGGGCCAGAGGCAATTCCTTGGCCCATTGCACAGCCACGCTGGGGGGCAAAAAGGCATTTACACCATTTACCCACGAATAAGGCTCGCGCGCCAGTTCGGTATCAAAATGGACGACCTGCTCTATACCATGTACGCCAGCGTCAGTGCGCCCGGCGCAAGCGGTTTTGATGTCACTTTTGGTAAATTGTTGCAAGGCCCGTTCCAACACGTCTTGCACGGTATTACCGGAAGGCTGCGTTTGCCAGCCCTGCCAAGAGTTGCCGTCGTACTGCACACCTAAAACTAATCTTTTCAACACAATGCGATTTCCAAAAAAACAAAAACGGGCGCCAGCATACGCTGCGCCCGTTATGACTACGACAAGACCATTAAGCCATTTGAGCTATCATGGACTTGGCTCTTTCTACCTGATCAGTAGTACCGCCTTTGAGTACTTCATCCAGCAATTCGCGGGCACCTTCTTTATCACCTATTTCATGATAGGCAACTGCCAGATCCAGCTTGGTTGCCATTTCAGCATTGTGCGCTGGTGCCTCCTCTACTGCCGGTGCTGCGCCCGGGTCCAGATCAAGATCAATGCCGGACAGATCAAATTCAAAGGCTGACATGGCATCAGCTTCCGCTTTTTGCGCTGTCAATTCAGGCAATGGAGCCTCTGCTGATTCTTCAGCCAGGGATGCTGCCAGCAGATTTTCATCCAGTTTTTCATCCGGCGGCAAGATATCCAGAGACAAATGATCTGCTGCAGGTTTGTCTGACGCGAAATCTATATGACCCAAATCCAGCTCGAACTTCTCAGCTTCTGGCTCTGCTGCAACGACGGGGGCCGCCTCTGCCGCCACATGAGCAGGCACATCATCCTTGCTGCCAAAATCAAAGTCTATCGTACCAAAATCGACTTCTGGTGCTGCAGCAGGTTCTGCGGCAGGCGCAGCATGGGCAACAGGCTCAGGAATTTTTGGTACTTCTGGCTCAGGAATGGCCGAGATATCGAGATCAAAATCCAGGGCATGCTCATCCATCGCTGCATCTTCTGGAGCGGCACTGGCTTTTGCAGCACCACCATCACGCTGGGCTGTATCGATGATACTGATCGCTTCCAGCATGTCCTGGGACAAGGAATTGGCCAGCAGCGCCTCCGGATCAAGATCTTCCAATGGTTGGGTACCAGAACCCAGACCAGATGCTGCGGCCATGTCAGCCTTGGCTTTGCCACCGGCATACAAAGGATTGCCTGGCTCAAGCACAATACCCATGGAGGCAGCTTGCGCCCAATCATCGCCCTCGCCACTGGTCATGCCATACAATTCACTGGCCAGACGCTCAAAGGTTTTGGCATCCTTACGACCAAAATAAATTTCCAGCAATTTGACCCTTACCGCATGACGGTCTGGCTGAGTACGCAATGCTTCTTTCAGGATTTCTTCTGCCTGAGAGTCACGGCCATAGGCGATATATACGTCGGCTTCCGCGACCGGATCAACTTCATTGGCATCCAGCTGGCTGGCAGATGGCGCAAAATTGGAATTAAATACGCTGTTATTCGTATCAACACTCTGACCACCTGTAGAGCCAAACATGGAGTTGGCCTTCATGCTTGAACCGGTCAGGATACTGTCTTCAAACTGCTGTAATTTTTTCTTGCGCTGGCTGGTCCAGATGCCAACGCCACCCAGGATAGCCAGCAATGCAATACCACCTGGCAACAGGTAGTCAGAAATGCTGTCGAAGAAACTTGGCTCAGGAGGTGGCGGCGGAGGTGGCGCAGTTATCTTGCGCTTGACCGGTGGTTTTGGCGTAGCAACAGAAGCTGCGGACGCTGCAGCGGCTGGCGTGCTAGCTGGTGCTGGCACACTTGCCTGGGCAGAAACAGATGCCGGAGCAGACGCTGGCGCTGGTACTGAAGCTGGTGCGGGCGCAGGAGCAGACGCTACACTTGCAACCGCTGGCGCTGGCGTTGATGCAGGAGCACTTGCCTTGGCTTCAGGTTTAGCCTTGGCCAGCTCTGCCTGCTTGGCTGCCAGTTCCTTGTTCTTGATTTCTATCTTCTGTGCTTCGAGCAAGCCCTTGAGGTCGCTGACGTTTTTCTCAAGTTCCTTGACGCGCGCATTGGCTTCTTGCGTTGCCCTTTCCCTGGCAAGCTTGTCTTCTTCACCGCCCTTGCCTGAGGCGCGTGCCGACGCTGGTCCTGCCTTGGACAACTTCAGTTTATCTGGCGAATCAGTCGTTGCATTTGGTACTTCTTTTACCTTGGCAGTGATCTTGCCGGCACCACTTTGCTTGGTGGCAGGTGTTTTTTCTGCTGGAGCCTCTGCTACCTGACCTGCCAGCTTGTTGCGGTATGCATTGAAATCAGCGGCGTGCGCGACCACAACAGAATGAGCTTCAGTGCTGCTTCCGGCACTTGCATTGGCAGACTCAGCATCCGGCACGTTCAGAATCTGGCCGGACTTCAGGCGATTCATGTTATTGCCGGCAAAAGCCTGTGGATTGGCACGGTAAATACTGACCAGCATTTGATCAAGGGAAACGCCCTCAGCGCGGTAACTACCGGCTATCTTGCTTAAAGTATCACCAGCCTTGACCTGATATTCGCCGGCAGATTTGATTTCCTTGCCGGCTTCAGCGTTTTTTGGTGCTGGTGACCTGTCATTTCTCAAACCGGGATTATTTGCAACCGTATTTGCACGGGTGTTTTTGGCTGCATTAGATGCAGATGTATTTTGTGGCTGGTTAGCAACAACGACGGGATTACTGACTTGCACGGATTGACTGTTTCGCAATTCAGCGGGGTCCAGCAAGAAGGTGTATTCTCTCAGCAGCTTACCATTGGCGGAGTTTAACTCCAGCAGCATATCAACGAAAGGCTCGTTCATTGCCTGGGATGAGCTGATGCGAATGACATAATTTGCGCCGCGCTGCTCAACTGCAAAACGCAGTGACAATAATGCGACATTAAAGTCTATGTTCGCCTGTTTGAAAGCTTCCTGGGATGCCAGTTTGGGCACCAGGGAATCGATCTCCTCCTTGGCAGGAGAAGTCAGTTCTACCTCTGCGCGCAAGGGCTGCCCAAGAGCGGAGAGCACGGTCAGCTTACCGAGACCGGTAGCATGCGCACTGGACAACATGAACAAGGACGAGGCTACAGCAACACTTAACGCCTTGCGTCCCACGGTAATCACAGACGATTTTTTTTGATTATGCATTTTGTCAGACATATTGGGAATTTTTGGCGAACAAAGTCCGCTGGGTGACGCTTTACATATTGCTTAGCGACGCGTCCTAATGTTTCACATTAACATTACAAACATTGCCCCGCAAGCTTAACGCGATTTATCACAGTGGTAAATACATTAAGAACCCTGAAGTGCAAGGATATCGCATAAATGTTGTTGCCAAATGACAAGTGAAAAGATTATCGCCAAAAACCCAATTGTTTATTTATTAAAATTAATTCCAGAAGTCCGGCAGCACATCAATCCGGCACTCAAAGAGTTTCAAAAACAACAAGGGGGCGTCAAACGCCCCCCTATATTCTACAACAAGTTTTAACAATTACTTTAAAACATCAGGCTTTGCTGAGTTTTTAATCAATCAGGATACGCAGCATACGGCGCAGTGGCTCTGCTGCACCCCACAATAACTGGTCACCCACAGTGAAGGCGCCGACATATTCCGGGCCCATTGCCAATTTGCGGATACGGCCAACCGGAATAGTCATGGTGCCAGTGACGGCAACCGGTGTCAGGTCACGAATACTGGCTTCGCGGGTATTTGGTACCACTTTTACCCATTCATTGTCAGCAGCGATCATGGCTTCGATATCTGCCAGTGGCACGTCTTTTTTCAGCTTGAATGTCAAAGCCTGGCTGTGGCAGCGCATCGCACCGATACGTACGCAGAAACCATCGACTGGCACAGCTGCCGTACCAAAACCTGCACCCTGCCCCAGTATCTTGTTGGTCTCGGCCATGCCTTTCCATTCTTCCTTGGACATGCCGTCGCCGAGATCCTTGTCTATCCATGGGATCAGCGAACCACCCAGTGGTACGCCAAAATTGGCAGTTTCGTCGGCAGTCAAAGAACGTTGTTTGGCAATGATTTTACGGTCGATTTCCAGAATTGCGCTTTTCGGGTCATCCAGCAAAGACTTCACTTCGGCATTTAAGGTGCCGTATTGCGTTAACAATTCACGCATGTGCTGAGCACCGCCACCAGACGCGGCCTGGTAAGTTTGCGTACTCATCCATTCGACCAGGCCTGCCTTGTACAAAGCACCAACACCCATGAGCATGCAGCTGACTGTGCAATTACCACCTATCCAGTCTTTTTGACCATTGACAAGAGCTTGCTTGATCACAGGCAGGTTGACCGGGTCCAGCACGATGACTGCGTTTTCATTCATGCGCAGACTGGATGCGGCATCTATCCAGTGGCCGTTCCAGCCACTAGCGCGCAATTTAGGGTAAATTTCATTGGTGTAATCACCACCCTGGCAGGTAATAATAATTTCGCACTTCTTGAGCGCATCAATATTATTTGCGTCTTGCAAGGTCTTTTCATTCTTCGCCATTGCAGGGGCCGCGCCACCTGTATTGGACGTTGAAAAGAACACGGGTTCAATATGATCGAAATCACCTTCTTCCTGCATGCGTTGCATCAGGACAGAACCCACCATACCGCGCCAACCTACCAGACCTACCAGTTTCATCATTTTTCCCTAAAATTTTGCAGGACGTCCCTGCCCTTCATGAACAAATAGGACTTATACAAAATTGTCCCAGCAAGGCGTAGCGACGAAGACAGTACTTTAGTACGACTAGTCGCTGCAACGCAGCTGGGGCGGTTTTGCGTAAGGACTAAATTAACTCAATGCCTGCAACACAGCCTGCCCCATCTCGCCAGTACCAACCTTGGTGGTACCAGCTTCATAGATATCAGGAGTACGCAACCCCTGCGCCAGAACTTTCTTGACCGCATTCTCTATGCGGTCTGCCTGCTCGGCCTTGTTCAGCGAGTAACGCAACATCATGGCAGCAGACAGGATGGTTGCCAGCGGATTCGCTACGCCTTTGCCAGCGATATCTGGAGCTGAACCATGTGAAGGTTCATACAGGCCCTTGTTATTTGCATCCAGCGAAGCCGATGGCAGCATGCCTATGGAGCCGGTCAGCATGGATGCCTGGTCTGACAAGATATCGCCAAACATATTGCCGGTGACAATGACATCAAATTTCTTGGGTGCACGTACCAGTTGCATGGCGGCATTATCGACATACATGTGGTCCAGCGCTACATCCGGGTATTCTTTATGTACATCCGTAACGATTTCTTTCCAGAACTGGAAAGTTTCCAGCACGTTGGCCTTATCAACGCTAGTCAGGCGCTTGTCGCGTTTTTGCGCAGCCTGAAAGGCGACGTGGGCTATGCGACGAATTTCAGATTCTGCATAACGCATGGTATCGAAACCTTCGCGCTCGCCTTTGAAAGGGCCGTCAGGACAAACGCGAATACCGCGTGGCTGACCAAAATAAATATCACCTGTCAGCTCACGGATAATCAATATATCCAGGCCTGAAACCACCTCTGGTTTTAATGTCGATGCACCTGCCAGCTCCGGATACATGATGGCCGGGCGCAGATTGGCAAACAACTTCAGGTTTTTACGCAAACCAAGGATGGCCTGTTCAGGACGCAGTGGACGATCCAGGGTGTCATACTTCCAGTCACCGACTGCGCCAAACAACACCGCATCCGCTTCCAGCGCCAGTTTCAAGGTTGCTTCTGGCAAAGGATGACCAGACGCTTCGTAGCCTGCACCACCTACTGGTGCGGTTTCCATTTCAAAAGACTCGCCCAGCGCATTCAACACCTTGACTGCCTGCTCAACAATTTCCGGACCTATGCCGTCACCCGGCAAAATAGCAATTTTCATATTCTCAACAAATTAATTTAGATGGCTGATACAGGTAGCTGATTCAAGTAAGGTATTCAAATGACTTAGATGGTATTGGCAAGCCAAGGCTGTGCCGCCAAGTGGCGCTCTTCAAAGGCGCGTATCTTGTCAGACTGGCGCAGCGTCAGGCCAATATCGTCGAGACCATTGAGCATGCAGTATTTGCGGAACGCGTCAATATCAAAACCATAGCTGGCACTGCCATTCGTGGTGCGCACGACTTGCTGCTCCAGATCAACGATCAGGCGATAGCCAGGAAAAGCCTTGACTTCATTGAACAATGCATCGACCTGAGCCTCGCCCAGGACGATAGGCAGCACACCATTTTTATAGCAGTTATTAAAGAAGATGTCGGCAAAACTCGGGGCGATAATGGCGCGAAAACCAAATTGCTCCAGAGCCCAGGGCGCATGCTCACGCGAAGAACCGCAACCAAAATTTTTACGTGCGAGCAAAATCGAAGCACCCTGGTAGCGTGCTTGATTCAATACAAATTCCGGATTCACAGGGCGCTTGCTATTGTCCATGCCAGGTTCGCCGTGATCGAGATAGCGCCACTCATCAAACAAATTGGGACCAAAGCCACTGCGTTTGATGGATTTCAGGAACTGCTTGGGGATGATGGCATCGGTATCCACATTAGCCCGGTCCATGGGCGCAACCAAGCCATCCAATAAAGTAAATTTTTCCATACCCGTGCTTATTTTTTACCTACATTCTCGACTGCTTCACCAGCCTTTTTAACGTCTTTACCTATGCCCTGTACGGTATTGCATGCTGTCAGTACCAGTGTGCACATCGCCAATACAAATATCTTTTTCATGTCATCTCTCCTGGTAAATTAAGATAATCCACGTACATCGACAAAATGTCCTGCCACACCAGCTGCTGCAGCCATGGCAGGTGACACCAGGTGGGTGCGGCCACCCTGGCCCTGACGGCCCTCAAAGTTACGGTTGGAAGTGGAAGCACAACGCTCACCCGGTTCCAGCCTGTCGGCATTCATTGCCAGGCACATCGAGCAACCTGGCTCACGCCATTCAAAACCTGCGGCTTTAAATATCTGATCCAGGCCTTCACGCTCAGCCTGTTCTTTGACCAGGCCAGAACCTGGCACGACCATCGCCAGCTTGACGTTTGACGCGCGGTATTTGCCACGCACCACAGCTGCCGCAGCACGCAAATCTTCTATGCGCGAATTAGTGCAGGAGCCGATAAAGACTTTATCAATACGGATATCAGAAATGGCCGTATTCGGCTCCAGCGCCATATAGATCAATGCTTTTTCTATGGCATCACGTTTAACAGCATCTTTTTCCTGCTCAGGGTCAGGTACGCGGCTATCTATCGCCACCACCATTTCGGGCGAGGTACCCCAGGTAACCTGTGGCTTGATTTCTGCGGCATTGAGCGTCACTACCATGTCGAATTTGGCACCAACATCGGTATGCAGTGTGCTCCAGTATTCAACAGCCCTGTCCCAGTGCGGGCCAACGGGTGACAAGGGGCGGCCTTTAACATAGTCGATGGTAGTCTGGTCCACTGCCACCATGCCAGCACGCGCACCAGCTTCAATCGCCATATTGCAGACGGTCATGCGCCCTTCCATAGACAGATTGCGGATGGTTGAACCGGCAAACTCAATCGCGTAACCGGTGCCGCCTGCGGTACCAATCTTGCCTATCACTGCCAGCACGATATCTTTTGCTGTCACGCCGACAGGCATGGCACCATCGACTTGCACCAGCATGGATTTGGATTTTTTGGCGATCAGAGTCTGTGTCGCCAGCACATGCTCAACTTCAGATGTACCAATGCCATGCGCCAAGCAGGCAAAAGCGCCATGAGTCGATGTATGCGAATCACCACAAACGACAGTCATGCCCGGCAAGGTTGCGCCTTGCTCAGGGCCTATTACGTGAACGATGCCCTGGCGTTTGTCTGCCATGCCAAAATAGGTTAAACCATATTCCTTGGCATTGGCATCCAGTGTTTCTACCTGCAAGCGGGAAATCGGATCATCGATACCATCGATGCGGTTTGTGGTTGGCACATTGTGATCTGCCACGACCAGATTAGCGGATAGTCGCCATGGCTGACGTCCAGCCAGCTTCAGACCTTCGAAAGCCTGCGGACTGGTCACCTCATGCAACAAATGGCGGTCTATATAGAGAATTGCCGTGCCATCGTCTTCTGAATGGACTACATGGGATTCCCATAATTTATCGTAAAGCGTTTTAAGCATAATCTGAAGCCTGGAAATAAGTCATTGGTTCTTGCTACATCCTGTACTGCATCTTTTTTTCGCATTTGATTATGCCACAATTGTGCAACGCAAAACCAACCCTCACGCCAAAATGGTGCATGAAAATTTCAATATAAATGCATGAGTTTGATGAAAATCGCCAAATTTTCATCTGGATTTTGAGGGGAATCTGGAAAATTGCCAGTGAATATTCTGGAGCAGATTCAGCGACGTGGCACTCAGAACAGTGCCAGCAGGAGAGAAATGCGTTGGCCGGCAAGCGGCCAGTCAAGTTACGGCACAGAAGCCACAGAAACAATTGCCCTCAGTGTAGCATGATCCTGCCCCGCCTCTGAACGACCAAGAATGGAAGCAGGATCATGCCTGACATCAGGTACCAGACTTGACATCACCACATTGCGCCCTGTGGCGTAGTGCATGATCCATCAGGACCAGCGCCAGCATGGCTTCAGCGATTGGTGTGGCGCGGATGCCGACACAGGGATCATGACGTCCAAAGGTTTCCACCATGACAGGATTACCATCTTTATCGACTGATCTTCTTGGCGTACGTATTGAGGAGGTAGGTTTGATCGCAATCGAAACCGTAATATCCTGACCAGTAGAAATACCCCCCAGTATGCCACCGGCATTATTGCCAACAAAACCCTCAGGTGTCAGTTCGTCACCATGTTCAGAACCGCGTTGTGCAACTGAGCGGAAGCCAGCGCCGATTTCCACTCCTTTGACTGCATTAATCCCCATCATGGCATAAGCAATTTCTGCATCAAGTTTGTCATAGATAGGTTCGCCCAGACCAACTGGCACATTGGAGGCAACGACATCGATTTTGGCACCGATGGAGTCACCATCCTTGCGCAAGGCATCCATGTAATCTTCAAGTTGCTGTATCAGCGCAACATCAGTAGTTGGCGCAAAGAACGGGTTAGTTGCAGCATGCTCCCAGGCTTGAAATGGAATGACAATTTCACCCAACTGACTCATACCGCCGTGGAACACCGTCCCATATTGCTGATTCAACCACTTTTTTGCGATTGCTGCGGCACCAACAACGGGCGCAGTCAAACGCGCAGAAGAGCGCCCACCACCACGCGGGTCGCGAATGCCGTATTTATTCCAATAAGTGAAATCGGCATGCCCTGGTCGAAAAGTTTCGGTGATGTTGCCATAATCTTTACTGCGCTGGTCCTGGTTGCGGATCAGCAGACCTATCGGCGTACCTGTTGTCTTGCCCTGATATACACCGGACAGAATTTCCACCGTATCAGGCTCCTGGCGCTGGGTCACATGGCGGGACGTGCCGGGGCGGCGGCGGTCAAGTTCTGGCTGTATGTCTGCTTCAGACAATTCCATGCCCGGCGGGCAGCCATCAATCACGCATCCGATAGCTGGACCGTGGGATTCGCCGAAGGTTGTAACAGTAAACAAGGTGCCAAAAGTATTACCGGACATATTATTTCGAAAATGAGAGGTTAGACAGAATAAATTCCATTTTACCAGTGAAGCGCCCAGTACAGAATTTAGCCTCTGTATGATGTAGCAAAAGATTTCACTATTTTTCGCACATTCCAGTCAAATTCAGGGCATTTTTATCCCCGCTCGGGTGAATCTTGTTTTATTCTTACCAATGATAAATATTTGAAGCTTGGCTCCCGATACTTTTAATGTCATAGTTCCGCAAGGAACCAATTTTGCAGTGCCCTTACCATACGATATGCCAAGCATGGAGCCGCATTACAGATGAATTCAACGATCCACTCTTCTGAAGATGATCTGGTTTTCCTGGATGAACCAGACAGCGATGAAACTGCGGCGGCGTCGCGGCCTGCGCAGACTTGGCGGATCATGATTATTGATGATGATCCGGATGTCCACTCCGCCACAACCTTTGCGTTGGGCAGCCTGGAGATCCAGCACCGCGCCCTGAGTTTCCTGCACGCGTATTCCGCCGCAGAAGCCCGCGACATCCTGAAAAATGAAACCGATATTGCCATTATCCTGCTGGATGTGGTCATGGAACAGGAGGACGCCGGCCTGCAACTGGTCAGCCATATCCGCAAGACCCTGGGCCTCACTGATGTCAGGATCATCCTGCGTACCGGCCAGCCAGGTTATGCTCCAGAAATCGATGCGATACGCGATTACGACATCAATGATTACAAAACCAAATCAGAACTGACCCGCACCAAGCTGTATACCGCCGTCACCTCAGCCATCCGCTCTTACGAGCAGATTTGCGCCATCAGTGCCAGCCGTCGCGGCCTGGAAATGATTATTCATGCCAGCACTGAATTGATGGCACTACAGGGCCTGCAGAATTTTGCAGCCGGAGTGCTGGTACAGATTGCAGGCTTGCTGGGACTCAATACAGAAGGATTCGTGTGCGCCCGGCAGGTACCTGTGGAGTTGCAGGAAGAAAGTGATGACCTGTACATTATCGCCGCCACCAATATGTACCTGGGCAGCCTCAACAAGCCACTGGAAAAATTAGGTAACCATGCAACCGGCGATATCGTCAAACGCTCGCTGGAAGCCCGCCAGAGCGTGTTTGAAGCAGATTCCACCGCGCTGTACTTCAACAATGTCGCACAAAAGGATTTCACGCTCTACCTCAATACTGGCCTGCATCTGAACGAGATGGACAAGCGTCTGCTGGGTGTGTTCTGCGGCAATGTATCGGTAGGCCTGGATAATGTCATGCTGACTTCACGTTTGCATAACTACGCCTTCTACGACCCGCTGACAGGCCTGGCAAACCGCCTCAAGCTGCTGCAGACCTTGAATGAGACACTGATGACCTCACTCAAGAACCACAGCTCACTGTCGCTCATAGACATAGACCATTTTGCCGAGACCAATGATGCACTTGGCCATCAGTTTGGTGACCAGCTCCTGTATTCCGTTGCACAAAGACTTGTCGCCAATTTTGGTGACCATTGCCAACTGGCAAGAGTTGGCAGCGATACATTCGCCCTGCTGGGCGACGAAGGTCTGGTATGCCCGGATAAGATCCTGGCTTTGTTCAACTCCCCCTTCGACGTCGATCAGCAAGACGTGCAACTGTCGGCAACCATAGGCCTGATCAAGCTTGATGACTATGAAAGCGATGGTTCAGAAGCCCTGAAAGACACCAATATTGCCCTGAAGCGCGCCAAGATGAACCGTCGGGGCGGCTATGAATACTTCACTCGCAACATGGGTGTGGAAATACGTGAGCGCGTCTTGCTCATGCATGCCCTGCGTGCAGCATTTGAGCAAAAAAAATTATTTCTGGTTTTCCAACCGCAGATCGATATGCGTGATGGCCGCGTGCTCGGGGCAGAAGCTTTGTTGCGCTGGAAAACCGACGAAGGCAAATTCATCCCGCCCGATCAGTTTATTCCCATCGCCGAGTATTCTGGCCTGATTGTCGATATAGGTGAATGGGTCTTGCGCACTGCCTGTCTTGAACTGATGCACTTGCGCAGCCTTGGCTATACCAATTTCCAGATGGCGATCAATGTGTCGCAGGCACAGTTTTCACATCCCTTGTTCATGCAATCACTGAACAAGGCATTAGCAGATACCCAGGTGCCACCGCAATATGTGGAACTGGAAATTACCGAATCCATGGCCATGAAAGATCCGGAATTGCTGATCAAGACCCTGCATCAGATCAAGCAACTGGGCATGAGTATCTCTATCGACGACTTTGGCACCGGCTTCTCTTCACTGAGTCATCTGCAAAAACTCGATGTAGATAAATTAAAAATTGACAGGGCCTTTGTCAATGAAATCCAAAAAAATCCTAACGAGGGCAGCATTGCCAAAATGATTGTTCAACTTGGCAAAAACCTCGGGCTGTCCATCATCGCCGAAGGCGTGGAAAGTGAAATGCAGGCAAACACCCTGCTTTCTTACGATTGCCATATCGCCCAGGGCTATCTGTATTCCAAACCCCTGACCCGCGATGATTTGCATGCCTGGCTGGCAAGCAGATAATCCCACCGCACGCGTCAGGCCGGATTTTCCGGTCTGACGCGTGCAACCAGACACCAATCTTGCTACTCCTTGCGTCAGTAACCATGCATACTAAATGTGGCATTTTCCATTCTGTCCTGCATTTTTTGCAGACTGTCGCAAGTCACTATCAAAGCCAGCACGATTTCCCTACAGTATCAACATGGACTGAAAAGTCGCTAACAGCCCGTGCATGACACGAGGCTGAAATGTCAGGGACAACCGTTAAAAGAGAAGCATCATGAATAATACCAATGCAGATACGATCAAGCAGCTTATCGCCGACCTGATGGCCTGGCTCAGCAAAAGCTTTGACACAACGGCAGCCTGGGTGACCAAATTATCCTGGTGGAAGTTTTTCTTGTTTGCCATTATCACCATCACTGCAGGCAGCATGCTGCAGGACATGCTGTTCACATCGGAAGAAAAGGTGGTTGTCACAAAAAGCAGCCCATCTGGCAAATCCAGCAAGGCAAAAAAAACCAGCAAGATCAGCGATGGTGATACCAGTATAGAAATAGACAATACTGGCCTGCATATCCGTAAAAACAATATCGACGGCAAGGGCAAGCAGATAGAGATTGATGAGAACGGTGTCCACATCAGCAAGGACAGCGGCATTACTCCCCCTGCTCCGCCGTCAGCACCAGCCGCCCCTGGTACAGTTGCACCTCCCGCACCACCAACACCTCCTAGCCCGCCGTCAATCTCAGAGAATGACGATATCCACATCAAGCTGCCTGCTGAAATAGCCAAGGAAATCAGCGAAGAAATCAATAATGCAGTTGCCGATGCTGCCGACGAAGAAGTACGAAGCTATAAACGCACCTCCTCCAAATGGTTTGTCAACTTCGTGGTCTTGCTGGTATTTGGCCTGTTTGGCATGAAAGCCCTGATGAGCGGCAAAGTCCGTGCCGAAGAAAAGGCCAAGGAAGCGGGCATGGCAGCCGAGCGCGAATCGCTGTTGCGTCAGGTCAGCGAAGCGCAGATGCAAATGATGCAAGCGCAGGTAGAGCCACATTTTCTGTTCAATACCCTGGCCTCGGTCGAGCATTTGATAGAAACCGATCCTCCACGTGCCGCTGCCATGCAGCGCAGCCTGATCGCCTATTTGCGTGCTGTCCTGCCACAAATGCGTGAAAATGCCAGCGTGACCAATCTCGGACGTGAAGCAGATATGATCAAATCCTATCTGGAGTTACTGAAAATGCGCATGGAAGAAAGACTGAATGTCGATTTCATCATGCCTGAGGGTTTGCGCAGCGCGTCTTTCCCGCCGATGATGTTGCAATCCCTGGTAGAAAATGCCATCAAGCATGGCCTGGAATGCAAGGCAGAAGGTGGCACCATACGCTTCCATGCCGAGGTTGCGCATAACAAATTGCGTGTTTCAGTGACGGACGATGGACTGGGGTTTGGCGCCATGCCCAGCAACGGTACCGGACTGGGACTACAAAATATACGTGAACGCCTGAAATTGATTTACAAAGAAAAGGGTCAAATGATCATTACCCCTAATCAACCTAGTGGAGTTTGCGTTACTATAGAAATCCCTTACGAATTAGCCAACTAGATTTCAATTACGCTGACCATGCCTACTGCCATAATTGCTGATGATGAAAGACTGATGCGCGACCAGTTAAAGTCGCGCCTGGAACAGGTCTGGCCCGAGCTGGAAATTCTGGATGAAGCAAAAAATGGCGAGGAAGCTGTCGCCCTGGTCGAAACACACAAACCAGACCTGGTTTTCCTGGACATACGCATGCCGGTCAAAACCGGGCTGGAAGCGGCCAAGGACATAGGCAACAAGGCGCATATCGTTTTCATCACAGCTTACGATCAATATGCGATACAGGCTTTTGATCATGGTGCAGTTGATTATGTACTCAAGCCCGCCGACGTAGAGAGGCTGACGCGCACGGTAGAAAGACTCCAGGCGAGGTTAACTGCCCAGAGCCAGCCAAATGACATGAGCACCATGCTGTCACAACTGGCAAAACAGATGGGGATAGCACCCAAGCCCAATTACCTGCAATGGATACAGGCATCGATAGGCCAGGAACTGCGACTGATACCAGTAGAAGAAATTCTGTTCTTCCAGTCTGACGAAAAATACACGCGGGTACAGACCGCCACTTACGAAGCGCTGATACGCAAACCTGTGCGCGATCTGGCAGATGAACTCGACCCCGCCCTGTTCTGGCAAATCCACAGATCGACACTGGTGAACGCCAAAGCTATTTCAGGTGTAGTGCGCGACCTGCGTGGCCGCCATCTCGTGCAAATCAAAGGGCTGACAGAAAAGCTGGAAGTCAGCCGCAGTTTCGTGCATTTGTTCAAACAGATGTGAGCGCAAGCGTCCAAGAAAAAGCGCCTCAGTTCGTGTGAACTGAGGCGCTTTTTTATGCATCAGTATTTTTCCCTACAGGATGTGTTTACCTATCCACCAGGCTATGGCTGCCACAAATGCAGAAGCCGGGATTGTCAAAATCCATGCCCAGACGATATTGCCAGCAACACCCCAGCGCACTGCAGACATTTTTTGCGCTGAACCTACACCAACGATCGCACCAGTAATGGTGTGCGTTGTCGATACAGGAATGCCCAGTACCGTTGCCATGATCAGGGTGATGGCACCACCGGTTTCAGCACAAAAACCGCCTACTGGTTTGAGTTTGGTGATTTTCTGACCCATGGTTTTCACGATACGCCAGCCACCAAACAAGGTACCCAGGCCTATGGCTGCATAGCAGGAATACACTACCCAGCTCGGCGGGCCTTTATCAGCCTCACTGGAATAACCGGCAGCAATCAACAACATCCAGATGATGCCCATGGTCTTCTGAGCATCATTACCACCATGTCCCAGACTGAAGACAGAAGCTGATACCAGTTGCAGGCGACGGAACCATTTATCCACTTTCCTTGGTGTCGACTTAACGAACAGCCAGGAGACAATCAGCATCATCACGGAACCCAGCACAAAGCCCAGCAAGGGTGACAAGACGATAAACAGGATGATCTTGTACAGACCAGCAGCAATCAGGGCCCCAGTACCTTCTTTCGCCACTGCAGCGCCTATCAGGCCACCAATCAGGGCGTGTGAAGACGAGGACGGGATACCGAAATACCAGGTCACCAGATTCCAGAATATCGCCCCGACCAGGGCACCAAAGATGACATAGTGATCAACAATGACAGGATCAATCGTACCTTTGCCTATGGTCTTGGCAACTGACAGGTTAAAAACAAAAAAAGCAAATACATTGAATAAGGCAGCCATGGCTACAGCCTGGCTAGGCTTCAATACTCCCGTCGATACAACGGTTGCGATCGCATTGGCGGCATCATGGAAGCCGTTCATGAAATCGAATAACAATGCCAGTACCACCAATAAGATGATGACATACAGGCTCATATGAAAGGATTGCATAAAAGTGAATTCCCTTGTTCGCTCTCTGCATTGACAGAGAACTGTTAAGCGTCAATTAAGCGTCAAAATAAAAAAGTCAGACGCTTAAGCGTTCTCAACAATAATGCCTTCTATGATATTGGCGACATCCTCACAACGATCCGTTACTGTTTCCAGAATTTCGTAAATCGCTTTGAGTTTAATCAGATTGCGGACATCAGGTTCATCGCGGAACAGTTTGGACATGGCAGCGCGCATGACATGGTCAGCGTCTGATTCCAGGCGGTCGATTTCTTCGCACAGTGCCAGAATTTCGCGGGAATTATCCATGTTGTGCAGCAAGGCTACGGCTGCCTTCACTTTCTCGGCACAACCCAGGCAAAGTTCAGCAAGGCGCTTGGCTTCTGGTGTGATTTCACGGATATCGTACAGGGAGATGGTCTGGCCCGCATCTTCCAGCAAATCCAGAATATCATCCATCCGTGTGATCAGTTTGTGGATGTCATCACGGTCCAGTGGTGTGATGAAGGTTTTGTGCAACAATTCTATCGTGTTGTAAGTGACAGTATCAGCCTGTTTTTCTATGCTCTCTATCGCGTGAACACGGATCTCCAGGTCATCAAAGTTCGTCATCAGGGCAACCATTTCCTTGGAGCCTTTGACACATAACTCAGCATGTTGATTGAAGAGTTCAAAAAATTTGCCCTCGGTGGGCATCAAGCGTCCAAACATTTTATTCTCACTGAAAATATAAGATTTCTAGAATTGTCCAGGAAAGTGCATGCATACAAACATGCCTGGCAACACTGTTCTACTTTTAAGTCTTTACAACACCACTTCGTCTCTACCAAGCAATCAATATCAGTTCATACTTTTTTCAATATTATTCGTTATCACCAAACACGGACAAATGACCGACATAGTTATCGAATTTGGTGTATTCACCCAGAAAAGTCAGACGCACGCTACCAATGGGGCCGTTACGCTGCTTACCAATAATGATTTCTGCCGTCCCCTTGTCCGGTGAATCCGGGTTGTATACCTGGTCACGATACAAAAAGATGATGACGTCAGCATCCTGTTCAATCGCACCAGATTCACGCAAGTCAGACATGACAGGACGTTTATTTGGCCTTTGTTCCAGGGAGCGGTTCAACTGGGATAAGGCAATCACTGGACAATGCAGTTCTTTTGCCAAGCCCTTCAAGTTACGGGAAATTTCAGAAATCTCGGTCGCACGGTTTTCACCGGCATTATTGGCTGACATCAATTGCAAGTAATCGACTATCACCAAACCCAGTTTGCCACACTGGCGCGCCAGGCGGCGTGATCGGGCACGCAATTCAATAGAACTCAACGCTGGTGTTTCATCAATGTACAACTGCGCATCATTCATTTTTTGTATCGCATGCGTCAGGCGGGGCCAGTCTTCATCAGTCAGCTTGCCGACCCGCAGGCGGCTTTGATCCAGACGACCTACCGAACCCAGCATACGCATGGCCAACTGGGCGCCACCCATCTCCATGGAGAACACGGCGACTGGCAAGCCACTGTCTATGGCCACGTTCTCACCTATATTCAGCGAGAAGGCAGTTTTACCCATGGATGGACGTCCCGCCACAATGATCAGATCACCTGGCTGCAAACCTGAAGTCATTTTGTCCAGATCAACAAAACCGGTAGGCACACCGGTAATATCGTTCTGGTTGTCGCGGTTGTACAATTCATCAATGCGTTCAACGACTTGTGTCAGCAAGGGCTGGATGGCCTGGAAACCTTGTGCTCCACGCGCGCCCTCTTCGGCGATGGCAAAAATCTTGGATTCCGCCGCGTCCAGCATTTGCTTGACCTCTTTCCCTTGCGGGTTAAAGGCGTCCCCTGAGATCTCATCTGCCACGGTAATCAGCTTGCGCAAGACACCACGGTCACGCACGATCTCTGCATAGCGGCGTATATTCGCAGCCGAAGGCGTATTCTGCGCGAGCGCGTTGAGGTAGGTAAGGCCACCGGCGTCTTCTGCCTTGCCCATGCCATTCAGGGCTTCATACACAGTGATGACGTCAGCAGGACGGGAAGAATTGATCAATTTGACCATGCACTGGAAAATAATCCTGTGGTCATAACGATAAAAATCTTCTTCGTTGATGAAGTCAGCGATACGATCCCAGGCGGCATTATCAAGCAGCAAACCTCCGAGAACAGATTGCTCTGCTTCTATGGAATGAGGGGGGACACGCAAGGCATCAAGTTGAGGATCAGAACCAGCTTTCATGGCGCGCATTATAACCGTTAAATCAGACTATCAGAACGTCCCAGCATGGAGAAATGAACCAGTTTGTGACAAGTTTGTGACAAATAGCGAAATCGCTCAAAATTCGGCCATCCACATAAAAAAAGCCGGGAAAACCCGGCTTTTTTGAATTTGCCAAGAAAGCAAATTAAGCGTGTTCGCCCAATACAGCAACGATAACGTCAACTACTACATCAGTGTGCAGAGCAACGGAAACACTGTGATCGCCAGCGATCTTCAATGGACCTTGTGGCAAACGCACTTGTGCTTTTTCTACCGCAAAACCTTGTTTAGTCAGGGCTTCAGCGATATCAGCATTAGTAACTGAACCAAACAAACGGCCATCTACACCCGCTTTTTGTGTGATTTGCACGGTCAGACCGGACAGTTTTTCGCCTTGAGCTTGAGCTGCTGCCAATTTGGCTGCTGCTGCTTTTTCCAGTTCAGCGCGTTTAGCTTCGAATTCAGCAACTGCAGCTGTCGTAGCACGACGAGCCATACGTTGTGGAATCAAAAAGTTACGTGCATAGCCGTCTTTTACGCGAACTACATCACCCAGATTGCCGAGATTAACGACTTTATCCAACAGAATAACTTGCATATTTTTCTCCTTTACCTTGTCGTCAATTACGCTGTGTGCAAATCAGTGTATGGCAGCAACGCGAGGTAACGTGCACGTTTGATTGCAGTGTCAACTTGACGTTGATACAGCGCTTTTGTACCGGTCAAACGTGCTGGCATGATTTTGCCGTTTTCTTGCACGAAATCTTTCAGTGTGTCGATGTCTTTGTAGTCAACTTTTTCTACATGTGCTGCTGTGAAGCGGCAGAATTTTTTGCGCTTGAACAAAGGGTTTTGTTGTTGACGCTTTTGCTTCAATTTGCTTTTGTCGAATTTTTTACCGAATGCCATTTTTGGCTCCTAATCTAGTAAATGTGTCCCGAATTCAGTGATATGAAAAACGAGACTTTTGCTATTGCGATTTTTGCGCGCTAAAAAACCGGTGAATTCCATGGGCTGTTCCAGGGCAATTTCTGTAAAACGCCGGGATATTTCACCAGCAGCCATCGCAGAAATCTCAAACTCGACCTGGCGGACAGTGTTCGCCTCACGAGTTTCTGAACTATGCATCAAGGTAGCAGAAGCTATCGGAATACCGGCCGGGGTGTAGCGCAATGCGCTTTTTTCCACAATCCGGGCTACGAGCTTCAGCTGATTCACTATTTTTTACGCGACCTTTGTCAATTATTAAGCAGCAGGTGCTTCAACACGTTGCGCTTTTGCAGCATCTTCTTTCTGAACAGCTTTCATCATAGGAGAAGGTGTTGTTTCTGCTTTTTTCAATTTGACTGTCAGGTGACGCAAGACAGCATCATTGAATTTGAATGCTGTTTCCAACTCGAGCAGAGTTTCAGCATCGCATTCGATGTTCATGCAAACGTAGTGCGCTTTCGCCAGTTTTTGAATCATGTAAGCCAGTTGACGACGGCCCCAGTCTTCAACGCGGTGGATTTGACCACCACGGGCTACAACACTTGCCTTGTAGCGCTCGATCATTGCAGGAACTTGCTCGCTCTGATCTGGATGTACGATAAATACGATTTCATAATGACGCATATATTCTCCTTGTGGACAATAAAAATAGCCCGCCTCGGCGTCAAGACGAGTGCGGGAAGAGGAAAGCCGATAATAATAACCCAGTTTTTCATATTGATCAATTAGATCAGTGACTTAGGCAATTTATCTGCCAATTCCTCATCGTAAGTGAGGTATTTTTTCAGATTTCTCAGTAATTACGGTCATTTTGACTTGCATATTCAGCTTTACTGTATAAAAATACAGACTGCTTGTATATACAGCACCTTAACACTAGAAAACGCCATGCTCAAACTCACTTCCCGCCAGGAACAAATCCTGAACCTGATCAAAGACGCCATTCAAAACACGGGATTTCCCCCTACCCGGGCCGAGATTGCGACAGAACTGGGGTTTCGCTCCACCAATGCGGCAGAAGAACATCTGCAAGCTCTGGCACGAAAAGGCGTCATAGAAATTGCGGCAGGTACTTCACGCGGCATACGCCTGCTGGAGTCAGAGTTGTCCAGCCATATCACAGGCAAGCAACTGGCCTTGCCTCACCCCGCTCTATTGCAACTTGCCCTGCCACTGGTTGGCCGCGTTGCCGCTGGCTCCCCGATACTGGCCAGTGAACATATAGAATCCACTTACCACGTAGATCCTGCCCTGTTTTCTGCCAAGCCAGATTTTTTACTGAAGGTGCGCGGCATGTCCATGCGCGATGCTGGCATATTTGACGGTGACTTGCTGGCCGTCAAAAAGGCTGACAGTGCCCGCAATGGCCAGATCGTGGTTGCGCGCCTGGGTGATGATGTGACCGTCAAGCGCTATAAAAAAACTGGCAGCCTGATAGAACTGATGCCAGAGAACCCGGATTATCCTGTCATCAAGATTGGCGACTCGGAAGAAGATTTCGCGCTGGAAGGTCTGGCTGTCGGCCTCATGCGCAACTGGGTTTGAGGTCAGCCCGGGCGTGATTTTACCCTCTCGTTTACTTCACGCCCGGGCAGAATCTCAAGCTTATTTCTCAAGCTTATTTGTTTCTGCCTGCTGGTAAGTCACTCTCTGCTTTCCCAGCCTTTACCAATAAGCGTACACACCATGAATGATTAAAAAGCAGCAGGCATAAAAAAACGTCCGGATGTCCCGGACGTTTTTCATTTCAGAGCAACGAGCTGTTACTTCAAAAACTTAGTGCTTAACAACCGTCGTGTCTGCAGGAGTTTCCGTCGGCGCTGTAGCCGGCGTTGCAGCCGCCACAGAAACAGGCTCATCCACCAAAGGAACAGGCTGAGTTTCCAGTGCAATTTCCAGGACCTTGTCTATCCAGCGTACCGGGATGATTTCCAGTTTGTTTTTGACATTATCCGGGATCTCAGCCAGATCCTTGGCATTTTCCTCAGGTATCAATACTGTTTTGATGCCACCACGATGAGCAGCCAGCAATTTCTCTTTTAGGCCACCGATAGGCAATACTTCACCACGCAAGGTGATTTCACCTGTCATGGCAACATCAGCACGGACCGGGATGCCAGTAAATACTGACACCAGAGCCGTGGTCATGGCAATACCGGCAGATGGCCCATCTTTCGGTGTTGCACCTTCTGGTACGTGGATATGGATGTCGCTCTTCTCGAACACATCCGCCTTGATACCCAGACGTTTGGCGCGGCTGCGTACCACTGTGCGGGCTGCTTCGATGGATTCTTTCATGACATCGCCCAGTGTACCTGTGCGGATGACGCCACCTTTACCTGGCATGGCGACGGCTTCTATGGTCAGCAAATCGCCACCCACTTCAGTCCAGGCCAGACCGACAACCTGACCAATCTGGTTATCTTTAACGGCAACGCCAAAGTCATAACGACGTACGCCCAGGTATTTATCCAGATTTTTTGAATTGACCGTGGCTTTTTTCTCGGTCTTTTTCAACAAGAGCATTTTCACTACCTTGCGGCAAATTTTGGAGATTTCCCTTTCCAGCGAACGCACACCTGCTTCTCGGGTGTAATAGCGAATAATGTCGCGTATTGCACTTTCAGCAACGGTGATTTCGCCTTCTTTCAAACCATTGTTCTTGATTTGTTTAGGCAACAGATAACGCTGGGCAATGCTGGTCTTTTCATCTTCGGTATAACCCGACAGACGTATCACTTCCATCCTGTCCAGCAATGCTGGCGGAATATTGTAAGAGTTGGACGTCGCTACAAACATCACATCGGACAAATCGAAATCGACTTCGATATAGTGATCCGAGAAAGTGTGATTTTGCTCAGGGTCCAATACCTCCAGCAAAGCCGATGAAGGATCACCACGGAAGTCGGCACCCATCTTGTCGACTTCATCCAGCAGGAATAATGGATTACGTACACCGACCTTGGACAGGCTTTGCAAAATCTTGCCTGGCATGGAGCCTATGTAAGTACGGCGATGACCGCGAATTTCTGCTTCATCACGCACACCACCCAGAGCCATACGCACAAACTTGCGGTTCGTAGCGCGGGCGATGGATTGCCCCAGCGAGGTTTTACCCACACCTGGAGGACCTACCAGACACAGGATAGGCGCTTTCAACTTGTCGACGCGCTGTTGTACTGCAAGATATTCCAGGATGCGTTCCTTGACCTTATCGAGGCCAAAGTGTTCGTCCTCCAATACTTTTTCAGCATTCGTCAAATCATTATTGACCTTGGATTTTTTCTTCCATGGCAAATTGACGATAGTGTCGATGTAATTACGCACGACAGTCGCTTCTGCCGACATCGGGGACATCATCTTGAGCTTTTTCAACTCATTCTGTGCTTTGTCGCGGGCTTCTTTAGGCATCTTGGCGGCCAGGATTTTTTTCTCCAGCTCGTCAATATCCGCGCCTTCCTCACCCTCGCCCAGCTCTTTCTGTATCGCCTTGACTTGTTCGTTCAGGTAATACTCACGCTGGGATTTTTCCATCTGGCGCTTGACGCGACCACGGATACGTTTCTCAACTTGCAGGATATCAAGCTCACCTTCGAGTTGACCGAGCAAATGCTCAAGACGTTTTGCCACACTGAAAATTTCCAGGATGACTTGTTTTTGTTCCAGCTTCAGAGGCAGGTGCGCGGCGATGGTATCAGCCAGGCGACCAGCGTCATCAATGCCAGACAACGAAGCCAGGATTTCTGGTGGAATTTTTTTGTTCAGTTTGACGTACTGGTCAAATTGCTGAACGATAGTACGGCGCATGGCCTCCACTTCTGACTCGTCACCTTCATCGACGGCGATCGGTGTCAAATCGGCAAAGAAATGCGATTCAGAATCATGGATCTTGCTGATCCGCGCACGTTGCGCACCTTCGACCAGCACCTTGACAGTGCCGTCTGGCAATTTCAGCATTTGCAGAATATTGGCGATACAGCCAATTTCATAGATATCATCTGCCGAAGGTTCATCCTTGGCAGCAGCTTTCTGGGCAGCAAGCATGATGCTTTTACCCTGATCCATAGCGGCTTCCAGGGCTTTAATGGATTTGGGGCGGCCCACAAACAGGGGGATTACCATGTGCGGGAATACAACGACATCACGCAGTGGCAACAACGGCAATTGGGTTTGTTCGGTAATCAGAGTAGTCGTCATGGCGCACCTTTCATAAATACTGGTTAACAATGTTGGCGCACTGGGCGGAAACACAAGCCCATTCTGGAAAAAAACAATAAAAAAAGCCACTCAGAGAGCTTCTCCGGGTAGCTTTACGATTGAAGCCAGAATCGTTTGGTTAAACCATTGTACTTCGAATCAAATTAAAACAAGGCAAAATAAATAAAAATGGGGAGCTAAGTCCCCATTTTTGTTACTTCGCAGCAAACAATGCCATCAGGCACCAGATACTTTTGGCTGCTCATGGTAAATCAGCAAGGGTTTGGCGCCATTGGTAATGGTATTTTCATCAATAACAACTTTTTCCACATTTTGATGGCTAGGCAAGTCATACATGACATCCAGCAGAGCATGCTCAAGGATGGAACGCAGGCCACGGGCACCGGTTTTACGCGCAATGGCCTTCTTGGCAATCGCTTGCAAGGCTGCAGGGCGGATATCCAGTTCAGTACCTTCCATCTCAAGCAATTTTGCATATTGCTTGATCAGGGCATTTTTAGGCTCTACCAGAATTTGTATCAGCGCTGCTTCATCCAGCTCATTCAGCGTAGCAATCACAGGCAAACGACCTACCAGTTCAGGAATGAGACCGAACTTGATCAGATCTTGTGGCTCAGCATCCTGCATAACCTCGCTGGCGCTCTTTTCAGTCTGGCTCTTGACGCTGGCAGAGAAACCTATGCTACTGCGCTCTGAACGGTCAGAAATGATCTTGGCCAGGCCATCAAATGCGCCACCACAGATGAACATGATATTGGTCGTGTCTATCTGTATGAAATCCTGGTTAGGATGCTTGCGGCCACCTTGAGGTGGCACTGACGCCATGGTACCTTCAACCAGTTTCAGCAAAGCCTGTTGCACACCCTCACCGGACACATCGCGGGTAATCGAAGGATTATCAGACTTACGGGAAATCTTGTCGATTTCATCGATATAGACGATACCTTTTTGTGCGCGTTCAACCTCATAATTGCAATTTTGCAGCAATTTCTGGATGATGTTTTCTACGTCTTCACCAACATAGCCAGCTTCAGTCAGAGTAGTCGCATCGGCGATGACGAAAGGCACATTCAGCATGCGTGCCAGTGTTTGCGCCAGCAAGGTTTTGCCAGAGCCGGTAGGACCTACCAGCAGAATATTGCTCTTTGCCAGTTCAACGTCATCTTTTTTACCGAGATGCTTGAGGCGCTTGTAATGGTTGTATACAGCCACTGCCAGGATGCGCTTGGCATTCAACTGACCAATGACGTACTGATCCAGCAAATCCGTGATTTCCTGTGGTGTAGGCAACTCAGTTTTCGCACTGGCAATATTATCAATCTCGGACACTTCGTCACGAATGATGTCATTGCACAGATCGATACACTCGTCGCAGATGAATACGGATGGCCCAGCTATTAATTTTTTAACCTCATGCTGACTCTTGCCGCAAAACGAGCAATAGAGCAACTTTTCTCCGCTGGAGGATTTTTTATCGGGCATGATACGTATATGAAATAAACAAAATTAATCTATAAACTGATGATTAAACGCTGGCTGGACAGAGCCTGGACTCAGGCCTCAGTCACGCACATTAAACATTAATAATCTCAGTTTCTTGGTCTTGCATATTACCTGCAAAAACGTCTTTCGTCATGACATCAATATGCAACAATGGGGAGCAAAGAGACATTATAGAACAGAATAAAAAAACGCCCGGACCATCATGGAACAGGCGTTTTTCTTTTGATAAGCAATGTGCTTGGGGAATTTAAGCGCGATGCGCCAGCACCTTATCGATCAGACCATATTCCGCAGCAGCATCTGCTGACATGAAATTATCACGGTCTGTATCTTTGGCAATTTGCTCCAGGCTGCGGCCAGTTTTTTCAGCCAGTATGCCATTCAGGCGCTCACGCAGATACAGGATTTCACGTGCCTGAATTTCAATATCAGATGCCTGACCTTGAGCGCCGCCCAGAGGTTGATGAATCATGATACGGGAATTTGGCAAAGAGAAGCGCTTGCCCTTGGCACCTGCTGCCAGCAAAAAGGCCCCCATGGATGCCGCCATACCGGTACACAGGGTAGATACGTCAGGCTTGATGAACTCCATGGTATCGAAAATCGCCATACCAGCAGATACCGAACCACCAGGAGAGTTGATGTAAAGTGAAATATCCTTATCAGGATTTTCACTTTCCAAAAACAGCAACTGCGCAACAACAAGATTGGCAGTCTGATCATTGACCGGACCCACCAGGAAAATCACACGCTCCTTGAGCAAGCGTGAGTAGATGTCGTATGAACGCTCACCCCTGCCGCTTTGCTCAATCACCATAGGCACCATGCCCAGCATGTTTGTGTCCAGTGCCGAATTACGGATGATGCCTGTCATGTGTTTTCCTTTATTTGTCACGCTTGTGCGTTGTTACCCATCAATTCGTCGAAAGGCAGAACTTTGTCTGTGACTTTCGCTTTACCCAACACATAGTTAACGACGTTTTCTTCTAATACAAGGGCTTCAACTTCAGCCAGACGATTGCGGTCGCTGAAATAATATTTAACGACTTGCTGCGGATCTTCGTAGCTTTGAGCAAAATCTTCAACTTGCGCCTTGATTTGTTCAGTTGTCGCTTGCAGATTGTTAGCCTTGACCAGCTCAGCCAGGATCAGGCCCAGGCGAACGCGGCGCTCAGCTTGCGCATTGAACAAGTCAGCAGGGAAAGGCACATCTTTGACGTTCATGCCGCGTTGCGCCATGTCCTGACGTGTCATTTCTGCCAGACGTTCGCTGTCTTGAGCCACCAGAGTTTTTGGCACATCAAATTCCACGACCTTGACCAGAGCGTCCATGACGCTTTCTTTGGTCTTGGATTTGACACGGCCACGTACTTCGCGTTCCAGGTTGTCTTTGATATCTGCACGCATCTTGACCAGGTCGCCATCTTCCACGCCCAGCATTTTGGCAAATTCGGAATCCACTTCAGGCATATGCGCCCATTCCAACTTTGTCAAAGTGATCGTGAATTCTGCAGTTTTACCTGCGACGTCCTTGCCATGATAGTCTTCAGGGAAAGCCAGTGGAAAAGTCTTGGATTCACCGACTTTCAAACCGATAGTTGCGGCTTCAAACTCAGGCAACATGCGGCCTTCGCCCAGTACGAATGCGAAACCATCAGCTTTGCCGCCAGAAAATTCGACGCCGTCGATCTTGCCTACGAAATCTACTGTAGCGCGGTCGCCATTCTGTGCGGACTGGTCTGCACCGCCGTCACCATGCGCACCCTGCTCGCCTTTAACGTGGAAATGCACGCGTTGCTTGCGCAGGATATCGATGGTTTTATCGATTTCAGCGTCAGTTACGTCAGATTTGACTTGTTCAACTTCTGCAACAGCCAAATCACCCACTGTAATTTCTGGATACACTTCGAAAGTTGCATCGAATGCCAAGCTGCCTTCAGCCACGTCTGATCCAGACTTTGGCTCTATGCTTGGGTAACCAGCAACACGCAATTTGTTTTCATTTGCTGCAGCAGCAAAAGCCTGGCCGACTTTGTCGTTCAGTACTTCTGTTTCTACTTGATAGCCATATTGGGCGGCTACCATTTTCATAGGTACTTTACCAGGACGGAAACCAGGCGCTTTTGCTGTGCGTGCGCGCTGTTTCAAACGCTTTTCAACTTCCGATTGCACATCAGCGACCGGGAAGGAAATCGTCAAACGGCGTTCCAATTTATCTAAAGTTTCGACTGCAGTTGCCATGAAAATCGTCCAAATAGTAAAAATTCTGTGGTGCGAGGAGGGGGACTCGAACCCCCACACCATTGCTGGCGTCAGGACCTAAACCTGGTGCGTCTACCAATTTCGCCATCCTCGCGGGATGTATGTTTATGTTCACCGGCGCAATGCCGCCACACGTTCTGCACGGCCGTCACAAAAGCAAAGGGCGACCCGAAATTCAAGCGTCGCCCAAAACTGATGTATGTGGCATTACAACTCCAGCCCGATATTCTACTGGATTTTATCGGCATGTGCCTTATTTTTTTAAATACAAGCTCAATGCAGGCGCTTTAAGCCCTTGATGCAGGCAAGATTGGCGGATTTAAGCCATTTTTCGTCCCTGCCTACACTATGGCAGGGACGACATCAGACACATACCTGAAACATGCGCCTAGAGGCTGGTTTTCTTGACCCTGAACCAGGCAGCATACAAGGCTGGCAAGAATAACAAGGTCAATGCTGTTGCGATAACCAAACCACCCATGATGGCAACCGCCATTGGGCCCCAGAACACGGAACGTGACAAAGGTATCATCGCCAGCACCGCGGCTGCTGCCGTCAGGATAATAGGCCTGAAACGGCGCACCGCAGACTCGACAATCGCCTCCCATGGCGGCACGCCCTCACCTATGTCATGCTCAATCTGGTCAATCAGAATGACAGAGTTACGGATGATCATACCAAACAGGGCAATGACACCGAGCTGAGCAACGAAGCCAAATGGACGCTGCAATATCAGCAAGGCCATCGCTGCCCCCGCCACACCCAAAGGCCCAGTCAGGAACACCAGCACAGAGCGCGAGAAACTATGTAATTGCAACATCAACAAGGTGAAGATGATGAAAATCACAAATGGCACGTTGGCAGCAATTGACTCCTGCGCCTTGCCACTGTCCGCCGCCGCACCTGCCAGTTCTATCTTGTAACCTGGCAAGAGACTGGCCCTGATCTGGTCAAGCTTGGGCGAAATCTGGCTGGACACAGTTGGCCCCTGTATGCCATCAACCACGTCAGACTGCACCGTTACTGCCCATTCGCGACCTTCACGCCAGACGACACCCGGTTCCCATACCAGATTGATACGGGCGACCTGGGACAAAGGCACAAATTTGCCACTGCCAGTTGGCACATTGGCATTACCCAATGCTTCTATGGTAGAACGCTCATCGACTGGTTGACGCACGACAATATCAATCAGCTTGTTGCCATCACGGAACTGACCAACAGTCGTACCCGTCAGGATGGTGTTGGCAGCACGCATCACAGCTTGCGAAGTAATGCCCAATGCACGCAATTTATCCTGGTCGAGGTCAATACGCACTACCTTGACTGATTCATTCCAGTTGTCATTCACGCCAACGGTATTCGGGTTGGCACGCATGACTTCTTTGACGCGATCAGCAATTTCCCTGACTTTGGTCACTTCCAGACCGGTGACACGGAACTGCACAGGATAAGGAACCGGCGGACCATTTGGCAAAAGTTTCACACGGCCACGCACCTCAGGAAAATCATTCTTGAATGCTTCAATGATCTTCAGGCGCAAAGCTGCCCTCGCCTTCAGGTCTTTGGGCAATACCACAATCTGCGACACGTTGGTCTGCGGGAAAATCTGATCCAGCGGGAGGTAGAAACGTGGGCTACCCGTACCGACATAGCTGGTCACACTTTCCACGCCCTCCTGTTTTTGCATGAAGGCTTCAAACTTCTTGGCCTGTGCTTCCGTGGCCTGGAAGGATGAACCTTCGGGCAGCCACAACTCCACCATCAATTCAGGACGACTGGAGTCTGGGAAGAACTGTTGCTCAATGAATTTGAATCCATACACACCCAGACCAAACACACCCAGCGTAATGATGATGGTAGTCTTGCGCCAATTCACGCACCAGTTCACCAGAGCACGGAAACGGGTATAAAACGGTGTATCAAAAATCTCATGCTCACTGCCACCGGAGCCGCCATGAGGCTTCACCTTCAGCAACAAATAACCCAGATAAGGCGTAAAAATAACCGCCGCCAGCCAGGAAATCAGCAAAGCCAGGGCATTTACCGAGAACATCGAGAAGGTATACTCACCTGCCGCCGATTTTGCCAGACCGATAGGCAAGAAGCCCGCAGCCGTGATCAGGGTACCGGTCAGCATGGGCATCGCCGTTGACGTGTAGGCAAAGGTTGCCGCATCAAAGCGCGAGAAACCTTCTTCCATCTTACGAACCATCATTTCAACCGCGATAATCGCATCATCGACCAGCAAACCCAGGGCAATGATCAGGGCACCCAGCGATATCTTGTGCAAATCGATATCAAAGATGCGCATGAACAGGAAGGTAATTGCCAACACCAACGGTATCGTCAAACCAACCACCAGACCAGGCCAGATATCGAGGCGGAAAGGTTTAGTATGCAAACCCAAGGCCAGGAAGCTGACTGCAAGAACAATGACGACCGCCTCTATCAATGTGCGGATAAATTCACCGACTGAAGACTTCACCGCATCCGGCTGATTGGTCACCTGCTCCAGGGTAATGCCTACAGGCAATTTAGCCTTGATTTCAGCAACATCAACTTGCAGGTGTTTGCCCAGCTCTATGATATTGCCGCCTTTTTCCATGGAAATACCGAGGCCGACAACTTCTTTGCCATTAAAGCGCATCTTGTCTTGCGGCGGGTTTTTATACTCACGTTTGACGGTAGCAAAATCACCCAGGCGGAAAGTCGTGCCATTGGCGCGCAATTGCAGGTTTTCCAGCTCTTTAACCGTCATCAGCGCGCCAGAAACGCGCACTTGCAGGTTATCTGTTGAGGTGGTCAGAACACCCGTAGCTTCCACACCATTCTGAGAATTGATTTGCCCCACGATGGAATCAAAAGGCACGCCCAGTTGCGAGAATTTTTTTTGCGAGAATTCAATGTTGATTTTCTCATCCTGCACACCAAACAACTCTACTTTGGAGACAGAAGGGATGCGCAAGAATTGCTGACGCACAAAATCGGCATATTCCTTGACTTCTTCATACTTGAAACCATCGCCGGACAAGGCAAAGATGGAGCCATAGGTATCGCCGAATTCATCATTAAAGAAAGGACCTATGACACCCGGTGGCAAAGTCCCGCGTATATCACTGATCTTCTTGCGCACCTGGTACCAGGCCTGCGGCGTTTCCTTGGGCGGCGTCGATTCACGCAATTGCAGGATGATTAAAGTCTCACCTGGCTTGGAGTAACTGCGTATCTTGTCTATATAAGGCGTTTCTTGCAGCTTTTTTTCCAGCTTGTCAGTCACCTGGTCTGCCATTTGCAAAGCGGTGGCACCTGGCCAGATAGCCCGCACCACCATGGCACGGAAAGTAAACGGCGGATCTTCATCCTGCCCGAGTTTGCCATAGCTGAGTATGCCCCCCAGCAAAAGCACGACCATCAGGTAGCGCGTCAGCGGGATATGCTCCAGCGCCCACCTGGATAAATTAAAACCACGTGAGGAATCACTCATTTGGCAGCTCCTGCTGCTGGTGCTGCCTGCGCTGCAGGAGCTACGGATGCGGCATCACTGGCAGCGGCCACAGACTTGGCCGGGGCGGGGGCAGTTTCCACACCGAGTATGGTTACTTTCTGGCCATTCTTGAGCAGGTTGGCACCCGCCGTCACCACTACCTGACCTGGCTTGACACCACCAGCCAGCAAGGCTTCTTCACCAGAAGAACCGGCTACCTGAACCGGCACCAGCCTGACCACGCCAGACTCGACCACCCAGACTGAAGAAGCATTTTTTTCCTGGAACAAGGCAGTCAAAGGCACTTTGATTGCACTATTCGGATTTTTCGCATTGAAGCTGACATAAGCAGTCATGCCCAGTTGTACATCCTTGCTATCACCAGCAAGGCTGACTTTGGCAGTGTAAGTGCGGGTGACAGGATCAGCCATAGGTGACAATTCACGCAATTTACCAGGTATGGTCTGGCCAGGGTTGGCCCACAAACGTACATTGACATCCGTCAGTTGACGGATGGAGTTGACCTTGTCTTCAGGTACACCAACGATAACGTCCATAGCCCCCAGTTGGGCTACGCGCACGACCGGTGTACCCGCTGCAACCACCTGCCCCACCTCAGCATCGATGCCTGTCACCACTCCATCGACATCAGCCACCAGGCTGGTATAGGAAGACTGGTTGGACTGGTTCTTATAAGCTGCCAGAGCCTGTTCATAAGTTGATTGTGCCGATTTGTAAGCGACTTCTTTGCCATCCAGCACGGCGGCGGCCACAAAATTCTTGGAGCGCAACTCCTGATAACGCTTCAATTCAGCCTTGGCCAGATCGCGGTTACTCTCGGCTGCGGTCAGCCCTGCCTTGGCCTGGACCTGCGCCAGCGCCAAGTCCTGAGGGTCAAGCTGCATCAATACCTGGCCGCGCTTAACCAAGGTACCGGCATCCACTTTACGGGCAACGATTTTGCCCGGCACGCGAAAACCCAGGCGTGATTCTATGCGCGGACGTACTTCACCGGTCAGCTCGGCATTGACGTCTATATTACTGCTCGCCAGAGTAATGGTTCTGACCGGACGTATGTCTTCGGTCTTTTCGGCAGGTTTGGAGCAAGCCAGCAATAGTGTTGCAGAAGCAAGAATGAAGGCGAATTGGGCAACACGCCTTCCAGCAAACTGCCTCGCTTGAGGATGGATGTTAGTTTCTGGTGTTAACACAGGAGTTTTCCTTTACTATGCTGGCTTTCAGGGCCGGAACAAAACGGGCAAAAATGACAATGTTATTTTATTAATATTCAATATTGACTGCATGCTACTATCAAGTAACTGACTTTGCGGTTAGTAATTATAGTTAAGCATCTTGTTTTTGCCAATGACTTTTCGGTCATTAAGACTTTCCATGGAATTTAGCTCAACAAATGTCGGTTAACCATTACGAAAACTTCCCTGTTGCCTCGCTATTGCTTCCCGCCCGCTTAAGACCAGCGGTCAAGGTCATCTATGCTTTTGCCCGCAGTGCCGACGACATTGCCGATGAGGGAGATGCCAGCCCAGAGCAAAGGTTGGCGCAACTGGCAGAATATGAACGCGAACTCGATAACATAGAGAAAAATAGTAGCAGCGAATCACAACTATTCAAGGCGCTCGCTAAGGTGATACGTGACTATAAGCTGCCGCTGCAAAGCTTTCGCGATTTACTGTCGGCATTCAAACAGGATGTCGTCACTACCAGATATGCAGACTTTACCGGGCTGCTGGATTATTGTGCCCGCTCGGCAAATCCGGTCGGTACACTGATGCTGCACCTGTATGAACAGGCCAGCACTGAAAATTTGCGCGATTCAGATGCCCTATGTAGTGCACTGCAACTGATCAATTTTTGGCAGGACGTCGCCATAGACTGGCAAAAGCAAAGAATCTATCTCCCGCTGGATGACCTGAGCCGGTTTGGCATAGGAGAGCAGCAAATTGCCAGTGGCATGCAAAATGAGGACTGGCGCAATATGATGCGCTTTCAGGTGGCGCGTGCCAGGAACATGATGGAATCTGGCAGCGGTCTGGCAAAGCGCCTGCCCGGCAGACTGGGATGGGAATTGCGCCTGGTGGTACAAGGCGGGCTGCGCATACTGGAAAAAATCGAAGCAGCAAATTACAACGTATTTCAGTACAGACCCACATTAACCAAGACCGACTGGATCAGACTGGCATGGCGGGCTACACACATGTGAAGACAAACCAGCGCAAATCCGCATCATTCAATCGCTGACCCACAGCAAACGTTTGCCAGCATCCCGCTGTGTCAACAAATTGTAGCAACATGTAAATCATTATTGTTTTTGTCTGATAGCAATAGGAGATACACGGGATTGAACTTAAAATCAGACTGTCAATCACACCAAGCAGTAATCCCTTGCGCTTCTTTTACGAGCAAGCGGGTCTGCACCGGATTCTGGAGTCTGAATGCGAACTTGTATATGTCGATGTGTTTTCCTACTATCACTATTGTCACTTAACGGCTGTACCGTCATTGCAATTGCCGATGCTGCGGTCTCAACCACCGTTAAAGTTGGCAGTGCCGTCGTTGGCACTGCCGTCGATGTCACACGCGCAGGCGTCAGGGCCGTCACCAGCGACAGCGAAGAAGATAGTGATGCCAATAAGGACAGCGACAGCAGTGACGCCGACAGTAACTCCAATAGCAAGCACCATAGATAAGCACCCGTATTTTGTACGATAGCCAACTCAATATCATGCCCACAGCATTGCAAATTGCCAAGCACAGGGAAATCCAGTCCGCTGCCAAGACGGTACTGGCACGCCTGGCTGGCATGATCACGGCTGAAGATACCGAGCAAAGCATCGCCGACAAGGCTTATGCCATGCTGTGCGAATCGGGCTATTCCGAAACCTGGTACCACCAGTGCCCTGCCCTGGTCCTGCTGGGGTCGCGTAGTTGTGTCTCCATTTCTGGCAGTGATTACCAACCCGGCAAAGAAACCGTGGGATCAGCCAATCTGGTTACGGTGGATTTGAGCCCGGTCCATGATGCATATTGGGGAGATTGCGCTCGCTCCTTCCCCGTTGAAAACGGCAGGGTAACGCACACGCCACAATTGCTGGAGTTCCGCAATGGGCTTTGCTTCCAGCAGCACCTGCATGCGCAAATGCTGGAAACCGTGACACCCAAAACCACGTTTGGTCAGTTATTTGACTGGGCCAATTTACGCATACGGCAAAATGGCTTCGTGAACCTGGATTACCGCAATAATGTCGGACACAGCATCGTCACAGACCGCGACCAGCGCCAATATATTCATTCAGATAACAACCAGGAACTGGGAGAAGTCGCCTTTTTCAGCTTTGAACCCTTCATACGCCTCAAAGGCGGCAAATGGGGCTTCAAGCATGAAGGGATTTTTTATTTCAATGAGCAGGGCAAGCTGGAAGAAATATAAAGGCAAAGGCAGCCCCCCCCACCACCCATTTAATCCGCCTGCCCTTGCGGGTAAACACAAAAAAGCTGGACAGATGTTAATCTGTCCAGCTTTTTTTTATATCAACTGCGTGCTATCAGGTCTTGGCGCAATCTACCACTGCATTTCTTGAGGCAGCAGGATTGGATGCATCGACAAAACCAGTACCACCAGTAACCTTGCAAGTCTGACCGGTAGCCTGGGTATCAACCGTGATATTGAATGGCTTGCCACTCAACCAGCTCCAGTTGAACTGATAATTACCTGGCGCACTAACGGCAAATTTATCAGCAAAACCATCTACTGTATTCACCATGGTCAACACGGTGCCAGCTGTCAGGCCATTGACGGTAAATTGAACCGGCACAGCAGGTACACAAGACACCAGGGCCGTCAGTGAAGCTGCAGGATTGGCATTATTGACAGTGCCAGTGCCATTGGCGACTGTACAGTACTGCGATGCAGGCGGGATACCTACAGTCACTGCAAACGGCTGACCGCTGACACCATAAGATGCAAACTGGAAGCTGCCATTGGCCGTTACTGTAGTAGTTGACAACGCATTATTGAGCAATACCATGGAGCTATTGTCAGCCATGCCGGAAACCGCGCCACCCACCGGCACATTCGGCACACAGGTTACGGCGATGTTCTTGACTGCTGAATCACTGGACATCTTGCCTGTGCCATTGACAACCGTGCAGTTCACAGAATTTGGCTGGGTCAGCACACTGATGGAGTAAGCACCATTGCTGGCAACATTGAATGAGAAAGTACCATCTGCCGTCAGCGTCTGGGTGTAATTGGCTTCATTGCGCAAAACCAGGACATCACCAGTACCCAGACCAGTGACAGTACCGCCAACTGTCGTATATACAAAGCCACCACATCCAGCGAGGACTATGCCTGCGCCAACGATCAATGCTGCAAATTTCGATTTATTCAAGATATTCGTCCGAATGAGTAATTATTTTCAATGCCGCGCCGATTTTCCATGGCGCTCTAACGCTCTGGTATTGCTTTATGACGCGCCGCCTATTATACGTTTAGTCCCGGATAAGAAGGCAGTTCTTCGTTTTCATTACAATATGTTACGATAAAACAGGCCTATCCCGGCGTCAAAATACACTTCTTATACAAAGCCCGGGATTTTGCCTGCGCCGTACAAAACCAGCGTCAGGCCAGCCAGCACCTTACTTTGTTAATAAGAATTTCATATTTCTACTGTAAACTGCGTAGAAATCATCATTCTCGGCACACAATGTAGTGCAAGAGATTTGTGAGCTTTGCCACAGTTTGTTAACATAGCTACTTTTTGGCTTTATATTTGGCCTTAATTTTGGCTTTAGCCGCCACTTCTTACTCATTCAGCATGTCTCCAGACGAATATTGCCAGCAAAAAGCTGCACAAAGTGGCTCCAGTTTTTACTATAGTTTCCTGTTTTTGCCCCAGGCAAGAAGGCGGGCAATTACCGCCCTGTATGCATTTTGCCGCGAAGTCGATGATGTTGTGGATGAAAGCACTGACGACATGGTGGCCCGCAGCAAACTGGGCTGGTGGCGCAAGGAAGTGCAGGCCATGCTGGCAAATCAACCCACGCATCCTGTCACCAAGGCTTTGCTGCCTCACATGGCAGAATACCAGCTTGATGGCGCGCACCTGCTGGCGATCATCGATGGCATGGAAATGGATTTGAACCAGACCCGCTACCTCGACTTCAATGCGCTGCAAAAATATTGCTGGCATGTCGCCGGCGTGGTCGGCATTTTGTCGGCCAGTATTTTTGGCATCACCAATCCGCAAACCCGTGAGTTTGCGGAGAAACTGGGACTGGCTTTCCAGATGACCAATATCATCCGCGATGTGGGTGAAGATGCGCGTAAAGGCAGGATTTACTTGCCCGTCAACGAATTGCAGCAGTTTAATGTCACTGCAGCCGATATTCTGAATGCCCGCCATAGCACGCAATTTGAGTCCCTGATGCAATTCCAGTATGAGCGCACGCAAAAACTGTATGAAGAAGCCTTTGCTCTGCTGCCGCCGGAAGACCGCAAGGCGCAAAGAACCGGCCTCATCATGGCAGCAATTTATCGCGCCCTGCTGGTAGAAATCCAGCGTGACGGCTTCCATGTACTGAATCAGCGCATTTCGCTGACACCGATACGCAAACTCTGGCTAGCCTGGAAAACCTACGTCCGTGGCTAAAAAAGAGGCGCTGAAAAACAAGTCAGTCGCCGTCATCGGCGCTGGCTGGGCTGGTTGCGCGGCTGCCTGTGAACTGGCACAACAAGGTGCCACCGTTACATTATTCGAATCCAGCCGCAATCTGGGTGGGCGTGCGCGTGGTGTCACAGTGCATGGGCATGAACTGGACAATGGCCAGCATATTTTGCTGGGCGCCTATACTCAGAGTCTGCGCCTGATGCGACTGGTTGGTGTCGATACTGAAACAGCACTATTGAACTTGCCGCTGCAAATGGTCTATCCAGAACTGGAAGATGGCATGTCGTTTATCGCTCCGCGCTTGCCTGCCCCACTACACTTATTACTCGCACTGATTAAATCCAGTGGCCTGAGCTTTGCTGACAAAATGGCACTGGCAAGATTTTCATCCACAGCACGCTGGATGGGTTGGCGTCTGAATGAAGATTGCAGCGTCCTGGAATTACTGGAACGTTTTGATCAGACACCGCGGCTTTGCCGTTTGATGTGGATACCACTCTGCATCGCAGCCCTGAATACGCCGCCAGAACGCGCCTCAGCCCAGGTATTCTTAAATGTACTGCGCGACAGCCTCGGAGCAAAACGCACAGCATCCGACATGCTGATACCCCGGCTGGACCTGAGCGGTATCTTCCCAGAAAAAGCAGCTGACTATGTACGCGCTCACGGCGGGCAAGTCTTAACAGCCCATACCGCAACATGCCTTGTGCAAAATGAAGATGGCAAATGGCAAATTGAACTGAAGCAGGCAGAAGCACAACTGCCGCTCCATGATGCAGTCATACTTGCCTGCGATTTTGCCAATGCAGACAGACTATTGTCCACATTGCCATTCAAAGATCAGGCAGCACCCTTGCCTGCAATGACGTACGAACCTATCACTACCTGTTATCTGCAATATGGCTCAAACGTCAGGTTGCCACGTCCCATGCTGGCTCTGCTTGACGATGCGAGTCAAAAAAAATGGGGGCAATATGTATTTGACCGTGGTCAGTTACAACCAGATCAGGCGGGCTTGCTGGCGGTGGTGGTGAGTGTTTCGCAAGCTGCCACAGAAATTGACAGACATGAACTGGCGATGGATATTGCTGCCCAACTGACACAAAGCCTTGGCTTGCCAGAACTGGCGCAACCTATCTGGCATCAATGCATATCGGAAAAGCGCGCCACCTTCAGTTGCGCACCTGGTTTGAACAGGCCAGACAATCATACAGCTTACCCTGGCCTGTATCTGGCAGGCGACTATACCAAAGGCGACTACCCTGCCACTCTGGAAGGAGCCGTACGCAGTGGCATAGCAGCCAGCCACGCTATCGCCAAAGACTTGAAGACGGCAAAAAACTAATCCGGGATTTCGCTATCGACATCGCGGATTCTGGACAGGGCTTCTTCTATCCTGTCGACCCCGATGATGGTCAGGCCTTCGATTTTTTGTTTCGGCGCATTTGATTTTGGGATCATCGCAATCGAAAAACCCAGCTTGGCCGCTTCACGCAAGCGCTCCTGACCACGCGGTGCGGGACGTATCTCGCCAGCCAAACCAACCTCGCCAAACACCACCAGCCCACGTGGCAGGGGTTTATTGCGCATCGACGAATTGATCGCCAGCAACACGGCCAGATCAGCGGCCGGCTCTGCAATCTTGACGCCGCCCACAGCATTGATAAACACATCCTGATCAAAAGCCGCCACACCAGCATGCCTGTGCAACACCGCCAGCAACATGGCCAGGCGGTTTTGCTCAAGACCAACGGACAAACGGCGTGCATTGGGTGCATGTGAACTGTCAACCAGCGCCTGTATCTCTACCAGCAAGGGCCGCGTCCCCTCTTGCGTGACCATGACGCAAGAGCCAGCCACCTGGGTATCATGCTGCGACAGGAACAAGGCAGAAGGATTGGATACGCCCTTCAAACCTTTTTCCGTCATGGCAAACACACCGAGTTCATTGACTGCACCAAAACGGTTTTTAATCGCCCGCACGAGGCGGAAGCTGGAATGGGTGTCGCCCTCAAAATACAAGACCGTATCAACGATATGCTCAAGCACACGTGGCCCGGCCAAGGCACCTTCCTTGGTGACATGGCCGACCAGTATCATGGTGATGTTCATGGTCTTGGCAACACGTGTCAACTGGGCGGCACATTCGCGTACCTGGGCAACTGAGCCGGGCGCAGAACTCAGGGCATCTGAATACATGGTCTGGATGGAATCAATGACCACGACTTGCGGCTTATGCTCAGCCAGGGTATTGAGAATTTTTTCCAGTTGTATCTCGGCCTGTAATTGCAAGTCCTTCGCGTCCAGCGACAGGCGTTTGGCGCGCAGGGCGATTTGTGCTCCCGACTCTTCGCCACTGACATACAAGACCTTTTTCTTTTGAGCCAGATTAGCCAGCGCCTGCAACAGCAAAGTGGATTTACCTATGCCAGGGTCACCACCTATCAGCACTACGCCGCCGGCAACCAACCCGCCACCGAGCACGCGGTCAAACTCATCAATATCAGTACCAAAACGCGGCACATCCAGCGCCTCAATTTCTGCCAGGTTCAAAACAGGTGCAGATTGCGCCAGCCCCTGGGGTTTGGCACTAAAGCGGTTGCCAACAGATTCGACGATGGTTTCGACCAGGGTATTCCATTGGCCGCAAGCCGGGCACTGCCCTGCCCACTTATTGACAATACCACCACATTCAGTACAGGTAAAATTGGTTTTTGCTTTTGCCATCTTCAGACCAGAGGAAATTTGCGGGGGTTTACAAGTTCAGTTCGCATCTGCATGCAGACCAGAAAAACACTGGCATTTTAACCAGTATTCAGCAAATAGCTTGCCTTATTTCACTAATTCCGCACAATTTTCATGGTATAAAGCTGCCAGTGACATTTTGTAGCAGGTAGATATAGAGCATGAATAAAGCATGAAGAGCGGTTTTTACACCATCATGGCGGCGCAGTTTTTTTCTTCACTGGCCGACAATGCCTTACTGATAGCCGCGATGGCATTGCTGACATCCATAGGTTCGCCCCACTGGATGCCACCATTGTTAAAATTATTTTTTGTTTTGTCTTATGTTTTGCTGGCACCTTTTGTCGGCGCCTTTGCTGATTCCCTGCCCAAGGGCAAGGTCATGCTCATTACCAATATGATCAAAGTCGGTGGCTGTGCGCTGATGTTTTTTAATATCCATCCCCTGATCGCCTACGCTGTTGTTGGCTTCGGTGCAGCAGCATACTCACCAGCTAAATATGGCATCCTCACCGAATTGCTACCTCCAGAAAAGTTGGTCGCGGCGAATGGCTGGATAGAAGGCTTGACGGTTTCGTCCATCATTTTTGGCACGGTATTGGGCGGCGCTCTGGTCAATTCCAGAGTATCGTCAGTGCTACTCAATTTTGACTTTCCGCTCATCGACTTTAATATAACAACGCCTTCTGAAGCTGCTTTGTGCGTGGTCACTGCTTGCTATGCAACGGCAGCCTTATTCAATATACGCATCCCGGATACAGGTGCTCGCTATAAACATCAGCAACGCAATCCTGCCAAGCTAATAACTGAATTTGCCGAATGTGTGACTATCTTGTGGAAAGACAGGCTGGGACAAATTACCCTGGGTGTTACCACTCTGCTATGGGGTACTGCAGCTACTCTGCAATTCATCGTACTGGAATGGGCAAAACAGTCCCTGCATATGAAACTGGACCAGGCCGCCATTCTACAAGGCGTAGTTGCTGTTGGCGTTGCTCTCGGAGCGGTAGCTGCGGCCCGTTTCGTGCCTTTGAAAAAATCGTTGAACGTCATGCCTTTAGGTGTGGCCATGGGCTTGGTGGTCATCACCATGATTTTCGTGCACAACATCTGGGTTGCTTACCCACTACTGATCCTGGTTGGCGCCTTGGCTGGCTTCTTTGTCGTTCCCATGAATGCTTTGTTGCAGCACCGCGGTCACGTCTTAATGAGTGCCGGGCACTCTATTGCCGTACAAAATTTTAATGAGAATTTGTCAGTTCTGACTATGCTGGCTATCTATACTTTACTGAACTCCATGAACATGGACATCATGGTCATCATCGTATTGTTTGGCCTGTTTGTGTCCAGCACTATCTATGCCGTCATACGCAAACACATGGCCAATCAACGCGAGTATGATTCATTGGCATTGATAGGCGAGCACAAGCACTGATCAAGCGATGGGCGATTACGGCCCCTCGCTGCACATTGCATGTGATTGAGTGTGATGAGGAGTGCGCTTCAGCTTGACCATGTCGGCCTGCATAAACCAGTCATCCGGCACCACCATACCCCGCCGATACTCCTGCATCAGGCCGTGGTTTTCCTGCATCAAGGCGAGCATGAGTGGCGCACTAGAAGTGGCAAAGTAAGTTTGCATGCTATTCAGTATGCTTTCTTTCTCCTGCACTGCATTCTTGTCCGACTGTGCCGGTGCCAGCCACTCCAATCTGTCCAGTAACAAGGCATGTTCAAAATCCAGCGACCGCACTTCTGCTTGCGTCCATATCGCTCCACGGCAGTGATTTTGTGCCAGCCCGGCGATAAGGTCATCGTTCGCTTGTTCGTCGCGGTAAAACAACCAGCCAAGTATCAGCGCCTGCGCACTTTGCACTGGGCCTGGCAAGACCTGCTGTGCCAGCGGATGCCGGGATAATCCCAATTGTTGCCCCATGATTTTATGCAGCTTGGTGCCCAGGCTGTCCGCCAGATTGGGACCAAGATAATCATATAAATCTGGTACCACTGCCGCATCGGCATGATACAAGTAAAATTTTGTTGCCAACTCCAGATGCTGCAGGCCAGCCTGGGCCTGCAACAGAAAATCAAACTCCCCTATCGTACTCGCGCCCTTGTTATGCACCTGCAAACCGTGCGCAACCAGCAAGCAGTGGGCAGTCAAATAGAATTCATAGAGCCTCTCAGCATACAGGCCAAGCCGGCGCGAAGGATGGCGCTGCAACAAGTCGAGCACGGGGCTTGGATCACGATCAAGCTCGGTCAGCCATTGTGGCAATACTTGAGCATCAGAAAATACTGCGCCTGCCAGTTTACCGTCCCAGGAAACATGATGGGTATCCAGCAGACCCGGCGCTGTCAGCATCCATGTCAGTGCCCGCACATGAGGATTGTGGAGATGCTGCCATTGCCGGTGAAATGCAGCCTGTGCGCTCTCCATGTGACTCAATTTGCTGACAGTGCTTTAATAGCGAGACATAAATCTGCCCAGGCCTTGGCCTTGTCCGCAGGTTTACGCAAGAGATAGGCCGGATGATAAGTTGCCACCACTGGTATGCCATTGAATTGATGCACCTTACCACGCAATTGACCCACAGGAGTTTCAAGATCCATACCCAACAGGGACACGGCAGCAGTCTTGCCCAGCGCCACAATGATTTGCGGTTTGATCATGGCGATCTGTCTGTGCAGATAAGGCAGGCAGGCTGCGATTTCATCAGCAGTCGGTGGCCTGTCCTTGCCTTGCGCATCTGTAGGACGGCATTTGACGATATTGGCGATATAGCTTTGCTCGCCGCGCGGCACACCCAAAGATTTGAGCATATTGTCGAGCAATTGCCCGGCAGCACCGACAAAAGGCAATCCCTGCAAATTCTCGTTGTAACCAGGCCCTTCACCGACAAACAGCCATTTGGCCTGTTTGTCACCGGTGCCAAATACGGCTTTTTTCCTGCCCTGGCATAAACCGCATAAGCGGCAACTTTCTACCATGGGCTGCAATTCATCCCAGGATAAAGTGGCGACCACAGGTTCATTATCTGCAGACAAAACAGTAGGCAGGTCTTGCGGCATCCATTCATCTGGTTCAGGCATGCTTTCAAAAGCCTGAGCTAAAGACTCGGCTACAGGCTGGTGTTTGTGCTGCACAACTTCTGGTTCTGGCCAGGCAGCATCTATTGCTGGTTTTGCATCTGTGACTACTGGCTCAGCAGCTTTCGCAACGACAGGCGCAGGATGCTGCCTGACTTCAGACTCAGCCTCCATGGCAGGCTCAGGTGCTGGCGATTCAATATTTCGTAATAACCACAAAGGCCCAAGGCCTAGTTCTTGCAAAGCTCTTTGTCTGTTATAGGCGTCAAAAGTCTGCATCAACACATCCTCCGCATCACTATTGCATCTTCACGCTGATTATCATGTGCAGGGTAATAACCTTTACGGACACCTATTGCAGCAAACCCGGCACCTTCATACACACTGATAGCACGCGCATTACTACGCCTCACTTCCAGCAAAATCGAGGCATAGGCATGCTCTTTGACGTAAGCAAATAATTTTTCCATCAGTAATTTTGCATGGCCCTGGCCCTGGTATGGCAAATCTACCGCGAAATTCAGCAGGTGTAATTCATCCAGTATGGGCATGACCACAAAATAGGCAAACAAATCCAGCTCTGCATTCCTGAAGCCAAAAGCTTCATAGCCACTGGAAAAGGAATCAGTAAAATTGCCACGTGTCCAGGGATGGGCATACACCCGCTCTTCTATGCTGAGTATGCTGTCAACATCAGCAAACCCCAGCTTGCCATAATGCGGTGCAGTCAATTTCAAATCCATTGCCAACTCCATTACACTGGCACCTTGGCTGCCTGGAGTTTGACTTGCTCACGCTCTGCGGTAGTCAGGGCGATTTTATTGCGCAGGTACAGGGGCTGCGCCTGATCTGCTGGCAGACTACGGCCAGCGACAAAATCCAATTGCCCCAATATGCCAACTTGTCTTGCGTGCGGCATGCATGGCAGACTGGCATACTGGGCCAGTGCAGATTCAGGCAAAACCAGGCCATTTCCCAATGCCAGTTGTGGACTTCCCAGCGTGATGCCAGCCAACGCGACATCTAAAGCTGACAATGCAGGTGCGCTTATTTCCGTCCATCCTGCCGCATCGTCAAAACGGTACTGCGCCCAGTACACTTCGTTCATACGCGCGTCGAGTATACAGACGAACTCAGTTGCGGCTACCTGTTCACGCGCTGCTTCAGCCATGGCCAGCAAACTCACCACCGGCATGACTGGCAGGTCAGCACCATAGGCCAGGCCCTGCACGATGCCGCAAGCCGTACGTATGCCGGTAAAAGCACCGGGCCCACAGCCAAAAGCGATGGCATCACAATCCTGCAAACGCAGGCCTGCTTCTGTGAGAAGCTCCTGTATGGCAGGCAAAATGCCCTGGGAATGTGTCTGGACACCGCTGAGTTCGCGGACAAATATGCCACCATCAGTCAAGATGGCTGCGGTGGCGAGCTCGGTAGAGGTTTCAATTGCTAAAATTCTGGTCATACGCGTATTTTACCGTGTTCCACCTGTTTCAAGACTGGCTGTTTGCCAAAGCTTATACCCTGGTCATACCTTAATTGCGCCTCAGCTCATCACTTGGTTTAAAATTACGTGATGAATACCATCATGAATACAGAAGATATTTCCGCAATAAAGGCTGACCTGGCAAATAAAGACTGGTTAATCGCCTGCCTGTGCGCCGCCTGGTGCGATACCTGCAATTTTTACAGGGCGTCTTTTGACGAACTGATGAGCAAGCATCCCGATAAATGCTTTGCCTGGATAGATATCGAAGATCAGGCCCATCTGGTGGATGAAATAGATATAGAGAACTTCCCCACCATCCTTATACAGCACCGCGACCAGGTGATTTTCCTTGGCACTGTGCTGCCGGATGCAGCCCAGTTGCAGCGCCTGATTCTCTCCATGACAGAAGAAACGCCAGACCCGCAAGTCAAACGCAGCGCCCTGAACCAGGCAGCACCCGATGGCTGGAACATACGGGAACTGATACTCGCAAGCTAAGCGTCTTGCCCCTGAAACCATCAATGGTCTGCAGCAAGGCTGCAGATACCACCCCTTTGAACTCTATCGCCAGAAAGACAAAAGGGACTAGATTTGCATCTAGTCCCTTGAATCTGGTGCGGCTGGCAGGAATCGAACCCACGACCCCTTGGTTCGTAGCCAAGTACTCTATCCAGCTGAGCTACAGCCGCGAAAAACAAGATTATAGCCGGACTGATGCAAAATGGAAAGCCCCCAAAGCCAGATTATTTTTTCTTAGCTAAAAGATATTCCCGTCCAATACAAGCCGGAAACTTCAGTCTGCGCATTAAAATTGGGGGTAAAAAAGACAAAAGGGACTAGATTTGCATCTAGTCCCTTGAATCTGGTGCGGCTGGCAGGAATCGAACCCACGACCCCTTGGTTCGTAGCCAAGTACTCTATCCAGCTGAGCTACAGCCGCGAAAGACCGAGAGTATAGCACAGGCATTTCGGTTTGATAAGTGCCTGTGCCAAGTTTTTAGATTTCCACCTGTGAACCCACTTCAATCACCCTGTTACTTGGTATCTGATAAAAATCAGCAGCATCACGGGCAATACGGGACATGGCCACAAATACACTCTCACGCCATGCAGCCATGCCACTACCCGGGCTGGAGATGATGGTCTGACGTGAAATGAAGTAAGAGGTTTCCAAAGGCTCGAAAGTCAGGCCATAGGGCGCGCACAGCGCCAGGGCACCCGGGATATCCGGCTCATTCTTGAAGCCATAATAGACGTCAATCTGATGACAGGCATTTCCCAGGTCACTGACCTTGATCCTTTCCGAGAAAGGCACCCAGGGAATTTCACGATTATGCAGGGTCAGGAAAATCACACGTTCATGCAATATCTTGTTATGCGAAAGATTGTGCAATAACGCATGCGGCACACCATCGGCCTCGCCACGCAGGAAGATTGCAGTACCTGCGACACGCACTGGAGGAGAAACAAACAGGGATTCGAGGAAGTCTTCCAATGGAATCGCATGCTTTTTCAAATTGTCGAATACCAATTCGCGGCCACGCTTCCAGGTCATCATCAGGGTGAACATTACTATACCCAAGACAACAGGGAACCAACCACCATGGAAGAACTTCAAGGCATTGGCAGAGAAAAGTGCTACGTCAATGAACAGGAAAAAGCCTGTCGCCGCGAAACAAAGGAAGGGGTTATATTTCCAACCATAACGAATCACGAAGAAAGTCAGGAGCGAAGTGACCAGCATCGTACCAGTGACGGCAATACCGTAGGCCGACGCCAAACTGGAAGACGAACCAAAACCAATCACTGCAGCAACCACAACTGCCAGCTGCAACCAGTTAACCGCAGGAATATATATCTGGCCTATTTCTTTTGATGATGTATGAACAATCTCCATGCGCGGCATAATACCCAGCGAAATTGCCTGCTTGGTCATAGAGAAGGTGCCAGAAATTGTTGCCTGCGACGCGATCACTGTCGCTATCGTCGATAAAATCACCAGCGGATATACACTCCATGCACCCAGTTGCTGGTAAAAAGGATTGCTGACGGCTTCAGGAGTGCCAAGCAACAATGCCCCCTGGCCAAGGTAATTCAAACCCAGGGATGGAAATACAATCATGAACCAGGCTGCACGTATGGGCTTGCTACCAAAATGGCCCATGTCTGCGTACAAGGCTTCTGCACCGGTAAATGCCAACACGACTGCACCCAAAGCCAGGAAAGCCAGCCATTTATATTCTGTCAGAAAATGAAATGCATGTGCAGGATTTAAGGCCCAGAGTATTCCGGGCATCTTGGCGATATTATACAAACCCATACCGGCAAGCACGATGAACCAGATCACCATAATGGGGCCGAACCACTTGCCTATGCCAGCAGTGCCCTTGTATTGCACAGAATACAACAGCAGCAAGACGACCAAAGTGATGGGTACCACATAGGGTGTGAAAGCGGGGGTTGCAACTTCCAATCCCTCTATTGCAGAAAGCACCGATATGGCAGGAGTAATGACGCCGTCCCCATAAAATAGTGCGGCACCAAACAGTCCCAAAACAAGCAACGTAAAATGCCATTTTGACGATTTACCCACTGACTCCAGAGCCAAAGCAGTCAAGGCCATAATACCGCCTTCACCACGGTTATCTGCCCTGAGTATGAGCGTTACATATTTAATGGCGACAATGACCAGCAGGCCCCAGACGATAAGCGAAACCACGCCGAAAATATTCGCCTCATTCAGGGGGAGACCATGTTCTTTTGAAAACACCTCTTTCATCGTGTAAAGAGGACTAGTACCTATATCGCCATAGACGATGCCGACAGCAGCCAGGGTCAAGCCTGCAAGGCTGCTTTTTGTGTGTTGATTAGCCAATTGTGTACCTTGTTATTATTGGTGCATTGCACAATAGGTGAATTCGTTCAGATTTTCAAGTAAGTGCAACAAAAAAAGGATGCTTGACAAGGATCAAATTCAAGCGTCGATTTTTTCTGAAAACCTGACTTTGTGCATACTGTTTTCTACAATTATTGTTATTTCACAAATCCTGATAAAACTCAAATAAAACTCATACGACCAGAGGTAAATCGAGATAAAAACTGGTTCCAGCCCCAAGACTGCTTTTAACGCTGAGTTGCCCGTGCAAAATCGAAGTGGTAATGTTGTAACAAATGTTGAGGCCAAGGCCACTGCCTCCCTGCCCCAGTTTGGTGGTAAAGAACGGGTCAAAAATTCGTTTCTGGTTTTCTTCGGGTATGCCTTCGCCATCATCGCTAAAGACGATCAGGACGCGCTCCCCATCTACCGTGCTGACATTGATTTCCATGCGGCCCGCCTGCCTTTTATCAAAGGCGTGCAAGATAGAATTCTCCACGAGGTTGCTGATCACCTGGCCCAGAGAGCCTGGATAGCTGTCCATGTGGATGTTGTATGGCACATTGACTTGTATGCTGTGACCGGTCTGGGTAATGCGTATATTCAGGGTGGCGATAATGTCATGCAAGACCTGGCGCAGATCAAAGCTGCGCCTGTGTTCAGAAGTGCGGTCGACCGCCACCTGTTTGAAGCTGCTGACCAGGGTCGCAGCACTGCTCAGGCCACGCATCAATATTTCTGACGAGGTTTTGACTTCTTCACAAAAATTATTCAAGTCTGAGCGTCGCAAGCTTTGTCCTGCCAGCTTGCTGCTCAGGTAGCGGCTACCATCCTGCAAGGTGCTGGCGACCAGCAGGCAATTGCCTATGGGGGTATTGAGTTCATGCGCAACACCGGCAACCAGCGAGCCCAGGGCAGCCAGTTTTTCCTGCGCCAGCAAATGCTCCTGGGTTTTTTGCAGACGCATATAGGCATCAGCATTACCAAGGGCAATAGCACCATACGCGCATAACGAGCGAAAGATCATTCGCTCCCTGTCGCCATACACATGCTGGCGTGAAGATTGTATGGTCATCGCACCCAGTATCCTGTCGCCGATGATCAGCGGCGCAAACAGCATGCTGTGCACCATTTCAGTACCTGGTATCAGACCTGGCAATTCATCTTCGGCAGCCAGCTCTATGGCAACTTCACGGCGCTCTTTGACGCAGCGCACAGAGTTGGACACCGGGCTGGACATATAAACGGTATCTGGCTCTATAGGCATACCATTTTCCACACCAAAGGCTGAGGTCATGCTTTGCAGGTCATCATCCATGAGATAGATGACAAAGGCAGTCACATGCAGCAAGTCGTGCACGTGGCGATTCAAGGCTTCAAAGACTGCCGCAGCATCCAGGCTGGCAGTAATTTCCTGCCCTATGGTTCCCAATTTTTCCAATACGATGCTGGTTTGTTGCAAGACTTTGGCACGTTGCGCTTCTGCTGCAGCCAGTTGGCGCAGATGTCCACTCTCAGCCTTCATGCGCTCAGTCTGCTGGCTCAGTTGCATGGCATTGAGCCGGTTTGCAGAAGCAAGTTTGTTACTTTTTTCGCGGGCAATGAGTGCCAGTTGCCCAAATTCATAGGCCTGGCGAAAATTGTCGGCAGCCGCATAGGCATGGGCAATTTCTTCATACAGGTCTGGGGGTATGGTAAATCCGCTGATATTGTCAGCGAGGTCAAGTGCCATGCGCAGATAATGCAAGGAGGCGCTGGCAGCTTGCATTTGTGCAGGTTCGGGCAAGCTATGACGCGTGTATAAAGCGGCGAGCACACGCAGGACTTCAATATGCCGGTAGCCATCAGTACTCTGGCGCGCCAGCGTCAATGCTTCAAGCGCGACAGCCAATGCCGCCTTGGCTTGTCCTTGCATGGATAAGGCATTGGCATAACCACGGCGTGAACCTATGCGAAAATCCAGATGATTCTTTTTATCCGCCCAGGAAATCAATTCATGAAAACTGGTCAGCGCAGTTGCATAGTCCCCCATGTCCAGTGACAAATCACCGAGATAACGCAAGGCCAGTAAATGGGCACGTGCCCCAACCACTTTGGCAAGTATGGGCAAGGCATTTTCAAGCATCTGCTTGGCAGCATCCAGGCGCCCAAGTCTGCGCAGGGTCTCTGACATCTGTACCAGGCAACTGGCTATGCTGTTGGGCCATCCGGCTGCTCTGGCCAGATCGAGTCCATCCTGTATCCAGTGCAAGGCCGACTGATGATCACTCATGCTGTTAAAGGCATCACCTATATTGCTGGCAGCAGTGATCATGCGGCGCTTTTGCCCATAATTTCTGGCGAATTCAAATACCTGTATGCCACGCCCTGCGGATGCACCAAAATCACTGGTGAGGGAGTAGGTATACATTAAAAATTCATTGATATAACTGCGCAAGAACAGATCGTCACTCTGGTTTTCAGGATTGCGGTTTTCTCCCCAACGTTCAAGCGCCAGAGGCAAGTTGCGCAACACCAGTTGATTTGCCAGCAGGTATTCAGCGGCGGTTTCGCGCATCTTGTCTTTTGCCACAAGAGCAAACTGAACTGCCAGGCCAATTTCTGATTCAACGACTGGCACCTCGCCTTTTTGCAAATTAACACTCGCAAGCAAAAAATGTGCATCTGCAGTGCAGCACGCAGCCAGGTCAGAGCTATTGCCAGTTGACAGTTCCAGAGATTGCACAGACAACTGCGCCGCCTGATCAAACTCGCCAAACAGCCATGCAGCTTCAGCCCGGATCAGTAGCAAGCGGGCGCGTATGAGCCGTGCAGGGCTGCCTGCATCACTATCATCAGAAGGAAACAATTCGCCAGTGAGATTTTCTGTGGCCTGGGCCAGCTTAAGTGCCCTGAGAGTGTCACGCTGGCGCAAATGCCAGGCAAGCTTTAACTGCAGATCCAATAATTCCATCCCCCGCAAACCTGGCAATTCGCGTTCCCACTGCTCTACTTCGTCATTGGTAACGAAAATGTCCATCGGGTGAAATTAAAGAGGTTGGATGATTTTAACGGATTGAATATTGAAGAAATAGTATCAGATCGGGCAAGAATTTGAAGATAATCCCGAAGCCAGAAGAGCGTATTTGAAGAATATTGACAAAACCTTACACTGAAAAGTAACACAGGCTGGTATTTCAAATGAATTTCTCATTGAAATACCAGCCCGCTCATTAGCTTAAAGATAATTTATTAAAATTTAACCAAATTTTATCTATGCGACTACGGCGTCTGACTTTTTGGCCACCAAGGTCAAAATATCATAAGACGCCACCAGTTCATTATCCTGATTCGTCACTTCCACATCCCAGGCCACCACTCCCTGCCCCACACCTTTGGCATCTTTCTTTTGCCTGTCTATCTTGCGCTTGCAAGTCAGGCGTGCACGGATGGTGTCGCCTATGCCTACCGGTTTGATGAAACGCAGGGTATCGAGGCCATAGTTGGCCAGGACAGGGCCAGGTGCCGGAGATACAAATAAACCGGCAGCTGCCGAGAGCACAAAATAACCATGAGCAATCCGTTTGCCAAAAGGGCTTTCTTTGGCAGCGATCTCATCAAAATGCATGTAAAAAAAATCGCCCGATAATCCACCAAAGGCAACGATATCGGCTTCACTGACAGTGCGCCTGTGTGTCAGTAGGGACATGCCAATCTGCAGGTCTTCAAAATAGCGGCGGAAAGGATGGACATCAGATTCCAGTACAACCGCACCACGTACATGCTCTGCCGTCACTGCTGCCAGCATGGTGGGCGAACCCTGCACGGCAGCTCTTTGCAGATAATGTTTGACAGCGCGGCTGCCCCCCAATTCCTCACCTCCCCCGGCACGGCCGGGACCACCGTGCTTCAATTGCGGCAAGGGGGATCCATGGCCGGTTGATTCTGGCGCTGACTCTGCATTCAAGATCATCAGGCGCCCATGTCGTGCCGCCATATGCGGTATCGCCATGGCGGAGATATGCGGGTCTTTGGTGACCAGGGTAGCTACCAGGCTGCCGTTGCCTTTTGCTGCCAGCGTCAGGGCTTCCCGCATGTCCTGATAAGGCATCAGGGTCGTCACTGGGCCGAAGGCTTCTATCTCGTGTACTGCTGAATTTTCCATAGGCCGGCGGCAGACGATCAGGGTCGGTGAGACAAAAGCGCCCTGCTCCAGCCCTTCACCCTGCATTTGCACAGGCACTGTGCCACCGCAGATGATTTGATTGCCCGCTGCCAGCTGCTCAATGCTGGCGAGTACATCATGCTGCTGGGCGCGACTGGCTAGCGGCCCCATGCGCACACCATCAAGACGTGGGTCGCCAACGACGGTTTTTTCCAGCCTGGCGCGTATTTTTTCTGCCACCACATCCAGTTGTGCAGCAGGCACCATGGCCCTGCGTATGGCCGTGCATTTTTGCCCGGCCTTGGCTGTCATTTCACGCACAACTTCTTTGACGTACAGATCCAGCTCCTCGTCACCAGCCATCACATCCAGCCCGAGTATTGCGCAATTCAGTGAATCGGCTTCGGCATTGAAGGGGATGGAACGGCGCACGATATTTGGATGTACCTTCAATTGTGCTGCCGTGGCAGCAGAACCGGTGAAGGTGACGACATCGGTTTCTTCCAGCAGATCGAGCAGGTTTCCGGTGGAACCGATGATCAGTTGCAGGCTGCCCTCCGGCAGCAAGCCACTGGCATGAATTTGCCGGACCAGTGCCTCGGTCAGATACGAGGTCGCTGTCGCCGGTTTGACTATGCAAGGCATACCTGCCAAAAAACAGGGCGCAAATTTTTCCAGCAAACCCCAGATTGGAAAATTGAAGGCATTGATATGCACTGCGACACCCTGACGCGGCACCAGGATATGCGTACCAGAAAAATGCCCCTGTTTGCCCAGTGGCATGGCCGGGCCTTCGTGCACCACATTCCCGGACGGGAATTCATTCGTGCCTATGCTGGCGTAGGCAAAGACGGTACCTGCGCCACCTTCTATATCTATCCAGCTATCACTACGCGTTGCCCCGGTGTGGGATGAAATTACGTATAGCTCTTCCTTGTGTTCAGTCAGGTATTTGGCCAGGGTGCGCAAGATGGCTGCACGTTGCTGGAAGTCCAGCGCCAGCAAGTTTTTCAGGCCAGTCTGCCTTGCATAAGTCAGCGCTGCGCCAAAGTCCAGGGCATCGGCATGGCTGGCGTAAATCGCACTGCCATCAATGGCGCTATGCAGGACTTGTTGCGGCTCTGCACCTGTCCATACACCTGCTATCCAGCTTTGCAAAATTTTCATGGATTACTCTCTTAAATAATCAGATATTCAGGATCAGGACTTGGTGCCATCAGGTCTTGGTACTATATGTTGGCAAGCCTGCCGCCAGCGCAATGCGTGGGCGATTTTCTTCGACTGCAGTCAACGCTTCCACTTCCTGCATGCTGGCGAGTGAGCGTCTGGTCAGTGCATGATATTGCGCCGTGCCTTCGGTCTTCCATGCAATTTCTTCATCGCGCAAAACACGCGCAATGCGTGCTGGTGCACCCATGACCAGGCTGCGTGGCGGTACATCCATACCAGCTTTGACAAAGGACATGGCAGCGACGATGGATGATTCACCAACGACTGCCTTATCCATGACCACAGCATTCATGCCCACCATGGCATTTTTACCTATGCGGCAACCATGCAATACTGCGCCATGGCCAATATGCCCATCCTGCTCTACCACTGTGTCGCTGTCAGGGAAGCCATGTATGACACAGGTATCCTGCACATTCGCACCTTCTTCCAGAACGATACGGCCAAAGTCCCCACGCAGGCTGGCAGAGGGTCCTATATAACAGCCAGGTCCAACGATCACATCGCCTATCAGCGTGGCGCTGGGGTGCACGTAGGCGCTGGGATGCACCACCGGTATCAGGCCATCGATTGCATATATAGTCATGCCGCTTCCTTGGCTTCAGGCACGTTCGATGATGAGTGCAATGCCCTGCCCTACGCCTATGCACATCGTGCACAGGGCATAGCGGCCATTGATACGCTCCAACTGGTTCAGTGCTGTCGTTACCAGACGCGCGCCGGATGCACCTAGTGGATGACCTATCGCTATCGCACCGCCATTCGGATTCACATGTGCAGCATCATCAGCCAGGCCGAGATCACGTGTTACTGCGAGTCCTTGTGCTGCAAAGGCTTCATTAAGTTCGATGACATCCATCTGCGCCAGATTCAAACCAGTCTGCGCCAGCAATTTACGTGTTGCCGGTGATGGGCCAAAACCCATGATGCGTGGTGCCAGGCCCGCTGTCGCCATACCGACGATACGTGCACGTGGTGTCAGGCCATGCTGTTTTACTGCAGCATCTGACGCCAGCAATAAAGCGCAAGCACCGTCATTGACGCCAGATGCATTGCCAGCAGTGACTGTGCCATCTGGTTTGACCACGCCTTTAAGGCGGGCCAGCATGGCGATATCTGTATCCGGACGTGGGTGTTCATCGGTTGTGAACAAAATGGCCTCGCCCTTTTTTTGCGGGATGCTGACGGGGATGATTTCCCCGGCAAAAAAACCGGCAGCGTGGGCTACCGCCCAGCGTTGCTGGCTGCGCAGAGCAAAGGCATCTTGGTCAACGCGATTGATGCCAAATTGTTCGGCAACATTTTCTGCGGTTTCGGGCATGGAATCTATGCCGTATTTTGCCTTCATCAAGGCATTCACAAAACGCCAACCTATCGTCGTATCTTCTATTTTTGCTGCACGTGAAAAAGCGCTGTCGGCCTTGGCCATGACAAAGGGTGCGCGCGTCATGCTTTCTACACCGCCAGCAATAATCAGTGATGCTTCTCCAGATTTAATGGCACGCCCGCCTATGCCTATCGCATCCAGGCTGGAGCCACATAAACGGTTGATGGTATTGGCTGGTACATCGACGGGTAAACCTGCCAGCAGTGCGGCCATGCGACCTACATTGCGGTTATCCTCACCGGCCTGGTTGGCGCAACCGTAATACACGTCATCTACCATTTTCCAGTCTACGCCAGCATTGCGTTCCATCAATGCCTTGATCGGCAAGGCTGCCAGGTCATCGGTACGTATGCTGGCCATGGCACCGCCGTAACGGGCGAATGGGGTTCTGACAGCGTCACATATCCATGCTTCCATATTTTTGTCTTCCTTTTATTTTATTTGCTTTGAATGCTCAAGCCTTCTTGCGATTGTCAACTACACGCCTGGCCTTGCCGACCATGGTGCGTTCTATGCTATTGGCGGGCAGTATGCTGACATGGCAACTGACACCGATAAAGGTCTTGATATGATGCTCTAGCTGCTGGTGCAATTGCTTCACATCGTGCTCTGACAAAGTGCCTGATACTTCAGGCCGCAGTTCAGCTACGATATCAAGCTTGTCCATATGACCTTCACGCGTCACTACGAGTTGATATTGCGGTGCCAGTTGTGGATGTCTGAGTATCAGTTCTTCTACTTGTGTAGGGAATAAATTCACGCCACGGATAATAAGCATGTCATCAGAGCGACCAGTGATCTTGCCCATGCGACGCATGGATCTTGAAGTCGGTGGAAGCAGACGCGTAAGGTCACGGGTGCGGTAACGTATGACGGGAAAAGCTTCCTTGCTCAGAGAGGTAAATACCAGTTCACCCTCTTCACCATCGGGCAAAACTTCTCCCGTTTCAGGATTGATAATCTCCGGGTAAAAATGGTCTTCCCATATCACCGGACCATCTTTGCTTTCTATGCATTCACTGGCAACGCCTGGCCCCATGACTTCTGACAAGCCGTAGATATCAACGGCATCAATACCTGCCCGTGTTTCGATTTCACTGCGCATGGCATCGGTCCACGGTTCCGCGCCAAAGATGCCGATACGCAAGGAGGTGTTGGCAGCGTCGATGCCCTGGCGCGTCATTTCTTCTATGATATTGAGCATATAGGAAGGTGTGACCATGATGATGGATGGCTGAAAATCCTGTATCAGTTGCACCTGTTTTTCCGTCTGCCCGCCAGACATGGGGATGACTGTACACCCCAGTCGCTCTGCACCATAATGCGCACCCAGACCACCAGTGAACAGACCATAACCGTAGGAGACTTGCACGATATCACCAGCACGGCCACCAGCAGCACGGATAGAGCGCGCCACCAGGTCCGCCCAGTGATCAATATCTTTTTGCGTGTAACCAACCACCGTTGGTTTGCCTGTGGTGCCACTGGATGCATGCACCCTGACCACTTTTTCACGCGGTACGGCAAACATACCAAAAGGATAGTTGTCGCGTAAATCCTTCTTGCCAGTGAAAGGAAACTTCGCCAGGTCAGCCAGGTTTTTCAAATCATCTGGATGTACGCCCGCTGCATCAAAACTGGTGCGGTAATGCGGGACGTTGTCATACACGTGTTGCAAGGTCCATTTCAGTCGCTGCAATTGCAAAGCCTGAAGTTCATCTTTACTGGCCGTTTCTATTGCGTCCAGACCCGTAGCTATTTTTCTGTCTGTGTTGTCTGCCATGTTTGTCTCCTGCGCACTTAGTTTGATCGTGGTTTTATGTATGATGGCTAAACAAAGCTCAATTTGGAATTGCGTTTTCCTCTAATACCAGACCTGGTACGACTTCCGCATTCAGCTTATGCGACTTGCCACGGAACAGCGCGATCAATTGGCCATGCTGATTCGTCAGGCGCGCATCGTAGATGCCGGTGCGGCCAGTCAATGATTGTTCTGTCGCCGTCGCGGTGATGACATCACCCTCGCGCCCTGGTGACAGAAATTCTATGCTGCATCCGGCCGCAACAGTTACCTGATTCCGGCTGTTGCAGGCAAAGGCAAATGCACTGTCGGCCAGGGTAAACAAATACCCACCGTGACAAGTCTTGTGCCCGTTCAGCATGTCGGGCCTGATCATCATGCTGAGTGATGCTGTCCCTTCAGCTACATGCACTATCTGCATATCCAGACCGCGCGTTGCGGCATCGCTAGCGAACATGGCGGCGGCAGTGAGTTCTGCCATGTGCTGGCTGTCTTTGGCAAATTGCATGGTCTCTGTGCTCATCTATGCTTTTCCTTGGGTAGATCAAACTTACTTGCCAACAAACTGGGGGGTGCGCTTCTCTACAAACGCAGCAACACCTTCACGATAGTCCTGACTTTGTCCCAGTTCACGCATCATATTGGTCTCCAGAGTCAATTGCTGCTCCAAAGTATGCTGCGGGCTGGCATAGATTGCCTGCTTTGTGAAGGCCAGCCCCTTGGTGGGGGCTGATGCAAAATGCTTGGCCATAGCCATGGCTTCAGCCTGCAACTGATCATCATCCACACACTTCCAGATCAGGCCCCATTGCTCTGCCTGTTCGGCACTGATTTTGCCGCCCAACATGGCTGCGCCCATGGCTCTGGCTGTGCCCAGGGCGCGTGGCAAGAAGTATGTGCCGCCAGTATCTGGTATCAGACCCAGTTTGCAAAAGACTTCAACAAAACTGGCAGAACGCGCCGCCAATACGATGTCGCAAGCCAGCGGCAGGTTGGCACCAGCACCGGCTGCTACGCCATTCACTGCGCAAATAACCGGGATGGGCAACGCGCGCAAGGCAAGTACCAGCGGCGCATAATATTTTTCTACTGACTCACCTAGGTCAGGTGGCGCAGCGTCGACCGCATTGTCTCCCTTTACGGCACGATCAGATAAATCCTGGCCCGCACAAAAGCCGCGCCCGGCACCGGTCAATACCAGGACGCGCACCGAAGCATCAGCCCGCAATTTTTCTAGAGCATCCTGAATTTCCAGATGCATGGCAACGTTGAAACTATTGAGTTTTTCAGGACGGTTCAGGGTCAGGTGGGCTATGCCTTCGCCGATGTAAAACAGGATGTGGGAATAGTCCATTCAATTCTCGCTATCAAAATCCAGGGTCAGGGTATCGCTGACCGGGAAACTCTGGCAGGTCAGCACAAATCCGCGTGCTACTTCATAATCTTCCAGGGCGTAATTCCTGTCCATATCGACCTTGCCTTCCACGACTTTGGAGCGACAGGTAGAACACACACCGCCCTTGCAGGAATAACGCATATCATGCCCCAGCTTCAGGGCGGCATCCAGTACAGATTCCTTGTCTTTTTCCATGTCAAAATGCGTGTGATGACCATCCATGATAATCGTCACGGCACAGGATGATTTACCTGGCAAAGGCTTGGCGCTGGCGACATGCCGGTGCGCCGGTATGCTGGCGGCAAACAACTCGACCTTGATCTGCTCTTTCGCCATGCCACGCTGCTGCAGGGCTGCGCTGACGGCATGCATCATTTCTTCCGGCCCGCAGATAAAGGCGGCATCCATGTCGTCTACACTTATCCATCGGTCAAACAAGTTCAGGCATTTTTCAGCAGTGATGCGGCCATTAAACAAGTCTATGTCCTGCTGCTCGCGGCTCATGATGTAAATCAGGTTCAAGCGCTGCAGATAGCTGTCTTTCAGCGCTGCCAATTCTTCCTTGAACATGACTGTCGATGATGCCCGATTGCCATACACCAGAGTAAATTTGCTGTGCGGTTCTGTCTGCAGCGTAGTCTTGATGATGGACAGCAAAGGCGTGATGCCACTACCTGCGGCAAATGCAAGATAATGCTTTTCATGTTCCGCAGCCAGCGGCAAATTGAAATGCCCCATGGCGGGCATGACTTCGATCTCCATACCTGTACGCACGCAGTCATGTACCCAGTTGGAAAATGCACCACCCAGCACGCGCTTGATGGCAACCCGCAATTGCCCATCCTGCACAGCAGAACAAATAGAGTACGAGCGCCGCACATCTTCTCCTGCGATCTTGGCGCGCAAGGTCAGGTGCTGTCCTTCGCGATAGGTAAACTGCGTCTGCAAATCGGCTGGCACGGCAAAGCTCAAGACTACAGCATCACGGGTTTCTGGTCGTATCTGGCTGACTGTCAGTGGGTAAAATTTGCTCATGAATTGTCGTCTCCTTTTATGCTTTTTATTTTTATTATTCGCTCAGTGCGGTTTGAAATAATCAAAAGGTTCCAGGCAAGCCTTGCATTTATACAGCGCCTTGCAAGCAGTTGATCCAAACTGGCTGACCAGTTGGGTATCGACAGAACCACATTGCGGGCAAGCGATGGCGGGCTGTACTTCGCGATAACGTTGTATGGAGGAGATATCCACTACCTGTTGCTGTGGCGGTGCGATGCCATAGCCGCTGAGCTTTTGCTTGCCAGCTTCTGTCATCCAGTCGGTACTCCAGGCGGGCGACAATTGATAAACAATTCTGGGCGGTTTGATGCCATGTGCCTGCAAAGTCTCAGCTATTTCTTCGGCAATCACATCCATGGCCGGGCAGCCAGAATAAGTGGGGGTAATCGTGATGACACACTCGCCCCCCAGCCATTCCACTGCACGGATAATGCCCAGGTCCGTCACCGAAATGACCGGGATTTCCGGGTCCCTGACCTCTCCCAGCCATTGCCATATCTGCCCTGTGCTTGCAGATGGATTTTCCCCATAGTCCATGGCAGAAACTACCATTGCGCCCCCGGATAGGCACGCTGCAGAAACTGCATTTCTGCCAGCAGGTAACCCATGTGTTCAGTATGCACACCTTGCTTGCCACCCTTTTGCATCCAGCTATTAGCGTCTGGCAGGCGCAAGGTGGCCGCATGCATTACATCGGCCAGATAGGTATCCCAGGCGGCTCTCAGATCGGAATGCAATGGAGCTATGCCTGCCTCATGCATGGCGACGTCTATCTCATCATCCATAAACATTTCGCCAGTGAAGCGCCACAATTCTTCTAGAGCGGTCTGCATCATTTTCTGACTCAATTCAGTACCATCACCCAGACGTACCACCAGATCGCTGCTGCGGCGTAAATGGTAAGTGACTTCTTTCAGTGATTTTTCTGCGATGGCGGCAATCTGCTGATCCGTGGATTGCTTCAGTGCTTGCAGATAATGGTAATGCCAGGTATCAAACAGGAATTGCCGCATCAGGGTATCGGCATAATTACCGTTAGGCTGTTCGAGCAACAAGAGATTATGAAAGTCGTGGGCATCCCGCAAGAACGCCAAATCATCTTCTGTGCGGCCCTTGCCTTCCAGCTCTGCAGCATAGGCATACCAGAGCCTGGCCTGGCCCATTAAATCCAGCGCTACATTGGTCAATGCCATGTCCTCTTCCAGCGCAGGGCCCTTGCCGCACCATTGCGACAGGCGCTGGCTGAGTATCATGGCATTATCTGCCAGACGCAAAACGTGGTTGAACTTGTCATTGAGCTTATGATTGAACTCGTTCTCTGACATCTCAATTCTCCAGAATTATTTAGCTATGATGTATAGACAGAGTTCAATTACAGATTCTTGACTTCATCCGGCATGGGAAAGAAGGTCGGATGACGATATACCTTGCTGTTTGATGGCTCAAACAAAGCTTCTTTATCGCCAGGGCTGCTGGCAAAAATATCACCAGCACGTGCCACCCAGATGCTGACGCCTTCATTGCGACGTGTGTAGACATCACGCGCGTGGTTGATCGCCATTTCGGCATCCGGAGCATGCAGGCTTCCCACATGTTTATGCGCCAAGCCATGCTGGCTGCGGATAAATACTTCCCACAAGGGCCATTCTTTGCTCATGATCTGTCTCCTGCTCTCTTATATATTTTTTTATGCGCTCTTTTTGTGTTGTTGCTGCTTGTCGGCATGGGCCTGCAAGGCATCACGGAACCACGCGCCGTCGTCATAGGCCTTGACACGGGTACGCAGACGTTCGCGGTTGCAGGGCCCATTGCCTTTCAAGACCTGGTAAAACTCTTCCCAGTTAATTTCACCAAAATCATAATGGCCACGTTCTTCATTCCATTTGATGGCAGGATCAGGCAGTTCCAGGCCCAGGTATTCAATCTGCGGCACAGTCTGGTCTACCATGCGCTGACGCAGTTCATCATTGGAAAAAAGCTTGATACGCCATTGCGCAGATTGAGCGCTATTCACCGATGCTGCATCAGACGGGCCAAACATCATCAGAGCTGGCCACCAGTAGCGATTCAATGCATCTTGCGCCATGGCTTTTTGTTCTGCTGTGCCACGGCACAAGGTCATCATGATGTCGTAACCCTGGCGCGCATGGAAGGATTCTTCCTTGCAGACGCGTATCATGGCACGTGAATATGGACCGTAAGAACAGCGGCACAAAGGTATCTGGTTGATGATGGCTGAGCCATCAACCAGCCATCCTATCGCACCCATATCAGCCCAACTCAGGGTCGGGTAATTGAAGATGCTAGAATACTTGGCTTTACCGGAATGCAGGTCGGCCAGCAGCTCATCGCGTGACACACCCAGAGTTTCGGCAGCGCTGTAAAGATACAGACCATGCCCTGCCTCATCCTGGATTTTTGCCAGCAAGATGGCTTTGCGTTTTAAGGTGGGAGCGCGGGTAACCCAGTTGCCTTCTGGCAGTTGACCAACTATTTCGGAATGCGCATGCTGGGAGATTTGTCGTATCAATGTTTTTCTATAGGCATCCGGCATCCAGTCTTTGGCTTCAATACGGATACCGGCATCGATGCGCTCCTGGAAAGCACGCTCGGCATCGCTCAACTCTTCTGCAGTTTTGAGCTTGCTCAAGCCGGTCTCGACTAATTGTGCATACATGAAACACTCCTTGGCATCCTGAGGATGCGAACATGGAAGATTGATCTGCGTCAAACAATTATATGATACAGTTTTTATTAATGTTTAAGTTTTTTTGTATCATTTTAATTTTTTGAGGGATTTACCCCTCATCAGCTACACCATAGGTAAAATCTGGACAACAACCAATACTTACATACCATCACTTACACAGCCGCATGCAGACCAGCACTGCCATCCAAACCTGGATAGACCAGCAACTTACCAATAATCCACCAAGGGCAAAATCCCTGGTGATGACGGTCTTTGGCGATGCCATTGCCCCGCATGGCGGTACGATATGGCTAGGTAGTTTAATCTCATTAATGAGTCATTTTGGCATTAATGACAGATTAGTACGCACCAGCGTGTTCAGACTGGCCGAAGAAGGCTGGCTGGAAGCCAGACGGGATGGCCGGCGCAGCACTTATCAACTGGCAACCGCAAGCTATGCCAGGTTCCAGCATGCCTACAAGCGCGTGTATGTGCCACAAACGGGCAAATGGGATCACTACTGGACCCTGGTCATCATGAGTGGCGACGATACCTCCACCGGCAATAAAGCCAGCCTGAAAAAAGAATTGCTGTGGGAAGGTTTTCGCATGATCAATGCCGGTGTATTTGCCCATCCCCAGGCAGATACTGCAGCCCTGCAAAATGTGTTGGGACGAAATGGCTTCGCGGGATTATGTACGGTTTGCCGCACCAGTGATTTAAACTTGCCCAATGCCCGCCCGCTACCATCACTGATCGCCAGCCATTGGCAACTCGATGAAGTGAATATCGCCTACAAGAATTTTATTGAAGCATTCTCGCCTCTGAAAAAACTAGTGCAAGGACAAAATTTGCCTGAGCACGCGGCCTTTGTTATTCGCAGTCTGTTGATACATAGCTTCCGTCGCACCCAACTGCACGATCCCAACTTACCAAGCAGCTTGCGACCTGAGGGTTGGCTAGGTGATGAGGCATACCGGTTATGCCGTGATCTTTACCGGGCCTGTTTCCGGCCAGCAGAAAATTTATTGAGCCAGGCACTTGATCCTGAACATCGACAAGATGGCGGTTTGAGTTTACAGGAAAGGTTTGGCGGGCTTTTTTAAAGCCATAAATTTGGTTTATATCATTTTGGCTTGCTTAGTTGCTTAGTATTAAAAGCACGCGCGCGTTGAAGTACCCGCTTATAGTCACGTCTTAGGCAGTTGCTCGGCAAGCGCAACTTATGCCCTCAGCTACCCGGATATAAGCCAGGTTATACGTATTCTCATACTGCATTTCGCCAATCAGCTCTGCCGCGTGTTCACGCATGCGGGCAACGACAGTATCAATTCCATCGACAGCAAACATGATGCGGTGCAGACCAAGCGTGTTCACCGGCGCATTTGCCGCCCAAAATCTGATCGCGTCCCTTCAGTTAAAACAATCATGAGAACCTCGATACACGCATCTAACGCAAAGACTTGAACAGCAAATTTGCCGACAATACTGTCGATGCAGGTAGTGAGTCGCCCAGGTTGCAAGAGAGCCAGCCTCAAATTCGTCGCTCCAGCGCAGGCTGGAGCCCAGCGTCGTTGGTTGACGGGACGTGCGGTGAGGAAGAGAACGTTTCAGCAATGGGGAAATAGAGAACCTGAGCCCCAGAGTAAAAGCAGAAATTTCTCTCTATTCTTGCCTTTCTCAGTGCCCCTCTGTGTCTCCGTGCCTCTGTGTTGAGAGGTCTTGACGTAGTTTTTGTTTGCTACGGCCCGATGCATTTCCGTTCGCGCAAAAGCAAAACCCCCACACAATAGCTTGTGTGGGGGTATGCGGAATAAAAGCCTGACGATAACCTACTTTCACACTGGTTGCAGCACTATCATTGGCGCGTAATCGTTTCACGGTCCTGTTCGGGATGGGAAGGGGTGGTACCGATTAGCTATGGTCATCAGGCATAACTTGTTGATTCGTTGATCGCTACGTTGTTTTGTAGCTGGCAACAAATCCAATTCAGAAGAAGTTAAGTAGAGTGTGCGATCTTATTCGCACTAATCAAATTTGTTTTGTTACCCCAAGCGAGACCATCGCTTGAGGTAGTGGTTGTGACTGCTGTCGAACTTGCCTGCTGTTTCCACAGCTAGCACATTTCGCAAACACTTCACAATACTTGTCGTAGCCTATTACCTGCTAAGGTTATAGGGACAAGCCTTACGGGCAATTAGTACTGGTTAGCTTAATGCATTACTGCACTTCCACACCCAGCCTATCAACGTCCTGGTCTCGAACGACCCTTTAAAGAGATCAAGTCTCTGGGAAGTCTCATCTTAAGGCGAGTTTCCCGCTTAGATGCTTTCAGCGGTTATCTCTTCCGAACATAGCTACTCGGCAATGCCACTGGCGTGACAACCGATACACCAGAGGTTCGTCCACTCCGGTCCTCTCGTACTAGGAGCAGCCCCCTTCAAACTTCCAACGCCCACGGCAGATAGGGACCAAACTGTCTCACGACGTTTTAAACCCAGCTCACGTACCACTTTAAATGGCGAACAGCCATACCCTTGGGACCGGCTACAGCCCCAGGATGTGATGAGCCGACATCGAGGTGCCAAACTCCCCCGTCGATATGAACTCTTGGGAGGAATCAGCCTGTTATCCCCAGAGTACCTTTTATCCGTTGAGCGATGGCCCTTCCATACAGAACCACCGGATCACTATGTCCTACTTTCGTACCTGCTCGACTTGTCAGTCTCGCAGTTAAGCACGCTTATGCCATTGCACTATTAGCACGATGTCCGACCGTACCTAGCGTACCTTCGAACTCCTCCGTTACACTTTGGGAGGAGACCGCCCCAGTCAAACTGCCTACCATGCACTGTCCCCGACCCGGATAACGGGCCAAGGTTAGAACCTCAAATAAACCAGGGTGGTATTTCAAGGATGGCTCCACGCAAACTGGCGTCCACGCTTCAAAGCCTCCCACCTATCCTACACAGATCGATTCAAAGTCCAATGCAAAGCTACAGTAAAGGTTCATGGGGTCTTTCCGTCTAGCCGCGGGTAGATTGCATCATCACAAACATTTCAACTTCGCTGAGTCTCGGGAGGAGACAGTGTGGCCATCGTTACGCCATTCGTGCAGGTCGGAACTTACCCGACAAGGAATTTCGCTACCTTAGGACCGTTATAGTTACGGCCGCCGTTTACTGGGACTTCAATCAAGAGCTTGCACCCCATCATTTAATCTTCCAGCACCGGGCAGGCGTCACACCCTATACGTCCACTTTCGTGTTTGCAGAGTGCTGTGTTTTTATTAAACAGTCGCAGCCACCAGTTTATTGCAACCCCTTCGTCCTTCTGCCGCAGGGCAGTCAAACTACAAGGGCGTACCTTATCCCGAAGTTACGGTACCAATTTGCCGAGTTCCTTCTCCCGAGTTCTCTCAAGCGCCTTAGAATACTCATCTCGCCCACCTGTGTCGGTTTGCGGTACGGTCTCGTATGACTGAAGCTTAGAGGCTTTTCTTGGAACCACTTCCGATTGCTTCGTGAATTAATTCACTCGTCTCAACCCCTTGAATTACGCTGCCGGATTTGCCTAACAGCCTTCTCCAGGTTAAAAACCGACTATTCCAACAGTCGGACAACCTTCCGCGATCCGTCCCCCCATCGCATCATACGACGGTGCAGGAATATTAACCTGCTTCCCATCAGCTACGCATCTCTGCCTCGCCTTAGGGGCCGACTCACCCTGCTCCGATGAACGTTGAACAGGAAACCTTGGGCTTACGGCGTGGAGGCTTTTCACCCCCATTATCGCTACTCATGTCAGCATTCGCACTTCTGATACCTCCAGCAACCTTTACAAGTCACCTTCGCAGGCTTACAGAACGCTCTCCTACCATATCCATAAGGATATCCGCAGCTTCGGTGTATAGCTTAGCCCCGTTACATCTTCCGCGCAGGACGACTCGATCAGTGAGCTATTACGCTTTCTTTAAAGGGTGGCTGCTTCTAAGCCAACCTCCTGACTGTTTTAGCCTTCCCACTTCGTTTTCCACTTAGCTATACTTTGGGACCTTAGCTGGCGGTCTGGGTTGTTTCCCTCTTGACACCGGACGTTAGCACCCGATGTCTGTCTCCCAAGCTCGCACTCAACGGTATTCGGAGTTTGCAATGGTTTGGTAAGTCGCGATGACCCCCTAGCCATAACAGTGCTCTACCCCCGTCGGTGATACTTGAGGCACTACCTAAATAGTTTTCGGAGAGAACCAGCTATTTCCAAGTTTGTTTAGCCTTTCACCCCTACCCACAGCTCATCCCCTAATTTTTCAACATTAGTGGGTTCGGTCCTCCAGTGCGTGTTACCGCACCTTCAACCTGGCCATGAGTAGATCACTTGGTTTCGGGTCTACACCCAGCGACTGATTCGCCCTATTCGGACTCGATTTCTCTACGGCTTCCCTATGCGGTTAACCTTGCCACTGAATGTAAGTCGCTGACCCATTATACAAAAGGTACGCAGTCACGGAACAAGTCCGCTCCTACTGTTTGTATGCACACGGTTTCAGGTTCTATTTCACTCCCCTCCCGGGGTTCTTTTCGCCTTTCCCTCACGGTACTGGTTCACTATCGGTCGATATCGAGTATTTAGCCTTGGAGGATGGTCCCCCCATGTTCAGACAGGATTTCTCGTGTCCCGCCCTACTTGTCGCAAACTTAGTTCCACACCGATGATTTCATATACGGGGCTATCACCCTCTATGGCCGGAGTTTCCAATCCGTTTTATTATCAAAGATGCTAAATCTTGCAGGCTCTTCCCATTTCGCTCGCCACTACTTTGGGAATCTCGGTTGATTTCTTTTCCTGTAGCTACTTAGATGTTTCAGTTCGCCACGTTCGCTTTGCAACCCTATGTATTCAGGTTGCAATGACCTTACGGCCGGGTTTCCCCATTCGGAAATCTGCGGATCAATGTGTGTTTGCTCACTCCCCGCAGCTTATCGCAAGCTACTACGTCCTTCATCGCCTGATATCGCCAAGGCATCCACCATGTGCACTTAGTCACTTGTCCCTATAACGTTAGCTTCTGGTGTCTGTTATCGAATCTCTTCAATCCCAGGTTCATCACCAAAAACCGGTTATAGTTCTTTACTACTTATGAGTATTACTTTAGCGTTTGCCGTATCTCAAGGAATTTGATTTTTTCTAAAACTTGTCTTTCGACAGCTTTTTCAAACTCGCTTTTTAATACTATGTTTGTTCGATACAATCACAACCCTTCCATAAATTCGATTAGCTCGTCATTGCTGACTCACCAACCTCTCTTTACAGAAATAATTTTGATTATTTCTACTTTACTTCTTCTAAATTGTTAAAGAACGAGAACTACTTATTACTATGTCTTTCGCTTTGAAAGTACAAACCTAAATCTCTGTGCTCTATTCTTACTATGCACTGACTTACGTTTGCACTGTCGAGATCTTGTGGTGGGTCTGGTTGGGCTCGAACCAACGACCCCCGCGTTATCAACACGGTGCTCTAACCAACTGAGCTACAGACCCGATTCCTATTACTTCTACCAGAATCTTGGTGGAGGATGACGGGATCGAACCGACGACCCCCTGCTTGCAAAGCAGGTGCTCTCCCAGCTGAGCTAATCCCCCTTTTCGGGAACATGATCTCTTACCTGTGTTCTCTGTTCATTATCATTAACAGTCAATAAGTGTGGACACTTAACTACGCGCTACTCTAGAAAGGAGGTGATCCAGCCGCACCTTCCGATACGGCTACCTTGTTACGACTTCACCCCAGTCACGAACCCTGCCGTGGTAATCGCCCTCCTTGCGGTTAAGCTAACTACTTCTGGCAGAACCCGCTCCCATGGTGTGACGGGCGGTGTGTACAAGACCCGGGAACGTATTCACCGCGACATGCTGATCCGCGATTACTAGCGATTCCAACTTCATGTAGTCGAGTTGCAGACTACAATCCGGACTACGATACACTTTCTGGGATTAGCTCCCCCTCGCGGGTTGGCGGCCCTCTGTATGTACCATTGTATGACGTGTGAAGCCCTACCCATAAGGGCCATGAGGACTTGACGTCATCCCCACCTTCCTCCGGTTTGTCACCGGCAGTCTCATTAGAGTGCCCTTTCGTAGCAACTAATGACAAGGGTTGCGCTCGTTGCGGGACTTAACCCAACATCTCACGACACGAGCTGACGACAGCCATGCAGCACCTGTGTAAAGGTTCTCTTTCGAGCACTCCCAAATCTCTTCGGGATTCCTTCCATGTCAAGGGTAGGTAAGGTTTTTCGCGTTGCATCGAATTAATCCACATCATCCACCGCTTGTGCGGGTCCCCGTCAATTCCTTTGAGTTTTAATCTTGCGACCGTACTCCCCAGGCGGTCTACTTCACGCGTTAGCTGCGTTACCAAGTCAATTAAGACCCGACAACTAGTAGACATCGTTTAGGGCGTGGACTACCAGGGTATCTAATCCTGTTTGCTCCCCACGCTTTCGTGCATGAGCGTCAGTGTTATCCCAGGGGGCTGCCTTCGCCATCGGTATTCCTCCACATATCTACGCATTTCACTGCTACACGTGGAATTCTACCCCCCTCTGACACACTCTAGCCTTACAGTCTCCAATGCAGTTCCCAGGTTGAGCCCGGGGATTTCACATCAGACTTATAAAACCGCCTGCGCACGCTTTACGCCCAGTAATTCCGATTAACGCTTGCACCCTACGTATTACCGCGGCTGCTGGCACGTAGTTAGCCGGTGCTTATTCTTCAGGTACCGTCATTAGCATTCCGTATTAGGAAACACCGTTTCTTCCCTGACAAAAGAGCTTTACAACCCGAGGGCCTTCTTCACTCACGCGGCATTGCTGGATCAGGGTTGCCCCCATTGTCCAAAATTCCCCACTGCTGCCTCCCGTAGGAGTCTGGACCGTGTCTCAGTTCCAGTGTGGCTGGTCGTTCTCTCAAACCAGCTACTGATCGTCGCCTTGGTAGGCTTTTACCCTACCAACTAGCTAATCAGATATCGGCCACTCCATGAGCACGAGGTCTTGCGATCCCCCGCTTTCATCCTTAGATCGTATGCGGTATTAGCGTAACTTTCGCTACGTTATCCCCCACTCTAGGGTATGTTCCGATATATTACTCACCCGTTCGCCACTCGCCGCCAGGTTGCCCCGCGCTGCCGTTCGACTTGCATGTGTAAGGCATGCCGCCAGCGTTCAATCTGAGCCAGGATCAAACTCTTCAGTTTAATCTCTGTTTTGTGTTCATTTCTGAACTGTGTCATGTGACTGACACATCGCTCACTCAAAATACTGACAGTTCAATGACTCATCTCTGAATCATCGTCTTGCTTTGTTATTTCTTGTGAACACTTGCTATATTATTTAAGCATTCCATTCAACCTAGATCGAATGGTGCGCTTCACCAAGTGCCCACATTTATTGACTGTTAATTGTTAAAGAACCTAAATCTTTTCTACCTAACCGGACTACTTATTCATCCAGTTTTGCGTCGCAGCGTTGTGTGCGTCAGCAGCAGAGAAACGAGATTATGAAGCACTTCTTTTTATCTGTCAACACCCTGTTTTTATTTCGCTTAGATTAAATTTTTTAGAATCAATCTCAACTACTGCAGGATATTTTCAGACCCCGGCTTTCCGCGTTATTTCTTTCGCTCAAACCGAGAATTACTTCACTTTCTGCCCCGCTCTTCAGCGGGAGGCGAACTATAGCAAATTCCCCACCTGTTTTGCAAGAGAAATTTTCTTTATCAGCCAAACTTTCAAAAAATGAATTACGCTTCTATATGGATGAGCAAACTGAAGTAAGGCAATGAATTATTCACTCTTTGATGACGCCAGCAATATACGGCCCTGGACAGAAACTATCTGTGAAGGTGCTGCGATACTCAGGCACTTTTCAGTGAATCGCGAGGCCGCATTACTGGATGGCATAAAGCAAATACTAAGCGCGCACCCTTTCCGGCAAATGCGCACGCCTAATGGCCACCATATGTCAGTCGCGATGACTTGCTGCGGAGAGGTGGGATGGGTATCCGATAGCGATGGCTATCGCTACAGCGCTTATGATCCGGAAAATGGAGAACCCTGGCCTGCGATGCCAGATAGTTTTTATTCACTGGCTGTGCAAGCGGCGCAAGAAGCTGGCTTTCCCGGCTTTACTCCAGACAGTTGCCTGATCAATCAATATCAGGTGGGGTCACGCCTTAGTCTTCATCAGGATAAGGACGAAAAGAAATTTGGTGCACCTATCGTGTCCTTCTCACTGGGCATACCAGCGACATTTCTTTTTGGTGGCATGCAACGCAGTGATACTGTCCAGCGCTATCATCTGGCACATGGTGATGTGGTAGTCTGGGGCGGCCCTGCCAGATTGCGTTACCATGGCGTAGCAGCCATCAAGGAAGCGGCGCATCCACTCCTGGGAACACAAAGAATCAATCTGACCTTCCGTCAGGCTACATAAACAGGGCGGCACTTTATCTCACCGCCAAATAACAAGACAAAAAATCTCATATGCCATTTTCGCTAGATAATCTCTTAGTCATAGGAATTTCCTCCCGCGCCCTGTTTGATCTGGAAGCGGAAGAGACGATTTTTCAGGAGCAAGGCCTGGATGCCTATCGTCAGCATCAACTCAAGGAAGAAAACAGTATCCTAAAACCAGGTGCAGCTTTTGCCCTGGTAAAAGCCTTATTGAAACTTAATGAGCTGATGCCTGGCCACAAGCTGGTGGAAGTGGTCATTATGTCGCGCAATTCGTCCGAAACTTCTTTGCGCATATTTAATTCCATCGCCCACTATGGCCTGGATATTACACGCGCAGCCTTATCGGGCGGATCACCACTGGCACCCTACTTGCTGGCTTTTAATGTCAGCCTGTTTTTATCCCTGCATGAAGACGATGTGCAAGCCGCCATCAATTCAGGTGTTGCGTCGGCGATGTTATATCGGCTACCGGAAAATGCCGCTGACCCTGAGCAAATTCGCATTGCCTTTGATGGTGATGCGGTTATTTTCTCAGATGAATCTGAACGCATATACCAGGAACAAGGGGTGGAAGCCTTTGAGCAGCATGAGAGAGAAAATGCCCTGAAACCTTTGCCGGAAGGCCCATTCGCCAGATTGCTGCTGGCTTTATCGTATCTGCAGAATAATTTCAAAACGCCGGATGGTCGTGCCTTTCCACTGCGAACTGCGCTGGTGACCGCACGCGCCTCCCCCGCTCATGAAAGAGTGATACGCACATTGCGCGCCTGGAACATCGCAATTGATGAAACCTTCTTCATGGGAGGCGTCAACAAGTCTGCTGTCCTGGCCGCCTTCAAGCCGCATATGTTTTTTGATGATCAGCATGGTCATTGCCTGCATGCGTCGAATGTTGTGCCAACTGGCCGCGTGCCAGTAAGGCAAACCAATTAGATCTGCAAAAAACGAAAAGCCAGCCTTGCAACAGGCTGGCTTTTTTTACTTCAGATGGCAAATTAACGCTGCGCTACCGCATCTACCACACACAAAGCAGTCATATTGACGATACGGCGCACCGTTGCCGATGGCGTCAAAATATGCACAGGCTTGGCACAACCCAGCAAGATAGGACCAATCGCAACATTATTACCTGCCGTTGTCTTCAACAGGTTATAGGCAATATTTGCTGCATCAATATTTGGCATGACGAGCAAATTGGCGTCGCTCTTCAATGTTGAATCCGGCATCATTTTCTTGCGATAGCTGGTATCAAGTGCTGTATCGCCATGCATTTCACCATCTACCTCAAGGTCAGGTGCATCACGCTGAATAATCGCCAGCGCCGCACGCATTTTTTGCGCGGATTCGCTATTGCTGGAACCGAAATTCGAGTGAGACAGTAAGGCAGCTTTTGGCAACAAACCAAAGCGGCGCATTTCTTCTGCTGCCAAAATCGTGATTTCGGCAATTTGCTCCGCTGTCGGATTTTCATTGACATGCGTATCAACCAGCACCAATTGACGGTCTGGCAACACCAGGCCATTCATGGCGGCATAGACATTCACGCCTTCACGCTTGCCCAGTACCTGATTGATGTAATTCAGATGCAGGCCAGTCGTACCAAAGGTGCCACAGATCATGCCGTCAGCATCACCTTTATGGATCATCATGGCACCGATGAGTGAATGACGGCGACGCATTTCCAGTTTGGCATATTGCTCTGTCACACCTTTGCGGGCAGTCATCTGATGATAGGTCTGCCAGTAGTCGCGATAGCGATCATCCTGCTCAGGGTTGATGACTTGAAAATCTACGCCCGCCTTTAGACGCAAACCGAATTTTTCTATGCGCTGGTCAAGGATGTGAGGGCGACCTACCAATATCGGTGCAGCCAGTTTCTCATCGACGATAACCTGTACGGCGCGCAATACTTTTTCTTCTTCACCTTCGGCATAGACGATACGTTTGCGGTCAGCAGGTGCTTTTTTGGCAATCTGGAACAGTGGCTTCATGAACGTGCCGCTGTGATACACGAATTGCTGCAGCTTTTCTACATACGCCTGCATGTCCTGGATAGGACGCGCCGCCACGCCGCATTCTTCTGCTGCACGGGCAACAGCGGGGGCAATCTTGATCATCAAACGGGGATCAAACGGCTTGGGTATCAGGTATTCAGGGCCAAAGGACAGGTTGCTGATGCCATACGCAGAAGCGACGACGTCTGATTGCTCAGCCTGGGCCAGTTCAGCAATTGCGTGCACAACCGCGATTTCCATTTCACGTGTGATCGTTGTTGCACCGCAATCCAGAGCGCCACGGAAAATATAAGGGAAGCACAGGACATTATTAACCTGGTTAGGGAAATCAGAACGTCCGGTCGCCATGATGGCATCATCACGCACAGCCTTGACTTCATCAGGCAGGATTTCTGGCGTAGGGTTGGCCAAGGCCAGGATCAAAGGATTCGGCGCCATCAACTTGACCATATCCTGCTTCAAGACACCCGCAGCAGACAAACCAAGGAAGATATCTGCATCAGGGATCACATCGCGCAAGCTACGAGCCGATGTCTCTTGCGCAAAACGTTCTTTGTCCGGGTCCATCAACTCGACACGGCCTTTATAAACTACGCCTGCCAGATCGGTAACAAAGATATTTTCGAGTGGGAAGCCGAGATCAACGATCAAATCCAGGCAGGCCAGCGCTGCGGCACCGGCACCAGACACCACTAATTTGGTGGTTTTGATGGTTTTACCTACGACTTTCAAACCATTCAGGATCGCCGCACCAACGATGATCGCCGTACCGTGCTGGTCATCATGGAAGACCGGTATCTTCATGCGTTCACGCAGTTTGCGTTCTATATAGAAGCATTCCGGTGCCTTGATATCTTCCAGGTTGATACCGCCAAATGTAGGCTCCAGGGAAGCGATGATATCGACCAGTTTATCTGGGTCAGATTCGGCGATTTCTATATCGAACACATCAATACCGGCAAACTTCTTGAACAGCACGCCCTTGCCTTCCATGACCGGCTTTGACGCCAGTGGGCCAATATTACCCAGGCCAAGTACCGCAGTGCCGTTGGTGATCACTCCAACCAGGTTACCCCGGGCAGTGTATTTAAATGCAGCAGTCGGGTCAGCGACGATTTCTTCACAGGGGGCAGCAACTCCGGGGGAGTACGCCAGGGCCAGATCACGCTGATTCGTCAGTTGTTTGGTCGGTGTAACGCTGATTTTGCCCGGAGTCGGGCACTCATGATATTCCAGCGCTGCCTGGCGCAATTGTTGACGTATTTGCTCTTTTTGATCTGACGAATCCATGTGCTTGACCTTCTTTCTATTTTTTTGCTTACGGAAATCTTACTGATAGAGATTCTAGCAGAGGGAACCCTCTAACTTTATACGTATTTGTACGACTCTTATGCTTTTCTGACATAACCAAATGCAATTTATTCTGCTAAGCAAAAATACATAGCTTTTAACTATTAAATCAATAAAATCAATTATCTTTTCAAATCAATTATTAAAATCTATTATCTGTCTCACGTTGATAGCAAATGCAAACAACACCGCAAATAACCAAGGAGAGCATTATGAGCACCCAGGCAAACCCATCCGTCACTATCCAGAACCTCGAAGCCGCTTTTGCGGGCGAATCCATGGCCCATATCAAATACCGCTATTTCGCCAAACTGGCACGCGAAGCTGGCGCAATTGACATTGCAGAAGCATTTGAAGCGACCGCTGATCAGGAAGTCATGCACGCTTTTGGTCATCTGGACTTGCTGTATCCCAAAACCCAATTGACGCCACAACGCGCTTTGGAAATTGCTATCGAAGGTGAAACCTATGAATACACAGAAATGTACCCAAAATTCCGCCATCTCGCTGTGGAAGAAGGCAACCATGCTGCTGTCGCTGAATACGATGAGCAAATCGCAGAATCTAAGGAGCACGCTGAAAACTTTAAGCGGACTTTAGAAATCGCCGCTAAACGCTTTGCCGCATTGGCCAAAGTAGAAGAGCGTCATGCCAATCATTATCGTGCCGTGCTCGAAGCCAATCAGGCCTGAGCACCCGAAAAACGTTTAATCAAAAATACAGAGGACACCATGAAAACTTACCAATGCATCGTATGCGGCTTTATCTATGAAGAATCCAAAGGCTTGCCAGAAGAAGGCATCGCCGCAGGCACACGCTGGGATGATATTCCAGCCGACTGGGAATGCCCTGATTGTGGCGTCGCCAAAGCTGATTTTGACATGATAGAAATCTGAGGTAGTCATGAAACCCATCGCCATCATCGGCTCCGGCCTGGCTGGCTATACAGTCGCCAGAGAATTTCGCAAGCTCGATAAAACTACACCCTTGCTGATCATCACTGGTGATGATGGCTGCTTTTATTCCAAGCCCATGCTCTCGAACGCCTTTGCCATGGGCAAGCAGCCGCAACAATTGCAAAGCAAAACGGCAGATCAGATGGCAGCGGAATTGACTGCCACCATCCTGACCAAAACTCTGGTGAGCGGCATCAATACAGTTGCGCAGACCATACATACCAAGATGGGAGACTTTGAGTATGCCCAACTGGTGCTGGCGCCAGGTGCGCAAGCGATACGTTTGCCCATCGCCGGAAGCGCTGCTGACCAGGTTTTATCGGTCAATAACCTGACTGATTACGCAGTGTTCCGCGACAAGCTGGCGCAGGCTGGCGACAAGGCGAGGGTCACCATACTGGGTGCAGGTTTGATAGGTTGTGAATTCAGCGATGATTTAGCCAGTGCCGGTCATGAAGTTACCTTGATAGATCCAAACATCCTGCCACTCGCTGCGCTGGCACCAACCGCCATTTCGCAAGGCTTGCATGCCGCACTAAATGCAAAAGGTGTACAGCTCAAACTGGGCAGCACTGCCAGTCAGATTGATATGCTGGATAATAGCTTGCAGGTGACGCTGTCCAATGGCGAAAGCTTCAACACTGACGTCGTCCTGTCGGCAGTCGGCTTGCGCGCAGATATACGCCTGGCACAGGCAGCGCAGTTGCACACAGACCGCGGCATTATCATCAATGAGTATGGCCAGACCAGCGTGCCCGAGATATTCGCGCTTGGAGATTGTGCGCAGTACAAGCAAGCAGATGGCAGCCAAAGCCTGATGCCCTATGTCGCCCCCATCATGACTGCAGCGCGGGCAATTGCGCTAAGTCTGACAGGCCAACTGACCAGCATAGACATGAAACCAGCCGCAGTGCTGGTCAAAACACCCAGCTACCCCGTTGCATTGATCCCGCCAGCATTTGCGGCCAGCAAATCAGGCGCGTGGGAATCAAATCATGCGGACGGTGTCACCATCAGCCGCTACTTTGACGAGGGCAAAAAATTGCATGGTTTTGCAGTTGCCCCGCAAGATGCCAAATCGAGAAATGCACTGATTGCAGAATTGATAGAAGCACAAGCAACGCGGCTGAACTGATGCGGCCAGGCGCATAGTGCAGAAGGTGCCTGGGGATTATCTTGAATCCTGGGTCAGCTTAGGTACAATGCGCGCATGCTTTCCGAATTCGATCTCATCAAGCGCTACTTTGCGCAGCACAGTATTCAAGACAGCCGCGTCGCCCTCGGCATAGGGGATGATTGCGCCCTGCTCAACCCCAGCCCCGGCATGCAAATGGCTATTTCCAGTGACATGCTGGTGTCTGGCCGACATTTTTTCCCGGATGCTGACCCGTACAAGCTGGGCCATAAATGCCTGGCGGTGAATTTGTCTGACCTGGCCGCCATGGGCGCTGCGCCATTGGGATTTACCCTGGCACTGTCACTACCAGAAGCCAATCCTGAATGGCTGGCAGAATTTTCACGCGGCTTGCTGGCGCTGGCTGATGAGCATCATTGCCACCTGATAGGCGGCGACACCACCAAGGGCCCACTGAATATCTGCATCACGATTTTTGGTGAGCTGCCACCTGGCACTGCACTGCGCCGCGATGCAGCCAAAGTTGGAGATGATATCTGGGTATCTGGCACGCTCGGTGACGCCCGCCTGGCTTTGGCAGGCTACTGGAATGAAGTCACACTCGGCGAGTCTGATCATCAATTGGCAGCAACACGCATGCATCAGCCCAGCCCGCGTATTGCACTGGGCATGGCCTTGCGTGGCATAGCGCATGCGGCGCTGGATATTTCGGATGGTCTGGCTGGTGATCTCGGCCACATCCTGGAAAAGTCACAAGTCGGTGCCACCCTGTTGATCGACCAGTTGCCAGCTGGCCCGGTCTTGCAAACGCAGCCTCAGGAATTGCGCAGGCAATTTACACTGAATGGTGGTGATGATTATGAGCTATGTTTTACGGCTCCCGCCAACAACAGGCAACAAGTCATCGCCGCAGCTACAAAATCGCACACTGCGGTTACGCGCATAGGCCAGATAGAAGCAAATGCTGGCTTGCGCCTGCTTGATAACGATGGCAAACCAGTGAATCTGCAATATAAATCCTTCGATCACTTTGTGAATCCATGAGCACTTTAGAAAACGGCCAGACAGCGATCATCACCCACCCTGGCTGGCGCTTCATGCTGCGTCACCCCGCCCATATTTTGGCCCAGGGTTTTGGCAGCGGCTTGTCACCCATCATGCCCGGCACCTCAGGCACTCTGTTCGCATGGCTGAGTTTTTATGTTTTATCCAGCCGCTGGCCTGAGGTATTCACAACCATTAATTGGTTTGCCATCATTGTCATTGGCTTTGCTATTGGTGTCTGGGCTTGCCATGTCACCGGTAAAAACATGGGGGTCGCTGATCATGGCAGCATGGTGTGGGATGAGATCATCGCCTTTTGGCTGGTGCTGTTATTCATCGTGCCTGCTGACTGGCAAACCCAGCTATGGGCATTTATTGGATTCCGGTTTTTTGACATGGTCAAGCCGCCACCGATAGGCTATTTTGACCGCCGCTTCAAAGGTGGCTTTGGTGTCATGTGGGATGACATTGTGGCGGCTTTCTTTTGTCTGCTGAGTTTTGCACTCTGGCGTAGCTTCTGAAACATTTTGATGCCATATTTCCTGCATTGAGGATTTCGTCAAATTACTGAAGAAACCCATCCCCATCCCAGCCTTCCCCTTGAAGGGGAAGGGGATTAAGGGGATTAAGGTGCTCATTTACCTCATTAGCAAATAAGCGTGTCAAAAAACTTACTCGTCCTTCACCCCATCTATCCCCAGTTCCTGAATCTTGCGGGTGATGGTATTCCTGCCTATGCCCAAACGTATCGCTGCATCATTCTTGCGGCCATGGGTATGGCGCAATGCGGCCTTGATCACAACGGATTCAAAGCAGCGACCCAGTTTGTCAATGACTTCTGACTGCCCCTCGGCCAGCATGGCTGTTGCCTCAGCTTCCAGCAAAGAAACCCAGCTTTCACCACTTCGATACACCGGTTTCTCGGGGTAGGTGCTGCCATTCATTGGGGTAAGCGTGCCTGGCAGATGCTCAGGGTTACGGCCATGCATTTCACCTACGTTGCCAACAGGCGCAACATGGGCTGCGCTTGCCGTACCTGGTACCAGATCTTGTGGCAGATCTGGCACTTCCACAGTCTGGCCTGGTGCCATGACGGTGATCCAGTTACACAGGTTTTCCAATTGGCGCACATTCCCCGGAAAATCCAGGCTGGACAAAAATTGCAATGCCGGTTCCGACATACGCTTGACATCCACACCCAGTTGCTTGGCACTCTGGTTCAGGAAGTATTTCGTCAGTAATGGGATATCTTCACGGCGCTCGCGCAAGCTCGGCAAGCGCAGGCGGATAACATTCAGGCGATGATACAAGTCTTCACGAAACAAGCCATCTTTAACGCGGGTTTCAAGATTCTGGTGTGTCGCGGCGATCACACGTACATTCGCTTTCATGGGCTGGTGACCGCCAACGCGATAAAAATGGCCGTCTGACAAAACCCGCAACAAGCGAGTTTGCAAATCAAAAGGCATATCACCAATTTCATCCAGGAACAGCGTGCCGCCCTCAGCCTGTTCAAAACGGCCACGGCGCGTGGTTTGCGCACCAGTAAAGGCGCCACGCTCATGACCAAACAATTCAGACTCCAGCAAGTCCTTGGGAATCGCTGCGGTATTCAAGGCAATAAAAGGCTGGGATGCACGCGGGCTGTGCTTGTGCAAGGCGCGCGCCACCAGTTCTTTACCACTGCCAGACTCACCAGTGATCAGTACCGTCACATTCGATTGCGACAACCTGCCTATGGCGCGAAACACGTCCTGCATTGCCGGTGCCTGGCCCAATATCTCTGGAGTTTCTGAAATACTTTGTTCTACACTGGATTCACGCAGACTTTCATCCAGCGCGCGACGTATCAGCTCAACGGCTTTGTCGAGATCAAATGGCTTGGCCAGGTATTCAAAGGCCCCGCCCTGAAAAGCTGCCACCGCAGATTCAAGGTCAGAAAACGCCGTCATGATAATCACAGGCAAGCCTGGGTATTTGGCTTTGACGGTTTGCAAGAGTTCAAGGCCGGATGCGCCGTGCATGCGTATGTCCGACACCAGCACTTGCGGCGTATCGCTTTGCAAGGCATTCATCGCATCTCTTGCATTGGTGAAGCTGCGGGTTGCCAGATTTTCTCTCGCCAGTGCTTTTTCCAGCACCCAGCGAATTGAATCGTCGTCGTCCACTATCCAGATTGGTTTCATATTGTCGTTTTGCAGTCTGTGTTAAGCATATCGATAGAAGGAGCACTTTTGGTGCCGCCGCTTTGCCACACCCTTATTTAAGGTAGTGGTATCAGTATCCGGAAATCCGTACATCCTGGCCGGCTCTCACATTCGATGACACCCAAGTGTTGCTCAACGAAAGTTTGCGCCAGCGTCAATCCCAAACCGCTACCGCCTTCTTTTCCTGATACCAGGGGATAGAAAATACGGTTGCGAATCTCGGGTGGGATGCCCGGACCGTTATCGATGATATGCAAGTCTAATGCCAGCCTGTAACGAACCTTGGCCAAAGTGATCTGGCGCACCACGCGTGACTTGAATGTCAGCACCGCATCACCCTGCCTGATACGCTCACTCAATGCCTGCGCGGCATTGTGGGCAATGTTCAACACAGTCTGGATAAGCTGTTCTTTGTCACCCCGAAACTCAGGTATCGATAAATCATAGTCACGACTGATCGTCAGCCCCTGCGGGAACTCGGCAACGATGAGGCTGCGTACACGTTCACACACTTCATGGATATTCACGTCGCCAACAATATGTGGCAAACGATGTGGTGCCAGCAATCGATCGACCAGGGTCTGCAACCTGTCAGCCTCCTTGATGATGACCTGGGTGTACTCACGCAATTCACGCAAGTGCCGCTCGGGCAATTCCAGCTCCAGCAATTGGGCTGCTCCCCGTATGCCACCCAGCGGATTCTTGATTTCATGCGCCAGATTGCGTATCAATTCCTTGTTGGCCTTGCTCTGATCAAGCATGCGCTCTTCCCTGTCAAGCTTGAGTTGCTGTACGTTTTCACGCAACTCTATCAGCACTGGTGTATCAGGATTATCGAGTGCAGTGACGATGCTGTGCACGTGCAAGGGGTCGCGCCCTGCCCGCTCCAGCGTCAGGTCCTGGCGCTTGTCAGCAAACTGATGAGCTACTGCCTGATGAAAGACTGCAGTCAGTTCCTGCCCATTCAGGAACAGGTCTGTCAGCTTCAGATGTGTGAGTGACTTGAAAGAAGAATCAAGCAGGTTTTCAGCAGCAGCATTGGCAAATAAAATGCTGCCTTCAGCATCCAGCACAATGACCGCGGATGTCAGCAGGTCAAGTCCGGCAAATGAGGTAAGTGGAGTTTTCAAAACTTGTCCATAAAAAAAGGCCGCATAGAGCGACCTTTACGCAAGCATCATGCCCGGAAGCACTTTTGCCGTTCACACTGGCAACTTATTTTGCATTGGCAATTTCACGTTTCAGTGCTTCTATGTTTTTTTCGGTGCGGCTGATGTCTTCTTTCATCAAATTGGTGCGTTCCTGATATTTGGCGAAATTTCTTTCATCGCCACGACGCTCAGGCTCACCATTATTGTATTCTTTCTTGATATTCGCCAGTTTTTGCTCTTCCGTCTTCAATTCGTCTTGCAAAATCTGTTTGCGGTCAGAATCCCTGGCTTTTTGCGTACTGTCATCTACCTTGGGGAAATCACTAGGGCTGCTGGCGGGTTTGCCTTGCGGTTTTTTGGCAGGCGCTGGCAATACAGGTGCAGGCAAAACGGTCAGGCCTTGCAGATCCACTTTCTTGCAACCTTTGACGGCGCCGGTGTTCTTGTATTCTTTTTTGCCATTATCATCGACGCACAGATACACCTCAGCCTGTGCATGCGCATAGGCGTGCACACCAATAAAGAGAAGCAATCCTGACAAGAGTCGGTTCATAAATAAGCAATATTCATTGATAGACTGTAAGTGTATGTCATGCAGCCGTGCAACACAATTACGAACAAATTAGCATTTGTAACAAAAAAAGCGGGGTTACCCCCGCTTTTTTGCGTTTTTACTCAGATTACAGAGAGTAATACATATCGAATTCAACAGGGTGAGTTGTCATGCGGAAGCGTTGTACTTCTTGCATTTTCAAATCAATGTAAGCATCGATCATGCTGTCGCTGAATACGCCACCGCGTGTCAGGAACTCGCGGTCTTTGTTCAATGCATCCAGCGCTTCTTCCAGAGATGCACACACTGTTGGGATCAATGCATCTTCTTCTGGTGGCAAATGGTACAGATCTTTGCTGGCAGCTTCGCCAGGATGGATCTTGTTCTGTACGCCGTCCAGACCTGCCATCATCAGTGCAGAGAAGCACAGGTATGGGTTCGCCAGTGGATCAGGGAAACGTGTTTCGATACGACGGCCTTTTGGATTGGCAACGTAAGGAATACGGATGGAAGCAGAACGGTTACGTGCAGAGTAAGCCAGTTTCACTGGAGCTTCATAACCTGGAACCAGACGTTTGTAAGAGTTGGTACCTGGATTAGTGATCGCGTTCAATGCTTTAGCATGCTTGATGATACCGCCGATGTAGTACAGGGCAAAATCAGACAAACCAGCATAGCCGTCGCCAGCAAACAGGTTTTTGCCATCTTTCCAGATGGATTGATGCACGTGCATGCCAGAACCGTTGTCGCCAACGATAGGTTTAGGCATGAAAGTCGCTGTCTTACCATACGTGTGGGCTACATTCCAGACCACATATTTCAGGTTTTGAGTCCAGTCAGCGCGCTCTACCAGGGTAGAGAACTTTGTGCCGATTTCGTTTTGACCAGCGCCAGCCACTTCATGGTGATGCACTTCAACCGGGATACCCAGGGATTCCAGGATCAGACACATTTCAGAGCGCATGTCCTGGAAGCTGTCAACTGGAGGAACCGGGAAGTAACCACCTTTCACCGTTGGACGGTGGCCAGTATTGCCGCCTTCCAGTTTTTCGCCTGTAGTCCAGGAGGCTTCGTCAGAATCAATCTTGACGAAACAGCCAGACATGTCCACTTTCCAGCGTACGCTGTCAAAAATGAAGAATTCTGGTTCTGGGCCAAAGTAAGCTGTATCACCAATGCCTGAGGATTTCAAATAAGCTTCAGCACGTTTCGCGATGGAACGTGGGTCACGGTCGTAACCTTTGCCGTCAGATGGCTCGATGACGTCACATTGCATGAACAATGTGGTTTCTTCGAAGAATGGATCAATGTTGGCAGTATTAGGATCAGGCATCAACAACATGTCGGATGCTTCAATGCCTTTCCAGCCAGCGATGGACGAGCCGTCGAATGCGTGGCCAGATTCGAATTTATCGATGTCGAACTGGGAAATTGGAACAGTTACGTGCTGTTCTTTGCCTCGGGTATCAGCAAAGCGAAAATCAACGAATTTGACTTCGTTATCTTTCGCCATTTTCAAGACTTCTGCGGCTGTCATTGCCATGTGAAACTCCTCTGAGAGCTAAAAATAAATTCGGAAATTGCCGAGCCCTGCGCCTGCCAGTTATGTGCAATTTTGACCAACAGACAAACCTTGCCTTATTGTTCTTACAACAGCATTTTCGCTTGGCGGCTAAACTCAGTGGGGATAATAGCAGAAACCGTGCCATCATCCAGATCAGTCATATATAAATTCTAAATTTGTTAAATGCTTGTTTTTGTGGCGTTTTCTCTGACAAAAACACAGCACCTTGGCATTATACAAACTCCATGAACGCACCAAAATAACGCAAAACAAATTTAAATAACTATTTTGGTGCAATTTTAAGTCCATCGAATCAAATTGCATTATTTTAGTGCAAGCCAAGAGTCGATTGCATCGCGCCTATTGAACACTTGCAATTGAAGCAATTAAGCGAAATACTCAATTGGCAATATTGACCAAAATCAACATTGATTGGTATTTCTCTATATGCGACTCACTCTCATTTAGACTGTGATGGTATTTCAGGCGGCGATGCCCCTGCCTGCAACTTAAACAGTTATGAACCAGTGCACGGGCGTTCGCTCCCACACCCAAATCTCATTATGTCGCCTCACCCTTACCTACGCAAACCTATGTTGTTTGCCCTGCTCACCTTTGCGCTGACAATGTTGGCAAGCGCCGCCATCATCGTCAAACTGGACGAAGGTTCAAAGCAGGAAGAACGCCGGCTCGCATACGATCTGGCGCGCTCACAAGCGGTCAACCTGCAAAACAATATGTATAGCGCGTTATCAGCAAGCTATGCGCTTGCTGCCATGGTTGCCGACGGCAATGGCAGGGTCAGGCACTTTGGACGTTTTGCCGACAAGATACTGCAGTATCATCCACAAATTGCCGCTTTGTATCTTGCTCCAGACGGCGTCACCAGCGAAGTCGCGCCAGTAGAATGGAGCAATAAAGGGCTGGGCATAGACTTGCTGGCCGATCCCATACGCAAAGCAGAAGCACAACTCGCCAAGGACAGCCATCACTTGACACTTGCGGGGCCACTCCCCCTCACCAATGGCAGCACCGGCATCATAGCCCGCCTGCCCGTCTATCTTGAGGACCCCATAGACGCAAACAAAGCGCCTCAATTCTGGGGCCTGATCTCGGCTGCCATTGATTTAAAGACACTGCTTGCCGACACCGGCTTATCAAAACTAAGCGAACGGGGTTATGACTATGAGTTATCTCGCGTTCACCCAGATACACGCGCAAGGCAAGTCATAGAAAAATCTGCCGGATTTGCAACGACGAATTACCTCAGCTATGCGATCAAATTACCAAATGCAGAATGGACACTGGAGCTGACACCTAAAAATTCTATCATCCAGAACAAACCCCGACTGCTCTACAACAGCGTCGGGCTTTTGTTTAGCTTCATGTTGGCTTGTCTGGTAAAACTCTTGCTTGAAGCACGCGAACAAAGAAAGAACCTGAAAAAAATCGTCAGCAAAAGAACTGCAGAATTGGCGCAGCGCGAAACCGACTTGCACCATGCCCAGATTATTTCAAAAACAGGCAACTGGAGCATAGGCAATAATGCAGAAGAGTGGCGCTATTCAGACGAGGCACGACGCATACTTGGTTACGCCAATGGCAGCAGAATCGATTGCGCCAGCCTCATGCAACGCATCCATCCAGACGACATTCATGCGGTGAAGATTTTTTGGAGCCAGGTGCAAGCAGGCAAAGATGCAGGCATAGAACACCGTATCATTATTGACGGCGAAGTGCGCTGGCTACATTCACAATATGATGCGCAGAGCGCCAGGCACATGGGTACGGTGCAAGACATCACCGAACGCAAACATGTAGAAGAAGACTTACGCATCGCCGCCATCGCCTTTGAAGCACAAGAAGGCATGGTCATTACTGATGAGCGCCGCAGTATCGTGCGCGTCAACCAGGCATTTACCCGCATCACGGGCTATAGCCGCGAAGAAGCACTCGGCAAACAGACCAGCTTGCTCAAGTCTGGCCTGCATGGGGCCAGCTATTATGAAGAAATGGGCAAGCAGCTTGACGCCAACGCCTATTGGCAAGGCGAAATCTGGAACCGCAGAAAAAACGGCGAAGTCTATCCAGAATGGCTGACCATCACTGCAGTCAAAAATGCCAGCGGCAAGGTTGTCAACTATGTCGCCACGATGCTCGACATCACCCAAAGAAAAGCCACCGAAGCCAAGCTTGAACACCTGGCCTACCATGATCCTTTAACCGGTCTGGCCAACCGCCGCCTGCTGATAGACCGGCTGCAACACAGCCTGCTCGCAAAGAGCCGCAGCAATCTGTATGGAGCAGTGCTATTCCTCGACCTTGATAATTTCAAGACCATCAATGACAGCAGTGGCCACGGCAAAGGCGACATGCTCTTGCAAGTTGCCGCAAAACGTCTCGCACACAGCATACGCAAGGGCGATACCCTGGCACGTTACGGCGGCGATGAATTTGTCTTGCTGCTCGAAGAACTCAGCGACAACGTCAGAGAAACCGCGATAGAAGTACAAATGATCGTCACCAAAATCCTGGCTGACCTGCGCGCCCCCTATGATTTAGAGCACAGTGAGTATCACAGCAGTGCCAGTATAGGTATCACCCTGTTTGACAAACAAAGTACCTCTGCCGAAGAACTGCTCAAGCAGGTAGAAGTCGCCATGTATGAGGCCAAGTCCAGTGGCGGCAATAACTTCCGCTTCTTTGACAAAGACATGCTCGACATCGTCAACACCCGCGCAGCACTGGAAGCAGACATGCGCCAGGGCCTGCAGCAAGAACAGTTCGTGCTGCACTACCAGCCACAAGTCAGCAGCACAGGCCAGGTCACCGGCGCAGAAGCCCTGGTACGCTGGCAACATCCCCACAAGGGGCTGGTACCGCCGTCAGACTTCATTCCACTGGCAGAAGAGTCAGGCCTCATCCTCAGCCTGGGGGCATGGATATTAAAAACCGCCTGCGCCAAACTGGCAGAATGGCAAAACAATGACGACACAAAAAACCGCACCCTGGCCGTCAATGTCAGCGCACGCCAATTCAGGCAAAACGACTTTGTCTCACTGGTACTCGACAACATCAGGCACTACCAGATCGACGCCAGCAAACTCAAACTGGAACTGACCGAAAGCCTGCTCGTCGATAATGTAGAAGAAACCATAGACAAGATGAACCAGCTCAAAGCCAGAGGTGTAGGCTTTTCACTCGATGACTTTGGCACCGGCTACTCATCTCTGTCTTATCTCAAACGCCTGCCGCTGGACCAGCTCAAGATAGACCAGTCCTTTGTACGCGACATCCTCAATAATAACAATGACGCAGTCATCACCAGAACCATCATCGCCCTCGGCCAAAGCCTGGGTCTGGCTGTGATTGCCGAAGGCGTGGAAACTGCTGACCAGCGCGACTTCCTGCTTCAGCAGGGCTGTCTTTCCTATCAAGGTTATCTGTATGGCAAACCCAGTGCCAATTTAATATAAACTAGCAGGCACATCAGCACTACCTTTTTTGCAATCACTATTTTCAATCAAGGAAACACCATGTCCACAGATCAAACCCTGCAAGCAGCACGCCAGCGCGGCCAGGAACAGGCCCTGCCCTACGCTGGCGCAGTCACCCCACAGGAAGCCTTTATTCTGCTGCAAAATGACAGCAAGATATTACTCGTTGATGTGCGCACCAATGCCGAGCGCGACTGGGTAGGCAGGGTCAATATCAACGAAGCCCAACACCTGGCCGTGCAATGGAGCCTCTACCCAGGCGGCACACCCAACCCCGACTTTCTCGCACAACTGCAAGCCAGCGTGACAGACAAGGACAGCGTCATCCTCTTCCTCTGCCGCTCCGGCGTACGCTCACGCCACGGCGCCAAGCTGGCGACAGAGAACGGCTACAACAATTGCTACGACATCCTGCAAGGTTTTGAAGGCGACAAGGACCAACAAGGCCACAGGAAAACCGTAGGCGGCTGGTGCCAAAACAACCTGCCATGGCTGGGAGCCTGACTTAATCCATAGCAAGATTTACAAAAACCAAGAAAAAAGCTTCCATAATGAAGTTTGCTTTGCTAGAATAGCGGACTTCGCTGTTACGGCAAGTTTTAGCGAAAGCAGGAGAGGTGGATGAGTGGTTTAAGTCACACGCCTGGAAAGCGTGCGTAGGTTTATCCCTACCGGGGGTTCGAATCCCCCCTTCTCCGCCATGAATATGAAAGCCCTTGGATGATTCCAAGGGCTTTTTGTTTGGACTCACTCTAAGATCGCCAGCGATTAACCCGTACCCACCCTACGCACCTCGCAAGCAACGCAAAACCGTCCAGACAAACAAGGGCTCATCAAAAAGCTGAATCTAAAAGCAGTTGAAAACTGCCTAAATCGTTAGCCTCGTCTAATTGGCATTGTAAGTGGCGATCGCCGTTCGAAAATGGGCATTCGGCGTCTCAAAGCATAAATTACTAAGGTCGCCAGAACCGCCAAGCATTGGGCTCACTATGGGGGCGTAATGCATTCCAGTTTTCAATGGACCTAGCATTTTGATCGCTGCATCAAAGCGTTGCTCATCCAAAAGGGCATATCTATCGCTTAATACGTGGTCAAAAAGCTCTGTCCCATTCTCTGCAACTGTAAAAGCATCAAAGGTGCCTACACAAAAAAGCACATACACAACACGTTCGCCATCCCATCTGAAACCCAACTGATCACCGAAGCAAGTTTCTGCAAAAAAAATTGGCCCTCCCTGCTGTGGTGTTGGATATACGGCGCGCCAAAAGTCTTTTTTGTTCTAATCCTGAAATGAGTCTCTTGGCTGTGAAGTTATGCAGTCCCCGAAAACATATAAAACTCTGTCTCCCAGGTATCCTGCACCGACACGGCCCCAAAAAGCGATGACTTCCACTGGTACGTGCGCACAGAGCTCTGTCTCTACAAATTTAACAAGTCCAGGTACATCAGTAGTATTTTTTACGTTCCCCTCAGAAGGGAATGCTATAGAAAAATTCTCAAACATAATTGTCCATACTTAAAACCATTTTAATTTTTTAAACGGCGAAACATCGCAAAAACTTCTACAGCTCAAGATCGAACACGCGCCCTTCATCTTCCACGATTCTTGCCATTGAGATTTTTTCCAGCGTAAATTCAGCTTCTTCATGTTCTTGACGGACTATTCCTCTAAGTGAAGCTTTGTTCACATACGAGTAGCAATTGCCACATAAGGGAAACATCGTGCTTTTAAGCACTGTTACGAAATTCTCGTCAAGAATCTTGAATACTTTCCCTCCGATTTTGCGAAAGTGTTCATCCATATGTTCATCACGACTATAAAGCAATATTTCCTCGACATCCTTCCCGCCTTCAATTAAAAAAGGTTTCAGATCCCGCCCATCAAATCCAACAAAAGTACCTTCCAGCAAAACTTCTTTTTCTGGGATGATATTTTCCGAAGACATTTCTTTATCCCCTATTAACGAGTAACTGCAACTATAATTGACCAAATTGAAAAATTAAAACACATCTGACACCTAATAACCATGTCCAGCGCAGTTAATGAAGCCCAAAGGGTGCTAGCCGAAAACTCAAGGGTCTTATTTGGTTTTTTTGGCGTAATAGAAAACTCTGGGATTTTTCCTCCAAGAGATTTTCTAAACGAGTTCTTGTTAGTCGGTTACGATCCGTGTGATCAAGACCAGAGAATGGGAACTTGGTCTCCTTTCAGGCTTACCCACGAAGAATATGCCCAAATCAAAGACTGGTGGCTTCAATTCCATCCAGGCGCACGCGAGGATTCGCTCGGGGAGTCTAGTTGGGAGGACTGGGCTACCGCGCTACTGGAGCGTCTCGATTGAAATTAAAAAACCACCCTTAAATTTCTCGGCACACGCCTCAAATGGCAGTCAAGACCTGCGCCGCCAACAACAAACCCGCATCCAGGAACAACAAAACCCGGACGGCACGCCCTATGCACCACGCAAGCAACGCAAAAATATCAGGGGCAAACAAGCCCGCATCAAAAAGCAAAAAGCCAGCATGTTCAACAAACTGCGCACAAACCCACCTCAAAACAAAGGCAGACGGTAACGGGCTGGAAGTGGGGTTCTATGGCCACTTAGCCCGTTATGCGCGACATAACAGATTGATAAAAGTATCATCACGGTTTCCACAGAAAACGAAACCCCTGCTTTTGCGTTTTCGATTACTTGAACATTTCTAAAATTTAAATACCTTATACGACATGATCGAAATCATCCCAATTCGCACTGTTGACGAAGCTCTCGCGCTCGTCGCAGCCTTCGATGGTTTCCCCAAAGATTTTACGCTGGCCGTTCACCAATCGCTACTTGACCCCATCGGCATAAACATGGCGTTGATCACCGATAGAATCCTCGCAAGAGGCTGGTTGCCAGATGGATTTGAACAGCGTGCTGATCACAGGTTATATCGCTACAGGGAATTTGCGTAGACAGCTAATCCAACCACCCGCTGTATAGCTGGTCACTCTCGCCCAGGACCTGAGGCTTGCGTCGAGTATTACAAACTTGATACTGGTGAGAATGACCCAAGTTCAAATTTAGAAATGATTAGAAACTGGAAGAGCGTCATTGCCGATTTAACCGTAGTCTATCAACAATCTAGGTAGCCAACACAGGTGAGGATAGCGCCCCAAATTTGCACCTATCCAGGCTGGTAGGCAAATTCAAAATCCTGCCAGCGAATGCAGTTCTTATGGGGGTGTAGTTTTTGCTGCATTGATTGCGTTTGTTGACGGCAATGCCATACTTGTGGAAAATATCCTCTACGGCACCGCGATTCTTAATGTCCTGTAGTCTTTGCCCGGTTTTAATCATGACGCCTGTTCAAAGTCCGACGTGCCGGAAGATTCACTACTCTGAGCGACCATCGCAAAAAAAACGGTACTTCTGGAGCGAAAACCCGCATAGGTACGAATGGCTACGCGTATTCGTACGCATGTTACCGCAAAATATCTCTCCTCTCGCGCATGCGAAAACGCCGCTGAGTTACTAAACCCCATAGCACCGCCCTCCCAATGTACTTGGCTAGCCCGGTCACGTCGGAAATCTGTGTCCGTTATTGATATTGATACAATGCGGCATTGAGCCAAAAAAAATTGGCAGCCACACCAGGATAAATATGACCTCAACCGTCGTTTTCGACATCACTCAAGCGAGTTGGCAGTCCAATATAAATTGGACGCCTGTTGCTTTCTATGTAGTACTAGGCAGCATTAAACTTGTTAGTAACATGTTGCGTAAGCAAAAAGTATCGACCGAACACGCTTTCAGCAGGTTCTATGACAAGCTAAACCGTGCCCTGCCATTCATTATATTTGCCTTAGGTTTAGCTGTCGCAGCGACGTATGCCAGGAGAGCCCATGCAGATTATGCAGAGCTCCGTTCGGCCTATGAAAAAGGGCAATGTGAAATAACCGATGGAACAATCGAGCATTTCGTCCCTGGTAAAAGTACGAAATATGAATCGGTAGAATCTTTCGAAATCGGCACTGAGAATTTCGCTTACCCAAGTCCCGGCAACACTGCAGGCTATAAGACAACTACTGCAGACGGAGGTCAAATGAAAAATGGCTTGCATGTGCGTATCCACCGCTGCGAGGGTGACATAGCGCGAATTGAGATTATTGATGACGTGAACCCCAAAAACTAAGCTACATAGATGTGAATAACCCTGTATATTCGCACGGATACTGCAGGCAGCATTACACAGATCGCCCACAATGCAATATCCCAAGCTTGCAGGCAGGACAAGGCTGGCCTTCTTCAAATTCAATCACAATAGATTCAATTGTTGCGCACTTGATGCAAGTCAGGTCTGGCAGGTAGCGGCCATCGCGCAATTCTGACTCAAACAAAACATGCTGCCCTGTACCCTTGCAGTTCCAGACCTTTGGCACTTTCTTTTTCGCCTGTCGCCGCGTCTGTTCTTGCTGCACGCAAGTGCTTAATTCGAGCAATTCAGCTTCGCCTGGCCCCCTGGGGCTCTCGGTCGGGAAGATATAGGGCTGCTGACATTCAGTACAGACTGCGTCGAAAAACCCCAGCATCCCGTGAGCGAATCCGCGTATGTAATCACTGTGATTGCTTTGAAAGAAAAAATCACATGCATTGCAGGTTGTTACTTGCCCCCAGAGTGATCCCATTGTTTTTCCAAAAGTTTGATTATTTCGATATTCGTATTATGAACTTTGCTTGCAGTATGAAGGCTTATAATGATCAAAAGTATGCTTTCGAATAAGCATATATCGGTATAAGGCCGAGCCAAATTTCTTGACCGACAGCAATATTGGCTCTAGTATTTCCCACTGCACTAACAAAGCCAAGTATGCTCTGCTTCAAATAGCTTGAAGTATTTGCTACCCAGCTACCCAGCCGCTACATGGAATACCGCAACACCCACCGCAAGCCGCATGCAGATGATGGCGTCCGAATACTCAATCACTTCAACCTCTATCACTCGCTGTTATTGCGTGTGATTTAATTTAAGGAGCCGAATGGACCACAGCATTTCTTTGATCACTACCGTCGCAGCCGCTTTTGCAGGGGCGCTTGTTCTTGGCTTTATTGCGGAGAAAATCAAGGTGCCAGCCCTGGTTGGCTATTTGCTGGCAGGGATAGTGATTGGGCCTGCCACACCTGGCTATGTGGCTGACGTACATATTGCATCGCAGTTGTCAGAGATAGGCGTCATGTTGCTGATGTTTGGGGTGGGCTTGCATTTCTCGCCTGTAGATTTGCTGGCGGTGAGGCGCATTGCTATTCCTGGCGCTGTATTGCAAATGGGGATTACCACGGCTGTGGGCATGGCGATTGCGTCGTGGTGGACCTGGAGTGTGGGTGGCTCATTGATCTTTGGTTTGTCGCTGGCTTGTGCCAGTACAGTGGTGTTGTTGAAGTCACTGGAAGCGCGCAATCTGCTGAGCACCATGAATGGCCGCATCGCGGTGGGTTGGCTGGTGGTGCAGGATATGGTGACGGTGCTGGTTTTGGTGTTGCTGCCGCCATTGGCAGGTGTGTTGGGCAGCACGACTGCAGTTGTCGAGAGTACGACGCCATTGTGGATGACGATAGGTAAAACCCTGTTGCAGGTGTCTGCCTTTATTGCCTTGATGCTGGTGGTTGGCCGCCGTGCTTTGCCCTGGCTGTTGTGGCAGGTGGCGCGTACGGGTTCGCGTGAATTGTTCACGCTGTCAGTCGTGGCATCTGCAATTGGTATCGCTTATGGTGCGGCTGTGATATTCAGCGTGTCGTTTGCGCTGGGCGCATTCTTTGCTGGTACTGTGATGCGTGAGTCAGAGTTCAGCCATCGTGCGGCGGAAGAATCACTGCCCTTGCGTGATGCGTTTTCAGTTTTGTTTTTTGTGTCGGTGGGCATGGTATTTGACCCTGCGATTTTGATGGCACAACCTTTGCGCGTGCTTTGCGTGGTGGTGATTGTCATACTGGGTAACTTCTTTACTTCTTCTGCGCTTGTGATCTTGTTACGTTACCCACTCAATACGGCGCTGGCGATAGGTGCAAGCCTGGGGCAGATTGGTGAGTTCTCCATCATCCTGGCTGGTTTGGGTTTGTCGCTGGGCTTGCTGCCGCAAGAGGGCATGAGTTTGATACTGGCGGGGGTGCTGATTTCCATAGGCTTGAATTCTTTCCTTTTCGCGCTGATAGGGCCAATCAGGAAATGGGCCTTGTCACATTCTGATCTGGCGCGGGAACTCGATCAAAGGCAAGACCCTTACGCTGAATTGCCGATGACGACTGAGCGTAAATATCTCGAAGGCCAGGTAGTGTTAGTCGGTTATGGCAGAGTTGGCCGCCGTATTGCCCTGGCCATGGATGAGCGCGGCATCCCTTATGTGGTGGCTGAACAGAACCGTGAAGTGGTAGAGGATTTGCGTAAGAAAGGCATCGCTGCTGTCTCTGGTAATGCCGCCGACCCGGCAGTGTTGATACAGGCGCATATCACCAATGCTGCGATGCTGGTGGTGGCAACACCAGATACCCTGAATGTACGGCAAATGGCAAAAACTGCCCGTACCCTGAACCCTGGCATTGAAGTTTTGTTGCGCACGCATAGCGAAGACGAATCCATACTCTTGCGCAAGGAAGAGATAGGCGATGTCTTTTATGGCGAAGAAGAACTGGCAAAAGGCATGGCAGTGCACATAGTAAATCGCTTCAAGCCTGATGGTGCCGGGCATTAAGCAATGGAATGCCATGGTAGTCCTGGCAACTGCAGCTAAGTTTATGTAGTTTATTTAATGGCATCTTTTGCAGCGCCCTGAGCATCTTCGTAATTTGAAAAATTTATCCAACCTGTGAAATGCTGGATATCATTCAAAAGGCTCGTGAAGATTGTCGATACTTCACTTGATGTGCTGGTTTTCCCAGTCAAACCTGTCGGGCTTTTCCTTATCCACGACCAGGCTGCGTATCTCGCTGATGAGCCGTACCAGCCTGCCCCGCTTGCGTGGTGCTTTCAAAGCCGCTGGCAGGCGGCTGAGCCAGTGTCCGTTTGGCCCGACCGGCGCATTACGCAAGGCAGACAGTTGGCCAGATGTGGGCAAGGGCTTGGTCGATAGCACGGCAATAAAATGATCGAGTTGTGCAGGCGCACTGAACACCAGATCAAACTGTTCAAATTCCACATGCAGAACGGCATAGCCACGGTGCGGTATGCAGGGTGGCGCAGCAGGCAAAAAACTGTCTGGCTGCCCTGCTATAGGTATATGCACCCAATAAGCCAGCGGCGCGCTGCGCCAGTGGCATTCAAAACTGAAATGAAATACAGGGCTCATATTACCGGGACCATATTGCAGGGTTCATATCAAGGATTTGATTTGGAAAACGGTATCATGCCCTGCCGTTTAAATCAGCTTAACCAGGTATCAGCAATAAGCGCAAACTACCGCAGCTTGTCGTCAAAAAATTTCCTGGCATCTGCTGCTACTTGCTGATGGATGGCAGTACGTTCAAACCCGGCAGGATCTACACAAACCTGGCGCACCGCCAGTTTGCCTAGCATATTGCACTCTGCCAAAAAAGCATAGTGGGTTACTGCAGGCAGTGTCAGCAGGCTGCTGCTAGCGATATTTGCTGCATAGACCTGAGCATTAAATTCAGGAATAGCCTGATCATCAGCTGCACCCACCACGATACGTACAGAGACTTTGATGGCAGCCATGCTGTCTTTTGTCACTACCCTGCCCAAGACAGGTGCCATGGCATAGGCGGCCTTGATCCGGCTGTCGCTGTAGTCTGCGCCAGATTTGGCAATCTCAGCTTTGACACGCTGGTTTTCTTCAAGCAGCGTCTGCAAGTCTTCATGGCTGAATTTGGCTTCTGGAGGCAATGTGCAATTTGGGTTGCTTGCGTATTTGCCGCAAAATTCTTGCCATTGCGCATAACTGATCCGGCCACCTACACTGGCCAGGGCGGTATAGCCACCGATAGAAAAACCTGCTACGGCAATGCGCTGGGTATCAATACCAGGGCCTATGGCAGGGTCTGCCAGCAACTTGTCGATGAGTACTGACAAATCATGCGGCCTGTCCCACCAGACGACAAAGCCTTCGAGCCGGGTATGCTCTTCATACCCGGTATTACCGTGATGATTGACGGCGGCGACTATATAGCCGTGTGCTGCCAGGCTCTCGGCGAACCAGGCGATGGAGGCTGCCGAGCCCCCCGTGCCATGTGAGAGCAGGATCAAGGGCAATTTCCCGGCTGTGTGCAGCATGGGTGCACCTATCGCATTGCGGCCCGCCTTGAAGATAGCCACGTTCCAGTCTTTTTCTACCGTACCAGCCTGAGCCGGATACCAGATTGCCGTTGCCAGGGGTCGCGCTTTATTACCTGCCCAGGCCATGCGACTGGCATCTTCATATTGCACCAGCTTCAAACCTACGGGATAGGGTTTGTGCTCCGCCCCGGCGGCCATGACAAAGAGGCTGCTCGCAGCAAGTAAAATCAAGGATGTTAAGCAGTAGCGAAGAAGTGACATCATATTCGTGAACTCCAAAAAATGGGCGCAAAAATGCAGCGGCAGCAATGTGCCGTTGAGCATGCAAAGAATTGTCGCGACCTGACTCAGGTCATAAGGCTGCCTCAGAGAGGCATATCAAAGAGGAATAACCGGGATGCAGATATCGCAGTCAAAGATGCCGGTTTCCGGGTCAAAACAGGCATCGGGTGAATAGTATTCAAAGCAGGGGCGGGCATCGATCTGATAGCCGCTTGCAGGTAACCAGTCGCGCAGGAGGGCAGCCCAGGTTTCACCGATTTCAGCGCTTCTACCTTCGAAGTGCAGTGATGCATATTCGCCACCGGGTATGCTGGTCAGCAAGGCATTTCCGGGTACGGGGGCATTTTCTGGCAGTTCAGCTCCTGCATCATAACGGCAAAGCGCCGGATCAGTAATGCTGGGGTCGTCATGACTAATGCCATAGCGCGCCCTTGTGAACAGATTATGTGTTGCCATCCACGGTGACACAACCTCTGCCCAGAAGCGGCCGACATCTGCGCCATAAGGCCCTATGTGGCGCAGGTAAGCGATATTGACTGGTTCTCTGTGAATTAATTTGACGTCCATGCTGGCCACCTGTTTTAAACTGGAAGAGACCCCATTATGAAAGGACGCATAAGACTGGACCTGATCATTATTGCTTACCACTTGATTATTCTTGCTATTTGCACGCTGCAAATCAATTTGATATTGCCGCCAAGCCGCTGGCGTATAAGCAAACCGATCTTTGAAGGCACGCGTAAATGCCTCTGCCGAACCAAAGCCGACTGACAAGGCAATCTCAAGCACGGGTGTACCAGCTTGCGCAAACAGGCGAAATGCTGCGGCTTCCAGACGGCGACGACGCACATAGTCGCCCAGGCGTTCGCCCATCCAGGCAGCAAACAGGCGGTGGAAATGATACGGTGAAAAATGTGCGACCCCGGCCAGCGCCTCCAGATCAAGTGGCTGATCAAGGTGACGGTCTATATGTTCCAGCACCCTGTGCATGCGCGCCTGGTAATGAGACTGATGCTGGGATGCCTGTGCATTTTTCCTCGTTGGAAGCTGGCTCAAGTTTATACTCCCGCCCCGACTTCCCATTCCATGTATTTGGCCGACGGCTCAAACCCTTCGGACGCATATAAAGCCTGCCCATCTTCAGTGGCATGTAGCCAGATTGTTGCAAAGCCCTGTTCACGGGCATACTGCATGGCCTGTTGCAATATCTTTCTGGCCAGGCCTTGCTTGCGATATTCTGCCATGGTGTACATATTGAGCAGATAAGCATCCTTACCTGCCACGTTACCCGGATACGGTGGACGGATGAAGATGGCGAGTGAGCCGCAGGCAACTAGACGCCCATCTGCCTCGGCTACCCAGGTTTTGCAAGCGCCGCTTTGCAAGGCATCGCTGAAGTAGGCTCTGGTCGATTTCAACAAATCTTCATCGACACCTTTGCCATTATTAAAATCGACCAGCTTGTCGAACAGGCGCATGCGCAGTTGCAGGACTTCTTCAAGATCAGCAGGCCCGGCCTCACGAATTACAATAGTCATCAATACTCCTCTCCGGCAATGCAGAGTGATGGAATGCAGGTATCTGTTATGCCTGCTCAAATGACTATTTTAAAACATCCGTGTGGGCCTCACTTAAATATGCGTACTTCCCTTATGTTGAGCGCCGCAAAGTAATTGCCTTTTCCGGGCAAGCCGTCACGCACAAGCCGCAGGCGCGACAGGCATCGGCATTGGGAGTATAGGCTACCTTCATGCCATGTACTCTTTGCTTGAGTTGTGCCAGCAAGCCCAGTTGCTTATAGTCTTCGGCGGCAATGCGGCGAATTTCAAACACGTTTTCCGGACAAACTGGCACGCAATCAGCCTTGCCTTCACACTTGCTGAAGTTGACGACAGGGATGATGATGCCTGGCTCCTGTTTGCAAACCGCTTCCTTTGTCGTCTGCATATCAAGCCTGCTCGTGCTTGTTTTCAGGCTGATTTTCAGGCTTATGGCTGTTATTATCCTGATGATTGCGGCAAGCCTGGACATAGGCTTCATCCCTGTGCCTTCTGCGGCCAAACATGCCGTGCTGGAATTTTTCTCTTTCTTCCGGCGTCAGTTTTTCCCAGCGACGATGCCAGTGATGTTCGCCATGTTTATGCCAGCCACCATGTCCACGCATGCCACCAAACAAAATTTTACTGAGCACCAGCAAACCCAACGCTTGCAAAAAATCGATGCTGCGGGCACCGACAAACAAAGCTGGCATGAGCCAGTTCCACAACATCATGACTACCCAGCTCAGTGCGCAGATGCCAGCGATCACTACCACCATGATTTTCAATACTCTAAATCGCATTAACATATCAAACTCCTGTCTTAATTAAATTCATCCAATAAGTCTTGCAGGCGCATGCGCAGATGCAAGACGGCATAGCGCTTACGCGCCAGCAAAGTGTTGACGCCCAGGCCAGTAGCGGCGGACATTTCCTTAAAGCTCAGCCCTTCGATTTCATGGCCTATGAAGGCATCGCGCTGCTCTTCAGGCAATTCATCCAGGGCTTCGTACAAGGCTTCCAGCATGACATTTCGTGCATAGGCGGCCTCCGGGCCTTCATCTACGGATGGCATGACTCTGTCGAGCCAGGTCTCATCTTCACTGCCCTCCTCTACATCAGGCAGGGCGACTTCTTTTTTCTTGCGAAAGCGGTCTATGATGCGGTTGCGGGCAACCCTGAACAGCCAGGCACCAACCAGCTCTATAGGCTCCGGCAGGCGATAAGCCTCGACCAGCTCATAAAAGACATCTTGCAAAATGTCCTCTGCCTCGCTGGCATCTGCCACACGCTTGCGTATGAAGCTACCCAGCCGCCCACGTTCGCGCCTGACCGTTTCAGCAAGGTCTTTGTTCTGGTCAGCCATCAGCTCTGGTGGGTTATGTGTAGTCTCCATGCCTGTGAAGACGCGCAATAAGGGCAAATATTGCAGATACAGGCAAAATAATTGGCAAACACTAGCATATCAGCGCACAGGGTAGAGAAAAAAGTTATCAAATAACAATTTATGTCTAACGTAGCCTGCCGGAATAGTATTGAAAATTCAAAAGAACAGGCATGTGCTTCACCCTGCCTTTTTCTCGCTCTCGCTACTTAATTGAGGGGCCTGCAGGGGAATTACAAGGATGAAACGGGTTCCCTCTTCTGGTTTGCTCTCCAGTCGTATCTCACCACCCAGCACGCCAGTCACCAGGTTATAGGCGATATTCATACCGAGGCCAGAACCGCCCTGCCCCAGCTTGGTCGTGAAGAAGGGATCAAAAACACGTTTTTGTATTTGCTCTGTCATGCCTATGCCATTATCGGCAAAGATGATTTGTACCTGATCATCAGGCAGTAATTGTGTGCTCAGACGCATTTCGCCAGACTCACGTCCTTCAAATCCATGCGTCAATGCATTAGTCATGAAATTCGTCATGATCTGTCCCAGCGGGCCTGGGTAGCTGTCCATGCCTATGCCGGGCGCCAGTTCAGTCACGAGATGGTAAGGCGTGTTTTTATACATGGGCGCCAGGGTCACGATGAGTTCTTCCAGCGCCACTTTCAAATCAAATTGTCGCCTGTGGTTGCTTGACTGATCAACTGCGACTTGCTTGAAACTGCCGATCAACTCGCGCGCCATGCCGAGTGTGCGCATGAGCAAGGCTGTGCCAGTCGTTGCACTTTCCAGATAATGATCAAGCACTGAGCGCTTCAACTTCCCATCATTGATATCGCGCACCAAATCCCTGGTCTGGTCCTGCAGAGTGCTGGCCACGGTCACGCTGTTACCTATGGGCGTGTTCAATTCATGAGCGACCCCAGCCACGAGTGAACCCAGGGCCGCCATTTTTTCTGAACGCACCAGTTCATCCTGAGTGTGCCGCAATGATTCCATGGCTGCCGCAAGTTCGGCATTAGCTTGCTGCAGATTGAGTGTGCGCAACCTGACGCGCTCTTCCAACTGCGCCGTCATTTCACGAATCTCCTGCTCTACCTGAACTTGCCTGGTCACATTCAGCAAAGAAAAAATGCACATGGCCTTACCATGCATTCTGATCAGTCTGGCTGACAACAGGAAAATTACTTCCTCCCCAGCCTGGTTACTGATGCGGACTTCCAGTTGATCTATCTTCTTCTCGCGCCCCAGGTCTTCATTGAATTTCGCCCGCAGCTCAGCTTGCCGGATGATGCCCATGTCCAGCGTCGTACGGCCGACTATGTCCTGCCGTTGATAACCGAGTTCCTTGAGCCAGACATCATTGACTTCGACTATGCAATCGGTTTCGACATCGACCAGCCCCAGAGGTATAGGCGACAATTGAAAGAGTGTGGAATATTTTTGCTCATTCTCGCGCAATAGTGATTCTGCGTGCAGACGCGCAGTTTCTGCACTGAGCTCCTGATCGATATTGCGTGAGGACAGCAGCAGATAGGTTTCATCCCCGGTCTCAAACTTGGAGCCTGAAACACGGCAATTGCTGGTGTAGCCCTGCTTATGGCGGAAGGCGATTTGCATATTCCTGACTTCACCATGTAGCTGTATCTGCCTGATCAGTTCATCCCTTTGTTCAGGTTGTTCCCATAGCTGTATTTCGTTTGAGGTATGGCCTATCGCTTCTTCCCTGGTGTAGCCAGACATTGGTTCCCAGTTGCGGTTGACATCGACATATTCACCTGTCGTCATCCTGGTGATAGTCAAGGTATCTGGCACGAGTTGAAATACGGTTGACAGCAATTTCTCGCGTTCCTGCAGATCACGCTCGGCCTGTTCCTGTAATTGCTCGACCTTGCGCAAGGCAGAGATATCTTGCATGGCATAGGCGATGTAGGGCTCACCACCAACATCAAAGAGGGTGCCCGAGATCAGCACGTGGTAAGCGTGTCCCAGCTTATGTCTGTACAAGCCCTCGAAATTATTGATCTCGCCATCACGTCTTAAGGTCGCCAGCATTTCAGCGCGACGGCTGACATCTATCCATAAATTCAGTTCCAGCGAATAGCGCCCCAGGGTCTCTTCTCTGGAATAGCCGGTAATGGTTTCCCAGTGACGATTCACATCCAGATAGCGGCCATCTTTTTCGCGGCAGATAGCCAATACATCTGGCACCATCTGGAAGACTTTTTCAAACAGGGTTTCACGGTCCCTGGACAGACGCTCTATATTTTTGCGTTCTTCCATTTCCTGTTTCAAATTATCATTCATGCGCGCAGCATCATCTTGCTGGCGCAACAAAGCAGCAACCAGAAAAAGCATGCCTATGGCCAGGTCCAGCAATGTCGAGGCTTGTAAACCAAGCACAAGATATTCTGGCTGGTTTTGCAGGAATGGCGAACCAGCCAGATATGCGCCTTTGAAGCCCAGCAATACGCCGAGCAGGATAAATCCCAGCACGTGTTTTTCATTGCGAGTACGCAAAAAAGTCATCGAGGCTCCCAGCATGACCACGCCGGCAGCCAGGTAAACTGGTAGCATGCGCCACAATGAATGAACCGCAGTCAGTGACGTCATCAACAGCCAGAGAACTGCAATCGCAAAGCTCAACATGACGGGCATGACAAACACAGTAACGCCGTGGAAGATGCGCGTACCTGCCCACAGGTAACAGATATACCCAGACAAGAAGACATCTGCAACCAGATTAAAAACCGGGCTCTGTGCATCACCAAGAAGATGGCATAGTTGCTGCATGACCAGGCAGGCATAGGCCAGCGCCCAGCACCTGCTGGCCCTGGGATGCAAATGTAAATACTGGATATAGAACAGCACCAACATGATCAGGAACGAAGTGACCAGTGAAGTCACCATGGCTGCGGGAAGATAAGTGGAAGGCATAATGGAAGACATAATGAAGACGTAATTAAGCTACCCCTACTGCCTGTGCCAAAAAACTTCGAGCCCCGTACCCGTTCTCGATTCAGGTGTGCTGCCTTGTAAAGTTGTGCTCCAATACCAGGACCAGGCCAATAGCATGGAACTTGCCTGATTTTGCTGTATATTCAGCGATAGAGCTACAGTTTATGGCGTAAATAGTAGCACCGAACATCAGCACAATCGGTGAGGAATATCAATTTATGTTACGTCCCAGTGTTGCAATAATCATTATTTAACATTTTCCATTTCTTTGGTCTTGATTATGCAGTCTGGTTCACATAAGATTGAATTGAAACTTACTCAAGCAACAGGGAGCACGCTGATGAAGAATCAACACAGTAGAACACCCGGCTTGTTACAAAACGATCTTTTTCGGGCACAAATGACTTGTAACATTTTGGCAAACAACGAAAGATCGCCATCGCTAGGTATATATTCACATTTGGGAAATGATTTAGTTTCTGACTGTGCGCTCGGTGCAAGTCAGGACGATGATGTCATTGATTTTATTGAAGAAGATGAAGAGTCTTTACAACCCAAGCTGGACTTGCATCCCTGGAAAATTCTGATCGCAGATGATGATAGCAATGTGCATGACACGACCTTGCTGGCATTGAGCGGCGTTAAAATCCATGGCAGGCCATTGGAATTTATTCACGCCTATTCAGCCAAAGAAGCGCACAGCATCATACGCAACAATCCTGATATTGCCCTGATCTTGCTGGATGTGGTGATGGAAACTGTCGATGCAGGCTTGAAGCTCGTGAGTGTCATTCGCAATGAAATGTCACTACCAAATTTGCGCATCGTATTACGCACAGGTCAGCCAGGTTATGCGCCTGAGCAGCATGTCAGCGAGACCTTTGCCATTGATGGCTACACGACCAAGTCAAAATTGACACGCTCACTTCTGATTTCTGTGCTCAACGATACGCTGGCAAATAGCCACGACAATCCCGAAATACCGAATTAGCATTTGTTTATGCAAGCGGGGCATGACTGGGGCCAGTTTTCCGGCCCCTTTTTTATGCATAAAAAAATCATGAGGCAAAAATATTTGCCAACAGCTTTGCCCTGCTATTCTGCATCGGGCTGATTAGCCGGTGCTGCCTTGATAAACGCCGGATGCTCATTGCAAGCCTGATGTATGCGCATGATGGTAGGCATGCTAGTTAAATCGCAATTGAACCTTTGGGCATTGGCGATTTGCGGTATCAGAAAACAGTCTGCAAATCCGGGCGTGTCGCCCAGACAAAAACGGCCGGTACGGTGATCGGCAGTCAGTTTTTGTTCCAATACTGCCAGGCCGGTTTCACACCAGTGACGGTACCAGGCATTCTTTTGTTCATCACTGACTTGTAGTGTCCCTGACAGATATTTCAACACCCGCAAATTATTAACGGGATGAATTTCACAGGCTATCGACAAGGCCAGCGATCTGACATGAGCACGATCCAGAGCGCCGGATGGCAGCAAGGCGACTTCAGGATACACTTCATCAAGATATTCAATGATCGCCATCGACTGCGTCAGTGTGGCGCTCTCACCGTCCAGTTCGTCCTGCAATGCCGGTACGAGCCCATCCGGATTCAAAGCACGGTAAGCTGGCGTCAATTGTTCACCGCCATTTTTGACCAGGTGAATCGCTACCTGCTCATAATCGAGCCCCTTGAGATTAAGGGCTATCCTTACACGGTATGAAGCAGAGCTGCGGAAATAACCATATAGTTTCATGATAATGCCTACACCATTTTGATTTTCAGATCACTCAAACCTGTGATCGAGGCTTCCAGCAAATCGCCGCGCTGTACAGCTGCCACACCTTCTGGTGTTCCTGTATAAATCAGGTCGCCGGGTTGCAGGGTATATAGTTCAGACAGACAAGAAATGATTTCTGCCAGGCTCCAGATCAGCTTGCTGGTATCACTATTTTGCCGGACTTGTCCGTTCACATCCAGACGTATATGGGCTTGCTCCATGCCTTGCACGGTGTCTGCCCTATGGACCTGGCCTATGGGCGCAGAAAAATCAAACCCTTTGGATGTGCACCAGGGCCTCCCTTGGTCTTTGGCTTCGGCCTGCAGATCACGGCGTGTCATGTCCAGCCCGACTGCATAACCCCAGATGTGGCCGAGTGCATCTTCAGTGCGGATACTCTTGCCGCCCTTGCCTATGGCGACAACCAATTCTACTTCATGATGCAGATTGACGGTCATGGGTGGATAAGGCATTTCACCGATGCTACCCTGCTTGACGGGCAATATGGCATCAGCCGGTTTCATGAAGAAAAATGGTGGTTCACGCCCTGACCATCCCATTTCTTTGGCATGCTCTACATAATTGCGCCCTACGCAGTAAATCCTGTGCACAGGAAAATACGCTGTACCACCAGCGATGGGTACGGCGGCTTGCTGTACAGGCGGGAAAAGGTAATCCATATCTGCTCCTGATTTCTGATACCAGACGGTATTATGGCACTTTCATTCAGTCTCTGTGACATGGCGCAATTGCCATACGGGCTTGCCAAAGCCATATTGAATGACACTGGTTATAATGCATGAACAATAGTGGAGCCCAATAATATGAAAACCTGCTTACATCCCAAATACCTGATTCCCATAGAACCACGTGCTACTGTCCTGAGCGGGCATGCACTGGTCATGCAAGATGAAAAAATTCTGGACATACTCAACAGTGCTGAGGCACGCCTGCAGCACCCTGATGCGCAGCATGTGGAATTGCCTGAACATGCCGTCATGCCCGGCATGATCAACCTGCACGGTCATTCTGCCATGACGCTGTTGCGTGGTCTGGCAGATGATCTCAGTCTGATGGACTGGCTGCACAATCACATCTGGCCGGCCGAAAAAAAGCATGTGTCAGAAGAATTCGTCTTCGACGGCAGTGTATATGCGATGGCAGAAATGCTGCGCGGTGGTACCACGACCATCAATGATATGTACTTTTATAACGACGATGTGGCACGTGCATGCCTTCACACCGGCATGCGCACCGTGGTCGGTTGCAGTGTGCTTGAATTCCCTACCGGCTATGCGGCCGATGCGGATGGCTATCTGGAAAAAGCACTGGCTTCACACCAGGCATTCAAGGGACAAAGCGGTGTATCTTTCCGCCTGGCCCCGCATGCGCCTTATACCGTATCAGATGCGACTTTCAAAAAGATAGTCGCGCTGGCGGATAAGCATGACATGGGCATCCACTGCCACATCCATGAAACCATGGATGAAGTCAATGACAGCATCAGGGACCATGGCATGCGCCCTTTGCAGCGCCTGCATAATCTGGGACTGTTGTCACCACGCCTGATTGCTGCGCACATGGTGCATGCGAACGAAGATGAAATAAAACTGCTGGCACAGCAAGGCGTGCACATTGCCCATAATCCCGCCAGTAACCTGAAGCTGGCTTCTGGCTTTGCTCCCATTCATGCCATGCAAACTGCCGGTGTCAATGTAGGCATAGGTACCGATGGCGCAGCCAGCAATAACAAACTGGATTTACTGGGCGACTTGCGTATGGCGGCATTGCTGGCAAAAGCAGTGTCCAGTAACCCTACAGCCTTGAATGCCGGTAATGCGCTGGAAATGGCAACACTGGCAGGTGCCAAAGCCCTGGGCATGGACCAGCAAATTGGCAGTCTGGTAGCAGGCAAGCTGGCTGACGTAATCGCGATAGACCTGTCTGCTATTGAAACCCTGCCGCTGTTTGATCCTGTCTCGCAAATCGTGTATGCCGCCGGGCGTGAACAGGTCAGCCACGTCTGGGTCAGTGGACGCTGCCTGATGGCTGATCGAAAACTCCAGACCGTGGATGAAGGCCAACTCAAGGACAAGGCAAGATGGTGGCAGCATAAAGTTGCTGCAGCCTAGGCTTTCAATGTCAACATATCAAATTTTGATTTTCGTATGAAACCAGTAAACTCAATTTTTAAACTCAGCATTATCAGTGGCCTGATCGCAGGCGGCAGTTTGTTACTGGCGAGCGCCCAGGCAGCAACGCCAATGACGACAATCGCTGAACAAAGCGGTTTTAAAAAGACCGGGCGCTATGAAGAAGTGGAAAAGCTATGTCAGGCTTTTCAGAAAAACTATCCTAAAGAAGTACGCTGCCTGGAATTTGGCCGCACACCAGAAAACCGCCCCATGCTGGCTTTGCTGGCGACACGCAGCGGTGCTTTCACACCTGCACAGGTAGCAAAGCAAGCTTTGCCGGTCACCCTGATACAGGGCGGCATACATGCGGGGGAGATAGATGGCAAGGATGCGGGCTTTCTGGCATTGCGCGAGATACTGGACAATAAAGTCGCACCACATGTGCTGGACAAGCAAGTGCTATTGTTTGTCCCGGTCTTCAATATCGATGGGCATGAACGCTTTGGTGCATGGAATCGCCCAAATCAGCGCGGCCCCGAAGAAATGGGCTGGCGCACCACCGCGCAAAATTTTAACCTGAACCGCGATTATGTGAAGGCAGATGCGCCTGAAATGCAGGCCATGCTCAAACTCATCAACACCTGGGACCCTCTGGCCGTCATTGATTTACATGTGACCGATGGTGCCAAATTTGAACATGATATTTCGATACAGGTAGAGCCCATCAATTCAGGCGATGCCGCATTGCGTGTAGCGGGCAAAACCTTGCGCGACAATGTCATCGCCGACCTGGCGAAACAGGGTTCACTGCCGCAACCTTTTTATATGTCTTTTGTGCGTGAAGATGATCCCATGTCAGGCTTTATGGACAGCGTGCCTACGCCACGTTTCTCCAGCGGCTATCCAGTTTTGCGCAATCGTTTTGGCATGCTGGTGGAAACCCATTCCTGGAAAGATTACCCAACCCGGGTACGCATCACCCACAACACTGTGATATCAGTGCTGGAGCAAGTGGCGGCAAATGGCGGACAATGGCTGTCCATTACCAAAGCGGCAGATAAGCGTGCAGCGCAGTTGGCTGGTCAAAGTTTGCCAGTTACTTATAAGACGACAGAAAAAACCCGGGACATAGACTTCCGCGGTTATGCCTATACGCGCACGATGTCCGATATTTCTGGCGCATTGATGACGCGCTATGATGAAAGCAAACCGCAAGTATGGACAGTGAAGCTGCGTGATGAGATCGTGCCGGATGCGCAAATAACATTGCCCAAGGGCGGTTATATCGTACCTGCCGCCTACAGCAAAGCGGTCGCAGAAAAATTGCAGCAGCACGGCATAGAATTCCGCATTCTCAATACCGACTTGAATGCCATCTCCGCTGAACAATTCGCAACCAGCAAGGCCAGCGTGCAAGCGCAGTCATTTGAAGGACGGCAAACCTTGAAGCTGCTGGGAACATGGCAAAATCAGACGCAAAGCCTGCGTAAAGGTGCTTTGTTCATTCCTGTTGCCCAGGCAAAGGCAAGGCTGGTTGCAGGCTTGTTTGAACCGCAGGCACCCGATGCCCTGGTTAATTGGGGCTGGTTCAATGGCGCATTTGAGCGCAAGGAATACATGGAAGCTTATGTGGCTGAAGATGTCGCGCGTGAACAATTAGCCGCTGATCCGCAATTGAAAGCCGCATTCGAGAAACGTATTGCTGAAGATGCCGAGTTTGCCAAGAGCGCATCTGCCCGCCTGGAGTTCTTTGCGCAACGTCATTCATCATGGGATAAGCGCTATCAGGTTTATCCTGTGTTGAGGCTGGATTTTGTTCCTCAATAAAATTGCGATCTGCCACATGCAGACATCTGCATGTGGCGAAGTTTTAATGAAAAAACAGGTAGGCAACAAAAATCGCTGCAACCACACCAGCAAAATCAGCCAGCAAGCCCATGGATATGGCATAGCGGGTCTTGCGTATGCCGACTGAACCAAAATACAGGGCGACAATATAAAAGGTGGTGTCAGCCGAGCCCTGGAAAATGCAGGTCAGGCGGCCAATGAATGAATCCACGCCGTAGGTTTTCATCGCATCTACCATCAACGCCCGTGAGCCTGAGCTGCTGAGCGGCTTCATCAGGGCGGTTGGCAAGGCGGCAGTAAAATCGGTATTCAACCCCATTTGCGTGAACAGCCAAGTAAAACCGGAAACGATAAACCCCAGGATGCCGGAATTGCGCAAGACTCCAATAGCGACCAGCATGCCCACCAGGTAAGGGATGATGGTCAGCGAAGTCTGTATGCCACCTTTGGCACCTTCAATAAAGGCTTCATACACATTCACTTTCTTGCGCATGGCACCCAGCATGAAGCTGATGATAATGGTGAATAGCAAAAGATTGGCGCTGATTTTGGAAAACACTTCAATATCAGTACGGCTCATGTGCTGACTCATATACCAGACCAGAGCAACGATAAAACTCGTCAAACCACCCAGCCAGCCCATGATCACCCGGTCAAACAAATTAATGCGCTGCCTGATGGCAACTGCAATCAGGCCCACCACTGTCGCCACGTAAGTGGCAATCATGCAGGGGATGAAAATGTCTGAAGGGTCTTTTGCCCCCAGCACGGCGCGTTGCGCCATGATGGCGAGGGGGATCAATGTCAGGCCGGATGTATGCAAGACCAGGAACATGATTTGTGCATCACTGGCCTCATCCTTGCTGGGGTTCAGGCTCTGCAGGCTTTCCATCGCTTTCAGGCCAAAGGGTGTGGCAGCATTGTCCAGGCCCAGCAGGTTTGCTGAAAAATTCATGACCATATGGCCGTTGGCCGGATGGTTTTGCGGCACGCCAGGAAATATCCGGGCAAAAAAGGGGCCAATGATTTTGGCGATGAAGTCAATCGCCCCGGCTTTTTCGCCTATATTCATGATGCCCAGCCACAATGTCATGACACCCGCCAGCGGCAAGGCTATGTCCATGACACCCAGGCGAGCTGACTCAAAAGTCCCATCCATGATGCGCTTGAATACTTCTACATCGCCCAATATCAACCATTGCGCCAGGGCAGCAATAAAGCCGATCAAAAAAAAACCTGTCCAGATGTAGGTGAGTAACATGGCATTCAATATGGAATAAGTGTGCAGGCTTTTTATCATGAAAAGCTTGCGCTGTAGTATGAAAATTTCATCCGGCGCCATAAACGCCCGGCATGGGACATGCCACCAGCCTGTAACATCTGCTTGCAGTTTTGTACGGACATACACAAATTGCTGTCAGCCGCATCGCCCTGCGCCGCGTTATATGAACATCAAAACGAAGGAAGAGATGCCATGAAAGCTACTCAACTTATCGAAGGCCTGTTGTCAGCAACATCAGCGCTGCTGATCTGTGCTGCCACCGCAAATTCGGTGCTTGCTCACGATGCCTATGTCAGGGACTACCGCTGGCACCCTGCGCCTCCTGTGCATCAGGTAGTACGCAACTACAACTACGTGTATTACCCGTCCCAGCAGGTATATTACGCACCCGCACAGCGTAACTGGTACTGGGCAAATGGTGGCATCTGGCAAAGTGGTAGTCGCCTGCCCTATGGTGTCAATGTGGATATGCGTATAGGTGGGGTACCTGTAGTGTTGAGCTCTCCCAGACCCTATGTCGAGCATGTCTATGTAGAGCAAAACTATGGCCGCCCATGGCGTGACCGTCATGGCTGGCACCAGGAAAGACGTTACGAACGTGAATGGCGTGAAGAAAGACGTGAGCGCCACCATGATCATCACTGGCGCTAGAACATAATGACAATAAAAGAAGCCGCTACTACCTGCTGTAGCGGCTTCTTTTTCGCCTAATTACCTACCAGGCTGGCAGCAATATTAATGGAAAAACCAACCACAGCCACATTAAAGAAGAAACTGAGTACTGACTGAGCAAGCACAGTCTTGCGTGTCTGCCTGTTCATCACGGTCACATCAGAAGTTTGTGCGGCAACGGCGATGGTGAATGAAAAATACAGGAAGTCCCAGAAATCTGGTATGCACTCCTCTTCCGGGAAACGCAAGGCTGGCTTGTCTGGTGGAGCGTTATAAAACTGCAATGCATAGTGAAAACAAAAAATCACCCCCAGCAACAGCCACGAACCCAACACCGTGCTGCAGGCAAACAAGTATTTGATCGCCCTCTCCTCTCTACTGGCACCTGCCATACCGGATAATTCGTGGATGATGGCCAGCAGGCTCAGGGTTGCTGCCAGTGACATCAATACCAATACAGCTACTGCACTTTCATCTTCCTGCTGCGCCATCTTACGTACAGCATGCTTGTCTGCCCCCATCATCAGCCAGGCCATCAACAAAAGATAAGTCCACACGGCTACATTCCAGCCACAAAGGGCACGGGTGATCAGGGACTGCGCCCCAGGCAACAATACCGCTGCCAGGCTGCCCAGAGCCAAGGTAAGTAACAAACGCGGGCGACGTTGGATGATTTGTTTGATGATGAATCCTGTCAGATCAAAAATATGAGAAATGATGCATGAAAATTACGAAACTTCATATTGTAAATACAGGCAGCCGCCAGAATCAAACATGCAGATGCAACAGGTGTAGTATATTCATTATCAATTGATATTCGGACATATTCATCACCGGGTCAGGTTAATGCATGCGTCTTAATAAAAAATCGACTTCCTTTTAAGTAAATTTTTATTACACTGAAGCAATACGTCTCTGATAACGCAGCACGCTCATTCAGTGAGGCAAGCACCATGAACAGACATTACCGCTATTTGCCACTTTCCAAGGTGACGCCGGGGACAGTGCTGGCCGATGATTTGCTTGATAAAGTTGGCCACGTCTTGCTACCCGCAGGCACAACGTTGACAGAGCGCATGCTCCAGGCAATTGCGCATCACGATATTCATCAATTGACGGTCGAGGGCGAAGTGGGTGCCGAGCATGAAGAGCTTGAATATCTGACGACAAAATTAAACCGCATAGAAAAAATCTTTCGCCAGGCGGGTGATGCTGAGCCAGCGAACATACTGAAGTCCTACGTCATTGACTACCGTAAAGGGGAAGCCAAATGACCGATATCAATGAATTCAAGGTACAACTGGAAGACGTGGTAAAAAAAATCAAGGACTTGCCCACCCTGCCAGAAGTTGCGATGGAGATGCTGCAAAATCTTGATGATGAAGAAAGCAGCCTGGACATGGTGACTGAAAAAATCGCCCTTGATCAATCAATCACGGCGAAATTATTGAGGCTGGCCAATTCGTCTTACTATGGCAATAACTCCAAAGTAGTGACCTTGCAGCAGGCGACTGCCATGCTGGGTGTCAAGAATGTAAAAAACCTGATTCGCACAACAACCCTGTCGAACAAGTTTCCTACTGAGAAATGTCCTGCATTTGATTTCAAGGCATTCTGGCGTCACAGCATTGCCACAGCGATTTGTGCTGAGCTGATCTCGCGTGCACTGCACATGAAGCATGATTTTGCCTTTACTGCGGGTCTGTTGCATGACATAGGCAAGCTGGTACTGGTGACCTGCTACCCGGCGAATTATGAACAGGTTCTGCGTTATCAAAAAGAGGCAGATTGTCTGCTCATCGAAGCTGAACGGCATATCCTGCACATCGATCATGTCGATGCAGGGCTGGCACTGGCAACACACTGGAACTTTTCTGAGGCAGTGTGTGATGCCATACGCGGTCACCATCATCCTGAACAAGAAAACCTGAACGTACTTGCTTCGGTCGTACATGTAGCAAATGCAATTGTGCACGCACTTGACCTTGCCCAGGATGAAAACGATATCCTGCCCTTGCTGTTGCAGGCTGCTTGGGATACGCTAGGGCTTGGTGAAGCTGACTACCTGAGCATTTTTCGCGAAACTGAAATGCGTTTCGATGCCATGGATCAGATCGTACTCTGACACTCTTATATTTGCCTCATGTATCTGGATAAAACGATTTTGGAACGACTCAAGCTTTTCAGGGAAACGGATTATCGTATTGAGGATATCCACCTTTTCCGCGACATTACCGAAGACAACAGACAACTTATTGCCGACATCATCAAGGATTGCAGGGTGGTTCGCGCCTATACTGGCCAGGTTGTACTGGACGCCAACAGCTCAGGAGCGAAACTGTATATCGTACTCAAAGGTGCACTCGGCGTCAGCCGCATTACCGAAGAAAGCAATCAGCTGGAAAATACCATCACGCAGTATCTGCCGGGTGAATGCGTAGGCGAAATCTCGGTTCTGGATGAAGAAATTCATTCAGCAACCATCTCTGCCATCAGTGAAAGCGAATTATTACTGATAGAAGCAGAAACCCTGTGGCGCCTGATTGATGAGTCCAATGGTGTTGCCCGCAATCTCTTGCAACTGCTGTCTTTCCGCATACGTGCAGCTAATGCACAAATTCGCAGCCGTCAGAAAGTGGGGGAATTCTATCGCCAGCTATCGATGGTAGATGGGCTGACTGGCTTGCATAACCGCGCCTGGCTAAACGCACAATTGCCTGGCATGGTGCAGCATGCCCATGCTACTGGCGCAGCCCTGAGCATCATCATGGTTGATCTGGATCACTTCAAGCGCTTTAATGATGAGCACGGCCATTTGCTGGGTGACGATGCCTTGCAAACGGCTGCAAAAGTATTGAATGCAGGCTTGCGCCCCAGTGACTTTGCAGCCCGCTACGGCGGTGAAGAAATGATGGTTATACTACCTGGTGCCAATCATAAATCAGCATTGGGGGTTGCGCAAAGACTGTGCAACCGCCTGGCAAAAACCAAGGTATTTATTGATCGTCAAAAGCCACTGCCGCATATCACCGGCTCATTTGGTGTAGCAACTTTGAGCACCGGCCAAGATAGCAATGAGCTCATCAGTTGTGCTGATGCGGCTTTGTATCGCGCCAAAGACAGCGGGCGCAATCAAGTCGCCAGTTGACACTAAAACGATAAAGATAAGTAAAAAACAAAGGCGCCCGAAGGCGCCTTTGTTTTTTACATCAGGTCACGCATTATTTGCCAGACTGATTCGCGTAAATCACCCAGTAACGTGCCAGATCGCCTGAGCCATCTGTTCCCTTTACCGTTTTCAGTGTTTTGATTGCATTGGCTTTTTTGCCTGCCTGCAGTTGCGCAATACCCAAGTGCAATTTGGCATCATCTTCCTGCTTGAGGCCACCTTTGGCTATGCCCTCTTCAATCATGGCGATGCCTTTGTCGTAATTACCGGCAGTCACATAACCATAGCCGATATTGACCAGTGCATTGCCATCCTTGGCTGCCTTGGCTTCAGCTTCGCTAGCTGCCAGGCCTTTGGTAGTTTCTGCCTGGGTCTTGTTTGCCATGTCGCGCAAACGTTTGTGACGGTCGGCATCCTTGCCTTCACCCAGTGCACCAGCCTTGTAGCCTGCATCGATGACTTTGGTTGCTTCTGCCGGGAAACCAGCCTGGATAGCAAACAAGGACATGTCCATGTAGTCAGCGCTCTTGGTAATTTGACCCAAAGCCAGTTTCAGGCGCATCAAATCGAGTTTGAAACGCTCGGAATAGCCTGGCTTTCTCTCGATGTTATTGAGCAGGTTGACCCAGTACTCTTTCTTGCCATGGTAGGCGACCATTTTTTCCAGCGCACTGGAATAGGTAGCCATGTCTTTACGCTTCAATGCGTCATTGGACTGGTATTCCAGATTGGTCAGACTTGGTGTGCGGCCTGCCTTTTCATCTGCTGCCAGTTCAGCATTGATTTCCTTCATGGCCTTTGCACTGTCACCGCTCTGCAACATGGCTTGTGTGAGGTAAGGACGCAGCGAAGGATCTGTACCGCCATCAGCATAATAACGGTTATACCATTGTGCAGCTTTGCCGTAGTTACCGGCTTTGAAATAGCCATTCGCCAGCACCTGTATCATTTGCAACTGCTCTTTACCACCCAGCTTGTTTGCAGAAACGATGGTTTCTGCTGAACGGATCACGGTGTCATTATCACCAGCAGCAGAAGCGATAGACAGGCGCATGCGCTCTATCGTGAAATTTTCATTGACTGTCTTGCCGCCTACGCTGTCGGCTTCATGAATCTTGGACAGCGCTTCCCTGAATTTCTTCGCTTTGTACAATTCACCAGCGCCGTGCACAATTTTGGCAATCTCAGGACGCAAGGACTCTTGAGCATAAGCTTGATTTGCTGCGATATTTGTTAATTCTGGAGCGGCGGCAAAGCCAATAGCTGCAAACAATACAGCAATACGAGACAAGCGAAGTTGCTTCATATGTTGATCTCTCAATCAATAAATTTAATAAACTTTGGGATTGCAGCTTGGAAATACGCAAAGCCCAACCCGTGAATATGAAAAATGGCAGGGTTAACCCTGCCAATTTTCTATCATACCTTAATAACTCAGCATTGATACGCCGAAAATGTCACGAAGTGCTTATTTATCACTTCAGGAACTGCTCATTCCCGACCATACCGATCTTGGTCACACCAAGACGCTGTGCCGCTGCCATGACCGCAGCCACGGATTTGTAAGGTACAACAGCAACCGGACGCAGGTGGATCTCTGGCTGGTTTGCTGCAGGCATTGCTGCCGATTCAGCCAATTTCGCTTCCAGCTGTGCATGATCGACTGCCGTACCATTCCAGGACACCGTACCATCAAAATCGACGTCGATATTGACGACGACTGGTTCTACTGTTGGTGGCGGTGGCGTGCCTGTCGGCATATTCAGGTTCACTGCGTGATTCTGAATAGGAATGGTAATAATCAACATGATGATCAATACCAGCATGACGTCAATCAGCGGCGTCATGTTCATTTCTATCATCACTTCCGGATCGGCTGAGCCACCGCCGGAACCAATTTGCATACCCATAATGCTTCCTTTACTTAGTTCCGTGGAGGCGGTTCAATCACGAAACCGACCTTGGCGATACCGGCACGTTGTGCCGTCAGGATACTTTTGCCAATAAACTCATAGCGGGTATTCTGATCTCCACGGATATGCAACTCAGGTTGCGGGATCTTGACTGCTTCTACCTTGAGCTTTTCAAACAGGGCATCCGTGCCTGCCAGCGGCTTCATGCTGCCGTTCCAGTACAGATCACCATCCTTGTTCACCGACAGGGTGATGTTTTCCGGTTTGGTTTTGTAAATCACGTTGGTTTCTGCCGGTAATTTCAGCTTGACCGTATCTGTAATCACCGGGGTGGTGATCAGGAAGATGATCAGCAATACCAGCATGACGTCGACCAGCGGGGTGGTGTTGATGGTGCTGTTGACTTCGTCTTCACCATCTCCATCATTACCAATTGCCATTGCCATAATGTGTTCTCTTTCGATGTTACGCTTTAACCCTTAAGACCTCTCAACACAGACACACAAAGATCTCTTTTCTCTGTGGTGCAGCAGGGGTTTCGAGTGGCATGCCACTCGCCTGCGGAACGAAGACTTCTTGCAAGAAGTCTTTCCTTCCTCTGCGCCTCTGTGGTTAAGGGTCTTGGTTCTGTCAGTTTACAACCGAATTACTTCTTGGCAGCCGTTTTGCCCATATTGCCGGACAGAACAACGGAGTGCAGGTCAGCGGAGAAGGCACGGACTTCTTCCATAGCGCTCTTGTTGCGACGGACCAGGAAGTTGTAACCCAATACAGCAGGAACAGCGACAGCCAGACCAATCGCGGTCATGATCAGCGCTTCACCAACAGGACCCGCCACTTTGTCGATAGAGGCCTGACCGGACATACCAATCGCTGTCAGCGCATGGTAAATACCCCATACGGTACCGAACAGACCAACGAACGGTGCTGTGGAACCAACTGTCGCCAGGAAAGCCAGGCCGTCTTGCAGGCGGCTTTGAACTTTATCGACAGCGCGCTGGATGGACATGGAGACCCAGGTGTTCAGATCGATTTGTTCGAGCAGCGCGCCTTCATGGTGTTCTGTGGCTTTGATGCCAGAGTCAGCGATGAAGCGGAATGGGCTGCCTTCTTTCAAAGAAGCGGCACCGGCTTGGACAGAGGCTGCTTTCCAGAATTTGGAACGGGCATCTGTGGCTTGACCGGACAGTTTGACCTGGTCAATGATTTTGGTGATGAGGATGTACCAGCTGCCCATGGACATGATGACCATGATGATGAGGGTGCCTTTGGCAACGAAGTCACCGGTTTTCCAGAGAGCATCGAGACCGTATGGGTTTTCTACCATTTCTTTGGCGGCTGCTGGTGCTGCCGGGGCGCCAGCGTCTGCTGGAGCGGCTGGTGCCGGGGCTGCTTCAGCAGCAGGGGCTGGTGTAGATGCGGCAGCGGAGGCGGATTCCTGTGCAGAAACAGGGGCGACGGCAACGGCGGCTGTCAAGGCCAGGAGTGTTGCAGCCAGGAATGCGGAGAAACGGGTTTTCATTGAGGTGCTTCCTTTTAACAAAATAAGGTTGGTATTGCTTACTGCTGTTTTTATGTATTACTTATGTATTACTTGGTTTGTTTGTTGCCTGGTACTTATCTTTTACGAATCGATCTGAACCATCTCTTGCTTCATTTTCTTGGGTAGAGCAGTCTGGTAGATCGACTGCTCTTGCCTGGGATTCCTGATTACTCGAGCTTCCATACATACTGAACCTTGGCCCAGGTCTGTTGTGGTTTGCCATCGACGGTACCTGGTTTGTTTTTGCAGGAACCTGACATCAACTGGGATTTAACCGCATTGTCGAGACCGCGGAAGCCGCTGGATTTGTCGATCTTGACGTCGGCAACAGAACCATCTGCACCAATCAGGACGGACAACAGGACGGTGCCGGTTTCTTCATTACGCAGGGAGGCACGCGGATATTCCGGTTTGCATCCACCGACGTTGAAGTCGATCACGCCTGGTATCGTGACGGGACCTGTGGCCTTGGTTTCTGCAACTGGTGCAGGTGGGGCCTGGGTCTTGGTGAATGTCGGGTTTTCTGGCTTGACATTCGATACCGCTGATATCGCTGGCTGTTGCTGAACCGGCTGCTGGACCTGGACTTCCGGTGGCGGAATGAACGGTGGCGGCGGGGCCAACAATTTTGGCGGTGGCGGCGGCGGGGTGTCTGGCGGTGGTGGCGGTGGCTTCACTTCTTCTACCAGCTTGACTTCTGCTGGCTTGATCACCACTTCCATCGCTTTGCGCGCCAATCCAGATACCAGGGCATATACCACCAGTACGTGAAATGCGATAACCAGCCCTAAGCCTACAAACTTCTTCCCCGGCTCTTGCTGGCGATTTGAAAAATCCATTACTGCTCCTCCACTACCACAAGGTCAACTGTCTGACGCAAGTCAAAACATCTCAAACAAAAAAGTGATTATAAATGCTGTGAATCAATAAAAAGCCATACCGATACAAAACCACTTATAAATTCATAAGCTGCGGGCTCGTCAAAATATAAATCGAGGTTTTTGATAAAACTGACTCATTTAATTCTGCCTACAACCAAAGCACCAGCTTCTACTGAGGCCATATATACCTGACCAGGTAATAAAAAATATTAATCAATTTCCGCTACCAGATTCTCCGTGCCGTAAATGGCTACACCAGCGATGCAAAGCAGAAAATTTTTATTACCTGCAGCAAAGTCAGACGCTACAGTCATTTCATCTTTATCAGAACAACTAATTATGTTCCCATGTAAAAAAACACGAACTTACCGCATGGAAAATGTAAATTTAGTCGTCAGAAATTTTTCCGAAGGCGCATAAAACCACTTATGCCCAGAAACTGTCAAGTGCTTTACTTTAAGCTCCGCCAAAAAACAACATGGCGCATTTTGCCAAAAAACCACCCGCATAGGAAACCTAATTTCTTGTGCTATGCAGCATAAATTATTTCAATGCAGCTTTTTTTACACTTCATTACATTGAGAAATTCGCCCAGACCCTCACTCACCAGAATTTAATTTTTTTTGAGCCCTTTTTCAGGCGCCAAACTATCTAAAGTTGTGTGCGAATATCGCACCACAATGGTGCGCGGCACCATCATAATCCCGTTAACGATGCGCCCCCATTGCCAAAATGCACTCAAAAACCCAAAATTGAAAAGAATTGTCACACCGTACAATTCGACAATGAAATAAAAATTTCTTTCCTTCTCCCATCGATAAGACTCTTGCGTTATGGTTACGGCTTTTTAAAACTGAAGCGGAAAAAGCTGCCAGGCAAATAGTGAAGAAAATTAATTTGCACCTGCAATATGTAAATTAATCTATACGGTTTGTGTTCCGTCCTGGTTTTAACATACAAAACTGCGTTTTGCCTACCGGGCCTGATCCATGCTTACACAGATCAAACTCGCCAGACGAATTTGTTTTACCAGACAATGAGGTTAAAGAATGTTCATGCGTCACCAGACAGTTGCTTGCATTTTCACTATGCTGCTATCGACATTTCCCTTGCAAATTGCTCAGGCAGCCAATCCTGCGGACCTCAATAAAGTAGTCAGACAAGCCTTTGAAGCTGCGGATGACGGTTTTGACATGGCTAAAACCCAGAATTTCTATTCTGGCTGGGTCAGCGAGGCCATCTTCGAGCCTTTACTAAGTTATGACTACCTCTCCCGCCCCGCCCGTCTCCTCCCACTTTCAGCAGAAAGCATGCCAGAGGTGACCGAACAGGGAAAAGTATTTACCTTCAAGATCAAGCCCGGCATTTACTTTGCTCCCGACCCAGCATTCAAGGGTAAAAAACATGAGCTGACCGCGCAAGACTATGTTTACACCTTCAAGCGCCTGCTTGACCCGGTTAACCGTTCGCCAAATGCCAGCTTCATCGAAGGCAAGATTGTGGGCCTCGATGATGTCGCAGCCAAGGCAAAGAAAACAGGTAAATTTGATTATGATGTACCTGTTGCCGGCCTGAAAGCCGTTAACAAATACACATTAAGAATAGAATTAAAAGCGACTGATTACAATTTTCTGTACGTCGTCGCCTATGGTGGCTTTGGTGCCGTGGCGAGAGAAATCATCGAAGCTTATGGTGACCAAACTGGGCTGCACCCCGTCGGCACCGGGCCATATATGGTGGAGAAATACCTGCCGCGCAGCAAGATCGTGCTGACCGCCAACCCGGAATACCGTGGCTACACCTGGGATTTCAAATCGACAGGCAGCGCCCGCGATGAAGAAATCGTCAAGCAAATGAAGGGCAAGAAAATGCCTCAGGTGGGGAAAGTCGATATCAGCATCATAGAAGAAGAGCAATCGCGCTGGCTGGCTTTTCAGGATTCGCAACTGGATATCGACAAGCTGCCGCAAAGTGCAGCAACGGCAGCACTGGATGGAATTGCATTAAAACCTGAGCTGGTAAATCAGGGCATCAAGATGGACAGGGTCACAGATGCTGGTATTGTATTTACAATTTTCAATATGCGTGACCCCGTTGTTGGCGGCTACACCAAGGAAAAAATCGCCCTGCGTCGCGCGATAGGCATGGCTTACAGCTATGAGGATGAAATCGCCCAGATGCGCCTGGGACAGGCCATACGCTCGGAAATGATTATTCCTAAAGACGTAGTTGGCTATGACCCTGCCTATCGCAGCAGCCTGGCTTACGACATCAAGCTGGCCAATAAACTGCTCGACCATTTTGGCTATAAACGTGGAGCGGATGGATACAGAAATAATCCTGACGGCAGCCCGCTCACCCTCAAAAAAACCGTGGAACCCGCTGCCATCTATAAAGTTCAGTCTGAGATTTATAAACGTGGCCTGGATAAAATCGGCTTGCGCATCGAATTCCCGGTCAGTAATTTCGCTGACAATCTGAAAGCGGCTTCCGCCTGCAAGTTGAATATGTGGGGTGGTGCCTGGAATGCCGACTTTCCTGATGGCGAAAACTTCCTGCAATTACTCTACGGCCCCAAAGCCGGTGCAGGCAACCATGCCTGCTATGAGTCGCCCGCCTATGATGCACTGTTCCGCAAGGCAGTATCGCTGCCGCTGGGTGAGGAGCGTAATAAGGTATATGCACAAATGAACCGTCAGGTTGAAGCTGATACACCATGGATCGTGCACACTTCCCGCATCCGTAGCTGGTTGTACCGCCCCTGGATTACTGGCTATAAAAAACATCCCATCTTGCATTCTGACTGGGCATTCATTGATGTAGAAAAACATTAAGCCCGGCTCTAAAGATTCAGTTTGATTCAATACGCACTTTTTATCATCGCACAAAATAGCAGGAGAATTTGTCAATGAAGTCCACTCATCCGTTTCAGCACAAGCTGACCAGAACAGGTATGGCAATCTGTCTGGTACTAGCCGGTCTGATGTCATCTACCCTGCCCTTGCAGGCGCAGGCCGCCAAACCTGAATTTGCTGATCCGGAAAAAGTGTTACGCACCATTTTCCCTGTTGCCGAGACTGGCTTTGATCCTGCTGCAACACGTGACCTGTACTCCAACGCCATCAATGAAGCGATTTTCGAGCGTCTGTTCACTTACGATTATCTGGCGAGCCCGGCAAAAATCATTCCCGAAACAGCCGATGGCATGCCAGAGATTTCTGCCGATGGAAAAACCTATACCATCAAGCTGAAGAAAGGCATTTACTTCACCCCTGATGCAGCCTTCAATGGCAAAAAACGTGAACTGACGGTGGATGACTATGTATATTCATTCAAACGCATCATGGACCCGAAAATCGCTTCTACCCATGTCTGGCTGTTAGAGGACAAGATCGCGGGGCTGGATCAACTGGCGGCACAGGCAAAGAAATCCGGCAAGTTTGATTATTCAGCCAAGGTACCCGGCCTGGAAGTCGTCGATAAATATACCTTGCGCATACACTTGACGCGTCCGGACTTCAACCTGCCCATGATACTGGCCTACACCGCCATGTCTGCTGTCGCACGTGAGGTCATAGAAAAATACCAGGACGTACAAGGTGCCGCCATGGCAAACCCGGTCGGCACTGGCCCTTTCAAACTGACTGAATGGGTACGCGGCTCAAAAATGGTATTGGATGCCAATCCGGATTTCCATACAACGATATGGGATTTCCAGGCCAGCTCTGACCCGAACGACCAAAAAATCATCGCGGCCATGAAAGGCAAGCGCATGCCGCAAATCGGTCGCGTTGTCGTCAATGTGATATTGGAAGATCAGTCTCGCCTGCTGGCATTCCAGAAAGATGAAATTGATTTGTTCCAGCTCTACGGCGGCCTGGCACCTCAGGTATTGAATGGTCCTGACCTGAAACCTGAATTTGTCAAACGCGGCATACAGATGTCGCGCATTGTCGATCCTGAGCTGACTATCTATTACTGGAATATGCAAGACCCGGTGTTTGGCGGCCTGAGCAAAGAGAAAGTCGCCTTGCGCCGCGCCATGGCCATGGCACACAATGTCGAAGAAGAAATTCGCATCGTCGATAATGGTCATGCTATTCCCCTGCAATATCCTATTCCTCCTGGCGTCGTGGGGCATGATCCTAACTACAAAAGCAGCATCCAATACAATCCTGCCGCTGCCAATGCCCTACTCGACAAGTTTGGCTACAAAAAAGGCAAGGATGGTTATCGCACCATGCCAGATGGCAGCCCGCTGGAAATTGTGCACACTGCCCAGACCGAATCACGCGGCCATTTGCAGGCTGAAGTCTGGAAAAAATCCTATGACGGCATAGGCATCAGGATGCGCGCCGAATTCCGCCCTTTTGCTGAAATCCTCAAAGCTGAAAAGCAGTGCCAGTTGATGCAGCGCATTTCGCCATGGATAGCGGACTATCCCGATGGCGACAATTTCATGCAGCTGTTTTACGGCAAAAACATCCACATGAATAATAATGGCTGTGTCACCATTCCTGAATATGACAAGCTGTATGAGCAATCACAAAAACTGGCTCCGGGGCCAGAACGCGACCTGTTGTATCACAAGATGACACGCATCATGGAACTGTATGCAGCCCAGCGCCTGGGTTATGCCCGCCACCGCATGATGCTGTCACAGCCACGCGTGATAGGGCACAAGAAACACCCCATCATGCATATAGAATGGATGCAGATAGACATCGACAAGAATAAATAGACAAAAAATGAGCCGCAGACTAACTGAAATTTGAAAACCGAGAGACAAACATGACCGCTTATATACTGCGCCGCTTATGGCAGATGGCACCGACGATGCTGGGTGTCATCCTGCTGGTGTTTTTCCTGTTCAACTGGGTGGGTGGCGACCCGGCTTACATCCTGGCAGGCAAGATGTCGAATGCCGAACAGATTGCCAATATCCGTACCCAGTTGGGCATCGACCAGCCCTACTACGTACAGTTATGGATTTTTATCAAGCAGATCGTCACCTTCAACTTTGGCAATAGCTGGAGTACTGGTGAGGCCGTGTCTTCTATCATAGGCACACGCCTTGGCCCTTCACTGACAGTACTGATACCGCTGACGATTATCGAAACAATCATCGCCATTGCGCTGGCGTTGGCAATTGCCTTCAAGCGTGGTTCATTGACAGACCGTGGCGTGATGATCGCCTGTACCGTTGGTATGTCGGTCAGTATTTTGGTCTATATCATCGTTGGTCAGTATTTCTTTGCCTACAAACTGGGGCTGTTCCCGGTACAGGGCTGGGGTAATCATTTTGCCGAGAACCTGTTCAAGTACTCTGCCCTGCCTATCCTGATTGCCTTGGCCGTGGGTGTGGCACCTAACCTGCGCCTGTTCCGCACCTTTGTGCTGGATGAAGTGAACCAGGATTATGTGCGTACCGCCCGCGCCAAGGGTGTTAGCGAAAGCCGCGTGAAATGGGTGCACGTCTTGCGTAATGCATCGATACCTATCATCACCCATGTCATGTCCAACCTGCCGGCCTTGCTGATTGGTGCCTTCCTGATTGAGCGTTTTTTCTCCATCCCTGGCATAGGCCGTGAAGTGATACTGGCAGTGGAGCGCAGTGACTTTCCCGTGATCAAAGCGATCACCGTGTATGTCGCAGCAGCCACCATGTTTTTTAATTTGTTGACCGATCTGCTGTACCAGGCGGTTGATCCACGCGTACAGTTGAAATAAGGATCATTCATGAGCACGACTATCACAAATCCTACTGTACAAGCAGTTTCACCCGGACTGTGGGCACTGGCCTGGCGCCGTTTGCGCGCTGACAAGGTCGCCATGATTGCCTTGGCAATCGTAGCTGCGTTTTTATTGACGCTGATACTGTCCGCGACTGGCATCATCGCCTCTGACTGGGAACAAGAAAGCGGCGTCAGTTATGCGCCACCCAGCTTTGTCGGTGCCGATACAGGCCCGGTCGCCAAGGCAGAGGTAGAAGCGCCGCCGCCAGAGAATCCACTTGACCCTTTGGCGGACATCATCCGTGAATTGCGCAAGCAACCAGATGCGGACCAGGCCGTCATCGTCAATGACTACGGCATCCCTGATCCGCTGGCAAAGGAAATGGCAGAAATCCGCGCTGAGCTGGCCAAGTCTGGAAAGGCTGTCGTGGGCGAACGCCTGACCACCCTGCCCTTTGGTGCTGACAAATGGGGACACGACATCATCAAGAAAACCATCAAGGGTGCAGAGACTTCCATCGTTGTTGGTCTGGTCGCCGCTTTCCTGGCGACCCTGCTGGGTACCATGTTTGGTGCACTGGCCGGTTACTTTGGCGGCAAAGTTGATGATTTCTTTAACTGGTTTTACAGCATTTTCACTTCCATCCCCTACCTGTTGTTGATACTGTCAGTCGCGGCTGTATTGCAGCAAAAAGGCGTGACCACCATCATTCTGATCCTGGCATTCACTGGCTGGACTGGGCCTTTCCGCCTGATCCGTGCTGAATACATGAAACACAAGGCGCGTGAATATGTATGGGCGGCAGATGCCATTGGTGCTTCGCACTGGCGCAAGATGTTCGTGCATATCTTCCCGAATGTCAGCCATGTGGCACTGGTACAGGTATCCATCCTTGTCGTCGGATTTATCAAATCTGAAGTTATCCTGAGTTTCCTGGGCTTTGGTGTGCCGGTTGGTGTGGTGTCCTGGGGCAGTATGCTGAATGAAGCGCAGAATGAATTAATTTTGGGTAAATGGTGGCAACTGGTTGCCGCAACTGCAGCGATGGCTGTGCTGGTAACAGCCTTCTCATTGTTCACCGATGCCTTGCGCGATGCGCTTGACCCAAAATTGAAATAAGGACAGATCATGAGTCAAGACAACACAAATCAAGCTTTGCTGAAAGTAGAAAACCTGCGCGTGTCTTTCCGTGTCAATAAAAAAGACAGCGTGGAAACCGTCAAGGGTATCTCCTTTGAAATACCCCGCAACTCCACCGTTGCCCTGGTCGGTGAATCAGGCAGTGGCAAATCAGTCAGCTCTCTCGCAGTCATGGGCTTGCTGCCGCCAGACACCTCCAGCATTGCCGCTGACAGCAGGATTATTTTTGAAGGCCGCAGCCTGCTGGAACTCAGCATCGCTGAAAGACGCGATCTGTGTGGCAAGGAAATTTCCATGATTTTCCAGGAGCCGATGACCTCGCTGAACCCGGTGTTTACCGTTGGCTTCCAGATAGGCGAAGTCTTGCGCCTGCACATGGGCATGGATGCAAAGCAAGCCCGCAAGCGTGCCATAGAATTGCTGGAAGAAGTCGGCATTCCCGACCCAAAGAACAAGATCGATGCCTATCCCAGCCAGATGTCTGGCGGGCAGCAACAAAGGGTCATGATTGCGATGGCGATTGCCTGCGAACCCAAATTGCTGATCGCCGATGAGCCGACCACTGCTCTCGATGTCACCATACAAAAACAGATCATCGACCTGATAGATGCACTGCGTATCAAACACAAGATGTCCGTCTTGTTCATCACCCATGACCTGGCACTGGTCGGTGAAATTGCCGACCATGTCATTGTCATGCGCAATGGAGAAATTCGCGAAGCGGGTACGGTAGAACAAATTTTTGAGAGCCCGAAAGATACCTATACCCAGGCGCTGTTGCACTGTCGCCCTACCCTTGATACCCGCCCATGGCGCTTGCCGGTGATTGCTGATTTCATGAATAACAACGGCGCACTGGTCGAGCAAAAACAGCGCCCGCGTGGTCTCAAGGGTGATGAAGAAATCGTGCTCGAAGTCAAGGACCTGGGCAAGAGTTTCTACTCCCGCGAAGGTTTCTTTGGCAAAAAAGAATTCAAGGCTGTTGAAGGCGTCTCTTTCAAACTCGCGCGCGGCAAAACCTTGGGCGTAGTGGGTGAATCAGGCTCAGGCAAAACCACGGTGGGCCTGACATTGATGCGCCTGCACCAGGCAACCTCTGGCCAGGCCCTGTTTGAAGGCAAGGATATCCTGTCCATGTCAAACAAGGAATTCCATCACTACAAGCGCCGCATACAAATCATTTTCCAGAACCCGTATGCATCGCTGAACCCACGCTTTACGGTGGGCCAGATTTTGATGGAACCCATGTACATCCATAATATCGGCGCCAATGACAGTGAGCGCTCTGCCATGGCTTATCAGTTGCTGGAAAAAGTCGGCCTGCCTACTGCTGCTTTTCACCGCTACCCACATGAATTCTCGGGTGGCCAACGCCAGCGTATCGCGATTGCACGCTGCCTGACAATGAAACCAGAAGTGCTGGTCTGCGATGAGTCAGTATCTGCGCTGGACGTATCGGTGCAGGCGCAGGTATTGAACCTGCTGCAGGATTTGCAGGAAGAATTTGGCCTGTCCTACATTTTCATCTCGCATGATCTGGCGGTGGTCAAATACATTGCCGACCAGGTCATGGTGATGAACAAGGGTAAGGTTGTCGAGCTGGCCAATTCGGATGATCTGTATCTGAACCCAACCCAGGCATATACCAGGACTTTGCTGAACGCCATACCAAAAGGCTTGCAACACTAAGTTGTGACTGCGAACCGGCTGTCTGCCGGTTCGCGCTCTCCTGCTTGAAGAATCCCCTGACACTTATATTTTTGACCAATCCTGCAAACACTGGCAAGATGGCATTCGCCTGCGACATAACGAAACCGTGACGAAACAGGCACAATCTCCCGCATATCTCGTATGCGGCACATTCACTGGAGCCAGGATTGGAAGCACTAAGAATTTTATTCCGGGAATTAATGCCCGCTGTTGATTTTTGCTCCATGCGCGTGGTGGATGAGCGCAGTGAAGAGCTATTGGTGAGGCAAAATGTATTGCAACCGCTGCGCAATGCCCGCAGCCATGGTGCCATGCTGGCCGTTATTCATGATGGTGGTTACGGCTATGCCGCAACCAGCGACTTGTCCCGCAATGGATTGAATACCGCAATGCAGCATGCCTTGCACTGGGCCAGGCTCAGTTCTGGTAAGACAGTAACCAATTTCAGCCAAATCCCGCAGGCCGCTGTACTTGGTCAATATCAAGGTCCAGCCGCTTCTATCTGGACCAGGAAAGACTTGATTGCCCTACTGATGCAGGAATCCGTCACATCGCATTTCAGTGACAAGATTGTAGATTGGAGTGCATCCATAGGCGTGACACAAACTGAGCAGCTATTTATCAGTAGCGCAGGTGCTGACATCCATCAGCAATTCAATTACCTGATCCCCAATCTCAGCGTTACCGCCAATGAAGGTTCAGAAACCCAGACCCGCAGTCTCGGTGGTCAATACAATGGTTTCTGCCGCCAGGGTGGAATGGAAGTTCTGCAGCAGTCTGGCTTTTATGGCGCAGGCAAACGCATTGCAGAAGAAGCACTGGCGCTATTGCACGCAGCAAACTGCCCGAGTGGCCGCATGGATTTGCTGCTAATGCCTGAACAGATGATGCTGCAAATTCATGAATCCATAGGACACCCGCTGGAACTGGACCGCATATTGGGTGATGAGCGCAATTTTGCTGGCACCAGTTTTGTCACGCCCGACATGTTTGGCCATTTTCAGTATGGATCTGAATTGCTGAACGTTACCTATGACCCCAGCCGGGCAGAACAATTTGCCAGCTTTGGCTGGGATGATGATGGCAGTACTGCAGAAAAAACCTGGATCATCAAAAACGGCATACTGGAAAAACCTTTAGGCAGCGCCCTTTCCCAAGCCCGCGCCGGCATGGCAGGCGTCGCCAATTCACGCGCTTGCGACTGGAACCGCCCAACTATAGACCGCATGGCCAACCTGAATATAGAAGCAGGCAGCAGCAGCCTCGATGAAATGATAGCCAGCGTTGAATATGGTGTAATGATGAATACCAATGTGTCCTGGTCTATTGATGATTCCCGCAATAAATTCCAGTTCGGTTGTGAGTACGGGCAAATGATACGCAACGGCAAATTGCAGGAACTGGTCAAGAACCCGAATTATCGCGGCATCTCAGAAAGCTTTTGGCGTTCGCTGAAGATGGTCGGTGATGCCTCTACGCTGGCAGTCATGGGCACGCCCTTCTGTGGCAAAGGTGAGCCATCCCAAGTCATACGCGTAGGCCACGCTTCGCCAGCCTGCCTGTTTGATCAGGTAGAAGTATTTGGAGGTGAAGCCTGATGCAAAGTTATTTCCTGTCCCTGGCCACACATATAGAAACACAACTCGCGGCGAATGAAGTCAGCACCACCTGGCTGGCCGCAGAGTCCAGTGATTTCGTGCGCTTTAATCACAGCGCCATACGCCAGCCCGGCCATGTTTTCCAACTGATACTGAACCTGCAATTGATAAAGGGGCAAACCCATGCTGCGATGAGCTTCAATCTCAGCGGCGAAATGGACATGGATTTACCCACCATCAATACTGCAATCCAGGATTTGCGCGCGCAGTTGGCGGATTTGCCAGCAGACCCGCACCTGATGATAGCCACTGAAATCAGTGACAGCACACAGATTCTGCCATCATCCCTGCCGCCTGTAGCCAGTATGCTGGAACAGATACTGGCTGCCGCAAAAGATGTGGACATGGTGGGCTTGCTGACTACAGGTACACAATATCGCGGCTTTGCCAATTCCTATGGTCAGCGCAACTGGTACGAAACCAGCAATGTTAATTTTGACTGGAGCCTGTTTTATGCGACGGACAAGGCCGTCAAATCCAACTATGCCGGCTTCACCTGGAATGAGGCAGCATTTCTCAGTAAATTCGCCGCCGCCCGCAAAGAGCTGGCTCTGCTGGCACGACCACCAATTACGGTTGGCGCGGGCAATTACCGCGCCTACCTCAGTCCAGCTGCATTAAATGAATTAATCATGATGCTGAACTGGGGCGGCTTGTCGGAAAAAGCCTTGCGCACCCGCCATAGCTGCTTGCGCCGCTTACAATCGGGCGAAGCCAGCATGCATGCCATGGTGAATATCTGTGAAGACAGTCGTGCAGGTCTGGAACCAGGCTTTCAGGCGCAAGGCTTTATCAAACCCGAAGTAATTCCCCTGATACAGGCGGGCAAATTGGTTGGCAGCATGATTTCTCCGCGTAGCGCCAAGGAATATTCCTTGCTGACGAACGGGGCACCAGAAGATGAATCGGCAAAATCCCTGGTCATGCAGGTAGGCATGTTAGCAAATGCAGACATACTCAAAGAACTGGGTACGGGCATCTATATCGCCAATCTCTGGTATTTGAATTTTTCTGACCGCGCCACTTGCCGTATTACCGGCATGACGCGCTTTGCCACCTTCTGGGTAGAAAACGGTGAAATCATCGCGCCATTAAATGTCATGCGCTTTGATGATTCCCTGTTCAAGATGCTGGGAGAAAACCTGCTGGCGCTAAGCCAGGAAACCGAGGTCATCATGGATGACCGTTCTTACGGACAACGACATACTGGTGGCGCAATCCTGCCCGGAGCGCTGCTCAAGGAAATGCGTTTTGTATTATAAACAGACAAAAAGCTGTTTTTTATGAACACGAAAGGCGATTTTGTGGCGACTTCAAGTAAAAATGGGACATTTTCCAAAAGAGCGCCTATGCTGACCAAACGCACTTTGTTTCAGCGCAGATAAGTACAGGCAAACTTAGCATTTGCCCCTTTCGGTGAGAGCAACTACAATTCCGACCTGTTGCGGAAAAGGCTGCAATTTAAGCATTCAACATTCAGGCAAAAACCTGGTGTAGAAACAACAAGTAATAAAACCCACAGCGCAATAGAATAAGGCTTTCAATCTTGCCGTCCTGAGAGCCTTAAGCATATTGCGGTCATATCTGGAGTCAACATGGCATTTCTGCAAGGCAAAAAAATTCTGATCACCGGTTTGTTGTCCAACCGTTCCATCGCTTATGGCATCGCCCAGGCTTGCAAACGCGAAGGCGCTGAACTGGCATTTACCTATGTAGGCGAACGTTTCAAAGACAGGATTACTGATTTTGCGGCTGAATTTGACAGCAAACTGATCTTTGATTGCGACGTGGCCAGCGACGAGCAAATTGAAGCAGTATTTGCTGACCTGGGCAAATCCTGGGACAAACTTGATGGCCTGGTACATGCTATCGGCTTTGCGCCGCGCGAAGCGATTGCAGGTGAATTCCTTGATGGTTTCTCCCGCGAAGCTTTCCGCATCGCGCATGACATTTCTGCCTACAGTTTCCCGGCAATGGCAAAAGCTGCGCTGCCACTGCTGCGTGAAGACTCTGCCCTGCTGACACTGTCTTACCTGGGTGCCATCCGCGCCATCCCGCATTACAACACCATGGGTATGGCCAAAGCATCTCTAGAAGCCTCAGTACGCTACCTGGCAGAACACCTGGGCAAAAAAGGCATACGCGTCAATGGTATCTCTGCTGGCCCTATCAAGACCCTGGCTGCCAGCGGCATCAAGGACTTTGGCAAATTGCTGGGCTTTGTTGCCGAACACGCACCACTGCGCCGCAATGTGACTATCGAAGACGTGGGCAATACCGCCGCCTTCCTGCTGTCGCCACTGGCAAACGGTATTACCGGTGAAATCACTTATGTCGATGGCGGCTTCTCGCACGTCATGGGCTTGAATGCTGACTCTTACGACAAGTAAGCCGTCCAGTATTTAAAGACGGTACGGGATGCTTGCACATGCATCCCGTACTGGCCTTATACTATTGGCATGAATGAAGCACACCCTACCATGCCCAAGATCCCAAACACTGTCTTTTCTATAGCACGCACTTTATTGCTGCTGATATTCAGTGTGTTCCTCGCGTCTTCCGGCAATACTTTCGCGGCATCCTGCAATGACCCATGGCCAGCCTGGGAACAATTCAAGAAGACTTTCATCGCCGACGATGGCCGCGTGATCGACCATAGCGGTACGCGCAAACCAACAACATCAGAAGGCCAGGCTTATGCCCTGTTCTTTGCCCTGAGTGGCAACGACAAAGGCGCATTTCAACGCATCCTGACCTGGACAGAGAATAACCTGGCAGCAGGTGACCTGACTGCCCGCCTGCCCGCCTGGCAATGGGGTCAGCGTGAAGACAATAGCTGGGGCATCATCGATAAAAATCCAGCCTCCGATGCCGACTTGTGGATAGCCTACAGCCTCGGCGTTGCCGGAGAAGTCTGGAAAGAAAAACGCTATGCCGCCCTGTCCAGCCTGCTGGCACAAAGAATATTGAATGAAGAAACCGCAGAGCTGCCCGGACTGGGATTGAGCCTCTTGCCGGCACCAAGCGGCTTTAACCTGCCAAATAATCAATGGAAGCTCAATGCCAGCTACCTGCCACTGCCTTTGCTGCGCTGGTTTGAGCAAAAAGAAAGCGATGAACGCTGGAAGCGTATGGTCTCCCCGGCAGTGCGCCTGATTGCTGGCAGTGCCCCCAAAGGCTACGCCGCCGACTGGATTATCTATGACGCGCAAAAAGGCTTCCTGCCAGATACGCAGGGCGTAGAAAAAGGCCAGGGTGCTTACAATGCCATCCGCATATATCTGTGGACTGGCATGATGGCAAGCCAGGATGCAGAGCGCGCAAATTTACTGAAGTTGCTGCGTCCCATGGCGCAGATCGTGGATAGCAAAGGATATCCGCCAGAATATATCGACATCCTGACTGGCGACATCAATGGCCCCGGCTCCAGCGGTTTTAGTGCCGCACTGCTGCCCTTCCTGCAAGCGCAAGGGGTACAGAAGACGATAGTACAACAGCAATTACGTCTGCAGGCGCAACCCATCAAGGCAGATGCCTACTATGATCAGGTGCTGTCCTTGTTTGCCCTGGGCTGGCAAGAAAAGCGCTTCCGTTTTGATGCTCGCGGGGAAGTTGACTTTTACTGGCAGCACTTTTGCTGGCGCCTATTCTAAACCTTTTGCAAGATATTCTTAGAAACTGGCTGCTTTTTCCTGAAAAATCCTGTATAATTTCGTTTTTTGCGCTGCAATATAAAATTTACGGCGCAAAACCAAGTAGCATCGCAAGCCTGTGCACATCCTCAGGATGGTGCATGTAAAAGCCCTCCCGCCTCGCATGTCTGGTAGTAATCCATAGACATCATACCGGCGCAAAGCTTTTGTGCCGAAATTTCATTGTCGTCCCTTGTTGGATTTTCTGTGTTCATTTCGTTTGGTTGGCGCTGCATTGTTGCGCGCGTTCGTTAGCAACGCGCTAATTTATACTGGGACAGAAGCAATCGTTCCGGCAAAACATGCTGCAAACCGGCCCTGTCGCCGGTGAGCTAGACATTGCTGCCGCATTTTGCAAACGTCCCAATCACGAAAGAAATTCATGAGTTTTGAAGCACTAGGTCTCCACGTCAACATCATCCGCGCTCTGACTGACTCTGGCTATACCAAGCCAACCTCGGTACAAGAACAGGCAATCCCTGCCGCGATTGAAGGTCGTGACCTGATGGTCTCATCCCAGACCGGCTCCGGCAAAACTGCCGCTTTCATGCTGCCTGCTTTGCATAAACTGGTTTCCGCTGAAGTTGTCAGCTATGACAACAGCAAAACACCTAACCAGGAACGTCAATCTGCACGCTCCCGTGGCGACCGTCCACGTTTCGTTGCTGCAAAACCAAAAATGCTGGTACTAACACCAACCCGCGAACTGGCTTTGCAAGTCACTACAGCAACTGACAAATACAGCGCTTATTCACGCCGTATCAAGGCTGTGTCCATCCTCGGTGGCATGCCTTACCCTAAACAGATGCAATTGTTGTCCCGCAATCCAGAAATTCTGGTGGCAACGCCTGGCCGTCTGATCGACCATATGGAATCTGGCAAGATCGATTTCTCTGAACTGCAAATGCTGGTTCTGGACGAAGCCGACCGCATGCTGGACATGGGTTTCATCGACGATATCGAAAAAATCGTTGCTGCCACACCTCCTACACGTCAAACCATGTTGTTCTCTGCAACGCTGGATGGCGTCGTCGGTAACATGGCTAAACGCATCACGACTGAGCCTCTGGTGATCCAGATCGCCGGTTCTGCCAGCAAGCATGAAAACATCCAGCAACGCGTACACTTTGTGGATGACCTGTCCCACAAAAACCGCATGCTTGATCATCTGCTGCGCGACACTACCGTTGACCAGGCCGTTGTATTTACAGCCACCAAACGTGATGCAGACACCATCGCTGACCGCCTGAACATCGCTGGCTTCGCTGCTGCTGCCCTGCATGGCGACATGCACCAGGGTGCACGTAACCGCACACTGGACGCATTGCGCCGTGGCCAGGTACGTGTACTGGTCGCGACTGACGTTGCTGCCCGTGGTATTGACGTTCCTGCAATTACGCACGTATTCAACTACGATTTGCCTAAATTCCCGGAAGACTATGTCCACCGCATAGGCCGTACTGGCCGCGCTGGCCGCAAGGGTCTGGCTGTTTCCTTGGTCAATCATGCCGAGAGCATGCACGTCAAACGTATCGAACGCTTCACCAAGCAATTGATCCCTGTCGATGTCATCGAAGGTTTTGAACCCAAGAAATCTGCAGCACCTGCACGCTCTGCAGCGCGCAAGCCTAACGGCTGGAAACCAGGCGATGCCCGTAAATCCGGTGGCGGCGGCTATGGCAACAACAAGCCAGGTCAACGCAGCTTCAGCAAACCAGCTGGCGCATCCACAGGCACCAGCGCTGGTCCACGTAAAGAAGGCGGTGGCTACAAAGGCAACCGCTCGAACGACAGTGGCGCACGACGTACATTTGGCGACTATTAATTAGCCAATAGCTTTACCAGGTAAAGCGAACAACATAGACATTGCTGCATAAGCAATATCATGAAAAAGCGATCACTTTGGTGGTCGCTTTTTTTATACTAGTGGACTGTAACAGTGAAATCGAGAGCGAAGGCCATGTGCCCGGCGCATCAGGGCAAGCGCTCCGATTTTCACTGTTATAGTCCACCAACTGGCTCGGCGTATAATCAGCAAATCTGATCTGTATAGAACTATAAATCCCACATGAGCAAAGAAACTAACGCCCCCGTCCGACTGACCTCTTTCTCGCATGGCGGCGGCTGCGGCTGCAAGATTGCGCCCGGCGTACTTGCTGAAATACTAAAAAAATCCTCAGGCTTTCCGGTACCGCCTGCTCTTATGGTGGGGATAGAAACAGCAGACGACGCAGCCGTCTATAAACTCAATGATGAGCAGGCACTGATTGCCACCACGGATTTTTTCATGCCCATCGTGGATGATCCTTTTGATTTTGGCCGCATCGCTGCCACCAATGCCATTTCGGATATCTATGCCATGGGCGGCACGCCCATCATGGCGTTGGCACTGGTGGGCATGCCTGTTAATCAATTACCTCTGGATGTCATCGGCAAAATTATCCAAGGCGGTGAAACCATCTGTGCCGAGGCTGGCATACCCATAGCCGGCGGCCACACCATTGATTCTGTAGAACCCATTTATGGCCTGGTCGTCATGGGCCTGATTCACCCATCCAGGGTCAAACGCAATGCCGATGCCAAGGCAGGCGACAAACTCATACTCAGCAAGCCGCTGGGTGTAGGCATATTGTCTGCCGCACTGAAAAAGCAGGCGTTGGACGAGGCAGGCTATGCCACCATGATCGCCAATACCACCAAACTGAACAAACCTGGGCAGGCCCTGTCTGCACTTGATGGCGTGCATGCGATGACCGACGTTACCGGCTTTGGCCTGCTAGGCCATTTGCTGGAAGTCTGCCGTGGTTCGAAACTGGCAGCCCGGCTGGATATGTCAACAATACCTTTGCTGGCGAATGTGAAAGAACTGGCCACAAATGGCTATATCACCGGTGCCTCTGCCCGCAACTTGGCAGCCTATGGCTCATCTGTGCAGTTCGACACGCAGATCAGTCCCGCCCAGCAAGCCTTGCTGACTGATCCGCAAACATCGGGGGGATTACTGGTTGCCTGCGATGCGGCAGTTGTTGAAGATGTTTTAAGAATTTTCCATCAGGGCGGCTTCTTGGAAGCTGCTGTGATTGGTGATATTGTTGCAGGTGAACCTGCTATCGCTGTACTGCCCTGATTTTTTTTGATTTTGCCCCTACTTTTGCAAATACCATGAACCAATTAGAACAACTGAAGCAATACACTACCGTTGTCGCCGACACTGGCGATTTCCAGGCTATCCAGGCTTATGCACCGCGCGATGCTACGACCAATCCGTCCCTGATACTGAAAGCCGTGCAAAAGCCTGAATACCTGCCTTTGCTGGAAAAAGCGGTCAAGGACACCTCCGGTAAATCGATTGATGAAACCATCGATCACTTGCTCATCGCTTTTGGTCTGGAAATTTTAAAAGTCATCCCGGGTCGCGTTTCTACTGAAACTGATGCCCGTCTGTCTTTTGATACAGCTGGCACAGTTGCCAAAGGTCGTCAGTTGATCGCCATGTATGAAGCCGCAGGGATACCGCGTGACCGCATCCTGATCAAGATTGCTTCCACCTGGGAAGGCATACGTGCCGCCGAGATACTGGAAAAAGAAGGCATACGTTGCAATATGACCCTGCTATTCTGCCTGGCACAAGCGATTGCCTGCGCTGAAGCGGGTGCACAACTGATTTCACCTTTCGTAGGCCGCATCTATGACTGGTATAAAAACAAGACAGGCCAGGAAATTTTTGGTGCAGATGATCCTGGTGTTTTGTCTGTCAAAAAAATCTATACTTACTACCGCAAGTTTGGCTACAACACAGAAGTCATGGGTGCCAGCTTCCGCAATACTTCACAAATCCTCGAGCTGGCAGGTTGCGACCTGCTGACCATCAGCCCTGACCTCCTGCAAAAACTCAGCGACAGCAATAGCAATGTCACACAAAAACTGAGCAAGGAATTGGCAGCATCTTCTGATCTGCAAAAAGTCAGCATGGATGAAAAGACTTTCCGCCTTGATTTGAATGAAGATGCAATGGCAACTGAAAAACTGTCAGAAGGCATACGTGCCTTCTGTGCCGATACCGTCAAACTGGAAAAGATGATTGCCGCAATGCGTTGAATCAATACCATCTGACAGGTTATGATGAGGGGGCAGAATTTTCTGCCCCTTTTTTATTTTGAATGACCGGGATATGAAAAAGCAGTTAGACATAGCAAACTGGAACAGGCGCGAACATTACGCCTTCTTTTCGCAAATGGATGAACCTTTCCATGGAATTAACCTGAATGTGGATTGCACCTGGGCTTACCAGCATTGCAAAGAAGAACAAATATCTTTCTTCCTGTTTTATCTGCATCAGATACTGCGCGCCATCATGCGCACGGATGCCATGCGTTACCGCATAGAAGATGACAAGGTATTTGACTACGAAGTCATACACGCGAATGCAACCGTGCAACGGGCTGACCATACTTTCGGTTTTTGTCCTATCTATTATGAAGAGGAATTTACCGCCTTCGCCACTGGCGCCAACGTCGCCATGGACAAGATCAAGAACAGTAGCGGTCTTTGTTTCAATGATGAATGCGCACGTGAAGATGTGATCCATTTTTCTGCCATACCGTGGATCAGCTTTACCGGACTCACGCATGCACGGCAATATGACCGTAAGGACAGTGTCCCCAAGATTTCAGTAGGCAAGTTTTTCAAACAGGATCAGCGCCTCATGTTACCCATAGCGATCTTCGTTCACCATGGTCTGGTGGATGCTTATCACGTCCATCAGTTCGTCACTGCACTGGAGGCCGCCTTGTCTGGCCAAAGCAATTAAGATGATCAAACAGATAAAAACCTCCCTGTTCCTCCTTTGCCTGGTGATCTTGCCAGCCGCGCATGCCAGGGCAGACGCAGATATTCTCTGGAATAAAGCCATGGCGCAATACAAACTGTCCAATCAATGGGTTCCAAAAGAAATACGGACCCAGATCGATGCTGAGCGTAAAGACCAGCCAGGCAAAACTGCTTATATCAAATCTACACTGAATGGCTGGGAAAAACAGGAGCCTAAATATACCAGTGCCACCACAGACAGCAACTGGCAAATCCTGCCAGAGCAAAAAAAATCTGCTGATGGCATCAACAAAATGCTGACCGGCCTGGATGAACTCAAATCCAGTCTGCTGGAAGACGAGGTCAAGGTCAAGCGGCTAGCCAATGAGAACCTGAATGGAAAAAATCTTGTCGTGTTTCAACTCAGTGATGATGGCGCAGGCAAGAAAGTCAGTATCAAGGTATGGGTTCATCCTGATACAGCCTGCATGGTTAAAATGGATACCTCCATGCATGTAGCTTTTTATGCAGATGCCGATTTCAGTACACACTATACTGAACCTGGTAAAGAAGGCATGTGCTTCAGAGGGCAGATGCAGGGTAATATTGATATCCAGATTCCCTTCAAGAAAGCGAAGATGTCTATCAAGCAAACCCACGCTGAGTGGACGCCAAAGCCGGTCAACTGATGCTGCTGACTTATCTGCATTGCGGAAGGAATTATCATGCACAAAATTAATCGCGCCATCGTCCTGTTCGCCTTTGGACTGGCAATCGCGACAGCCCGCGCTGACGATTTCAGCGATGGTGTCAGTTATTACGAGCAGGGAGATTTTAGTTCTGCTATTGAATCATTCAAAGCAGCCGCCACCAAGGGCAATGCCGATGCCCAGTTCAACCTGGGGCTAATGTATTTGAATGGTGAAGGCATAGACCAGGACTACAAGCAGGCACTCAGCTGGTTTGAACAATCGGCCAGCAAAGGCAATGCCAGAGCGCAGGTCAACATAGGACGCATGTATGCAAAAGGCAAAGGCATGGTATCGAATCATGGCATAGCCGCCTCCTGGTTCAGGAAGGCAGCTGACCAGGGTTATGCCGATGGCCAATACAGCCTAGGTATTTTGTATGTCACCGGTACCGGCGTGGCACGCGACTATAACAAGGCAAAAGAATTATTCCAGCAAGCCGCCAATCAAAGCAATGCCAGTGCACAGTATCAATTAGGCTTGCTTTACCTGAAAGGCAGGGGCGTCACGGCAAATCTTGTCGAAGCCTATAAATGGTTCAGTCTCGCAGGTGAATATGACGATAGCGAAGTATTCAGAAAATATGTCGCCGCCAAAATGAGCAAGGAAGACGTTGCAGAAGCGCAGGCATTGGCAAAAGACTGGGAGCCACAGAAAGCAGCCGAGTAAGCCAGCATCTGACAATTCCCCCTTCATGCGGAAGATTTTTAATCTGGCTTTTTAACAGGCAAGACGGTTCAGATGATAGCAATATGCCCATCGTGTATTTGATAATTACCAGGGCCTGAGTCTTCCTTGACCTGCCATTTATGCCTGCCTATCTGTATCTCTGTGCCTTCGTGAATTTTCTTGATGATTTTGACGCTGGCCTTGTCTATCAGCTCTTGCTCAGCTTCCAGCTCATCGAGCTCTTTTTCCAGAGCATCCAGTTCTTCCAGTAAATGCAAGCGCTTGGCTTCAACCTTTTCGCCAATGCCACCTGCTGCTTTTTCTGGGTGAGTCATAAAGAAAGCTTGCAGCTTGATCAGTTGATCCAGTTCAGCAGCCTTGCGCCCTATCTGATATTGATTGTCATGAATTTGCGCATCCCTGTATGGATCAAAACCGACCTGTATCTGCGTACGTATACCGGCAGCAGATCCCAGGGATACGGCACTGATCATCAGTGCCGCCTGTGTTTTGCCACCCAGAATATTACCTACACTCGACCCAGGTTTGCCGACGGTGATTTCTTTTCTGGCAATCAGCTCACATTGCCTGGCATTTTGTTCCAATCTTATGCTGTCGCCAGCCTCAACGTGTGCATTTTCGGCAAATAGCGCCTGTACTGAACCACCACATTTGATGCGGGAGGTGGTGCCACTCAGACTTTGCGTTCCAGGTTTTCTTTCTGCCAGGCCGATGATGCCGCCCTTCACGGCGACATTGCCACCTGCAATAATATCGGCTGCCTCAACCAGTCCATTGACGATGACATCTCCCGTTACGTTCAATATCATCCCGGCCTTGATATCGCCCTCGACATGGATAGTCCCCTCAAAACTGATGTTACCTGTGCTCAAATCCACATCCGGCACTTGCAAGACCGGATTGACTATAACCCCATCGTCAACAACTACAGGCTGACCTGCATTGGTCGCCATCAACAAATCTGGGTTTGTTGCCGACGGTGCGGCACCTTGCAGATTAGCCCCAAATGCCATGTCTGGCAGCGGCTTGGCCAGTATCACCTGCCCCCTGATATTCATGCCAAACTTGCCCTGCACTGGTGGTATGCGTCGCATCAGTTCATCGCCGACATGCACGAGAAGCAAATGGCTAAGCTCGCGAAACTTGATAACCGCCAGTTCATCCCTTTGGGTCACTTCGCTTTTGTGCGCGCCAAACAAAGGCTCAAGGCGACCAGCAACACCCTGGCGCGGAGCATCGCCCTGGGCAATCAGCAAGTTTTCACACCTGCCTGCTGCCAATGCTGCATCCAGTTCTTTGTGCAATATCCCATGAATAATGCCCTGCTCACGCAAGGCATCATTAACTGCTGTACCTACCGGCTTACCGCCCACGGCAGGAATCAGAGTCAGGCTGGCGGACAATAAATCATCTGCAAGACTCAGAATAAACTCAGCATCCTTGCGCTGACCTATTTGCAATTTTTGTGTTTCTTTACTGTCACGACAAAGTTTGACGAAAGCCAGTAAAGCAGAATTATCTATGTAGCAGCCTGCATGTTCGCTGACTTGCAGTGCATTTTCCAGGCTGCTCAGATCCGGAGGCACGGCCGCCTCTGCCGGCGCATATTGCGCATACAGTATACCGTCAGGTTCTTCAATAAAAAACGATAGTGTTATCGAATTAGAAAGCGACTCACTCAAATTGCCTCCTTTACTTTGACATCCGCCCTCAGAATATTTTCTTGTTTGCTGCCTACACAAGCATGCCACGGCAACAAGTACAAGGCTAGAACTGATTTCATAAAGAGGCTTTCCAGCCATCGATACGCTTCTCAGGCACAAATCAAAACCCGGTAAATTGCCTGGTGACCTATTCCAAATCCAACATCCAGCTCAGGATATTTTGTGCACGCTTAGTGCAAATATTGATTTTCATTAAATACAAATGAGAATCATTTGTATTTAATATTTATTTGCATTAATATCACACCCTTAACAAAAAGGGGAAACCATGCATTTCAAAAGGAAGTTGATCGTTGTTTTATTGGCCAACCTGGCGATTGGACAGGCAGTATATGCCGCTGCCCAGGAACCCGTTGATGCACAACAGGTCGTCGTGACAGCTACGCTGCGCAATCACAGCATCGCATCCGCACCAGCATTTACTACTGTAGTAACAGCTGAAGATATTGCCAAATCACCAGTAAATAGCCTGGCAGATTTATTGCGTGAAACGGTCGGCGTCAATAATCAAACCGATGGCACAGGACGTGATGAAATCCAGATTCGTGGATTGGGTGGCAAATATACTTTGATGCTTGTGAATGGTAAACGCATCTCTTCTGGTGGCGCTTTATGGCGTGGCAGTGACTTTGACTTCAGTTCCATCCCTTTGAACAGTATCAAGCGGGTAGAGATCGTGCGCGGCCCCATGGCGGCGCTGTATGGTTCTGACGCGATTGGTGGTGTCATCAATATCATTACCAAGACACCAGGCAAGGAATGGACCGGTACACTGAACACAGAATATCGCAAGGTAGCCACAGGTGATCAGGGTGATCAATACCGCATAGGTGCATCAACCAGCGGCACCATCAATGACCAGTTCAGCCTGAGTGTCTCTGGTGAAGTGTATGACAGGCAGCCATGGTTCAGCACATCTGCATCTGACACCACCCGCCCTGCTCGCCTGGAAAAAAAACAATCACAAAACCTGGTGACAACGACGACATGGAAACTGTCTGACACACAATCTCTGGATTTTGATTTTGGCTACAACAAGGACAAACGTCCCCGCGCCCTGTATTACTACGCCTATTTCCCTGAATGGAATTTTGAATCCAAGGATTATCGCGAGCAGGAAATCACGCGTTACACCTACGGTCTCAGCCATAAGGCGTCCTGGGACTGGGGCACAAGCACAGCCTTCCTGAATCAGGAAGATACGACAATAGATGACTTCAACAGCCGCTATAACAAACCACAACAACGCGTGCTGAAAGAAAAAAATACCTATGTAAAAGTGTATGCCAATACTGAGTTGGGTATTAATAGCCTGACTGCTGGCGTCGATTTACGCCACCAGTTAATCAAAGACCCACTGACTTATTTAAAAACTGGTGAGATCAGCACACGAAGCTCGGCGATATTTGTGGAAGATGAAATCAGCCTGACCAAGGGCTTGCATCTGACACTCGCCGGACGTGTCGATGACAGCAATACCTTTGGCAACCATTTTTCACCCAAGACTTATCTGTCTTACCAGGTCAACCATGCTGTCACCGTTAAAGGTGGTATCAGCAAGGCATTCAAGGCACCAGAAGCTTATCAATTGAGCCCTGAATATAGTGTGATCAGTTGCGGCGGAGCATGTTATTTGTCAGGCAATCCCAGCTTGAAACCTGAGACCAGCACCAACTTTGAAGCCGGCGTAGAAGTGCATCAAAAAGGCTGGAACATGAGCGCTGTGGCCTTCAAGAACGATGTTGATGCCATGATCGTTGCGAATTACGATAGCGTTAAAAATACCCGCAATTGGATCAATATTGCCAAGGCCAAGACCAGCGGCATAGAACTGCAGGCTGATGTGGAACTGAGCCCCATTTTCTCCATCAATGGTAACTATACCCATTTGAAGGCTGATTATACGGATGAGGCGGGCAAGGAAACCAAGCTCGATAACCGCCCTGCCAACGTGGCAAAGCTGGGGGTAAACTGGAAAGCGACGACACGCCTGCAAACTGGATTGACGGCGCACTACATAGGCCGCCAATTTTATGAAAACGTGGAATTACCAGCCTACACCAGGTTGGACTGGAACCTCTCAGCCCGCCTGCAAGACAATCTGATTTTGCGCATGGGTGTAAAGAATCTCAATAATGTGAACCTGGAACAAAAGAGCAAAGACTTTGCCTATTTTGAATTGGGTCGCAATTATTACGTCAGTGCCACGCTGGCATTTTAAGTAGTTTTGATGAAAAACTGCAGGCATATGAATGCTTGCAGTTTTCGCTACGGAACCATCTTACCTACCCAAACAGGAATAGTCTTGTGTCTATTTTGTTTTTACTGCTAACACTCACAGGCTCACTCCTGCTGTATCTGAGCCACAGGCATCAGACCTTGCTGAGGCATGCTTTACCGGCAAAACCTGCGCTTGTGGGTGCCTTCATACTCATGTCACTGGCCCTCTATTGCGGGTGGCAGGCATTCAGTATGGCGACCGCCATATTTGCAGGCCTGGTCATCACTATGCTGACATTGAGCTTGTTGCCATTTTTTTCCTTACTCAAAAAGAAAAAAACACATGGAGAATAAAGAACAAAAGAATAAGCCCATGCGTGCCGACTGGTGGACAAAAACGCTGTCTGGCATGGTCTTGGGCTTTACGCTGGCGCTGGCAGTATCCGGCTTGTTTGCCTGGTTGGGCCCGGGTGGCATAGCTGCACCACAAAAAGTACAGTTTGTCATGTGGCTGATCACGCCGATATGGATGCTGATACTCAGCATGATTTATCTGGTACGCACTGGCCTACGTGCATTGACAGGGCTGCTGATTGCCAATGCGCTGGCCTATGCCTTGCTGTTCCTTGTCAAAACTTGGTCGGGTAGTCAATGAAAATCAGAAGTGACATCTTGCGTGTCTATCAATCCTTGCATACCTGGGTAGGAATCAGTGCAGGCCTCTTGCTGTTCATCGGTTTTTTTGCCGGTGCCCTGACCATGTTCAAGCAACCACTGGATCATTGGGTCAGCCCGCCAGCACCGTTGCCTGCCATGACCAGCGAACAGCACATCGACAGCCTGGCACTACAAGCGCTGGCACAACACACTGCTGCGCACAAGGGTTTCACCGTGCATCTGGGGCAGCATGACAATACTGCCGCGACCATGAGCTGGACAGCAGGCAGGCCGGGGCGTGAGCTGGATTTCTCAGGCAAGCAATGGACTGCCAGCCTTGATGAAACTGGTAAGCTGCAGGCGAAAGAAGAACTGCCATCCATCCTGGCGCAAATGATAGACATGTTGCACAGAACGGGCGGCATACCTGGAGAAATAGGTGATGAATACCTGGGTGGCTATCTCATGGGCGTGGCAGGTATTTTGTACTTCCTGGCTTTAGTATCCGGCGTGATTTTATTACTGCCTACCCTTGTCAAGGATTTCTTTGCCCTGCGTCCTGGCAAAAACCGCAAACGTTTCTGGCTGGATGCCCACAATATCATCGGCATTACCAGCCTGCCCTATCATATCGTCATCAGTGTCACCGTCATTGTATTTGCCTTTCATGACCAGTTTTACGACAGCCTGGCAGAGGTAGTCTATAAAGACCAGGCCATGTTTGGCACGCCACCAGCAGCAGCTGCCAAACCCTATGAAGCCAAAGACATGCTGCCGCTGACCAGTATCATCAGCAAGGTCAAGGCAGAAGCAGGTGATTCGAGAATTTCAGAGATACAGTTCTTTGGACTGGAAAGCCCACGCCCTATGGCCAGGGTAGCGCTTGTCAATCCACGCTATCTGGTGCAAGGGCCAGAAGCTGGCTACCTCATCGTACATCCCTATACTGGTGTCGTCATCAATGCCAGCATGTTGCCAGGCAAGGAAAGCCCCTGGAGCGCCATCGTCGGCCCCTTCTTCTCTCTTCATTTCGGCAGTTATGGCGGCGACATGATGCGCTGGGTGTATTTCGCGTTTGGCCTCAGTGGTGCCTTCCTGTTTTATTCGGGTAATTTGTTGTGGCTGGAAAAGCGCCGCAAAGTACAACGCCCAAATCAGGCACTTCCCTTACAAACTCTGTCTACCAGGTTGATGGCTGCTGGCACAGTTGGTGTGTGCCTGGGCACAGTGGCAGGCGTATGCTTCACTCTGGTGGCAGGCAAATTATTTGCTGCCACGGCAAAGAATATCAATTTCGTCTATTTATTTGTCTACTACAGCGTCTTCCTCGGCGCACTGGCCTGGGCATATATACGGGGGGCTGCCCGTTCTTCAGTTGACTTGCTATGGCTGTGCGTGATTGCAGCACTGTCCATCCCTTGCAGCTCTGCATTCATGACCTTGCGATCTGCACCCAATAGCACTGGCCTTGGTGTGGAACTGGTTGCCATTGCAATGACGCTGGCATTTATCTTCGCGGCACGCAAGACCGGCAAGCGTATCAGGGATGAAGCAAAAGACAGTGTCTGGTCTTTGCAGACAAGCACCTGACACTTTCTTTAAATTTAGCTTGACCTTGGAGTAAGCACCAGGGTTCAACATAGTCTCTCCTAATTCCGGAGAGACTTATGCAACTGAAAAATTACCTGCGCATCGTGCGCGCCAGCGCCTGGTATGACCTGATTGTCACCATAGGTTTTGCCACACCCTGGAGTTTCACACTGATCCACCAAAGCCTGACGCAACTCAATAGCAGCCTGGGCATTGCAGGCGAATTCCCCGCTTTCGCTGCAGCCCATGTGCTGATGGCAAATCTGCTGGGATCTATCGTCACGATCTGGGCTATCTTGCGCCTGCGCAACGCACGTATGGAATATGGCCGCTATGACGCTGCCGGGCGTATACTGTTCAGCATGTGGCAGTTATATGCGGTTGCTCATGGAGCCAGCCAGATCATATTGGCCTTCACCGTGTTTGAAATTGCTTTTGGGATTGCGCAATTACTACCTGTCAAAAAACAGGCAGTAATTGATTAGAGTTTTTGCAAAGCATCCAGCAAAGGTGTGCAAGCATCTGCCACCCTGTTCAGGCTGAGTTCACGCAATGCAGCCAGATCGCCCCTGTGCTCGCTTTCCAGTCCCGCCCAGGCCAACAAGGCAGCACAAGCTTCTGGGTGGTCGAACAGGCCGTGCAGGTAGGTGCCGAGTATCAGGTCGTCTGGTGAGCGCGCGCCTTCGTCTTCGCCGTTGATGGTGAAGACAGGCTGCGTGTCATTGCTGGCATAGGTGATACCCATATGGATTTCGTAGCCGCTGACCTGAGCAGTGCTGGCGTTGAATGCGCAAACCCCTGTCACTTGCTGCAGACGTTTTTCCTGCGTCAGCTCTGTGGTAATGTCTAATAGACCCAGTCCATCAGAATCACCAGCCTGCCCTTCTACGCCGTGCGGGTCGCTGATGACTTGGCCCAGCATTTGATAGCCGCCACAAATGCCTATGACTTTACCGCCATAGCGCAAATGCTTTTCCAGCACAGGCTGCCAGCCCTGCGCCTGCAGGAATGCCAGGTCGGCTCGGGTGTTTTTACTGCCCGGCAGGATGATCAGATCGGCAGGCGGTATCGTCCTGTCCGGGCCTATGAATTGCAGATCGACATCAGGGTGTGCGCGCAGTGCATCGAAGTCCGTATGGTTGGATATACGTGGTATGGCAGGCACAATGATGCGGAACTTGCCCGCATTGCCCTGGCTGGACTGTATCGCGTCTTCAGCATCGAGTTGCAGGCCATGCAGGTAAGGCAGGACTGCCAATACAGGTTTGCCGGTTTTTTGCTCCAGCCATTCAAGACCAGGTTCCAGTAAACGGATATCGCCGCGAAAGCGGTTGATGACAAAGCCAATGATGCGCTTTTGTTCTGATGCAGACAGGCAATCCAGGGTGCCGACGAAATGGGCAAACACACCGCCACGGTCTATATCAGCCACCAGGATGACGGGGCAATCGACGGCTTCAGCAAAACCCATGTTGGCGATATCGCGGTCACGCAAGTTCACTTCTGCCGGGCTACCCGCACCTTCAACGATAATCACCTCATATTGCTGTTGCAGGCGTTCATAGGATTCCAGCACCGCCCCCATGGCAATGGTCTTGTATTGGTGGTAATCACGCGCATCCATGTCTGCCCTGACCTTGCCGTGGATGATGACTTGCGCACCAGTGTCGGAAGAAGGTTTCAGCAAGACCGGGTTCATATCAGTATGCGCAGGTAAACCCGCAGCCATGGCCTGCAAGGCCTGGGCGCGGCCTATCTCGCCGCCGTCAATGGTCACAGCACTGTTGAGCGCCATGTTTTGCGGCTTCATTGGAACAACGTGCACACCCTGGCGGTACAACAGGCGGCACAGGGCAGCAACCACCGTGCTTTTGCCAGCGTCAGAAGTCGTACCTTGCACCATCAGCGTGGATATTTTCATAGGATAAATTTCTTGTTCAAACGGCCTGTGCAGACTGCCATTCAGCAATCAGTATATGCAATTGCACCAGTCCATGCTGTACCGCTGATGGGCCGGGCGAAAGTATATCTGCCGATTTAATTTCCAGCACCCTGCCATTTCTTACAGCAGGGATATTATCCCAGCCTTCACGGGCAATCACGCTGTCAGGCCGGAACTTCTTGCCACACCAGGAGCCGATGATGATATCTGGTGCACGCCGTATGATTTCTGCAGGGTCGGCAATAATGCGCTCTCGGGCACTATGATGCTGCGCCAGGTCAGCAAAAGCATCTTCACCACCAGCGATATGGATGAGTTCTGACACCCAGCCTATGCAGGACATCAGTGGATCATTCCATTCTTCAAAATAGATTTTTGGTCGGCGTGTCCAGCCTGCGCTTTGCTGTTTGACAGTTGCAATTTGCAATTCCAGTTCTGCGATCAGCGCAGACCCTTGCTCCTGCTTGCCAACCAGGTTCGCCAATACCCTGATCATATGCAAAATACCGCCAACGTCGCGCTGGTTGAAGGCATGCACTTCTATGCCGGCACTGATCAGATCACGCGAAATCTCAGATTGCATATTTGAATAGGCAATCACAAGATCAGGCTTCACAGCCAGTATGCGGTCTATCTGCGCAGAAGAAAAACCACTGACCTTGGGTTTTTCATCGCGGGCGCGGGCCGGTCTGGTGGTATAGCCAGAGATGCCAGCCACAAAATCTTCTGCTCCCAGGGCGTACAAGACTTCTACCGCTTCTGTAGAAAGACAGGCAATGCGTTGATACATGCTGGCTGAATTCATTTCGTCCCTTGTGGTTGTGCTACGGCTTTATCGCGCTTTTGCCTGGCTTGCTCCAATGCCTGGCATATCAACTTGGCTCCTTCGATAATACGTGGACCAGATCGATTGACGAGATCACCCTCAATGCCGATCAGATTGCTATTTTTTGTCGCCAGCAAGCTAGGGAAAGTCTTCCATTGCTCGACACCACTCACGGCCTGGGTTTTGCTGTCGCCGGTGATGATGACCTCAGGATTTTCCTGCAAGACTGCTTCTGTACCTACCACGGGCGCGGTAGTGGCTAGCTTACCAAAAATATTTTCGCCTCCGCAGGTACGAATAGCGTCGCTGACGATGTGACTATCATTCAGGGTATAGAGTGGCTTCCCCCAGACCTGATAGAAAACCTTGACCTTGCTTTTATTCTGGTACTGGCTGTTCAGTTGCTGCACTTGCTGCCTGAATTCTGCCGCCGCTATCTGCGCCTGTTTTTCTGTGCCAAACAAACTGCCAAACTTGAGCAAAGTTTCTGCCACATTATCAAGCTTGTGGGGCTCACTGAAAAAATAAGGAATGCCGGAATTGTGCAACATTTCCAGTTGGCGCTCGTATGCCCCATGCATCCATACGATGAGCAAATCCGGTTTCATCGCCAGTATGCGTTCAATATCCAGTTGGCGATTGTCCCCAACACGCGGGATATTTTTTGCCGCCGCCGGATAATCACTGTACTTGACTGTACCAATGATCCTTTCACCCGCACCTGCGACATAAATCATTTCCGTCACATGCGGCGATAAACTGATAATCCGCTGCGCAGGCTTGGCCAGGGTTACCTGATTACCCATGTCGTCAGTCACCGTAATAGCTGCGTGCGAATGTGCAGTTAATACAACAAATCCAACCGCCATCATTACGTTTAATAACCTGGACATAAACTTCCCATATTCAAAATATAAAACCGAAATACATCTCTGAATTTTCTCTGTGCTTACTCTGTGGTGTAGCAGGGAATTCGAATGGCATGCCATTCGCCTGCGAAACGAAGATTTCCTAAGAGAAATCTTTCCTCCCTAGCTGTCTCTGTGGTGAGTGGCTTTAAAGATTTAACTCACACCATTCATCCAGACCAAGCTCCAACCGCAACCACCCCGCTTCACTGCCAGGCAAGCCAAAACGCAAACCATGCGGCCTGTGTGGCCCTTGCGCAAACCAGCGCAACCAGATGCCGCGTTCTGCCATGAACTGCCACAACTGTTCCGATTTATTATTTAAGTCTTGATGACTGCACCACTGGAACAAATCAGTACCTGATGAACGGATGTCATGCGTTTTCAAGAGCTGACGCAGTCGCTCACCATCCTGCTGCAAGCGTCGCGCTGTCTGCATTTGCCATTGCCGGTCATTCAAAGCAGCGATGGCGATTTGCTGGGCAGGTCCGCTGACACTCCAGGGGCCAAGATAATTTGCTAATTGCTGTAACAGATTTTTTTCAGCAGCCACAAAACCCAGGCGTATACCTGCCAGGCCAAAGAACTTGCCTACCGAACGCAAGACGATCAGGCCAGGCTGGTCTGCATGAGTAGCAACGCTGATATCAGGTACGGTATCAGCAAAAGCTTCATCAACCACTAGCCAGCCACCACGCCCTGCCAGTTGTGCAGCCCAGCGCAAAAGCTGAGCTGCCGGGATAAATTCACCCGTAGGATTATTGGGATTACACAGCACCACGACATCCGCCTGCTCGACGGCTGCATCCAGTTCTGCATATCTGCACTCTGTCACCGCGTGACCAGCTTGCCGCCATTGGTAAGCATGTTCAGCATAGCTCGGGGCAGACACGACGACCCGCGCTGCCGGACGCAAGCGTGGCAGGGCCTGTATCACCGCTTGTGATCCCGCCACTGCCAGCATCTGTGGTGCGCGATAATAAGCCTGTGCCGCTTTTACCAGTGCATCGGAATATTCAGGCAAGCGATGCCAGGCATTTGCTGCGAGTTGTGGTGCAGGATAAAAGTGCGGATTGATACCTGTCGATAAGTCCAGCCAGTCTTCCAGAGGCCGGCCAAAATGGCGCACGGCATCGCGCAGGTTGCCACCGTGTTCAAGCATGGATAACTCCACTCAAAAATAAAGCGGCCAGCAAGGCTATGCCACACCACAAGGCGGCGCCAGTTTCTACCAGACGCAGAGCACGCAAAATATCAATCGCCTTTGCTGTATCACCTTCACCCAGCGGTGGACGAACTTCTGCCACGCCGTCATAACTGGCAGCACCACCCAGCGCCAGGCCAAGCGCACCGGCACCGGCGGCCATTACTGGCCCCGCATTAGGGCTGGGCCATCCGAGTGCCTGACGCTGCCAGCATTGCCATGCCAGACGGGTTTTGCCCAATGTGGCATAGGTGCATGCAGTCAGACGCGCGGGTAGCAAGTTCATGACATCATCAATGCGTGCCGCAACACAACCAAAACGCAGGAAGCGCGTGGAGCGATAACCCCACATGGCATCGAGAGTATTTACGAGGCGGTACAAAACTGCACCGGGGCCACCCAGCAAGATGAACCAGAACAAGGTGGCAAAGACAGCATCGCAGCCATTTTCGAGCACGGATTCGACACTGGCCTTGGCCAGGTAAGCTTCATCTGCATCGTCAGTATCGCGACTGACGATATAAGAAGTGCGTTTTCTCGCTTCGGTCAAATCAGCCGCCTGCAAGGCAGTGGCGATGGCGGCATTATGTTCATGCAGGCTGCGCAAACCCAGACAAAAATAAAGCATTACGATGTGCAATATAGCCGCCAGCCAATAGTTGAAATATTGAACCAACAGCAGTACCAGTACACTTAATGCAAGCAGTGGCAAAACCGCCAGACACCATGCCAAAGCACCGGTCCAGCGGCTGGCTGTTGGTGTATTCAAGCGGCGTTCTATGGAATTTACCAGATTGCCAAAACCCACCAGAGGATGACATTTGCGCACTTCGCCCAGCGCCAAGTCCAGCAAAATACCCAGCAACAGGCATAGCACCATGACCACGCCATCCAGCATCAACATGGCTGGCCTTTCAAGTACAGTGGCAAACCGGCAGCGACCAAGACTACATTGTCTGCAATGGCAGCGACAGACTGGTTCAGTCGCCCCGCTTCATCGACAAACCAGCGCGACACTGCCCCCATCGGGACGATGCCCATGCCGACTTCATTCGATACCAGGATAATTTGCCCCGGTGCCTGCACCAGTGCATCCAGCAAAGCCTGACGTTGCACGGCAAACTGTGGAGGTGGCGTGATGTGACCTATCTCGGGAAAATTTGTTGATTCTGAAAACAGCAGATTCGACAACCAGACTGTCAGGCAATCGACGAGGATGATGTTGTCTGCCCGGCTGCGCGCCATGATGGTAGAACCCAGCTCCAGGCTTTGTTCCAGCGTGCCCCAGTCTGCCGGGCGGCGTTCGCGGTGGTGGGCAATACGCTCCTGCATTTCCGTATCGCCTGCCTTGGCAGTTGCCAGGTAAAGCACCTGTTGATTACCGTCACTGAGTCTGCTTGCCAGTTGTTCAGCAAACGCACTCTTGCCCGAACGTGCACCACCAAAAATCAGGCTGGTACGGTGTGTGGTTTTCATACTGCATCTCTTAAGAAGAATGCTGCCGTTGCCGCTGGATTGGAAGCAAAGTAGGCATGAAAATAAGAAGCGCGCACATTGCCCAACTTGTAAATAGCCTCGCCTTGCTGCTGGGTAGCATGCTTGATGGTATGGCTGGTGGCAGCCAACGTGGTTTCAAAACGCGAATAATGAAAGGTATGCCCGCGCAATTCACCCTGCGGTGTAGCCAGGGCTTGTGCACCCAGCGCTGCCAGCCGTTTTTGCATGATGACTTTACCTGGCAAGATACCCGCCATGGGCCAGCTATGTTCCTGTTGATCCACCAGACCCTCGGTAATCGCCATCATGCCGCCACACTCTGCCAATATAGGCATGCCCTTGGCATGAGCAGCACGCAGCGAAACCAGCCAGTTGCTGGCCTGCGTCAGTGTCTCTGCATGCAATTCAGGATAGCCGCCTGGCAGATACAGGGCATCTGCTTGCGGTGGGACTGCTTCATCAGCCAAAGGTGAAAAGAAAACCAGCTCGGCACCCAGCCCTATCAGGCATTCAGTATTGGCTGGATAGATAAAAGCAAATGCAGCGTCGCGCGCAATGGCGATGGTCTTGCCTGCCAGGTTGGCGGCTGACTGAGATACATGCTGAGATGCATGTTCACGCAATTCAACACTGGTATCCGGCAAGGCATTCCAGGCTTGCATATCCAGTTCCAGGCTGTCGGCCATGGCATCAAGTATGGCTTCAATGCGGTCTACTTCCTGTGGCAAGACCAGCCCCAGATGGCGCTCGGGCAACGCTTCTTCCTGTCTACGCAGACTGCCGAGCAAGGGTATATCGCGCATGGCAGCCGCTACCATGTTGGCATGACCTTCAGAGGCGATGCGGTTGGCAATGACACCAGCCAGATGAACAGGCCCAAAATCACGCAATCCCATGGCAAGCGCACCTACAGTCTGCGCCATGGCAGAGGCATCAAGCACGGCCACGACAGGTACGCCAAAGGCGCGCGCCAGATCAGCCGTTGAGGGGTTGCCGTCATACAGACCCATGACGCCTTCGATGAGAATGACATCGGCATCCAGCGCAGCGCGTGCCAGCATACCTTCAGAACCTGCCTGCCCTACCATCCACAAATCCAGTGAATGTACGGGAGAGCCGCAAGCACGTTCCAGCATCATGGGGTCGATAAAATCCGGCCCGGTTTTAAATACGCGTACTGTCTTGCCGAGTTTGACGAGTTTGCGGGCCAGTGCTGCGGTAGTCGTGGTTTTACCCTGACCAGATGCGATGGCCGATATCAGTACGACCTTGGCACTGGGCCTTACCATTCCACGCCCGCCTGTGCCACGATGCCTTCTTTGAAGGCATGTTTGATGACGTTCATTTCTGTGACGGTATCGGCAATCGCAATAATCTCTGGCAATGCACCACGACCGGTGACGGCCACGTGCTGCATTTCCGGCCTGCCATCGAGATCATCAATGACCATCTGCAAATCCAGGTAATGATATTTGAGGGCGATATTGAGTTCGTCCAGTACGACCAGGCCTATGCTTGGGTCATTAAGAAAGCGTTTTGCCTGTTCCCACGCAACTGCGGCTTTTTCCATATCACGTTCGCGGTTCTGGGTGACCCAGGTATAACCTTCGCCCATGGCATGGAATTCGACTTCATCAGGAAAACGGCGCAAGAAAATTTCTTCTCCTGTCGACATTGCGCCCTTGATGAACTGCACCACGCCTACCTTCATGCCATGCCCCATAGCACGCATGACCATGCCAAAGGCGCTGGAACTTTTACCCTTACCATTGCCGGTATGTACCAGCAAGACACCGGTCTTGCGCTGGGCTTTTTCTATCTTTTCATCCATCATCGCTTTCTTGCGCTGCATGCGGCGTTCATGACGGGTGTTGATGTTATCGGTTTCGGTATCTGGCTTGGGAGGCAATGCACTTGTCATGGTGGTAGTTTCTCGTGTGTTTAGTTTTGCGGCAGGAAGATGGTTTGCCCGCCATGGGTGAAGCGTTCTATTGGGTGTCCCAGACAGAGACTGAGTTGGGATGCACTGAATATGTCATCTGCAGGCCCGGCTTGCCAGTTGCCATCGCCCATCAGCAACAGAGCATGGGTGGCAATGCGATAAGCCATATTGAGGTCATGGCTGACCATGACGACGGCCTTGTTTTGCTGTGCATCTGCTTTACTGCACAAGCGGGCAAACAATTGCATGACGCTGACCTGGTGTCCAAGATCAAGCGCACTCGCCGGTTCATCCAGCAACATCCATTTGGCATCCTGGGCCAGCAAGGCGGCAATCGCGACGCGCTGTCTTTCACCGCCAGACAGGCTGCGCACATCGCGGTCTGCCATATCGGCGACATCCATTTCACGCAAGGAAGCCATGGCAAGATCCATGTCGTCATTGTTTTCCCAGTAATGCGCATTCTGGTAAGGATGACGGGCGCTAAGTACCGTATCCAGTGCAGAATAACCAAAGGCATCCACCCTGCCCTGCGGCAAGAAAGAACGCGCACGCGCAAGCGCTGTCAATGACCAGTCTGGCAGCGGTTTGTCACGCAGGCAAATCTGCCCGCTTTCTATGGGACGCAAACCAGCCAGTGTACGCAGCAAGGTGCTTTTGCCAGCACCATTGCGGCCTATGATGCACCAGCATTCACCTGGCTGTATTTGCCAGTTGAGTTCACGCACCAGTACGCGCTTGCCTACCGATAAATTCAGGTTGCGGATATCCATCAGCGCCTCCGCAACTGATGCAATTGCAGCAGGAACATCGGCACGCCTACCAGGGCAGTAATGACGCCCACTGGCAACTGCTGTGGCGCGACCACGGTACGAGCCACTGTATCTGCCAACACCAGGAAACAGCCGCCAGCCAGGGTCGCAGCAGGTGCCAGCAAACGGTGATCCGGCCCCCAGGCAAAGCGGCAGATATGCGGCATGATGAGACCAACAAAACCTATGCTGCCTGCATTGCTGACCGCACTCGCCGTCAGCAATGCAGAGCATAAAAACAGCAGTTGCCGCAAACGACCAATATTGACACCCAGGGTGCTTGCATTGTCGGCATACATGGCTGCGACATTGATGGAACGCGCATTGCGCATGACGAACATTAATATGGCACCAAGTATCAACCAGGGCAGATAACGTGACTGGGTATTCGACAGATCACCTATCATCCAGAACACCATGCCGCGCAAACGACTGTCTGGCGCGATCGACAGCATGAGAGTGATGATGGCACCGCAACCGGTAGCGACGATGACGCCGGTCAGCAACAGGATAGGTGCACTGCCATCGGTACTACCCGCACCACGCAAGTCGCGGTAAGCCAGGCCGAACAATAACAGCGCCACAGTAATTGCACCGGCAAAGGCCGCCACATCGACCAGCCAGAATGCACCGAAAAACAAGATGGTCGCCAGCGCGCCGACAGATGCGCCACCGGATATACCGAGCACATAAGGATCAGCCAGCGGATTGCGTAATAGCGCCTGCATCATGACGCCAGCCAGTGCCAGTGTGGCACCGGTCACAAAACCAGTCAGCGCACGTCCCAGGCGCAAATCAAGCAGGCTGCCAGGCAGGGTTGTTGGTGGACCACGCAGCAATTCCAGCAAGGCTTGCCATAATTCAGCAAAGCTCAGGGACACTGAACCGCAGACGCAGGCAATCAATATGCTGCCTACAGCGGCGGCGAATAGAATAGGGAGAACCAGCCCGGCACGTTGAGCGACCGCCATCCTGGGGGATTGCTTGCGCTGTCGTGCAGAAAAAAAAGACGCTATCATTAGTCTGGTCCAAAGGTAAAACAGGTTTTGATGTGCAGCATCTTTTAAAAACCAGACCTGCACATCAGCTTATCAGCTTGCTGATGTGATGGGCGATGCAGCCATATCCGCCACATCGCATCACATCAATGCCAGACTTATTTAAAGCCGTAGCTCACGCCAACAAATACATTGGAACCGGCTGTTGCATAGCCTCTTGCCAGTTCATAGTCCTTGTTCAGGGCATTATTCCAGCGTGCCAGCACCGTTGTATTTTTTGCGATTTCATAGCGAGCATACAGGTTCAGCAACTGATAGGAAGCAAGAGTTCTGCTGTTAGCAGCATCATCAAAACGCTCTCCAGAGAAGATTATTTCCACACCAATTTTTGCGCTAGGCAAAGCATATTCTGCGGCAAAAGTACCATGCTGTTTGGAGCGGCGTGCCAGGCGTTTGCCTGTTGTGTCATCTTTAGGATTCTGGAAGTCAATGGAACCACGCAATGTCAAGTCAGCAAAGCGTGTACTACCACCTATACTCAAACCAGACAATGTCGCTTTATTGACGTTGCGCGCGCAACCAAAAGTATAACCTGCTGGACAATCTGCAGAACCAGCAGAAATCAACAGATCAGTTGCCTTGTTTTGATAGTACACCGCACTTAACTGAGTATCACCTTGCTCAAAATACGCACCGATTTCTGCATTCTTTGCTTTTTCCGGTTTGTTGGTGGCAACACCATAATTAGGGTAATACAATTCATTGAAAGTAGGCGCTCTGAAGCTGGTGCCATAACTGGCATTGACGCGCAGAGCATCAGTGAAACGATAGCCGTAAGCTATGCTGCCAGTCGTATTGGAGCCGTATTGCGAGCTACGGTCATTACGTATGCTGGCACTGGCCAGATGAGCGTCTTGCTTGAACACATAAGATGCAGCAAAAGAGTTAGTCGTCCGCTTGCCATTCAGAGCCAAAGTAGGTGTATCGACGTTTTCTTCCCGTGTTTCTGCAATAACTTGCAATGTGTCTTTACCGATGCGAATGTCATTTTGGATGCTCAGACTATCCTGCACCGTGCTAATCTGGCTGTAGCTATACTTTGTGCTGGTAACAGATTCTGTTGCCCCTTTGTCAGTAGCTTTGGCTACTTGCAGAGAAGCTGTCCAATTATCAGTAAACTTGCCACGACCAAATACGGCAATAGTTTCCAATGTCGAAATTGAACGGTCTTCACGATTTAAGCCGGAATCATATTGTGCATTATTACGGCTGTGCAAAATACTCGCGCCGAGTTCATAACCCTTGCTGATCTCCCATACCATACGGCCATTAAAACTATCCAGTTTGTAGCCGTCTTTGTCAGGGTTATAGCCAAAATCCGCTGTTGGCTTGGTCGCAGAAAACCCCTCGCTCTCTTCGTGGCCAGCATTCAAGCTGAGACTGAGATTATTGGCCACAGAACCAAAGATACCCGCCTGCAATTTACGCGTGCCATAGCTACCCAAACCAGCCGACACGGTAGGAGAGAGAACACCAGTACCTTTTTTGGTGAATATCTGAATAACACCACCCATGGCATCAGCACCATACAGGCTTGACAGTGGGCCATACACGACTTCAATACGGTCTATCTGTGACAATGGAATGGAAGACCAGGTAGCACCGCCGGTAGTGGAGGAACCGATGCGTACGCCATCAATCAACACCACGTTTTGCGCATTGTTACCACCGCGCATGAAGACGGAAGCTGTCGTGCCAGGGCCACCATTGCGGGCGATTTCTATGCCACGTTGCTGTTGCAAGAGATCAACAACAGAAGCAGCGCCGGATTTGGCAATGTCTTCCGCCGTGATAACGACGTTGTCAGCCAACACATCCTTGGCGGCCTGGGTCTGGCGACCAGCGGTAATCACCACGCTGGAAGCAGCGCCTAGAGCAGCAGTTTGTGCAAAAGCGAAGGTGGATGGGAATGCAGCAGCAATGGCCAGACTAATGGCAAGCGGTTTGAATACAGATGTCATGATATTTCAGAAAAAATAGAGCAAGTAACCGACGTCCCCGCAGGCTACTTTGAACAAAGCAATAAGGACAATTAGTCGTCAGCGACAGGGCCACGCAGGCAGCCTGTGCTGTCAGGATTTCACACCATGCCAATCAACGGCAATGCATGCGTTTCTGTTTAACGAAATTTCCCCGTCCGTATTGCTTCACTTATTCTGGCCGGTATCCGGGCTGACAAGTATCACCATCTGACCTTCCCATGCACTTAGCACAGTGGTATTGGAAAATGGCTGGCTGCGTATGAGCGACATAAGTCTTCTGAATTCGCAGCAACTTGTACACCGTTGCGGGGGCAGCACACTTTTGCAAGAGCTTAGTGTTTCCCGTTTAACCGCAGATATGAATATACCCGCGAGCACCAAAACCCCGCCATTCTATAGACAGATGGGGGTAGCCGCAAGTTTGGCAGGTTTAAAAACTGACGCAACTCAGTTTATTAACTTATTGAAAACAAAGCAGATTTGCTCCAAGCCGTGCCCGAATTCAACTCAAATGGGCGGTCTTGGATATCCACGCGGTCACCAGTTCAGTATGCAATTCGGACATTTCAGAGAGTTGTATGCCTACGTGATAGACCTCGCCACTGAGGATGGCATGCCTGATTGTGCCTTTGCAACTGACCTTGTAAATCTGGGATTCCTGAAAAATACCGGGAATCTCGATCAACATGGGGTAACTGCGTTGCGGTATCAGGTTTTCGGTCGTATGCAAGAGCACACCCTCGGCCGATATATTGACCAGCTTGGCGAGAACCAGTTTGCCGTCAGGCAATTTGACACCTGCGCGCCATGTCACGGTAATGCGTGGGGATTTCCTGAGTTCTATCATGCAATGACCATGGGAAACATGGATACCTGTCAGTCTTGCGTAAATACTATCTGCATTAAGTATGAAATACCAGTATTTCCTGATATTCACCAAAGGCAAGACTGCGGTTTTGTGCACAGACCAGCTCTGCCAGTTCCTCGGCCCCCATACCTGCCTGCCAGGCCAGCAACATGCGTATGACACCGGCGTGGGTAACAACAATGGCTTCAGGTATATTCAGTACACGCATATCATTTAGCCAGTTTATTACGCGTTGCGCCAGGTCTATGGCCGATTCAACACCGCCGGGCTTGTAGCTGGCGGGAGCTGCAGCCCAGACATCTATGTCGGTTCTTGGGATCACGTCCCAGGCTTGCATTTCCCATGCACCGAAATTGAGTTCTTGCAAACGCTCATCAAATACAGGTTCTGGGTGCAACAAGCTGGCCAGCCTGGCACAACGTTGCGAAGGGCTGGAAAATACTGGTAAGCCTGTTTGCAATTGACTGGACAATTGCTGCGCCAGTGAAACACAGTCGGCATCAAAGACATCAACATCTGTTTGCCCATAGCACAGACCTTCTGCTATTCGCGGTTTGGTGTGCCGGAGTATATGCAGGCGCATATCAGGCCACCTGAAAAGCCAGCAAACCCAGGTAGATAGCCACTTCTGCCACTTGCTGGGTAGCCCCCAGACAATCACCGGTAAAGCCGCCTATCCTGCGCCGGAACATACGCGCCATACGCCAGGTCAGCAATAACACCAGGCAAAGGGCCAACAGCAGCGAATACAATGGAAAAGGACAGAAGTACAGCAGCGCTGCGCCCGGTAAAAGCACCGTCAGACAGGCGACGAAAAATTCGCCATTACTCATCTCCTGTGCCAGCGGCTTGGCCTTGCCTTCATGCCGCGCATATTGCATGAGCCAGATCAGGCTGCATGAAGCCAGCCGCGAGAGGGGGTGTGCGAGCAGCAAGGCAGGTACCACTGCCGAGGCAGGCAAGCTGTTGAGTAAAGCCAGCTTCAGGGCCAGCATCAGTAAAATACCTATGGCACCATAGGCTCCGACGCGTGAATCCTTCATGATTTCCAAGACGCGCTCTGGCGTCATGCCACCGCCAAAGCCATCGCAGACATCAGCAAAGCCATCTTCATGAAAAGCGCCTGTCAGCAAGATGCCTGCAATAGTAGATAGCACCACGGCCACCGCATGTGGCCACAATTGCGCTGTGGCTGCATAGACACTTGCACACACTGCCCCCACAATCCAGCCTGTTGCCGGGAAATAGCGTGAAGACTGGCGCAACCAGTCAGGCTCAAACCCTACCCAGGCTGGTATGGGGATGCGGGTAAAGAACTGCAGGGCGATGAAGAATAAACGTAGTTGACGCAAGCCAGCTCCTGCAGTATGGGTAATCGCAGTATGGGTAATATCTAGTCGCCGCTCTTTTCGCTCACCTGCGCAGACGCAAAAGTCGCCATCTGGCTCAGAAAATTGACCGCAGCTTGCAGCATAGGATAAACCAGCGCTGCCCCCGTACCTTCACCGAGGCGCAGGTCGAGTTGCAGCACAGGCTTGACCTGCAATGCCTGCAACATGCGAGCATGGCCACTTTCGTCAGACTGATGTGAGAACACACAGTAATCGAGTATTGCCGGCTGCATCCTGGCTGCCACCAGCAAGGCGCTGGTCACGATGAAACCATCTATCAGCAAGACCATGCGACGCTCTGCCGCTGCCAGCATGGCACCGACCATGGTCGCGATTTCAAAACCACCAAAGGTAGCCAGCACATCTGCAGGCTCTTCTACATTTGCATGCAAGGCCACCGCAGCTTCAATGACAGCCTGTTTATGGCGTATGCCTTCTGCAGACAAACCTGTGCCTGCACCTACGCAATCCGCAACAGGAACACCCGTCAGCTTGTGCATGAGTGCAGCTGCAGCCGTGGTGTTGCCTATGCCCATCTCACCAAACCCCAGCACATTGCCAGACAAGCTGGCGACTAGTTCAACACCATTTTGCATGGCGGCCTGACATTGAGGAGCAGTCATTGCCGGTTCTTTGGCAAAATTGCGCGTGCCATTGGCGACTTTCATGCTCAGCAGTTTTTCACGCGGGCCAAATTCATGATTGACCCCGGCATCCACCACATGCAGAGCGATGCCATTCTGCCTTGCAAAGACATTGATCGCCGCACCATTGGCCAGGAAATTCTCTACCATCTGCCAGGTCACGTCCTGAGGAAAAGCAGAAATACCCTCAGCCACAACGCCATGATCGCCAGCAAAGACGACGATGGCAGGCTCACGCAACTCCGGCTGTGTGCTTTGCTGTATCAAACCTATTTGCGCCGCCAGATGCTCAAGACGGCCAAGACTGCCCAAGGGCTTGGTCTTGTTGTTGATGGCAGCGGCGAGCTGTACTTCCAGTGCAGGATGGCTTGTCGCAGATATTTTTTTATTCATATACAGCATTCGAAGTAATGACGCATTTTTGCAATAAACGGGCTCAACGATCATTTATTAATGGCTAGCTATTCCATCGATTTTCTTATTTCGCATCCATACAAACTGCATCAAGCTAAAAGCAGAAATTGCCAGCGACAAAATCACCCACATGTCCAATCCATCAATCAACAACATGAATGCGGCGGCGATCAAATATAGGAAAAAATACGCGAGATACAAATATGCAACAGGTTTTTTATTCAAAAAATAAAACAAATCCAGCACTACCCTGATCGCAATCAATAGCAGTAATAGCATGGACAGTTTCGTCATAATCAATAATAAAAGCGGTCAAGCAAAATGACTACCCAGGTTGCCAGCGCTATCAACACTGTCAGCAAGACAGCGGCACTACCAAAGTCCTTGGCGTTCTTGGACAAAGTATGGCGTTCCAGCGAGACGCGATCTACCACGGCTTCAATCGCTGAATTGATGAGCTCAACCACCAGTATCAAGACCAGCACGGCTATCATCATCAGTTTTTCAAAAGCTGACACTGGCAAAAACAAGGCAATAACAGAACCGCTAACCACCAGCACCAGTTCCTGGCGGAAGGCATGTTCGTTTTTCCAGGCAGAGCGCAAACCATCGATGGAGTACAGAAAGGCCGAAAATATACGGCGCAGGCCACTTTTGCTTTTGAATTCACTGACAGCTTGTTCTTTTTCAGACATTTTTATTCCTTAAACCCACACTTGAACAGTATTGCAGATGAAGACCAGGCCAGCCGACCTTCACTCAGGTGGCGAATTTTACAGGACTATAAGTCTGTAACAAGCAGATTTACTTATTGCAAATCAATTTCTTGCATGCTGGCAGTGTCCCTGCACACCATCTCGCTGCATATATTGTATTTTGGCGACGAAGCCGTGACGTTCATTTCACATTGTGGTATAACTTATATATTGCAGCGCACCAACCATAATATGAAAAACGATACGCCCGCTTCTGATAAAACATCCATACAGGTCATAGAACGCATGGTGTCCTTGCTGGACGCCCTGTCGCGTTACCAGGACCCGGTCAGCCTCAAGGAACTGGCTATCGTCACAGGCTTGCACCCCTCCACTGCCCACCGCATTCTCAATGACATGGTGCTTACCCGTTTTGTAGATAGGGCAGACACTGGTTCTTATCGCCTGGGCATGCGCTTGCTGGAACTGGGCAATATCGTCAAGAGCCGCCTGAACGTGCGTGAGGCCGCGCTGGAATTCATGCGTGCCCTGCACCGCCAGACCAACCAGACCATTAACCTGTCGGTACGCCAGGGCGATGAAATTGTCTATATAGACCGGGCTTTCTCTGAGCGCTCGGGCATGCAGGTGGTACGTGCTATTGGTGGCCGTGCCCCGCTGCACCTGACTTCAACAGGCAAACTCTTCCTGTCCCTTGATGAACCGAAGGCGATACGCGCTTATGCAACCCGGACTGGTCTGGCTGGTCACAATAAGAATTCGATTACTGATCTCGCCAAACTGGAAAAAGAATTGTCTGCTGTGCGTGAAAACGGCTATGCCAGGGATAATGAAGAACTGGAACTGGGCGTGCGCTGCATGGCAGCAGGCATCCACGATGACAGCGGCAAAATGATTGCTGGCCTGTCTATCTCTGCACCTGCAGACCGCCTGCAGGAAGAGTGGCTAAGCAATCTGACTGAAACAGCGAGGCAGATTTCTTTCACTCTGGGCTACATGGAAACGAGATAAAAGGGAATACCTCTGCCAGCACTGGCTTAGCCCATGATACGGTCATGGGCTAAGCAAATCATCTTTCCAAACTAGCCAAGGTACTCGATGTAATCAAAGCCATGTTGAATGGAGCCAATAACTTTCAACTTATTCTCCTGACCTTCAGTAAAACTGGCCAAAGTCCCAGCAAAACTGATTTTATTAGCACTCAACTCATTTTTCCAGTAGTCGTAACCCGCCTGATCTGGGATACGACCCAAGATATTTTTGTACAAAGTCGTCAAGAAAGTATCAACTGAGGGATTTGCACCATAAAGCGTCTGGAATTCTTTCGATTGCATAAATCCCGCTGCGACCGTTGTCAAGTTAGAACCATTGTCCATATCCTTGATCCAATATCCGAGACCGGCCAGATCTGGGGTGCGACCAAAAGCAGCCTGATATATCCTGTAAGCCTGACCAGCAGTACCATCAATATCAAGCGCTACCGACACATCTGCAAATTTGAGTCGCTCAACGCTGTTAAGTGTATCCACTCCTTGAGAATTTGGTTTACTCACATTGAAACCCGTATTGTTTCCCGCAATTGAATAGGTGCTTCTCAAACCAGTGTACTGGGCAGTATCAAGTCCAGCGGCGCCATCAAGAAAGTCGTCACCGCTACCACCAACAAAGAGGTTGTTGGAAGCATTGCCAGTAAACTTGTCGCTAAAAGCAGTACCAATGATATTTTCTATCGTTGCATCGAAAGCGATAGACAAATTATTGATCGCTGCATCCCCGGCAACAATGCGCCCCACAGAATTCAATGAACCCGGTGTAAGATTGATGGTTGCAGCCAATGTTGCCTTCGATACATCAATAGTATCGACCCCGCCAGTATCATTGATGATCTTCAGCGTCTGCCCATCAACATCGCCATAGGCGTAGGTATCATTGCCAGTATGAAATGGTCTGCTTCCATACAAATACTTCAGGGCCAACATATCGTAAGTCGCAAAAAACTCGCCTTGCTGGTTTTGCGCGATCGGATTGTAGGACATGATGGAAATCCAGCTACTGTCCTCGGATGTCGCAAGATAATTGCCCGCCTCAGCACTTGGCGGCTCACCAGCATTATAGTTACCAGGGTGGTTAAGTCCTATCGCATGCCCTATTTCATGAATCAGTATCTTGTAGGCATCACTGCCTTTTTGATAACTCGCATCCATGTAAGTTGTCGACATGAATAAATCACCACTGCCCACACTGAAGGTTGAACCATCCGATGCAGGCACGGGTAGTTTGGCATATCCGGCGCTCTTCTCCTGGATATTATTCGCCAGCCTGATGCCAGACTGGATATCAGCCTCTGCAACTTCCTTGAAAGTTACATTCAACACTTGGGATATCTCAGCAAAGATGGCTCTGGCAGCTGCCATCTGTTCCACAGTGAAAGCCTTGAACCCGTTTTTATCAGAATCGGAAGCATAGGAAGCAGGGGATTTGATAAAGCTATAGCTGATCTCTACCGGGGTTCCTAGCGCTTTGCCCGCATTCCAGCGGTAATTAATATCATCAATAAGTACATCTATCCTGTAGTCGCCCGAAAACGGCTTAGCAATAACTGTTTTTTCTTGCATGATCTTGTCCTTTCAATAGATTGAAAACATTCGGGCAAAAAATAGAGCGCAGCAGAAGCGTGGAAACTCAAGTAGACGAAGGATATAAGGGACAAATTTTACGCCGCAGCGACAACCAAGCCGTTGCTTTTTGGGCGCGCAAAGTAATTAAACTTTAAATTGCTTTGGTGGCACCGAAACAAATCAATTCTCGATGTAAAACTTCGCTTTTTTTCATGAGGAATTAACTTGATTATCTCCCTGCTGCATCAACCTGCCAAGCACGAATAGTGTAGCATATTTGAAATGTAAAAAAAACAAGGCCAGCGGAACCGCTGGCCTTGCGTTCGAGTCAATCCATCAGACTTATTTATAGGCACCCGCACCAACAAAATAATCATCAACTTTTTCGAAGTAACTGGACTTGGTTTCCAGGGCCTTAGTGACGGGATTTGGCCATTGATAGTCAATCCAGCCGTCATTCTTGGTTTTGAGAGCAGTGATCATATCCTTGATGATGGGCTTGCCTTCCACTTTCAAATCCAGCAAATTCTTACCGACCATCTTGGGATTGGCACCATGAGACAAGTTCAGACCATTCATGTCATACACAAACAAGTACAGGTCGCGGTCATGAAAGTCTTTGTTTGCGGTGTCATTAAAATCGGCAAAAGCTTTTTCCTTACCATTTTTTTTGATGTGGGCGATCCCTTTTTTCACCATGGCCTGTGCTTGCGCTGTAGTTCCGCGCTCTTCCCTTGCCATCGCTGACGATGAGATAAAGAAACCCATTACTGCCAACAAAAACAGTTTGCTCATTAATTTCATGGCTATCCTCCTCGTTAGGTCCGGCCTGCCTGGCCGGCGCATGGTGATTATTGCTTTGCAGACCCAATCATTCATGACTTGCGCTTTACAGTCCAGTATTAGGCACTGTGCAGTGCAATAAATTTACTTTCCTTTTCAATTAGAGCCATCCCAGCATAGTCTAAAAAGCTATTTATAATTCAGCAAATTTACAACACCCTCTACATCATCCAGGTGGCGCACGAGTTTTTCCAACTCTTTTGCCTGACCAGAGGTTTGCACACAGCCCTTTAAAGTGACAAAACGCCGCTGCCCTTCTATCCAGATGCTGGTTTCGGCAAAACGCCCATCTGCTTCTATGGCACGTTTTACCCGGGGAATGATTTCCTGGTCGTACAGGTAGGAATTTGGCAGGCGACACTGCCCTGAGTGATAACAACTTGTGCCGCGCTCTATTCTGGAATGCGCCTCGGACCTGGCCTGTGCCGCAGTCAGCAAAGGGCCTTCAGGCACTGCACAATCGCTGATGGCATGAGTCACTTTGAGGAAGGGGTCGTTGAAGAAATTGCTGCGCGGCTCTTCTGCATTCGCGGCGCCAGCACCAGCAACAAGTACCGACGCAAAAAACAGATGGCTGGTAAATTCTTTTGGCGACATGTAAATCCCTATCAGCGGAATGCGTTACAAACTGCGCAAACAAGAATTTACATATTAACCATATTTCAATCATTATGCTTGACTCATAAAAAAGCCAGCACCGGCTGGTACTGGCTTTCTCGCTTTCTGACTAAAACAATGCTTTACTAGATTTTCGCCCCAAAGCGATCAAAACGTGGCGAATAATACTGATCCCCATTCAGTGAATACATCAGGCGCTTGACTTGTCCGGTAATCAGCTCACGCTTTACCAGGCCTATGTAGCGGGAATCCTGGCTATTATCACGATTATCACCCAGCATCATGTATTCACCTTCCGGGACTTTGACAGGGCCAAAAGAACGCAAGGCTTCGCGTTCCGGCATGACGATCATGTCATGTTGCAGGCTGCCCAGGCGTTCTTTGTAAACCAGTTGCTGACCTTTGTATTCTCGCTTTGGTGTCAGATGGTCGTCACTGCGTGGCTCCAGCGCTTCATAGCTGGCAGCAACACCATTAATGAACAGCTTTTCTTCGCGCATTTCGACCACATCACCAGGCACGGCAACGAGGCGCTTGATCAGGCGCACACCATCTGCCGGCGAAGTAAAGGTCACCACGTCACCACGCTCTGGATCAGCGACATGCGCAAGGATGACATCGGTGAATGGCAACTTGACGTCATAAGCCAGACGGTCGCAGATGACGCGATCACCTTCCAGCAGGGTCGGATACATGGAACTGGTAGGCACGATATAGTAATCAGCCAGGGCGCTACGCACAAAGACCATGCCCAGCATGAGTACGATGAAACCTTTATTTTCAGCCAACAGTTTCTTGAGCTTCACAGCAATCTCCCAAAACAAAAATATCTTTCAATGAACCAAGCTTACCGTCAATAGACAAAAAAATACCCCGAAAGTTCGGGGTATTTTTCAAGCATGTTGCAAAAACCATCTGAACAACAGATTTAGCAGATTATTTTGCTTGCATCAATGCAACAGTGGTGTCCAGCATACGGTTGGAGAAGCCCCACTCATTGTCATACCAGCTCGATACTTTAACCAGACGGCCAGATACTTTTGTCAGTGTTTCATCATAAGTACTGGAAGCTGGATTGTGGTTAAAATCCACAGAAACCAGAGGAGCAGTGTTGTAATCCAGGATGCCTTTCAGGGCACCTTCGGATGCATCTTTCAAGACCTGGTTGATTTCTGCCACTGTTGTATCACGGGCAGCAACAAAAGTCAGGTCAACGACGGATACATTGATGGTTGGTACGCGCATGGCGTAGCCGTCCAGTTTGCCATTCAGTTCTGGCAAGACCAGGCCAACGGCAGCAGCTGCGCCGGTTTTGGTCGGGATCATGCTCATGGTGGCTGAACGGGCGCGACGCAGGTCTTCATGCATAACGTCAGTCAATACCTGGTCATTAGTGTAAGCATGGATAGTCGTCATCAAACCATTGACGATACCGATAGCATCATTCAAAGGCTTGGCCAGAGGTGCCAGGCAGTTGGTCGTGCAGGATGCATTGGAAATCACTGTGTCAGTGGCTTTCAATACATTGTGATTAACGCCGTAGACGATGGTTGCATCAACATCTTTGCCGCCTGGGGCAGAGATAATGACTTTTTTCGCGCCGCCAGCCAGATGGGCAGACGCTTTTTCTTTTGTTGTGAAGAAGCCTGTGCATTCCAGCACGACGTCAACATTCAATTCACCCCAAGGAATATTAGCAGGATTGCGTTCTGCAAATACCTTGATCTTGTCGCCATTGACGATCATGGTGTCGCCTTCGACCGTGACCGTGCCTGGGAATTTGCCGTGGGCTGTGTCGTAACGGGTCAAATGGGCATTGGATTCTGCATTGCCAAGATCATTGATCGCAACGATCTGGATCTCGTTCTTGAACTTGCCACCTTCGTAATGAGCGCGAAGGATGTTGCGGCCGATACGGCCATAGCCGTTGATTGCGACGCGAATCGTCATGGTTTTATCTCCAAAGGACTAAAAATACAAATTAAAAAACCTAAGACCTCTCAACACAGAGGCACAGAGACGCAGAGAAAAACATGAGAAAAGCAAATGGAAATCCAAGCCCTCGACCATTAATATCTTGCTCTCTCCTGCCCTTCTCTGTGTCTCAGTGTCTCTGTGGTGAGTTTTTTGGTCTTCAAAAATACGTCTAATGCAAAGAAGCAGAAGTACGCATGGCATTCACCGATGCCATCAGCACCGACAAATCGCGCCAGCCGTAACCCACTTCCATCAAATCCATGCCATCCCAGCTAAATGCCTGTTCTATCAACAGCGTGCCGCCCAGCTCTTCATAAAAATTGCGGGCGATGGAATTGCCGGAGATGACCCACACCAGCAAGCTCTCTGCACCTTGCGCCTGCAGGGTACGTGCTACTTTCTGTACCATACGACGGCCTATGCCGGAACGCTGCCAGGCTGGTCGCAGATATACAGCGGTCAACTCAGCCTGCATGCCCAGCTTGGGCTCAGGCAGCATCATACCGGATGCAAAGCCGATGATATGGCCTTCGCTCTCAGCCACATACACGCAGATACGGTCTTCTGCCTGCGACATGGCTTGCAGGATTTGCCGCCATTGCAGCATGCTGTCTTCTATGCGCATTTCATCCAGATAATTATCCGGGATCATGCCACGGTAAGTAGCTTGCCAGCTTTCCACACGCACAGCAGCAATCGCTTCTGCGTCATCTACAGTAGCACGACGCAGGCTGACCTCTTTGATGCTGCTCACAGTAATGTCTGTCAATTCCGTCTTCCAGCTTAAACCAAAGTCGCTTTTACTTTGGCAACGACGTTATCGACAGTGAAGCCAAAGTACTTGAACAGGACGCCCGCTGGTGCTGATTCACCGAAAGTATCGATACCAACCACAGCACCTTCCAAACCTACATATTTATACCAGAAGTCTGTGACACCGGCTTCGATGGCAATACGTGGCAAGCCCTTGCCCAAAACAGCAGCCTTATAAGCAGAGTCCTGGCGGTCAAACACATCCGTCGATGGCATGGAAACGACGCGCACCGCAATGCCTTGCTGTGCCAGTTCAGCCGCAGATTTGACAGCCAGTTCAATTTCAGAACCGGTGGCGATCAATACTGCCTTGGCATCAGCCACGTCTTGCAAGACATAGCCACCACGCTGGATATCAGCGATTTGCTGGGCGCTACGCTCTTGGTACGGCAGGTTTTGACGAGAGAAAATCAGGGTCGATGGGCCATCATTGCGTTTGACTGCATGCGCCCAGGCAGCGGCAGATTCCACTGTGTCGCATGGACGCCAGTTATCCAGGTTAGGGATCAGACGCATGCTGGAGACGTGCTCAATGGATTGATGGGTAGGACCATCTTCACCCAGGCCGATAGAGTCATGAGTGAACACAAACAGGGTGCGGATTTTCATCAGCGCTGCCATGCGTATGGCATTACGGCTGTAATCAGAGAAAGTCAGGAAGGTCGCGCCAAACGGGATATAACCACCATGCAGAGCAATACCGTTCATCATCGCGCTCATGCCAAATTCACGTACGCCATAATTGATATGGTTACCAGCCTGGTTGCCACGAACGGCGATGCATTCTTTCCAGTTGGTCAGGTTGGAACCTGTCAAATCGGCAGAGCCACCGAGGAATTCTGGCAGCGATGGCGCAAATGCCTGGATCGCATTCTGGCTGGCTTTGCGGGTTGCGATGTTTTCTTTTTTCTCTACGCAGGATGCAATCGCATTCGCCACCACTTCATCGAAGTTGGCAGGCAGATCACCATTCATGCGGCGTGTCAGTTCAGCCGCTTTTTGTGGGAACTGGGCCGTGTAGGCGCCAAATTGTGTATTCCATTCAGCTTCGGCTTTGGCACCATCTGCTTTGGCATCCCAGGCTTCATAAACGTCAGACGGCACTTCAAATGGCGGGTATTCCCAGCCTATGTGCGCACGTACTGCGGCAATTTCTTTATCGCCCAGGGCGGCACCGTGCACATTGTGCGTGCCTTCCATGTTTGGCGAGCCCTTGCCGATGACGGTTTTGCAGCAGATCAGCGTCGGTTTGTCAGATGTTTTGGCAGCAGCAATCGCATTGGCCACGGCTTCAGCATTGTGACCATCAATGGCAGGGATAACATTCCAGCCATAGGCTTCAAAGCGTTTTGGTGTGTTGTCGGTGAACCAGCCTTCTACATGGCCGTCGATGGAGATGCCATTGTCATCCCAGAAAGCGATCAGCTTATTCAGTTGCAATGTACCGGCCAGTGAACAGGCTTCATGCGAAATGCCTTCCATCAGGCAACCATCACCCATGAACACATAGGTGTAATGATCTACGACTTTCAGGTCGCCCTGATTGAATTCGGCTGCCAGCAGTTTTTCAGCCAGTGCCATACCGACTGCATTGGTAATGCCCTGGCCCAGTGGGCCAGTAGTCGTTTCTACACCTGGCGTGATATGAACTTCAGGATGACCGGCAGTTTTGGAATGCAATTGACGGAAATTCTTAATCTCTTCGATAGGCAGGTCATAGCCTGTCAGGTGCAACAGCGAATAATGCAACATCGAGCCGTGGCCATTCGACAACACGAAGCGGTCACGGTTGATCCATTTAGGATTAGCCGGATTGTGACGATAAAAGCCTTTCCATAAAGCTACTGCGATGTCGGCCATGCCCATAGGCGCGCCCGGATGGCCAGAATTGGCTTTTTGTACAGCATCCATGGACAAGGCACGAATTGCATTGGCCATCTTGGTAAGTGTTGCCGGCTGAAGAGATGAAATCATGGTGTCAGAAGGTAGTCTTGAGAAAACTGGTCAGTGTAGCGAGCCAGGGACATGAAACTATCCCCGCGAAAACCCGATATTTTACCAGAGCATGAGGTCCATACTACAATTGCGACTCTTTGGAAGTACAAACAAGCATCAAACTGGACTATTTTCTGCCATCAAACATTTTGCTTTACCAGTAAAACGCACACATGCTATCAAAAAATCACCGCTTTACCCTGGAAGATGTAGCTGCACAATTTCCCCGCGACACGTTTATACGCGGAATGGACTATGCAAATGACAACAAAGTCAAAGGCTGGAGTTTTGAAAATGACTTTATAGAGTCAGAGGTACAAGGCAGCGGACGCAATATTTACACTCAGGAAATCGAGCTAATCTTTGATGGCAAGGGAGCACTTGAGGAAGTCATCGGAGGCTGCAGTTGTCCAGTTGAATACAACTGCAAACATACTGTTGCAGTTTTGCTCAACATTTTGGACCACCAACAAAAAAAATCTCCTTCTGGCAAACCTGCGATAGAAGCGTCGCTTAGTTTTGCGGAGCAAAAATGGCTACACGAACTGGAATTTGCGCAAAATACCAGCCATATCAATCAATACGTTGTTTCACATAGAGAAGAAAAAACGGACGACGGTTTTTTGATATTTACCCTCTCGACCTTGGGGAACGGCAAGGAAATTCGCCTCATCCCTGGCAAAGCCAAGCTCAATGCCAAGGGCGAACTCAAGTACACCAAATTGTCTCAGGCTGTGCGCGATGTGATGCGTACCAGTAATTTCATCAAGGGCGATGACTACGATTTACTGGCATTGTTCAATATGAGTACGATGAATTCCTATTACTACTCGTACTACAACCCCAGAGAGAAGATGGGGGCAGTCTTGCTTGAGCGTATTGCCAAAGCAGGCAAACTGTACTGGTTAAGCACTGAGAATAAACAAAGTTCGATAAAGAAACTCGAATTTTATGAGCAGCAACATGCCCACCTGACTTGGCAGGAGGAACAGGGCTTCTTGCGCCTGCGCTGGCAATTATCAACTCAAAGCGATAGCTTGCCCGAAACATATTACCTATTGCCTACCGATCCCCCTGGATAGTAACACCGCAGAGTTGCGGCAAATTGCATGCCGCAGCAACCGGAGACTTGGATTTGCCTGCACTGATCAGATTGGTCGAAGAAGCGCCGTCAATTGCGATAGGGCGTCAAAAAACCCGCATTGCTATGGCGCATAAATTACTGGAACTGGGGCTACAAAACAGCATACCCATGCCCGCTGAATTAACAATGATTCAACGCGACGACATCAAAATGCGTCCCGCACTGATCTTGGGTAGTCAAGAGCGCAGCCCTACTGAAACAGTGGACTTTGCCCTGCTCCAGTACGCTTACGACAACAGCTTCATCCCCTTTGACTTGGCGGGAGTAGGCATCACACGTCGCAATGGTGATCATGTTGAAAGTATCACCAGGGACAAAAAAGCAGAACAAGCCGCCCTGCAAACCCTGTTTGATCTGGGATTTTCCCCGGAAGATATCAGTTCGTCAAACGCTGGTGATGTGTTTGTACTTGGAGATCAAAACGCCTGGTTGAAATTTACTACCCAGCAACTGCCTATATTTTATGATCAAGGCTGGGATTTGCGTCTGCTCGATAGCTATCGCTATGACCTGGAAGAGGTAGAAGACTGGTATGCCGAAGTCGCGGAAGAAAACCAGCAATCCACCTGGTTTGATCTGGAACTGGGCATCGTCGTCAACCAGACTAAAATTTCACTGCTGCCCTTGTTGGTTGGCCTGATACGCCAGGCTCCACAAGATTTTAGCGTGCAGCAACTGAACCAGCGCGCCGACGATGAACAAGTCTTGCTGAACCTGCCTGACAATAGCCGGGTGGCTCTTCCCTATGCACGTATCAAACCTATTCTGCTGGTGCTTGGTGAATTGTATTTCAATGAACACCAGGGCGACGCCATACGACTTCCCATGCTGGACGCGGCACGTCTGGCAGAATTATCGGCCACCACACAATTACGTTGGATAGGTGGTGAGCGCCAGCAAGCCTTTGGTCAACGTCTTGCCGAGTTTGGCGGCATCAATAGCATTACACCGCCAGCAGGTCTGCATGCCAACCTGCGCGATTATCAAAAAGAAGGTGTGGCATGGATGCAGTTTTTACGCGAATACCAACTCGCAGGCATACTGGCTGACGACATGGGCCTGGGCAAAACCATACAAACCCTGACGCATATCCTGATAGAAAAAGAAGCAGGCCGACTTACGCAACCTGCACTGGTAGTCGCCCCTACCAGTCTGATGGATAACTGGGCCAGTGAAGCGCAGCGCTTCACCCCTGGTTTGCGCATACTGGTCCTGCATGGAAAAGAGCGCAGCAAACTGTTTGAACAAATCCCGCAGGTTGACCTGGTGCTGACCACCTATGCCCTGTTGCCGCGCGATGAAGAAGCCTTGCGCCAGCATCGCTATCACTTATTGATACTAGACGAAGCCCAATACATCAAGAATGCCCAGGCCAAGGCCAGCCAGACGGCCAGCCTGCTGCAGGCTAATCACCGCCTTTGCCTGACTGGTACGCCTTTGCAAAATCATTTGGGCGAATTGTGGTCACAATTCAATTTTCTGGTGCCAGGTTTATTGGGAGATGTCAAAGCGTTTACCAAGGATTTCCGCAACCCCATAGAAAAGCTGGGCGATACTCAACGCCATGCTTTGCTGACACGCCGTATCAAACCTTTCTTGTTACGACGGACCAAGGACAAGGTTGCCACCGAATTGCCGGCTAAAACCGAGATAGTCCGGCACATAGAACTCAGCGGAGCACAACGCGACTTGTACGAAACCGTGCGAGTGGCCATGGATAAAAAAGTACGGGATGAAATTGCCAAGAAGGGAGTGGCGCGCAGCCAGATCATTATTTTGGACGCCTTGCTTAAATTACGCCAGGTTTGTTGCGACCCCAGGTTGGTAAAAATAACAGGAGTTAGCGCTGGCAAGGGCAAAGCACCGCCTTCAGCCAAGCTGGCGGAACTCATGGAAATGGTGGAAGAATTGCTGTCTGAAGGCCGCAAGATACTGGTATTTTCACAATTCACCAGCATGTTGGCCCTGATTGCCGAAGCCCTGCAAGAAAAAAAGCTGAGCTATGCCATGCTGACTGGAGATACCGAGCATCGCGGCGAAGTGGTCAGACGTTTCCAGGAGGGTGACGTGCCGTTGTTCCTGATCAGCCTGAAAGCCGGTGGCGTAGGCCTGAACCTGACCGCAGCCGACACCGTCATCCATTATGACCCTTGGTGGAACCCGGCAGCAGAAAACCAGGCCACCGACCGCGCCTGGCGCATAGGCCAAGACAAGCCAGTATTTGTCTATCGCCTGATAGCCAAGGGTACGCTGGAAGAAAAGATACAGGAAATGCAGGCTAAAAAATCTGACCTGGCGCGCGCCATACTTGACCAGGGTGAAATCGCCAGTGTGCAACTGACTGCAGAAGACTTGCAGGGCATTTTTGAACCATTGAAATAAAGAAAGACTTATGGAAGGCTTACACCTGACCGCCGACTGCTTTGACTGTGAAGCAGCGCCAGAATATTTCGTCAGCCCACAAAGCCTGCGTCTTTGCCTCAGCGACATCACCATCGCTGCGGGCCTGACCATTGTTGGGGAAAAATTTCACCCCTTCACGCATGAAGATGGCAGCCCGGCTGGCGTCACAGGAGCCTTGCTGCTGGCAGAGTCGCATGTTGCCATCCACACCTGGCCAGAACGCAATGCAGTGACGCTGGACGTGTATGTCTGCAACTTCAATCATGACAATGGCAGCAAGGCCAGGCAAATTGTCGATGCATTGATTGCTGTTTTCCAGCCATGCACAGTCTCGCGTCAGGAATTGCAACGCGGTGAACATGGTCCCGCCATGGCCTTTGAAGCCCTGACAGAAGATAGCTTTGCAGCCACCCGCATCAATCAGGTATTGGTACGTCAGCGCAGCGCCATGCAGGATATCGAGATCGCCGTCACCACCAATTTTGGCAAAGTCATGCGCATAGATGGTGCCATGATGACTTCAGAAAAAGATGAATTCTTTTATCATGAATGTCTGGTGCATCCTGCTGCCATGACACATCCGGAACCACGCTCTGCCCTCATCATTGGTGGTGGCGATGGTGGGTCTTGTGAAGAATTACTGAAACACCCCAGCATCGACAGCATCACCCTGTGTGAAATTGATGAAGAAGTCGTCAAGATGGCACGCCAGCACTTGGGCAGTATCCATCGCGGCGCGCTGGATGATCCAAAAATACAACACCGTTATGAAGATGGCTTTGCCTATGTCCATAACAGTACAGAGCAATTTGATCTGATACTGCTGGACCTGACCGACCCGATCAGCCCGAATGGCAGCTCACTGGCAGCCACCTGCATGACAGAAGAATTTTTCCAGGCTTGTGCGCAAAGGCTGACTGAGCAGGGCATGCTGGTACTGCATCTGGGCAGCCCCTACTATCATCCGCAACGCTTTGCGGGTACTTTGCAAAAACTCAGCAATATATTTCCACAATTACATCCGTATACCGTTTTCATTCCCCTGTACGGTGCCTTATGGGGAATGGCTATTGCCGGCAAGCATGGCAACCCATTATCGCTAAGCCCGTCAACGGTAAATCTTCAGATCAAACACCGTGGTTTGCCATTGCTAAAGTATTACAATGGCGATGTGCATCAGGCATTATTTGCCTTACCCAATTATGTGAAAGACCTGATGCCACGACCCTAACATGGGAAAACAGGAGAAACCGTGAGTGCCGGAAAAACCAAACAACATGGCAAACGCAGAGTCAGCCGCACTCTGCCGCTAATGCTAGTGACCAGTGCTGCCCTGACTGCATGCAGTGTCAGCAGCGATAATGCAGACAGTGGCAGCCAGGAACTGACATCCATACGCGACCAGTATAAAAACCTGGAAGACTGCCAGAAAGACTGGGGTACTGGCACGGCTTGCGAAACCGTGGCCTCCAGCACTGACCTCAATGCCGCCAGCATGCCAGCCTCATCGACTGGTAGCAGCTACACTGGCACTAGTGGCAGCCACTACAGCGGATACTCACACAGTTTTTTCGGGCCATATTATTCGCCTGGTTATCGTGACACGGTGCAAAGAAATTTCGGTGTCAGCAATTCTGGCAGTGATCACGCCGTCAGCCGCAGTGTTTCCACCAGCCGCAGCAGTGTCAGCCGTGGTGGTTTTGGCGGCACGGCACACGGCCATAGCGGGGGTGGTTAATGATACGTACTTCATTAACGCCACGCACGGGCTGGCAACAACAATTTGAATCCCTGGGATTTCCTTACCACTCCATTGATGGTCTGTACTGGGATGAACGTTATGCCTATCGTTTCACGGCAGAGCAAGTAGATACACTGGAACAAGCGAGTCTGGACTTGCACCAGATGTCATTGCAAGCCGTGGATCATGTCGTCAAACATGGCATGCAAGAAAAATTTGCCATTCCCCAGGCCTTCTGGCCGCAAGTCGAAGACAGCTGGCGTGCTAAGGAATTTTCTTTGTATGGCCGCTTTGACCTGAGCTGGGATGGCACAGGTGCGCCCAAGATGCTGGAATACAATGCCGACACACCCACTGGTCTGGTTGAATCGAGTGTCGCACAATGGTATTGGCTGCAGGATGTATTTCCTGATGCTGACCAGTTCAACTCCCTGCATGAAAAACTCATAGAACAGTGGAAAAAATTCCCTGGCAAAGGCCTGTTGCACTTTGCCTGCGCAGGTGGCAATGAAGAAGATGAAGGCAATCTCTCTTACTTGCGCGACACTGCCATACAGGCGGGCTTTGCCACCAAGCAGTGCGCGATAGAGTCCCTGGGCTGGGATGAAGACGAAGGCGTGTTCGTCGATGATCTCGACAGCCGTATTGATAACCTGTTCAAGCTCTACCCATGGGAATGGCTGTGCCGCGAAGATTTTTCCAATCACTTGCTCAAGCGCCCCATGCGCATCATAGAGCCAGCCTGGAAAATGATCTTGTCGAACAAGGCGATATTGCCGATATTGTGGGAACTGTTTCCGAATCACCCCAACCTCTTGCCCGCTTATTTTGATGCATGGCGTATCAGTGGCAACCATGTGAAGAAACCTCTGTACTCGCGTGAGGGGGAAAATATTTCCATCTATGCCAATGGTGAAGTGATGCATACTGGTGGTGATTATGGTGAAGAAGGCTATATCTACCAGGCTTATGCCCCACAGCCCAAATTTGATGATGGCATCACACCGGCTTACACCTCCATCGGTGCCTGGATAGTGGGTGATGAACCAGCAGGCATAGGCATACGCGAAGACGAAACACTGATCACAAAAAACACCAGCCGTTTCATTCCCCATTATTTTGTAGAATAGGATAACCCATGAGTGAACAATTACTGGCACACGGCCTACTCGCCTTCTTCAGCCATATTGCAGCCGCTTTCGTCTTGCTGGCGATATTTGTCGTGGTGTACATACGCATAACACCTTACCGTGAAATTGCCCTGATACGAGAAGGTAATATTGCAGCAGCGGCCAGCCTGTCTGGCGCAGTACTCGGTTATTGCACTGCCCTGGCCTCAGCCATTGCCAACAGTGTCAGCCTGATCGATATGTGCTTCTGGGGCGTGATAGCGCTACTCATACAATTACTGGCCTTTGGTATTGCCCGCTTGTTGATACCCGGCATAGTCTCTGACATACCAGGTAATAAAATTGCCTCTGGCGTTTTTCTTGGCGCCCTGAGCCTCGGCCTGGGTATGCTGAATGCTGCCTGCATGACCTACTAAAAATTAATGCTTTTGCTTTTGAATACAGAGAATTGAATGCCACGTTTTTACTGCCCTCTCCCTTTAAGCATAGGGATCACCATCGACCTTCCGGATGAAGTCGCGCACCATGTTTTTGTGTTGCGCCAGAATGTGGGCGATAACATTCATATTTTTAATGGCGAAGGTGGCAGCTATGTAGCCACCCTGATCCAGGTCGCCAAGAAAAACGTGACCGCTGAAGTCAAAGTGTTTTTGCCAGAAGAATGTGAGTTACCTTATTCGCTAAACCTGGTGCAGGCACTGCCAGAAGCATCCAAGATGGACTGGATCATTGAAAAAGCCATGGAACTTGGCGTCAGTGCAATCCAGCCCTTGGCAGCGCAGCGCTGTGTCGTCAGGCTGTCAGCAGAGCGTGCCGAGAAAAAGCAGGCGCACTGGCAAGGCATCATCGTTGCAGCGGCTGAACAATGTGGGCGCAACCGCCTCGCTCACCTGGCACCGTTGATGAATTTCAACCAGTGGCTGAGCCAGCAAGATATGCATCAGAGAATATTGCTGACCCCGCGCGCAGAACAATCACTGGCAGACTGGTCACGCCATCATCCCGCACAAGCTGTAAGCTTAATGGTTGGGCCTGAGGGCGGTTATTCCGATGAAGAAGAAAGTCTCGCTATTAAACACGGCGTGCTGGCACTATCCATGGGGCCACGCATATTACGCACCGAAACGGCAGGCCTGGCTGCGATTGCCATGTTGAATGCAGCATGGGGTGGCATGTAACGGACTCAGCAAATTAAAAGAGAAAATTTCCATCGCCGCAAAACATTGTCAAATTTCATACAGAGTTCACAATTCCCGCCGATACTCAGATTTACACTTGCTGCACTTTATCAATTCAAAGAGGAACATCATGGGATTACTCGATAGCGCATTAGGCATGCTTGGCGGCATGAACCAGGACAATGATGGCAAGGCAGGCTTGATGCAGGCAGTGGTTGCCATGCTGGGTGACAAACAACCTGGTGGCGTTGGTGGTTTGCAAGCCCTGATCAGCGCCTTCCACCAGGCGGGCCTGGCTGACATCGTGCAGTCATGGGTGGGGACGGGACAAAACATGCCCATCTCTGCCGCACAAATCCAGCAAGCCTTAGGGGGCGGTCAGTTGCAGCAACTTGCTGATGCTGCTGGCATTTCACAAGAAGGCGCAGCAAGCCACCTCGCTGAATTTTTGCCAGGCATTATCGATCACCTGACCCCACATGGCCAGGTGCCTGAAGCTGGCAATATCAACCCGGCTGCGATGCTACAACAGTTTTCATCCCTGTTCGGCAAGTAAGCATCAACAACTCGCCAGGAAAAAACAGCGGCAGACTCTCCTGTCGCTTTTTTTATGGAGTAAGGTAAATCTCCACCCTCTCCTTACCCCGCCCTATATTGTTACGCTTCAATTTTATCTGTCCCAACTCTCCAGTACGTTTGACATGCGTACCGCCGCAAGGTACCCGGGAAAATCCTGCGATTTCCCAATAACGTCGTTCTGTAGTTTCATCTTCAAAAGCGCATGTGATGTCGAGATTTGCATCAATAATGGCCTGCGCTTCTCGCGTATAAGCAGGCAGCAAGGGTGCGATACTTTCAGGCCAGGTGAAGTCTATGCGCGCCTTGTCTTGTGCAATATGCGCGCCGACCTTGCCCACGCCTGGCAACGACTTGCAAAACAATTCCAGCACCAGCTCAGCCGCAAAATGCAAGCGCATGAGACGATAACGTCTGTCCCAGGCTATGCAAACTTCCACCTCCTGCCCGGCCAGCAAGCCGTGGTCATCAGCCAGGGTATATACCAACTCCAGCCCTTCCTTGCGTGCCGCAACAACTGCGTGCCCAGCAATGCTGCCATGATCACTTTCCTGCCCACCAGAGAAAGCAAAGAAAATGGTCGATGCGAGGTAAATGTCATTACCGTCCACTTTGCTGACTTGCGTTTGCAAACTGGTTTGATACGGGTCATTCCAAAAAAATTTCTTTGTCAATTTACATCCCTGGATTCAAGATACCAGTCTGGCAGAGCTTCGCGTCTCGCTCTCCAACTGTCAGGGATACCTTTGTCGCCAACGAAGGAGGCAACGACACCTCCTGCAATCGCACATAAAGTATCGCGATCTCCACCTGCACTGACAGTCAGCCACATGGTTTTTTCAAAATCTTCCAGTGCCTGTCCGCAACACCACAAGGCCAGCGGCACTGTATCTTGTGCCGACATATGATTACCATTACCCAGAACATAAACCAGAAAATCCATAGACCCTGCTGTCGCTATGGATTGCGCGCGAACCAGTTTGGAACGCACTTCACTTTGCGGTAACAAGTCGATAATTTTTCCTAAAAATTCTGTATGTTTGGGGCGTATTCCTACATCGCTGTAAAGGCAAGCGTGCGCGGCAGCCAATGCAACTGCAACGGCTCCCGCTATTCCTTCTGGATGCCCATGCGTCACTTCGGCAGACAAACTCGCCTGCCTCATTAACAAATACAGGTCATCGGCGAAATATGCGCCCAATGGTGCTGCACGCATGGCAGCGCCATTACCATAAGAACCCTGCCCTTCAAAAGCGCTAGCAACCACCTCCTGCCATGCTTCGCCAGCGTCAATACGTGCCAGCACTCTGTGCATGGAAGGGCCATAAGCACGGTCATAGCTATAGTGTTTCGCAAAACTTTTTGCGAGGATGTCCTGATCAATTTCACCATGACTGCGCAATACATGTACGATGGACAAAGTCATCTCTGTGTCATCAGTAAAGTACCAGGGGGCATCAGGCAATTGTTTTCCTTCAGCAAGCAGCAACTGATTTTCTGTCTGAAAAAAACACTGTCCAAAAGCATCGCCGATGGATAAACCTTCCAGTGACGTCAGTGCGCGTTCTAATGATTTCATTATTCAGGTATTTTTTATAGATCGCTAAACAAACTCAAAATCAAAGTTTGATCTCAACCTTAAATCTTGATTTAATTTTCTGTCAATGGCAATGCCATATTTAAGATACGCCCTGACTGGCGATCGGACAAGCATTGCGTATCTCAGCATCTGACATCAGGAAAGTCCAGTGTTGTTCGTAACGTGGCAATTCAGTCGCAAGTCGCCCCAGGTCCAAGGCTTTGCGATAAATGATACTGACAAAAATATCTGCCATCGTAAATTGATGGCCAACTGCAAATTGACTTTGTAGCCATAAACGATTTTGCAATTTTTCCAAATTGATAAACAGCCAGTTGGCACGCACTGGCCGCATCTGCTCCTTGCTCCAGTCGGGATGATAATAGCGGACGGTACTGCTATTTTGCTGGGGGTGTATGGAAGAATTGACTGCCTCGCAAATCTCCCGCACCTGGGCGCGCGCGAAGGCCTCGGTATATTGCAGTGGCGGATCAGGTGAGATCTCTTCAATGAATTCGGCCATGGCCATGGATTCACTCAGGGCAATGCCATTGACTTCCATCAGTGGTACGCGGGCAAAGGGGCTCAGCAATCTGACCTGTTCACCAACATCACCCAAGCCTACATCAATGCGCTCGTATGCGATTTTTTTATAGTCAAGTATCCACAACAGGCGTTCGCAGCAGTTTGCATCTGGTGCGTGATAAAACCTGATTTTCATTTTGATCTCCGGCATTCGTTACGTAGATGGCTTGGCTAGATGACATATATTACCGCGAATCACAGAAATAAAAAAAACCCGCCAGACCTGGCGGGTTTTCTCGTTTTTACTACTTCAGCATATAAAAAGTTTATTGCGAAATCAGCGATATATCGTCGATCAGGAAAGACGTCGCTGTCACGCTACCTTCAACACCCACAAAATACACGCGTATGGTCTGACCTTTATAGCTGCTCAGGTCAAAGGTTTTGTTGACATAGGTCGTACCCTTATTCAGGTTCGAGTACGTCGCCAGTGTTGCCAGTACCGTGCCACTGCTGTTTTGGATTTGCAGTTTGAGGGTATCGTAAGCCTGGGTTGTCGTGGTTTCTGCCGAACTGACTTTCAACCAGAAACTCAGGCTGGCGGATGTGGCGGCAGCGGGGATAGTCACTTGCTGATACAGGGTATCAGTGTGGGCACTGCCATAACCATTGAGCCAGGCTTTGTAGCTGCCTGTGCGAGATGCTTCAGAGCCACCGGTACTGATCACGCCTGAACTGGCCGTCCATGAACTGGCACCACTCTCGAAGCCGCCGTTGGTAATCAACTGCGTCGAGGTACTGTTATTGACAGTAAAACTCACGGCAGAAGAAGTGCCAATATTATTGGCAGCATCATAGGCTTTGGCCGTCAGGCTGTGCGTACCATTCGACAAGGTGGTTGAATTCAATGTCGTTGAATACGGTGAAGCTGTGCTGGTTGCCTTCAATGTACCGTCAACATAAAACTCAACTTTAGTGACGCCTACATTGTCTGTCGCTGTAGCTGACAGAGTAATGTTGCCACTAGTGCCGCTTTCACTGGCCGACACGGTAGGTGCGGTAGTATCACTGACAGGGTTATTGATGGTGAAGCTGACTGCCGATGAAGTACCAACATTGTTGGCCGCATCATAGGCTTTGGCAACCAGGCTGTGGCTGGCGTTAGTCAAGCTTGTGGAGTTCAGCGTCATGCTGTACGGTGTACTGGTGGCAGTGCCTTTGAGTGCACCGTCGACATAGAACTCAACTTTACTGACACCGACATTATCTGTCGCATTGGCAGACAAGGTGATGTTACCGCTAGTACCGGATTCGCCTGCACTGACTGTCGGTGGCGTGCTGTCTGTACTATTCGATTGGGTAACCCAGATCGGTGCAGACCACAGGATTTTACCGTCGTCCTGCGTGATTTTTGCATAGTAAAAATGCTCGCCCACTGCCGGAGTAATTGTCGTCGTCGCTGTATTCGACAACTGTGTCACCGTGCCATTGCGACCTGGTACACCTTCATAAATCACAACGGTAGAAACAGTTCGCCCACTGGTGTTGGCAAAATTGCTGACCAGGGTCAAGGCACCACTATTCGTAAACCGCTCACCCATGACGTGACCATTCGCTGTCAGAATGATTTGCGAATTCTTGTCCATAGTAGCGAAGACGCGGCGGGCTTTTAAAGCATCCACAAAATTTGTGGTATTCAATGCTGCACCGTTTGCCAACAAAACACCTGTGCGATTGGTATAAGAAGCACCCCAGTTGGCACAGTGGTTATCCTGGTCTGTCGTGAATGCGATGTGGAAACCTGCTTCCAGTGCCTTGTTACAAGCACCTTCATAGGTGCTGCGACTGGTTTCTGTCTCTGTCGTATTAGTAGAGAAAGCGGAAGTATTCAAGACTTCGCAAGCAACCATAGCCTGATCGCCATCTGCGGTATAACCGAATGCAGTTCCACCCACCAGGAACTGTCCGCTGCTTGAAGGGTGATTAAATTGCCCTACCCAGCCACGCTGACGCATCAAGGTGTATAAGCCGGCATAATCATTTTTTGTAGTCAGCGTATCTGCTAGTAATTGGCTGCTGCTATTGTATTCCCATCCCAATAATTCATTGGCATTGAAAATATTCAAGTGCCCACCATTGTTGATGACACCCCACTCCAGACCATAAATCCCAAGGAAGCCTGTGTGGCTGGAGTTAAAACTGCTGGCAGCGGCAAGACCGGATTGATACAGGTTTTTTGCAGATGCCGGTGTGGCAGAAGCGTTCGTGCCGTCAGAGCCATCGTACATATGGTTGTGCTCAGATGTCATCAGGAAATCCAGGCCCTTGTTCAATGCATATTGATATGCATCCGTTGGACCATAGGCAGCAGATTGTGGGTTTTGCGCACCTGTGCATGAAGTTAGCTCGCCCCCCCCATCACTATGATTGGTCTGGCTGTGCAGGTTGCCGTAGTAGATAGTGTAAGGCAGTGAACCTGTTGCCGGCGCCGGCGGCGGTGCCATGCCTGCTACGGCCTTGGTAGCAGCAGTGGATGAGGCAGCAAGGGCTTTACTGGCCTTGGTAGGCAAGGCGGCAAAGCTTGGCATTTTTGGTGTTGCCAGTTTGCCGACTTGCAGCGGCCAGCTTTGTGTAATGATTTCTGTATCGTGGACTGCCAATGCGCGCTCAACCGTGCTGGCAACATCGCCAGCGGGAGCGGCTTGAATCGCAGATGTATCCGTCGCCTTGGCGGTAAGCCTGACTTGATAGACGCCGTCTTTCAAAGCTGCGCCAGTTGGGCCACGGCCACTCCAGAACATTTGTGCGGTGACAGTTTTCTTGAACAGTTTTTCTGTGCCATACCAGCGATCGACGACCTTGCCGTCGCTGCCCAGCAACTCCAGACGCCATGTGATGGTTTGTTCTTTCGTCACATAGGGGTATTCGAATTCCATCGTGAAATAGCGGGATTCGGCACCAGCTTTTGCATCCGAGCGATATGGCACATGCAGACTTGCCTCAAACTCATGATGATCCGGGATAGATGCGTAGGCAGCTTCCATGCCCGCAAAACTGACTGTAAAAATAAGACTGAGTTGCAATGCCAGCACTTTTAGCTTGCCGGCTTTTTGTAGACCTTGCATAAAAATATTCCCCCTGAATGATTGTTCATTAGTATTGATCTATGTGGCCGTCTCGCACATATCCTCATCCAGATGAAAACATCAAAGCAGAGTCATACCTTGCCTGCACATATCCCCTCAGGAATACGCCTATCTCGCTTCTTTTTCTTCAGCCTTTGTTCAGATATCCGTAAGCAGCCATTCTTGTACAGCTCTACTATTTTTCTTACCACCATGCTGTTTGCAGCTTTCAAGAAACGAGATTTAACGACAGTTATATTAAGCAATCGTTTGCGCAAACGATTACTAGATTAACATCCGCTTATGTCAGTTTTGTTACCAAGGTTTGACTTTTTTTAACAAATTTGCGAAAAAACCACTCTTGCTTATCTGTTTTGTGCATTTCTATGACTTTTGCACCACAATTTTTGAAGGTGCACCAAAACAGACGAGAGAATGTTTTTCCTGAAGGAAATTTAAATTTCTGCAGTGAAATATTTTCGAAAAAGATGAATAACAAAATCTGTGCAAAGCAGAATTTTGCTATTTCATGCGCGCAATGTAGCCTGATGCTTGTTCAACCAATCGATTTGCTCTACGGTATCGGGAACGCCAACGCCACGTGCCTTGCTGATTATTGCCAGAGCAGCATTTGCATCAAGCCCGTGTCGTATTAACACTGCTGCGGCAAGCAGGCCAGTCCGCCCTATCCCGGCGCGGCAGTGGATGACGGTATTGTTCCCCTTGAGAATGTCATCATGCAATCGCGTCACTAGTTTCTGCGTGGCAGAAAAAGATGATGGCAAGCCTCTGTCCTTGATGGGGTAATGCATAAAATTGATTTGATTTGCTGCGCATAAGTCTGGCGCAGTCCGCAAACCCAAGTCACGTATTTCATGGGTCTCTAACAACGAGACCATCCTGCTGATGCCGAATTGCGCAATCCCGCGAAATTCGTCTTCTATCCATTCGCCAGCAACGGGCTTGGCCATGACGGCAAGAAAACCCTTGCCAATCTGAGTGACTTTATAAATATCGGGGCGCATTGCTATTTGCTGTTGAGAATCATGTCAGCTTGATTTGCACAATACTAAGAGCATTGCGGAGGGAACTTGCCAAAATATTTCCCCATCCTGTCGCCCGTGCCAGGTTTGCCTATGGTCAACACAAGCTGTTCATTTATCCAATCAATTTTCGATACTTGCGTAAAGACTTTGCCTTTATTGCTGACTTCACTCACCAAATCACCAGCATCATTGATCTTCCAGGTACCCTCAATAAAACTCAGCCCAAGTTTACGCAAATCTTCCGCCTTTTTCCCACAAGGTGGATACATGACAAAACTATGGTCCGCCTTGTATTGAACCACTTCTCCTAAAGGGCTCGACGATTTGTAAAGAGCCAGTTTATCTGCGCTTAATGCAGCAATTTCGGCGGTCAAACCTTTTAGCCATGTGCCGATAAGCAGTTGCTCTTTATCCTTGATAGCCGATTCCAGGCTGAATGCGTAACCGGGGCATATCACCATGAGAGCTAACATAAAATTGAGTGATTTTAATCTGATCATGGCGGGCGACTTTACTTGATAATTTTGAAGAACAACAATACTAGCAACAATTCTGAAATCATTTAAGAAATCTTTGCTTTCCCGCGTCCTTCAACATCAACTTCTTGATCATCCCCACAGGTGCACTGCCATAGCTCAGGAATTGCTCATGGAATTGCTTGAGTTTGAACTTGTCGCCCTGCTGTTTTTTAAGTTGCTCGCGGAATTCAAGTATCTCGCTATAACCACTGAAATAGCTGGTGAGTTGCACGGATGTGTATTGCACGCGCAGCCATTTGCCATCGGCTTCTGCCTTGGTCTGGAAAGCCTGGTTCATCAAAAAGTCTTTGGCTTCTGCCTCTGTCATGCCGAGTACATGCACCAGATAATCGAGGATGGTATTGCAGACGGCGCGCAAGTTCCATTTGTAATACATAAGCCACATCTCTGGCGTATTGCCGCCATAGCCGGACTCCAGCATCATACGTTCGCTATAAACGGCCCAGCCTTCTATCATTGCGCCATTGCCAAACAGGGTCTTGATGACTGAGGGTGATTTATTCGCATGCTGCAGTTGCGTGTAATGGCCAGGGATGGCTTCGTGGATGTTCAATATCTGCAAGACCCAGTGATTGTATTCCCGCAGCGTGCTTTCAACTTGGTCGGCGGGTTGTCCATCAAAAGGGGTAACGTTGTAATAGGTTTTATCATTGGGTCTGAAGATGCCAGGCGCTTCGATAGAGGCCAGACTGACGCCGCGTTGATATACTGGTGTCTCACGTACGACCAGTGGCTTTTTCAAGTCCAGGCTGACGAGATCATGTTCGCGTATCCACTTTTCCAGCAGCGGCAATTGCTGGCGAATTTCAGGGTACAAGTCTTTTGCGACCACATGATTTTCAGACAGTTTGTCGATGACCATGGCAATCTTCTTGACGCGGTCAGCAGGCTTGGCTTGCGCACCCATGGTTTTATCCCAGAGCTGGTCAGCCAGTTTTTCCATATTATTGTGCGCTTCGTCCCTGGCAGTCAGTGCGCGCTGGTAAGTCTGTTCGGCACTCAGTGAAGACTGGATATCAGCAGTGAATTTACCTTCATATAGCTGCTTGCCTATGCGGAAAGAACGGGCCGTTGCAGTATCAAGTTTCTTTTCCAGATTTTCCAGGAATTGCACGTAGTCATTGACCGCAGCCCGGGCATTTTTCAAGCCGTCTTCCAGCGCCTGCTTGTCTTTTGTTGCGAGTTTTTCCTGCGATGCTGCTTTCTCCAGATCAGCCAATACCGAAATCGCGCCAGCACTTTGCTTGATCGCCAGGCGGGTGTGTTCAGGCGTAGGGTTTTTGATGCTGGCTTTGGCTGCTGCATAATAGGCAGGCACTGCTTGCAGGCGCTGTATTGCTACCTGTACCCGTTTTGCTTTCGGCGCGAAGTCAGTATTGAGAATGGCATCAAAACTGCCTGCAATATTATGCTGGGTGGGGTTCCATTCAAATTCGCGGAACTGCGTCAAATACCATCGTGTTCCATTCAGGTAATTGCGCATCAGCGCCAGGTCAGTCTGTTCTTTGGCGGACAAGGCATCTGCCCCCACCTTGTTCAATTGCGCCAGCCAGTTATCTGTGAATGCAACATAGGCATCGCGGGTAGCCTGGTCTGGCAATACCAGTTTATTAGCATCCTGATAACGGCCTGCTGCCATCGCCATGTCCGGGTCTTGTTGCCACAATGCGCTGAGGAAGGCTGTCTTGATCTGTGCAAAACCCAGGTCTGCCTTCTTGCTTTCCACTACAGTCGAGGGCTTAGCAGCCAGGCTGAGAGGAGGAGCAATGATCAATGACGACAACAAAGTCGCAAGAACAACAGGACGAAATTGGATGGGCATAGTGAGTTCCTAGTAGGCTAATAGCAGGCTTAATATATTAAGAAACATGAGGTTAACATAAGATGGTGCCTGCCAGCTGTATTTTTTACTTTGTCCCAATGAGGAAAACTCGCTTGCAAAACCGTGCGCATCCTCACACAGCCCTCTTCCAGGCAGCATTCTTTGTTACACTCCAGCCTTGGCCAGACACTGGCAAACCTGCAGCATCAACAAAATCAACAAAAAGAAAAATATGAACACCCCCGATCCCGCTCTGCAATTGCACTGGACAGAAAACGACGAAGCACGCTCATGCCGATGGCATTCCGAGAGTGGTGCACCAGCGCCCAAGCGCGTGCAGATTGCCGATGACCGCATGAATGTCGAAACCGCCTATAAGCTGGCCTGCGAAGGCACGGCTCTGCTATGGCGTGGTGATTACCACAATGCCAAGCAGCTATTGCAGGCACTGGCACGCCGCATCGATAAAAAACCAGCCAGGGCCAGCAAAAAGGCCAAGGTGCCTGAATCTGCGAAAGAAGCATTCAACCTGCACCGCCAGGCGCAGTCTCAAAGAGCGCGCGTACTGGCCATGCTCTTGATACCCTTTGAAGCCGATTACCGCATCACCCTGCGCCGTGCGCCGGATGTAACACTAGCCTGCCGCGAAGTCTATGGCGAGCCCAGCACAGCCTTTGTGGCTTCCCTGCGTGAATTACTGGGTTTGATAGGTGCGCATGAATGGCGCAAGAATGGCGTAGAGATCGCTGCGCTGGGTGCAAAAATCCACCCTTACTACGGTGTGTTTTCTCCAGTACGTGGTGAATACATAGATTTGCTGGCAAAAGCCCCGCTGCCATCGACGACACTGGCTTTTGATATTGGTGTCGGCACTGGTGTGCTGTCTGCCTTGCTGGCCAAACGTGGCGTCAAAAAGATCATCGCTACCGACCAGGACCAGCGCGCCCTCGCCTGTGCCCGTGAAAACATAGACAGACTGGGTTTGTCCAGCCAGATTGAATTGGTGCAGGCAGACTTGTTCCCGCCAGGTCGCGCGCCTTTGATAGTGTGTAACCCGCCATGGTTGCCAGCACGTCCTAACTCACCGATAGAATATGCTGTGTATGACCCTGACAGCCGCATGCTGCGCGGTTTTCTGGCTGGCGTGGCAGAACATCTGGAGCCACAGGGTGAAGCCTGGCTGGTCATGTCAGACTTTGCCGAACACCTGGGCCTGCGTACTGCGGCAGAGTTGCAAGGCTGGATAGATGCAGGTGGCCTGACAGTAGCTGGCAAGATGGATATCAAACCGCGCCATCCAAAATCCACAGATGAAAACGATCCCTTGCATGCTGCCCGCGTCAAAGAAGTTACTTCATTATGGCGTTTGAAATTAAAATAGCATTTGTATTTGTGGTCAGTAGCTATCAAAACACTGACCACATGAATTGATTAATTGTTTAGAAAATTAGCATCATGATCAACAAACCCGCCCGCATCCTGACCTTTAAATGCAAAAATTGCAGCAAATCCGTCCAGGTTTTCTTGCAAAAAGTCTCTGCCTGCTCGCACATTCAACCCTATCAAGGCATTTGCAACTGCGGCGAGATCATGAAACATGCGACTGGCAATAAGGAAGCTGTGCAGTCTTATCTGAGCTCCAATGATGTTTTGTGGTCACATCATCATTGATTCATGCCTCAAATGCTGAGAAATGAGAGGATTTCACAAGTTAAACCCTTGTGAAATTTGCATTTCAACCTCAGATCAGGTCTATAGCCAGACGAAAGCATTTATAATCTACGGCTTTGCAGCAGTTTTCTGGAAACAATGAAGGTATTTCGCGGACTTCCAAATGCAGCCTCCCGTGCCCCCTGTGCGCTGGCGATAGGCAATTTTGATGGCGTGCATCTGGGCCACCAGACTTTGCTTGCCCGTTTGCGGGATGCCGCCACACGTCTGGGCATAGAAGCTGCCGTCATGACATTTGAACCACATCCACGTGCATTCTTTGCCCAGATGCTGGGTGATCTGTCGAAGGCACCTACCCGTATCGCCAATTTGCGCGACAACATGGCTTCGCTACAAGCTGCCGGTGTTGACCGCGTCATCGTTGAACATTTCAATGCCCACTTTGCTACATTGTCACCGCAAGATTTCATAGAAAAAGTGCTGGTCGATGGTCTGCATGTGAAATGGGTCATGGTTGGTGAAGATTTTCGCTTTGGTGCCAAACGCGCTGGAGATGTCGCCACCCTGACCGAAGCAGGCTTGCGTCATGGTTTTACCGTAGAGACGCTGCCCTCAGTACAAAACAAGGGCGTGCGCATCTCCTCATCTGCAGTACGCCTTGCGCTGGCGAATGGTGATTTTGATGAGGCAGAAGCCCTGCTGGGTCACCCTTACCGTATTTCAGGCCATGTGGTGCACGGCCAAAAGCTGGGACGCACCATAGGTTTTCCTACGCTGAACCTGCGTATTGCCCATCACCGCCCTGCCCTGCATGGCATCTTTATCGTGCAGGTTCACGGTTTGGCCGAACAGCCTTTACCCGCCGTTGCCAGCCTCGGCGTACGCCCTACTGTCGATGACAGTGGCCGTGTGCTGCTGGAAACCCATGTATTTGATTACAGCGGTCATGCCTACGGCAAAGTCGTGCAGATAGAGTTCTTGAAAAAACTGCGCGACGAAGAAAAATACATAGACCTGCCTACCTTGACTGCGGCCATCAACAAGGACGCTGAACAGGCACGTGTCTATTTTGCCGACAGCCACCGCCCTGCCCGCTCTGCCACTGACCGAATTTGAAGCTCACACTTTGTTTGTTGTGATTGCTTGTGACTTCATCCCGATTTTAAAAATAGAAAACTCATTATGTCTGAAAACAAAGCGGCAAAAACTGCCAGTAAATACCCGGTCAATATGACCGAAACCACCTTCCCTATGCGCGGCGATCTGGCCAAGCGCGAACCCAAATGGGTCAAGGAATGGCAAGACAAGAAAATCTATGAACGCGTGCGCAAGGCATCTGCCGGTCGTCCGAAATTCATCCTGCATGACGGCCCACCGTATGCCAATGGTGATATCCATCTGGGCCACGCCGTTAACAAGATCTTGAAAGACATGATCGTCAAAGCCCGTACCATGGCTGGCTTTGATGCACCGTATGTGCCAGGCTGGGATTGCCATGGCATGCCTATCGAAATCCAGGTGGAAAAACTGTTTGGTAAGAATCTGCCAGTGGCAGAAGTGCATGCCAAGGCACGCGTGTATGCAAATGAACAGATAGAAAAACAAAAAGCTGGCTTCATCCGTCTGGGTGTATTGGGCGAATGGGATAACCCGTACAAAACCATGGCCTTTGGCAATGAAGCGGACGAATTGCGCGCACTCGGCAAATTGCTGGAAAAAGGCTACGTCTATCGCGGCCTGAAACCAGTCAACTGGTGTTTTGACTGCGGCTCTGCCCTGGCGGAAGCTGAAGTTGAATATGAAAACAAGCGTGATCCATCCATCGATGTCGGTTTCCCGTTTGCGGAACATGACAAACTGGCTGCCGCCTTCAAGCTGGACAAACTGCCGCTGGACAAAGGTTACTGCGTCATCTGGACTACAACGCCATGGACCATCCCATCCAACCAGGCGCTGAACATGCACCCGGAAATCACTTACGCCCTGGTCAAGACCCAGCGCGAAGGTGAAGACATCCTGCTGATACTGGCAAAAGACCTGGTCGAAGCCAGCCTGACTAACTACGGTCTGACAGGTGAAGTTATCGCCACTTGCCTGGGTGCGGATTTGTCTGAAATCAAATTCAAACATCCATTGTCAGCACTGGATGCTGGCTATGACCGTTTTTCTCCAGTCTATCTGGGTGAATATGTGAGTACAGAAACCGGTACTGGCGTGGTCCACTCTGCGCCAGCCTACGGTATCGAAGATTTCCAGTCATGCAAGGCGCATGGCATGAAGGATGACGATATCATCGCCCCAGTCATGGGTGATGGCAAATTCGCATCCAGCCTGCCTTTCTTTGCTGGCATGACGATCTGGGAAGCATCCAAACCTATCTGCGACAAGCTGCGCGAAGCGGGTACCCTGTTCTCATTCAAGATGTTTGAGCATAGTTACATGCATTGCTGGCGTCATAAGACACCGATCATCTATCGCGCCACGTCACAGTGGTTTGCCAGCATGGACAATACGCCCAAAGCCGGCGGTGACAGCCTGCGCCAGACCGCATTGAAAGCCATCGATGAAACTGCCTTCTTCCCGGCATGGGGCAAGGCACGTTTGCATGGCATGATCGCCAACCGTCCTGACTGGACCTTGTCACGCCAGCGTCAATGGGGCGTGCCTATGGCCTTCTTCCTGCATAAGGAAACTGGTCAATTGCATCCACGCACACCAGAGTTGCTGGAACAGATCGCCCTGCGCATAGAAAAAGAAGGCATAGAAGCCTGGCAAAAAATCGAAGTCGCTGATTTGCTCGGTGATGAAGCAGCCATGTATGTCAAGAACCGCGACACCCTGGACGTCTGGTTTGATTCTGGCGTGACACATCAGACCGTCTTGCGCGGCTCACATAAAGAGCAGTCAGCCTTCCCGGCAGACCTGTATCTGGAAGGCTCTGACCAGCATCGCGGCTGGTTCCATTCTTCTTTGTTGACAGCGTCGATGCTGGATGGCCGTGCACCATACAAAGCTTTGCTGACACATGGTTTCACTGTTGATGGCGATGGCAAGAAGATGTCCAAGTCTTTGGGCAATACACTGGCACCGCAAAAGATATCCGACACACTGGGTGCAGACATCTTGCGTCTGTGGGTGGCATCTTCTGATTATTCGGGCGAACTGTCCATCTCTGACGAAATCCTGAAACGCGTGACGGAAGCCTATCGCCGCATCCGTAATACCCTGCGCTTCTTACTAGCCAACACTTCTGATTTTGATACTGCAAAAGATGCAGTCGCCATCAACGAATTGCTGGAGATAGACCGCTATGCCATCGCCAATATGGCAGCATTGCAGAAAGAAATCCTGACACATTTTGATGCGTTTGAATTCCACCCTGTGGTCAGCAAATTGCAGTCATTCTGTTCGGAAGACCTCGGTGGTTTCTACCTCGACATCCTGAAAGACCGTCTGTACACCAGCGGCGCGACTTCGCATGCGCGCCGCTCTGCACAGACTGCAATCTGGCATATCACGCAATCCCTATTGCGTCTGATGGCACCGATGCTGTCTTTCACTGCTGAAGAAGCATGGCAATTCTTTGCTGCTGCCGATGCGTATAAAGACAGCGACGAAACCATCTTCACGCAAACTTATTACAGCTTGCCTGAGATTGCAGATGCAGAAGCCTTGTTGGCCAAATATGCCGCCCTGCGTGCAGTGCGCACGGATGTGACCAAGCAACTGGAAGAAGTACGTGTGGCTGGTGGCATAGGCTCATCCCTGCAGGCAGAAGTGACAATCAAGGCCAGCGGCAACAAGTTTAATGTATTGAACAGCTTTGCCGATGACTTGAAATTCACCCTGATCACCTCAGCAGCAGGCGTGGAACAGGTCGCCAGCGAAGCCGATGAAGCCGTCGTTGTTACTCCATCCAAATACGAAAAATGCGAGCGTTGCTGGCATTATCGTGCAGACGTGGGTAGCAATGCTGAACACGCTGGACTGTGTGGCCGCTGTGTCAGTAATCTGTTTGGCGCTGGCGAAGCGCGTCGCTTTGCATAGTAAAAATGTAGTTGCAGTGTAGTTGTGAGTGTGGGGCAGGCGCAAACCTGCTCCTGCCTGCATTAATCAAGACTTCACAAGAGTTCAATATCCATGGCGACCAAAAAACGTCCTGCTGCATCAAATAATTCTTCAGGCACCAAGTCATCTGGTTCCAGCCTGATACCCTGGCTGGGTCTGGCCGCCATCATTATCTTGCTGGACCAGGTCACAAAAATCACGATCAGCAAGGCCTTTGCTTATGCCGAAACTCTGAGCATTACCTCATTTTTCAACCTGACACTGGTGTACAACAAGGGTGCAGCTTTCAGCTTTCTGGCCGCAGAAGCAGGCTGGCAGCGTTATTTCTTTACTGCTATCGGTTTGATCGCAGCTGCGTATATCACTTACCTGCTGAAGCGCCATGCAGGACAAAAACTGTTTTGCACTGCACTGGCACTGATCATGGGTGGTGCGCTCGGTAATGTTATCGACAGGGTGTTGTATGGCCATGTCATTGATTTTCTGGATTTTCATTACCTGGAAATTTACCATTTCCCGGCATTTAACATCGCAGACAGCGCAATTTGCGTAGGTGCTGCATTATTCATAGTAGATGAATTACGCCGCGTCAAAAAATAAGGAGTAGCACCATGAGTCTGCGACTGGCTGGTAAAAAGATCGTTCTGGGCCTGACCGGTGGCGTGGCCTGCTACAAGATTGCAGAACTGACGCGCGCACTCGGCAAAGCTGGCGCCGATGTACAGGTGGTGATGACAGAATCTGCCACCCATTTCATCACGCCAGTGACCATGCAAGCCCTGTCTGGCAATACGGTCTATACCGACCAATGGGATGCGCGCGTCAATAATAATATGCCGCACATAGACCTGACGCGGGACGCGGATGCCATCGTCATTGCGCCTTGCAGTACTGACTTTATCTTCAAGCTGGCACATGGTGCCTGCAACGATTTACTGTCCACCCTGTGCGTTGCCCGCCCCGCCAGTTTACCCCTGCTCATCGCTCCGGCAATGAATGTAGAGATGTGGCAAAACCCGGCCACCCAGCGCAATGTGCAACAGATCAGGGCAGATGGCATACATCTGCTAGGTCCTGCTGCCGGCGACCAGGCTTGTGGAGAAACCGGCATGGGCCGCATGCTGGAACCCGAGCAATTACTGACAGAAATCATCGCCTCTTTCCAGGCCAAGACCCTGGCTGGAAAACATGTATTGATCACCGCTGGCCCTACATTTGAGCCAATAGACCCGGTACGCGGCATCACCAATCTGTCATCTGGCAAGATGGGTTATGCGATTGCGCAGGCCGCCTGGGAAGCCGGTGCCATTGTCACCCTCGTCTCCGGCCCTACGGCACTCGATGCGCCATATGGCGTGCGCCGCATTGACGTGCAAACTGCGCAGCAAATGTTTGATGCGGTAGTGGCTCAACTCAGGCAGCACAAGCAGGATGTGTTTGTTGCCGTTGCCGCCGTTGCCGACTGGCGCGTTGCCAATGCCAGCACGCAGAAACTAAAAAAGACCAGTGAAGGTGATGTGCCGCAACTGCAGTTTGCGCAAAACCCTGACATATTGGCCAGCGTCGCCGCCATGCCGAATGCACCTTATTGCGTAGGCTTTGCCGCAGAATCAGAAAACCTTTTGCAGTACGGCGCTGCCAAACGCCAGAAGAAAGACGTGCCTCTGCTGGTTGGTAATATCGGCCATCACACCTTTGGCAAGGATGAGAACGAGCTGGTGCTGTTTGATGTGCACGGCCACACTACTTTGCCGCGCGCAGACAAACAAGCGCTGGCTCAACAACTGGTGGCAGAAATCGCCTTGCGTTCCAGCCTCATTTAAATCTCCCCTACCTGCTCAAAGAGCGCCCGCGCTTTGAGCATTATTTTTTCTCAATACCATGAAAAACATAGACCTGAAAATTCTCGACAGCCGTATGAAAGACATGCTGCCTGCCTACGGCACACCTGGCAGCGCTGGCCTTGACCTGCGCGCCTGCATAGATGAAGCGATTACCATACAACCCGGCCAAACAGTGTTGATCCCTACCGGCCTGGCGATACACATAGCTGACCCAGGCTACGCCGCCATGATCTTGCCACGCAGCGGCATGGGCCATAAAAACGGTATCGTGCTGGGCAACCTGGTAGGTCTGATTGACTCTGACTACCAGGGACAATTGATGGTATCAACCTGGAACCGTGGCCAGTCAGAGTTCACCCTGCAACCTATGGAAAGACTGGCACAACTGATCATCGTGCCTGTGCTGCAAGTCGGATTTAATATCGTGGATGAATTTGGTCAGAGTGAGCGTGGTGAGGGTGGTTTTGGTAGTACGGGCAAGCATTAAGAAAAGCCATTGAAGTTCCCAAATACCTTTTATGAAGCAGTTCCTGCGTGCCTGAACAGGAACTGCTCCTTCAACGAGTTACTGGCAATTTTAATTTTGACACCAGAGCGATAACACTGAAACTGATTATCAGTATTGCATCTGCCGGTGCGAGAGCAATCACTGCAAGAACAAATTAAATATATTGCCGTGATGAATGCACGACACCCAAAGCGGAAAGCATAGCTAAACCACCAGTCAAAGCAAGGCAAACAAGCAGTCTTCCCACTCTTCGCCACGCAGATACCGAGAGCGCCCATATTTGAAGCCAGCATACTAGCAATAAAAGCGACAACTCAAGAGCCAGTGGAACAAATGGAAACGCATGGGCGTCCGCTACCTTTCCCAAAGATAATAGATATTCATTTGGGAAAGTTCCTGCCCAGATCAATATGACTGCCACTACTAAATATGCCATGGCCATGAACTTATAGCCTGGCAAATGCAAAGGCAGTTTAAACAAGCTCATTTTTATCGCAGGTTTTCAAGCGAGGCTGGCCAATGCCGCAACCAATTTAGCTTTCAACTCCTCATTCTTCAATTCCTGCTTCTCCACATCAAAATTCTCATGGAAGGCAGGCACAGACAAACTTGCCTTCAGTTGCCCGCCAAAGAATGGAGCAGATCCTGTGGCTGCAGCCAGTACACTGGCACCACCACGTGCACCAGGAGAGGTCGAAAGCATGACCATGGGCTTGCCCTGGAATACCTTGGCATTGGCACGTGAGCACCAGTCAAACAGGTTTTTATAGGCAGCGCTGTACGAACCATTGTGTTCAGCAAAAGAAATCAGGATGGCGTCGCTGTTAGCGATCTTGTCCAGGAATGCCTGCGCGAGTGCCGGCTTGCCCAGGTCTGCTTCTTTATCTACGCTGAACAAAGGCAGTTCATAGTCATTCAAATCCAGCAATTCAACTTCAGCGCCTGCGACCTGCCTGGCCGCATAAGTGACCAGTTGTTTGTTGATGGATTTTTTGCTGCTGCTGGCGGCGAAGGCGAGTAATTTCATGACGATGTCCTTGTTGAAAATTAAGAATCAAATTAAGAGCAAATTAGCTTGCCACATTGTAAAGCAAGATGATCAAGTGCCGATGCGATAAAACCTGGCGTACCCGGGCAAGGCTGCAATGATCAATCTGGATTAAAATGCTGATTAAATGATATTAGGCGACATCAATGTCACGCGATGTTTATTCAAACTGAATAACTGAAGCCTGAACTCTGAGCGACTTGAGTATCCTTACAAATCTTTATTGGAAATCTATCATGAGCGTCATCAGTCTGACCATACCTGCACGCAGCAAAGACCTTGGGGGTTTTACTGTCGGGCGCATTTTACCCTTCGCCAAACGGCATCTGGTTGGCCCATTCATCTTCCTGGACCACATGGGCCCTGCCCAATTCGAGGCCGGACAAGGCATGGATGTGCGCCCCCATCCTCACATAGGCCTGGCAACAGTCACTTATCTATTTGAAGGCAGCATGTTCCATCGCGACAGCCTGGGCTCAGAACAAGAGATACTGGCTGGCGCAGTCAACTGGATGACTGCAGGACGCGGCATTACCCATTCAGAACGCAATAGCGATGCACAACGTGCGCAGACGCGCACTGTACATGGCCTGCAAAGCTGGGTGGCCTTGCCCAAGGAATTTGAAGAAGTCGAACCCTCGTTTCATCATCATGCGGCTGAGAGCCTGCCTGCATTTGACATAGGCCATGTAGCCTTAAAACTCATCGCAGGTTCAGCCTACGGGCATACAGCACCTGTGAAGATTTTTAGCCCGCTGTTCTATGTCGAGGCAAAAATGCCTGCGGGTACGCAGTTGCAAGTACCAGCAGAATATGCGGAACGTGCCTTGTATCTGATCTCCGGCCAGGTCAGCATCGACGGTGAAACTGTTGAAGAACGCACCATGCCAGTCTTCGAAGAAGGTGCCAACGTGATCATTACAGCTACCAGCGACGCTCATCTGGTATTGCTGGGCGGTGCGAACCTGCCTGAGCAGCGCTATATTTTCTGGAATTTTGTATCCACGTCAGAAGCGCGCATAGAACAGGCAAAAGCCGACTGGAAGGCTGGGCGCTTTGCCAAAGTCCCGGGCGACAATGAATTCATCCCATTACCTGAATAGGAAGCAGCATGTCAGATCAAACTATCTTCGCTCATGTCATTGAAACCGGCGAAAACGCTTTTGCCGTAGATATCAATGTCTCTGGCCACCTGATCAAAGGTGACGAGCCATTGGATGCCGGTGGCGGCAACCTGGGCCCCGCCCCATTCGACTTATTGACTGCAGCGCTGGGGGAGTGCACGGCCATGACAGTGCGCTGGTATGCGAGCCAGCATCAATGGCCTTTGGACAAGGTTGAAGTCAAATTGACACATCACAAAGAAGGCGCGCAAGACATATTCAAGAAAGAAGTCATTCTGCATGGTGCAGATTTAACTGATGAGCAAAGAACCAGACTGGTCGCCATCGCGGCAAAGTGCCCAGTACATAAGACCATCACCAGTTCGCCCATCATAGAAACCACTGCAGGCTGATAAGCTCAAAACAAAAGCCCGGCTCAGTTCAATCTGCGCCGGGCTTTTGTTTTGCTACTACTTTTTCATTTTGCGGCTGCGCCCCGCCGATTCACGCAGAATGGTGTAATTCCAGTCATCATCATGAGAACCTACTGAGACGCGGAACATGTCACTATCGCCTTTCAGGCGCTTGCCCAGTGCAACATGCTTCTTGCTGACATCGCTACGCTCATAGACATCAACTTCAACCTCATTTCCTTCCAGGGCTGCCTGGGACAGAACTGCGTCTATGGTTTTAGTTGTATATTCAAGGACATATGTGGGAAGTGTCAGGCCAGCCATACTTGTCTCCATCACGCAAAAATATACAAATTAATAAAAAACCCCGGCCAGGGCCGGGGCAGACAAGGGCAGGATTATTCTACTTCCACCACCTCTTGTGATGCCTCAGGTGGGGTGGCATCGCCTTCAGAAAATTCCAGTTTTATCTGGTCTTTATCGTCAAGATCGACAATCACACGTCCGCCTGTCACCAGCTTACCGAATAAGAGCTCATCCGCCAAGGCTTTGCGTATCATATCCTGTATCAAACGCGCCATAGGTCGTGCGCCCATCAAAGGATCAAAGCCTTTTTTACCGAGGAACTTGCGCAAATTATCACTAAAGGTAGCTTCGACTTTTTTCTCATGCAATTGCTCTTCGAGCTGCATGAGGAATTTATCGACTACCCGCAAGATGATCTCTTCATCGAGTGCACGGAAGCTGATAATGGCATCCAGACGGTTACGGAACTCAGGCGTAAACATGCGTTTGATATCAGCCATTTCATCGCCAGCTTCTTTGCTGTCGTTGAAACCGATAGAACGTTTTTGCAAACTTTCAGCGCCCGCATTTGTCGTCATGATAATGATCACATTGCGGAAATCTGCCTTGCGACCGTTGTTATCTGTTAACGTACCATGGTCCATCACCTGCAACAAAATGTTGAAAACATCAGGATGGGCTTTTTCAATTTCATCCAGCAGCAACACGGCATGTGGTTTTTTGGTGATGGCTTCCGTCATCAAACCACCCTGATCAAAGCCCACATAACCCGGAGGCGCACCGATCAGACGGCTGACGGCATGACGCTCCATGTATTCAGACATGTCAAAGCGTATCAATTCTATACCAAGGGTGAATGCCAGTTGCTTGGCAACCTCGGTTTTACCCACACCGGTAGGACCAGAGAACAGGAAGGAACCGATAGGTTTGTCTGTCTTGCCGAGACCAGCACGCGCCATCTTGATCGAGGAAGCCAATGCTTCAATGGCAGGCTCTTGCCCGAACACGACATTTTTCAGGTCGCGTTCTATGGTTTGCAGTTTGCTGCGGTCATCCTGGTTAACAGTCTGTGGCGGAATACGGGCGATTTTCGAAATGATGTCTTCGATATCGGCCTTGCCTATGGTTTTCTTTTGCTTGGACTTGGGCAAAATACGCTGCGCAGCACCAGCCTCGTCGATGACATCAATCGCCTTGTCAGGCAAATGACGGTCATTGATGAATCGTGCAGACAGCTCTGCCGCAGTCGTCAGCGCAGAGGCTGAATACTTGACGTTGTGATGCTCTTCGAACTTGGCTTTCAAGCCACGCAAGATTTGTACGGTTTGTTCTACCGTTGGTTCGTTGACATCGATTTTCTGGAAACGACGTGCCAGTGCATGGTCTTTTTCAAAAACACCACGGTATTCTGTATAAGTGGTCGCACCTATGCACTTCAGTTGTCCACTGGACAAGGCTGGTTTCAAGAGATTGGACGCATCCAGCGTACCGCCCGACGCTGAGCCAGCACCGATGATGGTATGGATTTCATCAATGAACAAAATGCCGTTAGGCGTGTCTTTGAGCTGTTTGAGCACACCCTTGAGGCGCAACTCAAAGTCGCCACGGTATTTGGTACCTGCGAGCAAAGCCCCCATGTCCAGAGAATAGACAACGGCGTTTTGCAAAATATCTGGTACGTCACTTTGCGTGATGCGCCATGCCAGGCCCTCAGCAATAGCTGTTTTACCAACACCGGCTTCACCCACCAGCAAAGGATTGTTTTTGCGGCGACGGCAAAGGATCTGGATCACGCGCTCTACTTCGTTGTCGCGGCCTATCAGCGGGTCTATCTTGCCTTCAGCAGCAGCCTTATTCAGGTTCTGCGTGAACTGATCCAGCGGATTTTCCTTGGCTTGTGCTTCGGCCTGATTTTCCTCACCGCCTTCAGGTGATTTTGGTACTTCGTTATGGCTGTCTTTACGTACGCCATGCGAAATGAAGTTGACCACATCCAGACGTGTCACGCCCTGCTGATGCAAATAATACACAGCATGCGAATCCTTCTCGCCGAAGATGGCGACCAGCACATTCGCACCAGTCACCTCTTTCTTGCCATTCGAGGCTGACTGCACGTGCATGATGGCGCGCTGTATCACGCGCTGGAAACCAAGCGTAGGCTGGGTATCAACCTCATTGGTGCCAGGAACTGTAGGGGTATTATCAGTAATGAAATTACCCAGGGTTTTGCGCAAATCCTCGATATTCACTGCGCAGGCTCTTAACACCTCCGCAGCAGAAGGGTTATCCAGCAAGGCGAGCAGCAGGTGCTCTACCGTGATGAATTCATAACGAGCCTGCCTGGCCTCGACAAAGGCCATATGCAAACTAACTTCCAGTTCTTGCGCAATCATACTTCCTCCATCACACATTGCAGGGGGTGTCCTGCCTTACGGGCGTGCGTTAAAACGAGTTCCACTTTGGTCAGCGCAATATCCTTGGAATAGACACCACATATCCCTTTGCCATCCCTGTGCACCTTGAGCATGATCTGCATGGCAGTCTCACGATCCTTATTAAAATATTCCTGAACGATCGCCACCACAAACTCCATAGGAGTGTAGTCGTCGTTGAGTAAAATTACCTGATACATGGAAGGCGGTTTTAACTTCTGCGCCTGACGTTCCAGTATCGTACCGTTTTCTTGCTTGTTTCCCATACGTATATTCTAGTACGTTGATTCATTTCAGAGACAAATAATAAGCGAATAAAAACGGCTTAATTTTCTCCTTGGTCAATGTTACGCGCTTTCTGCTTTCCTCGCAGATGGTGATCAATTCCTTTAGATCAAGTTTCAATGGCAAAACTATTTCTACACATCAAATATCAGGGAATTTTCTTGTCATTAAGTAAAAATACAACAGTACTGCAAAACTACTTGATATGTAACCAGAAGTTTCTTGACTTTAGCTTTTTTTCCGCCAAGAATGATATTTATTGACAAATAAAGTAGTAAATCGTCAATATGAAGTGAGCAGGTCAAGGGGGAGGTAGCGTAGTGCTAGGTTTCTTGCTTTTACGGCTCGTGTGATTAGTTTCTATTTGAAAGATGCATTATGGCAACAGGTACCGTCAAGTGGTTCAATGATTCCAAAGGTTTCGGCTTTATCACTCCGGATGACGGTGGTGAGGATTTGTTCGCCCACTTTTCCGCAATCCAGATGAACGGCTTCAAGACCCTGAAAGAAGGTCAAAAAGTAACGTTCGAAGTCACGCAAGGCCCTAAAGGCAAGCAAGCTTCCAACATCCAAAACCCTTAATCTCTGATTTTTCTCAGATTCTGGTTTTTTAAAAAGCCCCGCACTGCGGGGCTTTTTTTCATTCCCCGGCAAATTCCCCCTCCCCCAGTCCGATTAAATTTTGCTTTAATTGAGTTCAAGGCTAGAGTAGATACCTTTTTCAAATGCTTTATTAAACGCAGGCTCAGATTTCTCCCATGAAGCTCAGGCATAAAATCATATTGCTGGCTGTTGTCCCGCTGCTACTGGCTTTTGCCGGTATTGCCATGGCGGTATTTTATCAGGCGACTTTTTTAGCAAAACAGCAAAGAAGCACGATAGAGCAAGCCTACCTGTCCAGCAAAGAAGCTGAACTCAAGCATTATGTCACCCTGGGCACTGCAGCCATTGCCCACCTTTACAATGGCAAGCAGCAAGGCCCTGCCACGCAGGAAGAAGCCAAGAAAATACTCGCGGCCCTGGATTTTGGGGATGATGGATATTTTTACATCTACGACATGGATGGTAAAAATCTTATGCATCCCGCCGGCCTGACCTGGTAGGCCAGGATCTGTGGAATATGACCGATCCCCAGGGCAGTCTGACCATACAAAACCTGCTCAATAAAGCCCGGGCAGGAGGTGGCGCCATCCGTTATATGTGGGAAAAACCCTCGATGCACAAGGTCATGCCCAAACTCGGTTATGTGGTGCACCTGGAAAAATGGGGCTGGATGATGGGCACGGGGATATATCTCGACGACGTCGATAACGCCCTCAATAAAATTGATGTGCAAGTGGCAAAAAACATACAAAGCACCATGTCATGGATCGCTGGCATCGCCATTATCAGCGCCTTGCTGATTGCCCTGTCCGGCCTGGCCCTGAATATCACTGAATCGCGGCTTGCCGAAGCCAAGCTCAAGGTACTCGCGCAAAGCGTAGTCAGCTCGCAGGAAGATGAGCGTGCCCGTCTGTCCCGTGACCTGCATGATGGCCTGAGTCAGCTACTGGTTTCCGTCAAGCTGCAGATCGAATCAGGTCAGGTCAAACTGCATCAGGCAGGCGCAGGCCCGGAAGCGGCAAAACTGTCATTTGCCCGTGCCACAGACCAGCTCAATGAAGCACTCAGCGAAGTCAGGCGCATCTCCCACAACCTGCGCCCTGCCCTGCTCGATGATCTGGGCCTGGTGGCCGCCTTTGAACATCTGTGCGATGAGTTTGAACATGCCAGTGGCTTGCCAGTCAGCTTTCATGCTTCTGGCGATTTCCATGCGCTCGATGAAATCGGCAACACCGTCCTGTTCAGGGTGGCACAGGAAGCTCTGACGAATATACATAAACATGCCCAGCAAGTCAGCCAGGTCAATGTGCACCTGCTCAGCGACGCTGAAAACATCAATCTCATCATCAGCGATGACGGACGCGGGTTTGATATCAAGGGTGTGGCGAACCACCCACACCGTGGCATAGGCCTTAGCAATATGCGTGAACGTCTGGCTGCGATTAATGGTAATTTGCAATTACAATCCGATACCAGCGGCACGACTGTCACCGCCAGCATACCAAATGGAGATAACCAATGACCGAGCAGATACCGGTCCAAGCTGTACGACAAGTGCATTTGTTACTCGTCGATGATCACCCCCTGGTCAGGGACGGACTCAGGGCAAGGCTGGAAACCATCGCCAGCATCAGGATAGCCGGTGAAGCAGGTACGGCAGAAGAAGCACTGGCCATCGCTGCCAGCAAACCCATAGACCTGATGCTGATGGATATTAATCTTGGCACAGGCAATGGCATCAGCCTGACTGCCCGTTTCAAGACTGAGTACCCGCACATCGCAGTCATCATGTTGTCTATGCATGAAAAAACTGAATACGTGAATCAGTCCATGCAGGCCGGCGCCCGCGCTTACGTACTCAAGGATGCGCCAGCTGTAGAAATCATAGAGGCAATTGATACCGTCATTGCCGGGGCACATATTTCAGTTCGGGCCTGAACCGGCAAACTGCCAGCAGTGACACCAGCCAGATTTTGACGCTGAGAGAAAAATCCATCCTGACATGCATAGCAACTGGCAAATCGAATAAACATATTGCCAAGGAACTGGGGCTCAGTGTCAGGACGGTGGAAACCCACAGGCTCAATATCAAACGCAAACTTAACATCGAAGGTCAGGCCGACCTGATACGCTACGCCTTGAGCAATGTGATTGTTTAAAAATTCAAGGCAGTCAACTTTAACCCTGAAATCAATCAATATATGTTTCGGAACATGCCTTAGAACATGCTTTAAAAAAACAGCCAGACCAGACAATCACCCACGCTGGGCTGGCTAATTTTTATGGCCTTCTATTTCTTTCTGAACGTCGCCAATGAACGGCTGCGTTCATCCAGGTCTTGCTTTTCCATGTCCAGCAGGGCCTGTCGTTCTGCATTGATCTGCCTGACGAGACTGTTATATTGATTGACATCCTGCTCGTTGTCGAAAACTAGGGTATCACTTTCCACTTTTATTTTTCCGAATCTGCTCTCACACAGCGCCAGCACCTGTTTTTTCAGTTCAAGAAAAGCACGCAAATGTTCATTGCGCCTTATCCTCAATTCGAGGATATCTTCCATATTCTTTTTATTGTTGGCGATAACATCCTGCCTCTGTTGCGGCGACATGACGATTTTTTCAATGGCGTCGGTATAGCTTGCGCGCAGGCTATCGTAGCGCTTGGAGTTATTGTCAAACATGGCCTCTGCTGCAAGAATGGCCAGGTTGCTGTTTTCTATGCCCTGGCGGGAAGTCAGGGTGGCAGGTTTTAATGCATTCGCCAGGTCCAATGCCTTGAGCTCTTCCGAGAAACGCAAATTCTGTTTGATATTGGCACGCAGGTATTCGAAAGTCAGACGAGCTTCCTGATCAAAAGAGCGCTGGCCAGTAAGAGGAATACGTTCGGACAATTTGACGTTTTCGTCAATTTCTTCTTTTTCAAGCTTGATACTGATTTCCATCAATTCTGCAATTGCCTTGCGCGATTGCTGTACCCTCGCACGCATTTCATTGCCTGACCAGTTCCCCAACTCTTCCTGACGCTCCTCCCGGCTGTTATTGAGTGCATTGAGCATGCTCAGGAAGGTTGGCGAAGAGCGAAAGTCATTAACTGCCTTACGATCAGCTGGTGACAACTTATTGAATTCGCCACGTGCCGCATCAAGACTCTGATTCATTTCAGCCCGCCAGAGACGGGTGGAGATTTTACCAGCAGGCTTGGGTAATTCCTTCAACAGCTTTTGTGCATAATCCGATGAAATGTATTTTGCCAGCACGACAGAAATATGCTTATTAATCGCCTCGACTGTAAACGGCTGCATATAAATTACCGGATCAAAATACAATTCAGGCTTCGTCTTGTTGTTATTTTCCAGGTCACGGCGAATAGCATTCTGTACTCCCTGGTCTATACCAAAGGTACTGACAATCTGTTGCACATCCTCAAGCGCTGCCGGATTCTTGATCGGTATCCCGGCGGCACCAGAAAACGATGCCAGAGACGACAAAAACAGCACTAACAATAATCTACACACCAACATCACTACTCCCTCATCAATAGTTTTATTTATTTTTCTTTAATCGCTCTGCTTCAAACTCAGCCAATGGACGGTAATCTGCGTTGAGCGGACTTTTTTCAACAGATCTCTGCATGTATACCGAGGCCTTGATCTTGTTACCGTTAATCATATTCAATTGAGCGATGTAGAAATAGGCTTCGGCCAATGCCACATCAAGCTCATCTCCTGTGCGCTTATGCACCTGATGCAATACCTGGTCTTCCGACTTCCCGCCTGCATAAGTGGCTGACAACATGTCACTGAGCCAGTCATCACTGCCATCCACGGTGTTATTGACATTGGATGACAGATTTTGCCGCCTGAGTGCCAGTTGGCGCATGATGCTGGCGCGCAATTTGGCCTGGCTGCCACTGCCTTGCTCTATCGCCAAAGCAAAACTATCTGCAGCCTCCCGCCATTTACCCAGGGCAAACAAGGACATGCCGCGTGACATGTAAAGCCTGCTATCAGCAGCCCCAAGAGACAACAGGCGCGCGCTGTCTGCTTCACTGTTTTTAAAGTCCCCTGTCGCATAATAGGCATTTGAACGACAGCGTAAATATTCCTGGCTATCCGGGGCATCCTTTCTGGCTATCTGCAGATCTGCGAGGGCATCGGACTTGCGCCCCATACGCGCATAGGCCAGGCTGCGTTCACAGAGTGCAAGCGCGGGGATACTGCCGCTGGCACGCGCTTCATTGATGAGGCTGGATTTGTTGCGTATTTCCTCTTCCAGTTGTTCCTTGACCTTCTGCTTGATTGGCACGTCAGGCAGATCACGGACAGCAGCTTCACGCAAGTCCGTCTTGCGTATCTGTATGCTACCTTCCAGCATGACACCGACTTTGCGGGTATTCGCCATAAAATCAACCACGTCCTGCGGCACTACCCTGTCTTTCAGGCTTCGCAGCTCTACGCTGGCCTTGAATACATTCTGTTTGAAAGTCAAAGTTTCGCTTGCCTTGAATGCCGGGTCATCAATATTTGTAATCGAAGGCGTGTAGTTCGCATTGACCTCTTCTGGCAATCTGGCCTCCAGTTCATAGCGTATCAGTGGCGGATGTGTCGGCACGATCAGGGCTTGCTTGCGTTTGGGATTTTCAGGAATATAAAAACGCTCACGCATATTTGATGCCTGATAGCGCAGTTGCCATCCAGAAGCATTCTTGACCAGCAAGCCAGGTATCTGGAATTTCAATTCAATATTGACAGTATTGGCCTGGCGGTTGTCAGCAACAGTTGGGCCTGACTTGAGCTCGGCATCAGGATAGCGTCTCAACACTGAGGCGACGTAGGCATTTTTCAATTGCTCCCTGGTTTGCCGTGCCAGGTAAGAACGCACCTGCTCAGCTTCTATGCCTGAATATTGATGCGTGACCTGAAACTCGGCTACACCATCCATTTTATCCAGGCGTATTTTTTCCAGGCGTGCATTGACGGTCGCGATACCCTCTTCATTTTTGGAAATCGTGGCAAGTTCAAAAGTATCCTTGTTAATCACCAGTACTTCAGCACCGCCATGTACCTGCCCCATATTGGCAAGCGGCCCGTACTGGGCTGCCCTGGTCGGGTCGAGGTAATAGACTTTGCCATTCACTTTTACCCTGACAATTGCATGGTCAAATGCCAAAGGTGAAGGTAGCATTTTTCCTGGCATTGCTGGATTGGATGCAGAAATCAGAACCGGAGCTGCCTCTATCCCCAATTTGCGCAAAATCGTTGATAACAGCAAAGACTTGTCCTTGCAATCGCCGTAACGGCGCGCCAACACCACGTCCGGCGGGAAAGGCTTGTGAGAATTCTCACCTATGGAAATCGACAGATAGCGTATCTCATTTTGTACATAAGCCAGCGCTTGCTGCACAGTCTGGTCTGAGTTACCCGCCCCACGCAGCCCCGCCACGACTTTATCGAGTTCGGCACTATTGATGCTGACGTCAAACAGGTTTTGCGCCCATTGATTGACTTGCTGCCATTGTGAAAACTCTGAAAACTGTATGACCCTGAACTGGAATATGTCGTGCGGCACATAGGGTTCAAACTCTATTGCATTGATCTGATCGGCAGTAAATGTAATGATCTTGCGGCCCGCAAGCTGCTCTTCCCTGGTTTGGATATTGCCACTGCCCTGGCCAAGAATGCGGTACTTGACAGGCCTGCTGGCTGGTGTGTTCAGGCGTATGCGCTTACGTAAAATCGGGTAGCCATTATCCCATACCAGGGTCGAGAAGAAATGGCCATCAAAAACCGGATTCTGCCCCGTAGTTGAATACGCTATATCGACAATATCGCCCACGCGGATATCATCAATCACAATCGACGCAGTAACTGAACCCGTAAAAATACCGGAATCAAGTTCACTTTCCATCTGCAGATAACGGATATCAGCAGTGGTCGTTTTGTCAAACACCTGACTGCCCCGTATGACCCGGATGCTGTGCAAGCCCACTTTTTGATATTCAGGATGAAATGGAATCTCAATCCGGCCCACCTGGGTTAGCATAGAGGCTTCATTTGCCTGCATCATGCGATGCACATAAGTGCTCGCCTGCTTATCCACATAGGTCTGGACGTCAGACAGGCGAACCACCAGTGGTGCTGCGTTACTGGCATTTGCCACCTGGCTTCCATTATCATATTCCACCCACGAGGGCACTGGTTCACCGCGCGTCAGATTTTTTTCAAAGCGCTGGGACTCCTGCGGCCTGCCACCAGTCTGCGCTTCGGTTTGCACCGCAGAAGCATGACCGCACAGGGCCAGCAAAAAGAGGCAAAAACAGAGGCACAGTACAGAAGCTGTACTCTTGAAGGAGATAGAGGATATTTTATTCAGCCCGGTCAGTTTGAGCAGGGCTGGTGTCATGAATGGCGTCATAAGTATGCAAGGAATGGTCACTCACTTGAAATTCATGATCAAGAAAAGTGAGTAGCATTCTGCCGTCACAAGCCACAGGAACACAGACCGGAGTGGTCTCATACGGGTCCCGAAGCCTCGATCCAACAAACTGTACCTGCCTTGAAAATCAACTTCGAGATTTGTTTTTCAACTTGATTCTATCAGAATGACATGTTTTTTTGTCTAAAAACCGGTAGAAGAAATCTTCATTAAGTCTCACGCTCAGGGTGCAGATAAGTGACAAAAAAGCCCCCTGTCGCAAAACAGGGGGCTTTGACTGCGTCTTGACTGTCTGGCCGGATTTACTCCTGCCAGACAACGGACTCAGATTTACATGTTTTCTATCATGACATCGCCGAAACCAGAGCAAGACACTTGTGTCGCGCCTTCCATCAAACGGGCGAAATCATAAGTCACTTTCTTGGCAGTGATGGCTTTTTCTGTAGAGCTGATCAACAGGTCAGCTGCTTCTACCCAACCCATGTGACGCAACATCATTTCTGCGGACAAGATCAGGGAACCTGGGTTCACATAGTCTTTGCCAGCATACTTAGGTGCTGTACCGTGAGTTGCTTCAAACATCGCGATAGAGTCAGACAAGTTTGCACCTGGAGCAATACCGATACCACCAACCTGAGCTGCCAGCGCGTCAGAGATATAGTCGCCGTTCAGGTTCAGTGTAGCGATAACGCTGTATTCTGCCGGACGCAACAGGATTTGCTGCAGGAATGCATCAGCGATGGAATCCTTGACAGTGATTTCTTTACCTGTCTTAGGATTCTTGAATTTGCACCATGGGCCGCCATCGATCAGTTCAGCGCCGAATTCTTTTTGTGCCAGAGCATATGCCCAATCACGGAAGCCACCTTCGGTGTACTTCATGATGTTGCCTTTGTGAACGATAGTTACGGATGGCTTGTCATTGTCGATCGCGTACTGGATCGCTTTGCGTACCAGACGTTCTGTACCTTCACGGGATACTGGCTTGACGCCGATACCAGACGTTTCTGGGAAACGGATTTTCTTAACGCCCATTTCTTCTGTCAGGAACTTGATCAGTTTTTTAACTTGATCAGAGCCTTCAGCGAATTCGATACCAGCATAGATATCTTCAGAGTTTTCACGGAAGATGACCATGTCTGTTTTTTCTGGCTCACGCACTGGGGATGGCACGCCTTTAAAATAACGTACTGGGCGCAGGCAGACATACAGGTCGAGCTCTTGGCGCAGGGCCACGTTCAGGGAACGGATACCACCGCCAACTGGCGTAGTCAATGGGCCTTTGATGGAAACAACGTAGTCTTTCAAGACTTTCAGTGTTTCTTCTGGCAACCAGACGTCAGGGCCATATACTTTAGTGGATTTTTCACCAGCATAGATTTCCATCCAGCTGATTTTGCGTTTGCCGCCATAGGCTTTCGCTACGGCCGCATCAACGACCTTGATCATGACCGGGCTGATATCAACGCCAGTACCATCGCCTTCGATGAATGGGATGATAGGATTGTCAGGAACATTCAGCGAAAAATCAGCATTGACGGTAATTTGTTTACCTTCAGCAGGTACTTGAATATGTTGATACATCGTTTTCTCCGTAGTTGGGCGATCAAGCGGGTCACGCTTTTCTCATCATTTGCCTTGTGTGCATATATTTTATAGAGCAATCACTCTTCTATAAGACACAAGACCATCTTTTCGTATTATGCACTACTATTTTACCGTATGCCATCAGTTTGTCAGCTTTGCTGGGGTCACGGCGACTTCGGTTTTCACGTACTACCCCGTTTGAAAATACAAAATGACAAGCTGAGTAGTCATCTCATTGAGCCTGATGCAAAGCCGTTGGTGTACAAGAAATAATTTTCACATCTACCCATGCCCGAATGAGCAGCCTATGCAGCACTGAGCAATCATGCAAGTACATTTTACGGTTACCATATTGCCATGAAACTGATTTTACTCAACAAACCATTTAATGTGATGTGCCAGTTTTCGGCACACCCCAGCCGCCCTACCCTGGCTGACTATGTCAAGATACCGCACATCTATCCGGCAGGCCGGCTTGACGCAGATAGTGAGGGACTGATATTACTGACTGATGACGGCCAGCTACAAAACCGCATCAGCCATCCCGACTACAAACAGCCAAAAACCTATCTGGTGCAAGTCGAGGGCACGCCCACGCGCGAAGCACTGGAAAAACTGCGCCAGCCTCTGGACCTCGGCGATTTTGTGACCCAGCCTTGCGTCGTCAAACATATATATCAGCCGGTATGGCTATGGCCACGTAATCCGCCTGTACGTGAACGGGCGAACATTCCTACCAGTTGGCTAAGCCTGACTTTATCGGAAGGAAAAAATCGTCAGGTCAGGCGCATGACGGCAGCGGTTGGTTTGCCAACCTTGCGCCTGATGCGTATCAGCATAGGCGGTTTTTCACTCGAAACCCACCCATTACTACCCGGCGAATGGCAAGAAGTTAAAATTTAAATAATGTTTGCACAGAAATTCAGAAAAAAATCCATAAACGTTATAAATTAATTAGAATTCCTGTCAACGCCCGACTCATCGGTAACGTTATTAACCTTGATTCAATTGAATCACTCTTAACCAATATTTTATGAAGGACACCAAAATGAAAAAATTGATCGCCGCTCTGGTCGTAGGTCTGTTTGCTTCTACTGCTTTCGCCCAAGCATCTGCTCCTTCAGCAAAAGCATCAGCTCCAGCCGCTTCGGCTGCTGCAGCTGCATCTACAGATGCTTCCAAGCCAGCTAAAAAAGCGAAAAAAGCTAAAAAAGCTAAAGCAGCATCTGCATCCGCTTCTGCATCCATGTAATTTCTGTCGTTTTTCAGTACAGAAGCAAGGCAGGCTTACCCCTGCCTTTTTTTGCGGGTGAAACTTTCCCACCAATTAGAGCAGCTCAGAAAAAATAGAGAAGGGGAACGCATGCCGGAAGCAAAAAAAGCAAAAGCCGCAATAAATTGCGGCTTTTTTCACTTCAGGCAGTCAAGTCAGCGCATTAGCACTAACTTACAGCTTTAGAAGCAGGCTTAAATTAAGCCAGTGCTTTCAAAGCAGATGCCAGACGGCTCTTATGGCGAGCTGCCTTGTTTTTGTGAATGATTTTCTTGTCAGCGATACGGTCGATAACCGATACGGAGTTTTGAAAAATTGTTGCTGCAGCAGCTTTATCACCAGCTTCGATTGCTTTACGAACAGCTTTGATTGCTGTGCGCAGCGTGGAGCGCTGGCTGGAGTTGTGTGCATTCAGTTTAACTGCTTGACGAGCACGTTTGCGTGCTTGTGCGGTATTTGCCATGAGATTTCCTAAACGTGGTCAAAGCGACGAGGTCAAAACATTTGATTTATAAATGCCACGCCGCAAAAATTCTATACAGCTTTGCAGTATAACCGGATTTATTTTTGATAGCAAGCTTTCCTGTCGATTCTTGCAACAGGCAGGCATATTTCCACTACTTCAGGGGATTTTACGCAACTGTCATGCTCAAAATCTGCACGACTGTATCTATGCGCCTGCGTGTGGGGATGCAAAACTAGGCACTGCTCCGATTTTACTACCAATGTCATTTCTCTGCCCACATCACAATCCACAATCTCAAGGATGAACATGCACTGCAACGCTATTACATTAAAGGGAAAACACGTCACTCTGGAGCCGCTGGAACAGCATCATCTGGCTGATATCCAGGCCGCCGCAGCCGATGGTGAGTTATGGAAGCTGTTTTTTACCTCAGTCCCCTCCCCCGATAATACCCAGAACTGGCTCAATATCGCTCTGGACATGCAACAGCAGCAAAAAGCCGTTCCTTTTGTCGTCCGTGAAAATGCGACTGGTCAGATAGTCGGCGCTACCAGATACTGTAATATGGACATCAATAACAAACGTCTGGAAATAGGTTACACCTGGTATGCGCAGCGGGTGCAGCGCAGCCCGGTGAATACCGAATGCAAGCTGCTGTTGCTTGGTCATGCCTTTGAAGAATTTGGCTGTATCGCCGTCGAGTTCCGCACTGACTGGTTCAACCGCCGTTCACAGGCAGCGATAGAACGCCTGGGTGCCAAGCGTGATGCCGTCTTGCGCAATCACATGATTTTGCCTGATGGCCGCATCCGTGATACGGTGGTATACAGCATCCTGCATTCTGAATGGGCGGGTGTGAAAAAGAATTTGCAATATATGCAATCCAAATATGAATAAATAGTAGGGAGACTGACCTGTGCTGATCGATTTTTTCTTTACCCTGAAAGACGCCAAGATCCCGGTATCCATCAAGGAATTCCTGATGCTGCTGGAAGCCATGGAAAAAGGCTTGATCAGCATGTCACTCGACGACTTTTACTTCCTTGCGCGCACCATCATGGTCAAGGACGAAGCGCATTACGACAAATTCGACAAAGCCTTTGGTCTGTACTTCAAGGGCATAGACACGATTTTTGAAAAACGCCCTGACATCCCGCTGGACTGGCTCATGAAGCGCATGGAGCGTGAATTGACCGACGAGCAAAAAGCCGCCATCGAGAAATTTGGCTATGACAAGCTGATGGACAGACTGCAGGAATTGCTCAAAGAGCAAAAAGAACGCCACGAAGGTGGCAGCAAATGGATAGGAACAGGTGGCACATCGCCCTTCGGCAATGGCGGCACTAATCCTGAAGGCATACGCATAGGTGGCAAAGGTGGTGGTCGCAGCGCCGTCAAGGTGTGGGAAGCACGTGCTTTCCGTGACTATGATGCGGAACGCGAACTCGGCACCCGCAATATCAAGGTCGCCCTGCGCCGCCTGCGCAAATTCGCCCGCCAGGGCGCAGAAGAAGAACTGGCACTGGATGCGACGATCAAGGCCACGGCCAACAATGCCGGTTACCTCGACATCAAGATGCAGCCTGAGCGCAAGAACAATATCAAAGTACTCATGCTGCTGGACGTAGGCGGCACCATGGACGACCATATTGCCCAGACTGAAGAATTATTTTCTGCGGCCAAGACCGAATTCAAGAATATGGAATTCTTTTATTTCCACAATTGCGTCTACGACTACCTGTGGAAAAACAACCGTCGCCGTCATGCAGAAAAATTCCCGACCTGGGATGTCTTGCGCAAATACACACCCGACACCAAGGTCATCTTCGTCGGCGACGCTACCATGAGCCCCTACGAAATTCTGCAGGCTGGTGGCTCTGTCGAATACAACAATGAAGAAGCTGGCGCGACCTGGTTGCAACGCTTTACCTCTGCCTTCCCCAAATACATCTGGCTCAACCCTGAACCTGAAGGCTTGTGGCAATACCGGCAGTCTATATCAGTGATCAGGCAGATCATGAGTAACAGGATGTTCCCTGTGACGATAGAAGGCCTGGAGCGGGGAATGAGGTTATTAAGCAAGTAACAGCAGATCAAGAAGCAAGCTTTGCCAGGCTGCACTGGCAAAGTTTGTTTTTATCGGCTGGTAGAGATGCGTTTAAGCCAAGAACAAGAGCGGGTATTGCGCTACCTTCAGCGTAACTGCAAAAACTTTTGTATCGTCGACAGAACCTGCTTTCTCGACAATGGCTTGGTTAAAAAGCCTTCACACCCTGCCTGTTGCGCATTTGCAACTTTATAATTAAAACTCTTATCGACCAAAAAGATCACCGTCGTCCTGCGGTCGGTATTTTGCTTTTTCAGCTCAGCACACAGGCGATAGGGGTCAATATCTGGCGTAGAAGAATTAATCATCGTCATGGCATGACGATTGTTCTTATCCAGCATCAGGGCACTACGTTCATCTGTTGCCAGTGTCACGGTGATGCCATATTTATCCATGATCATGGCAACATACTCGCGAAAGCGCATGTCCTTGTCGACGATCATGATGCCACCCTTGGGTACACTGGGCCTGCGCATCTTTTGGTATTCGCTGGGATCAGTCAGGTCGAGATCAAGACGTTCGCGGCGACGGCGCTCAGGCACGGCCACTTCACCAAAGGCGCTCAGCGTGGTCAGCAAGAGCTGGCGACGGTCTATCAATTCATCGAGGACGTCAAACAATTTACGCCAGCGTATGGGACGCGGCATGGACTGATAATGTAAATTGACTTCAGTCTTACCTATGAGCAATACTGGCTGCGCTCCGCCGAGGTTGAGGTCAGACAGGGTCGCCAGGGCTTTTAAATCTTCTGCGTTGACAATATGAATGTCAGGATCTTGTAAACTACCGGTCTTTAAAACCAGATAGCGATAACCCTTCTCGCGAAGAACAGCGAGAACGGTTGAGAAGGTTTCTTCCTCTTTTGGAGAAAATCCAAGCAGTCGGATCGCGATCGTTGGAGTTTTTGTTGGCATCGTTTTTCCATCTTACACATTGCGGCTTCGATCATTGCAGCTACAATAGCTGCAAAAACGCTGCAAGAATACAGCTTAATTCTGCCAGCCTCACAAAAAAATTGCAAAACATCATCAAAAAATTAACCAAAACAACAGATTTTCATTCGCATGGCCACTAAAAAAAATACTTCTCCGTCAGACTATAGCGAATCATCCATCCGAGTACTTAAAGGCCTGGAGCCGGTCAAACAAAGACCGGGGATGTATACCCGCACCGAAAACCCACTGCATATCATTCAGGAAGTCATCGACAATGCCTCGGATGAGGCGCTGGGCGGGCATTGCAAAAATATCCTCGTTACCATCAATGCTGATACCAGCATCAGTGTAGAAGATGATGGCCGTGGTATTCCCGTCGGTTTGCACCCTGAAGAAGGCGTGCCTACCGTGGAAATCGTATTCACCCGCCTGCATGCTGGCGGCAAATTCGACAAAGGTTCTGGTGGTGCCTATGCATTCTCCGGCGGTTTGCATGGCGTCGGTGTGTCGGTCACCAATGCCCTGTCAAAACGCCTGGAAATCACGGTCTGGCGTGAAGCAGGTTTGCACAACCTGACTTTTGCCAATGGCGACGTGATAGAACCACTGCGTAGCCAACCACTGGCGCGCGGAGACAAAAAGAGCGGTACGCGTGTCACTATCTGGCCAGACGCCAAGTATTTTGACAGCGCCAACATCCCACAAGGTGAATTACAGCGCCTATTGCGCTCCAAGGCAGTGTTATTGCCTGGCGTCAAGGTGACACTGACCCATGCAAAGACAGGCGAAAGCCAGACCTGGCAATATGACCAGGGCCTGCGTGGTTACCTGACCGAGGCGCTGGCACAATCCTCCCACGGTGAACCACTGATCCCCCTGTTTGAAGGCGAGCAATTTGCCAATTCAGACAGCGACGGCTTTGCCGAGGGCGAAGGTGCATCCTGGGTCGTGGCATGGACTGAAGAAGGCAATGTCGTCCGCGAATCCTATGTAAACCTCATCCCTACCCCGCTGGCGGTACGCATGAATCCGGTCTGCGCGAAGGCCTGTTCGGTGCAGTGAAGAGCTTCGCCGAGATGCATTCCTTGCTACCCAAAGGCGTCAAGCTGCTGCCAGAAGACGTTTTCGCACGAGTCTCCTTTGTCTTGTCTGCCAAGGTACTGGACCCACAATTCCAGGGCCAGATCAAGGAACGGCTGAATTCACGCGATGCCGTGCGCCTGGTGTCCTCCTTCGCCAAACCACCGCTGGAGCTGTGGTTGAATTCGCATGTAGAATATGGCAAGAAACTGGCTGAGCTGGTCATCAAGCAAGCGCAATCGCGCCTGCGCTCGGCACAGAAAGTGGAAAAGAAAAAATCCTCAGGCGTGGCTGTCTTGCCAGGCAAACTGACGGATTGCGAATCGAATGACACCGACCGCAATGAAATCTTCCTGGTCGAGGGTGATTCTGCCGGTGGTTCTGCCAAAATGGGTCGCGACAAGGAATTCCAGGCGATCTTGCCATTGCGCGGCAAGGTGCTGAACTCATGGGAATCTGAGCGCGACCGCCTGTTTGCCAACAACGAAATTCATGACATCGCCGTTGCCATAGGTGTTGATCCGCATGGAATAAATGAGATCGTTGACTTTAGCAATCTGCGCTACGGCAAAATTTGCATACTCTCTGATGCGGACGTTGATGGCTCTCACATCCAGGTCTTGTTGCTGACGCTGTTCTTCCGCCATTTCCCGCAATTGATTGCGCGTGGCCATATCTGCGTGGCACGTCCGCCGCTGTTCCGCATCGATGCACCGGCACGCGGCAAGAAACCGGCACAGAAAATCTATGCACTGGATCAAGGCGAACTTACCGCTATCGAAGACAAATTGCGTAAGGATGGTGTCAAGGATGGTGCCTGGGCAATTTCCCGCTTCAAGGGCCTGGGTGAAATGAATGCCAGCCAATTATGGGAAACCACCATGAACCCGGATACGCGCCGCCTGCTGCCAGTTTCTCTTGGTGAGTTTGATCAGGTCTTTTCTGAAGGCCGCTTCAATATGTTGATGGGTAAAGGCGAAGCCGCCGCCCGCCGTGCCTGGATAGAAGAGCATGGTAATGCTGTTGAAGCTGATATATAAAATATCTGACTTTACGGACCACAAAAGAATACAAAAAAATACGAATAGAACCATGAGCGAACAAGCGAATTTATTTGATCAAACTCCACCGCCACCAGGCGATGGTGAAACCCTGACACTGGCGACCTTTGCTGAACGCGCCTACCTCGATTACGCCATCTCGGTCGTCAAAGGCCGCGCCCTGCCCGATGTGTGCGACGGGCAAAAACCAGTACAGCGTCGCATCCTGTATGCGATGAATGAGCTGGGCCTGAACTCTGCCGCCAAGCCACGTAAATCTGCCGCTGTAGTCGGTGACGTACTCGGTAAGTTGCACCCACATGGTGACCAGTCCGTGTATGACGCCCTGGTACGCATGGCGCAGGATTTCTCCCTGCGCTATCCATTGATTGATGGCCAGGGTAACTTCGGCTCACGCGACGGCGACGGTGCGGCGGCCATGCGTTACACCGAAGCACGCCTGACACCAATTTCAAGATTGCTGATGGATGAAATCGACCAGGGTACGGTTGATTTCCAGCCCAACTATGACGGCACCACCGAAGAGCCCAGGCTCCTGCCCAGCCGCCTGCCCTTCGTCTTGCTGAATGGCGCATCCGGCATTGCGGTCGGCCTGGCAACAGAAATCCCTTCGCATAACCTGACTGAAGTTGCCAAAGCCGCAGTAGCCTTGATACGCAACCCGGCCATGAAGCATGCCGAGCTGATGGAATACATCCCCGGCCCTGACTTCCCGGGTGGCGGGCAAATCATTACGCCAGCATCTACCATCGCCGATATGTATGCGACTGGCCGTGGCAGCATGAAGGTGCGCGCGCGCTGGAAGATAGAAGAAATGGCACGCGGCCAGTGGCAAGCCGTGGTCACAGAATTACCACCTGGCACGTCCTCACAAAAAGTGCTGGAAGAAATCGACGAGCTGACCAACCCTAAAATCAAGCTGGGTAAAAAGACGCTGTCGCCAGAACAGGTGGCATTGAAACAGGTCATTCTGTCAGTGCTCGATACGGTACGCGATGAGTCCGGCAAGGATGCGCCGGTACGCCTGGTACTGGAACCAAAATCCAAAAACCAGGATCAGGCCGAGTTCATGCAAATGCTGCTCGCCCATACTTCTTTGGAGACTTCAGCATCGATCAATCTGGTAATGATAGGCGGCGATGGCCGCCCACGCCAGAAAGGTTTGCTCGATATCCTCAGTGAATGGATAACCTTCCGCTTTACGACCGTCACACGCCGTACCCAGTTCCGCCTTAAAAAGGTCGATGACCGCATCCATATCCTGGAAGGTCGTGAAGCGGTACTGTTGAATATCGATAAAGTCATACGCATCATCCGTGAATCTGATGATCCCAAGCCTGCACTGATTGCGGCGTTCAAGCTGTCAGATATCCAGGCGGAAGATATCCTGGAAATCCGCTTGCGTCAGCTGGCACGTCTGGAAGCGATCAAGATACAGCAGCAACTGGATGAATTGCGTAAAGAAAAAGCGGGTCTGCATGATTTGCTGGAAAATCCATCTTCGATGAAGCGTATGCTCATCAAGGAAATCGAAGCCGATGCCAAACAATTTGGCGATGCCCGTCGTACCGTTATCGAAGAAGCTGCCAAGGCCTCAGTAGAACAAAAAGTAATCGATGAACCAGTTACGGTAGTCATTTCCGAAAAAGGCTGGGTACGTGCACGTACCGGCCATGGTCATGACAATGGCCAATTCACCTTCAAGGCAGGCGACAGCCTGTACGGCACTTTTGAATGCCGCACGGTGGATCAATTGCTTGTATTTGGTTCGAATGGTCGCGTATATTCCGTCGCCGTCTCTGCCCTGCCCGGTGCCCGTGGTGATGGCGTACCTATCACTACCCTGATAGACCTGGCAGTTGGCAGCAAGATTTTGCATTATTTTGCTGGCAGTGCCGACATCAGCCTGTTGTTGTCATCGACTGCTGGTTATGGTTTTACCGCAAAAGTCGGCGACATGGTGGGCCGCATGAAAGCCGGTAAAGCTTTCATGACACTGGAAGAAGCAGATCAACCGTTGCCACCTGCCGTAGTCACTGACGACGCCAGCGCGATTGCCTGCTTGTCAGAAAAAGGTCGTTTGCTGGTCTTTGGCCTGGCAGAAATCAAGCAACTCTCCAGCGGTGGCCGTGGCGTGATCTTGATGGAACTGGAAGACAAGGAAAGCCTCGTGTCAGCCCAGGCCATCAGTCAGCGAGGTGTGCGAGTGCTCGGCATAGGCCGGGGTGGCAAGCCGCAGGAAGTCAATCTCAGCGCAACTGGTCTGGGTATCCACATCGGCAAACGTGCGCGCAAGGGCAAGGCGCTGGAAGCCAAGATCAAGGCTAGTGGCTTGCAGAAAATTACGGCAAAAGAGTAATGGCTGTTTGCGTTTGATCAGTGGTGTTTGCTGATTGTGAAATTGAAAATCGTCCGTGAAATAAGTGTCATGGACGATTTTTCATTGAAAGCTGCTTAAATTGAACATCAAAAGCATTTCACTTGTTGCTTTACAAACGTCGCTGGATTCCAGCCAAAATCATGCTGGAATGACGTCTGTATGATTGCCGTAATTTGAAACGCAAGAATTGAGCATAAGCCCCTGCCTATTTCCTCAACTTCAACACCCACTTCGGCAACAAATTCAATGCCGTAATCAACCAATTCATCTGCCAAGGAAACACCAGCCTGTCGCACTGCGCGGCAATAGCTTCTACAATCAAGGCCACGGCCTTCTGCTCAGACATGATAAAAGGCTTATGACTGGCATCGCCCTCATTCAAGGTACGCAGCTTCGCGGTATCAATATAGCCAGGTACTATCGCAGTCACGGCAATGGAAAATGGTTTGAGTGCAATGCAGTAGGTATCGCACAAACTCAAGACACTGCGCTTGGTCGCGCTATAGACGGACGCGCCGGGATAATCGTGCAGCAAACCCGCAACCGATGAGATGGCCACCAGTTGCCCCGACTTTTGCAGCAGCATTTTTTCGGCTGCCAGTTCAAATGCATGGCTCAGGCCACTGACATTGGTGCGCAGCATGTGCAGGGTGGCAGCCTCATCCAGCATATGGCTGCGGGTATTGTAATAAATACCGGCGGTGACGATGAGCATGTCCAGGCCCTGCAAAGCAAAGTCATCAATGGCTTGTGACAAGTCGGCGCGATCTGCGATATCGAGTTGATAACTGACTACCCCATGCAAGTCAGCGGGCAGGCGTTGCAAGTCACGACCACAGACTGCGACTCTGGCACCGCGCTGCAAATAGTGACGGGCAAGCGCCAGGCCTATGCCGCTGGTGCCGCCTATGACCATGATGCTCTTCATGCCTAGGCCACGCCCCTGCTGTATTTGTCGCTGTGGCGTATCATGGCTTCGTCATAGGCTGTTTGCCGGGTGAAGGCTTCCATGCCGCGTGCATAACCATATTGCCATTGGGCCTCCATATAGGCTGCATAGGTGGCATGGTTTTCTGGCATGCTCAGGCGTATGCGGTTATTACGCCAGTCCAGTTTCTTTTGTACTGATTCTTTGGCCAAGACCGTTGCCACGTCGGATGTATCGATACGCACATCAACTGCCTGTCCATTTGCATAGCGCAGGCGGGCATTGCCATCGAGGCCCAGGACCGTGCGCCAGGCAGGGATGGAAAAAGCCTGGTCAAAACTCTGTTTGAATTCCATCATGACTTCATCTGCCAGGCGTTTTGCGATCTCAATGGGGAACAAGTCCAGTACACCGCCAAAATAATTACCATCGGTATGGGTATGGCAACGGAAATAAAACATGTCAGTGATAGAAATACGTGCTGCCAGACTGGTTGGCGTTTGCACATCGCACAATAACTGCTCTGAAATGGCATGCTCCCCCCAGCGCGGGTCTGCCAGTGGTGAGGTCATGCCATCCAGCAGTGCCGCTGCTCTTGGACCACAAAACACGGTCTCGGCAAATAATTTGCGCTGGCCACGGGCCAGGCCGACTTCATTTTCATCAAACAGCAATTTGCCACCTATGATGGCAGTCGCTACTGACTGCTCGATTGCCGCCAATCTTGGCAAGGGCAATTCCGCCGGGATTTCAAACAGGTATTCATTGAACAGGTCAGGTATGGTGCTGGCAGAGTCACGCCCAAAACCACGTTTAGCGGCCAAGGCCAACGCGCGGACTATGCCTGCCCTGGGAGAAGATTTCAAACCGCTCCAGTAATGGTACATTTCTTCCGAGCTCAGCCATGCCTTGCGTTGCGCATCGTCAGGAAACCCGGCAATGATGCTTGCCGCAATCGCGCCGCCGCAACTGGCCAGCAGGATATCTGGCGCACGGCCAGCCTCGCAGGCGGCTGCGTACATGCCCAGGTAAATACCAAAACGAAATCCACCACCTGCCAATACCATGCAGCGTTTATATTTTTTAACTTGATTCATCCTGCTAAAATATCACACTGTTAAGGCTAAACATATATCAAATGCCATCCACTCCTGCACCTGTGCAACACCGCTTGCGTCACTGGTTGCTGAATTCCCTGGCATTTGGCTTGTGCTATCTGGCCGCCAATCTGCTGGCGCAGCAGCAAGGAGTGATAAGGCACGCTGCCCTGTCATTTGAGGCTGGCATCCCGTTTTTGCAATGGATGATACTGCCCTACCTCAGTTCAGGCCTGTTTTTTTGCCTGACATTCTTTGTAGTGCACAGCCAGGATCAATTACGCCTGCTTAGCCAGCGCCTGTTGCTGGCAACCGTCATTGCAGCCTTCATCTTCGTGCTCTACCCTCTGCAATTCAGTTGGCCCAGACCTGCCATCTCCTCTATATGGTGTGCATATCTATATGATTATCTGGCGCTAATGGATAAACCATATAATCAATTACCCTCGCTGCATGTTGCTTACTGCCTGTTATTCTGGAGCGCCTTGCGCGAGCATGTCCGCACAAGGCTGCTACGCATGGCGCTGGCCGCGTGGTTACTTCTCACAGCTGCCTCGACGGTATTCACTTATCAACACCATTTGCTGGATGTGCTTGGCGGCAGTTTGCTGGGATTGTTTTGCGTCGTCTTTATCAAACCGAAAAGAGCAGAACCGCATGTGGCGTTTTATTACCTGATATTTGCCAGCGTATTTTTTATCACAGGCTTCATCTTTGCCCATAGCTGGCTGGCTTTGTACATAGCATGCAGTCTCGCTCTGGTCAGTCTGGCTTATTATCGTAACGATGTTTACTTCCTGCATAAAAAACAGGGGCAATATCCGTGGTGGATATGGTTCATGTATGCACCTTATTTGCTCGGTTACCAGCTTACCTGGCTGGCCGTTGTCTGGCGTGAGAGGCGCAAACCCGTCATCATCAAATTGACAGATCGACTCTGGGTGGGGCGCCGCCTCAGTAGCCGGGAGGCAAAACAACTGCCGCCAGATTGCAGCATCATCGACCTGGCAAATGAACTCAGCGAAACGCCTGCCTTGCGCAAGCACGCTTATAGACATTTCCCTCTGCTTGATCTGCTCAAGCCAGGCAAACCGGTAAGCGATGAAATCTTGCAATACATGCGCCAGGAAATTGAAACGGGCAAAACGGTTTACCTGCATTGCGCCATGGGTTATAGCCGATGTATATTGCTGGCCAAACTGTATATGTCACAAGGAACAAACAGCAGACCATGAGTTTTTCTATCTACCAACTGAAGCCGCGCTTCCAGCAATTGCTACAACCTTTGCTGGCGGGCCTGGCGAAACGACATATCACGCCAAATCAGGTGACTCTGCTGGCGATGGTCCTGTCCATCGCCTATGGCATTGCGCTGGCTTGTTATCCGCAGAATAAAAACTTGTGGCTGGGGCTACCGGTCTTTATGTTCGTGCGCATGGCGCTGAATGCGATAGATGGCATGCTGGCCAACGTCACCCAGCAAAAAACTGCCTTTGGAGCCATTTTCAATGAAGTGGCAGATCAGGTTTCAGATGCCGCCCTGGTCTTGCCTTTTGCCCTGGTGGCAGGCATACATCTGCCCTTGTTGATTGCAGTGGCTATGCTGGCCCTGCTGACAGAGTTTGCTGGCGTTGCAGCCTTACTGGCAGGTTCCAAGCGCCGCTTTGATGGCCCCATGGGCAAAAGCGACCGCGCTTTTGCCTTTGGTTTGCTGGCCCTGCTTGTAGCTTTTCAACTACCAGCGATCTGGCTGAATGCGGTGTTGCTCATCGTCCTGCTACTCTTGCTCTGGACTTTGTTCAATCGGATAAAACGGGCACTGCCGCATCACGCTGCGCCACCGACACCGTAAATATCCCCGCTATACCGAGCTGCGTCGCAATTTTTTTGCAACCTATGCTGGCGACCAGGGCATCCATCTCTGCCTGTGGGCGTGGGCGCATTTGCCATGACTGGCCGCGATGGGTATTCAGGGTCTTGGCGATCATCAATAACTGCGGATGCCATGGCTGGCCAGTGTACACCAGGTACCCGCCAATTTTCAATTGCTGCTGTATGCCGCGCAAGGATGCCAGTACCAGGACATTGTCACTGAACAGCTCATACAAACCAGAGACGATGACGATGTCATAGGCATCTTCTTCCGCCGGGTAACTGGTTGCGGCAAAGGCATCGCGGCATTGATAGCTGATCTTGTTTTTCAACTGCAAACGTTCTGCGAGTAATTTGGCCTGATCCAGATTGGCCTGGTCAAAGTCGCGCAGGCTGATTTCTATATTGCGGTTCTGGAAGCGTTTGATGGTTTCCAGCACATAGCGACCTCCACCGGCAGCAATATCAAGTATGCGCACAGGCTGGTCTGCCGGGTATTGCTGTATCAGGTCAGACAAAGTCTGCTGCATCTGTACCTTGCGCTGGCGTATGCCGCGCCAGCCTATCGCATCCAGATAACCACGGTCTATCATACCGCCTATCAGCAAACGGCCACCTGCCTGGTTGCGATAGACATAATCGAGTGATGCGCCGGAATCAAAGCCGTGTTGCAAACCTATCGTCATGCCATTGCTGAGTCTACCCAGATGACTGAGCATGAATTTTTGCATGCCGTAAAAGGCGTTTTCCAGCGCCCCACCCAATTTGCCTTGCTGCAATGCCTGGTATTGGCGCGCACTCTGGCTTAAGGTATCTGCCTTGAAGTAATGCGGCAAGGGTAACAGCTCTTTGGCATAACATTCATTGATGAAATCCTTAGCGGCCTGTATGGCTTGCTGCACCTGGTTTTCGCTCTCATAAAAAATCGCATGATGGCAGTTTTCTATGAGGATATAGCGCTTCAGTGTCGAAGAGATCGTTTCAAAAAACTGCTTTTGCGGCGCCTGCTTGACGACGTAATCCTTATCGGCGACCAGCATTAACACGGGTGCATCTATCGCCTGGGCATCCTGCACTACGCGCTTGGCAGTATCGGCCAGATCCAGCAAAACCCTTGCAGATATATTCTTGGTAATCAGCGGGTCGGCATCATAGGCTTTGGCTTGTTCAGCAGAATGCGTGAGCATGGATGAGCGTATATAGCTGGTGACAAACAAGTCAGGCTTGAAGCAGGTGGCAAAACGCAACGCTGGCTTGGCCAGCGGCACATACAGGTTGATATCAAATGCAGCAGCCGCCATGACCACACCACGCACGCGCGGTGCATAGTCATGCAGCCAGGTTGCGGCAATCACGGCACCCACACTGTTTGCCACGATGAGCATGTTTTCTTTGTCTATACCATAGCTCTGCTGGATGTGATTGATGAAGCTGTCAAAATCGCGCACCATGGTTTGGAAATCAGGTGCATCACCGCGCTCACCCGGTGAATTGCCATGGCCACGCGCGTCCCAGGCAAAAGCCCAGTCCTGGGTAAAACCAAATTGCTCTACCAGCGGGCCTATACGGCCAGAATGTTCATGACCGCGGTGTAAAAATATCAGGGCTTTTTGTGGCTGGCCTGCAGGAATCGCCAGCGGTTGCCAGCTGCGGTAAAACAAACGGGTACTGTCATGGCTATCGAAGCCAGATTCATTGCACAGCCATTTTGTTTGCAATTCTGTTGTCATGCATAGTCCTTATTAAATTCTTTACTTCAAAATAACAATCCCAGATACAGCAAAGGTGCGGTCAGGACCAGGCTATCCACCCTGTCCAGTATGCCGCCATGTCCTGGTATCAATTCAGAAAAATCTTTGATCTTCAAATAACGTTTGGCTGCTGAAAAAATCAGGTCACCGGCAAAGCCACCGAGCGACAGCAAAATACCCATCATCAGTAAATAACCGGGGCCGGCAAGATGCAAGTAAATGCCAAGGCCAAGGGACACCAACATGGAAATCACGACACCGCCGATCAAACCCTGTACAGTTTTATTCGGGCTGATGGTAGGGGCGATAGTTTGCTTGCCGAAAATTTTGCCACTGACGAACTGGGCAATATCATTGAGCGCAGTTACCACAAAAAGATAGAAAAACCAGGCCAGCCTGACTTCATTTGAAAATGGCAGCGTCAATAAATCCAGCATGAAACTCAGGCCATAGCAGAGCAGCAAAAACAGCATGAGCAATAAATGATTGCGTTGTCGCCAGACAAAAAACTGCAGGGCTTGCAAACACAATAAACCAGGCAAAATCATGCTGGAATCAAAACTATCTACATATTGCAAACCTACCTGCAAAACCAGCAGAACAAAGCATGACAACAGGAAACGCCAGCGAGGGCCGGTGTAGTGCAGGGACAATTCACGAACTGCCAGCAAGACGATGAGCAAGGCCATCAGCAGTGGCCCAAGAGGATACAAAAACAGGCTCAGGCTGACGACAGGGAAGATAAACCACCAGGCATTCACCTGTTTGCGCAACTGGCTTTCAGGCGAGCTATGCCTGCCTACACCAACACTCGCAAACGCCAGCAGCAGGTAGAGCATCAACATGGCAGCCAGAGTCGAATTGCCGAGAAGAAATTTTGAAAACACTAAGCAACCTGAACAACAGTAAAGATACTCCAGTGTACACCGAACTTTGTCTGCACTTGCTTTTTCAATATGTAAGCATAAGAAACAAAGCAGGTACAAAACTGTACCGTAAACAAAACAGGCTGCCACGGAGTTTGCCTCCATGGCAGCCTCTTTTACTTCCTGCTCAGTAGCTGAGTTCAGGCCAGACTGATGCGGTTGCGCCCTTCCTGCTTCGACACATACATCGCGGCATCGGCAATATCAAATAATTCATCAGCATCAAGCGTAGCCTCAAGATCGGCCACACCGCCAGAAAAACTGACCGAGAAATGTCCGCCCTCGCAGTGCTGCTGTATCTTGGTGAAGGCCAGCCTGACCTGATCGAGGACCCGGCGCGCCGTGCTGGCATTGGTGTCGGGGAAAATCACGGCAAATTCTTCGCCGCCGTAACGGCCAACGATATCACTGCGGCGCAAACGCTGGCGCAAGAGTCTGGCCAGAGTACGCAGTACCTGGTCACCTGCAGGGTGGCCATAGGTATCATTGATGCATTTAAAATTATCCAGGTCTATCATCGCCAGGGCCAACGGCGAACCAGTGCGGCCCGCCTGGGAAATCTCGGATGCCAGTTGTTCCTTGATCGCCGTATGATTGAACAAGCCTGTCAGGCCATCACGCATGATCAATGCGCGCAAGGAGCGGTAACGCTCAGCTCTGGAAGCAATCGAAGATTTCAGGTATTCAGGCGCTACCGGCTTGGTAATGAAATCATCCGCCCCTGCCCTGACAGCATCAAGCTGCTTGCTGAGGTCTGCTTCACTGGACAGAAATACGATGGGCACATCGACATAAGAATTATCTTGCCGGATCAGGCGCGAGAGCTCAACACCACTGCAGACTGGCATGTAAATATCCATGAGCAGCAATTCAGGACGAAAATCTGTCATGACCGTCAATATCTGCGTAGGGTCATTGAGCAGATAAACATTCATGCCGGCGTCACGCAGGATCGCGCCGTAGAACTTGGAAGTTACGGCATCATCATCAATGATGAGCACGCGATAACCCTTGTTTTCATCAAGCTGCAGCAAGGATTCTATACGTTCAGTCAGCGCAACAACATCAACCGGCTTGGTGAAATAACCATCGCCACTGGCGCGCACGGCCAATAAACGCGAATCAAAGCTGCTGGAACGGGACACAAACACGGTGGGAATGCGGAAACGCTCTATCTGCTTGATGCGCGATATTTCTTCAGCACCAGCGACCTTACCTTCTGGGAAACTCAGCTCTATGACGATGACATGCGGTCTGCGAGTAGCCACCGCCTTTGCCAGAGCCCCAAGGTGATTCATGCGCACCACTTCATAGCCGAAATGCTCAAGCTGCGTGGTAATTTCCTGATTTTGGGCTTCATCGTCATCCACCAGATAGATCAGGTGGGGGTCGCTGAGTTCGCGCTCCTCTTCCTGCACGCTCTCTGCCACGCCATTGACTGGCTTGGTGTCATGCTTCAGGGCATATTCAAAATAGCGGTTAACTTCTTCCGAATAAGCTTTCAGCTCTGCCGGGTCCCAGGCTTTTCCTTCAAGATGCGGTTTCAAGGTAGATTCAAATACCCTGGCCTGCGTACCTATATCGGCAAAACCAAAAGTACCTGCCGAGCCCGCCATGGTGTGCAGGTGACGGTGCAGGACAACCATGGATTCCTTGTCATCCGGGCGCTCAACGACCTTTTGCAAGGTACTGGTTATCTCCTCAAACTTTGACGGCAGTTTTTGCAGGAAAATTGCTTCGAGAGCAAGCAATTTTTCTTGCAGGCTATCATTTTTGTCGGACATTTAAGCCTTCTCCTGCCATAAACCTCGCACCTGAGTCGATAACTCCATAGGGTCAAAAGGTTTTGCAATGACGCCTATGGCGCCCAGCGACTTATAAAAATCCATTTCGGATGACTGCACCTTGGCAGTCATGAAGATCACCGGCGTAGAGGCGGTGCCTGGCAATTTACGTAGTTCTGCCAGGGTGGTCGGGCCATCCATATTCGGCATCATGACGTCCAGCAGCAGCAAATCAGGGACGAAGCCAGCATTGACTTCGGCAATGGCCTGCGCCCCTGAACTACAGGTTTTCAAACTGAAACCACCGACAACTTCCAAAGCAATTTGAGCCACGGTTTGTATATCAGCATCGTCTTCAACATACAAAATGCTGGCGAGCGTTGCAGAAGTCATTACTACTCCTTATTGCGATAGGTAAAACAGATGATCTCAGGATAAATCAAGATTACTCGCAAAACAACAATAAATCCTGTCCATTATCAGAATAATCATCATACTCCGTGCCCTCGACAACAAGTCAGTACTTAAATCCTCCTTTTACTTCCAAAGTAAATGTGTTTTTTGAAATAAGTATTCACTTGTGCATCAAGCAATCAGGATTATCATTGCCTCAAGACAAGTAATTGGAAAACATGGCTGTTTTTCTGTTTTCATGGATCACTAATATCTAAAGCAAAGAAAAAAGCACCTGCTTTGTAATATGATCTGGCACAAACCAGCCAAATCAAATCAATTTATAGAATTCACAGGAGTACTGATGCGCCTTGCGTCTATCGCCATATCCAGCATCGCTTTACATTTTGCGCTGTACCATCATCCCGTCCAGGCACAACAAGTGCGAGAAGCTCCTTTACGAGCACATCTGTCATTTTTATCTGACGATTTGCTGGAAGGACGTGGTACCGGACAACGCGGTGGCGATCTCGCCGTACGCTATCTGGAAGCCCAGGCAGCAGCCATGGGCCTGGTGCCCTTACCGGGCGCAAATGGCTATAGACAAACGGTGACACTGGTAGGTAGCCAGACACTCAGCAGCAGTCAACTGCGCTTTGAAACAAGCAAAGCTGCGCTTTCGCCTATCCTCGGGACCGAGATTGTATATGGCTCGTCCAATGGCAAAGCCGACAATGACTTCAATGCTCCACTGGTATTTGTCGGCTATGGTGTGCGCGCACCAGAAGAACGCTGGGATGATTTCAAAGGCGTCGATCTGAAAGGCAAATTGCTGATCATGATGGTCAACGATCCCCAACCGACCGTGGCAGAACCAAATCGTTTTGCAGGCAAGGCACTCACATATCATGGCCGCTGGACTTACAAGTTTGAAGAAGCGGCAAGGCAAGGTGCTGCGGGTGTTTTACTGATACACACTACGCCATCAGCCAGTTACGCCTGGAACGTACCGCAAACATCTTTTAGCCACGAGCGTTTCAGTCTTGGCAGCGTTGATAATAAGGGCAATGCGCTGGAAGGCTGGCTACAGGAAGATGCTGCCAAAGCCCTGTTCGCTGCGGCTGGGCAAGACCTGGATGGGTTGCGTGCACAAGCTGAGACCCGTGAATTTAAACCTGTTGCTCTGGATGCCAGGATACATGTGACATTGCGCAGTGCAGTGCGTAAAGTGGAGCAACAAAATATCATAGGCATGGTACCCGGCAAGGACACAAAACTGAAAGATCAGGCGGTACTGTATTCCGCACACTGGGATCATCTGGGAATAGTGCAAGAACCCGGTAAACCCGCACAAATCTGGAATGGCGCCGTAGATAATGCTTCCGGTGCGGCGGCATTGCTGGCCATGGCACAGGCTGCGGTGACACATCCAACGAAACGCACACAGATTTTCTTGTGGCCAGCGGCGGAAGAACAGGGTTTGCTTGGCAGCGCATTTTACGTACAACACCCATTGTGGCCACTGGCAAAAACTGCGGCTGATCTCAACCTGGACAGCATGAATTTTGTTGGCAAAACCCAGGACATGGGTGTTGCTGGCAGCGAGCACAGCAGCCTGTTTCACAGTGCCACAGTCGTTGCAAGAAAAATGGGCTTGCGCATTGCACCGCCCGTTGCCGATTTAGGAGGAGCTTTCTTCCGCGCCGATCATTTCAATTTTGTACGGGCGGGTGTTCCGGCATTTAATGTCGGTTCTGCCGTGTTCTCTGGTGATGGCTCATTTGCCTTCGATCATGATGCCGAACAGGAAGCAGCACAAATGAAAGCGTTTAAAAAAGACTACCATACGCCGCGCGATCGCTACAACCCGGCATGGGATTTGAGCGGCATGCTACAACAGGCACAATTTACTTTGAATCTGGGTTATGCGATTGCTAACGATACTGCGATGCCAGTCTGGAAAAAAGGTGGAATATACAGACGAGCAACACAGTAACAGGGCTACAGCAGGGGCGACGGATACGCTCTTACCGGCGCCCCACCTGCCAGGCTATCTCATAGCAAAACAAAGCGATCACCTGGCTCAAACTATTTCAGCGAGAAATCTACCCGGTTCGGACTGCCCTTATCCTTGATGCCGTCGGCATTCAGTTTAGGGGCGATCAGGAATAGCCTTTCACGCTCGACACCCGATACATCTTCCAAGTAATCACGCACATTATCCGCACGTTTTTGGGCCAGGCTGCGCAAGGCATCCGGTGTGACCTGGGTATTGGCGAGTATCATTTTCTCAGCTTCTGCCGTTGGCAGAGTCTTGGCGAGGCCAATCGCATTGCGGGGTTTGGTGAATTTTTCGGCCTGATAAACCTCTTCTATATATTTGGCTTTTTCAGTATCGCTAATGACGATGTCTTCTTTTTTGACCGTGCGGTCTTTCTGATGCACATCTTTCCATTTCAGTTCGCGCATTTTCTGCAACAGCAGCAACTGGCGTATGCCATCGCCATCAGTCGCTGGCTCTACACGGCCTATGATGTCCAGCTTCAATGCACTGCGGTTTTTTAGTGCCTTGGCGAGATTATCAAGCTTGGCTGTTGCCTCAGGGGTCAAACTGGTCTGACCGGGCAGAAATTCGGTATAAGCGAGTTCCTCCCCACCACCAAACATGGAACCCAGCAAGGCAAATGGTGAAGTCACTGCCTTGGTGATCACATTCATGAAGACCTTGAAGATGATGCCGCCAACTGAGAACTGTGGGTCAGACAAGGAGCCGCTGATCGGCAAATTGATATTGATCCTGCCCTGGTTGTCGCGTAACAAGGCAACGGCCAGCATGACAGGTAATTTGGTCGCGGTAGGACTATCTACTCTTTCACCAAAAGTCAGCTGATCAAGGCGCACATCGTTTTCTGCCTGCAACTGCTGGTTCTCTATGCGATATGACACCTGCATCGACAACTTGCCTTTTTCTATGGCATAGCCAGCATACTTGGCTGCATAAGGAGTCAGCCGTGTCAGTTCCAGGCCGTTTGCACTGGCCTTGACATCCATGAAAATGGGATTGGATAAAGGATTCAGGGTGCCGGATATCACCAATGGCGCATCATCATCAACCTTGCCTGTGAGTTCGATAGTTGCTGGCTGAGGATTGTCAGAAGCTATAGCACCTATGGTACCTGCAACACCAGTCAGGTTGGCAGTGTAATTCGGCTTGACGAAATTATCGGTAAAATTGATATTGCCGCCTTTGAGCGTGGTCTGTGCTATGCGTATAGCAAGCGGATTGGCCTTTTCCACCTTGGCGGGCAAGGGCACTGTGACAATAGTCGATGTCGCAGTTTTGCTGGTGACGGCTTTGGCGGCATCATCTGCCTGAGTTGCCTGAGCAGTTGCTTCAGCTTCTTCTGCATCTGCTTTCTTGGTGCTGAGTATGGTTTGTATATTCAGCTTACCCTTGGCAGACAAAATCGCACGCGCATAAAAATCATTGAGTGCAAGTTTTTTCAGGTTGACCAATTGTTTGTCGCCGCCAATCTGGGCACTGACGCCATCCATGGAGATGTTTTTCCATTCCAGGAAATCTTCTTCAGCGCCATTTTCCAGCAGGTGAAAATCATTCAATGCCAGCATGCCCTCATAATTGATCTGCCTGCTGCTATCGAGCACATTAATCAGGTTCAATTTACCCCTGATATCTGCCCTGCCACGTGTCAGCGCAGCATTCACGTACGGTGATACATACGGGAATAATGCAGACACAGGCAAACCCTGTCCATCCAGATTCATGCTGATGTTTTTTAGCTGACTGGATGCGGTTGCATCCAGGCTCAACTTCGATTTTTTTCCTATATTCGTCTGCAAAGTCATCTTCACGGCCTGCGACATATCACTGTTAAGTTTTTCTGCATGCAGGTTAAAACCATCCAGCCTGATTTTTACCTCTGGTGACATGGATTTATCGTTGAAGCTGACAGCACTATCCTTGAAATCCAGGCTGGCCAAATTGAATTTCCATGCTGGAGCAGTTGCGGCGTTTGCTACATTGCTGCCAGCTACCTCTGGTGCGGCCTGATTTGTGCCTGCACCAGATTTCAGCCATTTTTTGAAATTCAATACCGCCTGTTCATCACGCCGCACATCACTCACCAGACCATCAAACAGCACGCTGCCTATATTGACTTGCCTGTTCTCCATGCTAAGAGTCAGCTTGTCTATTGCTAATGCTTTCAGGTTAAAACTGCCGTCGTCGGCAGACTTGGGTTTGATGGCAAACTGGCTCAGTTTCATGCCAAGGTCATCGACTTGCACCAGGCCTTTTTGCACTTGCAATTGCGCATTCACATCAAACTTACCACTGACACTGGCGAGCAGATAATTGTTCAACAAAGGCTGGTAAGTAGCCAGTGACCAAGAGCTTAAAGCCAGTTGCGCCTTGACCGTGCCATTCAGTGGCTGCGTCTCTCCTTCCAGTTTCAGGCTCTCATCGTTTTCACCACTGAGTGCAAACTTGAACACAGCCGCTTTGGCATCTGCTGCAGAAGACAAGCCACGCGCGCTGAGACTGATATCTTTGAGATTGATGGTCTGGGCTGGATTGGCATGCTTGGCATCGCGGAAATGCAAAATACCTTTTGACAGCTGTAGTTCAGCCAGTTGCTGCAAGGCAGCGACCGGCTTTGCTGTGCTCACTGCAGTGGATGATGCGGCAGAGGCCGTGCTGCCCGTTACAGGCACTGCCTTATTCTTGGTATTCGTTTTGCTATCTTTGGATGGAGTAGCAGACGCGGGTGGAGTGGCCAGGCTGGCCCAGTTCAATTGCCCCTGCTGGTTGATGTCCAGCCAAATTTCTGGTGATGTCAGTTCCAGCTTGCTGATGCTGGCTGCAGCTGTCATGACGTTGACTTGCTTGATTTGCGCGTGCAGGCTGCCCAGCTTCAGCAAGGGTGCATCTGACTTATCGTTGACATGCAAATCATCCAGATTGACGTCACCCGCCAACAGTAGTTCGGCATGGGCATTCTTGCGGCTAAAAATCAAATCCAGTTTGGTCGACAATTTTGCATTCTGGACTTTCACTGGCAAGGCCACAGGTACATAGGGCAGATATTGTGTCAGGTCCAGCTTGTCGAGATCGATTGCCAATGAAGTATCCAGGCTATTCGTAAATGGCCTGGCCCTGCCCTTGAGTACAAAGTTTGAACCATTGACCTTGGCCGACAACAAGGGTTCTACAAAACTCTCAACCTGATTAGGGAAATTGGACACAAAGGGCACACCAATTTGCAGCGCCTCTATCTTGAACTGTTCATTGACGACCTTGTCATCTATCTCTATACGCCCACTTGCAAGCTGCAGATTCGCCAGCGAAAAGCGTGTCGTTGATTCGCTCTTGGGCATGACGGCAATTTTTTCCAGGATATCGCTGTAGTTGTAGCGACCATAGCCTTCCCCCGGAGTACGGATAATATGCACATAAGGCTCCGTGACTCTGACTTCATCAACGATCAGAGCCTGACGAAACAGCGATGCCAGCGACAGATTCAGTACCAGCTCCCTGGCCTTGACTGCGGGTGTGCGCTGGTCAGCCTCATACAGAGTCAAACCTTCTATCGTCAACGCCAGCTTGAAGGGGGAAAAGCGGATATCCGCCATATCCAGCTTGCGCCCTATCTGCTGCTGCACTTGCTCGGCAGCGATACGTTTGACGACACCCGGCAAAAAAGCCCAGCTCAGGGCGGCCAGCAATAACACCAGGCCAACCAGTCCTGCAGCCCAGCGCCCCAGGTGCCAGCGTTGGCTTGCATTAGTGATTTTTTGTCTTATTATCGTCATGGTAGGTTCTGGTGCGTTTGTGTATGGCTAAATAAGATTATAGTCTTCAACGACAGTGATCAAAAGAAAACCCCGCCTGAGCGGGGTTAAAGAATGTCAATCAGCAAAGAAATTTAGACATCGTCAGGCTAGTAACTTACCTGCGAACACTTTAGCTTGCGAGGGGTTGCTTGCGATGTGATACGCCAAGTCCGCCGGTCTGGCAATATCCCACAGTGCAAAATCGGCCGCCTTGCCTATTACCAAACTACCCGTTTTTTCACTCAAACCCAGGGCTTGCGCTGCATGGCAAGTCACGCCTTGCAAGGCTTCCAGCGGCGTCATGCGAAACAGAGTGCATGCCATGTTCATCGTCAATAACAGCGACGTCATGGGTGAAGTACCCGGATTGCAATCCGTTGCCAATGCAACCGGCACGCCAGCCACACGCATGGCGGCTAACGGCGGGTATTTGGTTTCACGCAAAAAATAAAACGCACCTGGCAACAGCACTGCCACAGTGCCACTGACTGCCATCGCTGCTATACCGTCATCCGACAAATATTCCAGATGATCGGCAGACAAGCCTTTATATCGTGCCGTCAATGCGGCACCGCCCTGATCAGATAATTGTTCAGCATGCAGCTTGACTGGCAAGCCATGCGCTTGCGCCGCCTTGAACACCAGTTCGGTTTGTGCTGGCGTGAACCCAATTTTTTCACAGAACACATCGACAGCATCGACCAGACCTTCAGCCACCAAAGCTGGCAACATCTGCTCGCAAACCAGTTTGATGTAATCATCAGCCCTGCCTGCATATTCTGGCGGCAAGGCGTGTGCGCCCAAAAATGTGGTTTTGACGCGCACTGGAAATTCGCGCCCTATGCGCCTGGCCACACGCAATATGCGAGCCTCTGTTTCGAGATCCAGGCCATAGCCAGACTTGATCTCCAGCGTAGTAACGCCTTCGGCCAGCATGGCATGCAGGCGTGGCAGCGTAGCTGCCAGTAACTCGTCTTCACTCGCTGCACGAGTGGCACGCACGGTGGCGTTGATACCGCCGCCCTGTCTGGCGATTTCTTCGTATGCTACGCCATTCAGGCGCGCTTCAAATTCATTGCTGCGGTTACCGGCATACACCAAATGCGTATGGCAATCAATCAGGCCAGGCGTCAGCCAACAGCCCTTGCCATCATGGGCTTTGGCGGAGACATACCCGGCAGGCAATTCACTTTGCTTGCCCAGCCAGGCAATCTTGCCATCCTTGACGGCGATGGCGGCATCCCTGATTTCGCCATAACCATCAGTCATGCATGCGAGATGGACATTGGTCCACAGGCTATCCCAGTGTAAAGCTGTAGCAGTCATCAACTGTCACCCATGCTCAAAAATTGTATGCGTATCAGATACAGTACAGCACCCTCGTCAGCGTGCAGGTTCAGTCGTATGCCCTGATGTTCATGCTCTTCTTCAAACAGACAGCAATCATAGTCTTGCAAAGTCTCACCTGTCGCCAGACGGGCACTGCCTTTGGCGCAGAATAACAAAAGCTGCTGGGCATCATTGGCTTCGATGAAATGCTTGCCAGCTTCCAGCTTTTGCATGTGATGGGTGCAGACATCGCGCCGTGTCATCATGTTCAGGTCCAGCACGGTGCCATGCAAGAGTTCGGCATTGATAGGTGTTTCACCTTTGAACTGATGCGGCAGGCTGTCCTGTTTGAGGAAAACACCTTGGCCATGAACCTGCTCGCTATCGCTATGCAGTATCAGGCCTTCACCAGACAAAATCGCCAGCGTCCTGTCTATCTGGGAAAAATGCGAAAACGGGCCATTGCTGCTGACTTCCGCCGTACTCAAACGCCAGACGAAATGATCGAGGCTGGCATCTGTTGGAAATATCGCCAGCTCAGTCGTGCTGCCGCCGCCATTTTTCCACGGCATGGTTTGATAGTCTAATCTTGTCCACTTACGCATGGGTATCAAAAGCTTTCAACAAAATACAAAAATGGCCCTCCCAGATGAGAGAGCCACTATCTTAATATAAACTGCTCGGGTTCAAGCAGAATCAGGCCAAATACAGATTTTGATACAACTGCTGGCATTGTGCGCTCAAATGGCCTTCGACGACCAACGCTTTTGCTGCTTCTATATCAGGGGCAAAGAACCTGTCTTTGTCGTAGAAAGCCACTTTTTCGCGCAAGAGCGTGTGGACTTGCTTCAACATCACCGATGTTTGCAATGGTGCATGGAAATCGACGCCTTGTGCAGCAGCCAGCAATTCTATGCCAACGATGGTCGCCGTGTTGTGTGCCATTTCATGCAAACGGCGTGCGCCGTAAGTCGCCATGCTGACATGATCTTCCTGATTCGCAGAAGTCGGGATGCTATCGACACTGGATGGATGGGCATGTGATTTGTTTTCAGAAGCCAGCGCTGCTGCTGTCACGTGAGCTATCATGAAACCAGAATTCAAGCCGGACGAAGGCACCAGGAAAGGTGGCAGACCAGAAATCGATGAATCGATCAGCAAGGCGATGCGGCGTTCAGAGATGGAACCTATCTCCGCTATCGCCAGTGCCAGGGTATCCGCCGCAAAAGCTACAGGCTCTGCATGGAAGTTACCACCTGAAATGACTTCACCAGTTTCCACGAACACCAATGGATTGTCAGTAACGGCATTAGCTTCTATCAGCAAAGTACGTGCCGCATTATTGATGATGTCGAGGCAAGCACCCATGACTTGTGGCTGACAACGCAGGCAATATGGATCTTGCACCCGCTCATCATTGACAAGATGTGACTGACGGATTTCGCTACCTTCCAGCAAGCTGCGGTAAATCTGCGCTGTCGCGATTTGACCAGGCTGACCACGGCTGCTATGGATGCGCGCATCAAACGGCGCATCACTGCCCTTGGCAGCATCGACCGACAAGGAGCCGGTAATGGTACCAGCTTCCAGCAGGCGCTCTGCCAGGAACAGACCATTCAATGCCAGCGCTGTGGATACTTGCGTACCGTTAATCAGTGCCAGACCTTCCTTCGCTGCCAGAACGACAGGCTTGATACCCGCAGCAGACAGTGCCTCTTTGGCTGGCACCAGTTTGCCATTCACCCGCGCATCACCCTCACCCAGCATAGCCAGGGTCATATGCGACAACGGAGCCAGATCGCCGGATGCCCCCACCGAACCCTTGACCGGGATAGTCGGCATGATGCCTGCGTTATACATGGCGATCATGCTGTCGATCACGGAAGCACGTATGCCGGAGACACCACGCGCCAGACTAGCGATCTTCATCGCCAATATCAGGCGTACGACTTCATCAGAAATCAATTCGCCAGAGCCAACAGAATGCGAAAGGATGAGATTGCGCTGCAAGAGTTCCAGTTGATCGTCAGGGATACGGGTCTTGGCCAGTTTGCCAAAACCGGTATTGATGCCATAAGCAGCATCACCCTTGGCGACGATTTTATCGATGGTGGCAGATGATGCATTGATGGCTGCATAGGCAGATTCTGCCAGCTTCAAAGGCTGGGCCTTGATCCAGATAGAGCGCAAGTCGCTCAGCGTGAATTGGCCGGGTTGAATTTCAAAATGATTACTCATGTGTTTTTCCTGAATACTTTTAATGTCGTCGTTTGCGCAGTTAGCTTTTGTAGGTTGGGCCGGGCCTCGCCAGGCTACGCCTCATCAGCCCAACACTGGGCCGTCGATGAAAAAAAACGTTCTTTAAACGCTGAGTGTTGGGCTGGTAAACCGTAGCCCAACCTACGGAATTACCCCAATCACTTATGCTTACTTACCGCCCTTAATCATAGGCAAATGTAAACCCTCACGCTCAGCACAAGCAACAGCCTGCTCATATCCAGCATCCGCATGACGCATGACGCCAGAACCGCAGTCATTGACCAGCACACGTGCAAGACGTTTAGCGGCAGCTTCGGTACCATCAGCAACAATGACCATGCCAGAATGCTGAGAATAACCCATGCCCACACCACCACCATGATGCAGCGATACCCAGCTGGCACCGCCAGCAGTATTCAACAAAGCATTCAGCAATGGCCAATCGGACACTGCATCCGTACCATCGCGCATGCCTTCGGTTTCACGGTTGGGGCTGGCGACTGAACCTGTATCAAGGTGGTCACGGCCAATGACGACAGGCGCTTTCAATTCGCCATTCTTGACCATTTCATTGAAGGCCAGACCAGCGATATGACGCTCACCCAAGCCGAGCCAGCAAATACGCGCTGGCAAACCCTGGAAGGCGATGCGCTCACCCGCCATTTCCAACCATTTGTGTACGCCCTTATTCTCTGGGAACAGCTCCTTGATCTTGGCATCGGTCTTGCGGATATCTTCCGGGTCACCTGACAGAGCTACCCAGCGGAACGGACCTTTGCCATCGCAGAACAGCGGGCGGATATACGCAGGTACAAAGCCAGGGAAGTCAAAGGCATTCTTGACGCCAGTGTCAAAAGCCACCTGGCGGATGTTATTACCATAATCAACAGTTGGGATACCCATGGCGTGAAAATCCAGCATGGCTTGTACATGCACAGCGCAGGCTTGGGATGCATCGGCAGTCAGTTTGGCATGCTGAGCTACGTCTTGTTGCGCAGCCTTCCATTCAGCCACTGTCCAGCCTATAGGCAGGTAACCATTGATGAGGTCATGGGCAGAAGTTTGATCGGTTACCAGATCAGGTTTCATGCCACCCGCTTTTGCGCGCTTGACCAGTTCTGGCAAGATTTCTGCAGCATTGCCGAGCAAGGCAATCGACACCGCTTCTTTACGGTCGCAATGATGTTTGATGAGTGCCAAGGCGTCATCAAGATCTTTGGCTTGCTTATCGACATAGCGCGTACGCAGGCGGAAGTCTATGCTTGATTGCTGGCATTCGATATTGAGGGATACTGCACCGGCAAAGCTGGCAGCCAAAGGTTGTGCGCCACCCATGCCACCGAGGCCCGCAGTCAATATCCAGCGGCCACCCCAGTCACCATTGAAATGCTGGCGGCCAGCCTCGGCAAAGGTTTCATACGTACCCTGGACGATGCCTTGCGTGCCTATATAAATCCAGCTACCGGCAGTCATCTGGCCGTACATGAACAGGCCCTTGCGGTCGAGTTCATTGAAATGTTCCCAGTTGGCCCATTTTGGTACCAGGTTGGAATTGGCGATCAGCACGCGAGGTGCGTCTTCGTGCGTCTTGAATACGCCTACCGGTTTGCCGGACTGTATCAGCAGGGTTTCATCTTCACCCAGTTCTTTCAGCGATGCCAGTATCTGGTCATAGCATTCCCAATTGCGGGCTGCGCGGCCTATGCCGCCATAGACGACCAGATGCTTTGGGTTTTCTGCTACTGCAGGGTCAAGATTATTCTGGATCATGCGGTAAGCCGCTTCGGCTACCCAGGTCTTGCAGGTTTTTTCTGCGCCGCGTGGTGCGTGGATTTCGCGGCTGGCATCCCAGCGTGGATCGTTGTTCATAGTCTCTCTCCATCAGTCAGTGAATACAGGATAGCGGCAAAATCGCAGATGTACCGCCCAATTTAAGAATCCGGTCAAACCAGCAAACACGCACAAAACCGGACAAAGCTGAATCATTGAGAGAAAGTTTAAGTTGTATATACAACTTTTGCAAGCGAATAATAAGAGGACTGTGCAAAAAATTTAGTCATGCGCCACTTTGGCGCGATATTACTGGATCATGCCGTTAACGACACTATTTACCCGTGCTAAAAAAGTCGAGAATAGCTACATAGTCAACCCACCCATGAAAGGCAAAAACCATGTCCGTCGTTACTGAAGTCGCCGCAGCCAGCAGTCAGGAAGCCATCGCCCATTTTGCAGACAGCCTGCGTTTTGAGACAGATTGCTGGGATACCCACCACGCCATGTCTGAAGGCAAGGCCGATTTTGTCTTGCTGGACGTGCGCAGCCCCGAGTCTTATGCCAAAGGGCACGTACCTGGCGCGATCAACCTGCTCAGAGGCAAGATCATTGCGTCCAAACTGGCCAGCTATCCGGCTGATACCTTGTTTGTGACTTATTGCGCCGGCCCGCATTGCAACGGTGCAACCAAGGCGGCGATCAGGCTGGCGCAGCTTGGTCGTCCCGTCAAAATCATGATAGGCGGCGTCACAGGCTGGCTGGATGAAGGTTTTAGCCTGACAACAGAAGTCACTGAACTGGCATGAGCGCAGGAGCAACTGAATTCAGCGTACGCCCTGCTCTGGCCAGCGACGCAACAGCCTTGTTACAACTGATGCGCGAACTGGCCGCCTTTGAAGGCTACCTCGCTGAATTTAGCGTCACAGCTAAAGATTTACTGGAACGCGGCCTGGATACAGAACAGCCACAATTCAGGGCATATGTGGCGGCGGCACCAACGGGGGCTTTGCTGGGCTATGCAGTCCTGGTCGAAATCGCCTTCACCTATGACCTGCGCCCTGACTGGCGACTCAAAGAATTGTATGTCAGCGCAACTGCACGCCAGCTTGGCATAGGCAAGGCATTGATGGAAACCGTCATCGCCGATGCCAGGCGGCATGGCTGTGGCAGATTAAAATGGGATGTGCTGCCAGACAATAGCAATGCAAAACAGTTTTACCGACAGTTTGGCGGTGAACCAGTAAGGGATTGGGAAGCGTGGGTATTGCCACTCACGCCCTGAATTAAACCCGGACAAAATCAGGAATATTTTTTCAGATCATCCTGCATGGATGATCTGTTTATCCAAGTATTAGCAATACATGTCAGCCATCAACATTCAAAGCCGCATTCATAGATGGATAGCTTAGCTCATGTTTGAATAATGAAGCTGTCTGCCCCTGATGCAAAAACGGGTGCACACCTTCTCTGGCGTGGTGATAAGCAAGCTGGAAAGGCACAGGCCCTAGCGAAAAACGACGACAGCCAGCAGCGAACAATTGGCTGATTTCTGGCATGCCTGGCACAGCCATGATGTTGACCGGAATATCGAGTGCCTGTGCAATTGCAGAAATGGTTTCAGCATCGCATAGCCCTGGCAAAAATGCTGCACTGGCTCCGGCAGCCTGATAGGCTTGCGCACGGCCAATCGCCATTTGTATGGCAGCATCGCCACTTGCCAGCCCACGCAGATAAACATCTGTCCTGGCGTTGATGAAAAATCCGGCACCAGCCAGCTTGCTACGGATGGCCTTGATTTTTGCGACCAGCAACTCAGGTGTACCACCGCCATCTTCAAGATTGATACCAGCCACGCCATAGTGCTGCAGGTCTGCTACCAGGTCAGCAACGGCGTCGGCATCATCGCTATAGCCATCTTCAATATCCACGGACAAAGGCACTTTGATGACACGCATGATGCGTCGTACGGCTGCCAGCAATTCTTCGCGTGGCAAGGTACCACCGTCCGCATAACCCAGCGCCCAGGCCAGCGAGGCACTGGATGTGGCAACCGCTGAGGCACCATCACGCTCAAACAGGATAGCACTGGCGGCATCCCAGGCATTGGGCAACAACAAGGGTGTACTGCCCTCGTGCAATTCTTTGAATGTACTGAAGCTTGTGGCTGTCATGAAAACTCCAAATGTTAATCAGGTAGAAAACATCGACATCTTACGCAATGAGACAGGATATATCCGGCCGGATTCGGCCATTATCGTCACACAAAAAAAAGCCGGGCTGCGCTGCACTAACCTGCAAGCAATCCGGCTCTTTGATTCATGCATTTTTTTATCCGCCCGCATCAAGCATATCAGGCATCAAAGCCACCGTCTGCCTTGAGGTTGGCACCGGTAATGAATGCTGCATCTTCACTCGCCAGATAAGCAACCAGGCTGGCGATCTGTGTGCCAGTGCCATATTTTCCGGTCGCCATGTAGCTGCGCATGGTGTCGGCAAAAGCACCGTTGGCCGGATTCATTTCTGTATCAACCGGGCCGGGCTGTACATTATTAACGGTGATGCCACGTGCGCCCAGATCACGTGCCAGGCCGCGAGTGAAAGAAGCTACCGCACCCTTGGTCAGCGCATACAGCGACAGGCCAGGTACTGGCACATAATCACTGTTGACACTGCCTATATTGATGATGCGGCCACCCTCTTTCATGTGGCGTTGCGCTTCTTGCGAGGCAACAAACACGCCTGTCACGTTGACAGCAATCAGGCGTTGATAATCATCCATGCTGATATCTGCAATGCCACCGGCGACCAGCGCCCCTGCATTGTTGACCAGGATATCAAGACCGCCAAATTCTGCGACCGTTTTTGCCACTGCCTGTTTGACGGCATCTGCATCTTGCGCATCAGCACGAATAGCCAATGCCTTGCCGCCAGTTGAGCGTATATCCGCAATCAGTTGTTCTGCCTGCTGTGCACTGCTGGAATAAGTGATCGCAACTGCTGCGCCATCTGTTGCCAGCTTGCGTGCAATGGCAGCACCTATGCCGCGTGAACCGCCAGTGACCAGTGCTGTTTTACCGGCCAGGTTTGCTTTGGATGTATTTGCTTGTGTGCTAAGTGCTTGTGTGTTGAGTGCTTGTGTCATGTCGTTCTCCTGTGTAGTTGGCTTACTTAAGTTTGATTCGGTTTAATTTCTTTAATCCGTGATTGGATGTAGCTATTTTGTGCTTTTTAAATGATTACAAGTAGTCCATAATCAATAACATTACTTTCAACCAAAGGTTGAAAGTAGCTTGAAGCTAATAATCAAAATTAAAGACTGAAGGCAGAGGAAATCATGGAGACACTGGCGAGCATAGAATCTTTCGTTCGTAGTGCCGAGGCAGGCAGCTTTTCCCAGGCAGCACGTAACCTGGGCCTGACGCCAGCGGCTGTCAGCAAGAACGTCGCCAAGCTGGAATCGCGGCTGGGCATACGCCTGTTTCAGCGCAGCACGCGCAGCCTGATGCTGACGGAGGCGGGAGAAGTATTTCTGGCGCAGATCAAGGGCGGGCTGGACAGCATACAGGCCGCATTGGCAAATGTAGAAAGTGTCGCAGGCAAACCCGCTGGCGTATTAAAGATCAGCCTGGCACTGGCCTTTGGGCGAGATTATGTTTTGCCTGCGGTGAATGATTTTATTAATACCTACCCTGATGTCATACCCGACCTGCATTTTGACAACCGCAGCGTAGATATCATCGCTGAGGGTTTTGATGTTGCCATAGGCGGTGGCATAGAACTGGTGCCGGGTGTTATTGCGCGTGAAATCGGGCGTGCTCATGTCATACCGGTCGCTTCGCCAGCCTATATCGCGGCTCACAAAATGCCAGCAAAACCCGCAGACCTGGCTCATCTGGACGGCATCATGCGCCGTTCGCCAAAAAGTGGCAGGCTGCGCTCGTGGACGCTGCGCAATGCTGCGGGTGAAGAAGCACACATAGAATTGAAGACGCGCATCATCATGGATGACCCGGAAGCCATGTGCCGTGCTGCCTTGCTGGATTTGGGTGTTGCCATGGTGCCCAGGCTGCATGCCTTACCTGGAAAACGGCGCATTGCTACGCCTGTTGCCCAACTGGTATGCGGATATTGGCCCCATTTCCCTCTACTACGCCAGCAGCAAGCTGATGCCAGCCAAGACCAGGCTGTTTGTCGATTTCATCCTCATGCGTTTTCGTGAGCTGGATATTGCCGGTAAATTTTCTGCGTCACCGCGCAAGAAGTGAGATTAAGGGATAGTAAGTGACACCAAGTGACACTTAGTGACACTTAGTGACAGTGCCTGCCAATATATTCGCTATCACCGCTATGCTATGAGAAAATGCAAACACCTATCACTCCCATGTCAGCCATACTGTGAAACCCAGCAAGCCAGATACCCCAGCGTTTCAAGTCATCAAAGATACCCTGCTCCAGGAAATCCAGTCAGGCAAGTGGAAAGAAGGCGATGCCATCCCCGCCGAAACTGCGCTGGCCAGCCAGTTTGGTGTCTCGCGCATGACTGTCAACCGCGCCGTGCGCGAACTGACCAGCGAACAAATCCTGACGCGCATACAGGGCTCAGGCACTTATGTGGCACAACAAAAATACCAGGCAACGCTGGTGGCAATCAAAAGCATCGCAGAAGAAATCCGCTCACGTGGCCATACTCACCGCAGCGAACTGCATGAGTTAAAAGCAGAAATCGCGAGCGAGCAACTGGCAGCAAAATTCCAGGTCAAGGCGGGCCATAGCTTATTCCATTCCGTCATCGTCCATTTTGAGAACGATGTGGCGATACAGGTTGAAGACCGCTGGGTCAACTCCAGTGTCACTCCAGAATACCTGCAACAAGACTTCAGCACCATGACGCCTAATGAATACCTGGTGGCAGTCGCGCCCTTGCAAGGAGTTGATTACAGCATAGAGGCAGTGCTGCCACCTAAACAGATCGCCGAGATGCTGCATATCTCAGCCAAAGAAGCCTGTCTGGTCTTGCACAGAACGACCAGATCACGCGACATGATCGCTACCTGTGTGACGATGTGGCATCCGGGTAAGCGTTATCAGTTTGCCGGTAGTTTCTAAAACCTCTCAACACAGAGACACAGAGTTTGCACAGAGGGGCACAGAGAAATTCTTTGCGCCTGCCCGGTTTGCAAATTTTGTAGGAGCGGCTTCAGCCGCGAACATCTGGCCGCGCCTATCGTTTTTTGCTTGCATCTGCCATTCGCTTGAAAGAATCTCTCTGGGTCTCCGTGATAATATCTTTGGCCTAAAAATATTCCACAGCACCTGTCACCCAAATCCCCTCTCACTGCGTTATATCTTAATAATCTGGCAGCTCTTGTCTGGTATTTAATGCGGCGGTAACACCTCCATCGCGCTGCCAAGTTAAAATACGGCTTACGCATTTATAAGCAAGAAAGAAACATCATGGCAAAAAAGAATGATTTAGACCCGGAAACCGAGGCATTGATAGCCTGGTGTACTGAAGTAGAAGGCTTCCTCGTCGCTGGCGGTGCCACCGTGAGCCAGGCTCAGGATCATATAGAAGAACAGATAGAGTGGTTCACCGATCTGTTTTTTGATGGATTAACTCCGGAAGAAGCCGCCAAAGAAGCGCTGGCCTGAGTGTCAGTGCACTGCGCTTTTATCCGCACTATTGAAATAAAGATGATTCACCGCAAACTTTTACTACCTCTCAGCTTCGCCCTGGGGCTTAGCATGTTAAGCGCCTGCACTACCACCAAGCACACTGGCTTGCAGCACGAAGAATTTGGTGCTACCGGCGTATTCACCCGCGCCTTTCCCGGCACTGAAAAAAGTGCCTGCGAGGCAGCGCGCCGTGCCTTGCTCAGCCAAGGTTACGTCATCAGTGAATGGAAACCTTCCGTACTCAAAGGCCGCAGGAAATACCAGCCAGAGGCAGACATTCACGCAGAAATTGAATTTAACGTCGTCTGTGTGGCCAACAGCAAAGGCAGCAATAGCACGACCGTTTTTGCGAATGCCGTTCGTGACCGTTATTCCCTGAAAAAGAGTAATACTTCAGCGAGCATAGGCGTCAGCGCCCTGGGTTCAGTGTCACTGCCATTTGGCTCAACTGACGATGCCCTGGTCAAGGTCGCCAGCGAAACCATTCCTACTGGCCAGTTTTATGAGCAGTTCTTTGAACTCGTCGATCGTTACCTGGATGCGGTTCCCTATATCCAGGATATGGAAGAAGAAAAAAAGACCGTTGGTGTAACGCCTGCGGCCCCAGCGGCCCCAACGGCGACAAGCGCAAGCCAGCCTGCCACCAGCACGCCGCCACCCGTTGAGTCTGGCAAGAAATCCGAGGACTAGTTCATGCAAGCGGACGATCTGCAAAGACTGCTGAGTTTCAAGATGCCCTATGGCAAGTACAAGGATACTGTCATCGCTGACCTGCCCGGCAATTATCTGGGCTGGTTTGCGCGGGAAGGTTTCCCCAAAGGGGAGATAGGCCGGCTACTGGAATTGATGTATGAGATCGATCACAACAACCTCAAAGAATTGCTGGAGCCATTGAGGAAGAAGGCCTGAGAACACTCTCCTCACTTGCCACGGTCACGGCAGCAAATCGCGGGGTGCCACCAAATAAAAAAAGCAGACATGTTCAACATGTCTGCTTTTTTGCCATCCTGAACCAATTGATTAGTTCGTTTTGACTTCTTTGCTTTGACGCTTGCCAGCAGCAGTTGCAGGCAGGTATTTCATAGGATCATTCACGCCTGCCGCATAGGCAGTGACCAGGCTACGCTGTCTCATGCAAGAAGCACTGAGCACTGTTGCATCAGGTGCAGCAGAGTTCACGCATACCTGCAAATCCTTGACGGTATCCAGAGGAATACCAGCTGCGGCAGCAACAGAAACGATGGATTGTGGATTGGCACCGCTGGCAACCAGGTTATCAACCGTAGCCTGCAAATTACTTGTCGTTGTCAGCGCATTGAAAATGCCATCAACAGAGGTATCTACGCCTTCAGCGCAAGCTACCGACAAACCACCGGCCAAAGCCAGACCCAGCAATGTATTTTTGATCATTTTTTTCATCAGTATCCTCCAACTTGTTGACAAACCATTTTGTCGCACGCAAATGATTCTAATTAAGTGTAAATCAAATTGAAAGCAGATATTTGTAACCTACGGGCTCAGATCAATATATTGATCAAATTAGCATTTAGTTAGTTTTAAAGGATATTGTCACTGGTATGCAAGCAATAGCATTTATGTGCCCCCTCCTGTTTAAAGGGGTCTAACGCCAGAGCACGGGCAAAACCTGAGCTATCATGGCTCTCAAGCTGCTTGCTGGACCTGCCCTCTCTGTGCAGCGATTGCATTGAGCTCATCGATAATTGACTGGTCTCTTTCCAGCGATTTGGATGGGGGTATCACCAGAGTAGTGATTTGCTTGAGTGTCATCCGCGGTAAGTCCCCAAGACGTATCTTGTCTATACGTGTTTTTTCCAAAGGATCAGTCGCAGCTTCATATAAAATCACTTCATGATCCAATGAATAGCTACGTGCAAGCTTGTTGACCAATATCTGCAAATACTCTTCATTGGTTTCAAGTTTTTTCAATGCCAGCTCACCTGCAATACCTGGCTGCCACAGTATCAGCAGTGCCGTGGTATCAATAGTGCGGTGGTAAATCATGAATTGCGTTGATTCCATCGATTGCATGCCATAGGTACCAGGGTCTATGCCCAGGTCTGCAACCAGGCAATCGAGAGCTGAAATACCAGGTTCCATATGTGCCTGATACCCCTCTGCCCTAGCGTCTGCAATTGCCATGTGAGAAATACAAGCGAAAATTCCGGGGTGACCATAAAAGGCCGCGCAAACACGTTTTCCCTTGCGCATCTCTGCAAGGATAGTATCAGCCATACGTCTGTAGGTATCGCGGCGATTTTTGCCCTCGATATTCATGTCTTCATAATAGGAATTCAGACAGATATATTCTTTTGCGACACCCTGCAACCATTTGCGTGTGAAGATATTCGGCACAGCAGCGACGACGATATCAAAAGTTTCGATATAGCTTTGCGCGATTGGTGTCAATTGCCCCCCCATACGCATACCAGTACCCACACAGACGAGTGATCCTTGCTTTTGAATTGTCATAGATTTTTAGGAGTGAATATCGTAAAAGAAGTTGCAAATAAAAAAATAGAGCCAGAAACAATGATGATCCGGCTCTACACATAGCGTTACTACCAACACTTTTCATCTTCATTGCGTTTGCAAAAAGTGTTTTTCATAAACAAGTATTAAGCGATAACTTCTTGCTCAAATGGAGCTTGCTCGTCACTGGCAATTTCCCATGATTCAAAGTAAGTTTCTGTCGTATCAATAGCATCAAAATCCCTGAACGGCAAATCCAGGAAAGCGGATATTTCACGTCTGTCCTGATGCAGGATAAGAACCTGTTCATCTACGGATAAACCAAAATCACGTGCTGCCTGTAGTGCATCGTTTTTGTGCGCCTGAATAAGAGCAGCACTAGTATCAAGAGCATTCAGATAATCTAACAACTTAGACATACTTTTCTCCTTGGTTGGCAAAACTTTCAGGGGTAATACCAAGAATGATTCTAAGCTCAAGCATTAACTAAAGCAAAACTATTTTTAGCAAATTATCATCAGAAAATCTATGGTGTTTGCCTGAAGACACTAACGCAGTTTCTACCTTCGGCTTTGGAGATATAAAGTGCCTTGTCAGCCGCTTCCAAGGTTTCATCAAAATTCTTGAGTCCATTCCCATCTACTGTCGCTACACCAAAACTGGCAGATAGTGAGAATTTATGACCACTAGGTTCTGTATCTATCATTGTGATTGCCATACGGCAGCGCTCTGCCAATTGCAGGGCTGAGGCCTGGCTTGAGTCTGGCATGCAAATACCAAACTCTTCACCACCCAGCCGCCCAAATAAATCAACCTTGCGCAAATGTGTCTTGACGGTTTCACTGACGTTTTTCAATACCCAATCACCCGTAGCATGACCATACGTGTCATTAATATTTTTAAATAAATCCATGTCAAACAGGATGATGCTGACGCTACCTGTACGTAATTTGAATGCTTCATTGGCAAAGCTGATGAAATGCATGCGATTAGCTGCCTGGGTCAAACCGTCTGTTTGCGAAAACTGGCGAAATTGATTTTTTTGCTGCAAGGTTTTGATCAGCCAGAGTGACAACAACACTAAAATTACTGCTACCAACGCAATTGCCAATATAAGATTTTGATTATTTCTTTTTTCCAGCTCTCGCTCAACCGCAAGAATTTTATTTTTCTGTTCCAGCAAACTTAATTGTATAGCTTTGTCTTGCGCATCAAATTTCACACGCTGGTAAGCAAGATTTTTATGTAACTGATCGTCAAGTACACGGTTTTTCAGAACCAGTGCAGCCTCATAGTACTCAAGTGCAGCAGCAAACTGTGATTGCGCACGTTTAATACTGGCCATCGTTTCTGAAGTTTTCTCCATTAACTGAACAGCATTACCACTTTTTGCATGCTGATATGCCAGTAGTCCATAACGCTCAGCCTGATCAAGATTGCCAGAGTTTAAGAACGCTCTGGCCAATGCTTCCTCAAGTTGAGTACGATAGTCAGAACTTTTGTTTACTTCCAAAAAATCTGCCAATAGCTGAATTCCAGCACCTTTCCCTTGGAGGTAATTTCCCGAATCAATCAAATCAACAGCAGCAAGTGAGCGCAATATTTGCACAATTACTGTTGCACCACGATCTTCACATATTTTGATTGCTTCAGGTAGTATGGAGCGGGCACGTTGTCGCTCTCCACGTAGCAAATTAATTTCTACCTGGTTAGCAATACCAATGCACTTCACACCTGTACTCTCGTCTTCTTTGCCGATTTCAACTAAGCGCTCCGAATAAGCAAATGCTTCATCATACGCACGCAAAGAATTGTGTAGCGTAATCGCGGCCTGCAAGGTATCCATCTTTGCAATTTGATTGGTGAGCTTAGGTAACAGTAAAATACCCTGATTCATCGCCAACAGAGCATTTTCAAATTCACCTAGCTGGGTATAGCCCGCTGAAAGCTGATATAAGAGACGAACGCGATAATCAGGGTCAGCAACCTGCTCAACGTTTGCACGTACCAGTTCAACCCGCTCTTTGTGCCGCCCTCGATAACCCAAGGCAGACGCACTAAGAAGCAGGTGCCGGTTTTTTTGCGTGATGCTAAACGACGCACGAAATTCCTCAAGCTTGCTCAGAGTTTCCCAAGTCTTTTCAGGAGAAATTTTGATCTCCCTTGAGGCCTGCGCAAACAGCTCGTCTATCGTTTTCTCATCTGCACCGTACGCAAGCAATGGCACCGCACTTCCGGCAAAAAGTAATATGGCTAATACAGTACTTTTAAAGTGCCGGAAGTTCATCAGATACACTAAATATTGCTTATGGATTGGGCGTAGTTTCAATGGAATCAATCGCTGGCAATTCATCTGCCGAAATCCCAACAATCCCGGCAACAGCAGCCTTGTCGCCAGACAAAACCGCTGACTGTTCTTCCGCTGTCAAACCAAAATTAGTCATTGCAGCACCAGGGTCGCTTCTGTGCGAAGTCAACGCATCCGCATCTTTATCCAGTGTATTCAAATATTCAAGCAATTTAGACATGATTTTTAACCTTTCAATAAATTTCCGTTGTATAAAACACGAGGTAACACCACGGAAGATTCTATTATGTTTCTGTAAAAACTTGTAACAAATTTCAAAAAATCAATGCATTATGCGCAACACAGGGTAGCGGCGCCATTCTGGTTCCTTGAATCTTGCACAACGGCTAAAAATAAAATCGAGAACCGCTTGCTGGTCGCTGAGTAAACCTGGGTTTTCCTGCTTCCATTGCTCAAAGGCTGCCTTGACTTCTGGCTCGGTGTTGAGGATATCGGTGGCGGTGTCTTCAAAGACATAATCTGAATAAGCTTCTTTCTTTTCCAGTACGCTATTGAAAAAGCCCCAGCGAAAAAAACTGTCATGCGCCTGGGGCTCCAGGGTTTCGATTATATAGCGTGCCGCTGGCTGATCCAGTGGGACGAGATAATCACCTGCATTGGCAATCATGCTAGCACTGGTCGGCAGCAACTGCACATCGTCATGGAACATATGGCCTTCATAGGCATGCGGACGTGATTGCACTGACTGTATGTGATAAACCTCGGTCTGCAAGCTGGTATCGGCTTCCAGCCTTTGCATCTGGACGCCATTCCATTGCAGGCGCTCTATGACTGCGCGCCAGGCTTGCGGTATCAGATAAGCCCTGGCTTGGGTGACTGTGATATCAGCGACAAAGTGATCGTAATAAGGGATGGCTTTTTCCCACGGCTGGCTACGGTCATAAGACAGGCGGGTGTAATTACCCAGCACGCTGGGGCTATACACGGCCTGGTAACCCTTGAACATGAAGCTGGAAGGCTGTCCATGGTCGGCCACCCAATGCACTGCTGCCTGCGGTTGCTGGCTGGCAGCCTCACGTGCTTGCGCACGTAGCGCCTGTATCTCTGCGCCATGGGCAACCGTGAATGCGAGCACTGTTTCCACCAGGGCGCGCATGGAGGCATAGCGGTCGGCAAAAGGCTTCAGCATATGGGTTTCAGGCATGAAACCTATGGTGTGATGCAGGGCTGCATAACCGGTAGAAAACCGTGGTGTTTCCAGGAAATCTTCTATGCCATGATCAGGGCTGTCCTTGACGGGATTCACATAGGGACAAGTCGGCCAGCCACGCTCCTGCATTTCTGTATAAATGGCAGGCAACATGGTGTTGCGCAAGTAGGGGCCGAGACCATGGCCCAGCTTGTCTGCCTGAGTTTGTATCAGGGTCATGGTGTAATGGTAGTCAGCACCATTTGAGGTGTGCGTATCAACCATGACGTCCGGGCTCCATTCGCTGAAAAAGCGGTTGAAGACCTGGGCATTTTCGCTATCACACTTGATGAAGTCGCGGTTCAGGTCAAGGTGCAGGCTGTTACCACGGAAACCAAACTGCTCTGGCCCATCCTGATTGACACGTGAAGTATCCTGACGGTTCAGGCTGCCATCAACGTTATACACGGGGATGAACAGGAATACCGTTTTACCCAGCGCCGCGAGGCGTTCAGGCTGGATACAAAAATCGCGTACCAACGCCATACAGGCATCGATACCCTCAGGCTCACCTGGGTGTATGCCATTATTATTGAAAAATACCGTGCGTTGTTCCTGTTTGATGCGCTCGCGCTCAAATACGCCATCGACAGTCACGATACCGGCGTGAATGGGCTTGCCATTATCAGAAACACCGATCTGGCTGAATTGCAGGATGTTTGGAAATTGCGCTGCCAGGTCCTGGTAAAACTGTATGCAGGCTTGCCAGGTGGTCGTCTGGTTCTGGTTACCGGCTTCATAGGGTGTGATGAAGGCGGTAGTATGGTCTGTATGTGATGACATGCGTTACACCAGTTGAAGTAAATATATCCCACGATTTTAGCGTACAAGTGATGGTACTGACATGGCATACTGATGCCTGATTGAAACAAATTGCTGGAGAACCTTGTGACCGACGCTGAAATAAGCGCACTGCGCCAGAATTGTCATACCACTTTGCCTGGCCATCGTGCCATCACGCCTGCAGAAACCTTTGCACGCATGGCAGCCTGGTCAGAGCAGCATCAGGTGCAACATGACACCTATGGTGAGGGTGAACTGGTGCAATCTTTCGAAAGCAAGATCGCTGCTTTATTGGGCATGGAAGCAGGTCTGTTCTGTATCACCGGCACGTTGACCCAGGTTACAGCCTTGCGTCTGGCTTGCGAAGAAAGGGGCAGCCCGCTGGTCGCCTTGCATGCGAGCTCGCATATCCTGGTCCATGAAAAAAGCAATTTTCAGTTGCTCGATCATTTCAAGGCCGTGCAGGTTGGCAACCCATATCGCCCCTGGACACTGAAGAATTTGCAGGCCCAGCCCGAGAAAATCGCTGCGGCACAGTATGAATTACCCATGCGCGAGATAGGCGGGCAGTTACCTGACTGGGAAGAGTTGAACGCCATCAAAACCCATTGTCGCCAGCAGGATATACACCTGCATATGGATGGAGCGCGCCTGTGGGAAGCTGCCGCCGGTTATGGCCGAAGCCTGGCAGAAGTAAGTGCAGGTTTTGATTCAGTCTATGTTTCGTTCTACAAAGGTATAGCTGGCCTGGGTGGTGCCATGCTGCTGGGCAGTGCCGATTTCATTGCCAAAGCACGCGTCTGGATGCACAGGCAAGGTGGCAGTGTATTCCGCCGCAGCCCCTATGTCGTCGCTGCTGCGATGCAGTTTGATCTAAGGCTGGCTGCCCTGCCCGCCTGCTTTGCCCGCACCCTATGGTTGTTTGAAGAATTGCGCGCGTATCCCGAATTCAAAACCAATCCCGCCGCACCACAATGCAATATGCTGCACCTGTATCTGCCGATAGACCGGGATACTGCTATCACCATACGCAACCGCATCGCGCAAGAACACGGGATATGGCTATTCAATAATGCCGTACACACTGCCTTACCCGGGCAGTGCATGTTTGAATGGTATGTAGGCGATAATCTGCTTGCCATGGATGACGAAAAACTGAGGCAGGCTTTGCAGCTACTGGCGCAAGCCTTGAAAAACAGCACTCACTGAATCTGCTTTCAAGCAGTATGTGGGCGCTATGTGAGTTATCGCACATACAAAACTTTATATCTTTATTAAGCTCTTTGACATCGTTTCAATTTTTCAAGAAACGCCAAGGAGAAATAATGATAAGCCTGCTCAATCTGCAGTCCGACAAGGTCAAGTACAACCCCAATCACCTGTTTGATACGCTCATCAGGCGCCTGCATCTGAAAAATGATGCGGCACTGGCAAAAATGCTGGACGTGGCACCACCGGTGATCAGCAAAATCCGCCACTTGCGCTTGCCTATAGGTGCGTCGCTAATGATCAGCATGCATGAGATCAGTGGTCTCACGATCAAGGAATTGCGCGCTCTGATGGGCGACAAAAGGGACACCTTCCGTATCACGGATTCGCAATTAAAATCCACGCTCGCGAAGTCACGCCCCAAAAGCAAAGAACAATCCATGAGCCACCAGTACTGAGAACAGTACCAAACTCAGGCTTAATTCGCTGATCAGGAATATCGCCGGGGAAAAGTCAATCCCAGGCGTGCACCGGGGTACTCACTTCGGGCTTCGCCATTAGCTATCTCGTAATGGCCGCCGTGCAATTCGACTATAGACTTGATAATGACTGAACCCAGGCCCAGCGATATTCCAGCCTGCCTGCTTGGCAAACCCTGGAACAGCAGGCGAGTGTCGCGCCTCTGGCCAAAGCGGAACATGGCATCGGCAGACAAACCGGGACCGTCATCCTCAATCGTCAATACCAGCACTGTATCAATGGCAGACAGGCGTACCCGGACTTTGCTTTGCGCATATCTGCCAGCATTCTCAAAAACATTGCGCAAAAGCCTGGATATCAGGTAAGTATCACCGGTAATAAACCCGCCGTGCTGACTACCTTGCTCACAGTCAGCATCTATCTGCAGCACAAATTCTATGGCCTCATCTGCCTGCTGTTGCATGTGCACGGCATGGCCTGTTTCGGTTTTAAGCAAGTCGCGTAAATCGACACTGCTGGCCTGGTTACGGTAGCGCGGTTCATCAATATTGGCGATAAAGAACAAGTCATCGATGAGCTTGGTGAAATAATCCAGTTCATTACTGACGACAGTAAAAAACTCTTCACGTTCCTGCTGTTCCATCGCGTCACCATGCACAGACAGGGTATCAATCGCGGTACGCAAACTGGTCAATGGCGTGCGCAAATCATGGCCCAGCTCTTGCAATAGTTCGCGCCTGGTTTTTTCTATGGCTTGTAGTCGCAAGACCAAGCGCTGTATTTCATTGGCCATGGCATTGAAATGCTGCATCAGCCCACCTATGGCATCCAGCCGGCCAGAGGTAAAACGTGCGCTCAGGTTACCAGCCTCCATGTCTTGAATCACCCGCCGCGCTTCTGCCGACCGCATACGCAGATATAGCGTCAGCAATAACAGGCCCAGCAAAATTGCAGTAACAAGTGTCACCACGAACAAGGTCGCCATGGTAAAAAATGCGCCACGTGCAGGTGTACCCGGATTGTGTATCAGCAAATAACTGGGCTGGTCTGACTGCAAACGCACAATGGCAGACGCAGCCGTCCCTGAAAAAAATCTCCCACGTGCTGCTACCTCATGGATTACTCCTGGTTTGGTACGCTGCAAAAGCGCGGCTGGTGGAACGGCATCTGCCGGACTGCTCGCGAGTATCTGATTGTCTGCATTCACTATCCACATTTCCAGCGGGATCGCCGGTGACTCGCTGCGGTAAGTCTGTACAAGACGCAGCCCCTCGGCGTAATCATGCCCTTCCACAATGCGGGCAATAAACAGATACATGCTGCGCTGTACTTCATCCCCGGGGCGCGTGGTTACTTCCCTGATCATCCACAGATAGAACAGACTCAGCAGCAATGCAAAAAATACGCTGATCGCAAAAAACCGCAACCATAATGAACGACTCATGTATGCTCCAGTTTATAACCTATGCCATAAATGGCGACGATACGCTCAGTCGCACCGGCATCCTTTAATTTACGGCGCAAATGGCTAAGGTGGGAATCAATGGTGCGGTCGTAAATGATATTACTGTCCTCAAACTGACTCAGTATCTGCTCACGGGTGATGGCGTCACCGTTGGCACGCACCAGCAACATCAGCACATCATATTCTTTCTTGCCCAATTGTAGCGCTACTCCTCTGGCACTGGCATTGCGGCGCTGTACATCCATCTCGATATCACCAAAGCTGATGACCGCCCTTGGCTCCCTGGCTGGCTGTGCCCTGACCAATAGACGGCGCATACGGGCACTAAGTTCCCGCAGCCCACAGGGCTTGCGTATGTAATCGTCGGCACCGCCTTCCATGCTGGCGACCACGGCGCTTTCATCAACCCTGGCAGACAACATCAATATCGGCGTTGCCGGGTGCAATGCACGCAGAGCCCTGCACAGGCTGATGCCGTCACCATCAGGCAAACCGACATCCAGCAATATCAACTCGAAGGCCTGCTGCTCCAGTAAGTTCATGGCGATAGCGATGCAGCCTGCATGGCTGAGTTCAAAACCCTCATAGCGCAAGCCCATGCTCAAGGTACGGGCGATCATGGGGTCATCTTCTACAAGCAGGACGGTAGTGGCAGGATTCATGGAGTTTGAAACATGTGGTAACAAAGATTACTCCTTCATTTTGCCATATTGCGGTGAACGAGAAACTCTTCCATCAAAATTACAGGATTCATGTTTACAGTTTCTGACAGCGGGCCTGCACCTCACGATCTGACAAGCGGGCCTGTCCATTATCTGTTCCCTACTGGAGATAACATGAACTATCCTGCTTCCGTGCTGAGCCTTGCCACCATGGCGGCTGCAGCCAGCTTGCTGAGTGCCTGTGGCGATGGTAACCCTCGTAGCCCTGGCAGTCCTGGCACTACAAGTGACGCTGTACCACCCGTTTCGGCCAGTGCTACCAATTCTACTATCCGCCTTACCGCTGCCATCGCGGCAGCAAAGAATACTGCAAGCACAGACCCCATGTGCACCACCGACAAGCTGGGCGATTTTTACTGGGAAATCGGCAATGCCACCGACAATGCTCCCATAGTCTCTGCTTCGCAAGGCGCTGGCAGCGTTAAATCAAACACTTACTTCAATATTGCCTCTGCCTCGAAATGGATATTTGGCGCCTACGTGCTGGAAAAGAAAGGCATCAACCAGGTACGCAGCAACAACACACTGAAGGATGGCTTGCGCTTTATGTCAGGTTATACCGGCTTCAATGAAGATGCCTGTGCTGGTACAACAAATGTCTCCGCCTGCTACTCGGCAGGCATGGGCGACAATACCGAACAGCCCAACCAGAACACCATCAACAAATTTGATTACGACAGCGGCCATGACCAAAAGCTGGCCGTCAAGGACCTTGGCCTGGGCAATTTCACGGCAAACCAGCTGGATACGGAATACCAGAACACCATAGGCCTGAGCAAGGGTTTCAACATGGCTGCGCTTGATCCGCTAATGGCAGGCGGCATGATGGGTACGGCCACCGACTATGCGCTATTCCTGAAAAAGATCATGAAGCAGGAATTGGTGATAGGCAGCTACCTGGGTGATGAGGCAGTCTGTGCCCTGCCTTCTGTCTGCCCCGGCAAGGTCGTGTTCTCGCCCATATTGCTGATGAATGAACCCTGGACTTACTCTTACAACCACTGGGTAGAATCAGAAAAAGGCAATGGCAGTATTGATGCGTACTCCAGCCCGGGCAAATGGGGTTTCTACCCATGGGTCAGCCCTGACAGGAAATACTATGGCATTCTGTCGCGCCACGATAAGGCAGCCGGGGCTTATGTGGAATCAGTCAAATGCGGCCGCCAGATACGCAAGGCCTTCATGAATGCCTTATGAAGCAACAGGATGCGCGGGCGGCAAGACAGCAAATTGCCGCTCTGCATAGGCTGTCAGTGCGACGATGCGCTTTTCTGTCTCGCGTTTGAATTTCAGACACAAGATAGGCGTCAACAACCATGACAGCCAGCGAGGTTTGGCCGTGATGTTATACGAAAAGCGGACACGGGTCAGCCCGTCAGACAAGGCCTTGAAGTGCCAGCCGCCAGCAAACTGATCAAAAATATAGGGGCCGCTGACCATCTTGACGGCGGCCACTTCATTTGGCTTGTACGACACATATTCAATATCCATCGCCAGGCCATTGCCGTCTATGCAGCGTGCCTGCGCACCTACAGCCGCCTGTTTTGCATTCAGCAAATAGGACTCGGTAGTCAGAGTATCCCATTCTTGCCTGAGCGTGTAATCCTGGGTCAAGTCAAACAGATACTTGGCACTGGCCCTGACTTCAAATTCATGTTTGATCAGCATATCTTGTCCTGTGATGTGAATGGAAGAGAACTCATTGATCGCCTGCCAAAAACTGGCCCGGTGGTACGCCAAAATGCCGCTTGAACATGGCGATAAAGGCACTCAGACTATCGTAACCCAGTTCAAGTGCGATGTTAGTCACTGCTGTGCCAGCGGCCAGTAACTCCAGCGCCCGCATGAGTCTGGCGCGTTGCCGCCAGTCAGAAAAGCTCATGCCCGTCTCATCAGCAAAATGGCGGGTCATGCTGCGTGGTGCAATGCCTGCCCAGGTCGCCCAGTCTTGCATGGGGCGCGGGTCGCCAGGATTTTCCAATAATGCGCTGGCGATTTTGACGAGGCGACGGTCGGTGGGCATGGCGAGTACAAAATCCTGAGACGGCAAGTTCGCTACTTCATCGACAACAATGGCCAGCACACGCTCTTGAGCTGCGTTCAACTGATCGCTGACACCCCAGCTCGCCGCACGTAAAACCGCTTCCCGCAATAAACCGGATACTGGAAACACCTGGGTTTTGGCAGGCAGCACTTCTGAAGGGGCAAGATAGGCACTCCAGCCATTGAACAAATGGCTCGTACGCAAGGCATGGGTAATAAATGGTGGCAGCCAGATGGCATAGCCCTGAGGCACAAGCAGATGCTGCTGTTCTGCTTCGAGCACCAGCACGCCTGTCGTTGCCGCAAGCAACTGACCGCGGGCATGGCTGTGTTCCGGCGTCATCCTCGCATGGGTCTTGCTGATGACAGCGTAAGCAATAGAGCCGCCATCCGCATTGGCGTGCTCAGGATTAATCAGGGGTAAGGGTTTGGCCTCAGTTCGACACATGTTGGCATTATATCGCAAGCGACTTTTGGGCATGAAGCGCAAACTTCAGTCTCCATTCACCCACAAGGAAACAACATAAAAGCCGAAGACATACTCCCAGATCACATCAACACGACCACTATTGACGGCCTGACTATCAGAAAAGGCACGGTCGCAGCCTTCGTGGTCAATGCAAAGACCTACCTGCGGCCAGACAGTTCAGCGGACGAACGTGCGGATGCAAAAGCAGCCGTAGTCGAAGCCCTGCCCGCCTTGAAGGCTTTGGGTATATTTGATGTGTTCGCTATTGCAGACCCCGGCCTGCGTGACATGCTGGCCAAACATCAATCGTAATCAGACACCGACCATGCAGCTCGTCAATGAAGCAAGCCAGCCCCCCCCCTCTGGTCCTTGCCCTCATTGACGGCGCAGGTTTGCCAGCACAGTCTTGTCGAGTTTTGCTGCCACACCGACGCTGCGGCCCGCCAGATTGGGAATACTGAAATGAATTGCACTACCCAAAATCTGCGCGCACTCTGACAGGCTGAGACCGTAATCCTGTTGCAGCCACTGCACCATGCCGCCGGTTGCTGCCCGCAGAGCATCATCCAGCGAGCCTGCCTGTCCCAGCACCATGATCTGCGTTGGTGATTCTACTCTTGGCGCATTGACAGATTTTCCTTTAATGACATCGACGGCAAATTCCACATCCATGGATGTTTCCAATGCATATTGCGAAGTCTCGCCATCTCCCTGCAAGGCATGTGCATCGCCCAGATAGAGCAAGGCACCGGGTTGCTGCACAGTCAGATAGACGGTATTACCTTCAACGACCTCATTAAAATCCATATTGCCACCAAAGCGTCCAGTGTCACCTGTAGATATAGGTGGGGAACCATTGCCAGGTGCAACCGCCAGCCCTCCCAGCATGGGGCGCACCGGCAAACTCAAATTACGCAAACCCTCTGTTGGTTTCTCTGGGCTTGCCAAACCACGCTCCCTATCCAGCTTCCAGCGTATGGGCTTGCCAAGATTTGTGGCTTTGGCCGCGAGTGAAGTACCCAATGCCCTGCCGACGATACTGTCGAGGCTGTCGGCATAATCACGGTTCAGGCGCAAGCGTTTAAGATGGATGACCAGCGTATCACCCGGCTCGGCAGTGCCGACAAAAAACGGGCCAGTCTGTGGATTGCCATACAGGGCCTTGGTGACACCATTTTCATCGACGCCGCCAGAGTCTATGGTCTTGGTATGCACCGTATCACCTGGCCAGATCGTCAGCACTGGCAAACGGTGCGGGTCGAATTCATTGGAATAATCGGTGGGCTGAAAATCGTATTTTCGTGAGCTTCCAGCAGGGCGATCAGGTATCCTGCGTGCGCTGAATGTGTGTACGGCTCTTGCCTGCGGATTATTGGTATCAGGAAAATCAGCCGTGCCCTGCATGGCATCATTGCTGACTGTCCCGACATAGGAATACTTGGCCTTGTCAGCATCCGTTACCGTGAACGCAATGCCTTTGGCGGTACGCGTACCAAGAAGCTGGTCACCATCAAGTTTGCCGCTGATGCTGCTGCCACTCACAGTAATGCTCAAGGTCTGGTAAGAGCGATTGCCCCATCTATCGACTTGCAATAGCCAATGTTCTTCATCTGCTGCAGTCGCCAGACAGGGGGCAAGAAAGATCAATAACATCGCGTATCGCAGCATGTTTTTCCCAGTGAAGAAATTAAATGTAGCTGCGATACTAAATTATTCTGCGCCTAAGCTTCAATAAATGCGATGAACTGCCAATAGCCAAGCACAGACTGCAAACGCAGCCCCGAAATTTGCGCTACCGACTCATGATGAATTTATGGTTTTACCTTGCTTTGACGAATTTCCAGTGCCTTGGCCAGCAATTCATCGCTACTCCAGTGCCGCGTCAGCCACACAGTAAGTGCCTCGCCCGAGATGTGCCAATTCACCATACGGCGGTCTTGCAGATGATCGTAATTATAGTTTCTGGCGACATACCCGGCCAAGCGTAAGCCAGCAGGGTCAGGCTTATCCAGCAACAGAGAATATATTTCATAGGGCGTTAAGACCTCTACTTGCATAGCGCCCTGCTCTTTCAATTCTTTCTAGATCAGCGCTTTGTCTTCCGGGTTGAGCACCGCGATTTTGGCATGTTCGGGCCGGCCTGTAATGTTTGATAAACCGTATGCATACAATAGCCAGGGACCACTCAACAGCAACAGAAAGATGAGGCATAAGACTGCAGCCAGGCTCTTTAAAAATAGTCTGTATAAACGAGGGGCAGCAAATTTGCGTTCACTGGTAGTTTTTTTCTCAAGCATCAATTTGCTTTAAAAATCCTTACTGGAAGTACAGTTCCATTACTGCGTCGCCTGCCCCATGGATGCAGCCAGCATCGCCTGCACCCTTGAGCGTACAAAAGCGATATGGCTACGCAAGCCATATAGTTCCTCTGCATAGGACAAGGGTATGGTGATACGATTGACCTTTTCTTCTATCTCATCGAGATAGCGCAATTGTTTCTCTGCAACGCCATGCCTGTCTTCTAATTCGACTTCTTCTATCGCCTGCTCCACCAGCCGCAATTGACCATACCAGCGGTAAATGCGTGAGCGTATGCGCCAGACGTACAAGGGCGGAATAATTTTTGACAGCGGCAGGAACAAGGCACCGAGGGCGACGATGACGACCCACATGCGCTCTATGAAATTGGCAATCCAGAAGCTCAAGTAACGCTGCAACACAGGCGGGCCGTTTTTATAGAATTTCTCGGCCTCATGTGCTACTGGTATTTCTGTATATTTATCGGAGGGGAACTCACCCTGACGGCTGAACCAGTCGGCGCCGCTATGTATCCTGTGCGCTGCCTGTAGCAACAAACCCATCAGGGCAGGATGCAGGCTTTCATGGGCGACCAGGGTCGCTGTTGGTGCAATCAAGTGATAATCTCGAGCAGGAATATCCTTGCCTATATCGACTATGCCGCGCGGCAGCACGACATGCGACAAGAACGGGAAACGCCTTGTATATGCCTCTGCCTGGACGAAATCAAACAGGCGTATGCCGGGAGTCAGCAATAACATTTGCACCAGCGGCGAATCACTGGCAGAGCTAAAAATCAATACATCAACTTTTCCATCCAGCAAAGCAGCCGTGCCCGGCGTATCAGCCAATTTTTGTATGCTGAGATCTTCTTCTGACATGCCGTTGACACTTAAAATCTGGCTGAACAGTTTGGCGACGCCGTTGCCATCAGGGCCAACATTGACAGTCTTGCCCTTGAACTGGCTGATTGTAGTGACTTCTTTCGGGCTGCGGTAGAACACCCAGATAGGCTCATAAAACAAGCTCCCCAATGAGATAAGGCCACGTTCATGCGCCTGTGCTTCATCACTCGAACCACTACGCACAAAGCCCACTTCAATTTCAGAATCAGGGTCACTGATGCGGCTCAGATTTTCTTCTGACCCTTGCGACACTTGCTGGCGCAAGGTGATCTGGTTTTTTTGCAGTTCTTGCGCATAGCGTTTGGCAAAGCGCTCATAAGAACCATTCTCCTGTCCGCTGGAAATGTCAATCACACGCGGTGGTGCCGGATCTACCAGCCAGTAACCAACGCCACAGACTATCACCACCATCAGCGTGATCGGGCCAAATGCAACCAGCAGATCACGCAGATTGAAGAGGGTGAATTTGATTTTTTGCATGTTCAGACAGGCTTGGCAGGCGTAGGGATGTATTCGGCTTTCAGTTGCTGCAAGCCCTCCAGCATTTTTTGATAGGCAACTGGTACTTGCTGCTCATCGCCCTTGACGCCCAGTTCTATATGCCTGCGTTCAGTTTCACTACCAACACTGGGCAGGCTGAAAACTTTGATCAGTGGGAAATCGGCTTCCAGTTGCTCCATCAAAGGTGTGACGATGGATTCGGCCATTTCATACACCAGTACCGATTGTTCAAATTGTGCATGCTGATTGAACAGGTGAGAAAAATGCGTATCGAGCACCCATTCCAGCATGGGCCAGGCCATGACCGGAAAGCCGGGGACAAAGAAGTGGTTGCGTATGGAAAAACCGGCGATCTTGTTGAAAGGATTGGGGATGATATCGGCCCCAAGCGGGAACTCGCCCATCTTCAATCTGTGCAAATGGTCAGGCGTCGTAAGGTCGGCCACTTCGCCTTTTTCTTTGGCGATATCCATGATGCGTTCCTGTATCAGGAGTTTGGCTTCTGGATGCAGAACGACTGGCAAATCCAGCGCCGCTGCCGCGCACTGGCGGGTATGGTCGTCAGGTGTCGCACCTATGCCACCGGTAGAAAACACCACGTCACCACTGGCAAAGCTGCGCTTCAGGGTAGCGGTAATGCGCTCGCGGTTGTCTCCTACATATTCAACCCAGTCAAGCTGCATGCCACGCGCCTTCAGCAAAGCGATGACTTTGGACATGTGCTTGTCTTCGCGTTTGCCAGATAAAATCTCATCGCCAACGATAATCAGACCGATTGCCACAATTTCTCCTTATTTTTATATTACAGGCTGGGCAGTGTTTGCGGAATTGGCGCACCTGCCTGGGGTGGTACGCTGCGGTGACGCTGCAAGGCTTCCAGGCAGTAATGCTGGAACCACAAGCCGGTAAAGACAAACACCAGTACATAAACCCAGATCGCCACGCCTGCGATGACAGGCAAGAACAGGGTAGAGACAACCCCGCCCAGCCACAACAAACCAGGTGCCGCACCAAACAGGCCAGCAACGATGCCGATAGACAGCAAAGACCAGCGATGCTCCTGAATCAGGCTGGCACGCTCATCTGCATCAGCATGTAGCGCCAGTGCATCGTACACCATGACCCGGTAAGTCAGCCAGCCCCATAAAAGCGGTTGCAGCACCAGCCCGACGAAGGGGATCAGGTTTAGCGGCAAACTCACAAACCAGATCAGCGCAAAAATGAGGAAAGAAGATAAGGAATGCCCCATGCTACCGAGGAACGTGCCGCCGTTCTTTTGTTCCAGCTCAGGGTAATCACGCATGCCCACATGTTTGCTGATAGCAGGCATGGCAAACACCGCTATACACATCAATGAGGTAAATATCATCAATGGCAAAAGTACCCACATGGCTACCAGCGGTACGACCACCATCTTGAGAGCAATCAGGCCGACTATGTTGAGGACACTGCTTACCCTTGCAAAACCATCATGTTCGCTCAACCAGGCCTGGATAAAATCCATCATTGCTTGCAAGCCCCACCACATGGCAGCGCCCCATAAAATGAGGGCGACCATAAAAGGCAAAAAAGTCAGCAGCAGCATACGGTAATGCAATTGCGCTGCTACTGCCCTGCCCCAGGCACGCATCACGGATGCGATATTCATGATTGTTTTTCCTTGTCAAATCCAAACATACGCTTTAAACCCAGCCATTGCTGTGACCAGAATCCTTCGCCATAGTTGCGTGCGCTGCCTTCCGGGGCGGGCAACTGGTCACGTATGCCGGTCAGCGCAAATTCTTTGGCGAACAGGGCGGTACCAAACAATACATCCCAGATGGGGAGCAACACCGCAAAGTTATGCCCGCCAAGTGTGCCCTTGCCATGAGTTTCGTGCCCTATGCCTATGGCATGATGGGTACGATGATAACGTGGGGATACCAGCAGGTATTCACCTATACGGCCAAAATGTATGCGTACATTGGCATGTTGCAGGCTTTGCAGCATTTGTGATGCCATGACCAGCATGACATATTGTCCAGGCTCTACGCCAATCACAATTGCAATCAAACCCATATAAATATCGCGGATAAAATCATCGAGCAGGTGATTGCGGTTATCACTCCACAAATTCATATCGCGCTGGCTATGGTGCAGGCTGTGTAATGCCCACCACCAGTTGAACTGGTGCTCGGCACGGTGATACCAGTAGTCAAAAAAGTCCAGCACCACCAGATACACCAAAAACAGCAGAACCGGATATTGCAACATGCCTGGCCAGATGTTTTCCAGGTTGAAGGGGTTCACGCCTTGCAGGTGCAGCAGGGCCGTGAGTTGATCCAGCAAGGGGTCAAGCACAAAAAACACCGGGATGGAAAACGCCCCTAGTCTGTGCAAGGCGGTATAGATGAAATCATTCCAGCGTGCATAGCGGTTCTTGATTTCATGCACGGGCATCCATGATTCCAGCGGGCGCAAGATGATGAACAGCACGATCAATTGCAAAACGCCGAGCATGAACCATTCGACGCCTTCATAGGAGTCTTCCACAAACTCACCCAGGCCCAGGTTAAACATGGCGGGCTGTACTATCGTTTCAAAAATCCAGGCTTGCAGATTTGTGAACAGATCGGAAATAGTCATTATTTTTTCTGCTGGTTTAAATTTTGATAAGCGGGGTGTTCGCGTAGAGTAGCAAAACAAAAGGATTTTTGCTCAAGGCCGCTAAGTAATGGCTCCAGGTTTTCTGGCGCCCAGGCCTGTTTGCGTGACCAGATACCCAGATGTGCCATGAAAATATCGCCATCCCTGAGTTTGTCGAGAGCACGTCTGAGCAACATGGGGTTGCTGAATTTTTCGCTGGACAATTCATCGCCAGAAAACCCGGCTGGTGACCAGCCTACATGCATGTAGCCACAAGCCTGCCCGGCTTTCAACAAATTAGGTGTGAGCTTGCCACCTGGCGCGCGCCAGAGCGGATCCAGCTTTTTGCCCGTCAGGGCAAAGAAGCGCTGATCGACACGGCGCAGCTCCTGGCAATATTCTTTTGCTGTCCATTGCAGGGTCTGGCCAGCTTGCGCACCAAACTGCGGTTTGACGGTGATATGGCCATCGGGCAAATCGCCGACAACATAGACATGATCAAAAGTGTGAGTACCAAAAGCATGGCCTTCTTCTGCCAGTTTTTTCCAGTAGGGTGACCAGCTCATGTCCAGCGAATAGTCGCCTTGCACGGTCTTTTCATTCGCCAGGAAAAAAGTCGCCTTGATTTGATGACGGCGCAGGGTCGCAGCAATCAATTCTGCCTGCGACTGGCTGCCGGTATCAAAAGTCAGGTAGATGCTTCCCTTGCAGTTGCCCGCTGCAGTCGCAGCAATCACCGCAGGCGAGCACAGCATGGCCACCATGGACACAACGGCCACATGTGCAGGCCACTGCAATTTACATATTGCCGGCACGATTGGCAAAGAACACGCCATGCGGGGAACGGCCAACCGGGATCAGCTTGATGACCTTGCGGCTGGCAATATCAATGACAGCCACTTTCTTGATCCAGCGCAGGGTGGCCCACAGGGTTTTGCCATCTTCGCTGACTTCCATACAGTCAGGACCGCCTGGGACGGGAATAGAGCCGACAATTTCCAGTGTCTGCTGGTCAAGGATATTGATTTCGTTGGAAGTGCGGTTGGAGACAAAAATATGACGCTTGTCACCCAGAGCACGGAAGTTATGCGTACCCTCACCTGCCTTGATTTTCTTGACGGTTTTTTGTGTGCGCCAATCGATGACTTCAACATAATTGCTGCCCATGATGCCGACCAGTAAGTATTTATCATCAGGTGTCATGGAAATGCCTGCAGGCAGCTTGCCCACCGGGATAGTCCATTTGATTTTTTGAGTCGCCAGATCAATCGCAGAAATCTGGTCACTGCCCTGCTGGGTGATAAAAACCGTCGTGCTGGCTGCATCAAAAGCCATGTGGCTAGGCAATTTCGCCAGTGGTACACGTTGTACCAGCTTCATTTCCTGGCCGTCAAACTTATAGAAATCGACACGGTCGAGGCGCAGGGAGTTAGAGATAAACCACTTCTGGTCTGGAGAAAAGCCAATCTGGTAAGGGTCAGCAATATCCTTCATGCGGCGTTGTATCTGACCAGTCTTGGGATCAAGAAATACCAGTTCATTACCCACCGCATTTGCCACGATCAGGGATTTGTTGTCTGGGGTGGCCATCAAATGATGGGGTTCCTTGCCTACAGGAAAGGTGCTGATTTCTTTATAAGTGGCCTGATCAAGCAGACTCACAGTGGCATCGCGCGAATTGAGCACCACGACCACATTGGCCTGTGCAGAAAATGCAGAGAATGCGGAAACCAAAGAAAACGCCAAAGACGACAACAAGATACGACTACGCATGAAAAAGACCGCAAAAAAATAAATCGAACTGGCATTTTACAGCGCATGACAATAAGGAAAGAGCTTTCCTTTCATTGTTTTTCAGATTTTTCACCTAATTTGTCCAAAATCAAGCCAGAATCTATTGCTGCCAGAACAAGAACCTAAAGCTGAGTGACCAAAATCTTTTCTTTTGCTCTACAATTGCGCCAGCTTTTTTAGATCAGAGATGCTGATTTCAGTGAGTTTTCGTCGGCATTTAACATGCTTCCCTATAAAATTGCCTGCATCGCACTACAAAGCAAGCAACAAAAATATCAGGGAACACGATATACGGACTTGAAAACAGCATAACTGGAATCAAATACCAGCAACGATTTTGTAGCGTGACAAACGCGGAATAAAGGAAAAAAATAATGAGTACTATTACAACAGTCAGTGGTTTGCAATATGAAGACAAAATTATCGGCGAAGGCGCGGAAGCCGTCGCTGGTAACCATGTCGATGTTCACTACACAGGCTGGCTGCAAAACCCTGACGGTAGTGCAGGCAAGAAGTTTGACTCCAGCAAAGACCGTGGTCAGCCATTTTCTTTCCCATTGGGTGCTGGTCATGTGATCAAAGGCTGGGATGAAGGCGTTCAAGGCATGAAAGTGGGCGGCACCCGTCTGCTGACTATCCCTTCCAGCCTCGGTTACGGCCCACGCGGCGCTGGTGGTGTTATCCCTGGCAATGCAACCCTGATATTTGAAGTCGAATTGCTGGGCGTTTAATCGCCCTTTGCACTTTCAACAATCAGCATGCCTGATTTGAACAAGCCTGTGGCTGCTGTCATGGGCTTGAATCATATTACCCTCTCGGTGGCTGACCTTGAGCGCTCTTTTCGCTTTTATGTAGATGTACTGGGTTTGAGACCAGTCGCCCGTTGGAAAAACGGTGCTTATCTGCAAGCTGGCAACGACTGGATTTGCCTCTCGCTGGACCAGAATTGCCGTACCAGCGTTCCCTCTGAATACACCTACACTGCATTTTCTGTGAAGCTTGCGTCCTTTGCCATTTTTAAGCAAATGGCAGATGCAGGCAAATTGACGCTATGGAAAATCAATAAAAGCGAAGGTGATTCGCTTTACCTGCTTGATCCTGACGGCCACAAGCTGGAATTGCATGTCGGTGATTTGCAATCAAGGCTCGACAGTTTGAAAATCAAGCCCTATGAAGGGCTAGTGCTGTTCTGAGACCGTTCAAATAAATAAAAAAAATAAACAAAAAAACAAAAGCCAGGTCTCAGCCTGGCTTTTTGCTTATTTGCTACAAGTTTGGTGAATACAGCTTATTCTTTAATGAAATGCTCGCGATAGTATTTGAGCTCTTCGATGGATTCCAGAATATCCGCCAATGCTGTGTGCTTTTGATGCTTCTTGAAGCCAGATGCCAGTTCCGGCTTCCAGCGGCGGCACAGTTCTTTCAATGTCGATACATCAAGATTACGGTAGTGAAAGAAAGCTTCCAGCTTGGGCATGCCACGCGCCATGAAGCGGCGGTCCTGGCAGATGGTATTGCCACACATAGGTGACTTACCTGCTGGCACATAGGGCTTCAAGAAGGCGATCAGGGCGGCTTCAGCGTCTGCTTCAGTCACGGTAGAGGCTTTGACCTTGTCGATCAGGCCAGAGCGGCCATGCGTGCCCTTGTTCCAGTTATCCATCTTGTCCAGGGTTTCATCAGATTGATGAATTGCAAATACGGGGCCTTCTGCCAGTACATTCAATTGTGAATCCGTTACCACCACGGCCACCTCAATGATACGATCTGTATCCGGGTCCAGGCCTGTCATTTCCATGTCCAGCCAGATCAGGTTCATTTCATTTGGGCGGGCTGGCGTGGCAGGATTTGCAGTGTTTGTTTGAATGTCGGTCGCTTGTGACATAATTCTTCCTTGGCTATTACTTATCGAATGTCACATTTTCCCATGATTTCATCCGTTTTTTCGGTTTTATTCGTTTCCTTCCTGCTGCTGGCACTGATTATTCAGTTCTGGCTGGGCTCCCGCCATATTCGCCACATCCTGCGCAACCGTGCTGCTGTGCCTGCGCAATTCGCAGAAAAGATAGGTCTGGCCTCTCATCAAAAGGCGGCGGACTACACCATTGCCAAGACCAAGCTGGGTATGGCCATGCTGCTGTTGAATGCAGCCGTGCTGATGGGTTTTACCCTGTTTGGAGGCTTGCAATGGCTGTCTGTGCATCTGGTCAAGCTTACTGGCCCCGGCATGTGGTATCAGATCAGCTTGTTGGTGGCATTTACCATCATCAGCAGTGTGATTGAATTTCCATTCAGCTATTACTCACAATTCGTGCTGGAAGAAAAATTTGGTTTCAACAAAATGACGCTGAGCCTGTTTTTCACTGACATGATCAAAAATGCCCTGATAGGTTCCGTACTGGGCTTGCCCCTGATATGGGTGATACTGACCCTGATGGAAAAAGCTGGCAGCCTGTGGTGGCTATATGCCTGGGCATTCTTCATCGGTTTCCAGATGTTAATCATGCTGATTTTCCCGGTAGTGATCGCTCCCCTGTTCAACAAATTCTGGCCGCTGGACAATGAAGAAGTACGTGAACGCATAGAAAACCTGAGCAAGCGCGTCAGCTTTGCCCTGAAAGGCATCTTTGTCATGGACGGTTCAAAACGCTCTGGCCATGGCAATGCCTACTTCTCCGGCTTTGGTGGCGCCAAGCGCATCGTATTTTATGACACCTTGCTGGAACGCCTGGCACCAAATGAAATTGAGGCCGTGCTGGCCCATGAACTCGGTCACTTCAAGCTCAAGCACATCATCAAGCGCATGGCCGTCATGTTTGCCTTGTCGCTGGTTTTCATGGCTATGCTGGGCTTTTTTAAAGAACAAGTCTGGTTCTACACTGGCCTGGGTGTCGATCCCTTGCTGCTGGCGCAAAATGATGCGATGGCGATTATTTTATTCATGCTGGTCTTGCCGGTGTTTACTTTCCTGTTTTCGCCGCTGAGTGCGATCACTTCACGCAAACATGAATTTGAAGCCGATGCCTTTGCCGCCAAACACACGAATGCCAATGACCTGGTCACTGCCCTGGTCAAGATGTATGACGACAATTCCTCTACCCTGACGCCTGATCCCCTGCATTCGGCGTTTTATGACTCACATCCCTCAGCATCGGTGCGTATCAACCACCTGCTGGCAGCACAATAACGGAGACACCATGATCAAATTCACAGACCTGCTGGCGAAGAAATCCCAGCATACAGAAACCGGCCTCGACGATGCCAGCCTGCCAGCTTACTTTGCGGCGACACCACAATGGACGCAAGATGGCCCGCGCATCGTCAGGACTTTCCAGTTCAAGAATTATTATGAAACCCTGGCTTTCATCAATGCGATAGCCTATGTGATCCATGCGGAAGATCATCACCCTGAACTGGTGGTAACCTATAACCGTTGCGTCATCAAGTTTGATACGCATACCGTGAATGATGGCAAAGGTGGCATTTCAGAAAATGACTTTATCTGTGCGGCCAAGATAGATGCGATTTTTCAGCAGAGTTTTTCCTGATGGCGCGTCCACAAGCTTTGGTCATTGCTGCTCATGGCCGCCATTACCTGGTTCAAGCAGAGATAGATGGCGTACAAATCAAGCTTCATTGCGTCACCCGTGGCAAGAAGAGCGATGTCTCGGTAGGTGACATTGTTGAATACGCCCTGACATCCAAAAACCAGGGCGTGATAGAAGCCATCACCACGCGCAAGACTTTGCTGTACCGCTCTGACCAGTACAAATCCAAGATGCTGGCAGCAAACCTGACGCAGTTGCTGATCGTTGTCGCGACTGAACCAAGCTTCACCGATGACCTGGTATCGCGCGCCCTGGTGGCGGCGGAATCGTCGGGCATCAAACCGCATCTTATCTTGAACAAGGTCGATGTCACAGCCTCCCTACCCAAGGCAAGAGAGCGCGTTGGCCTGTATACCAAGCTCGGCTATCCGGTACATGAAGTATCGGTCAGAACAGATCCGGAAGGTACACGCCAGCTAATGCACAATCTGATGCAGGGGCAAAGCACTATCCTGATCGGCCAGTCTGGGATGGGCAAGTCTTCACTGATCAATTTGCTGATCCCCGATGCAGAAATCGCGACGCGCGAAATCTCTGCAGCGCTGGACACTGGCAAACACACGACCACCTTCACCCGCCTGTATCACATGGATGAGAACTCCTACGTGATCGACTCCCCGGGTTTTCAGGAATTTGGTTTGCACCACCTCAGTGAAGGCATGCTGGAACGCGCCTTTCCAGAGTTTTTACCACATCTGGGCAAGTGTAAATTCTATAATTGCCACCACCACACCGAACCTGGTTGCGCAATTCTGGCTGCTGTCAAGGACGGGGAAATCTCTACCATGCGGCATGATATGTTTGAACAACTGGTGCATGAGTCGAAGCAGACGATCGGATATTGATATCTGGCTTTAGTAAAATTACTATGCAAGATGAATTGAACTCAGACCACTGGCCACCACCAGGCTGCCCAAGTTTAAGCTGGCCAACATTAACCTCAGCTATTGAACGCGCAGACTGGTATCGTGCCGTCATTACCGCTTACTCCGTCCTATGGGAAGGGCATGCCACCCAGGCCCGTTTTGCGCCAGTCAGTGAGTCTGATCTTCTCGATCTGGAAACACGTTTATCTTGCCAGTTACCATCTGCATTGAAAGCTTATCACCTTGAATTTGGTGTTCTGTCACTGGCAGAAAAATTATGCAGTGTCAGCCTGGATAACGATACCCCTATCCAGCCTTTGCTGGAAGCGTACCCAGGCATCGTCGATATGTTCAAGCACGAAGATGAGCAAGTGCTGGAGCTGTTTGAAGACATGATAGTCTTTGGTGACTACCTGGGTAACGGCAATATGTTTTGCTTTCTCCGTGACAGCGGCGAAGTCTTTTATTTTGACCATGATGATGGCAGCATGCTCAGCCCCTTCTTCAATTCAGTAGATGATTATCTGGATGCACTGATGATACGCTGTCTCGCAGAAATACATGAGGACGAAGACGCAGGCCTGGACCTGCTGGCTCAGCGCCACGGCACCGGGCTTGTGAGGAAATGGCTGTATTAATTTTCCCATTCCCGTCAGGAAGCGTGCGTATCTGAATCAGGATACCGATCCTCATTTTGGTGCTCGGTCAACCAGCCCTGGCATAAGAATGGAACAATACTGCTTGCCTTGCCACGCATGAACCTGAAGCCATAAGGCAGCTTGTCCATTGCCAGTGCAACCAGTATTTTCTCCGCCCTGCCCCGCGCGGCCCTGACCAACGAGGCCGCAGGAAAAACAGTCAACGAGGTACCTACCACAAGGACCTTGGCAGCGGTTGCGATATGTCTTCTGGACTCTTCGAGATATTCAACATCTTCACCGAACCAGACTATATCGGGGCGAAGTTGGGTGCCATCTTCACAGAGCTGCCCCAATTGTATAGGCGCGGCATCAATACGGTAACGCCTGCGCGCTTCAGAAGTGCCACGTGCATGGTTCAACTGCCCGTGTACATGAATGACGTTTGAAGAACCAGCTCTCTCATGAAGATCATCCACATTCTGGGTGATCACAACCACTTCGTAAGCTGATTCAAGTTCAGCAAGAGCAAAATGTGCGGCATTGGGTTGTGCCTCGGCTGCCTGCAACCTGCGTTCATTATAAAATTCCAGCACGACTTCAGGATGAGCGCGCCAACCGCTGGGACTGGCCACAGCTTCCCATGAATAGTTATGCCACAGGCCTTGCATCGCGAAAAGTGGGAATTCCGCTCTCGGCGCTGATGCCAGAGCCTGACAAAACGACGATTTTATTTGTTTGTATTTCGGCTTTCATAAGCAATGTTGGCGCGCTGAAGGAATTTTTTCGTGAAAATTCAACGCCACGGTATCAAGTGAAAGTTCAGCATATCATATGCCGAAAAAAATACCGCTGGAGGTAGCTCATGCACCATCACTAAATTCATAAGTCTCCAGAACGCGCCAGGGATGATTGCTGCTTTGCTCTATCAGACAAATGCTGGGAAAAACAAGCTGCAAGGGTGTCGGCAGGCTGGCCGCAACTTCAAGAGAATTGTTGGGAGCCTTGGGGTTTCTGGAGTGGGCCAGGGTCAGGTGTGGGCGCTGCGCCCTGATGTCTTTTGAGTCCAGCACAAACTCACGCAGATGAAGAAATGCATCCTCCCCTGCTACGCAATGCATGATCAGTCCGTGCTCGTAGAATATTTCTGCAGGAGCAAAACTCAAAGATATGGCAGGCAGGTGCAAGCTTTGCAGCCTGCTCCTGATCGCGGGTAAATCCCCCAGTTCATCTTCGCGGCATAAAGTTATATGTGCCGGGATAAGACTACTCTGCACAGGATCGACTATGCGCCGCACTTGCTCCAACTCTATGGCAGCTTGCACAGGTACAAACATGCTCAACTGCTGACGTGAATTTAGCATGGCCTAAATCCCAAGCAAATCAGGATTATGACTTAAAAGTCTCCAGCCATTTTTTTTCTGATACAGTCAGTGTTTTTTGCAGCATGCGCTCTGGCACTTCCCAGACTACGACTTTAGGTGGTTGGGTTTTGAATTCTTTGCTGTTCAGGTACGCGTAAGCTGCACCATCAAAATCACCACCATCCTTGGCCAGGTTGGCAACCGGGGCACCGAGATGCTGACTCAGGAAAGGGACAAAATTCGCAGCGCGGCTAAAGGATGTGCCAACCAGGGCCACGGTCGGCAAGCCTGCATCGCCAAACAAATCATCACTGGCAACAGCGACTGGAGCAACCTTGCTGACCTGGGTAACTTCTGTTGCTGGACGCATCCATGCTGGCAGGCCTTCAAGATTGGAAACGCGCATGAGATCGCCGGAACGCTCGGTTGTATTGCTTTGTATGGCTTTGGGGTCAGGTGCAGTTGCTGGCTTATCGACCAGCTTCAAAGATTGCAGGCGGTCTGCCAGGGTTGTCGCTGCGACGTTGGCGCCGCGCTCGTTCCAGTGTGAGTCGCTACGGTAATAACGTTCTTCTTTCATGGCTGCCAAGGCCGGTGCAAAGTTCAGCACTTCGACCTTGTTACTTGCGAGGGTACTGACCCAATCATTCAAACGATTGGCAAATGCCGCGGGACGATGCAAACCACACAGATGATCTTCTTCTATGCGGGTTTTATCTGGCACGACAGCAACCACAAGTTTGATGCCGCGCATTTGCAGGTCAGCGGCGGTCTGGGTAATGATCCTGGCCCTGGCGGCGGCATTTTCTGCAGCATGCGCATACGGTGTCAGCTCATCTGACAAAAACAACCAGCCATCGCAGCCGCGACGCACAGAAGCGCCGGTGTCACCGGCGATAGTCCAGGTGACGCCGCGTTCAATTTTTGCAAACGGTTTGCTTAACAGGAAGTGCTCATTCAACTGGGTTGAAAACTGCCGCGTTGCTTCGCCATCCAGCAGACGGTGTATTTTACCTATGCCTTCCCATTTTTCTTCTGGCACTTCGCGTAAAGATGTCTGGGTAACAGCAAAGCCACCGAGCATGATGACGCCAAAGGCAGCAACAGGGATAAAGCGTGTCCAGCCAGCTTTTTTGGGATCAAAACTAAAACACTCACTCATGATGATCTCCTAAAACTGGAAATACAGGAAGGGAATTGCTTTTTGCCCGGCCAGAACCACGATAGCATAAGCAAAAGTCAGCACTGGCCAGGTCATGCTCCAGCCTGCAAAACCAAGACCGCCCTGCTTGCCAATTTTGGTGGCAGGATAAACCACGCAAATCAGACCAAGCACAAAGGTCAAGATGATACTGGGGCGCAGCGCCTGGGCAATCGCGTCACCCATGGCGACACCGTGCATACCGAACTGGCCTGCCCAGATATCTGTAGCAGTAGCAAAACTCTCAGAACGGAAAACTGTCCACGCCAGCATGACGACGAATAAGGTCAGGGTACGCGACAGATAATTGGGCATGGACAAACCACGCTGGGTAAATGCACGGTCACAGCACAGCGCGGTGCCCTGGATAATCCCCCAGATCAGGTAATTCCAGTTTTCACCACCATGCCAGAGTCCACCGATTGCCATGGTCAGCAAAAGATTGATGTAGGTGCGGGTTGGTCCACCACGATTACCGCCCAGGCTGATGTACAGATAATCACGCAGCCATGACGACAAGGTCATGTGCCAGCGTCGCCAGAAATCCTGTATCGACACGGCCAGGTAGGGATTATTGAAATTTTCCTGGAAATCAAAACCCAGCATCAGGCCCAGGCCTATCGCCATGGCGCTGTAGCCGGCAAAATCAAAATACAGTTGCAGGGTGTAGGCCGCACAAGCGGTCCAAGCGTCGATCAAACTGGGATTATGAAGGCCAAAACCAAGGGTCACGATGGGTGACAAAGTATCTGCAATCAAAACCTTCATCGAAAAGCCGACCATGAAACGGCGCACGCCGGCAGCAAACTTGTCGATGGAAAAAACACGTTCACGCAATTCGGTGTCAATGACCTTGTAGCGCACAATCGGGCCGGCGATCAGATGCGGGAACATCGCCATATAGGCGCTGAAAGAAATGATGCTGTACTGCGCATCCACCGTTTTGCGGCGTACATCAACGATATAAGATATCGCATGCAAGACCGTGAAGGACAGGCCTATCGGCAGCATCAGGTTTTCCCACGGTATGGTGGGCATGTCGCGGCCAGTCAAAATGGTATTGAGTGAATACACCAGCATATTGGTGTATTTGTACCAGACCAGCGATGACAGATTGAGGACGATGGCAATCACCATCAAGCGGGTCTTGCGTTGTTCGCTCTGGCTCTTGTCTATCAGTATGGCTGCACCCCAGGCGAGTACCGTCAAAGCGATAATCAGCAACAGGAATTTTGGTGTCCACCAGGCATAGAACAGCCAGCTGCCTACCAATAAAGTGTGATTACGAAAGCGCTGGGGCGTGACGAGATAAAGCGCAAAGAACAGGGGTAGGAAGAGAGTCAGAAACTCCAGGGACGCAAATACCATGGCCAGAACCCGTAATCAGATCAGGACGTACTGTCGCGTACAAAGAAAGTCTGGCGTGCTTTTTTGCCAGGCATGACAACCACGCTATAACGCTCGCCTGGTTGCAACTGACCCAGGTCTATGGTCTTACCCACGTCCTTGGCATCACAAATCGCCTGGGTTTTCAGGCTGATGGGATTGACCAGGCGCCGCTGCAGGCTGGCTGGTTTCACTGCTTCCAGTATGGCGGTATTTTTTTCTGCCACATTCAAACCAGCGGCATTGCAAGTGCTGTCCAGATTGAGCAAGGCAACCGAAGCTTTGCTGGCATTGAAATCTGTCGGCGTATCTTTGACTACCACCGTTGTTATGCCGGTGCCATTACTGACAATCGCTATGGTGACAAATTCACCTGGCTTGGCAACGACTTCGACAGAAGTCTTGGCGTTACCGACCTGCACATTGGCTGCCAGCTTGGCACCCGCCTTGACGGAGTAAAAACGGGAAACCCTGGCGTCACCTTGGGCAGCCAACGCTACTTTGGCTGCACCATTGACCACATTCGCTTTATCTTCGCTTGCATTGAGGAACCTGACAAAGGATGAATCCTGGGCTGGCCCGGTTTCATACAAAGGATTGTCAGCATGCGCTGCCAGAGTCAAGGCTGAAGTCAGGCAAGCAAAGATAAGCTTTTTCATGTGGGTCAGAGTCCGTAATTATTTTTTGATGGTTTGCAAAACCGCAGGGGAAGAAATGGCATTGCCAATTGCAGTGCCCCAGGCTTTGTAACCAGCCAGATCAAAATGCTGGCCATCAGAAGATGCCCATTCACCCGGTTTGGACATGGTCAGAGAATCGATATAAGTACAAGGCGCGACGATCTCAGACAAATAACCTGACATTTCTTTAGCGCGGGCAAAAGTCTTGTTGAACTTGCCGCCTTCAGTACCCCAGGCTGGGCCAACCCAGACGCAACCTACTGCATTGTTTTTAACGCCTTTGGTCAGGCGGGATACCTGTTGCCAGATCCATGTCTTCGGCAATTCAGGCGCAGCATAAGATGCCATGGTGTCACCATTAACGACAACCACCAGATTAGGTTTGTAGGTTTTGACCAGTTCATTGAAGGGACGGGTCATCGCATCTTGCCCGGTTTTCACTTCTACCGGACCATCCTTGATACGTGCAGCACCACCGCAAGGGGACTGGCTTTTCACCATCCAGTCACCGGCAGCAACACCGCAAGCACCGAAGGAATACACTACGGCACCCTTGCTCATCAAGTCGTCGTGCAAAGTGGTGATCAGGTAATCCGGGGTGGACATATGGCTATCGCCAATGATCAGGACGGTCAGTCCGGCTAACAGAGCGCTCATAGTTTGTATTCTTTACAAAATCATTTAAAAAATATTCGCTGTTGAGTCCCTCATCATTTCTGGAAGACTTATCAGGCGAACTTCATCTACAAAATGTTTCATTTATTAACACTTGATTGCATTTGCTTACAATTCCATCGGAATTTCGCGCAACCGCGGCGCTAATCACCAAATATTTATGCAAATACAGCAATGAAATCTAGTTTAAACAAACCAATATGAAATTCCAGCTAGTTGACGAAAGTTCACAAATGCAATTTTCCTTGCGGCAACTTCTCAAAAACGCCCCTTATTGCGAGGGTGATTCCTTGTATCTGCCTAAAACCATCATTTGATGCTAAGCTTTGGGAGAAGGCCGTAACAAGAAGTGCAAGATCTTCTTTTATGGGCAAACCCACGTAAAAAGGGTCAAATTTGCCTGCTCCCAGAATTTAATATGGGAAGCCTCGATTAATCCCTTATAATTAAGCAGTTATGACAAGCGGCGGCAAGCTTAACTTGCTGCCCGTTTTATTTATGGCTATCAAACATTTCCTGCAGTTTTCCGATTTCAGCCTGTCCGAGTTTGAATACGTGATGCAGCGTGCCCGCATCATCAAACAGCGTTTCAAGGCTTATCAGACCTATCACCCTTTGTTGGACAGAACCCTGGTCATGGTGTTCGAGAAAAACTCGACACGTACCCGCCTGTCCTTTGAAGCAGGCATGCACCAGCTAGGCGGTGCAGCGATTTACCTGAATACCCGCGACAGCCAGTTGGGCCGTGGTGAACCGGTAGAAGATGCAGGCCAAGTCATGTCACGCATGTGTGACATCATCATGATCCGCACCTTTGAGCAAGAAATGATAGAGCGCTTTGCCGCGAATTCGCGCGTACCTGTCATCAATGGCTTGACAAATCAGCATCATCCCTGCCAGGTACTGGCCGATGTGTTTACTTATATAGAACACCGTGGTTCCATCACTGGTAAAAAAGTGGCATGGATAGGTGATGCCAATAATATGCTGTACTCCTGGCTGCAGGCAGCGCAGGTGTTCAACTTCCATCTGCACATCTCTACGCCCAAAGGCTACGACATTGATATGGCGCAGGTGACGGCAGACCCGTCTCAATACACGGTATTTGACAGCCCATCCGACGCTTGCGCAGGTGTCGATCTCGTCAATACCGATGTCTGGACCAGCATGGGTTATGAAGATGAAAACCAGGCCCGCCTGGAAGCCTTTGATGGTTGGATAGTCGATGAAGCCAAGATGGCCCGCGCCCATCCCGATGCCCTGTTCATGCACTGCCTGCCCGCACACCGTGGTGAAGAAGTGTCTGCCGGCGTGATAGATGGCCCGCAGTCGGTAGTCTGGGACGAAGCCGAAAACCGCCTGCATGTGCAAAAAGCCTTGCTGGAATATTTGGTGGTGGGCGAGATTCGCTAGTCTTGTTTTGAACACCGTAATTTTTGAAAAAGACCTCTCAACACAGAGGCACAGAGACACAGAGAAAAACCGGAGAAAATCTTGTTGAAATACGTTTACTCTTTAATCAGTTAAACCTCTGCGTATGAATTGTTGTCTCTGCTAAATCGTATTTGTATTGGAAAGATAAGATCAAATAAATCTCTGCCATCGAAACAAAGAAGCAGGTAAATGAATGATGTGCTCTCTCATGATTTTCTCTGTGGTGTAGCAGGGAATTCGAATGGCATGCCATTCGCCTGCGAAACGGAAGATTCCTACCAGAATCTTCTCCTTCCTCTGTGTCTCTGTGGTGAGCTTTTTGGTCTTCAGCATAAAGTTAGTTTAATTTTGAAAGCACATCATGAGCGATACTAAAAAAGTCGTCCTCGCCTATTCTGGCGGCCTGGATACCTCTGTCATTTTGAAATGGCTGCAAGATAATTATCAGTGTGAAATCGTCACTTTCACTGCCGATCTGGGCCAGGGTGAAGAGCTGGAACCAGCGCGTGCCAAAGCCATTAAGTTTGGTATCAAGCCTGAAAATATTTTTATCGATGATGTGCGTGAAGAATTCGTACGCGACTTCGTCTTCCCTATGTTCCGTGCCAATACGGTGTATGAAGGTGAATACCTGCTGGGTACGTCCATCGCCCGCCCACTGATCGCCAAGCGCCTCATCGAAATCGCCAAAGAAACTGGTGCAGACACCATTTCCCACGGTGCGACTGGCAAAGGTAATGACCAGGTGCGTTTCGAGCTCGGCGCCTATGCGTTGATGCCAGGTATCAAGATCATTGCTCCATGGCGTGAATGGGATTTGCTGTCCCGCGAAAAACTGATGAAATATGCGGAAGATGCGGGCATAGAAATCGACCAGAAGCATAAAAACGGTGGCGCGCCCTACTCCATGGATGCCAACCTGCTGCACATCAGTTTTGAAGGCCGCCACCTGGAAAACCCAAGTGCTGAGGCTGAAGAATCCATGTGGCGCTGGACTGTCAGCCCAGAAGCTGCACCAGACCAGCCAGAATACCTGGATGTAGAATTTGAACGCGGCGATATCGTTGCACTGAATGGTGTACGCATGTCGCCAGCGACGGTACTGACAGAATTGAACCGCCTCGGTGGCAAGCACGGCATCGGTCGTCTGGACCTGGTGGAAAACCGCTATGTCGGTATGAAATCCCGCGGCTGCTATGAAACGCCGGGCGGCACCATCATGCTGCGCGCGCACCGTGCGATAGAATCCATCACCCTGGACCGTGAAGTCGCCCATCTGAAAGATGACCTGATGCCACGTTACGCCAGTCTGATTTATAACGGCTACTGGTGGGCTCCAGAGCGCGTCGCTCTGCAAACCCTGATCGATCATACCCAACACACAGTCAATGGCTGGGTGCGCCTGAAGCTGTACAAGGGCAATGTCATCACGGTATCGCGCGACTCCAAAACCGATTCGCTGTTCGACATGAACATCGCAACCTTTGATGAAGATGGCGGTGCCTACAACCAGGCAGACGCTGGCGGCTTCATCAAGCTGAATGCATTGCGCATGCGTATTGCAGCCAATGCCCGCGCAAAACGCGGTCAGTAATCACCTGAGTTTATTATCCCGCACGACCCGCCCATTCATTTGCGCGGGTCGTTTTTTCTTGGAATCTAAAAAATGTCTACCCAATTTGATCTAGTCAGCGTCGTTAAAAAAGCCAATCTCTACTTCGATGGCAAATGCGTATCCCACACGGTTTTGTTTGCCGATGGCAGCAAAAAAACCATAGGCGTGATCTTCCCGTCGAGCCTGGTATTCAATACGGCGGCAGCGGAGATCATGGAAGTAAATGCAGGCAAATGCCGCATACGTTTGCAAGGTGAAACGGAATGGAATACCTATGAAGCTGGCCAGCAATTCAACGTCCCGGCCAATTCACGTTTTGAAATCGAGACTATTGATACCCTCGATTATGTCTGTCATTTTATCTGAACAGTCTAATTCAGCAGAAAGTCAGCAGAAAGCCGACGATGGTAATCGCGTCGGCTTACGCAAGGTTGGCACTTGCAAGACAATCAGCGCCTTGCACTAATGCAGTTGCTGTAATGCTGAATCCAGAACTTCAGGTTTGAACCCGGCTATCTGGCGGTTGCCAACCAGTATCAGCGGTACGATCTCTCCTTTCAACTGCTTGAATTCCTTGCGTGCCTGCTCTGATTCATTGATATCAAATTTGACGTAGGCGATATTTTTCGCCTTCAGGTATTCCTGGGTTTTGGCGCAATATGGGCAAGTAGCTGTCGCATACAGCACGACCTTGGTCTTTGCATCAGGGAAATACGCCTTGTAATCCCCTTCAATATAAGCCGGCGTCAGCCAGCGCGGGACATTAGCCGCTGCCAGCCCAACAGCCAGGCCAGCGACAAGGATCAAAGCGTATGAAGCGATTGATTTCAGTCTCTGTTTCAGCATTTTTCCACCTTCCATTGATAAGCCAAACAACGATTGCAGGCCAGGCGTTGATGAACTGCAATCAAGTTTCCATGGCCTGAGTCACGACCAGCAGTTGTGAACAATATTCCGGACAGACAAATATTGTCAATATAAATATTTAATAAGTATATTCAATAAATAAATATTGACCTCTTGATATTGTTAACATAGCATCAACGCGTCGAGATTACTCTCGACACAACGACATTTGACTTTCATACAACCCCAGGAGTCAGTAATGAGCAAAATGAAAAAAGCATTGTTTACATTTTTTGTCGGCGTTGGAATTGCTTTCGGTTTCGCAGGCAGCGCATCTGCCCTTATTCCATGTGAGACTTGTGTAGCCTGGTTTGAAGAATGCCAGAATGGCAACCAGGATTCCTGCAACCTGTTCTACACACCACGCTATCGTTGCGCTGGCTGCATAGGCTAACATCAGCCTAGCTCGTCAGCCTGACTGACGAAATGTAACAGCCTGGTGTGGGCAGCAATGCCAACGCAGGCTGTTCTGCAAGATTACTTGCTCTTCCCGCCCCCTTATTTAGCCCAAACCTGAAGATCAGTACGCAGGATAGTCGCGACTGGCACCATCCTGAGCATTGCTTAAAAATCTTCCCAATACGGCTCCTCACCAAAACAAGCCTTGAGATGGGCGATAAACAACTGCGCCTTGGCAGTATGCGAACGCCCGGGCATACGCACCGCATGTATGCCAGTCTGTGCAGCTTTGGCGGGCATGGGCAAGTTGGGGAACAAGAGTTCCAGCTTGCCTGAGCGCAGCATGTCACACACCATCCAGCTGGCAAGATGTGCAATGCCCATACCCGCTACTGCGGCAGCGAGCAGCGCTTCGGTATCATCACTTTTGAAATTGCCTTTGACTGGCAAGGCCGCCTCATTCCTGACACCCGCAAAACTCCACCAGCCATACGGCAAGGGTGTCGATGCGATATTGAGGCAATTGTGTTGCAGCAATTGCTCGGGAGAGTCTGGCCGCCCATGCGCAGCCAGATAAGCCGGGCTGGCACAAGCCAGCCGATTAATCGGCGCCAGCCGGGTAGCAACCAGGTCACTATCAGGCAGCACACCTATGCGTATCGCCACATCCACCCTGCGCGTGAGCAAATCGACGAAATCATCGCTGAGATGCAAATCTATCTGCATCAAAGGATAGCGTTCAAGAAAACTGGCCAATGCAGGCACTACGTGCATGCGGCCAAACGCTGACGGCGCTGTTACCGTCAACAAACCTCGCGGATCAGCATGCAGGTCAGCCAGCACATGCCTGGCCTCTTCCATTTCAGCAACGATGGTACGGGCACGCGGCAAAAACTGATTACCGGCATCAGTCAAAGTGATGGAGCGCGAACTGCGGGCAAACAGCCTGACACCCAGATCGGCCTCCAGTGCATCAAGCTTGCGGGTAATGGAAGAGACCGCCAGATCATGGCTGCGCGCAACAGCACTGAAACTGCCTTCAGTAGCAACCGCGATAAAGGTTTTGATTTCATCCAGCATGGTCATGTCACTCTTTGGGTGAGCTTAGCCCATCTTTGCTCGTTCCGCAAAATATTGTACTGATTTGAATTTATTTTACCGAATTACGCAAATATCTACAATGACGCAGCCGTTCATTCGGGTACTCATGAACAGTCCATGGGTACAAAGCCAGTACTTCATTTGAAGGCCATACAGAATCGACATCTGTCTTTACAGTTTATGCCTGGGCAGGCGATTCGCTATGCGTGATCTTTGGCGAGCCTCAGCAAAGCTTTATTTGCGTACCAAACTGCGTCCGGCTTACAGTACGAATTATTTGCCTGTAAAAAAATAACGCCAATATCAACAGGCTGCCCGACAACTGGCTACGTAAGCTTATGAGTTCATGAGACCAGAGCCAGGCAGCAATCAATTCATCCTGACGGGAATAGAAATAAGCGGTTTCTAAGATTTTCTTGCCTGATAAGCCTCGATTTGCGGCAACAGTACAAGCCGTCTGGCCAGACTGGCAGCAGACCAATATAAGTCCCTGTCGTAATACTGAGCCATCACGGGTATGTCTCCAGCCAGATTTAGCCATGGCTGCTTTGATTCGGTATAAATGTGAATGTCTGGCGGCAGGTGGTCTGGCTGATCAATCGTACCTACCCGTACAAACCGTAACAAAGGCCCGGCACCCGCATAATTGCTCCAGATGGCTATCCGACAATGCGGGCAGCGCGCAATTTTCTGGCCTTTGCCACTGGCTGATGGCGTCTCCACCAGTTCAGGTTCTGCCCCGGTGTGAATGACACGGTCAGCCTCTATCATGGCATTAAGGGCAAAGGCAGTGCCGCTTTCACGCTGACACCAGTGGCAATGACAGCAATGTACGATCAGCGGCGCACTGAGCATGCGATAGCGCAGCATGCCGCAATCACAACCACCTTCGAGTGGGTAAATCGATGCAGCCGTCATCTTTGCCAACTCCTCATTAATCGATGTCTTTGCCCGGTTCAGCCCTGAACCTGCGCAGCTGATTGCCTGGTCTCGTTTACAAATGCAGACCAAACCGTCCAAGTCCAAGAATACCGATGAGGCCTATGGCTATCAGGTAAAGCGCCACGATGAAGCTGACGAGCTTGGGTTTGATCAGTATGCAAATGCCAGCGACAAGGGCAAGGATGGGCATCAGGGACAGGTGTATGTTCATGTATCACTATTCTAAGGTTGACCAGGTTGGGTATGCACGGCGACATTACCCGCCATGCATGCCGTATAGTTCCACAGACTCACCTTATGTTCAAGCCTCTGATACCGGGCCTGACTCGTCCCCTGGTTCACGCGAACTTGCAAAGTAATTCCGTGCCCTTTATTTGCTCAGCACATCCTCTACAATTTTCTGTATCTCGCCCGACTTCTTCATGTCTGTCAGTATCTGGTTCAGCGCACGCATGAAATCAGGCTTGTAGGGATAGCGCCCGTTATCGCGATTGGTGTATCCCAGGTAAGCCTGCTCCTGGCTAATGACTGCAGCTTCGACGATGGCCTGGCTACTGTCAGCGTAAACGCCATCCGCCTTGATGTGCTCTATCTCCCACAAGATGGACAGACGGTCATTGACGTAGCAATCTATACGTCCCAGCAAGAGCTTGAGTATATTGGACCGGTTGCTGGGTGCCTGGTCTTCAAACATCTTGCCATCCTTGACGGCTTTTCTATACTTGTCGCCACCGATTTGAAATCCGGCATTGATGCCAACTTTCAGTCCCTGGAAATCTTCGGGCCAACTTGAGGGATGTTTTCTTCCCTTCATGGAGATCTCACTGCAAAAAGCCACCACCTGTTCAGTCAGCACAGGCTCGGAATTGTTAAGATAAGGGCGCTCAAGTGGCCGGTTATAGGGTGGAAACAAAGCCAGCCCCTGCCCGGTTTCCATCAGCATGAGCCCGCGCTTCCAGGGTACTGGCTTGATGTGCACCTTGTAAGCAGGCATACGTTCGAAGGCTTTACTGAAGATGGCAGGATAAATGCCTCTGGCCTCGCCATTTTCTTTGTATGAGTACGGTGGATAAGATTCGTCGGCATAAATGCTGACGTCGATGATATCTGCCGCCAATGCTGGCACGCACAGGCAAAGCAAAATTAGCAATATGAATTTCATGCTCAGGCTCCCTGACTTTGATGGACACTCTTTTCATCGCTTACCCATGAATCAGGGTAGGCAGCCAGAACCAGGCATACAAGGAAAAGTCAGAAAACACCCATGAAAAACATCTTGTTTTTGCATAATTAACCATATTCCTGTTATCTTAACGATTTGTTATTTAACCCTGAATTCATCAGCGGAGATATGTATGGCAATCAACAACAAGGTGCAGGGAATTGATGTTTCCCACTATCAAGGCACAGTCAACTGGACTGCGGTCAAAAGTGCAGGTATTAGTTTTGCCTTTGCCAAGGCCACAGATGGCAATACCTATACTGACCCACAGTTCAAGACCAATTGGTCTGGTATCAAGGCAGCGGGCATATTGCGCGGGGCTTATCATTTTTATGAGAGTAATGATGACCCTGTGACGCAGGCGAATAATTTCATCAAGGCGGTAGGCAGTATTGCCATTGGCGACTTGCCCCCGGTAGTCGATATTGAAATCAATAAAGGTGGTTTTGGTAATGCCACGCTGGCGGCTAACCTGCAAATCTGGCTCAACACGGTAGAACAGGCACTGGGTCGCACACCGATGATTTATACCGGACCATCGTTCTGGAACCAGAATATGAATAACAGTTTTTCGAGGTATGCATTGTGGATTGCGCAATATGGTGCTTCGCAGCCAACAATTCCCACTGGCTGGAGCAGTTGGACATTCTGGCAAAATTCTGAATCTGGTAGCGTGGCTGGCGTCACCGGTAGTGTAGATACCGATGTCTTTGCCGGTTCGATGGCGGACTTGCTGGCATTTGCAGCAAAGAAATAAGATCGTTCGCAATCCTGATGCACGTGATTGAGCCAGATTCACATTAATCCGGCTCAATCAAGATCAATCACCTTAAATCCAGCTTAATCCAATTTAACTCGCCTCTTTCAATACGCCCCTCCTGCTGTATTTTCTTCCCACCATTTCAAATAACAAGTAATTAACATTTTGATTGCTTTCGTGCAATTTTGAAAAATTGTGAATCCAGTCTGCACCTGCCTGCGTATATTCCCAAGCAGCAACAGGGCTGCTTATTTGAATACGAAGAGAACATCATGACAAATTTGTATATTTCCATTCAGGCTGGCGGGCGCTGTCCAATTTATTGCAACACATGCCGTGCCGCGCCGAGGGCAACTGTACTGGCGTATCAATGATGACGGATCTTTTCAATGCCAGGGTCTTGCCCGTGCAGCAGGAAAAATCAAAGCTGGATAATAGTTTTAGAAAACTGCTCATATGCCTGCTGCCATTCGGCATCGCGCTGATCGCCGCTGACGCAATGGCAACCAAAACAGATGAAATACAGGCTGGCAAAATCATCTATGAATCGCGCTGCCTGGGTTGCCATACTGTAGAAGCCAACAATATCGGCCCCAGGCATGCCAATGTATTTGGCCGCAAGGCTGGCAGCATTGCAGACTTTGAGTATTCACCTGCCTTGCGCAATGCCAGGATAATCTGGAATGAAAAAACCCTGGACCGCTGGCTGCAAGACCCTGAAGCCTATATCCCTGGACAACAAATGGATGTCAGCGTCAGTAAAGACGGTGACAGGAAAAACCTGATCGCCTACCTGAAGACTCTGAGCATGAAAAGCAGCAAACCCAACAAACCTTAGCTATCGCCACGACTATTGTCGTTGATCAATTCCGGAGAGAAATATCGCAGAAAAGCCACAATAAAATCTTTTTATCTATATTTTATCGATAAAATGTATATAATTAATTCGTAATTTGATTTTTTCATATTGCGTATCTGGGAAGAGCAGAAGATTGTTCTACCGGGTTTGAAGTATTCCTCTCCAAAGGTGTTCGCCCGCAACTGGCAACGGTTGTGGGCTTTTTTTGCCTGCCGTGTCTATGCGGGTCTGTTATAAATCATCGCCATCTTTTCTACATGCTCCCTCACCTTGCTCACCAGCTCTGGCGGCTCCAGCACTTCGGCATCTTCACCAAAGCGCAGAATTTCTGCACATGCCATCATCAGGGAACCTACGGGCATGGTCGCCCTGCACCAGCCGTCCCCGTCAAGTTCACTGGCCAACTGCATTTCAGAAAAAACATAGGGCGACAGAAAGTGCTCCCTGAATTTCACCCCTCTTGGTGACAGGCGCACGGTCGCCATATTCCTGTGCATGTCCTGCTCCAGGCGCTCGGTAGATTTGCGCCAGTAGGCTGCCAGATCGAAAGGCGCCGGTCTTTCGAAGCGTTCTTCAAGTACAGCTAATTCCAGTATGCGTGAGATGCGGTAAGTGCGTGGCGTGCCATCCACCTGCCCGACCAGATACCAGGAGCCGCTTTTCATGACCAGGCCAAGGGGCTCGACAACGCGCTCTTTGATTCCCTTCCAGCTCTGGTACCGTATCTGCATGCGCTTTTGCTCCCACACTGCATCGGCAACCTTGGGCAAGTGTGCAGGTTGCTCTGACTGACCAAACCAGGCTGGTGCATCGAGATGAAAGCGCGAACGCATTTGCTGCGCACCTTCACGTAAAGAGGCGGGCATGGCTGACAGCAGCTTGTTTTGTGCTGCCATCATGACTGAACCCAAGCCCATATCCGTTGCAGCTCCTGCCAGCCCGCTCATGAACAGGGCCTCGGCCTCTTTGGCGGACAAGCCATTGAGCTGGGTGCGGTAGCCATCGAGCAAACGATAGCCGCCACCAGAGCCACGCTCGCTATAGATGGGGATGCCCGCCTCACTCATGGCGTCGATATCTCGATAGATAGTGCGCAGATTGACTGCGCATTCATCAGCCAGTTCTGGCGCGGTGGCAAAACCACGTGCCTGCAGGATAGTCAGGATGGAGATAAGTCGGCTGGCACGCATGGTAAAAACTGATCCTTTTGCCGTATTTTTAAAATATAAAAGAATAATAAGCTAACCTGACAAAAGATGTCAGGTATAGAGACATATTCTTATATCAACGGCCAGGCAATTCCGCCTCCGAGATAAAAGAAAGGTCTTATCATGAGCAATACAGACAACATCACCCTGTTCTACTCTCCACAAACCCGCGCTACCGGTGCGCTGGTTTTGCTGGAAGAATTAGGCGCACCGTATCAATTACATGTCTTGAACATGAAAGCTGGCGAGCAAAGACAAAGCGCCTATCTGTCCATCAACCCTATGGGTAAAGTGCCTGCAATACAGCATCGTGGCGAGCTCATTACCGAGCAAGTGGCAGTATTCTTGTATCTGGCAGACCTGTTCCCGCAGGCAGGCCTGACACCGGCGCTGGATAGCCAGTTGCGCGGTCCTTATCTGCGCTGGATGGCCTACTATGCGGCTTGTTACGAGCCTGCGCTGGTAGATAAGTTTGCGCAACATCCGCCAGCAATGCCTTCGATGTGCCCTTACGGTGATTTTGACACCATGCTGGGTATCATCAAGGCGCAACTGGAAAAAGGGCCATATTTACTGGGTGAGCAATTCACTGCAGCAGATGTACTCTGGGGCAATGCCTTGCGTTGGGGTACCATGTTCAAGCTCGTGCCTGAATCGCCTGTCGTCATGAATTACATTGAACGCGTCTGTAGCCGTCCGGCGTTTGTCAAAGTCGGTGCCATTGATGCAGCCTGGGCAGCAGAACACGAGCGCATCGCCAGTGAAGCGCAGTCCGAAAGCAAGGCTGCCTAAGTTACAAGCTAAGTTACAAGCTAAATTACAAGTTAAAAAGTAGTGTATGTCGCCCGGTTGTTTCTCCGGGCGATATGCACATAAGAAATTCATTCCAGCTATTTTGTTTCCCCGCCTTGTGTTTCCCTCTTGCTGAAACATGCCTCGCGTGTCTACAAAAGTGCCCACAAAAAATATTGCAACAATATAAATTCCCAGGGCTATGCATGGCACAATTGCCAGTTGCAGTCTTTACCTGCACGCTTACAGAAAATTACCAAATAGACAGCCGCAAACGATTGTCTTGCTGGCCTGCTTTGGATAGTATCCGTGCAATAAAAAAGCCATACCCCAGAGGGAGAATTCATGCGTCGTATTTGGATCGTCACCGGCACTGTTGCTACAGTTGCCGCTGCTGCTGTTGCCTACCAGTTGAGCAAACACTGGAAGGATTACCACTATGTTGGCACCCGCCTCATGGTGGATATTTCCCAACCAGATGCCTTGATACGCACCACCAGCCTGTCGAAACTGCCGCGCGACTTGCTGCAAGTGCCGATAGCCAAGGATGTGCTGACCGAAGACCTGGCCTTCTACTACGAGCAAAATGAAGACCGTCTGGGTTTGAACGGTGCAGTCAAGCGCATTGCCTACGAGCATGACCTCGATTGGCAAGACAAGCTGTATGCCAGCATTTTCAATGAACCTGCAGAAGTGGCTTTTTGGCGCGATGGCAAAGGTGCCTTGCGCCATTATGCCGTCGTCATGCGTATGGGCCTGTTCAACAAAGCCTTGCAGGAAGCCGCCAAGGTGGCAATGAAAGATGGTCAGCTCAAATTGGCAGGTGATATCAGCACCAGCAATGGCAAAGCCCAGATCATGGCACTGGAAGTCAATCCACGCCGCACCCTGCTGTTGATCAGCCAGGGTGATCGCGTCGTGGTCTTGTCTGATCCAGGTCTTTTGTTTGATGATAAAAACGGCGTCGTGAAAGAAGCCCGCGCTGCTGTTGCCAAATGGCTGGAACATGATGGTGCACTGTCGCTGCAATTTGACCTCGACAATATCGCTCCTGCGCCCGCTCAGGCTACGGGCACTGCAAAACATACGATGGCGATAGGTGCACCTACCATGGCCCTGGGTTATGGCGCTTTTGTATCCGGCTTCAAGGGCATGCGCTTTGATTTTGGCGGCAACTGGTCAACTTCGGTCTGGATAGATTCCAAAAAAACTTCTTCGGCACAGTTGCTTGACCCAGCCCTGTGGACTGCTGCGCCAGCCAACCCAAGCGCATGTATCACCGTACCCATTGACTGGAGTATGGTCAATACTGTCTTGAAAAAAGCTGATGCCACACCAAAGTTGCCAGAGCAGGCATTGGCACCGTTGTCTGGCCCAGGCCTGGCTTGCTGGTACCGCGAGTCGAATTTGTATTCTCCTGTCTTTATCACCAAGCTGCCACTGAACACTGCCAACCGCGATGCTACCTTGCAAGCCATGGCGACCTGGGCGATTGCCAGCGGTGAACAGGCGGCACCAGGCAAAGGCACGACCAAGGCCAAGCCCGATCAGAAACTATGGCGCAATACCAAGAGCATGGCTACGCTGGCAGCCAGCGGCGATTTTGTGGTGTTCTCACCCGATGGCGGCCTGGTAGAAAAAGTGGTGGATACCATCGCCCGCAGCAACCCCAGCGTGGCTGACCAGACATCTGGCGCGCAAAGCACCCTGGGCCTGATCACACCGCGCCCCTTGTCAGAAATGGCTCAACGTGAAATCTACGCGGCCCTGGCAAAACCTGAAGATGCCAGCTTCCTGGAAGCTGCAAAGACGCATCTACCCGCTCGCATCAAAGCCCTGGCAACCTACCCGCCTATCCGCCTGGAATTGAGCAAGGCTCAGGCCAGCGGCAAAGCCTGGCAAAAAGTTGAATGGGTCAGCAAGGAGAAATCCAATTGAAACGCCGGCATGTACTGACTGGCATGCTCGCCACCAGCACCATGCTAGGCTGGCACAGGCTGGCGCTGGCCAATAAGCTCATGGCGCCGGCTGTGCCATTGCCTGCCGAAAATGCTGCCAAAGCTGGAACAACTACCGCGCCTGTAGTCTCGGCACCAACATTGACACCCGCCCAGTCGCGCAGTTGCCGCGCCTGGATGACACGCATCATTGCCGCCCAGTTGACGGCAGGCCCGACACCGCGCTGGCAACAGCGAGATTGCGTAGGCCTGGTGCGTTTTGCGGTGGCTGAATCTCTGCGCGAGCATGATGAAAAATGGAAGCGGGCGAATGGCATGCTGGGTACTGCGCTGCCGCCAGAAATAGCTCTCGATCAAAGCACTCAATCAGTACGCCATCAGTGGCGGCTGGCTGACGGTACAGTCTCGGCCTATGTCAGTGCCATAGAAATGGTGCAGGAGAATGCGAGGTTTCGTGGCAAGGACTGCAATCTGGCAGCCCCCGGTGACCTGCTGTTCTATGACCAGGGCGACGCCCAGCATCTGATGGTGTGGATGAATTCTTACATCGCCTATCACACTGGCACGGTCACACCAACTGATAATGGTCTGCGCGCCGTCAAGCTACGCGACCTGCAAGCCTGGCGCGACACGCGCTGGCACCCTACCCAAGATAATCCCAATTTTGCTGGCGTGTATCGCCTCAATTTCTTGTCCGCCTGAAAGCGCCCAATGAAAGCTACATTCAAACAATCCCGTTATTTCACTTTATTGACAGCGCTGTGCGCGATGCTGCTCTTCATGCCTGCCCTGGCACAGGACGGCGGTGGGGGCTCGTCTTTCTTCCTGCTCAGCGATGCAGCCTATGGCTCTGGCGACACTGCGATGGTGAGGCTGGAAGCCCAGGACATGGGGCAGATTTCTGAGCTTGGCGGTGTCGATGTCTATGTCTATAAGGTCAAGGACCCGCTGGAGTTTTTAAAGGCGCAAAAGAATTTGCACCGCATTGATGCCCAGGGTAACTACAAGGGCAAAGGCGTGTCCGATGCGCTGGCTCGTACCTGGGATAACTGGTGGGATGCATCTCGCCGCATGTGGCGCAAGCTGTTTTCATCGGATGCCAGGAAAGCCGTCACTTCACAAGCACCTGAAGTACGTCTGCACCCGCTGGTCAAAGCATCAACGCCACAACAGATGAACCCGCTGTACCAGCCACTGAAGGCGCATACCCTGGTTGATAGCTTCCGCTACCCTGTGCATATCGCCCAGCCCATACAACCACCAAAAGGCGTCAAGCTTGATGGAAGCAGCAGTGAATTCATCATGTCGCCCAAAGGCAATGTGCTGATACCACTGGGCAAAAAAGAGCCCGGCCTGTATCTGGTGGAAGCCATGGTCGGCAGTTATCGCGCAGTGACTCTGGTGTTTGTCTCTGACTCTATCGCTGTGACCAAGGTATCGAGCAAACAAATGCTGGTCTGGGTAGCTGACCGCCGCACCAGCCAGGCTGTGGCAGATGCAAAAACGGTGTGGACAGATGGCGCAGGTATCCTGAGTACAGGCGCGACAGATGCCAGCGGTATCGTCAATTTTGAACGCGATGCGCCAGAAAAAACTTATGTCTATGGTGAAGACAGCAAAGGCGGCGTGTTTGTCGCAGAAAATTATTACTACGACAGTGAAATCTATAATACCAAGCTATATGCGGTGACAGACCGCCCCTTGTACCGCCCTGGTGAAACCGTCTATGTGAAATTTTTGGGCCGTACTTTTGTGTCAGCGCGTGAATCCACAGCCATCACCGCAGGCGAATTGAAGTTGCAGGTATTTGATGCAAATGGCTTCCCCGTCGCGGCGCAAACCCTGCAAATGACACCGCAGTCTGGTGGTGATACGGTATTCCAGTTACCTGACAATGCCGTCGCAGGTGGTTATGAACTGCGCTTCAGCTACAAGGGTAACAGCTATGGCGCTGCCTTCCGCGTCGCTGAATACCAAAAGCCGCACTTTGAAATCAATGTCATGCCAGGCAAGAAGGATTACAAAACCAATGAAGAAATCAAGGGCAAGCTGCAACTGGTCTATCCTGACGGCAAACCTGTCGTCAATGCCAAGGCAGACCTGACTGTACGCGCCCAGCGCCTGACCATCGTTGAAGGCGACCTTGGTTATGCAGGCCAGTTCCCGGTACAGATGAGCACAACGACATTTACGACTGATAGCAACGGTTTCGTTGAATTCAAACTGCCTGCAGCAACTGAACCCAGCCGCTATATTTTGTCGGTGCTGGCAACTGATGGCGCTGCTTACCGCGTACGCTCTACCAAGGAGATACTGGTAGAACGTAGCGCTGGCACCTATAGCCTGAAGGCAGAACGCGCCTTCTCTGCCGTTGGTGAAAACATGAATTTTGCGCTGACTTCCCTGCCTGTACCTGGCAATACCGTCAGCACAGTCAGTGCCCCGGCAACATGGGATTGGGTAAGACTGGAAAACCAGAAAAAATCAAACGGCAAGCTCGCCAACGCCAGCAAGCTGACACTGGCTTTTGCTGAACCTGGCACCTATACCCTGTCTGTACGTGATGCAGCAGGCAATATCCTCGGTGCCACTTCGCATTACGTCAGTGGTGCTGGCGTCAGTGCACCGCAAGGCTCGATAGAAATGGTATTTGACAAGACCAGCTACAAGCCAGGTGAAACTGCCAGTGCGCTGATCACCTTCCCGCAGCAAGTCGATCAGGCATTGTTTACCCTGGAGCGTGATAAGGTAGAAAAAACCGCTTTAATGAGCAATGCCAGTGGCTGGCTTACTGCCAAACGTTTGTCACCTATGCAATGGAAGGTTGAGCTTCCAGTTCAGGATACCTATGGCCCCAACATTACCCTGTCTGTGGTGTATATCAAAGGCGCTGATTATGTGTTCCAGAACCTGGGTTTGAAAGTTGAGCAGCCACGCATCAATGTCGCCGTCAAAGCTGACAAGGCCGTCTATGCGCCTGGTGACAAGGTCACGCTGGACCTGACTGCGATGGTCGATGGCAAGCCAGCCGCAGGCAGCCAGCTCACGGTAGGTGTGGTCGATGAAATGATTTATGTGTTGCAACCTGAAATTGCACCCGATATTTCTGACTTCTTCTATCATCCGCGCCGCAATAATGTGCGCACTTCTGCCAGCCTGAGCTTCATCGCTTATGACCTGGCGGTACCGCCATCCAAGCTGGCCTTGCCAGCCAACGGGCAAACCCATGAACGCGCCATCAAGGTATTGGAAAGACCTCGCCGTGAAGACAAGGATACCGCCCTGTGGCAACCAAGCGTTACCACGGATGCTGCTGGCCGTGCCCGCCTGACTTTCACCATGCCCGATTCGCTGACACGCTGGCGCATTACTGTGCGTGCGACTGAGGCCGGTGGCAATGTAGGTCAGAACATCGCCTATGTACGTTCAGACAAAGACTTTTATGTGAAATGGACCAGCCCGAACTGGATGCGCGTGCAGGATGCACCGAATGCCAGCGTTGCCATCTTCAATCAGGGCAACCAGGATGCCAGTGCCAGCCTGAACATCACCGGTTCCGGTGTCAATAAACAAGAAAGCCTGAAACTGAAACCTGGTGCGAACTTTATCTCCGTACCTTTGAAAGCTAATGGCCTCGACAACAAGATAGACCTGTCACTCGCTGTAGGTGGCAAGACTGTTGATGCGCTCAATGTGCCGCTGAAAGTTATTCCTGTGCATTGGCTGAGCCAGCGCTCAGTCAGCGTGCCTGTGACTGGCAAGGAAACTGTCTTGAAACTGCCACCTGACGCCAGCAACCTGCAACTGCAATTTGCTGACAGTGCCAGCACGCAGTTCCGCCGCTTGATGGATGATTTGATCGACTATCCATATGGTTGCGTCGAGCAGACTTCCAGCCGCCTCATCCCTTACAGCCTGGCCCTGCAATCAACCTTGCCTAGTGAAGAAAGACTGGCTGCACAATTGACGCAAAGGCTGTACAGCTACCGCTTCCGTCTGGCGCAAATGGCCGGGCCAAATGCGACTTTTGGCTGGTGGACTGTGCCAGAAAAAGATGGTGATGCCCTGCTGACCACCTATGCCTACTATGCTGACTGGCATGCCAGCCGCGCTTTGAAACTGTCACTCCCAGAAGGCCATTTTGATAAGCTGAATGATGTTTATCGCAAGGATGGCGTCAAGCAATCACATTGGCAGCGCGCCCTGATGCTGTACTGGATGCAGGATATGGGCTTGCCGGTAAAATCCATGGCCGAAGCCCTCAGTGAAGAACTCGGTGCCAAAGGTGCGTTTGCCAAACCTGTGGTGATCACCCCGCGTTCAGGCATGAACAGCATGATCTTTGCCAACAAGGATGATGATGTACAACACGCCATGAGCACTTTGCTGGCCGCCTATGTAGTTCAGCAAAGCAAAGGCAACTTGACAGGCATTACTGTCACGACCTTGCCAGAAGCCGCAGCCCGTGTACACCAGGCTGACCTGCCTTTGGGTGAAGCCTTGCTGATACTGACTGGCAAACGCCCTGCCAGTGAAGCGGCTGCCGTGCTGGAACGTGTGAGGGCTGAGTCACCGACCATAGACCGCGCCCTCGCCCTGTGGTGGACTTATCGCGCTCTCGGTGGCAAGTCTGGCAGTAATGATCCTTTGTTGCGCAACAATATGGCCAAGGTAGAACTCGAAGCTGGCTGGTTGCCACGCGAAACCGTCACAGGTCAGAGCGTGTATCGCTGGAATACCACAGCCGCGACGCCAACCCCGTCTGTGATCAAAATGGTTTCCAACCCAAGCGCAGGCATGATTGCCATTGCCCAGTTCGACAGCCGTGAACCAGAAAAATCCAGCTTGCCAGTAAAAGTGGAGCGCCGCATTTACCGCCTGGTACCAGAAGCGCTGCCAGCGCCAAGCAGTGCCAGCAAACCTGCCATCAATCCAACTACTGGCGCACCTGTGCAACCAGTCGCAGGCAAAGCAGGCTTCAAGCTGGAATTGCTGGGCGATGGTGCAGCACTGAAGACAGATGAAGTTTATCTGGATGAAGTGGTACTCACCCGCACATCCGGCCCTGAACTGAACTTTGGCATTGTTGAAGTACCTCTGCCACCAGGCACCTCGGCCGACCGCTCCACCTGGGGTATCAGCCTGCGTTACCCTGGCGGTAAAGATATGGAAGCCATGGAGCGAGCACGCTACGAGCAAACACCACGCGGTTATGCCGTGCCGGTGGATGCGCTGGATGGCCAGGTCGTGATACGTCATCTGGTGCGTGCAGCGCAAACCGGCAAGTTCGCCCTGCCGCCAGCACGCTACTACCGCATGTACCAGCCAGACCAGAAAGCCTTTGAGGACAAGCCACGTGCGTTTATGGAAATCCGCTGATCCTGCCCGCAAAGCGATCAGTACCATCATGCTTGCCAGTGCGACCATAGTCACGCTGGCTGCATCTGCACAAGTTGCGCCAGTTGCCTATGCTGCAACTGCGGCCGCGACTGCAGATACAGCCAGCACGGCCACCGTCGCATGGCTGCGTGATGGCCAGGTGGAAATGCGCTCATTAAATTCTCAAGACAATAAAATCGCAGATCAAAAGATACCTCTGGGTAGTTTGTGGAAGTTATTTGTCTATGCCTACCTGCAAGACAATCACGTTCAGGAAGCAGCGTATACCTGCACCGCAAAAAAAGATTTGCGCAATAATGTTCGTGAACAGCACGAGAAAAATGAAGACCTGTATTGCTGCGAACCCGGTGAGCAGGTAGAACGCGACTCTGCCCTGGCACGTTCCTGCGCGCCCTATTTTTCACCAGCGCGTCTGGGCGTCAATGACAAGGCATGGAAAGCTTATTGGCAAACCCGCAGTGACGCCAACTGGCTGCAACGCACAGCGCAACTGCAGCCCGACACCCAGATCAGCGTAAAAGAGCTGCTGGAAACCCTGAACAAGTTCTCGCCACAAGCCCGCGCTGTTGCCCGCACAGCCTTGCTGGAAACAGCGGTACAGGGCTATGGCCGCGAAGCCTGGACGCAACTGGGTACAGGCATACGTTACAAAACTTATTCCTGGCATTTGCCTGACAACAGCGCCTTTGGTGGCGCAGCAGGCTGGCTGGCAGATGGCACGCCGTTCTGGTTTGGTGCTCGTGGTTCCAGCCGCTCTACCCTCACTACCTGGGCCAGTGCTCTGGCAACTACCCTGCCGGCACCGCGTTGGGCGGGCATCAATAATATCGACAATGTCGGTGATGAAGCACATTGCGTGGATGTCGATTTTTTTGCGCGCTATCCACTGCGCGAAGTATTGTCCATATCTGCAAACGCTCCTGCGCGTGCGGGAACGCTGTCCGGCAAATACAGGCTGCAATTCGCCAACGGCAATGGCCTGGACATCAACAGCAATGGCAGCCTGACACTGCAACGCACTCCAGGCATGGCTCCACAAATCACTGGCCGCGTCAGCATCAACGATTATGTCGCCCGCGTCATAGACCGCGAGGGTGACGCCAGCAATATTCAGGCCGCACGCAGCCTCGCGATTGCGGCGCGCAGCTATCTGGTACAAAACGCTGCTCTTGATCATGGCTGCTGGCGTATCGCCGACAGCACTACCCGCCAGCGCGTCAGCGCCAATGCACCCACCGATGCTGCCCTGGCAGCGGCCTGGTTCACGGATGACCTGATATTGCAAGGAGCGAACATTCGCTATCACAATGACAGCGCAGGCAACAACCGCATGTCATTGAAAGAAGCGACAAAGCAGGCAAACCAGGGCTGGAATTTTGAACGTATCCTGGCCACCAGTTATCCGCAAGCCAGCATCGCCAGCTTCAATGGCAAATCTGACTGCAAGCCGCTGGCCGCAGCGCAAACCTGGTTAAGCAACGCGAGCAACAAATGGCAAGGCATATTGCGTCGTGAGCCCGGTTTTGAGCATCCAGAGACACCGCCAGCCATCTGTTCGCTGGCAAGCGGCAATCCCTACTCAGACCAGAAGCGCATGCGCATCTACGCCCGCGGCTGGCGCAGTCTGGACGAGCGTATCACCCTCGCCCATGAATACCTGCACCTGGCTTTACGATTTCATCCGAACGGCGCCAATGAAGACTATGTAGAAAAACTGGCACGCCGTCTCATAGAAGGAACAACATGATCAAGTTTTACCAAAAGCGACTCATTGTATGCATCGCAGGCAGCCTGCTTGCTGGCTTTCACTTAATTGCATCAGCAGACGCCACGATAGAACTACCGCGTGGAGGATGGCGTAATAGCGGTGGCGAAGCCTCTGGTTTTAAACAGCCTGTGCATTACCCAGCGTCCTCGGTCAATACCGAAGGGCAAAGTGAAATGGCCTTGATCAGGGGCCGTATCAGCACCAGCAACAAGAAGAAGCCAGGCAAGCTCATTGTCAACGGTGCCGCCATGCCTCTGGCTATTGGTGAAACTGGCGAGTTCTCCCGTCCCTATTCTTTCAGCTCCGGCTCGAATAATGTAGAAGTGCGCAGCCCCGATGGCAGTGAAGTCAAACGCGTACAGTTTTATGACACCAATGCCAGCCACCCCAATCCACGCCTGCGCGTAGTCTTGTCCTGGGACAGCGACGGCACTGACCTGGACCTGCATGTGGTCTCGCCGGATGGTCAGCATGTGTTCTACGGCAATCGCGTGGTTGACAATGGCGGCGCTCTTGATGTGGATGTCACCACCGGTTATGGCCCGGAGATTTATGCCAGTACGGCACCACCCAAGGGTACCTATCATGTCTATGTCAATTACTATGGCAGCGGCGGGGACGACAAAAAACTGACTATCGCCAGAGTTGCCATCATCAGCCAGGAAGGCACGCTGGCCGAGAAGCAGCAAAGCTTTCAGGTACCCATGCGCAAACCCGGCGAACTGACCCTGGTTAAATCCTTTACCTATCCGTAATGATCATGCAAACAATGATGAAACCTGCCCTGCTGGCATGCACCCTGTTCGTCGCTGCCACCAATTGTGTCGCTGAAGACCAGCCCACCATCAACAGCCCGCGTGGCGGCTGGAATTATGGCGGTCTGACTGATAAATCCAGCGATACACGCGCATCCTACCCTTTGCCCCCGATAGACCGTGGCACGCAAAAAAACCGCACCCTCATCGAAGGCCATATCCGCGATGCGGGCAAACAGCGCAAGCATACCCTCATCGTCAATGGCAATCCCATGGTCCTCAATTACGGCACAGATGGCCGCTTTGAACGCCACTATGCTTTTGGCAGCGGTTCCAACAATATAGAAATCAAGGGGCCAGACGGCAAGAGCCTGCAACGCGTGCAATATTACGAAGCCAATACCCAGCAACTGTCTCCACAGCTACGCATCATCTGCTCGTGGGATGCCCCTGAGGCAGAAGTTGATCTGCACATCATTACCCCTGATGGCCAGCATGCCTTCTTTGCCGCGCCAATACTGAATGGTGGCGGTGGCCTCGATGTAGATAGCGTCGATGGCCCGGGGCCGGAGATGTTCACCACGATCGCCCCCAAGCATGGCGCTTATCATGTGTTCGTCAACTATTGGGGCAACTATGGCGCAGGTGGCTATAACTTTGATGAAGGCCAGCGCAAGCAACCCATCATCACTACCCGTGTGACCCTGGTGTTTTATGAAAATACTGCCAGAGAAAAACGCGAAAGCTTTGTCATCCCCTTGCGCAAGATCGGCGATTTGAATCTGGTGAAATCGTTCATGTTCTAAATGCGAGCCTGGCTCTGCCTGACAAGCACAAGAATCTCGTTCGAAGGGGGCGCTGCTTTATGAATCCCCTTGTTAGCTATCCCCAAAAAAATTGCGGATGCAGGCAAAGATTTATAAAAACTCATGGATTTCACCTGACACTTTTCATTCACATAAAATGCCGACTTCATTCCTGTTTATAACCCTGCTATCTATTCCGTTGATAACCGCTGCAAGCCCGGATTTTCACCTGGAAAAACTTGAGGAAAACGAACCAAAATTTACCGGCGCCCAATGCGAATTTTCCTATGCGAAAAAAGTGATACTGAAAGCAGACTGGGCCAGCAAGCTGTGGGTAAAGATAGACGGAAAACCAATCATTCTTGACAGCATCACAAAAGCCGGGAACAGCCATGCTAACGATAGCAAAACATGGCGGGAAACATTTCTTGGCCAGGGCATCAGTGTGACTCTACATTTGAAGAGAACAGGTGCAGGTGAAGACACTGCAAGCTATCGTGGGAATATCCTGGTAAAGCGCGATGCGCAAGAAAAGAAGTTTTTGGTAGAGGGCGGCTGCGGCGCTTAGCGCCGACTATCGATAGGCACAAGCCGCATGCCCATCAAACCGCCCACTTCAGTCATCAGTTTTCAAACGCCCCCAGGTCTGGTGCAGAACCGTTGAAAGGCAGGCCAACGTTAGTGCCCTTATTGATCAGGTCACTGCCAGAAGCCAGGCGGAACTTGTTCAGCACAGGCAGGCTGCCATCGGCCTGACGTGGTGCATCCCAGCCAGTGGTGGATATGCTTTGGAAGTCAGCTGACGAAACCGTGACTGCCAGGTTCCATGAATTAAACTGATCATTGGCACCCGTCATATTTGACACCAGTGTCCCACCAAATGCGATGTTGTTACGCAGGTTGCCGAGGTTCACCGCATTGCCATTTTGATCTATGCCCAGCATGTTGAAATCGCTGTTGTTACCGTAGCTGGTGTTGTTGTAGAAGTCATTCGCAATCGGGTGATGATTGGCGTAAAAACCTGCTGCCTTGTTATTGAAGGCAACCGAGTAACGTATCGTGTGCTTGGCCGCATTCGATACATACACGCCACCATAACCACCAAGCTTGAAGCCATTACCATTACCCGCCGCCAAAGGTGTAGTTGTGCCCGGCAAATAACCTTGCGACCAGGTCCAGGAATTTTCTATCAACACGGGTGAGTAAGCATTAATGAGATCAAAGCCATCATCCGAATTGGCCCAGGCGCGGCAGCCACGGAATACATTGCCGGGGTTGCCCGCCTTGATGTGGGCACCAAAGCCATCGGCACTCTGGCCTGCGCCATTCGAGGTATAGGGGTCGTAGTTGTGGTGGGAATCACTATTGAGGACGAGGTTGTTACCACCATTCTGGATGAACAGGCCAGGTCCCATGTTGTGGTGGGTATTCAACTGTTCAAACGTATTATTGCTGCCGTTGATCCATACGGCCCAAGATTCATGGTTCAGGCGGTTGCCAGGTTGCTGGGGCGCACCGGTGACTTCCAGCCCTTTCAAATGCACCCAGTTGGCTACCACATTAAAGGCCTTGACGCGGCAATCGTCTTTCATTTGTGAAAAATCGAATACCGGTATCTCACCAGGATAAGCCCAGTAACGAATCGGGCTGCCTGAACTACCGCTCTTGTCCAAAGTAATCGCATTGACGATGTCAGTGCGGGTGGCGCAAGTGTTGATGCCTGCAGTGTAGTTGTAGTTACCGCCTCTGAAATACACGGTATCGCCAGCAACTGCAGCAACCTGGGCGCGCGCTATGGATTTCCATGGTGCTGCTTTGGTCCCCGCCGCTGCGTCATTGCCAGTGGGTGAAACATAATAAGTGGCCGCGCTGCTTGCCGCTGCCACACCATACATGAATCCTGCCAATATGATTTTTTTCATTCCCTAATTCCCCTTGTCTCCATCGATAATAAACATCCACAGATAAAAGGCGAAGTAAGGTGCTGGATGCTCACAAATACCTCGCCTTTCTAATTGTGAATGCCGCAATAGTGAGTTCTTTCTGACTCTTCAGTATCAGTTTCCTGATCTGTGCATTATCGGATGTAAATAGGCGAAATTGTACGGAATTAGCCTCATTCTTCAATCATCTTGCTGATTCTTTTGTGACCCGGATTTTGCTGTCCTAATCAAATTTCAGATCAAACATTACAAGTTGACGAAGGCTCATCCAAGACAAAATTGGATCTTTAACTACTTCATACAGCTTAAAAATTCTTCTTTATGCAAAGTGTATTTGCGGCCGAATTTACCTGTCTTATGCGATTCTGAGTGCAGCTCCAGGCAGACCTCAAATTTGGATTTCACTGCATCCAGACAGGCAGCATCACCAGCACAGGCAGTCTCAGCCAGGCTGTGTGATTCGTTCACAAATTTGGTTTTCTGGTCGCTTTTTAAGCCAGCAATGAATTGGGCAACAACGATCAAAATTATGATCGATACTAACCATCCCAGGATTTTTAGTAACCAGGATTTTTTTGGCGGGGTTTCAGCATCTGTCATCAGTGCATGGTTGTCAGACATGGTTCAACTCTTTCATGGCAAATAGGATTCTTTGAATCCGGCAAGAAAACCATGCATGAATCTATCTGCAGAATGCACTGGGAATGCACTGGCTTAGCTGACCGGCTGTAGGCATTTTAATCAGCCAACAGCCGGGCAACAATGATGAATATGTCAGGTAAGGATGATCGCGGTTGACACGGCGTCAAGCAGAGGGCTAAGGGATCAGACTCTGGTCACTTTCTTGAAATCCCGGGGTCGGAAACCCATGAGTGCCAATGCAACAAAATAAGTGCTGGCGCAAGCCAACAGCACCAGAGCCAGGCAGGCTGCACGTACGACAGGAGTATGGCGCATGCCTAACCAATCGAATTGCGCTGAAGTCCACAAGGCCACACCGGCCATCAAGACCAGTGCAGCAACAAGTTTAATGAGGAACAAAAGCCAACCCTTTTGCGGCTGGTAAATGCCGCGTTTACGTAAGCCTGTATACAGGAAAATCGCGTTCACACAGGCTCCCAGGCCGACAGACAAGGCCAGACCTGCATGGGCCAGATAAGGCACGAACACATAGTTCAATGCCTGCGTCACCAACATGACAGCCACAGCGATTTTTACAGGTGTGCGTATATCCTGCTTACCGTAAAAACCCGGTGCCAGAATCTTGACTACGATGAGCCCAAGCAAACCAATACCATAGGCAATCAGGGCATTGGATGTCATTTGCACGGCATGGCCATCGTATTTATTGTGATGATACAGGGTCGATGTCAGCGCGTCGGGTATGGTTGCCAGGCCGACTGCAGCAGGCAAGGCCAGCAAAAAAGTCAGGCGCAAGCCCCAGTCCAGCAAGGCGGAATATTCGACCGTATCACCATCTGTATGTGCCTTGGAAAGACCTGGCAGGAGGATGGTACCCAGAGCTACTCCCAGCAAGGCAGTAGGAAATTCCATCAGTCTGTCAGCATTTGCCAGCCAGGTCACGCTGCCAGGAGCAAGTTTTGATGCCAGGCTGGTATTGATGGCGATGCTGATCTGCGTTGCCGACACAGCCAGGATAGCTGGCACCATATTGCGCATGATGCGGCGTAAGCCCTCGTCCTGCCAGGCCGTACCTACACGCCAGCTAATCGTCGGCAGCATGCCTACCCTGATTAATGAGGGTACCTGCGCCACCAGTTGCAAAACGCCACCAACAAAAACGGCAATAGCCAGCGCATAAATTGGTTTTTCAAGATAAGGTGCGAGGAACAACGAACCAGCTATCGAAGACAAATTGTATAAAACCGGCGTAAAGGCAGGCACCTTGAATTCACGCCAGGTATTTAATATCCCGCCCGCCAGCGCAACCATGGACATAAAACCGATGTACGGGAACATGATGCGGGTCATGACCACCGCCATGTCAAAGATCTGTTGCTTGTCTTTATAACCTTCGGCAAAAAAATAAAGCAAAATCGGCGCGCCAGCGATGCCCAGTATGCAAGTCAACACCAAGACCCAGGTCATGACGGTAGAGACATGATCAATCAATTTCTTGGTAGCTTCATCACCCTTATTGTTCTTGTATTCAGCCAGGATAGGCACAAAGGCTTGCGAGAACGCGCCTTCGGCAAACATGCGCCGCAACAAATTGGGAATGCGGAAAGCGATATTGAATATATCGGTATAGGCGTCGGCCCCGAAACGGGTAGCAATCAATACGTCACGTACCAGCCCGGTAATCCGCGACAGCATGGTCATGCCACTGATGGAGGCAAGGGTTCTTAATAGATTCATAGTGCGGCATTATAGCCTGAGGCTAAACGCACATCACCAAGGCTAAACTTTTGTTAATATTCAGGCCAGAGCATCTGCTTGACTAATGTACCGGAGCACAATATGTCTTACCTTCATCGCCACCTTGCCATTTTTGCCACTTTCACCATTGCTGCAAGTAGTTTACTAGGTCCAGCCAGCCATGCTGCACCTGTCAAAGCTATTCCTACGCTTGAAGAGGCAGCCAAAAATCTCAAAAATACCGGCTTTCAAGGCCTGGTATTCGCTGCTAGCGGCGACAAGATCTTGCTGGAAAAAAGTCTTGGCAATGTCACTGATACAAAACAAACTTTTCGCTATGCCTCGATCACCAAGCAAATGACTGCCATCCTGGTCATGCAAGAAGTAGAAGCGGGCAAGCTGCAACTGGATCAGACACTGGGACATTACTGGCCCGATTACCCCAATGTTCAGGCGCGAGGTGCCACCCTGCGCCAAATGCTGACGCATTATTCTGGCCTTTACAATGAGATGGTCAATCCTGCCGTCCACATGATGGATGCCAATAGCGGTGATGATATCCAGAAATTTGCCACTGGCCTGTGCGCCGGGCCATCCAATGCTACGCCAGGCAGCAAATTTGACTATAACAATTGCGATTACATCGTGCTCGGCGCTTTACTGGAAAAGATAAGCAAGCAAAGCTTTTCATGCCTGCTGCAACAACGCATCTTCAGCCCGGCTGGTATGCAAAACGTAGGCTATTACACTGCGGCCCAGCCGGACGTCAAAACCCATATCCATGGCACGCTGGGTGGCAAACCTGAGCCTGCGGTGAACTTTGCCAGTTATGGCCCTGCTGGTGGCAGCTTTGGAACCCTGCGGGATTTGTATGCATTTGACCTGGCCTTCATGCGTGGCAAATATCTGTCCACCAAGAGCCGCGACGAGATGGTCAAGCCGAATAATGTCGGTGGTGCGATCGGTGTCTGGTCTTATCCATTCAAAGCCAGTGAAGATGGCGCTGCGGCCATGATAGTAGAGCGTCAGGGCTGGATAGCCGGTGTACGCATCTTGAATCTGGTGGACTTGCAAAACCAGAATATACTCATCATCGTCAGTACCAACGGTGATCTGGATTTGTCGCAAACCTGGGCCAACAAAGGCATTGCTGCCGACTTGTTGCGTTCGCTGATGAATACGACGAATGCGCGTTAAAACCAATGCGTATTAAATGAAATGAAAACGGCGTGCCAGATATCAAGCTGGCACTCCGTTCTTGTTATGGATTACTGAAAAACTTAAAATCCTGCAGGCCTGAAATCCTGTTATGGATTTCTTTTTGCAACTTCATTACCAACATAACCGCCACCAACTGCACCGGCGATAGTTGCCAGCGTGCGGCCATTGCCATTACCGATCTGGCTACCAACCAGGCCACCGATCACGGCACCTACACCGATACCAACCGGGCTATTCTTTGCCTGGGCAGGCTGTGTTTGATAATTTCTGACCGGCTGATGGTGGGTGCTGCTCTGTGCAACCCTGGCTGGAGCAGGTGCAGGATAATTATTTTGTGCAGTGTTTGCATACTGCGTGTTTGCATAATTAGCTGCAGGCTGATTACCGTTATTGGCAAGCGGCATGGCAGTATTGCCTGCAGGATTGATCGCATTGGCATTACTATTCATGGCTGGCACAATCGCGTTGCCTGATGTTGCCGTGCTGTGGGAACTGGGCAATACGCCTGTCAGGGCAGCAGCACCTAAGAGGCTAACTAGTATGACTGAGCATGCGGCACCTGCTACCAAGGGGTGTATGCGTTTGCTGGCATTTGCTAATTCCATGTCGTTCTCCTTCAATTTAACAGTGACTCATGCTCCAACAACGCATGAGTCTATTAAAAAGGAGACATGAATAATGTTACGCAGGTAAGCAAATGTAACTTGAGGATAAGCAATTTGGATTAGCAGCCGGTACTTTTACGTCTGGCAACCAGCTTCAACAACTCACCTTTTGCTGCCTGCCCCGACAAATACAGCCGCATTTCTGTGACGTTATAGTGATTTGAGGTATCGATGATGAAGTCGAGTTTTCCATCATGATCAAGGTCGCCTACCCAGATCAGGCGGGCATTATTATCCTCCTTGTTTTCGACATAGTCGAACAGGTATTGTTCTGTTCCTGCATACTTCAGATAGATTTTACCTTCGCGGTTCTGCAGGCTATATTTATTGCCTTGCAAGTGCATCAGCCTTTCCTGCCCTAAGGATGGCAAGGTCGATAATTCAAATTCCTCGTCCATAGAACCGCTGACCAGTTTCACTTCATCTGAAACACTGACTGCCCCGGCCTTCAAACCGGGGTCAGACAACAACATCTTGACATTGGCTGCGTTTGCCGCAACCCGCACACCCTCACCGCTGATAGGATCGGGTATTTTCTTAAAGCTGGGTTTGACCGCCACTAGTCGCCAGCCCTTGCCTGCCTGCTGCAAACCTAGCCAGGAGCCGGTCTTGCCGACCTTGGCTTCGCTGGCGTGATAGTCCTGTAGTTCGAGAATTTCAGAGGCCTGGGCATGCCAGACGCAAGCTGCACTAAAAACAGCAAAGGCTAATTTTGCGATGGACATCAGGTACTCCTTTTTTGATTGGTTTTTTCAAAATACGAGATATTTTCTCAGTAACAATAAAGATGCATGGCCTTATACATTGGCGCTATTCATCAGCCATGATAATCCATGGCACAATAGCATGCATGAAAAATAAGCCCCAACTGGCCCTGCCCTACCGTATCCGTGCAGACTTACTGCAACAACTGGCCGCATTGAGCCACGCTGGCATCCCTGCGCTACAGGCGTTACCCATGATCAAACTGCCGGCACAATATCAAAGCAGGATGGTGACAACCCTGCAAGTTGTTAAACGTGGCAAAAACCTGGCCGAGGCAGGCTTGCAGAGTGGCTTGTGGACGCCACTGGAAGCTGGTCTGCTGGGCGCTGCACTGGCGGCCGGTGACCCGACTTCTACTTACCGGCATCTGGCAACTACCTATGAAGAAAAAGCCCAGCAAATTGCCAGTATCAGGGCAGGTTTGATAAGGCCAGCATTAATGGGCATCATGGCCTTGTTCATCCCGCCCTTGCCACAACTGATCGCGGGCACACTCAGTACGGCAGCCTATCTATGGCATGCCATTCGTTCCATCCTGCTGGCTGTGGGTTTGGTCACGGGCGGCATTTACGCTTACCGGCGCTTCCAGATGCGCCCTGCCGATGCTCCTGTCTCATGGCTGGATCAGGCTTTGCTTGCCTTGCCGCTTATTGGGAACATGCACAGAAGACGCAATCTTTGTGATTTCTGGCAGAGTATGGCATTACTACTAGAAGCAGGCGTGCCTATGTTCGACGCCCTGCCCCTGGGTTTGCAGGCAACCAGCAATGTATTGATCAGGCGTGAACTCGCACGTATTTTGCCACGCATGCAAAAAGGGGCAACATTGGCCGAAGCTGTACGCGCCCTGCCCGCCATCAATGACGATACCCTGTCTGGTTTTATACAAACCGGAGAAGCAAGCGGGCAATTGCCGGAAATGCTATCCCGTTATGCCAAAAGCGAAAATGCCAGCCTGGCACTACAACAAAGGCAGGTAGCAGAATGGATACCAAGAATCGTTTATGCCATGATCGCGGCTGTCATCGCCTATGGCATTATCAAAGGCAATGCATTTATGCCCAGCGTGCCCAAGGACCTCTAGTTTCAAGCTGTAGTGAATTTATTTGCCACCGACGATAATGCGCTGCATATCATTGGCAAACAAAATGGTTCCTGCATAATTCTTGCGTATTGCCGTTGTGCTTTCCATCTCATGTCCAAGAGTGCGTTTCATGCGGTGTGATAAAACCAGTTTGCCGGCTTTTGTCACGCCTGCGATGCGGCCAATTTCTGTCGGCATCATGTGCAGTAAGCGTGCCACTTCATCGGTATCGTTTTCGCGGGCGGCATTATGGGCAAGCAGCACATCCGTACCTAGCGCCAGTTGATCCAGCGCCTGATCGGTATTGCTGGTGTCACCGCTGAACGTGACGCTGCAGCCCTTGCTCTCGACCCGCCATGCCAAGGAAGGTACGGGGCCATGCAAAACGCTGACAGCACTGACCGTCAGACTCTCATCAATATCGTAACGCTTGATTTCTTTAGGCTTGACGCTCACTTCTTCAAGTTCCATTTTGAACTGACTGCTGACATCAGGATCAGCATAATCTGCCAGATAGGCATAAGCACCCGTGTCACGGTTAAACAGGGCATGCATGAATTCTTTGATACCTGGAAAAACCCCACGCTTGGCCGGCCCAAAAACACGCAGCTCTTTGTTGTAGCCAGCAAATGGCAAACCTTTGACCAGCGCAGGAAAATCCGCCGTATGATCAACATGAAAATGTGAGAAGAGCACCGCATCCAGCTCTGCCGGATTGGCGCCGGACTTTTCATAATTCAAGGCCGCACCACTGCCAAAATCAACCAGTATCCTGGCTTTTTGATCCACCCAGATCAGATAAGAAGTAGAGGCACGCTGATCACTGAGTTCAGGCCCGCCGGAGCCCAGTACTTGTACTACCAGCTTACCTGGCTGACAAACCGCAGCCATGACAGAAGATGCGTAGCCCCACAAACAGCCAGCGAATAGCAGGCTCAAACTGATTTTCGACAAACGTTTTTTTTGAAGCATGGTGTTACTCCCCTAAGACCGTGAACACTTCAACATCATGCAATGCGACTTATAAATAACGCTGAATATCTGCCACTCTAATCTTGCGCCCCAACTTATGCTTGCGTTCTTTCATGTCCCGCACAATGAGGTTCAATTCGCTGACTTCCGCTTTTTTGTACGATGGACAGAGAGGGTATCACTGGCTTTCCTGATGCACAATATGCCCAACTCTGAGCTCCGGCTCTGCCAATACATCTGCCAGAAATGAGGGGCGAATATCCAGATGCTGGAGTTCTGTCCGTGTGAACCAATCGAAAGTCAATTGCAGATTACCTTCGTTGCCCAAATAGGGGCCTGGTGTGTTGCGCAGGCGCGAGTCTGGTGACAACAGCGCTAAAAAATACAAGCCCAGTTCATGATGTTTTTGCCCCCGGTATTCAAAAAAATTCTCTACCGTCCACAAAAATCTCTCGCAAGTCACCTGTTCTGATAATTCTTCCTGCATTTCGCGCACTACCGTAGCCGCAGCCTGCTCACCCGCATCGACCCGCCCGCCTGGCACACACCAGAATGCATCGCCTTCGATTTTATGCAAGAGTACCCTGTCACCATCCAGAATGATGGCAGCAGCCCGCAGGTTATAGCGGTATTCATCAATATCAAAAGAAATCATGGCTTGGACATGGTTATGTTGGTCAGGCCTGACCTGGTTTATCCAGCCACCAGCAAACTGGTGGCAATCTGCTGTGTGTCCTTCAAGGTTTGCAGTACGATGTTTGACCGTATATCAAGCACACCCGTGGTTTTATAAAGGCGTTCAAGTACAAATGCTGAGTAATGCTTGAGATTACGTGCACGCACACGCAACAGGTAATTGGCATCCCCGGTGATGATATAAGACCCGACAACTTCCGGCCATTGTTGCAAGGCTTGCGAAAAATTTTCATGCCATTGTTCTACATCGCGCCGCATGGTGACCTGGACAAAGGCATCCACTTCAAGACCAACGGCAGCCGCATCGATCACTGCGCAATAATGGTGGATGATACCCGCCTCTTCCAGCATGCGCACACGGCGCAGGCAGGATGAAGGAGAAAGGAATACCTTGTCAGCCAGCTCCTGGTTACTGATGCGGCCATCGGCTTGCAATTGCTGCAGGATTTTAAGATCGGTGGCGTCGAGTTGCATTTGACAATCTCTTTTTTAATTTATGGCAAACCCTCTAAAGACAGAGGCGCAGAGGCACAAAGACACATTGAGAAAAGCAAAGAAACAGGAAGGCTTACTTGCAAGCATCCTTTACTTCCTTTATGCCGCTGTGGTGAGTGTTTTTTAATCTATGATTATCAACAGATTAGAGTAACAGGCAATTGCAAATATGAAAACAATTTGGTACCTTTGCGCAATGCACAAACCCATTAATGCATTTTATATCAAAATTTCAAATATAAATCGCAGAATATTCTACTAATTCCGATTTTCATACTGCAATTTGCAAGAAAAATTCAGGCAATCCGGCATAAAATCTCTGCATATTTTTCATGAACCATAAGCTCAGGGTAGGCCGTTACAGCGAAGATGAACTGCTTTGCCTGCCACCAAAAACTTACCGGGCTTGATACCAGCCCACTACGCGTCACATTAAGGAGTCTGCCGTAATGACACAAACTACCACAATCACCCGCAGCGATTGCGAAAAGCTAGACCAGCAAGACCCGCTGGCGCCCTTGCGTGAAGAATTTGATTTGCCTGCCGGTGTGATTTACCTTGACGGCAACTCCCTCGGTGCGCGCCCCAAGGCAGCGCTGCAAAGGGCACAAGATGTCATCACCCGCGAATGGGGGACTGATCTCATCAAGAGCTGGAATACTGCTGGCTGGTTTGATATGCCATCCACGCTGGGCAACCAGCTCGCCCCTTTGATTGGTGCCGCAGACAATGAAGTAGTGATCACCGACACGACATCGGTCAATCTGTTCAAGGCCATTGCCGCCGCGCTGCAGATACAAGCAGCAGACAGCAAACGCAAAACCATCATTACTGAGCGCAGCAACTTCCCTACCGATATCTACATGGCGGAAGGCCTCACCCGCTGGCTGGATCGCGGTTATCAAATCAAGTTGATAGACTCTCCAGAAGAATTGCCGCAAGCCATCAATGACAGCACGGCGCTGGTAATGCTGACGCATGTGAATTACCGTACTGGCTATTTGCATGACATGGAATCAGTTACTACGCTTGCGCATCAACATGGTGCGTTGATCTTGTGGGATCTGGCCCATTCTGCCGGCGCAGTACCGGTACATCTGAATACCGCAAATGCCGACTTTGCCGTAGGTTGCACTTACAAATACCTGAACGGCGGCCCTGGCTCACCAGCGTTTATCTGGGTGCCTGCACGCCATCAGGAAGCATTCCACCATCCATTGTCCGGCTGGTGGGGCCATGCCAGACCGTTTGCCATGAACCCTGATTTTACACCTACGCCAGGCATACGCCGCGCCCTGTGCGGCACCCAGCCTATCACCTCGCTGGCCATGGTCGCTTGTGGCCTGGATACCTTTGGCAAGACCGACATGCAGGCAATACGCAAGAAATCACTGGCCCTGACTGACATGTTTATCGCTCTGGTAGAAGCCCGCTGCGCTGCACATCCACTGGAACTGGTCACGCCTCGCCAGCATCAGCAACGCGGCAGCCAGGCCAGCTTCAAACATCCGCATGCCTATGCCGTGATACAGGCGCTGATCAAACGTGGCATCATCGGTGACTACCGCGAGCCAGTCATCATGCGCTTTGGTTTTACCCCCTTATACACCAGCTTTGCTGATGTCTGGGATGCGGCAGAAGGCTTGCGCGATATACTTGACAGCAAAGACTACGATGCCAACGCTGAACGTAATGCAGTGACTTAATTTAAAAACCCCTCAACACAGAGACACAGAGGGGGCACAGAGGATCACAGAGAAAACCTCAAAAAAAACAGATGTTGAAGAACATCGTCTCAACTGTAAAAGATTTTCACTCTTTTATGTTTTTCTCTGTGTCTCTGTGCCTCTGTGGTTAATGGTTTTAAGCATTGAAGATATTTAAGGGAACATCATGAGCAATAACGAACAAACTGGCAAATGCCCCATGTCATGGCACGGCGCGCAAATGGATTTTAGTGAATCCATGAGTTACGGTGATTATCTTGGCCTTGACCAGATACTGACGGCGCAACATCCGCGCTCACCGAATCACAATGAAATGCTGTTCATTATCCAGCATCAGACCAGCGAACTGTGGATCAAGCTGATGCTGCATGAACTGCATGCCGTGCGCGTGCACATACGCAGCAATGATCTGCCACCAGCCTTCAAGATGCTGTCGCGCGTGGCCCGCATCATGGATCAACTAGTGCATGCATGGGATGTTTTATCTACCATGACACCTAGTGAATATACGGCGATACGCCCTTATCTGGGTGCCTCATCAGGCTTTCAGTCACATCAATACCGTGAACTGGAATACCTGCTGGGAAACAAGAACGCCACCCTGATGAGCGTGCACGAAAGCAAACCCGAAGTGCACGCAACCCTGGATGCATCCCTGCGCACACCATCGATTTATGATGAAGCCATCATGCTCTTGTCACGCCAGGGTTTTACGATAGATGCAGACCGCTTGCAACAAGACTGGTCACATGGCGTGGTTGCCAATGAATCTGTCAAGGCGGCGTGGCTGCAAGTCTATCAAACACCCGAGAAATACTGGTCTTTGTATGAACTGGCTGAGAAACTGGTGGATATGGAAACCGCCTTCCGCATCTGGCGCTTCCGCCATGTGACGACGGTGGAGCGCATCATCGGTTTCAAAACCGGCACGGGTGGCACCGCAGGTGTCAGCTATCTGCGCAAGATGCTGGATGTGGTGTTGTTCCCGGAATTGTTTGCTTTGCGGACGGCTTTATAAACGAATGCTATGGTCAAGACTCCGATTGAGCCTTGTTCAATATTTTTCTGAACGTCAAACTAATTCGCTCACCAGCCCCAGGCTCTTTAGGAATGGCATGTAGCCATTCCTCTTGAATGCTTGCCGACATATACAGCAATCCTCCTGCTGGCAAAGGGTAAAAATATTCCTGGCTTTTATCTTGTTTGCTGCGGTAGGCAATACGCCGCAAACTGCCAAGCGAGATGATGGCGACGCCACTATCTTCTGCCAGCTCATCAGTAGAGTCTGAATGAAATCCCATGCTTGAGTTACCGTCCAGGTAAAAATTCAGCAAGCAATTATTGGGGAAAAAACCGAGTTCATTTTCTACATTCTTACAAATCACCTGCAAGAATTCTGGCATCTTAGTCTCAGCATACGAAATTTGCGAGTAATCATAGGCAACACCAAAGCTCGCCGTTTTACGGGCGCGCATTCTTTCATCCCAGATGACCTCTTTTTCAAGAGATCAAACAAGTCCTGCGGTGCTGTAAGAAAATTTGGCTTCAAATAAATATTTGGTCTTGACATGATTATTTCATTGGCGTTTGCTCAGGTGCTGGCTCCTCTGCATTGACGGTAGGCTCATGCAAGATAGTATCTGTATCCAGCACACGCTGCTTTTGTTTCCACAAACTGCCGCTGGCAAATGCCGACCAACCCCATTTCAACCAGCCCAGTAATGACCACGCCAGCCACAAGGCCCACAGCAACATCAGGCCACGATAGACCAGCATGGGGAGTGACAATACCCAGGCTGTTTGCAGGTCTGCCATTGCCCTGTCCAGGTACCACACAAGACTATTGGCGCTGGAGCCATTGCCGACAACCTGCATGTCGGGCTGGCCCAGCAAGCCGCTCTGCACCGCATCCAGCAAAATACCCAGCATGAGCAAAGTCAATACGGCGAGACCAAACTGACGCAAATTGAACTGCCATCTTGTTGTGAATGTATCAGCCGCTGCCGCACGCCGGACAAATGCAAAGAACCAGGCCACCACCAGAGCTGCGCACCACCAGGTAACCTGGGTTAAACCCAAGGTCAGCAACAGCCATTGCCGGGTCGTGACAGGCAAGCCTGCATAACGGCCAAGGGCGACCGCAACCAGCAGCAGGACGACGAGCTTGCCCCAGAACAGGATGGCAGGCCCTATGCCGGGCCCACTGGCGAGCAACAGCCAGCGGTCCCGTGGCAAGATCAATTGCAGGGTGTGGTTAACACTGGCTTGCTGCAAATTCACAGTAGCAGTCGTATAGCTGACCACTGAGCCCTGATCAAGACGCCATTGCACTTCTATGTCTTGCGCACCAGGTACTACCGGCAACACCAGTTGCCTGCCATTGGCACGCAATGGCCTTAACTGATGATTGATATTCACACGTTGCAATACCGCGCCCTCAGGCAAGGTCAGGGTGTAGTCGCCACCACGGCTGCTGCGCAAATGCAGTCTCAGTTGATAGTCAGTAGCCCTGCTGCCTGGGCTGACGAACAAACGGCTTTCATCTATGGTCAAGGTTTGTCCGGGAATGGCTTGTGGACGCTCTACACTGATAGCCAGGGTCTCGCCCGGCCATGGGCGGAACACCAGATCAGCACCGCTCTCACCATTGCTGGCATCACTGGCGAGTGGTGGCAATCCTGTCGTGCCCAGATGCCAGATACCTGAGGCGGCGATAACCCAGGTTTCAACCCAATTGCTTTGCTGCGCAAGATTCAGTTTAAGCTGGGCAGTTTGTGGCAAATTCGAATGCCATTCCATGCTCTCACTTTGAGGCCCCAGATTAACGGCTACCTTACCATCCTTGATATTCAAACCAGCGGTAGTGACTGCCTCACCGGGCAATAACGGAATTTGCGCCAATACAGGCTGACCCATGGGTGACAGGCGCGAGACCGTGGTTTCGACCTGCCATTCCTTGTCCAGTATCAAACGACGGGTGACACGCAAAAAACTCGGTAAAGCACTAGCCTCGGTCTTGCTGCTGGCCTTGATCCGGCGGTTGAATTGCAGGGTATCAGCAACACCAGAGTCGTCTGACAGACCTGCCACATCCCAGCCATCTGCATGTACATCGACCTGTCTGGGTTTTTGAGGCAAGGGCAGTTGCAAGGTATCGCTCTGCATCAGTTCGCCTGTCAGTTCCAGCCTGTGTCGTCCTGCCGGGGCCAGCAACCATATGGTTCCATCGTCGGCACGGCTTATGTAGGCTGGCTTGCCGTCCAGTTGCGCCTGCGCGGGCAGCCAGTGCTTGATACCACCAGGCAGTGGCAAGGCAAGCTCAATGGCTGCATCAACATCCAGCCCCAGTCTGACATTGTTGCCATTGATTTGCACCATCATGCGCGAGATTTCTGCACAATTTGGCAGGCACTCTGGCGGGCGGGTTAATTTTTGTTTTAACTCTTCCAGCCTTTCATTTTCCGGCATCTGGGCATGTGCAGATTCGCCGTAAACAGCAGGAAGTGCAATCAAGCTGCACATCACCAACAGGGGCGCGGCCTTGCCCAAGCCACGCCATGGCCACCTGCCAGCAGCTGGTTTGTCACTGTCCGAAGGCCCCTGATTTGATCCTTTTCTCCACTCGCTCACGCACAGTAATAAGAAGCCCAGCAGTATCAGGCGCAACACAACCAGCAGTTTATTTGCCCACGGTGGCAACAGCCATAAATCCAGTTGTTGATCCTGCCTGACTGGGCCATCAAAAATCAACTGATGGGAACGCCAGTTCCAGGTGGGTAAGCCCGGGCCAGTCTGCACCTTGGCATCGGGGTCCAGCACTTGATAGTTGGTGGCTCTGCTTCCTGCGACAGATTTAGCACGAGCCAGACTATATGGTTTACCCATTTTATTTAAAGCCTGCTCCTGATCTATTCTGGGGTCAGTCAAACGCACGCCACCCCGGCCAGGCGGAGGCGGCGGTGCTTCTGCTACCTTGGCATCTTCCACTTGTGCATTCATCTCTACCGGCATCGCAACCGGCGCAGCAGCCGGTGCTGGCGACATATCACCTTGAACGACTTGGTATCTATAGGCCGCACTACCGTCGGTCTCCAGCACAGGGTACAAAGCTGAACGTACCTGTTGCGTGGCAAATGACAGCGTCAGCAAGACCAGCACCAGCAAACTGACTTGCTGCAGACGCTTGATCCAAACCTGGAAGCGACTGGCTGGCAAGGCGCGCAAAATCGATGTCAGTACCAGCAAGACTATCCATGAATAACGTGGTGCATCTGCCTCCTGATAAGACAAGACCAGCGCAAACAAGGCAAGCGCGCCCCATTGCCTGCCCCACAACTTGCCCGCAGCAAGCGCAATCACCAGCACAAGGAAAAAATCCAGCAAATTCCAGCGGGACAGCCAGGCTCCTTCTGCCCTGTCGGTTCCACCCGCGTGTAGTAAACGCCAGCCTGCTGGCAAAATCAATTCTATGCCCAGCTTGTCAAAATCCTTTTGCCAGGTCACGGCAGACAGCTTACGGGTACTATTGCCAATCACGCTGTCAGCACCCACCTCAATGCTGCCGCGCTGGATTTCTATGCCCGCCAGCTTGTCACTGCCACGGGTGATCAATTGATCTTGCCCGGCTACACTGACACGGCCAAGTTGGGCGATACTGCCCATGGTCAGGCGGTTGGAATGACTGATGTCACCTTTAATCTGGTCACTCATGGTCAGGGTGGAGCCATCAAAACTCAGCCACATACGGCGTTGCAAAGACAGTTTATCCGGTGCCGGATCACTGTCGCCACGGCGTATTTCCTTGAAGCTGAATGTACTGCCAGCACGCATGAGATATGCTGGCAAGTTACGCCATTCTGGCGGCAAGGTGGTTTGTTGGGGATCAACGGTGGACGGTCCTTCTATCGCCACCGTGCGTATCAAGGGCGTTGCTTCATAGGACCAGACTTCTTCCTCAGCAGCTTCAGGCAGGCTCAGGGGTTTGGACGGCCCGGGCTGGCGCGCAAACAAACGTATTTCCCACTTGCCTGCCCTGACCTGCACGGTCATGCTACCGTCCGGCTTAAGGCTGGCAGGCAAGTTTGTGCGCAATTCCAGTGGTATCAGGTCTGGCAAGAGCGCGCGCTCCAGCTTGATCTCTCTGCCCTTGCCGGAGACTTCGAGCCGGATATAAGTCTCTACCGTAACAGGTACACCATCCGTGATTTTACGGAAGGTGCGTATCTGGATTTGTTCGCCACTGTCTGCATCGGCTTTGCGTTGCAACCACAACTGATTGCTTTCATCGCGCACAGGAAAATTCACCACTTTGCCATTCAAGTCCAGCTTCAACAAGGCCGCATTTTGCGGCAGGGGTAAAAACTCTGGTACTGTAGTCCAGATAAGTTTACCTGCCAGTTTATAGGTGCCACGCGTCAGTTTTATAACGGGCATTTCATCGCGTGCCAGTACTGCCTGTGGTTTGCCATTGACACTGACCTCTTGCGGCCAATGCAGGGCGCTGCCCGGCAAATAAACCCAGGTATCACTATGCACTTGCATATCCTGGGCAAAAGTCGCACCCTGCGCATTTACTTTTATGTCCAGCAGGCCGGGCCATACACATTGCTTTTGGCTGGCGTCAGCACCTTGTTGCGGACAACCGAAGTTTTCTACACCATCCAGCGCCCATGGCACCCAGGTCTTTAAGGGGTCGGGGACGGCACCGACAGGGAATTCAGCAGCCTGGCTGGCACGGCTGAGCAATGAAGCAAATAAAACGATGACTAAGGCTGCAATGCAATTCTTCAGCATTCTGTATCCCTGATGGTTAAGATATGGTCACGTCAATTATAGTGGCATATTTTGCAATAACACTCGGGGCCGGTGATTTTTATTTACAAGCTTCTCTCTGTGACTGAAGCAAGAATCAATATTGACCTACCTGGACCTCGTTGCCGCTACATGATGCCTGTGTTGCATAAGGCACAGGCAGAACAGCCAGGTTCTACTACACAATACTTGTCGTTTTACAAAACTATACCTTGCACGAAAACATAGTTTATTGACAAATAAGTAGCGATACTGCGCCCGCTGCGGTGCCTGCACACCACCACTCTCCGAACCTGCATACAGATTGCGCAGAATTCACACAGGCTCCCGGCATTCCATTCTTTCCTGAAGATACCGATGAAATACTTTTATGAGACCGTGCATATGCGCTTGAACAATATACTGATTGCCACCTGCCTATGCGGCATACTTGCTGCCTGTGGTGGTGGCAGTTCCAACTCTACGGCCCCCGTCACCACGCCAGCCGTAGATGTACAAAAACCGGTAACACTGTTGACCGGAGAAGCATTGCGCTCCGAGGTTGAACGCTTCCGAAACAGCAACAATTTTCCCGCAGTTTCAGTCACTATCGTCAATCAGGATAAAGTAGAAAACGTTGTGACAGGCACCAGGCAAGTCAATGGCAGCCAGAATGTACAAAGTACAGATCTGTTCCAGTTAGGTTCATTGACCAAAGCGGCTACCGCCACCTTGGTAGGCCGCCTGGTGGAACAAAAGAAGCTACGTTGGGATAGCACGATAGCAGAGATATTCCCTGCCTGGCGCACGCAAATCCGTCCTCAATATTTGAATGTCACGGTAGAACAATTACTGCGCCACCGTTCAGGCCTGCCACGTGAAGTGAATGATGGAACCATAGAAAAAGCCTTGCCCTTGCTGACTGGCGACTTGCTGGCAGACCGTCGTGGCCTAGCCGTTTTGTTATCACAGGATGCTCCCGAATATCCACCCAATAGCAAGATGGTGTATTCAAATATAGGTTATGCCCTGGCCGGCCTGATGGCCGAAGTCGCAGGCGGTGACAGCTATGAAAACCTGATGCAGAAAGAAGTATTTGCACCACTGGGTATCAAGGGACGCTTTGGTTTTCCTGAAGATGCAGGCATCAATAACAATATTGGGCATACCCTGGTCGGCGGCAAGTGGCAGGTCACATCATCTCTCGTCGATCCCCGCTACGCATTTTTTATCAATGCTGCAGGTGGCATGAATCTGAGTCTGGCTGACTATGGCCTCTTCTTACGTGAACAACTACGCGGCTTGCAAGGCCAGAGCACCTATTTGACTCAAGCCAATTTCCAGCTGATGCACACGCCTGTCGATAATTATGGCATGGGCTGGGGTATCGCCACTGTTCCTGGGCTGGGTAATGTCAGCATACATAACGGTACAGAGTTGACTTATTACGCCAGCAACAGAGTGATCCCCAGCAAAAACGTTGCTATTGCTATCGCCTGCAATTGCTATAACGAAGCTGCCATCAGCAAGCTGGACGATTTTGCAGACTCGCTGATGCAACCGCTGATACCTAAATAATGACAAACCGGCTGAGGCCAATAAACTGATGCTTTGTTCCCGGTTCAGGCACAAGGCATCATTGCATCATTGCACGCAGGTCATGCAATGGCCCGCAAAGACGAACCGCACCAGCGCCAGTGACAATGCAAACACATATGCATTGATGAAACGCCAGAGACGCAAGCCATCACTAGTACGCCATGCTGCAAAAACAGCCGCCAGCGCCCCCATCAACACCGGCGTCAATATCAGGTTGATGATGCGCCCCACACTGCTATGAATGAATGCCTGCGGAAATATCCATAAGCTGGCGAAACCCGCAATAACGCCGAATACGATATACAAAATTGCTGTGACAAGCGGGGACCGCGGACTACGCTCACGCTTCTCTATTCCTGATGTGAACACCAGTTCAAGAATTTCAAAGACCAGCTGCAATAGAATTTCAAAGAAAAATTCAATCATGGTGTCCCATCACGCCTGACTAATGCGACAGCAATTGCACGGCAACTATGGCCTGTGCGACCACACCAGTTAAAAAAGCCAGCGTACGCACCCAAGGTATGCCAAGGGTATAACACACCGCATGTACCACACGGGCAGCAAAGTACAGCATGCTGGCATTGGCAATTACCGAGTTGGAGATATTCATCGCATTGGCCAACAGGATCAGGGTAGCGAACACCACCAGGTTTTCTACAGCATTGCTATGCGCTTTCATCAGGCGCACTGCCCATTGGGATTGCGGCTTGCTGTTATCTGGATAACCAACCGCTGCCAGCAGGCCACAGGTCAACACACGGTCAAGTATATAAGGTATCCATAATACGCCAGTCAATATGGTGACATAGCTCAGGTACAGCAATTCTGTTTTCATGCTCGCTCCTCGTCTCAGGTTGGATTATCATTGACCGGGCGACTATGTTAGCGCCCAGTGCCAGCGATTATGCTATGACAACAAGCGCTTGTGCTTATTTTTTCAACAAGCTCAATTTTTGGCATGAAAACAGCAACAGTTTTATGCAATCCGGCTTAAAACCCCTGTCTTATCCAGACGAAAACGCGCGAAGTCCTCAGCCAGAAACAGATTCCCCTGATAATGTGCCCTCGCCTCTGTCTCGATATCGCCTATGAATGGTGACCTTTCGCTGTCATGCTGATAGCGCGCACTGAAATGCGTTAGCACCAGGTTGGGCAAGGCAGCAGTAGCAGCAAAGCTGGCGACGGCGGCAGCAGAACAATGCTGGACGCGCGCGCCCACTTTCTCTGCTACTTCTTCTGTATAAGTTGCTTCATGTACCAACACGTGGGCTTGCTGACTGGCTTCCAGCAACAAGCCTGGCGCGTCATTATCACCACCGACGATGATGCTGCGTAGCGGATAAGGGTGATGCAGATAATCGTGACTGATTAATTTTTTCCCCTCATGAGTGACATCTTCACCCTTTTTCAAACGCCCCCAGACCGGGCCTGCTGGTATGCCCTCGGTTTGCAGTTTGGCGGTGTCCAACACCGCCTCAGTATGGTTCTCACTAAAGCGATAAGCATGGGAAGGCACACGGTGTGACAATTTGATTGCGCGTACAGTGACGGCATGATCCTGCCAGGCATCCATGTTCTCAACATCCGTGAATATCAACTCATACGGCAGGAAGGATTCTGACATTGCATGCGTGACCTGCAACCAGTGTTGTATGCCTGCCGGGGCGATGATGTGCAAGGGCATTTTGCGTCCATGCATGGCAGCGCTGGCCAGTAACCCCGGCAAACCATAACAGTGATCACCATGCACATGGGTAATGAAAATCGCCTGCAAACCATGGATGGATAATGAGGTCTGCAATATCTGATGCTGGGTAGCTTCTCCACAATCAACCAGATACCATTCGCTGCCCTGGTCAGGCAATAAAGCCAGGCCTGTGACGTTGCGTTGTCGGGTAGGTGCACCTGCCGAGGTGCCTAAAAATAAAATATCCACAATTTCCTTAAACTTGATTCTCTGTTTTTTGCCGGTTGCTTTTGCATGCCACTCTGTTGCAAATTCTAACAATACAGTCTTTCGCATACTGTTCTGTATGCTGATTTGCGCTTATGATGCAAATTCACAATTCATCATCCATCTGAGACATGAAAATCCCTGCTGCGCTGCAATCACTGCAGTCCGTTACCAATGCCTTGAGAGAACGCCAGAAAGAACGCAAGCGTCTGCGTGGCCCTGCTGACTTGTATTATGCCATCGCTGACTCCATCAGCATGCTTGATGCAAACTCCTGGCAGGAACTGGCGGCACAATCCGGCTTTTTCATGTCGCTCGAATACCTGGCGGCACTCGAACAGGTCTTGCCACTTAATCTCTCAGCCCGCTACGCGCTGATTTTTGATGGTACGGGCGCAGAGCGCCAACTGGTCGCCGCCGTGTATATGCAAATTGCCGATATCAGCCTCGCGCAGGCAAGGCCAGAAAAATCGACGGACACGGATAAAAAATGGGCACTGCCGCTGGACCAACTGGCCCAGCATGCCAAACAGCGCATACTCAGTTGCGGTAATTTCCTGACCTTTGGTCAGCACGGCATTGCCTTTGCCAAAGATGTTGATCCCAAGATGGCATGGCATGGTGTGGTCGAAGTGTTATACCGCGTGCGTCAAGCAGAAAAACTCGCGGGTAAAACCCATTTTGTCATGATCAAGGATTTACATGATCCTTACATAGACCAGGCTGCCCACCTCGAAAATCTCAGTTACCGCTATGTAGAAACTGAACCTAACATGGTACTTGAGCTGTCATCCGCCTGGAAAAACTATGATGACTACCTCGCCAGCCTGGCATCCAAATACCGCAGCAATATCCGCAATGCCATCTTCAAACCACTCGATGAAGCTGGCTGCAGCATAGAAAGGCTGGATGACCTTAGCCTGGTGATTAACGATATCTTTGCGCTATACAAAGCGGTACAGGTGAATGCCAACTTCCGTCCGTTTGAATTATTGCCCGAATACTTTCCTGTCTTGCAGGCCGCCGCTGGAGACAAGTTCAGGTGCAGCGTCATCAAACGTGATGGCCGCTTGTTGGGCTTCTTGATTTCCATCGCAGACGGCGAAACGGCAATTGCCTATCACATAGGTTTTGACCGCGCCGCCGCTGAGGAATTGCCAATCTACCTGCGCCTGCTGCATGCAGGCATTGCCGATGCAATAGACCTCGGTTGTAAACGCATTTCTTATGGCCGCACAGCACTGGAACCCAAGGCTGCACTCGGTGCCAAGCCGCAAACTTTTGGTGTATTTGTGCGCCACCGTCAACCCGTGCTGAACAAACTCATGAAACGCCTGTTACTGGGCATAGAACATGAAGATGCACCTGACCGCAATCCCTTCAAAAAGGAAAAAGCGGCCAAAACTGAAACATAATCGTAAAGCCTCGTACAAGCTGCTGCCTTCAGCAGCAGCTTGTACGTTAAGCGATACACTCAATAAATCAGGATGCGCCGCACACTACGCGCGCACCACCGCCACCCAATACTGCAGGATGATCAGAGTGGTTGTCGCCACCTATATGTATCATCAGTGAGCGACCTTTGAGGTCAGCCAACTTCAAACGTGGTGCCAGTACAGGCTGATTGGCATTGCCACTTGCATCGACATACAAAGGGGGCAAATCGCCCGCATGGCCATCACCCCAGGGTGTGCCATGGCGATTGCTGTTTTCTGGATCATAGTGGCCACCTGCACCCAGGGCAGCAACCAGCTTGCCATCTTTTTCCTTGGCACTGCAATCTGCATTCTGGTGTACATGAAAGCCATGCAAGCCAGGTGTCAGTCCTGTCAAGGCAGGCGTAAACACCAGGCCGTATTTGCTTTCAGACACAACAACCTGACCCAGTTTGGTGCCAACACCAGCTTCACTGACCTGGTTCATGTTCACAGTGACATCGGCCGCTGCGATCATTGGTAAGGCGCTTAACAAGCAAAAAAATAATTTGGTTTTCATGGTCTTGTTACCTTAAAGAAATTCAATCAACGCCAACATCATGACGTAAGGATTGAAAATATACGCGACTGGCATGCGATTGGCAATTTCGGAGCCAGGTTAACAGTGCAGGATTACATGGTGTTACAAACAAAACTGATGAAATTGCCCATGAGCAGGCAGGCCCTGGTGTCCGCCTCAATACCTCAAATTAGGCCTCAAGGATTTGCCGCAAAGCATGCTGGCCTGTCGGCGTCACGCTGCCCCCCTCCGCGAATGCGGTGTGCGCAGTATCCAGGCTTCCCTGACAAACAAGTTCAACAACTCGGCGCCCAGTACACCCGCCAGATGCGGGCGGCGCTGCGTCAGGTCTATGCAGCAGCGGGCATATATGCGGCGACTCTTCGTCTGCTCAGGGTTTGTAATCCCCAGGGCGATGAGCTTTTGAATACCCAGTGCGCTTGGCTTGAAATCCTTGCCATCTGCTTCGAGCCACTTCGCTTTGAGCATGGCATCCAGCAATTGCACGGCCAGCTCACCCGCCAGATGGTCATAACAAGTCCTTGCATGTAAAAACGGATTTGGCATGGTACGTACCAAGGCAGGCTGAAGTGGCTGGCGTGATGCTTTAGTGTGAGTTGCTGCACCAAGAACGGCCATGGATTCTATGAGACTCGCAGCCTCAGCACTGGCAATACGAAAATAGCGATGCCGTCCATGTGCCTGCGAGGTTAACAAGCCACCCTCTACCAGCCTTGCCAGATGGGCGCTGGCTGACTGCGCTGATACATTTGCCGCAAAGGCCAGTTCACTTGCCGGGCGAGTCGTGCCATCAATCAGTGTCCACAGCATGGCCGCAATGCGGGGAATGATGTGAGGTGTAGCGTCGGAAATATTGTGCGCGTCGTCCATATTTCATCCTGGGCTGAAATGTCGGAATGACATCTTAACCATAATGTACATCACTATCCACAACGAAAGATGAACATGCATATTCCCCACAATATCGGCATCGTCAGCCAGATCGGCAAATACACCGATGCGCAAGAAGTGTCTGGTCATGCCCGGTGGTTATTTACCTCGGGCACACCAGGCCTGGATGAGGACGGCAATTTGCCAGACGACATTATCGGCCAGGCCGATCTTGCCTGGCGCAATATTGTCCGCATGCTGGAAAGCAGCAAGATGACAATGGCGGATATCGTCAAAGTGACTCACTATCTGACCAGAGAATCCGACATCGCGGAGTACGTCAAGGTACGCAGTCATTATCTTGGAGATGCGCGCCCGACATCCATGCTGATGATCACACCAGCCTTGGTCAAGCCAGGTTTTTTGCTGGAGATAGAAATCATCGCAGCACAATATTGATACTGCCTTGACAGCGGCATGAAGCTTGATTGAAGCTGGCGATTTGATTGGCCATTTCCCGGCAAATGCCTGTTCATGGCTACATCCATTTATATTTTTATACTGGCGCGATCATATGTCCAGATCATAACAACGCTGGCTCAATGCAAATTGCATAAGAACATGCAGGACATGTGATTCCTGCATTTGCAGGAACTGATTTCATAATTATTATCGAAATGAAAAAAGTAACGCAGTAAGGCGCAGGTTTCATGCAATTTCAGTCATCTATCCGATTGAATTGCACCCTAATTCTATTCATGTACTCGCAATTTCACACTATTTAGCTGACAATGCTGCTGATACTTTGCGCGTGGAGAATTGGGTGGAAATTGGGATGGACCTGTTGTTGAGTGTGGGCATAACACTGATTGTCGTTATTTTGCTTTTGCAGGCCGCAACCCTGCTGGTAAGCGCCAACCGCTTACTAAAATTACCATTATGGACACCACGCAAAACGCCCTGCCTGCGTACAGCCAGCGGCGGACTTTTACCCATACTTGAAGCAGCCCGCACTGAAATGGAGCAAGCCGGGTTCCGCTACATGCACAGCTGGCGTGAGCGCTCGATCATTGCATCCGAAGATATTCCAGCCAGTTATTGCGATGTCTATCACCATCTGGCGCAAGATGTGCTGGCTGAGGTTTATCCGAACGAGTCGCTGCTTGATTCAAGTCTCTACACAGTTTTTCTATGGAATACCTATGTCGATGGAAAAACCTTACTGACAATCAATGGTTCTTTGCAAACCAGAATACCTTACCCTTCAAGGGTCAGCGCCATCAGCGACAAGAGTGGCAATCTGGCGGGACAACTGGCAACGCATTTACATGTGCGCGAGCTGATTACCGTGCAACGCAGTGACCCTGCCGATGCCCCGGGAATTTCCCAGAACCTGGCCGAACGCTGGCTGGTAAGACTGGAAAGAGAAGGCAAAATATATCAACGAGACCAGCGCGGCGAAGAAAATATTTATGGTTTCCGCCTGTGGCCCGCCCTGAAACTGGCGTGGCAATTGCGCAGAGAGAGCACACATAAATCCATGAAATCTCTGTCAAGATCAGACGCAGCCAGCACTTTGGCGAATATTGACGGAGAGCGTTTGAACAAGGCACTTCGCTTGCGCGACCGCCATGCTTTCATACGCTCGCTATGCACCTTGCGCTCAATGCGGGCACCACGCTGGTATCAATATTCAAGCTTTGCATTGTCAGCTTTGTTATTTCTCGCATTGGGTACCTGGTGGTGGGGCATTGCGGGTGCCATTGTCATTGGCGCTGTCATTGCCTTGCATGAAAGCGGGCACTGGCTGGCAATGAAAATGGCAGGATTTCGCGATGTACAGGTATTTTTTGTACCAGGTATGGGAGGCATCACCAGTGGAGAAAAACATGAAGCCCGTCCTCTGACACATTTGCTGGTCTATCTGGCAGGCCCTCTGCCTGGCCTGCTATTATCTCTGGCCGGCATGGCCTTGATATTCAGGGAACCAGGCATACTCAATACGGCATGGGGACCACTTCTGTCGATGGCGACGATGGCATCTTTCATGGTGAATGGATTTAATCTCCTGCCTTTATTGCCACTCGATGGTGGTCGGGTGATAGAGCTTTTGCTCATGGCCCGATTGCCCTGGTTGCGTTTTTTATTTGCTTTGTGCAGTGGCCTTGCCCTGCTGGGATATGGCCTATACACCGGCGATAAAGTATTGGCTGGCATAGGCATGTTTGCGCTTATCGGCGCACAGTTTCAATACAAATTCGCCAGCGCGGCTGCACTTTTATCCAGGCAAAATGTCAGTGCACCAGGAAAGGAAAAAAACTTTTCTCAGGCGGCGGCTGATTTATTTGATTTTCTGAGTCAAGAAAAATTCAGCAAATGGAGTTACGCCAGTAAACTGACCGTGGGTCAAACCATATTGTCGCGCTACCTTGGTGGCCTGCCCGGCTGGAAAGAAAGTAGTGCAGGTATGGCTTTGTATCTGGCCTGCATTATTTTGCCGCTGGCCGCCTTGTTTGCCATGTTCTACACTGCACCATCCGTCATGACGAGCATGACGTATCAGGGCATGTCTGCATTGCTGGCCTCAGACGATGCCAGCAAGCCCGTGGCAATCAGCGACCATGCAAACAGGGATGATGAACGTTCCTGGCAAGAAGAAAGGATGAAGCAAAGACAGGCAAGAGCTGAGAAAATCTCTGCCGCGCAAGGTAGTGAAAGAGCAGACATACTCAGGTCTGTACTGGATGAGGCCAGGGAAGCTGACCCTGAAGATGCTTTGCGTATCGCCAAAATGTATTACGCTGAAAATAATAACTCGTTGCAGCCAACCTATCTGCATGCAGATGCGGCGCTGGCAATGGCAAACGCAATACGTGAATGGTCAGAGCTGGATGACACTGAAAACGCAAAGAAAAACGATACAGACATCGCCAACTATCTGCAGGAAGCAGAAGCCGTCCTGCGTGCAAGACTGCGTGAGCAAGGTGAAAGACGTGACGCACGTTTGCTGGCAGAAGTTTTGCAGGCACGCGATATCGATACAGAAAATCCCGCACAACTGAGCTTGAAAGAAGAAGTCGTCAACCTGCTTGCAAAAGACAAAAAAGCAGATGACACGGAGTTACTGCAAGCAAGGCAGATGCTTGCGCGCGCCTACTATAAAATAGGCAGGGCTGAAGATGCAGAAAATCAATTGCGCACCGCAGATGAAAATTTTTCTTGCGCAAGCAAAGACACGGAAAATATTCTCTGCCGCATGTTAAAGAGTGATCGGGCCTGGCTATTGCTGAATCTCAAAAAATTTGCTGCTGCTCAGGACATGCTCAAGTCTCTGGCATACCATCCAAAGCAGCAAACAGGGGTGGATATCGTCGTGCGCGACATCCACCAGATCAAATGGACCATCGCCATGCACCAGAAAGACTATAACCAGGCCAGGCTGGAAGCCCTGGCTCTCGCGCAATCACCGGTACCTGGTACTGGCAACTGGCTGACAGATCTATTCATGCGGCGTGCCCAGCCGATAGATTTTCAGCAATCAGAGTTGATGCTGATGCTGATAGAAACGCTGCGTGCAAAGGGTGAACAGGAAGAAGCAAGCAAAATTGCAGGGCAATTGCAAGAAGCACTGCACAAGGCGCGGACAGAACTCGGCAATACCAGGTCAGCCAGCAGTGAAATCCCATGCAGAACCCATGTCCAGGGTGACGTCTGGAAAAGTCAGTTTCAGCAAACCCTGCTCAATATTGAGCAAAGAGAAACCCGCTGCAGTCCCCGCACAGGTATGGGCCAGATGTCCCGTTGAGACTGAGAAATGAAGCAAAACCAGGCGAGTGCCTGCCGTGCTTCTTCGCCGGGAACAGAACGAGCCCAGAGTCATGGCATTTTCCTGTCACAGGCAAATGTGGGTGTCGCAGCTTGTACTTGTAGCAATTGATAAAGTAAGCAATACTCTTGCTTGCAAGATTCCGCAACCCAGTCACCTCTAAAGCATATGATCAAAACGAAGATTGACCACGTGTGTTCGTTCATCAAATCCGCTCTTTACACGACCAGCCTGATTTTTCTTTGCAGCATGCTGCTCGTAGCCGCTGATTCCTAGGCCAGAGCCTCCGTATCAACTGGTACTGCATTCGCCATCACCAAAAACGGCCATCTCGTGACAAATTTTCATGTGATCGACGGCGCAAAAGAGCTTTTTGTTCTTGATCAAAACAAAAAAAAGCTTTTCCGGCACAGATAGTTGGTAAAGACCCTGTCAATGATCTGGCCACATTGAGCATAGACAAGGCAACCGCCCCACTCTATCTGGAATCCAATCAGAAAATTCGCAGGGGTTCAGAAGTCTCGACCCTGGGCTTTCCTAATGTTGGTATCCAGGGTGCTGAAGCCAAATTTACCAATGGCACGCTGACAGCAGAGAGCGGTCAAGGTGACGATATCCGCAATTTCCAAATCAGCACCCCCATACAACCAGGCAATTCTGGTGGCCCATTGCTTGACAGCCGTGGCTACGTCGTCGGCGTTATTGTGTCTAAGCTCAGTGACATATACATGCTGGAGAGGCAAGGTGAGGTTGGGCAAAACGTTAATTATGCGGTCAAAGTCCAATACCTGCTTGCCATGATCGCAGGAACCAGGCAAATCAGAGACCAGATATTGCGTGCACCTGTGAAAACTGCCAAATCCAGGGAAGAAGTTGCCGAAATGGCTGAAGAGGCCGTTTATCTGGTCGTAGGAACAGTAGACGACAAACGTAAAGAATCCGAATCGCAGTCCAGAAAACCACCCGCCACCGCCCAACCTGAAAGTGGGCAACAAGAATTCAGGGGCAACCAGCAAGCTGCCAGCATTCCAGGTACCCGTCTGGTACGCCTGGGACATGTGGGGCCACTTACCGGAGCCATCGCACATCTTGGACGCGATAATGAAAATGGCGCAAAAATGGCGATTGAAGATTTAAATTCCATGAACATCGTCATCGGTGGTCAGGTAACGAAGTTTGAGTTAATCACGGAAAATGATGGCGCAGACCCCAGAATGGGAGTAAGCGCAACCCAAAGACTGGTCAGCATGCGGGTCAAAGGCGTGGTAGGTCATTTAAACTCTGGCACCTCCATTCCCGCTTCGGAGGTGTATTTTCAGGCAGGGATACCACAAATATCGCCATCGGCGACCAATCCACAATTCACCAGACAAGGATTCAATACGACCTTTCGCATGGTTGCCAACGACGAGGCTTTGGCAAGTCTGATAGCAAAAGTGGCGACCCAGGACCTGGTAGCACGCAAGATTGCCGTCATTGACGACAATACCATGTACGGAGCAGGTATTGCATACGCATTCAAGCGCGCAGCCGAGGCAGGAGGCGCTACTATCGTCAACGTCCAGACCGTCCACAATAAAGCAACCAACTTCAGCGCAGAGGTCGCGGCCATCAAGAGCAGCAACCCAGATCTGGTCTTTTTTGGCGGCATGGACAGTCAGGCTGGTCCTCTACTTCAACAATTGGCAGCACAAGGTGTGAATGTCAAATTTGTTGGCGGCGACGGCATTTGCACTGCTGATCTGCCAAGGCTGTCAAATGACGCCATACGCAATGACCAAGTGTACTGCGCAGAAGCTGGAGGCGTTGAAGCTAGCCGTACGGCAACGCTCAGAGAATTCAGGCGCGTGTACAAGGATCGCTTTGGCATGGATGTCCAAGTTTATGCACCTTATGTATATGACGCGTTCTACGCACTGGCTGCCGCCATGGTAAGGGCCGGCTCTGTCGAGCCATCCAAATACCTGGCTTACATAAAAGGTGTCAGGTACAACGGCGTCACAGGCCTGATCTCTTTTGACGACAACGGCGACATCCGGCAACCGGCCCTGACTTTGTACACCTACAGAAATGGCAAGCGCGCCTCGCATCACGTGGCCAGATAGAAAAACATCGCAAAGTTGCGCAGATATCCTATCCTGTAAGAATGTAGTACTGCGTATTCTGTTGACATAAAACAAGCAGGTGACCAGGCCAGGTCACCTCAAGCTTTGTGCTACATATATCCAAAGGGCCAATATCAGGTCTGCTGATGTGCAGACATTGTAGGGGGCAACATGGCTATCCTGCGTTTTTGCATCTTCATTCTCGGCATTTCCCTGCCCCTGCATTGCCGCTCAGAAATATTGGTCACCGAGGACTACCCTCCCTTTAATATCGCCAACCCCAAAACAGGTGAAGTGACTGGGCTATCGACCGAAAAGGTGCAGGAGCTTATGCGACGCGCCGGTGAAAAATACAGTATCACGGCTTACCCCTGGGCAAGATCGATACAAATGGCGCAGAACAATCCTGACACCTGCGTTTTCTCAACCTCACGTACACCTGGCCGTGAACAACTTTACAAATGGGTGGGCCCGCTGGTCAAAAACAACTGGGTCATCTTCGCCAGGGCCGACGATACCCGTCACCCCAAAACCCTGGAAGACTTGCGCATATACACCATAGGCTCTTACCGCAATGATGCCATTGCAGAGTATTTTTCACTCAAGGGTTTCAATACCGAACTGGCCAGCACGGATGCCGACAACCCGCGCAAGATGCTGGCAGGGCGCTTTGACTTCTGGGCCAGCGGAGAGTTACTGGGTTGGGAAATACTCAAGCAACAAGGCCTGACCAAGATGGTAGTCCAGTTGTTCACCTTTAATCAGACCGAAATGTACCTGGCTTGCAATACCACGATATCACAAGCAAAAATTGATAAATGGAACCAAATATTGAGGGAGATGGACAAGGATGGTACCAGCGCTGCCATCGAAAAACGATACAAGTAAATCTCCATGAAACTTGTTTCCGGGCGAGAGGCATAGGAGGCATAGGAGGCATAGGAGGCATAGGAGGCATAGGAGGCATAGGAGGCAGTGTAAAATCAAAGTCGCAAAAAACTCCCGGATTTATCCTGCATGAAAAAAATCTTATTGCTGTTGGCGTGCTTGCTACTCAGCCTGACGTGTCGGGCCGCTGACCCACGCTTCACCGTCATCACTGTAGATACCGAACATGAAGAGCTGCAGTTATTCTTGCGTGATGAAACTGGCAAGGGATACAGGCGCTTTGAGCAGCTAAAAAATTCACTGGCAGCACGCAACAAGCAACTGCTATTCGCGATGAATGCTGGCATGTACCATGCAGACTATTCACCTGTGGGCTTGTTTGTACAAAATGGAGAGCAGGTATCTGGATTGAATTTGAGCAGTAACTGGGGAAATTTTTTCCTGAAACCGAATGGCGTTTTCCTGCTCAGCAAATCAGGCCCGCAGGTGGTTGAATCCTCAGAATATCCGGCACTGGCCAAGGATGTTTTACTGGCGACCCAGTCTGGCCCGCTACTGCTGAGAAACGGCGCCATACATCCCGCATTCAAACCCGATTCAAATTCACGCCTGAAGCGTAACGGTGTTGGTGTCATCGGCAGTAAAGCAATATTTGTGATCAGCGAACAGCCTGTCAATTTTTATGAGATGGCGATATTTTTTCACGACACGCTGAACTGCCAGGATGCCCTGTATCTGGATGGCAGTATCTCTGGCATTTATTCAGTGGAACTCAACAGGAATGACGTGACCGTAGATTTGGGGCCGATTATTGCCGTAGTGCGGTAAAATTAATTTACCCAAACATTCAAAAACATGTTCAAACATGATTCCAAGTTACATAAAAAAACGCAATCTTGCTGTCACAATTTATCTCACTGGAATGTGTACAGTCATTTACCGCAGTCATGTATTAGGGCCAGCCAAGAGCGATATATATTCCGGCATACTTGCGCTTGTATTGTATGGCGTGCTTATAGCAGCCTGTTGGTTCTATTTAAAAGCAAAGAAGCGCTCAGGTGCCTGGCTGATACTCATTCCATTGAATATAGTGGCATTTATTATCTATGCATTAATGGAGGATCGCTCCAATCTGTCTGACAATATTCCCTGTACAGCCTGTGGCGCGGCCAATTTCCCGGTAGACACTCACTGCAGATTATGCAAGACTGAGCTCAAACATGCGTAGGCACCAAAGACTTGGCACTCGAATTTCCATATTTGTAAAAATAGGAATGACTGATCTCCAGCAACTCAACAAAACTCAGCTTCAGGGAATTGGCTGAAATGACGACCGCGCTACCACAGAGCTTGTAATTCATGCGGTTCAGCATGCGCTTGAACATGCCACCAGCCATGACATAGCGCTCGGGCTCGCGCACCCTGACGACCAGGGTTTTCTGGTGTTGCACTTCAAAAATACTGAATCCAACAACTTCAGACCAGGGTACAAAGCCCGTGGCAACGGCACTGCTGTTATCGAGTAAACCGGCTGAATTCAATATCAGACCCGGCCTGTTATCCAGCAACTTTCTGGCACCAAACACAGCACAAAGCCCAAAAAACAGGATAGCCACTACACCTATGCCATGCATCATGACAGGATTGTTATACCGGCTATGCGCTTCGATGTCAGCAACATCCAATTGCACCATCCAGATACCCATTGCGACAAACAGGATCGAGCCGACAAACAACAGGCGTAATTTGCTCTTGCTTAAATCGATGCGCTTTTCGTCTTCGACATTCAAATCATGGTTCATCAGTGCACCTTATTTATAAGCAGATTTGCAAACAGATCAACAGTAGAGAGAAAAGCATTTTTCCCATGAGACTACAACTTACTGACTTGCCTTATTGCCGGAAGCCGCTGGGGCAAGACTGTCAGAATCCAGCAATTCAGCCGTCGTCAGGATGCCCACACTGACAATGTCGTAGCCTTCTACACCTTCACAACGAATGGAACCCTCAGTGCAAAAACGGATGTCACCAAAACGGCTTTGTCCAGGGTAGTAGAACAGCATCATGTCACCAGCACGATCTATATACATCGCACGATTCAATATCTCTTCGGGGAATTTACCTTGCGTTGCTGCCAGCAACCATTCACGCAAGTGGGGAATCGCCGCCACCGCGACCTCATGTGTCTGTTTTTTATGCGGGCCATGGAAGCCCAGGCGTGTGCGAGAGAGCGCTTTGCCTGCCAGCATTTGTCTTTTCACACCAGCCATGAAAATGATCGCACAAGAAGAAAAACAATTTCCCTGAACTGCCGTATTGATTTTGTTGGCAGCGATAAGTTCAGCGATGGCATAACCCGCTCTCAAATCACCAATCGGGCTCTCACTCAAAACAACTTGCCTGACTACCCCTTTTTCAAGATGCTTGCGAAAGCGCTCCGCATCATCTGGCTCAACACCTCCAAACAGGATCAGGGTTTCATATGAACGTACCATGCTCATCGCAGAAACATGCGCTGAAAAGAAAGTACTACATAGTGCCAAGAACAATAAAATTGTCCGGGAATTCAATTTCATATACCTATCATCCTTATTGCAAGAGTTACTTCGATTATGTATTAGCCCCTATACAGAGCAATCCCTGATGAAAACCACGCCAGCATACAAGCAAAAAGGATTTACTTTTCGGCATCTTATTATTTAAAGCAGTTTTTGCGCAAATTAAAATCACTTCTTAAAGTGAGAAAAATTGAGAAAACAGTGCCATCAACTGAAATAAATAAGCATTGCATTACACATAAGCAATTTTCTGGATTAAAAACTGAACAAATGCGTGAATGCATAATCAAAAATCATCACAATTGCCTGATTGAAAATTTTCTGCTAAGTTTTGAATGCGCATTTAAAACTAATTGCTTTTGCACAGGCAATCATCCCAGGATAAGCCATGTTTGATCACGTCAAATTCGGAGTCAGTGACTTCACTGCGAGCAAAACCTTCTTCCTTAAGGCATTGGAACCCTTAGGCGTAAAAGTAATAGCCGAGGGGATACCAAGCTACGGAGTCGAACTTTGTGCCAATGACGAAGTGTCATTATGCCTTTATCAAACCGATGAAAAACCCGCCCATCTTCACCTGGCCTTTAAGGCAGAAAGCAGGCAACAGGTGGAAGATTTCTACCGTGCTGCAATTGAGGCCGGTGGCAAAGACAATGGCCCTCCCGGTCTGCGCTCACAATATCAGGGGCGGTACTATGCGGCTTTTGTGATTGGCCCTGATGGTCACAACATTGAAGCGGTTTACCACGAGCCTGAGATCTGAACTTATGACTTTCCCCGGTACTATCAAAGATTACCGCCCCCCCTTAGGTCTGTGGATGACATGGTTTTGGCGTACAAAAAAAATGGAAAATGAAGGTCAGGATGGCTTAACGTTTTTTTAGTCCGTGCATGTTTGAATCAGTGCATGTCTGTCATTCGCGACAACATGCCCGGCTAAGCCCATTAAAATTTGCGATATAAACGGCAAGCTCAGCAGCGATGTTTGCCAAGTTGCGTACAAACACGCATTTGAAAATAAAAGCCGACAGCAACGAAATTGCTGTCGGCTTCTTTGGGCGCGTAGCCCGTATTGCACGGGTACATCAATTTGGACTAAAAGATCGAGTTACCAAAGACGGGCCAATCGTAAATTACGAGCGTAGGCCTATCATTGGATTTACTGAATTTGACAAAAACATCGTTCAAACCTCGATTCTAAAAAATCTCAACCATTTTTGATGTACTTATGACTATATGCGCTATAGCCAAGGGAAATAAAAACGACAATCAAAACTCATCCCATTCTGCACTATCTACTTTACCTGCATTACCTGCTGCAAGTGAAGATGTCACTCTCTTTAGTGGCGCAGCAGGACGCGGTTTTGGTGGGTTCGCTTTCACCGCCCTTATTTGCGTAACGGCATTTTTCACAGCAGGTTGACTGTTGCTTTGTGCTCCATCAATCTGGAACATACTAACCGTGTGCATCAATTTATTAGCCTGATCTTCCAGCGAAGCGGCAGCCGCAGCTGCTTCCTCTACCAGAGCGGCATTTTGCTGAGTAACCTGGTCCATTTGCGTAATGGCAGTAGAAATCTGGTCAATGCCTGCTGTCTGCTCTTGGCTTGCGGCTGAGATTTCGCTCATGACGTCAGTTACCCGTCGGACGCTTTCGACTACTTCATTGATCGTGGTGCCTGCCTGATTGACCAACTTGCTGCCAATCTCAACATTTTCTACCGATTCATCAATTAAGCTCTTGACCTCTTTCGCTGCTGCAGCAGAACGCTGTGCGAGATTACGTACTTCAGAAGCCACTACCGCAAAACCACGACCTTGTTCACCAGCACGCGCCGCCTCTACTGCAGCGTTAAGCGCCAGAATATTCGTTTGGAAAGCGATACCATCGATGACCGAAATGATATCGACAATTTTTTTCGCGGATGCATCGATATTGCCCATGGTCTTGATAACTTCACCGACTACTTCGCCGCCTTTTATTGCAACGCTTGATGCTGATTGGGCAAGTTGATTTGCCTGGCGGGCATTGTCCGCATTTTGTCTGACCGTGCTGTTAAGCTCCTCCATCGATGAGGCTGTTTCTTCCAGCGCACCAGCTTGCTGTTCTGTGCGTGAAGACAGGTCCATATTGCCACTGGCAATTTCGCCTGATCCATGGGTAATGGCATCAGCACTTGTCCGCACATCAGTCACAATATTGGCTAAACTGAGACGCATCGCATTGATTGCATACAAAAGGCTATTGTTATCACCATCACGCAAATTGACAGCGACAGCCAAATTACCTGCAGCAATTTTTTCGGTAATCTGTACCGCGTAACTTGGCTCACCACCTAGCTGACGCACAATACTACGTGTGATTGCCCATGCGAGGGCCACGCTAATAGCAATGGCAAGTAACACAGAAATAATCAACAACTTGATAGCAAGTGCATATTGCTGATTCATACTTTCTACCGCATCGCTATTTTGCTTGCTCTGCAGGTCAATCATGTTTTGCATTACGTCAAACCATTTGTCTTGCGCCCCCTGAACTTTGTTGCGAAGAGTGGACACTGCTTCCTCTGCCTTTCCCTCATCGATTTGTGCGATAACGCTGTTAAACAAGGGGCGAGTTTCAGCACGGCTTGCCTTCAATTCGGAGATTAATTGTTTTGCTTTCTCCGTGACGACCAAGGCTTCAAGTTGAGTAAAACTCTCGTCGTAATCTTTCCTGGCATTGGCGATCCTATCTACCATTTTTTTGCGCATCTCAGCGTCAGTGTAAATAATGTAATTCCTTACGGATCGAGCGACCAAATTGACGGCCCCACGCAGTTTGTATGCATGACTGATCTTTGCGTTATTTTCATTAACAATGATATCTATCTCACGCTTGTTTTCAGCAAGTAAGTACCATGTCCCTATAGCCAAGCTAATTATGATGCCTAGCATAATGGAAAACGCAAGGATCAAGCGTTTGCTTACGGTCAAATTATTCATTTCAATTCCTCTCTTCAGAAGCGTCGGCTTCCTTTTTGTATTCGATTTATGCTGCAAGTTTGGCTGTTTGATGAAGTCCGACGCTCTCCAAAAGCGCCGCGGTATCCAAAAGGATCAACATGCGTTCTTCAAGCACGCCTAAACCGACTATGCATCCACTTTCAACGGTATTGCCAACTTCTGGTGCTGGGCGAATGTCAGCACTGTTCAGGTTGACAACATCCGAAACACTATCCACCACGATGCCAACTACCTGACCATGCAAATTGATCACGATAACCACCGTGAATTGGTCATAAACTGGCGGCTTTTCTGGCTGGAGTTTGATGCGCATATCCACGATCGGTACAATCACGCCACGCAGGTTGATCACACCCTTGAGGTGATCCATGCTGTTAGCAAGTCGCGTAACTTGCTCGTAACCCCTTAGCTCTTGCACGACATGAATATCAATGCCGTAATCTTCTGAACCGAGAGTAAATGTAAGAAATTCTTTCGACGAGTGAAGGCCATTCTGATCTTCGTCACTCGCTTTAAAATGTGAAACCTGTGTCATTATTTTCCCCTTTGTTGCCAAGGTAGAACTGACAGCGACTTAAAAAATCGAGTCAGAACCGCGAACTGATAGGCATACCTGCCATACCAGCAATAAAAATGATTTAGATACACTTCCGGCGAGGATTGGGCCGGGTAAAAAGACAACTATCGCAAAAAAAAGGCGATACTGAAATGAAGCAGTGATAACTTACGGCAATTGGGTAAGATTTACTCAATAACAAAATAACTATTTGATTAAGTTGCATTGCGGTACACTGCGTTACGAAATTATAGAGCGAAAATCTTGACAAATTTCGCCTAGTCAACATATTTGACATTTGTTTAGCAACACTGGGTTTAACCCCTCAAAATTCATCATAACTCGATTGATATCGGAGTTGCTATCCTCCATAGCCCCCCTCCCCGCGTGACTGGCCAGCCCGGTCACGTCACCATAGTCGGCATGGAATTCACCCTTGCCGACCTCTCCCGCCACCTGCAAAATATCGTCCGCTTTGGCACCATTGCCGAAGTCAAGCACGGCCACGTACCGCAAGTGCGCCTGCAAATTGGCGACATTAAAACCGGCTTCTTGCCCATGGCAACGGCACGCGCTGGCAAAACAAAGACATGGAACCCGCCAACGTTAGGCAAGCAATGCGTTTTGCTTTCACCCTCTGGTGAATTTGCCGGTGGCGTGGTCTTGCCAGGCATAGCCAGCAACCACAACCCTGCACCAGACACTAACCCAGACAACACCCGCAGAGAATACCCAGACGGCGCGACGGCAGATTACAACCACGCCGAGGCATCACTACATCATCACCTTGCCAGCAAAGGGCAAGTTTAGTTTTGTCGTGGGTAATACCACGCTGGAACTGCGCAACGACGGCGTGACCTTGCGCACGCCTAAATTCCAGGGCGTCAAATCATGAGCCACGGTATCGCAGTTAAAACCCTGGATCGTGCAGGCGGCTCGCATCGAACTGGCGTGCAAGACTTCTTTGCTGTCGATGGTGCGCTGGTTGTGGTGCCGGGTGACAGCATTACCCCGCATGGTTCCGTAGCCGAAGCAGACCATACCGGCACGCTGGCAAAAGCCTTGAACGCTATCAGCCTGCAAACCAACTCTGTGACCATCGTGGTGCGTGTGGACGCTGATGAAGACGAAGCAATCCAGACGGCAACGTGGTTGGCTCCGTTACACCAAGCGGACAATATACGGGCGTAAAAGCCTTGCTGGCCGCCCAGACTAAGTTTGGCGTTAAACCGCGCATCCTGGGCGCGCCTGGCCTCGATACGCAAGCTGTCACCACTGAGCTGGCTGCCGTCGCCCAAAAGCTTCGCGACTTTGTGTATGCCAGCGCCTGGGGCACACAGACCAAGGAAGCCGCCATCGCCTACCGCCAGCACTTCGGCCAGCGTGAAGTCATGATTATCTGGCCTGACTTTGTACACTTTGATACTGCGACCCAGGCTACGGCCTCTGCCTTTGTGGAAAAGGACGCAGATTCGCGTACATCTTTGATAGCAATTTGGACGCGCCAAGCGTTCACTGCCTTTTTGAAGCTAGCCATGTTCGTAAATTGTTCGTAAAGGCTAACAGAAAAACTACGTTTTTAAGTGTTATTTTGTAGTTTTGACATTCTTGAATTTCAACGCTAACCCTTTGATTTTATTTGGATTATGTTGATTTTAGGGGGCTATTACTTTGGGTGCCTGGTCCCGCCGACAGGAATATATATATCAATTAATTCAAGTACTTATATACCCATGGTGTAAATATGGTGTAACTGGAAATTATTTTGAGTTCGATTCCTTATTTATGAATCTTGCTTGATATTGGTCGGCCAGTTATCAGTGAAATTTCCCCGCCCGTTTATTGTACCTCGCGTAAAAGTATAGCTATCAAATTCCTCAATTTCATATTTCACCCCAGCAAAATGTCTGGCAGCATCCTCTGGCGTCATGCGCCAGGTGGATTTTCGCATTTTCTTTTTGCCTGGCACTTCGTACCTAACCCAATAAATAGTTATGGGTGAACCACGTTCGGGGGTGGGGTGAACCACGTTCGGGGGTGGGGGTGAACCACGTTCGGGGTGGGGTGAACGTCGTTCGGGGGTGAATATTCTTCGGGGGTGAACCACGTTCGGGGGTCAGCGATAAAATAATAGTTACTGCGCCCATTCCTTTCACGCCTCTGAATGAACTGCTTATCCTCAAGATATGCCAGCGACTTCTGCACAGAACGGTCACTCAAACTCGTCTTCTCACACAGCATAGACACAGACGGATAACACTCCCCCTGGTCATTTGCGTTATCACACAGAGCAAGCAATACAAACTTGTGCGTGGATTGAATAGGCGATTTAAACGCCGCCGTCATCAAAGCAATACTCATTTCATCCCCGAAGCTTGTGCGCCCGCAGCAGTCAAGCAATACATCCCCTTTTGCCGCTCAATCAGCCCATCCCGATACAAGGTCACACAGACGTTATGCAGCCGCCTCTCAGTACGCGGCTCATCGGGCAGGCAATCAAGCAGGGATACGCCATAGGCACGCTGGCCACGGCAAACAGAGAGCTTGCGCAATACACGCATCCTGACATCAGCAGCAGTCAACTGATCACCTCACCAGAAGGCAATTTGCGGATGACTGAACCGATATTGATTTTTTTTACTGGATTGCCATGCTCATTAACAGTCTTTTCTACCGTGACATTTGCGGTATGCAATGAAGGCACTTTTTTATAGTCTTCCGAGCCTGGCCTATAAGGCCTCGCGCTAACCGTTGGGCGGGCGGAGAAGTATGGCCGGTTAATCTGCTCCGCCTTCACTTGCGCCACAACCTCTTCAACCGACTGCGACTCAGTGACCGCAACATAATCATAACCAGCAGCCGTAACAGTGGCAGTGCGGTTGCAACACGACACGTAGCCATAATCGAGCAGGACCTCAATCTGATACGCCCGCATAGGGTCTGTTTTGATCGGCAATGCAGAGGCACCACCTACATCAATCAACATTTTCAAACGTTGGTACGCGCTGGAATCTCGTTCAAGGGGAGTCATGATCTACCTCCACCCACATGCAACACCTTGGCCACTGACTTTGTGCGGGCAATAGCGGCATTAACGACACGCTTGAACCGGCTCAATGATTCGATGGCTTCGGCCACCTCTTTGTCTGCGCGCAGCAGCGCAGCCTGGTCATTGTTGTTATGTAGCTCAGCGACTGACTGCACCGCCTCGCTGGTCTCTTTAACGATATCAACCAGGTGATAATTGACGTTCAACTCTGCATTTTCCACCTCCAGGGCCTGCACGCAGATACCCAAGGGCCGGTACATATCATTGATGCAAGCCAGCCGGTATTCTTGCGGCAGCGCCAGCAGGATGGATTTATGAAAATTGAACGGCAGCAGGTTATTTTCCTTGGTCTCGTCATCCAGCCAACGACAGACCCGGTCTGCATTCACCTTCATACGCTCATAGGCGTCACGGGTGTTTGGTTCAAAACGGATGCCAGTTACCACATCCAAGCCTGCCAGCTCATGGGCTTCCACCACTGTTTGCACCGCTGTCTCACGACTGTAGCCGCAGGCCTTGCGCCATGCGTTGAAATGGGTGCGTAGGATGGTCAAATCTGTGTGCGATTCATTGCGCATGCAATTTCCAATCAATCAATCTATTCTGACAACATCAAATTAAGGAAAGAGATTCCAGACATGTACAATCAAAGTTCCACAACCATGATTTCAATGAAAGGAATCTCTTATGAGCAACATAACCACCATCACGCTAGGCGAACTAAGAAGCCGCCTTGCCTGGTTAAAAGACCTTTCGGACGACACCGAGATTTTTTTCGGCTCGGGCGACCTGACGTTCTACCGGGCAAAAACACGCAAATACAAACCAAACAGCGACACACCGATGCTGATAAACATCGAATTCAACGAGATTTATGCGGTAACAGCGTCATTTCCAGACGACGAGCCGGCATAAGTCTGCTCTGCAGTAACCATTTTCTTTCTCAGCAAGCACCGGTCTTCGCCTGCCGCAAAGCCCTTGATGAACACATCAAGGGAACCATAATTGCTACCACCGCAGCTTTCGATGAGGCCCGCTGCCCCAACTGGCTGACTCCCAGGCATGTAGACCTTGCACGACCAGTGCGGATCAGCAAGGTCAATGCAAAGGATCACGCCTGTACGAGGATAGTCGTCGTTCAAATAACTGGTTGACATGGGGTTTCCTTTGAGGGAGGTGGGAGTAAAGAGGAATAAACTTCAGAAAAAACACGGGCATGCAAGTCCATTATTGCCCTGAATGTTTTGCCCTTGCAGTCAGACTGCCCGGCAAGAATGCGGTTGACCGTGGGTTGCGAAACGGCAATTTCTTCCGCGATCTTAGTCTCGCTCCAGTCAGTTTTTTGTCGAATCTCGGTTAGGAGGGTGCAGATGTCTTTATCCATAGAACGAAACTATACGCTAGCGCATAGATATGTCAATACTCTAACGCATAGTAATTTGCGAGATGATTATGCGCCAGCGTATAGTTTGCCAATGAATATCGGATCCAGACTAGACCAGGCAATGAAAGACGCTGGTCACATTTCACAAGCTGCGCTTTCCAGGGCGTCTGGCGTCCCGCAACCAACGATTAATAGAATTCTCAAAGGCACAGCAGTTGCCCCCGAATCAAGCACGCTAAAGAAACTTGCTATGGCCTGCAAGGTTTCGTTTTCTTGGCTTGTAGGTGAATCAGATGACAACGCCGCTCCACCTCAACACCATAAGGTAAGCGAGGAGTTGTCGACTTACACCAACTCCCCCGTCGTCCATCTAACCTATGTAACAGATGTTGAATTAGAAATTTTGACTCTCTTCAGAGAATCGACAGAAATGGGAAAAAAACTCATACAAACTGCCGCCATAGCATCTGAGAAAGATGGAAGGCGCATCAAGTCCATCAAAAAGCTTAATGCGTAAAAATTGCGTTTGCGCTACCATTCTAGCGCAAACGCAATGCAAATTGAGCAATCTGTACATGGCGCGTATAGTTCGCTGCCATGAACATTGCAGACAGAATCGATATCGCTATGAAGACGGCCGGGATTAAATCTCAAGCCGATCTATCGAGAGCATCCGGCGTTAGCGAATCAACGATAGGCCGAGTGCTAAAAGGTGGAGTAAATCCATCGATAGAGAACCTGGCAGAAATCGCCAAAGCATGTAACGTCAGCATGGACTGGATTGTGAACGGGAACGACACGCCAAATACCGAGGTAACTGAGATGCCACTCGTCCATGTGACCCAAGAAGAACTGACCATCTTGACACAGTTCAGAGAAGCCACTGCGAGGGGCAAGTCCTTTATTAAGACAGCTTGCAATTCAGTAGCCAAAAAATCCACAGCATCACCTGACAAGCCTGAGTCTTGACTCTGCCTTAGGGCGAGCACACTCCCCCTCCCTTGGACATTGCGCCGCCCACGCCCGTGCAAAGCGCAACAATTCATCCAAAGCATCATCATCCATAACACGGCACAGCGCCGCTAACTCCCTTATATATTCATCCTCCGTCATACCGCCCTCTCTTGAAAAACGTTGCAACAAAGTATTTCCAGATAAATAATGTAAATGAATTTTTGTTGCAATTGGTTAATTTTTGCTCAATCCTGTTTAACCAATGGTTAAGCCCCATGAAAACAATCGTTAAATGTTAAAGTTGCTGCATTTCAAGATTTAACAAAACCGCCCACTATGGATGCACCATTATGAGCAGTTTCTACCGTGCAACGACTCGACTTTATCGACCTGGCAATGATTCAGATCATTGCGACCGAGCTGAGCTTTTCAGCGGCAGCGTCACGCCTGACGATCAGCGGTGCCGCAGTCAGTAAGCGTCTGCAAAAGATGGAAAACATCATTGGCCACAAGATCGTGCACAGACCCGGGCCCATGCGACTCACCAAGGCTGGAGAAAGGTTACTGCAGTTTGCTAACAAGGCGCTACTGGAGCAGCAACTGTTTGAGGATGACATTGCGACGCTAGAGGCCGGGCAGCCAGCCCTGCGCATTATTGCGAATGCATCACTGATGATTGATGACCTGCCCCAGGTACTCGACGAATTGCGCATACAGCGCCCGCAGCTACGCATAGACCTGGTGGAAGGATCATTCCATCAGATCACCAAGTCAGTACTGGACGGCACAGCCGACACCGGCCTCATCATAGGCAGGCAGTTTATCGATGGCTTGCAGTTCCTTCACTACAAGACAGACCGGGTGTGCGTGATGGCGCCACTGGCACATGCCCTGGGCCAGAAAAGCGAAGTGCATTTTGCCGACGTACTTAAACACCGGTTAATTGGCGCCAGTCCGGACAAACAGATTTCACTCTTCCTCGAGTCAGTCGCCCGCAAAGACAAGCTGCGCATCAAATATGCGATGCGCGTATCGAGCTTTGAGGCGCAGGCGCACATGGTCTCGCAGACCGACATGGGGGTGGCAGTGATACTGGAGAGTGTAGCGAGGAGATTTTCCAAGATCTACCCCATACGCCCAGTCAGGTTGCTTGATGACTGGGCACAAGGGGAGTTTTCAATTGTGGTACCGGACGCGGGCAGCATGTCGCCGCCGTTGGTGGATTTTGTGAGGTTGATGACCTTGAGGCATAAGCCTGTGCTGCGCTAAGTTAAGTCTTTGCAGATTCAATTTTACGGAAGATGAGAATTGGCGTTAATCCATAATGAGAAAGCGGCCTTCCAAATACCTTCCTTAATTCTTGCTGCATAGTTCTCATTGCCCCTTCAATAAAACTTACATCCGTATTTTCATCGAAATCCATATCCATATCGATATCAGGCCTTGCATCGAGTATACCGAGCATCATCCACTCTCCCTGAATTTTACTGCCTTGCTTTAGAGAAAAATCTTCAGGGCTGACCGATAAATATTCAGGATTGAGAGTAAACCAACCCTCTCCACCGGCAGAACTGAGTCCACCCTGCAGCATGTGAGGCAACTTGGAGATCACCCCCATCATCAAATCATTTTCTTTTTTCGTTGAAGCCAAAAAGTCTTTTTTTGGCTTACCTTCTTTCATTCCAGCTGCTTGCTCACGCGCCTGCATTTCAGCAAACATTGGCCACATCTCTTGAATCATTCGGGTATCAGTGATAGCTAGCTCACCACGAATTAGTACCACACCACCCACAGGACTTTGCGCCAAGCTGCGTGATATCAAACCACGCTGATCTAACGAATTCAACACTTCAAGCGGCCTCGAAAACATAGGGTCAATGACGTGCTCATAAGCATCCTCAGACGATTCTTCTTGTTTAATGTCGCTGGACACTATTTTTATAGAACCGCCAAAGCTGGTTTGGGTTTTAGCCGATTCTTTGCCTGTACGTTTATAACTGGAGATTAAGCCATGCTCAGAAAGCTGCGCATAAAAATGCGACAGCCGACCATGATCAATATAGATATGGTCAAAGAGAGATTCGATGTTTTGTGAGCTTTGTTCCTCGGGAGATGTCATCTTTTACCTTTTGCTTTTGTTTATCAATAGCAACTTGGTTTTTCTGCATCTCATCCAAAACAACAGTCACAGACTTGGCAGAGTCCTTTTTTGAGGGCTTATCTGCGGCAATTATTGCCTTGACTTTATCGAAGAATTTGGAGTTCATTTCTCAATTATACGCAAAAAAAACAAATTACCTGAAAAATTCATATTGTGTTGAACTGTGTCACTACTTCATGCAGTTTTTCCTTTCTATTCTGTCTTTCTTTTTTGCATCTTCCTTCATCTGCCACTGCATATTCTCCACCGCATCAGCCCCACCGCAGGCCAGGGGCTTGATGTGGTCTTTCACGTAGCCTGGGCATGCGCCTTTGGTCTTGCCGGTGCTGGGACATGGGTTTTGCCGCTGGAAGTCGCGCTTGACGGTTGAGCTGCGGGCTGGGGCGGCAGTAAGCGCCGCAGATTGAAAAGACAGCACTACCACAACCAAGGCTGCGACTTTGATATTCATTTTTTCACTTCATCCGGACAGACTTTTACCCTCACTTCAAGATAATCAATCCTCTTTTGCACTGATTTCAGTCTATCTTCAAGAGACTCTCTGGCATCATCTTCAGGAGGAGCAAACGCCACTTTACCACCCGCCTCCACATAGAAGTCGTTAAACCCGACGTAACCGCCCATGCTGTTTTTTGCATTCACCAGGCCACATACACCTTTAGTGCTGCGAACATATTTCACGTCTCTGAAAATTGCAGAATCAGGGTCTTTTAGCGAATTGCGAACGAGTTTTTCCCCTTGATATTGCGGATACCATGCGTATGCCATCGCACCACCTGCGCAGAGAAGAATCAAGGCACCTGCCAATATAATTTTCTTTGACTTCAATTTAATTCCCCATGAAACAAAGACCATTAACCAATTAATTAGAGCCTCTTCACACTAAAGCCTTTTGACAACACCTCGCCAGTCTGCCAGTTAGCTACCCAAACACCAGTCAACGCAAACGGCATTTTCCTCACATATACTGGAGCAACCGGCCAACCGTTATATGGAAGCTCAATCTCTTCTTTCATATATGGTGGCAACGGATGCCCAACTAAATAGACATACAAACTATCCTCCAAAGAACGAGCGACCTGGCTTGACATCTTAATTGTTGAAAAAATCGAATAGCAACGACCGGGGAAGGGGTCAATAAACAGCATTTTTAATATTTGCCCATCAGGATATTTTTGCCTTAAAAATGCCGGGGGATTCGCCCTTCCGACTCCGATTTATCTGACATATCTACAGGCCTGCGCGTAATCTCAACCCCATGTGTCAAACAACTTAAACGGACTGTCAAGAGAGCCTTATCTGCATCATATGACATCGATTCTTTCCCTCTTGCCACCTCAAATATCATGTCCCCGCCTGGACGCAATTCACCAAAGATAGGCTTTTGCGCGAACTCCTTTAGCCTCTTCTGAAAATCTGCTGTTGTTTCATATTCATCCTTTACCAGGCTCACCTGCCTAAGCCTGTCAAATATCTCCCAAACATCATTCGACACAAACCGATCTGGCAAGCGCTTCAAGGATGCATCAAAATTTTTCTCTGGAACTACCGCCACCTCTGGCGTTTTTTCCAACACAACCGAACTAGAGGGCGCTTGCACTGACGCCGAAGATGAAGGGGGAGCAGCCACTTGCTGACCACATCCAGCCAAAAGGATTGGAACGACCAAACTCCAACACAGCTTCGACCAATGCATCACCACTCCTCAATTATTAAATTTGTAAGTAAGTGTATCCGCAATAAAAATATCTTTGTCTTATCTATACGTTGAGGTATTGACATATCTATGCGTTGGCGTATAGTTCAATCCATCAACCCGATGGAGTCAAAAAGTGCTTACCCAAAAATCACCACTCTGCATCAACTGCCGCCACTTCAACGGCGACTTGAGCTTGCCACGTTGCAATGCGCCTGAGATGCGCCGTGCTGACCTGGTTACTGGCAACAGGCCAGCAGACTGCAGGCCTGAACGTGAACGCGGTCGCAAGTGCGGCCCTGAAGGTAAATTGTTTTTGGCTACCGTGCGGGGTGCAGCATGACCCGCATCGATAAAGTGGCTTACTCCCTGGTGATCCTTATCTGCCTGGCTGCATTGATGTACTGCGGCTACGACAACATGCAGGACGAAGCCAAATCTGCCGAAATGCTGAGCAATGCCAAGCATATCGCCAGGCTGGATGCTGCTGAACGCAAGCGTGAGGCGATTGAGCAGGTTTTCTTGCAGCAAGAGGGGCTGTCGGCTGGCCAGGTGCGTTTTGTTGCCACTGCGAGAGGTGACAAATGAGACTCACTGGACAAGAATCCTTGATGGTTTTCAGCGCGTTGCGCGATCAGGCAAGCAGGATAGAAGCCGAAGCAATGATGTTTATTAGCTCTGGCGTGTGCGGCCCGTCCGAAATTGAACAGTCGTTGAAGCAGATGGGCGAAGCCTGCGCCCTGCGCGAACTGGCCAGCAAGATCATCAAAGCCCAGGAAGTAGACGAGCACGGAGTGCCAGCATGATGCGCACACTGTCCGCCAAATACACCATCGCCCGCAGCCTGTACAGCGTCCAGCGCAAGTTTGGACACAGCCGCCGCATGGCTTTGCGCACTGCGATGCAGGCATTTATTCCAGGCTGAGACACCCACCATGGCCCGCACAAAAACACCCGAACCAGACGAAGTAGCGCTTGAAATTGCGCACGGCCTGCTGGCGACCAGGTTGAGTTTTGAAGAGGCCATGAACCACCCGACTTGGAAAGTAGTCATCAAGACCCGCGCCAGAAAACACATGCAGCAGCGCGACAAGTTTGACCTGAAGAAGCTGCAATCTAATGACAAAGACTGATTTTTTTACCCGACAAGGACAATCATGCTACAGCATACAAAATTCGACCTCAGCAACAGGGTGTACCACCCACAGAGCAACAGCATTGGCATCATCACTGCGATAGAGACATCACTTGTGCGCGAAAGCCGCGATGTGGCGATACGCTACCGCATCAATCCATTTGGCCACAGCGAAGACCATTCTCAAATCTGGGCAAGCCAAGATCAAATCGCTTTCCTGCCCGAGTTGCCGCAAGTGACGATCAACGCCCCAAAAATCGGCACAGCCTGGCAAGGCGGCATCTACGCTGGTGTAGTCGCAGGCCAGGACGGCCAGCCCGACTATCACCTGATCCATGCGCCGGCAGAGTTCGAGATTAAAGACGCCAACTGGCAGACCGCCATCGAAAAAGCGCAAGCACCGATCAACGGTTTCAACGACTGGTCATTACCAGACCGCCGCGAAGCCAGGCTACTGTACATCAACACGCCTGCAGGCTTTGATACAGCCGGCTGGTACTGGACATCTACGCAGAACGCGGGCGGCCCCGACTACGCGTGGATGCAGGGCTTCGGCAATGGCGGCCAGTACGACGGCCACAAGAGCGACGAGTACAGGGCTCGCGCCGTCCGCAGATTATTGATTATTCAGTAATTCAATAATTTAACCATTCCCAACCAAGCGCGAAGCGCTCGATTTTTGCAGCACCGACCCACCCACCCAACCAATTGGAGAAACAATGTCTATCCGACCTATCACCGACACCCTGCGCCACATTGGCGGTGGTGTTTTTATCGACATGGCCAGCGACAAGATGAGCGAACTTGTTCAGGCCGTGGATGAGCGCGGCAAGTCCGGCACGCTCACGCTGACTGTCACCGTCAAAAAAGCTTCACGCGGTGGCGCCATGAATATCACCGGAAAAGTTGCTCTCAAAAAGCCTGCCGAGGATTTGATGGAAGCCCTCTTGTTCGCCACACCAGAAGGCAACCTGGTTGCCGACGACCCGCACCAGCAAAAGCTTGATCTGAAAGTCGCTGGCGCACCCGACCAATCTGCAGCACTTAAAACCGCCTAATCATGAACACACCACTCGACAAAATTGAAAGCAACATCGCCGAAACACTGGCCCGCGAAATGAAAACGCCAATTGAAATCGGCTCTAATCCAGACTCAAACGTGCGCCGCATTGCCACACCGCCAGGCTGGAACCTGAAAGAGTTTGACGACGAAAAGCTGCTGGCTACACCTCGCCGCAAACAAGCCAGGGTCATCCTGGACGACAAAGAAAGCTTTATTGATTACATCAAACGCCACGGCTCACTGGCTGACAGCACAATCTGGTGCAAGGCAAACTACAAAGAGGGCAAGGTCAGCTTTATCGCCATCCTCAACGACCATGGCGAAGACGAAAAGCAACCAGCCTGGCGCGACCATCAAGCCAAATTCCGCCCAGAGTTCAGCGAAGAATATTCCCGCTGGATTTCGCAGAACAAGCAGCCGATGTCGCAAACAGACTTTGCCAAGTTCCTCGAAGACAACCTGAAAGATATTGTCAGCCAGGATGACGTCACGCTGCCAACTGGTGCGCAAATGCTCAACATGGCCCTGTCTTTTGAAGCCAACCAAGAAAACCGCTTCAAGAGCGCAATACGTCTACAAAACGGCGGCATTCAGATGACGTTTGTACAGGACGACGACCAGCAAACCATCGCCAATATGCAAATGTTTGAACGCTTCGCCATAGGCATCCCAGTTTTTTGGAATGGCGACGCCTACCGCATTGATGCGCGCCTGCGCTACCGCCAGCGTGACGGCAAGTTGACGTTCTATTACGAACTGATACGCAGCGATAAAACGCTGGAAGCTGCTGCCAAGACGCTCATTCAAGAGCTACGCGACAAAACAGGCAACCCGTTCTTTTTCGGCGATCCGTTCAACAATCAATAACTCTGGAACTGGTGCGGACACCCACCGCACCAACTAAAAGACAATGACAAAGCAATCTCACGACAACGTTAATCACCCCAAGCATTACACCAGCCACCCCAGTGGCGTGGAATGTATCCAGGTGACTGAACACATGCCCTTCTGCCTGGGTAATGTCATCAAATACATCTGGCGCTCAGATGAAAAAGGGGCTTCGATTGAAGACCTGAAAAAGGCCAGATGGTATCTGGATCGTGAGATTGCATTGCGTGAGAAAAAAGCGAAGGAGTCAGCAGCATGAGCAAAAATTCCAGAGCCAAGCATCACACCCAGCGCCGCAACTGGCACAGCAACCCAACAGGTGGGCTATGGGTTTTACAACAGCAATACGCCCGCAATGTGCAAGCAAGCCCTTTGTCAGACGAAGAATTGCTCAAAACCCGTATGTATGGTCGTCAGGCTTTCGAGGCACTACTTTCCAATGCAGTGCCAACAGCAGACGACTGGGCCAATGTCACCAACAGCGTCAATACAGCACTATTGCTGGCAGAAGATGGCTATGGCATTGAGCATCAAGATGTATTCATTCGCGGGCAGGAAGCGCTTGTACGCGCCTACATTCGCAATCAAAAAACAGGCAAATGGCGTCTGGATGGCGAAGGCATACAGGCGGTGCGCGATGCCCTTTACTTACACGACCAGCAATGCGAACTGGTCAGCAATGGCGACTACAACAAAGCCTTGCAAGCTGTTGAAGCCCGCATTGAAAACGACAATGTGTTTGAGATTGAGGTCATTGCAGCATGAAACGCGATCAATACACCATCCCACTAGGCTTTTGCCACGAACTCATCGTCGATAACTTCGCTGGCGGCGGCGGCGCGTCCGAAGGCATCGAACAAGCCTTTGGCCGCGCCGTCGATATCGCGATCAACCACGATGGCGAAGCGCTGGCCATGCATGAGGCCAACCACCCCACGACTGCGCATTACCGTGAAGACGTGTTTGCCATTCATCCCGGCTTTGTCACTGCCCAGCAGCCTATCGGCCTGGCATGGTTCAGCCCAGACTGCAAGCACCACAGCAAGGCCAAGGGCGGCAAGCCACGCGAAAAAGGTATTCGCGGTCTGGCATGGGTGACACTGAAATGGGCAGCATTGCAAATGCCCCGCTGTATCGCGCTAGAAAATGTGGAAGAATTCCGCGACTGGGGCCCACTGGACGACGAGGGCAAACCTATCAAGGCAGAGAAAGGCCGCACGTTCGCCGCTTTTATCGATGCACTGTCCACTGGCGTGGCAAAAGACCATCCAGACGTGGAAGAAATTTACGAAGCACTTGGCGCTGATTTTCCGGTAGAACGCCTGCATGCTGGACTGGGCTACAAGGTAGAACACCGCATCATGCGCGCCTGCGACTATGGCACACCAACCATCCGCAAACGCCTATTTGTCTTTGCCCGCCGCGATGGCTTGCCCATTGTATGGCCAGATGCGACCCACGGCGACCCAAAGACCGATGCAGTCAAGGCTGGCAAGCTGCTGCCATGGCGCACCGCTGCCCAGTGCATAGACTGGTCCATCCCCTGCCCTTCTATCTTTGAACGTAAGCGCCCATTAAAGGATGCAACCTTGCGCCGCATCGCAAAGGGCATCATGAAATTTGTGGTGCAAAGTGCAGATCCGTTTATTGTGAAGTTTTCTGAAAACAGTGTAGGCCAAGAGACAGACAGCCCACTGCATACGGTAATGGCTGGGGCGCCACGGTTTGGCATGGTCGAACCGGTAATCATCAATGTTGCAAACAGCAAGACAACAGGCAGAGGGCCCAACGCTTGGGATATTAACGACCCACTGCGCACAGTCACATCAAGCCCAGGATTTTCAGTTGTACAAGCGACCGTTGCACCATTTATCACTGAGCATGCCAATGCATCGACACAGCGCAATTTTGCCGCCGATGAACCGCTACGCACCCAATGCGCCCAGGTCAAAGGCGGGCACTTCGCCGCCGTTTCAGTGACCTTAGCCCACGGCGAAGAATCCCCTTCTGGCGCAAAGCGCTGGGGCTCTGGCGTACGCGAAGTGACACAGCCAATGCAGACGGTGCTTGCAAGTGGCAATGGTGCAGCCATCGTATCCGCCATGCTCGCCAAACACTACGGCGGCGTAGTTGGTACCAGCGTCGAAGTACCATTTGGTACAGTCACCACAGCAGACCATCACTCTGTCGTCACCGCCAACCTGGTGCGCGAGTTCGGCAACAGTGCCGGCGCTGACGTAGATGCGCCAGTGGGCACCATTACTGCAGGCGGCAGCGGCAAAACACAACTGATTGCCAGCAGCCTGGTCAAACTGCGCGGTACCAACACAGGCCAGCCGACTGACGAACCCCTGCACACCATCAGCGCAGGCGGCACCCACCATGGCGAAGTACGCGCATTCCTGGTCAAGTATTACGGCGAAGGCGGTCAATGGCAAGACGTGCGCGAACCCATGCACACAGTGCCCTGCAAAGACCGGCTAGGCCTGGTCACCATCAAGGGTGAGGATACGCCATTGTCGATATCGGCATGCGCATGCTGACCCCGCGTGAGCTGGCACGGGCGCAAGGCTTTCCAGACCACTACATCCTTGACCCGGTCGTCAACGGCAAGCCTTTATCAAAAACAGCCCAGGTGCGCATGATCGGCAACAGCGTCTGCCCACCACTGGCCCGGGCTTTGATTGAGGCCAATTTCAAACATGAGCAGCACATTTACCAAGCAGCCTAACCCAAGCACCACAACCACAACAGGAGCAACCATGGACACAGCAGTCAAACAAACACCCACCATACCCGGCACCCCCTACGCTGGCGGTTTTTATGCTGGCCGCATCAACATCAATGGCGAACAGTACGCCATCATCGTCGCGCCAAAGGCAGCCGGCGAAGTCGAAGCCGCCTGGCACAAAGATGCCGCCGCAGCCAATAGCCTCAGCTTTTTTGATGGCCTTGCCAACACCAAAGCGATGGCCGAGGCAGGTAGCGAACTGGCGCAGCGCCTGCTCAGCATGAGTATCTACGGCCTGAGCGACTGGTACTTGCCCAGCCGTGACGAACTGGAAATCTGCTACCGCAACCTGAAACCAACCGGCAACGATAATTACTGCTGGCGCGGCGACAACCCCAGCAGCGTACCACCTGGTTACGCCTATTCACGCGACCTGCCCGCGCAGACGGCTGACACAGCCTTTCAGGCGGGTGGCGCGGAGGCTTTTGAGCCAGCGTGGTACTGGACATCTACGCAGGACGCGGGCAACCCCGACTACGCATGGATGCAGAGCTTCGGCGATGGCTACCAGGACCTCAGCCGCAAGAGCGGCGAGTACAGGGCTCGCGCCGTCCGCAGATTATTAGTTATTGAGTAATTCAATAATTTCACCATCACCGGGCGTAGCCCGATTCAAATTTTTTTAAGGATGATTGCCATGAGCAAAGCGCAATGGATGCAAGAAAATCTCAAGCCAGGCGAGATTTATGCAGGCCTGATTTTGGGCAAAGACGGCCAGCCAGATCACCACCTGTTTTTGCTGGAAGCCAAGCCAGCCAACAAGCTGAACTGGGAAGCGGCCAAAGCCTGGGCATCCTCAGTGGGCGGCGAGCTGCCTACACGCAGCGAACAATCCCTGCTGTTTGCTAATGCCAAAGAGCAGTTTGAGCCGTACTACTACTGGTCTGGTGAGCAGGACGCGGGCGACCCCGACTACGCATGGGTGCAGGGCTTCGGCAATGGCCTCCAGGACGACAACCGCAAGAGCTACGAGTACAGGGCTCGCGCCGTCCGCAGATTAATTATTGAGTAATTCAATAATTTAGTCGCTTCTTAACCAGGGCGAAGCCCGAAACTTTTTTTACAGCATGGCCCTACACCACGATTTACCTATTTACAAAGAAGCTTACGAGCTTCTGAAGCTGGCGACCAACATCACCAAAAATATGCCCAAAGATTTTAAGGGCTCGATTGGTGGCGAAATTCGCAGTCTGTGCTTGCAGAACATTGTCCTTATAGCCAATGCCAATGCAGCCCAGGACAAGACCGTCTATCTATCGAAATTGCTGGAGCAAGTCCACGCCGCAGAAATACTGTTTCGCCTATGTAAAGACATGCGCTTTATATCAACTAAACAGTATGCAGAGGCAGTGCAATTGACAGATGACGTAGGTAAACAGGCAAACGGGTGGAAGAAGTCCGCAGTAGCACCAGAGTCAGATACGAGGGTGTCAAGGCAGCCTCGTCAGAACTCATTATTTAAATCTGGTCATGCCGCTGGGTAGAACACGGCCCACCGCCAAGCGCACCGCAGATACCACCAGCCCATGCTGGCAGGTCTGGCGCAGTTGCCACACTGATCGGCCAAGCCTTCGGTGTAGTGACGTGGATAGCATGAATTACCGCAGAACGCGGGCAACCCCGACTACGCATGGATGCAGAACTTCAACAATGGCAACCAGAACAACAACCACAAGAGCAACGAGTACAGGGCTCGCGCCGTCCGCAGATAAAAATGGCACCACCGAGGGCTATGCTGGGTTTTTAATATACCCAAAACCACATCGCCGGATAATCCACGTTGTATCGGTTTCCGGCGGCAAAGATAGTGCAGCAACTTTACTGATTGCCATTGACCGCCTTGGTGTAGATAACGTCATTGCCATTTTTTGCGACACAGGGAACGAACACGAAGAAGTCTATAAATACTTGGACTATCTGGAACAAGTTACAGGTGTATACATCCTGCGCCTAAAAGCAAACTTTGATACCCAGATTGCCGAAAAGCGCACATTCATCGCCAACGATGTTCGCAACAAGCGCGTGTATGACACTGTCGCAGTATTTGATGATGATGGAAATCCTGTATGGAAGCGCGACGGTTTTGGCAACATCGTCACCAAACTGAATAAGCGCAAAGGGGTTGTAGAGCCTGTGCAGAAGCGGGTAAAAATCGGCAGTGGGCGCCGCTTGCGCTGGACAAACAAAGCCAAGCGCAGAGCACTATCAGTACTCTATCCAACAGGAAATCCATTCCTTGATCTATGCATGTGGAAAGGCCGGTTCCCAAGTCGTAAAGCCCAGTTTTGCACGGAAGAACTGAAGAGAAATATTGCTGTTGAATTTCAGCTTTCGCTGATGGAGCAAGGCTACACAGTCGTTTCATGGCAAGGCATCCGGCGCGATGAATCTGAAAACCGCAAGGATGCCAAGAAATTTGAGAGTGTTGGCGGCGGCCTGTACATCTATCGCCCCATTGTTGATAACACTGCTGATCAGGTGTTTGAGATTTGCCGCCAGCACGGGGTAAAACCAAACCCACTCTACTTACAAGATATGAGTCGAGTAGGTTGCATGCCTTGCGTAAACGCAAGCAAACATGAACTTGCACAAATTGCAGCCAGGTTCATTGCCCACATCAACAGAATCTTTACGTGGGAGCAGCTCGTTGCCTTATGCAGCAAACGTCAGGCCGCGACGTTTATGCCAGCACCATCCGGCAAGGTAGTCGTCGCCAACAAAAGACAGTACTCAAACGATAACAACATCTATCAGGTTATTCAGTGGGCAAAAACAACACGCGGCGGCAAGCAGTTTGATTTGCTTGGTCCTGCTGAAGACCTTACTGTTTGCTCATCTGCATACGGACTTTGCGAGTAAAACCATGCAAAATTTTACTTTTGAATCACTGGTACAAGCCTACTTCGACTGTCGCCAAAGCAAGCGCAACACGCCTAGCGCGCTGGCATTTGAAGCAGACCTTGAACGCAATCTGATCAAGCTGCACGGCGAACTGGCCGCAGGCACCTACGCGCCCGGCAAGTCCATCTGTTTTGTTGTCACCAAGCCCAAAGCCCGCGAGGTATGGGCGGCAGACTTCCGCGACCGCATTGTGCATCACCTGCTGTACAACCACATCGCCCCGCGTTTTTACGCCAGCTTTATTGCGGATAGCTGCGCATGCATACCAGGGCGCGGCACGCTGTATGCCGCCAAGCGATTAGAGGCCAAAATCCGCAGCGCATCGCAGAACTGGTCTAAGCCTACGTACTATCTCAAGATGGACCTTGCCAACTTCTTTGTGCAGATCGATAAATCCATCGTGCAACAGCAGCTCGCAAAGCGCATCGATGAACCTTTCTGGATTGACTTGGCCAACACCATCCTGTGGCACGACCCGCGTCAGAATTTTGAGCTGCGCGGCGCTGCGCAACTGGCGTCGCTGGTACCGGCACACAAACGCCTGACAAATCAGCCGGCGCATCTGGGTCTGCCTATCGGCAACCTGTCCAGCCAGTTCTTTGCGAATGTCTATCTGGACACGCTGGACCAGTACGCCAAGCACCAGCTACGCGCCAGGCATTACATACGCTACGTCGATGACTTCATCATTCTGCACGACTCAGCAGCCTGGCTCAATGATGCACTGGCAAAGATAGACGCCTGGCTGCCCGCCAACCTGGGCGCAAGGCTGAACCACAGCAAAACCATCCTGCAGCCAGTTACTCGAGGAGTAGATTTTGTCGGCCACGTCATCAAGCCATGGCACACGACCACCCGCCGCAGGACAGTACACGAAGCCCAGGCCCGCATGCGTGCGGCACCGGACGCAGATTTTCACACCACGGCAAATAGCTACTTTGGCCTGCTACGCCAAAGCCCCGCCAGCCACCACGACCGCGCCTTGCTGGCCCGGCTGGCGCTGCGCAGGGGATTTGCGGTGGATAAACAATTGACGAAGACTTTTAGGAGGGTCGCATGCTAGACCCCGACACTCCTGAGTCCTGGCCTCCACGCATACGCCTGAGAGCATACCAATTCTTCAGAGATGGCCGCACAAACAAAAACAGCGCAAAGAGACTAGTTGAATTAGGCCTGGCTGTTTATATGAAAGATGGGCGTTGCGTTTTAAAACTAGCTACAAATGATGGGCTTTCTCGCTGGATAAAAAGCAAGGGTATAGCCAGAAAATAACTAACGAAGACTTTTAGGAGGGCAATATGAGAAAACTACACTTGGACGTCTGCCCGTTTTGCAACGGCAAAGCCACCATGAACGCGGACAAATGCATCACTGCCAATTCATTTTGGACAATTCAATGTGATAAATGCCGCGTTTGCATTGCTGACGCCGACGAAGAAACAGCAGTCCGCAAATGGAATACACGGCAGTCACCAGCAATCGAAGCGGCGCGCCACGAAATTGCAAACGCCCGCGCATCTTGGCCACCGTTCAACAGCGCCCATGAAGGATTTTCTATTCTCAAAGAAGAAGTTGACGAACTCTGGGATGAAGTGAAAGTGAATCAGAAACGCCGGGATCTGGAAAAAATGCGCAAGGAAGCAATACAGGTTGCTGCTATGGGAATCAGGTTTGCTGAAGAAGTTTGCGACGAAATCAACGGGAGGAAGTGAGAATGAGCGAAAACACAAAAATAGAATGGTGCGACCACACCTTCAACCCCTGGGAAGGCTGCCAAAAAGTAGGCCCAGGCTGCGATCATTGCTATGCAGAGACGCGCAATGCGCGATTTGCAGGCGGCACTGCGATCAACTGGGGACCAGGCGCGCCACGTCGCCGCACCAGTAAAAGCAACTGGCAAAAACCATTGGCTTGGAATGCAGCGCATGAAGATTTTTTTGCTAAGCATGGACACCGCCAGCGCGTCTTTTGCGCCAGCCTTGCAGATGTATTCGACAACGCAGTGTCAGATGATTGGCGCGCTGATCTGTTTGAACTGATTGCCGCAACGCCGAATCTTGACTGGCTGCTGCTCACAAAGCGCATAGGCAATGTCGAGAGCATGGCACCATATAGCTGGACTTGCCCAAAGCGGGGCTGGCCAGCCAATGTCTGGTTAGGCGCAAGCATCGTCAACAGAACCGAAATGCTGCGCGATGCACCCAAGCTTAAAGCCATTCCAGCACCTATTCGATTCTGGAGCTATGAGCCAGCCCTTGGCGACCTGGGGCAAATACCGGCTAAACTGTTGCCCGAATGGATAATCGCAGGAGGCGAATCAGGCCCATACGCCAGACCAAAACATCCCACATGGGTTAGGAACTTGCGCGATCAATGCCAGGCAACCAGCACCACCTTCCATTTTAAACAATGGGGCGAATGGAAACCAATCAGCCAAATGCTGGAAGGCGAGTGCAACGCGCTGTATCAATCCCGCAGGATAGCAGAGCCCCATGAGGATCAAAGCGATCTGGATGACATCTACGGCCGTAAATGCACAGTACCAACAACCGTGCTACATATTGATGGCTCAACACATGACATCACTGAGCCCATATCATTCTTGCAGGGAACCGACGCTATGCAGATTTTTCGTGTAGGCAAAAAGGCCGCTGGTCGTTTGCTTGATGGCATTGAACACAATGGATTTCCGGAGAATAAGGCATGAGCCAAGATAAAACAGGTAACTACAAGAATCTGCTTGAAAACAGCTACCGCATTCAATGCGAGTTGGATGATGAAATGAGCCGATCTGCATTTTTAGCCGACTACATTTTTTGCTTTACGACCTACGACAGCGATATAGGCGAGATGTTTGCCCGCAAAGCATTGGAAGTTTGCGCCGCAATCAGCAACCAAACAATCATCCGCTACACAGAAAACGAAGATGATTACCGATGGTACCTACTCATGATCAACATGTCATTTTTTGCAGGGCGGCTGAACTGGGGCACATCAATTCGCGGAGCCTGGTGGAACCATGAAGGCCAGACGCTCGAAGCCTGCGGTCTTTGGGAGGGAGACGAGCAAGCCCTTTCACTGAATTTCACAAGACATGAGTGGAAGGACTTTATTGCCGCAATGGTGGAGTTCTCTACAGACACACAAAAGATATCGAGGACAGCATGAACACAAACGAACCAGATCTTATTGAACGCCTGGCCAGTGCGGTGGCAAGGCACATCAAGCCAGCCATTCCGCTGAGCATTGACATGTGGGACATCAGCACGATAGCCGAGTACATCAAGCGCGACCCGGCAACGGTTCGCGAACGGCTGGCCTGCTTGCCTGATTTCCCGCGCGCGGTGCGCCTTCCCTCTGCCAAGGGACACAAAGGCCAGCCCTTATATAAAGCCACCGAGGTCATCTCCTGGGTGGAAAAATACAAAGAGAAACACTAATCCAGCCTGTCAGCCATGTTTTCTGCAGTCTCGTTGTAATAAATTTGCAGCATGCGCAAGTCCTTATGCCCCACCATGCGCGCCAGGTCTAGCACGTTCAGTTTCTTGGCTAGGCGCGTGATGGCTTCATGGCGAGTGTCGTGAAAGGTGAGATTTTCAATCAGGCATTGGGCTGTTGCCTTGGCAAAGATAGCGCTTAGCCTTGGCGGCGTCTGCAAAAACAGAGGGACATCATCTTTTTCTTGCACCGGCAGGCAGACCAATATCTCCCGCGCTACCTTCGACAAGGGCACATCACGCTCTGAGCCATTCTTTGTACTATCCAGATGGGCGACTCGCCCCTTGATCGACTTGTTGGTCAGGCTACAAATCTCCGCCTGGCGCATTGCTGTCTCGATAGCAAATAAGAATGCAGCCCCAGCAGCCTGTTTTTTGGTCGTCACCGGCCGAAAATCAAAGCCCAGATTGACGCTGATGCGCTCAATCTCATCATCCGATATCAACCTGTCACGCGAAGGTGATTCTTTAGGCCGCCTGACGTTACGTGTGGGGCTTTGCACAATCCACTGCCATTCCTTGACCGCAGTGTGAAATACATTACTCAGCAGATTAAGGTCGCGGTTAAAGGTGGATCCGGTCACCGCCCGCCATTCAGGCGTGCCCGCCAGGCGCATGTCGCGGAATTTGCCCAGCACTTCCGGGGTGATGTTCACCAGCTCATAGTCGCCGAGGCGCTTTCCGAATACTTGATAGTCACACATCCAGGTGAGGCGCTTCACTTCCCACTGGTGGCCACGCTTGGTAGGTGACACTTCTTTCTCATAGCGGCGGCAAGCATCTTCCAACGTCTTACCATGGACCGTGCCAGTTACCAGGTTATTTCTGATATCTACCTCAACCTGCGTCGCCCAGGCAATAGCTTGCGCTTTTGTTGCAAAAGTCTTATTTTGTCGAATACCCTTAATCACAACCTGAGCCCGCCAAGCGCCCTGACGTTTGGTATAGCTAGCCATATATCACCCCAAAAATAAATGCTGGTGTAATTATGGTGTAAATCCGGTGTAAAGACAGAACTAAAATATAGTTATTTATCGGGATTTTGCAGAATAGAAGGACAGTTAAAAATTCACTTAACTCGTTGATTTAACTAGATTTTCTGCTGTTTTTGATGGTTTGCTGAATGTGCAACTGGTCCCGCCGACAGGAATCGAACCTGTATCTTACGCTTAGGAGGCATACGTTCTATCCATTGAACTACGGCGAGACACGGTGAAAAATGCCCGGATTTGCTTGTGCATTTCTCAATCAGCCCGCCATCTTACCTGAGCTTGGGCCAACAATCAATTCAGCAGATGAGTTTAGGTGCCCCCTAGCGTACAATACTGCTTTTCTCCAATTTATGTCCGCGCATCTCCATGATGCCGGTTCCACAGGGTTTTATGGCAGTTATCTCATTAAGCGATGCCCAATTGGCATTCGGTCACGTTGCTCTGCTCGATCATGCAGAGTTTTCCATAGAGGCAGGCGAACGTGTAGGCCTGATCGGGCGCAATGGTACTGGCAAGTCTTCTTTACTGAAGATCATTGCCCGCACGTCCAAGATTGATGACGGCTTGCTGGTCATGCAGCAAGGCATACAGATCGCCTATGTTGAGCAGGAACCGCAATTTGACATGGAACTCAGCGTATTCGACGCTGTGGCTTCCGGTCTGGGTGAGCTGCCTGCCCTGTTGCAGGAATATGAAGCACTGACTGGCCAGTTTGGCGGTGACAATGATGACGCCCTGATGGAGCGCATGCATGACATACAGGTAAAACTGGATGCGGCTGATGCCTGGAGTCTGGGTAACAAGGTAGAAACTACGCTGGACAAGCTGAACCTGTCAAAAGACGCGATCATGGGCACTTTGTCGGGCGGTATGAAAAAGCGCGTGGCCCTGGCCTGTGCCTTGGTCAGCGCACCGGATGTACTGCTGCTCGATGAACCAACCAATCACCTGGATTTTTCATCGATACAATGGCTAGAAGCCCTGCTGAAAGACTTTAAAGGCAGCGTGCTGTTCATTACCCATGACCGTAGTTTTCTGGATAATGTAGCGACCCGCATCATAGAACTGGATCGCGGCAAGCTGACTTCTTTCCCTGGCAATTTCACGACTTACCAGACCCGCAAGGCAGACTTGCTGGAAAATGAAGAAGTGGAAAACGCCAAGTTTGACAAATTTTTGGCGCAGGAAGAAATCTGGATACGCAAAGGCGTCAAAGCCCGCCGCGTGCGTGATGAAGGCCGCGTCAAGCGCCTGGAACAATTGCGCCTGCAACGTAGCGCCCGCCGTGAACAGCAAGGCCAGGTCAAACTGGATGTAGGCTCTGGTGAACGCTCAGGAAAGATCGTGGCAGAACTGGAAAACGTCAGCAAGCGCTTTGGCGAGAAAGTCATCATCGATGATTTCTCCAGCATTATTTTGCGTGGCGACAAGGTTGGTCTCATCGGTCAAAATGGTGCCGGTAAAACTACCTTGCTGAAACTGATTTTGGGGCAGGATGAACCGGACAGTGGCACCATCAAGCAAGGCAGCAAATTGCAGATCGCTTACTTTGATCAAATGCGTGCGCAATTGAATGAAGAAGCCAGCCTGGCGGACACAATCGCCCCAGGTAGTGACTGGGTAGAAGTGAATGGTCAACGCAAGCATGTGATGTCTTATCTGGGCGACTTTTTGTTCGCCCCTGAACGCGCACGTTCTCCGGTTAAATCATTGTCTGGTGGTGAACGCAACCGCCTGTTGCTGGCCCGCCTGTTTGCCAAGCCAGCCAACGCGCTGGTGCTGGATGAACCGACTAATGATCTGGATATCGACACGCTGGAGTTGCTGGAAGAATTGCTGGAAGAATATACTGGCACCGTTTTCCTGGTCAGCCATGACCGCACTTTCCTCGACAATGTGGTGACTCAGGTTATCGTTGCTGAAGGCGAAGGACAGTGGCGTGAATTTATTGGTGGCTATACCGACTGGGAACGCTATCGCAGCACAGTGCCGGTTACCAAAGCAGCGAAGACCGAGCAAAAACCAAGCGTGGCAGCAGTATCGACCATGAGTGCGCCGGCAGCAGCCAAGCCGAAAAAGCTCAGCTACAAAGAGCAGCGTGAACTGGAAGAATTGCCCAAACTGATCGCTTCTCTGGAAGCCGAGCAGGCTTCCATCACCGAAAAACTGGCCGATGCCAATCTGTATAAAAACGGCCCGGAGCAAGCCAATCTCTTGAATGCTCGCCACGCTGAAATTGACGAGCAATTACTCGAAGCACTGGAAAAATGGGAAGTGATAGAAGCACGTAGTAAAGGTTAATTGTCCACAGCGCACAGCATCCCTCGCAACTGCAAGGGATGCGATTCAGTAGGGTGCGTCATGCGCACCACCTCCCCTCCCAACTCCTTTCCCGCTCTAAGTCCACTCTGTCAGCGAAGATTTTTCATCCCGGTTACCATAGCTGGATGATATATTTTATGCGTTCTTGATGGATAATTTAAGAAGGAGTCGTCATGACAAAAACCGCTAAAGTAGCATTGGTCACAGGTGGTAGCCGCGGCATAGGTGCCGCTACGGCAAAGCAACTGGCCGCTGCCGGTTATGTCGTCTGCATCAACTACCTGCACAATCATGAAGCGGCACAGCAAGTCGTGCAAGAGATAGAGGCGCAAGGCGGTACGGCGATTGCCCTGCAAGCTGATGTTGCCATTGAAACAGAGGTCGTACGCCTGTTCAATGAAATAGATGCGCGGCTCGGCAAGCTCGATGCGCTGGTCAATAATGCTGGCATACTCATGCAGCAATGCCGCCTGGAAGACTTGACGGCAGAGCGCATCAACCGCCTGCTCACTACCAATGTCACCAGTTATTTTCTATGCTGCCGCGAAGCGGTGAAACGCATGTCAACCAGGCACGGAGGCAAAGGCGGCGCCATCGTCAATGTCTCTTCAGCTGCGGCACGTCTTGGTTCAGCTTTTGAATACATTGATTATGCGGCGACCAAGGGGGCCATAGATACCCTGACCAAGGGCTTGTCGGTAGAAGTGGCGGCTGAAGGCATACGTGTCAACAGCGTGCGGCCTGGGTTGATACACACCACCATGCACGCCGATGGAGGCGAGGCGAACCGGGTAGAAAGACTGAAAACCAATGTACCCATGTTGCGCGGTGGAGCACCGGAAGAAGTGGCATCTACCATCAGTTTTTTGTTGAGTGATGCGGCTTCTTATATCACTGGCAGTTTTGTTGATGTGTCTGGCGGACGGTAATTTTATTGCGATGCGTTTCGCACTGATGTCATTGCCGCCATCGCCTGCTCCCAGGCCAAGAGCTGCGCAGGTGGCTCGTCAAAACGCAAGCCCAGCAATTCAAATGGGCTTACCGTTAAGCGCCCGCGTTTGAATTTCATTTTGACCAGTAGTTCAGCATGTGGCTCAACATGTAGCGCATCACCTGCGTAGAATGCATGTGAAAAATATGCACATTTTTCATCTGCATGCATGATGCGCGTCTCGACCCGCACTCTCTGGAAAATTTGCATGGGTTTCATGAAACTGGCCAGTTGCGATACATTGACAAAAGCCGTTCCGCTACTCAGCATGGGGCGCAACAAAGCGGTTTTGATGACAAAGTCCAGTTGTGCTGATTCTGCGAACTGGAAGTATTTTTCACTCTTCAAAGTCCTGATGCCAGTATCCCATGGCGTGATCCAGAAATACGAAGTCACACGGTCACCTGCAGTAGCATTTGCAGTTGCACGGCGGCGGACTATGCAGCAAGCAAACAGGGCCAGTATGACCGTCAGGAAATTACGGATAAGTCCAGACACGAGCACGTCCTTTTACCGGATTGGGAATTTTGCATCATAACCCGGCAAAGGCTTTCATTGCACTGCTGCGCTGATTCACATCGCTGAATTTTATTGTCCGCCCTCACGCAGATAGGGGGCAGAGTCCAGCGACAGAGCCCGCTTGACCTGGCGCGTAATCTCATCGGCAAACACTTCTTCCCTGTCCTCTGCTATTGCCTCCACTACCTGCAATGCGACTTGCTGTGGAGTAGATTTTGGCATCGCTACATGTTGCGTCATATCGGTATCGATGAAGGCCGCATGTACGCCAACTACCAGCGTACCCTGAGCCCGCAATTCATTGCGCAAACCGTTGGTCAATGACCAGGCTGCGGCCTTGGATGCGCTGTAACCATTGATGCCAGCGAGATTAATCCAGCTCAGGACCGAGAGCATATTGACCAGTGCACCGCCACCATTGGCTTTCAACACAGGGGCAAAAGCCTGGCTCATTGCCAGCATGCCAAAGAAATTGGTGTCGAACTGTGTACGTATGGCAGCCACGCTATCGCTGGCAAGAAATGGTGACGGCTGGGCAATGCCTGCATTGTTGATGAGCAGGTTCACGTCACCACAAGCCTGTGCGGCTGCCAGCACCTGCTGTTGATCGGTGACATCCAGTTGTATGGGATGGAGACCGGGCAAAGTAATTTGCGCAGGGTTCCTGGCCGCCGCATAAACCTTTTTGACGCCAGCATCCTGCAAGGCCTTGGCAAATGCCAGACCTAAACCGCGGTTAGCACCTGTAACGAAGGCGACAGTATTCTTGAGTTCCATGATTAATCCTCTTGATAAATAAGTTTGATTGAATTGCGTTGCAAGCGAGGCCGTCGAGAACTTGCTTCCTCTACTTGAAGTCAATCAAGCCAATTAGATTATGATCGTCATATTTTTAAATGTCAATCGTAATTTAAATAAATTTCAAATGCTCATTGTAAAAACTGAGCGAGGAATGTTACGTAATTTACAAAAATCAGGGGCCTCCCCGCCTCTACAGCTCACCACTATGCCGGGCAGGATGCTACAGTAATGAATCTTTATCTCTATGCATTGGTTAATCAGCATGCGCCCCGCTCTCTTTATTTCACTCGCTATCACCCAGTCACTGCAAGCCCTGCTCATCGTTGGCAGCAGCTTGCCTGGGCAGGCCCAGGCGCAAAACCTGTATCGTTGTGGCAGCACTTATCAGGACAAGCCTTGCGATGGCGGGCAAGGCCAAATGATCAAGAAAAACCCCAGCCCTTCTACCTCGGACAAACTGCCCCTGGATGCCAATTGCGTGCGCCGTGGCGAAGAAGCGAAGAAAATGATCTGGTACAAGGAAGGCGGCGCATTGCAGGACAGAATGCTGTCTGAAGCCAAGACTGCCGAGCAGCGCAGAATCGTTGCCGATGTCTATGCCATGAAAGGCAATGCCAATGACGTACGCATGAAAATCGAAAGTGATTGTATGGCTGAAAAAGAAGCCGAGCGCAAATTTGGTCCACGCGCGAGTGAAGATGAGGCCAGCCGCCATCAGGCCGCTGAGCGCAAGGCTGTGACTGGTGAAAACTCAAAAGACAGCAGCAAGCCAGATCCTGCCGAAGCTGCCCGCAAGCAAAAGCAGTGCGACGAACTACGCAAGCAAATCAATGCCTTGCGTAATGCTCAAAAAGCAGGTGGAACGGCACAGGACATGGAAACACAGGCCAATAACAAGCGCGACACTGAAACCAGTCTGAAAGAACTGGGGTGCACAAAATAGTATGTGCGCCCGGTCTTGAGCGTGCTTAAGCGTGCTTAATAGTGATGACCAAACACTTCAGCCGTAGTGCGCACCATAATGCGGCTATTTGCTGGAGTCGCAATATTCGACCAAACCCAGTTGTGATGCTCGACTATTTTTTCGGCTTTCATGTGAGGTCTGTCGCCAGTCGTATGCGCATCAGACAGGGCAATCACATCAAAACCATGCGATGCGGCAGCACGGATTGTCGTATCTACACAAAACTCTGTCGTCAAACCACAAACAATCAGCGTATGCGCCCCGGTGACTTTTAAATGTGTATAGAGGCCGGTACCAGCAAATGAATCACAGGCAGTTTTATCGACGAAAACATCGCCAGGTGCAAATGGCAGTTCCGGTATGACTTCCCACCCTGCAGAACCAACCAGCGCTTCGTCATTGGCATGACGCACAAAAATCACTTGGCCACCATGCTCACGGGTATGCTCTACTGCGCGCTGTATGCGCTTGATGACGTTTACCTTGTCAAAACGCCGGGTTTGACCATGTAACCAAGCATTTTGCATATCGATAATCAGTAAGGTATTCATTGTAGCAAAGCCTAAAAGCACTATACGGCATAAAGCAATATGATACTGCGGATACGGCAGCCCGGTGCAACACCGCTAGACATGTTCAAACTGCGCTGCCAATTGTGCTGCAGTATCCAGCACCAGCAATGCATCTTCGATAACTTTCTGCGCGCCATCACCCTCTCCGTCAATTGCGCTGACTATCAGTCGTGCACTGAGACAGAGGCGGAGTGCACTAACGGGCGTTTGCTGGCGCACGCCGCACAGCACTGGTTGCCCTAACTGCATGTGTTTTTCTTTTTGCAAGCGCCTGTAGACCAGCATGGTTTGCTCACGATTAAGAAAATGCTGGCCACTGGCGTCCCTGATTAAAAAAGAGAAGATGCTCGGTAACTGGTCCCAGGACACATTTTCATGCAAAGCACCGCGCTCAGGAGTGACGATGGGCAGCAAAGCCAGATGAGCGCTATGCTTAAAATATGACTGGATGGCATGTGCAAATTGCAGGACAAAACGATGGATGGCAGTTTCCGGCAGTTGCCGGAATGCACGTAATTCAGCGAGCGCTGCCACCCAGCGCAGTAGCAAACCTGCATTGACTTGCCTGCCCAGCTTGTCTGCTCCTGCCCAGTCACGCGGCCAGTCAGCACGGCTGGAATATGCTTGCAAAGCCAGCGGCAATCTCAATGATTTCAGTTTTTTTGCTACGGGAGCAGGAATAAACAATGCACCAGAAAAGCTGGGGCCACTTAAAAATTTGGAGCCAGTAACTGCAACCAGAAAGCCTTGCTGCAAATAGGCATGCAGGCTGGCATTGGAAATGCGGAACTGGCAAGCATCTACCATGACATGAAAATTGTGGCGATACTGCTTGCTTAAACCTGTGGCGACATCAATAGCAGGTGCAATCATGCCCGTCTTGCTGACATCTGCCAGCACCAGCATAACCTGCCTGTGCTGGGCAATTGCCGTCTCTGTCAATGCTCTCACCTCTGTATCAACATCTTGCAAATTGCGCGCACTGCCATCACTATCCCGGATGCTTACCGTGCGCAATTCTGTGGGTATGCTGCCAGGAATAGTTTCGCCTGCTGTGACGGAGACATCAAGAGCAGAACGGTTGCTGAAATGCTGCCCGCTTAAAGCGGCTGGTACCGAGCTGCCTGTTTCACCTGGCTCAACCATGATCACCAGCATGGGCAAGGCAGGATGACCGGCTTGTGATGACAAGGCGAGCATTTGCGCTGCAATCAAATGCAGGTCGGTACCTGAGGCGGCGAAGACGACATCAGTCGCTGCCAGGTCGGTAGACTCCAGGTTTTCTGTTAATCCACATAATTGCCTTAACTCTTGCCTGACAATTTCCTGTTCGTTTTCTGCCAGCAGATAATAGTCCGCACGATCATTGACGGCTGCCAGTTTTTGATAGACAGCGTTAGCAGCAGCGCGTGCAGTGGCAGAGATTGTTGATGCCGTCGCAGAGCCAAAGGCCAGCGACAAGCTGTCTGGCACTATGCCGCAGCCGTATTTATTATAGCCATCATCGTCTAAAGCGATACGCGCATCGCCACCGCCTGTCAAAAGCTGATCGAACGATGGGAATGCGGTATGAGTTTTATTTGACATGGTTAGGCATGGACTTGTGCAATCCGGTATAGGCTAGCCTTGATAGGCTGGCGACATTCTGGCTGTCTTGATCAGCAAATCCCTGAATGCGGCAAATAATTTTTTCATCGGCTCCTGCTTGTAGGGGAACATATCGACCGGGTCCATCGCATGCACAATCATGTCGCTATCGACTTCAAAAATCAGCAGCTTGCCGTCCTGGGTCTCGCCACAGTCTATGCCGACATAATCAAGGTCCAGGCGTTTGAATATTTCTGCAAATGCTGTTGCATGCCGGGGCACGAAATCTTCATCAAAGCTCTGCATGAAGCGTGCTTCTTCATCCCGTTTTTCTGCACTGTCTGTCATGCCTGCGTTCAGGTAATGGATCATCCAGTGTTTTGAAATACCCATATGTGAGATAAAGGGTTTGCCATCGATCAGGATAATGCGGTACTTCCTGAACTGACCATCTGCAAGAGTGCGGTAATCGACAAAGCGGGCGATATAAAATTCTTCACTAGGTACGGCTTGCAGGTAATCGGGCACATCTTCAGCCGACAATACTTTGCGCAAACCGTGGCCCGCATGTGAGCCCAAGGGGCGGGCTATAATGGGAAAATCATCGCCACCCAAAATACTGCTGACAGCCACCTCGCCACTACCTATCTGCTCCAGCGTTTGACGGCTGATACGGGCTGACGTTGGCATGGCGACACCCGGCGCGTCCTGCAGCAAGGCGCAGGCGCGGTCGCGGCCCAGGTGGGTAATGCGTTCAGGTGCGTTTAACACTGGCGTGGGCCAGGTCTGGATAATCTCTTGCAGGTCAAGCAGCAGACTGTTTTTGTCATCTGCCTCACCCACGGCAACAAACATAACATCATGTGGTGGCAACTGTTCCACTGCAGGTATGCCTGCGCCTACATATAATAAATCAAGTGCGATGTCGGAATCTTCGACCAAAAATTCGAGCGGGGTATTGGCCATCAGGTCACCGTCTGTCATGAGTGCCAGCAGGCGCAAGGTGGGTTCGCGGGTCGTGGGGACAGAATACAGCGGCTGCAGGCGCAATGCCTCCATCTGGGTGGACAAAGCCGCATCACGATGACCGAGCAAGATTAATACCGTTGCCAGGTTCATGAGTGCATGCGCGTCATGCGGATGTTTTTCTGCATAGGCGATCAATTCTTTACCCAGGGGTTTTAAATCGCCACCGGAAAAAGCAATGCGCATCAGAGGTGCCAGGCCTATCAATTTACTTTGCGCTGGCTTGTTTTCTGCAACAAGGGATTCGTCGATGTTGGTCATATTCTCAATCACGGGAAGTATGAATTTGCTCGCCTATGGCGAGAGTTGCATTAAGCAAAGCGTCTATATCGGCAGAGGTAGTTCTGTGATTGACGATTGCCGCACGTATGGCAAGCCGCTTGTTGATGATGGTGGTGGATGGTGCCGCTATGCCTGACTCTTGCAAGGCCATCACGATACGGGCATTAAGTGCATCAAGGGCTTCATCACTGAGGCCATCAACAAGGTAGCGGAAACAGACGATATTCAAGGCGACCGGTGCCATCAATTCAAATCTTGGATACGCCAGGATACTGGCTTTAAGATACTGCCCCAGCTCGCAAGTGTGGGCAATCATCTGGCCCAGGCGCTCCGCACCATATACCTGCAAAGTGAACCAGGTTTTAAGCGCCCTGAAGCCGCGTGACAAATCAGGGCCAAAATCACAGGGCCAGGGTGAGCCGCCTGCCAGGCCTTTACTCTCGCGCCGCAAATAACTGGCTGGCGTGGCAAAGGTCGCATAATGGGCATCGCTGTCACGCACCAGAATAAAGCCGGCGTCATAAGGTACTTGCAACCACTTATGAAAATCAAAGGCAATCGAATCAGCCCGTTCTATGCCAACAAGGCGTGCAGCAATAAAGGGAGATAGCATACCCAGCGCACCAAATGCACCATCAATATGGAACCATAATTTTTCAGTGCTGGCAACATCCGCCAGGGTCTGCAAATCATCAATCGCACCAACATCCACTGAACCGGCAGTACCTACCAGCATGAATGGCGTCAATCCCGCCGCGCGGTCTGCCACAATTGCTGCCTGCAATGCCCCGACATCCATCTGGAAGTTGCCGTTCATGGGGATCATGCGCAAGGCATTTCTTCCTATCCCGGCCATATCCATGGCCTGGGCAACGCAACCATGCGCACCGGCTGAAGTATAAGCCACCAGCCGTTCAGGAAAAGCCGTGAGCCCTTGATGCCTTACCTCTGCACCCAGAGTGCGCGCCCGCGCTACCAGTACGGCAATGAAGTTAGCCATCGACGTGCCAGTAACAAACAGGCCGCTGGCAGTATCCGGAAAATGAAATAGCTCGCTGACCCAGCGCGTTATCTGACGCTCGACCTCTATCGGTATATGATCACGCCCACCCAGATTGGCGTTCAGTCCCGCTGCCAGCATTTCTGCCAATGTACCCACGGGGCTGCCCCCTCCCTGCACCCAGCCCATGAAGCCAGGATGGCTATTGCCTACCGAATACGGCAAGATATTTTTCATGAATTGTTGATGCACTTCACCGAGCTCAGCAGGCGCAATTGGCAAACCCGACTGGAACTTTGCGCGCACTTCATCCGGTATCACTTGCCACACAGGGCGCTCGCGTATGTGTTCTGCGTAATCAAGGATATCGTCCAGCATGCGATGTCCCTGCGCACGCAGGGCCTGCCAGTCATCCGGGTCCAGTGAGTTCTTTGGCGGTACGGTCATTCAGATATCCATCCGTGAATAATTGCAGCATAAAGACAAGGAGCGTCTAAGCTTATTCACATTATGGATGAGCGGATAGAAAATGAAGTGTCGAATAAAGCAAATTTTGCTGCTTTATTGATGCAAACGAATAGCTCAATAGCAATAAGTAACCTAAAGGCAACGCTTTATCTACCTCCTGCTTATTTCCAGAGCTCAGAGGGAATATTGTCAATTACCGAGGTACTCAGCAAATAACTGTTTCCTGGAGCGGGCACGTGGGCTGGACCAGTAATCCGCCACTTCCATGATGATTTCATCGCCAGAACGAATGCTCAATCGATAAGGCTTGCCCATCATTACGCTATGCACATACATGGCAAAAGCCTCAGCAAAATCGTCATAGGCATTGGTTGCGGCATACAGACTGGAAAAACCGGTTTTTTCCAGCGCCTTGTAGATGTCGGGAATTAAATCTCCCGCAACTTGCTGATCACTATAGAAGTGCAAGTTCTTGCGATGCTCAAAATCATGTCTGAGCAAAGGAATGATGTCGCCATTCATGGCGATTTGCCAGGACAGACTCAAGAAACTATATTCTTCAGTCGATTTGAATTTTTGCGAACCTATCCACCAGTCGGGTAAAAATTCGCTATTGGCAGTCATTACATGACCAAATTCATGCAAGAGCAAAAACTGCATGGCATTTTTGCGGTTATCGTTTTCCACAGTTTCAATTTGCAGATGGACTTGAAAAGCCGAGCCCGTCAAAAATGGCGTATTTTCTTTCCAGCTCGCCCAGTCATTGGCAGTGCGACCTAAAAAAGCGTCGGCATCCATGAGTGTCACCAGGCCGAGCACCTTGCCATCCGGGCCAGCAACAACGTCCGTCACCGCAGATGAACCCAGGCCCCGCCCTAAATAGACACCCAGCAGGGGTTTATCCAAAAGCTGCAGCACAGGAGGTGGCATGTCCACTATCGCTGCGCGGATATCATTTAAAAAATCGGGATTCAGTTCTGCTTGCGCAGGCAGTTGGTCAGCAGAAGTGCTTTTATTCACTTTCGCAACATAGGCCAATAATTCTTCAGGTGCTTTACCTATCCTGTCGGGGAGGGGAAGATTTGCTTGCTTTAACCAGTATTCAACATCAGAGCTGACAATCACTCTTTATCCATTCATGCATGGTCGTTCAACAAAACACCTTTTTTACCTTCCAGATCACGGGCTATAGCCAGCACTTCTTTTGAAGGAATTTGGCGCAAAACGACATTGGTTTCATTATCAACAATCTGCACCACTACTTTACCGGAGTCATTATCGAGGTTGAGATTCACGCTTTTATTCAAACCTATGGCGCGGTTGATCTGATCCACAGAGTTCTTGAGTTCTTTAGCTGAAATATCACTTTGGGGCTGGCTGTCTTTGCTGACCGCAGTTTTAGCGACGTCAGCAACTACCGGTGCAGGTGCCGCTTTAGCAACGACTGGTGCAGCCTTGACATCTTGCCGGGTATCAACACTGACACCGCCAGTGGCCCCACCTGCTATTTGATTGATGCTCATTTTGCTCTCCAGCCCTAAATTAAACCACGTGACGGATTACCGCATATTGTGTATTACGGTCGTTTTTGTCAAAAGTTTAGGTTTCTACCTAAGATAGGCTTAATTTAAATGTGAGCACATGTAAGCAACTGACTATACACTTTTAAATGAAATTTAAATAAAAACAACATTTCAAAATGACAAGATCGTATTTTGATGCAAGCACACTTTTCATTTATATCAATAAATCACTCACTTCGGCACTGGAAAACAATTCAATCAAGCCATCGGCTACTGCTCTTACCCTCGGTGAACGGCGTACATCATCATGCATGACCAGCCAAAGTTTTCTGCGCAGAGGACAAGCCTGATGCTCAATACGGTGCAGCTCGCGGTGACTCTGGCGCAAATAATGCGGTAATACGGTTACGCCAAGGCCTGCCGCCGCGCATTGAGCCAGCACCATTTGGTCATTACTGCGCAGCATGACTTTGCGCTGCGCCATATAATCTTCCAGCCATCGATGATGGGGCGTTGCAGAGTTTTTTTCATAGGCGACAAATTCCCAATCTTCTTCCTTGCGCTTTTTCAGATAAGTTTTGCAGGCGTACAATCCATAGCCCACACTGGCCAAAGGCTTGATCACCAGACCCGCCGTTTGTGGGCGCGCCATTCGTAAAGCGATGTCTGCCTCGCGCTTGCCCAGACTGACCTGGTGGCGCTCTGCCTGTAACTCCAGCTCCACGCCGGTCAAACTGGCGCAGAGTTTTTTAAGCTGGGGCGCGAGTACAAAAGTCGATAAACTGGGTGGTGCAGAAATACGCACTATGCCTTCCATTTTGCTGTTACTGAGCGCCTTTCTCTCAAAATTGAACCAGCGCTCTTCCACTTCCCGTGCATGAGTAACCAGGTCATGTCCTTCTGTGGTGAGTTGCCAGCCGCGCACCAGTCTGTCGAAAAGACGCAGTTTCAATGCTGACTCAAGCGTGTCAATCCGCCGTGCAACCGTCGTATGTTCCACCTGTAGGCGACGCGCAGCCCCGGTCAGCGTACCGCAATCGACCAGTGCCAAAAAATAGCGTAAATCATCCCAATTCATCATGGTGCAATTATGCACAGTCCAGGCGAATTTTTCAGTAATTTTCTTTCGATCCGGTTTTGATTAAGCTGCACATCAGATAAACAGACATAGGGTCTGAGCAACTGATGATTACAGCAAAGCGAGGAAATATGCGAGCCATACAATTTTTTTCACAAGGTGGGTCAGAAGTACTTGAAGTGCGCGACCTGTCAAGGCCGACGCCAAAAGAAGGGGAAGTCCTGGTACGCGTAGATTACGCCGGCATCAATTACGCCGATGTGTATCAACGCAATGGACAAAACCCGGCTACCCTGCCCTGCATACCGGGAGCAGAAGGTGCGGGCACGGTGGTCGAAGGCAATGCGGAACTAACACCCGGCACCAGAGTGGCCTGGCTGTCGCAACCAGGCTCTTATGGCGAATACCTGGCTATTCCAGCATGGAAGTTGGTCGCGTTGCCTGCAGAGGTCAGCACGCAAGAAGCCGCGGCAGCCATGCTGCAAGCCGTCACCGTACAATATCTGACCGAGACCAGTTATCGCGTGCAATCTGGCGATACCGTACTGGTACATGCTGGCGCTGGCGGGGTTGGTTTATTGCTGACCCAGGTACTGAAACATAAGGGCGCCATCGTTATCAGCACAGTATCTAGTAAAGAGAAAGCAGAGCTGGCCAAAGCAGCCGGAGCAGATCACGTGATTTTGTATACGGAAACTGACTTTGTTGCGGCAACCAGGGAATTGACTCAGCAAAAAGGTGTGCATGTGGTCTATGACTCGGTCGGCCTGACTACCTATCTGGGCAGCATGGCCGTCTTGCGCCCTTTGGGCAGCCTGGTCTTGTTTGGCCAGTCCAGCGGTAATGTGCCGCCGATAGACCCCATGCACTTGTGCCGCCAGGGCTCACTGCTCTTCACCCGCCCCACCCTCGCCCATCACATTGCTGACGCCGAAGGCCTCAAGCACCGTAGCCAACGGGTTCTTGGCTGGTTGCGCGAAGGCGTATTGCGCTTGCGCATACATCAGGTTTATCCACTGGAGCAGGCTGCCATAGCCCATACAGATCTGGAATCACGCCAGACCACAGGCAAATTAATGCTGGCAGTCAGTCAGACAGCAAAAAATGAATGGCAAGGAAAATGACATGAAAACCGCAGTTAAAACCTCATTGAAAACTCCCATGAACAACATCATCGCTGTGATTTGCCTGCTGGCCCTGTGTCTGCCAGCCAGCGCTTTCACCGAACAGGAAGTCGATAAGAATGAACAGGCACAAAAATACCTGGCAGGTACCTGGACATTGTTGGCTGCACCAGAAATTCGCACCGATGGCAGCCGTGGCGAAACCTTTGGGCCAAATCCGCAAGGCTTGCTCATCATTGATGGCACTGGCCGCTATTCACTGCAAATCTACAAATCCGAACGCCCCAAGTTTGCCGCAGGCGACAAACGCAAAGGTACGGAAGCAGAATACCGGGCTGCCGCCCTCGATACCAGCTCACACTATGGCCGCTGCTTCATTGATACCGAGAGAAACGTGCTGGTCTTCAGAATAGAACATGCATCCTTCTCTAACTGGGATGGCAGTGAGCAGGCAAGACAATTTGAGTTAAAGGCTGATGTGCTTAGTTATCGCGTACCCGCCGGCGCTAGCGGCAATGGCACAACTGCTATCTCCACCTGGAAAAAGCTGCATTAGCCAATGCTGCTTTAACCATTTATTTTCCACAACAGTTTGCGGTAAAGCATCTGTGACGAGAGATCGCAAGCGCTAATGCACTTGACTTAATATCAACTCCATGCGATTGTCCAAGCTCCAAAAAAATTAAAGTGCATGGGAAAAACACAAGCATGGATAACTTTCAAAACAATGACTTTTCAGTAAGTCAGCAATCATCGAGTGGCACTTTGCAACTTGAATTCAAGGGAAGTGGCAGCGAATATTTCCGCATATGGATCGTTAATCTATTTCTCAGTATTATCACCCTGGGTATTTATTCTGCCTGGGCCAAGGTGCGCCGCAACCGTTACCTGTATTCCAGCACGCAACTGGGTGGCAGCAGCTTTGAATATCATGGCAATGCCATTGCCATTCTAAAGGGGCGCATCGTCGCTATCGTCTTTATATTTGGTTACCACCTGGCGTTCAAATTCTCAGTGGGCCTGGGATTTGCCATGATGCTGATGATGGTTACCGTCATGCCTTGGCTGGTCTGGAAGAGCCTGCAATTCAAGCTGTATAACTCCAGCTACCGTGGCATACGTTTTGGCTTCCGTGGCACCGCCGGGCAGGCATACAGCACTTTCTTGTTGTGGCCAATGCTGGCAGGTTTAACTTTGTATTTGCTGGCACCCGTCTTTCATCAACGCCTGAAAAGATTCCAGCACAACGAAAGCCGTTTCGGCAGTACACATTTTTCTTTCAATGCGGGCGCTGGCCAGTTTTACTGGGCTTACCTGGTCGGCATAGGGATAATGCTGGCTGGCATTATTGTTATTAGTGTAGTTTTTGGCGGTACGGTAATGGCATTGTTTGCTGGCAGCCGTGGTGCCACATTTGATGTTGCTGCGGCAGCCTCACTTGGCCTGTTCATCTTCGTACTCTATATGTGGATGTTTGCGATCTACCCCATCTTCCTGACCTTGCTGCAAAACCTGATCTGGAACCATACCAAACTCGGTGATCACCAGTTCAAGAACAATCTGCAATGGGGTCGCATGACTTTCATTGCCGTTACCAATATACTTGGTATTGTTTGTACCCTGGGTCTGTTTATCCCGTTTGCACAAATTCGTTCCCTGCGCTATCGAGTTGAAAGCCTGCAACTGGAAGTCAATGGCAGCCTGGATGACTTCATCGCTGAAACACAAGAACAAGTCAATGCGACTGGCGAAGGCATGGCTGATTTACTGGATTTTGATTTATCTCTATGAACAAAGTTGCCGCCATCTATTTTGATGGCAAAACCTCGCGCCTGCACCAGGTTGAGTTTTCGGTGCAGGGCGATATCGCCCAGGTATGGGAAGCCAGCAATACACTGCACGCATCCGTTATACGCAGTTGCCCGCTGTCAGAATTGCGGGTATCTGAGCGCACCCGGCATGCCCCGCGCAAGGTCACCTTCAGCGATGGTGCCTACCTGGAAATCAATGATCATGCCAGCTTCAATGCCATACTTGACAGTACTGGCTACCAGGATTCTGCCGTGGTTCAATTGCAGCAGAGCTGGACAGGCACGCTGGCAGCTCTCGCCGCTGTCATCATCACCCTGACCCTGGGTTACCTCTATGGCTTGCCTGCGGTAGCCAAGGTGGCGGCGTTTTCTACCCCGGTATCGGTAGAGCGCAAGCTGGGTGAAGGGGTGCTGGAATTTTTGGACAAGCATATATTCCAGCCTTCAAAACTACCCGCAGCCAAACAGGCAGAATTGCGTGAACGCTTCCAGCGCTTGCGCCCACCACGTGAAGGCAGCCCTAAATATCAACTGGTGTTTCGTAAAAGTGCCATAGGCCCAAATGCCTTTGCCCTGCCATCTGGCGACATCATCGTCACCGATGAAATCATTGCTCTGATGAAGGACGATGATGCGGTCATGGGCGTGCTGGCCCACGAGCTTGGACATTTGCACGAGCGGCACATGACACGCCGTATCATACAAAGTTCTGCAGTAGGTGCCGTCGCTACTTTGCTGTTTGGTGATGTGTCAGCAGTGATTGCCAATATACCGACCCTGATGCTGGATATGAAATATTCGCGTGATGCTGAAACTGAAGCGGATGACTACGCCATGCAAATGATGGATGCGAATGGCATAGCCCGTGAACACCTGGCAGCGGCGTTTGAAAAGCTCGAAGCCCTGGCACCTGGCGTATCACCTTACATTTCCAGCCACCCCTCCGGCAGCGAACGCGTGATGCGCATACGAGGCAACAATTGAGGACAGCAATTGAAATAAGCAATCAAGGTGAGCAATTGAAACAAGCTCAAGACCACGACTGACTACAATCCTGCTTTTGAGATTTTCAAAACGCGTAAACTCAAACTAAGCTTAAATCAGCACCATAGCCATGGTGCTGATCACAAAACAGTATCAGCGTCAGCCTGCGTTATTTTTGCGCCTCCAAGCGTTGCTCCAGTAACTTCAGACGCCCGCGTATTTCTTCACCAACTGCAATTTGCGGATTGGAATAACCGTCGCTCTTGCCTGCCTCTTCTTCACGCTGCTTGATGATGGGTCTTGCTGCTGCATGTGCAGCTTCAAAAGACAGTGTCTTGTTACGCAACTGCTCGTCATACATGGCACGGCCAAAGAAGGTCAGATCAGATTTACTGCCGCAACCGTAGGAAGTATGATCGGCGTCTGATGCTGTCATGACCAGGGATTTCGCATCCGACAAAGGTGCCACCCAGTTACCGGCAAAGCAAGCTGAAATTGAAATCACGCGGTATTTGATACCCGCCTCATCCAGCCATTTTTTCAAGTCTTCTGGCGTAACCGACTTCACGCTGAGCGGCCACATCCCGGCTGATAACTCTCCATCACTGGCACCATGTGAAGACATGTGCAAGAACAGGATGTCTTCATTGACATCCATGCGTTTTGCCAACTGCTGTATGGCGCGCTGCAGATTCAGGGGTGTAGCCCAGGGCAGGCTATGGATGGTTCCCGGATTATTCACCAGTTGCAGACTGCGCCCCTCTGCATCAAAACGTTTCGCCATCACTTGCGTGACCATGCTGGTCTCATTCAGGAAGACATTCTCTTCACCATAAGGTGCAAAACTGAGGCTGTACAAGTCTATGATGCCTGGTCTGTGTGCTTGCAGTGCCTCGAGTTTTTGGTTCAGCAAAAGCGCTTGCTCCTCGAATATTTCCTGGGTAATTTCGGGGGACTTGATCTCTGTATCTTCCTCATTTTTTTCTGTCTTTTCCTGGACCGGATACCAGAATTGTGTTGCATTGGTGCTGATACCCAAAGCACCAGCCGCTGCCATGGCGATGATGACAGACAGCATGGCAAGTACGCGCCTGTCACTGGCGCGCCAGAAGAACAAGCACTGAATAAACAAAACTACGACCGGTGGCACAAGATAGACCAGCCATTGCATGCGCATGGATAATTTTGACAGATCATACCAACCCACATGTATGAGTAAGGCGCCGATAGTGCAGATGACAACATTCAATACCAGCATTTGAGCAAGTGCCAGCACAAAAAAATGCGCCGCATCCGGTGCCCTGCTGTCAGAAGTTGCATCGTTTCCCTGCGTTTGTATACGCACTGGCCGCAAGCAGTAACATCCCCAGGCAAGAGCAGCGAATTCCAACCAGCCTGAAGCCAGAACTTGCCAATAAAACCGGGCAGCGCCAACGAACATGAGGCGCTGCAGGCCTATGTGGCAGCCCAGGTAAAAGAACATCAATAGCGCGATCAGCCAGGGTGATGCTGGCAGTCCCTGCCACCTCGGTTTTAAGCAAATACTCACGCGCATGGCCTCTGCCAACAAACGACGCAGGGAGGTAGCATGATTGTCGCCAGGGTCCTGCGTGTCTGTTGTAGCTGGTGCCAGGGGCAACACTTCCCCCTCTGGTTCAGAGCTGTGTGCCGCACTATTTGCTGTTAAAAATTCCGTCATTCAATTACCTGTTAAAAAATACTCGAAGATGATATTCACAGCCTTGTAGTAAAACCTGTAGCGACGAATAAACGCCTCAGAAAAACACTGGCTCAACTTCCAATAACACGCCAAACTTGCCCATCACATCCGCCTGCACTGCCTGCGCCAACGCTCTTACCTCTGCCCCGCTGGCACCGCCATGATTAACCAGCACCAGTGCCTGTTTTTCATAGACGCCTGCCTTGCCCATCTGCCTGCCCTTCCAGCCACACTGATCGATCAGCCAGCCAGCTGCCAGCTTGTAGTCACCACTATCTTGCTGATAGCTGACCAGTCCGGGATAGGCAGCCAGCAAGCTGTTGCGCAAACTCGCGGGGACTATCGGGTTTTTGAAAAAACTGCCTGCATTGCCTATCTGGGCTGGATCTGGCAATTTTGCCTGGCGTATGGCAATGACAGCATCACTGATATCTCTGGCGCTGGGCTCGGTAATCTGGTGCTGGTTTAAATACTGCGAGACATCGGCATAACCCAACCTTGCCTGCCAGCGCTTGGGCAAGGCAAAGCGCACACTGAGTATGACCATGCGGTCTTTATATTCCTGCTTGAAAATACTGTCGCGATAGGCAAAGCGGCATGCAGCCTTGTCGATTTCCACCAACTGGCCAGTGACAAAATCAAAGGCGCTCAGACTGCTGAAGACTTCCTGGATTTCGATACCATAAGCTCCTATATTCTGTATGGGTGCCGCACCCACGGTGCCGGGTATCAGTGACAGGTTTTCCAGCCCGCTCAAACCTTGTTCCAGTGTCCACAGCACAAATTCATGCCAGTTCTCGCCTGCGGCAGCCTGCACATACACATAGTTGTCGTCTTCAGACAGAATTTGCCTGCCCTTCATGCACATCTGCAAGACCAGCGCATTGACGTAATCAGACAAAACAAGATTACTGCCCCCCCAAGTATCAGGCGCGGTAAGGTTTTTAGTTCGGCATCAGCAAAGATGGCTTGCAGTTGCGCCAGTTGCTCTATACGCAAAAACTGGCTGGCGCAGGCGGCAATGCCAAAGGTATTGAGGTTTTGCAGAGAATAATCTGCTGAAAATGTGAGTAAATTCGTCATAAGACCCAAATTATAGCCTTTGCTCTCTCATGCCTGCCTGCATTTGCTAAAATGGCGTTTAATTCATTATTTTAAGCAAGGAAGCAAGATGCCCTCTTTCGATACCGTCTCTGAAGCCAATATGGTTGATGTCAAGAATGCCATAGACCAGACCAATAAGGTAGTCACCAATCGCTTCGACCTCAAAGGCAGCAGCGCCAAAGTTGAACAAAAAGACCGTGAACTGACTATTTACGGCGATTCTGAATTCCATCTCGATCAGGTTCGTACAGAATTGACCATGACCCTGGCCAAGCGCAATGTCGATGTACGCTTTCTCGACATGGGCAAGATAGAAAAAATCGGCGGTGATAAAGTCAAGCAAGGCATCAAGGTGAAAAACGGCATAGAAACCGAAGATGCCAAGAAAATCGTCAAGGCGATCAAAGAGAGCAAACTGAAAGTGCAAGGCAGCATACAGGGTGACGCTGTGCGTGTGACGGGTGCCAAGCGTGATGACCTGCAAGCAGCCATGGCAATGCTGCGCAAGGAAATCAAGGACCTGCCTTTGGAATTCAATAACTTCCGCGATTGATCAGCATGCGCCTGCCTGTGAAAAAACTGAAACTTTTAAGTACCGTGTACCTGTTAGGCTGTGTTGCTGTGGCGCATGCCACCGACATAGGCGTGGTCGGTTTATTTCCGGGCAAAGCCATATTGGTGGTAGATGGTGCACCACCCAAAACTTACAATGTCGGTAGCAATATTGCCAGCGACGTCAAGCTCATTGACGCCGACCGTGAGTCAGCCACTGTCATGATCAATGGCAAGCGCAAGTTACTGACGATGGGGCAAACTGTGCATCGTTCGGCACCAAGCAGTGGTAGCAGCGTTGTCTTGAAGGCAGGTGATCGCGGCCATTTCACGGCACCAGCAATGATTAATGGTGTCAGCATCAATATGCTGGTGGACACAGGTGCCAGCCTGATAGCCTTGCCAGCAGCAGATGCAGTCAGGCTAGGCATTAATTACAGGCAAGGCAGGCCAGGTAGCGCAAGTACTGCAGGCGGCGTAGTGCCCACTTATCTAGTCAAACTGGATACAGTCAAAATTGGTGATGTGGAATTGTACCAAGTCGAAGCGTCCATCATAGAACAAGGCCTGTCCACACCCTTACTGGGCATGTCTTTCCTGAACCGCATGGAAATGCGCCGCGAAGGCGATCAGATGACGTTGACCAAGCGGTATTGAGTTTGACTGAGCCTTGTGTATGATTGATTGCCATAGAGCTCACTTGCGTCTTACCGGATAAATTTTGTGCGCGCTATTTGCATGTCACGAAGGGAAAAATATCCTGCCATCTTGCCCAGGTGATATCCCAGTATATTTTTGCAGAAAGTCCGTCATAAGCGCCAAATGAAAAACCGTCATTCATTTCTATGAGAGCGGTATAACCTTGTGCAGTAACACCAAAATCAATTACAAAACCACTTGGTGCAATATGCGCATCCAGTAAAGTTGCAGTGCCTTCCCTATCTCATTCAAGTCTGGTGTCACCTGTGCATCGCCGCCGTGATCACAGAGTTTAATATCCTGAATTTCCCCATGCAAAACATACACCCGCCATTCACTCACAAAAGTAACTGGTTCTGAAACCCAGACTGGCATGCTTTTCGAAACTCCATTGAACCGGTAATCATCCGCAAAATCAGGAACGAAACCAGTAAATCGCTTCCAGCCTGAAACTGGTTTGATGAACAAACGTGGGCCACCATTCTGCAAGCGATCCAGCACACGTCTCAAGCTCTTTTCTTGCCATACTTTTCTGTAAAGCCATGGTTTCAATACTTCAGGGTATGGCGTATGCTGGGGCAACTGCGCTCCGAGCAAACGCAGGGCATGATGCACAAACGGCACGGTTCCCATCACCAGCATGTCGTGCGAAAGTGGCACTTTGCCACGTTCCATCATTTTTTCCGATGCAGTCTCAACAGCTATGCCAAGACCGGCCGCATAATCGGCCATCAATCTTTGTTCATGATCCAGCTGACCAGGCATTTTTGCCGAGACGATCAATTTTGTGGGCAAAGTTTGCATCGATTCAATAGCAAAGTTCAGCAAATCCATACTCATGACAGCTTACAGATGCCGTCATGAGTTTCTGGTTGTACTTTATGGAAATTACTTCAATAAGCCTGCTTCAACCGCCTTTGCTTGACAGATTCTGCCAAACCTTCCAGCACCTTGATGCTGGATTCCCAATCTATGCAGCCATCCGTCACTGACTGACCATAGACAAGTTCCTTACCGGGCACCAGATCCTGGCGACCAGCAACCAGATGGGATTCGATCATGACACCGACAATGCGGGTGTCGCCATCTGCAATTTGTTTGCCGATATCTGCACAGACTGGTATCTGGTTAGCAGGATTCTTTGAGCTGTTGGCATGCGATGCATCTATCATCAAACGGGATGCCAGGCCCGCATTGGCGATGTCCTTGCAGGCAGCATCGACACTGGCAGCATCGTAGTTAGGTGCTTTGCCACCGCGCAGGATGATGTGGCAATCTTCATTGCCATTGGTCGATACGATGGCAGAATGGCCGCCCTTGGTCACCGACAAAAAATGGTGAGGCTGGGATGAAGCTTTGATCGCATCGACCGCGATTTTGACATTACCGTCTGTACCATTCTTGAAACCTACCGGACAGGACAAGCCGGATGCCAGTTCCCTGTGAACTTGTGATTCAGTCGTGCGGGCACCAATCGCACCCCAACTGATCAGGTCAGCGATGTATTGTGGGCTGATGACGTCGAGGTATTCAGTACCGGCAGGCAGGCCGAGTTCATTGATGTTCAGCAGCAATTCACGGGCTATGCGCAATCCATCATTGATGCGGAAGCTGTTGTCGAGGTAAGGATCATTGATAAGTCCTTTCCAGCCTACCGTGGTGCGCGGTTTTTCAAAATACACGCGCATGATAATTTCCAGCTCACCGGCAAAGCGCGGGCGTTCTTCTGCCAGGCGCTGTGCATATTCCATCGCGGCCTTGGTGTCATGAATGGAGCAAGGGCCGATCACGACCATCAATCTGTCATCCTGACCATGCAGGATGCGATGCAGGGCGGTACGGGCATTGGCTGCGGTTTCCGACGCTTTTTCGGAACAGGCAAACTCACGTATTAAATGTGAGGGTGGAACCAGTTCCTTCATTTCGCGTATGCGTAAATCATCGGTGCGTTGCATGTTTTCTCCTGAGAATTCTTAAAAAATAATATGTGTCAATGTAGTCAAAAAATACGGTTCAATCTTTTTCCTGGCCTGAATGCAAATTATGGGTAATAAATGCAAGGGCAAAAAAAAACCGCCTGATCGGGCGGTTTTTTAGAATTTTGGTTTGGCTCTTTTTCTTCGAGTGCTTACCGTCTTTCCACCGCCCTTGGCTTGGAATAGCTAAAATAAAAGAAGAAAAAGAAAGCAATGTGTTTCATATCAATATTTGCGTATGTATTCAGCTTAATTATTGTTTTTGCATGGTTTTACCCGCCTAAGCAGATATTTCAAAAGTATAGTGCCTCAGAATTCAGCAATTTGCAAGAATGTTGCGGAAATAAGCTTATTCATTTTTTCCACAGAGGTGGCGGCTCTGGTGGAATATCACCCTGATTGGGGTAAGCACCAGGTACCGGAGCCTTTCTCTGCACGGCAGCGACTTGTGGCGTATTGCGGTTCATCCAGTTCCGTAATTCATTGAGGTTAGCTGCGATATCAGCACGGTTGGGGGCAAGACGGTTTGCCCTTTCCAGCAGATTAAGCGCTTTTTCATTATCGCCCTGTGCAGCCAGAGCAACGGCCTGGTTATTGAGAGCCGAAGCATCAAACGGGTTGATCTTGGCGGCTTCTGCAAATTTTTTACTGGCAGCGCTATTATTTCCTTCAGCAAGAAAATTGCGGCCTTCTGCATTTGGGTCTTGCGCATATGCGTTTGCAACAAAGCTCAAGGCCAACAGACCCGCAAAGAGTGATTGAATATGGTGTGCCGCGACTTTCATGATCTCTTGCTTTCAAAAAATACTTAATTACCCTGGTAATACGCCTTAGGAGCGACAGGCGGGAATGTCACCGGGGCCTTGCGCGGCTCAAAGCTGTAGCGCAGGTACAGGGCTGCCGAGGTGTCGTTGAAATCTCCCGAGTTATCTGCACTGATCTTGCCACCAAGGAATAAATGCGGCGTCAGCTGGTATTCTGCTGCTCCACCCACTTTAAACGCGAACGCTGTCCTGGTCTGACCAGGGTAAATGGTCTGGATGTTGATGGTGGGGTTGGCTGCTGCAAATTGCTCCAGCTCTGCCTGGTCTGTTGCTGAGTTTGGGTAATACAAGGCTGACAGTTCGCGGAAGTGCTGGACACCGAGTGAGGTGGCGAGCTGGTAGGAGAACTTGCCTTTGCGGCCTGCTATCTCTAGCGGAATACCGAGCGCGACATAGGATTTGGGGCTGAAGTAGCCGCCATGTCCGTAGGTGAAGTAGCGCAGGTTTTTCTGGTAGAAGAAGGAGGTGAGCCCTAAACCAGTGGTGAAGCTGAAGTCATTGGTTTTGTAGGCGCGCCAGTAGGCGCCGACACCGACTTCTGCTTCGGTGTTCTTGGCGACGTTTTTACCTGTGAGGCCGTAGTAGCCCAGGCTGGCATAGACGCCGCCATCTTCGCCGTCATAGGAGGTGTCGATCTTGACGCCGGTGCGGGTGATGCCACCCCAGGTGAGTCCGTAGAGGCTGTCTTTGGCTCCGGCATAGGAGAGGTAGCTGTCTGTCACGGAGCGTCTGGCGATTTCTATGCCTAGGCTGGCGCCATCATCACTGCCACTCCAGCGCAGGCCACCGACTACATTTTGTACGGGGAAGCCTATGGGGCTGGAGCCTATGTCTGCTCTGACACCGGCTATTTCGTAGCTGAGGTTGAGGGCGACGCCTTTGGCTTCTTCATCGAGTGTGGCGACGTTGGACAGGCCTTGCTGGCGGGCGATGGTGGTGAACGGGACTTTGGCGTATCTGGCACGTTCTACCACGATGGCATTGCGGCCAAACTGGCCTGAAACAGCAGGGTCGTTCAGATACAGGGTACCCGCGTCGGCCACCACGGGAATAATCTTGAGACCGAACTGGCCGAGGCCGAGGGTGTTGATGCGGGCTTCGATCGGGATTTCTACATCGGTCAACGCTGACAGGCCTTTTTCTCCACTGCGCGCTCTGGCCGCGACTTCGACCGATACTTCTGTGCGTTTGAGTTCGTTGATCGAATCTATCTCTTTCAGCAACGCCGCTTCTTCTGCACTCACATTGGCGGCCTTCGCTGGCCGCGCTTTGCCTGTCTGGGCCAGGTTGGCTGGAGCAGCAGTATAAGCGTTGTTGCCAGCCGCTGCGTATTGTTGCGGCACAGGCACGGGCGCGGCTGAATAGCTGGCTTTGGGTGGCACATAAGGTGTCACCAGTGCCGGTACATTAGCAGCACTGCCGCTTGCATCACTGTTTTTTGGCGCGGCCTGATTTTGCAGTGGATTCGTTTGCACCGATGCAGCTTGTGAGGCCTGTGTTGATTGTGGCGCTTGTGATAATGGGCTGCGTGTCAGATTAGCTGGTGGAATCTGATATACCGTTGCTGCACCTGTCGTCGTACTGACGTTACCGCTGGAGCCCCCCTTCACTGTCGCTGGAATAACATTGCCTGCATAAGCCTGTTGAGGCGCAGGTACCGATACTGGTGCTGGCGCCCTGTTATTCAAGGCAGTAGCGGGCAACTGCGGGATACCGGACATGGGTGCCGGAGCAGTAGCGGCCATTACCGGATAGGCGGCACGGCTTTGTGCAGCGGCCATGGTAGAGGCTGGCAATTGTGGGATCACATATTGCGGCGCTGCTTGCACTGGCTGGGGTGCCTGTGCATATTGAGGCTGCGCATATTGGGGTTGAGCGTACTGTGGCTGCGCGGCCTGCAAAGGCACGCCTACCGGGGCAAAAATCGCGCTCCTGGGATTAGGTGCCACTAGCTGCTGTGGTGCAGGGGCAGGTGCAGGTGCTGCATAGGATGCGGCCGCAAGCTGGGTTCTGCCGCTGCGGTCAGCAAAAGGATTGACACTGAATTCGCTGACATTCGCTGGCTGCGCCTGTGCGACCAGGCGTATGCCATTTGCACCCATATCGGTGCCTGGTCTTTGTGACTGTTCCAATGCCAGGGCCTGCCTGAAATACTCCAGGGCTTTACCGGTATTACCGCGTGCACGTGCGAGGTTACCGGCCAGGGAAATAAAGCGCGGATTGGATGGCTGCTGCTGCATCAGCGTTGCCAGGTGTTGCTCTGCAGTGTCAAAATCCTTGACCTGTATCGCGGCATAGACCAGTCCATGCAAGACTTCAGGATTATCGGGTTCTGACTGCAAAACGCGTTGATATAAATCCTTGGCAGAATCAGTATCACCCGCAGAAGAATAAATGCGTGCCAAAGCCAGCAACAGCAAATTGTCTTCAGGGTCAGCGATCAGCATGGGCTGGATAAAATTGAAAGCGCTGGCATAGTCACCGGCTTCACGCGCACGCTCGGAATAGCGCATCGAAACTATACGCTGCAAGTCTTTGTAATCAGTGACTTCCTCTGTAGTCAGCTTGGGCATGTCAGCGACACGGCGCATGACAGCCAGCACTTCTGCTTCCTGATTTGCGCGCAACAAGGCCATGCCATATTGCAGCAACAAACCTGCCTGGGGATTAGGTGTGCCTTCTACCGCGCGCTTGACGAGTGCCAGGCCATGCGCAGGGTCGCCCACCTTCATGTGGAAGGCGGCGATGATGCCAACAAATTCTGCATCATTGCCGGCAGTATTTTCTATGACGCCCAGCAGTTCGCGTGCTCTTGCGATATCACCGCGATTGACAAAGACATTCAGGCGATCAACCTGCACTCTGGTCCAGAGACGCTTTTGCAGCTCGAACATTTCAGGTTTTCTGGCGGCGGCAGGCAGGCGCTCCAGCGTCATCAGACCTTCCCACCATAATTGCTGCATGGCGCTCAGCAAGGCGCTGGCGTACAGGGCTTCGGCCTGAGGATTTTCTACATTGGCTATCGCATCCATCAGGGCGCGTGCTGCGCCCGGCGCATTCTGGTCCAGGTAGATTTTTGCCAGGGCCATGCGCAACCAGGGATTGTCAGGCGTGATCAGCACGGCATCTTCGAGGTTGGCTTGCGCGACGGCGATATTACCCGCTGCTTCAGCCGCCTTGGCTTTGTCCCATAGCTGTGTTGCCTTCAATTCATACAGCACCGTCATCTGGCGCGGCGACATATAGGCGCTAAGCTCTTCCAGATCCTTGATGCGTTTTTGCAGTGCCAGCAAACCTATTAGGCTATCAAGCGCACCCAGGTTCTTTTTATCATCACGCAAAACCAGACGGAAATTTGCCTCGGCACCGACTACATCATTTTCTGCCAGCAAGGCATCACCGAGCTGCAATATGCCGACTGCTTCCTTGGGGTCCATTTCCACGGCCTTGCGCAATAAGGCGATACCCTTGCTGCTATTGCTGTCTTCAAATGCAGTACGCGCGTCTGCGATCATGCCCCAGTAATTGGCACGGTCAAAAGCAGGCTTCCATTGATCCTTGCGATTGGAAGGTGACAATTCCACCGCTTTTTGCAGGAGTGTACGTGACTCAACAAACTCATCCTGGCGCATTTTTACCAGGCCCATGCCACCATACCCGGCGGAATCTTTGGGATGTGATTTGATCAGCGCCTGGAAAGCTGCCTCCGCTGTTTTGAGGTCATTGTCATCCAGCGCCTTGAAAGCCGCAGTGCGTGCTTTTTCTGGCGCGTCACCGTTTGATTTTGACTGGGCTTCTGGCTTATTGCTGTTTTTTGGCTCAGCCCTGGCGACCACTTCAGGTTTTGCCGCTGCTTCTATTTTTTGCTTGCTTTCAGCTGCGGCCTGCACCGCCGTACTTTGCTTGGCAGCCGCCATGACCTTGGCAGGATTGGATTTTTCTTCTGGCACTGCTGGCGCTGGCGGATGACTCAGACTGGCAAGTCGCTCGCTGATGACCTGGTCATTCGGAAACTTATCGAGATAGCGGCGGAAATGTTTCGCATTTTCATTCTTGACACCCATCCAACTCAAGGCCTGACGCCAGGAATCCCCGGCCTGCTTGCCAACATCAGCCTTGACGGTCAATTGCTCCAGCGCTGCCATACCTTCCACACGCGTGGGTTCGCGATAAGTCAGCACCTGGGCATAGGCCAGTGCATAGCGGGTATTGCCTGGATTTTCTTTTTGCAGTTTTTCCAGGCCACGCTTGGCATCAGGATAACCCGCCTTGGTACCGGCCAATACCTGAAAATATTCGAAAGCGGCATCGCCCTTGAGCTTTGAAGGGTCGCCCATTTGCTTGTAGGCTTCGACCGCACTGTCGGCATCGCCCTGCTTAGCAAGCTTGCGTGCTTCTTCGAGTTGACCGCCGCTACCACTACCGCCCTGCAAGACGGCATTTTCAGCCGTACGTAATTGCGCTATCGTGGCTTGCGAACCCCGCAGTTTGGAATAATAGGATTTTGCCTGTGCAGTATTGCCCGCCTTGGCTTCAAATAAGACCAGGGCCAGCAAGGCATCGACATTGGATGGTTCCAGTTTCAAGACCTTGCGCCAGGCATCGGCAGCATTTTCATCCTTGCCACGCTGTGCCCAGAATTGCGCCTGCTCTTTCAATTGTTGCGTCAAAGGGGTATTCGCGAGAGCTGTCCCGCTTTCCAGATATGCCGTCAAAAGCGCCAATACCAGCGCTTTCTTCTTAAATGTCATTCATGTCCCCTTTAACTTCTTCGCCAGTGAGAGCATCGTCTGCCAATGCTTATGTATAAACACTTTACAAACACTCACTTCACCTGCATTTTGAAGTAAGCCAGCATAAATAGGAAGTCCATGTGTGGCAGGAATTGTAAATCTATTGTAAATCCAATAAAAAAACCGCTCAAACCAGAAAGATTTGAACGGTTTCATCGCATTGCGCAATTTAAGTCTGATTAGCCTGACTCAGTTACCCTGGTAATACGCCTTGGGAGCGACAGGCGGGAACGTCACCGGGGCCTTGCGCGGCTCAAAGCTGTAGCGCAGGTACAGGGCTGCCGAGGTGTCGTTGAAATCTCCCGAGTTATCTGCACTGATCTTGCCACCAAGGAATAAATGCGGCGTCAGCTGGTATTCTGCTGCTCCACCCACTTTAAACGCGAACGCTGTCCTGGTCTGACCAGGGTAAATGGTCTGGATGTTGATGGTGGGGTTGGCTGCTGCAAATTGCTCCAGCTCTGCCTGGTCTGTTGCTGAGTTTGGGTAATACAAAGCCGACAGTTCGCGGAAATGCTGGACACCGAGTGAGGTGGCGAGCTGGTAGGAGAACTTGCCTTTGCGTCCTGCTATCTCTAGCGGAATACCGAGCGCGACATAGGATTTGGGGCTGAAGTAGCCGCCATGTCCGTAGGTGAAGTAGCGCAGGTTTTTCTGGTAGAAGAACGAGGTGAGCCCTAAACCAGTGGTGAAGCTGAAGTCATTGGTTTTGTAGGCGCGCCAGTAGGCGCCGACACCAACTTCTGCTTCGGTGTTCTTGGCAACATTTTTACCTGTGAGGCCGTAGTAGCCCAGGCTGGCATAGACACCGCCATCTTCGCCGTCATAGGAGGTGTCGATCTTGACCCCTGTGCGGGTGATGCCACCCCAGGTGAGTCCGTAGAGGCTGTCTTTGGCTCCGGCATAGGAGAGGTAGCTGTCTGTCACGGAGCGTCTGGCGATTTCTATGCCTAGGCTGGCGCCATCATCACTGCCACTCCAGCGCAGGCCACCGACTACATTTTGTACGGGGAAGCCTATGGGGCTGGAGCCTATGTCTGCTCTGACACCGGCTATTTCGTAGCTGAGGTTGAGGGCGACGCCTTTGGCTTCTTCATCGAGTGTGGCGACATTGGAGAGGCCTTGCTGACGGGCGATGGTGGTGAACGGGACTTTGGCGTATCTGGCGCGTTCTACCACGATGGCATTGCGGCCAAACTGGCCTGAAACAGCAGGGTCGTTCAGATACAAAGTTCCTGCATCGGCCACCACGGGAATGATCTTGAGACCGAACTGACCGAGACCGAGGGTGTTGATACGGGCTTCTATCGGGATTTCTACATCGGTCAACGCTGACAGGCCTTTTTCTCCACTGCGTGCTCTGGCCGCGACTTCGACCGATACTTCTGTGCGTTTGAGTTCGTTGATCGAATCTATCTCTTTCAGCAACGCCGCTTCTTCTGCACTCACATTGGCTGCCTTCGCTGGCCGCGCTTTGCTACTGTTGCTATTACTAACAGCATATTGCTGCGGCACCGGCACTGTTGCCGTGTAGCTGGTTTTGGGCGGCACATACGGGGTAGCTGGCGTGTACTGCGCCAGCATGGTTTTCCCTTCAGGATAAGGGCTTTGCATGGTCGCGCCATTGCTATAGGTATCTGCCCTGCCACGATTGGGCTCTGGTGGGGCACCGACTGCCGTTGGCATCTTGGGCTGCAAGGTATTGACTGGTGGCGGTGCCGATCCCGCAGGTACACTGGCCGGAGCAGGCTGAGCTTTGGGAGCTGGTGGCAAGCTCGGCAAACTTGGAATAGTTTTTGGTTGCGTGCTGCCAGGCGCTACATTATTCAATGGGACATTGGCCGGAGCAGGCGAGTTAGTCAATGGCTTGCCGACTGGCGCAAATATACCGCCGGTAAAGTTACTGGCTGGTGCTTCTTTCAGGAGTGGCCCCGGTGCAGGTGCCGAAGTCGGTGCTACTGTTTTTAACTGCGGTTGTTGAGCGCTGGCAGGCGCACCAGATTTACGGTCAGCAAAAGGATTGACTTTGAAATCATTGACCGCACTGGCTGGTGCTGTATCCACCAGACGCAAACCATTAGGGCCTGAGCCGACCACGGTTTTTTGTGCCTGTTCGAGTGCCAGCGCTTTTTTGAAATAGCTAAGGGCGCGGCTATTATTTCCCTGCGCCCTGGCGACATTGCCTGCCAGTGCCAGGTAACGCGGATTATCAGGTTCCTGGCGCAGCAACACACTCAGGTATTTTTCTGCATTGTCGAGATCACGTGCTTCCATCGCGGCATAGACCAGGCCCTGCAAGACTTCAGGGTTTTCTGGATCGCTTTGCAAAACCTTGACATACAATTCCCGCGCTGATGCGCTATCGCCTGACGCCGTATAAATACGGGCCAGCGTCAGCAGCAACATCTCGTCATCAGGGGTGGCGATCAGCATGGGCTGTATGTAGGCATAGGCCGTTGCATAATCGCCCGCTTCACGCGCACGCTCGGCATAGCGCATCGCCAATACTCTTTGCAGTTGGGTGAAGGCGGTAATTTCTGCCTCTTGCAGATTTGGCATGGCGGCTACCCGGCGCATGACGGCTTCGAGCTCCCCTTCCTGGTTTGCCTGCATCAGGGTACCCGCATATTGCAACAGTAAACCTGCTGCCGGTTTGGGCGTATTTTGCACAGCCTCGCGCAACATGGCGTAACCACGTTCCTTGTTGCCCAACTGTATATACAGGTTCGCCATGGTGCCGGTGAATTCCATATCGTTGCCAGCGACCTGCTCTACCTGTGTCAATATCTCACTCGCCTGACTGGTGTTGCCGCGCCTGGCCAGCAAGGTGATACGGTCTATCTGTACCCTGATCCACAGACGTTTTTGCAGATCCACCATTTCTTTCTTGCGTGAAGCTGCAGGTACTCTTTCCAGCGTATTCAGGGCTTCCCACCAGAGTTGCTGCATCTCGCTGAGCAAGGCGCTGACATACAGCGCTTCAGGGTCTGGTGCTTCGACGTTGGTCATGGCTTCGATCAGGGCACGTGCTTGTCCTGGCATGTCGCGCTTCAGATAAATCCTGGCGAGTGCCATGCGCAGCCAGGCATTATCCGGCTTGATCATGATGGCATCTTCCAGCATTTTTTGTGCTGTGTTGATGTCACCTGCAGCCTCAGCAGCCTTGGCCTTGTTCCACAAATCTTCAGACTTCAGGTTGGCAATGATGGCCAGATGGCGTGGCAGCATGATGCTGCTCAGGGCTTCCAGATCAGCAATACGTTTTTGCAGAACCAGTACACCAATCACACCATCAAGTGCGCGGATATTGGTTTTGTCTGCATCAAGGACGCGGCGGTAATTTTCTTCTGCGCCTTTTAAATCATTTTCTGCCTGCAAGGCGTCAGCGAGCTGCAGGATACCGGCTGGCTCCTTGCCATTCAGGGCAATCGCCTTGCGCAGGAAATCAATACCTTTGGTGCTGTCACCATCTTCAAAGGCATTCCTCGCCTCGGCCACGGTTGCCCAATAGCTGGCATCGTCAGAAGCTTGCTTCCATTGGTCCTTGGATTGTGCGGGTGAATAATCGACTGCCTTATGCAAGAAAGTACGCGCCTCAATGAACTCTTCCTGGCGCATCTTGACCAGGCCCATGCCGCCATAACCCATCGGGTTTTTGGGATAGTTTTTGATCAGCCCCTGGAATTCGGCTTCTGCAGCCTCTATCTCATTGTCTTCCAGCGCCTTGAAACCAGCGATGCGGCTCTTCTCTATAGGGTTTTCTGCGACTGGCTTGGGTTTTGGTGCTGCCTTATCAACTTTATCAACTTTATCAGCCTTATCAGCCTTCTCATGCTTATCGACCTTTTCAGTCTTATCTATCTTCTCAGACTTATCGACCTTTTCAGTTTTCACTGACTTGTCTGCGAGCTTGATCTCTGCCGGCTTTACAGTCTGTACGGTTTGTGCAGTTTGCACTGCTGGCGGAGTAACTGCCGCAGGTCTGGTCAAACCCGCCATCCTGTCCCTGATGAGCTGGTCATCCGGATGTTTTTCGAGGTAATGGTTGAAGTATTTGGCATTTTCCGGTTTCATGCCCATCCAGCTCAGGGACTGACGCCAGGATTCTGTCGCTTGCTTGCCGACATCGGGCCTGCTACTGAGGCCTTCGAGCAGGGCCATGCCCTCTACCCTGCTGGGCTCGCGGTAAGTCAGCACCTGGGCATAGGCGAGCGCGTATTTGCTGTTGCCTGGATTTTCTTTGCTGAGTTTTTCCAATCCCTTGCGGGCTTCGGCATGACCATTCTTGGTACCGGCGAGAACCTGGAAGTATTCGAAGGCAGCATCGCCTTTGAGCTTGGAAGGATCACCTATTTGCTTGTAGGCATCGACTGCGGCTTCAGTATCACCCTGTTTGGCAAGCAAGCGGGCGTTTTCCAGCTGGCCTACGCCACCATTGCTACCCCGGCGCAAAGCCTGTTCAACATTACGTATTTGTGCAGAACTAGCCTGCGTACCACGCAAACGCGAAAAATAGGTTTTGGCCTGCTCGGGATTGCCTGCCTTGGCTTCAAGTATGGACAAGGCCATCAGCGCATCGATATTATTGGCATCAACCTTCAACAACTTGCGCCAGATATCTGCCGCATTATCGTCACGGCCACGTTGCTGCCAGAACTGCGCCTGCTCCTTCAATTGCTGTGTCAAGGCTGACTGCGCGAACGCAGTTTCGCTCTCAAAAAAAACCGTCAAAAGCGCAAAGACTATCGCTTTCTTCTTGAAGACCATTTACTTCCCCTAATGATCGCTTTTTTCTGTGAGTCAGCTTATTTATCGTCACCTCAGAAAATCAGCACTGTGTCAGGTTTTAAATCAAGGAAATGGGCAGTGCTATCTACTTATTTTACGCTTCAGATAGCATACCGCCCAAACAACTCAATTCATTTCAATTATTTCTTTTTATCTTCCAGCGCCAGACGGGATGCCGCTTTCTTGCGCAAGAAACGGAAAAGCATGGTCGCAGCAATCAGCGAGGCCAGCATCAGGAAAATAATCATGATGAAAGGCTGAGTAGATAAATGCCACTTCAACCAGGTCCACCAAGGCAGGCTGCCTGAATAATAGGTTTCACCTATCTGTGCATTGGCGATACGCTCGCCCTTGATGAGCACCAGATCTCCCTGGAATTTGCTACGCAGATCAGCCTTGTTCAAACCCGCGGTCAGGTCAGCCAGGCTGGTCGAGTCACCAGAGGTCATGACAATCACGCTATGGCCACTGGACAAGGGTGATTCAAACTGCATCATGGCACCAAAGGCATTGCCAGTCTTGGCCAGCATTTCACCGGCATGGCGTTCCATGGCGTCAAGATCGCGGCCAGCCCATCGGGTCACGAGACGCAGGAAACCTGTAGGCAATTGCAGGCGGTTACCGTTTTCATCCATGCTCATGGGCATGTATTTTGACCATTGCTTGAGCAAAGGCAGATTGCCACTTGCACCTAACAGCAGGAAGTCTTTATCACTATGTTTTTCAACGTCGGCGCTACGGATCAGGGTGCTGTTCAATACCGGGTAACCTGTAGACTCGCCCATGCGGCCCATGACATTGAGGAACAATTCCATCTCTTGTGCATTTGGGCGGTCTGGCATGACGATGGCGGTTTGCGCCAGGTCTGCCATGCGTGTGAATGGGAAGCCGGCATTTGCCATATATGCCAGATTAGGCATGGCGGCATAGTGTGGCATGTTCGAAAAGTCGATCGTTGAATCTGGATCTATGGCAGAGCGCACATTGTCCAGATACACATCTTTACATGCCCCTTGTTTTGGGTAATCGTAAAAGAAGTGGAATTGCAACTGGTTCTCTGCACCTATGCGGAAAGTCGGTACCTGGATTTCATCCTGGGCATAACGCTGGCCATCCTTGAAGAACAGCATGACCGATTCCTTGATCTTGCCTTTTTCTACCTGTGTACCAGACAAAGGCAAGGAGCGTACAAACTCATCATTGATACCAATATTCAAAGTCGATTTATCAACGGTAGGACGTGGCGTGAAACGGTAACGCAAATCGATAGGCACGCCTTCTTTTTGCCAGGTGAACAAATCAGGCGCAACGCGCAGGTTCACGCGTATCAGGTCTGGTGTCAGACCATTGACTTTCAGTGCCGATGGCCCAGCCAGTTCACCAAACTTGACTGGTCTATCGGTAGGCAGCCATTTTGGCGCATCGTAGGCTTTGCGTGGATCGATTTCTTTAAGGTTCTTGATCACGGCAGATTCGCCAGACATGGCCATCTGACCCATGGTCAGGGCTTGTACGGCAATCTTGAGTTCATTGACATCACGTCCCAGCACCAGCAACAACTTGGCTTTGGGGTTGGCTGGATTAGCCATGATAGCCAGGGTCGGGCCAGCAATCGCTGGCAAAGTCACGCCTGCCGGTGCTTCATTGGCGGTGGCAAACAACACGGCGTTACCACGTGGCAAGGTATTGGCTTCGATAGGAAAGCGTGCGCCACGATAAGAAGACAGATGTCCAAACCAGGAAGCAACGACACCCGCATTGCGCAAGACTTCCAGTGAAGGTGTCGCTGGCAGGATGAAAGGCAGCTCCAGCAATTTGTTGTCACGCCTGTCAAAGAAAGGTGCTGGCAACATGCCCAGGTCATTTGCCAGGGTCAGTGGGGAAACTGTCAATTCCAGATTAGTGGTGTGGCTGAGCTTGGCCCACAGGCTGGAGTGATAAGGGTCTTCACAATCCCGGGTGTAATGGCCTATGAGTTTAAAACTGAGTTGATTGAAGTCAGCAAAAAAACGTGGATCAATCACATCTTCACGCACGATGCCTTTAGAAGTTTCTTTAGGCAGAGGTACAACACTGACCAGCTCATTGTTGACCAGCACCTGTATGTGGGACAGGTCAGGCAGCAAAGCAGGTGAATAGGCTATGCCATACTTGACCTTGGCTGCTGTAATCACCTCATCGCTACGCACGGTGAAGGGAAAGGAACGCTCGCCCTCGGTGCCACGCAATTCAACACTGGAGCTGATGCCTATCATATCCTTGAGGCTGATGTTATAGGTCTTCTGGCCACCTATTACCGAGGTTGGCTGCAAATCTTCCAGGGCGATTTTTTCAACGACGGCAGGCTGAGCGCTAGCTGTGGCAGAAGCACTGGCACTTGCATGTTTGGACTTGGCCAATACATCGTCATGGTGTGCTATCGCAGTTACGCCACAAAGTATGGCCAGAGCCGTAGTACTGCCTTTGCGCGACAATTTTGCCCGTATACTTGTTGTGATGGTTTTCACGATGGAAGCCTCATTTATTTTATTCATATGTCCCGTTCTTTCCATGACGTATTGCTTGATACTGGTGCCAAACCGGCTGAATCCGCGCATGCTGTGATAGGCGATTTCTTTCAAACCATTCAGCGGATGGTCGATATCCCTGTCATTTGACCAACTGAGCCAGACGTCGGCACGGCCTATGGTGCAATTGATCAAATCCATTTCCTGCTGTAGATCCAGTGGCATGAATTGCACACTGAGCAAATTATCCTTGAAGAACACTGTTCTGGCCGGGAATACGGATTCGCCGTTGGTGCCATACAGGGAAATCATCAAGTCTTCATCCTTGTGCATCTGAAAACCTTCCGGTACCCGGAAAGACATGCCTCCCATGGAAAAATCCTCAGTACGGCAAACTATAGAGTGACCGTTGTTCAAACGCAGGGTCGCATTCAATACTGCCCTGACCCTGTGTGTGCGCCTTACCTGTTTGGATTCTGTTGCCACGGCAAGGGTAGCACCAAGGATGACCAGGTTATAAATCGTCCACAGCATATTCAGGATGACTGTGTCCATCTCATAAGTATTCCACCACAATGCCCGGCCAAAACCGACAAAAAAACCTAATATGTTCATGCCCAGCATGATCAGGTAAGGCTTGGAAATGGTCCAGTCAAAATGCTCCTGCTCGACCAGGCCACCTTTGGCAGTCACGTTGAACTTACCGAGTTTGGGGTTGATCAGCGCTACCAGTGTGGGGCGGAAGATATACCATGCCAGCGTTGCCTCATACACCTCGGCCCAGAAGGAATGCCGGTGCGCGCCCTGTATGCGGGAGTTGGTCAGGTTGGCATGCAAGAGATGGGGCAAGGAATACGCCGCAATCGACAGGGCTGAAGCCTTGATGATATGCACTTCAAAAAACAGGTAAGACAGAGGTGCCAACAAGAACACCATGCGCGGCAAACCATAAAAGAAATGCAGCATGGCGTTGCTATAACATAGACGCTGGCCAAAACTAAGCCCCTTGCCCAGCAGGGGATTATCAGTACGGAAAATCTGCGCCATGCCGCGCGCCCAGCGTATACGCTGACCAACGTGGGCTGACAGGCTCTCAGTTGCCAGACCGGCTGCCTGCGGCAATGCCAGGTAGGCCGTATTGTAGCCAAGGCGCTGCATTTTCAATGCAGTGTGTGCATCTTCTGTCACGGTCTCAACTGCAATGCCGCCAACTTCTTCGAGGTAGGTGCGACGCAGAATGGCACAAGACCCACAAAAGAAAGTTGCATTCCACAGATCATTACCGTCCTGTATCAGACCATAGAACAGCTCACCTTCATTTGGCACATTGCGGAAGGTTTGCAAATTGCGCTCAAACGGATCTGGAGACAGAAAATGGTGGGGGTCTGTACCATCGCCAGCTTGGGATCAACCAGGAACCAGCCCATCGTATATTGCAAAAACGAGCGTGTCGGCATGTGATCGCAATCGAAGATCGCGACGAAATCGCCGGTAGTACGCTTCAGGGCAGCATTGATATTACCGGCCTTCGCATGATTATTATCCGCACGGGTAAAACACTGTACACCGACTGAGGCCGCAAATTCGGCAAAGGCAGGGCGACGCCCGTCATCGAGGATAATGATATTGAGTTTATCCTTGGGCCAGTCTATACCCATGGCCGCCAGCACGGTAGGCTTAACTACGGCCAGGTCTTCGTTATAGCTGGGGATGAACAGATCAATGGTGGGCCAGGTCGAGGTATCTGGCGGCATCATCACAGGCTTGCGCTTTAAGGGCCAGGCGGTTTGCAAATACCCCAGCAGCAGCACCAGCCAGGCATACACCTCAGCCATGATCAGCACCAGCGCAAAGAACAGGTCAATCAGATTATCTGTGCCTATGGTGTAAGTGATGCGCCAATAGATATAGCGGCTGGTAGCACTGATGGAAAACATCACCATCACCAGTGAAATCAGCGTACCAGTATACCGGCGCAGGTACAGTGCAGTACTGAAAATGATAATCGAAAACAGTGTTTGCAGCGGCAAATCCAGAGGGATGCTGATACTGGTCCAGTACAAGAACACCGCGACCATCAAGGCCAGAAAACGCGGTGTCTTGCGCTCCCAGCCTGGCCAGTTGACCATGGCACGCCCTAGGTCGTTGAGGCGACCATAGAGATATCGGGAGTTAAGTATCGAACGCATTTAATCAACCAATCTGAAATTCGTTTGCAGCCAGGCTGTCAACTCTTGCATGTCATGCGTAGCAGAACAATGCTGGGAATAATAGGAGACCGGTGTCTGGCAAGCCAGTGCTTCACTGACTGCCTCATCCTTATGGATGGTGACAGGTATGAAGCGCTTGCCCAGGCTGCTGCGCAACATGCCAAAGACATCGCGGCTCAATTGCTTGGCGGCGTCCATCTGGTTCAGCAGATAGCAATAACCGAGAAACTCCTTGCGGTCAGCACAGTAATAATCGATCAGGGATTCTATCGATGGTATCGTTGAATAAGAAGCGGCATCTGGCTTTAACACCACCAGCGCATAATTTGCTGCATGCAAGACCTGTTGCAGATAAATACTGGGACCAGGTGGCGTGTCTATCAGGACCACGCTATTTTCAGACAAATTCAGGGAAGCCAGTTTCTTTGCGAGCCATTTTGGATCGGCCTTGATTTCCTGTTCGAAAACTGCACGCTGATCTTCATCTACGCTGCCATAAGGCAGGAAATCGACACCATAGGCGCTTTCAAACAAAACATCTGTCCAGCTATTCTCCATGGTCTCCTGTTGTGCAATACCACTGGCATCATCATGTGCCATACCAAAATGCAATCTGAGTGCGTTTTGCGGATCCAGGTCCAATATGGTGATGCGTGGACCGAGACGGGCCAGGGATGCCGCCAGATTTGCGGTAACGGTAGTTTTACCTACCCCACCCTTGGGAGAAATGACGGCAACTACCCTCATGGTTTAAATATTTTTTTAAAGAATGAATTGGTACCCGCATCGGCTGGCCTGGCTTCTTCCTGTTTGCCAGCCAGGCGACCAAATACTGCGCTGACCGGCTGGTCTTTGCCGGCCGGTTTGGTTTTCACGCTTTGACCGCGCTGTTCTTCAACATGCACATGCGCTTGTTTGACAGGCATGACATGTGCTGCAGGTATGTTGTGTATGACAGTAGCAGGAGGTACTTGCGCAGGGCTGACGTTCACAGGCTTGCGTATGCCAGTGCTTGCAGCAATACCGGGCACAGCATGCGCAGGCGCTCCCACTTCACGCTCAGGTGAGACCTGGCTCCTGCCGGAAAACAAGCCACTGGTAACAGACTCTTTTTTACCAGCAGTATTTTGCTTTGGTGCCGCAGGTAAAACTCTTGACAAAAATGGTGGCGCTACTTCGAGCTCAAGCTCTTGCTCTTCGACTGCAGCTTTTTGCATCAGCATTTGCTTCAAAGGCAATTGAGAGCTGTGCCTGATACTTGCATGCCCCTCAGGTGCGGCTTGTGCGGCGCTGGCTTTCACCGCAGTTGCTCTGCTCACCGCAGTTTTCACGGCAGCGGGACGGAAAGGACTGTCATTCAAATGGACTGGCTCGGCCACCTCTTCTTCCCTGTGCTGAGCACGAGCGGGTGCCGTGGCAGGAGCCGGTCCCGCATGCAGATGCACGTCACGCAACAAGGGCCAGCGCTGCTTTGCCTGTTCACTGTCAGCATCACGATTGATTTCGCGATACGCATCAGTTGATTGCCCAAATTTCTGAAAAAGATTTTTTACGTCATCATCCATAATGTCCACCAGCTCCGGTTACTTGCAGCGTCACAATCCAATTAACGACGTGTGAAATAAGACGGCTCTTCTGACTGCTTCTTCAAATCAAATACAAATAATTGTCCATCTTCGAATACGCCTGCCCGCTGCGTCAGGCGCAAGGATTTGTCCATACCCAGGCCATCAAACCACTGCGCATATACGCCTTCGAGCAAAGCTGGCGACCATTCCAGTGCATGCTCGCCGAATGCTACTTTCAGCGGAGATGCATGATGGGCAACGACCAGTGCATCGGCTTCTTCCACCAGCTCCACCCAGCCCCAGTTCATTTCTGACCAGACCTTGTTCATGCATGCTTCCAGTGCTTGCAGGCTACTGCCGTCATTCACGTGAAAACCGGCAGCCATGGTGCGGCCCAACTGATGCATGAAAGCGCGCAGGTCGCCAGGCTCGCCTTTGGAAGCGAACTCGGCAGAAAATGCTCCAAGGAAAGATCTCCATTGAACTGAGCACTGCTGCTCTTCGTAATAACGAATAGAATTTGTGGACATGCTCATGACACCTTTGCGTTAACTTTTTCTCTATGGCTACTATCGTGACACGCAAATCATAGAGAGTGTTGATTCGTTGCGACTTTACCACTCGCCTTTATTGCTAGTCCAGCCTATATGAATGGTGAAATGTCAACAATTAATAATAAGATCAAGCATTTGTAAATATTTAATTATTTTGCAAACCATTTTCACAATTACTGAGCCAAAACAGCACAATTTATCGGCATTTGCACTATGCGTCACACATTACCAATGCAGGCAAGCGTGCTTGCAAAAAACGGTTAAATGGTAGTAGCAGACGCGGTAAAATTTCAGCATGGTCGCGCGATTGAAATGTCAGCGCCCACCCAGTAAACCGGCCAGCAACCAGTCTATGATTTTTTGTATGCTTAAAGACGCAGGATTATCCGGCTTATATTCGAGTACCGGACGCTCATAGGCGAGCGCTTCCTCGACTTGCGGACTTTCCTGGACGATGAAGGGCACCATACGTTCGCCCAGCCGATCAGCAATCAGGGCCACCACATCTTTCGCCAGTTGCCGCTGCGAACCCTGGTTAACTATATAGGCGGAACCAACATCTGCCTGGCTTCTGTGCCCATAGGTCGAAATCAGTTCTTCCATCTCGGGCAGGGTTGAATACGAAGCAGCATCGGCGAGTACAACAACCAATAAAAAGTCCGCAGCGTGGATAGCCTGCTTCAGGTAGACCGAAGGCCCAGGCGGGGTGTCCAGCAAGACGATGGCATTGGCAGGCAGTTTTGCAGCCTGCAACTTCTTGCGCAGCCAGGGCTCTTGCTGCTCGAGCACATCTTCAAAACGCATGCGCTGCTTTTCGCCGCCATTGCCAAAGGGGACAAAATTCAATCCGAATTGACTCGTGTAGCAAGCATCCATCAACTTGGCGCGTGCCGCCGTCAACAGGCTGACACCATTGGTCTCGCCTGCCTCAAGGCCGCCAAGATGCCATTGCATGGCGTTTTGCGGATCAAGATCGACAACAGTCACAGGAAAACCGCGCTGCGCCAGACCGACACCCAGATTGGCGGTAATCGTGGTCTTGCCGACCCCACCTTTCGCAGAGACGATGGCAATGACTAACATGTGAGCAAGCCCGGCGTGACAATACATGGATAGCCACAGGCCATCAGGCAGTTCCCCCAACTGTCAGGCCCTCTATGCGCAGGCTGGGCTGACCCACGCCTACCGGCAGACTCTGTCCTTCCTTGCCACAGACACCGACGCCGGAATCAAGACGCAGGTCATTGCCTATCATACTGACGTGATTTAATACTTCCGGACCATTGCCTATCAGGGTAGCGCCCTTGACCGGATAGCTGAGCTTGCCGTTTTCTATCATATATGCCTCACTGGCTGAAAATACGAACTTACCGTTCGTTATATCGACCTGACCACCGCCAAAGTTGACAGCGTAGAGACCATTTTTAACAGATGCGAGGATTTCTTCGGGATCTTTGTCACCAGCCAGCATATAAGTGTTGGTCATACGCGGCATAGGCAAATGAGCAAAGGATTCACGGCGGGCATTACCAGTCACCGGCATTTTCATGAGGCGCGCATTCATGGTGTCTTGCATATAGCCTTTGAGGATGCCGTCCTCTATCAGTGTTGTGCACTGAGTAGGATTGCCCTCATCGTCCATATTCAAGGAACCACGGCGGTTCAGCATGGTGCCATCATCCACCACCGTCACGCCTTTGGCTGCGACACGCTCACCTATGCGGCCAGAGAAAGTGCTGGAACCCTTGCGGTTGAAGTCACCCTCCAGACCATGACCTATCGCTTCATGCAACAGTACGCCAGGCCAGCCGGGGCCAAGTACCACGGTCATCGGGCCAGCCGGGGCCGGACGCGCTTCAAGGTTGACCAGTGCTGACTTGACGGCTTCGTCTGCATATTGCTCCAGCAATGCATCAGTGAAATACGAATAATCATAGCGGCCACCACCACCGCTGGTGCCCACTTCACGGCGGCCATTTTGTTCGGCAATGACCGTCAGTGAAACACGCACAAGAGGGCGGATGTCGCCAGCAATCACACCATCGCTACGTGCCACCAGCACCACATCATATTCACCGGCCATGCTGGCCATTACTTGCACTATGCGCGGGTCCTTGGCTCTGGCGATTTTCTCGATTTTTTCCAGCAACTGGACTTTTTGATTGGCGTCCATGGAATGCAGGGGGTCATCCCGCAAATACAGGGAGCGATTATCCAGACCTTTAAGACTGGATGCCACCTGAATCTTGCCAGTACCCTGACGGGCAATAGTACGGGTTGCCTTGGCAGCATCGGACAAGGCTTGCTCAGATATTTCATCAGAGTAAGAAAATGCAGTTTTATCGCCAGAGACGGCACGTACACCTACCCCCTGGTCTATAGAGAAACTACCAGTCTTGACTATGCCTTCTTCCAGGCTCCAGCCTTCATTGCGTGTAAACTGGAAATACAAATCGGCATAGTCCACTTTATGAGTGAACATGCTGCCCAGCACCTTGCTGAGTTTGGCTTCATCAAGGCCAAATGGGGTCAGCAAAATATCGCGTGCGATAGCGAGATGGCTCATGGCGGGATCAAATGGGGTCATAGAATAAATTATTTACACTGCAATTAAATTAGCGCACATTACTTGCAAAATATTTGCAACATACTTGTAAACCGCTGGCGCACACACTGACATTGTAGAGCATCTGCGGGTTTCTCTGGTCTGCTCACTCCGCTGATTGCCACCTTATCCCCGCACTAGCTTCATAACTTGCGATGGCGCAATGCTGGCAAACTTTCGCGTATGCTGGCAATCAGGCTTTCATCAACGTCGCCACTGACGATGCCCTCGCCCTCTTCCAATACGTCCAAGACCTTACCCCAAGGGTCGATCAGCATGCTGTGCCCCCAGGTACGGCGGCCGTTCACATGCTTGCCGCCCTGGCCGCAAGCCAGCACATAACACTGGTTTTCTATGGCGCGGGCACGTAAAAGTATTTCCCAGTGTGCCTGGCCGGTCGTATAGGTAAATGCAGCAGGCACAACGATCAGGGAACTGGTCCCCAGCGCACGGAATAATTCAGGGAAACGCAAGTCATAGCAGATAGACAGCCCCACCTTGCCAAAACCGGCATCAAAACTGCTGACCTGATTGCCGGCGACGATAGTGCGCGCCTCTTCATACGACTCTTCACCCTTGCTGAATCCAAATAAATGAATTTTGTCGTAGCGCGCAATCTGCTGGCCTTGAGGATCATAGACCAGGGTCGTATTCAAGACCTTGCCAGGCTGGGCCGCCTGCAGAGGGATGGTGCCACCAATGAGCCAGACACCCAGCTTACTGGCCATTTCAGCCATCATGTCCTGCATGGGCCCCTCACCTGCAGGCTCGGCGATATCTACCTTATCGGTTTCCTGCAAGCCCATCAGTGGCCAGTATTCAGGCAGCAATAATAATTTTGCGCCTGAGGCTGCCGCTTCCTGCAACAGACGTCTGGCAGTTGCCATGTTCTCCGCCAGCACGGGCGTGGATATCATTTGGATCGCTGCAATCTTCATATCACCCTCTTTTAAAAATGACGCTACCGTCATATGAGCACATGGCTCCATACTGAGTTTACTCAAGGCTTGCTTGCCGCCTTGATCGCCGACGGGCTGTCACGGCCTTCAATTTTAGTTACAGTGGGTTCTTTCCATGAACCACTGACCTTGTATTCAAACGTAAATGCCCTGCTCAAAGGTTCTTTTAAAAATAATTGAGCAAGAAAGGTGCCAAGGCCGATGACCGGATTTACGGCAAGACCATACACAACCGACGCCGTACCCACATTCACCACAGGAATGACGGTCACATGCAAATCCTGGGCTTCCCTGATCAGATCAGCATTTCCTTCCAGCAACACAGTCGCATTGACACCCAGCATTTTCAGGTTATCGGTTTTTGCCACACCTTGCTGTATATGCGCAATACCTGCGATGGAATCAAAGGCAAAACCATCAGAAAAGACATCACGGAAATCCAGTGTCAAACGGCGCGGCAACGATTGCAGACTCAACACGCCCAGCAGTTTCGCGGCCCCTGGATCTACCTTCAAGAATTGCCCACTGGCAAGTACCATCTTGACCTGCCCGCTCATGCTGGGTATGTCCATTGCAAAAGGCAGGCCATTCCATTGCACATCGCCTTCAAGTTTACCTTTACCACCACGCAAGACATCGGCAAAACCCAGTCGCTCCAACAGCTTGCCTGAATTTGCAATATCCAGCACATAATTGAGCTGGGTACGCCCATCGCCGCCCTGACTGGCCCATTTACCGGTGGCATAAAAGTCTGCATCAGGATTTCTCAACAGCAGCCTATTGATCTGCCACTCACGCCCATTCCCCTGGCTGACGAGTTGATTAACTGCCTGCAGTTCCAGATGCCCGAGCTTTTTATTGAACAACTCAAAGTTTTCAGCGACGATGTCCAGACCTGGAATTTGTGTGGTGGTATTTTTCCCTTCCAGCAACTCACTAACATCGGCAGCGGCAGACTGAGGAATGATGAGATTACTCAGGCGTGCCGTGATACTGCTCAGCGCTTGTCCACCTGTTCCTTCATTCCAGGTCAGGTAACCAGCAACCTGATTTGAATGTATATTGGCTTGCCAGGTTTTATTTTGACGGGAAACACCAGCGATGACATTTTCGAGCTGCTTACCCATGATATTCAATTGCGGCGTCCTGACAGCAACCGTGCTCGGTTCCAGGTAAGGCGACAAATCAACTTCAGCACTATCCCTTTCTGCACCGGCGGCATTGGCTTTCTGGCTCGCAGACACTGGCGACATCAGGCGTCGCCACTCGTCTATGTTCAGGGACTTGAATTCTATATTGGCATTCAAACCGCTATCCGGTTCTGGTGCGGGCGCATTGACGCCTATGCCGCCACGTACTACCTGCCAAGGTCCATTGCCCTGTTTTTGCCGCGAATATCTGGTGTTGATGGAGTTGCCAAGACTGACGCGGATTTCATCACGCAAGGTTTGTGCATCCTGGCCTGCCTGTGGCAACAGCTCAAAATGCAAAGGCATGAGCTCTGCGCTGGCCTTTTTCAAGGGTGCAGGAAAATTCAGTGACATGCCCGCCATCGTTGAATCGACGATGATTTCCGGCTGCCTTTTTTTGACATGGATGCTGGCCGTGTAACGGCTGGCGCCGCTGACACGGTCCGCCATTTTATCGACCATGCCGACAGGGATGATCTTGCGTATGCCATCGGCAGTGACGGTACCATCAAGCCTGACTTTAACGCTGTTATCTCTTTGCGAGCCACCAGTAATCTGTACCGGGCCACCAAGCGCCATGCCTCTCAGCGTCCCGAGGTTGACTCCTGTTTCATTGAACTCCAGCTTGCCATTCAAGCCTGTTACCTGGGGAATGCCAGGCTGTAATACCACGTCGTTATTAGCAAACTGCAAAATACCAAGGACTTTTGACTCTATCAAATGCTGTAAGGGCAATTGCAATTTGAGTTGCAAGGCAGCAGGTGCCGAGGTTTTGGCCTCCTTCAGAAAATGTCCCAGCCAGCCACTAACCGGGCTCGTCCCCACATACGCCAGCATATTTTGCAGACTACCACTGACCGCACCGTCAATACTCAGGATGGCACCATGCTGCGACAAATCAGGAATAATCGCCTTGACCTTTTTCAGATCGACACCCAGGGTTTTGGCGGTGTCGCCAGTAATCTCCATCCTGGCTTTATCAAACACAAAACCACCCTTGATGTCATCAATGACTGGCCACAGGGGCTTGCCTTCTTCATTAAGTTCACCAGCAGAAAAATCGAGCTTGGCGCCAGCGAGGCTACCCTTGATCAGGAATTCACCCTTGTGGTTTTTCTTGCCGTCCGTATTATGGAATGGAAAATGGGCGAGATCACCCCGTATGCGCACGCTGACATCATTGGCCTTGCCTTCGAGTATGGAATTCAGCAGCCAGTGCCGCAAATGCTCTTCTGCGGCGGCAGGGATGTAGCGGTCAAGCTGCTTCAGGTCGAAGCCCGTAATACTACCGGTCAAATCTACCTCACCCGGCTGGGCGTCGGCACCATGACGCATGGACATGATGTGCTTGCCAGACAAGATGGCACGCATGCCTTCTTGTTGCGCTTCCATTTTATGAATCTGGAAAATCAGCTTGTCCTGCTCGACAAACTGCCATTGCGCATGCATGTTCAGGCTTGAAAACGGCATGAGAGGATCAACAAAATAACTGGGCAGGCGCAAGGACAGGTTTTTGGAATCCAGCACGAAACTGCCGCCCTTGTCATTGGCCTCCAGGCTGCCCGACAGATTTTCAAATCCTGGTATGGCGGGCACTGCTGCCTTTGCCGGGGATGTAGCGGTTTTGGCTCTGGCCAGTTGCGCTGGCTGTGCCGTCATCGACAAGTCGATGAACTGCCCTTTCACACTATAAGACGACACATCAGGATAAGTACCCTGCCATTTGGCAGTGAAGTCACGGAGTTGCCCTTTGGGTGCAAAGTCCAGCATCATCTGCCTTTGGTCGTTTGGCAAAGGCAGATGCTCGGCAAAATTGGCCAGTGTCTGTAAATCCAGGGTCTTGGCGTACAACTCCACCTTTTCGGGCTGGCCCTTGCCACCTGGGGTAAATGTTTCCTTGATGGTGGTGGCAGGTAATTGCAGGCCCTCGCGGGTACGCATGGAAAAATTAACGAGAGAAACACTATGTCCAGCCTTACCCATCAGGGCCGCCAGGAACTTGTGCGTAGAAGTCAGGGTTTCGCTGGCGACGAGGCGGCCACTGACCAGGGCCATGTCCAGCTCAGGCAGGTCAGCACGGAACTTGCCCAGCACATCCGCCAGGCTGAGGTCTGCAGTCAGGTCTGCCAGCCTGCCCTTGTCCAGATGCAGCCAGGCACGCACCGAGCCATATGCTTTCTTGACATCTGCCGGGTAGTCTATATAGGCCTTTAACGCAGCCAGGTCAGTATGGCGCAGGTCGGCATACAAATCGCCGGTCCATAAAGAAAAGTCTGAAATCTTTTTGGCAAAAACCGGGTGCTGGAAATCGCCTCGTATATCCAAAGGCGCAGAAAGACTGACATCAGGCGTTGCCTTAAGAGCAAACCTGTGATGCCGCCACTGGTTTTGCAAGAGAAAATTCACATCCGGCAACTTCAGCTCTGCCGCATTGCGCATTTTATCTGTCCAGCGCACAGCCCCCTTGCGTATCAATACTTCATGCTGGGCCAGCACCCAGTCCAGGCCCTGCCCCTTGCTCTCAGCGGCAGGATCGATATGAAAACCGCCCACATAGATTTTGCCATCCGCGTCCCTCTGTATATCGAGAGAAGGCTGATTGATGACGATACGTTCAAAACGCAAATCGGCAACTGCCAGCGTCCACCAGGACATGGTTGCCGACACTTCAGGCAAAACCAGCGCGGTGCCACCCTGCTTGTCACGCAGCACGACATTTTCCAGCGTCAGTTGTGGATTAAGGCCCTGCCAGGATGCACGCAGACTGGCAATCTGCAATTGCCGTCCGAGAGAGTTTGAAATCGCCTGTTCTATATCAGGCTTGTACCTGTCTACATTGGGCAATACGACATAACGCAATACCAGCACCAGTATGCAAAACAGAAAATACAATGCCAATATCAGCCTGAGCGTGAAGCGCAGGCTTTTATCGCAAGTTCGCCAGGTAAAACGACAGAGCCGCCAAAAATGACCTGGCTTGTCGTCCTTGACCGCGGTGTTAGCAATGTTCTCTTGATCTGCTTGTGTCATTGCTAATGTTCAATTTATTTGTAAGTAAGACTTGCGCAAAAACCATGCACTTGCAAATCAGCAAGCTCCATTACCCTTGCGCAAATCCTCACATGCCGGGAAATATCAGCAAAACAAGCCCGGAATTTTTAGCATGCTGTCATCAGTTAAACAGCCATCCATCATTATCAATCAAATAATTCCCACAACAACCAAGCTTAACCCACTCTGTCACTTGAGATCAATTTTATACTCCCAAGGAGTATAAAATTATTTACTGTGGCTTGCATAGTCCCGCTAACCAATACCACCCTGCCTGGCCCTTATCGCTTAAAATCAATCACAACACTGACCAGCCCGGGCAATTAAAGGCCCATTACAGCCCATCACAGCCCCATTATGACTGCCAGCACCAGCACAAACCTAGAAATTCTCCAGGCTTCCCGCTTTTTTACTCATTGCATGGAAGCAGATACCAGCCGAAATGAGCAGTTACAGCAAGTTTCTGAATTATCCTTGAGCACGGCCCATTTTGCGCAGTTTTTACAAAAAGAAATATACGAGGGCGCTTCTCTTAACAAAGCCATGCGCCGTCTGCGCAAACTGGTCGTCTGCACCCTGATCAAGCGCGACCTCTGTGGCCAGGCCGATCTCAATGAAGTTATAACAACAATCAGCCTGTTTGCCGATTTCATCGTGCAGCAGCACCTGCAGGCCCTGAATGCCGAAATGCAAGCCATGCATGGCACTCCCATAGGAGAAGAAAGTGGCATACAACAAGCCATGATCGTGCTGGGCATGGGCAAACTTGGTGGCTATGAACTCAACGTCTCTTCCGATATCGATTTGATTTTTTGCTATGCCGAAGACGGCGAAACACAAACCACGGACTCCAGCCAGCGCAGTCTGTCAAATCACGAGTACTTCAGCCGCCTTGGCAAAAAACTCATCGCTGCCATTTCTGAAGTCACGGAAGATGGGTATAGCTTCCGTGTCGATATGGCCCTGCGCCCGAATGGCGCATCTGGACCTCTGGTCGCCAGCTTCAATATGATAGAAGAGTATTTCCTGATACAGGGGCGTGAATGGGAGCGTTATGCCTGGGTCAAGGCCAGGGCGATGACGGGCAATGACTATGATATCGCCGCTCTGGAAAAAATCATCCGCCCTTTCGTCTATCGTCGTTATCTTGATTATGGTGCGATTGATTCCTTGCGCTCCATGCATGCCCAGATACGGGCGGAAGTCGTGCGCCAGGAAACCAAACACCCAGAGCGCAGCAATAACGTCAAGCTTGGACGTGGTGGCATACGAGAGGTGGAATTTCTGGCACAGGTTTTCCAACTGATACGCGGTGGCCGCGATGCCAGTCTGCGTGATCGCTCTACCCGCCTGACTCTGCAGACCCTGGCAGAAAAGGGCATCATGGATGCGTCTATCATAGACAAACTGCTGGCCTCTTACACTTTTTTGCGTAATCTCGAACATAGACTGCAATACCTGGATGATGCCCAGACCCACACCTTTCCCGCCAGGGATGAGGACCAGTTGAGGATAGCGCAGATGATGGGCTATACCAGTGTTGTCCAGCTACTGGATCAGTTGCGCCCTCACCGTGAATTCATCGCCGATCAGTTTGATGCGATCTTCCGCGACAAGGCCGAAAATAATAGTGAGAATGAACAGGGCATGCTGGCAGTCAGCCTGTCCAGCCCCGACAGCGAAGAATTGATCGCCGCACATCTGACTGGCCTGGAGTTTTCAGCGCAGGATGCTGCTGCATTCAGCCAGCGCCTGCAGGCCACCTGGCAATCACCGAAGGTGCAATCCCTGTCTGAAGCCAGCCGCATGAAACTGGTGGCACTGGTCAACAATGCTCTCAACATTATCGCCAGACAAGGCAGCAACCAATTACTGACCTGGAACCGCCTGCTCGACTTCATGGAAGCCATTGCCCGTCGCGCGGCTTACCTCGCGCTATTGACCGAATACCCGCATGCTTTGGCAAGGGTGATACGCATGATGGCCGCGTCTGACTGGGCTGCCAAGTTCCTGACCCGCCACCCTCTGCTGCTCGATGAATTGCTGGATGAGTCATCATTGCATCAGCGACCGGACTGGTCAGCATTCCGACTGGATTTGCAACAGCACCTGACACAGCATGCAGGCGACACTGAAAGGCAAATGGAAACCCTGCGTGAAATGCACCATGCCATGCAATTTCGCTTGCTGGCGCAAGATCTGGAGGGCCAACTCAGCGTAGAACACCTGGCTGATGAACTCTCGCAACTGGCCGACATTATCGTTGAAGCCGTCTTGCAATCTGCCTGGCAAACTATCGCTACCAGGCATAAGGCCGAGCCCAGCTTTGCAGTGATCGCCTATGGTAAGCAAGGTGGCAAAGAGCTGGGCTATGCGTCTGACCTTGACGTGATCTTTCTGTATGAAGATGAAGACCAGGAGGCACCCGCCAACTATGCCAAGCTGGCACAACGCTTCATTACCTGGATGACCTGCCACACACCTGCAGGCATCTTGTTTGATATTGATATCGCCTTACGTCCTGATGGAGCGAGTGGCTTGCTGGTGTCCTCAGTCTCGTCCTTTGCCCGTTATCAGGAAAAATCTGCCTGGCTATGGGAGCATCAGGCACTGACACGCGCCCGCTTTTGCGCCGGCGATGCAAGCATAGGCGCACAGTTTGAACAAATACGCGAACAAGTCCTGCGTCAGCAAAGAGATACTGACAAACTACGTACTGAAGTCATCAGCATGCGCAAAAAAATGCATGATGCCAACGTGAATCGCAGCGACCTGTTTGACCTCAAACAGGATGAGGGTGGCATGATAGATATAGAATTCATCGTGCAATTTCTGGTATTGAAATATGCAAACCAGTATCCTGAATTGACCGCCAACAAGGGCAATATCGCCTTATTAAAACGTTGCGGTGAACTGGGCCTGATTGACTTGCAACTGGCTAATCAGGTATCAGATGCGTATCGCCTATTCCGCAAATTGCAGCATGGTATACGGCTGCAAGGTGAAGACAGAGCCAGGGTACCGCTCATATTGTCAGAAAGTGGAGCAAGTGCGACCAAGGCATTATGGTCAGCCCTGTTTGGAATTCCATGAGTGATTTGTTTCATGTATATCCAGTCAGGCACATTCCTCAAATACCTCGCAACAGGTTTACATTTTTATGCAGTCAGACTCTGGCATCCCTTTAACAACAACGGACGCCAATTTCAATTGGCAGATGCAAATATTATTACATTTAGTTGCATATTTTCCGATATGATAATCCTTCGCCCTTCATTTTTATCTGCAAATCAAACTCAGATTGCAATTAATAACGATCAATTGGACTATCTACATGAAAAAAATAGCAATAGCATCTGCACTTCTTTCCGCCCTCTTCCTTGCAGGATGTGCCAGCGTTGGGAATGAAAGTCTTCGCAAAGAATCTGAGAGCTCGGCTAAACAAAAATTAGTTGAAGGAAAAACGACAAGAGATGAAGTGCGTGCACTATTTGGCTCACCGCTCAAAACAACTTTTACAGATGGTGGATTAGAAATATGGAACTACGAATTTACCAATGTCTCTGCTGATGCGATTAGCTATGTTCCTATCGTCAACTTGTTTGGTGCATCTGCCAGCGGCAAGAAAAAAGAACTTGTTGTGTTATTTGATCAAAATAACATACTCAAAAGATTTTCAATGAGTGAATCCGACGTCACTCAAAAGACTGGTTTATTTAACCGTTAACCCCAAATTCCTATCAAATATTTTGTGCAGGTGAGTGAAAATAGCTCTTCAACAAACGGCATCTGAAAATTTTCAAGTATTCGAACCGCCTGAGAAGATCATGCGGTTTTAATATTTTTACGGCGGACCTATTCGTTTTTACTGTCATCCTTTATTGAAGTTTCCGAGAAATGCTGAATTGCTCCTGCAATAAAATGTCGTCCCGTTTTTCTCTGGACGACACATAAAATACATTTCATAAAAAATCAGAAGAAAGAGGCAATCACACTACCAATGCCTCATCTGCGTGAACCAACCACTTCCACAGTCACGCGACGGTTTTTGGAACGCCCATCACTAGTCTTGTTATCAGCGATTGGCTGGGTTTCACCCTTACCTTCGGTATAGACGCGTGTTGCATCAATTCCCTTGCTAACCAGATAGGCTTTTACTGCTTCAGCACGACGGATGGATAATTTCTGATTATATGCATCACTGCCTACAGAATCAGTGTGGCCAACGGTAATCATCACTTCGGTATTCATGCCCTGCAGCTTATTCAACAAATCATCCAGTGCCTGCTTGCCTAGTGGTTTGACGACGGATTTATCAAAGTCAAACAAGGCTTCTGCACTGAAAGTGATTTTTTCAGATACCGGTTGCGGTCTTGGTGGCGGTGGTGGATTTTGCGCAACAGTAACGGGTATAGGATCTTGTTGCATCACAGGTACTGGTGGTGCTGTGTAAGCTGCCGGCCTTGCATAAGCTGGCTTACCAAACTTATAGACGAGGCTGACAGAATAAAAATCCACATCGCCACGATTATGTACCGCATCATTGATGCGATATCTTTCTGCTTCACCACGCATTGCCAATGCTTGTGTAAATTTATATTCCAGGCCAACACCAACTTTTGGATTCAGTTTTTTCTCGGTAGGATTGGGATCCGTTATCGCGAACAGGCGATTGCCACTGAAGTGCGCGTCAGCTCTGGTGTAATTTGCACCCACACGCCCAAGCAAAGAGAAGCGCTCAGTCAATGGTAACTGCCCCACCAGATCCAGATTAAATCCGCGAAATCCCACTTCACCGTTGATGGCTCCTGGCGGTGTAGTAGTGGCATTGAATCCAAACTTGCCAAGATCAAAGTAGCCTGCTTCTATGGCAAAGTATCGATTCATTTGCTTGCCCATGAACAGCTTGAAGGCAGTATCACGCTCATTTGATCCGAATGTCACAGAACTTGCACCATTGTCCATGAGACTACGTACTATTCTGTCTTTGTCAATGCTGGTGTTTGCACGTCCGGCCCCCACACCCAAGTACCACGCATTGTCTGCCCAGTCCTGGTTGGTCCATGGTTCATCAGCTTGCGCCAGTTGACTGGCAAGAAGTGCAAAAGCGAACACGTTAAGTGTGACTAATTTTTTTGGCAGCGCCATAATTTTCTCCTGATGAATTTGCCGAATTTATTGAATGACTTATTGGATGATTTATTGAAAGAGTTCATCGGGAACTCTTTCAGACATCCATGTGTGTTTAACGTGCAATCACATTATTTTTAAGCGTCACAGCGCTGCCCGACAATACCCGGCCGTTTTGCAAGGTCGCAGTATCCCCCATCGTGATGGCTGCAGACTGCCCCATGATAGTTCCCTTGAACACGCTATTTGCGCCAAGAGTTGTTGCTGATACAGGTACCCAGAAGACACTGGCCGCTAACGCACCACCATTTAAGCCAACGATGGAGTTCGCATTCGTATTTAAAGTAGAACTGCTACGGAACAGATACAGGCCAGGACCATTCATGGTGAAAGTACCGGTAATAGTGATGGCACCGGCATAGCAATACACACCAGGTGTAAATGTCTGCCCGCCCAGATCAACACCACTGGGAGAATTAACAGTGCAGGTGCGGCTATTCGCATCAGCAATGGCAACTTGCAGGTCGGCCAATGCCGTGTTCAATATGGCACCAGATTTGTAGTTGCTAAAACCTGCTGCCTGCACCGGATCAACTATCTGCGATGGTGCACCTACATCGCCACTCACCAGGGTAATGCCACCAGAGTTGTTGGTGATTGATACACCAGCCAAGACGGCAAAGCTGGCTGCACTACCAAGGTTAATACTTGCCACTGGTGCGGCTGTCACGGTGAAACTCGTACTTGCTGTTTGCGCACCTTGCGTCGCCGTGATATTTGTCACACCTGCTGCAAGTGCCGTAGCTTGTCCAGTGGATGAAATACTGGCGACACTACCCACACTTGAATTCCAGCTTACTGTGCTGCTGATGTTATTGCTTGTGCCGTTTGAATAAGTGCCGGTCGCAGCAAATTGCTGCAATGATCCAACAGGTACTGAGCCATTGACTGGCGCAAGCGTAATGCCCGTCAGCGTGACTGCAGGTGTTACCGTCAAACTGGCACTACCCAGCTTGCCAGCAAAACTGGCAGTAATGGCGGCGGTACCACCAGACAAGCCATTGACAACACCCGTCGCCGACACCGAAGCAACTGCCGCGTTAGCAGAAGCCCAGGTGACAGAATTGCTGATATTGAGGTTACTGCCATCTGCAAAGCTACCGGTAGCGACCAGACTTTGCGCACCATTGACGGCTATGCTTGGCGAGGCTGGGGTCACGGCGATGGAATTTAAAGTTGCGACAGGCAATACATTAATCGTCACTGAAGCAGATTTAGTTCCAGATATCGCCACAACTGGTGTAGTACCAGGAGAGACTGCAGTCACCAGCCCACTTGTATTCACCGTAGCAATCGTACTTGCACCAGAACTCCATGTGATGCTGTTAGTAATATTGGCGGTGCTGCCATCTGAGTAATTACCTGTTGCCACCAGATTCTGTGTCGCGCCAACAAGCATGCTTGCAGGCGGTGCGGCAATCGAAATCGAAGTCAAGGCCGGGCTGGATACAACAGTGAGTGTGGCTGTCGCAGATTTAGCACTGAGGCTAGCCGTGATAATCGATGTACCTGTTGTCACACCAGTTGCAATACCACTAGACAATATACTTGCAACCGAACTGCTACCTGAACTCCAGGTAACCAAATTCGTGACATTGACATTGCTACTATCGGAATACGTACCAATCGCTACGAATGCCTGGGTAGAGCCTATCGCCAGATTTGCGGTGACGGGAGTGATTGCAATTGAGTTCAGGGTAACGGCAGGTACCACAGTCAATGAGGCAGAACCTGTTTTACCACCAAGCGTTGCTGTGATCAGTGCAGGCCCGGTAGCCACAGCAGTAGCAAGACCATTTGGCAAGACAGTTGCAACCAGAGGTGACCTAGTCGCCCAGGTCACACCATTGCTGATGTTTGCTGTAGTGCCGTCAGAATAACCGCCACTGGCAACAAATTGCTGAGTGCTGCCAACGGCAACATTTGCATTAGGTGGTGCCACGGTGATAGTAAGCAACACGGCAGAGCTGACGTTGATGGTGGTTGTCGTACTAATGCCATTGAAGGTCGCTGTAATGACAGAGGGGCCAGTAGCGATTGCAGTCACCAAGCCATTGCTGGCTGCAACAGTCGAAACTGTTGCGTTGGCAGGTGTGGCAGAACTGAAACTGGTCGTCGCGGTCACATTCACACTACTGCCATCAGAATATCTGGCAGTAGAAGTCAGCTGTTGCGTCGTGCCTATTTGCATGACCGGATTAGCTGGCGTCAATGCGATGGAGAGCAAGCTCGCTGGCGTCACTGTCAGTAAGGTCGTAGCTGACCGCGCACCTGAAACTGCCGTAATGACCGATGAACCAATTGCTACACCTGTCGCCAATCCTGTGTTGCTGATCGTGGCCGATGCTGGCGTTGCCGATGTGAAGCTGGAGATTGCTGTAATGTCACTGGTGGTGCCATCAGAGTAAGTTCCCATCGCCGAAAATTGCTGCTTGCCACCAACCGCTAAAGATGGATTTGCGGGCAGCAGGCTGATCGATTGCAGAGATGCAGGCGACACCGTCAAAGTAGCAGAGGCTAGTTTGCCACCGAAGCTGGCAGTGATAATCGCCGATCCACTCACCAGACCTTTGGCAACGCCAGTATCAACGACGACACTGGCTATCGCAGGGCTGCCAGAACTCCACACGGAAGCCGTCGTGACATCACGGGAAACACCGTCTGCAAATGTCGCCGTAGCCACAAATTGTTGCATACCGCCACTTGCTACTGTGGCTGTTGCAGGACTAACGGTGAGAGTAGAAAGAGTAGTTGATGGTAATCCCAAAATCGGATCACGGCCTTGATCACCACCGCCGCAACCGGCAATGAATGATGTGATGAGCATTGCAGAGACGCAAGCAAGCGGCCTCAGGTAGCGCTGTAGGATATTCATTTTTGCCTTTTTTTGTCAGGTGAAACCGGTGCCGAGTAATTTCGGTGTGGCCGCAATACGATGCTTCTTTCTTATTTCAGAAAGCGACCTGAGGTGAAGTTGCTAACCAGGATTGAATCATTGGTGCATTGGTTTCACATGTGGGAGGCAGTCTTTATCCGTCCAGCTTTGACAGATTGACCAGGCAATTTCTGCTTGAGTAAGGTATCTAGCATCCCTTATCTCTCTTTTCACATCGCACGATCTGTGCGATAGCGCACAAAAATCCTATTGAATTTTGAGTTGTTTTTTTCAATCAACAGGTGCAGGTGTTTTTACAGCAAAATAGTCCTTCAGCAGAGTTCTTTATTTTCCTGAGCGCATTAAATGAAAAAGCCGCCCGGATTTTCTCCCGGACGGCTTTGAATACTGACTGAATCAGGTTCAAGCCATAAACCTCGCCAGATACTCAGGCGAATTAATAAACTGCCCGATCAGCGTGACCACATCCGTACCCGACTGCGCCAGCAGCGCATCAAACGTTGTCTGATCCGGCGCATGCCCCAAGAGACCGATGTAATCCAGCGTCAAAGACACTTTGGACTGCGAATTCGCCTTGAACTCCGTCGATTCCGTAAAGCCCGCCAGCATATCGCCCCTGGAGAGGCCATTACCCAGTTGCCCCAGCCAATAGGCCTTGCCTGCGGCATCTGAACTACGGTGCAGCACATTCTGATAGACCCGGTCCACAAAGGCCGTATTGTCCAGCGCCCCATAAGTCTTCTGGAACTCAGCACTCGACACAAACGAAGCGCTGACCTTGGAGAGATTCATGCCATCCTTTTGCGCCTGCATCCAGTAAGCCAGACCTTCACGGTCAGGCAAACGGTCAAAGGCCCCAAAGTACAGACGCGTGATGCCGCCTATGCCGCTCTGGAATTCAGCTGACTCCATGAACGACGCCGCCACCTGGGCACGGCTCATCTTGCCACTGTCGATTTGCTGCTGCCAGTACTGCACACCTGCGGTATCTGCCTCACGGAACAGCACGTCACGATAAAGCTGCATGGCAAACAGGTCAGAGCGGTGCAAGACATCATTGTCCTTGACATCAAGCTTGGTACCGACTCTGGCTTCTATCGCATCCGGGATGCCATCACCATCCTTGTCGCCCGGCAAAGAAGTGCTTGGATTGGTTGGCACCGTGGTTTTAAAGCCCAGGCCACCAGTGAGGCTGATTTTGCCATCAACCTTGCCGTCAGTATCAAAGATGCCACCGTCCGTGATCTTGAAGTCCACTTTCAGCTTGCCGTTCACTGTTGCAATATTGGTGGCGATATTCGTCCAGGTGCCAGCCTTGTCCTGTACCCAGTAGCCATTCACCGGGCCCATCGCATCGGTATAGAGCGACATCGTGGTTTCCTGCCCCGCAGCCAGGCCAGTGAGCTGGGTGGTGATCATGCCATACTGCATGCTCAGTTCTGCTGGTAGTGTGGCTGGCGCTACTGTGGTGTTCACATTGGTTTGCGACAGGAAGTTATTGTTCGCCAGCGTCACATAATGGTTATTCGCCGCCGTATTGTTATGCCACAACAGCGAACTGACATTCTTCTGCGACTGATCCGGTATGCCGTCACCATTCCCATCGCCATTGCCAGCACCCAGTAAATTGGGCACTTCTGCTTCTACCCGCTGCAGGATGCCATCGCCATCCGCATCCGAGCCGCTCGTGCCAGGATTGTCAGTATTAGGGTTGATGCTGAACGCCTGCGAGAAGGTAGGCCCGCTATTGCCCGCCAGATCTACCACCCTGACTTTGAGCGTGTTATTGCCACTCAGCAGTTGGTTTGGCAAACTCCAGCCAGTGCCACCGATGGTTGCCAGTGCATTGATCCAGTTGGCACCATTGTCGAGCGAGACTTGCACGGTTTCGCCCACTGCCAGACCTGCGGTGAGGTTGCCGGAAATGGCCTGGTCACTGATGGTGGTGATGAAGTCAGTACCACTGACACCATCATCATTCGACAGGCGCACTGAACCAATACCCGTCGTCGGCGCCGTATGATCGACCTGATACAACTGCCCGGTAAAGCCACCATTCAGAGCCAGGCTGGACGTATCCACAATGCCAGTACCGGCATTCTTCAGATTCAGGCCCAGTGTCCCATCACCAGTCAATCCCGTGATCCTGACGCTGTAGGTAGAAGGATCAAGCTGGGTCACATTGCTGATGGTTCCTGCCACTGTCCCCGTCGTCGCCAGCGCAAAGGCTGCCGCATTCACGCCCGTCACCGCTTCACTGAACGTGACCTTGTAGTCTATCGTGCCCAGGCTGGTGTTTTCAGGTTGGATGCGGGTAATACCGGTCGCGGTTGGGGCGACATTGTCACCAACGGCGATGATGAAGTTCTTTTCATAGGCAGAACCCATGGCATCCGTGGCTCTCACAAAGATACTGTAATTGCCCGGTGTCATGCCCACAGGGTTCTTCGCCACCAGGGTATTGCCCGAGATGGTGAATTTACTGTTGTCCTTGTCATTCGTCCCATTACCACTCACCAGGGTAAAACTGGCGGTATCACCCGGATTCGGGTCAATCGCTGTCAAAGTACCAACACTGGTATTGTCAGCAGAACCCTGCTGGACAGCAGCATTTGACAGCGTGATATTGGTCGGCGCCGCATTGACACCCGTCGCAATCACGGTGGTGGTGTTATTGAGTACCGCAGAAGCAATACCATCATTGGCACTGATGGTGAAGGTCGTGGTTTCTGTGCCGCCCACAGGGACACGGCCCGCCGCTGGCTGGAATACCAGGCCACGGATAGCTGCCTCAACGGCAGCCGGGGTACCGGCTGCATGGGTATAGGTCAGACCACCATCGGCGGTTGAGAAACCTGTGGTTGCCAGTGAAGCGGCAGTAAAGGCGCCTTTGGCCGCGGTATCGAGGCTGATGATGATGGTTTCGGAAGCACCGACATCAGGATCGGTGATGGTGACACCGGTAAAAGGAGAAACCGTGGTGGTTTCAGTCACGGTCTGGCCAGCGACGACACCGCCGATGACGGGAGCGACATTGTTACCGGTGACGGTAATGAAATTGCCAAACAGATCAGCGATGACGACAGCAGTAGCGGCACCGGTATTCCAGTCTTCCAGCATGCCGATGTTGTAGGTGGTGCCGTCGGTGGAAGAGTTGCCATCCTTGTTGAGCCTCAGTGCCAGTTGCGTCTTGTCGGCGACACTCATGGTCATGGTGAAGCTGGTGTTGGAGGTGATGTCTATATTCGGGGAAGTGGTCAGGGTGTAGTTAATGGCACCCTGGCCCAGGAAACGGATACGGTTGGCGGTAATGTCGTTATTGGCTCCTGCCAAGGACAGGAAGTTATTGCCTGTAACGACCAGCACGCCCGTGCCGACGTTGTATGTCGCCGAGGCAACGGTAGGTGCCACCACATTGGTAACGGTCACGCCATTGCCGGTCAGATCAGCAATGACGACAGCGGCATCAGCCCCGGCATTCCAGTCTTCGTTGGCGATCAGGTTGTACGTGTTGACACTGGTGGAGCTGGTGCCATTCTTGTTCATGATGAGATTGGCACCCAGCCTGTCCGCCGCACTCAAGGTCATTGTGAAGGAAGTGGCGGAGGTGATCTCGACATTGCTGGTGGTGGTGAGGGTATAGCTGGCACCACCTTCGCCTTGCAGGCTGAATTTGTTGGCAACGATGTCGTTGTTCGCCCCTGTCAGGCCGGTCAGGCCGGTACCTGTGACGGTCAGTACACCGGTGCTGGCGTTGTAGACCGAGGAGGTGATGGTCGGCACTGCGACATTGGAGACGGTAATCGGGGCCGTGGTGACGGCAATGTCACCACCGGTAATGACGCTGTCCCAGTCATCGGCTGCGGCCAGGTTGTAGGTGGTGCCACCGGTGGAGGTGGTGCCATTCTTGTTGAACAGGCCTTCAACGGTAGTCTGGTCAGCACCGGCCAGTGTCACAGCAAAGCTGGTGGCGGAGGTGACTTCGACATTGCCGGTGGTCGACAAAGTCCGGACGATACCGCCTTCGCCTTTGATGGTCAGGGCAGTGACAGTGATGTCATTGGTGGCGCCGAGGGTACTGACGAGGCCGGTGCCGGTGACGGTCAGGACGTGGGTGTTGACGTCGTAGGTGGCTGAGGTGATCGTTGGGGCGGCGACGTTCGATACGGTGACGGCATTGCCGGTCAGGTCGGCACCCGATGTGGTGGTAGCGTCCCAGGAAGCAGCAGCGGCCAGGTTGAAGGTGGTGGCATCAACGGCCGTGGTGCCAGTCTTGTTCAACAGGCCATTGACGGCGAGTTTGTCGGCGGCGTTGAGGGTCACGGCAAAGGCGGTACTGCTGCTGGCGGTGACGTTGGGGGTGGTTAATGTGTAAGAACCGCCACCCTGGCCGACGAGTGAGAGTTTGCTGACATCAATGGTGTCGCCACCGACAATATTGACGGCAGTGACACTCAGAATACCTGTGGCTGCATCGTAGGTAGAGCTGATGATGCTCGGTGCAGCGTTGGAAACGGTGATGCCATTGCCAGTCAGGTCCTGGATGTTGCCACCGGTGATGGCGCTGTTCCAGTCATCGGCAGCGGCGATGTTGTAGGTGGTACTACTGACCGAAGAGCTACCATTTTTATTCAACAGCGCGGCAACACCACCGATATCAGCACCGGTCAGGGTGACGGTAAAGCTGGTGGCAGAAGTGACTTCAACGTTACCAGTGGCGGACAGGGTGTAGGTCGCACCGCCTTCACCAGTGATGGTGAGCTTGGACAGGTTGACGTCATTGGTCGCACCGATGGTTTTAACAAGGTTGGTGCCGGTGACGGTGAAGACGTGGGTGTTACCGTTGTAGGTCGCTGAGGTGATCGTTGGTGCGGTGACATTCGATACTGTCACGGCATTGCCGGTCAGGTCGGCACTCGATGGTAAGTCAGTGTCCCAATTGGCAGCAGCAGCCAGGTTGAAGGTGGTGTTATCCACGGCTATGGTGCCGTTGTTGTTCAATATGCCGTTGACTGCCAGCTTGTCGGCGGCGTTCAGGGTGACTGTAAAGCCGCTACTGGTAGCGACTACGAGGTTGCTGGTGAGGGTATAGGAGCCCCCCTCGCCTGTGACGGACAGCTTGTGCACATCAATGATGTCTCCATTCTGCAAGTTGAGGGCTGACACACTCAGGGCGCCGCTGGTGGCATTGTAGGTGGCACTGACTATACTCGCTGGTGCATTCGAAACGTTGATGCCGTTGCCAGTCAAATCCTGGATGTTGCCGCCAGTGATGACGCTATTCCAGTCATCGGCAGCGGCAATGTTATAGGTGGTAGCAGTGCCGGCCGAGGAAGTACCATTCTTATTGAGTAAGTTATTAACTGCGGCAATATCTGCACCAGAGAGTGTAAAGGTAAAGCTGGTGGGGGAGTTGATTTCAACATTGCCTGTCGTGGACAGGGTATAGGTCGCACCACCTTCACCGGTAATCGTGAGTTTGGAAATACTGATATCGGTGGTGGCACCGATAGTCTTGACGAGGTTGGTACCAGTAACACTAAAGATGTGGTTGGAAGCGTTGTACGTCGCTAAGGTAATAGTTGGTGCGGTGACATTCGATACTGTCACTGCATTGCCGGTCAAGTCGGCACCGGAAGTTCTGGTCTGATCCCAGGAAGCAGCGGCAGCCAGGTTGAAGGTGGTGGTATCAACAGCAGTGGTGCCGTTCTTGTTCAAAATGCCGTTGATGGCGAGTTTGTCGGCAGCACCCAGCGTAACGATGAAAGACGTGGCACTGGCCGCCGTTGGATTGCTGGTAGCCGCTGTCAGCGTGTAGGAGCCACCTTCGCCAGTCACACTTAATTTGGTGACATCTATGACGTCGTTGGTGGCGATGTTGACGGCAGAGACCGTCAACGTCCCAGTCGCAGCATCGTAGGTAGAACTCAATATGCTTGGCGCGGCATTGGAAACGGTAATGCTGTTACCAGTTAAATCCTGGATATTGCCACCGGTGACGGTACCGTTCCAGTTGTTGGCAGCAGCGATGTTATAGGTGGTAGCGCTGCTGGCAGAGGATGTGCCATTCTTGTTGAGCAAGTTATCGACTGCGACAATATCGGCACCAGCCAAGGTAAAGGTGAAGCTGGTGTCAGAGTTGATTTCGATGTTGCCAGTAGTGCTTAGCGTGCGGGTTGCACCCCTTCGCCAGTGATGGTCAGCGTCGAGATATTCACATCGTTTGTTGCACCAATGGTCTTGACGAGGTTGGTACCCGTGATGACGAAGGCATGCGTTGTACCGTCGTAAGTTGCAGACGTAATCGTTGGTGCAGTGACGTTGGAGACAGTCACTGCATTTGTAGCATCTGCCAATGGTCCTTGCGACGCATCCCAACCTGCGGCCGCTGCCAGATTAAAAGTAGTGGTATCAACCGCCGTCGTACCGTTTTTGTTCAGTACACCATTCACTGCGAGTTTGTCAGCCGCATTCAGGGTCACCGAGAATGCAGTTGCGCTGCTTGTGGTTACATTTGCTGAAGTAAGCGTATACGAACCACCCTGCCCTGTTAGCGACAGCTTGGAAACATCAATCGTATCGCCGTTCGCCATATTGGTTCCAGTAACCGACAGAATGCCGGTACTGGCGTCATAGGTGGCACTAGTGATGGTGGATGGCAAACCGGCAGAAGTAAAGGCCCAGCTAGAACTCGAAGCGATACCGGTAAACGACTTGTTGCTGCTGTCCAGGAAAGAGCCGCTGTCTATCAATACATAGTAACCCGTCTTGCCCAGGAAATTAGCGGCAGGATTAATCGTGACCTTGCTATTGGCGCCACCGGTGCCACTGCTGAATGTAACCTTGCCCGTATCTGTTGCAGCGATGGTTTCCAGTACTGCATTGTCTGACTGCCGGTAAATGACAATATTTTTGCTGGCAACTGCAGTGACTGCTGTGCCAAAATCAATCACCAGGTCGTAATTGATGGGTACATCAACGAAGCCATTTGCCGGTGACACCACTCCACTGAAGTTAAAGCTGCCATTATCGGACGATTCATAGGCGCCAATATCAATTGTGCCACCTCGGTTAAATCCACGTGCATCCGTCGTCGGCGCGCCGCTTGTTGTACCTGCACCTACGGCACTGCTGCCGCCAGCAATTGAAATAGTCTTTACCGGGCCGCCATTGTAGGCCAGTGTACCCATGCTTGGAACTGTGGAAATGGTACCGGTCAGGTTATTGATTGTATTACCGCCACTACCGGATGCGGTGTAGGTGCCAGCCGTGGTTCCAAAAATATTATTTGCACCATTGACAGTCAGATTGCGCCCCAGGACAAGATCAGCGCCATTATTGCCAGCTGCGCCGGTACTTGTATTGTTCGCAATCAGATTGTTCGACAGCGTAATCACACCAGGCGAGCCATCTACATGCAAGCCCCCACCATCCGCAGATACCAGGTCTACATTGTCCGTTGATTTGCCAATGAAATGATTGCCAACAATGGTGTTATTGATGATGCTGCCAGTACTTCCAGAGAAGGACGAAATCTGCAATCCGCCACCTTTGCCCGCCACCACATTGCTTGCGCCACTGGTGTTATTGGAAAAGGTGTTATTGGTGACCGTGAAATTACCCGCCCCAATGATCCCGAGTGCGACACCACCACCGTTGGTTACAGCAGTATTGCCTTCAAAAGTGTTATTCAGCAGTGTGACCGATTTGGCAGCTAGATGAATGCCGCCACCAGCGCCAGTGGTGGTGTTGGACTGGAAACTTGAATTGCTAACGGTAATACTGCTATTGTAATTACCGTAAGAAGAAAGGCCGCCGCCATAGCCGGAAGAACTGGAATTCTTTATGACTACATGATCGATGACCACGGCACCGGTACTCGCCACGATAATGGCACCGCCTCCACGGGAAAGAGCGTACCCGGTTGCTGTGGTATTGCTGGCATTGCTCAGCGTCATACCTGAAATATTCAATGCTGAAGTATTGGCCGCAGCATAATTATCCGCCCGGAAAATTTGCGAGCTATTGTTACCACTGATGGTCAATAAATTGCTGCCAGGGCCGATAATACTAAATGCATCCGCATCACTGGTGCCACCAACCTCAAGCGATCCGCTGGTCAGGGTAATGGTGCCAGCACCACTGGCAAACAAGGCTGGATCAAATACGATAGTATCGGCAGCGCCGTTGCCAGTCGCGTTCACCACAGCATCTCGTAACGAGCCTGTGCCATTATCGTTCAAATTAGTAACAGTAATGGTCGCGAGGTCATAATGATATTGTTGTGCAGCTATTGCAGTAGTCTCTACCACGCCACTATGATATTCCAGCACCCAATCACCATGTACACCCGTGTCATTGGTCGATGCAGCGACATCTGCACCTGTCGCTCTAGCCAACTGATTCACAAAGCTTGTGCCGTTATCGCCTTTGGCAACATCACAGCCATACAGCAAAATATCAGCCCCTGGTGCCATGGCTTTTTGTATGGTCGCCAGGCTGGACTGATAGTCTGTCAGGTTATACGAAGACAGCATGGTATTGCCAAGCACCAGGTAGCCCTCACCACCGTGTGACACGATATGGACAGCAGTGATATCGGCCTTGCCTTGCAAGGCATCGGCCATTTGCTGTACACCGTTTTTTAACGGATCGAGCGTGATGACTTCCGTACCGGGTTTAAGATCGCCAATCAGGCCTTGCCAGTTCTGCAGCGTGGTATCAACAAACACCACTTCACGGGGCGTTGCGGCAGCGACAGGTGCAGGGGCTGCAACGGATGGTAGGTTAATGGATGGTGCAGCTGGGGTTTGCGTAATGGCGGAAACGGCTGGCGCAACAACTGCAGTGGAGACAAACGGCAAACCATCTGCCTGGCTTGGATGTAGAGGGTCAAATGCAAAACTTGACGAAGAACCGGAAGATGAATTGATTTCAGAAGTGGCTGGATTCAGGGGTTTAATCAGTGTCATCTTCAATTTTCAGTAGAATTTGGAACAAATTTGGCGGTGATTACATTGGCACGGCTACCGGTCGTGTCTTTCCAGAACGATAGCTGGCTGTATTGCTGAAACAAATCGGGGGTAGTATGGTGTCGCGGGCCTGAAAGCTGACAGCTGGCCTGACTTTGTGCAGGCCACGCATGCCCAAAGGCGCATCGAATTCTGGCGCGTCATACTGGATATTCTGGAAGTCATGCTCGAATGGTTCGGCACCGATAAAGTCATAAATCAGCGGCAGCACTTTTTGTGGTGCCTGTGCCAGCAAGTCATAATCGATGAGTAGCATGGAACCGGCATGCTCACTGTAAAAGGCACTCTTCAGGGCCGCCCAGGGGTAACCCACCATGCGGTTGCGCTGTGCCAGAGTTTCTACCCGGCTGTAGACTGTTGCCCGTTCATTGTCGTCATTGAACAGGCGTGTGATTTCGTAAGGATCAGCCGCGTATTTGCGTTCTATGCTATCCATGACCCAGGCGACATTGCGCACACAGGCAATCACTTTGGAACCGGGAAACTGGTCCATCAGCATGGGTAAATGGGCTGTCCACATGCGGTTGGTATCGAATACCACACTCTTGTCAGCGTGCTCGGCATAATAAGAATCAAACAAACCACGCACCAGGCGCTTGCGTTCAGCCTTGGTAATGACCGGACCAAACTCAGTCCCTGCGCCAAACTGATGCAACATGCTGGTATATAAAGTACCGACAGGGCTGGTCATCCCGGCATGAAAGCGTGGGTTTTGCAGTAACAAAGCAGCCAATAAGGTAGAGCCAGAACGTGGCAGGCCTGAGATAAAGTGATATGTCGGTGTCGTCATTATTTGAGGCAAATAAAACTACTACTGTGTGAATAAAGTTCTCTCAAAAATTGAGCAAACGATTGCTTTACTAAAATAATATAGAAACATTGATGAAGGAAAATCCAACTACGGTTTTCTATCCTCGCCATCTCTAGCTTTGAGAAACATTCTCTTGATTAAAAGATAGGCAAAATGCAGGACAATACCCCAAAAGGCTTTAAATATTTAATTTCATAAAAAACAGAATGTGAAATATAGTTAAAGCCACTCCATAATTGTTTCGGCAAGACAAATTCGCTACATTTTCCCAACAAACTTACCAGTGCAAGTCGGCACATCTTAGAGTATTTCTTAAAGGGAAGTGACGGCAAGGTTTCACCACATTTTTGGGGGAATGCAGCTACTTACACGGGATCAGGTCGTACCTGAAGCGATGGACTCAAATTCACTGGATGGCAAATACCGAAAATTCATCAAATAAATTACTTATTGTAATCAAGTATCGTAAGAGCCTCGTAAGCCTGCTGATTTCAGCTTTTGCCCAGACTTAAATGTTTATTGGCAAAAAAATACCCGCCTGTTAAGGCGGGTATAGTGAGAATTTGTTCTTGCGTGTTACATTTATTACGACATGCTTTGAATACTGCTCAGACATGCGGCTTGATCGTCTCCAGCCATTTCTTCATGCGGTCGGCATCTGCCAGACGTGAATATTTGCCCTTGGAGTCAAGGAAGACCATGACAATATTGCGGCCTTCAATAATCGCTTGCATAACCAGGCAGCGGCCAGCTTCGGCAATGTAACCTGTTTTTTGCAAACCGATTTCCCATGCAGGATTGATAACCAGTTTGTTGGACGTGCCGTATTCGAGATTTTTGCCACCTGGCGCAACGACGTATTTTGAATCGGTAGAATACTGCCTGATTACAGGGTGCTGATAGGCAGCATTGACCAGTTTCACCAAATCACGTGCGCTGGCGCGGTTCTGGCTGGAAAGACCACTGGAATCCACATAATGCGTATCAGTCATGCCCAGCTGCTTCGCTTTGGTGTTCATCGCAGTGACAAATGCAGGCAAGCCACCTGGATAATTGCGTCCGAGTGCAGAGGCTGCACGATTTTCTGAACTCATCAAGGCAATATGCAACATGTCAGAGCGCGATAATTTGGCACCTATCTTCAAGCGGGAGCTGGTGTTTTTTTCCTTGTCGATATCATCATTCGTCACTTCTATCTGCTCATCCATGTCCTGATGGGCTTCTACTACTACCAGACTGGTCATGAGTTTGGTGATTGAAGCGATAGGCAGGGAAACGTCAGAATTTTTTTCAAACAAGACCTTGGAACTATCCTGATCAACCACATAGGCCACATTTGATTTCAATTCCAGAGGGTCCTGAGTATTTTTCAAGCCGACGGTATCACCCATGCTGGGCTTGTCCGGCACTTCACGTACCAGAGCCACTCGCTCTGTAATGACCTTTCGTTTGCCATGCACCATGACGGTACGCTTGACCAGTTTGCCCGACGCAGTATGAATAATAATTTTCTTATGCGGAGCCGCATGCGTCTTGCCATGGACAGCATGTTTCTTGGAAGAATTCTTGTGAGTGTTGTTGGCAGCCAGCGCACTAGCCACTGGCAAGAGTGCGATTAATGCAAAAACCACTGCACTACGGGCAAATTTCACCATTAATGACTCCAGATTAGATATGCCAAAAAGATAGTGCAGTGTAGCAAAATTCGGAAATTCCGCAAGGAAAATAAGGAGTTAGCTGCGCTTATTCATTCGCAGCCTTAGGGTAAGTTGCAAAAATATTCTGGCTTTTAAACAAAATTCACAATTCACTTTCCAGAAATAATCAATTGTCTTCTTTATTCGATAAACCGTACAAAATCAGCAAGGCTCGCTCTTTCGGTCACCAGATTGTTTTCAATTTTGCTGTGATCGGCATAACCCAGTGACATGCCACATACCAGCATTTCATCTGCCGGTAGCTGCAGCTGCTCTGCAATTACCTTGTGATATTGAGTGAAGGCCGCCTGTGGACAGGTGTCAAGACCGCGACCACGCGCAGCAATCATAATATTTTGCAGGAACATGCCGTAGTCCAGCCATGACCCCTGCTCCATGACCCGGTCTATGGTAAAGATGAAGCCCACCGGCGCATCAAAAAAGGCATAGTTGCGACCATGCTGCGCGTGCATGCCCATCTTGTTTTCACGCCCCAGGCCCAGCAAGGCATATAGATCCCAGCCTACCTTGCGGCGACGCTCCAGGTAGGGAGTAATCCATTTCACCGGATAATAATTGTATTCTTGCTCATGCCCCCCCTGCCCCTCACTATTGTGGGCAGCCAGAATGGCATTCGATACTGCATGCAGGCGGGAGCCGGTCAGTACATAAACTTTCCAGGGCTGGGTATTGCTGCCAGATGGTGCGCGGGCAGCAACCTCAAGTATTGCCTGTATATCTTCACGCGCCACGGCCGTTGGCAAAAATGCACGTATCGAGCGGCGCGACGTGATGGCTTCATCAACCACTTGCTGATTTGCTGACGTAATCATGAGCCGGTTACCTCTATTGTTTGCAAGAGCTGGCGCATGTTGCCAGGGATGGCTGTAGGGCGGCGATTCTCCCTATCTACATAAACGTGCACGAAATGTCCCTGAGCGGCAGCCTGGTCTTCACCATTCTTGAAAATGCCTACTTCATAGCGCACGCTGGAATTACCTAACTTGCTGACGCTGACGCCTGCTTCTATGACATCAGGAAAAGCAACCGAGGCCAGGTAATTGCACTGGGTTTCTATGACCAGGCCTATGACCGGGCTGTTTTCTATGTCCAGGACACCGTTACTGATCAGGAACTCGTTGACGACAGTATCAAACCAGCTGTAATACACGACATTATTAACATGCCCATAAGCATCGTTATCCATCCAGCGTGTAGTAATTGCATGAAAATGCTTAAAGTCTTTTTTTGTTTTTGCAGTGATTGCCATTGCCTCTCCCAGCTATATGCTTGTCACAAAATGAATTACCTGAACGCAAATCTCCATACGAAAGTCTAACATAGGCATGCCACTTCATTTTCTGGTCATAATTACCATACATAATTACCACAGGAAAAGTGTCCTTGCTTGTTTTTCCATTTTCCTGACCGGGTAACTGTATCAAATGATTTTATATACATAATTATTATATTGCGACGCACAAATTTACCTTGACTTCGTTTTGCGACTCAATAGAATATGGATTATTGCATCGCACAATTTCATGGTTTAATAATTAAGTTCGGCGTTGCAACATTCCACTTAGCAATCGCCAGGTTTCTTGTATTCCACTTTCCTACTTAGGAGATGTCCATGTTTACTGCACCCGAACAAATTTCTGCAGCAACTAAAGCCAATTTCGATGCACAACTTGCGCTGTTCACTACATTGACAGGCAAAGCATTTGAAGGCGTAGAAAAATTCATCGAACTGAATTTGAATGCCGCCAAATCCTCTCTGGAAGAAAGCTCTGCTGCAACCAAGCAATTGCTGGCTGCCAAAGACCCGCAAGAATTTTTCAATCTGTCCGCAGCGCAGGCACAGCCTACCGCTGAAAAAGTACTGGCATATAGCCGTCACCTGGCAAATATCGCCACCAGCACACAGGCAGAATTCACACATGCGGCTGAAGCACAAATCGCGGAAACCAACCGCAAAGTGTTGTCCCTGATTGACGAAGTGTCTAAAAATGCCCCTGCAGGATCCGAACAATTTGTATCCCTGTTCAAAACATCGATAGACAATGCGAACGCCAGCTACGATCACATCAGCAAAACAACCAAACAAGCAGTTGAAGCTCTCGAAGCCAACTTGAACAATGCAGTTTCTACTGCAACAAAAGCGGCAACACCAAAAGCCGCGAAGAAGTAAGCATCAGCATTGTTACAGCAGGACTCCCCTCCTACTGTAACAGGCTAACAAGCAGGCAACAAGCAAAAAGCCCTGGAAACATGCCAGGGCTTTTTGCTTATGTACACATGCTTAGCTTACGCAAACATAGCCATGACTTTCATTGCCGTTTGCCAGACTCCCCATCCCAGTGGAACGCAGGCCAGAGCCCATGATAGCCAGACCGGTAGCCATGCCGCGCCTGTCAGGGAACCATTTGATCAGTGTCGAAACGGGTGAAATATAGCCTATCCCCAGACCCGTACCACCAATCACGCCGTAGCCGAGAATAACTACTGGCAAAGAGCACAGTACCACGCCCAATGCTGAAACCAGAAAGCCCGCAAAAAACACAATGCTGACGCCAGCATGGCCTTGCGCGGACCGACGCGTTCTATCCATTTGCCAAAGATTGCCGCTGACAGCCCCAGAAAAATAATGGCCACAGAAAAAATCCAGCCAACGCTGGTCAGGCTTGATCCCAGCACTTTCACTAGCGGCCCGTTGAAGACAGAAAATCCGTATGCCTGACCAAGCGGGAAATGGATCAATACAGCAGCAGCGGCTATCAGCCAGCGACTATAACCCGGTGTGGCGATGGCAGCATCCTTGCTCAATGCAGCCTGCATATTATTGACAAACTCCATGTATGTTCCTTTATTGTTTTATATAAACTATTTACCAAAAACGGAATATATCTTGACCCACATCAAGGTCAAGTCTGGAAACAAGTGTCTGCAAAAAAACCCGGGCAATTACATTGTGATAAGCGACTCCATCGCCTGATGCGTTTTTTGCGGATAGCAAAAGATGCCTGTCATGGCCAGGTGAAAAATGAAAAGTGATAATAAGAGAAAAAACAAACAAAAAAATACCTGCAATTACTTGCAGGTATTTGAAAGGTCCCTGCACAGCGCATGCTGCGCAAGAGACTTACCTTACTTCGTAAAACGTATCATCACTCACCAAGATAAGCGGCCTGGACTTTAGGATCATTCAGCATATCCTTGGCATTGCCACTCATCGTGATGGAACCAGAATCCATCACGTAGCCGCGATGTGCTGCCTGCAAGGCAAGCTTGGCGTTCTGCTCTACCAGCAGGATCGTAATTCCCTGGGCTGACACATTGCGCACCACTTCAAAAATCTTTTCCACCATGATAGGTGACAGCCCCATGGATGGCTCATCCAGCAGCAATAGATTAGGGTGACTCATCAGTGCGCGTGCCATCGCCAGCATTTGTTGTTCACCACCGGACAAGGTACCTGCCAGTTGTGCCGCACGCTCTTTCAGGCGCGGGAAGACGGCAAACCATTTTTCGATATCGGCTTCGATACCCGCTTTATCATTACGGATAAAAGCCCCCATCATCAGGTTTTCCAGAATGGTCATGCGGGTAAACACGCCCCGGCCTTCTGGCACCATGGCCAGGTGGTTTTTCACCATCTCGAAAGAATTGACGTTACGGATGGAGTTACCCAGGTAGACAATCTCGCCTTCAACCTTACAGGCAGGCAAGGTGCCGGTGATGGCTTTCAGTGTCGTGGTTTTACCTGCACCATTGGCACCGATCAAGGTAATCAATTCACCCTTGTTGACTTCCAGGTCTATTCCTTTAACGGCCTTGATGCCGCCGTAAGCAACTTTCAGATTGCTTATCTTTAATACGTTCTCAGCCATTAGTGACCACCTCCCAAATACGCTTCGATAACTGCCGGATTTTTCTGTATGTCTGCTGGCAAACCTTCTGCAATTGGCTTGCCGTAATCCAGAACAGTCATCCTGTCACATAATCCCATCATCAATTTGACGTCATGCTCAATCAGCAAAATCGTCTTGCCCTCTGCCTTGATCTTGACCAGCAACTCGCGCAGAGCAAGTTTTTCTGTCGCATTCATACCGGCAGCAGGTTCATCAAGTGCCAGCAGCTTTGGATCTGTTGCCAGTGCACGGGCAATTTCCAGACGGCGTTGATCACCATAAGACAGGAACTTGGATGTGCGGCTGGCGAACTGCCCTATGCCCACAAAATCCAGCAACTCCTGCGCACGCTGACGAATTTCAGCCTCTTCTTTTTTTGCTGCGCCGTGCCTGAACACAGCACCAAATACACCTTGATGAGTGCGGATATGACGGCCTACCATGACATTTTCCAATGCCGTCATTTCACCAAATAGACGGATATTCTGGAAGGTCCTGGCGATACCTGCCCTGGCCACTTCATGCGGTGCTGATGGCGAATAAGGCTTGCCCTCCAGCTCAAAGGTTCCTGTGTCTGGTTGATACAAGCCAGTGATGACATTAAAAAAAGTGGTTTTGCCAGCACCGTTAGGCCCGATCAGGCCATAAATCTGGCCTTTCTTGATATTGATGCCTACATTTGAAAGCGCCTGCAAGCCGCCAAAACGTTTATTGGCACCTTCGATTTTTAAGATAGTTTGTTCAGTCATCTCGATCTTCCTTATGCTGCCGCTTCGTTAGTCTTAGCCATACGGTCTTCGTGCTTGGGCGCTGGCCACAAACCGGCTGGACGATAAAGCATGACACCAACCAGTGTCGCTCCGTAGATCAACTGACGTAAAACTTCATCTTCCAGCCATACTTCGCCAAACAATTGCATTTGCAAAGGCCTGACGACGTGGCGCAATATTTCTGGCAGGGAGATCAGTGCCACAGCCCCCATGATCACACCCGGGATATGGCCGATACCGCCGACCACAACTGCAGCCAGAACAATGATGGATTCCATCAGCGAGAATGATTCTGGAGAAACAAAGCCCTGGAAGCTGGCAAACATCGCGCCAGACACGCCACCAAAAGAGGCGCCCATGGAAAAAGCCAGCAGCTTGATATTGCGGGTATTGATACCCATGGCCTTGGCAGCAATTTCATCTTCGCGGATGGCAACCCAGGAGCGGCCAAGACGGGAATCCTGCAAACGGAAGGAAACCAGAATGATACAGATACACAGGAACAGGAACAGGAAATAATAGGCATTCACCGAAGGCATGCTCATGCCCAGGAAATGTACCGTCGCATTGCTGCCGGGCTCACCAGCCAATGACACACCAAACACACTGACGGGGTCTATCTTGTTGATACCTTTTGGGCCGTTGGTAAAATTAATCGGTGCATTCATGTTATTCATGAAAATACGGATGATTTCACCAAAGCCAAGAGTCACAATCGCCAGGTAATCACCACGCAATTTCAGGGTAGGTGCGCCCAGTATCGCACCAAACAGGCCTGCTACCGCTGCCGCCATAGGCACAATAAGCCAGACTGACAGATGAATGCCATTCTGAGTGATTTCCTGCCCCAGCACATTGACCAGGAAGGCACCGAAACCAGGATAGCTATCGACGATGGATTCCAGAGCAATGGCAAATTGTGGAGAAGCAAATATACCTGCCAGATAGGCACCAACCGCATAAAACGCGATATAGCCCAGGTCAAGCAAACCGGCAAAACCAACCACAATGTTGAGACCCAGGGCCAGCATGATATATAAGAGCACCAGATCAATAATCCTGACCCAGGAATTACCAAAATTGGCAGCAACAAAAGGAAATGCCACCAGAATAACCGCCAGTACGGCGAAACTGGCAAATGCCTTTTGCGGATTGGCTTTTACATCAAATAATGTAGACATAGATTTTCTCCTTACGCACGATCAGCAACACGTTCACCCATGATGCCGGATGGACGCAAGGTCAATACGATAATCAATACCACGAAGGCAAAGATGTCCTGATAGTGACTTCCCAGAATACCGCCGGTCAGGTCGCCGATATAACCGGCACCGAGACTTTCAATCAGGCCCAGTACGATACCGCCTACCATCGCACCGTAGATATTACCGATACCACCCAGTACCGCTGCAGAGAAAGCTTTCAGACCCGGCACAAAACCCATGGCAAACTGTGCAGACGAATAATTGGCAGCCCACATCACGCCAGCAACAGCCGCCAGTGCAGCGCCTATCGCAAAGGTTGCAACAATGACCTTGTTGGAATCGACACCCATCAAACCGGCAACGCGTGGATTTTCAGCAGTTGCACGCATGGCCCGGCCCATCTTGGTTTTTTCCACCAGCAAAACCAGGGCAACCATGGAGAGAGTCGCCAACACCAGCAACAGTATCTGTGTTTGCGAAATCACTGCACCGCCGATTTGCACAGGTTCCAATGGCATCACGGAAGGGAAAGGAATAGGGCTGCGGCCCCAGATCATCATCGCAAAAGTCTGCACCAGGATGGAGACACCAATCGCCGTAATCAGCGGGGCCAGGCGCGGTGCATTTCGCAAGCGCCGGTAAGCCACGCGTTCGATAAGTACATTGACAGCAATACTGACAGGGATAGCGCCGAGAATGGCGATAATCAGTTTGACTATGCCTGGCAGCTCAGGAGCTACCACGGATAAAAACTTGATGATACTCAGACCAGCCATCGCACCGACCATCAGTACGTCGCCATGCGCGAAGTTAATCAGATTGAGCACACCATAGACCATGGTGTAACCGAGTGCGACCAGGGCATACATGCTGCCCAGCACAAGACCGTTAATAATTTGTTGGATAAAGGTATCCATATTTTGCTTCTCACTTTAAAAACGAAACGAATTTCTGAAAAAACCAGGAGATGAACTGCTTGCCATCTTGCCACCCGAAAGAATCGGGTAACAACATGCAGGTTTCAGCAAAAATCATTCCTGATAAGGAAAGCGGCACCCAGACTGGGTGCCGCCGGAATTCGAACGCGCGTTAGCCAAACAGGCGCGTCATCAAAGTAGAAGCAATAATGGCGTAATCGATGCACATAGTAGAACTCTCCTCAGCAACTTTTGGTAAAAGTTTTTGTAATATATTTTGACTTAAAGGTTATCCCAGTAAAGTCGGCGGGATTATACATAGTTTGCCTGCTCTTCCAGTGGTAAAAAAACCACCGCAAGCTACGTACTTTCCACAAGTGCCGAATACCAGCATACACGTTTTGCCAAGTCCGGCAAATACCGAACTTGATTGTGCCGCAATCTTAAACACGTATTTGCAAAATAAAATATCGAAAACAACAGCCAAAACAAATTTTTTATCAAATTCACTTACTTAAGAGAGTTACAAGCATCAAACTTTTGCTGCAGCCAGGCCTTTGGGCATGGGGAAAGTCACAGCCTCTTCAACACCATCCAGCGCACGTACACTGCGTGCACCCAGTTGGCGCAAACTGGCAATCACCTCTTGCACCAGCACTTCCGGTGCAGATGCACCGGCAGTCACGCCTATGCGCAAGCTGTTTTCCAGCCATTCAGGTTTGATCTGGCTGGCATTATCGACCATATAGGCGGTCACACCTTTCTTTTCGGCGACTTCGCGCAAACGGTTGGAATTGGAACTGTTCGGGCTTCCAACCACCAGTACCAGATCAACTTGCGGCGCCATGAATTTCACCGCCTCTTGCCGGTTGGTCGTGGCATAGCAGATGTCGCCCTTTTTTGGCTCACTGATCAAAGGAAAGCGCTTTTTCAAAGCATCTATAATTTCTGCGGTGTCATCAACAGACAATGTGGTTTGCGACACAAAAGCCAGCATATCTGCATTTTTTACTTTCAGACTGGCGACATCAGCCACAGTTTCCACCAGATACATGCCCTCATTAGCCTGCCCCATCGTGCCCTCTACTTCAGGGTGACCATGGTGGCCTATCATGATGATTTCGCGGCCTTCCTTGCGCATCTTGGCCACTTCTATATGCACCTTGGTCACCAGTGGACAGGTAGCATCAAAAATCGTCAGGCCACGGGCCTCGGCATCCTGGCGCACGCTTTGCGACACGCCGTGGGCAGAAAATATCAGGGTATTACCCGGCGGGACATCTTCCAACTCTTCAATAAAAATCGCACCCTTGTTTTTCAAGTCATTCACGACATAGGCGTTGTGCACGATTTCATGTCTGACATAAATCGGTGCACCGAATTGTTGCAAGGCACGCTCGACGATTTCGATGGCGCGATCTACTCCAGCGCAAAATCCACGCGGCTGGGCTAATAAGATTTCTTTGTCCATAAGCTTTGATTAAAGAATCCCGATAATTTTTGTTTCAAACAGCACGGTCTGCCCGGCCAGAGGATGATTAAAGTCAAACAATGCACCTTCATCGTCAATCGCTCGCAAGATGCCGGCAAACTTGCCACCCGCAGGCGCGGCAAATTCAACCAGGTCGCCAATCACATATTGCTCGCCAAAAGCAGAGTTTTCTTTTAGTGTAGCCATCGATACTCTTTGTATCAAATCCGGGTTGCGCGGCCCAAAGGCTTTTTCAGGTGCCAGTTCCTGGGTGGTATGAGAACCTTCCTCGAGCCCCAGCAAGGATGCTTCCAGCTCTGGTGCCAGTTGCCCTGTGCCCAGTTGCAATGTGGCTGGGCGCTCTTTGAAGGTGCTGAGTATATCTTCACCAGCCAGCGTCGCAAGGCGATAATGGAGGGTCAGGTAGGCGTTGGGTGTCACAGTGGGGATAACATTCGAAGACATGATATGAAACTGGGCTTATGAGGCTGAGAATCCGATATTGTAAGCCAGCTTTAGCTTATGAAGAGACAAGGACCAAATTCTATGGGGAAAAGCTAGATGGCAATCAAAGAATGGCCAGAAGATCAACGCCCGCGTGAGCGCCTGATCAAGCATGGAGCAAGCGCACTATCAGACGCCGAATTACTGGCTGTTTTTCTCCGGGTCGGCGTCAAAGGAAAAAGCGCAGTCGATCTGGGGCGCGATATGATCAAGCACTTTGGCTCTCTTTCAGGCCTTTTTGCAGCAAATATGAAGGATTTTTCCTCCATACACGGGCTGGGAGCAGCCAAGTATGCACAGTTACATGCCGTACTGGAACTGGCCAAACGGGCGATTTCTGAAGAACTGCAGGAAAACGCCTCGCTATCATCGCCGCAGGCTGTGAAAAACTATCTGCAACTGATGATAGGAAATAAACCACATGAGTCTTTTGCCATCCTGTTCCTGGATATTAAAAACCGCCTGATCAAGGCTGAAGAACTGTTCCGTGGCACTCTCAATCATGCGAGCGTCTATCCGCGTGAGGTGGTGAAGTCGGCCCTGCAGCAAAATGCCGCGGCCATCATACTGGCACACAACCACCCTTCAGGCTCCTGCGAACCAAGTCAGGCAGACATCAGCCTCACTCAAACCCTGAAGCAGGCACTGGCACTGATCGATGTTCGTGTGCTGGATCATTTTATTGTTGCCAATCCCAATGTGTATTCATTTGCAGAGCATGGCCTGATGTGAGCATCAACCCCGCCCGGCCAGCCATTTTGCAACATTGGACCAGCCATTGTTGCAGATAAGACTTTGTTATCACTCGCAGTTTACACCCGCGTTTACCTGCGAAAAAACCAGGAAAATTCAATTGTTAAATTAATTTTTTAAAAAAGACACACTTGTTTTTCGCAAGTCGTTGATATTTCATGGAATTTTGTTTATACTTGCGTTTTTCCAATTTCGGAATCGTCTAAGGAGTAAAACATGGCACGTGTCTGCCAAGTGACTGGGAAGGGGCCAATGGTTGGCAACAATGTATCCCACGCTAACAACAAAACAAAACGCCGCTTTTTGCCTAATCTGCAAAATCGTCGCTTTTTCGTAGAATCAGAAAACCGTTGGGTTTCTCTGCGTTTGTCCAATGCTGGCCTGCGCGTCATTGACAAAATCGGCATCGATGCCGTTTTGGCTGACCTGCGTGCTCGCGGCGAAAAAGTTTAAGCTAAACTATAGTTAGGAAAATATCATGGCTAAATCTGGTCGCGACAAAATCAAGCTGGAATCGACTGCTGGTACAGGTCACTTCTACACAACCTCCAAAAACAAGCGCACTATGCCTGAAAAAATGGAGATCATGAAGTTTGATCCTAAAGCACGCAAGCACGTCATCTACAAAGAAACCAAAATCAAGTAATTCTGGTAAGTTTTGTAGACATAAAAAACCCTGCATTGCAGGGTTTTTTATGTCTGAATCCAATGGCTTGATGATGAATATGCATAAGTGAGCAGCAATCAAGACCTCAAGCAAGAAGCTCAAGTTCCTCCGGACGTAACTTTCATCGCGACTACAGGTGACATGTCCAGAGAACTAACACTCATGCTTTCCCAATTTATCCGTCAAATGAACCAGAAATTTTCTGGTTTCCACTTCCAATAACTGAAAATGCCGCTGGGCCACCTCCAACTCCCCCTGCTTGGCACTCAATTCAATTCTTTTCGCATATTCGACGATGGGCGTAGCTCCAAAGTATCCCATAACCCCTTTAAGAGTATGGGCGGCGCGCTGCAGGTCTGATAAATGGCTGGCATGCAATGCAGATGCAATTTCTGCAAGCTGGGCTGGTATGTTCGTGAGAGCCAGCTTGCCCACAATATCGAGCACTTCAGCATCCGTTTTTTCCAGGGCTTTTGCATAATCAAATTCAGGTAACACCTGCAGAACATCTCCCGAATGATCATCCAGTAACTGACTTATCCGATGTCCACTCAATACCGCTTCAATACAATCCATCAGTTTTTTTGACTGTATCGGCTTGGATAGATAATCGTCCATACCAGCAGCAAGACAACGCTCCCTGTCCCCATCCATGACGTTGGCGGTCATTGCAATGACAGGCAGATGCCCGCCGCGCAGCTCTTCCCTGGCACGGATTGCCAGGCAAGCCTCTATGCCATCCATCACGGGCATTTGCACATCCATGAGCACGACATCAAATTTTTCTGTTTCAACCAAACTCAGGGCATCCTGGCCATTGTCACAGACTTTGACACTGTGCCCGGACTTCTCAAGTAGCCGTACAGCCAGTTGCTGATTAATCAAATTATCTTCTGCCAGCAAGATAGACAATCTTTTTACCGATGAAGGCGCTGGATTTTCAGCCTGTTCTGAGTCGGCAACATTATCGCTGTCCATATCCAATGCCGATACCAGTGTTGATCTTAAATCCGGCAACCTGACAGGTTTGCTCATATAAAATTCTATGCCCGCCATGCGGCAACGGTCCGCATCCCCCCGTATGCCAGCAGAAATCATCATGATGACTTTGGCGGCAAGCGGCGGCATGGTTTCTGCCATCTTCTTATGCAAGGCAAATCCATCCATACCGGGCATGTGGGCATCGATTAAGATGAGGTCATAGGCATTGCCGCTACGCTGCGCGCGCAGCATCTCACCCAAGGCTTCCTGAGCAGTTTCGGCACATACGGCCTGTATACCCATTTCCAGAAAAGAGTCCGCCAGAAATTGCCGGTTGGCAGTGCTGTCATCCACCACCAAAATCTTGCGCTCAGGCAGACGTAGCAGCGATGGCAGCCGGCTTTCGCCCCCTTTGATCAGACGGATGACAAAATGAAAGGTACTTCCATGCCCCAACTCACTCTCAACCCAGATGCGACCGTGCATCATCTCTACAAGGCGCGAGGAAATCGATAATCCCAGGCCGGTACCGCCATATTTTCTGGTAATGGAATTATCCGCCTGTGAAAATGAATCAAAAATGCTGGCAATTTTGGATTGCTCTATCCCTATGCCCGTATCGGTCACTTTAAAATGCAAGAGCACCTCGCCACCAGGTACTACTTCTTGCCGGACCTGGATAACTACCTCTCCGCTATCAGTAAACTTGATTGCATTGCCGACCACGTTAAATAAAATTTGCCGTATGCGGACAGGATCACCGATGAGCGTATGACGGCTGTCAATATCAGTATCAGCAACCAGCTCCAGCCCTTTTTGTTCAGCCGGAATGACCAGGGTTTTCACCGCATCGTCAAGCATGGTGGCCAGATCAAATACCACATGGTCCAATACGAGCTTACCTGCTTCTATCTTGGACGAGTCGAGTATGTCATCAATAATGGTCAGCAGCGAATCAGCGGACGACTTGATCAAATTAAGATACTGACGCTGTTCACGATTCAAGTTACTATCAAGCGCAAGCTCCGTCATCCCCAGAATTCCATTCATGGGCGTACGTATCTCATGCGACATGGATGCAAGAAACAAACTCTTGGCAGTATTGGCAGCTTCTGCCATCTCTTTTGCCTTCAACAATTCTTCTTCATGCAGCCTGCGCTCTGTGGTGTCCAGAACTATCCCGACCAGATACCTAGCTTGATCTGCCGAGCCCCGCTTGATTTCACCCACTGTCTGTATCCAGCATTCGCGACCATCTAGGAGCCGCACGATCTTATATTCATAGCTGAACCGGGTTTGCTGCTCTATGGCTGCGCTCATGGCCTTGCCAACCGCTTCACGAAACTCGGGGACAATCATTTCCAGCCAGTTGGCATAGGTTTTCTCAAACTCCGCAGGCAAACCAAAAATAGCATTCATGGTGTCTGAACACTCGAATATCTTGCGAGCGATATCCAGTGAAAAACTCCCTATCTGTCCCACTTCTTGGGACTGGCGCAAGATAGCCTCACGCTCAACCAATTGCTCTTGTATGCCATCCCTGGCGTTCAGCGTTTTAAACAAGAGGCTAAACAGGAAAGAGGCGCACAAACTGATGACAAGTGCGGTACCCAAAACCATGTTCCTGTGCGTCGCATAAGGCATCAATACGCTCTCGACCGATTCACCAACCAGGAAAGTTAATTGATACCCAGGTATCCGAAAGTAACCGTAAATCCTTTCTACACCATCTACTTTAGCAACCCGCCTATAATTCCCGGCAAGACTAGGTGTGGAAGACAATCCAAGAAAGCTGTTGTCGATAACTTTTCCCAGGACGGATTCCATGGATGGATATCGTGCCATTACCTCACCACTATCACGCAACACTGTTACCGCACCGCCTTCAGACATATTGAGTTTTTTTGCCAATGCAGTAAATTGGTCCGGGCTGACGGATACCACCAAAACGCCGTCAAACTTACCTTGCCTCAATATGGGACGCGTGAACTGTAGTGACCATTTGCCCGATACTTTCCCTTTTAAAGGTTTGCTGATAAACAGGGCGTCGGTCTCGGGACTATCGCGGTGTACACGAAAATGTTCGCGCTGGCTGAGATCCACCTTTTCGTTCGGTTTTGACAAATTTGAAAATTGCATCATGCCGTCTTTGTCTATCACTGCTACCTGGAAAGAGATATCTTGCAAGATTTCCTGACGACGACGCACGACGTCAGCGAATTCAGCCCAGTTACCATTCCAGTCGCCGCGTATGTCCAGTAACACTTCATTGATGCGTCGGACGACGGACTGTGAGTACTCAGCAAATACCTGTGACTGTACGTAAGTACGGACGTTTGCCTCTTGCAAGTATTGCGTGCGGCTGCGAAACAGCTCATAGGCAACAAAGCTCCAGGTCAGCAGCAGTGTCAGGGCGAACATCAGTATCAACTGACGGCGAAAGCGTTTTCTGGCTGTTTTCATTTGCTTTATCCACTGAGGTGCGCAGGCTGGATTGACACCATAAGCATCTGCCCGCTCACAGAAATTTTGAATCTAAAAAAATGTCATCAGTCCTGCAAGCTTGCTTTCACTTGCAAGACTTCATCCCAGGCATCGATAAATGCCGCCACACAGATGGGGCAAAAATGGCTACCGGCGTTATCCTGCAAAAACTTCCGTGCATCCTCGTCAGACCAGGCTTTTTTGTAAGGACGCACTGAAGTCAGGGCGTCAAATACATCCGCGACGGCCACAATGCGTCCAGAGAGTGGAATATTTTCCCCAGCCAGATTATTTGGATATCCTGTTCCGTCATATTTTTCATGATGCGTCCTGGCAATTTCCTCACCCAACTGTATTAAAGGTGCAGAACTGCCCGCCAGGATCACAGATCCAATTTCTGCGTGTCGCCGCATGATGCGTAATTCATCGTCATCCAGTCTCCCTGGCTTTAACAGGATATGGTCAGGAATCCCCAGTTTGCCAACGTCATGCATGGGAGCTGCATCCAGTAAGAGTTGTTGAAATTCAGCAGACAAGCCCATTTTCTTAGCAATAATCCTGGAGTAATGTGCCATTCTCTGCACATGCGCCCCGGTTTCTGGATCCCGGAACTCGGCAGCCTTGGACAATCGCACGATTAACTCTCTCTCCCTTTCGATGATGGCAGTTGTCGCCAGTTGCACCTCATGCTCCAATAGCTTGGCCCTGTCCTTGATCAAATTTTGAGAGTGGCGCAAGGCGAGTAAATTGCGTATGCGGCTACGGCATTCAGGTATATCCACAGGCTTGGCAAGAAATTCGGTTGCTCCCAGCGACAAGGCCTCATGCCTGACCGCCTTTTCGTTTTCTGTGGTCACCATGACGATGGGGACATCCATGCCGTGTGGTAGCTTCCTGACGTTGCGGATGAAATCATGCCCATTCAATCCCGGCATCATATAGTCAACCAGAATAAGATCCGGGGTATTTGACTGGCACCACTCACAAGCCTTGAGCGGATCATCAAAACTTATGGCAGGAAAACCGCTGACAGATTCTGTCAGCGTCGCCAGCAGCAACAGGTTGACGGCATTATCGTCAACGATCAATACATTAGGTTTCGCAGTCATCCTTTTTTCCCATTTATTTGATACTCACACTGGCATCGAAGGCGTTTTTTCTACTATCTTTTTGCCTGACACAGCCTGATGTTTATTAAGTGCAAATAGCACTCTCTACTTTAGTCGTTTTATTGCGCTTATCCAGTCAAATTGACAAGCCCCGTTGATTGTCCATTGGGCGTAACTTATTCGACATAACTTGAATGATTACACCTTGCATAGCAAAACCAATGCAAGAATATGCCCTGCCTGGTTCAGGTGAATTCGGAAGATTCTGCTGAATAATATCTGTGAACACATCTATTCCTTTCGATCTGCGTACATTCTCGTGCAAATGACTAAAAACAAGTTTAAGCAGACGCATGGGCAATTGCCTGCGAAAAACAAGACACTATGCGAATAGAGAAAGACGGCGGTTCTGGGCCGGTGAAGCCGACAATTGGTCGCAGCAATGGGGCGACAACAGACGGCATTTGATGAGACGTCCCATAACGGGGAAATGGTTACAGGACAGGTGAATTAACTGATAGTCGCTTCGCCTGAAGTGAATAATATCTGAATTTTGCCACACGGCAATACAGAGAAACAAGATTTAACCATCTTTTGATGGTGTCGATCTATTTGCCACCAAACAGGTTTTTGAATTGGTTGATGGTCTCTTCTGCTTGCAAAAGCATACTTGCAACTTCGTGTATAGGCCGTCGATTAGAACGGGCAAAGTTACGCAACACATCAAACGCGACTTGCCGATCAGACTGAAATTTGGCCATCAGCAAGCCTACCGCCATGCTGGTTTCACGGCCAGAAGCAAGCGCAGATGTAAGATTAACCTCGCTCTTCTTCAATTGCCTGATCTCTCTGGCGCGCGCAAGACTTGCCTCAACTGTGGGAACGATATTTAATACATCTACTGGCTTGACCATGTAACCTACCGCGCCGTACTCTACCGCCTGTTTGACGATTTCAGTATCTGAAGTGGCAGACAGGAACATAAATGGGATAGCAGTTTCAGTACGTAAGTGATTCGCCAGATCAAGGCCTGACATGCCAGGCATATTGATATCAAGCAGAGCAATATCAGGCTCCTGCATCAAGATGACATTCAATGCATCTTCACCGCACTGCGCCTGGATGATCTCATAGTCAGCCCTCTCCAAAATCCTGCTCAGAAGCGTAAGCGTGAACTCATCGTCATCAACTAACAGTATCCTGCTTTTTATATTGACACTGGGAACCATGTACACCTCTTCTGTTATTTAAACACTCAAGTAGGCATCAGGTAAATCATAGCACCTGCCTGTCGACACTTTACTGTACCAACAAATAGGGAAACCTTAAACAGTTAGTTAATCTGCTTAGCAGTATTTCTTGAGTAGCCACAATGTTTAACCATCTTGCACAAGCACGCAACAAGTGGGCGACATATACATTATGGGAACAAAAAAACAAAACGGCACCTAAGTGCCGTTTTAACATACGTTCAGTAAGTATCAAGCGTAAGTACGCAGCCTGAGCGAAAACTCGCGCAGAGTCTGGATGCCAGATGCTTCTGCACGTACACACCAGTCCTGCAATTGCTGCACCAGTTGCTCACGGCTGACGGTGGAACGCTCCCAGATCAGGCCCAGCTCCACACGCATATCATGCATGGTTTTTAGTGCGCGGCTATGTGCCAGCACCTCAGACAATTGCTGTTGCTGAGGCGCTTCGAGCTTGGTGGGCTCACGCTGCAACAATTTCTTGGTCGATTTCAGCATGTGCGCCTCGAACATGGCTTTCTCGCGCAAGCTTGCTACTTCCTCACTCCACGCACGACGCAAGGACTTGGCATATTTGGCCATCACGTCATAGCGGTTGGTGATCACGGCTTGTAGGGTTTCCAGATCAACGACAGTTTTGATTTCCTTGAACTTGGGTTCAGGAGCGACTTTCTTGACCTTGGCCAGACCAACGATTTCCATGCTGCGGATATACAGCCAGCCTATGTCGAACTCATACCATTTGGACGACAATTTGGCTGATGTACCAAATGTATGGTGGTTGTTATGTAGTTCTTCACCACCAATCAAAATACCGATAGGGAGGATATTGCGTGAGGCATCAGTGCAATCGTAATTGCGGTACCCCCAGTAATGACCAATACCGTTGATGATGCCGGCCGCAGTTACAGGTATCCACAGCATCTGTACAGCCCATACTGTGACACCAACGACACCAAACAGCATGAAGTCGATGATCAGCATCAGGGCCACGCCTTGCCAGCTAAAGCGGGTATATACATTGCGCTCCATCCAGTCGTCTGGTGTGCCATGGCCATACTTTTCCATGGTTTCCAGGTTCTTGCATTCTGCACGGTACAGCTCTGCGCCTTCGAACAAGACTTTTTTGATGCCGCGCGTTACCGGGCTGTGTGGGTCTTCTTCAGTTTCGCACTTGGCATGATGTTTACGGTGTATCGCAGCCCATTCCTTGGTGACCTGACCAGTGGTCAGCCACAACCAGAAACGAAAGAAATGGCTGGGAATCGCATGCAATTCCAGCGCGCGGTGAGCCTGGCAGCGGTGCAAGAAAATTGTCACGCTGGCAATCGTGATATGCGTCACGACCATCGTGAAGATAAATACCTGCCAGGCTGTCGCACGGGTCAGACCGTTGGACAGAAAATCAACTACTGTATCGATAAAAGTGCTCAAAATGACATGTACTCCATTGTTATTGACGGCATCTTGGTTGATTTCGCAAAAACGCCATCAACTTTTTTCATTATAGACATCGGACGGCATTGTACGCGGTTTTAGAGGGATTCACCCAATTCTAGAACTAATATTGTTGCCTTGCCTCAAGTTTCTTTGGCTGGACTGTTAATTAAAGTCACAACCCGTTGACCATAGGGCAAATTCACCTGATGCTCTTGCAAAACCTGCCACAAAGCAAGATTCACTGCAGACATGACGCTGGAACGTCCATTTTCAGGATCGGCAATCCAGAACCCTACCCTCAGCTCAAAACCATCTGCGCCAAACTTCAGCAAATAGGCAGCGGGCGCAGGGTCTTTGCAAACCCGTTCCACAGTAGCCGCAGCCTCGCCAAGGATGGGCATGATCTTTCCGAGGTCCGTTTCGTAGCCGACCGTCATATCAGTCCACATGGCGACCGTCCTGTCACTGAGGGAATAATTCTGCACGGGTGAAGACACCAGCATTTCATTCGGTATGACGGCTTCACCGCCATCGGTACCCTGCAAGACGGTATAGCGGGTATTGATTTGCGTAACCCGCCCACTATATTTATCCACCGTGATCATGTCACCTATGGACATACTGCGGTCAAGCAGGATAATGAAGCCGGATACATAGCTGCTGGTGATTTTCTGCAAGCCAAAACCCAGGCCCACGCCCAGCGCACCACCAAATACAGACAATACGGTAAGGTCTATGCCAACCAGGGTCAGACTGATGAGTATGGCCAACAGGATAAATACTGCCCTGCTCACCCGTGACAAGACCACCTTCAGTGAAGAATGCGCATCCGGCAGCTGCATCAGGCGTTTTTCGAGCGCAGCACTGGCCCACATGGCAACAACCAGGGTAACCACGACTGAAGCCACGGCCTGCAATATGGTCAGCAGCGATACCTTGTTTTTACCTAAAGGCACGGAAACTTCATCGAGGGCAGTAAACAACTCCAGACCCAGACCAGTGAAATGCAGGACGACACCCAGCCAGACCAGGCCAGCAAACAGTTTTTCAAATGCGGCAAGGAAATTGCCTATATAACCATCACGTGCAAAAGTTTGCCGCACCACATAGAAGGCAAATCTTATCAGTGCCAATGAACCTATAATGGGGAACAGTAAGGACAGCAAATGCGTATGCTGCCATTTGCCTAAAATCATTTTTGCAATCAGGATAAAAATCAGCGCCAGGGTCGGCGAGAGTACGCGGGTGAAGCTTTCCACTCCCAGCTTCACGACATCGGAATCAGTGTCTTTGGCAGTAAAACTGCGCCTCAGGGCACGCGACAAAACCCATGCGAGGCCAAAGCAAAGAACAACCACCCCAACTTGCCAGTAAAAATCAGGCTGGCCCAGATCCTTGGATAAATCAGACAATAAACTGGCAAGTAAAGGTGTGCTCATAGGCGGAACTTACGGTGCGTACTTGGAGACCTGGAACGGAGGATGGAAATTAATCTTCTGCTGCCATTTCTGGATCAGCCGCTTCTGGCACAACTTTGGCTGGTGCTTTTTTGCGTTCCAGTATCGCTGCAAAGAAACCATCAGTCTGATGCAGATGAGGATAGAGTTTAAGATAGTCACCCATTTCCAGATCCACTTTTTGCTCAGCCAATACCTGAGACGCAGGCACCAATGCATAATCAGCATGCTCAGCCAGGAAAGCCTGGACTATACCTTCATTTTCTTCATCGAGAATACTGCAGGTTGCATACACCAGACGACCGCCCGGCTTGACCATGCGCGCAGCACTGGCCAGGATGGAGGCCTGCTTGACATTCAACTCTGCCACGCCTTCTGGCGTCTGACGCCATTTGACATCAGGATTACGGCGCAAGGTACCCAGACCACTACAAGGAGCATCAACCAGCACGCGGTCCAGCTTACCTGCCAGACGTTTGATCTTGGCGTCTTTTTCGTGCGCGATGACGACCGGGTGTACATTCGACAAACAACTGCGTGCCATGCGTGGCTTCAGTTTGGCCAGGCGTTTTTCAGAAATATCAAAAGCATACAGACGACCGGTATTGCGCATCAATGCACCCAGTGCCAAAGTCTTGCCACCGGCGCCGGCACAGAAATCGGCCACCATTTCACCGCGCTTGGCACCCACCAGTTGCGCCAGTAACTGACTGCCTTCATCCTGAACTTCTATCGTGCCATCTTTGAATAAAGGCAGGTTCTGGATGGATGGTTTTTTACGTACCCGCAAACCTGTGCTGGAATATGGCGTAGGCTCAGCGATGATAGGTGCTTGCGCCAATGTCGTGATGACGGTTTCGCGATCACCTTTGATGGTATTGACACGCAAATCCAGTGGCGCCGGGGTATTGAGGGACATGGCCAGCGCCAAAGCATCTTCTTCACCAAAGCGTTCCAGCAATTTTGTCCACAGCCATTCTGGCAAATTAGCCTTCATCATCAAAGGCAGGTGCGTGCGGTCAATTTCCATGACACGTTGCAGCCAGGCAGTTTCATCTTCTGTCAAGCCACCGAGAGCATCAACGCCAACGGCATCAGCCAGACCCAGCAGGCTCAGGCGGCGCATAGGAGAACCTATGCCGGACTCAGAAAAATTGGTATACACCGCTTTATTGCGCAGCAAGCCGTACACAGCCTCCGCAACTACGCCACGTTCACGTGAACCCAGGCGTGGGTGATCACGGAAATAACGCGACAAAGTGCCATCTGCCGGGCCGGTAAAACGCAGAATCTCACGTAATACTTCTTCGGTATTGACGAGTATGGCTGGAGGTAATCTCATGCTGCTTCCTTCTGATATGCTGATATGGCCCGGACGGGCCTTGTTACTATTTTTTGCTAGTTAATACTGACGGCAAACCGCGCAAGCGATTTTGCTGAAACTGGTTAATCAAGCTTCTTATTTCTGAATATCCAGCTTGTTAATCACTGATATGAACACGGTTGCCCTCTATACGCAATTTGCCTTCGACAAATTGCAATACGGCACGCGGATAAATCTGGTGCTCTTGTTCGAGTACACGGTGTGACAGCGTGTCTTCATTATCATGGTCAAGCACAGGCACAACTGCCTGGGCAACGATGGGACCATGATCCAGTTCGGCGGTCACAAAGTGGACGGTGACTCCATGCACTTTAACACCCGCATCTATGGCTTGCTGATGCGTTGCCAGACCGACAAAACTAGGCAGCAGGGACGGATGGATATTCAACATCCTGCCTGCATAGTGCTCGACAAAACCTGCCGTCAGTATACGCATGAAGCCAGCCAGGACAACCAGGTCAGGGGCGAATTCATCTATCTTTGCCTGCAAGGCGGCATCAAATGCCTCACGCGTGGCAAATTGCTTGCTGACCACTACGGCAGTTGGTATGCCACGGCTGGCTGCATACTCCAGGCCACCTGCATCGGCACGGTTGCTGATAACGGCAGCGATTTGCGCGGGCCATTGCTGTTTTGCGGCAGTTTCAACAATGGCTTGCATATTGCTGCCACGACCAGAAATGAGGATAACAATCTTTTTCATGGCGGCATTGTACCGCTGACAGGGGTCTAGTCCCAAATAAAAATGCCAGCATTTGCTTACCGGCATCTATTCTGCGGGATATGAAAATGCTATTCGAAGGAGTAAAACACCCGGAAAGCGACTTTTCTGTCAGCCCAAAAATCGGCTGCGTCGCGGAACACGTCCAGCAGCGACTCACGTGCTTCCTTGTCAAATTTTTGTGTATTTGGCAATTGCTCAAGCACAATCAAAAACCCAGCCTGTGGGCCCGCCTTGTAAATCATGTCAGTCAGGCAATCTGACAAGGCATCCAGGTTGCGGCACATGGGCTTGGGGAAACCAAAAGACAAGGCTATCTTCCCCAGCACTTGCTGCTTGGTCGCCGCCTCAAGGCAATAGGCATACAGGAAATGCTGGCCCAGTTTGGCTGCTTCTGCCTGTAAATCCGGTACACGGAAAGCACGTATGGATTGCACCACATTCGGCGCTACCGTTGCCAACAAATCTATTTCTCCCTCGGTTGCTGAGATCATATTTACTCTTTAATTATTTACTCTTTAATTCTTCGAAAACTCTCGTAGTGGTCTTCCGTGTAATAGTATTCGCCCGATGTCTGGGGATCTGCTCCGGCAATAATGCGGCGCACGCCACGATTGCGGGCGCGTGGCGTCTTTACCGTGTATTCATGATAGTAACCACGCTTTTGCTTGGGCAACCTGGATTCATAATTACCGAACACAACGCCATCCTTGTCATAAGGAAATGGGCCGCCCTGCTTGATGAGCTTGAGTGTGGTCTGTGCCTCTTTAGGCAATTCTGCAACAGCAACCTGACCAAGACTATTATTGTCCTTGGCAAAGCTGGTTGCAGCCAGCAAAGCAAGCGTCAGGAATACCAGCCATTTTTTAAAAAATGTTGGATTTATCATTATTCTGTCTATCCGCACACGCTTAAACAGCGCATAGAGTAACGGTTTGTCGATGATGAATCAACCATTGTTGCAGATGTTACAATGCATTAATTCATGCGCCTGTCACATTTGCGACAACATGCCTTGAGGCAAAGTTGTGTTGAAATCAAACTAATCGCGCTGATGTGCGTACCTTTGTATCAACCCCAAAGAAGTGTAGGACATCATCCACCCTGGCGCGGGTATCACGTCGCCCGAGTGCAATCAATTCTTTGGTGTAGGTTGATTCAAATAGCAGATAAGAGGCCAACGCCGAACCGCGCGCCTCTGTAGCGCCTATGCCGCCCAGCATGGTTCGCACAGGTAAAGGCAGGCTGTTGGTATGACGACTGGCAATTTCGTCCAGCCGCTCAGATGGTGCGATGACCAGCAGATCGACCGGCCGCAAAGGTGTTTTTTCCAGTAATTCTGTTGGCAACATCGACAAGGTCTTGTTAATGCGCATCAGCCTTTCTATATCCACAGCCAGGCTATCAAGAAAAATGCTGGACAAGGCATGACCGGCAATTTGCGCCAGACTGGGGTAACGTGCGACTTCAGTATTGACGCTGGGCGGCTCAGTCAAACGGCCAGCACCGACGATCAGCACTTTTTGCGCACCCAGATGGATGGCCGGTGATATTGGTGCCAACTGACGCATGGAACCATCGCCACAGTACTCCATACGCCCGCCCCAGTTCAGCGGCACTGCAGGAAAAATAAAAGGAATGGCAGCAGATGCCAGCAAATGCTGGACGCCAATGAAATCACGCTGCGCCAGTCGCTGGCTCCTGACCCAGGGTTCAATATCGGCCAGGGTCTGGTAAAAAGTCAGATGCTGCCCAGCCGTATAAGAAGAGGCCGTAACCGCCAGCGCATGCAGGCTGCCATTGTTGAATGCAGCGTCCAGACTGCCCAGGTCCAGCATGCGGGTCAGCAGGGCTTCCAGTGGAGAATTATCCAGTAGCGAATTTGGTGGTGCTTTGCGCCACTTATTCAGCAACCAGCCAAATGACCACAAGGTCAGCCAGCGCGCGCCGCTGCGCATGACACCAAGAGAGTCGGCACGATAGACTTGCGCCGCTTCGAAATTTTCCCAGATATGCAGCATGCGCCCGACTGCATCAGCAAAGTTATCTGCCCCACAGGCCAGCGAGGTGGCATTGATCGCCCCAGCCGAAGTACCACAGATAATGCCAAAAGGATTGCTGGCAGGATGCCAGCCAGACTCCACCAGAATGTCCGAAATCTCATGCAGCACCCCAACCTGATAGGCCGCACGCGCCCCACCACCCGTCAAGATCAATCCTGTTCCCGCGTTATTGCTCGTTTGTTTAGGCATAAAAAAAGGGCAAATCCAGATTTGCCCTAGTGTAGTAGCCCCCTAGCAATTTGTCATGCTGCACGGCACAGTGAAAGAATCATGCTCTGCAAATACAACAGCAATTTTTTGTCAGCACACTGAGGCTCGTGAAGCGTTGAGAAAGCGTAGCGAGCGCCACGAGTTTGAGTTAAGAAGCGCAGTCGTACTTTAGTACGACGACGAATTTCCAAAAACAGCAGGCTCAAAATCGTGACGCGCAGTAGCTTTATCAGCACTTACTACTTGGGTTGCATGCGTATGGCCCCGTCTAAACGGATAGTTTCGCCATTCAGCATCACATTCTCAATAATCGTCTTGGCCAGATTTGCATACTCATCCGGTTTGCCCAGGCGCGGAGGAAACGGCACCATCTTGCCTAGAGCATCCTGTACCTCTTGCGGCATGCCCAGCAGCATTGGGGTTTCAAAAATACCCGGCGCAATTGTAATCACACGGATGCCGCTGCGTGACAAATCACGAGCCATAGGCAAGGTCAGACCAACGACTGCTGCCTTGGAAGAAGCATAAGCTGCCTGACCAATCTGGCCATCATAAGCAGCGACCGATGCTGTATTGATGATGACACCGCGTTCGCCATGTTCTGCGGCTTCAGTCTTGCCCATGGCATCTGCTGCCAGACGGCACATATTGAAAGTGCCGATCAGGTTGATATTGACCACGCGCTGGAATACATCCAGTGGATGCGGGCCATCTTTACCGACAGTCTTGATTGCGGGTGCAACACCAGCGCAATTGACCAGGCCGCGCAGCGTGCCCAGAGTAGCTGCCGCCTCGACGACTGCTTTGCCATCGGCCTCGGAAGTCACATCACATTTGACAAACTTGCCACCCAGCTCAGCAGCCAGCACCTCGCCTGCCTCTACCTGCACGTCAGCCAGCACGACCTTGCCGCCATTGGCAACGATCATTCTTGCCGTGGCAGCACCCAGGCCGGAAGCACCGCCAGTAATAATAAATACATGATTTTGAATTTGCATGTTTGTCTCTCCAGGCTATTGTCTATGAGCACATTAATCGGATTGTGGGGATGGCACTTATTTGTATCCACTAGTTGCATCCACGATTACGCATGATTACGTTTACGTAAACGTCACATCCACGTATTGTAGCGAATAATCTTCTTCGCGCAAAAATAAAAAAGTGGCAGCGATATACTCGCCACCACTTTCCATTACTTTCTTTTCAAGCAGGCTGCTGCTTATTTACTCGCAGATGCCGGATCAGCCATAGCTGGAGGCGGCGGCACCTCTGCCGGACTTGACACTGCAGATGCGACGGGGGCTGCAAGCTTGGCCGATGCAGAAGATGCCGATGCTGCGGGAGCTGCAGTCTGTACAGGCTGACTGAGATGACTACCCGCTGCGTTCGTCGGTCCTGCTGCTGGCAGCAAGGGCACCAGCAACAGCGCCACGATATTGATGATCTTGATCAGCGGGTTGACTGCCGGGCCAGCTGTGTCCTTGTAAGGGTCGCCAACAGTATCCCCCGTCACGGCAGCCTTGTGTGCTTCCGAACCCTTGCCACCAAAATGGCCATCTTCTATGTATTTCTTGGCATTATCCCAGGCACCGCCGCCGGTAGTCATGGAGATAGCGACAAACAAGCCTGTCACGATGGTCCCCATCAACAAACCACCAAGCGCAGCTGGTCCCAGCAGCATGCCAACCAGGATAGGCACGATGACAGGCAACAGCGAAGGGATGATCATTTCCTTGATCGCTGATGTCGTCAGCATATCGACAGCCTTGTCATACTCAGGCTTGCCCGTGCCATCCATGATGCCCTTGATTTCCTTGAACTGGCGGCGCACTTCCACCACCACGGCACCGGCTGCACGACCCACCGCTTCCATCGCCATCGCACCAAACAGATAAGGGATCAAACCACCAATAAACAGGCCGACGATGACTTGCGGATTCGACAAATCAAACGAAGTACTCTTGCCAACGGAATCCAGCGCATGGGTGTAATCAGCAAACAGCACCAGCGCTGCCAGACCGGCTGAGCCTATTGCATAACCTTTTGTAACTGCCTTGGTAGTGTTACCGACGGCATCCAGAGGATCAGTAATGGCACGCACAGAAGCTGGCATTTCCGACATTTCGGCAATACCACCGGCATTGTCAGTGATAGGGCCATAGGCATCAAGCGCGACGATAATCCCCGCCATGGACAGCATGGAAGTGGCCGCAATCGCGATGCCATACAGGCCAGCAAGGTTAAATGACACCAGGATAGCCACACACACAGCCAGCACGGGCCAGGCCGTCGATTTCATCGATACACCCAGTCCTGCAATGATATTGGTGCCATGACCAGTAGTCGATGCCTGTGCCACATGCTGTACCGGTTTGAAGTCTGTGCCTGTGTAATATTCAGTGATATATACCATCAAGCCTGTGAGCACGATACCGACCAGGGCTGAACCCATCATCTTCATGCGCATCGCTTCATCAGGCCAGACCTGCCAGGTGACAACAGCAAAACCGATCAGCGATAAACCTGCAGCCCACCACAAACCAGTATAAAGGGCAGACATGATTTTCTTGCCAGGCTTGGCTTTGACCATGGAGCAACCGACAATCGAAGCGAGAATGGAAACCGCACCCAGCAATAAAGGATAAACAATCGCTTCGGTGACATTGGTGGTAATCACCAGCGCCCCCAGCAACATGGTGGCGATCAGGGTCACGACATAGGTTTCAAACAGGTCGGCGGCCATACCGGCGCAATCACCAACATTGTCACCTACATTGTCGGCAATCACGGCGGGGTTGCGCGGGTCATCTTCAGGGATACCGGCTTCTACCTTGCCGACCAGGTCAGCACCAACGTCCGCCCCTTTGGTAAAGATACCGCCACCAAGACGGGCGAAGATGGAAATCAGCGATGCCCCAAAAGCCAAGCCTATCAGGGGCTTGATGACATCATGCTGCGTCAGGGTGCTACCGGCAGCATTCATGACCAATACCCAGTAAAAAATCGTCACACCCAGCAAACCAAGGCCAACGACCAGCATGCCGGTGATGGCACCACCGCGGAAAGCCACGTCCAGCGCCTCATTCATGCCCTTGGTTGCGGCCTGCGCAGTTCTCACATTTGCCCTGACCGACACATTCATGCCGATGAAGCCGCAGGCACCGGACAACACCGCACCGATCAGAAAACCGATGGCAGTAATCAAACCCAGACCAGGTATGGCGGCGACGGCAATGAACAGCACCACGCCAACAATGGCGATGGTGCGGTACTGTCGTGCGAGATAGGCGGCTGCGCCTTGTTGAATGGCAGCGGCAATTTCCTGCATACGCGCATTACCGGCATCCTGCTTCAGGATCCAGCTGCGCGATATCAAACCATATAGTACGGCGATGACGCCACATGCGATGACAAACCAAAGACTTGCTGTCATGTTGACTCCTCCAATGTTATGGGCATGTTGGCCTTGTGGGCACATGCATTTTTTTAACGACAAAGTAAAACAACGACAATTCTTCATTTTTCAGACTTTGATGCCAGACTGCCTTGCATCAAATGACAAAAATGAATCCTGCACACTGCGAAACTTTTACGCAGCCCATATTTTTGGAGAAACTGGCTGGGGCTTAGCCGTACTTGTAGTGATAATTAATAGCTATAAAAAAAGCGGACAATGCAGTCCGCTTTTTTTAATATTTATTCGGACAGCGCCGCAAATGCGCTGTCACGGATGGACTCTACCGGTCCGACGCCAGCAATCTTCCGATACTTGGGTGCGCCTGGTTGACCAGACTTGGCCCAATCGCCATAGTAAGACAACAGCACTTCAGTTTGTTCGTGATAGACGGACAAACGTTTCTTGACGGTTTCTTCCTTGTCGTCAGGGCGCTGCACCAGGTCTTCACCTGTCACATCATCCTTGCCTTCGACTTTTGGAGGATTGAATTTGACGTGGTAGGTGCGGCCAGAACCAGGATGAACACGGCGACCACTCATACGGTCGATGATGGCTTCATCAGGTACATTGATTTCCAGTACATAGTCTATCGTTACGCCAGCATCCTTCATCGCATCTGCCTGAGGCGTGGTGCGAGGAAAACCATCGAACAGATAACCATTGGCGCAATCTGGCTGTTTCAACCTGTCTTTAACGAGGCCGATGATGATGTCATCTGATACCAGTCCACCGGTGTCCATGACTTTTTTTGCTTCCAGACCCAAAGCCGTGCCAGCAGCGATTGCGGCACGCAACATATCACCAGTAGAGATTTGAGGAATATTGTATTTTTCTTTGATGTAATTGGCTTGTGTACCCTTGCCGGCACCCGGCGCTCCCAACAAAATAAGACGCATGTTAAATTTCCTAAGACGAGTTTGAATTTTTTTACTTGTATTATCAAATCATGCCCGGCAGTGGTTTCATTGCAGGCACGGCTCTTTTTGCTTTTCTTCTTTAGCTTGATAACACAGTTTCTTTTCACGAAACTTACCACAATTTTCGCAATTCTTGATGCTTTGCCACGAAAACTTGGGGTTTTGCCCGTTTTTTTATACCTTATCCCTGAAAAACTGCCTGACACGTTCCAGGTCTTCTGCCGTATCCACGCCGGATGCGGGGCTGGAAGCTGTCACATGGACAGCAATTGCATAGCCGTGCCACAAAACCCGCAACTGCTCCAAAGCCTCAATTTGTTCCAATGGAGAAACAGCGAGTTGCGGATATTTTTTTAAGAAATCGTTGCGGTAGGCATACAAACCAATATGGCGTAAAGGTGAATACGCGGGCGGGAACTGTTCGCGGCTGACAGCAAATCCATCCCTGTGCCAGGGTATGGTTGCGCGTGAAAAATACAGTGCGCGGCCATGCTTGTCCAATACCACCTTGACGACATTGGGATTAAAACCATCTTCTACCGCATGGATAGGATGGGCTGCAGTCGCCATAGGCACATCAGCGCTCACCAGCGCTGCGGTAGCGGCAATCAAGGCCGGATCTATCAGTGGTTCATCACCCTGCACATTGACGACAACTGCATCGTCTGCCAGGTTCATGCTGGCAGCAACTTCGGCAATGCGGTCAGTACCGGACGGATGATCAGGCCGCGTCATGCTGACGGGCACACCGTGGGCCTCGCAGGCTGCGACGATATCAGCATGGTCTGTAGCCACCATGATGGCGCTGGCGCCAGACAATAATGCCCGCTCGGCGGTGCGCACCACCATGGGCTTGCCACCTATGTCAGCCAGCGGTTTATTTGGCAAACGGCTGGAGGCCAGCCGGGCCGGGATAATAGCGATAAAACTCATAAAATTTATGCCTTGGGTCTGGCATCAAGCTCTTCATTCGTCAGCGCACGCGCCTGATCTGCCCACATGATGGGGATATCATCGCGTATCTGGTAAGCCAGTTTATCGCCATAACAAATCAATTCCTGACTGGCTTTTTGGTAAACCAATTGTCCTTTGCACAAAGGGCAAACCAACACATCAAGCAGACGTGCGTCCATGCTTTTTCTCCGAAATCATTTGTATCAGGGATGCGGCAAAAGCTGCATCAAGTTGAGCTTCGACTGGTACTACCCAGATGCGGGCATCGTCCAGTAAAGCCGGGATTTGCCTACATTTTACTGCATCCTTTTCCGTAATCAGGATGCAATCAGCATCAACACCTTTAAAACTCTGTGTATCAAAGGCATGATGATCAGGAAAAGCCCTGGTCTGGCATGTCAAACCCTGCAGTGCCAGCATAGTGAAAAATCGTTGTGGATTACCTATGCCAGCCGCTGCCAGCAAACGCTGTCCCGAGAACTCGGCCAGCGACTTGCGCTGGGCATTATCATTCAACCTATAAGCCTGACCTGCCTGTAACTGCATGCGCACGGTGTCTGCTGGCATCCCGGGTGGAAATACTGTTTCCGGCGCTGGCATATTGCAGATAGTAAAATCACGTCGTCTTTCCACGGGTTCACGCAAAGGCCCGGCTGGCAAAAGCCAGCCATTGCCAGCGCCACGCTGGTCAAACAGCACGAGTTCAACATCACGCCCCAGGGCGTAATGCTGCAAACCATCGTCAGCAATAATGACATCGACTTGCGGATTAGCTGCCAGCACGCAACGCGCCACGGCAACGCGGTCACGCCCCACCGCTACCGGGCATTCGGCCCTGGCAGCAATCAATACTGGCTCATCACCAACTTGCTGCGGCTGCGAAGTAGCATCCAGCAAAATTACGCTCTCGGCATGTACACCATAACCACGCGAGATAACAGCCGGATGCCAGCCTGCAAGCTTTAATTGCTGCACCAGCCAGATCACCAGCGGTGTCTTGCCGGTACCGCCGATAAAGATATTGCCGACCACGACCACAGGTACGGGTAATCTGGTTTGCGCTTTGTAGCCCATCACAAACAGACCAAAACGGAAAGTGACGATGAGCTGGAATAGCCTGGACACTGGCCACAGCAAACAGGCCAGCAGCCCGCGCTTTTGCCAGGTACTCAATAAGACTTTTTCCAATACTGCCCGCATGTCACTCTCTTGTTTTTCTCTAGCTGTTTTCTACAAAAAGAAACCGGGGAGTAACAATCCCCGGTTTCTCGCCAGCTCCTGAAGCACTACTCCACTTACAAGCTAGTCATTCCATACTTCACTTTGCAGTTGCCTGGGCCGCAAACGTAACCTTGGCCATGCCTGCAATACGCGCGGCTTCCAGCACATCGATGACAGATTGATGGCTGGTTGCACGGTCTGCATTGATGATAATCACAGGATCAGGCTGAGTACCGGTCTTGCCAGCTTCCAGCGCTGCTGCCGCTTTTTTTAAATCTTCCGCCAGAGTCAGAGTGTCAAGGAAAGACACGGCCTGGTTATTGATCTTGTAGCGGCCCTGGGCATCAATACCGATATCTATCTGATTCGGTTTGTCCTGGGCTTTTTCTGCGTCAGCGGTCGGCAAGGTGATTTGCAGTTCGGTGAAACGGCTGTACGTCGTCGTCACCATCAAAAAGATCAGGATTACCAGCAAGACGTCGATAAACGGGATCAGGTTGATCTCTGGCTCTTCCCTGCCCCTTCCTTTACGAAAATTCATGACTACTTCCTGGCGCTGTGGACGACATCAACAAACTTGATTGCCTGCTGTTCCATATCGACGACGATGCTATCAACAAGCGCGCGGAAATGACGCCAGAACACCATTGCAGGCATAGCGATCATCAAACCAAAGCCAGTGTTATACAAGGCAACAGAAATACCATGAGCCAGTTGCGCCGGATTAGCGCCAGTTGCATTTTGCGAACCGAAAATTTCTATCATACCGACGACAGTACCAAACAGGCCCATCAAAGGTGCCAGAGAAGCAATCGTGCCCAAAGTAGTCAGGAAACGTTCAAGTTCATGGGCAACAGCACTGCCCGCTTCTTCTATCGATTCTTTCATGACTTCACGCGGCGCATTCACATTGCGCAAACCCGCTGCCAGTACTTTACCCAAAGGAGAATTGCCAGCCAGTTGCTCTATGACTTCAGGCTTTACCTTGCCTGCCTGATAAACACGTATGACTTCATCGACCAGAGTAGGTGGCAAAATGCGGCTACGACGCAAAGAAAGGCTGCGCTCTATGATTAAAGCCAGCGCTATAACTGAGGCAATCAATAAAAAATAAATTGGCCAGCCCGCGGCACGAATGATATCGAACAAATTAACTCCTTGAAGGTTCCTAAATCCAAGCCCGCAATGTAGCGCGTTGTCTGCCTGCGGGCAAGAGTGCAAAGCAAAAAACTAGGCACAAAATGTTTCAAAGCATAATTTTCAACAAAAAGCATCAAGTTTGCCGTCATCACAGCAAATTATTACGATTGTATTGAGATTGAAAATATTCACTGTTTTACACAAAATCTGTGCGCAAGCCTGTGGATAAGTGCATCGATTCTACCTAAGCTCATGATTTATTTCATTTTTTTGACTATGCCAAAGATTTAGGCACGGCGATTTTGTGGATAAAACAGCATTTTTTCCATTTTAGCCCCGTCTTTTCTACACATAATTTGTGGACAAGTATGTGCAAAAGTCTTGTGCACAATGACAAGTGACTGATTTAAAAGAAAATTATTGTACTGCCAATATTTTAGGCAAACATCTAATCCTGCATATTTTTGCACAAATTTTCAGCATAAAAATGTGGCTAGGAAAATGCTCTGCGTTTTGCACAAAATATGTGGACAAGATTGTGCATTACCGTAAATAAATGCTACAAGTCACTGATTTTTAATCACTAATCCCTACTGCCAGAAAAACAGGCAAACGGCAGTTTTTCTGCGACACAATACTTTTTCCACAGAAAAATTAATTTTAAGACAAGTATTTATAAGCCAGATTTGCGCTAATCCAGGCTTTTGCACAAAATATGTGGACAACTATGTGAAAAAGTATAGGGTATGTAACTAAGTCACTGATTTTAATCATTCTTTTATTCGCGCCTAAAAAAGTGGCAAACTCCAATTATTCACAGGCCAGTTTAAAATATTGCCTTTACCCTCATTTTCTCTGTAGATTGCAGCTTATTCTGCACAAAATATGTGGACAAGCTTGTGTAAAAGCGCATGGAAAGGCACTAAGTACTTGATTTTAAAAAAGATTACCGCAGTGCAAATATTTTAGGCAAACCACCTAAGCTGGCTGGAAAATAAAGTTTTCAACAGCTTAACCACAATTTCTGTGGATAAGTTTGTGCACAAGCGGCTCGATGCAGCGCAATGTCCTTGATTTGAAAGGGAATTTTCATTTTGCCTCATTCTTTTGCAGATTGATTTTTATTAAAAATCAAAGACTTAGATAGTAAACTTTCATTTCTTTTGACATCTCAGAGGCAAAATGACATGCTGATGACCAATCCATGCTTCTGTGGACAGAATTTCAGCCGCCAAGCTTTATGAATCCTGAATCGCCTTACGCTCCCCCAGTAAACACGCCCTCCGTGATGACAGTTACGGCGCTGAATCAGGCCGTTGCTCAGCTTTTGGAACGCAACCTGCCATTGACCTGGGTGTCTGGCGAGATTTCCAACTTTACCCGCGCCGCGTCTGGACATTGGTATTTCACGTTAAAAGACAGTGGCGCCCAGGTCAGGGCCGTGATGTTCCGTGGCCGCGCGCAATATGCCGACTTCCAGCCCAGGGAAGGCGACAAGGTCGAAGTACGTGCCCTGGTCACCCTGTACGCGCCGCGCGGCGATTATCAGTTAAGTGTGGAGGCCATACGCCGTGCCGGCGTTGGCAATTTATATGAAGCATTCTTGCGCCTGAAAGCGCAACTGACACAGGAAGGCTTGTTTGACACCGAGCGCAAGCGCCCCCTGCCCACCTTTGTCAAAACCATAGGTATAGTCACCAGCCCGCAGGCTGCCGCCCTGCGTGACATCCTGACCGCGCTGCACAGGCGAGCGCCACACGTCAACGTCATCCTCTACCCTACTCCAGTACAAGGCGAAGGCGCAGGCATGAAGATCGCCCAGGCGATAGCCTCTGCCGCTGCCCGCGAAGAATGCGATGTCTTGCTGGTTTGCCGTGGCGGTGGCAGTATGGAAGACCTGTGGGCCTTTAATGAAGAAGTGGTCGCCCGCACCATCGTCAATTGCCCCATGCCTGTGATCGCCGGCATAGGCCATGAAACTGACTTTACCATCGCCGATTTTGCCGCTGACTTGCGCGCAGCCACACCTACCGCCGCCGCCGAGCTGGCAGCCACGCCCAGGGATGCCTGGCTACAGTTATTACAGCGCCAGGCGCAAATACTCAGCCGCTGTATGCACAGACAACTGGATGACCAGGCCCAGACCCTGGACTGGCAAAGCCGCCGCCTGCTCAGCCCCAGCGCTGCCATTGCCGCCAGACGTCTGCAACTGGCAAGCCTGGCCCGCAACCTCAGCCTCTGCGCCAGCTTGCCGGTGCGCCAGGCCAGACATGAGCTGACGCAACTGACACTGAGCTGGCAAACACACAAGCCAGACCTGAGCAAACCCAGGGTGCTGCTGGCAGACATGCAAAGACGCCTGCAGCAAGCGGCAAGGCATAGCCTTGAAGGCCAGCAACAACAGTTGTCTGCCCTGCGCAGCCAACTTGAGCTGTTGAACCCTCAACGCACACTGGAGCGCGGCTATGCCATCCTCAGCGACCACAAAGGCAAGGCCTTGCGCAAGACGTCTGAACTCAAACCACAATCACTGATACAAGTCAGACTGGCATCAGGTACCGCTGAAGTTGGCATCAGTAGTGTGCAAACCAAACTGGATTGAGCCATACCGATACAAAACCAATTACCTGCTGTGCCAATTGCAGTCATCATTTTGCGCATATACATAGAATTTGTATAAGGCCGCGTGCACGCTTTTGCACAAAAGCTTACAATGCTGGTCTGGCTTTTCCGGATTGCCGGAAATGATGAACTCACGATAAAAGGACACGATATGGAACATACCTTACCGGCACTGCCTTATGCACTGGATGCTTTGGCTCCACATATCTCCCAGGAGACTCTGGAATATCACTATGGCAAGCATCATCAAACCTATGTGACCAATCTGAACAACCTGATCAAGGGTACAGAATTTGAAAACTCCACACTGGAAGAAATCGTCAAGAAATCTTCTGGCGGCATTTTCAATAACTCAGCACAGATCTGGAACCACACTTTCTACTGGAATGGCCTGAAACCTAATGGCGGCGGCGCACCAAGTGGCAAACTGGCAGATGCCATCAATGCCAAATGGGGTTCTTTCGATGCATTCAAAGAAGCTTTCACCAAGTCTTGCGTAGGCAATTTCGGTTCTTCCTGGACATGGCTGGTCAAAAAAGCCGACGGCACACTGGACATCGTCAACACATCCAATGCAGCAACACCACTGACAACAGCAGACACGCCATTGCTGACTTGCGATCTGTGGGAACACGCTTACTACATCGACTACCGCAATGCACGTCCAAAATACCTGGAAGCATTCTGGGCACTGGTCAACTGGGAATTTGCCACAGCAAACCTGGGCTGAGCCAGCTTGTCGTGATGCCCGTTGCGTCGTGACATATACAGCACAGATGAAAAAAAACCTGCGCATGCATCAGCACCGCAGGTTTTTTTCATCCATCATGCAAGCTGTTTATGCGAAGATCATGGCTCAAATGAGCGCCAGGAACTTTCCCCTAAGCTCTATCGCCTTACTCTTTGAACAGCATGCAAACCAAAGTCTCTCCTTTATTACGCTTTCTTCCCGCCATCTTCATTTTCATCTGGGCATCCGGTTATGTCGTTGCCAAATATGGCCTGCCTTATGCAGAACCACTGACCTTCCTGTGCCTGCGGTATCTGGGCGTGATCATCTTCATGCTGATACTGGCACTGACCATGCGTGCACCCTGGCCTGAGCGCCGCTTCTGGCTGCCAATAGCTATCGCTGGCATCATGATGCAGGCCATGTATCTCGGCGGCATCTGGTGCGCGGTCAAACTGGGTATGCCTGCCGGAGTGGCAGCACTGATCGCCAATACCCAACCCATCTTTACTGCATTCCTCGGCCCCATCATCGGTGAGCGCATCTATGGCAAACAATGGGCAGGACTGGCGCTTGGCATTTGCGGCGTAGCACTGGTCGTGGCCAACAAAATCTCTGTCATCGGCTTGTCCGTCAGCAGTGTGGCACTGGCCGTCATGGCATTGACTGCGATGACCATAGGCACGCTGTTCCAGAAAAAAACCTGCCCCAGTTTTGATGTCAGAACCGGGCAAGTCATACAGTTTGTTGCATCTTTATTGGTGACGCTGCCATTCGCACTGACGCTGGAAACCCAGACCATCATCTGGACACCACAGTTCTTTGCCGCCATGGCCTGGTCAGTATTTGTATTATCCGGCGTTGGCATCTCGGTACTGTTCATCATGATAAGGCATGGCGAAGCGACCAAGGTCACCAGTTATATGTACCTGGTACCAGCAGTTACTGCCGCCATGGCCTGGCTGATGTTTGGCGAGAAGCTAACGATGACAGCCATACTGGGCATGGTGATTGCCCTGGCGGGTGTGGCGCTGGTGGTGAGGCCGGCAAGATAAGAAACTAAGAAGTGACAAGGAAAGACGCGCAACAATAAGTTGATGCGCGTCTTTTTTACATTTAACTCACATCCTTTTTCTGTCGCAAGAACATGGCAACTGCCAGCATGGCGATGCCGACGATGGCGCCTACCCATAGCTCGGATTTGCCCAGCATCTCCAGCGATGGTCCATACAAATCTCCTGTCCAGGCTGTGAAAGTTTGGGCGTAGTCCATTTTCGGGTTGTCGATTTTCTCATAAGCGATCCACGAAGCAGGAACAAGACTCATCAAACCGCGACCTATAATATTGAAGTTCAACCAGCGAATATTCAAGCCCAGATCCAGGTTCTTGCTAAGAATGAAGATCAACAATACTGTCATTATCGGTAAGCATACTGCCCAAAGTATTGGTCTGGCTTTGGCCCAGGCAGATACCATCATCAGCCAGCCGACTGTGGGCAAGGCCCACAGCATGTAGATGGGTAAAAGCGAAATCATTTTCAAAGGCGCCAGTAACATATCGCTGTCGTGGAAAGCTGTGCTGAACACGTTCGCCTGAATACCAGAATTTTGCAAGCTGATGGCAAAACTCAAGAAAATAGGCACGCCAGCGATCAGGGAAAACACCAAAGTCGCGAGCGGAAAAAACAACAACGCAAACAGCACTTTAGATAGAACCGAACTGGTTCCAGAGACTGGCATAGACTTCCAAAAAAGCGCACTTCTGTCGTCCCGCTCATTAAACAGCGAGCCCAGACAATACACGCCAACCAGTATTGGCAAAAGTATCCCCAGCAGCGACAATGGTATATAAAAAGCATCGCTAAGTCCCTTGATTACAAAGCTGATCTGTGCTGCAGTCATGACCGCAGGCTCGACAACCTGCCCTTCAAACTGATAGCTGGGTCTGCCTTTGACTGAGGCATACAAGATCACTAGTAGTGCAGCTATCGATGCATTTGGCCATAAGAGCATCGCCTTGTTTTCCCAATACTCACGGCGTATCAGCCACATCAGTTTTTTCATGCTTGCACTCCTTTCATGGTGGCGAGATAAATTTCTGCAATGCCTGGCTGGCGAATGTCACCCAGGGCACGCAATATGTCAGTGCCTATGTTTTCAAACAGCATGGCTGATTTGCCGAAAACCTTACGCTGGCTCAAGGGTTTAAGGGCTGTGGCCTGCTCCATCTGGTCCGGGTTGATCAAGACTTCAACAAAGCGTTCTGCCAGTTGCTCCATGCTGGTATCGAGTACGATTTTTCCTTCATTGATAAAAATGATGTCACTGAGTACATGCTCAACCTCTTCAACCTGATGCGTTGTGATGACGATGCTCTTGTTTTCATCAAAATAATCTTCCAGCAAGTTTTGATAAAACTGCTTGCGGTACAAAATATCCAGTCCCAGGGTCGGTTCATCCAGTACCAGCAATTTAGCGTCGATAGCCATTATCAGAGCAAGGTGCAATTGCGCCACCATGCCCTTGGACATGGCCTTGACCTTCATGTCTGGCTTCAACTTAGTCTGGGAAATATATTGTTCAGCCTTGGCACGATTAAACTTGGGATGCACGCCTTCAACAAAAGCAATCGCGTCCCTGACCTTAAGCCAGCGCGGCAAAATGGCGACATCGGCAATGAAACAGACATCATTCATCAGCGCTTCACGCTGGGTACGCGGGTCCAGGCCCAGCACCTGCATGTCGCCATCAAAATCACTCAATCCCAATATCGCCTTGATAGTGCTGGTCTTGCCAGAGCCATTCGGCCCTATCAGGCCAACGATGCGGCCAGGCGCAATCTCAAAGTTCAGACTGTCAAGCACGCGCTGTTTGCCATAATGTTTGCTGATACCACGGGCTGAAATGACGCTATTCACTGACTTGTTCTGTGATGTATCTGCTGCGCTGTTCATTTCGCGCCTCCCTTATCCTGCAAACCCGGCAATTGCTGCACATCCAAACCCAGCCTGCGTATGCGTTCCAGCATGGCTGGCCATTCTTCTTCAATGAAACGCTGACGTTCATTTGCCAGTAATTTATCGAGCGCTGATTCGGTCATATACATGCCCACACCTCTTCGTTTTTCCACCAGTTCTTCATCGACCAATTCCTGATAGGCTTTTAAGACCGTAATCGGATTGAGCTGATACTCTGCTGCCACCTGCCTGACCGAGGGCAAGGCGTCGCCTGGCTTTAACAAGCCATCCAGCATCATTCCCAGCACCCGTTGCTTCAATTGCCGGTAAATCGGCGTCTGGTCATTCCAGTTAACACTCATGCTTGCACCTTCCTGTGAATACCCGGGACAACGAGATTGATACTTCTCTAGCGTCATCTCATAAGTAAATTAGTGCTGTAGTTAACTATAACACCAACTCAATTCAGTTTGTGCAAGTTTTTTGCGGTGCATGACAAGAAAAAATCGGCATGGCACACTTGTCGATCTTCCTCTTCCGTATGGATAGCACTCATGCATCGCCTGACCTCTACTTTTTGTCTGCTCGCTCTATTGTTCACCACCAATACAACATTCGCCGATTGTGTTGAACCTACCAAGCAAGAATTAAAGTCCGCCAAATCTGCTGGCTGGAAACTCGACGATGACGGCAAGCGGCAAAGCCTGGCACTCTCTGCGGCTGATTGCCTTGGTAACCCGGATACAGAATTACGTGATGAACTGGCGTTTGAAGGGTTATCAGCCTGGATGCGTACTGAGAAGCTGGACGTCGAGACACTCACCAGCCTGCGCATGAAAATGCTGAATGCCGTGCAGATGCCTGCAGCGGAAGAAAGCAGCTTTCTGCGCCCGTTTGCAATATTGACGCTGGCAGAACTGGTACGGGCAGACAGGAAAAAACCATATCTGAGTGCTCAAGAGAGAATCGATATCGTCAATGCTGGCAGTCACTACCTGACGAATCTGCGCGACTATCGCGGCTTTGATGAAAAAGATGGCTGGCGACATGGCATAGCCCATAGTGCTGACTTGATGCTGCAACTGGCGATGAACCCGGCCATAGAAAAACCCCAGCATGAAACCATGCTGGCAGCCATTGCTACGCAGATCGCCCCATCCACGCATTTCTATCAATATGGCGAAGGGGTAAGGTTAATGACAGCCGTGTATTACCTGGCACGCACACCAAGTTTCAACAAGCGCGACTGGGATCTATGGTTCAACAAGCTGATAGACAACAGCATACAACCTGGTCCTTACACTCAGGCCAGACTGGCGCAAAGACATAATGTCAGTGCCTTTTTGCTGCCCCTGTATTTTTCAGTCAGGGAGAGCACCGAACCCGCCCTGAAGGAAAATCTCTTGCCCGCCTTGAGGGAAGCCCTGCGCAAAGTCAATTGATACCCGCCCCTCACGACAAAGCATGCAGAGCAGCACGGCGCGCATGAATGGCCGTAGTATCAAACAAGGGCACACCGGCATCATCCTGGCCTACCAGCAGGCTGATCTCGGTACAACCGAGGATGATTGCCTGAGCACCACTCTCATTCAGGCTGGCCATGATGCGGCGATAGTGCTGGCGTGATACAGGGTTGATTTTGCCCAGGCAAAGTTCCTCGTAAATGACCTGGTGAATAATGTCACGGTCTGCCAGCTCGGGCACCAACACTTGCAAACCATGTTTGCTATGCAAACGCTCGCGGTAAAAATCCTGTTCCATGGTAAAGCGCGTACCCAGCAAACCTATCTTGATGTAACCCGCATCCTTGATGGCTTGCGCAGTAGGGTCGGCGATATGAAACAAGGGTATCGCTACCGCAGCTTCAATAACATCTGCCAGCTTGTGCATGGTATTCGTACACAGCACCAGAAAATCTGCCCCGGCCAACTCCAGTGAACGCGCTGCTTGCGCGATGATGACACCGGCGGCATCCCAGTCACCGGCACGTTGCAGTTTTTCTATCTCATGAAAATCGACGCTATACAGGATGATTTTTGCAGAATGCAGGCCACCAAGTTTTTCCTTGATGGTTTCATTGATTTGCTTGTAATAAGGTATCGTCGATTCCCAGCTCATGCCGCCTATCAGGCCTATGGTTTTCATTGCAACTCCGTCTGTGAATTAAAGGCCAGCGCACTAGCCAGATGATTGAATGCCTCTATAATAAACAGACCGAATTTTCCAGGCTATCAAGAAATTTCAGCAGAGAGCTTTTGTCATGAGCATGGATACCATCGACATCATCGATATTAATTGGGCAAGGCTGGAATTATTACCAGCCGCGCCCTATACCACCAATAGTGCATCGTCCCATACCAGCCTGGGTCTGGCATTTGCACGTCAGACCGGCGTACATGCGATAGGCAGCGATATTCGTCATGACTTTGATGCCTGGCCAGGCGACTTTGCCATCAGCACCGCTGGCTTACCGATGTTTTCAGAATCTGCACATGGCGGTGAATACCTGCTCATGCACATCACCAATCCTGATCTGCTGGCAGACATGCGTGCATCATCGCCGAGACAGATATTCCATGGCGACAAGCAGGCAGTCATGCTGGCCTGGCAATTGCGCAGCCTGCTCTTGCAAAAAGATAAAGATGCTCTGCTCCTGCAAGAAAAAGCTGGCCTGTTTTTGCAGCGGGGCTTAGCGCTCGCCAATGAAAAATCAAGCAAGGTAAAGACATCTAGCCCATATGCACAAGACAAAGTTTTACATGGCCGCATACTGGATTACATCGAAGATCAACTCGACACCGCCTTGAATCTGGAAGAGCTGGCAACGATGGCAAATATGCCACTGCTGCGCTTCTTGCGCAGCTTTGCCCATGCAACCGGCACCACACCACATGCCTACATCACTGAGCGTCGCCTGCAAAGGGCGCGCTTGCTCATCCTTGATAGCAATTTATCTATTGCAGATATTGCAGCAGATTGTGGTTTTGCTCATCAATCTCATCTTGGCAGCGCCTTTAAATCCAGGCTGGGACTAAGCCCTCAGCAATACCGTAAGCTGCCTCGGTGAAGATTATTTCAGCAAAAAACTAAGCGATCTTCGCTTTAATAAAGCAAAAGCAAATTTTCTACCGATTTTCAGAGAAAATATTTTCCCACGGAACTGTTTTCCAAGACATTTGTCTATGGAAAATGCGCTAATTCCGGGGATAGCTTGCTAACATCGCTATTTGCGCATCACCTCCTGATCAATCCCATACCTGCTAATTAAACTAAAACCAAGGTTTTCATCATGTCTCCGAAAATTCTCACCGTCAGCGTTGCGCTCGCTTTTAGCGGAGCAGCCAGCTTGCTATTTCCGCAAGAAGCCGCCCAAGCCGCACCAACTACTAACAGTGCCGCCAAAATCAAACCAGCCGACCTGACGCTGGAACAGGTATACCGTGCCAAAGGCTATGCAGGCCAGGCCGCCCGCCATATACAATTCAGCAAGGATGGCCGCTACCTGGCTTACACCTGGAACCCTTTTGGTGAAAATGGTTTTGATTTATATGTACACGATACCCAGACTGGTGAAACCAAACGCATCACTTCACCTGCCCTGATGAAAACCTTCGATGCGCCAGAAGACTGGGAACGCTTCGATAAAAAAGCCAAACAAAAAGAAAGAGAAGAAGCTGAGCGCCAGGCCAAGGCAGAAGCCCAGGCCGCTTACCTGCGCGGTGAAAAAGTCAACCTGATGCAGTGGGAAGAAGCCGCGCTGGAAGACGTGAAACGTGAACTGGCCGAGAAAAAAGCCAAGGACGCTGCCAAGAAAGCGGAAACCGATGCTGAAGCTGCGAGGGAAAAAGCCGCTGCTGCTGCCGCAAAAACTGGCACAGCCAGCGTAGCTAAAAACGATGGTGACAAGAAAGACGAAAAGAAGGATGCAAAAGACGACAACAAGGCCAAGGAAATCTGGGAACTGCGTGACGAGCTGAAAAAGAAACTCGAAAAAGAAAAACTCAAACCGACTGACCTGTATCCTGGTGTGGATGCCCTGGTCTGGGCGAATAAAAAGAATGAACTGATATTCCAGTATCGCGGTGACCTGTTCCGCCTGAATGCCGCAGATGGCAAGATAGAACGCCTGACCCAGACTGACAAGCCTGAACGCATCGTCGCCTTCCAGGCAGATGATAATGGTTATATCTACATGGATGAAAAACGCCTGTACAGCGCCAGCTTTGGCAGCAGTGCAATACGCCAGTTGAACCGCGAACTGATACACCCAGACGGCGCCGATAAAAAATACCGCATTGCCAGTACTGTGCTCAGTGAAGACAAGCAATGGATGGCGATTTCTGCCGAGGCACCGGATGCCAAACCAGAAAATGGCAAACCGCCCCCACCTGCAGAACGCCTGGTCGAAATCATGAACTACAGCGAGCGCTTTGCTACGGCAAAAAAAGTGCCGCGTGAAGTATCCGATGACAAGCGCAAAGTACCTGCCACGGCCCTGTACATACGCCGTGTCGGCGATGCATCAGCACGCCAGCCACAACCAGTCTTCACCAATGATGGTGGCGATGTCTGGTTTGAAATGAGCCCGGTTGCCTGGGCCAAGGATGGTAGCCGCTACACTTTCTCCACTTGGGAACGTGAAAAAGACTTGTTGCGCATCTATGTCGGCAAGGCAGAAGAAGGCGTCAAGCCACAAATGGTTTTTGAAAGGCGCGGCAACGTTGGTCATGAAGTCGTCAATGTGCTGGCACCACGCTTCACTGCAGACAGCCAGCAACTGGTTGCCGTCCTCGACGAGCAAGGTTATCGCCAGCCCTATGTGATTGATGTCAGCAATGGCAGCGCAAAACCATTGCTCAAAGGTGATTTTGAAGCCCACAACATCATCGGCTTTAGCAACGACAATAAATCCATGTTCGTACTCGCTAACAAGGATGATTTTGCCGCCATGAATGCGTACAAGGTTGATCTCGCAACAGGTGACATGAAAGCTCTGGGCCAGGCTGGCGACTTCTATCGCAATAGTACAGTCACAGAAAGCGGCGACAAGCTGGCCAGCATGGCAGGCCAATGGGCCGCCCGCCCTGAATTGAAACTGGTGGATATCAATAAAGCCAAATCCACGACGCTGACACAAAGCCATGACCCGCAATGGAATGCGATAGACCTGCAACGCCCTGAGCGCTTCAGCTACACCAACCGCCATGGTGACAAGATACAGGCTTATGTGTTCAAGCCAGCCGGTCTGAGTTCATCTGATCACCGCCCTGCGATTGTTTATACCTACGGTGGTCCGCTGAATGACAGGCATATCGTCGAAACGGACAGCTTCCAGCAGACTGCCTATATGTTTGGCATGTATATGGCAGCCAAGCATGGTTATGTGACTGTGGCAGTAGATCCACGCGGCCACTCCAATTATGGTCGCAAGTTCAGCGATGCTAACTGGGAACAGGTAGGCAAACCGCAGGCAGAAGATCTGGAAGACCTGACCAAGTACATGCAAAAGAACCTCGGTGTAGATGGCAAACGCATAGGCCTCACAGGCTGGAGCTTTGGCGGCTTCCAGACTCAATATACCATGTACACCAGCCCTGACACTTTTGCTGCCGGCATCGCCGGTGCTGGCCCGACAGAATGGGAAAACTACAATAGCTGGTACAGTGGCCGCACCATAGGCAAGACCGAGCGCAGCAAACCTAACCTGCGTAAATATTCACTACTGCCCCTGACTGCTGGCCTGAAAAAACCGTTGATGCTGGTACACGGCATGCAGGATCCAAACGTCTTGTATCAGGACACAGTGAATGTGTATCGTGCCCTGCTCGAAAACGGCAAGGAATCCCTGGTTGATCTATTCCTTGATCCAGATGGTGAACATGGCCTGGGTGGCACAGTCAAACCCAAGGCCCTGCATAAAAAATATGAAGCTTTCTTCCTGCAGCATTTGGGCAAGGCTAAATAAGCAATGAGTTAGCCATAGTAACTTGAACAAGAGAGCGACCAAGCTGGTCGCTCTTTTCGCTTATATCAAGGGATTACACTGCAGAATTGGCCCTGAAAAACAGTGAACGGCAATTTCGCATTAAAATTACCGTAGATTATTTGCGCAAGCATGCTGATAATGCCCCCATCGCCTGATTTTCAGATCAGGCAAGCACCGATTCAGGAGTTACCCATGAAAAATAGCATCAGCCAATACCTGTACTCTGTCTGCCGACAGGCAGCGCAAGAGTTTCGTCAGATAGGACAAAAGGTAGGAGAACGCCTGTTGCGCACACCCTTGCCAAAAATCCTGGTTATCATTCTTGCTATCGCGCTGCTGATCACGATTATTCCGCTGATCATTACCTTGTTTGTTGCTTTTGTACTCATCAGGATATTATTGAAAATCATTTCCATGAGCGTGCGGCAAAACCGGGGTAGAGATGCAAACGTGCCGTATGAACGACGGATCAAGGATATACATTGATTGGATAGTTGCCAAAACAGCCTGACTACTATCCCACCATCAAATCCCCACACTGAAATTCAGTCCAGGAAAATCCTGAGTAAGATTTTCTTTCAGGCTGCTGGGTGTGAGCCCTGTCCAGCGCTTGAAAGAGCGCCGGAAATTATTTGCATCATGAAAACCGAGGTGCATGGCAACTGCCTCATTGTCGTAATGTCTGCTCTGGAATAAATACAGGGCGACATGGGTGCGTACCTGATCCAGCTCTGCCTGGAAATGCGTGCCCTCTTTGGCCAGATAGCGTTTCATGCTGGCTGGGCTGACGGCAAACACTGCTGCCAGTTGCTCCAGGCTGGGGTTACCGCGTATATGGGTCAGCAGATAATCATAGACTGCATTTAACAGACTCGGCGTTTCATCGCTGAGCAAAGCTTCTTGCTGTGCCTGTTGCAAGGCCAGGCTCGCTGCCAGCGCATTACCGCGTGGCCACGGCGAGTCCAGATATTCTGTGGCGATCAGCATGGCATCCAGATGGCAATTAAAACGCAACTCACTGCCGAGGTGCACTTCATGTTGCTCAGTGTGGCGGGCAGCGCTACGATTGAAACAAAAGCGCCATGGCAAACGTATGCCACTAAGCCAGCGGCACATCGCAACGACTGCTGTCATGTGCATCTCGACTATTGCCGGACGCAGACTAGGGGCGCCATAGCTATTCATCCAGTACAAGACAGCCACATCCTTACCTTCACTGAACCTGGGTCTGAGCAAAGGGCATAGGCGGGTGGAGTGCGCACACAAAATCTCCAGCGCCTGCCGCAAGCTCTGTGCCTGTAATAATGCATGGCTGACACTGCCAAAATGCCCCGGCAGCATTTGCTGCCCCAGCATGAAACTGCTGTCGGCACTGCGCAGAGCCTGTAGTGCGTTAGCCAGCAATTGCAGATATTGCTGTGGACTGATATTACATTGCCCTTGCGTGATCCGAGCCGCCTCAACGCCTACACTACGCAAGATGAGCCCATCATCGACTTCGCGGCTACGCGTATAGGCCAATATCTGGGCCGCATGGTATCCGGCTGGCAGGCAGGCGTCTGCAGCCTGATGGAAGTGCATTACAAGCCCCTCGTTGCCAACTGCGGCTCAGTAGAGGCAAGTGCACTGGCTTCCACTGTACGGCTAAGTCTGCTCAGCAAAGTATCCGGTGCATCGTCTGCCACAGTGCAGGCATGACGCATGCTGATTTCCAGTATCGCCTCTTTGGCACAATAACGCATCTGCCTGACCATCTTGCACAGATGCACGGCCAATGTCTGCGCTTCTTCCAGACTGGTGTCATGCAAGACCAGGGCAAACCTGTCGCCTGCATAACGACATAGCACATCTTCATTACGAAGGTTCAGCAAGAGCATGTGGCTGACGGCCTGTAAAACACGGTCCCCCTCATGGTGGCCATGCTGACGGTTGATCAGATGGAACTGGTCTATGTCCAGCAATACCAGCGCACAGGGTATGCCAGGATGGCTGTCCAGCTCCTGCTTGATTTGCAGGCGCAGATAATCAGCATTGCTAAGCTGGGTCACACGGTCAAATGCACGGTGGTCGCGAAATAGACGCTCACGCTTTTGCAAATGTTCATTCAGGGTGAACTGTTCTTCGCGCCAGTAATACATACCGGCAGTGACGATCAGCATACCGGCAAAGACCAGCATGGATTCCAGCCAATTATCCCAGACATCTTCCTTGGGTATCGCAAAAAACTCATCCAGGCAATCCGCCCATGAACCCAGCATGATGGCCGCTAGACCAAATGCAAACAGCCGCGTCACCAAACCCTTGGGACGACTGCTGAGCATGATCAGCAACCACAGGCCAGACATGACCGAAGTGCCGCCTTCACCGACGATGTCCATCCACTTCCATTTAATGAAGGGCTTGGGCGTGCCCATATAGGCATACAGAAAAATAAAGGCAATCAATGCCATACAGGCAGTGATGATGAAGTTTCTATGCAGGCGCAGCATGGAATTTTTAAGCATTGCATTCACATCCTAAGGTCAAGTCGCGCGAGGGTAATGGACGTGCGTGACGGGACGATGACATGCTTTCATTTTCGTATGACCTATGGATGAAAAACAACGGGGGTGCAAACAGCTCAGTTCTTTTTCATTTTCACGGGTTCGTTGCCTGAAAGACCTTTCACCACAGAGGCACGGAGACACAGAGAAAAGCAAGAGGAAAAAATCTCTTTGCCAAAATGGATAGACTTGATTTGAGTATTCTCTTCTTTCTTCCTCTGTACCTCTGTGTCTCTGTGGTGAGCTTTTTGGTCTGTTTTTCAAAATGGGCCCGTTATCAGTTGAGTATCGCCAAACGCAAAAGTCATTTCAGCTCACATCTTCGCGATTTACAGTGCGATTTCCCAGCAACGCCAAATCCGGCTCCCACCTGTCACAAACCCGACATATACAACTCCTAGAATCCGCCCACTATTTGCCATCCATTACCTGCGGAAAATCTCACTCATGAAAACCCTGAAGAAAAAACCCGTCCCCCAACTATCCATCATCATGCTGGGCATCTCGGCCATGTTGAACGCCCATGCCCAGGGGCCAAATGTGACTGTCAGCGATGCCAGCAGCGTCGTTATCAGCGGCCAGCGAGCCAGTATGCGCAAGGCACTGGAGATGCAAGAAAAGGCCGACAATATCGTCAGCGTGGTCAGTAGTGATGACATCGGTGGCTTGCCAGACAAAAATGCAGCAGAAGCGCTGGCACGCCTGCCCGGAATTTCTGTCCAGCGTGATCAGGGTGAAGGCCGCTATATTGTTGTACGCGGACTGGGTGCTGATCTGAATGGTGTCACGATCAATGGTGCCCTGGTGCCATCGCCAGAAGCCAGCCGCCGTGCGGTAGCGCTCGATGTCTTGCCTGCCGGGATGATACGTTCACTGGAAGTCACCAAAACCCTGCGCCCTGAACAGGATGCCAGCTCACTCGGCGGTGCAGTTGAAGTCAAAAGCCTGACTGCCTTTGATTTGCCGGGGAAATTTTTGACCTTGAATACCGGTGCCAGCTACGACCAGGTTACAGGCAAGACCAGCCCGAATGCCGGTCTCTTGTGGGCTGACCGTTTAGCCGGCGGCAAGCTGGGTATCGCTGCGGGTATCAGCGCAGAGAAACGCAGCTTTGGCTCAGACAATGTGGAAACCGGCGGTGCCTGGGACAATGGCAAACTAGGTGGATTTGAATTGCGTGATTACCTGCCTGTGCGTGAACGTCATGCCTATGCCTTGAACCTGGATTACAAGCCGACTGCATCGCAAACTTACTTTATGCATGGCTTTTTGAGTGACTTTAGCGATGATGAAGTACGTGACCGCATCACCATAGGCAGCTTTGCCAGCGGCACTCTGGCCGAAGGTGCAACGACTACAGCCCGAGCAGAACGCCGCATACGCCAGCGTAAATATACCCAAACCATCAGTTCTGTCGTGCTGGGCACAGAACAAAAATTCCAGGACTGGAAACTGGACCTGGCAGCAGGCTTCAGCCGCGCCAGCGAAGATACGCCAGAAGCCCTGAACGATGGACGCTTCCGTGGCAATGCCAATTTTGCGGGCGTCGGTTTTAGCGATGGTGAAATACCCAAAATCATCGGTCCTGCCACCCTGTATGATCCAGCGAACTACAGCCTGAATGCCATCAGCCTGCAGCAGCGTTTTTCCAAGGATACTGAACAGCATCTGAAATTTGATCTGGCCCGTAAGTTCCATTTCGAGCAGTTTGAATCGAATCTGAAATTCGGTGCCAAGACCAGCCGTCGTGAAAAGACCAATGACACCAATCAATGGACTTACAACAGCAGCAAAACCAGCAGCGGCAATTACTGGGGACCGGGTTCCACGTCCATGAGCGCCTTTGTACAAAACCAGGCACTCGATTATCCCCTGGGCAACATAGGCACGGCCATCAGTGCTGACTTGATACGCGCCCGCGTGGCTGGTCTGGACAGAAATGCTGCGCGCCTGGTGCTGGAATCGGCCATCAATGATTACAAGATCAATGAAAATATTGACGCCGCTTATCTGCAAAACAGCTTTGACATGGATAACCTGCACATACTGGCAGGTGCCAGGGTAGAACGCACGCAGTTTGATGCTGCTGGCACGCAAGTGACTGGAGGTACCAGCCTGCAAGCCATCAGCCGCCAGCGCAGTTATTCAGACTGGTTGCCGTCCCTGCACTTGCGCTATGACCTGGACCAGAAAACCAGTGTACGCGCAGCCTGGACCAATGCAGTCGTACGTGCCAACTTCAGCCAACTGGCGCCCGGCATCAACCTCACCAGCACTACCGAAGCAGTGATAGGCAATCCAGATTTGAAACCACTGAAAGCCAGTAATCTTGATCTGGGTGTAGAAAAAATATTAGCGCATGATGGCAGCGTATCTGCCTATCTGTTCAACAAGGACATCAAGAACTTCACCTACACCACCAACCTGGCCGGTTCTGGCGCATGGCAAGGCTATACCAGTGCGGTGTCCTATGCGAATGGTGATACCGCCAATGTCAAAGGCATAGAACTGTCTTACTCACAGCCTTTGCGCATGTTGCCAACCCCGTGGAAATACCTGATCGTTGGTGCGAATGCCAGTTTCACTCGCTCCAATGCTGACATTGCCCGTTTTGATACTGCACTGGGTAAATCCCGTAGCCGTTCCATCAGCCTGCCCGGTCAGTCTGACCGTGTCATGAACCTGATGCTGGGTTACGAGCATGGCCGCGTCAGCAGCCGTCTCGCGCTCAACTATAAATCTCCTTACCTGCTGGAACTGGGCACGGATATCTTGCGCGCAGACCAGGACCGTATTGTTGATACCCAAAAACAGCTCGATTTTTCGCTGGCCTATCAACTCAGCAAGCGCTTCCAGCTGATCTTTGAAGCAGCAAACCTGAACAATGAAAAATACTATGTGTATCAAGGCGCACATCAATTCAACTCGCAATACGAACAATATGGTCGCACGTATAAAGTCACACTGAAAGCCAGCGCATTCTGATGAGCATGAAAACCATGAAAACAAAATATCTGATATCCAGTCTGGCATCAATACTAACCTTTTCCTGCGCTTCAGCAGCAGGTTTGCCACCCGCAGTCACTGGCAAAGCCCAGGAAATAATCGCCCTGCCAGATGGCGGCTGGCTGACGCTGGACAAACAAGGTGTACGTCTTCTCGATGCACAAGGCAAAGAACGCAGCAAAGTCAGCCTGCGGGCCAAGCATCTCGATGCCCGGCCCCATGCGGATGGCATACTGGCGGTATTTACTGATGCCGATACACAAAAGACACATGCCTATGTAGCTGATCAGAAAACCGGGCAACTGCGCTTGCAGGTCAGCATGGCTTCTCCTGATTTTTCACTGGAAAGCATGTGCCTGTATCGCGACGCGCAACAGCTCGATCATGTCTTCCTGATTGGCAAAGAAGGACTGAGCGAGCAATGGGTCATGCATAAAGGCAGCGCGCAACTGGTACGCAAGCTGGCGCTGCCACCACACAGCAAGCATTGCCGTGTTGATGACCAGAGCCAGACCCTGTACCTGAGCGTGCCAGATAGCGGCGTCTGGGCATTTACGGCTGAAGCAGAAACTGCAGCCAAACTAAAGCCTGTCGCCATGCTTGCTCCATTTGGCAAATTGCATGGTGGTGCCACGGCAATTAGCGCACTGCCAGGTGGCGTGGCGATTCTCGATGCGAATGAAAAAAAACTGCATCTTTATCGCCAGAAGGATGAGCAGCATTTTCAGCCTGAACAAATCTTGAATTTGCCGCACAGCGCAGCGAATATCCATGTGAATGTATCCGGCAATAAACTGGATTTCCTACTGCAGGATGAACAGGCGAAAACCTGGCGTGCCAGCAGCGCTGCCTGGAAGCAGCCAGCAACCTCAGAAATAGTCGTCATCGAACCCACAATGCAAACCGATACCGTGGCCCGTCATGGCGATGCAGCTGATGATCCCGCCATCTGGGTGCACCCGCAAGATGCCAGGCTTTCCCGCGTGCTGGGCACCAACAAGAAGCAGGGTTTGCTGGTGTATGACATGCAGGGCAAGCAAACCCAGTTGCTGGAAAGCGGTCGCCTGAACAATGTCGATGTGCGCCAGAACATCAAATGGGGTCAGCACAGTTTTGATATCGCCATGGCGACCCAGCGTGATGAAAACAGCCTGGTGCTGTATGTCATCAATGACCAGGGTCAAGTGGCAGAGGCAGCCCGCTTCCCTACCAAGCTGGACAAGATCTATGGCTTTTGCCTGTACCAGCCACGCACTGGTGGTCTGGAAGCCTTTGTGAATGACAAGGATGGCACTTACCAGCAGTTCCGCATCACTCACAATGAGCAAGGTTTCAGCAGCAGCCTGGTGCGCAGTTTCAAGCTGGCAAGTCAGCCGGAAGGCTGCGTGGCGGACGACAAGACTGACCGCCTGTTCATGGGCGAAGAAAAGCGTGGTATCTGGGTCGTCTCTGCCAAGGCAGATCAGCCTGCGGATTTGCAAATGGTGATGCCGGTTGGTAAGCAACTGGTGGCGGATGTTGAAGGCCTGGCCATGTACTTTGGTCAGCAGAAAAATTACCTGTTAGTATCGAGCCAGGGGGATAGCAGTTATCTGGTACTGGAAGCCCAAGCCCCTTATCGCCTGCGCGGCAAATTTCGCGTAGGCATGAATCTGGCCAAGGGTATAGATGGCACTTCAGAAACAGATGGCATAGAAGTCAGCTCTGTCAATTTTGGCGGCGAGTTTTCGCTCGGCATGCTGGTGGTACAAGATGGTTACAAACGCCTGCCGGATGGCACGCAAAACTTCAAATATATCCCCTGGTCGGCGATTGCCAGGTCGTTCAAGCTGGAATGACTCAGTCATTGAATAAACGCACCAGATCAGTGCTGCAACAGAACTGGTGCGGTACAAATTGATGACAATTTGCGGACACTTTTCCAAAAGTCTGTCTGGCCCCAGAGACTATGATGTTAGTGAACTGTAACAGTCCGCTAACACCTAAAAATAGACGATGGGGCAGCAAATTGAAAGCTCGACATATATTCCTGACAGGCAGTTTGTGCCTGATGACCAGCCTGCTGGCAGCCTGTGGTGGTGGCAGCTCAACTGCCAGCAACCCGGTGGTCACACCACAGAGCACCACTCTCAGTTTGCGTGGCACGGCGGCAATAGGCAAGGCCATCGCTGATTCGGCTGTCAATTACAAATGCCGCACAGGTACAGGGGCAACCCGAACGGCGGCAGATGGTACGTTTGAAATCAGTCTGCCTGCAGGTAGTGCACTACCCTGCATACTGGAAACCTCCAATCCTGCAAATGGCAAAAAACTGCATGCGCTTGCAGTCAATACTGGTGTCATCAACCTGACGCCCTTGACCGAGATGCTCTCGACCCGCCTCATGCGTACCGATATGGCAGTGTTTTTTAGCAATCCTGATCTGGATGCGGTAACAAAGACCCTGACCAGCACCAACGTCACGACGGCGCAAACCGAAATTCGCAATGTACTCAGCGGCATGCTCGATACCAGTAGCATAAGTGATTTTTACAGCACGCCCCTGAAAGCAGCCACCAGCGCCAGCCCCGCCAGTGGTGATGCCCAGGACAAAATACTGGATACCCTGAACCTTGCCTTAGCGGCAAATTTATATGATCCGCTACTCACCACGCTGGCGAAAACAAATCCACCTGCCAGCCTCCCGGTATTTGGCCGCGCTGGTTGCCTGATACAGTTAGCCGATAAGCAATTCATGTCATGCAGTGGTCCCAGTCTTTGGGAGACTGCGCCCCGCATTGATATAAGCCCAGGTGCCTTGATCATGAAGCCAGGCAGCAAACAGGTATTCACGGCTGCCATCAACTATCCACCTGATATCAACTATATAAGGCAACCTGTCACCTGGCAGATCGTGGAGACCGATGGCGGAGTTATCAGTATCAATGGCGAATACACCGCCCCCAGCAAGCCAGGCACTTATCATGTCAGGGCACAGCGTGAGGATTATCCTTCACTGAGCACAACTGCTCTGGTGGTCGTGGATAACAGCACACCTGACTTTGTGCCAACGCTTAGCGTAGATAGGCACATAGTCAACGTCATGCCGGGTGCCACCATGAACTTACTGGCAAGCATTAATTATCCGCCAAATATCAACTACATACGCCAGCCAGTGACATGGAGTGTGATTGAAGCCGATGGCGGCAGCATTAACTTGTCAGGTAACTACGTAGCGCCAACAAAAATTGGCACTTATCACGTCAAAGTGCAGAGAGATGACTTTCCGTCTATATACGTAGTACTGGATATTTTGGTAAATTACCCCCTGATTAAAATAGGATAGCCAAAAAACCGCCCCAGCTGCGTTACACTGTCTAGCCGTACAGTTGTACTGTCGTCGCCAGTGCGCCTTGCCGGAACAATTTTTTGACTATTCTATCTTGCATGATTCCCCTGAGCGCGTATGCTATCGACAGGCATTGGGTGATTGCAAAATAAAGTTAAATTAGAAGTTGCTTTTGAGAATTTATTGACTATCATACAGACAGTCAATCATTCCTCAAGGCAACTTTTAGCATTCTGTACGAGCACAGCATGCAAACTCATGCAGCAATAGCCTATGAGTGGAGGAATCGCCAGATGTTTACCGGGAGAAAGTCATGGACAGGTTGGAAATTTTTAAAAGCATAGCCGCAGAGGTAAATCGTGGGGACATCGTCTTCCCTACCAATGTGGAAGCTTCGCTAAGACTACAACGTACCCTGGACGATCCTGATTGCCATCTGGACACAGCGGCAAAGCTCATTATGGCTGACCCCTTGCTGTCGGCCCGCACAGTTGCCATCGCCAATTCGGCAGCATATCGCCGTACCACAAATGAAATCACGCATGTCAGGCTGGCAGTCAACCGCCTCGGTTTCCGTACTCTCAAAGCCATGCTGGCCGCCGTCATCGTGCGCCAACTGAATAGCAAGACCACTGACCCGGTTTTAAAGCACAAGGCCGACAGATTGTGGGAACACTCTGCCCATGTCTCTTCACTGGCGCAGGTCATTGCAAAACAGGTCACCAGGGTAGATCCTGAAACTGCCATGTTTGCCGGTATCGTGCATGAAATTGGCGGCTTTTACCTGATCTCACGTGCAGAAGAATTCCCTGGCTTGCTTGATGGCGAACCAGAAATCTGGATTGAATACGGCGAACGCATGATAGGCCGGGGCATCATGCGCCAGCTGGGCATACCCGAGAGCGTCATGCAGGCGGTAGAAGCCATGTGGCATGGCGTTTGCGCCTTCCCTCCAGAATCCCTGGGTGACACCCTGATCCTGGCGAATGACATTGCACCAGTGCTGTCACCTCTGCATGATGTCGACAGGGAATACAATAAGAAATTTGCCCGCCGCCTGAATTTTGATACTGAAGACAGTAACTTCCAGATCATCATGGAAGAGCAGGAAGAACAGATTGATACGCTGGCTACTGCCCTGATGATGTAATTTGGTAGGGCTTACGAAAAAATGCCCCAGCTGTGTTGCAGCTCCTAGCCGTACTAAAGTACTGTCTTCGTCGCTGCGCCTTGCTGGGACAATTTTGCGTAAGCCCCCGAAAGAATTTGGTTAATTCAACTTCAGATCGCAATCCGCCGGCCCTTTTTGTTCATGACAAATGCCAGGGCGGCAAACACCAAAGTAAAGCATGCTGCATAGGCGAAGGATGAAAATTCTTCGCCTGTTTGCTTTTGCAGAATAGCTACCAATACATGCTGGTAGATCGCATTTGCCCACCCAGTCCAGGCAAGCATACAAGATGCCAGCCATGCACCCGCATAAACGGCTATCGCATTCACACCCAGGCTTTTACCAATCGCTGGCCAACCCTGCCTGTCTATCAGCAGATGCATGGCCAGCAAGAGCAAGATCGCCCAGGCACTGGTCCAGCACACAAAAGATGGCGTCCACAGTTGTTTATTGAAAGGCAGATAAGCTGACCAGATCAGCGCCAACAATAGCAAGCCAGCCGCACCTGCCAGCATGTGCATCAACTGCGATCACGCATGGCCCTGCCCGCCCAGACGCCGGTCAAGACACTCATCATTGCCATCACTGTAGAAAGCAAACCTTCGGGCTCTTGCGCGAGACCGGTTTGTACATCAAAGCTATACGCCAGTTTGCCGAGCATGGCAGTATCTATTTTATCGACCAGGTTCAGATGTGGTTCATACGAACCGCCCCAGCCCAGCAAAGCCCAATATGCCAGCATGGCCGCGAGGGAAAGCAAAGCCAGGCTGGGCAATTGCCGCACATAGGTAATCAGGCAAGCTACTACTGCGTAACAGATACCGATGCGCTGCAAGACCCCGAGCAAGCGGAACTGACGCCCATCGATCAATGCCCATGCAATGAGATGCAGGGCAATACCGAGCATAAACAGGCGCAGGCCGCGCCAGAGTATTTTCTTGCGGATGTCAGCAACATTGCTAGCTTTACTGATTTGCGCATCCACAGACATCGCTAAAGACGCGCCCATGATGAACAAGAAGAACGGGAAGATAAGATCCGCAGGTGTGCAACCATGCCAGGCCGCATGCTCCAGCCAGGCATACACATGCGACCAGTCGCCAGCATTGTTTACCAATAACATGGCAGCAACCGTCAGGCCGCGCATCGCATCCAATGCTGCAAAACGTTTTACTGTAAGCATATCCAGCTTCAGGGTGTGCTGAGACCAGTGCAGAAATACCAATTCAGCCAGGCAAGCTTACCCGGCATCAAGAAAAATCTCAGAATGGCCAGGTGATGGCTTAATACCAGTGCTAAAATCTGACAAAGTGGTATTTAACCTGCTCTCCTATAAAAAAATAGTAAAAGCTTTTGCCATTTCATAGCAAGAATACAGAAAAACCGCCTCAAACATGTGCATTATTTGAGGTCAATTTCATCCTTGCCACATCTTACTGGCACTTAAGTGGCATTGTAAATATAAAACCAGTTGACCAGCAATTTTGCGGCTTGTATGTTTGCATTGCTGACAGATAAATACAAAAAATAATATAAACGCACCGGGTTTAAGAACACCCTCAACTAGAGACACGTAACCAGAGACAAGTACATGAGCATAGAAAACACCAAGACTCCCCCGCCAATGCGCTGGGTACCCAGCCTGTATCTGGCATCTGGCCTGCCGTTTTATGCTGTCGCTCTGATCGCCGGGCTGATGTATAAAAGTATGGGAGTACCGAACGATCAGATCGCCCACTGGACAGGGCTGGTCGGGCTGGCATGGGTGTTCAAGTCTTTATGGAGTCCCTTCCTGGAGGCCGCTGGCAGCAAGAAAATGCTGGTAGTCCTGTTCCAGTTGACGGGTGGAGTGTCGCTGGGCTTGCTGGCATTGTCGCTGCAACTGCCTGCCTATTTTGCGATCAGCATTGCCTTGCTTGGCGTGGTCGCCATAGCCTCTGCCACGCATGATATTGCCGCCGACGGTTTGTATATGGCCAGCCTGAGCAACACCCAGCAAGCGAGTTATGCTGGCTGGCAAGGCGCATTTTTTAATGCCGCAAAATTCATTACCCTGGGGCCTCTGGTATACCTGGCCGGCTATCTGGAAAAAAGCTTGCCGCCAGCGCAAGCGTGGACAATCATTTTTGCCATCATGGGCGTGCTCTTGTTCGGTCTGGGTTTGTATAACAGCTGGTCGCTGCCAGGCACTAAAAATACAGAAAGCAAGGCGTCTGTACATAGCATCTTCGTCACCTTGCAAGACGTGATCGTTGAATTCTTTAAAAAGCCCGGTATCTGGCTGGCGATTGTATTCATTATCCTGTTCCGCGCTGCGGAAGGCCAGATACAAACCATAGGCCCCTTGTTTTTGCGCGAAGCCAAAAACCTTGGCGGCCTGGGCCTGACTACTGACCAGGTCGGCACTGCTTATGGCATAGCTGGCACCATCGCATTCCTGGGCGGCAGCATACTGGGTGGTTACTTTGCCTCCTGGCTGGGCTTGAAGCGTGCGCTGCCATGGTTGATACTGGCGATGAATACCCCAAACCTGGCTTTCTTCTTCCTCAGCAGCAGCCTGCCAGAGAGCATGACCGTCATCACTGCAGCGCTGGCATTCGAAATGTTTGGCTATGGCTTTGGTTTCGTCGGCCTGATCCTGTTCATCATGCAGGTGGTTGCGCCTGGCAAATACCAGACTGCTCACTATGCGCTGGGCACAGGCGTAATGCAGCTGGGCTTTGTGTTTTTCAAGACCATCAGCGGTGATATACAGGTCGCTCTGGGTTACCAGAACTTCTTCCTGTGGGTCTTGCTCAGCGCCATTCCTGTACTGGTCATGACACGCTTTGTCTCTTTTGATGGCAGTGCTGGCGACAAAGAAGGCAGCAGCAAGGCTGCGCCTGAAGGTATGGCAAAAACTGCCGACGCCTGATCATCTTTCTATCAATGATGCGGACAGCGGTTCGCATCATTCCACAACACCAGCAAGCCTTCCCCTCTCTGGAAACAACACCAGCCGAAGACAAATTCATTTCCCCTTTACTATCTAATCAAAAAGGATTGTAATTATAACCATGCGCAAACATGTACAACTGCGCATGACTATCCAACCGGGAGATCTATCTTGCATTCGACCAAAACCAACATCCTGCGCCAATTAAGTGCCGTCAGTTTATTGCTGATCAGCACCAGCCTGCTGGCACAAAGCACAGGCATTACCCGCACCATAGTCACCAAAGCAGATTCGTCGATACCCGGCAAGGAAGACGTGATTGCCCGCGTAGAAATTGCGGCAGGTGCGACGGTAGGCTGGCATACCCATCCTGGCGATGAAATCAGTTATATCTCGGAAGGAGAGGCCGAATTGCTGGTCGCCAACCAGGCACCACGCAAGGTCAAGGCTGGCGAGGGTTTCGTCATCCCTGCCGGTGTCGTCCACAGTGCAAAAAACCATGGCATAGTCCCGATCAAGCTGGTTGGTGTTTATGTGGTGGACAAAGACAAGCCGCTGGCTTCACCGGCCCCTGCACCAGCGCCCTGATCCCCCGCTTATGATCTCCCTGCTTAATCAGTGTAACGTCTGAAGATGGCATCGAGCTCGCCGCTCTTTTTCAAGGTGGCGATGGCCGCATTCAGGCGCGGCAGCGCATCGGCTTTGGATGGATGTAGCCTCAGCATCATTTCGCTTTCATCTATCATGCGGCCTTCATCACAGGCATAGCGATGCGCATCGACCTTGGTCCAGTATTGCCGTACATAGTTGCTGATGATGATCTGATCAAAGCGCTTCGCTCTTAAGGTAAGCAAGAGATTGGGAGAATTAAAGATATTTTCCCTTTGTATCTTGCCACTGGCAAAAGCTGCATCAAATTCAGGATACGAATAGCCTGCGATCACTCCCACTTTTTGCCCATAAAAATCGCTGACTGCCTGCTCTTTTGGTGTCTCACCAGGGCGAAAACAGAGAACAGCCCTCGGCAAGCCAAAGGCAATGCTATACACACCAGGCACGTGCGAACTTGTGCGCCATTTTGGATTTGCCCCGACTTCCATATCAAGCTGCCCGTCTTCAAATGACTTGAGCAAGCGGCGCATGGGCAGATAGCGCTGCTCCAGCTTGTCGCCACTGAGTTTAACGATCGCTGCCATCAAATCCGGGAATATACCTCTGGGGCCACTCTTGTCCAGCAAGACAAAGGGCGCATCGCCACCTTCATAATAAGCAATGCGAAAAGTGTCTGCCTTTGCGGGTAGAAATACCAGCATTGTTGCAGCGAACACCCAGTTTTTCATCATTGCCGACCCTTTTCCATTTCAATCCCCGGCAGTGTAAGCGAGAAAAATGACAGATACGTTCTGATAGCCGTGCCGATTTGCAAACTATGGTTAAGCAAGAGGTGGTAAATCAGGTCTGGCTCCGTCACTCAGCCCCTGAAAACCGTCACTGGTCGCATATCCCCACTGGCTGACTTGTTCAAAACATCAGTTGCAGCTATCTTAGCTCCATGAAAACCGCGACTAAAATTAAACCAGGATGGTCAGCATTACCAAGACTGCGACAAATTGTCGTAGTGCTTATCATCAGCCTGCTGATCGCCTGGGTGACCACACCGATCTTCCAGTCACCTTTCTGGCTGGTGCTCAGGCGCACGACTTTCATCGCCATGGTCATGCTGCTGGCGTTCACAGTCTCCGGCACCTGGCGCTTGCTGTGGCTGCCACGCTGGATACCACACTGGCTGGTGCGGGTAGCGGCGGTATGCCTGCTGGCACCATTTGCCAGCCTGGCGGCCTATGTGGCGATAGCGGGTGGTTTCATGAACTTCATCAAAGCAAATAATCTTTTATCAGGCTTTGCCACCAGCACGATTTTTGCGCTGTTTTTTGGTCCCCTCATTGCCGTCGCAGCTATCAAGCGCGAAGACAAACAACGTGAACGTGCAGACCGGTTACAGCTCGAACTGGAAAAGAGCGCCCTGGAACGCGAAGTACTCGATGCCCGCCTGCGCCTGTTACAAGCACAGATAGAACCGCACTTTCTATTCAATACGCTGGCGAATGTGCAAGCCCTCGTCGAAGCTGGTTCAGAGAATGCAGCACCCGTCCTGCGCCACCTGATTGCCTACCTGCGCGCCGCGATGCCGCGCCTGAATGATGCAGAGGCAACACTGGAAAATGAAATGCAGTTAGTCAGCGCCTATCTGGAAATCATGCACATGCGCATGCCTGACCGCTTGCAATTTGAGCTGAGTCTCGCACCTGAACTCAAGGGCTTACGTTTTCCGGCAATGTCCTTGCTTACCCTGGTAGAAAATGCCGTACGCCACGGCATAGACCCCAGCACAGAAGGTGGCCGCATAGCAGTCGGCGGCAAGCAGGACGCAAACAACATAGTGACGCTTTGGGTAGCCGATACCGGTATAGGCATGGCAGAAACTGCCGTACCAGGTACTGGCTTGGCAAATGTAAAAGCGCGGCTGCAAGCATGCTTTGGCAAAGACGCGCGTGTCGAATTGCATGAGCAAACACCACATGGTTTGCGTGTTGAGTTAATTTTCCATCCTGAGGCCAAAGCATGAAGCAGTTTACCAAGCAGATCACTGCGCTGATCGCCGATGACGAACCTTTGCTAAGGGAACATCTGCGCACCAACCTGGCACGCCTGTGGCCAGAACTGCATATCGTCGATGAAGCACGCAATGGCCGCGAAGCGATAGAGATGTTTGACATCCACCAGCCCGACATCGTCTTTCTGGATGTGCACATGCCCGGCATGAATGGCATCGAGGCAGCCAGGGCGATAGCACGTCGGGCACATATTGTCTTCTTCACCGCTTACGAACAATATGCCGTACAGGCGTTTGAACAGGGTGCGCTGGATTATCTCGTCAAGCCCATCGTGGAAGCACGTCTGGCCGACACCATCAAACGCCTGCAGCAAAGGTTAACGCAAACAACCAGCCTGACCGCCAACTACGACACCCTGTTAGACCGCATGGCTACAGACATGCGCCAGCGCAGTCAAAAACCAGCTTACCTGCAATGGATAAAAGCTTCGATAGGCAATAGCGTACGCCTGATCCCGGTAGAACAAATCGCATTCCTGCGCTCTGACGACAAATACACCCTGGTCGCCTGGGATGGTGGCGATGCACTGATACGCAAAAGCATACGTGAACTCAGTGATGAACTCGACCCTGACTGTTTTGCGCAAACCCATCGCTCAGTCATCGTCAACCTGCACTATGTCAGCGAAGTCACACGCGGCATGAATGAAACTGCCGAACTGCACATACGCGGCCGCCCCGATGTATTGCCAGTCAGCCGCAGCTACCTGCATCTTTTCAGGCAGATGTAGCACCGCACTGATTTTTTTCAGTAACAAACCATAAAAGCAAACCCGCCTTTACAGGCACGCTTTGCAAGCACACCTACGCCTGCTCGGCAGGATCAGACACGACTAATTCACATTAAAAAAGGGAGTTTTCAAATGACGCAAGAGACTGTTTATGAAACGAATATATATTCTGCACAGGCCACACCTCAGGTAAAAAAATATGGCAATGAAAAACTCTCCCGTGCCAGCCTGAAATATGCCGCAGGACTGTGGTTCTCAGTCGCCATCATAGGCCAGCTTTTATTCGTCTATTACATTCTGGGTTTTTACGTTCTGTCAGCGATGAAAGGCGATCTTGCAGCATGGAGCAAAGTACTGCCCCACGGTTATATCAAGGGCGACAGCGCTGGCAATTTCGCCATCATCACGCATATCTTTCTGGCAGCCAGTATCACCCTGGCCGGCATACTCCAGATGATCCCACAAATCCGCGCACGCATACCTAGATTCCATCGCTGGAACGGGCGCATTTATTTATCCAGTCTCGTCATTGCTGCCACGACTGGTTTGTACATGGTCTGGTTTCGCAATGGCGTGGGTGACTTTACCCAGCATCTGGGTGTCAGCCTGAACGCAATACTAATCCTGGTCTGCTCAGTCATGGCCTTGCGCCATGCTCTCTCCCGTCAGTTTGCCCTGCACCGCCGCTGGGCATTGCGCCTGTTTCTTGTGGCGAACGGTGTCTGGTTTTTCCGCATAGGTTTGATGTTCTGGATAGCCATCAATCACGGCCCTGCAGGTTTTAACCCCAAGACTTTTGAGGGACCATTCCTGAGCTTCATATCCTTTGCCAATTCCCTGATACCGCTGATCGTCTGTGAATTATATTTGCGTGCGCAAGACAGCAAGAACAAGGCCGCTCACTTCGGCATGGCAGGGGCATTGGTGGTTTTAAGTGCCGCCAGCGGCATGGGCATCTTTGTGGCGTTTATGGGCATGTGGCTGCCGCGCCTTTAGCGATCGATTATTTATTGCTGGTCACAGGTGACAGGTGGATATGCTTTAATAGCCAGGCATTATCCTTTTTAAACCATACCATCGTGATCAACGATTTACCTTCGACAGCTGCCGCACCCGGCCTGGTAATCGCACCAACACGGGTGCCAGTGACTATCGCTGCGTCACCTGTGGTCTTGACTTGCACATCAAGCAGACGCAAATCGATTTGCGCACCGGATTTGAATAGTCCGGCAAAGGCATTTGCATCCAGTTGCAAGAGCTTGTCAGATTCAGCGACGAATTCAGTAAAACCTTCAGTGTCAAGATAACTGCCAACCGCCGCTAAATTACGCTGGCTGACGCTGTTGAAAAAATCGACCGATGCGGCTTTTACGGCATCTGCCCCGCTGGTATTTTCTGCACTGGCAACGGACATGCTCAGGGTGAGTAAAAGCACACCCAGAATGCTGATGAATGAGCGGTTAATGATGGTTGTCATGTTATTTGATCTCTACAAAAAAGAGTGCATTGGGCTTTGAAGTGAAGGCATGCACTCTCAACAAATGGCTTGAGCTTAGGTTTGAGTTTACGCCTTCACTTCAAAACCCAGTGCGGCCAATGCAATTTCCGCCGCCTGCTGGTCTTGCAGCGCATTGCCGCCTGATATGCCTATGCCGCCTATGACCTTACCATTTTCAATAATGGGGCAACCACCGCCAACTGCTACCAGACGTGGTCTGTGAGCCAGTTGTGCCACAACGTCATTGCTGATGATGGCAGTCCAGGTATGGGTAGGCAGGCCAAACGAGGCTGCCGTCCAGGCTTTGTCGATTGCCACATCTACCGTCAAAAATGCTGCGCTATCTGCACGTTCAAATGCTTTCAGGTGACCTGCATTATCAGTGACAGCTATCGTGACATCGATACCGATGTCACGGGAAGCAGCACTGGCTGCGGTGATCAGGGCATTCGCCGCATCACGGGTGATACTGGCGGCAGTAAATGATTTATTGATGTTCGTCGTTTGCATAAAAACTTTCTGCTGAATTCTGGTGAGATTAAATTAAAAGCCTTGCAGTACAACCTTGCCCTGCGCCTTGCCACTTTCTATCAGCGCATGTGCCTTGCGCAAGTTTGCCGCATTGATCTTGCCAAAGTTGGCATTCACAGTTGTACGTACTTTGCCTGCATCCACCAGTGCTGCCACTTCTGCCAGCAGCTTGCCTTGTTCGTCCATATCGACCGTCTTGAACATCGAACGGGTGAACATCATTTCCCAGTGCAGGGAGATGGATTTGCCTTTCAACTGCATCAAGTCCAGCGCCACCATGTCGTCAATCACGGCCAGCTTGCCTTGTGGCTTCAGACTGGCGATGATTTCTGCATAGTGCTGAGCTGTCTCCGTCAGGCCGGCGACGATATCGACTTCATTGATGCCTATGGCTTTCAATTCAGCGCTCAGTGGTTTGGAGTGATCAATCACTGCATGTGCACCCAGATCGAGGCACCACTGACGTGTCTCGGCACGTGAGGCGGTGGCAATCACACGCAATTGCGTAAGTTGGCGGGCCAATTGTATGAGGATGGACCCAACTCCACCGGCACCACCTATCACCAGCAAGGTCTGGCCAGCGCCACCATTCTTGGCAACGCCCAGGCGTTCAAACAGCAATTCGTAGGCAGTAATCGTAGTCAGCGGCAAAGCGGCAGCTTGTGCATCATCCAGAGTAGTGGGTGCCTTGGCGACGATGCGCTCATCCACAGCATGCAATTCACTGTTTGCACCAGGGCGATCTATCGCACCAGCATAGTAAACGCGGTCGCCAGCTTTGAAATTACTGACTGCCGCGCCAACTTCTTCAACGATGCCCACCGCATCCCAGCCCAGCACATTCAACTGGCCTTCAGCAGGTGCACGGCCCAGCCTGACCTTGGTGTCCACTGGGTTGACGGAGATGGCATTCACGCGCACCAGCAAGTCGCGTGCTTCCAGCACTGGTTTTGGCAATTCCACATCTTCCAGTGATGCAGTGTTATCGATAGGTAAAGAATGGCGGTAAGCAATGGCTTTCATGTTGAGTCCCTGAGTATGTTGAGTATGTTAGGTATCGGTATGGTGTCCAGAAACATTTCCAGATCAGTGCAAGCATTGTAGAATCTAAAGCATGAATTGATAAGACCGATAAATAACTATCACTTTCAAATGAAAATTGAAAATCTCAGCGACCTGCATGTACTCGTGCAAACCGCCCGCTGCGGCTCACTCTCAGGCGCAGCCAGCGTGCTGGGCATGACACCCGCAGCCGCCAGTGCCACCCTCAAGCGGCTGGAAACCCAGCTGGGCACCCGCCTGTTTGAACGCTCGACCCGTGCCCTGCGCATCACCGCTCAGGGGCAAATCCTGCTCGACTATGCGCAAAGGGCATTTGATTTGCTCGATGAAGGCGAATCCCAGGTATCAGAAGCCCGCACCGCCCTGGTAGGCACGATACGCGTCGCCGCCCCGTCCGACCTGACCCGCACCACCCTGCTACCCTGGCTGGATGAATTTTTGGCCCTGCACCCCGGTGTGCAACTGGCATTGAACGTCGGTGACAGGCCACTGGACGTGGTGCGCGATGAAGTCGATGTAGCAATAAGATATGGCACCCTGACAGACTCACGCCTGGTCGCCAGGGTACTGGCACAAAGCCGCCCCATACTCTGCGCCGCCCCCAGCTACCTGGCACGCCACCCCGCCCCGCAAACACCGCAAGACCTGGCACACCACAATTGCCTGCTGTTCGAACGCAGCAGCCGCCTGCACAACACCTGGCGCTTTGGGCAAAACGGTAAATGGAAAGAAGTCCGCGTCAAAGGCGATCGCAGCGCCGACGACGCCTCCCTTGCCCGCATGTGGGCGATAGCAGGCGCAGGCATCATTTTCAAATCATTGATCGATGTCAGGCAAGAGCTGGAAGATGGCAGCCTGCTAGCGCTGCTGACGGACTGGGAGACGGAGGCTTATCCCTTGCATGCATTGCTGCCCAGTGGGCGTTTCATACCGAACCGGGTGCGGGCGCTGGTGGAGTTTTTGGCGGGAAAGTTTGCGGCAATTGATACTTAATGTAATCGTGAAGATCGTCTCAGTAAGCAGAGCACCCTACTCCTCCAATTCTCGCTTCCACACTTTCACCACATTCATGTTGTCATCGAGCTTTACCCAAAGCAAGGTGTTAGGCATGCGCAGTTCTGGTGGCACAATTTCAAAAGGGACATGATAGCGTGCACCACCATTTGCCAGGCCAACGCCTGGGCATAATAGAAGCTGAATTTCACCTGGCAGCAAACAGGCGAACACCTCTGCGGGAACACGTTCGTACCATGTCGCTGGATAGTTTCTCAAAATGATTTCAGTCGCTCAAATAGGAGTTTAAGAATACTCTAGCTTGACGATATTCTTTGTCAGCGAATATGTTCATCCCTATCATTCAAACAATTCCATCGAAATATCGTAAACCACCTAAAGTTGCGATAAGATTAAGCTAATTCTTGGCATGATGCAAATTCAGGCTTAAGAAATCTGCGCCTGCATGCTTAATTGTGGTTGAAGTTGCTCTTCACTTTAAAACACTCTGAGAAAGAGAATACACCATGTCTGCTGAAGAAAAAGTCAAAGGCCCTGCCTCGTATTTCCCATCAATAGAAAAGAAATATGGCAAGCCCATACAGCACTGGGTGGACCTAATTCAGCATAACAAAGGCTTAAAGCACATGGAAATCGTGAGCAAGCTCAAGACTGAACACGAAATGGGGCATGGTCATGCCAATGCGATCGTTGCTTATGCCCTGGCTGCTGACAAAAAATAATTTACCTCGCTCTATTGAACATGAGTATGACCATCATGTTCATAGTGCTGACTCCCGCCCTCAAACTTAATGACTATAACTACGCTTACCTGGCCAGATATTTTTATCGATGCATCAGCACTAGATATTCAAACGCTATCCGCGAATTGGCCCAAGACTTTAACTGGCAAAGTTCGTCCCTTGGGCTGCTCAGCTTTTGGTGATCTGTATTTCGAAAGAGAAAATGGTCATATCGAACACCTGGACGTGCTGGAAGGAGGAATCCACACCATTGCTCCTAACATGAATGATTTTCGTGCGATGATGAATTCTCCAGAATGGCAGGAAGTAAATCTTCTCACAGAAGGTATCTGTCTTTTGAAAGAAAAAGGGATAGAGCGCGGCGCAGATCAATTTTATGGATTTGCACCTCATCCAGCTTTTGTCGGCAGCATAAATTGGGCAAGCGCTATCGCTTTAGATGCAAATGTTTGGCATTCAATTTGCGCACAAATATTGGATAATACTGCGTAAAAACATACTTGGATCATCAGACAACACTGTCTTCACCAAAGTAAATAATCATAAAACCCATAAATGAGTTAAAAAAATCTACTTGGTTGTCCAAGCAATAAATCAGATCATCAACATTAATTGCGTAACGCTTCACCACTAGCATCAAACACATGACACCTATGCCCCGGCAGTTGTATACAAAGATCAGCACCCGCATATAGGTCTGAAGTATCCGCTGGCAGCTTGATAGCGAATAGATTCTCTTCACCCGCCAGCGTCGCATAGACTATCGCAGCATCGCCCAGATGTTCAACAAAACTGATACAAACTTCGAGCTGGTTGCTGTGCTCCGTAGCTTGTGACGCCAGCAGGATGTGCTCTGCCCTGATGCCGAGGCTGACTTCGTCGCCTGTCTGTAAATTGCTACCATCAAGCTGGATATTGATATGCGTGCCTGCTGCCAGTTGCAGTTCTACCTCATTACCCAGATTGCGCAATACCTTTGCCTTGACGATGTTCATCTTCGGTGAGCCGAGGAAGCCTGCGACGAAGAGGTTGGCGGGTTTGTCGTAGAGTTCCAGCGGTGCACCTATTTGTTCTATCTTGCCGCCGTTGAATACGGCTATGCGCTGGCCCAGGGTCATGGCTTCTACCTGGTCGTGCGTCACGTAGATCATGGTAGCGGCGAGTTCTCTGTGCAGTTTGCTGAGTTCTATGCGCATTTGTACGCGCAGGCTGGCGTCGAGATTGGATAGCGGTTCATCAAACAGAAACAGGCCGGGCTTGCGCACGATGGCGCGGCCTATGGCGACGCGCTGGCGCTGGCCGCCGGACAGGTCACGCGGCTTACGCTGCAGCAGGTGTGTCATTTGCAGGATGCTGGCAGCGTGTTGTACGGCTCTATCTATCTCTGCCTTGCTCATGCTGGTGAGGCTAAGGCTGAAGGCCATGTTTTCATACACTGTCATGTGCGGGTACAGCGCATATGACTGGAACACCATGGCCAGGCCGCGTTTGGCGGGCGGGATATCGTTCGCCAGTTGATTGTCTATATGCAGCTCACCGGCGCTGATATCTTCCAGACCGGCAATCATGCGCAAGAGCGTGGATTTGCCGCAGCCTGAGGGGCCGACAAAAACCATGAATTCACCATTGCGCACATGCAGGTCTATGCCTTGCAAAACCTGGTTATTGCCATAGGATTTGCTGATCTGCTGCAGTCTGACTTCGGCCATTCCTTGTGTTCCTTATGCAGCTGGAGTGGAGAAACCCGCAACCGGTATCTGGCCGCTGGCGACCACTTCTTCGGCAAACCACGCACGTGCAGCATCTATCGCTGGCGGAGCAAAGCCGTAGGTAATCAATGCGGGGGCCTGAATGTCCAGCATTTGAAACGGGTTCCACAAGACCAGGTGCAGGTCTGGTTTCCAGGTATCGCGTACCTGTTTGCTATAGCGTATGCGCACAGTAGATGCCAGCACGACGAAGCGGCCATCATCTGGTATGGCACACCAGTCAAAGCTGTCAGCATTGGCAAAGGTGACCGTCTCTACATCATACAAACTCGCCAGCATGGCGCTGACTTTTGCGGCAGGTATGCCAGCTTCCGAAACACCATCACTGACAACGTCGGCGCTGATGACGAGGCGCAGCTTGCTGCCTCTGACGGGCGGTTGTGCATTGCCCTGGGTAGTCAGGCCGCGCTTCCAGGCGCTGGACATGAGGATGCGGTCTGCGATGTCGGTCTGGTAGGCTGTATCTATACAGGGATAGGTCTTGGTCAGATCGGCCATGCGTTGCAGTTTTTGCTGTACTTCTGCCAGAGATATCTGACCGGACAAAATCACTTCGGTCAGGGCATTCAGGGTTTCCAGTTGCGTCTCTGTGGTGCCTAGCGCCATGACCATGTCGGCACCGGCCAGCAAGGCACGCACTGCGGCATTACCTACGCCATAGCGCCCTGCTATGGCATGCATGTCCATGCCGTCTGTAATGACTACGCCCTGGTAATTCCATTGATCGCGCAGCAGGCCAGTCAATATAGGTTTGGACATGGTAGCCGGGTTTTCTGCATCCAGTGCGGGATAGACGATATGCGCCGTCATCATCGCTGGCGCATTGCGGCTGACTGCGGTCTGGAACGGTGCGAGTTCCAGCGCCTGCAATTCTGCCAGGCTCTTGTTCACGGTGGGCAGGTCGCGGTGGGAATCGACATTGGTGTCGCCATGACCGGGGAAATGCTTGACGCAACAAGCCACACCTTCAGCCAGGCTGCCATCCATCCAGGCCAGTGCCAACTCGCTGGCGCGCTTGGGATCAGAGCCAAACGAGCGTTCAGAAATGACGGGATTATCGACATTGTTATTCAGATCCAGCACGGGCGCAAAGTTCCAGTTGAAGCCCAGGGCCTTGACACCGCGCGCAACAGCAGCGCCCACCTGGCGGCATAGCTCAGGATCATCGCTGGCCCCAGCGACATTGCCGCCGGGGGCTGCGGTACCCAGGTGGAACGCACGACTGCGCCCCCTTCCTGATCGATGCCAATCAGCGCCCCTCCCCCAAGATAAGGCGCAGATCAGCCGTCAGTTTTTTCAGCTGGATTTCGTCAACCATGTTTTGCCTGAACAGGCAAATGCCACGGATATGATTGTCTTTTAAAAATTGTGCCGATGTCTCATCCAGGCTAGTGATGGGCATGCGTATCATCACCAGTTGCCCAGCCAGGCGGCGTGCTTCTTCGCGTGTCAGGGTTTGTTGCGCATTATTATCTTGCTTATTGTCTTGCGTATTGTCTTGCGTCATTTAACTGCTCCATCCATGCCGCGCATAAAAAAGCGCTGGGTAAATAAAAAGGCGACCAATATAGGTGCAACTGTCAAAATGGTTCCTGCCGCAATCACGCGGGTGCTGCTGCCATAAGTGCCACGCAAATACAGCACACCGGCGGACAAGGGAAAATCTGCTGGCTTGCTGATGACTATCGATGGCCAGATGTATTCATTCCATGCCTCCACCGCAGTCAGGATGCCCACCGTTGCCAGCCACGGTGTAATCAATGGCAAGACAATTCGGTAAAAAATAATCCATTCACTGGCACCGTCTACCCTTGCAGCGTCCAGCAGGTCTTGCGGCACTTCATCAAAAGCCTGCTTCAGCAAGAGTATCGACACTGCCGTGACGATATTTGGCAAGACTACGGCGGTATAAGTATTGACCAGAGATATCTTGGTCATGGTAATGAAGTTGACCAGGAAATTGACTTCAGACGGCAAGATCATGGTCGCCAGTATCACACCCATGATGAGCTTGCTTCCGCTGAACTGCATGCGTGACAAGGGGTAAGCAGCGAGTGAGCACACGACCAGTTTGCCCAGCACTGTCGCCAAAGTGATCAACAAAGAATTTTTGTAGAAAGCAATGATGGGGATGACGCGGAAAGCCTCGACAAAATTATCCAGTGAAATGCCACGCGGCCAGAAAGTGGGCGGAAATTCAAACAGATTGCCCTCGGTAGAAATCGCCACCACCAGCGTCCACCAGAACGGAAAAATACAGATGATGGCAATCAGGCTTAACAAGCCATATTGTGACGCCGTGCGCAGGATTTTTTTGATGTTCATGCTCATTCCCTGTGCCCTGGTTTAAGCCAGCGCAGGCAAATGAAGGCGATCGCCATGCAGCAGAGGGAGACAACGAAACTCGCAGCCAAACCGCGCGGCAGTTTCAAGTGCTTCAAACCCTGGTCATAAGCATAATACAGCGCCGTGAAGGTGGAATTCATGGGGCCGCCCTGGGTCAGCACATCAACTTCCTGATAGGCTTTCAATGCCGCCAGTACCGACATGATGCTGCATACCAGTATGGTCGGCTTCAGCATTGGCACGGTGATGCGCCAGAAGCGCTGCCAGCGATTGGCACCATCGAGTATGGCTGCTTCCTGCATCTCGGCGGGCAGTGACTGCAAGGCAGCCAGGTACATCACCATATACCAACCCAGGCCGCGCCAGAAAGAGACGAACATGACGGCAAACAGAGCGAGTGCATCGTCTGACATCCAGCCCAGTGGCGCGGCAATCAGATGTAATTGCAGCAGCACATAATTGAGCGTGCCCTGTTCATGAAACATGAAGCCCCACATGATGCCGACTACAGATACTGTCGTCACCACAGGCACATAATAGGCAGCGCGAAACCAGCGTATGCCGGGCAATTGATTATTCACCAACACTGCCAGCGAGATAGCCCCCAATTGCGTGAAGGGTACGACCAGCAAAAACAGTAGCGAGTTTTTAAGCCCGGTCAAAAACATGTCATTTGCAAACAGGGCGCGATAATTGGCGAAACCTACCCAGTGCACTTCGCGTATCAGGCTGAAATCTGTAAAGCTCAGGTAAGAGCCATACATGACAGGCCAGAAGGAGAACATCAGCAGCAACAACAAAGCTGGAGCCAGAAAGGCATAGGCAAGCAGATTGCGCCGCTTGTTGGCTGCGGATAGAGAGCCAGGCATACTCATGGCAACTTCACCCCTTGCAACTTGCGGTTCCAGATAGCTACCGCCTCATCCAGCACTTCTTGTATATCACGGCGACCAGTGACGCCAGCTTCGACAGCCTTGACCAGGAAGCGGCGCAATTCATCATAATCGTCTATGCCGCTGACATACAGGCTGCGGGCAGAATTCATGGAGTTTGCGGCCACTGCCAAAGCCTGCTCTGATGCGCCAGCATTGGGTAATATTTTCTTGAAGTAGGAATTTGCCAGCGCCTGTTTGGTCGTGGGCATGACACCGGCCATGCTGGCAAAAGCCAGTTGATTGGCATCACTGGTCAGGTAAAGGGCGAAGGCGGCAACTTCGGGGATATCTTTTTTCTTTACGCCTTTGGGTATGGCGAAATGAAACATCCAGCCGCCGTCGTTAATCCCAGTCGGACCCGGCGGCACAGGAAAGATACCGGTTTGCGCATAAATTTCCGGTGCATCTGTTTGTATGCGTTTGATGGCAGTTGGTGCGCTAACCATGACGCCGAGGCGACCACCGAGATAGGCATCTACCACGGCAGGAAAATTATCTTCTGCAAATAATTTATCTTTTAAAAAACCACCCGCCTTGTAAGTGGCAGCCAATTTTTTGACCAGGGTCACATGCGCTGGCGAATTGAAGACTGCCTTGCCATCACGCATCAAATCCAGCCCCTGCTGCATGAAAAAACCATCGATCTTGCCGAGTGCTGGTGCATAGCCGGGCTTGCCGGTTTTGAGGGAGATCATGACGGCCTGGGTCAGCAATTCATCCATGCTGCGTGGTGCCTGGAAGATGCCTGCCGCTGCCAGTATCTTGCGGTTATAGGCGATGACATTAACATTACTGTAATGCGGGAAGCCATAGACCTTGCCATTGAAACGCAAGTCAGCCAATGCAGCATCGGTGTAGTCATTGGTTGCACCTGGCGCTGCCAGCAAGGCATCGACAGGTTCAAGCAAACCATCACGCGCCATTTCTTCTGCCCAGGGCACGCTCAGATTTACCAGTGCCGGTGGCGTACCTGCAGCAATCGCGGTGATCAGTTTTAATTGCAGAATATCCCAGGGAAAATCTACCCATTCGAGCTTGATGCCGGGATGTTGGGCTTCATAATTTTTGACGAGTTCCTGGAAATAGGGAATGAATTTTGGCTTGAGGCTCATGGTCCAGAATTCGATTTTCTGGACGGCAAAGGCATTGCCATGCAAGCCGAAACTCAATAGCAGTACGCTGAAAAGCAAGCGTAATTTCGTTACCAAAATCACTCTTTTAGATATACTCCCCAATATTTTTAAGCAATCTCGCATTTTAGTCATACCAATCTTGCTATTAATAAAAATACTGGGGGCAGTATCTATTTTTTAAGTTTTTAAAAAATAGCCTGCTGCTTTAGCGATGTCAATTTGTCTTGGTGACTTTGCTCAAGTGCCTTGGCTTGTCCGGGTCCAGTCCACGGGCAATCGACAGGTTTGCTGCCATCATGTAGAAGGCTTGTATTGCAACGACAGGATCAAGATCAGGCGTCGCCGCAACTGGTAAAGTCAGGTTGCGTTCCTTGACATCTTCTGGCGCTGCCAACAAGACATTTGCGCCACGGCCACGCATTTCTTCTGCCAGGGCAATCAGGCCAGCTTGTGCAGGGCCACGGGTTGCGAATATCAATAATGGATAACCATCATGTATCAGGGCCATGGGGCCATGCTTGATTTCTGCACCGCTGAATGCTTCTGCCTGGATGACGGAAGTCTCTTTGAATTTAAGCGCAGACTCCAGCGCAACCGGGAAGCTGATACCACGGCCCACCACCATGATGCGTGATGCGGGCTGTAAAACTTCTATCGCAGGTGACCAGTCAAGCTTGGTGGCAGCGTGCAGGGATTCTGGCAATTGTTCTATCGCCGCCAAGAATTCTGCATCGTTTTGCCAGTGGCCTGCCAGGCGTGCGCCTGCAACCAGTGAAGTGATAAAGCTCTTGGTCGCGGCCACACTCAGTTCGGGACCTGCATGCAATGGCATGGTCCATTCTGCGCTTTGTGCCAGCGGCGATGCTGCGTCGTTGACGAGGGCCACGGTAGTAGCACCACCTTCGCGGAAATAGCGGATAGGCTCAACCACGTCAGGGCTTTGGCCAGATTGTGAAATCGCAATCGCCAGCGCATCTTTTGCTGCCAGTGGTGCCTTGTTCAAAGTCACCAGAGACATGGGCAGAGAAGCGACGATGCGCCCTACCCTGGCCATAATCAGATAGGCGGCATAATTAGCCGCATGGTCTGAACTGCCACGGGCAACGGTAACGACAGATGTTGGTGGTTTGGCGCGCAAGTATGCGCCAAGTTCGGCATAGCGCTCACCTTCATGTTTGAGTTGTTCTGCTACAAAATCAGCGGAAGAACTGGCTTCCTTAAGCATCTGCGAGGTCAATCTTTTCTCCTTCTACATAAACAGCGATGAGGTTGAGCTGACGGTCCAGCACAACCAGGTCTGCGTAACTGCCAGCCTGCAGGCGGCCACGCTCATTCAGTCCCAGATAATCGGCTGCGTAGGTAGAAACACGCTTCGATGCATCTTCCAGGTCCAGGCCTATGCTGACCAGATTGCGCAAGGCCTGATCCATGGTCAGTGTGCTGCCTGCCAGCGTGCCATCTTCAAGACGCACCCCCCCAGGCATTTATGCACGACCTGGCGGCCTAGCATATATTGCCCATCCGGCATGCCAGATGCTGCGGTGGAATCAGTGACGCAATACAGATGCGGAATCGCACGCATGGCGGCCTTGATGGCGCCAGGGTGGACGTGCAACAAGTCGGGAATAATTTCTGAAAACTGCGCATGCGCGAGTGCTGCACCGACCATGCCGGGCGCGCGATGATCAAGACGCGACATGGCGTTGTACAAGTGGGTAAAACCGGTGGCACCATTTTCCAGTGCCGCCTTACCTTCTTCGTAAGTACCGAGGGTATGGCCTATCTGTACCTGCATGCCTATGGCGGTCAGCTCGCGCACCAGTTGCAGATGGCCATCCATTTCTGGTGCCACGGTGATCAGGCGTATCGGTGCTATTGCATCGAGGTGGCGCACCTGTTCGAGTGAGCCGGTGTGAGCAAAATCTGGTTGCGCACCGAGCTTGCCGGGATTGATATACGGCCCTTCCAGATGCACACCGAGTATGCGGGCAGAACCACTGCTGCGTTTGTCCACCAGCGGCCTGATCGCCTTCAGGGCCAGTTCCAGATCAGACAGCGGTGCTGTCATGGTGGTGGCCAGCATGCTGGTAGTGCCATGTTTGGCATGTTTGCGAGCAATGATTTCGACGGCGTCGCCAGCTTCCATGGTGTCTTTACCACCGGCACCGTGTACATGCAAATCGACAAAGCCGGGCAAGATGTAATGCAGGGATTCTGCATCAGCAGCATTCTCTACATCAGCATCGGCTGTAATGGCCTGCACTCTTTCATCGAACACCAGAGAGCCGCGCACCCAGCCTCGGGGCGTCAGTATTTGTCCCTGCACTTTTTGTGGCAAGCTCATCTGAACAACTCCGCCACAAAGTCATAGTAATCACTACGGCAATAAGAATGCGACAGTTCTATCGCTGCACCATTTGGCAAATAGGCTACACGGGTGATGAACAACATGGCTGCGCCCTGCTTGATATCTGCCAGACGCGCCTGTTCGGCAGTTGCATTGACGGCGCGTATATGCTGCAAGGCGCGTGTCGGTGACAGATTATGTGACTCCAGATAACCGTACAGGCTGTCATTGACCAGTTTTGGATTGGGCATGTAGATTGCCGGAATGGTCGTGCTCTCTATCGCCATCACGACATTGTCAGCGGTACGCAGACGCTTCAAACGTGATACCACGGTATTGGGTGACAAACCCAGTGACAAAATCTCTTCTGGTGAAGCGATACCAGTTTCACGTGACAACCAGCGTGAACCCGGAACAAAACCACGGTTGCGCAATTCTTCACTGAAATTGGTCAGGCGTGACAGCGGTTGTTCAAGCTTGGGCGTGATATACGTGCCAGAACCATGTTTGCGCGTCAGCATGCCACGCTCGCACAACATGTCTATGGCCTTGCGTGCGGTGACGCGTGAAATTTCCAGGGTGTCAGACAGCATGCGCTCGGAGGGCAAGGCTTCGTCAGGCTGCCACAATCCGCTATGTATGCCGTTCGCAAGCTTGTTCGCCAGTTGCAGATACAAGGGGGTAGAACTTTCTGCGTCAGGTTTAAAGTCTATCAATTGTGCCAGCATGTCTTTCTCTCTTTTTATGTATTTATCAGGCGTGCAAATGCTGTTGTATCAGGATGAGAGCCCCAACTGCTGAGTCAGCCTTGGGCATTTGTATTCTCTCTTTTAAATCTGTTGGCAAATAGCTGGCTACCGGCGCTGCCAGACCGCCACACAGGGCAATCGGCAATGCAGATTCCGGGTCCAGGGCCTGCGCCATGATGGCAACTTCTTTACCTGCTTCGAGCATGATCGCGCGGGCGACCTCTACCTCGGGCGCAAAGCGTATCACCAGGGGTGCCAGTTCGGCATAACGGGTTTGATTGGCTTGTGCAAGCCAGGCGAAGACGGCATCTTTGTCGCCGCCACAATGTGTCAGCACAGCGCTGGCAAATGGATTTGATGCAGCACGACCATCCAGCACCCGTTGCAAATGATTGACGGCACGCATGCCCAGCCAGGCACCACTGGCCTCATCACTGACCGGAAAGCCCCAACCACCGACTTCGCGACGCTGACCGTCAGGTAACAAAACTTCACCAACGCTGCCAGTTCCCAAAGCGATGATAGCGCCGGGCTTGCCTTCAAGGGCGCCCAGCAAAGTAGTATAGGCATCGGTTTCTGCGCAGACCGCGCCAAAGCCAGGATTAAGCGCAACAAACTCCCTGGCCCAATGAATATTATGAACACCAGCCAGGCCGCAGCCGACTGCGATGTCGGCCAGTGCTGGCATATCCAGATTCGCCGCTGCAAACGCTTGCTGGGTCGCCAGCAAGATGGATTGCCAGGCTTTATCCCGCCCATGTGCGAGGCCAGAAGGACCGGCACTGCCACGGCCAAGTTCTTTGCCACTGACATCAGCCAACACCACTCGCGTGCCAGTACCACCACCATCGGCACCAATAAAATAAGAACAAGCAGGTTTTGCTGAGGACTGCTCCGCAGTACCTGATGAATCAGCCGTAGAAAGATGTTCTGCCTGTTTATTCATTGAAAATTAAGTGGCGATAAAGAATGATGGTAAAAACGACGATAAGAGCGATAATAAAAATGGTGCAATAAGTTATCCGGCTAAATCAAAATCTGTACTTCTGCTACTATTTTAAGCCTCACTGTAAGTTTTTTTACTAGTGGATGTCAATAGGTATTTAAGTGGTATCGTCAAATTTAATTTTGCCTACTTTATTCCCGCAACACTATTGCTATCCAGCACAATGAAACAGGCTTGATAATGACCACTTTCAACGCAAATGTCATAACAACTTGTATTAGCGCTTGCAGTGACTATTCAATCAACATTATTACTTCAGGAACTGCTCATTCCCGACCATGCCGATCTTGGTCACACCAAGACGCTGTGCCGCTGCCATGACCGCAGCCACAGACTTGTAAGGCACAACAGCAACCGGACGCAGATGAATCTCTGGCTGGTTTGCTGCAGGCATCGCTGCTGATTCAGCCAACTTCGCTTCCAGCTGTGCATGATCGACTGCCGTCCCATTCCAGGACACCGTGCCATCAAAATCGACGTCGATATTGACGACGACTGGTTCTACTGTTGGTGGCGGTGGCGTGCCTGTCGGCATATTCAGGTTCACCGCGTGATTCTGAATAGGAATGGTAATAATCAACATGATGATCAATACCAGCATGACGTCAATCAGCGGCGTCATATTCATTTCTATCATCACTTCCGGATCGGATGATCCTCCGCCGGAACCAATTTGCATACCCATAATGCTTCCTTTGCTGGGGCCGACGATAAAATCGCCCTGACTGCGTTGCAGCTCCTCGCCGTGCTATTCGCACTGTCTTCGTCGCTACGCCTTGTCAGGACAATTTTTCGCCAGCCCTGTTTAGTCATTCAAAAAACTAGTTCCGTGGCGGCGGTTCAATCACGAAGCCGACCTTGGCGATACCGGCACGTTGTGCCGTCAGGATACTTTTGCCAATAAACTCATAGCGGGTATTCTGATCTCCACGGATATGCAACTCCGGTTGCGGGATCTTGACTGCTTCTACCTTGAGCTTTTCAAACAGGGCATCCGTGCCTGCCAGCGGCTTCATGCTGCCGTTCCAGTACAGATCACCATCCTTGTTCACCGACAGGGTGATGTTTTCCGGTTTGGTTTTGTAAATCACGTTGGTTTCTGCCGGTAATTTCAGCTTGACCGTATCTGTAATCACCGGGGTGGTGATCAGGAAGATGATCAGCAATACCAGCATGACGTCGACCAGCGGGGTGGTGTTGATGGTGCTGTTGACTTCGTCTTCACCATCTCCATCATTGCCAATTGCCATTGCCATAATGTGTTCTCTTTCGATGTTACGCTTTAACCCTTAAAACCTCTCAACACAGACACACAAAGATCTTTTTTCTCTGTGGTGCAGCAGGGGTTTCGAGCGGCATGCCACTCGCCTGCGGAACGAAGACTTCTTGCAAGAAGTCTTTCCTTCCTCTGTGCCTCTGTGTTGAGAGGTCTTCGGGTGTTAATCAGTGATTACTAATTACTTCTTAGCAGCCGTTTTGCCCATATTGCCGGACAGGACTACGGAGTGCAGGTCAGCGGAGAAGGCACGGACTTCTTCCATGGCGCTCTTGTTGCGACGGACCAGGAAGTTGTAACCCAATACAGCAGGAACAGCGACAGCCAGACCAATCGCGGTCATGATCAGCGCTTCACCAACAGGACCGGCTACTTTGTCGATCGATGCTTGACCGGACATACCAATCGCTGTCAGCGCATGGTAAATACCCCATACGGTACCGAACAGACCAACGAACGGTGCTGTGGAACCAACTGTCGCCAGGAAAGCCAGGCCGTCTTGCAGGCGGCTTTGAACTTTATCGACAGCGCGCTGGATAGACATGGAAACCCAGGTGTTCAGATCGATTTGTTCGAGCAGCGCGCCTTCATGGTGTTCTGTGGCTTTGATGCCAGAGTCAGCGATGAAGCGGAATGGGCTGCCTTCTTTCAAAGAGGCGGCACCGGCTTGGACAGAGGCTGCTTTCCAGAATTTGGAACGGGCATCTGTGGCTTGACCGGACAGTTTGACCTGGTCAATGATTTTGGTGATGAGGATGTACCAGCTGCCCATGGACATGATGACCATGATGATGAGGGTACCTTTGGCAACGAAGTCACCGGTTTTCCAGAGAGCATCGAGACCGTATGGGTTTTCTACCATTTCTTTGGCGGCTGCTGGTGCTGCCGGGGCGCCAGCGTCAGCTGGAGCGGCTGGTGCCGGGGCTGCTTCTGCAGCAGGGGCTGGTGCAGATGCGGCAGCGGAGGCGGATTCCTGTGCAGAAACAGGGGCGACGGCAACGGCGGCTGTCAAGGCCAGGAGTGTTGCAGCCAGGAATGCGGAGAAACGGGTTTTCATTGAGGTGCTTCCTTTTAACAAAATAAGGTTGGTATTGCTTACTGCTGTTTTTATTTACTGCTGCTTTAAGATTTAATTTTTCATTAAACTTGCTTTGTGCCGTCAAGAAGCCTGTGCGGGCGTAGCGAGCAAGTTCAGGTTGAGTTAAGAAGCGCAACCGTACAGATGTACGGTGAGCATCGCAGGCTCAAGCTGGGCTTGCGCAGTAGCCTGCGCAGGTTTCGACTACTCTAACTTCCATACATACTGGACTTTGGCCCAGGTCTGTTGTGGTTTGCCATCGACGGTACCTGGTTTGTTTTTGCAGGAACCTGACATCAACTGGGATTTAACCGCATTGTCGAGACCGCGGAAGCCGCTGGATTTGTCGATCTTGACGTCGGCAACAGAACCATCTGCACCAATCAGGACGGACAACAGGACGGTGCCGGTTTCTTCATTGCGCAGGGAGGCACGCGGATATTCCGGTTTGCATCCACCGACGTTGAAGTCGATCACGCCTGGTATCGTGACGGGACCTGTGGCCTTGGTTTCTGCAACTGGTGCAGGTGGGGCCTGGGTCTTGGTGAATGTCGGGTTTTCTGGCTTGACATTCGATACCGCTGATATCGCTGGCTGTTGCTGAACCGGCTGCTGGACCTGGACTTCCGGTGGCGGAATGAACGGTGGCGGCGGGGCCAACAATTTTGGCGGCGGCGGCGGGGTGTCTGGCGGTGGTGGCGGTGGCTTCACTTCTTCTACCAGCTTGACTTCTGCTGGCTTGATCACCACTTCCATCGCTTTGCGCGCCAATCCAGATACCAGGGCATATACCACCAGTACGTGAAATGCGATAACCAGCCCTAAGCCTATAAACTTCTTCCCCGGCTCTTGCTGGCGATTTGAAAAATCCATTACTGCTCCCTCTATTATTGTGAAGACATTTTCACCAACCAGCTCTCATACACGACAGCAAAGGCAGATTCAGAACCAGGAGCAGCTTGTATCACATCGCAGTGCATGGATTAATGATGCGCCAATTCATGTGTCTGCGATTTTGCAGATGCAAGCATGCCCTGAACTCTATCCTTGCAGGAAAATACAAAAATACCACTCCCGTACAACTTGCCCTGAACAGCCTTGAACACGCCTTAAGTAAGCGCCAGTCTTTATAATCTGGCTCACTGTAGTGTCCTCACAACTGGTTGTCAAGAGGTATCTATGTGGAATTAAATTTACCATTTTCAGGATGCCCTGAAAGGATCAAATCAGAAGGCATCATCAGGCTTGTTCAAGCAAAAAATTATCTCAAAACAATGACACATTTTTGCAACTGGTCTTAGCTCATCAAACGACAAATGAAGCCATCAAGCACGACATAATCGGGGCAGCGCCTCAACCTGTCAGCGCTGACAAGGGAATTTCAATCATGTTTTTCGTGCGCAGAATACACCCCTCAATACCGCACTCAGGGCATAAGTAAATAAAATTAAAAAACCAAGTTCAAAGCCACTTCAAATCCACTTTATTGACTAAAAAAGGAACAATTAAAGACCACATGTGGGAATAAAACATCAGTCCACTTCTCATCTTCCGAATTTAAAAAGAATAATTTATTCAATAAAAACAAATAGATAGATTAAATGCAGATATCAAAGAAGCAAGCATTTAAACATCGCATTGATACCACTTAGATACCGATTGACAACCTGTTTAGTCACCACTAAAGTGCTTCACATCCGGTGTTGTTGTTTCGAGTGGTAGCTAACTCAGAATGACTTTTACTGCAGCGGGTTGTACCGAAAATACTCACTGACAAAACATCAAGTGTGTAGGGTATGGGGAGGAAGCAATTTTTTGTCACGGATCTAAAGCTTTTCACAGGTCTTAACCGAAGGAGAAATAAATGCAAAATAAAATGAGTCCAATGAGGAACAATTTAACGCCCGTAGCGTCCGCTGTTGCGGTACTGATCATGAGCGTTGCCATGCAGGCGCAAGCACAAGAGGCCGCAAAGCCCGCAGCGCCTCAAGAAGTGGTTGTAACTGGTATTCGCGCATCCCTGCAGCAATCTTTGAATCAAAAGCGTAATGCTGATAATTTCGTTGAAGTCATCACTGCAGAAGACATCGGCAAGATGCCTGATAAAAACGTTGCTGACTCTCTGCAACGCGTTCCTGGCGTCAGCGTTGCTGCAGCCGGTGGCGGCGAAGGCAGCTTTGGTGAGAACGATCGCGTTGCCTTGCGCGGCACACCATTTGGCCTGACACTGACGACACTTAATGGTCACTCAGTATCAAGCGGTGACTGGTTTGCCGACAATATCGTTGGCGGTGGCCGTAGCGTCAGCTTCTCTTTGTTCCCATCCGAACTGATAGGCCGCGTAACTGTACATAAAGGCTCTCAAGCCAACCTGCTTGATGGCGGTGCTGAAGGTGTAGTCGATATCGAAACACGCAAGCCACTGGATTTCAAAAAGCAATTCAATGCACAGGCAAGTATCGGTCTGGTCAACTCTGCCAACTCCGGCAAATCTGATCCTCAGTTGAGCGGTCTGATTGCCTGGAAAAATGATGCATCTACCATGGGTATTCTGGTGCAGGCTTTCCACCAAAAACGTACTCTGAGCCGCGCTGGCCAAGAGAATCAAATCTGGTGGGATAAAGTTGATGTTGGCAGTCCTATCGATAGCGCCATCAAAGGTGCTGGTACAGCAAACACAGCAACATCGCCAGCTTCTGGCGCAGTCACCAACTATCTGGGTGGTACTGCCTGGTTTGAACAGCAACGTACCCGTGAAGGTGGTTTGATTGACTTCCAGTTCAAACCATCCAAAGATGTGAACATTGATATCACTGCATTCCAGTCTCATCTGGATGCACCTAACGTCAATCACAACTTCATGCAATCCCTGGGCCGTTTCGTTGGACCATCCTGGGCAACAACTGGTTTCCCAACCAGCGCTGTCAGTGGCACTTTGAGCCAGGGCGTTATTTCCCAATTGTCCGTTGGCAATCCTGCTGGTTGCGTACCTTGCAGCGGCATGTCCAGCTCTGTTCAGGAAATTTTCTCCCGTCCTGTAGCAGAAAGCCAGTCTCAGTTCTTTAACATCGACGGCTCTTTCCGCGTCAATGATCAACTGACACTTGCCGGTAAAATCGGTACAACCAAAGGCCTGGGCAACACTATCAGTGGTGCGATGGGTATCTGGATGCCATGGACAGGTGGTAGCTACACAGTTCAGGGTTCTGACAAGCCAGTGATTTATGTCACACCTGGTGCTGACAAGTTCTCTATCGGTGGCTTTAACAATGGCGCACCTGGCACACCTGGCGCACCATACACTTACGGTTCACACGTAACGGCCAATGACAAGGAAGACTACGCACAAATCGACGGCACGTTCAAAACCAATCTCGCCAGCATACCTACTGTGCGTTTTGGTTTCCGTGCTGCCGAACACAAGCGTGATCTGACGTCTATCGGTAACAATGCCCTGCCAGGTTTGAGCAATGCAGCTAACTTGCCTATGTCTGGTTTGACAGCTTTCCCAGCCATTTTCAATGATCTGGGTGCCAATGGTGCAGGTTACTGGACTTTCTCTCAAGCTTCTGTGAATGCCTGGTTGGCACAATACACCAACTATACTGGCCACTTACTGCAAAATGAATTCTCCATTAAAGAACCAACACAATCTGCGTATGTGATGGCTGATTTTGCAGGAGAAGGCATCAGCGGTAATTTCGGTTTGCGTGTTGCCCGCACCAGCGAGCAAGTCACACGTAATGAGATCGGTGCTTCCGGCAATTTTGAGCCACGTACCTATAACAACAATTATGTCGATTTCCTGCCAAGTGCAAACTTCCGCATGGATCTGAACAAAGACATGGTTGCCCGTTTCAGTGTTTCCCGCACAATGGCTCGACCTGAACTGGGTCAAATGGCTGGTCTGGATCTGCGTGACGTTCAAGGTACAGGTAACGGTGGTAACCCTAACCTGAAACCTATCCGTGCCAATACGGTAGACCTGGGCGTGGAATGGTATTTCGCACCTAAGTCCATGGTGTCTGCTGACCTGTTCTACTCTGCTCTGGATGGCTATGTTACTTATGGCTCAAGCACAGGTACCTTCTACAACCAGATCCAGAAGAAAAACACTGTGTATGCAATGAGTACTCCTATCAATACCCAGGCTGAAGTCAAGGGTCTGGAACTGGCTTACATCCAGGCATTGCCAGCAGGTTTTGGTATCAACGCCAACTACACTTACACACTGGGTAAAGAAACAGGTGCAGCTCCTGGTTCCAAGTGCGGTGATTTGCTGGCTCCTGACTGTACTCTGATCGGTACTTCCAAGAATGCATACAACATCGGTGCATTCTATGAGGATGGCAAGTTCAGCGCACGTCTGACATACAGCTATCGTTCCGGCTTCCTGAATGGTACCAGCCGTAACAGTGCTGCTTACCAGAATGATATCGGTACTTTGTCTGCAACACTGGCTTATCAGATCAATGACAGCTTCTCCATCTCTCTGGATGGCAAGGACCTCAACAATCCATTGGTCAGCTCTGTATGGAAAACACCAGGCGCAGCAGATTTGCCAGCATCCCTGTACAAAAATGGCCGTCAAATCTTCCTGACTTTGCACGCGAAGATGTAAGCAGCTTTGTAATTCTATAGCGGTAAATGCAGGGAAGTTGATTCGTTGTTCTGCTTCCCCGCTTCATAAGTGATGGTGCATGCCTGCCCCATCACTTTTTTTGCATTTGCAACCCTGTTGTCAGATATTCTTCTGATACTGTCATCTTTACGGCAAACGATATGACTACACAAGACTCCATCAAAAAAATCCAGGTCGTCGGCGGCGGTTCTGCCGGTTGGATGGCAGCATTGCTGATTGCGCATTCCGTCAAGGACAAGGGCATACAGGTTTCCGTCATAGAATCAGAAACCGTTGGCGTCATTGGTGTTGGCGAAGGATCAACACCAGTCATGAAGCGTTTCTTCGACACCCTGGAGATACATGAAACCGAATGGATGCCTGAATGCAATGCCACCTACAAAAGCGGTATTGCCTTTGATGGCTGGTCAAGCAAGCCCGGTCATGCGAGTTATTTCCACCCGTTTGTGACCATGGTCGATAATCTGACCATGCCGCCCTTTATCGACAACGTTAAAGCGCGCTTGCAAGGGGCAGATGTCTGTGTCTTGCCGAACAAATTTTTTCTTTCGGCCCAACTGGCTGACAGTTGTCTCGCGCCTATCGCAGATCATAACTTTCCTTTCTTTACGACTTATGGCTACCATTTCGATGCCATGCTGCTTGGCAAATTCCTGCGCAAGAAAGCCTTGCAGACAGGCATAGAGCATATCAAGGCGCATATCGATCACGCCCGCATGGATGAAAAAGGGAATATCGCCGCCGTCAGTCTGGCAGATGGCAGTGAACTGCCAGCGGATTTCTTTGTTGACTGTTCAGGTTTCTCTGCTCTACTGATAGACAAGGCACTGAAAACACCTTTTGTCAGCTACGCAGACAATCTGCTCAATGATTCGGCGATAGCCATGCCCACCGACATAGGCGACAAGATTCCCACGTTGACCGTATCCACTGCCATGAAGCATGGCTGGGCCTGGAAGATTCCGCTGCAAAACCGTTATGGCAATGGCTATGTATATAGCTCAGCTTTTACGACGGCAGATCAGGCAGAGACAGAATTGCGCGAAAAAATTGGCATGCTTGATTCCGACACGCCAGCACGTCATCTGAAGATGAAACTCGGCCGTGTGGAGAAACACTGGAACAAGAATTGTCTGGCTGTCGGGCTGTCACAGGGTTTCCTCGAACCGCTGGAAGCCACAGCACTTTACCTGACGCAAATGACCGCTGCGATCTTTTGCCTGTTCCTGGAAAAAGGTGATTTGAGCAAACAGGCTCAACAAGTCTATAACCAGGAAATCAATGATTATTTTGACGGACACAGGAATTACATCATCGCCCATTACAAAACCAATACCCGGACAGATACAGAATACTGGAAGGCCAACGCGGCCAACCTGCACAGAATACCTGATTCGCTCAAGCACATCTTTTCGACCTGGCTGGAAGGCCGTGATCTGGGCGATGAAATACGCCGTCAGAATATCGAGAAGTATTACCCGATAGCCTCTTGGTACGCTTTGCTGGCGGGCATGGGCATATTCCCCGACGCAGAAAAGAAAACAACTGCTGGTGAACAGCACCAACAATACCCACTCGGTGACTTTATCCAGCGTTGCGCCCTGAATTTTCAGGATCACCGCAGTTTTTTGGCTAAACAAAAGCCTGCGATGTGAGTTGCCTGTCACGGAAATAGAGAAGTGAGCATGTAGCAAACAGCATGTTCAAAGCAAGCAAATGCAGGCGGACGTGCATTTTTGCCAGTTTTTCAGCTAAACTCTGCTCAGACTGGCAAAAATTCTATCGTTTCCTGCATGCCCATCAATTATCTCGCTAAGCTGACCTCACCCAAGCGTACTCCCCGGTCTAACCTGCACCTGGGAGTAAGTCTCGCATGTGTGGCTGGCGCTTTGAACGCGGGTGGTTTTCTGGCAGTAGGTCAATATACCTCCCACATGACAGGCATGCTTTCCTCTGCCGCCGATGACCTGGTCCTGGGTAAATTACTGCCTGCATTTGCCGCACTGTTCATGCTGATTGCCTTTGCCTGGGGTGCGGCATGCACCGCTATCATGGTGAATTACGCCAAACGTAACCACTTTCGCTATATCTATACCCCTGTCTTGCTGCTGGAAGCAGTGTTGCTTTTGGTATTTGGCCTGGTTGGTACTGAATTGCAGGAACACGCTGTGATTACCGTCTCGTTCACCACGGTCCTACTCTGTTATGTGATGGGCCTGCAAAATGCGCTGATCACTAAAATCTCACAAGCCGAGATACGCACTACCCATGTCACCGGTCTGGTCACTGATATAGGTATAGAGCTCGGAAAAATGATGTATTGGAACAGGAATAAAGGCGAGATTCGTCATGAAAACGAAGTAGGCGCCAATTTGCAAAAACTGCGTTTGCATGGCTTGCTGGTATTCTCGTTTTTTTTCGGCGCTTTGACTGGCGCGTATGGATTCAAGTATTTCGGTTTTATTTCTACCCTGCCTATCGCGACTGCCCTGGTGGTTTTGTCGCTGGCACCACGCTTCAGGAAAGCCTGATGCTTTTCACGTAATCGTTTGTACATCCTTATTTCAATTTATTATTGGCTATCTTATTCATAAACCTGTATGTCGATATCTGATCCAGCCAATTTATTCCAGCGTGTGCCAGAGTTGCGCACTTTTAGCGATGACCCGAAAATAAGCCGGGCCATAGAATCTGGAGATCCATTCAAGGTCTATCGTTCTCTGGTGCTGGCACGTCTGTTCCGTCGCCTTCCACAGCACAAGGATGTACTCAAGGAACTGACCAGTGAACGCCGTCTGTTTGCCAAGCCACTGAAAGGTACGCCTTCGCTGGGAACAATCAACTCGGTAGGCTTCAGTTTTGTCGGTGAATCGGAGCGGGATACTGACGGCAGCCATATTGCCCTGCATGCTTTTGTCATCCTGTTTGGCATACCACTCGTTCCCATGGGTTCGTATGTAGTGCGTAGCACTGGCGACAGGCAATGGCAAATTTATGCCCGTGCGCCCCTGGGCATCATGGGCTGGTTATATACACGTGGCCTGGCGCTGGCCATGGTCATCATGGTCCTGACCGGTGCGGCGGCAAGTTATCAGGAGGCGAGCACCCAGAACCTGACCATACTGAATGGTTTTGACATACCCGTCAAAGTGAAGATAGGGGAACAGGCACTGGTCGTGGCAGCACAAGGACGTGCAACCATGACCTTGCCAGTAGGTCAATTAAAAGGCGAAGCCAGCAGCGACAAGACTGGCATCATCGACACCTATGATCAGACGCTGGCAAGCACTGACCGCTATAACGTATGGAATATCGCCGGGGCTGCCCCGCTGGTGGAAAACACCATCATTTATAGCAAAGTCAAACCAGCCTCTCCAGAGCAAGCTGGCAGCCAGACCGTGTATTGCGGCAAGCGCCTGCTGGAATTTGCCGGTGTCGAGTACCTGTTCACAGAACCGCCGCAAACCAAGAGCATGAGCAAGCACCAAAGCAGTGTCAGTGCCAGGCAATTGACGGTCGTCAACCAGGCCGACACACCCGCTGTGATGTCCTGCCTGAATTATGCATTTGGCCATGGCCAGGAAAAAGACATGCTACCCGCGCTGGAAGCCTATGCCGCCATCAAGGGCTGGGATACGCGCACTACTGACATTGCCCTGTTTGTCGCCAATGGCATCTCGCGTGCAGAAGCGCTGCGCCTGAGCCGCAAGGTCTTGAAAATACACCCGGACAATGTATTGCTGGAGCGCGGCATCCAGGATTTGCGTGATGATATCGGTGAGCATGACATGATGCTCAAGGAATATGCCCAACGCGCCAGTCAGGCTGCTGACTCTTCGTCAGAGCAATACTTGTATGCCTCGCTATTGAGCGGTAATGAAGGCTTGCTGGCAATGAAAAACCTGGCGAAAAAATTCCCGCAAGATGCCAATATCCTGCGCAGCCTGACCTGGCGTAAATTTGTTCACGGCGACAACCGTGGTGCCGCCCAGGATTTGCAGCAACTGCATAAGCTGTCGCCAGAAAATGCCAGTTATTTATTGGATACAGAAATCAGGCTGCTGCTGACGCAACAACGCCCAGCTGATGCCCTGAAATTACTGGATGCGGCAATCAATAACAGCAAGGGTCTGGAAAGAGCCATGCTCGCCGTCGAATTCAATGAAATCGCCCGGCAACAGGGAATTGGTGATCCCGAAAAATATTTGCGCAGCATGCCGGACGACGACAATGACAATATCCTGGATATTTATCGCGCCAAAGCTGGCCTGCCACCGAACAAGACCGAGCATCGTGACCTGCCCATGGTCAAGCTTGCACTAAGCTTGCGCAGTTCACCAGAGCAAACACTGGATTTGGTAAAACATATCAACACGACACAGGTACGCCAGCATCTGGGAGCTGATCAACTGGCGCTGCTATATGGTGAAGCCAGCCGTGTCAATGACAAAATCATCAAAGACAAGTTGCAGCAGATGATGCACATGCGCAAAGCCGACTTGTCCGCATTTGAGCAATATGTGCGAGGAGAACAGGTCAATCTGGATGAGATGGATTTTGAAACTGATGTACTGGCAGCCGCTTATTTTATTCGCTCACGTAATCCGCAACTGTCAGCCCAGGAACGGCAAAACTTGAGGAAACTGGCAGTAAAGACAGATGTACTGCAAGGCATAGTCACTACCGCAATCAAGCAATGGCAAAGCTGAGTCCATTATGAAAACAGATCATCAACGCAAACCACAAAAGACCAATCTGACGCGCCGCGCCGGATTGGTTGTCGCCCTCTGGGTTGGCTTTTGGGTACTCGCCCTTGGGCTGTTAATTGCATTGGCCTGGGTGCCGATTACCCAGATCAATCACCGCTCCTCTTTGCAATTTTCTGGTGTCATTGCGGGTATTGCGGCATTGACACTGGCGTATTCGCTGCGGCCACGCAGCAAGGAGAAAAAGAGCGGCGATACCGTTAAACCTTTATCACGCCAAACCGCTGAACCCTTGTATGCGCTGGTAGAGCGCATCGCCAAGGAACTCAAGGTAGAAGCACCAGTGAATATTCACCTGATAGGTGTGGCATCTGCCTTTATCAGTGGCAAAAAGAACTGGCGGGGAAAGGTCAAGGAGCTGGAGGTTGGTCTGGGCCTGCCTTTGCTGGGCACGCTCTCGGAGGCAGAGCTGGGCTCAGTCATTGCCCATGAATTCGGTCACTTTGTTGCAGGCGACCTGTCACTCGGCCCCTGGGTATATCGCACCCGCACGTCTATAGCTTATACCGTCACAGATCTGGACGACTCCATGTTTTTCCTGGATGTCCTGTTCCGGTTTTATGGCAAATGGTTTTTGAAATTATCTGCTGCTGTATCACGCGAACAAGAATTTGCCGCAGATGCATTAGCTGCCAAAAAATTTGGCCCGGTCGCCACCCGCAGTGCACTGGAAAAAGTACATTTGATTTCACCGATGTGGTCCAGTTATCTCGATTATGAACTTGGCCCCGCCTTGAATCGTGGTGTGCGCATGCCTATCTTTGAGGGCTTCCGCCGTTTCTGCAAACCCGGCGTAAAGCGAGCCGATATTCAAACTGCGATCAACTATGCAGAATCACACACGACCACGGAATTTGATACTCATCCTAGTCTGGAAGAAAGGGTGGCAGCCGTTGTACCGGGTGCCAAACCCAGCTTCCCTCCCCTGTCTCAGTGCCTGCATTTACTGGGTGGAGAAGTAGAAACAGAGAATGCCTGGTATGCCATGTTTGAAAAAGAAAACCTGCAACATTGTGACTGGGACAGATATGCTACCGAAGTTTTGCAGGAACAGAATAAGCAAAGATTTGCCGGTAGCTGGATGGACCCGCAGGCCCTGCCCCTGAATGAACTGGTCAAGATGGCGACTGATCCAAACAGCTTATGGGACAGACTCAGGCCAGAAGGTGTCAGCTTCCTGTCGCCGTTGGGCAAGCGTCTTTATGTACTCGAAATCATGGAGTCCTGGATTGCCGCGTGCCTCACACATTATGGCTATAAAGCCAGCCTGCTGCCTGGCCAGGCACTGACCATGACGCGTGCTGAGACCAGGCTCATGCCATCAGAATTATTGCAGGCCGCGCTACAATCAAAACTCACTGTCGCTTATCTGAATGGCTTGCAAAAAGAGGCGACACAACCCGCCTAGGCAAGCGGTGCAGTACGGTGCTGTGTCAAACCTGATGGGCTTTTTGCAGACGTTTTTCCAGGCGTCTTTGTACGACTTCAAAACACAGGCTCAGCGCCCAATAAACGCAAGCGGCGGCGATGTACAGTGGCAAGGGCCGAAAGCTGGTGGCGATGACTTCCTTGGTCGCCAGCATCAGCTCTGTCACGGTAATGACCGATACCAGAGAAGTATCCTTGATCAGGCTGATCAGAGTATTGCTCATGGACGGCACTGCCACACGCATGGCTTGTGGCACGACGATATAACGCAGGGTCTGCCCATAATTCAAGCCCAGGCTGGAACTGGCCGACCACTGACCGCGGCTGACACCAACGATTGCGCCGCGTATGCTTTCTGACAGATAGGCACCGGCGTTCAGGCTCAGTGCCAGTATGCCTGCCGATGTTGCTGAAAATTCTATACCTATGCCAGGCAAGCCGTAATAGATGACGAAAATCTGTACCAGCAAGGGTGTGCCGCGTATCAGGCTGACATAGACAGCAGCTGGCGTGCTGATCAATTTGCTTGGCAATATCCGCGCAACCGCCAGCAAGAAACCCAGTATCAAACCACCCACCATGGCACCAATGGCAAACAACAGGGTATAGGCAACCCCCTTCAACATGACCGGTGCGGCCATTTGCAGCAATTCGAAAATTTCCATGGCGACTTTAAAAAGAAATATCCCCGTGGTGACGGGGATAATTTGACATCAAATGGATCGCATCCACTTAATCATACATGCGTAAGCAGCCGGCAATCCATATCAGATAGTATTGCCGACTTAATTTCAGCTTGTTTGTCGCTTATTGCGCAGCGGGCGCCTTGCTGACATCCTTGCCAAACCATTTATTGGATACTTTGGCAAAGCTGCCGTCTTTGATAATGTCAGCCAGGGCAGCATTCAAAGCAGCCGCAAACTTGGGGTTGGCTTTTTGGAAGGGAATACCATTTTTTGCAACTTCACCGATAGGTGCGCCAGCCTTGATAGGCAGATTGCTGGTCTTGACGAGGTAGGCAACCATCAGGCTGTCATTCAACGCAGCATCAACACGGCCAGCAGCCAGATCTTGAAGGTACTCTGGTGCACCTGGGTAGCTTTTAACTTCAACGCCTGCAACAGCCTTGGCACGTTCTTCATAATTACTACCCTGCCCTACACCGAGTTTTTTGCCTTTCAGGTCTTCCAGGCTCTTGAACTCGCGTTTCTCATCTTTTTTGACGATAAGCTGGGCACTGGAGACAGTGTATGGGTCGGAAAAATCAAAAGTCTCCTGACGCTTGGCAGTAATGCCGACCTGATTGACGATGACATCAAATTTACCGGCAGACAAGCCTGCGAGTATGCCGCTCCATTCAGACGTGACGAACTCTGGTTTAACACCCAGTTTAGCCGCCAGTAATTTGGCAACATCAACGTCAAAGCCAGCCAGTTCATTGGTTTTGGTATCTTTAAAATTGAAAGGAGGGTAAGTACCTTCCAATGCGATCTTTAAGGTGCCGCGTGATTTAACGGTATCGAGCAAATCAGCGGCAGTTGCCGACAAAGAAGCACTGGCCAAAATAACGCCAGCCAGCAAAGTGGAGATTGTTTTTTTTGCAGAAATTTTCATTATATTCCCTGGGGGGTTACTGCCTTTCATCACACTGTAATGAAGACATATACATTCACACATGCCGGATGGAAAGATTCTCCGGCGACCTGTGTATGATATGGAGTCAGGCTGGCGAAGGACAACGAAGTATTTCTTATTTGCATATACCTGGGGTAGCTATATGCGCAAAACAGGAAAGCCTGAGCAAACAAAAACGCCACCGCATGGCGATGGCGTACAGATGACATCAGAAAGAAGGAAGGTCACTCAAATTATGCCCAGGGGCATCATTGCTGGCAGTACTCAGGCCATGTGCGCCATCTTCATACAGGATACCGACTACTTTTGGTCCCAGTATGATGCCGTTTTCACTCTGGAACTTGGGCAAGACTTCATCACCGTTGGCGATGGTGTCCAGCACAGCCTGTACATCCGCTTCCTGGGGGTCATCCACCGTGGCTGGTGGCATCACTTGTCCGCCTTTGCTCTTGCCCCAACGCACCTTGGCGATACGCTGTCCACTGTCATCAAAACGGACGGCTTCGATAAAAAATAATGCCATGATCACGCTCCTCATCTAAGTTGCAAAGAAAACCGGGAAGGAAATTGAATTGCCTGTGCAAATTTCTACAATTATCAGGAACTGCACCAGTCTGTTACTTTATCTTGCGCCTTTAGTATGACAGCTATATGTCATGATGCCGTGTAAAAAAAGCACCTTAAATCAACATGTTAGCAAATTAAAATCTGCGTTCAAGTAAATTTTTCGACCTTAATAGCAAAGCGGCTGACAGAAGCTTTTCGCTCTGTCAGCCGCCAGTTTGCTCGCTGTGCTTCGCTGTCCTTTTTAATCAGCTCAATTTTGCAGCATGTTCACGTGTAGCGTGGAAAGTTACGCCAGGCCAACGTTCTTGTGTCAGCTTCAAATTTACACCCGATGTCGCCAGATAAGCCATGTTGCCCGCGGCATCATAGGCGATATTGCCACCAGCGCTGGAGCGTTCAAAATCAGCCAGCATTTTCTTGTCATCGCAACTGATCCAGCGGGCGCTGCTGATGCTGGTGCCTTCAAACACGGCATCGACACCGTATTCATTTTTAAGGCGGCTGGCAACGACTTCAAACTGCAGGACACCCACCGCACCCAGCACCAGGTCACTGCTGACAACTGGCTTGAATACCTGCACGGCACCCTCTTCGCCCAATTGTTGCAAGCCTTTTTGCAATTGCTTGATTTTCAGGGGGTTCAGGATACGTGCTGTACGGAAAAAGTCGGGTGCGAAATAAGGGATGCCGGTGAATTGCAGCAGCTCACCTTCAGAGAAACTATCACCTATCTGCATATTGCCATGGTTGGGCAAGCCTATGATATCGCCTGCATAAGCCTCTTCCACCTGCTCGCGAGAAGACGCCATGAAGGTCACAACAGACGATACCTTGATGTCACGGTTCAGGCGCAGATGCTTGAGCTTCATGCCACGCTCAAACCGGCCCGAGCACACGCGCAGGAAGGCAATACGGTCACGGTGGGCTGGGTCCATATTCGCCTGGATTTTAAAGATGAAACCAGAGAATGGCACTTCCTTGGGCTCTACCGCACGCACGGTAGCATCACGTTCACGCGGTGCCGGCGCCCAGTCCAGCAAGGCATTCAAAATTTCACGCACACCAAAGTTATTGATGGCTGACCCAAAGAATACCGGCGTCTGCACACCTGCCAAAAAGTCTTCCAGGCTGAATGGGTGGGATGCGCCATGCACCAGTTCGACTTCCATTTTAAGTTGTTCAATTTCCAGCGGGAACATCTCGACCAGGCGTGGGTTATCAATGCCCTTGATGACTTCAAATTCCTGGTCAGCACGTTCGCTACCTGGAGTGAACAGCAAAATCTCGTCTTTCAGGATGTGATACACACCGCGGAAAGTCTTACCCATGCCTATAGGCCATGTCACTGGGGCGCACTGTATCTTCAGCACCGATTCCAGTTCATCCAGCAACTCCAGCGGGTCGCGGGTTTCGCGGTCCATCTTGTTGACGAAGGTGATAATGGGCGTATTGCGCATGCGGCAAACGTTGAGCAGTTTGATGGTCTGTTCTTCCACACCCTTGGCGGCATCAATCACCATCAGGGCAGAATCGACTGCAGTCAATACACGGTAGGTATCTTCAGAAAAGTCCTGGTGGCCTGGGGTGTCAAGCAGGTTGACCACGTGGTCGCGGTATTCAAACTGCATGACCGATGAAGCAACCGAAATGCCGCGCTGCTTTTCGATTTCCATCCAGTCAGATGTCGCATGGCGACCGCTCTTGCGCGCCTTGACCGTGCCAGCCAGTTGAATCGCGCCGGAGAACATCAGCAGCTTTTCAGTCAGCGTGGTTTTACCCGCATCCGGATGGGAAATAATGCCGAATGTGCGACGGCGTGCCACTTCGCGGCTGATCAGGTCTTTCGATGCCGCGCTGACCGTGCTCGTCTCTGAGACTAACTCGTGGCCGGATTCAGCGTTATCGTCTGGGGATGTATTCATGGTGTTCATGCTGATACCGCAAAAATGGAAGAAAAACACGCAAGTTTAGCTGGTATTGTGAGCGAAGTCGAATGCAAGCGCTGTCAGCACCTGTGCAATTTGCCACCTGTTCCAAGAAAAATGAAGGAAATAACAATTCCCCCAGAGATTTTCTTGCACTTTCCCATGACGATGCCATCATGTGGACATGACGATATCTACAATAACTTAGTTCACCATGAAAAAACTTGCTCTTGCAGCAACATTTTCTCTATGCGCATCCATACCCATGTCAGCACAGGCGGGTTCTGGTTATTATCTGGTCAGTATCTATGAAAATGAGGGTGAAAAGACCATCGATTTCAAATCCTGGTCTTCATTTCCAGAAAACCAGGCGACCTCGACCGTACCTGAACTGGGTATCAGCTATATGCCCAACAAGACCTGGTACACCGAAATCTATGCCAGTTGGGCAAAACGTGGCGCCAGCTCGCTGGCAAATAGCGCCTGGACCTGGCAAAACGACTTCTTGCTGACTCATGGACAATATCCTGTTGATCTGGCGCTGCATACCAGCCTGAACAAAAATACCGACAGCAGCCGTGGCATGGACTTTGAATTTGGCCCGGCCATGCAGACTGAATTTGGCCGGGTGCAGGTAAATACCAATGTATTTCTGGAAAGAACCTACCGCACCACGCCCGCCAGCCGCATGCAGATGAAATACCAGTGGCAGAGTAAATACCGCCTGCGGTCTGAGCTGGAATTTGGTTTGCAGGGCTTTGGAGAACTCGGTGACTGGGACAACTGGTCCGCCAGGGCGCGGCAATCTCACCGCGCCGGCCCCATGATTTCTGGCAATGTCAGACTGGGAAATGCACCGGACAGCAAACAAACCATCAGGTATGAGGCAGCGTATGTTATGGGCAAGCTCAATGCCCACCATGCCGGCGTTTTCAGCATGCGCCTGCAATATGCCTTCTGATCAGAACTCATTTCATAAATAGGGTGAGTGCGAACAAGGCGATTTGGGATGCAGTGCAAGGCGTGACCTGCAGCTAAGGCTCATGCCTTAGCAAAGGGCACAACGCAGCAATGCGCCCAAATCGTCAGCTCCCGGAGGGTTTGCCTCATAACGCGTACCAGACAGCATAAAATTTATTGTCGGTCGCGCCACTATTAACAGCCGTATCCGCATTGCCAAACCGTGTTATGAGGCAAACGCATCTCACCCTATTTATGAAATGAGTTCTACACACAATTTAATCAGTTTGCTATATCCTCGTCATCTTTGCAGCTTACCATCTTTGGTATTGATTACTCCTTATCTGATATTTCTATGAAAAAGCTACTGATATCCGCTTTCATGCTGGCGCTGGCCAGCTTGCCACAACTGGGTTTTGCCTGGGGCGCTGATGGACACCAGACGGTCGGTGCCGTTGCCGAAAACCTGCTGGCAGGCAGCAAGGCCGGAGCCCAGGTCAAAGCCCTGCTGGGTGACAACACGCTGGAAAAAATTGCTGTATGGGGTGATTGCGTCAAAGGCATCGCGCCGGACAAGGATTTTGCCTATACCTCTGCAGGCCGTTATCCAGAATGTGCCTCCTTCGAGACGGCAGCCGGCATCGCCGCCATGGCCGACTATGTAAAACGCAATAACACGAATTGCAACCCGGCTTCTGACGAAGAGAATTGCCACAAGCAATATCACTATGCCGACGTGGCTTTGCAGCATGATCAATACAAACTGGGCTATGTTGGCACCAGCGATCATGACGTTGTGTATGCGATCCGTGCTGCGGTCATGGTCTTGCAAGGCAAACCCCAGCCTGCCCCGTTCAATTTCAAGGACAAGCAGGAAGCCCTGATGTTATTGACCCACTATGTCGGTGACTTGCATCAACCGCTGCATGTAGGATCTGTGTTCCTGAATGCGGACGGCAAGATCGTCAATCCTGATGAAGGCCAGTATGACCGTGGCAGCAATACCGTAGGCGGCAATGCGCTGCAATGCCCATGTGGCAATCTGCATTCGATGTGGGATGACCTGCCACAGCAATTCAAGCGTGGCCGCATGAATGATGCGCTGACCAAAAAGGCAAAAGCAGTGGCACCAACTAATGGCGCTATCGAAGAATTGCCCGTCTTGTGGGCCAATGATGCCATCCGTGATGCCAGGGTATTATTTGCAGGCACACAATTCAGTAAAAGCACACCGAACCAAAGAGGAAATAACTGGTCTATCGCTTTACCGCTCGAATATGAAAAAACCATGCTGAACATGAAGGAAGATGCGCTGGCCCGTGCCGGTGCCCATCTGGCCCAGTTGTTAAAAACCATCTGGCCTGAATAATTCAGTCTTACGTCTCATTAGGAAATTTTTATGGCTTTCACTCCGCTACGCTGGGCAGGAAAAGGATTCAAATATCTCTGGAATGCGCTGGATTTCAGCCGCAGGGTATTTTTCAACCTGCTGATCCTGGCTATCCTGATCATGATCATCGTTAACATTCTCAGTAGCGGGGTAAAAAAAATAGAAAGCAAAACTGCCCTGGTGCTGAATCTGAAAGGCACGCTGGTCGAACAACATGACAGCAGCCCACGTGAAGCACTGCTGGCGGAAGCCAGGGGCGACACCAAGAGAACCACGCAATTGCGCGATGTACTGGCTGTGCTGGATCAGGCAGCCAGGGACCCGCAAATCAGCAGCGCAGTCTTGCTGCTGGATGAAATGGGTGGAGCGGGTCTTGCCACCCTTCGCGAAGTGGCAACTGCGATTGACCGCTTCAAGGCCAGTGGCAAAACTGTCGTTGCCTGGGGTTCCAGCTTTGACCAGCGCCAGTACTACCTGGCCTCTCATGCGAATGAAGTCTATTTGCACCCTATGGGTACTGTGATGATTACCGGCTTTGGCAAATACCGCAATTATTATCGCGATGTGCTCGACAAAGTGGGTGTCACGGTGAATGTGCTCAAGGCTGGTAACTTCAAGAGCTTTGGTGAACCTTATGTCGCCAACGGCCCATCCAAAGAAGCGGCAGAAGCCGAGGCTTTTTTATACAATGGCCTGTGGAAAACCTATACCACCGACGTAGAAAAAGCCCGCAAACTGCCAGCAGGCGACATCATGCGCGGCATCAATGACCTCGGTAAATTGCTGACCAATGCTGGTGGCGACCTCGCCAAACTGGCGATCAATACCAAGCTCGTTGATGGTTTGAAAACCCGCGATGAATTGCGTGAACTGATGCTCAAGCGCGGTGTCAGGGACGAACAGATCAAAACCTTCCGTCAAATTTCTTTTGACGATTACCTGGCCAGGGTCAAGACCAAGGCATTTGGTGATGCCGTCGGTGTCATTGTCGCTGCTGGTGAAATCAGCGAAGGAAGCGCGCCGCCAGGTTCCATCGGTGGTTTATCGACGTCACAAATGATACGTAAAGCCAGGGAAGATGACAGCATCAAAGCCCTTGTGCTGCGGGTAGATTCTCCCGGCGGCAGTGCCTTTGGTTCTGAACTGATACGCCGCGAACTGGAACTGACACGCAAGGCTGGCAAACCCGTCGTAGTCTCCATGGGCGACGTTGCGGCATCCGGCGGCTACTGGATTTCGATGGCAGCTGACGAAGTGATTGCAGATGAAGCCACGATTACCGGTTCCATCGGTGTTATCGCGATTTTGCCATCTGCTGACAAGGCGGCTGACAAACTAGGGGTACACACTGCTGGCTCACCAACCACCTGGCTTGCCGATCCATTCAATCCCCTGCGTCCATTCAACGCACGTTTTGCCCAAGTCTTACAGGCCAGCATAGATCACACTTATGCTGAGTTCACCTCCAAGGCGGCAGCAGCACGTAAGACCACGCCAGAGAAAATCAATGAAGTTGCCCAGGGCCGCGTCTGGACTGGTATACAAGCCAAGGAAAGAGGCCTGGTCGATACCATAGGTAGTTTTGGTGATGCACTGAAATCGGCATCCACCCGTGCCAAACTGGGGGCGGACTATCGCATCAGCTATATAGAACGTGAGCCTTCCAAGATAGACCGCCTGCTGAGTATTTTTGACGCCAAGATAGCCAAGGTGTTGCAAGACAACTTCAAGCTTGCTGCCGTGCCTACAGGTTTGCCACCAGCGGCTGCAAGCCAGGTGCTGAATGACCTGAGCTGGCTGGCAGAAGTCAATAAAGAAGGCAAAGGCTTCACTGCATTGACACATTGCCTGTGTACTGCACCGTAAATTGATTGTTTTTGCAGTAAAAATCCCGCAAGCTTGCGGGATTTTTTTTGCCTGTCAGGCAAATCAAAGCAGACCCGACATGACAAATGTCATCTCAAACTGATGGCATTTGCCTCTGTATTACCAACACCAGGCGAGGCAAAATGGCGACATACAAAACAAGGAGAAATAAATGCATAAAACCTCACTCGCCCTGGCACTGGCTGTTTGCGCTGGCACCATTCATTTCCCGGCAAGCGCTGCGAGTTTTCTGATTGAACATGTACGCGTGTTTGATGGCCAGAAAATCCAGGCTGATAAAAATGTGCTCATCGTCGATGGTAAGATCCAGGACAGCAATTTCACCGGCAAGCCTGCCGCCGATACCACCATCGTCAATGGCAAAGGCCGCACCCTGCTGCCTGGCCTGATCGACGCCCATGTACATGCATTCCAGGATCAGGAACTGCCACTCCTGTATGGCGTAACCACGCAGATCGACATGTTCAGCAATGTCGAGATGCTCAAGGCCATCAATGAAAAAATGCGCAAAGGCGAGAACCGCGACCGTGCCGACATCATCTCTGCAGGCATACTCGCTACTGCCCCTGGCGGCCATGGTACGGAATACGGTATGCCTGTCCCCACCCTGACCAAGCCTGAAGAAGCACAGGCCTGGGTGGATGCCCGTATCGCCGAAGGCTCGCACTTTATCAAGATCGTTATCGAGCATGGCAGTGAAAAACACTCTTTCAACAGCCTGGACAATGCCACCGTGAAGGCGCTGGTCAAGGCCGCACACTTGCGCAACAAACTCGCAGTTGTCCATATAGGTACCCTGAAAGAAGCACAGGATGCGCTGGATGCCGGTGCAGATGGCCTCGTGCATCTGTTCACCGACAGGCAAATCAGTGAACAGGATTTGCGTGCACTCGTCAACAGCGCAAAAAGCAAACATGCTTTCGTCATACCGACTTTCGCGGTACTGGAGAGTATTGCTGGCCTGAAAGAACAGGATGTATTGTCTGATAAACGCATGATTGCCCTGCTCAGCAAATCGCAAATGCAGCCGCTGAATACACCGTATGGCCATAAACCTGATGCTGATTTGCTCAATGCACCAAGAAGGGTAACAGCGGCCATGCATGCGGCAGGCATTCCTGTGCTGGCCGGTACCGATGCTGGCAATTCCGGCACTCAATACGGTATCAGCCTGCATCATGAACTTGCTGCACTGGTCGAGGCAGGACTGAGCCCAACGGCAGCACTGGCAGCGGCCACATCGGTACCAGCCACCGCCTTCAGGCTGAAAGACCGTGGCCGCATCGCCAAGGGTTACAAAGCTGATCTCTTGCTGGTTGAAGGCGAGCCGGACAAGGATATTCTCAACACACGCAATATTGTTGATGTATGGAAGGATGGCGAGCGCGTCACGGCACAACGCGAGCAAAAACTGCAGGAAGTCAGCAAACAAAGCATGCAAAAAAACCTGCTGGTCAATATACCTGCAGATGGACGTATAGGTCTGTTCAGCAAAGACAAACTGGCCAGTCCTTTTGGCTCAGGCTGGTATCCATCCAATGACTCCCCCATGGGTGGCAAATCTACAGTCACCCTGAAAGTCCTCGAGTCGGGCAAGGATGGTGACGTGCCTGAACATGCGCTCTCCGTCGCTGGCAGTATCAACCCTGGTTTTACTTATCCCTGGGCTGGTCTGGCTTTCTTTCCCGGCAATAAGCCTATGGAAGCAGTCAATCTCGGGAATGCCAATACCTTGAAATTCCGTGTCAAGGGTGATGGCAAAGACTATAGCGTTGGCATCAGCATGCAAGGCAGCTTTATCCCCGTCACAGTCAGTTTCAAAACAACGGCAGAGTGGCAGGAAATTTCTATTCCCTTCACTAAATTCAAGGGTATGGATCCCAGCATCATCACTATCCTTGCCTTCAATGCCGGGCCGCAAACCGGAGAATTTCATTTTGAAATTGCCGATATCCGCCTTTTGAAGGAATAATGCAGCATTCTTGATTCAACACCCAGGGTAAAGCCGTGACCAGACAAATCTTATCAATACTCTCTTTCCCCTGGGTGCCAGTGCGTTATGGCAAGGCACCCTACTTCTGGCTGCTCTCTTTTGCCATTTTTGGCTGGAAGTATTTATATATTGCACCCACCGCTAAGGAAATCGCTTTACTGGCATTGAGCCTGCTGTTATTCCTGCCAGTTTATTTGTATAGCTTCTGGTGTTCAGGCTGGCGAATTTATGCATGTATCATATTTATATGTGCCCAGGGCATCATGTGGGCACCTTATAACTATGGCGGCTCCACTTTTTGCATATTTGCGGCTACCATCTGCTCACGTTTGCCGGATACCCGCAAGGCTTACCTGACTTTATTCTCCATCGGCATCACGATAGTCAGTGCCAGCCTGCTGATGCATCTGAATTCTTATTTCTGGGTACCGGCACTGATCTTCAGTATCCCCAGCGGGGCTGGTGCCATCATCAGTGAACGTCTTGGCCGCAGCAATGAAAACCTGCTCAAGAAGCAGGAAGAAGTTGAATACCTGGCCGCCCTTGCCGAGCGCGAACGCATAGCCAGGGACTTGCACGATTTGCTTGGTCATACTCTTTCAGTGATCACCCTGAAAGCAGAACTCGCGGGCAAACTGCTGGACAGAAATCCCGAGGCCTGCAAAAAAGAAATCAATGACATAGAGCACACTGCCCGGCAGGCACTGGCAGAAGTGCGGGCCGCCGTCATCGGCTATCGCGCCACCGGCTTGGGACATGAACTGCAGTCGGCGAAAAAAACCCTGGACGCGGCTGAAGTGACCCTGCTCAGTGAGATTGAGCAATTCACCATCCCCTCAGCGCAGGAAAACGTATTGGCGCTGGCATTACGTGAAGCCATCACGAATATCATACGACATGCCCAGGCCAGTCAATGTCACATCAGGCTTTACCAGCAAGATGCGCATGTAGTATTAAAAATCAGCGACAATGGCGTCGCCGGACAAACTGGTGCAGTACGCAAAGGTAGTGGTTTGAACGGTATGAGTGAACGTGTACTGGCCCTGGGTGGAAGCCTGCAAGTACAGGTAGCACCAGACGCGACAGGATTGCACCTGGAATTATCTTTGCCCTTGAAAGAAAAGACATGATACGCATCATCATCGCCGAAGACCAGGCCCTGGTATCTGGCGCACTGGCCGCCCTGTTGGGCCTGGAAGACGACCTGGAAGTTATTGCGCTGGCAAAAAACGGCCAGGAAGCCTTGGCCTTGTGCGAAAAAGAACAGCCAGACATACTCGTTACCGATATAGAGATGCCACTCATGACAGGGCTGGAACTGGCAGCAGCAATTGCAGAAAAAAAACTCAACAGTAAAGTCATCGTGCTGACCACCTTTGCCCGCAGCGGCTACCTGCGCCGGGCCATGGCCAGTGGTGTGCGCGGTTACATGCTCAAGGATGCGCCTGCCGATACGCTGGCAGCCGCCATACGTACGGTGCATGGCGGTGGCCGTGCTATCGCACCGGAGCTGGCGATGGAAAGCTGGGGCGGCGAACAAGACCCGCTGAGCGAGCGTGAACGCCAGGTATTACGACTGGCGGGCTCGGGTTCCAGTAGTACCGAAATTGCCAGGATCATGCATTTATCGGAAGGTACGGTACGCAATTACCTGTCAGAAGCAATCAGTAAACTGCATGCAAAAAACCGTGTGGATGCCTATCGTCTCGCGAGGGATCAAGGCTGGTTGTAAAGTCACCGGCAGCCTATAATTGTAAGGACGAAATGCAGGGCTAAAAAGGATGAAGACGATGAGGAAAGCAATTATTTTTTTGGTATGCAGCCTTCCCTTGCTTTCCTACGCTCAGCAATCCTCGCTTGAAACGAAGTCAGACAAACTGCGCGAAGCAGCCATGAGTGCATTTGAAAAGAATCACGATCAGAGAAAAGCATTGCAACTGAATGCCGCCGCGCTCAAGTTCAGCCGCTCTTTGCCAGCAAGCAGTTGGCGCACAGTAGAAAACTATGATGATGCCAGTTTGTATTATTACGAGAGCAGCAAATGGAAGGCATCTGCCCAACACCAGGCAATCGCAGTTTTGCTGGCTTGTGGCATGGAAGAAAGCAAGAGCATGTTCCCGCTGTATGTAAAACGCCTGGGATTTGCTTTTTCCAAATACCGCCCGGGCGAAGATTTTGCACCCATCGCAGCCAATCCACTGTTACTCCTGAAAGATATCCGGCTGAATCTGCGTGCCTATGGCGACTTGAGAAGACGCTATTTCAAGACCATCAAACTCAAGCCAGATGCACAGACTTCAACTATCACTTATCTCTACAAAATAAAACCTGAGACACTGCCAGCCACATGCTACCTGCCACCAGACCAGGCCCAGGAGCAAGCAGTCAAGAGTGAATAAGCTTTTTGCAAACAGGCTACAATAGCGCCAATTCTTCCGCAATCAGAGTTAGCCTAAATTGCAAGACTATTTATCCCATGTCAGCCTCGCCCCACATCCCCTGCTGGCGGATGTCTGCATGCATTTTCTCGTCAAAGACATTCCCGACTGTTGGTACACCGTACCTGCGAGCGCACTACCTATGTTGCTTGTGGTCACGCATGGTGCAGTTGAAATGGAAAACGGGCAAGCATTGCCTCCCCTGACTGTCGTAGGCCCCAGCCGTCATCGCTACCGTGGCAAGGCTCAACCCGGCTCAAGATTTATTTCAGCCGCGTTCCGCCCTGGCAAGCTCAGCGCTATCCTTGGATATCCAGTGGATGAATTCAGTGATGCTGTCATTGATCTCGCCGATGTGCTGCCGCCATCCCGTTGCCATGAATTCCAGGACAAACTGCATGCTGCCTGCGGCACTGCTGCCAAAGTAGAAGTGGTGCAAGACATGTTGCTACGTTGGCGTTTGCTGGAAAAACCACGCATCGCCCCGCTGGCGATGCCACCTCACTGGATCAGCAAGCCAGGCGATGAGCTGGCTGACCAACTCGGTCTGGGTACCAGACAGTTTGAGCGGCGTTTCCTGGCCAGCTTTGGCCTGAGTTTGCGCAGCTACAAACAGCACCTGCGTTATGGTGCCTCACTGATGCAAGTCATGCTGGGCAGTTTGCCAGCCCCTACCTGGGCTGAATGTGCCATCAGCTTTGGTTATGCTGACCAGGCGCACATGAACCGTGACTTTGCCCGCTTTACTGGTCATACACCAGCCCAGCTCATGCGTGGGATTGCAGCTCAAGACCCTGCGCTCTGGGCCTTCCGTTTCAATGAAACTGACGTGGGAAAGATGTTTATCCCATTAGATGAAATCGATGTCGTTTCGGTTCAAGACCAGCTTATCTCTTGAATCCATAATCAGGTCTTCTTATACCAGGCAAGCAAGGGCCCACATCATGGAAGAGCAAGCAGGTTTGTTTCAGGATTCATACATCCTCACCAACGTCAACGATCTGATGAACAAGGTACAGAGTAACAGCATGTGGTACCTGTCCTTTGGCCTTGCTTGCTGCGCAGTCGAAATGATGCAGGCTGCCAGTGCACGGTATGATATGGACCGCTTTGGTTTCATGCCCCGCGCCAGCCCACGCCAGGCAGATTTGATGATCGTTGCCGGCACCCTCACCAATAAAATGGCCCCAGCGCTGCGCAAAGTGTATGACCAGATGGCCGAGCCACGCTATGTGATTTCCATGGGTTCTTGCGCCAACGGTGGCGGTTACTATCACTACTCTTATTCTGTCGTGCGTGGCTGTGATCGCATCGTGCCAGTCGATATCTATATCCCAGGTTGCCCACCTACTGCAGAAGCGCTGATTTATGGCTTGCTGCAGTTACAGAACAAGATCAAGCGCAGCAATAGCTTTGCCCGTTAGTAGTTAGTAAATAGAGGCAATGGCAGCCTGAACTCCTTGCGCAGATATTGCCATTAACAGCTCCTTGACATAGATACCGGGAAGCATATCCATAACAGTTTATCTGCGATATGCCTTTCCATAGTTGCCCTCAAGTTTGCCTTTTGCCCAGTCCGCCATCAGATCGTAAAAACCTGGCGCAATACGTGCCTGCTTGCGCGTGCCATCTTTTGCTTCTGTATATTCCCACATGCCATGACCGGTATCGGGGAAGCGGTAAATCGTGATATTACTGCCCTGACGGCGAAGATTCGAGAGCCGCTCCAAACTCACCGCACCCGGAGCCTGGCGGTCTTCATCCGCGAATACCCACATCTGTGGCACATCAACTTTGCTCAAGACCTGCATGGGATCAAGCGACCAGTCAATATTCAGTTTGTCGAATCGTGGTACGCCATTACGGCGCAAATCATCTACGGACATGCTCAGCAACACGCCCGAGTATCCTCCCTTTATACTTGTGAACCAGGCTTCTTTGCCAAACTGCTTCTGGATATCAGCAAGCTCATCAAGCCCTTCTTTCAAATCAGATTTTGCTATTTTTGCCGTCACATCCGTGACCTTGCTGGCGTTGGCAAGTATGTCGTCGCCATAACCGTGATCGCGTAATTCCTTGCTGACCTGCTCCGCATCCTGCCCTGTGATATCAACCGCCAGGCCAAAGCCGATCCCAAGAAACTCTGCCCTGGCCCGCGCTGCCGCGAGTGGCACTATCCACCCACCCTGGCTCAAGCCTATGAGACCAAAACGACCGTAGCGCCCGGCTGCCAGTTGCTTGGCTTCGTGCGAAGCTGCCACCAGGTCATCGGCCAGGCGGGGGAAATTTTGGGTATATTCTCCTTGCGAAAGTCCGGTGCCGCGTTTGTCATACACAAAGACCGAAATACCCCGTCCGAGCATTTGATAAGGATCACCTGCGCGGTCTATCCAGCCAGAGCCTTCTGAGCCATGTGCATAGACAACCAAGGGTGTATTCCCCCCAGCACCGGGCGGTTCCATAGCTTCCATCAAGCGGCCTGCGAGCATGACACCACCGGAGTCAAATCGCGTGTTCAACTCGGAAATGGCCAGCTTGTTCCAAATCTCCTCTCCGCGAATCAGGACTGCATTCTCTCCACATATCAGCGTAGTCCCGGAATCCAGCGTATTGCCAAGCATCCCGTTGCTAAAGGTGTAGTTAAATCCTTTGTCTGCCTTGGTCACGACAACAAATGTCTGTTTGTCTTTTTTAAAAATACCTGTCTCACAAGGACCCTGTATAAAAGAGCTGGACTTCAATACATCAGGCATGGTAATAGCCTGCGCAAACAGGCTGGGACTTGCTAGCGTGCATGCAACAAACAGGGTGGACGATAATATTTTCACGCATTTCTCCAGAAGGAATCAATGCCGTGGATGCTATGCGGTATTGTTGTCGTCAGCTCTTGCAATCCGATGAATGCAGGATTTCGATGACTCAAACCCCGATCAAAGGCTTCGGAATAAATGTAGCGTGAACAAAAAAACCAGTAAAACTGCGGTCAGCAGCTTTACTGGCTTGATTTGGTTTGGCTTGGTCTGGTTTGGTCTATGCTGACAAGTCGCTTATACCGTTGCCAAATGCGCTTGCAGCACAGAACGCAAAGTCGCAGTTGGTCGCTGTATCAATTTGGCCAACTGACCGCTGCCATCATACAAGCCACCTTGTGCTGCGCCTGTATCTGATTGTGCCAGGATATGGGCAAAACCTTCTGGCAAACCAAATGAGACGAGCAAGTCCTTGTAATCAGTCTCCGCATAGTTTACGTAAGCGACAGGCTTGCCTGACAGTTCAGCCAGGGTCGCAGCCAGTTCTGCGAGAGTGAATGCCTGGTCACCGGCCAGTTCATAGATCTTGCCGCCTTGATCATGACCGGTCAGTGCCGCTGCAGCAGCCGCGGCGAAATCGGCACGGGAAGCTGCAGAGAATTTACCCTCACCTGCTGCCCCAAATACCTTGCCAGTTTGCAGCGCCGTGCCCACTGCAGAAAAATAGTTTTCTATATACCAGGCATTGCGCAAGAACACGAAAGGCAGACCGCTGTCGCGTATCAGTTGTTCTGTCGCTATATGTTCCTGGGCCAGCAAAAGTGGTGAAGTATCTGCGTGCAAGATGCTGGTGTAGGCAATTAATTCCACGCCTGCATTCTTTGCTGCCTGCACCACATTGTTGTGCTGTTCCAGTCTTTGCCCAATTTCGCTGGAGGATACCAGCAAGACTTTTTTCACTCCCTGCAAGGCCGTAGTCAAAGTCTCTGGCTGGCTGTAATCGCCCTGGCGGACCTGCACGCCACTGGCGCGCAAATCCTCTGCCTTGCTGACATCCCTGACGATGGCAACGATCTGATTAGCCGGGACCGTGTCCAACAAGGTCTGTATCACCAGACGTCCCAATTGCCCATTTGCACCTGTTATTGCGATCATATTTATTTCTCCTGTTATGTGAAAATTCGTCAACGCTCATCAAAATTCATCAGTTTTTAAGTGCAGAATCCCAGTGTTCATCTGCCTTTCCATCCACTATCCGCCAGGTATCAAACCAGGTGGTGGTGTATAAAAGCTGTCCAGTGGTCTTGTCCCTGACTGGCAAGGGATACATGACTGTTACCAGGTCACCTTCGGCGATGACGGCAACTACGGGTTTCGCCATCTTTTCCGGTATCGGTGTGGCCTGGACTTTTCTGACGTCGACAAAATACCTGACCACGCCATCCAGGCCCGAAGCTGCGTTCGGGTTATGCTGCAGATAGCGTTTGGACAAATACTTGCCTGCCATTTCCCAATGGCCCGCCTCCAGCAAGTCTTTCACGATGTGATAGACCACCTGCTTGTTGGCATGCAGCTTTGGATCACTGCTGGTGAACAGCAGGTCAGGGTTTTCAACCCCCGTAACCGGCTCCTGTGCATGGCTGACCAATGGCAGAGCCATCAACAAGGCGGACAAGGTGAGCGCAGACATGGCACCCAGGCCCAGGTTTTTCTTGTAGCGATATATCTGTTTTTTCATGACAAAGTCTCTCCTGATTTCGACGTAAAGCCGATAAGGTATATAATAGAGACTATGTCTAAAATTTGTAAGAAGGCAGCTTTTCGTGACAAGGTTACCTGAAGTGAACCCAGCCAACCGCGTAGGGATGGCATCTGATTTTGATACGGCTATGTGCCCGGTCAGGAATGTGCTCGACCATATCAGCACCAAATGGACACCGCTGATCTTGCTGACACTGCAAGCAGGCCCTTTTCGCTTTAGTCAGCTACATAAGCAAGTGCCTGACATTTCCAAGCGCATGCTGACCCAGTCATTACGCGATCTGGAAAGAGATGGTTTATTGAGCCGTAAAGTGTTCCCGACCAAACCGCCCAGTGTGGAATATGAATTGACCCCGCTAGGTATCTCGGTCATGTTGCCTTTGGGCGCCTTGGTAGAGTGGGCAGACAAGAATTTTGATCAAATCAAATTATCAAGGAAGGCTTTTGATCAGGAAAATGAGGCTGCGTAAGCCCTGCATAGCACTGACCGAGACTGTAGCAGGCTATCTACGCTTTGTTCAACTCGCGCATGCTATTGATAGCGTCTTCTGATAACCAGATCAGGGTATTCATATACGTCTCGATACGATCGACCAACTCTGACCTGGGGCCATTTTTCCATTCGCTGGACCCATAGAAGGCATCTTGTTCAGCTTCCAGAGCTGCGCGGCTGGCATAAGAACGTATCATGTAATAAGTCGCTTCTTCATGATCGGAATGTCCGTAGGCGACTACATCCATATTCCAGCTTTTCAGCATGGGTACAGCAACGGTATGCACGGCATGATGGAAGGCCTCGGCAACGCCGGGTTTGAGACGATAAGTGCGGATTTCGACCAAGCGGGTCACAGTATTACCTGTCAGGGTTCATTTGAGAATAGTCATGCTAGCACAAGCTGCTGGCATCCACTTATCATCAAACAAGCGCACTGACATGGGAGGACAAGATCAGCGGTGACGCCTGTGTCTTCTGCTTATCTTTGCCTTGATTTCTTCTTTATAGCCCAACAATTTGCCTATATTCAGGGCGTCGGTCCAGCGCGCCGAACCAGCCCGTGCATTCAACAAAATCATGGTGGCTTTTTTGCCTGCCAATTTGACTCGCATGATGAGACAGGCACCGGCTTCATTGGTGAAGCCGGTTTTTGATAGCAGGATATCCCAGCCTTTTTTACCGATCAGGCGGTTGGTATTGTGGAATTCACGGCTGAGCCCATTCTTCAAGGTGACACTGTCTTCACTGTCGGTCGTGATGTCGGCAATTTCCGGATAACGTGATGCAGCCTGCGCCATCTTCACCAGGTCAGCGGCTGTCGAAGTATTTTCTGGCGACAAGCCTGTCGCTTCGCGAATGACGGTGTGCCCCATACCCAGAGCGACCAATTTGGATTTAACGGCGACCATAAAGGCACCCTGACCACCAGGATAAGTGCGGGACAGTGCAGCGGCGGCACGGTTATCAGAAGACATCAATGCCAGTTGCAAGGCTTCCCTGCGCGTCAGGCTTGAACCTACAGGGACATGGGAGCGGCTATGCTTGAGCTGGTCTTTATCCTCTTCTTCTATGGAGATTTTCTCATCCATGTTCGCCTTGCTATCGAGCAGCACCATGGCTGTCATGAGCTTGGTCAGCGAGGCAATGGGCACGACCACATCGGCATTTTTTTCCAGCAAAACCTGGCCATTGCGCTCATCAACAACAATGGCATTCTGAGAACTCAATTGCATGGCAGACAGGCTGCCGCAGTACAACATCAGAACAACTAACAGCTTGGGCTTCAACATCTGGGCACATCGATTCTGTCACGGGATTAAACAAATAAGGCTGACGCAAAATTGCTAAGGCAAAGGGACAAACCCGAACAAAACAATTTTGCGTCAACATTATAGAGAAAAACCAGCTTGCATACAGTCGGCAAGTTTTGCTCGCTGCATGCAAACCGGTTTTTTCACAACTGAAGATTACTTACCAGAGTAGATAATATCTGCACGGCGGTTTTCTGCCCATGCAGCTTCATCGCTACCTGTGGCTTTTGGTTTTTCTTTACCCAGAGAGACTGCTTCCATTTGCGCTTCAGGCACGCCCAGCAGGGACAGGGATTTACGCACGGCTTCGGCACGTTTCTGGCCCAGCGCCAGATTGTATTCGCGGCCACCGCGTTCGTCGGTATTACCCTGAATCAGGATTTTCTTGCCATTATTGGCGCTCAGATACTTAGAGTGAGCGTTGACCGTGCCACTGTATTCAGTTTTGACTACATATTGGTCGAAATCAAAATAGACGCTACGCTTTGCCAATGGGCTGTTTGGATCATTCAACGGATCTATTTCAGTTTTTACTGCCGCGACACTACGGGTATCAGTAACCGGAGGCTTAGTCGTTGTTGCAGGTTGTTGTGTTGGTTGTTCAGCCACTTTTACTGGCGAACTGCAAGCTGCCAATATAACTGCTACTGCTACCAACCCGGCAGCGCTTTTGATTGTGTTAATTGCACGCATGTAAATACCCTCTAAATTTTTAATTGGTCGATTCAAACCTGGCGCGTAAGCGAGGCGCTACCAGGTAGTATGAAGCAATGCTATCTTGCCTCAGGAAACTTAGGCGAATCTTAAAAAACCGCATTGCCAGCAATCAAACACAGAATTTTGTCAAAAATGTGAGTGTTTTTCAGCCAGGCAAGGTATGCGTAGCAGGAAACAGGATGATTACTTCCAGCCCGCCCAGGGCGGCATCCGTCAGGCTGATAGTGGCATGATGGCGGTCAGCAATCGCCTTGGCGATGGCCAGACCCAGTCCACTTCCGCTTTTATTCGTCCCTGCTACGCGATAAAAGCGGTCAAAGATACGTTCACGTTCTTCTGGCGCGATGCCGTCACCAGTATCCTGTATACCAAGCCGCACACCATCTTTGTCGCGGCTGAGACTGATCTGTACCCTGCCCTCGTCCTGTATATAGCGCACGGCATTGTCGAGCAGGTTGCGTATCATGATGCGCAGACTTTCACTATCACCTTGCAGTTCAAGCAACTCAGGCATTTCTGCATTGATGGTGATTTTTCTGGATTGAGCAAAGGACATGACATCGCTGATTGCCTGTTCTGTGCAGTTATTCAGCGCAATGTTTTGGAAACTCAGGCTGGCTTGAGAAGTCGGGTCTTGCCTGGCCAGCGCCAGCAATTGTTCTACCAGTCGTGAAGCTCTATCGACACCACCCAGCAGGCGATTGATGGCTTGCTCATGACTGTTTTCATCCTTGACCCTGCCCAGATTTTGTACTTGCAAACGCAAGGCGGTGATGGGCGACCTGAGCTCATGCGCGGCATCCGCCACAAAACGCTGTTGTGATTGTATCGCCAGACCCATGCGACTCAGCAGCGAATTCAATTCCGTCACCAGCAGGGAAACTTCTTTTGGCACGCCGTCTGACGACACCGGATCTGTAGAATTGGCATTTCGGTTGGCCAGCTCGCTACCTATGCGGTTCAAAGGAGCCAGCACAGAATTGATACCCCACCAGACGGCACAAAACAAGAGTAGGGACACGGGTATCACCGGCCACAAGGTACTCAGTGCAAAAGATATTGCCCTGTCCCTGCGCGAACCCATTTTTTGCGCGACCTGGATGACGCGCTTGTTTTCTTCTGCGGCATACACGCGCCAGTCACCGTTTTCCAGCGTCACTGTTGAATAGCCTAGCGCAGCTTGCTTGGGCAGGCTGCGGTGCTGGCGTGACTGGTAAACCCTGGCGCCATCTTCTGACCAGACCTGTACGACAAAATCAAAATCATCAATCTCAGTACCTGGCAGATTATGCCAGTCAACCTGATCAAAATCACCATCCTGCAAGGCCAGTGCCATTTGCTGCATGTGGTAATCAAACAGTTTGTTGGCTTCACCAATGGCCGCATGCAGCGAACTGGCAAACTGCAGGGCTGCGGCGGCCAGAATGGCGATGCCAAACAAGAGCATCATTTGCAGGCGCAAAGACTTCATGTGTTTTTCTCAACCACATTTTTTTCTACCATATAGCCGACGCCACGCACATTGACGATGAATTTTTGCCCCAGCTTTTTTCGCAGGCCGTGGATATACACTTCGACCGCATTGCTTTCTATCTCTGAAGTGGCGCCGAATAGCTGATCCTCCAGACGGCTGCGCGAGAGTATGGCACCGGGGCGTGCTACCAGGGCATCAAGTATGGTCCATTCACGCGAAGACAGTATGACTTGTTCTGCGCCGCTAAATACTTGCCGCGTCGTGGTATTGACGACCACATCGCCGCACACATAAGAAGTATCAGTACGCCCATGCGAACGCCTTACCAGGGCATGCATGCGGGCGATCAACTCATCCAGATCAAAAGGTTTGACGAGGTAATCGTCTGCACCTGCATGCAGGCCGCGTACACGGTCGGGCACGGCGTCGCGCGCGGTCATGACCAGCACAGGCAAGGTATCACCCCGCTTGCGCAAGGCTTTTAAAATGTCCATGCCGTCGCGCTGTGGCAGGCTCAGGTCCAGCAATAACACATCATAGCTATGGAATTGCAGGGCAGCCTCGGCGGCTTCACCGTTGCTGAGCCAATCGACCAGATTGGCTTCACTTTCCAGGGCAATCTGTATGTTTTCACCTATCATGGGGTCGTCTTCGACGAGCAGGACTTTCATGTTTTGTATGCGCTTGATGTGTGAAAGGACGAGTGAAAGAATAAGTGCAGCGTGATTGTACGCCATGGCCGGATTCAAAAGATATGCTGCAAATCACTTGACAGTCGCCGTCATTTAATCTTTAATTTCTGTAACGACAGAAATTAAAGAAATAAAGGAAAAGCCATGCTACAAAATCAATCTTCATTACGCAAATGGCTGATACTCTGGCTGTATGCCGCAGCTTTCACTCATTTGCTGATCGGCATTTTGTTGCCCTGGATCAGTGCCACTGGCCTGGTCGAGGTTTATCACCAGCTCATAGAAAGCCATTTCTGGCCACAGGCTGCACCAGATGCAGCGCGCAATATGCAAGTCTGGTGGATGAGTCTGTTTGGCGCTACCGTGCAAACTGTGGGTTTGTGGATGGGCGCGCTGATTTATCTGGGCAACCAGCACCGCAGCCGCTTTGCGTGGCTGTGGCTGATGATAGGCATACTGGTATGGGCTCCTCAGGATATGCTTATTTCCATGCAGGCGGATATGCGCATTAATTTCTGGATAGATGCATTTGCTGTGCTAAGCATGATCCCCCCCTTGTCCATCTTATGGAAAATGGACTCAAAGAATACTGAAAATACAGAAAGAAGTGCATGAATCCAGATAGCAAACCCATCCCGTCAGAAGGTGAATTATTCAGGAAAATCCTGGGCAAGGAATGGTTGAAACTGCACCCTGATATCCAGGCCAGGTTCGCCAAGAACCCTGAACCGGACAAGCCACTGTACTACACTGGCCAGCTCAGTGAACTGAGCTGTTCAAGAATAGGTAAGCTCTTGGGTCACCTGACCAAACCCATGATAGCCGGTGCTTTGATTCCTTACACAGATCATGACTTCCCTGTCGATATCATGGTGTATTCCAAACCGGATTGTCCTTCTATTTTCAAGCAAAGAATATACCGATTGCACAACAGACCACCGATACAATTCACATCGTACATGCAGGAAAGTGAAAAGGGTGAAGTGCTCGAATATGTAGGCATGGGCTTAGGGATGAAACTGATCTTGCACGTGCATGAGGGTAATCTCTACTTCACCAGCGATGGTTACTTCTGGGATGTACTGGGCTACCGCATACCCATACCCGGAATTTTCACGCCTGGCAAAACTTATCTTTGCCATCGCAATGACAATCCTGAGCAATTCAATATACGCATAGAAATCAAACACGCCTTGTTTGGCCGTACCTTTACCCAGGTCGGTGTTTTCAAGGAAACTCATCCTGAGGCAGCATCATGAACACCCATTTAATAGCCCTGCAATTAATGGCCGCACAAGGCTTGCTTGGCGCTTTCGATACCTTGTATCACCATGAATTGACCGAGGCCTTGCCACAGCGCGCCAGCGCCCGTAAAGAGTTAGGCATACATGCGACCCGCGCGCTCATCTACAGCTTACTGTTCATTGGTTTGTCAGCATGGGCCTGGCATGGTGCCTGGGCCATCGTGTTGTTGCTGGTGTTTGGTGTGGAGATTGTTCTGACCTTGTGGGACTTTGTGATTGAAGACCAGACCCGCCTTTTGCCAGCAACTGAACGTGTGACCCACACAGTACTCGCAATTAATGGTGGTGCCTTTATCACCTTGTTGATCTTGAATACGCCTGAGTGGTTTGCTGCAAATACACAAATGCAATGGCAACCACAAGGCTGGCTCAGTGTATTCCTGGCCTTGTGTGGCGTGGGTGTTGGCGTATCTGGCATACGTGATGGGCTGGCTGCACTGCACCTCGGTAAAATCGCCATTAAAGAAAGGCAGGCAAGCATGATACATTTCAGCGACAAATCAGAGCAGGTTTTGGTCACCGGTGCAACAGGCTTTATCGGCACATTGCTGGTCAAAGCCTTACTGGCTGATGGACAGCAAGTGACGATACTCAGCCGCAACCCAAAACAGGCTAGCTGGAAGTTTGATGGCAAGGCCAGGGTCATAGCATCCATGGAGGAGTTACCAGCAAATCAGCGTGTAGATATCATCATCAACCTGGCAGGTGCACGCATCCTGGGCTGGCGCTGGTCAGAAAAACGCAAGGCAGAATTGCGCCATAGCCGCACTGGCCTGACAAAAGAAATTACAGCATGGATCAGTCGTGCAGAAAGCAAACCCAGGCTCTTGCTGGCAGCCTCAGCCATTGGTTATTACGGCATACAGGCAATGGGCGATGACAGAGAATTGACAGAAAGCGCAGCACCACAATCCATCTTCATGTCAGAGCTGTGCCAGGAATGGGAGCAAGCCAACCAGGCCGCCACTACTTACGGCGTCAAAGTCGCCAGGATGCGCTTCGGCGTTGTACTGGGCCAGCAAGGTGCACTGGGCATGATGCTGCTGCCCATCAAGCTGGGCCTGGGTGGTGCGCTGGGTAGCGGCAAGCAATGGCAATCGTGGATACATGTACACGATGTATTGCGCGGTATTGCCCACCTGTGGCAACATGAAGCCAGCCTGCCGCCGGACAGTGCTTATAATTTCACTGCACCTGAAGTAGTCACGCAAAAACAGTTCAGCACCATCGCTGCCCATGTATTGCATCGCCCCTGCTTCTTCCCTACCCCGGGCTGGCCTATGCGCCTGATGCTGGGTGAGCAAGCTGATTTATTACTGGAAGGCCAGCGCGTGGTGCCGGCAAAATTATTGCACGACGGTTTTGTATTTGATTATCCGGATTTACGTAGTGCAATCAGCAATCTGGCTTGATTTACATAAATCACTTGAATTCGATAAGAATGTCTCGATATGCACAGCCTGATCCTACTGGAGCAAGCCATGTTCTTCCTGCACCATCCCCAGCCTGTCAGGCCAAGAAAAGCTGTGCCAGAACTACAAGTCAGCAGCCAGACCCAGGTTGCTGACACCAGCACTATTGTTGTTGAACATAGCGAGAAAGATTTGCAGGCTTTTCAAACTCAGCTCAAGGCCAATGTAACTGGCAAGAAGAAATAAAATGAAAAAAACTGCGGCCTTTCTGGAGGGAAGCAGAAAGCCGCAGAAACGCGCAAAAACTTGTTCAATCAAAATAGATCAAGCCAGCTCAGGTAGCAGCCCTCTTCTTCGCTTCTTCCTCATACAGTTCTTTTTTGGACAATTTCCCTACCGGGGTTTTAGGCAACTCCGCACGAATATCCATGGCTTGCGGCATTTCATGCTTGCCCAGTCTGTCTTTGAGGAAGTCTTTCAACTCATCAAAGCTGAAAGCCATCTGACCTGTCTTGAGTTTGATAAAGGCTTTGGCAGCTTGCCCACGATATGCATCGGGGATGCCAATGACGCTGACTTCGGCGACAGCCGGGTGTTCATAAATCGCTTCTTCTATATTGCGTGGATAGACGTTGTAACCGCCGGACAAAATCATGTCCTTGGTGCGGTCGACGATATACACAAAACCATCAGCATCCATATAACCAACATCACCGGTACGGAAATAACCGTCAGCAGTAAATGCGTCACGGGTCGCATCTGGCTTGTTCCAGTAGCCTTTCATGATATTCGCGCCAGCCACGCAGATTTCACCGCGTTCTCCCAAAGCCACTTCCTGGCGGAGGTCATCAATGCTGGCAAATTTAAAGCTGATACCTGGCGTCGGTAAACCACAGGAACCAGCCTTGCGCACGCCTCCCAATGGCGTAAAAGTACCGGTGGGTGAAGTCTCGGTCATGCCCCAGCCCTCCAGCAGTGTACAGCCTGTCAATGCCTGGAATTGTTGCAGCACTTCTGTTGGCAAGGGTGCGCCACCGGAGTTGCAAAACTTTAAAGCGCTCAGATCAAATTCCTTGATCTGCGGATGATTGATGATGGCGGTGTACATCGTCGGCACGCCAGGGAATACCGTGATTTTTTTATTTGCCAGATCCTTCACCACGGCATCAGCATCAAAGCGGGTATGCAAGACTATCTCCGCACCCAGTCGTATGCCAAACAACATGTCTACCGTCAATGCATAGATGTGGAATAGCGGCAGCACGGCCAGCAGTTTTTCTTTACCCTCTTCCAGCACACGCGGCTCGATATTGGTGGTTTCCATGATCTGGCTGCACGCCGTGGTCAGGTTGCCATGGGTGAGCATGGCGCCCTTGGGCAGGCCCGTGGTGCCGCCTGTGTATTGCAGGGTTGCGATGGCTTCTTTGGGATCGATTGCCGGGATGGGTGTGTTGTAGTCACCATCATTGTCCAGCAGTTTTGCAAACAGCAGGTGCTGTGCATCATCGGGAATTGCGCTTAGCTGGCCTGCCTTGTCCAGATTCGCCCTGACGGCATCCGGATAAGGAGTCATCTCCGGGATATTGCCGATGATGAGTTTTTGCAGGCGGGTATGACCCAGCATCTTGGCCATTTGTGGGTACAGCATGACCATGTCCAGCGTCACCAGCATGTCGGTATGGCTGTCGGCAATTTTATGTTCCAGCACTTTCTCTGCATCCAACGGTGAGTAATTCACTACCGTGCCACCTGCCTGCAAGATCGCAAAAAAACTGATGACGTAATGCGGTGTATTCGGTAAATAAAGGCCCACATGCACACCTGGCTTCACACCTAGTTGCTGGAAGCCTTTGGTAGCCTGGTTCACCAGCTTTTGCAATTCTGCATAACTGGTTTTCTTGCCCATGAATTCCAGTGCGGGCAAGTCTGGCCATTTGGCAACGGCATCATGCAGCAATTGTGGCACGCTGCTGATGGGCAGGTCAGCGTCCCAGTGTACGCCTGCGGGGTAAGATTTGATCCAGGGTTGTAAGTCGCGCATTTTTGCCTCTCTTTATAAGAATAATTTGAAAATGTCAGCCAACTGGGAAGTTAACGCCGGAAAAGCCCTGCCTCAGAAAGAGGAAGAGCCAATCCGGAACTACCCGTAAATCGCACTTATGAAACTACAAGTAATTATTTTTTCTCCGTATATTTCTTTAACTCCATCTTGCCGATTTGATTCCTGTGCACTTCATCCGGGCCATCGGCCAGGCGCAAGGTACGGGCTTGCGCGTAGGAATAGGCGAGATTGAAATCATCTGACACGCCACCACCACCATGTGCCTGTATGGCCCAGTCGATGACCTGGCAAGCCATGGTTGGTGCTGCAACCTTGATCATGGCGATTTCTTTGGCTGCCGCCTTGTTGCCGACTGTGTCCATCATCTGCGCGGCATTCAAGACCAGGAAACGCGCCTGATCAATGAGGATACGGGCATTGGCAATGCGTTCCAGCGTCACACCCTGGTCGGCTACGCGTTTACCAAAGGCCACACGTGTCAAAGAGCGTTTGCACATATCTTCCAGTGCACGTTCTGCCAGACCGATGAGACGCATGCAGTGATGGATGCGGCCAGGCCCCAGACGACCCTGGGCAATTTCAAAACCACGGCCCTCACCCAGCAAAATATTGGATGCGGGTACACGTACGTTCTCAAATAGCACTTCGCCATGGCCATGCGGTGCATCGTCATAACCGAAGACTGGCAAGGCACGCAAAATGGTCACGCCCGGCGTATCGCGCGGCACGATAATCATCGATTGCTGCTTGTGGCGGTCAGCATTAGCAGGATCACTCTTGCCCATGAAGATAAACACTTTGCAGCGCGGATCATTGGCACCGGACGACCACCATTTGCGGCCATTGATGACGTACTCATCGCCATCACGCACTATCGATGACTCAATATTGGTGGCGTCAGAAGAGGCGACTGCCGGTTCTGTCATGGCGAAGCAGGAACGGATTTCGCCGCGCAGCAAGGGCTTCAACCATTGTTCCTGATGCTCAGGCGTACCGTAACGGGCAAACACTTCCATATTGCCGGTGTCTGGTGCAGAGCAATTGAATACTTCTGGTGCCCAGACGGCACGGCCCATGATTTCGCACAGCGGTGCATATTCCAGATTGGTCAAACCTGCGCCGTGGCCAGATTCTGGCAAGAAGAGATTCCACAAACCGGCATCGCGTGCCTTGGCTTTCAGTTGCTCAACGACCTTGGTTGGTATCCAGGCATTGCCTGCCTTGCGGTTGGCAGCGATCTCACCAAAGAAAGTTTTTTCATTTGGATAGACATGCTCGTCCATGAAGGCGATCAGGCGTGCCTGCAAATCTTTGACTTTGGGGCTGTATTGAAAATCCATGATATGTCCTTTTTCCTTGTTTGTTCAGTTTGCTCAAATGGACATGGAAATGTCCGTTTTACTTTCTTTGTAGTTCGATGTTGCGCGCTGTCAGCAATGCTGTTGCACATAAAACTTCTTCGCCATTGCGTACAGAAAAAACCTCTGCGGCGCTGACGGTTAACAACTTCCCGTTTGAAACAACACGCCCGCGTGCCCGCAATTTTTCACCATCAGCAGGAGCGACTATCTTTAAATTACTATCGATACTGGCGTTGATCCAGCCTGCTAGTAACAGAGTGCCAGCGGCAGAGATGCCTGCAAAGTCTGCGGCTGCAAAGATGGCTGTGGCCTGCATCTTCCCGGGTGCGAAACTGAGTTCTTCACGACAGGCAATCTCCAGCTCTACTTCACCCGGCTCCACCTTTACAAACTCTATGCCCAGCCATTGCGCCATGGGCATGGACAGCACCAGACTCTTCAGTTGCACTGCGTAATCTGGATTGCTAGCCTCGTATGCAGGTTTCATGATCGTGTCTTGTTTGTTATCCCATTAACTAACCAGATAACCGCCATCAACATTGATGCAGGCACCAGTGGTATAGCTGGATGCATTCGATGCCAGGTACAAGACCGTGCCCGCCATTTCGTCAGGTTCGGCAATACGTTTCATGGGTATGCGGGTCAGCACTTTTTCGAGAATGACGGGATTGTGGAACAGGGCCGAGGCAAACTTGGTATCGGTCGCGCCTGGCAGTAAGGCATTCACGCGCACGCCCATGGGCGCGCACTCCTGTGCGAAGGATTTGGTCATGGCGATGACTGCTGCTTTGGTGATGGAGTAAATTCCTTGCATGGCACCAGGCACTACGCCGTTGACAGAAGCCACATTGATGATGCTGCCACCACCATGTTTTGCCATCAGTTTGGCACCTGCTGAAGACATGAAGAAATAGCCACGTATATTGACATCAACCGTCTTCTGGAATGCGCTGACATCGGTCTCGGTGATATGCCCAAAGTGCGGATTGGTGGCAGCATTATTGACCAGGATATTGAGCTTGCCATGCGCTGCAGTAATGTCGGCAAACAGGGCATCAATCTGTGCCATTTCACCAATATGGCAGGCGCGTGCTTCTGCCTTGCCGCCAGCGGCAATAATCGCAGCCACCACGGCTTCGCAAGCTTCTGCCTTGCGGCTACTCACGATGACATAGGCACCGTTGGCAGCCAGGGTTTTGGCGACGGCCTCGCCTATGCCACGGCTGGCACCGGTGACCAGTGCGACCTTGCCGGTCAAATCAAACATTGCTGTCATGTCTTGTCTCTCTCGTCTCTCTTGTTTTTTTAAACGTAGGTAATTGCTTTGGGGTTGTTCAATACTTCAAGATGTGAAAAATTATTCAGATAAGCCAAAGCTGGGCGCAATATGCCTTCAGCTGTCGGCTGCAAATGGAAGCGCGTGACCGCACTATTCACCAGCGACCAGTTGAGTTCAGCAAAACGTGGATCAGGAAAACCCAGTACATGCTGGCATAAGGCCGAGATCGTGCCGCCAGAAGTGAAGACGACGATGTTCTTGGCATCATCCGCAATTGCCAGTTGCTTGTGCATGGCAACGACGCAACGCTGGCGGAATTCGTTCCAGCTTTCTACATACTCAGCATCATGTTCGCCTGACATCCAGCGGCTGATCGCCTGGGCAAAAATATCCTGGAAGGCCTGCTTGCCATTCGGCGTATTCATGAGGAAATGTTTGACCGCTGCCGGATCATCAAAAGCGGGGACATGCCGCGCCAGCACTTCATGATGGTTGTACTCATTGAAACCGGCATCGCAATGCCAGGCAGAGGTATCCAGCCCATCAACATCCTGTTGCAGCATTTCGGACAGACAGGCTTGCGCAGTCTGCTGGTGCCGTTTCAACGCGCCCGTTACTACCCTTGACACCTGCATATCACGCGCTGCCCACCAGCGGCCCAAGTGCCTCGCCTGCTGTTCGCCCAGTTCAGACAATTGGTCATAGTTCTGGTTGCCGAATGAAGCCTGCCCGTGCCTGACCAGATATAAAGCTGCCATTACTTCCTCTGTGAGATATCACTGATAAATTGATGAACAAAGTGTAAGCCCGGCACTATAATTGATCAAATGAATAGTTATTATCAAGATTAATTAATTCCATGCATTTATCCCGCGTCGATTTAAACCTGTTCACTGTCTTTGTTGCCATCTATTCCGAAGGCAGCGTGACCCGCGCCAGCCAGCAACTGAATCTGACCCAGCCAGCCATCAGCCATGCCTTGAACCGCCTGCGGCAATTGTTCAATGACCCGCTGTTTGTACGCCAGGGCCAGATGATGGTTTCGACCCCGCTGGCACGCAGCATCATAGAACCGGTGCGGCAAGCGCTGCGCGGGCTGGAAGTGACACTCACAGAGAATGACAAGTTTGACCCGGCACTGGCGACCAAACAGTTCAATCTGGCCTTGCGTGATGTGTTGGAATCGACTGCCTTGCCGCCACTGATGGAAAGCATCACGCGGCAGGCACCGCAAATCAATCTGGCAGCGATACAGGTAGAAAGACGGGAACTGGTCAGTGAACTGGCGGCTGGCAGCCTGGATCTGGCGATTGACATGCTATTGCCATTACCAAATGAAATACACCGCCAGAAGGTAGTGCAAGGCAATACCGTGGTTCTGGCGCGGCGTGATCACCCCATCATACAAGGCAAGCTGAATCTGGACACCTATATGCAGGCAGAACACATACTTGCCAGTTCACGCCGCAAAGGCATGGGTCTGGAAGACTTTGAACTGAGCCGCCTGGGCTTGCAAAGACGCATACGCCTGCGCTGTCAGCATTATTTTGCGGCTTGCCGGGTAGTCAGCCAGACTGATTTACTGCTGACCATGCCGGAAGGCTATGCACGCATCGCGAATGAGCAGTTTAACAACCAGATATTGCCGCTACCGGCAGCCATGCCTTCGTGGGATGTGTATTTGTACTGGCACCAGAATGTGGAAAATGACCCGGCCAATCGCTGGTTAAGGCAGCAAGTGATAGAAGCGTTTCAAGACCAGACAGTGTGAAAGTGCAAGACATGAAGCTGATTTGATCCAGCATCAGGCATGATGTGATTTATTTACCAGCCTTGGGCTCATCAGGCAACAGACAGGCATCGATAATTTGCAAATCATTATCTTTGGCGAAACTGAGAACAAAATGATAAGCCAGTGGTTCAATTTCACGTATAGCTTCATTCACCACGACAGAACGCACACCATTCAACAAGATGGGGCGTACATAAGGTGAATACTGCAAGTGTGAATTTCTGCCACCATCAGGGCTGAAACAGGACATGGCTCCGCACAGGCGCTCTGCCCAGTCGCTGGGGCGAAATTGTTTTCCATCGCTGGTAATACCCTGGATGAAAAACTCGCGTACTTGTTGCGTTTCTTTGGAATCGGCCATGTGCTCGGCTTGCAAAAGCAAGAGTGAATTAAGCTTAACATCATTATGTGACACCAAGCTTTCAATATACTTCCATATTATATCTTATAGAAGACTTGAATCAAAATGCCGCCGCTGATATATCTGGCTTTGATACATAGCGTGCAAGCTTACTGAGCCACTATAGTGCATTTTAAGAGGGAGTAAAGAAAACTCAGGACTAAGTTTTGCCTGATTGACAAGCACTGCTTTTCTCAAGAGAGGGCAAACCGCATGAAGAGAGTTGGCGTTTAATAAAAATGATGTATCTGCCATGTTCAGGCATTACATCATTGAATGCAAAATACATATGCCCTTACAATAAAAAATTGCGCATCCAACCATAGCAAGTTTCCAATTACACGACATGATCCCCTATTTCACCAAAGAACAAGTCAGCATTGCCCTGCCCTATGCAAAACTGATACCTGCTTTACGCCTGGCATTTACGCAAGAGATAATCTCCCCGAAACGGCATGCACACAGCCTGTCTGAAGCAGACAGTTCCAGTCTGCTGCTGATGCCAGTCTGGCAGCCGCAGGGGCAACTCGGAGTGAAGCTGGTAACGGTAGCACCAAAGAATACAGATGCACCAACCGTGCACGCAGTCTTTGTTTTATTTGATGCCAAAACAGGTACACCGCTGGCCTTGATGGATGGTGAAGAATTGACTTTGCGGCGCACCGCTGCGGCCTCTGCCCTTGCGTCTTCTTATGCATCCCGGCACGATGCACGACATTTGCTGTTGGTTGGCAACGGCAGCCTGGCACCCCATGTCGCGATTGCACATTGCCAGACCAGGGCAATTACTGATATCAGCATCTGGGGCAGATCCGTTGAGAAGTCAGCAGGTGCCGCAAAAATAATCCGCGAGCATGCAGAATTTCCCGCGCATATCAGGGTGCATGTCAGGGAAGACCTGGCAGCAGCATGCCATGAAGCCGACATCATTAGTTGCGCGACCACCAGCAAGACACCGGTCGTGTTGAGTGACTATGTCAAAGCGGGAACACATCTTGATCTGGTAGGCGGTTTCAAGCCAGATATGCGTGAAGTGGATGATGATCTGATGAGCAGAGCCACCGTGTTTGTCGATACTTATGCAGGCGCCCTGGCCGAGGCAGGAGATATCACACAAACCCTGGCGAATGGCAGCCTGGCAAAATCAGCGATTGTTGCGGAGCTGGCAGAGCTTTGCGCCGACAAGCATCTGGGGCGCAAGAGCAATGCCGAGATCACTTTATTTAAATCAGTGGGAACGGCGATTGAGGATTTGTGTGCAGCGAATTTGGTGTGGGGGAGACAATATTGAGGTTCGGCTAGGCCTCGTAGGTTGGGCAACGCTTCATCTGCCCAACACTGTGCCTCAATAAACGTATACGTCATTTAAACGCCGGGGGTTGGGCTGATAAAACGTAGCGTAGCGACACCCGGCCCAACCTACGACATCACATATACATTCAGCAAAGTCGTCAACCTTGCCAAATCCAAATCAGTTCTTAGGAAACCCACCCAACAAAGCCGCACGTTTTTGTGGCTTGGCTGGTGCGCTGGCATTTGATGGTGATGCCATCGATGCTGTCGTATTGCTGCTGCTTGAACTTGCACCTGAACTTGGCTCATAAGGCTTGAGGAACCAGGGATCGACCTTCTCTTTCGGTGGTTGATAGCTACGCGCTGGCCGCTCGCTTCTTTCACCACGGTCAGACCTGTCAGCGCGGTCGCTACGACCTGAACGATCGCCTTGCTCGCCACGTTCACGCGGTGCACGATGTTCTGACTGATGCACGGATGTTGCAACAAAACCGGCCAGATTCAGGCGCACGATTTTTTGCTTGATCATTTTTTCTATGTCGATCAGCAGACGTTCATCCTGATCAGTATGCAGGGAAATTGCGTCACCCTTGGCACCGGCACGACCAGTACGGCCTATGCGGTGGACATAGTCTTCGGCGTTATACGGCAAGTCAAAATTGATGACGCAAGGCAGTTCGGCAATATCAAGGCCGCGTGCGGCCACGTCAGTTGCCACCAGCACTTCAACCTCACCCTGCTTGAAAGCCTCAAGTGCCGCCATACGTTCTTGCTGTGACTTGTCACCGTGAATTGCAGATGCTTTGACACCTTGCTTGACGAGATGAACAGCCAGGCGTGACGCACCAATCTTGGTGTTGGAAAACACGATGACTTGCTTCAGGCCGCGTTCACGGATGATGAAGGAGACTGCATCACGCTTTTCTTCCGTCGATACCTTGTACAAAATCTGCGTGACATTATCAGCAGTAGCATTGCTGCGTGCCACTTCTATGGTTTGCGGATTGGTCAGGAAACTGGCAGCGAGTTTTTTGATCTCTTGCGAGAACGTCGCAGAGAACATCAGGTTCTGGCGCTTCTTGGGCAGCAGGTTGATGATGCGCTGCAAGTCAGGCAGGAAACCCATGTCCAGCATGCGGTCAGCCTCGTCCATGACCAGTATCTGGACCTGCGACAGGTTGACGGTTTTTTGCTGTACGTGGTCAAGCAAACGGCCAGGCGTGGCAATCACTATCTCGACGCCGTTGCGCAAGATTGCCGTCTGCGGTGCCATGTCCATGCCACCGAATACGACGGTAGAACGCAAAGGCGTGTGACGGGAATAAGCTTTGACGTTTTCTGCGACCTGGTCAGCCAGCTCCCGGGTCGGCGTCAAGATCAGTGCGCGTACAGGGTGGCGGGCCGGTGAAGCACTGGTGCTTGCATGCGCCAGCAACAACTGGATGATAGGCAGAGAAAAACCTGCAGTCTTGCCTGTGCCGGTCTGGGCGGCGCCCATCACGTCACGGCCTTGCAAGACAACTGGAATAGCCTGTTCCTGAATCGGAGTTGGATGCACATAACCCTGATCTGTCAGGGCGCGCAAGATTTCTGGCGCAAGACCAAAATCGGCAAACTTTACCGTAGGGGTAACTTGCTCATCAGAGGATGTAGCTGGGGACTTGATATCAGTCATGGTAGTTGGTGGGCCCAGCAGGACTTGAACCTGCGACCAACGGATTATGAGTCCGCTGCTCTAACCAACTGAGCTATGGGCCCAATTCTTTCTGCAAGCTCTGCCTGCTTTAATCTGAGGTTAATCCAGTTTGGAAAAATACTTCAGGTTTTGCAGGTAAAGCCAGGTGATGCCGCCTGCAAAAAATTGCGCCAAATTTCAGCACAACAATTTCAATGGGCACCGGAAAACCGACGCCCATTATATAACATTAATTACCTTCGAGGAAGCTCTTGAGCTTATCCGAGCGTGATGGATGGCGCAATTTTCGCAAAGCCTTGGCTTCTATCTGGCGAATACGTTCCCTGGTCACGTCAAATTGTTTACCTACTTCTTCGAGGGTATGATCCGTGGACATTTCAACGCCAAAACGCATGCGCAATACTTTTGCTTCGCGCGGCGTCAAGGAGTCGAGCACGTCTTTTACTACATTGCGCATCGATGCGTGCAGGGCAGCATCGGCTGGCGCCAATGTGTGATTGTCTTCGATGAAATCGCCCAGATGGGAATCATCATCGTCGCCTATCGGTGTTTCCATGGAAATCGGCTCTTTCGCAATCTTCATGATCTTGCGAATTTTATCTTCCGGCATTTCCATCTTGATCGCCAGCGTTGCAGGATCAGGCTCTACACCTGTCTCTTGCAAAATCTGACGCGAGATACGATTCATTTTATTAATCGTTTCTATCATATGCACAGGAATACGAATCGTGCGTGCCTGATCGGCGATAGAACGGGTAATGGCCTGACGTATCCACCATGTTGCATAGGTCGAGAATTTATAACCACGACGGTATTCAAACTTATCGACTGCCTTCATCAAACCGATATTGCCTTCCTGAATCAGATCCAGGAATTGCAAACCACGATTCGTGTATTTCTTGGCGATCGAAATCACCAGACGCAAGTTGGCCTCTGTCATTTCACGCTTGGCTTTGCGTGCCTTCATTTCACCGGCAGACATCTTTTTGTTGATGTTGCGCAGATCAGGCAAAGGCAGGACGACACGGGATTGCAGGTCTATCAGTTTTTGCTGCAGTTGTTGCACTGAAGGGATATTACGGCCCAGCACTGCACTGTAGGAATGACCGGAATTCACTTCGCCTTCCACCCAGCTCAGATTGGTTTCATTACCAGGAAAAACCTTGATGAAGTGAGAACGTGGCATGCCGCAACGATTGACCACCACTTCGAGTATCTGTTTTTCTACATGGCGGACTTCATCAACCTGACCACGCAAGGTATCGCACAATTTTTCAACGACTTTTGCGGTAAAGCGTATGCCCAGCAGCTCACCGGAAATCGCTTCCTGCGCCTTGACGTAAGTCTTGGAGTTATAGCCCTCCTTTTCGTAGGACTTGCGCATCTTGTCAAAATTCGTCGCAATGATTTCGAATTTTGCCAGAGCATCGCGCTTCAGTTGTTCGAGTTGCTCAGCAGAGATTGCAGCTGCGCCAGCGGCACCGCCATCATCGTCTTCTTCTTCCTCTTCTTCCTCTTCGTCCTCTTCATCTTCTTCAGACGATTCTTCGGCAGCAGCGACCACTACCGGTGCAGCCTGCTCATCCGCATTCGGATCAACCAGGCCATCGACGATTTCATCGATCTTGATTTCATCGGCAGCGATACGATCCGCCGCAGCGAGGATTTCTGCAATCGTGGTTGGACAGGCAGAAATCGCCTGTATCATGTCTTTCAGGCCTTCTTCGATTTTCTTCGCGATGACGATTTCGCCTTCGCGCGTCAGCAACTCGACCGAACCCATTTCACGCATATACATGCGCACAGGGTCAGTGGTGCGACCAAAATCAGAGTCAACCGTAGACAGTGCAGCCTCAGCAGCGGCCTCAACCTCATCATCATCGGTCGTGACAGTGACGACGTTATCCGATAACAACAGGGTTTCAGCATCAGGGGCTTGCTCGTAGACGGCCACGCCCATGTCGTTGAAGGTACCGATGATGCCCTCGATGGCTTCAGGGTCAACAACGTTTTCTGGCAAATGATCGTTGATTTCTGCAAACGTCAGGTAGCCACGGTCCTTACCCAGTTTGATCAGGGTTTTCAGTTTCTGGCGACGGCGCTCGAGTTCTTCTTCTGTCGCTTCAGGATCAGAAGAGAAGGCATCTTTGAGCAAAGCCTTTTCTTTGGCCTTGCGGTCTTTTGCCTTGGCCTTGTCTATGGCTTTCATCTCGGCGCGCTCTACTGCATTGAGTGCGGCGATTTCTTCATTCTCAGGCTGGTATTCTTTTGGCTTGCGACCACGGCGGCCAGGCACCTTCACCCCGGGCAATACATAGCCGGATGTGTCAATCGCGGCAAGCACCGCAGCATCGGTCGTCTGGCTTACGGTAGGCGCAGAACCGGTTTTGATTTCCTGCACCTCTGGTGCAGATTTCGCTGAATTCTTGGTTGGCTTAGTCACTGTCTTTGAATCGGTTTTGTTAATTGTCACAGAAGCTTTCGATGATACGGATACTGGTTCTGGCCGGGCTGCAGATGCACTCCTGGTTTTTCCACTGAGCTGGGATTCGGCCGCTTCTGCTGGCTGACTCCCTTTTTTTGCCGGTGGTGTCGCATTCTTGCCGCTCACTTCCTTACCAGCCGTTTTTGTCGCAGACGCGGATATTTCATCCGTGTCTTTGGCTTTTGTTGCCGTTTTCAATACTGCTTTACTTGTTGCCTGTTTTGTTGCCTGCGTCACCTTGACGGTCTCGGCTGCCAGTGAGGTCTTTATCACTTTAGGCGCTTTAACGTCTTTCGCAACCCCTTTTTGCTCCGCTGTTTTGTCTGTTTTACTGACAGTCACAGCCTTACTACTCGTACTCCGTGCAACAGACGCTGCAGCCGTCTTTGCCTTGGTGCCAGCACTTGCCGCGGTTTTTACCGCTTCGCTCGTTGCAGTGGCAGGCGCTTTTTTGGGTGCGCTTGCCACGGCTTTTGTTACCGTAGTGGACTTCAGGGTTTTCGCGGGTTTCTTCATTGCGCTAGCCATTGAATCAAACCATCCGGTACTGAGGAAGTCGCCTGTGGGCACATCACAAAAAAGAAAATGCGCTGCCAGCAGATCTGTTGTGATCGGCATCGCAGAGCAAAATCTGGTTTGTTGCAGACTTCCCGAGTCTCAGCGCCAGTGTTTTGGGTTACTCGGAGGAGCATTACGCTCACCTAAACAACACATCCTGCGCAAATGCAAAAAGCTTCGCCCAGAATGAAACAACCTAAGACCTTGAATCGAAAGCCTTTAATTATACCACGCGGGTGTACTTTACTCCAGCCCAAGACTGTGCATATATCAACTTAGTGAATAAATTTTAGGCAAATACTGGGTAAAAAAGAGGCAAAAACCCTGATTTGCAACGCACCAACTTGTCAAATTATTTAGCAAATAATTAAATAATTTGATCTTCGCCCTGATCTCAATAGCAGAAATGAAGCCGAAATCAAAAATAACAAGACCAGACCTCAAACTCTGATGACCGCGCAACACGGAATATGGTTCAACCGAAAATTGTTTTTTACTTAACGCAATGCAGCTTCAGCTGCCGCCTGTTTTTTAAGCTGGTCTTGCAATTGCACAATTTCGCGATAGCGCGCCATGTCTTCAGGCGTACGCAAACCACGCGCAGCCAGGCTCTCTGCCTCAGCACGCAAGACTTGATGACGCATCTGACGCAAGGCCCCGGCCAACTCGAACCTGACGATATCAATATCAGTTTCAGCCTGCTCTGCGATCTCGGCGATCAAAACATCAAAATCTGAGCCTCCCGAGCGCAATTGCTCAGACAATGCCGCAAATTGTGCATTTTCACCCATGCTCTGTGCAGTAAATACCAGACTTCGCAACATGTCGGCCCCATCAGGTGCGAGGACAGCAGCATCAGCCAGCACATTTTCATCAAGCATCATGGCTAATGAAGGATGAGCGACAAGGATGCGCATGATTTGGCGCTCCAGCCCAATAGGCGCATTACGCTTGCTTTTTGGAGGTGCCAGTTTGATACGCGCCACTGGCTGGCTGAGCTCGAACATGGCTTCTATTTCGGACGGGCTGGTTTGCGTGACCTGCGCCAGATTGCGCACCAGTTGCAAACGCATACCGGATGACTGCATGGCTTGCAACAGAGGCTTGGCGTCAAACTGGGTGCGGGCGCGCCCTTCTGCCGTACTCAAATCATTGTCGCCCATCATTTCGCGCATAAAGAATTGCGACAGCGGCATCGCATCGCGCACCTCCTGCTCAAAGGCATCCGCACCAAATTCACGGATATAACTGTCAGGGTCATGCTCCTTGGGCAAAAACAGGAACTTGATGACCTTGTCGTCATTTGCATGCGGCAGGCAGGCATCAAGTGCACGCCTGGCCGCACGGCGACCCGCACTGTCGCCATCAAAACTGAAAATCACGTGATCAGTCTGGCGCAAGAGTTTTTGCACATGGGTAGGCGTACAAGCCGTCCCCAGAGTTGCCACCGCTTGCGGAAAACCCATTTGCGCCAGCGCCACCACATCCATATAACCCTCAGTGACCAGCACATAACCGGCTTCACGGATAGCCTGTCGTGCCTCAAACAGGCCATATAATTCCAGGCCCTTTTGAAATAGCGGGGTTTCTGGCGAGTTCAGGTACTTGGGCTCACCCTGCTCCATGATGCGCCCACCAAAGCCTATGATCTGGCCCTTGGTATTACGTATCGGGAACATGACGCGGTCGCGGAAGCGGTCATAACGCTTACGGCCACCACCCTCTTCCTCGCTTTTATCGATGACCAGGCCAGCCTCGACCAGGGCCGGGATATTGTAATCAGCAAAAACACTGCGCAAGCCATCCCAGGCATCCGGGGAAAAACCAAGACCAAAGCGTGCCGCTATTTCACCAGTCAAACCACGCTTCTTCAGATAAGCGATGGCTTGCGGCGCGGTACGCAATTGCTGTTTATAGTATTCACCTGCCTTGGTCATGACCTCTGACAAGGCCAGGCTTTTTGCCGTAACTTCTGCACGCTGCGCTGGCAAGAGCCGGTCTTCTTCCGGCACGACCATGCCATTGTTTTGCGCCAGGTCGCGGATGGCATCCACATAGCTGAGCCCGGAATATTCCATCAAAAAACCAATGGAACTGCCATGTGCGCCACAGCCAAAGCAGTGATAAAACTGCTTGGTCGGACTGACGGTAAAACTTGGGGATTTTTCGTTATGAAAGGGGCACAAACCCATATAGTTTGCGCCACCTTTTTTGAGCTGCACGTACTTACCCACCACGTCAACAATATCAACGCGGGCCAGTAAATCCTGTATAAAACTTTGTGGTATCAAAGCAGGACGCCAGCTAAAGGATAAAACAAAAGGCCAGGTCGAATTACTTGGACAATGCCGCTTTGACCAGGCCAGAGACCTTGCCCATGTCGGCACGACCAGCCAGTTTTGCCTTCAGCACATCGATCACTTTACGCATGTCTTGCGGACCGGCTGCGCCAGTTTCTGCCACGGCAGCAACCACGGCTGCCTGCACTTCTTCATCTGACATCGCGGCTGGCATATACACAGACAAAACAGCCAGTTCAGCTTTTTCTATATCAGCCAAGTCCTGGCGACCACCTGCTTCAAACTGGGTGATGGAATCTTTACGCTGCTTGAGCATTTTTTCTATGATGGTCAGGATCATGCCATCGTCCAGCTCTACGCGCTCATCGACTTCTTTTTGCTTCATCGCTGCGGTCAGCAAGCGGATAGTACCCAGCTTGACCGTTTCTTTGGCGCGCATGGCAGCCTTCATGTCGTCGGTGATCTGTTCTTTCAAACTCATAAGCTGCTCCTGAAATTATTTAAATGAATTCCGCGCAAACTTGCACTGGAATCACATACCAGCCCGGGCACAAACAGTGCGGCACGCAATACTTGCATAGTACTTGCACAGCGCCTGCACAATGCCCGAAACAAAGACAACAAAGCCCGCTGCGGCTGACCGGAGCGGGCATGCAAACCTAAGCTTTAATGAACCAACAGCGATGAGGCATCCGGCAAATTGCCAGACACAACAGCTGGATTAGTACATTTTCTTAGGCAATTGCTGACTACGAATACGTTTGTAGTGACGCTTAACAGCTGCAGCCAACTTACGTTTGCGTTCTGCTGTTGGCTTCTCGTAGAACTCGCGAGCGCGCAATTCGGTCAACAGACCGGTCTTTTCGATAGTGCGCTTGAAGCGGCGCATGGCAACTTCGAACGGCTCGTTTTCTTTAAGGCGAATTGTGGTCATGTAAGTTCAAACCATGGAAAGATTTATAGGAAGACCGAGATATTAACAGGAAAATTAAATTAATGGAAGGAAGTTGATTAAATCTTGCGCAAAAACTTACGCAAGGCAAAACCAGATCAACAAATTTCAACCTACATTTACCTGGAAATTTCGATATTTACAGGGGTATGCATCTGAATATCATCTATTACAGAGTAAAAAATGAGATGCAATTCAGCATACTGCTACCGGGTATTATAACAGGCAAAAATACAACGCTCTTACAACACCGCACTTACAACACTTTATATCGCCAGCCCAGCCGCTGTACCTGAGGCCCAGGCCCACTGAAAATTATAGCCACCCAGCCACCCCGTTACATCGACTGCCTCGCCGATAAAATACAAGCCAGGTACTTTATTCGCCATCATGCTTTGCTGGGACAACTCACGGGTATCAACACCACCACGGGTGACTTCAGCCTTGCGATAACCTTCAGACCCATTCGGTATCAGTTCCCAGCGGTTCAGCTTTTCACCGAGCTGGCGCAAGCGCTTGTCAGGCATGTCCGCAACCCTGGCATCACCAGCAAAACCATGGGCAGTCAGCAGCCCATCAACCAGGCGTGCAGGCAGGTATTGCGATAAATGATTTGCAAGATTTTTTTTTATTGTCGATTTATTACCCACCAGGTCCTCTGCCACATCGACTTCTGGCAAGAGATTGATGCGTATGGCTTTGCCAGGCTCCCAAAAGCTCGATATCTGCAAAACGGCCGGGCCAGACAAGCCACGGTGAGTGAACAGCAAATCCTCTCGGAATACCATGCGGGATTTTTTCTCGCCAGTCTCTATATCTACTTCCAGTGAAATACCAGACAGGGGCACGAAAGGCTCCCAGGCCTTGGCGTCAAACGTCAAAGGCACAAGGGCTGGACGAGGTTCTATGATCTTCAGACCAAATTGGCGGGCTACCTTATGGGCAAAATCAGTCGCGCCTATCTTTGGTATGGACAAGCCACCACAGGCAATCACCACTTGCGCAGTGCGGATGACGCCTGCGCTGGTTTGCAGCAAGAAACCGTCCGGCTCCTGTTGTTGCACATCATCGACCTTGCAGCCCATGCGCCAATCGACCTTGCCAGCATCACACTCAGCCTTGAGCATACGGATGATATCTTCCGCACTGTCATCGCAAAACAATTGGCCTTTATGCTTCTCATGCCAGGCAATCTGATAGCGCTTCATCAAGGACAAAAAATCTTGCGGCGTATAGCGAGATAAAGCGCTTTTACAAAAATGCGGGTTCTCAGATAGAAAATTATTCGGGCCTGCATGCAGGTTGGTAAAATTGCATCGCCCACCACCCGAGATACGGATTTTTTCAGCGAGTCGGGTGGCATGATCAATTAATACCACGCGCCTGCCACGCTGGCTTGCAACAGCAGCACACATCATCCCGGCTGCGCCTGCGCCTATCACGGCAAGGTCAAATTGATTACTCATGGCATTTACTTTCGGTACTTTCAAAAATTCAGGCGAGATTGTAGCTTATGGCAGGCGCAATGAATCTGCCAATGCAGCTCAATCTTGCTGAATGCCCTTGAGATAAGCACAAAACATATCCGCCATGGCATCGGCATAGGTTTTGATCTCCGCCTGAGTGCGGCGTGTGCCAGAAAAACTGCTGCCTACTGAACTCAGGGTCGTGGTGACCAGATCACCGGCAAGCGTGCGCGTGGACGCAGATGCACCGGGCAGTACTTCTGCCATAAACAAATCGATAGTACGGTCGGCGGACGCCTTTACCTCCTGTGCCTCAGGCGCGTCGCGGTAAAGCGGTGCGGCGTCACTGAGCGCCAGACGCGTCTCAGCCTCCTCGCATTCTGAGCGTATGAAAGCATGAACCAGTGTACGCAGACGCTCAAGCGGCGGCTTGCTGGTGTCTTCAAGAATGTCGCGCAACATCTCGGTAGTCTGTTGCCACTCGTCGGTTTGCAGCCGGAACAGGATGGCCGCCTTATTCGGGAAATATTGATAAACCGAACCTATGCTGACCCCTGCCCGCTCTGCCACTCTCGCCGTAGTAAAACGCGTCACGCCTTCTTGCGCCAAAACCTGAACTGCCGCCTGCAGGATTGCCGTTACCAGACCTGCCGAGCGTACCTGTTGTGGCTGCTTGCGGGTGGAAACCTGAGGACGGCGGCGGGTGGTCATCGTGTAAGAAACAGTAGAAAGAAAGCAAGAAAATGGTAAATCCATCCTGTCGTAATGCGATGAATCCGTCACATCTTAACCCAAGCTGTGTCATCCCTCAATCAGCTTGCAACTCACCCAAATCATTGCAAACGAAGCAATTTCGATCCAAAGCAAAACCTGAGCTTTGATCTGATGAAATGTCATTCAAGCCCCCAATTTTCGCGACCTGACACGCAAATTCTTATAGTGAATCAAAGACTTATCCATTAACGCAAGCCTGTCAAAAAACGCGAGGCCCAATGCGATTAGTCAAGGTAAATCATTGCCCGTATCATTTTTCACCAATGCGACGAATTAATCGCGTTTTATTTATAGCCGTCTGCATTGCAGGTGGCGTTCACATTTGCACTCAATTCAGAACCGGATATATACATGACCAATACACTTACTTCACCCACACTGGCGGCCTTGCTTGACCGTCTGTTCAGGCAAGCCGATGCTGCGACCAGCCCCGCCATTGCCAGCATCTCGCGCGAAGAGCGCGAACGCCTGATGCACAGCAAAACCGAATACCTGAATTTTTATAGTTTACTGAAAGACCTCTGGCTGCCCGTCTCACGCGGGACAGGCGTGCTGCTCTACATGCTGGCGCGCAGCAGCAATGCACGCAATATCGTTGAATTTGGCACCTCTTTCGGCATTTCCACCCTGCACCTGGCAGCAGCATTGCGTGATAACGGTGGCGGCCGCCTGATCAGCAGCGAATTTGAGCTATCGAAAGTAGCGCAGGCACGCAAACATCTGGGCGAAGGCGGTCTGGCTGATCTGGTCGAGATACGTGAAGGCGATGCATTGCAGACGCTGGCAACAGATCTTCCAGCATCCATTGACCTGTTATTACTCGACGGTGCCAAGGCACTCTATAGCGATGTCCTGATGCTGGTCGAAAAGCATTTGCGCCCAGGCGCACTGATCATCGCTGACAACGCAGACTACAGCCCGGATTATCTCGCGCAGATACGTGCGCCAGGTAGCGGTTACCTGTCCCTGCCATTTGGCGACGATGTAGAAGTATCGATGTGGCTGGGCTGAATTCTCACAAACCCTCAAACAAACCACCATTAAATTTAAGGAAAATATGATGCACGTATTTGTCACTGGAGCCACTGGCTGGGTAGGCTCTGCAGTAGTTCAGGAATTGATCAACGCAGGTCACCTTGTAACCGGACTTGCCCGCTCTGCCGAAAAGGCGACCGCACTCGCTGCAACGGGAGCAAAAGTCTTGCTCGCCAGGCTGGAAGATCTTGATGCACTGCATACGGCCGCAGACAAAGCTGACGCCGTCATTCACACCGCGTTCAATCATGACTTTTCAAAATTCATCGAGAATTGTGAGCAAGACCGTCTTGCCATCGAAGCATTGGGAAGCACACTGGAAGGATCTGACCGTCCCCTGATCGTGACCTCAGGCCTGCTGGGCATGACACGTGGAGCTACCGAGCTGGACCTGCCCAATCCAGGATCACCACGCAAATCAGAACCAAGCGCCCGCGCCTTGGCTGCACGCGGCATACGCGCCGCAACCGTGCGGCTGGCACCATCGGTTCATGGACTTGGTGATTACGGTTTTGTGCCTCTGCTGATACGTCTGGCAAAGGAAAAGGGCGTCTCGGCTTACCTGGGCGACGGCCAAAACTGCTGGTCTGGCGTTTACCGGCAAGATGCAGCGCGCGTGTATTGCCTGGCACTTGAGCAGGGCGTGACTCAAGCGGCTTACCACGCCATTGCCGATGAGAGCATTCCCTTCAAAGCCATCGCTGAAATGATAGGTCGCCATCTTGGTTTGCCAGTTGAATCGAGGGAAGCAGATCACTTTGGCTGGTTCGCAAAAATGGCCGGGGCTGACATGGCGGCTTCCAGTTTGCGGACGAGAGAACTGCTGGGCTGGACACCTGAAGGCCCATCTCTGCTCGCGGACCTGAGCCAAGCTGGTTATTACACAGCCTGAATACCGACGAGCGCCCCTGCAACCATTTCAATTAATAATAATTGGCAGTCTCTGCAGCTGCCAATTTATCATGCTTGCCGCAAATGCGGCTGCTGAAGGTCCTACAAACTTTGCATCACGGTTCTTGAGCAGCACAAAGTCCAGGTTAGCCTGTAGCACGTAGTTGTAGTCGATATAGCTTAGCGAGTAAGGCGTTTTTTTGACTGCTGCAGATATGCCGCTACTTCCCTTGGCCTGGATGATTTCAATATGCCATGTGATCGTGAAATTTTTTTCATAAGCACTCTTCCAGTCCGGTTTTAGTTTTGACAGATAATCCGTAAAATTATAGGTCGTACCTGATCCATCTTGTCGTGCAATCACCTCAACGGCCTTCTTTGGGAGATTGATGTCAGGGTTAAGGACGGCAATAGCCGGATCATTCCATTGGTTTATTTTGCGAGCAAATATGTCTGCGAGAATTTCACCAGTCAGTTTCAGCTTGACCGATGCTATACCAGGAATGTTAACGATAGGTACCACACCTGAAATTGCGGACGGAAATTGAATGAGATTGTCATGCTTCAAATCCGTCATGCTAAGTGCGACATCGCTGGCACCGAAATCTACCGTTTTTGCCTTAATTTACTTTATACCCGCAGATGAGCCAACTGCCTGATAATCAACATTCATTTGGGTTTTCTTGCCATATAAAGGCGCTGCTGCAGAAGAGTCTGCGCCGTTTATCGTTGCGGCTATCGCGGTAGATATATGAAAGCTGAGAAACAAGAAAAGCGAAAACGCTTTGGAGATAGCTGCGATTTGACCGTGGACAGAAATATTCGCAGGCTTTACAGCAAGACGGATCTCGGCATCATCACTGGAATAATTGCAGTGTATAGAGCGAAATGAACTTGTTGGCAAAAGCAATAATAAAGTCATTTTAATACCTCGTCGCAATTCCTAAACAAGAACTGTAGTCTTGTGCGGTCAATTCGCATTTGCCAGACGAAGTTTGGACTTGGTAATTTGTCTGGCCTGTGGAGAGGCACTTTTTCTCATGCTGCCTTGACCCGTCTCTCCCTCATTTGAGTTTGTCGGTCCGGCATCATGAATCCTGAATACAGCTACCGCTTGCGACAGTTTGAGTGCCTGATCATGCATGCTTTCTGCCGCTGCGGCCGCCTGTTCAACCAGAGCTGCATTCTGCTGGGTAATGTTATCCATCTGGCTCAGTGCGTCATTCACATGCTCAATGCCTGAACGCTGCTCAGCACTGGCCGTGGTGATTTCTTCCATCGCATCGGTGACAGACTGAATGGAGTTGACAATTTGTTCCATGGTTGCGCCCGCCGCCTGGACTTGCTTGCTGCCTACGCTGACCTGTTCTACCGAAGCTGTAATTAATTGCTTAATCTCTTTGGCAGCACCGGCAGAACGTTGTGCAAGATTGCGCACTTCTGAAGCAACAACAGCAAAGCCACGGCCTTGTTCGCCAGCGCGGGCAGCTTCTACCGCAGCGTTCAGAGCAAGTATATTGGTCTGAAAAGCTATGCCATCTATAACACCAATGATGTCGCTGATCTTCTTGGATGATTGCTCAATAGCTCTCATGGTATCAATCACTCGTTCTACTGCCACGCCACCTTCACGCGCTATATCTGAAGCAAACAAGGCATTACCGTTGGCCTGCTCTGCGCCAATAGCATTTTGTTTCACTGCATTGGTCAGTTCTTGCATGGAAGCAGAAGTTTCTTCCAAAGAGCCGGCTTGCTGTTCAGTGCGGGTGGATAAATCAGCGTTGCCATGCGCAATCTCCTGGGATGCAGTCGCGATTGTTTCTGTCCCACTGCGGATGTTCGCAACGAGACTCCCCAGCCCCTGACTCATTTCTTCAAATGCGTTAAGCAACTGCGCTATCTCGTCCTTACCATGGGACGAAATCCTGGTACTGAGATCTCCTGCTGCGACACGTTGTACAGCTTCGCTTAGTTCTTGCACTTCTCCAGAAAACGAAACATAGAATCCGGCCAGTAAATAAGCTGCAATAATCAAGATGAGGGAAATCACTGCGATCAACATATTCCGGTGCAAGATATCGCGTTGAAGCCGCTCTTCTAGTGAGGCATCAAGCAAAGCTCCTGTAGCATTTGCATAGGCATACCAGCCATTGACACTTGCTATGCCAGCCTTCAAAAATTCTGTGCCCGATGTCTGGTTCAGGGTATTGAGTACTTCATTTTTTGTACGCTCCAAGAACTCCAAATTACTGGCGAGTACGGCCTGTTGCGCGTCCAATTTCGTTTTAAAACCGGGATTCGCCCTGTACATGGCTTCCAGAAGTACAGGGATACGGTTGACATCTCGTTTGGCCAGCATAACATCTGAACTGATCAGCAAGTCCTCATTGGCTTCCAGCAAACCGGTATCGATATAAGAAGCTCCGCGACCTGCAATGTCGGAAATGCCATCTGCTAATTCCGGCAAATTCTTGGCGAAGAGACTGATCAGATAATAGGTACCGACTTCCGGGTCCAGGGTAAGATGCGAGCGATCAGCGATTTGCGTGTTGAGCTTGTACAATTGCGCAATCAGTAATGAATGATCGGTATAGCTTTCCTTATTCTTTGATGCTGGCAGCTTTTGTAAGATGCTTTCCCAGGACTGTTTGATGGCGATAAATGATGCATCCAGCCCCATTTCCAATTGAACTTTTTGTAATTTATCAAACGCTGATATTTTTGAGTTAATTTCTTGCTGTACCTTGCCTGCATCTTCTTTTGCTGGTGCATTACCAGCCAGGGCTAAATGACGCAGAGCGCGATGAAGCTGCGTCAGTTTCAGCAATTCTTGTGCAGCCTGCAATTGCAGGACGCCCAAGCGCTCACTCTGACTAAATGAGATAGATTTATTCAGTTCACGAATGAGCAAGCCAGTCATCAGGATAGCTGGTAGAGAAAAGAGTACCGCAACGATAAGGAACTTGGGAAACAGACGAAGGCGCTGCATTAGCGCGATGGCAGGACGTAGAAACATGGCGTGGTCACCCCAATAAAACATGCGTCGCTTCAAGGTTGAAACGATTTATTGCATTGCAGCAATGATGCGCTTGCTTTATGTCATTTTCATGACTGCGGTGTCACAAATGGTTACGTCTTTTAAAGTACAGCAGCAATCTAAGGCACAGATACCGTTCGCGTTTATGCGCAGCTTCGACGGTGCTCTGGTTGGGTCAAGACTCGCTGGGTAACCTGACGCGGTACACCATGTGCCCGCAGATACTCAAGTGCACATGCTGTTCCTACTGTCTGCTGCAGAGAAATGCCGTGCTCAACCTTGGTCTCAGTCGCAGAATCGGTTCTGCTATGGATATTCGGCGTTTTCACTTCTTCGATGTTTTGCAAAAATTTCAAATGGCTAGCTGACATGTGAATCTCCATATCCATCGGTTAAAAGAGGAAAGATAACCAATCCTGTTCATCATTCCCGCAAGCTTTTGCAAAGAAGAGAATACACCGGATTAGCGACCAGGATTTGTTACTTTCACATCTTTGCGCTCAATTTTTGCATGTTTTTTTGGTTCATTTGATCAAACCCAAATGCTATGCACTGCCACTATGGATTCACTGCCAGCGGTAGTAGAAATGGTTTCAACATCAAATCAGGCACGTAGTTTGCTGATACCGGGCGAGAGATAAAATAGCCTTGAATTTCATCACAGTTGAGCTGCTGGAGAGCGTCCACTTGCTCCTGAGTTTCCACACCTTCAGCAACAACGGTCATATCCAGTGCGTGCGCCATGGATACTATCGCTTTAAAGAAAATCTCACCCTCTTTAGACTTCGTGAGTTCATTGGTGAAAACCCTGTCTATTTTCAAGATATCCATGTCCAGTCGCTGGAGTTGTGATAGTGAGGAATATCCTGTCCCAAAATCATCAACCAGCAATTTAATGCCTAGCTCGCGTATATCGCAAAGATCCGCAAGAATGGCATTATCTTCACCCATCATGGCAGATTCGGTAATTTCGACTTCCAGAAGATTAGAATCAATACCCCAACTTTGCAGACAGTCAGCCAGTTTCTTAGGGAGAGAACCCGCACTGAATTGCTTGGCCGAGACATTGATTGAAACAGGCACTACTGGTAAAGATGCGGCTTGCCAAGCCGCGATCTGAGCACATGCCTTTGCCATGACGATTTCACCCAGGCGCAGTATCATTCCATTCGATTCTGCAAGAGGAATAAACTCTACCGGAGGAACCAGGCCATGATCCGGGCGCATCCATCTTATCAGTGCCTCCATACTGGTCATTTTTCCAGTCAACGCATTGACTCGCGGTTGATAGAACAACACGAATTGATCTTCTTCTATTGCATGCTCAAGTGCACGCTCCATATCAACACGAACTTTTAATTTTTCATAGAGCTCCGGTTTGAAGAAATTGTAGTGCCCCTTTCCTGTGGCCTTGACCGAATACATGGCAATATCTGCATTCTTTAGCAGTATCTCAGTCGTATCACCATCAACAGGATACATACTGATACCGATGGATGCACCGATCTGATTCTTTTGACGCTCCCACCAGAACGGCTTCTGGAAAGCATCGCCTATACGCTCTGCAACGCGGGCAGACTGGCTATCTAGCTCTACCGGTTCCAGCACTACCAGGAATTCATCGCCACCTAACCGGACAACATTGTCAGATGGCCGCAATACCGATAACAAACGTGAAGCAACAGATTTCAATAACTGATCGCCAGCTATATGACCTTGCGAGTCGTTGACGTTCTTGAAGCCGTCGAGATCAATAAACAGCAACGCCAGCATTTGCTTGCTAGTTTTTGCTCTGTGTATCGCCTTTGGCAAATATTCCATCAACCAGTGCCGGTTATATAAACCAGTCATCACGTCCCTGGTGGCCAGACGTTGAAGTTCACGCTCGGCCTCTTTTCTTTCGCTGATATCTTGTATTGTGACAGCCAGACCAGAACCAGAACGCGTGAGTCGGCGTCTGGCCCATGCCATGTTCAAAGGACTGAGTTCAGATAATTCGTACTCATCCTCGTAAAAGCCAGTTTCCATCGCGCGGGAATAAATTTGCATTAATTTGCTGAAGTAAATTTCCCCCTGCAAGGACGACATCTTCATTCCTATGAGCTCTTCGCGATTGAGTCCAAAAAACAAAGCCCCGCGAACATTACAATCGACTACCTGGAAATCAACGATTTTTCCGTGCACGTCTCTGAGTGCAGTCATCATGTAAAAGCCTTCATCGGTCGCTTCCGTAGCGAGGCGATAAGTATCGCGGACCTGCTTGGCCTGATACTTTTTCCAGGCGAGCCTGGTCGATATAAAAGCGGCGATTGAGCCGAACAGGAAAAGTGCGATTGTTGTCGTGACAGTCGTCTTTTTAGATAGCGCCCAAATGGCCTGGTAATTACCAAATAGTTCCTGTTCATCCAGGCCAACGACTGCAGTGAGTGAAAAGGCATCAACGCTTTGCCAACCCAATATGCGGGTCTGCTGATCAACGAAAGTCGATGGCCCAGAAAATTCGTCTGAACCGACCGTTGTTTTGAATTGAATATCTTGCGTGAATACGTTGCCGCCGCCAAAAGGAATGACATCTCCCAGCCTGCTTGCGCCTATCGAGCCATCGCTTGCCAGAATGGCGATTAATCCATTTTTACCGAGGCTTTGACTATCATAGAAAGAAGAAAAATAGGATGGCTCCACCGAAATAACGACTATTCCATCAAATGTTTCGTCAGCTGTTTCCAGCCTGCGCGTAAATTGAATGACGAGCTTGCCAGAACTGTTAATAACAGCCGGAAGGCCTATTTGCATCGCACTGGAGTTATTGTTTTGATGATAGTAAAACTGCCCCCTCAATGTCGTGTCCTGCCATTTTTCCACAGGCACAGTCGAGGTAACCGGCTTACCTTTAGCGTCCAGGATGGCGACCAGCTCAAACTGTGGAGCGATGAATAATCCTTGAGATCTTTGCTCTTCCAGTCTCAGGGAATGCCTGGAATGTTCCCAGTCATATTTCACATGCATGCTGACCTGGTCAATTTGCTCAATTGTGCGGGTAAGATATTGCGCGTACGCACGCGACAGAGAGGCGACATCTTTAAGCGCATTTGCCCTCATTTGTTTTTTATCTCTGTCTATAGCGGAATAATGCGAACGCCAGAAGGCTAGGACGAGAACAAGGAAGACAATTGACCATCCAACAATAAATGTGCAACTGTATCTCAAAAGAGCGTGCTCTTTTGTCCACTTCCTGATAGAAGTAATGAGATGTGAGGTAGTCACGATATTAAAGGAATTTTGAAAGGAACATTACGGTGTGGTCGAAAAGTATTGGCTTATCACTGCCTGCATAGGAATGTATAACAAAAATTTTCCTGTACGGCGTGACTTTCAGAATGAATCCCCGAAAAGCGCCAGCTTGTTTTTAGCTAGCAACAATGCAAGCAGGCGTCACTGAACTGTAATACCTGCATGCTATATTCTCGGAAACATCTCCTCGATGTCGGTTTCGTTTTTTAAGCAGCCTCTCAAGGCTGCTTTTTTTATATCAAAAATCTTGCGGTGATTTAGTCGTTAGCAATGTAGTAATTGCACATCGTTATGACATTACTGAGACTACTGGCATCCTCGCGTGCCAGCAGGATGTCCCTTACTTCGACAATCTGGCTTCGACTGGGGATAATCTCGACTGGACTATGGCACATCCAGTTCACAAGAATTTTAGTGATTTTTTGGCGTCCTAATTTAGCGACTTCCTTGCGAGTAGGTACGTAACACTGAGAAATCTCAGTATTTTTTTGTTTTTCGGCCCATTTTTTTGCAGCCCTCAGGTTTTCTTCTGGCACGCCAAAACGTTCATGACCACGTTGCATAGTAAAACTCATCAAGAAACTGGATAAATAATTATTCTATAAATTATCAACTATGCATCAAACAATTTCCAGTTTTCCTTATCCAAAAGAGGCATGACCTGTTTCAAGCAAAAAAATGGCGTTCAATATATACCGCCCAGCATGAATGCTGCTGCCACTATCCATATTCTGCTTCCAAATTTCGCCTGCTATTTCAGACCTTGCCACAAAAACCCCAAATAATATGAATACCGTCAATCATCCCGAGGACAGTCGCTGCACTCAGCAAGCACTTATCGAAACTCAGCCGTTTTACTCAGCCCTCGATATTTATGTCTGTCCCTGTGCGGGCAAGAATCTCGACACTTCTCAAGTCAGAATAAACCCTGAGCTACCAAATAAATTGGCGCACATGGAACACGATCTAGTGTAAAAGAAAAAGTAACATTCCTCGAACTAATTCATACTGAATTCATGCCAGTATTTTTTCATTTTCTCATCCCTTCAATGAAATTTTTCATGCCAATATGACCGGCATCAAGACCACTTAATTAACTAAAAATGAGGTCAAATTTGGGTCCAAACTTTTCAATGCCCCATTTTCAAGCATGCCAGCCACAAAAAAACAAATTCCTTGCCGCAAGAATGTTGTTTGAAATCCGCAACATTTTTGCAGCAAAAAGCTTATTTCCTTATTTGGATTTAAGTAATTCTTGACTTGTTTGCTGGCTAGAGAGATAACAGATTCGCCGCACCGCAAACGATTACGCAAACGTTTGCGGTGGCGCTCGTAGCGAAATCCCCGATTTCACCACGCCCCATTTCAGGGATGGTGCGAGTGCACCATTTCAGAACATCATCGATTAACATCAACTTGGGAATTTAACATGCGCAAAACTATTTCTCAGCAATTGCACAAGGGAGTCAGCTTCAGCGTGATCGCCCTGGCGGTTGCTGCAGCCTTCCCCATGCAAGCTGCCTGGGCTCAGACTGCCACGCCTGCAGCAAAAAATGATGGTACGCAACTGGAAACAGTCATCGTTACCGCCAACCGCCGTGCAGAAAACATCAAGGAAGTACCGATGTCCATTTCTGCCATCAAAGGCGAAGCGCTCGACACTTACAATGCCAGTGGTCAGGATATCCGCTTCCTGGCGGCGCGCGTACCCAGCCTGAACGTGGAATCCGACTTTGGCCGCTCCTTCCCACGCTTCTACATCCGTGGTCTGGGCAATACCGATTTCGATCTGAACGCATCCCAGCCAGTTGGCCTGGTGTATGACGACGTCGTGCAAGAAAGCCCTATGTTGAAAGGCTTCCCTGTATTTGACGTAGATCAGGTTGAAATCCTGCGCGGCCCACAAGGCACGCTGTTTGGCCGCAATTCGCCAGCTGGTGTACTGAAGTTCGACTCCGCCAAACCTACCCGTCGTTTTGAAGGCTATGGCAATATCGGCTTTGGTAATTACAAAGCGATCAATCTGGAAGGCGCGATCAACGTGCCACTGAATCCAGACTGGGCAATGCGCTTCTCGGCACAATCACAGACACGTGATGACCGCGTCACCAATCCACGTTCCACCGGCGAGAAAAACCTCGAGGGCTACCGCGATAACGCAGCCCGCCTGCAATTTTCGTATAAAAACGGTGATTTCAGCGCCCTGGTGAATTTGCATGGCCGCGACATGTCTGGTAACGCCACTCTGTTCCGCGCCAACATCATCCAAAAAGGAACAAACAATATTGTTCCTGGCTTTGACTATGCCAGCTACCCAACGGATGGCTTGAACAGCCAGAAGCTGCAATCTTCCGGTGGCAGCGTCCGTTTGCGCTGGGATATGCCAGGCATGAGTCTGCATTCCATCACTGCGTATGACAAGGCAAAATTCTATAGCCGCGCTGACGTCGATGGTGGTTATGGCGCATCGTTCGCTTCTTCCATGGGCCCTGGCTTTATCCCATTCCCATCTGAAACTGCAGATGGCTTGCCTAGTTTGAAACAGATCACGCAAGAGTTCCGCGTTGAATCCAATACTAAAGACGCGCTGCAATGGATAGGTGGCTTGTATTACTTCAGTGAAGAACTGCAAGTAGATAGCTTCGACTTCAATTCCCTGGCACCAGGCAATCCACAAGACGGTTATGCAGTTCAACATCAAAGTGCAAAATCCTGGGCAGCCTTCGGTACTGTGAACTATGCGGTTACCGACCAGTTCAAACTGCGCGGCGGCTTGCGTTATACCAGCGATAAAAAAGACTTTGATGCGCAACGCACCTGGACACCCGGTACAGCCCTGGGCACACCTGGCACACCTTTGTTCAGAGCCAACCCATCTGCCACCAACATCAGTTGGGACATAGGTGCGAACTACACACTGGATAAGGCAACATCCGTATTTGCCCGTATCGCTACTGGCTACCGCGCACCAAGTATTCAGGGTCGCGTCTTGTTTGGTGACAGCATCTCCGTCGCCAATTCAGAAAAAACCCTGTCTTTCGAAGCTGGTATCAAGAAAGACATCCTGGATAACACCGCACGTATCAGCGCAACGGTATTCCAATATACAGCCAAAGACTTGCAGTTGACAGCAGGTAGCGGTGGCGTGAATCAGAACAAGCTGGTGAATGCAGACAAAGCCGTTGGTCAGGGCTTTGAAATGGATTTGCAGGCTAACCTGAGCCGCAACTGGAAAACCACTTTGGGTATCAGCTATAACGACACCGAAATCAAGGATGACAAACTGTTCGTCGCCCCTTGCGGTAACGGCTGTACAGTGACAAATCCTGCAGGCCCGGTCAAAGGCACAGTGCTGATCGGTGGCAATCCACTGCCACGCGCACCTAAATGGGTAGGCAACTTCTCGCTGCGTTATTCCACACAAATCGGCGAAGGCACTTTGTACGCCAGCACAGACTGGTCTTACAAAGATTCCTACAATATGTTCCTGTATGAAGCCAAGGAATACAAAGCCAAATCCATGCTCGAAGGCGGCCTGCGCCTGGCTTACATGTGGGCTGATGGCAAATATGAACTCGCTGCTTATGGTCGCAACATCACCAACAAGCAACAAGTCATTGCCGCCATCGACTTCAACAACCTGACAGGTATCCTGAACGAACCACGCAACTACGGCGTACAGTTCAAGGCTAACTTCTGATCTTTGTTAAGCTGATAAAAAACGCCGGGGTGATCCGGCGTTTTTTTATGGGCGGCAAATTACACCTGAGAGTTGGCAGCACTGCGTGAGCCAGAGATTGGGGTTGGATCACAAGCCATCAGAACTGATTGGACACGCAGTATCTGCCATCATAATGATTGTTTTACAATGAGTCGTCTGCAATGCGAGCCACAAGGGGTTGGAACCGAATCCGGTAGCCACAGATCTGCCCATCACTTGGACGCAACGCGGTACTGAGATGCTTCTGGAGTAGCTGTGTTAATGGGCGAAATCCAGCTTGATGTTTCGCTAGATCCACATGGGTGACTGGTGCGATTCACGCAACCACACATTGAAGCAAAAGGCACGACGGCATTTTGAAACAAGTATGTGATGGCGCAGTAAATACTATCGCGGTGTGTTGCGAGTATGTTGTTCGGCTACTTGACTACCGGGGGCTAATGGGTGACCCCATTTTTGTTAATCTCAATCTGAAAAAACAAAAATATTCTTCCCAGATTTTTTTGCTTTATACATGGCGTCGTCAGCAAGCTTGAGCAATTGATCTGGTGACTGCCCCTCATTTTTAAACAACGCTATGCCGATAGATGTTCCTACTCGTGCGTCTTTTCCTGCGTTAAGGATAGGTTCGTTGATAACTGCGATCAATCGCGAGGCAATGATGGAGATACTCTCACGACTATCAGGATTGTCTAGCAATATGACAAATTCATCCCCGCCCAAACGAGCCACCGTGTCAGCGGCACGCAGTTGCTCTTCAAGTCTTGCTGCCACTGTTTTGAGAACATGGTCGCCCATGTCATGTCCCAAGACGTCGTTAACTAATTTAAAGCCATCCAGATCTAAAAATAGCAATGCAATTTGCCGTTTCTCACGTTCGGCCATGGTGATGTGCTGCCCTAGACGTTCGACGAGCAATAACCTGTTTGGCAAGCCCGTTAAGCTATCGTGAAAAGCCATGTGATGAACCAACTGTTCTTTGTCCCACTGCAGTGTTATGTCATCGAATACACCAACATATTTCGTGATTTCTCCTGCGTCGTTTTTTATGGCAGAAATGGAGAGTTTTTCAAGAAAAATGGTGTCGTCTTTGCGCTTACTCCAGATATCACCTTTCCATTTTCCAGAAAGAATCAATTCTTTGTAAAGATTGCTAAAGAACTCGGGACTATGGCGAGAAGAACTGAGTAAATTCGCATTTTTCCCCACAGCCTCTTCCTGAGTGTAGCCAGTGAGTCGTGTAAACGCCTGATTCACCGACAAGATGATCGATTGCGGGTCAGTGACCATGATCCCTTCGGAGGTCGCTTCAAATACGCTAGCAGAGAGACGAATTGCAGCATCTGCCTCCCGCACTTTCGTGATATTTGTAACAAGCGCAAAAAAACCCATTATCTCGCCGCTTGGATCTCTATCAGGAATGTAGTTGGCGAGCGTATAACCTATAGTACCGTCCGGTCTCTTTATTTCGCGCTCAAATTCCTGTGGCTCCCCCGCAAGTGCGCGCTGCATATATGGAAAATTCAGTGAAAATAGCTCTTCTCCCAGCAAGTCTTTGATGGACATGCCTAATATCTCTGAAGGCGCTAAACCGAACCATCTAAAATACACAGAATTTGCAAACCTGCAAATCAAATTCATATCCCAATAGGCAATCATGCTTGGCAAGCCGTCTGCGATCGTTCGGATGAACCTCTCCCTATTGGCACTTTCTGCTGACATCTCATCGGCTCTTTGCCTTGCCTGCAGCAAATCATGTTCGAAACGGCTGCGCTCCATCGTGACATAAAAAACCCAGGTAAGACTTTCAACATCGATCAATGATGTTTTTTGACAATTGACATAGACAGGAATTCTTGTTCCAGTACTGCTGATCAATTGCAGGCGAATTTCACGAATTTGCCCGTCGCGCAGTATCATTGGGATCACATGCGTCTGCAGGAAAATCCTGCTTGCCATGGGCAAAAGTACATCCATCGATCTGTCAACAAGGGTTTCCAAATCTTGTTCAGTAAGACTAAGCAAACTTTGGTTGGCTGATAGTATTTTGCCTGCCCAATCGGTCACCAGAACTGGGCAAGGTATTTGATCGAAGTTTTGCACTGATTTTTTATCCGCCACAATGGCCGAGATATTCACGAATGGCATCAACGACGAGCGAGGGTTCACTCATGTGCGCGCAATGGCCTTGCACTTCCAGCACTTTAAGGGTGCTGCCTGCCAGATGGTTATGAACATATTCGCCAACTTGAACCGGTGCGAGCGTATCTGTTCTATGCTGAATCACCAGGCAAGGGCGACTGACTTTGGGAAGGTCAGCTCTGTTGTCAGAGAAAAATGTGGTTTTCGCAAACACTTTGGTCGTCGTTGGATCGGTAGAACAAAAACTGTCTGATAGTTCAGCAGTGACAGAACCTGCCTCACCTTGTGCAGAAACAACCGGAGCCAGATAATTAGCCCACCCAATATAATTCTGTTCCATGAGATCTAACAGGCCTTCAAGATCCTCTTTCTCAAATCCCCCAAAGTAATCAGGCGGATCATTAACAAAGCAAGGATTTGGCCCAACCAAAATCAACTTATCAAATAATTCTGGTCTTGCAATCGAAGCCAAGATTCCGGCACTGCAACTGACAGAGTGTCCAATGAATGTAACACCACTTGTCAAACCAAGTGCATCGCAAACGTCGAGTACGTCTTGGGCGTAGCCGTTAATATTGGAGTATCGATAACGGTCAAAAGCCTTCAGATCAGACTTTCCTGAACCGACATAATCAAACAGTACTTGTTTGTGAGTCCCAACAAAGGCAGGCGTTACCCTGTCCCACATATTCTGATTGCATCCAAAACCATGCGCATAAAGCAGCACTGGACCAGCTTCACCAATGACTTTTACGTTGTTACGGTGAAGAACATTCAAGTCATTTTTTTCTGTAGACATGAGGCAACTCCGATAATGGTTAGGTTCAAGTAGCGCACAGCAAGGTCAACGGATATGGGGCATATCCTTAAATATCACAAATTTTGTGAACAAAAGACGTGCAACTAGCTTAAAACGGCAACTTGGCTCAAGTATATGTATATTGAGCAAATACGCAAATTGAACTAACTGCGAAACCGGGTTTTCTATTTACTTCGCAAAGCTGTGTTGCGCCGATGCAATAGGTTTTTCAGAATCTCGGGGAAAATTGGGGTCACCCATTAGCCCCGGTAGTCAAGTAGTCGCAAAGAAAATGGGGTCAGTTCGGGAATATGGGGTCACCCATTAGCCCCCGGTAGTTCTAATATTCCAACATTCTTATCCACAAAAATTCAACATTTCTCAAAGCACACTGAGACGATCGGCGGCGCGTAATCGTTCGCCGGGTTGAAAATGTTGGAATATTAGAAATGACCCCATTTTTTGGAGCAGATAACGCTGTTCCTTGCCCCTGGCCCTCGTGGGTACTAGGGCACGGATTCTAGCGCTGGAAATCACGCTTGACGGTTGAGCTGCAGTCTGGCGCAGCGAATGCCTCAATGGCGAGCACCATTATCATGAGAGCAAGGAAGCGCGTCATCTGATATCAAGCTTTAAACGGTCAACCTGTGACTGAAACAGTCTAACCGCCGCATCCACTCGCGCACTGTGGCTACGCACATTATCACTTGAAGTGGGCCGCGCATCCTCCACCGCCTGCAGCCACGAAGCGACCAGGTCCTTGATTTTCCCCCTTAGCATGGGGCTATAATCTTCCATGGCAAGCAATTTATCATAGTCACTAACTGTCTCTTGTTTGGCCCATTCAACCGTCTTCAGCCTGTCATCCACACCGCCAGGGTTAGACATGAAATTCTTCCAACTCAAGGTCACAATCGACAGACTGACTATACGGCCATTGACAAAGCTCTCAGTCGCCGCCTTGTTGGCTTTTTCGTTGTCCAGTTTTTTTGGGGATAGCCGCGCTGACTCACGCTTGTCCGGCTCAGCCTTCTCGTCCAACTCTTTCTTTTTTGGGGAGTCTGTGTCAGCTTGTTTGGCTGAAGCATCGAAACACTTCAGGCGCTCTTTTTGAGACTTGATCGACACACAGTCAGCAGCATAACTCACACCACATGCCAGCACAGCAGCGGAAAAAACAATCGTTAGCACCGAAGCCTTCATTCTCATCCCCATAAAATTTACATTTATGTATATGTGTTTGCAAACCGGTCCCGACTTCGTCGTTCAATGCCATGTGCGCGCCTGCACACTTATATCAGAACTACTCCCGCATCCACTTGAGCATGTGAGGAAAAGCAGGCTTACCTTCTTTCTCTGCACGTACCGCCCCCAGGCTCAGGCCTGCCCATTCCAGAAACGGCAGGCCAATAAAATTACCTGATTCAAAAGTCTCTATCAACCAGCTGGAATCATCCTTGTAACCATTTGGATGAAACACAAAATCCAGTGGCAAATCAAGCTCCCTGGCCACCGCCAGTGACCATAAAATAGCAGCTATCTCTTCGCCTTGGGGTGGCCAGTCCTTGTCTTGCTGATCGCTGCCTATGAGTGCACGATTGGCAGATGGTGTCACCGCCAGGTGCCCGGCCTCATGCACCATATCGCCAGGATATTTGAGTTTGCTGTAATCGACATAAATGCAGCCAGGCCCCAGATCAAGGCCGGGCAAAAACGTTGCGTGCTGCAGTTCGCGCTCAATAACCGCGATACCTATCCTGTCAAGAAAATTCAATACCTTATCCAGACGCGGGTCATCGCGCACACCGGGATTAATTTCTGCGATATCGGTTTCCATCATAAATTCAGCCTTAGCTTTGTTGTCGCAAACGCTGTGCAATGCTGGCGCAATGCTCCACTTGCACAGTAATATTTTCAGGCACGGCAATCTCACCAGCCAGCACTGACCTGATCCATGCCGCAGTCGTATTGGCATCTATGCTGCCAGGTACAGCAGGCACTTCCGCCAGGGGCTCTTGCTGAGCGGGCACCAGGGTAGTTCCCTGCCCGGCATGAAACCAGTCTATCTGCTGGGCCCGGCCCGTGCTGGCGACAGCTTCGCCCTCGGTACCGCGCATGAGGAATACATCCCCGGCTTCAACAGGTGCGCAGCGGGAAAAATAGTCTTGCAGCATCAACAGATATTCTGGATGGGTGTAAGAACTCAGGCGCAAGGCAGGCACGACAAAAGGTTGCAAGAGCTTGACCAGCGTATGGGTGGAGTTGCGCACACCCAGGATACGGCGCAAACTCAGCAAATGCGCCATTGCGGGCGATAAGGCGTCTATGGGCATAAAGGCTGGCTGCTTTTGCTGCAGCTGTTCCAGCACTTGTTCTGAGCTGGTCACCAAAGGCAAGCCCAGGGCCTGGAAGATCTCAGCCGTGGCGACCCGTCCGGTATCTGTGCGTACTCCGTGCACCAGCACAGGTACACCCCGTCGCGCCAGCAACAAGGCCAGCAAAGGCGTCAGATTGGCTTTCTTGCGGGCACCGTTATAAGTTGGTATGACTACCGGGGCATAAGGACTAACTGCAGGTGCTTGCAGCGGCAAAATATACGGTTGAGCTGCCTGAAGGAAGCCTGAAATTTCTTCTATGGACTCGCCTTTGATGCGCATGGAGAGCAAGATACCGCCCAACTCCAGGTCAGATACCCGTCCAGCCAGCATGGCGGCATATAAAGTCGCCGCATCGGCCTGCGTCATGCTGCGCGCGCCATCTTTGCCGCGACCTATTTCCTTGATGAATTTGGCTGCGGCAAGAGGCTCGACCGACTCTGCCGCAGAATTTGCAGTGAATGGAGAGAATTTCAAACCTGTTCCTTCAACAGTTTCTGTATGAAGCGCCACTCATCTGGCTTGACTGGCGTAATCGACAGGCGGCTGCCTTTTTGCAGCACCGTCATATCAGCAAGTTCAGGGTAAGTCCTGAGTTCTGCCAGGCCCAGCAAGCGGGTCTTGCGCTTGGCCTTGACATCGACCATCATCCAGCGCGGGGTTTCCTGGGTCGCTTTCGGGTCAAAGTATTTACTGTCTTTTTCAAACTGGGTGTGATCAGGGTAAGCAGTGCTGGCAACCTCGGCCAGACCGGCGATGCCAGGTTCAGCGCAACTGGAATGGTAAAACAGCACACCATCGCCTACCTTCATGCCATCGCGCATGAAATTACGCGCCTGGTAATTGCGTACGCCAAACCAGGGGATGCTGGGCAAAGCCAGTACATCGTCAATACTGATCTCATCCGGTTCAGACTTCATCAACCAATATGCCATGGTGAGCACCTGCAAAGTCAAAAGGAAATTGTCGCACATTTATGTAGCGACGACATCAGTACGATAAACATCATGGATAGATCAGGCACAAAAAAACGGCTGTCATAAAAAATGACAGCCGTTCAGAATAAGTCCCCACCGATGCCGCTATGCCGGCATCCTGAACCTGAGCGGTTCAAGTTGGCCACGGTCAATTCAATTTCGGGTTCATCGGACTAGCGACGCTCACACCCATCGAACAATGTTCCACGGCCTATGCACTAAAATGGTTCAAGGAATATATGGCATTGGCGAACACGGCAGGGAACTAAAGTGTACCCTGAAATGCCCGCGCATCGCCAGCTATTTTGATTAAATTAAATAATAAGCTCACTGATCAAAATAGTTTTTCTTGTGGAGTCAAAGCCTGATCCATGATGTCATGCATTTCATTGATCTTTTGTTTGACTTCTGCCAGAGACAAGCCAGACAAAGGGCCTTCGGGTGATTTGGTCGCCAATAACTCTGTGGTCATGCTCAATGCTGCCATGACCGCGATCCTGTCAGTGCCCTTGACTTTTGCAGCATCACGTATGGCAGACATTTTGCCATCAAGGTAGGCAGCAGCTTCGCGCAGGGCGCGGTCTTCACCTTCGCGGCAACTGAGTTTGTAACTCTGCCCCATGATATTGACATCGACCTGTATCACTTTTACTTCACTCATGCCGCCTCCTTGTCATTCAAGACCTCGGCTGGCAGTTGCGCAAGCAAGGCAGAGACACGGTCATGAGCCTGGTGCATGCGTTGTTGCAAGTCTGTGTTTTGCGTCATCAATGAGGTCACATCATTACGCAGTCTGGCATTTTCGCTGCGCAAGGTGTGCGCCAGCACGACTAGCTGTTTCACTTTTTCAGCGAGCAATTCGAATTCGGAAATCATTATGTCTCAGTTCAAGGGGTATGCAATGCATTCATTAAGATAGCCAATAAGGCAGCCAACAGGGCAGTCAATAATGCGATGTTAATGCGATCTTTAATTATACGAGTAAATTTTCTCTCAGAGCATGTCTATCAGGCTGCCATCGCTCAAAATAAGTGCAGCATGGACAGTTTTACCAGAAAATACCTGCTTTAAGGCCAATACATAATCCTGCAACTGCTGGCGATAGCCTGTTTCCTGACCAGGTAAAAGCTGACGTTTGTAATCCAATACCCAGACTTCATGCGAAAAAACCACAACCCTGTCCAGGCGCAATAATTTTTTCTCGACCAGCACATCCATTTCATTACGCGCATATACATAAGCGGCAGGCTCATAAAATTTCTGCAATGCAGAATTACTGAATATACACTCAGCCTGTTTGCGAATTGCCATCGCCACAGTGCTGGAACAAGGCAACCAGGCTGCGATAGTCTCAACATCTGGCACGACAATCGGCCAGCTCTTTGCGTTATTGCTCAAACGCTCCATCAGGGTATGCAGAGCTATGCCCTCCAATTGTTCATCACTGCTCACTTCCGGCGCTATCTCTTCAGCAGGCATGGCAGGGGGTTCAAATACTGCCATAGTGAACGACTGATGCTGCTGTATTTCATTCCCAATAGTAGCCGCAGCCGGTGATTTTTCTTCTACATGATCGAGATAGCCATACCAACTGGGCGTTAATTGCTTTTTCCCGCTCTGTACACCGCTAAGTATCAATATCTGCTTGGCACGGGTGATGGCGACATATAAGAGGTTCCAGTTTTCTTGCGTGGCCTGGGCTTCTTCCTGCGCAAAAAAGCGGTCACGCGCAGCGCCACGCTGGTCTTTTTTGCCAAAGACAGAAAAATGCCTTTCTTCACCCGCCTGCAAAGGCCACTGGCACAAAACACCTATCCTGTCTTTCATGGATTCACTGTGATTGGCGTCCAGCATGACGACGATCTTTGCCTCCAGTCCCTTGGCACTGTGGATGGTCAATATGCGCACAGCATCAGCCGCACTATCAACCGCAGATTCATCGGGGGCGTCACTATCACCACCACGGCGCAAGGCGCTCAGGGCAGCGATAAATTTGGGCAAACTGGGGTAACGCCCGGCATCCAGATTCAAAGCCAGTTCTGTAAAACTATGGATATTGCCCATGACCTGGCTGCGCTGCGCAACTGATGATGCTTGCGCATAGCGTTGCAAGACCTCGCCCTGATGCAATATGCGGTCCAGCAAATCATGCACGGGTAAATAATAAGACGCTTCCATCCATTGTTGCAGCAAGCTGGCGGCGCGTTGCAGAACTGGATAAGAGTCATCCTGCTCCGAGGCTAAGTCCAATGCCATGGTTTGCAGGCGCTTCCACCACGTTGCTTCATCGCGCATGGCTAACGCAATAAGATCATCATCACTGGCTGCCACGATGGGGGACTTTAACACATGCGCCAGCGCACGGTTGTCACCTGGCGTCATCAGGAAATTTAATAGTGCGATCAAATCCAGCACTTCCAGCGCATCCAGCAAGCCACCACGGCGGCTGGAAACAAAAGGGATGCCTGCCTCGCGCAAAGCCTTTTCGTAGGCTGACAAATGCGTGCGGCGCTTGACCAGCAGCATCACGTCACTCCAATGCCAGCTATCTGCACCCTGCGCGGCACGTATGCCCAGCAAGGTTTGTGCGACTTGCTTGCCTTCTTCATAGCGTTGCTGGTTTTCTGCTTCCTCCAGTGGGGTTGTCAGCGGATTGCGCAGAGGAAAACGTGAAGGCGCAGTTTCTTCTTCGCCTCCCTCTTCAAGATCAATGGGCGCGGCCATGCCTATCAAAGGCAAACGCCAGACCGCACCATCGGCATCTGAAGCTGTCGTTTGCGCATGAAACATTGGATTGCCATGCATGCTGACATTGAGTACATCAACAATCGCGGGTGCATTCCTACGCGTCTGGTTGGTACGCAACACCCTTGCTCCCTGCGCTGCCAGCATATCTTGTGCAGCGGTAAACACTCGGGGTTCGGCGCGACGAAAACGGTAGATAGACTGTTTGGGGTCGCCCACCACAAACACACTGGGCTTGGCCCCATCATCACCATAAGCTTCCAGCCAGGCTTGCACTATGCCCCATTGCAAGGGATTGGTATCCTGGAATTCATCCAGCAAGATATGCTTATAACGTGCATCAAGGCGGCTATGCAGGTAGGCTGCATATTCTTCATTACTGAGCAGTCTATATGCCTGCCATTCCAGGTCCGCAAAATCAAATACCCGCTGGTCAGCCTTCAGGCCCTGGTAGCATTCAAGATAAGCTGTGCCGACAGCAAACAGGGCCTCATTGACTTGCATGACCATTTTTTCTGCGCTGCGCTTTTGCAGTTGCTGCAGTGCCTGCACTATCGCTTCGCATTCATCTTCAAAGGCATTGATCTGGTCCAGGCCCAGATGTTTTTCTATGGATGTGATCAGCGCCTTGACCTTGACATTGTGTGAGCGGATGTTGCCTTGCCCATTGATGAAGCCATCACAAATCATGGCAAAGGCATCCAGGCTAGGGCCATCCGTCAGGCCCTGCTCTATCTTATTGGCATTGGCCTGGTTATTTTTTGAACCTTGGCCCAATACCAGGGCCATGTGGGCAATGCGCTGATATAGCTGGGCGTCGTCCCAGATGCTGAGCCGCGCATCCTGATACAGGTCTGCGCCGCATAAATCACGCAACCAGTCCAGCGGGCCACCTAGTTCAATTTGCTGGTTGCTAGCCCACCACTCGGCCCGCTTGTCGAGAAAGGCTTCCAGCATTTCACGGGCATTGAAGTCACCAATTTCCTGATACAGGAATAGCAGTGCTTCCTTGATGTTGGCATGATCTTCCTGCGCCAGCATCTGCATGAGCTGGCCATAGGCTTCGCGCTGTATGTCGCCACTGGCCTCGACAAGCGTAAAGCCATGCGGCACGCCAGATGCCAGCGGTGCCAGTTGTATCAGGCGGCCAAACCAGCTATGGAAGGTATCCAATGATAGCGATTGCGGGCTGGACAAGACCTTTTCATACAGACCACGTGCCAGCGGGATGACATTCTGCAAGTCAGCCTCGGCTATGCCGCGCTCAGTCAGCAATTGCCGCACATGGGCGATATCTGCCAGTGCCAGTTCATGCAGCAAATCCATGAGGCGTTCGCGCATCTCCTGCGCAGCCTTGCGGGTAAAGGTAATCGCCAGCAATTCTGCCGGTTCGGCCCCGGCCAGCAAAAGGCGCAACATGCGCGACACCAGCAGCCAGGTCTTGCCACTGCCAGCACAAGCCTCGACGACGACGCTATGGCGCGGGTCACATGCAGTTGCCGTGAAATGAGCATGACTGACAGCCTGGCCATTGACTTCATAAGCCGGCGAATATTGAGAGGCTTCGGTCATCACCATGCCCCCTTGCGACAGAGGCCACGCATTTCACAATACTGGCAATTTGCTTCTACACCATGGGCTGGCAAGCTGGCACCTTTCTGTATGGATGACATGCTGGTTTTAATCGCCAGTGCCAGCTCTGAAACCCAGCGGTCAAAATCATCGGCGGCGACATCGCCAGCCTTGCCCTGGCTCAGTTCCAGCGCGACATAACTGCCTGAGCTGACAGGCAAATCCGTCAGCAAGCCATAAAACGGCAGTTGATGATCTTCACCTTCCTTCAGTCTCCTGCGCAAGTCATTCAGATTTTTTGTCTTGTAATCGAGTACCGCCACTTCACCATTTATATTTCTGTCTATGCGGTCTATGCGACCTTTGAGCATGATCTGGCCGCCCTGCCATTCCAGCGTCTTTTCATTCTTGATTTCACCCATGTCAAACTGCCAGCCCGCTTCTTCATGCGCCTGCATCCAGGCGACATAGGCAGGAATGACTTTATCCCAGCGCACGCTATAAGCTAGTGCCGCCGGGCTTTTTTGCAAGACGTCAGCAAAAAAATCAGCAGAGATATTGCGCAATAAAGCTTCTTTATCCACGCCAGGCTGACTGACTTGAGCAGCTTTCAATTCCTCATGGTAACGCTTGAGGATGGCATGTAGCCAATCGCCATAGTCACGTTTTTCAGGCATGTCTGACAGCTCATCCAGCGCACTCAAACCCAGCATGCGCCCGGCAAAAAACTGGTAAGGACACACCACCAGGCTGGTGTAGGCACTGGCAGATAAAGTTGAGGGCAACAAGGCAGCCGCAGACGGTGCTGGCATATTTTGGTTGTTGACTTGCATGGTCCTGATCGGTAAATCCAAAGGATGACTGTCCAGCACACCTTGCTGGGTGCGTTCCAGCGTCAGACCCAGTTGTTCCAGCCACGGGCTGACGGGATTATGTTCACCATTCAGGCTGCCCTGCCAGGATAAAACGATGTCCGTATTACTCAACAAGAGTTCAGCAAAATCACGCAATTGTTGCTGCTGGCGCGACTCGCGGGTTTCCAGCCCACATTCACGCCTGACTGCATTTGCAAAAAACAAAATCTCGCTGGCTTGCGATGGCAGGTGTGACGCATCCGCACCGACCAACAGCACCGCATCAAAGGGACGCAGACGCGCACCATTCAGCGGCAACATGACCACGCGCTTGTCGGTATGTGAGAACACAAATGCGGTGCTTTCCAGTTGCAGATTCATCAGGGCGCGCCATTCAGCAAAGGTGAATGGGGTTTTCAAGTCCTGGCAGGCAAGCTGCAATTTCTGTAGCAGTTGTATGATTTGCCCACCCGCCGGGTCTGCCTGAAAGGCATTGAACATGGAGAGATCAAAGAACACCTGCAGGCTCAACGCACTCCATTCCGACAGACTGCGCCTGCCGGTGAAATTGCCCGCCTGCCGGGACATGGACCTGATCCAGCGGCTGGCTGACGCGGTATCCTTGCCAGCATCCAGCGCAGCCAGGACTGATTCCCAGCCACCCAGCACATTCGCGCGGCGCAAGACCAGCTCTATGCGCATGACCATGTCGGCCTTGGCAGCAATGGCATCTTGCTCAGGCTCGGTATTGTCAGTATCTTTCCACAGCAGGTAAGGTGACTTCAAAAAATCCAGCAAGGCCATGGTATCGGCCCGGGTGGTCACCACTTCCAGCCAGGCGGCGATGGCAGCTGCGGCGCGGGTAGTCGATAGCTTCCAGCCTGTTTCATCAGCCACCATGATCTGTGCGCGTTCCAGCAAGGCGCGTATGCGGCGCGATACGACGCGGTCTTGCGCCACCACGGCCACACTCTGCTTGCCAGCCTGCAGCCAGTTGATGATGGTTTGTGCCCCCTGTACCGCCTCATCTTCGAGCGAAGTGGCGCGACACAGGCGTATGTGGGATGTCTCTACATACTCAGTCAGCGCCTGCTGATGCTGGCTGCCTGCATCCTGCAAACCCGGCCAGGCATGGTAATACGGCTGCGGCAAGGTATGCGCACGCCAGTCCAGACTGATTTGCAATACGCTCTGTTGCTTTGACCAGGCATGCAGAAATGCATTTTCCATGGGGTTAGGCAAGGTTGGGGCTATCCACAGCAAAGGTTCACTGGCCTGAGCAGCAATTTGCAATAACTGTGCATAGCGCTTTACCTGCGGGTCATTGCCATCAAGCTGACTCTGCCAGACTGACCAAACCAACTGCGTTTCTTCTGATAAAAGGGCTTGCGCAGGCGCAGGCAATTGCGCCAGTGCGGCCTGCCAGTCTTTTTCCAGCTTGCTTTTATCCTCGCCTACGGTGGGCAATAACACAGCCGTCAATTCATCGGATAAAGTCAGCAGGGTCTGTGCCAGGGGTAACAAGTCAGTATTGCGGCGCGCACCAAATAATTTCTTTAACCAGGGATGTTGCCGCAATTCAGCATATAGCCCCATCAGTCTTTCACTGGCATCACCACCGGCATTACTTTGCAGTGCAGCATCCGGTGCCTGCATTTCCAGCAAGGCAAACAGGGTTTGTATGCGTGGCGGGATAAAATTACCCTGCAATACAGTCCCCAATGCCCTCAACAGGAGATGGGCGTGCTGATAAGTAGGCACGATCAACCTTACGCCGGAAAAATCCCGCTCTTGCTCTCGCCCCCAGCCCTGCTCCCTGGCGGCGCGCAAAAAAGCCTGGGCAGTCTGTTGCCAGAAGAGTGGGCCAGCAGGTATCAGTTGGGGATTATGTAGCATCAAGGATTAGTGGTTTTGCCTGTAGAGCAAGTATACTATGCGACGGCTCCGGCATTTTGGAGGCAGGCATCACACTTTTCTAAAAAATAGGTTATTATCTACTGCATAGCTGACCACGCCTGACTCATTTTGTTTTAGTCACGGTGCTGCACTGTTCAACACCATTGAATTCGTGACTATCACCCCCAGATTCAAACCAGAATGCGGCGCTGTCCCAAAATACCGACATTCAGTGGCGCTGTTACCCCTTAATTTTTCCCCTCTCGTTGAGGATTCCATGAGCGAAAACATCAAATATGTAAGCGATGCTTCATTCGAAGCAGACGTATTGAAATCTGACGTACCAGTATTGGTCGATTTTTGGGCTGAATGGTGTGGCCCTTGCAAAATGATTGCCCCCATACTGGAAGAAGTTGCCAAAGAATATAATGGCAAGATCGTCGTTGCCAAGATGGACGTCGATGCAAACCAGGCAGTTCCTGCCAAGTTCGGCATCCGTGGTATCCCTACCCTGATCCTGTTCAAAAATGGTAGTGCTGCCGCACAAAAAGTAGGTGCATTGGCAAAAGGCCAATTAATCTCTTTCATTGACAGTAATATTTAAGGTATTATTGCGGTCTGAAACTTTAAAGTTGCAAATAACAAGCTTGTTTGCAGCTTTAAAACAGAGACAAGCTGCCTTGTTTGCCGGTTAGTTGATAGCCATCATTCAAGGCATGCTGATTCAGCCCAATTTTAAGTAAAATTAAATAAAACGAAAACCGAGACAGAAATTCTTTCTATCCTGTTTAATCCGTAGTTCCTCCGTTCACTCCCCCACCCCATAATCCCATCCCGGGACACTCACCATGCATCTATCTGAATTAAAGGCCTTACACGTATCCGCATTATTGGAAATGGCCATAGGACTCGATATCGATAACGCAGCGCGTATGCGCAAGCAGGAATTGATGTTCGCGATCCTCAAAAAACGTGCAAAAGCAGGCGAACAAATTTTTGGCGATGGCGCCCTAGAAGTATTGCCCGACGGCTTTGGCTTCCTGCGCTCGCCAGATGCCAGCTACATGGCCTCGACTGACGATATCTATATCTCTCCTTCGCAAATCCGCCGTTTCAATCTGCATACTGGCGACTCTATCGAAGGTGAAGTGCGCACACCCAAAGACGGTGAACGCTATTTTGCATTGGTGAAGGTGGACAAGGTCAATGGCGAATCGCCAGAAGCCTCCAAGCACCGCATCCTGTTTGAAAACCTGACACCGCTGCACCCGAACAAGGTATTGACCTTGGAACGCGAGATGCGCGGCGAAGAAAATACCACCGGCCGCATCATCGACATGATCGCCCCTATAGGCCGTGGTCAACGTGGTTTGCTGGTAGCGTCACCAAAATCCGGTAAGTCCGTCATGCTGCAACACGTGGCACACGCGATTACCACCAATCACCCTGACGTTACTTTGATCGTTTTGCTGATCGACGAACGTCCTGAAGAAGTAACCGAGATGCAGCGTTCAGTACGCGGTGAAGTGGTCGCATCGACTTTCGATGAACCAGCCACCCGTCACGTCCAAGTTGCTGAAATGGTGCTGGAAAAAGCCAAACGCCTGGTTGAAATGAAAAAAGACGTGGTCATCCTGCTGGATTCCATCACCCGTCTGGCACGTGCTTACAACACCGTCATCCCTGCATCCGGCAAGGTATTGACTGGTGGTGTGGACGCCAATGCCCTGCAACGCCCAAAACGCTTCTTCGGTGCAGCACGTAATGTAGAAGAAGGCGGCTCACTGACTATCATCGCGACAGCCCTGATCGAAACCGGCAGCCGTATGGATGATGTGATCTATGAAGAGTTCAAAGGCACGGGCAATATGGAAGTCCATCTGGAACGCCGCCTTGCCGAAAAACGTGTCTATCCAGCCATCAACCTGAACAAATCCGGCACCCGTCGTGAAGAATTGCTGATCAAACCGGATCAGTTGCAAAAGATCTGGATCTTGCGCAAGTTGCTGTATAGCATGGACGAAATCGAAGCGATGGAGTTCATCCTCGACAAGATGAAAGCCACGAAAAACAACGCAGAGTTTTTTGAAATGATGCGCAGGGGCGGTTAATCCCCCTCCTGTTTTCAGGCTAAAAAGCCGTCACTTTTGTGACGGCTTTTTTTTGCTCATTGATTTGCTAGCTTGCGACTTTCAACAATACTATCGTCACCAAAAATGAAGTATCGCTGAGCGCCGTTACAGCATGCGGCAAACCAGCCTCCAGATACAGCAGATCGCCTGCATGCATGATCCTGGGTCCAGCCTGTAGCTCGATTTGTACCTCACCACTCAGGCATTGTATGGTGATAGGCCCCTGAACATGATGTGAAGGCAGGCTCCTGCCCTGCGCCAGATGCATGCGTATGACTTCCAGATGCTCGTCTTTAAACAAGGCGTGCGCTGGCACTGTCAGTAATTGCGCCTCGGGCAACAACAAATTAGCCATTTCTCCTGAGCGCAAATGTGGCATGGCCATGTTATCTCTCCTTTAGTGCAATCAGATTTGACGCCATGAGCAGCACAGAATTATGTCGCCACATGAAAATCAATAATGATTTCACCAGGCTCTTGCGAAACATAGGCCACTTTTATACCCGTACCAAAGTGTTGTGCGATCTGAGCAAGCAAGGGCAAGGGATTATGGTCATTGCAAAAACGCATGGTTTCTCCCGGCCTTAATGCTGACAAGGCGCCAAAGATTGCGGCATGGCGAAAACGTTTGGCAACGCCACGCGCATCGAATTCATATACGCCATCGGCCAAAACGGGAATAGAACAATCATGAGCCATGATGAAACTCCTTTTAATATAGATGAAAATAAGCAGAAAACACAGGGAGAGTAATTTCTACCCTCCCCTGAATAAATAACTAAAGCTTGCCGGAAGCCTTGGTATAAGTCATATCAAGCGCACTTGCCTGCGTGCGCTTTTGGCCTATCAGCAGGCGCAAGGCAAATATAGCCAGGCAGACGACACCAACAGAGAACACGACGTCACCAGGAACCCGCAACCAGACCAGGGTTTCCATAAAGTGTGAATGGATGACCTCGGGTGAACGTGCATACCACATGCCCTTGCTGATGCTTGCCATGGCCTGGTAAATCCCGGCAGGTACCAACGACATGAACACCATCATTGCCAGTCCTATATTGAGCAGCCAGAACATTGCCTGCAACAATTTATCGGACCACAGCGCGCGCTCAGACAAGCCTCTCAGGCAGAACAGCAGCAAACCTATACCCAGCATGCCATACACGCCAAACAAGGCAGCATGGCCGTGCGCAGCTGTCATATTCAAGCCTTGCATGTAGTACAGGGCAATAGGGGTGTTGATGGAAAAGCCCAGCAAACCCGCGCCAACAGTGTTCCAGAAACCAACAGCAATAAAGCACAGTATCGACCACTTATAGGCCTGCACCCAGGCTGCCGCTTTTGAGCGCTGGTAGTTACGGAAAGCCTCAACACCTATCATGGCCAGCGGCACAACTTCAAGCGCAGAGAACATGGCACCAATGGCAATGACAAAAGTGGGGGTGCCGGTGAAATACAGGTGATGCAAAGTCCCCAGGATGCCACCAAACAGGAAGACGATGGTTTCCAGGATAATTGCACTATTCGCCGTTGCTGCACGGATCAGGCCCAGGCGGGTGAACAGCAGGGCAATCACTGCGGTAGCGAACACCTCAAAGAAGCCTTCTACCCACAGATGCACCAGCCACCAGCGCCAGTATTCAATCATGGAGTAATGGGTATGTGGACCCCAGGTCAGTGAAGTGGCATAGAAACCGCCTATGCACATGGCAGCCAGGAATACCATGGCAATCAGACCACGGCTCTCGGATGGTTTTTTCAGTGCAGGCATCAAGCCGCGTCCCAGCAAGGTCACCCAGAACAACAGGCCGACGAACAGGAGTATTTGCCAGACCCGGCCCATGCTGGTGAATTCCAGTCCCTGATTGCCTATCCAGAAACTGAATTCATTGCCTTTGTGCTGCAGGCTGCCCAGCCAGCCAAATGCGGTGGAGCCGACCACGATAAACAGCAAGGCATAGAACAACACATTGACGCCAAGCTTCTGGAATTTAGGCTCATGGCCAGAAATGGCAGGCGCAATATACAGGCCCGTCGCCAGCCAGGCTGTGGCTATCCACAGGACGGCAAATTGCGTATGTATGGTGCGGCTGACAGTGAACGGCAATATGTCAGCCAGCGGAAAACCAAAGAAGCTGTGGCCTTCGACTGCATAATGGGCAGTAATCACGCCCATGCCAACCTGCGCCAGTATCAAGCCTATGACGACATAGAAATATTTCCTGGTTGCCCGCATGGAAGGAGTAGGCTTCAGGTCAAACAAGGGATCAGCCTTGGGAGGTACGGGATCACTCTCTTCCTTGCTGATGGAGTGATAAAAAATCATCCCCGCAATCGCCGCGATCATCAGTATGACACTGGCGATGGACCAGATGCCTGCACCTGCAGTCGGCGTATTATTGACCAGGGGTTCATGCGGCCAGTTGCTGGTATAGCTGAGGTCAGCCGCGCCCGGTCTGTCTGTGGCGGCGGCCCAGGCCGACCAGAAAAAGAATGCAGGCAAGGCTTGCAAGTCCTTGATTTCTGGCAGGCTGCCTCGGTTCATCGCATATTGCTCACGCAAGTTTTCCAATGAAGGATCATTGCCAAACAAGGCCATATAATGCTGCGCCACGCTTTGTATAGCCTTGGCACGGTCTGCACTCACAGTAATCACATTGCCAGAGGCATCGTGGGTATTGCGCCGCATTTCTTCTTTGAGGCGAGCCTTCAACTCGGCCTGGCGGCCCGGACTAAGTTGCTCATAAGATGTCTGCGCCTCTTTTTGCGCCCAGATATCGAGCAGGGCCAGTGATTCACGGTGCAACCAGTCAGCAGACCAGTCAGGTGCGACATAACTGCCATGGCCCCATACCGTGCCAAGCTGCTGCCCACCCGCAGATAGCCAGGCTTCCTGGCCGCGCCCTACCTGCCCCTCAGAAAATAAGACAGTGCCGTCAACACTGACGACTTGTTTGGGAATAGGCGGCGCAGTCAGGTAAATTTCTGTGCCCACCCAGCCAAGGACGGTAAATGACAGAACACAGATGACAGCGAGCCAAGTCCAGAGTTTACGCGTGGCATGCATGGCGTGATTCCTTATTGGTAAATTGAAAAAGTTTCCTGATACAAAACCTGTTTTGGCGCCCGAGCTATGGCAGCATGGCAGCACAAACAGACTTGCTTCATTAAAGATTCATTTTATATGCATGTATTTAAAGATACAAAACAAATGAATGTTTAATGCAAAACCCTTGATGAAGATCAATTTTCCGAGATTTGTAAGACCAGGCTTATAAACATCTATACTATATGCATCTTAACGAGCCAATGCGGAGTGCTCATACCTCCCATTGCATGCACAGCACTTAGGAACCATGATGAGATTGACCGCATTCACCGACTACACCTTGCGCACCCTGATGTACCTGGCACAACATGAGGACAGGCTGGTGACCATACAGGAGATCGCCGAGTTGCACAGCATCTCGAAAAGCCACCTGACCAAGGTTGTCCATCAACTGGGAATGTCGAACATGGTAGAAACCATACGTGGCCGCAATGGCGGCCTGAAACTGAATCTGCCACCAGAAAAGATTAATATAGGTGACGTGGTACGCAACGCTGAATCTGATTTCGATATGGCAGAGTGCTTTGACCGTCACAGCAATACCTGCTCCTACTCAGGTGCCTGCATTTTAAAAGGCGTACTGAGCCGGGCTACAGACTCCTATCTATCAGTGCTTGATGCAGTGACACTGGCCGACCTGATCGCGCAAAAAAACAGCCTTGGCAAAATACAGCTTTTTGCGGACAAGAAAATAAAGCGGACATGACATACGCCAGTTCAATCAATCTGTTGTTATCAGGCACTGTGCACTGAAAACCATGTCCTGCCCTTAAAAGTTTTCAGCTTCTTATTTCATATCAAGGATTTTTGAGAAAGACACCAGTATTGTGAACAGCAAAGTAATTTCCCTCGGGTTTATAGCCTACACATACAAAAGGTGTTCACATGAAAAACATTTTCAGAGGATTTTTTGCATCCCTGCTTGCACGCATCTTGTTCGTCTCGCTGTTCCTGACTTTGTCAGCGCATGCGGCGGAGAGTAAAGACAGTAAAAGCAACAAAGGCACTGGTGATTTTGGCCCTCCCCAGGGGCCAGTCATACGTGCAGTACTGACCAGCCCACCCTTTGTTCCTCCACCAATAAAACGCAACCATCCGGCAAAAGTCATTGTCGAGCTGGAAGTCGTGGAAAAGGAAATGGCTATCTCTGAAGGTGTGAAATACATGTTCTGGACCTTCGGCGGCACCGTGCCAGGAAGTTTCATTCGTGTGCGTCAGGGTGATACGGTTGAATTCCATCTCAAGAATCACCCCAGCAGCAAGATGCCACACAATATTGACTTGCATGGCGTAACTGGCCCTGGCGGTGGCGCATCTTCCAGCTTCACTGCACCTGGCCATGAATCACAATTCACCTTCAAGGCACTCAATGAAGGTATCTATGTCTATCACTGCGCGACTGCGCCTGTGGGCATGCATGTTGCCAACGGCATGTATGGCCTGATCCTGGTTGAACCACCACAAGGCCTGCCACCCGTAGATCGTGAATACTATGTCATGCAAGGTGATTTCTACACCACCGGCAAATACCGTGAAAAAGGTTACCAGCCTTTCGACATGGAAAAAGCCATCGATGAAAAACCAACCTATGTCCTGTTCAACGGCGCCGAAGGTGCCCTGACGGGTGACAAAGCCCTGACTGCCAAAACAGATGAGAAAATTCGCCTGTTCGTCGGTAACGGCGGCCCCAACCTGGTATCCAGCTTCCACGTAATTGGAGCCATCTTTGATAAGGTACGTTTTGAAGGTGGCAGCAATTTCCAGAAAAATGTACAAACTACGCTCATCCCGGCTGGCGGTGCAGCAGTGGTTGAATACGAGACCAAGGTGCCTGGCAGCTATGTACTGGTCGATCACTCAATTTTCCGCGCATTCAATAAAGGTGCACTGGCCATCATGAAAGTCGATGGCGCAGAGAAGAAGGATATCTACTCAGGCAAAGAACTCGATTCAGTTTATCTGGGTGACCGTGCACAAGCGAATCTGTCTGCGGTCAGCACAGCAGCCAAGGCAGCAGAGAGTGGCACACTGACAGTGCAGGACCAGGTTAATGCAGGCGGACAATTGTTTGCGGGCACCTGCTCAGTCTGCCATCAGGCAAATGGCGCGGGCTTGCCCGGCGTATTCCCGCCATTGGCACAGTCTGACTACCTCAATACTGACCCACAAAGATCAATAGGCGTACTGCTGCGTGGTTTAAGTGGCAAAGTCAGTGTCAATGGCAAAGATTTTGATTCCGTCATGCCTGCCATGAACCAGTTGAATGATGACGAAGTCGCCAATATCCTGACTTATGTCCTGAATAGCTGGGGCAACAAGGGCGGACGCATACTGACCAGTGAAGTCAAGGCCGAGCGTGCCAGGGCTGTGCCTGCCAAAGCAGCGGCACATTGAAACTCATCAACTGAACGATCCATCGGTCAATAGATCAATAAATAGATCAATAAATAGATCAATATATGGCGAACTGTAACAGGCGTGGCAGCAAATCAAAGTTAGGGCAGGCTTTGCTGGGGACGGTCTTCTTGCTGGCTCCTGCGATTATCTGTGCCGCTGAATATGTTGCCATTCCTGGCAAGCAGTTCGCCAGTGTATTGTCTGGGCCCAATGTAAAGGACATGGCCAGGGTCCCATCCTTTGCCATGCGCACCAGCCCGGTAACAACGGGGGAATACCAGCAATTCCTGCACATCCATCCTGAATGGCAGCGGGATCAGATCGCCTCTATCTTTGCAGATGCCAGCTATTTGCATGCGTGGGCATCGGCAAGTGATGTGGGGAATGAAAAGAAATTGACGCAGGCAATTACCAGCGTCAGCTGGCATGCAGCCCAGGCTTACTGTGAATCGGAAGACGCGCGCCTGCCCAGCTGGTATGAATGGGAGCTCGTGGCAGCGGCAGATGAGCAACATGCCGATGCCCGCAGTGACCCGGCCTGGCGTGCGCGCATACTCTCATGGTATTCAGAATCACCAGCCCAGTCGTCAACCAACATGAGCCATGCGCCAAATTATTATGGTGTCCGGGATATGCATGGCCTGATATGGGAATGGGTCAGTGACTTTAATGCCCTGCTGATCAGCGCTGACAGCCGTACCCAGGGTGATCCGGACAAACTGAAATTCTGCGGTGCCGGTGCCATAAGCCTGCAAAACAAGGAAAACTACGCGATCCTGATGCGGGTAGCCCTGCTGTCATCGCTGACCGGTGCAAGCACGACCGACAATCTGGGTTTCCGCTGTGCGCGCGACCTCAAGGAAGAAAAAAAATGACATCAGCTTTGAACACATGGAAGGCCATTGCGGCCTCTTTTCTACTGCTTGCACTGCATGCACATGCAGGTAGCAGCGAAGCAGTAGCAACAACAAAAGTACAGCCCAAAATACAGTCAATACCAGGTGACTCTGTTTACCGTTTACCGATCAGCCTGGAAAATCAGCAAGCCCAAAACTTCAAACTGGCAGACCAGGCCGGCAATATCGTGATTACCAGCATGTTCTACAACTCATGTGAATATGTTTGCCCCATGCTGATAGACACCATACGCATGCTGGAAAAAAAGCTGGATGAAAAAGAGAAATCTCATTTATCCGTCCTGCTGGTGACCCTCGATCCGGCCAGGGACAAGGTCGCCACTTTGCAATCCATCGCCAAAGCCAGGGAACTGGATACGCAGCACTGGGTGCTTGCACGCACCAGTGAAAAATCCGTGAGACAACTGGCTGCGGTATTAAATATTCAATACCGGCAAATGGACAGCGGTGAATTCAACCATACCAGCGCTCTGATTTTGCTGGATAAAAATGGCCGCATACTCGCCCGTAGCGGCACCTTGGGGTCAGTTGATGATGAATTCTTGCAGAAGATAAAACTCGCACTCAAAGGCCTGGATGCTGGCACTGCCGCTGCGGCGCCTTAAATTAATCAGATTGAGCTGATACAAATCAGCAATTGAGATCAAGGAAAAAAGCCGGGCCACTAACAGGAGTCAGGAGCCCGGCTTTTGCATTAACAAGCGCGCAGATCAGCCACGAACCTGATCATCCGTTTTTTCCTTGTGGATTTTTTTCGATTGATGGTTTTCAGCATGCTGTATGTTGCGCTGTTCAGCCGCGCCGACATGACCATTTTTTGCAGCAAGGGCTTCTTTGTGATCGACTCTTGCCTGACCTTTCTCCAGCTTTGCCACTTCATGATTGGTCAGTTCGCCAGACTTGATGCCATTTTCAACCCGTTGTTGCTGGTTCACATTTCTTTGCACATCAGCCTGCATGCGTTTGCTGGATACTGATTTGGGGTTGCCAACCTGGGCATCATGCTTCTCCACATAAATATCGGCGCTGGCCTTGTCCTGCATTCTGGCCAGCTTGTTTTTTTCCTGCTGGTTCAGTTTGCCATCTTTCAATGCCTTATGCTCTTCACGTGCGACAGCCGCTTCCTCACGCTCCAGTTTGCCAGCTTCCTTGGTCGTCAACTGCCCGGTTTTCAAGCCTTCTTCTATACGTGCTTGCTGGTTCACATTGCGCTGTACATCGCCGCTGACGCTTTGTGCGAATACAGAACCTGTCAGCAAACCAGCCAATAACAAGGGGATAAATTTTGTTTTCATGATGCAATCCTTATCTGGGGTTATAAGTTACTTGTGCTAGTCACATGCCTATAACGACTCATCAGAAAGTGCCGATGACAGCCAAGCTGTAAGTGAGAGTAACAAGCGTAAGTAGCAAAATGTAACGCCTTGAAGAATCGCAAACCCAAAAAGAAACGGGCCAGTTTTGAGACTGGCCCGCTGCTTTACTTTTTTTACTTTATTACATTATCACTTACTTGCTGGCCAAAACCTCAGGCTTGCTCCAGCCTCCGCCCACCGCCTTGTAGATACTGACCACGGCAGACAATTGCGCACGCTTGCTGTCGATCAGGCTGGACTGTGCCTGGTACAGGTCGCGTTGTGCGTTCAAGACTTCCAGATAGCTGCTATAGCCATTCTTGTAGCGCAAATCCGCCAGGCGCAATGAATCTTTCAATGCGACCACCCTGCGCTCGGAAGCCAGGTTGACCTGCTCATTAGCCGCCGTATTATTCAGCGCATCATGCACATCACGGAAAGCGCCCTGCACTGCCTGCACATATTGAGCCAGGGCCTGGTTCTTGCGGGCTTCCGCGCCTTGTACTACCGCACCAATTGCACCGGCACGGAAGATAGGTTGCGCCAGACTGCTACCCAGACTCCATAACAGCGATGCCGGATTGATCAAGTCCTGGAATATCCTGGATTCATAACCAGCAGTCGTCGTCAATTTAACACTAGGGAAATATTGTGACTTGGCCTGACCGATATCTGCATTGGCAGCGACCAGCGCCTGCTCTGCCGACAGGATATCCGGACGGCGGTTCAGCAAATCAGATGGCAAGTCTGCAGGCATCGTCAATTGCTGATGCAGGCTGTCTATTTCATTACCACGTGCAATCACAGGCTGCGCAATCGCACTGGCAGAACGGCCCAGCAAAACAGCCAGTGTCGATTCTATGTTTGACAAGGCTTGCTTGGCTTGAGCATAACTGATGTCCGATGCGGCTGCTTCAGATTCAGCTACATGCAAATCAAGTTCGCTGGTTGCACCTGCCTTGAAACGGCGCTGTTGCAAACGCAGGTTTTCCTGGCGAGTCTTCAAGGTCGAATCAGCCAGGGCCAGTTGTGCATCGGCTGCGCGCAGGCTGAAATAAGTCTGCGCCACATTCGCATACAGGCTGCTTTGCACCAGGCCACGATTGGCTTCCTGCGCCAGCAAACGCGCACGGGCTGCCTCATCGGCACGCGCCAGCTTGCCCCAGAAATCGACTTCATACGAAGCTGTCAGGCTCAGTTGAAAGTCTTTGCTGTACGGGCTGGCACCGGCACCCAGCTTACCGGCATTTTCACTCGTGCGGGTACGGGTTGCGCCGAGGTTAGCATCCACACTGGGATAGCGGTTCGAATTGGCACCGACAGCAACTGCACGTGCTTCTTCTATACGCGCTGCGGCCAGCAGCAAGTCCTGGTTATTTTTGGCCGCTTCATCGAGCAGACCGTCAAGTACTGGGTCCTGGAAGCTTTTCCACCAGGCTGCATAATCAACTGCTGCCAGTTTATTTTGCGTGACCACCACACCGGGGCTGGCCGGAGTTTCCAGCGCCGGGCGCTGGTAGTCAGGCCCTACCGAGGCACAGCCTGCCAGCATCATGCTGGCAACCAGTGTCGTTAATATGAATTTTGTTCCAGACATTATTATTCCTTCACATCTGCTTGAGGCGCATTGTGCAAAATATGGACAGGGTGCTCAAAATCCTGCTCAGTGGTTTTCAAGCGTCTGTCATTGATCAGCTTGAAGAACAAAGGCACGAAGAAGATCGCCAGGAAAGTCGCTGCCAACATACCGCCCAATACACCAGTACCCAGGGATTGACGCGCAGCAGCACCAGCGCCGTGCGAGAAAGCCAGTGGTACCACACCCAAAATAAACGCCAGCGAAGTCATCAGAATAGGACGGAAGCGCAAGCGTGCCGCTTCCAGCGCCGCAGCCACCGGTGCATATCCCTCATGCACTTTCATGACCGCGAATTCCACAATCAGAATCGCATTTTTCGCCGACAGCCCCAACAGCGTCACCAGACCAATCTGGAAGTACACGTCATTATTAAAGTGACGCAGATACACCGCCAGCAAGGCACCGAAGATACCGAAAGGCATGGCCAGCAAGACCGAGAATGGCAGAGACCATTTCTCATACTGTGCAGCCAGGATCAGGAAAATCATCAGCACGCCAGCGCCCAATGCCAGACCAGCCGCATTGCTGCTGCGTTTTTCCTGGAAGGAAGCACCACCCCAGTCATAGACTACGTCAGCTGGCAAGACATTCTTCGCTGCTCTTTCCATCGCTGCAATTGCCTGGCCGGAGCTGTAGCCTGGTTTGGCATCACCCAGCAATTTAATCGCAGGCAGGGCATTGAAGCGCTGTACAGAATCAGGACCGGTGATGAACTTGATGGTCGTGAAAGCGCGCACAGGTATCATCTGACCAGTGGCAGAACGCACATACATGCTGCCTATGTCATCTGGCTTGGCGCGGTACTGGCCTTCGGCCTGTAACTGTACGGTGTAGATACGGCCATTCTTGTTGAAGTCATTGACGTAGTAACTACCCATGGTTGCGGCCAGGGTGTTATACACATCAGACAAGGCCACACCCATGGAGCGTGCTTTTTCATTATCCACGTCGACATACAACTGTGGTGAATTGGCTTGCCACAAAGTTTTAACGCCAGCCAGTTCTGGCTGTTTGTTGGCTTCGGCAATCAGCAATGGCAACAGTTGTGCCAGGCGTTTGACACCGCCTTCACCGGCATTTTGCAGATAGAACTCAAAACCACCGGTCTGACCCAGACCTTGAATCGCAGGCGGGGCAAAGAACAAAGGCAAACCTTCCTTGATACGGCCAGTTTTCATATAGCTTTCACCCACCATCTGCTGTGCAGACTGGTTACGTTCTTCCCAAGGCTTCAACGGGAAGAACATGGTTGCAGCAGAAGATTTCAAGCCGCCACCGCCCAGGAAATCCAGACCAACCAGCGCAAAGGTAGTATCGATGTTCTTGTTGGTTTTCATGATAGATTCAACCTGACGCACCATCGCATCAGTACGATCCAGCGAAGCACCGTCCGGCATGATCGCCGCACCAATGAAATAACCCTGATCTTCATCCGGCACCAAACCACCAGGTACGTTTTTCCACAACAAACCAGTCAATGCCACCATACCCAGCACCAGTGCGATACCCAGAACAGCACGCTTCATGAAGAAGGTCACGCCATTGGTGTAACGCTTGGTCAAACGCAGAAAGGCAGCATTAAACCAGGTGAAGAAACGGTTATGATTTTCTGAACCTGGCTTGAGCAGGATCGCGCACAAAGCTGGTGTCAATGTCAAGGCAACGATACCGGACAAGACCACAGCGATAGAAATCGTGACCGAGAACTGACGATACAATTCACCCGCCAGACCACCGAGGAAGGCGATAGGGCCGAAAGCCGCTACCAGCACCAGCACAATCGCGATAACCGGGCCAGTCACTTCATGCATGGCCTCAATCGCTGCATCTTTTGGTGTCATGCCTTCTTCATTGATCAGACGCTCAACGTTTTCCAGCACCACGATCGCATCATCGACCACAATACCAATCGCCAGCACCATACCGAACAAGGTCAGCGTATTGATGCTGTAACCCAGCAAATGCAGACCAGCCATGGTACCAATCAGCGATACCGGCACAGCCAATGTAGGGATGATGGTTGCGCGCCAGCTTTGCAGGAACAGATACACCACGATGAACACCAGCACCATGGCTTCTGCCAGGGTTTTCAACACTTCAGCGATGGATTCCGTCACGAAAGGTGTGGTGTCATACGGCGTGGCATATTCCATGCCTTCAGGGAACTTGGCTTTCAGGTCTTTCATGGTTTGTTCTACTGCTTTGCGCGTTTCCAGCGCATTCGCGCCGGTCTGCAAGAACACACCGATATTCGCAGATGGGTGACCATTGACGCGACCATACAGGTTGTAATCCTTGGAACCCAGCTCGACACGTGCGACATCACTGATACGGATGGCAGAACCACCCTTGGCCGACTTGACGATGATATTGGCAAACTCAGACGGTTCCAGCAAGCGGCCTTTGGCCGTCACTGTCATCGTCAGTTCTTCGGTATTGTTTGGTGGGGCACCTACTTTACCTGCTGCATACTGGGCATTTTGCTCAGTAATCGCGTTCGATATATCGGCAACCGTCACACCCAGTTGTGCCATGCGGTCAGGACGCATCCAGATACGCATCGCATAATCCTTGGCACCGAAAATCTGGATATTGGTGGTACCAGGCACACGCTTCAATGCATCCAGCACATTTTGCGTTGCATAGTTGGACAGATACAGCGCATCGTAACGGTTATCAGGTGAGAACAAGGCAGCTACGACCAGAAAGTTGGACGAACTCTTGGACACTGTCACACCCTGGCGGCGTACTTCTTGCGGCAGCTTGGCATCAGCCTGACGCACGCGGTTGTTGACGTTAACTGCAGCGATATCCAGATCGGTACCGACTTCAAATGTGACGTTGATCGACACACGACCGTCAGCAGAAGATACAGAATCCATATACAGCATGTGTTCCACGCCGTTGATCTGCTCTTCGATAGGGCCAGCGACGGTACGTTCAACCACCTCGGCAGACGCGCCTGGATAGACCGCAGTCACATTCACTACCGGCGGAGAAATCTCCGGGTAGCGCGAAATCGGCAGGACGCGCAAGGCGGCCAGACCGGCCAGCACGATGATCAGCGATAAAACTGTCGCGAAGATCGGCCGGTTAATGAAAAATTTTGAGAACATGAATTATTCCTTGTAGCCTTAGCTTTGTTATGCAGCGGATTTTCAGCTTGATACTTTGGCTTGAAGATACGGGCTTAGTGTTTTTCCCCTGCGCTGGCAGCCGGTGTTGCAGATGCGGCAGATGCTGCAGGTGCTGAAGCGGATGCACTGGCGGCAGGTGGTTTGCCACCTGCAGCAGGAGCACCTGGTGGTGCACCCGCTGGTGCAGCCTGGGCTGCAGCATTGGCTGTAATCGCGATTGGCGTTACCGTCATGCCAGGATCATGCGCCTTGATGAAACCATCCACCAATACGCGGTCACCACCTTGCAAACCCTTGGTCACTATCCATTCACCATGGGACCAGCCATCCAGCTCAACCGGCTTTGGCACCAGCTTGTTATCTGGCGACACCGTAAATACGATCTTGCCCATAGGGCTGTCAATCACAGCACGCTGAGGTATCGCAATGGCAGCACTACGGGTAGCACCGCTGAGTATCACGCGTACAAACTGGCCAGGGCGCAATGTGCCATCAGGATTAGGCACCTGGGCACGGGCATCAAAACCGCCGGTAGCCGGGTTTACTTTTTCGCTGACAAAGTTCATCTTGCCGGTGACCGGGGCTGTACTGCCATCCGCCAGTTTCAGTTGCACATCGAACGCCAGACTACCGTTATTGGTTTTCTTGCCAGGCAACGCGATCTTGCCTGCGCCTACGTCCTTGCTCAGTTTCAGGTAATCGGCTTCCGGTACGCTGAAGTTGACATACACAGGATCAGTTTGCACGATGGTGGTCAGCAAACTATCTGCTGCTGTCACCAGGCTACCGTTTGATTTGGCAGCAACGCCAGTCACACCATCAATCGGTGCTACAACACGGGTATAACCCAGGTTGAGTTTGGCTTCATTCACCTGAGCCTGCACTTGCTTGTAGCTGGCTTCTGCTGTTTCCAGCGCAGACTTGGCGTCATCAAATTCTTTCTGGCTGATGGCTTTTTCTGCTGCCAGTGGTGTCAGACGGGCAAATTCGCGTTTGGCCTGGTTCAGTTTGGCTTCTGCCACCCCAGCGGACGCTTCAGCAGAGGCCAGTTGCGTGCGGTAAGCACCCTGGTCGATCTGGAACAGGACTGTGCCGGCTTTAACACGGGAACCTTCTTCATACAGGCGGTTTTCCAAAATACCGGCAACACGGGCCCGCACTTCAGTTTCGCGTGAACCTGCGGTTTGCGCCGCATATTCAAAGTCCATACCCAGGTTACGTGGCTGTACGGTAACGACATTCACTTCTGGTGGAGGCATCTTGCCTGGGCCCGCAGCATTGGCAGCCCCTTTATCGCCACAGGCAGCCAGCACCAGTAAAGGCAGGCTGATAGCAGCAATACGCAAAGCAGGCAAAGCCTGCGTCATATGACTAGTCACTGAAGTTAGCTTAAATACATTTATTATTGGTTTTGCAGGGGAGCGCATAGGAGATTCTTTCTTCTAAAAGGAAAGGCGGTGTGCTATTATATACATTCACGAATGTTTGTAAATAAAGTTTTTAAACAGCCCTACGGTAAAACAGGGATTTGGGTGAGATCTGAATTGATGCTTACCTATGAAAAACCAGCGCCTAAGGGTGCAGTTTCTCTTGGGCTATATTTATATGGCTCTTCGTGAGCCATGGTCAAATTAACAAGAATTGTTTGCGGTCATTAGCAGCATGAATGACAAGCGCGGTATTTAAATGCTTTATAAAGCAGCCTGATGAAAGCCTCATGACATCCCGATCCCGAGGGCTGATAGAGGCTAGCAAGACAGGCAAGTAAACAAGTATAAAGCAGACAATAAATTTCTGCTGCGAGGCAACAAATTTGATCTGTGACAGGTCGTTTTTTTAAATGTAGAGCAGTATCAATGCGTAACAATGCAGGTTTTAAAAACATAAAAACGGTATAACCGGAATACATGTCTTAATCACGCAGTGTGATTAGTAGCGAGCCTCAGGCTTTCAGCGCTTTTCACCCTGCAGTGATCACATACAATAACGAAGAGACAGCAAAAAAATTTGTACGTCGCGATAAAAATTTGCCGCGTACACAAAGGAAACAAAATGGTCAGGAAGACGAAAGAAGAAGCACAGGAAACTTATAATACTCTGCTAGACGCGGCAGAAAAAGTGTTCGCCGAAAAAGGTGTCACCAGTACCACACTCAATGATGTTGCCAGCGCAGCAGGCATGACGCGCGGCGCCATCTACTGGCACTTCAAGGACAAGAACGCCCTGTTCCAGGCCATGTGTGACCGCGCCTTCCTGCCCATGGAAGCTTTGCTCAACGAGATTGTTTCCACACCACAAAAAGACCCGCTTGCCGGTATCAGGCAACTCAACGTTCACTTCCTCAATCTGGTGACTGGCAACCCTCGCCAGCAAAATGTGTTTGACATCATTTTTCATCGCTGTGAAAAGAACAGCGATCTGATCTTCTTCAGCGTCGAAAGTGAAAAACGGGTTGAATGCCTGTCCAAAGTGCAGGCCATGGTCCAGCAGGCGGTTAATCAGGGGCAACTGCATCCTGACACCGACACCTGGATCGCCATGCAGGCCATCCACGCCTATGTCATAGGCATAGTCCATGAATGGCTGGAAGACTCATCCGCCTATTGCCTGATGCTGCACGCAGAAGACATGATAGACATGTTCCTGGCAGGCCTGGTCGCCCGCCCGCCCCTGAAAAAAGCCAGACCAGCAGAAAAAGAATGCGGCCTGCAACTGGTCGTCAATAACCAGGACTAGGCAAGGCCAGGAAAAACCTGGCTAGACCGGCAATTTCCAGTCAAACCGTACTGCCATCATGCGCAGTACGAAACAGATGCCCACACCAAACCCCAGGGCTACACCTTCATTGAGCTCCAGCCAGTTCAGTATCAGGTAGGTCCAGCAACCGGCAAACGCACAGGTCGCATATAAGTGGCTGCGGCGGAACACCAGCGGTATTTCATTACAGATAATATCGCGCAAAACTCCACCAAAAATCCCGGTAATAACCCCCATCATCACGCAGACAAACATGGGCATCTGCGCTTCTTGCGCCAGGGATGCACCGGTTACACTGAACAGACCCAGTCCTAAGGCATCGGCCAGGACAATGGCGTTTTCAGTCACGGCATTACGTAAATGCCGCAAAAACGGGATGGCGATAATCGACATGACAAAGATCAGGATAGGGTATTCCTGATTCTCCACCCAGAACAAGGGCCGCCTGTCCAATAGCAGATCACGCAGGGTGCCGCCACCAAAGGCCGTGATGAAGGCCACAGTGAACACCCCCACCACATCCATACGCTTGCGCCGCGCCTCAATAAATCCCGAACTGGCAAAAGCCAGTATCCCGGCGACTTCAATGGTATGCAACATCGAACTCATACCCAGATAGCTCGTCGTCATGTTTCTCCTTCAGGATTTGGTGCAAAAATGGGGATTTTATCAAGTTAGGGGTGACTATGGGTCTGATAGTCTATGGTTCCTTAAATTCAAGACCTCTCAACACAGAGACACAGAGACACAGAGACACAGAGCTATCACAGAGAAAGACTGAGAAAAATCGAAGATATCCGGAAGCTCATGCAAAGAAACCACCCTCAAATTCGTCGCTCCTGCACAGGCAGAAACCTACCGGGCTGGCGCACCATTGGCGTTCGTAACAAACTAGTGGACTGTAACAGTGAAATCGAGAGTGAAGGACATGTGCCCGACGCATCAGGGCAAGACGCAAAACGCAGCGATAGCGGGGCTATCGCGAGTATTTGCAACGCAGCCATGATCGTCGCGCACGTGGCAGGCACTCCGATTTTCACTGTTACAGTTCACTAGAATAAGTCGTGGCAAAAAGGATAGAAACATATTAAATAAATAACGCAATCTCACTCAAGCCAACCTTATCCACCTCAAATTTCTCTACAATAAGCCCCCGACTCCGACAACATCCCATCGCAAAACTCCCAATTTTCATTGTATAATCATCGGCTTGGCATTTTGGGCGTCCAAAATCCAGACAATTATTTAACCTTTGGCAAGTGATAATGCAATCGGGTCAAGAAGCAGGGCGACCGACGAAGTGCTTATTGGCTACCTACACTATCTTGAGGCAAGCATGAAAGACGGCATCCACCCAAATTATCGCGAAGTTCTGTTCCACGACGTATCTTGCGATTTCAAATTCATCACACGTTCAACTATCGGCACCAAAGACAAAGGTGAGTTTGAAGGTAAAGAATACCCACTGGTAAAGATCGAGGTTTCTGCAGAATCTCATCCTTTCTACACTGGCAAACACAAAATCGTGGATACAGCCGGTCGCGTTGAAAAATTCCGCCAAAAGTTCGGCAAAGTCGGTTCCAAGACTTCTGTCGCCAACTAATCGGCAAGGGAAACACAGCACGGTTTCATGCATTGGCAGGGGCAGCCCTGCTAATACAAAATTGCGGAGTACGCAAGACAGTCTGTGGTTCCCAAGAGTTTTTAGTAAAAAAGGCAGCCCAGGCTGCCTTTTTTACTACAGCTTTACCCTACAATAAGCATCCTTTCCCTCCACCACCCAGATATGAAGCCAGTCCGACTTCCTGCTGCCGCAACAGTTGCGCTACCGCGCTGGGGAATCATCGCCCTCTGTCTCCTGTATATCCTGCCCGGCCTGATAGGCCGAGACCCCTGGAAAGGTGACGATGCCGCTGGCTTTGGCATCATGTGGACCATGGCACATGGCAATCTGGCTGACTGGTTGTGGCCACACATCGTCGGCCTGCCCATGCCAGAAGAAGGCCCACTGGCTTTCTGGCTCGGTGCCATCTGCATTAAATTATTTGGCTGGCTGGTGGGCGAACCCATGGCCGCCCGCCTGAGTACTGGCATCTGCTTCCTGCTAGGCTCACTCTCGGTCTGGTATGCCACTTACCTGCTGGGCCGCAGGCCAGAAGCCCAGCCATTGAAACTGGCCTTTGGTGGCCAGCCAGAAGCACGCGATTTTGGCCGTACCCTCGCTGACGGTGCCTTGCTGATTTACCTTGGCTGCCTTGGACTCCTGCTGCGCAGCCATGAAACCAGTGCAGAAGCACTGCAGATATCCCTGATCGCCTGCACATTGTATCTGTGCGTACGGCTGCTCGACGAACCTGCCAGGCTTACCGCTGCAAAAATTGGTGGCATCTTAGGCTTGCTGGTATTAACCCGTGGCTGGGTATTGCCAACTGGTCTATGGATCAGCCTGCTGGCAGTCTGCGCTTACCGCCAGCAACGCCAGCCGTTGATATACCTGATCAACACCACCCTGCCTGTGGCGATTGCCATTGCAGGCACCTGGCTCATCACGATCAACCTGGCGCATCCTTATGACAGCTCGCCTTATCAGGCATGGATGTTGTGGAACTACCGTCAGTTCAATTTCCCCAATATAGACAGCGTCAGCTACCTGTTCCGCTATGGTATCTGGTTTAGCTGGCCCGCCTGGCCATTTGCAGCCTGGGCAATTTATGCCTGGCGCAAACAAGAAAAAGCCCTGCATATCTCATTGCCAGTCAGCTTTCTGATCTGTTTTGCCGTGCTCGGCATCTTCAATCATCAGTCTGAAGAAGCCATACTCTTACCGATACTGCCCGCACTGGCAATACTTGCCACCTTTGGTTTGCCGACCATGAAACGCAGCGCCATCAACGCCGTGGATTGGTTCTCGGTCATCGTCTTTACTGCGGCGGCGGGCTTTATCTGGCTGTACTGGTTGGCAGACCAGACTGGCTGGCCTGCTGGCATGTCCAGGAAAGTAGCCAGCATGGTGCCGGGCTATCAGTCCAGCTTCAGCGTCTTTGCCTTCATCATTGCCCTGGCAGCGACCGTAGCCTGGTTCCGCCTCGTATATTGGCGCATATCCAGGCAACCTGCGGTCTTGTGGCGTGCAGTTGTCTTATCCAGTGGTGGTGTGATCCTGTGCTGGCTGCTGATACAAAGCCTGGGGCTGCCATGGGTCAATCAAAAGGTCAGCTATGCACCACTGGCCAAAGAACTGGCACAAAAAGTACCCGCCAATATGGGCTGCATACAAGCCCACATAGGCCCATCGCAACGCGCCTCATTCGCCTATTTTGGCAAGCTGCAGTTTGCCGGATTCTCTGATCACGACTGCCACCTCCTGCTGGTACAGAACAGCAAGAAATCCAGAAATGAGCCCGCTCTACCAGCAGAATACAAGCAAGAACAATGGACAGTCCTGTGGTCGGGCCACCGCGCCGCCGACAACGACGAATTGTTTACCCTGTTCCAGCGCAAGCAGCAATGAAGACCGAACACCCCAGCACGCTGCGCGGCAACATCAAGCGCATCGCCTCACTGTCATGGCCCATGATGGTGGGCCAGATGGCAGTGGTGGGTAATGGGGTGATAGACACAGCCATGACTTCGCGCTTCTCGGCGACTGACCTGGCCGCACTCTCCATCGGTATCTCGATTTACGTCAGCATCTTCGTCGGCCTCAACGGCATCTTGCAAGCCATCTCCCCTGTCGTTGGCCAATTATTCGGTGCCCGCAAATTCAAAAAAATAGGCGAAGAAATCAAACAAGGCGTATGGCTAGGCGGCTTTCTGGCCTGCATAGGCTGCCTGATCCTGCTGTTCCCAAATAGCCTGCTCTCCATCGCGCAAGCCTCGCCAACCTTGAATGACAAGGCTGCACAATATCTGCAAATATTGGCCATCGCCCTGCCCGCCACGCTGGGCTTCAGGATTTACGGCGCACTCAATAATGCTGTGGGCCGCCCCAAGATGGTCATGGCCATACAACTAGCAGCACTGGCGATAAAAATCCCGCTCAATACTCTGTTCATTTTTGGTGGCCTTGGCATACCCGCCATGGGCGGCCCCGGCTGCGCGGCTGCTACTGCCGTCAATGCCTGGCTCATGCTCATCACTGGCTGGCTCATGCTCAAACACGTCAAATATTATGAATTGTTTGCACTGTTTGGCACAGGCTTCGTCAAACCCAACTGGAAAGCCCTGCGCAGCCTGCTACACCTCGGCATACCCATGGGCCTGAGTTATCTCATCGAAGTCACCGCCTTTGCCTTCATGGCCCTGTTCATCGCGCGCCTCGGTGAAGTCGCAGTATCCGGCCACCAGCTCACCGCCAACTTTGGCACCATCCTGTATATGCTGCCGCTGTCGATTGCCAGCGCCACCGGCACCCTGGTTGCGCAAGCCATAGGTGCCAAACAAATGCAGGCCGCCCGCGTCACCGGCAATGCCGGCATCATCCTCGCTGCCATGCTGGCTGTGCCCATCGGCATCGCCATCTGGTTCAGCCGCGACCTGATTTTGCACGCCTACACATCCAACCCCATCATCATCGCCGCAGCCTTCCCGCTGTTCACCTTTATTTCGGTATATCAGATTTTTGATGCGATACAAGTCACCACCGCCTTCATCCTGCGCGCCTATAAAATCGCCATCGTCCCCACCATCCTGTACGCCTTCGCCCTATGGGGCTGCGGCCTCGGTGGCGGCGTCATCCTCGGCCTGGCCCCCTACAACATCAGCCCCGCCTTTTTGCACGGCGCAGCAGGCTTCTGGATGGCCAACAGCACCAGCCTCGCCATCGTCGCCTTCAGCCTGTGGTACTACCTGCGCATAGTCCAAAAACGCTTCCCCACTCCCGCCATGTGGCGCAGGAACGTGAATTTCGACCAGCCAGGCAGAAACCCATGATGAATAACAAAAATAACAAAACCAGCAAACCCGGCAAAAGCAGCAGGCCGCTTGCAAAATTTTGACGGCTCTGTCATAATTTCGTTCTGCGTTGCCGAGATGGCGGAATAGGTAGACGCACGGGACTCAAAATCCCGCGCCGCAAGGCGTGCCGGTTCGATTCCGGCTCTCGGCACCAATCACTGATTAAGCTCTTGATTATTCAAGGGCTTTTTTGGTTTTTGAAGATGGAAATCTTATTCGAAGGTGACTGACAACTTAGGCTGACCAACAATCCCTCGAACAACAGCGACTTCATCGCTGCTTTTCTCAAATTAACTGTTTATACATTTTCCCCATCAAAATAATCTGAGTCTATGCGTTTTAGCTCAAACTTACTGACTGGCGAAACTCCAACGTTATGATCAACCATCAGTGTTGCCAACTGTTCGCCTGAAATCAAAATAATCTTCGACGGGATAATGCGGACATACTCTTCCGCTTCCTTGGTAAAGCTAGAAGTAGTGATGAAGACGCCTTTGTTAGCTCTCTGCCCTTGCAAGGCTCCGGCAAACTTCTGGATTTCAGGGCGCCCAACTGTACCCTCCCAGCGTTTCGCCTGTATGTAGATAACATCAAGACCTAACTTGTCTTCTTTGATGATGCCATCAATCCCCTCATCACCGCTTCTGCCAACTGCTCGGCCCGCATCCTGACGAGAACCGCCATAACCCATACTGACAAGCAGATCGACAACCAGCCTCTCAAAAAATGAAGGCGATGCAGCTTTCACTTGCTCAAGCAATTCAGATTCAAGATTATTGCGGAGCCGCTGATAAGCCTGAGAAAATAACTCTTCAGGTGTAGCTTCCAGCTGCTCCACTTTGGTAGTGTCAATTGAAGTGGGCTGCAAAACACCGCTTGCATCCTGCACGCCCTTGTCTTCACTGCGACGCAGCTTGAAAGACAAATACTCGGGATATTGCTCAAGCACAGAATTGTCAACCCGAGAAAGATTTTTAGCTAAAAGTTCTTTCCCTCTCGCCGTGATATTAAAGAAGCCGCGCTTTCTTGACTCAAGAAGAGCGGCCTGCTTCAGATAAGTTCTTGCCCATCCAACCCGATTATCAAATTGCAAGCCTGTTCCGCTTGGTAGCATGGTGTCTCGCTGTTCATCCGTCAGCTTGAACTCCTGAGCTAATTGTTCAACCGCATCACGAAACCGATGTTCTTGCGAATCACTGGCCAATCGCAATAATGGCAGCATCAATGTTTGATAGTCAGGAATAGTCACTGCATTGGCCTCAATTAGTATCGAAAATTCAAATTTTTAACATGCACGAATTTACCCAACAAGTTAGTCATCACCCCTTGAAGCATTCAGTCTTGCCTTCACTTGGTGGAAAACTGCCCTCATCAAATGCCCCGCTGCTACGCCGCGAAAAGCCTCGTCATTCATAAGGCGTATAAATATTTCCTCGTTACCATCAATTCTTTCAACAAAAAGATTCTCTAATTGTTGATTAAAAACCGGTTCAAAATTTTCAATGGAATTAGCCATAACAGCCAGTTGCAATTGTTTATTAGCTACCGCTGTTTCGCGCACCTGATCAAAAAACAACTGATCTGCTGGAGTAAATTCCGTCCCAAATCGATCATTCAATTTTCCGACTAATGTTGACAATTGCACCTCCTCGTCGGCTTGACCAGTACCAACTTCGGTTGGCCCGTAAACAGCCTCAGCCTCACCAACTCTTAAATCGATCGCGCCCTCACTGATCTTTTGTAAACGATAATATTTCAGCTCAACTTCATCGTCTATTTGAATAGTACGGCTATCAATCAAGCTGGGCAACTTGGTCAGTAAAAAACGGGCATAGGTATATAGTTTCTCGTGATCAGAATCTTGATAAGGAATGATCTGCGAAACAAAACTATATAAATTACGGAAACTGACCAACTGCCCTTTAAATAAATTCTGATTTTCTTCGTCGAGCAATTTAAATCGGTCAATTGCCAAGTCAAGTATGCTGTTCAATTTTTTGTGTTCACCACCAGTTGGATTTAACCTGTTGCGGAACCAGATCTCACACCACGCACTGATCTCCGCTTCGGTGTAAATCTTCCAGCCTCCCAGCGTATATGCCAGCGTGTTGAGCTGCTGCGGATCGGTGTCATCCCCCTTATCCGTCGCCTCGTAATAAGGCTTGAAGGCGGTATAGATATCTGCGGGCTCGTTCACAAAATCAAGTACGAAGGTGTCGGTCTTGCCGCGCGTTGTTCGGTTCAGGCGCGATAATGTCTGCACTGCCTGGATACCTGACAGGCGTTTATCAACGTACATGCTATGCAACAGAGGCTGGTCAAATCCTGTCTGGTACTTCTCCGCCACTAGCAAGACTTGATATTCCTCGGTGTTGAACTTCTCTGGCAGCTCGGATTCTTTGATTCCACTATTCATATTCACTTCAGTGAATTTTTTGTCAGCAAACTCTTTAAGCGTGATCTCTCCCGAAAAAGCAACTAGTGACTTCACATCAGTGTAACCTTTGTCTTTGATGTATTTGTCAAACCCCAGCTTGTAACGCACAGCATGTTCGCGCGAGCCAGTGACCACCATTGCCTTTGCCCGGCCACCAATCTTGTGACGAGTATGGGTGCGAAAATGCTCAACGATTACTTCTACCTTCTGTGCAATCTCATAATCATGAAACTCGACGAATCGCGCAAGTGCGCGGGCGGCCTTGCGGCGAGGTACTTCGGGATCAACTTCCACCTTCTGGATCAGTTTGTAGTAACGTTTGTAGCAGGTGTAGTTCGCAAGCACGTCGTGAATAAAGCCTTCTTCAATAGCTTGGCGCATACTGTAGTGATGAAACGGCGCTTTGCCTTCAGCGCCGGGCTCATTAAAAACAGCCAAAGTCTTGAACTTGGGCGTTGCGGTGAAGGCAAAAAAACTTAAGTTAGGCTGTTTGGCTCGCTTGAGTTGCTCGCGTAATAACTCCTTCTTAGCTTCTTCGCTCAAGGTATCATCGTCCATATCGAGTAACTGCGAAGCGATAGCAGCTTCAATACCGTCCTTGTTCAAGATCTTGCGCAACTCCATCGCGGTTTCACCACTTTGCGAACTGTGGGCCTCGTCCACGATCACCGCAAAGCGCTTGCCCGCAGTCGAGATCGCTACGCCTTTGCCGTTAGCCTCCAATGTATGGATGGCTTGAGTGATAAAGGGGAATTTTTGTATAGTGGAAATGATGATCGGCACGCCATCAGCCAAAGACTTCGCCAACTGTTGAGTGTTTTCATCGATCTTCTGCACTACACCCAGCTTGTGTTCAAACTGAAAGATCGTATCTTGCAATTGTTGATCTAGTACTAGCCGATCGGTAATCACCACCACCGAATGAAAAATCTTTTCGTTATTAGCGTCGTGCAGGCTCGAGAGGCGGTGCGCCAACCAAGCAATCGAATTCGATTTGCCCGAGCCAGCAGAGTGTTGGATCAAGTAATTATGTCCTGAACCATGTGCTTGTGCGTGGTCTGTGAGTGCCCGAACTGCGTCCAATTGGTGGTAACGCGGGAAGATCATCGACTCTTTGCGGTGCCGCTTGATACCCTTCTCAGTAACGACAGTTTTTTCCTCTACATCCAGATGCATGAAGCGCGCGAGGATGTCCATCAGGCTGTCACGAGTCAATACCTTGCGCCAAAGGTAGGAAGTGCGCACATCCCCAGCCACTGTTGGGTTACCAGAGCCATGCTCATGCCCCACATTGAAGGGTAGGAAGAACGTGTCTTTGAGCCAAATGAACTTTGGCAAGATATGGGCGCAACTTTCCAAATAGTACATCCCCTACTGCAAAAGAAGATGCCAGTCCTTCGCTATTACTAATTTCCCCTTCAATTTTCCGCCCTGTCCATGATTCGATATGTTCCAAGCCGAAATAAGGCAATGGTGAATCTTCAACGCTTACTTTGTTGTTGATGATGTCAGTTGAGAATTTCAATCTTTTGATTCCCCAATGACTGGGTTTTTGTTGCAACCATGAAACCCCTGAGCCATCCCGCTCGTTGTATTGAGCGTATCCCATCACACTACCTCCCTCAGCATAGCCAAAATGTCTTTTTCTAGCTGACTGATTTCGTGCGCAATCAATTCTAGCGGGCGCGGTGGCTGGTAAATGTAGAAGCACCGGGTGAGCGGAATTTCATAGCCCACCTTGGTCTTGCTGTGGTCAATCCATGCATCGGGTATATGGGGCATGACTTCGGCCTTGAGATAGTCCTCGCAGTGGTCTTTGACCAAGGCCAGCAGCTTGTCGTGGTCGGTTTCGTTGTCGTAACCCAATGGCAGTGGCAATCCAATGTCCTTCGGCAAGGCCACTACTTCCGTGTCGCGCAGTTCGACATCTGGTTCAGGGTTGCCTTTGGCATCCAGACAAATGTCTGCTTTGGGGTCGCGCTCGGACAGTGCAAGCAAGATGGCCTTCTTGATCGACGCACCGATCTTGATGCCAGCCTTTTTCAAGGCAACTTCGAGCACCGACTCAAATGCAAGCCTATTAAGGTATCGTGTATCACCATCCATTCTTAGCAGGGTATACTTGATTGCAGCTTGTGTTTCCTGCCCCGCTGCAATTTCGTTACGATAGGCGGTATCGTCCTTGCGCTTCTTGCTGCTGGCCAAGTCGACAAAGGCGCTTTGTTCGTCCAATTTCGCAATTCGTTCGGCGCTGGCTTGGATATTCAAGCGCAGCGGACGCTCCACGGTTATCTTGAGAAAGCCAAATTCATGGTTATTGAAGAGCCTGCTACAAACACGATTAACTTTCTTTGGTTTTCCGTCAATTTCAACAATCACTTCACTTTCTGCACTGTGTTCATACTCGGCATATAAGCGCACCAATTCTTTAATGTGATCATCTGAGAGCTCATTGCGCTTATTACCTAAGCTTCTGTCCATTTTCTTGAAATGGCGCGTGCCGTCAATCAACTGCACCTTGCCTTGGCGATGAGAGGGTTTCTTGTTGGTGACGATCCACACATAGGTATAGATGCCGGTGTTGTAGAACATCTGGTCTGGCAGGGCCACGACGGCATCGAGCATGTCGCGTTCAATGATCCAGCGCCGGATATTGGATTCGCCTGATCCTGCGTCTCCAGTGAACAGGGGTGAGCCATTAAACACGATTGCGATCTTGGAACCATCTCCGCCTACATTCTTGCCTTTGACAAACTTAGGTGGCTGATGCATTTTCGAGATCATGTGTTGCAAAAAGAGTAGCGAGCCATCATTGATACGTGGAAGACCAGCACCAAAACGACCGGAGAATCCCTGGGCTTCGTACTCTTCACGCACGAAATCTTGCTCCGGCTTCCACTCCACGCCAAAGGGTGGGTTGGCCAGCATGTAGTGGAATTTTTTTTCTGGGTGTCCGTCGTGCGGTACGAAGCCATTGGTCTTATTCTTGGCTTCCTTGATGCCCAGAGTATCTCCATAGATAAGGTTGTTGATCGGTTCGTCCTTGATCAGCAGATCGGAGCAGCATATAGCGTAAGACTCAGGGTTATATTCCTGACCAAAAAGTTCGATGTGAGCATCAGGATTTTTCTCTTTCATATGCTTTTCCGACTCGGATAACATCCCACCAGTTCCCGCAGTTGGGTCGTAGACGCTACGATAAACACCCGGCTTAAAAATATCATCTTCCCCAGTGAACAACAACTGCACCATCAGTCGGATTACTTCTCGCGGAGTAAAATGATCACCAGCTTCTTCGTTTGCTTGCTCGTTGAATTTACGTACTAACTCCTCAAACAAGTATCCCATTTGCAAATTATTGATGACTTTAGGAGATAAATTAACCTCTCCTGAACAAAACTCTCTGATGATTAAGAACAGTCTGTTTGCCTCATCCAGCTTTGCGATTTCAGTCTCAAATTCAAATTTGTCAAAGATATCGCGAGCACGGGGAGAAAACCCTTGGATGTAGGCGATCAAATTACCTGCGATGTTGGGAGCGTCGTCCAACAGTTTTTCGAAAGTGAAACCACTGGTATTGAACAACTCTTGAGTGCGATCAGTAGCAGCAATACGTGACAAGGCTTTTTCAAGTGCAGGCCCCTTGATGCCTTTATCTTCAAGACGTTTCTTTTCGTTTAATACCTTCTGTTTGTTTTCAGCGAGCACCAAATCGAAGCGACGGAGCACAATCAATGGAAGCATTACTCGACGGTACTGAGGAGGGCGATAAGGGCCGCGCAGCTTGTTCGCAATATTCCAAATAAAGCCGACAAGATTTTGATGTTGCGTGTTTTGCATGTAAGTTAATTTTAATAAGAAATAGAATGGGGTATAGATTTATACAAATTGACAATGCTGAACAATATCAACGGAACCACATCTGATATTGAATATCAACGTTATATATTTTATTTTACAATTGAATATTACTTTTTTGATGTCAATACCTATGCTCATCCACCAAATGCTTATTAAAACTGTACTTGCTACCACCTTGCAGCACATCGGTCAGGCGTTTGGGGTTGGCGGATGAGATGAAGATGTCGGCGATGCCGTCCTTGACACGGAACTTGGTGGCGGGGCTTAAGATGTTGTTGGCTTTGATCATCAGGTGGCGGATGATTTTGGCTTTTTCGCTGCAGATGAGGAAGTGGTTTTCTTTTCTGAAGTTGGTCAAGGGGATGTTGAGCCACCAGCCTTCGTCGTTGCCATAGCGGACGACTTGGGAGAATTGGGTGTTGCCTTCGTTGAGGACGTTGGCTTGCAGGGAATCGTTGGCGATTTGTATGGCTTCGGCTTTGTTCATTTTTTAATCTTTTGGAAATTGTGAGCAGATGGGAGGGCAAATTGCACCTGGGGTTTTCGACTGAAACCCATCCCCATCCCGACCTTCCACTGCGCTGCAAGTATGCAGCTTAGATATTTGTGGCGCAAAACATGTTTTGCGAATTCCCACAAATATCCCCTTGAAGGGGAAGGAGTACGTGGCGGTATTTTAACCGTTGCAGCTTCAATACAGACGGAATTGACTGCAGTTCTCGTTTACCCTTCATCCCACATTGCGTTAAACTGTATGCATATACAGTTATTTAAACGCTACTCCCCTGCCCCATGCTTGCCAATCTGGATAATCCTTTTTACTACCTTGAAAACTTCCAGGCTGTGCTGGGCTGGGTGGGTGGGCGCTATGCGGATTTGTTGGCTGATGATGAGCAGGCGTTTATTGCGCAGTTTGGCAAGCTGCCGCAGGCGTCGCGGGCTTTGTTTGTGCGGATGGTGATGCGCAAGGGTTGCGTGTTCAGGGCTAGCAAGCTGGTGTATGGCGAGATTGGTGATACCTGTGCGGCGATGCAGGCGCTGGTGGATGTGGGTTGGGTGCAGGCTGATCCTGTGCTTGATATTGCTGGCTTGTTTGATTTGCTGCAAAAGCCTGAGCTGGCTTTGGTGCTGGCGATGACGCCTGCTGAAAAGAAATTGTCCAAGGCTGAGCAACTGGGCTTGTTTAGTTTGCGGCATACGGGTAGCCAGGCTTTTTCTGCCTGGTGTGCGGGGGCTATGGGTGCCGTGGATGATGTTGCTTATCAGGTGCTGAACAAGGATTTGTGCGATCGTTTGCGCTTGCTGTTTTTTGGTAATCTGTATCAGGACTGGTCTGAGTTTGTGTTGTCTGACCTGGGTATTTTCCAATATGAAAAGGTGGAGTTTTCTGCGGCCTCGCGTGGCTTTGGCTGTCGTGCGGATATTGATGCTTATCTGGCTTTGCATGCCTGTCGTGAGGCTTTTCATGCGGAGCAGCCTGTGCCTGAAGTGCTGGCGCAACTGGCTGCGACTGGTTTGCATGCAGTGGACAATGCATGGATTGCCAGCCGCCGTAACCGCTTGTTGTACCAGATTGGTGAGTACCTGGAAAAGCAAAAGGACTGGGCTCTGGCGCAGCAGGTGTATGCGGGCTGCACTTACCCAGGCGCGCGCTTGCGTGCCATACGTGTGCTCGAGAAGAGTGAACAGACGCAGGCCGCCTATGATTTGCTGACGCTGGCACAGCAAGCGCCTGAGAGTGAGGCAGAGCATCAGCAGATGTTGCGTATTGCACCGCGCCTTGCCCGCAAGCTGGGGCTGGCTAAAGCCGCCAAGGCGCCCAGCAAACCACCGACAGAGCTGGCCTTGCGCCTGCCCTTTCCGCAAGAAGATTATGTGGTCGAGTATGTGGTGCGTGATCATTTACATACAGATGACGCGCCAGTGTTTTATGTGGAGAATGCGCTTATCAATTCTCTATTTGGTTTGTTGTGCTGGCCTGTGATTTTCAAGGCGATACCGGGGGCGTTTTTTCACCCTTTCCAGCGTGGGCCTACGGATTTGTTGAGTGTTGATTTTCAGGCGCGGCGGGCGGATGATTTTGCCACCTGTTTTGCGCAGCTTGATACAGGTGCTTATCGCCAGACCATACGGCAAACTTATGCGACCAAGTCTGGTTTGCAGTCGCCTTTTGTGTTCTGGAGTGTGTTGTCTGAAGACTTGCTGGAGATGGCGCTGGAGTGCATACCTGCACAACATCTGAAACATAGTTTTGAGCGCATCTTGCTGGACATACGCGCCAACCGCAATGGCTTCCCTGACCTGATACAGTTCTGGCCGCAAGAACGGCGTTACCAGATGATAGAAGTCAAAGGGCCGGGCGACAAGTTGCAGGATAACCAGAAGCGATGGCTTGACTTTTGCGCGACACATGATATGCCGGTGACAGTATGCTATCTGGAATGGCTAGAGACTGAGCCATGAGCATTGAGAGCACCGCCAGCTATACAGTGGCCGTGCGTGCCCTGTGCGAGTTCACGGCCAAGCAAGGTGACCTGGATTTACGCTTTACACCCTCGCCCACTGCCGAGCAAGGCATGGCCGGGCACGCGACAGTGGCCTTGCGCAGAAGCAGCAACTACCAGCGCGAGGTAAAGCTGGAAGGCCAGCATGGCGGCTTGCATGTGCGTGGCCGTGCTGATGGTTATGACCCCGACTTGCAGCAGATAGAAGAGATCAAGACCTATCTGGGTGACTTGCGTGCCATGCCAGACAACCACCGCCATTTGCATTGGGCGCAGGCCAAGGTGTATGGACATTTGCTGTGCGAGAAACTGGGCTTGCAAAAGATCAGTGTGGCGCTGGTGTATTTCAATATACAAAGTCAGAAAGAAACGGTGCTGCAGCAGGACTTGGCTGCTACTGAACTGGCAGATTTTTTTGCTTTGTTGTGCGGGCGCTTTATTGCCTGGGGCGAGCAGGAAGTGGCTCATCGTGCTGCGCGTGATCTGGCTATTACAGACATGGTTTTTCCGCATGCGACATTCCGGCCAGGGCAAAGGCAACTGGCCGAAGCGATGTACAAAGCCAGCACGCGCGGCTGTTGTCTGCTGGCGCAAGCACCGACTGGCATCGGCAAGACCATAGGCAGTTTGTTCCCTCTGTTAAAGGCCACTGCTGAACACAAGCTGGACAAGATTTTTTATCTGGCAGCAAAAACATCAGGGCGGCAACTGGCTTTGGATGCGCTGGGCAATATCCAGAACAGCACACCAAAGCTAGGCTTGCGCACACTGGAACTGGTCGCCAAGACCAAGGCCTGTGAATATCCTGAAGCGGCTTGTCACGGTGATGCCTGCCCGTTGGCCAAAGGCTTTTACGACCGCCTGCCTGCTGCGCGCGCTGCCGCTGCTGAACAACAATTGCTGGACAAGGAAGGCTTGCGCAGCGTTGCTCTCGCTCACCAGGTTTGCCCTTATTATCTGGGCATAGAGATGGCACGCTGGGCCGATGTCATCATTGGTGACTATAACTATTATTTTGATCTCTATGCTTTGCTGCATGGTTTAACGATAGTGAACAACTGGCGAGTCGCCGTGCTGGTGGATGAGGCGCACAATATGGTGACGCGGGCGCGCCAGATGTATAGCGCAGAGTTGCAGCGCGATAGCCTGAAGCGCTTGCGCAAGTCGCCACCGCCAGCGCTCAAAAAAACTTTGGACAGCTTGTATCGCGCCTGGCTGCAACTGGAAAAAGAACAGGAAACTGATTACCAGCCGCATGCTGAGATACCAGAAAAACTCCTGGCAGCATTGACGAGGCTATGCACAGAAATTGGTCTTTACTTTGCTGACAACCCCAGTCAGTTAGCGCCGGATTTGCAGCAGTTTTATCTGGATGCCTTGCTGTTCAACCGTCTGGCAGAAAGCTTTGCTGATCATTCGATATTCGATGTCAGCAAAGCGCATGGCACATCGACGCTATGCATACGCAATATCGTGCCAGCGGCTTTTTTGACGCCGCGTTTTGCGGCCAGCCATACGACAGCGCTGTTCTCGGCCACGCTCAGCCCCTGGAATTATTATTGCGACACGCTAGGCCTGCCCGAGGGCACGGCATGGGTGAATGTGGAATCGCCCTTCTCTGCTGATCAGTTGCAGGTGCATGTGGTGGATAGCGTCTCTACCCGTTATGCTGACCGTACGCGTTCTGTTGCCCCTATCGTGGCATTGATGGCGCGGCAGTATCATGCGCAGCCTGGCAATTATCTGGCCTTTTTCAGCAGCTTTGATTATCTGGCCCAGGTTAGTAGCAGTTTTATCAACGCGCATCCTGATATTCCTGTGCGTTTGCAAACCCGGCGTATGAATGAGGCAGATCGTGAAGAGTTTTTGGCGCGGTTTACTGAGGATAGCCAGGGAATAGCTTTTGCTGTTCTCGGCGGCTCATTTGGTGAAGGCATAGATTTGCCTGGTACTCGCCTGATAGGTGCGTTTATTGCGACGCTGGGCCTGCCGCAACTCAATCCCATCAATGAGCAAATCAAACTGCGCATGGATAAGATTTTTGGGTCGGGGTATGACTATGCTTACCTTTACCCTGGTTTGCAAAAGGTGGTGCAGGCGGCGGGGCGGGTCATACGGCAGACGGATGACAAGGGTGTGGTGTATTTGATTGATGACCGGTTTGGGCGGGGCGATGTGCGGGCTTTATTGCCGGGGTGGTGGGTTGTTAATTAACACAATTATATCTTTGCCCCCCGTAGGTTGGGCTACGGGGTATCAGCCCAACACTCGGCGTTTAAATAACGTATACGTTTGCAGAGGCCCAGTATTGGGCTGATAAATCGTAGCCCAACCTACGCCCTATCCACCTCCCTCAGCCCAATCAACACAAACCCTCCATTAAACAAGTAAACCTTGTTATTTAACGAAACACTGTATATATTAATGGAACTAAACCACCATTTTTATAGAAGTTCGTCTCGATTATGAAAACTTCCAAGTCCCAGCAAGAGCAAACCCGGCGCACCTTGATACGCACTGCCGTTGATCTGATTACAGAAAAAGGCTATGACGCTGCCACCATGAAGCAGATTGCCCGTGAGGCGGGTATAGGGGATGCGACGATTTACAAGTACTTCCCCAGCAAGGAAAAAATCCTGCTGGCTTACTATGAGCTGTGTATAGAAATAACGCTGGAAGTTGTGCAGGAAACACCGGGTTGGGACGAATTTACCCTACAAGAAAAGCTGCAAAGGCTGGTGGATGCCTTGCTGGAGCTCTTGCTGGGCGACCGTGAGTTTGTGGAAATCACACGTGATATCTTTGGCAAATCCCCACTGTTGATGATGCGCGACAATATGCCAGGCCAGCAAACCCTGAAGCAGGAAATTATCAGCCTGCTGGAAGAGGCGGAGCATCGTGGCGATATTTCTCCTTGCGATTTCAAGAACCTCATCGGTGGATTGTTTGGTGATTATCTGTTTGCTGTCATTGCTTACTGGCTCAAGGATGACTCGGAAGAATTCTCGAATACCACGCAACTGGTGGACATGACGCTGGCGATACTGGTGATGGCTTTGAAGAGTGGCATCGTCAATAAAGTATCTGAGCTGGCCAGCTTCATGTTGCGCAACCAGTTGTCACGCATCATGCAAAATGGTTCTGGTTTGCTGGAAATGGTCAAGCTTGTGCGCAATGGTCTAGGGGACGTGCGATGAACAAGGCACCACCTGCCAGCAAGCTGGGCAGAACTGCCATCACTGGCCTGGCGCTGGCACAGGCTGGTGCCAGCAAGCTGGGGCACAAGGCGCGGCAAATGTTGCGCAGCGACGATGACAAGCAAGCTGCGCAAGAAAGACATGAAGCTGAGCTGGGGCGCATACTGTTCAAGGCACTGAACCAGTTAAAAGGTAGTGCCCTCAAGGTGTCGCAATTGCTGAGTATGGAAGCCGATTTTCTCCCGGAAGGCATACGCCGCGAACTGGCGAAAGGCTGTCATCAGGTTACGCCGCTGAACCGCGCACTGATCCACAAAGTGTTCCAGCGTGAATTTGGCGAAGCTCCAGAACACCTGTATGCGCAATTTGATGCACATGCCTTTGCTGCAGCAAGTTTGGGACAGGTACATCATGCCAGATTGGCTGATGGCAGGCATTTGGCGGTGAAAGTGCAATACCCCGGCATTGCCGCTGCCATCGGCAGTGATCTGCGCATGTTACGCGGTATCTTCCAGACCATGGCCATGGGTACCACCATCTTGCCACGTAAGGAGGTGATAGACCGCTTCATGAGCGAGTTGGAAGTAAAGATGGGCGAAGAGCTGGATTATGAACATGAGGCCATGCAACTCAGCTGGTTTCATGAGCGGGTGAATTTACCGGGCATAGTTATCCCCAAATGCATAGCTGAGATGTCGCGCAAGCGGGTCTTGACGATGGAGAGACTAGATGGCCTGCACCTGGATGCATGGCTGGCGACAGCGCCTGACCAGGCACAGCGTAATCACTACGGGCAATTGCTGTTTGACTGGTTCTGGTTCAGTGTATGTGAACTGGGCCGCGTGCATGCTGATCCACACCCGGGCAATTTTTTATTCATGTCGGGTGGGCGTTTGGCGGTACTGGATTTTGGTTGCACCAATAAAATTTCGTACAATTTTTGTGATGCCATGGCGCGCAGTTGGCGTGCCTTGCTGATGACCGATGTGGCTGAGCGTAATCGCATCCTGCGTCTGGCATATATAGATCTGAGTCTGTTCTCTGATGCAGTGACGCAAGATGAATTTGATCAAAGTGTAGTGACCGCACTTGCCGACCTGCATGCCTGGAAGATGGAAGCATTTCAAAGCAGTGAATTTGACTTCAGCAATAAATCGCCCTACCCCAAAACCATCAATGCAGAACATAGCAGACTGCTGTCAGGCATCCTGGCGGGCTGGCATGAAGACGTACCTTATTTTGACCGCGCCTACCTGGGGCTGATGAATATGCTCAAGAAGATGGGTGCTGTCGTCAACACTGAAATAGCCTGGACTAAACAAGGAGCAAGTCATGTCAATACCAACTAAGCGCCGGAAAATCTGGATAGGTAATTATCTGATCGCCGTTGCCGCTCTGCACACGATAGCTGCCTTTCTACTCTTTGGTCCAGTTTTTGTGGGCATGCTGGAGCGAGGAGTATTCAATACCGTCAATCGTGACCCTTTACGTTCGGCGGCGACATGGTTCTTGCTGTTTGGTGGTCCATTTTTACTTCTCGGCATGACCATCAACAGTCTGGAACGCAAACCTGATTTTACTGAAGCACGCACGCTGGGTTTGGGTCTCCTGCTCTGCAGCATCTTTGCTGTCATACTGATGCCCACGTCCGGCTTTTGGCTGGCCATGCCTGCCGCAATTGCATTGGTGAACATAAACGCAAACCAGGGGCAGGCAGCATGAAAAACAAGATCACGGAAACAGCAGTCCCGGCATCAAGCAAGATCGCTGAAGATGTACCAGGCGCTTACTTTTACGACTGCTACCAAACACCCTTCCCTCATGCAGATCTGAGTGCAATGCAAATCTACATGGATACCTTTGCAAGAACACCGGGCTGGGTCAATGCTCTGATGGGCATACGTAATCGCGTGGTTGGCCTGTTTGGCTTGAAAAACCTGGGTGGCATGAAGTCGCTGAACAAAAGCAAACCAGCCGAGGCATATCAGGTAGGCGACAGGGCCGGGATATTTTCTCTGGTGTATAAATCTGATGAAGAAGTCATACTCTGTGATTCTGACAAACATCTTGATGTCAAGGTATCGGTCAGTAAGCAAACCCGGGATGGTCAGCCCTTCATTGCAGTCACCACCGTGGTGCATGTACACAATAACCTGGGGCGGGCATATATGTTGTTCGTGGGGCCGGCACACAAGGTGATTGCCCCGGCGGTATTGGCAAGAGCCTGAGGGTGGTATTAGCGAGGGCTCAAGATACCATCTTGCTTGATTTAACAGGTAAACTGTATACGTGTTTTCCCTCATCATTTTTGTCACGTAATTGTCATAAATCTCTTCTAAGATGAAATCACTAAAACAAAAGAGAAAAGGAGATTAAAGACGATGTTAAGTAAATTAAAACAAAAATACCAGATGATGCGGGCCAAAAATATTGTTCAATATTCAGATTACAGGCGTCAACTGGTCGAGATACCGAATGCAGTGTTCCTGCTTTGGCAGGCAAAAGCGAAGTATGAATTCCCCGGCATCCCTAGTGATGCCGTTTTTTTTGCCCGCGCGGCAGAGGGGCTGATGATGTTTTTCAGTTGCGTCAGCCGCAGCAAGCAGGCTTGTGCCCTGCCTTCAAAAGCCGCCGACTCAGTCTGGCATGCCTGGAACAGCTGGTCATCGATCAGCCTTGACAATTTTTGCTGCAAACATTTTGGCAGCACCATACCGCATGTAGAAGCAGAGAACATGGCTTCCGACATGGATGCAGCACTGGCCAACTGCCTGGTGACTGCACAAAGGGTAGATGGTATCTGGCCTGGCAAACCCACCCTGCCCCGCCTGTTTGCACTCGACAGCAAGCTGCACATGCCGCATGGTTATGCCTACTTTGCCACCACCAGCCGCATCGGTTTCCAGAATATGAATGGCCGGGGTACGGGAGAAGGTAAATCGACTTACCCTGAGAGCTTCGGGGCAGCCCAGTTGCTGGCGGCTGGCCTGATCACTACCCTGACCTATGAAGAAATGATCAAAAAACAGGCGCAAGCGGCGAATACGGGGTCATCCTGCGGCGGCGGTAGCAGTTGCGGCAGCAGCAGTGACTCAGGCGGTTGCGATGGCGGCGGATCAAGCTGTGGCAGCAGTTGCGGTGGTGGTTGTGGTGGGGGCTGCGGTAGCTAGAAGACATTTCATCCACAAGCCCTTTGTTCCGTCTCCCAGTTCTGTAGCAAATCGATACAAAGCCCACGCCACAGGTATTCCGCCAACAGAGTACACTGGCATTTTTATCTAGCCTGCACCGCTGTTTATGCCGAATACCCTTGCTATCTCAGCAATAAAATCAATCACCCCCGCCAGGAGGCTGGTTGCCAGCCTGATGTTGCTTGCATTTATCCTGCCTGCGAGCCTTCCTGCAGTGGCAGAAATTAGCCTGAACGATCCCCTGCCCATCAATCCCGACCTGAAAAAGGGCAAACTGGAAAATGGCCTGACTTACTATATCCAGAAGAATAATAATCCGCAAAAGAAAGTGGAGCTGCGCCTGGTGGTAAAAGCCGGGTCGGTGCTGGAGGATGATGATCAACAGGGTCTGGCGCATTTTACTGAGCACATGGCCTTCAACGGCTCTAAGCATTTCAAGAAACATCAACTGATTTCTTACCTGCAATCCATAGGCGTGAAATTCGGTGCTGATCTGAATGCCTATACCAGCTTTGATGAAACGGTGTATATCCTGCCCATCCCTACCGACAAACCGGCCTATTTGAAAACTGGTTTCCAGGTACTGGCTGACTGGGCACAGGGTGTGGAGATGAAGGCTGTTGATATCGACAAGGAACGCGGCATTATCCTGGAAGAAGCGCGGCTGGGCAAAGGTGCCAGTGACCGCATGATGCGCCAATTGCTGCCAGAGGTATTCAATGGCTCCAAATATGCAGAGCGCCTGCCCATAGGCAAGGAAGACACGATCAAACAGTTCAAGCATGATGCCCTGCGCCGTTTTTACAAGGATTGGTACAGGCCAGACCTGATGGCGGTAGTCGTTATCGGCGACGTACAGCCGGATGATGCCGAGAAAATGATATACAAGTATTTTTCAGGCTTGAAAAACCCGGTACCTGCGCGTGCACGGCCAGAAATCAATATCCCCAAAAATACCGCCTCCAAGACCATGGTTATCACCGACAAGGAGGCCACGAATAACATGCTGATGCTACGCTATCCACTGGAGAAGCAGCCAACGCATGAAGTCATAGGGGACTATCGTCAGGATATCATCCGCAATTTCTACAAATCCATGCTGAACCGCCGCCTGGGTGCGTTGACGGAACAGGCCAGGCCACCTTTCCTGGGCGCGTCTGCCGGTAGCGAACCTGTGGTAGCAGGCTATGATTCTTTTGTAGCGACCGCGATATTGTCACCATCTGGAACACAAGCCGCGCTGGATGCATTGATGCAAGAGAAAAACAGCATACGTCAATTTGGTTTTACTGCAGCGGAGTTTGACCGCGCCAAGAAAATCGAAGCGCGTGAATATGAAAGCATGTTCAACGAGCGCAGCAAATCCAATTCTGCGACCTTTGCCGCAGAATATATACGCAACTTCCTGACCAATGAACCTATCCCTGGCATCAAGAATGAATACCTGTACTTCAAGGAATTTGCCGAAGGTATTTCACTGGAAGAGATGAATCAGTTCGCCAGGAACGCAACACCGGATGACAGTATCAGGCTGGCGTTTTATGTGGGTTCAAACAAGACAGGCGAGACCATACCAAGTGAAACAGATTTGCTGGCGATGACTGCCACGGCAGAGCAAAAGCCATTGCAGGCCCGCACAGAAAAAGCAGCCAGCGCCAGCTTGATGACTACTCTTCCTACGCCCGGCAAGATCGTTTCTGAAAAAGAAAACAAACTGCTGGGTCTGGTGGAGATGACTTTATCGAATGGCGTTAAAGTCAGCTTGAAAAAAACCGACTTCAAGAATGACCAGGTCTTGATGAGCGCCCGTCGTGCAGGCGGCATGTCTTTGTTCTCTGACGCAGATTATTTTAATGTGTATTACAGTAATCCCGTCGTCTGGGGCATGGGCATGGGAAATTTCAGCCAGAAAGATTTACAGGAAACCCTGGCAGGCAAATCAGCCAATGTCCGCACCAGCATGGATAATTATTCTGAAAGCATAGGCGGTGCGTCTGGTGCCAGCGATATAGAAACCATGTTGCAGTTGCTGTACCTGCGTCTGACCAGCCCGCGCAAGGATGAAGCAATGTTTCAGTCACTGATCAGCTCACAAAAGGAATTGGCAAGGAACACCTGGGCACGTCCTGAAGCCGTCTTCTCAGAAGCAATTACCACGACCATCTACAAAGACAATCCACGCGTGCCGCGCCTGGCAAGAGTAGAGGATTTTGACAAGATTTCGCTGGACCGCAGTATGGAAATTTATCAATCCCGTTTTGGTAGCGCCAAGGATTTGCACTTTATTTTTGTTGGCAGCTTTGAACTGGACAAGATCAGGCCGCTGATCGCCACCTATCTCGCCAGCTTGCCCAATACGGACATCAAGACCGAATATCAGGATTTGCATATCAATCCTGTGCAAGGTGTCGTCAAGAAAGATGTCTATGCCGGCAATGAAGAAAAAAGTACTGTGGTACTCAGCTTCAACGGCACATCCACTTATACGCGGGAAGAAAATGCACGCTTTCATGCGATGGTGGATATCCTGAATCTGAAGGTCATTGATGTGCTGCGCGAAAAGCAGGGGTTGATTTACAGTGGTGGCCTGAATGGCTCTTTTGAACGTATTCCATCAAATAGGTACAGCATAGATGCAGAATTGCCTTGCAGCCCAGAAAACGTGGATAAGGTCATTGCTGCCCTGTTTGCCGAAATCAAGAAAATACAGCAGTCTGGCCCGCAACTGGAAGACCTGAACAAGGTCAAGCAATCCTGGTTGAAAGCGCACCAGGAAGAATTGCGCAGCAATGAAAGCTGGCTGAACCATCTGCAAGGCGCGGTCTATTATAAAACCGAGGCAGAGGCCATCTTGTCGGTGGATAAACGCATACGCGCCATCACGCCGACACAGATCAAGGAGGCAGCGCAGCGTTATTTCAACTTCCAGAACTATGCGCAGATTGTGCTTTATCCTGAACAGAAGAAATAATCCGGTGCAATGTCTGCGGCAAACATGGGCGCGGAAAAGATAAAGGGAAGACAATCCAGACAGATTGCCTTCCCTTTTTTAATAGTGTTTTAATTAAAGGAGAAAGTGTAATTCACATCCACCGCAGACTCAGCACCAGTACGGCCTGTGATGCTGATGCGCCGGGTCAGTTGCCAGCTCAGCTTGATGCCGCCACTGGCATCTGACAAGCCGCGCTCCACTGACAACACCAGGCCCGGCATGATGCGCTTGCCTACGCTGACGACCTGGTCGGTAGTGGCATTGGTGGTACCGGTTGAACCGGCAATCGTCTGCACTGGCAGGCGGCTGCCTGAACCATTCGATGAAGAACCTATCGAAAACTCATCAAAGCCCAGGCCTTGCACAATGTCGCGCGGCACATTGCGGCTGCCATCACCACCAAATATCGCTGTCGCTGCCGACATCAGCAATGAGGCGTCGCCACTGGCAAGCTGGTCAGAACCACGCCCCAGCACCAGCCATGAGAGTTTTTCAGCATCCGGCACTTCTGGTTCTGACACCAGCCTGACTTGCGGTGCGCTGACTGTACCGACCACTTCTACCCCTGCTTCAACAGGCAAACCCTTGCGCAAGGCACGGATATTCAGGCCAGGGTTGGACGGTGGCCCCTGGAAGTTCAGGATACCCCGCTCTATTGCCAGTTGCTGGCCATAGCCTTCATACGCGCCCTTGACGGTGCGTATGGACCCATTCGCCTGCAAGGGGCTGCCATCGCTGGAACGCAGCCGCAGGCTGCCTTCCAGGCCCGTATCGAGGCCACGGCCAACAAACACGAAGCGCGGCCCCATGTCGAAGCTGACATCAATGCGGGTCTTGAGACCTTTTCTATTACTTTCTGCTTCTGCTGCCTTAGTAACTGCCTTGTCAGTCTTGCGTACGACAACCACATCACTGGAAAGGCTGGGCGGCGGCAACTTGGGCAGCCTGAAGTAGGCGCCATCAGCCAGCACCTTGCCGGTCAGGCTCCAGATATCATTGGCTTCAACGATATTCGCCTGGCCAGATACCAGCAGCCATCTGTCCTTGCGCTGCAGCAGTGGAAATTGTGTCCATTGTGCCTGTATGCTGCCAGTCTCTTTGCCCATGTCGATATCACCACTGGCCTTGAACTCACCTTTGCGGCCTATCCAGTTCTCATCCCTGAATTGCGCATGACGCGGCATGTTGGCGACGGTGTTGGAAAATTGCAGATTCGTCAGCTTCAGATGTTTGTCTTCTATCTGCACATCCAGGCTGCCGTTTGGCAATAACAAACCCTCTGAGGCGAAAGCGATTTCCATCTCCCGCCCTGCCAGGTTGGCGCGATAGCCAGGCTTGCCTATGGTGCCAGACAGGCGCGCATCGGCGTTCAGCTTGCCCTTGAGTACCACCCCAGGATTGACAAAAGGCCCCAGCCATTGCAAGTCGGGAACTGCTGCCGTGACCTGGCCACTGAGGGGTGCACTGGCCAGTATGGTCCAGGCATCGTTTTGTTTGCTTAGGCGGGAATTGAGCTTCGCTTGCCATTGGCCCAGGCGGCTGCCATCGGCAAGCAGATCAAGACTGAGGTTTTCGCTATCGCTACCGGCGACCAGGCCACCCAGTTTCATCTGCAATTGCACATCACGTATGCCCAGGGCGACTGAAGTACCAGTCCCCTCAGGATCATTGAAGCGCAAATCACCGCTCTGGCGTTGCAATTTGATTTCTCCCTGGGCTTGCTCGGTCAATTGCAATTTCCATTGCGCATTCAGACGCAGATTACCTGTGACTGCATTTTGCGGATAAAACAGTTTGGCAATTTCCAGCACCTGTACATCGCTGATTTGCCCTTTGGTTTTGAGTGCGGCAGGTGTCCATTCCAGTTCTTCCAGTTCCAGCTTGCCCAGTGCGCTTTGCAGCGACAGGCCACCCAGGCGTACAGACTGTGCCGACACCTGTAATGGTGCTGAACTTTGTAAACGCAGATCAGGTTTGCCATTCAAATTCAAGGCCTGCAATTGCCCATTCCATGACCAGGCAGTGTCATTTTTTGCACTGGCCTGCATGCTGCCATTCGCGACCAGGCTCAGTACCTGTTTATTAGGAAAGATGGTTTCCAGGCTCAGCTTGTGGGCATCACGCCTGCCCTGCAATTTGAGACTGACATGCGCGAGTTTATCGGGGTTATCAGGCGCAGAACTCAGGGCCGGAAGATCACCACCCAGATGCTGGGCCACGAGCTCGCCATCAAACTGGCCTTTGGCACCGTTAGCCAGATTCAGGCTGGACTTTAACTGGGCAATGGTAAATTGCTGGCTACCACGTTTAATCATGACTTGCTCTGCCAAGGCATCAAGACTGCCTGCGGGCTCATCGAAACGGCCCCGCAATACCGCATCTGCCTTCAGCTTGCCGCCCAATGCCAGTTGCCAGTTGCTAAGCAAGGGATTCAGGTGACTCAAGTCCTGGGCATCAATATTGAATTTCAAGCTGTCACCGGTACCACCCCAGTTGCCTTGTGCTGTCACTGTATTTTTACCAAAGTGCGCATCCAGTTGCCTGACTTGCAGTTGCTGGTCTTGCAGCCAGCGCGCATCCAGCGCTGCCTGCACAGGCTGGCCTGCATATTGGCCCAGCAATTGCTGCAGATTGACTTGTACATCAAGGCGCGGCGACAGTTGGCCACGGGCGCTGAAGTCTGCCTGCAAGCGGCCTGCCGGTGTTGCCACCCAGCGTGCGGGGTCAAAATCTTTGAGGCTGGCCTTGACGTTGAATGCCTGCTTGCCTACAAAGCTGATGTCACCTGCACCCTGCAGATGAGCATCTTCTGCCTGCAGATCAAATTTATTCAAATCGAGAAGCAGTTTCTCAGGATGGTAACTGGCTTCTGCTTTCAGGCTGGCGCGGGCATCTTGTAACTGTGCTTGCAGATTGATGCTTTTGTCTTTCGCTGTCTGTGCAGAAAACTGGCCCTTGATATTACTGGCATGCAGGCGCTGGTCGATCTGGTTCAGGTCTATATTAGCCAGATTCAGTTTCAGGTCAGCCTGCAATTGCGCCGCTTGCCAATTAACATCAGCCTGACCTTGCAACTTGCCTTTGCCGGCCAGTTGCACTGCCAGGTCTGTCAGACTCAAATGCTGGCCCTGCCAGAACAATTTGGTACTCAGCGACTGCACTGGCAAACCTTGTTTATTGATGCTGGCCACCTGGCTGTTCTGAATATTGATAGGACCAGTCAAACCAAATACAGTATTTTTTTGCGCGTTTTTTCCTGTATTTTTTTCTACATTTTTCTCATCTGTTATCGGTTTCAACTTCGTCAATACACGCAAGTCTGCATGAGGTGCATTGACCTGCCAGGCGGACGGGTCAAAGTGTTGCACATCAATGTCAAGCTCGCGTACATACGGCGCAGCAAATGAATTGATACGCCCCCTGGCATGTCCTTGCAGGTTCTGATTACGGATATTTTTTTCTGCCGCGCTATCCAATACAGCTTCCAGCGCGATTTGCATATCATGCAGGTTGCCGGAAACCACGCCCTGCAAAATGACGGGCGGGATGTCCTCCTGGACCTGGCCTTGCAGGCTCAGGCGACTATCCAGCTTGAAAGGAGTGTAGCTGCCCAGTGCAGCTTCGCCTTTCAAATTACCCCAGGGGCTGCTGAATGTGGTTTGCGCTTTGTATAAATTGTCTTGATAAGAAAAACTGCCAGTCAGTGCACTGAGCTTCAGGGTCTCCAGCTGTTTGCCATCATCAGTCAGGGTAGCGATATGCAAGCGCCCCAGCGCCAGCTTTGGCGCACTCAGGCTAAAGGGTAGTCCTATATCAACAGGTACGCTGGAGGCTTTTTTGCTGGATCTGCTGGCGATAGTCAAAGCGCTTAATTGCAGACTGGTGATATCCAGCTGACGTCGCCATAAAGCGCCAAGCCGCCAGCGCAAGGAGATGGCGCTGCCATTGATATGCAAATCCTGGGCAACCAAGCTGAATTCGTCGAGTTTGAGTTCGTCATCCAGTGTGCCTTGCACGCCACGGAATTTGAGGCTGCCAAGACTGACATTTTCTATCAGTGCCAGCGCAGCTCTGGTGCCACTCTCAGTTTTGTACATCCAGGTCAGGACGAGGCCGGACACGACGATCAATATCATCAACAGCTTGAGGATGAACATGCTCAAGCGGCGCAAATGACTCCGCTTTTTTTTAGCGGGCGTTTTTTGCTCTGTCTGATTTTTTTCGTTTTCGCTCATATCAGAAAGCAATGGCGATAGAAAAATCCAGCCGGACTTTTTTGGTCTGGCGACCATAAGCCAGATCAAGCGCAATCGGCCCCGCAGGCGTCTTGTAACGTGCACCAACACCCATGCCCTGCTTTAAATTCAACTCACGAAAGTTGTCGGCGGCATTGCCCACGTCAAGGAAAGTGGCAGCGCCCCAGGAAGAGTTAAGCCAGTGTACATATTCAGCGCTGGCCGTTGCCAGCACGCGGCCACCACGTGTGCTGCCTATGTGCTGTATGCCCAGGGTTTGGTAACCATAGCCACGCACGGTGGTACTACCGCCAGTGCGGAACAGGTAATCTTCAGGTATCCCCTGTTCATCTTTGGAAATAACAGCACCAAGCTCTGCGCGCAAGATCACGGTATCGGTTTTGCGAACTGGTATCCAGCGCTGATATTTGGCATAGCTGCGTATGAAGCGCTGGTCAGAGAACAAGGCTTTTTCAGATGCGGCAAGATCGAACTGCAAGATCTGCCCTTTACGTGGATCGAAAGGCTGATCAACATCACGCCAAGTCCAGCCTATGCTGGCAACCAGTGCCTTGTTGACCTCTTCTGCTTCACCATCTGGGGAAATTTTTTCCCTGACGATGTTCAGACCCAGGCGTTGTTCGAGATGGCCGCGTGTGCTGGTGCGCTTGATGCCGAGAGCGTAACGGCTGGAGCGCACACCGGCGATATTTTCGCGCTCCACCAGCACACCAAAAGAATCGAGGAATTTGCTTTCACGCGGTGGCAGGTAAATATCCGCATATCCAAGTTGCCTGCGCTGCTCGAGCCTGACGGCACTGCGCAAATCCCAAGCCTGCTCAAGTATATTGCGGTCCCGATAGGCAACTTCGCTGCGGTAACCGGTGTTGGTGCTGTAACCGAGACCAAAGCTCAGGTCACGGGCCTGGCGCTCGACCACGGTCACATCCACGGGTACGGCGTCGGCTTTTTCTGGATCAGGATCTATGCCTACTGCGACGGTGGCAAAGTAAGCGGAGTTTTGCAGGGAACGCTGGAAATCCAGCAAGCGCGAACGTGAATAAACCTCACCTTTTTTGGGTGCCTGATAACGTTCTATGAGCCAGGAAGGGTAACGCTGCAAACCAGTGACACGCAAATCACCCAGGGTAAATACCGGGCCACTATCGACTTCTACTTGCAAGATGCCGCTATGCTGGTCAGCGTCTATTTTTGCTTCACTGGATGTCATGCTGGCTGAGGCATAGGCATCTGAGCGCAGGCTTTCCAGCAGCTGATTTTTTGAATCACTCCAGTCAGCATCACGGAATGGCTGTCCAACTGCGAGGCCCCAGTCTTCTTGCAGGGCCCGTCGCCTTTTAGTGACAGCCTTGTCACCAGCATCAATCGCGTCTGCCATGGGGCCCTGCACTTTCACAGACACGTTTTCTATGATGGTGCGCTGGCCGGCTTCCACAGTCACATGGATGATTTTATTTGTGGAGGCTGGTGCCAGCGCCTGATCTGGATTATCAAACTGGATTTGCGGCGAGAAATAACCTTCAGTAGTGAGGATATTGCTGATATCCAGGCGCAACCGTCTGATCAGTGCGGGAGTGATATTCTGCGCTTCAGCATTGCTGGCAAATTCAGGGATATGTTCCCTCAGCAAATCAGCCCAGTGTGATTTGGCAGCAACCAGTTGCAAACGGCCACTGCTGGAGGTGGAAACAGCTTCGTTGTCTGCCTCAGGCATTTGCACAGACTGAGCAGACGCAGCAGTTGGTGTTGATTGAGCAGAAGAGGTTTCAGTTTGTCCTGACTGCTGCGCTCTCACCAAGCCAGCACCGCATAAACCGGCAGCACAGAACAGCATCAGTAAGGGGCGCAGTCTTATCTGCATCTGCAAAAACTCACTTGGTCGCCAGACCAACGCGATTGATACCCAGTTTTTTTGCTTCTGAAATCACTTGTATGACCTCGTCATAAATCATGCCCTTGTCAGCAGAAACCAGCACAGACAACTCTGGCTTGGCATCATGATACTCACGCAGTTTTTGCATCAGTTGTTTGCGGTCTTTGGCTTCTTCCTTGCTTTCCTGGCGGTTGTTGCCATTGTTACCGGCTTTGCTGTTGATGCTGATAGTGGAAGCTGCATCGGGCCGCAAGGTGATTTCTATATAATCAGATGGCGGCTGGGTAGATTGCCCGGCAGTAGGCAGGTTGATGACGCTGGGATTGGTCATCGGTGCGCACACCATGAAAATCACCAGCAACACCAGCATCACGTCGATATACGGCACAACGTTGATCTCTGCCTTGAATTTGCGTTTACGTTCGCCACGCAGGGTACTCATGCTATCTCACTCTGCCTTAGCGTGACTGACGCTGGAGAATGTTGGAGAATTCCTCGATAAAGGTTTCAAAGCGTATCGCCAGTCTATCGATATCGTGGGAGTAACGGTTATAGGCCAGCACGGCAGGTATAGCAGCAAACAAGCCTATCGCAGTAGCAATCAGGGCTTCAGCAATACCAGGAGCGACGGCAGCCAGTGTCGCCTGCTGCACATTCGCCAGACCACGGAAAGAATTCATGATGCCCCAGACCGTGCCGAACAGACCTATATAAGGCGAGACCGAGCCGACGGACGCAAGAAAGGACAGGTGTGATTCCAGCAAATCCATCTCGCGCTGGTAAGACGCACGCATGGCACGACGCGCGCCATCGAGCATGGCGGTGGCATCCAGCGTGGTTTTATTGGCTGTCTTTACCTTGTGATATTCGCTCATGCCGGCTTCAAAGATGCGTTCGAGCGCACCGCTAGTGTCGCGGCCAGTACGACGGCTATTGGTCGCCGCTGCATACAGATCAACCAGATTGCCACCAGACCAGAAATTGCGTTCAAACTCTTCAGTTTGTCCACGCGCTTTTTTGATGGCGAACATTTTACTGAAGATATAAGTCCAGCTCGTCAGTGACACGCCTAGCAGCAATGCCATGACCAGTTGCACCAGAATAGAGGCATTCGTGATCAGACTTAAAAATGAAAGGTCTTGGGTAACAGTCATATTGAATCAATTCAAAAACAAAACACCGGGCAATGTTGCCGCCCTAAAATAAAATAATTTCAGCCAGCATCTCTGTCTATCTGTGCCAGCACGTCAGCAGGAATTGCCGCCGGTCTGACCTCAGTCTTGCTGACACAAGCAACCTTGATCTTGCCTGAGGCCAGCAAACGCTGGCCACACCAGGCTTCTTGTACAAACTGTACAGACGCCCTGCCCAGCTTTTCGACCACGACGGTGAGTCTTAGTTCATCATCCAGCCTCGCGGGTGCATGATACTCGACTGCAGTGGCTTTGACGACAAACATCAGGCCATGCTCATCTGCCATTTGCTGTTGATTGACGCCTGCCGCCCTGAGCCACTCGGTACGGGCACGCTCAAAAAACTTCAGGTAATTCGCATAAAAAACGATGCCACCGGTATCAGTATCTTCATAGTAGACCCTGACCGGCCATACAAATTCTGTTTTCATAGTATAAACTTTACCAGCTATTCAGTGCGCATATTTACTCTTTGTCACTCAAAGGAGCTACTGCTGCCATCAATTTGGCAGCAGGCAGAGCAAATTTACATCTCAGCAAAGCCTGAGACCTGATGAAAATCAAGCAGTATTGCGCTTGATGACCAGCGGCCCATAGCCCTGGCAAGTAGGCATCATTTCTATGTGATTGATATTCACATGCGCAGGCAAAGTAGCGATCCAGTAGGCTGTTTCAGCGATATCGATGGCTGTCAGCGGTACGGTGCCCTCATAGACCTTGGCTGCCGCATCATCATTGCCACGGAAGCGCACATTGGAAAATTCAGTACCACCACATAGGCCAGGAGCAATATTGGTTGCACGAACACCTGTACCAACCAGATCAGCACGCAAATTGCGGGTGAACTGATCGACAAAAGCCTTGGTCGCGCCATAAACATTGCCACCTGGATAAGGTGTTTCACCAGCCACCGAACCTATATTGATGACCGTACCACTGCCACGTGCCACCATGTCTGGCAGGATGGCCCTGGTAACTGTCACCAGGCCCTTGGTATTGGTGTCTATCATGGTATCCCATTCATCCTGGGACGCCAGGTGGGCAGGCTCTGTACCTAGGGCCAAACCAGCATTATTGACCAGCACATCAATATTTTTCCATTCGGCACTTAATCCAGCCAAAGCCTGTTTGATGGAATCTTTGCTGGTCACATCCAGCGTGACTGGCAACAAGGCAGCGCCTAGCTCTGCTTGCAAGGCGTCCAGCCTGTCTTTGCGGCGTGCTGCAGCAATGACTTTATGGCCTTCGCGGACAAATTTGCGTGCCATTTCTTCACCAAAACCTGAACTTGCGCCTGTAATCAAGACGATCATGCTGAATTCCTTCAATTTTTGTGGGTAATTTGCCTAGCTGACGTTTGCAGCTCTGAAGCATACTATTTTAAGTGGTTTTGCCATCCAATATCGGGAAGCTAAAAATTTCAAGGCAATACTTGTGTGAAAATTAATTTTTGCCATACCACTGCTGGCACTTGCCCATTCAAACGCCATCACGTAAAATCCTTGCACCATTTCATCTCACGTGACTGGCGAAGTGGCCATATCTGCCCTGTTAGACGGGCAAGCATCCTGGCCCAAGATGGAGATCCATCGGGAAGCGTGAGATTTCGGAGTCTATCTGACTCCAGCCGTGCGCCTGGGTAGCCTGATGGTAAAAGCAATGAGGCTGCCCCTATCCGTTTCAGACACCTCATTAACAACAATCATTGTTTATTAACAGGAATAATCAGGAACCGCCATGTTTGCAAAAAATCATACCCTCGCCAACGTAGATCCAGAACTGTTTGCTACGATACAAAAAGAAAATGTCCGTCAACAAGAGCATATCGAGTTGATCGCCTCTGAAAACTATTGTTCCCCTGCCGTCATGGAAGCCCAGGGCTCCCAGTTGACCAACAAATATGCTGAAGGCTATCCAGGCAAGCGCTACTACGGTGGTTGCGAGCATGTGGATGTGGTCGAGCAACTGGCGATTGACCGTCTGAAGCAATTGTTCAATGCCAATTTCGCCAATGTGCAGCCTAATTCTGGCTCACAAGCCAACCAGGGCGTGTTCTTTGCCTTGTTGAACCCAGGCGACACCATCATGGGCATGAGCCTGGCTGAAGGTGGTCACCTGACCCACGGCATGCCTTTGAATATGTCTGGCAAATGGTTCAATGTCGTCTCTTATGGCCTCAATGCACAAGAAGATATAGACTACGATGCCATGGAAAAACTGGCGCGTGAAACCAAGCCTAAACTGATCATCGCCGGTGCTTCCGCATTTGCGCTGCGCATCGACTTTGAGCGCTTCTCCAAGATCGCCAAAGAAATCGGCGCTTACTTCATGGTGGACATGGCCCACTATGCTGGCTTGATCGCTGCTGGTGTGTATCCTAACCCAGTACCTTTTGCAGACGTCGTCACCTCCACTACCCACAAGAGCCTGCGCGGCCCACGTGGCGGTATCATTTTGACGAATGATGAAGCGATCGCCAAGAAGATCAATTCTGCGATTTTCCCAGGTCTGCAAGGTGGCCCGCTGATGCATGTGATCGCTGGTAAGGCAGTTGCCTTCAAAGAGGCACTTACACCAGAATTTAAGGCTTACCAAGAACAAGTCGTCAAGAATGCTGCTGCGCTGGCAAATACCCTGACTGAACGCGGCCTGCGTATCGTTTCTGGCCGTACAGAATCCCACGTGATGCTGGTGGATTTGCGTCCTAAAAACCTGACAGGTAAAGAAGCCGAAGCCATCCTGGGCTCTGCCCACATGACTTGCAACAAGAACGGTATCCCGAACGACCCACAAAAACCGATGATCACTTCCGGCATCCGCCTTGGCAGCCCGGCTTTCACTACCCGTGGTTTCAAGGAAGAGCAAGCAGTTAAAGTGGGTAACCTGATTGCGGACGTACTCGACAATCCGCATGATGCAGCAACGATAGAACGCGTGAAAGCTGAAGTCAAACAATTGACAGATGCATTCCCGGTTTATCAAGCGTAATGATTCATCAAGCTTAAGAGATTCAACCAAAGCAGGGCTTAAGTATCAGGCAGTACAATAAAAAGCCACTCGCTTGAGTGGCTTTTTTGTATCATCGAATTATAAAATCAATTATAAAAACCAATGGAGCACCATACGCCATGAAATGCCCTTTTTGCCACCTCGATGACACCCAGGTCATCGACACCCGAGTTTCAGAAGAAGGCAATGTCATACGCCGCCGCCGCCGTTGTGCCGACTGTGACAAACGTTTTACCACCTATGAGCGTATAGAACTGGTGATGCCTGTGATCGTCAAGAAAAACGGCAGCCGCACAGAATATGAAACCGCCAAACTGCGCGCCAGCCTGATGCTGGCATTGCGCAAGCGTCCGGTATCTGCCGAAGCAGTCGAGACAGCAATACAAAGAATAGAAGAAAAATTATTGTCCAGCGGAGAGCGCGAAGTCATGTCCGGCCACCTGGGTGAACTGGTCATGCGCGAATTGAAGCGCCTCGACAAAATCGCCTACATCCGCTTCGCTTCTGTGTATAAAAGCTTTGAAGATGTATCCGAGTTTGCCGAGGCGATACAAGAGGTCAGGAAGAGCTAAAGCTCCTCCTGATTTTTATTACTTGGTCCAGCAGGTATCGACAGATAAAGTATTGCCCACATTCGACCTTGCACCACTTTCATTGATCGCATAAGTGCCACAGCCATCTGCGGCCATCCTGCCACCGGCTCGCGGTACAGCACGAACGCTAAAAGTAGTCGCCGTTGGTGCTATCGTGAAACTGATGTCATAGTCAATATTACTGCCCGTAGCACCTACCGGGCTCACCAGCATAGGCAGGGCAACCGGGGTGTTGTCACGCATCTTGTCATAACGATCGTTCGCAGTCATGAAGCTCTGCATGAATTGCACATTTTGCGTTAGAACAGAACGCGCATCCGCACGTCGGCTCCGCCTGACATTATCGGTATATGCAGGGACAGAGATTGCGGCCAATATCCCCAAAATAACGACCACAATCAATATCTCTATCAGAGTAAAGCCAGCTTCCGATTTCTTAATTAACACTTGAGCACCTCTATGATTTAATCAGTACGCAATATCTGCTTCCAGATACGTCTGGTAGGGTTGTAACTTGGAGCAATAGCTGAAGCATTTGTTCCATTACCGGATAAACCTGCACCAGATGATACCGGTTGATAAATAATTGCCGACGAACCATTTTTCAGCAACGTAGATCCAAAGGTCAAACCACCCTGCTTACCAGCAATAATCGCATCTGCAGAAGTCACTTTATTATCGCCATTCGTATCAAACGTAGGGTAAGGGAAAACATTACCGTTCATGGCATTCAAAATAAATGTTGTTGATTTACCGTCTGAAGAACAAGTATCTACAGCACTGGCTGGAATAATAGTGGTGAACACTATCTCATCAAAGAACATTTGCGGATCAATGGTCAGACGTTCACCTGTACTCAAGTTCAAATTCATATACCAGCCACGTTTACTTGTCCAGTCAATCGTTTCATTACTGACTGTATAAGCATTGGAACCAGACCAGCTCAAGGTTCGTTTTTGCAGGGCAGACTGACTACTTGAGATAGCAGTTGGAGAACTGACACCAGATGCACCAGTTTGATCCCACACGCCATACAAAGATTGAACGTCAGTATTCAAAGCATCTTCCGTTTCGTAAATTTTCCCTGTGCCAAACAGCAACATCATTCCACCATTACTATGTGGAATCATATCAGGCTGGACTGTGATTGGCTGTGCAACACCACCAATTTTTGCCTGAAATAAAGGTGTGCCAGAAAATGCAATCGTAGTGCCTGAACTCTTTACATCAAATTTCCACAAATTACCCAGCAAATCACCAGCAAAAATGGCTTTAATAGTTGCATCAGAGCCAACAATCAATTTTGGCGTAGCCAGTCCATTAGGTGTAGTTGCATTTCCCACACCAGTATCTATTTTGGTCACCACGCCATCACTCAGGCGAATGATGAACAACATGGCCTTTTTGGAATTGCTTTCATAGCCGTTCCCCAAGATGGCAACCCAATCACCATTAGGCATCCGTCCGATTTGGGGAGTACCAATGGTGTATCCTAATTCAGGCTGTGTTGTAGAGTTAATTTCCCACAAAATCTTGCCTTCATTAAAGCTAGGGCGAGTAGGCACTGTGACATCCATGGCGTAAACAGCTCTGCCACCAGCACCAGTCGTCCCAACCAAAGCTGTTTTCCAGCCACCATCATAATAATCACCTACTGTAGGCGTACCATCAACATAAAATCTGTGCCCATAGGTTGTGCGTGACAGCAATGGCAAATTGCTCATAACGGCTTTTGGAATATAAGCAAACTCCTCTACACCTGTGGTTCCATTAATCGCATGCAACATGCCATCGTTTGCCCCTATGTATACCATAGGGGTACGATTGTACTTACTCAACAAATAGGCACCATAAGTGCCTTTGCCAGGCGTGCCAGTTGGCATATAACTATAGCCACTGTCATCACCTGCTTTGACGTATTGAGGAGCAGAGTTTACAAAATCACCAAATGGAACCGTACGCGGACGAAGACGGTTCAAATCCGGGCCGCCGATGATGTAATCGACTATATTGGTTCCAGTGACGGTGGTTGCCGGATAAGTAGCTGCCTCTGTATCAAAATAAGCCTTGTCTGTAGGTGCAAGATTGGAGTAACTAAAGACTTTACCTTTTATTGCCGAATCGATATAGGTAAATACATTATTTTGCCTGGTGGAGAAAACAGGAGTCGTCGCAGTCCAGCCAGTCCCTGTAATGACGCCGTTATCATCCAACAATCTTTGCACCAGTTGACCTGACCAGTCAGACGTGCGGTAAGTCGAAGTAAAGATACTACTACCTGCGCGCACGGTATTACTGGAAGTACCTACTGCAGCAGCATCGCCGACACGCTCTGCTATCGTGTTCAAAGAAGAATCAAGTGCTGCGGCAAACTCCGTAGGATTGGATGCACTAAAGTACTTGCCACGGGAATTAACAGCGGCATGCCACAAATCGTCAATCTGATTGATAGAGCCATCTGGCCAGACCTTGGCACCACTCGTCAAGGCGGGCAAATCAGTGCTTGGATCCAGCGTGCCTTTGACACCCAAACCCACTGTGAACTGCGTCAGATGTTGCCAAAAAGCTGGGTCAGCCGATGTGGTTGGTACATTTTTCTTCGCTGCCGGCCAATCTGTGCGCAAATCATTTGCCCAATAATAAAAGGCTATATCTGCCAGCGTATCGCTAAAAGTATCGGTGTACGGTTTAGCGGGTGTGTATTGATAAGTTGTTCCATCTGGCCTGGTGATTGTTGGGCCATTGGTACCATCATAGTTACCATTGCGCCCACCTCCAGCAGCCGTACCGTTCCAATAGCCATCAGTCATTAAGATATTATAATTTTGGCGGCAAGTTAATTGCGTTGAGGCCAACCCGACACCGGAAGTCGTCTGCCATGGACCAGTAATTGACGTGTCTTTGAAATATTGACCAACCTCATCAACAGCCTTGCGCAATGGAGTACCCGCAGCTGGCATTCTCTGCTTGTACAAAGTATTCAAGAAATTGGTTTTATTAGCGGCACTGAAGTCATTTGAGACCTTGTTAATAACAGTGCCAGTAGTATTAATGGTACCAAATCCAACGCGGATCGTAGAATTTTGCTTGGAAAAAGCCTGGCCACTGCCGCCGCGCGCGGTCAGGATACGGGACCGATGATATTGGAACCAGTTGGCAAAATTCTGCAACTCTTCAGGTATTGTACATGCCGAACCAGCGCAGTCTGTACGTGCTGCCGCTTTCGCAGGAAAAACTGTTCCAGTCCTGATTTCATAACGATCAAAGCAAGCCAGCGTGGACTGGTTGCATCCTAGGGTGCCTTTATATACATAATAAAGGGCTGGGAAAATCGTTCTGCCATTAGTGTTGTACGATGTAGCGTCATCAGCCAGCCATCCATAAGCGCCGTTGGCATAAGTCTGATTAACTGACAAATTAATTGCATTGGTATTTGTTCCACCACTTGGTGCAACAGGGTTATAGAGCGCTGATAAGGGGTTGGCAGGTGCCATCAGGCCACCATTAGGATCCGCCCAAGGCTGATACAAAATCTTGGGATCGTAGTACGCCTTGTTGACGTCTGACGAACGCCAACGCGCGACTGTAATATTATGATTAAACCCAACAACAATACTGTGACCAATATCATAATCGCCTGCGCCGCCAACGTTATACACATTGGCTGGCTTGGGAAACACATTGGTCACCCAGCAATTACCACCGCAACCATCAATATAGTTATCATAGCCCTTACCCGTAACGTCACCACTACCCGTTCTGGCGATATTATCTGGCATCATTTCCCACATCATGGAGCCAGAATCATCGAGGGTATAAAATATATTAGGTGGCACATTGGGCTTCACCAGTGGTGGAGCATTTGATATTGTTGCGTATGCCAAGCTCGGCGCAATTAACTGCCCAATTAAAGAGCCGATCAAACACACGGTTAGCGGTTTATTTATTTTCTTCATGGTCTTCCCCTGAATGTTCATTCTTCTGCTGCCAGTTGCCATCTACCACACCATTGAATCTATAGTGATCAAATTTATTGAGACTAAAACATCAATGTTTGGCAAAAGGGCCCGCAGAGTAAATTGACGCGATATGCATCACAAAATGCCACTTATGTTGCGGAACCGATATATAAAGTCACTTGCAACCAGATCACTGAAAGGTTTGTACTCCCTTCTCCTCTGGCAGTAATCACATAGTTAGTCTGGTGTTGCAGGTCATTGGTACCTTCATTTGATCCGCTCGCCGAAAATACGGGATCGTTCTCAGGATGTGCTGGATCCTTAACCTTAGGTATAAACCATGCTTCTATCATGCATTCTGGCTGATTAGCCACATTTGGAACAGTGTTTGCCGGTAAGCGAAAACCTTTAGTTGCCCAGTTTGCCTTGGTTGCCCAGAGTACCGGAGGAGGATTATCATCGGTGGTCTGCACATATAAATTGATGGGAATATTATTCACAGTCCTGTCCAGACCAGCTGGCAACACACTACCTTTATTGGTGAGCTCAAAATCTCTTTGACAATATCGCAAAGCAGTTTCTGCAGCTTGGAATGCCAAGTTTTGCTCCCTTATACTACGAGCAAATCGCTCTTCCTGAGTAGCACGTCTCACCGCAGTAATCGCCAGCATCGTCAGGACCATCAGAAAAATCATGGAAGTCAGCATCACAAATCCACGTTGCGATGAGTAATTTCTTATCATAAGGTTCTCCCATTCGTGCGGCCACGCAAAGAAATGACACTAGAAAAAGCTGCATATAATCTTTTGTCAGTTGCAGTGACAAGATTGCCGCTACAGTCACGATATTTTTGTGCTGTTGGCGTAATGTTATCGTTAGCAGATCGCATCACTAGACAAACCCTCGCAGAAAGAACTTTAAAGAAGCGGTTCGTCATAAGTGCCCTGGTTTCAGCGGGCACCGTTAATGGATCCTTAACTTGATAGTCTGGCATGGGTACAGTCGTTGCTACATCTGTCAACTGCGCCGCAGTATAAAAGCCATCAACAGATTGATTATCATCCTGATCGTAACCATAGGTTACTTTCATATCGACAACGTTATCTGCTATAGGTTGCCCAGGTAAAACATTGGTTGCACCAGGTACCGTGCCGCCATTCCCTGCACAATAGAGCTCCCTGCGCCCTGTTACAGGATTTAGCTGAACATAAAAGCGATTTTCAACAATCGCAGGCACTGTTGTAACCGCCTGCCCCAAACAATCTGCCGGAACACCACCGCTGGAATTTGAATTGAGGCCATCAATCACATACCGGATCAGAAATGAGTCGGGGTTGGTACCACCGGCGCACACAGGGGGAACGGCAGTAGCTGAAGAGAAGCCCCCTGTACACCCTTCGATCGCCTGGCCTGCCCCCGTATAATTAGTAAAACCACCGCCAGCAATCAAAGAAGGCGACCCGTTTGTCAGTTGTCCATATCCTGCCATTCTTATATTGAATGCCAAAGTAGCCAAAGCCAGGCGGCCATCTTCTTCCATGAGCGCTTTGTCATCGGTTACCCTGTACGTCTGTGTATTGGTCACATACAAAGTACTAACAGCCAACATGATAATTAAACCAATTGCAAGGGAGATCATCAACTCCACTAAAGTCCGGCCTTGCTGATCGCGTAAATTCGTCATTTTCATATTTACCTCAGTTATGGCGAAAACCTGACAGTGAAACAACGCACACCTATACCAGGTGCCGGAGCGGTAGCCGTAGGGCATGCTGGGTCAACAATAGTCAGGTTAGCTTCCTTCCACATCACGACAACATCGTACCCTGTCGGTGCGACTGGCACGATATACCCCGCACCATCTGTCAGGCGATTTGATAAGCCTCTCAGCCAGTCATTGATATCGATAGCAGCAACCTCAGCAGGAGTGCAACGGGGACCGCCGCAAGTCGGCATGGCAGGCAAGCTTGTAACCGTCGTCGCATAGGCTGTCGTGTAAGTGTATGATGCTGCGCCAGTGACAGAATTTTTGACACCCTGACCATTTGCACGCATGCGCTCACTCAAATCATATGCGGCCTGAGTAGCCTCGGTGCGTTGATTGGCAACTTTTAAGTACCGCATCGTGTTTGCCTGCAAACTGGCGACGCCCAGCAAACCAATTGCAATGATAATGATCGTCACAACAATCTCCACCATCGACGCACCGGCCTGCTTGTTCAATATATGTTGTTTCATGACGCTCTCAATTCTCAATTACAGGCAGCGGTTTTTGAAACCATTATCCGCCCCCCAATGCCGACGCATACATAACGGTTCCGAGTTACATCTGGGTCATTACCTTTCACGTAAAATTGCACTGCCCCTCCCATATTTTGCCCTGTCGCATTAAAAGTCAGCGCCTGTACATTTGGATTTGGAACAACAGAGCCTTCAGTAAAAGCCCGCATGGTTGCAGGTTGAACGAACAACAAACTATCGCCAGCATTAAATTGCCCGTCAATGTTTGCATCCTTGAAGGCAATCCAGCCACCTGCCCAGCCAGTATTGCCTAGTGCATTGCTCGCCACAGCAGAACATGCCGGTATCGCAGCTTCTGGGTTATCGCTCTTGCAGATCACTACACCGCCCCCCGCTCACGTGCAATAGTCTTTACCAGAAGCAGATCATGCAACAGTGAATCTGTCGTAGTCCTTACACGGCCACCACTGAGCATGTTCCTGAACTGGGGTACTGCAAATACTGAAATAATGCCGATAATGGCAACAACAATCATCACTTCAATAATTGTGTACCCGCTTTGCCGCTCAGATCGGTTTTGATGTTTGTTGGTCATTTTTGTCACCTTAGTTTCAGACATGATATGCGTAATTGCATCCTGGAATCAAAAGCTAGTCGATTAACGGTATGCTTAAACTGATGAGTGGATATTGAAAATCGTATCCATAGTACAGGAGGCATCAGTTTATACCTCGCGAGTTCGCTTTTTGAGCTTTGACTTTAGATCACCAGCTTGCGCAGTGGTGGTTTCAACATGTCAACCTCTACCTGAGTTACAGCGATGAGTTGATAGTTTCACATAAATTTATCACAACGAATGCTCAAAATACGCCCCAATTTAGTGACTGGACAAGTGCATATCCTGAAGCGGACGCCTCCGTTAATCCACGAACGCCGCTGGGCTCTTGCCTGCGCTGGAGCGACGATGTTAAGTTTTCACGTTGAAACACGCGCATGCGGATGCAAAGATTTGAGCGACAGCGTCAACAATGGTAGCGATGCTGGCAGCCAGTCGCACAGGTTGTAAGAGAGCCAGCCTCAAATTCGTCGCTCCAGCGCAGGCTGGAGCCCAGTGTCGTTGGTCGATGAACCGTGCCGGTGATCAAGAGGGGGAATAAGTGATCAGACGGCTGGTGCGCACGGCGCATACATGGACGCCCCCCATTTGCAAGAGCATTTTCAAATTAAACCTGACATAGTCGATTGCAGCCATACATTCGGTCTTTATTGCAGCCGCTTGATGACTGCTGACGCATGATGAAATACGCTGATGGTCGCTCAATCACCCTATCGTGCTGATCGCACAGTGCGCCGAACGAGCTATTGACCATCCCGGTCTGACCTGTCCTGTCTTCATTTGAGTTTGCCCAAACAATCGGTGGTGTGCTCCGTTTCTTTGTCTTTGCTGCTATTTTTCCTGCTACTGCATGACGTTTTTACTTCACCTGGCTTCCTGCCTCGCCCCTGCTTTGTGGTTGCTACTGTTCTTTCAAACCGTGCTGATCATGTGCAGACGTCGTTGGTCTGCGCATGATCAGCACGGAATACTTCTCCGCTCTGCAGCATCGCCCAGATCCTCCTGGCATTCTTGGCTGCCAGAGCGCACACGGCGATGTTGTGTCCCCGCCTTTTGGCCAGTTTTACGACCCAGTCTTCGGCATAGGCCGGTTTGTTGATCCTGGCCTGCAAGACGGACCTGGCCCCATGGACGAGGAGTTTGCGTACATAACCATTGCCTCGCTTGCTGAGCCCCAGCAGAACTTGTTTGCCACCACTGCTGTGTTCCCTCGGTGTCAGCCCCAGGGCATTGGCAAACTTGCGTCCTTCTGTAAAGTTCTCTGCCCGTCCAAAGCTGCCGATGATGGCGGTGGCGGTGAGGACGCCTACGCCGGGGATGGTTTCTATCAGTTTGCAGGCGGGATTGCTTTGCAGTACTTGTTTGATCTGTTTCTCTACTTGACCAATTCTTTCTTCTAACTCACTGAGATACTGCAGTAACTCATCGACCAGGCCGTTGAGTATGCCGAGCATGCCGCGGCTTTGCTCTTGCCAGAGGGCGACTTCACGGCGCAGGTGGCGCAGGCCGGGAGTGAGTATCTGACCAAACTCAGCGAGCAGGCCCCGTATCTGGTTGGCGGTCGCAGTACGGTGTTTGACCCAGGCTTCTCTTACTCTGTGCAGGGCTTGTATCTGTTGTTCTTCACGGCTGCGTATCGTCACTCTCTGGATACTTTCTCTTACTGCTGCTTCTGCGATACCTGCGGCATCTCTGGCATCGGTCTTGTTTCCTTGTACAAAGCCTTTGACGTACTGGGGTGCCATCAGTTTGACATCATGCCCAAGTGACTGGATCTGCCGCGCCCATTCGTGAGCTCCTCCGCAGGCTTCCATGCCTACCAGGCACGGTGGCTGTGATGCAAAGAATCCCATGACTTCGCTACGCTTGAGTTTCTTCGACAGCAGCTTCTTGCCTCGGGCATTGGCACCATGAACTTGAAAAATACTCTTTGCCAAATCCAGCCCAATTACGGTAATCTTTTCCATGACGCTTCCCTTCTGTTAAGTAGTTTGTCGAAACTCTACTTTGGCACATCACGATGCCGTTTGGGAGGGGGGCGTCCATTTCATTACCCTACTGCGGTAGTGGAGCTATATAGTCCAAAGAATGAAATAAAAAAAACCAAAGACACAGAGTAAAAGTAGAGATTTCTCTTCGTTTTTTGCTGCTTTTGCCTTTCTCAGTGCCCCTCTGTGTCTCCGTGCCTCTGTGTTGAGAGGTCTTGACGTAGTTTTTGTTTGCTACGGCCCGATGCATTTCCGTTCGCGCAAAAGCAAAACCCCCACACAATAGCTTGTGTGGGGGTATGCGGAATAAAAGCCTGACGATAACCTACTTTCACACTGGTTGCAGCACTATCATTGGCGCGTAATCGTTTCACGGTCCTGTTCGGGATGGGAAGGGGTGGTACCGATTAGCTATGGTCATCAGGCATAACTTGTTGATTCGTTGATCGCTACGTTGTTTTGTAGCTGGCAACAAATCCAATTCAGAAGAAGTTAAGTAGAGTGTGCGATCTTATTCGCACTAATCAAATTTGTTTTGTTACCCCAAGCGAGACCATCGCTTGAGGTAGTGGTTGTGACTGCTGTCGAACTTGCCTGCTGTTTCCACAGCTAGCACATTTCGCAAACACTTCACAATACTTGTCGTAGCCTATTACCTGCTAAGGTTATAGGGACAAGCCTTACGGGCAATTAGTACTGGTTAGCTTAATGCATTACTGCACTTCCACACCCAGCCTATCAACGTCCTGGTCTCGAACGACCCTTTAAAGAGATCAAGTCTCTGGGAAGTCTCATCTTAAGGCGAGTTTCCCGCTTAGATGCTTTCAGCGGTTATCTCTTCCGAACATAGCTACTCGGCAATGCCACTGGCGTGACAACCGATACACCAGAGGTTCGTCCACTCCGGTCCTCTCGTACTAGGAGCAGCCCCCTTCAAACTTCCAACGCCCACGGCAGATAGGGACCAAACTGTCTCACGACGTTTTAAACCCAGCTCACGTACCACTTTAAATGGCGAACAGCCATACCCTTGGGACCGGCTACAGCCCCAGGATGTGATGAGCCGACATCGAGGTGCCAAACTCCCCCGTCGATATGAACTCTTGGGAGGAATCAGCCTGTTATCCCCAGAGTACCTTTTATCCGTTGAGCGATGGCCCTTCCATACAGAACCACCGGATCACTATGTCCTACTTTCGTACCTGCTCGACTTGTCAGTCTCGCAGTTAAGCACGCTTATGCCATTGCACTATTAGCACGATGTCCGACCGTACCTAGCGTACCTTCGAACTCCTCCGTTACACTTTGGGAGGAGACCGCCCCAGTCAAACTGCCTACCATGCACTGTCCCCGACCCGGATAACGGGCCAAGGTTAGAACCTCAAATAAACCAGGGTGGTATTTCAAGGATGGCTCCACGCAAACTGGCGTCCACGCTTCAAAGCCTCCCACCTATCCTACACAGATCGATTCAAAGTCCAATGCAAAGCTACAGTAAAGGTTCATGGGGTCTTTCCGTCTAGCCGCGGGTAGATTGCATCATCACAAACATTTCAACTTCGCTGAGTCTCGGGAGGAGACAGTGTGGCCATCGTTACGCCATTCGTGCAGGTCGGAACTTACCCGACAAGGAATTTCGCTACCTTAGGACCGTTATAGTTACGGCCGCCGTTTACTGGGACTTCAATCAAGAGCTTGCACCCCATCATTTAATCTTCCAGCACCGGGCAGGCGTCACACCCTATACGTCCACTTTCGTGTTTGCAGAGTGCTGTGTTTTTATTAAACAGTCGCAGCCACCAGTTTATTGCAACCCCTTCGTCCTTCTGCCGCAGGGCAGTCAAACTACAAGGGCGTACCTTATCCCGAAGTTACGGTACCAATTTGCCGAGTTCCTTCTCCCGAGTTCTCTCAAGCGCCTTAGAATACTCATCTCGCCCACCTGTGTCGGTTTGCGGTACGGTCTCGTATGACTGAAGCTTAGAGGCTTTTCTTGGAACCACTTCCGATTGCTTCGTGAATTAATTCACTCGTCTCAACCCCTTGAATTACGCTGCCGGATTTGCCTAACAGCCTTCTCCAGGTTAAAAACCGACTATTCCAACAGTCGGACAACCTTCCGCGATCCGTCCCCCATCGCATCATACGACGGTGCAGGAATATTAACCTGCTTCCCATCAGCTACGCATCTCTGCCTCGCCTTAGGGGCCGACTCACCCTGCTCCGATGAACGTTGAACAGGAAACCTTGGGCTTACGGCGTGGAGGCTTTTCACCCCCATTATCGCTACTCATGTCAGCATTCGCACTTCTGATACCTCCAGCAACCTTTACAAGTCACCTTCGCAGGCTTACAGAACGCTCTCCTACCATATCCATAAGGATATCCGCAGCTTCGGTGTATAGCTTAGCCCCGTTACATCTTCCGCGCAGGACGACTCGATCAGTGAGCTATTACGCTTTCTTTAAAGGGTGGCTGCTTCTAAGCCAACCTCCTGACTGTTTTAGCCTTCCCACTTCGTTTTCCACTTAGCTATACTTTGGGACCTTAGCTGGCGGTCTGGGTTGTTTCCCTCTTGACACCGGACGTTAGCACCCGATGTCTGTCTCCCAAGCTCGCACTCAACGGTATTCGGAGTTTGCAATGGTTTGGTAAGTCGCGATGACCCCCTAGCCATAACAGTGCTCTACCCCCGTCGGTGATACTTGAGGCACTACCTAAATAGTTTTCGGAGAGAACCAGCTATTTCCAAGTTTGTTTAGCCTTTCACCCCTACCCACAGCTCATCCCCTAATTTTTCAACATTAGTGGGTTCGGTCCTCCAGTGCGTGTTACCGCACCTTCAACCTGGCCATGAGTAGATCACTTGGTTTCGGGTCTACACCCAGCGACTGATTCGCCCTATTCGGACTCGATTTCTCTACGGCTTCCCTATGCGGTTAACCTTGCCACTGAATGTAAGTCGCTGACCCATTATACAAAAGGTACGCAGTCACGGAACAAGTCCGCTCCTACTGTTTGTATGCACACGGTTTCAGGTTCTATTTCACTCCCCTCCCGGGGTTCTTTTCGCCTTTCCCTCACGGTACTGGTTCACTATCGGTCGATATCGAGTATTTAGCCTTGGAGGATGGTCCCCCCATGTTCAGACAGGATTTCTCGTGTCCCGCCCTACTTGTCGCAAACTTAGTTCCACACCGATGATTTCATATACGGGGCTATCACCCTCTATGGCCGGAGTTTCCAATCCGTTTTATTATCAAAGATGCTAAATCTTGCAGGCTCTTCCCATTTCGCTCGCCACTACTTTGGGAATCTCGGTTGATTTCTTTTCCTGTAGCTACTTAGATGTTTCAGTTCGCCACGTTCGCTTTGCAACCCTATGTATTCAGGTTGCAATGACCTTACGGCCGGGTTTCCCCATTCGGAAATCTGCGGATCAATGTGTGTTTGCTCACTCCCCGCAGCTTATCGCAAGCTACTACGTCCTTCATCGCCTGATATCGCCAAGGCATCCACCATGTGCACTTAGTCACTTGTCCCTATAACGTTAGCTTCTGGTGTCTGTTATCGAATCTCTTCAATCCCAGGTTCATCACCAAAAACCGGTTATAGTTCTTTACTACTTATGAGTATTACTTTAGCGTTTGCCGTATCTCAAGGAATTTGATTTTTTCTAAAACTTGTCTTTCGACAGCTTTTTCAAACTCGCTTTTTAATACTATGTTTGTTCGATACAATCACAACCCTTCCATAAATTCGATTAGCTCGTCATTGCTGACTCACCAACCTCTCTTTACAGAAATAATTTTGATTATTTCTACTTTACTTCTTCTAAATTGTTAAAGAACGAGAACTACTTATTACTATGTCTTTCGCTTTGAAAGTACAAACCTAAATCTCTGTGCTCTATTCTTACTATGCACTGACTTACGTTTGCACTGTCGAGATCTTGTGGTGGGTCTGGTTGGGCTCGAACCAACGACCCCCGCGTTATCAACACGGTGCTCTAACCAACTGAGCTACAGACCCGATTCCTATTACTTCTACCAGAATCTTGGTGGAGGATGACGGGATCGAACCGACGACCCCCTGCTTGCAAAGCAGGTGCTCTCCCAGCTGAGCTAATCCCCCTTTTCGGGAACATGATCTCTTACCTGTGTTCTCTGTTCATTATCATTAACAGTCAATAAGTGTGGACACTTAACTACGCGCTACTCTAGAAAGGAGGTGATCCAGCCGCACCTTCCGATACGGCTACCTTGTTACGACTTCACCCCAGTCACGAACCCTGCCGTGGTAATCGCCCTCCTTGCGGTTAAGCTAACTACTTCTGGCAGAACCCGCTCCCATGGTGTGACGGGCGGTGTGTACAAGACCCGGGAACGTATTCACCGCGACATGCTGATCCGCGATTACTAGCGATTCCAACTTCATGTAGTCGAGTTGCAGACTACAATCCGGACTACGATACACTTTCTGGGATTAGCTCCCCCTCGCGGGTTGGCGGCCCTCTGTATGTACCATTGTATGACGTGTGAAGCCCTACCCATAAGGGCCATGAGGACTTGACGTCATCCCCACCTTCCTCCGGTTTGTCACCGGCAGTCTCATTAGAGTGCCCTTTCGTAGCAACTAATGACAAGGGTTGCGCTCGTTGCGGGACTTAACCCAACATCTCACGACACGAGCTGACGACAGCCATGCAGCACCTGTGTAAAGGTTCTCTTTCGAGCACTCCCAAATCTCTTCGGGATTCCTTCCATGTCAAGGGTAGGTAAGGTTTTTCGCGTTGCATCGAATTAATCCACATCATCCACCGCTTGTGCGGGTCCCCGTCAATTCCTTTGAGTTTTAATCTTGCGACCGTACTCCCCAGGCGGTCTACTTCACGCGTTAGCTGCGTTACCAAGTCAATTAAGACCCGACAACTAGTAGACATCGTTTAGGGCGTGGACTACCAGGGTATCTAATCCTGTTTGCTCCCCACGCTTTCGTGCATGAGCGTCAGTGTTATCCCAGGGGGCTGCCTTCGCCATCGGTATTCCTCCACATATCTACGCATTTCACTGCTACACGTGGAATTCTACCCCCTCTGACACACTCTAGCCTTACAGTCTCCAATGCAGTTCCCAGGTTGAGCCCGGGGATTTCACATCAGACTTATAAAACCGCCTGCGCACGCTTTACGCCCAGTAATTCCGATTAACGCTTGCACCCTACGTATTACCGCGGCTGCTGGCACGTAGTTAGCCGGTGCTTATTCTTCAGGTACCGTCATTAGCATTCCGTATTAGGAAACACCGTTTCTTCCCTGACAAAAGAGCTTTACAACCCGAGGGCCTTCTTCACTCACGCGGCATTGCTGGATCAGGGTTGCCCCCATTGTCCAAAATTCCCCACTGCTGCCTCCCGTAGGAGTCTGGACCGTGTCTCAGTTCCAGTGTGGCTGGTCGTTCTCTCAAACCAGCTACTGATCGTCGCCTTGGTAGGCTTTTACCCTACCAACTAGCTAATCAGATATCGGCCACTCCATGAGCACGAGGTCTTGCGATCCCCCGCTTTCATCCTTAGATCGTATGCGGTATTAGCGTAACTTTCGCTACGTTATCCCCCACTCTAGGGTATGTTCCGATATATTACTCACCCGTTCGCCACTCGCCGCCAGGTTGCCCCGCGCTGCCGTTCGACTTGCATGTGTAAGGCATGCCGCCAGCGTTCAATCTGAGCCAGGATCAAACTCTTCAGTTTAATCTCTGTTTTGTGTTCATTTCTGAACTGTGTCATGTGACTGACACATCGCTCACTCAAAATACTGACAGTTCAATGACTCATCTCTGAATCATCGTCTTGCTTTGTTATTTCTTGTGAACACTTGCTATATTATTTAAGCATTCCATTCAACCTAGATCGAATGGTGCGCTTCACCAAGTGCCCACATTTATTGACTGTTAATTGTTAAAGAACCTAAATCTTTTCTACCTAACCGGACTACTTATTCATCCAGTTTTGCGTCGCAGCGTTGTGTGCGTCAGCAGCAGAGAAACGAGATTATGAAGCACTTATTCGCCGCTGTCAACACCTGCAACTCATTTCGTTTTGTTTCGTTCTTGCGAACTAGCTAAACCGTTGCAAACTATTCACAGCAACCAGATCTTTCCGCAGCTTTTAACTTCTCCGCCCAATCTCCAGCTTTGCTTCTCTTCTCTCCCGCTCTTCAGCGGGAGGCGAACTATAGCAAACTTCCTCTCCCCTTTGCAAGACCCTGGCGTAAATTATTTAGGGCGTTTGTAGAAAAAGCATAATCAAGGGGTGCGCTGCGCGCACCCTTTTGCTTTCTTATTATTTATGGAATGTCTGTGAACGGACATCACGCCTCATTCACGATCGACGCTGGGCTCCTGCTTGCGCAGGAGCGACGGGTTCGAGGGCTATCTATATAGCGCTGATTTCGCTGATCGACCGGAACTCATCCTCACCCTAAGCCCTCCACTGCGCCGCTCATAGGCGGCTTGGATTTTGTCGGCACAAAGCAGGCTTTGTGAAATCCCGACTTCATCCCCTTGAAGGGGAAGGAGTTTTACGGCTTTGCGAAATTCTCTGTTTGATACAAAATTGATTTTGCATACCTGGTTAACATCGGCTTTCCTCGCAAGGAAATCCGTATATCAATGCACATGCGGGTAAAATAGCGGATTCATCAAACCACTAATACAACATCTGCTTATATATACATATGTAAGCAGATCATTCGCTATTAGTGTTATACGGACCGAATTTATGTTGCGCATTACCGATTTACAACTCCCGCTGGACCATGCCGAAGACGAGCTGAAAATAGCCGTGCTGAAGGAATTGGGAATTACAGAAAAAGAACTGATTAATTTTACGGTATTCCGCCGTAGCTATGATGCGCGGAAAAAGACCTCGATCATTTTGATCTATACAATCGATGTAGAGACGACGAATGAAGCGGCCTTGCTGGCCAGCCACAAAAACCGCACGAAGCTGTCGGAGACGCCAGATACGTCCTATAAGTTTGTCACGCATGCGGATGGCAAGCCATTTAAACGCCCGGTCGTGATCGGCTTTGGGCCTTGTGGTTTGTTTGTTGCACTGCTGCTGGCAGAAATGGGTTTTAACCCTATCGTGCTGGAGCGCGGCAAGACTGTGCGCGAGCGCACCAAGGATACCTGGGGCCTGTGGCGCAAGCGAGAATTGAAGCCGGAATCAAATGTGCAGTTTGGTGAAGGTGGTGCCGGCACTTTTTCTGATGGCAAGCTATATAGTCAGATCAAGGACCCCAAGCACTATGGTCGTAAAGTATTGACGGAATTCGTCAAGGCCGGCGCGCCGGAAGAGATCATGTATGTCAGCAAGCCACATATTGGCACCTTCCGCCTGGTGAAGATGATAGAGGAGATGCGCCACAATATAGAAGCACTAGGTGGCGAGATACGTTTCGAGCAAAAAGTGACGGACATCAATATCGTTGATGGCAAGGTTCAGGGCGTGCGACTGAATGACAATGAGTATATAGAAACTGCCCATGTAGTACTGGCGATAGGCCATAGTGCGCGCGATACTTTCAAGATGATTGCTGATCGTGGCGTATATGTAGAAGCCAAACCGTTTTCCATAGGGTTCAGGGTGGAGCATCCGCAATCTGTGATCGACAAAGCGCGCTTTGGCCCTAACGCAGGGAATAAGATATTGGGGGCAGCAGATTACAAGCTGGTGCATCACGCCAAAAATGGTCGCTCTGTGTATAGCTTCTGCATGTGTCCTGGTGGGACTGTAGTGGCAGCGACATCTGAACCAGGCCGTGTTGTGACGAATGGCATGAGCCAGTATTCTCGCAATGAACGCAATGCGAATTCGGCTATCGTGGTTGGCATTACACCTGCTGATTATCCAGGCAACCCATTAGCGGGCATAGATTTGCAAAGGGCGCTGGAAGAAAAGGCTTATGAGGTTGGTGGCGGCAACTACAATGCACCCGGCCAGTTGGTCGGTGACTTTTTGGCAGCCCGCCCATCGACGGCACTGGGCACGGTAGAGCCATCCTATAAGCCTGGTATTACACTGTGCGATCTGGCGACAGTGTTGCCCGAATTTGCCATCACGGCCATACGCGAAGCCTTGCCGGAATTTGAGAAGAAAATCAAAGGCTTCGCCATGAAGGATGCGATTTTGACTGGCGTGGAAACCCGTACGTCCTCTCCTATACGTATCAAGCGCAATGACGACGATTTGCAAAGCTTGAATACTCGCGGTCTGTATCCTGCGGGCGAAGGTGCAGGTTATGCCGGGGGGATATTGTCTGCTGCAGTTGATGGCATCAAGGTTGCTGAGGCAGTTGCTCTCGATATTCAGGCAAACTTATAAAGCCAAGCCGACAGCACACATGAAAATGGCAAAAACCGCTATGGTTTTTGCCATTTTTTTCATGCGAACCTCAAACTATCCAAACTAACTCAACCCAGCAGATCTTCCAGTCCGGCAGCCAACTCTGCCAGTGGCGGCATCTCGTCAAGGATAAGCTCTGGCTTGATTCCCAGTTTCTTTGCCACATCTGCCGGGAAAGTGGCTTCGCGTTCTTCTTTGGAATAATGCCCCTCCTCACACCGGGCGCACCAGGACGCTATGTGTACGACTGCACCGATCTGATCGAACTCTGATTGTTGCAATGGTTCGCCACAAGCTTTAATGGCAGTAGCAAAGGTGACAGGGAAACGCCAGCGCTTGGCCAACTCAACACCCACATCAAAGAAATCATAGCCAAAGGATGTGCGCTCCACATCTGCCCTGCGCGGGTCCAGCGGGCCAGCCGTTTTATCGACTTGCAGCATTTGCTCTGGCATGCCTGCATGCATGACCAGCTGACCTATGGCATGCATCAGGCCAACGGTAAAGGCAAAATCAGAATTGCAATGCGTTTTCTTTGCCAGCCATTTGGATACGACAGCAGTGTGCAGGCTATAGCGCCAGAATTGCTTCAGATCTACCCCGGGCATGGATTTAAAGCCGCTGGTCAGGCCACTGCTGACAACCAAAGTACGCACGGTCATAAAACCCAGCATCAGCACAGCGTCATCAACCGAGCCAACCGTCCTTGAAGCATGGTAATAGGAGGAATTGGCCAGACGCAGCAGTTTTGCGCTGAGGACCTGGTCGGCAGACAGCTTGCGGGCAATCTCGTCTATGGAGACATCATCATTATTAAAACTGTCGATGACTTCCTGGACGACTTTGGGTATCGATGGCAAAGCATTTTGCTGCTGAAACAGATTCTCGATTTTCATAGGGCATCTCCTTTGGGGATGTAGATACAAGAGGTCTATGCCTCTTATTATTTCCGGAAATTGATACACCTTCAGCAAATTCCCTGAGCAAACAGGGAGAATGCGCATTGCTATCAAAAATCATACTCTGATATTGGTTTTTCAGAAATGCTTTTTTGCTGCATACATCGCTTAACTCAAGATTGCTAACAATTGGGAGCGGCAAACAATATGTTGCATAGCACTTTTTACATGCGCACATGCAATTTGTTACTTTCCCGTCAGCTTACTTTTTGACTTGTTTCTTTACTTCACTTCAGAGGGTACATGGTGGTAAAGTAGTTTAGAGTAATGCAGGACAGGTTTTGAAACAGTACATCCAGTCAGAGCCAGCAGCCAGGAGACGCATCATGCAAAATGCCATAGAACTCGCAACACAAGTCGGTGAAGAACTCAAATCCAGAAAACTGATACTTAGCGTCGCCGAATCCTGCACAGGTGGCGGCGTTGCCCACGCCATTACAGAAATTGCCGGATCGTCGGAATGGTTTGATTGTGGCTTCGTGACTTATTCCAATTCGTCCAAGACCGAATTGCTCGACATACCCGCAGCGCTGATAGCCCAGCATGGTGCTGTCAGTGAAGAAATTGCTGCTGCCATGGCGCAAGGTGCCCTTGCCAATTCCGAAGCGCACCTTTCCTTATCCACCACCGGCATTGCCGGGCCGACTGGAGCAGTCCCAGGCAAACCCGTTGGAACCATTTGCTTTGGTTGGGTAGTCGGCGGTGTCCCTCATACCGAGCGCTTGGTATTTGCCGGTGACAGAAAATCAGTCAGGGAACAGACTGTCGTTCATGCCCTGGATAAATTACTCAGGTATATCAAGGAGTTATAAAATTGCTGACTGCATCATCGGCAATTGCAAATTCGCTCCAGCATCAGTCATCAGGTTTACATGCCCAGGCAGGTCGCCTGCACGTACTGCTAGTAGATGATGATGCCGGAATTGCAGAATTGCTCAGCAACTACCTCGGGAAATTTGATATAAGCTGCGTCGCCGTGCAAGATGGTGTGGCAATGCGCGCGGCGCTGCAGTCCCACAATTTCGATGTAATTTTGCTGGACTTGATGCTGCCTGGCGAAGACGGTTTGAGCCTGCTGCGCCAGCTACGCCGCCATGCCAGTACGCCAGTCATCATGCTGACTGCCCGCGGTGAATTTGCAGACAAGATACAGGGCCTGGAATCAGGCGCTGACGACTATCTGATCAAGCCCATCGATACCCGTGAACTGGTCGCGCGCATACAAAGCGTCAGCAGACGTGCACATACCTCGGCAAAGCAAACGCAAGAAGCCACGGAGAACAAGGCAACAGAAATATGCTTTGATGCCTGGGTATTGAATTTGCCTACACGGCAATTATGTAGCCCGGATAAACTGATTATTCCACTATCAAATGCAGAATTCAGGCTTTTGCTGGCCTTTCTTAAAAGACCGGGGCAGATACTCAGCCGTGACCAACTGATCGATTTTGCGCACAACAAATCGACTGAAGTCTTTGACAGAAGCATAGACTTGCTGGTGTCGCGCCTGCGCCAAAAACTGGGCGATGACTCTCGTCACCCTGCCCTATTAAAAACCATACGTGGCGAAGGCTATCTGTTTAACGCCTGCGTGCCATGAATAAGCTGTTGCGCGATACCATCTTCAGCCGTCTGTTTGGCTTGGCCATGGCTGCGGTGGTCGTGAGCCACATCATCACCTTTATCCTGCTATTTGTTTTTCTGGGAGATCACCGTCCACCGCCCCCTCCGGCGCATCTGCCACAACATCACCCGCACGGCATCTTGCATGGTCCTTTCCTGGGTTTTTGCCTGAGCATGGCCATACAATTGCTCTTACTGGCAGTGGCGGCCTGGGCAGGCTCGCGTAGTCTGGCGCGCCCCATGCAACAACTGGCAGAAGCGGCAAGCAAGCTGGGCAAGCATAAAGAACCTTTGGCGATTCCAGAGACAGGGCCAGCAGAGGCACGCCAAAGTGCCCGGGTCTTTAATCAGATGCAAGAACGCCTGTTCCAGCAAATGGAAGAGAGGGAACGCTTCCTGGCAGCGGTTTCCCACGATTTGCGCACGCCATTGACGCGCATGAAGCTGCGCATAGAACAACTACACAATGAGGCAAGTGAAAAACTGCTCGACGATATAGAAGAGATGCGCCTGATGCTGGACGCGACTTTGGATTACCTGCGTGGCAGCGAGGAATCACCGCAAATGCTGGACATCGCGTCGCTGGTAGCTGCGATTGTCGATAATATGCAGGAAGAAGGCAAAGCTGTCAGCATGCATGGAGAAGCCCGCCCTTTGATGGCCCTGCCAATTGAATTGAGGCGCTGCATCAGCAATTTGCTGGAAAACGCGATTGCCTATGGCAAGACTGCACAAATCAGTTTGCATGATAGCCAGCATGAATTGTTAATCATTATTGAGGATGAGGGGCCTGGCATACCAGAAGCAGAACTGGAAAAGGTATTCGCCCCATTCGTCCGCCTGGCTGTTTCCAGAAATAGAAATTCTGGTGGTGTTGGCCTGGGGCTCAGCATTGCCAGGGAAATCGCCAGACGCCACCAGGCCAGCCTGATACTAAAAAACCGCCCAGGCAATCAAGGCTTGATGGTGGAATTACGCCTGCCAAGGAACTGAACTCCTCTTTGTGTCAAAGCAGATACAAAGCAGACACAAGCAGGCAACATGTGGATGCGACACTTCAGATCACGACAACGCATGACTGAAGGAGAGCGCGATGAGCAGCATCAGTGGAGTAAGTGGAAGTTCCGGCAGCTATTTCCCGCAAACTGGCGGTACCCAAAGACGCGAACGTGATACCAGCAAGATAGCGGAAAATGTGTTTTCCAGGCTTGACACCAAGAACCAGGGCTATCTTGAAGTCTCTGATCTGGAAAGTGCATTTGGCAATATTGCATCATCCTCATCTACCAGTACGGCCGGCACCGACAGCACTAGCAGCAGTGACAGCAGCACAAGTTCTGCCAATGCCAGCGGCAATAGCGCCAGCATCAATGACTTGTTCAAAAAACTTGATAGTGATGGCGATGGCAAGGTCACCAAAAGCGAGTTTAGCGATGGCATCAAAAAACTCGGCGATGCCCTGGAAACACAATTCAATGCCAGACGCACGCGTGGCGCAGAGGGATCGAGACCGCCTCCACCTCCGCCATCAGGAGGTGGTGAAGGTGGCGATCAGGGTCTGGATAAAACCCAGTTGACGGATTTATCGACAGAAGTGGGCAAAACCAATAGCAGTGCCGGTGCGGCGCTGAGCCAGGTGGCACAGAATTTTGACGCTGCCGATACCAATCAGGATGGCAAGGTCAGTCTGCAAGAAACCCTGGCCTACCTAGAAAAAGCCAGTACTACGCAGACGAGCAGCACGCCCACAACGACCAGTGCAACCGCCACTACCAGTGCAAGCAGCTCCAGCACAAGCAGCAGTTCTGGCAGCACTGGCAGCGCATCGAATGGTACGACCAGTTCGGTGACAGGTAGCAGCAGTACCAATACCGATGCAGCACTGTTCAAAAAAGCACTACAGCTATTGCGTGCGTACAGCTCACCATCAACCAGCGCCAGTAATCAAAGTATATCCGTCAGCGCATAAAGACAAAAGGCACATATAGTGGGCTGTCACAGTGAAATCGAGAACGAAGGACATGTGCCCGGCGCATCAGGGCAAGGCAAGGGTTAAATAAATGAACACAGCGATAGCGGGGCTATCGCGAGTACTTGCAACGCTGCCATGATCATCGCGCACATGGCGGGCACTCCGATTTCCAATGTGACAGTCCACTAGATCATGTGCCTTGCCGTTTTCCTGATTCGGGGAGCTCTCAGTAATTATTGCTCCCGGTTCTGCATCAATAATTCATTGATAAGCACAGACTCTATCTTGTCTGTCTGCAAAGCAGAGTTCAAACCAGATTTAAGTTGCGCCCTGACCGTGTCAAATCCTTCTTCACTATGTAAATCGTCAGGATCAATTTTGGCGAATTCGATTTGAAATATATTCGTTAATACTTTCTTGTTTTCAAATAGCCATTCCTTATCCTCAGTGCGGACTTGTATTGTGACTTGCATACGCACCACTTGCCCATTCAGATTGGCGACTTGCTGCGGCAAAACATAATAGCTGAGTCCGGCTGCATTGCTGCCTACACTACGGATATAGAAAAAAATCGCCAGTAAGATGGCAAAGCCAAACAACACGATGATCGCCGCATAGAGGCCAAAACGATCTTTGACCACACCAGGTTTTTTCGCTGGCTTTTGGGCAAGTGCTGCCGTGCGGGAACTGGATGCCGACGCAGCATTGATCGCAGAACTGGAGCCGGTACTAATTTTAGCCGCTGCCCCCTTCGCCTGGACGGCAGAGGTAGCTTGTCCTGCCTCAAAATCCAGAGCATTGCCTGTTTTTTGAGGTTCACTGCCATCTATCGCTTCAAAATCCAGCTGTGCGCTGAGCAAGCTGGCCTTTGACCTATCCTTAGACATAACTACCTCTTATAGCTTGCAGATGTCCATACACTCAACACACTGATCGTGCATTTAATTTCCAGGTGGAAATTTTAAAGAATGGAAAGCATAGCCCATATTTTACCCAAATTCATCAAACTCCAAGGCAAGCTGGCGAAAAAAATGCAGCTTCAAGTTTTGTTTTTATGGCATGTTGAGGCTGTTTTTTTGCAATCCACTTTCTACTACCCGCATTGCGTTAATGTAACCCGGATACCGGAATTTAAATGCTTCGTTACAAACTAAGAGTGTATATCAGCAGCCAATTTCGCTATCATGGCGGCATTCCCCCGCACTACCTGGACAGGCATGACCAATCCTACAACTCCCAAAATCAGAAATACCAGCATAGACAATATCAAGGCTGTCTTGATTTTTTTAGTCGTGTTTGGCCATCTGATAGAAATTTACGTGGGCGAAGATCATGTTTTGCGTTCCATCTGGATTTTTGTTTACTCCTTCCACATGCCCATGTTTGCCCTGATGTCTGGCATGTTTTCCAAGGCTAGCTGGGATGATAAAAATGCCACTCAACTGATCTCTACCGTGCTGGTACCATTGATAGGCTTTGAAATCATTTATGAAGCAACCGAATTTGCCCTGAAAGGCACGGCCAGTGTCTATGCCGGGCTGGTCGCACCTTACTGGATGCTGTGGTATCTACTGAGTCTGTTGTGCTGGCGCCTGCTGTTGCCTTTGTTTTCGCGCATGCAATTTGGGGTCATGCTGGCGTTGGCCCTGTCGCTGGCTGGCAGCTACTCTGAACATGCGGGCTATTTCCTTGGTATTTCACGCACCCTGATCTTCTTCCCTTACTTCTTGTTAGGCTGGAAGCTCGGTCCTGAAATATTCAATGTCAAAAAGAAGGAGAGATTGCTGGTCAGTGCAGTCGTCGTCGTGGCAGCGCTCATTGCAGCCTTCATGCTCAAGAGTGATTTTGACTACCGCTGGTTCTATGGCAGTTACTCATTACACAGGCTGGAAATGGCCAACCTTACTGGCAGCATGTATCAGTTATTGCAGTATGCCGCATCAACAGTAATCGGATTGTCCGTCCTGTATTTGCTGGCGCAAAAAGACCTGCGTATGGCACAGATAGGCAAACGTTCTATTTATGTTCTGGTGTGGCATGGGATGGCATTAATCATATTGCAAGAGACTGGTGTATTGCGCGCCATTTTCAAGCATGAAAATACTGTAGCCCTGGCGGTTTCAGTTCTGGTTTCCATGGCTATCACATGGGTGTGCGCGCATGAAAAAACTGAAGCCCTCACCAAGCGTCTGATCCTTGATCCGCTCGCATGGCTGCTGATCCCCAAACGGCCAGCAAGCCAGCAGGACTGGTCATAGACGCTCAGGACGCCCAGAAAAATCCTGTACAGCAAGAACCTTGAATCTGCACTGATATACGAATCCGGGTCAGCGCCTTACTTGCTCAGTCCTGAGTTTTCGTCTGTATTTTGCCTTCGTCAAACTGCTGAGGATTCTTGCCTGAGATGCCACAGTAGAACTCACGTATCTGCGCCATATCTGCTTCAATATCACCACTCACCGCGAACATCTTGCCTATACCACCTGCCTTGCGCTTAAAATCAAGATAACCAAGTGCAATCGGCACACCGGCACCAAGTGCGATGTAGTAAAACCCGGTTTTCCAATGAGTGACCTTGCCCCTGGTACCTTCTGGCGGGACAATGACTGTCAATCTTTGATTGGCATGGAAGGCATCTACCGTACCCTGCACCAAGTTGCCAGATTTACTACGATCGACCGGAATACCGCCCAGCCAGCGCATGACATGCCCCAGTACAGGTGGAAACAGGCTGGACTTACCCATCCAGTAGACGCGCAGACGCAAGGCAAAACACACCATCAGGGTCACGGGAAAGTCCCAGTTACTCGTATGCGGGGCGGCGATCAGGACATATTTTTGCTCGGCAGGAACAATACCCTCGACCTTCCAGCCAGCCAGTTTAAGCCCGATAATGGACAGCCAGCGCATGAAGGTATTAATGATGGGAGTTTCAAAAATGGTAAGATGCATGCCGTAAGTCTTTGATAAGAAAAGAGAATTCTGCCTTCTCTTCAAGCAAGCGGCATTATAGTGAGCAGTGGCAACTAAGGGAATAAAAATCAGCTTTTTTTAGATTAATTAACGAAAGCGATGTCACAACAGGCTATCAAGTCTTGACCCAATTAACGATATGTTCCCATTGCGGCAAGTCTTTTTCCACTCTGGATGGCGCGACATCCCACAAGGTGGCGCCATGGGCCGCCAGTTGTATATAGTTTTGTGTATCCCGCAAAAACCCCAGAACGGGCAAACCCAGTTGGCCTACATAATGCTCAAGCTGCTCTGCTGCCTTGCTGCGTGTATTTACGCGCATACCCAGGATGCCTATCTGGTAACCATTTTTTTTATGCTGGGACAGGCTTTTCAGGAATTCTTCTGTTGCCAGGATGTCAAAAATCGATGCCTGCAAGGGTACGATGATCTTGTCGGCTGACTTCAGCACCATATCGAGCTTGCTTCCCGTCAGGCCTGCAGGAGTATCCAGTACGACATGGGTAGTACCTTTGGGCGGTTTTAATATATGGCCATCTGCAATATCCCAGGGCTGGATTTGCGGCAGATTTTGTGGTCGCAATGTCAACCAGGTGCGGGAAGACTGCTGCACATCAGTATCCCCCAGCATGACTTTATGACCATGCGCAGCGAAATATCCTGCCAGGTTGGTAGCCACCGTGCTTTTACCGACGCCCCCTTTGGGATTGACAATTGCAATGACAGGCATGTCTGCTCCTTTTGACAGAGTAAGAACTACAGCATCTGATCAGATTATCCATATTCACCGGAAGATAGCAAGACTTCATCTGATCCAGGGCATACATAAAACCACCTGACGCCTGTCAACACCGTCAAAAAGTTCAGGCGGGCACCAGTAAAGCCAGATGTTCAGGAGTCAGATAACACCACTCACCTTCTTCCAGCTCCAGCGATTCCAGTGTCAATTTGCCTATGGCAGTGCGCTGCAAGGCGGCACAATGATTGCCTGCTGCGGCCAGCATGCGCTTGACCTGGTGGTATTTGCCCTGCTCCAGCACGATTTCCAGCAGGTGATCTCCCAACTTCTGGCAATGTACGGCAGCCAGTGGAGCAGGCTCATCATGCAGTTTCACACCTTGCAATAATAAGCTCACCAGCTCCTCGGTCACCGGCTCAGCCGTTGTTGCCTGATACACTTTGGGTACGTGGCGCTTGGGTGAAGATTGCGCATGGATAAACGGGCCATCGTCTGACATCAGCAACATGCCAGTCGTATCATGGTCAAGCCGCCCCACAGGCTGCACGTCACGCCAGCTGAATTGTTCGGGCAAGAGTGTCAATACGCCGGGATGGTGGCTGGGCTTGCGTGAGCATTCAAAGTTTGCCGGTTTGTTGAGGACGATATACACGCGCTCGCGGTATTCCCAGTCTTCTTCAAAGATATGAAATTGCAAACCCTGAGTTTCAAAACTTGTTTTGACGTTGCGTATCACTTCGCCATTGATGGTAACTTCACCATCTTCTACCAGGTCGCGGCAATATTTGCGGGTTCCAAATCCTTGTGATTGCAGGATTTTATCTAAGCTTAATTTTGTCATGCCGCAACTTTATCAGATGTAGCACCCGCACCGCTAGTACTCGCACTCTCAATGGACTTCGGCGACATCTTCATCCACCAGCTTTGGTTCAAGAGGCAAGCTGATTTTAAAGCAGGTTCCTTTACCAATCTCGCTTTCAACCACGATATTACCGCCCAGGATACCTGTCACCAGGTTATAGACAATATTGAGACCCAGACCACTCCCTCCCAAACCCAGACGAGTCGTAAAGAAGGGATCAAAAATGCGCCCCAGATTGCTTTCTGGTATGCCCTTGCCATTGTCGCGTACGGTTATTTCGACGAAATTCTCATCAAAAATACGCGCCGTGATACTGACCGTGCCGCGATAATCGCCTTCAAAACCATGAATAAAAGCATTGTTGATCAAGTTAGTCATCACTTGCCCCAATGGTCCCGGATAGCTGTCCATCATCAGTTTCGGAGGAACTCCATGAACAACATCATGGCGGGTCTTGCGTATGGTAGGCCCCATGGTCAGGATCAGCTCAGACAACATTTCATCAAGCGCAAAGACACGGCGGTTGGCACTGGTTCTATCGACGGCCACCTGTTTGAAACTGATCACCAGTTCCGATGCCTTGCTCAGGTTACGCAAGAGTAAATCGGCACCAGTCTTGGCATTTCTCAGATACTCCTCCAGTACCGAACGGCGCAAGCCTTTTTCAAATTCAACCAGTACAGCATCGGTATGCTGCGCCAGGGTGCTGGCTACGGTAACGCTGGTGCCTATGGGCGTATTAAGCTCATGAGCGACACCCGCGACCAGGGAGCCCAGCGCCGCCATTTTTTCTGTCCTGAGCAACTCCCGCTGCGCACGCTGCAGGTTTTCCAGGACCACAGTCAATTCACTGTTAGCCGCTTCCAGCGCCTGGGTACGCTCAGAAACCCGTCTCTCCAGCGTGGTATTCATGTTGCGGATTTCCTGCTCATTCTGGCGTTTTTCGGTAATGTCTTCCTGCACCAGGATAATCAGGGGTTCATTACCGAGTCTGATCATGCGTCCCGACACCTGGCAGAGAATAATTTTTTCTTGCTGGCCACAAGTCAGCCAGGCTTCATAGTCGTGAATTTCACCATCGCGTTCTATGATGCGCAGTATCTCTGCGAAATCAGCTTCGTTGCGCCACAGCGCTTTCTGGGTCTCGTGATCCCCGAGAATTTCATCATGGGACCAGTAAAACTGCCTGACCCAGGCATCGTTGACATCAATCATGCTGTAGTGCTGGCTTTTGCGCAGTACCGTCATGGCGACAGGCGACGCCTGGAAAATACCGATGAACTTCTCTTCGGTCACCTTCAGGGCCTGCTCGGCGCGCAAACGCTCATTGAGTTCTTGCTGCAGGGTGATATTTTGCGCTTCCCTTTCGGTAATCAAGCGTCCCAGGTTCAGGCGCATCTTGTCCAGGCCCTGTGCCAGATTACCTATTTCGTCCTGCCTAACCCATTCCAGTGGCTGATCCAGTTTGCCCCGCGCCAGCCGCCCGGTCGCCAACTGCAATTCCATGATGGGCCTGACGATGCGACGTTCAAATAATAACCAGATCAGGATAAAAGAAAACACGACCTGCACCAGCAAGGCCACCCCCAGCTTCAGGAAGTCTGCCCATAGTTCTTTTTCTATGTGCTCGGTAGTCAGCTCCAGCATGACACTGCCGATGACCTTGGTCTCCAGCAGGATGGGGCGTTCTTCGCGCAATAGTTTGGCGCCCTCTTTCTTGAATTTGCTGCTATAGGCAAAGACGGACCTGGATTCGTCCAGCACTTCGACGCTGACCACTTCGGGGTTGCGCATGACGGCTTGTATGAATTGATTGGCGACCGCCTTGTCCAGCGTCCAGACCGGCACTGCCATGCCACGCGACAGCATATCGGCATATTGCGACATGGGATTGCGTACACGCAGTTGCAATTCCCGCTCATACCTGTCCTGCACCAGGAAACGCCCCAAAACAATCGCGGGCAATACGATGCCAACTACAACGCCGATAATAAGAATTTGTCGGAGGGAGAGTGTACGCAATGGTTTACCTGTTATTTGCAGCGGTTACTTCGATTGTTGCTTGCGCCACAATTGTATATTTGCCGCGATGAGTTTATTCATCATGTTTTGCTTGTCCAGCTTATAGACTGCCTTGGCAATACGACCACGCATTTCTGGCGTATTGCAAGCTGACTTATGGGACAGGGTCAAATATAAATTTTCATTTGTGATCGGTGGCGTGACGGTTTTCAAGCCAGTGATATTCAGTTTGGCAACATAGGCCAGGCCTGGGTCTTCTTCATAAATCAGGTAATCAGCACGGGACAGGCTGAGCATCTTCAAGGCTTGCTCAAGGCTGGGCACCATGGATATCTTCAAAGACTCTTTGGCATAACGGTCAAAGTCTTCACCAAAGCTGTTGTTAATCACAGTAACACCCTGCTTGCCCGTCAGGTCAGACCATTTCTTGTACGGCAGATTATAATTATTGCGAGTCCAGATGACCGTGCGTGTTTCACGAAAAGCCGGGTAGAAATAATCCATGTATTCCAGCCTCGGCAAGGTAAAAAATGCGCCTGCCAGCAAATCTACACGCCCCAGCTTGGCCTCTTCCTGCACACGGCCCCAAGGGCCTACATATTTAATGTCTATAGGTATGCCAATTTCTTTGGACAATAACTGCATCCACTCTGCATTTGCCCCAATCAGACGGTTTTCATCTTCAGGATCGCGCCACAGATAAGGTGGATATTCAGGGTTTCCAGTTGCCAACAGGCTCTTGCATGACTCATTGGCATGCGCAGCTGAACTGAATGCTGCCATCAACAACAATGCCGCATAGCAGAACAACTGCAACAGGACATTATTTGAAGGACTGGCTTTGCATGTATCAAGCTTCATGGCACGACCTTCTCGGCAAGAACGTGAGGGGATGGATGCCTAAGTCTAACTGCTGGAATTGGGCTTGGCAAGAAAGTAGTTGTGAAGGAGGAACGGTTTCCAAAAAGAAAATAATTCTTCCAAATCCTGACTATAAGTGCAAGATTTTTACCACTTTGCAATCAGCCAGAATAAGGACTGCCCGGACACGGCAATCCTTTTTATATGCTACGGAGTTTAGCGCCTGACGACAGAATTACCACTACTTCTGACTGCATCACCAGACAACAATCCAGGGTCATGGTCAAAAGAATAGGTCTGCTTGTTGCCATTATCAAAAGCGACAGTTACATTCCATACCTTGGTTGTCTTCACTTTTTGTTCTATCTTGTGCCCGGCCAACGCACCACCGGCAGCACCGGCTATCGTGGCCAAATCACGCCCTGTACCGCCACCAACCTGGTTACCCAGCAAAGCACCGGCAACGCCGCCTGCGATCACACCAAGGGCACCGCCCTCACCTTCCTTATCCACAACGGCAACAGCAACAACCTTGCCGCAATCAGGGCAAACCGGTTCGTTCCTGGCATTGACTGGCGCAGCAACAGGTTTGCTCATATTTTGTTTGGCGACGGCCAGCGCTGTATTGTATTCAGCCTTGGCATCACGCAGACACTGCATTCTGGCTGAGGAACTGCCAGCATCAGCACACAGTCTTTTATCGTCATTGTATCTTTGCGTGGCGCGCTTGCTGTCTGCAGCGTATTGCTGTTTGGCCGTCATATTTTGTGCAAATGCACCCGTCACGGCAGTCAGCATCAGGCTGGCCAGAAACAATTTTTTATTCATTTACTACTCCTCAGTTAATCAAAGTTCAGTATCGCATTGCGAAACATACATACATTAACGGCCTGGACGAGAAATTGATGACTTAAATCACAATAGTTGACAGTTACATATTAGAACAGAACGAAAGAAATATCTCTGTAACATAAAAAAAACCCGCCAGACGGCGGGTTTCATTGGCAGGCCCAAGGGCCTTGCAATCATTTGAAATGAAAATCAGAGCCTTGCCTTGATCAGCTTGCCCAGTTTTTCTATACCCTCATTGATACGCTCAGGCGACACAGTCACGAAGGACAGACGCAAGGTATTTTTTGCAGGGTTGTTTGCATAGAAAGGGCCGCCTGGTACAAAGGCGACATTTTGCTGGATTGCTTCGTCCAGCAATTGCTTGCTGTCCATGTGTTCAGGCAGGGTCACCCAGATGAACATGCCGCCTTCAGGCTTGGTCCACTGCACACCTTCAGGGAAATGCCTGCTCATGGCATCCAGCATGGCGTTACATTGCTTTGCGTAAAGTGTACGTATGGTCGGGATGTGTTCACTCAGGAAGCCATCCTTGATGACTTCATACACCACCATCTGTGTCAATTGTGCAGTATGCAAATCGGCTGCCTGCTTGGCTTGCTCAAGCTTGCGTATCAGCGGTGTAGGGCCAACCACATAACCGAGGCGTATGCCAGGTGTCAGCACCTTGGAGAAAGAACCCATGTAAATCACGCCGCCGGGATTCATGTTCAGCATCTTGGGCAAAGGTTCACCGCTATAGCACAGGTCGCCATAAGGATTATCTTCGACCAGCGGGATACCCATGCGGGCGCAGGTCTCTACCAGCTCATAACGGCGCTCTACCGACAAGGTGCGTCCGGTAGGGTTCTGGAAGTTAGGCAAGGCATACATCAGGCGTGCGCCTGCGCCTTTGGCGGCGACTGAAGATGGCACCAGGCCATGATCATCAGTATCCACCGATTCAAATTCAGGGCGATACACGGAAAAAGCCTGCAAGGCACCGAGGTAGCTTGGTGTTTCCACCAAAACCTTGCTGCCTTCATCCACCAGGACTTTGCCCAACAAATCCAGGCCTTGCTGAGAGCCGGATACCATCATGATCTGGTCAGGCAGAATTTTTGAATCATTGGTGGATAAAGAGCCGGCCAAAAATTCACGCAAAGGTGCATAACCATCGGTAGGACCGTATTGCAATGCTGACTTGCCCTGTTGCGACAATACCTTGTCAAAGGCGGCGCGCATACGCTCTACCGGGAAAGTTTCTGGAGATGGCAAACCGCCAGCGAAAGAAATCACTTCAGGACGCATGGTCACTTTCAGAATTTCCCTGATCGCAGAACTCTGCAACTGTTCGGCGCGGTCAGAAAATTTCCACTCTATGGGGCTGGGATTCTCAAGTTTCATGCTGGTCTCACTATCTCTCGGTTAGGATTGCCATCTCGGGCAAGCTTATTGTTTTACAAAATCAGGCGATCTCGACGATCATTTCAATTTCTACGCAAGCACCCAAAGGGATTTGGGCCACGCCAAAGGCTGAACGTGCATGCTTGCCTTGCTCACCAAAGATTTCACCGATGAGTTCAGAAGCACCATTCGTCACCAGATGCTGCTCAATAAAATCAGGCGTGGAGTTCACCAGGCTCATCAGTTTGACGATGCGTTTGACACGGTTCAAATCACCGCCACAGGCTGCCTGCAAAGTGGCGATCAGATCAATCGCAACTGCACGTGCGGCCAGTTTGCCTTCTTCAGTAGAGATATTCTTGCCCAGTTGGCCTACCCATGGTTTGCCATCTTTTTTGGCAATATGACCAGACAGGAATACGGTATTACCAGTTTGTGCATACATGACGTAGGCAGCAGCAGGTGTCGCCACGGCAGGCAATTCGATATTTAATGCTTGAAGCTTTTCGTAAAATGACATGTCTATTTTCCAGGAAAAAGCGCAGCAGCCCTCACTGATGCACTAGAGATAATTAAATTTTTATTATTATTTCTGCAAAACTTCAAGAATTTGCAGAGTCAAAACCCTAAGATTGGCAGATGCTGTTTGTATCAATTACAAATTCAAGCAAAAATACCAGTCCTCTATTGTAAGCCTGCACTGATGCGATTAACACCCCCTGCGGCACCGCTTGTGACAGATTAAATTTGGTCACTCGAAGAGATTTCTCAGCTTCACCGTTGAATATTCATGCGCCGCCCCAGGGCAACGACAATGATCACAGCCAGAGCAAAAAAGATTTCACGGCCAGTCAACACTTCACCCAGTATCACAGCAGCCCCCAGCAAACTCAAAAATGGTTGCAGCAATTGCACCTGGCCGACGCGTGCAATACCACCTATAGCCAGGGCTTTGTACCAAAAAAAGAAGCCTATGAACATGGAAAACGCTGACACATAGGCAAACCCGGCCCAGGCACGGCCAGACGCCTGTACCCCATAATGCCAGCCCAGCCAGGCTGCCACAGGCAATAAAACCGGTAGCGCCAGCAGTAAAGCCCAGGAGATGACCTGTTGCCCGCCCATGCTTTGCGACAAGCGCCCTCCTTCGGCATAACCCATGGCAGCAGCGATCACAGCGATGAATAAAGCCAGATCAGCAAACTGGAATGAGCCACCGCCCTGCATCAGGGCAAAGACGATGACCAGGCCACTGCCGAGTACGGCCATCACCCAAAAACCAGGCGACGGCTTTTCATTAAAGCGCAATGCTGCAAACAAGGCAGTTGCCAGCGGCAAGATACCCAGTACGATAGCCCCATGAGTAGCAGGCACATAAGCCATGGCAACAGAGCTGAACAAAGGGAAACCGACCACCACACCCAGAGAAGTAATCAGTAAGGGTTTGATTTGCTCACGTTGTGGCAGGCTGGCGCCCTGCATCCATAACAGGACGCCCGAGCAGCACGCTGCCACCACAGCCCTTCCCAGTGCAACAAAAACTGGATTGAGTTCCGCCACTGCCATGCGGGTAAATGGCAGTGTCAGGCTGAAAATCATGACACCAACCAGCCCAAGGGCCATACCCTTGTTTTCTTGTACCGGCATGACAGACCGGCCTGTTTTAATTTGCGTGCCCGTTGTCATTGTGAACTCACCAGCATAGGGTAAAGCGACAATACCAGCAGCAGGGCCATACCATAATTAAAAATGCGCAGATTACGTTCCACCTTCAGCAAATGCCTGACTTTGGCACCAAACAATGCCCACAAGCCTACGCTGGGCAAATTGATGACAGCAAAAACACCAGCTGCCAGGGCAACGATCCAGAAACCGCTGGTTGCGGGGATATAGGTACTGAAGGCACCGAGCGCCATGACCCAGGCCTTGGGATTGATCCATTGAAAAGCAGCAGCACTCAAGAAACTCATGGGGCCAGCTTTGTGCGCGCCTTCTTGCGTCTTGCTTTCTATAGGCCCGGCATTGGCAATTTTCCAGGCCAGGTAGAGCAGATACGCAGCCCCTGCCCATTTCAACACGACATATGACCAGGGGAAAACCGCAAACAGGCCCGCCAGACCCACACCGACTGCCAGTACCAGTATCATGAAGCCGATGCTGATGCCCAGCATATGCGGCAAGGTGGCACGAAAACCAAAGTTAACGCCAGAAGCCAGCAACATCAGGTTATTCGGGCCGGGTGTGATCGAAGACACCAGCGCAAACAGGGCAAATGCCATGAGGGTATCAATTGCCATGCTGTTCTCCTCGTCGGTCAAGACTGGAATTCTGTCGTCCGTCCATGTTATTTCTCCCGTTTTTGCTTTAGTGTTGTGCTATCCTAAACGCAAAAACCGATACAGTACCAATACACTATAAACGATAATATTCGCACTGTAATGGTCAACTATCCATTACAGAACATAGGCAGGAGACATGCAATGCTGACACCCACTTTTTTTATCTCGCGCGATTCTGGTGGCTCACTGGTAGAGCAAATCGTCAATGCCGTAGCCAATCGCATCGACGACAAATTGCTGCGCACAGGCGCGCGCATGCCATCGATACGCCAGTTTGCCGACGAACAGGAAGTATCGCGTTTTACCGTGGTTGAAGCCTATGACAGGCTAGTTGCCAAGGGTTATCTGGAGTCGCGCCGGGGGGCAGGATTTTTTGTGCGCGAACGTGCATCCATGCTGAACAATGTCCCCCATACTGCGCAAATCGCTCCCATCACACAAAACCTGGATGTGGTGTGGCTGGTACGCAATATGTTTCGCCAATTGCCACCACAAAAAATGCCTGGTTCAGGTGTCTTGCCGCATGACTGGCTGGATGGTGAACTGGTAGCGAATGGCTTGCGCTCCATCAGCAGGCTGAACCAGAACCTGTTACTGCATTACGGTACCCAGCAAGGTTTTTTGCCGCTACGCCAGCAATTGCAGTTGAAATTGGCGGAACTGGAAATTGCCGCCTCACCTGAACAACTTGTCATGACCAGCGGTGTGACGCAGGCACTGGATCTGGTGGCACGAGAATTCACCCAGCCCGGTGACACTATCTTTGTCGATGACCCGGCGTGGTTCTTGATGTTTGGTTCTTTCGCCATCCTGGGCACCAAGGTGATAGGCATACCACGCCTGCATGACGGCCCGGACGTGGCCAAACTGGCTGAACTGGCGGCAGTGCACAAACCAAAGCTGTATATCATCAACTCGGTCTTGCATAATCCGACCTCGACTTCGCTGTCGGCAGCCAAGGCATTCCAGGTCTTGAAAGCGGCAGAAGAACATGACTTCATGATCGTTGAAGATGATGTGTATTGCGACATGCACCCCGGCCCGGCTGTGCAGGCAGCCACCCGCATTGCTGCGCTGGACCAGTTGAACCGGGTGATTTATCTAGGTGGTTTTTCAAAATCGCTGGCAGCCAATTTGCGGGTAGGCTTTATCGCGACATCACCTGAACTGGCAATACGCCTGGCCGATCGTAAGATGCTGTCTACCCTGACGACCACGGAAATTGGCGAGCGCGTGGTGTATAAAATCCTGTCTGAGGGACATTACCGCAAGCATGTCGATCGCATAAGGGTAAAGCTTGACGGGGTGCGCGATGACATCACCAAACGTCTTGAGCAAATGGGCATGAAGGTCGACTACCGCACACCCGCCGGCATGTTCCTGTGGACAGAGACGGGCTGTGACACCAACAAGCTGACAGAGAAAGCCATGGAACAGGGTTACTTGCTGGCACCTGGCAGTTTATTCTCACCGAGCCAGCTCCCCTCCACCAAGATGCGCATCAACATAGCGGCGATGTCTGACCCTGGTGTCTGGGAATTTTTAAAACGTGAGATCAGGTAATCGCTGCAATTTTTAGCGCTGCCTTATTGCAACCTCAGTGCAGACTGGCATTGGCCAGCTTGACACCAAACCAGACAAACATGCTGCCCACTCCACTCGACAAACTGGCAGACAGGCGGCGACGCTTGCTGAAATTGCGTGCCAGACGCGAGCCCAGGAAAATCAATACCGACAGATAAGTGGTACTGAACACCATCACCACACTACTGAGTATCAGGAAAGGAATTGCCGGTGTCGGATAATTCGGGTCTATGAATTGCACGAAGAAAGACAGCAAGAACAGGATAGCTTTGGGATTCAGCAAACTGATCACCAGGGCACGCTTGAACGGGTTTTGCATATTGACAGCTGTCGCCTGCGTTTCTGCCACCGTCACTGTCTTGTTACGCCATTTCTGTATGGCAGCCCAGATCAGATTGACGCCTACCCAGGCCAGATAAGCTGCACCCGCGTACTTCACGACCATGAACAAGGCTGGATAAGTGCGCAAGATACTGGCAGCGCCAAGAGCCGTCAGCAACAGCAAAATACTGTCACCGACAAAAATACCTGCTGCCCCCTTATAGCCCTCACGCACACCACGCGTAGTGGCAACTGCCAATACGTATAAAGAATTAGGACCAGGCAGCAAGACTATGCCCAGCGCGCCCAATACATAGGTCCATAAATCAGTGACGCCGTAAAACTCCATTTTGCACATCCTCAAAATTACAGATTAATCTTCGTTGCTTGCTTTGCCATATGCAGCACATTTATACAGGCAAGAGATTAACATTTTGCGGTACTTCCTGCTCGCGTGTGCCAGTGCCCTCACCCGCACGGCGCAGCAGGCTCAATGTGGTATCCCCTTCACGCAAGGTAGCAGTACGGACAGTGGCTGTGACTTTCATTTCCTTGCCAGAGACAGAAATCGGCATGGCGACGACCGTGGCACGGGCACGGTCAGCAATTTTGACAGCGTCCTCGGCGGAGGCCTCAGGCAAGAGCACAAAGAACTCTTCGCCACTGAAACGGGCCACACAATCATAAGCACGCATCGCCCGTTTTACACGGCGACTGACTTCGACCAGGATCACATCGCCGACCTGTGGCCCATGCGTATCGTTGATATGCTTGAAGTCACTCAAATCAAGTACCAGCATGGACAATTGCTTGCCCAGGCGTTGGTGACGCTGCAGCTCAGTGTCTGAGATGCGCATGAATTCTTTCCAGTTGGCGACGCCAGTAACAGGGTCAGTATTTGCCTGTCTTTCAAGCTCATGCTCGGCACTCAAGAGCTTGCGCCTGTACCTGTGCACATAGGCAGCAATGGCGTGGCCGGTAATGGCTACCGCAGGCATGATCAGCAAAACACTGGCTGCCTGTGAAAAAGTGCCTGATTGCTTATACAACAACAGCAAACAGGATGCTGCGACAAACAGGAACAGCGGTATGCGCAATATGTTCAAAGCCAAAGGCAGGGAAATGAATGCCATCAGCACAAGCCAGGCATCGACCATGTAATGGCCCAGATAATCACGTGGCAAACAGATATTGCTGATGAATTGTATCGACAACACCAGAACTATCCAGTGCATCGCATAGCGGTCCAGCCTGGGCACATTCTCTTCCATGCCGTATTGCTTGATCAGCCACAGAGAATAAGAGAATCCGGCAAGCCGCATCAGCAGCAAGATAGCCAAGGGAATATCAAACTCATGGAAGAGTACATCAACCAGTGCCAGCGGCAAAAATGCCCAGAGCATGATACGGACTACACGACGGACTTGCGCCCTGTCCTGCTTGGTGTAGTGAGAGCGGTAATTTTCTTCGCTGACGTCTTTATAATTCGTTTGCATTTTTGCACCGTTTTATTTTTCAGCTGCACCTGGCTTTGCCAGTCTGGAGCCTGGTCAGGCAGTTCAATTTTGATCAAAAGTGCATATCTATGCTACATTCTCACTCTGAACTTCTTCAATTCAGTCCTAACGGAACCAGTCAGACTAATTATATGCCCCACTTGTACCTGCAAGATGTTAAAGATTGCATAGGCGACACATCAGTGTCAGGCATGTCTGCATCTATACAAATACAAGACTTCCACTCAGACTGTTGTTGTTGAGTCTGCAAGCTGCGCGCAGCAAGGGATGCCCTTGCCTGTCCGCCCATGCCGAAAAAATACCCGCTTTCACGATCTACTACATTCACACTTAGCTATTTTCACAACAAATGGACATACTTCTCTACGATAACTGGGAACGCCGCCTGCGCCCCTTCAGCCCTTGAACAAAGACTGGGTGGGCCTGTACTGCTGCGGACCTACCGTGTATGACTATGCCCATATCGGCAACCTGCGTACTTATCTGTTTGAAGACCTGTTACGCCGCGCCCTTGAATGGAATGGCTATACCGTACGCCATGTCATCAACATCACCGACGTTGGCCATCTGGTGTCCGATGGTGATGATGGTGAAGACAAGATGGAAAAAGGTAGCCGCAAAGCCGGTGAATCTGCCTGGCAGATTGCTGACCGTTTCACAACTGCCTTCAAGGATGATTTGCAAAAACTGCATATCCTGGAACCCGCCATCTGGTGCAAGGCTACCGATCACATCGCCGAGCAAATCGATTTCATCGCTGCCATAGAAAAAAATGGTTATACCTACCGCACCAGCGATGGCATTTATTTTGATACCAGCAAACAGGACGACTACGGTTTCCTGGCGCGTATCAAGCGTGATGCGATCAAGGCCGGCAGCCGTGTTGAGCTCGGTGAAAAACTGCATGCGACTGATTTCGCGCTGTGGAAATTCAGCCCACCAGATGAGCACCGTCAAATGGAATGGGATAGCCCATGGGGCCGTGGCTTCCCTGGCTGGCATATAGAATGCTCGGCCATGTCAGCCAAATACCTGACCCCCTGGTTTGATATCCATTGCGGTGGTGAAGACCATATCGCCATCCACCATAGCAATGAGATCGCGCAAAACCAGGCTTGCCATGGCACCCGCCTGGCCAACTTCTGGATGCATGGGTATTTCCTGCAAATCGATTCTGGAAAAATGTCCAAATCGACGGGTGAATTTCTGCGTCTGCAAACCCTGCTGGATCAGAATATTGACCCGCTAGCCTATCGCTACCTGTGCCTGACTGCGCATTACCGCAGCCAGATGCAGTTCAGCTTTGAAGCCCTGTTGTCCGCGCAAACCGCCTTGCAGCGCCTGCGCGAGACTTACCATGCATGGTCAGCAGGTGGCAATGTCAGTGCAGAATACCGCGAAAAATTCACAACCTTCATCAATGAAGACCTGAACGTACCGCGCGCCCTGGCACTGGTATGGGAAATGTTGAAAGCCGATTTGCCGGATGCCGACAAAAAAGCCACGCTGACTGAATTCGACAAGGTATTTGGCCTGGGATTGGAACTATGGCAACCTGCGGTGTTGACGATTCCGGCAGAAGTACAAAGTCTGGCTGAACAGCGTCAGGCGGCACGCAAATCCAAGAACTGGGCTGAGGCAGACCGTCTGCGTGGAGAGTTGCATGCATTGGGTTATGAAGTCGAAGACAAGACCGAAGGCATGCAGATCAAGAAGCTATAATATGTTATAGCAATCAACAGCGATAAAACGCCCAGGGGAAACGATCGTTTCCCCTGCTTTGTTTCAGATAAAAGGAAATGCCATGCAAAGTATCAGCCTGTCCAAAAATTTCGCCATAAAAATCGCGCTCGTCGTCAATGGGATGCTGCCAGTGTTCAGTCAGGCTGGTACTTACATCGAGGGCAAGGATATTCCCCCAGATTTGCGCCCCTTTGTCACAGCCAACACCAAGCTACTGGCCTTTGCCAGTGCCGACCTGAATGGTGATGACAAGACAGACTATGTCTTCATCCTTGAAAAACAAAAGAAAAATGCTGCGGATGAAGATATGGAACAAGGACAGCGCCCTTTGCATATAGTCATACGCCAGGCCGACGGTAAATTGAAACTTGTCAAGACGAATGACAAAATCGTGTTGTGCTCAACTTGTGGTGGCATGATGGGCGATCCGTTTGGTGACCTGAAAGCCAGCAAGAAAGGTTTAACTGTTTCCCATTATGGCGGCAGCGGCTGGCGCTGGGCAAATGAATTTCAATTCAATTATTCACGCAAGGATGACACCTGGCAATTGGTCAAAGCAAAAGAATCATCATTCCACGCCAGCGAACCTGACAATGCCAAAGTAAATATTTTTACTCCCCCAAAACATTACGGCAAAATCGATATTGCTGATTTTGATCCGGAAAAATTCAAAGGTGTGGGTGCGAAATAATAAGAAAATTAATAAGCAAATAGTAAGAACATATTGAGCAAATAGTGAGTGAATACTGAGAAAAAAATGGGAGATGTTTTCTCCCATTTTTTTATAAACTCTTTTCAAACTGCAGACGTATCGTGGCACTACCCGGTGTGACCGAGCTACGTGATTGGCGCCCATCCTGATCACTGAATTGCGAAGACTGCAGCACATCCTGATGCAAGAGATTACTGACAGACAGGCGCAGTTGCGTCTTTTTTTCCAGCTTCCATAATCCATACAAATCAAGAATGCGACTGACACCCGTATAGTTGCGCAGACCAGGCGTGACCTGCACATTGCCGCCTGTCTGCAGATTGAAATTAAATCCAAATGACTGTTGCTCACTGCGCTTGTAATCCATGCCCAGATTGGCAGTCAATGGTACCTGGTCGGTCAGTCGGTTATCCGGCCCCGGTATTGCATCCAGCCTGGACCAGTTCCGTGCGGCATTCAGACGTACTTCCAGCGGCACTGAGGCTGGCAGCAAATCCTGCAGGCTAAATTTGGCATCAAATTCCAGCCCCATCACCCTGGCCTTACCGTTATTAAAAGGTGTCGTAATCCATACACCATTTCTTTCATACAGGTTTTGCACCGTCACGTCCTGTACCCGCTTGACATAGGCGGACAGGCTGAACATGCTGTTTTTAGCAAAATAAGATTCATACGCCAGGTCGGCACCCCAGGCCAGCTCAGGCAAGAGTTGCGGGTTGCCCTGGAAGTCAGGATTGTTCGGGCCATTATCATTGTTTGCCGTATAGCGACGGGGTACCAGGCTACGCGTGGTGGGTGCTTTGTAGGTACGGGACAGGGCAAAACGCAACTGGTCCTTCTCCAGCTCAGGCAATTTCCATAATAATTGCATGACCGGGCTCCATACGCTGGACCTGGTCTGGACGCTGGACATCAACCGGCCTGCGGTTTCTGTATTCAAACCTTCCCAGCGCATGCCCAGATAAGCTTGCAGGTGACTAGTCACATCCCATTCATCCTGGGCAAACACGGCCACGCGGCGGACATTGGCCTGGTAGTCTTCAAACAGCGTATCTATCCCGGCTGCATGTGGCTGCCGGTCATACTGGGCACGGGTTTCACTGCGCTGCGTTTGTGTGACATCCCAACCAAGTGCAAGACTATGGCCATCACGAAAGCGGCTCAGGTACTTGCCACTGCTGCTGACACTGCTATCTATGGCATTCGACACCACATGGCGGTTGAAAGCCTGGCTCTGCCCCAAAGGATAGCCATAGAAATTATAGTCAGTCTCGCGCTTGTTGTAGTTCAGGCCCAGCTTCGCATTCAGTTTGCTGTCTGCATCTATCCTGTGCGCCCAGCTCAGGTCTGAGCGTAACAAACCTGTATGTGAAGATGCGCGATAATTATTGTCAGGATATTGACTGGCATCTTCCGGTGCCGCTGTTTCATGGTCACGCCCCCAATTCACGTTGCGGTAAAAATCAATCAGGCTCTGCCAGCTCAGTGTGTCGCCATTGCCCATGCTCCAGTTCAGACGGGGTGTCAGCGCCAGGCGCCAAAAGTCAGCCAGATTTTTTTGCTGTATTAATCTCAGTACCCTGGATTTGCCGTCAGGGCTCACTATGCTCTCGGTGACTGCGGGGAATTTTCATCACCGGTTTTTGATACAGTGCCAGTGACAGAGTAAGAAAAACCTGCATGTCTGTCGGCCGCTTCCAGGGACAATGTGGGATACCAGTTATGTTCACTATGCGCGATTGCAGCCTTGAACTCTTTTTTGGCACTGCCCGCAGTTTTTTTGAGGATGATGTTGATGCTACCTGCCACCGCCTGGGCGCTGAATTCCGCCGTCGTGGTGCGCAGGATTTCCACACGCTCTATCAACGCAGGATCAATGCTGTCTATGGAAAATCCCGGTGCCACCGGGTCGCCATTCAATAATATCTGCGTATAGCCTGCACCCAGGCCACGCATGCGCAATTCATTTCCCACGACAGAAATGCCGGGCTGGCGTTTTAATACAGCAGACAATTGCGTGTCACCATATTGCATCAGCTCAGCGGCGTTGACGACGATTTTTGCGGCAGTGTCATTCTTTCTTTGCGCTGTTGCTCCGGGCCCGCCCACCTCAACGGTTTGTATCGCATCTGCACTCTTCGTGATTTCGACTTTAACTACATCAGCAGCCCGCAATGCGGTGCTACTCATAAGCAGCGAGGCTCCGATCCCGGCCATGCTGGTTTTCATACATGCCTGGCGCACAAAGCCAGGCGATGGGAATTTATTTTTTAAAGCGAACTTGGACATGTGATGGCAGAATTTTAGCGAGACAGTGAGCTGCCGCGCAAGGCAGGCAGGATTTCCAGAATTGAACAACAGGATGGATTTTAAGGAGGGCAAGACTCAGGCAATACAGGCTTGTGATAAAAGCCCGAAATCAGGTGACAGGGAGATTATTTTGCGGCTGACAACCCCGCCTTCAGGTCTTTTAGAATGTCGTCGAGTATACGTGCGATGCTGCCATCATTTTTCATGGCCAGCAAAGTCGCACTAATGGTTTTGGAAGTTGCACTCGCAGCGAACTCTGGCCGCACACGCATGACATGTGAGCCATAAGAAATAACCAAGCCGGGGCCTAACAAATTTGCCGACGCATTTTTTCTGCCGCCGCAAGGATAGCGGGCTGGCTGCCAACGATACCCGATATGCGCCCAGCTTCCAGCATGCGCATGCCATTCTCCAGTGTATTGATTTCTACCTTCCTGACGCGCTCATCCTGGCCAAACGTGCCATAACTGAGCCTGCGCATCATGCCTATGCCTTTTTCCATGGACAGGGCATTCAGGTCATCATAATTTCTGAGTATGGCCCCGCGCGGCGCAATCACCATAATCGGAAACTGGGTAACCTCGCTCAAAAGGATACCTTCCTGCTCACTGAAATTTTCTGCCTGGGAAATACTGTAAGCCTCTTTATCTGCTGGGAACATCACCACATGGCGGGCGCTGGGCACCACCACAAGCTCCAGCGGGACGCCGGATCTCCTGCGCAATTCATTGGCTATGCGCACATTGATGCCGTCATAAGTACCCTTGGCATCTTTGGAGAAAGCAAAAGGAGCGACGTCAGTCAGATAGAGATTAGCCGCTTTCAAGAAAGGCGCATACCCGCAAAGGAAAATGAAACAGAGCACACCCGCTACTTTAAGCAACATTACGGCTACTCCATGTCCATGAAAAGTTCAGAGATACAGGTACTACTACAGCGAAGTCTAGTGAAATTTTGCAAAAAATACAAACATTCATGCTGGAAGGCAAGCACAACCCGAGTTGCCATGTCTTTTAAACAATCATCTTGAAATCTGTCAAAGCGGCCTCACCTTCCCTCTGCTCAAGCAATGTTGCAAACAATGTTACAAAAACAGCAGCAGGCAAGCAATTGCCAATACTACTAAAGAAATCTTTGAGGGAAACCATGTCAGAAAAACAAACCCTGGGCTTTCAGGCCGAAGTCAAACAACTTTTGCAGTTGATGATTCACTCCTTGTATTCAAACAAGGAAATCTTTTTGCGTGAACTGATCTCGAATGCTTCTGATGCATCAGACAAACTGCGTTTTGAAGCCATTAATAATGCCAGCCTGTTTGAAAACGATCCTGAGTTGCAAATCCAGGTCAGTTTCAACAAGGAAGCACGTACCGTCACCATTGCCGACAATGGCATAGGGATGAGCAAGGCTGATGCGATAGAACACCTGGGCACGATCGCCAAATCCGGCACCAAGGAATTCTTTGGCAAACTGTCTGGCGACCAGCAAAAAGATGCCGCCATGATAGGCCAGTTTGGTGTTGGTTTTTACTCCGGCTTTATCGTTGCCGACCGCATCACCGTAGAAAGCCGCCGCGCCGGTCTGCCTGCAGACCAGGCTGTACGCTGGGAATCCGAAGGTGCAGGTGACTTTAGTGTAGAAGACATCGTCAAGGAAGGCCGCGGCACCAGCATCACCCTGCACCTGCGTGAAGGCGAAGACGAGTTCCTGTCTGCATGGAAACTCAAATCCGTGATCCGTACTTATTCCGACCATATCTCTCTGCCTATCAAGATGCAGAAAGAAGAATGGGACGAAGAGAAGAAAGAACAGGTTTTGAAAGACGAACTGGAAACCATCAACCAGGCCAGTGCCTTGTGGGCACGCAGCAAGTCTGACATCACGCCTGAGCAATATGATGAGTTCTACAAACACGTGTCGCATGACTACACCGCACCGCTGACCCACACGCATAACCGTGTTGAAGGCCGCAGCGAATATACACAATTGCTGTACATCCCATCACGCGCACCGTTTGACATGTGGGACCGCAATAAACGTGGTGGTATCAAGCTCTACGTCAAACGCGTCTTCATCATGGATGATGCAGAACAACTGATGCCAGTCTACCTGCGCTTTGTCAAAGGTGTCATTGATTCGAATGACCTGCCTTTGAATGTCTCACGTGAAATCCTGCAGGAAAGCCGCGACATCAAGGCGATACGCGAAGGTTCGACCAAGCGCGTGCTGGGCATGCTGGAAGACCTGGCAAATGCGGATGGCGATGATACACAAGCAAAGAAAGACAAGTACGCGACTTTCTGGAAAGAATTTGGCCAGGTCCTGAAAGAAGGCGTGGGTGAAGATCATGCCAACAAGGAGCGTATCGCCAAATTGCTGCGCTTTGCATCTACCCACAATGACAGCGATGCACAAAATGTCTCACTGGCGGATTACCTGAGCCGCGCAAAAGAAGGCCAGGACAAGATTTACTATGTCACGGCAGAAAGCTATGCCACTGCCAAGAACAGCCCACACCTGGAAATTTTCCGCAAGAAAGGCGTGGAAGTCTTGTTGCTGACTGACCGCGTTGATGAATGGATGCTGTCCTTCCTGAATGATTTCGAAGGCAAGGAACTCGCTTCCGTCGCCAAAGGTGGCCTGGATCTGGGCCAACTGGAAGATGAAGCAGAAAAGAAACAGCATGAAGAAACCCAGACCGAGTTCAAAGACCTGGTCGAGAAGATGAAAACAGCCCTGGCAGACAAGGCCAAGGATGTGCGTGTGACTTTCCGTCTTACGGATTCACCGGCCTGCCTGGTCGCAGATGAGCATGATTTGTCTGGCAACCTGGCGCGCATGCTGAAGGCTGCAGGTCAGGCTGCACCAGAGTCCAAGCCTATACTGGAAGTCAACCCTGATCATCCTCTGGTACAGAAACTCAAGTATGAAGTCAACAAGTTCGACGACTGGTCACACCTGCTGTTTGACCAGGCCTTGCTGGCTGAAGGTGGCAACCTCAGCGACCCAAGTGCATTTGTAAAACGTCTCAATGAGATGTTGCTGAGCAAGTAGTCAGTATCTCTACAGCACAAAAAACGGACTCATATTGAGTCCGTTTTTTTATGCATCGTGTTCAGCGTGAAGGGAAAATCTTGTCACGCTGCTGTTTGGCGAACCAGTCGCGCAGCATCTGCTCTTCATAGCGGAAGGCAGAATTACCGGTAGCCAGAGCGGATCTCATCAGAAAATTCATGTCCTTGATATTTTCTGTACCCGAAGCAATGCTCTTGCCTTTTTCGTCCTTCAAGTCAAAAGTCAAAGTCATGCGCGGCCAGTACAAATCCTTGATGATCCGTATATCACCAACGGTGTTACGGTAAAACGGGCGTACGTCGCCAGCCAGATCAACATCAGTGACTGTGATGTCCCACTGATACGCATCGGGCAGTTTTTTTGCCAGGTCGGCAAATATTTGATCAAACTCCTTGATCATGCGTTCCTGGAAGCCTGATTTGGATTCATTGCCTGGGCGAATATCCGTATATTTCTCCGGCTCCTGCCAGGTCACTTTCACTTCGCCAGCCTGTACCTGTGTCGCCATCGCCATTGCCAGCAATATTGCACTTGTCATCAATTTCATCACTCCACCTCCTGTCCCATTCTACTGCAAATTAAATTGAAGCTTTTGTCATGCTTCAAGAATAGCCCAGCAAGACGTAAACAGCCAGACAGCTTTGTCATCAGTTATCATGAAATTTGTCACAAAGTTTTTCCATGCAAACGGCACCGGCCAATTACAGCTTTATGAAAGCACCAGAATCGAACCCACTTGCGCAAGCCCCTGTATTGCAGGGCTTCCCTCCTGTCATCAATGAGCACACCCATACCCTGATACTGGGAAGTTTCCCTGGCGCTGCTTCACTCACGGCAACGCAATATTATGCCTACAGGCAAAACCAGTTCTGGCGACTGGTCTCAGCCTCTCTGGCAACAGACCTGGTCACTCTTGATTATGAACAGCGCCTGCAAACTTTGCTGGCGCATGGCATAGGTTTATGGGATGTATTTCATTCCTGCGTGCGTGCAGGCAGCCTTGACTCAGCCATACGCGAGGGCAAACTCAATGACTTCAGCGGCTTGCGGGCAACACATCCGCATTTGCGCAAGCTTTGCTTCAATGGCCAGACCGCAGGAAAAATGGCGACTTACTTCCAGCAACACGGGTACCAGACGCTGATACTACCCTCATCCTCCCCCGCCCACGCAACACGCAGTTTTGCAGACAAATTACTCGACTGGCAGGCCGGACTGCAGCCTGCACCTGGCTGAAGATATCAGGTTATCAGAGCATGCAAACCTTGATGTGCTAAGCGCCTTGCTTGTTTGCCGCATCAGCGACAGGAGGCTTCTGTTTTTTCATTTCACCAGCATTTTTGATCAGCTCTTCAGCAACCGGACTGGCGGTCTTCAGACGCTGGTCTTTGCTGGCCTTGTAGGTATTACTTGTATGGACAAAATAAGTATCCTGCTGCCTGGCTGCTGATGGCGGCTTGTCACCCTCCGGTTTATTGCCTGTCGTGCTCAGCTTGACGGTATAGTACTCATCAGTGGCATTCTGCAGGAAACTGAGCTTGCCGATATTTTCCCAGCATGCCTGCATCATTGGGCCCTGTTCTTCCACATCATCGGTACAGGCGCCACTATTGCTTTCGCCCATGTTCAATTCCAGCGCGATGACGGGTTTGGCGTCGCTCAAGGACACGATGAAGGCATAGTCATTGGTATAGCCCTGATGCATGTCTCCACCTTCAAACAAGAGACCAAACTTGTCCTTGCCAAGGCGGATCAGGTTGGCCATCGGTGCCATGCCATTTGCGCCATAGGCAGCGACTTCTTTCTTGCCCTTTTCGAATAGCCATTGTTTGCCGTTAAAGGCGAATATATACACAGAGACGACTGGAGCGGTCGCATGGCTTTCTTCCACAACACCGTCAAGAATTTGCTGACGCTGCACGACCAGTACGGCTTTCTTTTTACCAGCCTCGGTATAGGTGCCCGCCAGCAGGGCCGTGGCCAAGGTATCGGCCTGCCCCATATCCCAGGCTGCAGTATTTTTTTCAGGGAGCAAGACCCCTTGATGCTTTTCATTATATGTACCAAAAATTGCCAGCATGGCAGTATCGGCATTGAAAACCTCTGGCTTGGCAGGATCAAGGGGTTCACGGCCAAACAGGAAAAAAGCGGACAGGCCGAGCAAGGCGACAAAAATGAAGGCAGCAACGGCTGTTTTTTTATTTTTCATGTGAAAAACGGGGAAATAAATGAACGTATGTGTCAATTTGGGCAAGATGGGATTTTACCTCAGAGGCATCTTTCATAGCCATACTGACAATATAGTTTCCACAAGCGAAGCATCAGGCAAGTTCGCGCAAGTATAATTGCGTAAAAGTAACTCCTTCCTCAAGTTTTTCCGTCAAAATTCATTACAACTTGTATGGAAAATGTAAATTTGCTTTCGACACACACTATGAAGGTTAAAATAAGCGGATGCTGATCAAACGAAAATCCATAGAAGCCGAGGCCAATCACCGCTCTGGCCCCACCGCCGCTGCCCCGAAGAAGGCCAACCGCAAACCCAAATTTGCTCCTGTCACCTTATCCGAAATGGATGGGGTACGATTCCTGCATTTCGGTACCGAATGGGTGCAAGGTGCCATGCGCCTGCGCAAGCCCGACGCCATAGAACTCGAATACGCGCAACAGATGATGGCCTGGATGCTGTTCATCGATACGCCACAACAACTGGTGCAACTGGGACTGGGCACCGGTGCACTGACCAAGTTCTGTTACCGTCATTTCGAAGATGCCGCAGTCACCACGGTAGAACTTAATCCGTCTGTTATCGCCATTTGCGAAAGCATGTTCAAATTACCTGCCAATGACGAGCGGCTGCAGGTGCTGGAAATGGATGCCATGGACTTTGTCAACGATGACAATAATCATGGGCATGCAGATGCCATGCAGGTGGATTTATATGATGCTACTGCCCGTGGCCCGGTGCTCGACAGTGCTGAGTTTTATCAGGCCTGTGCAAATTGCCTGAAAGACGATGGCATCTTGACCGTCAACCTGTTTGGCGACCACCCCAGCTATGCACGCAACCTTAAAGCCATGCGCTTTGCCTTTGACACTGTGCTATGCCTGCCAGAAGTCCACGATGGCAATGTGGTTGCCCTGGCGTTCAAACGCAAGCCCGAATTGAATTTCCCTGAGCTGTACGAAAAAGCGGAACAGATCAGGGCGAGCACCAAAATGCCTGCAAAATCCTGGGTCAATGGGCTCAAGGCAGCCTGCGATCCCAAATAATGTCAAAATAATTTGATGAAAACGGTCACCAAGCATGAATAAACCAGCACACCGCAGCCTGAACCTGCAACAAATTTTTACCTGGCTGATGGCCGATGGCATCATCCCCAAGGAAGAAGCCAAGACCCAGTTCCACGCGACCCAGGGTTTGTTGAAAAACGGTCCGGCCAGCATGCATCCCCTGACTGCAGTTGCACAGGCCAGATTGCATTCGGCCATTTCACCGCATATTTTACTGACGCTGGACTGGCTGACGGAATGGGCGGCCGCCAAGGTAAATTTACCTTTTTACCGCATTGATCCCCTGAAGATAGATTTCACCAGCGTATCCGATGTGATGTCGGCCTCTTATGCGACCCGCTTTAACATTCTGCCTGTGGAATCCACGGGCAATGTCATTGTCGTTGCGACTTCAGAGCCATTCAATACCGAATGGCAGGATGAAATACTGAAATTCAGCCGCAAGGAGATTCGCCTGGTGGTGGCGAACCCGCTGGAAATTTCGCAATACATCGTGCAGTTTTTCTCACTGGCCAAATCCATCAAGGATGCGCGCAAGTCGAACAAGAATGACGCCAACCTGCGTCAGAACTTTGAGCAACTGATAGAGATAGGCAAGACCAATAAGCAGGTCGATGCGAATGACCAGCACATCGTCAATATCGTCGATTGGCTGTGGCAATTTGCCTTTGATCAGCGCGCCTCGGATATCCATCTCGAGCCCAAACGCGATATTTCCGTCATCCGTTTCCGTATCGACGGTGTCTTGCACCAGGTATATCAGGTACCAGCCACCATCATGATCGCCATGACAGCCCGTATCAAATTGCTGGGCCGCATGGACGTTATCGAAAAACGTCGTCCGCAGGATGGTCGTATCAAAACCCGTACCAGTGAAGGCCAGGAGGTGGAACTGCGTTTGTCCACCCTGCCTACGGTGTTCGGCGAAAAAATGGTCATGCGTATTTTTGATCCTGAAGTTGTGGTCAAGACCCTGCCCGAACTCGGTTTCCCCATCAATGATGCAAAACGCTGGGATCACCTGACCAGCAAGCCACATGGCATTATCCTGGTCACCGGACCTACCGGTTCCGGTAAAACCACTACCTTGTACACGACGCTCAAAGCGCTGGCGACACCCGACGTGAATGTCTGTACCGTCGAAGACCCTATCGAGATGGTAGAGGGCTCGTTCAACCAGATGCAGGTACAGTCTGCCATCGACCTGAGTTTTGCTGATGGCATACGCGCCCTCATGCGTCAGGATCCTGACATCATCATGGTCGGTGAGATACGCGATTTGCCAACTGCCGAGATGGCCATACAGGCCGCACTGACAGGTCATTTGGTCTTATCCACCCTGCATACCAATGACGCGCCTTCAGCCATCATGCGTCTGCTGGAACTTGGTGTGCCTTATTATTTATTGGAAGCAACCATCATAGGCATCCTGGCCCAGCGCCTGGTCAGGACCCTGTGCATCCACTGTAAATCTCCCGAAGGTGAACTGCAGGATGCTGTCTGGGACACCCTCACTGAGGGCTGGGGCATCAGCAAACCCGAGAAAATCTATAAACCCGTCGGCTGCCCGGAATGCCGCCAGACCGGTTTCATGGGACGTACAGGCTTGTATGAATTACTGACAGTCACCCTGCCTTTCAGCAAACTGATCACTGAGAATGCCGATATCCATGCCCTGCGTGCCCAAAGCATCAAGGATGAGATGAAACCCTTGCGCATTGCAGGCGCATATAAGATCATCGAAGGTGTTACCACGGCAGATGAGGTTCTGAAAGTCACTTCATCACTGATCTAGCTTAGTTTTCTGGGAAGGCGGGGATGCGTTCAACACCGGAAAGTGATACGCGACAACTACTATGGCAAATGCTGGTGCTTGCCATACTGTATGCGGCACTTGGACGCCTTTCCCTGTTGCTTGCCATCCCGCCAGGCTATTCCATCGCCATCTATCCTTCTGCCGGTGTTGCCCTGGGCATGGTGCTTACCGGAGGCTACCGCCTCTTGCCCGGTGTAGCCATCGGTGCCTTCGTTGCCAATTTACTCATTAACCTGAACATTTTTGGCAACATCAATACCAATGCCCTGATTGCCTCAACCATCGTCGCTGCTGGTGCCAGCCTGCAAACCCTGGTAGCTTGCAAGCTGATCCTGAAGAAATTGCATGACAACCTGGCGCTGGATACAGACAGGGCTATTTTTCAGTTTTTTATCTATGGCGGCGGAGTTGCCTGTCTCATCAACGCCAGCATCAGCGTCACTGCGCTGGTCGCTCTTGGTGTCATCCCCTGGCAGGATTTTTTCAATAACTGGATAGGCTGGTGGGTAGGCGATACCTTTGGTGTTTTAACGATCACCCCCATCATCATGGTGATCTATGGCAAGCCACGTGAGATATGGTATGCCAGGCGCTGGAGCGTGCTGGTCCCGCTGTTGATCTGCCTGCTGCTGGTGATTACCGCATTTACCTTTACCCGTTACCGCGAAGAACAAAAACAGCAACTTGAATTCCGCCTGAAAGCTGAACGCATAGGCCAGAACCTGCAAAACAAGCTTGATACACACGCCGACATCATGCGCAATATCGAGCGTCTGTATGCCAGCTCCATACAGGTAAGCCGCAATGACTTTGCCACCTTTGTCAGTCATACCCTTCAAAGCCAGAAAGCCATCTCCTTCTTGTCCTGGGTGCCAAAGGTAGATCTGCAACACCGCGAAAACTTTGAAGTCACCGTATTACGTGAAGGTTTCGCCAATTACCAGATACAGGAGATGAATGAGTTTAATCAGCTCGTGGAAGTCAGTATCAGGGATGAATATTATCCCATCAGGTACATAGAACCTTTTTTTGATAATCATCAGATGTTTGGCTATGACATGGGCTCTACCACCGCCCGCAGGATTGCCATAGAGGATGCGCGTGACAGTGGCCACCTGACAGTCACCGACCCATTAATTTCCAGCGAGACCGATGGCAGGGAACAATTGCATGTGCTGCTGTTTGCGCCAGTCTATGAAAATGGCAAACCGCAAGAAACCATGGAACAGAGGAAAGCTGCTTTTTCCGGAACGGCTGTCAGCATGATACGTATGGCAGACGTCGTCAGGGAGATACTGTCCAATGAAGACATGCGCAGTGTGCGCATCAAATTTTATGATCTTTCCTACCCTGGCAAGAAAGGCATATTCATCGATGAAATCAGCGGGCTGACCCCGACTTATTTATTCCAAACCACCATCAACTTTGGTGGCAGACAGTTCGCATTACTGGCAAAACCTTCATCAGAATACTGGCGCACCCATGTTGCCTGGATCACCTGGATCACCATGATAGGCGGCCTGCTGTTCACAGGCCTGCTGGGCGCCTACCTGCTGGTCGCAACAGCTCATACTTTTGGCATAGAAAGTCTGGTCGCACAAAGAACGGCAGAGCTGCACGACAGTGAAGAAAGGTTGCGTACCATACTCGACAATGCGGCAGAAGGCATATTGACCACGAATGAACATGGCATCATAGAATCAGCCAACCGTTCTGCCGAAGTCTTGCTGAAATATACGCATGGCAGCCTGCATGGCAGAAACATGTTCAGCCTTTTCCCTGACCCTGAGTCGCTGCAATTCCTGACCACCCATTTGCACACGACCAATCGTGAAAGACAATTTGAGGTTGCAGGAAAAAGTGAGCGCAAAGAATTGCTGGCCAGGCAAAAAGATGGTCATGACGTACCAGTAGAGCTGGCCATTACCCGTGTGCGCCTTGGCATGCAGGTCTTGTATGTCATCATCGTGCATGACCTGTCAGAGAAAAAACGGGTAGAAAAACTCAAAAACGAATTTGTCTCTGCCGTGTCACACGAGTTGCGCACGCCGCTGACTTCTATCCGAGGCGTGCTGGGCCTTCTGGCAGGTGGCGTTGCCGGGAGTATTCCGGAAAAAGCGCAGTCCATGCTGGTCATGGCCAACGACAATGCCAAGCGCCTGACTGCACTCATCAATGATTTGCTGGACTTTGAAAAACTCGAATATGGCAGCATGCAGTTCCACTTCGAGACCCTGCCCCTGGCCGAACTGATAGAGAGCAGCTTGCAGTCCAACCTTGGTTATGCGCAAAGTTTTGACATAGGCATACAGTATGACTCACCAGTAGATCCTGCTGCCCAGGTCAGAGTAGATTCGCAACGTTTTGTACAGGTCTTGTCCAACCTGTTGTCGAATGCCATCAAGTTCTCGCGACCGCATGGAAAAATTGATGTGCGCGTCACGCTGAATCACGACCAGAATCAGGTACGCATAGAAGTACAAGACTATGGCATAGGTATTTCAGAAGAATTCAAGAGCAGCATCTTCCAGAAGTTCACTCAGGAAGATGCCAAGGCAGCCCGCAAATATGCCGGTACCGGCCTGGGTCTTAGCCTGACCAAGACCATGATAGAAAAAATGGGCGGGCAGATCGGTTTCAGCAGTACAGAAAATCTCGGTTCCTGCTTCTATATCACCTTACCGCTCGTGACCGCAGCCACCACTGCCGCGACGCCCTCTGTCACCGAGGCATAGCGCAGGCGTACACCCAGTTCAAGTTTGATGCGCTGGTTTTGCATGCGTCTCGATTCTGACATGAAAGACAATAATACAGGGCTGACCTGCTGCGCCAGTTCAGCACGCGGCAAGCGTGGCGGGCGCGGTAGAGCAAACGCATCAGCGACCAGGTCAAAGTAAGTAGCCATCTTCATGTCACTGTCATCGACAGCATGATAAACACGGTTGGGAAGCGCCCGGAACAAGGCCAGTTTGATCAATTGCGCCAGATCATCTGCGTGGATGTGGTTGGAATATACATCATCAGCTTCAAGCAATGCGGGCGTGCCCTTGTGCAAACGTTCCAGTGGCAGGCGGTTTGCCGCATAGATGCCAGGCACGCGCAGGATGGACAGGCAGGATTGACTGCGCCTGGCCCAGGCCCGCAAACAGTTTTCTGCCGCCACGCGGCGCAGTGCGCGGGCATTTTGAGGCTTTACGCTGCGGGTCTCATCAAACGAGGCTCCCGCACAGTCGCCATACACGCCTGTCGTACTGATATAAACAAGGCGGCTCTTGTCAGGTAAAATGGCGGTCAAATTTTGTGTGCGCCTGTCAGCCTTGCCTTCTGAGGGTGGTGGTGCCAGATGAACCACATACTCTGCCAGGCCCTTGAGGCGGGCCAGTGTATCAGGCTGGTCCAGGTTACCCAGCAAGGGAGTAGCGCCGGCAGTACGTAGTTCTGTGCAGCGTTCAGCCTGGCTGGTCAGCGCAAAAATGCGGAAATGCTGGCGCAATAATGGCAAGAGGCGCATGCCCACGTCGCCACAACCTATGATAAGCAAGCGTGGCTTGCCAATTTGTTTAATCTGTTTATTCATGTTCAGGATAGTATGACTTTTCAAGTAAGCGTCACCCCCAGTGGCCGTCAATTTAGCTGTGAAGAAGATGAAACTGTATTGTCGGCAGCGCTGCGCGCAGGCGTCATCTTGCCATATGGCTGTAAAAATGGTGCATGTGGCTCTTGCAAGGGCAAGATCGCCAGCGGAACTGTGCAACATGGCCCGCACCAGCAACGCGCTCTGACCGAGCTGGAAGAAACCCAGGGCATGTCCCTGTTTTGCTGTGCCAGGCCACAATCAGACCTGACCATAGAAGCGCGCGAAATCGTTGCGGACGGCGATTACCCGGTCAAGAAAATGCCCAGCCGCATTGCCAGACTGGAAAAACTTTCGCACGATGTCATGCTCATCGCCCTGCAATTGCCTGCCAATGAGCGCCTGCAATACCGCGCTGGTCAATACATAGAATTCCTGCTCAGGGACGGCAAGCGCCGCAGCTATAGCATGGCGAATGCCCCGCATCTGGATGAGCACATAACCCTGCACGTACGCCATATGCCGGGTGGCCTGTTCACCGACCAGGTATTTACTACCCTCAAAGAGCGCGACATCCTGCGCTTTGAAGGCCCGCAAGGTACTTTCTTCCTGCGTGAAGATAGCGAAAAACCAATTATCCTGCTGGCTTCAGGCACAGGCTTCGCCCCTATCAAGGCTCTGGTAGAGCACCTGATTCATATTGAGTCCAAGCGCCCGGTCAACCTGTATTGGGGTGGCCGTCGCCCTGAAGACCTGTATATGCATGCGCTGTGCAAGGAATGGGAAAAGCAGCTGCCTGGCTTTAACTACATCCCTGTCGTTTCTGACGCCTTGCCTGAAGATGCATGGACAGGCCGTAGCGGTTTTGTGCACCAGGCTGTCATGTCTGATCATGCAGACTTGTCTGCTTATCAAGTGTATGCCTGTGGTGCCCCTGTCGTGGTTGACTCAGCCAAGCGCGACTTTACGGCGCAGTGCCAATTGCCTGCCGACGAGTTCTATGCAGATTCGTTTACTTCTGAGGCTGACCTGGCAAACTAATGTCGTAAGCAATAATGCAGGTCAACACACGTATCGAAAACAGGGCTTACGCAAAGTCGTCCCAGCAAGGCGCAACGACGAAGACAGTACTTTAAGTACGGCTAGGCGTTGCAACGCAGCTGGGGCAGCTTTGCGTAAGTCCACCAAAATTTTTTTGACGCAGTGCGCAAAAAGTCCTATTATCCGTTTTATGAAAATATTTACTGACATGTCCTCACCAAATATTGCACGACGTCGCAACTCGCCAAGCGAGCCTGGGCCGATGTAGGAGTGAGCGTGCGCGTTAAAAGCTGCACCACGAATATCCAGCCACAGGTTCCGCCCTGTGGCTTTTTTTTACCTTGAGTTTTTATCTATCCCCACCCACTGTAACGACCTTAGGAGTCTTGAAATGGAATTCAGTCAGTACAACGTAAATTCCCTGATGTACATCACCCCACGCCCCGAACTGGTGTTCGTTGAAGGCAAGGGCATGTACCTGACTGATCACAAGGGCAAGCGATATCTCGATTATCTGCAAGGATGGGCGGTCAACTGCCTCGGTCATTGCCCAGACGTGATCCATGAAGCACTAGTCAGCCAGTCAAAGAAATTGCTGAACCCCTCCCCGGCTTTCTACAACGCGCCTATGGTGGAATTTGCTGATCTGCTGACGAAGAACTCTTGCTTTGACCGCGTATTTTTCACCAACAGCGGTGCAGAAGCCAATGAAGGTGCTGTCAAGCTGGCGCGCAAGTGGGGTCAATTGAACAAGAATGGCGCATTTGAAATCATTACCTTTGATCATGGTTTCCATGGCCGTACCCTGGCGATGATGTCGGCCTCCGGCAAACCAGGCTGGGACACGATCTTTGCCCCGCAAGTCAGTGGCTTCCCTAAAGCAGATTTGAACGATATCGCTTCAGTAGAAAAACTGATCACTGACAAAACCGTTGGCGTCATGCTGGAACCGGTACAAGGTGAAGGCGGCGTCATTCCTGCCAGCCCTGAATTCATGCAAGCCCTGCGTGAATTGACCAAAAAGCACGGTCTGTTGCTCATCGTTGATGAAGTACAGACTGGCATGGGTCGTACCGGTGAATTGTTTGGCTATCAATTATCGAACATAGAACCAGACATCATGACCCTGGCGAAAGGCATAGGCGGCGGTGTGCCACTGGGTGCCTTGCTGTGCCGTGAAGAAGTGGCCTGCTTCGTTCCTGGCGACCAGGGCGGTACCTACAACGGTGCACCTTTGATGGCAGCTGTCGGTATTGCGGTATTCAAGGAATTAAACAAACCTGGCTTCCTGGCATCGGTTCAGGAAAAAGCAGAATACCTGAGTCAGCAACTGGAAGAATTGTCTGAAGAATTTGGCATGCAAGGCGAACGTGGCTTTGGTTTGCTGCGTGCCCTGAAGCTGGGTGACAATATCGGCGGCAAACTGGTCGAAGCTGCCCGTGATATGGAGCCAGTAGGTTTGCTGATCAATTCCCCTCGCCCAGACCTGCTGCGCTTTATGCCGGCATTGAATGTGACGAAGGAAGAGATTGATCAATTGATCAGCATGTTACGTGTCGTAATACAGCAAGTCAAAAACTCGGCCTGAGCTTCAATATAAAGAAAATGGCCTGTATTGTGAAAGCAATACAGGCCATTTTTTACGCCAAGAGCATTGCCTCTAAAGCATGTTTAACATTTATCAATCTGTATTTAATCTGAATTTATCTTGTATATAATGCGCAATTCCATTCCAGCAATGAAAGCGCGCATGCCTCACTTTTACAAGCCTCTCGCCCTCAAAATCGCCTTTGGTGTTTTCGGCAGCCTGTTCTTGCTTCAAGCTCCGGTTTCGCATGCCGCGGCCAAACCTATTCCGATCGCCAGTTTTTTCCAGGAATCCCAGTTCCGTGATGCGCGTCTTTCTCCTGATGGCAAAAATATTGCCATGATCATGAAGGGTGCTAATGACCGCATGGTTTTGGCAGTGCTGGAAGTTGGTCAATTGCGCCCTGAGATTATTGCCAATTATGAAGACAAGGATGTGCGCTCCTTCCACTGGATCAATAATGAGCGGCTGGTATATGATCTGACAGACTTGCAATACAAGGACGTCCAACGATTTTTCGGCCCAGGCCTGTACGCAGTTAACAAAGACCGTAGCAAGCGCTTGCGTCTGGTAACGCATCAGTACACTGGAGCCCGCACCAAAGTGGTAGGTAATGAATTACCGTGGGACACGTACTTTCTCGACATTGCACATAGTTCCACGTCACCAGACATTTTCGTCACACAATCCGCAGGAGCGGGAGCACGTGATCTGTACCGGCTAAATACAATGACGGGCAACATAGAAGTCACTCCTCGTCCAGGCAAAGTTGGCCGGTGGTTGATAGACAAGAATGGTGTTCCACGTATCGCTGTCACGACTGCCGAAGAAAAATCTATCATTTATTATAAAGACCCCAAAAAAGATGCCTGGCGTATCCTGGCGACTTCTGAATGGGCGTCTTATGACAGGATTACTCCTGTATTTTTCAGCCCTGAAGGCGATTTATATGTACGGGCCAATAATGGAAAAGACCTCAGCTCTTTGTATCGCTTTGATCTGGAGAAAAATCAGCTAGATCCTGAGCCAGTGATTTCACTGAAAGGCTATGACTTTGATGGACAATTGATTTATAACCAGCCAGAGAAAAAAGTCCTGGGCATGCGTTATGAAATGAGCAGGCCAGCGACCATCTGGTTTGATGAGTCTTTCGCTGCAAAACAAAAGCAAATAGATGCTCTTTTACCAGATACCTTTAATGCATTGCATTTTCCCTCTGATTTAAAAACCAATATCGCTCTGGTCTATTCTTATTCAGATGTAGCACCCGGTGCATGGCAATTGTTTGATTTCAATACTGGAAAATTAACACGCCTGGGCGTCAGCAAGCCTGAAATTAAGCCGGAACAAATGGCTGAAAAAGAGATGCTGACCTATACCGCGCGCGACGGTATGCAGATACCGGTTAACCTGACTTTACCTAAAAACAGTACAGGCAAAAATCTGCCTGCAGTTGTCCTGGTACACGGCGGCCCGTATGATCGAGGCAACCATTGGGGATTTAATGCTCAAGTTCAGTTTTTGGCCTCACGTGGTTACGCGCTCATAGAACCTGATTTTCGTGGCAGCCTGGGTTACGGATTGAAGCATTTTCAAGCAGGTCTCAAGCAATGGGGACTTTCCATGCAGGACGATATTGCCGATGCAGCCAAATGGGCAGCAGCCAAAGGTTATGCAGACCCAAAACGTATTTGTCTTGCCGGTACCAATTATGGCGGCTACGCCACTCTGATGGGCTTGATCAAAGATCCGGATGTATTCCGTTGTGGCATAGAATGGGCCGGCATTACAGATATCAATTTGCTTTATGATATTCACCATACGGAAGTATCTGACCAGTGGAAATGGTTTGGCATGCCAACACTAATAGGTGATCAGGTCAAGGACGCCGCTCAACTGAAAGCCACTTCCCCCTTAGAAAATGCTGGTAAGTTAACTCGTCCTTTGTTGATGGCTTATGGCAAACACGACAACAGAATTCCTTTGGAGCACGGCACCAAATTCTACAAGGCCGTTAAAGAAAAAAATCCCAATGTCGAATGGGTAGAATACGCAGAAGAAGGCCATGGATTCTTCCTGCTCAAAAACAATGTTGACTTCTGGGGGCGTGTGGAGAAATTCCTTGATCAGAATATAGGCAAGGGCCAGCCACTGGCAGTATCAGACGCTGGTAAATAATCTTTCCTGCAAAAAGGCCACGAAAGTGGCCGTCTTCAGTGCCAGCCAGTCACGCGCTGGATACACTGCATACACTGGTGAACCGCTGGGCAATTGATAATTGTCCAGCACCGCCACCAACTCACCACTTTGTAAGTGCTTGCTGACGATGAGTTTATCGATCAGCACGATGCCAGCGCCTGAGCAGGCAGCAGCCACCAGAGCAAGACCATTATTGGATTGGAAGTGGCTGCCCACCCTCACTTTTTTGACTTCGCCCTCTTGTAGCAAAGTCCATTCGTCATGGGCGCGCCCTGCGCTGATGTACAGCAGGCAGGCATGCTGTGCCAGGTCCTCTGCCACAACAGGATGTCCAGCATGCGCCAGATAGGCAGGTGATGCGCAAAGTATGCGCTGACTATCGACAAGCTTGCGCGCTATCAGGCTGGAGTCTTCCAGGTGAGAAACACGGATGGCAACATCAATCTGTTCGGCAATCAGATCGACCAGCCTGTCCTCGACTTGCAGGGCAAAATCAATTTGCGGATAACGTTTGCAAAACTCCATCATGACCGGCACCAGCCGGGTGACTGCTGGAACGGGACAGGTCACACGCAAGCGCCCTTTGACTTCTTGCTGGTGTTGCCCCGCCATTTGTTCTATGTTGGCTAAAGCGGTATCGATGCGCTGTGCCTCGAGCAGGACTTGCTCACCTATCTCGGTCAGGGTCAGCTTGCGGGTGGAGCGCTGTATCAGGCGTGCGCCCAGGTCTTGCTCCAGTTTGGCCAGTTGCCGCGATAGCAAGGACTTGCCACAGCCCAGTTGTATGGCTGCCTTGCTGATGCTGCCAGCGCGGATGATGGTGGCAAATACAGCAAGATGTTGTGGATTCAGCATGATACGCCCTCTTTATTGTCCTGATTAAGGCAACAATATTATGCAATATACCTGACTTATCAAGCAACAATAAGCAGCTTATACTGCTTTCCATGGTCAGCAGCGTGCTGCCACAATAAATTCCCAGTAAGTCCTCACTAGCCGACAAGGAAAACACATGAACGCCATCAACTCTCAATTCAAACTTGCAGCCCGCCCACAAGGCAGTGTCAAAGCCAGCGATTTCAATCACGTCAAAGAGCAGTTGCGTGATTTGCAGGCAGGCGAAGTGCTGATCAAGAACCTGTATATCTCACTCGACCCAGCCATGCGCGGCTGGATGAATGAGAGCAAGAATTCTTATATGCCACCAGTGGCGATAGGCGAAGTCATGCGTGCGCTGGCTGTTGGGCAGGTAGTTGAATCGAATAATCCAAAATTTGCTGTCGGTGAGCATGTCAGCGGCATACTGGGCATGCAGGAATATGCCTATTCTGATGGTAATGGCATCAGCAAGGTAGATCCAAAACTGGCCCCTCTGCCACTATACCTGAGTACCCTGGGCATGCCAGGCATGACTGCCTACTTTGGCTTGCTTGAAGTCGGCCAACCCAAGGAAGGTGATACTGTTGTCATCTCTGGTGCGGCAGGCGCAGTCGGAACCATCGTCGGCCAGATTGCCAAGATCAAGGGCGCACGCGTGGTTGGTATCGCCGGTGGCGCAGACAAAGTCCGCTACCTGACAGAAGAACTGGGCTTTGATGCCGCGATAGATTACAAGAGTGAAGATGTTGGTGCCGCACTGAAGCAGCATTGCCCCAAAGGCATAGACGTGTATTTCGATAATGTCGGCGGTGATATCCTTGATGCGGCCCTGGCGCAACTGGCTTTTGGTGCCCGCGTGGTGATTTGCGGTGCGATCTCCCAATACAATAATACGACCCCTATCAAGGGCCCATCAAACTACCTGAACCTGATGGTCAAACGTGCCACGATGAAAGGTGTGATGGTATCCGACTTTTACCCACGTGCCATGGAAGCGGCGATGGTCATGGGTGGCTGGATCATGTCTGGCAAACTGAAAAGCCGTGAAGACATCGTTGAGGGCCTGGAAAATTTCCCTGAGACTTTCCAGAAACTGTTCACAGGTGAAAACAATGGCAAGCTGATCTTGAAAGTAGCTGGAGTCTGAGCCAGTTAGTACGAGTTATAGTAAGCATCAAATGAAAAGCCACCAGCATGCTGGTGGCTTTTTACTAAAGCTTAGTTACTTATGGCTTCAACACAAAGTGCAGCACAGACAAAGCAGGCAAAGTGTAACTGAACTTGTTCTTGGAGATATTGCTGAGCCCGCTCCTTGCAGTGATATTGGTGCTGCTGCCACTGACACCCCAGACCTGGGCATATTTCAAATTCACAGGATGGCTGAGTTGAAAGCTGCTCGTAACATTAGTGCTCTGGCGGTTGATGGCAATAACGTGGATGACATTAGGGTCATTGAGATCGACCGCTGCATACACGGCGGCATTGCTATTATTGCTGGAAACCGCCTTCACAGAAGTTGCCGGGAACACCGACTTATTCCCATCATAATTTCGGTAAATCTTGAAGCCCGCAGCAATGTATTGTTCTGCATCGCCAAAATAAGTCGCCAGATACACGCCTTGTTTGCCAAAGGTACCCAGTGCATCTGCCTGGGCAATCGCGCCTGTGATATCGCTCTTGCCACCAAAATCATATTCAGTCACGGCCAGTTTGGTACCTGGATAAAAATCATTGATGGCTTGCTGCAGCTTGGGCAGCATTTGCAGAGAGCGTCCATCAGTAAAACCGTTACCGTTCTGGGTAATCCAGCTAGGTTCTACATAAGTCGCATCCCACAAACTGCGCGCAGCCTGCACCCTGTCAGTGGCATTGTAAGAAGCTTGTGGATAATAGTGAAAAGAAAACACGTCAAGCAAACGACGACCGGCGCTTTGCGAAGCCTGGTTCATTTTTGCCAGATAGGCGTTCGCCATGGCCATGCCGTTGTATCGATAACGGTCGCCAGTATTATTGCTGTAATAAGGCTCTACATTGTATTGCGCCCAGTCAGATGGCTGATGCGAGGCTGAACCGTCCCACACTGCCCACAGGCTGAACAGACCAAGGTAACCGCTGATTGCCGGCCCAAAGGTCTCTGCGCTGGCGTCCATGCGTTTGACAGTCTTTGCGAGGCTGATATTTCTCTGTAAGACATCAGTAACCGTGGTCAGCGTTGGATACAGATTCGCATGCGTACCGCTTTCACCACTGTTGGTCGTCCAGTGATGCCAGAGATCAGGCTCATTATCGAGCTCATAGCCTTTAACACCATTTGCGGATGCACCATTGCCATATTTCTGAACAAGAAAATTGATTTCTTCATCTATATAAACCACGCCATCATTCAGGCCTGGTGTCAGAGTCAGGCCACCAGCAGCAGCCGGTTTGTCATTGACAATATTGACCCAGCGCGCGGTATCTACATTTGATGGCCCGGCAGTACTTTGCCAAAGCTGGGAACCCATGCAAGTGCTTGGAGGATTGAGGTTGATGATGTCTTTGGGCAGCTTGCCAGCGGCAGGCAATTGCAGCAAGGAATACGTGCCCAGCACCAGTGACTGATCCTGGAAATTTTGTAATGCTGCACCAGGCGTGTAATACGCCAGGCCATTATTTGAATTGGGATTGCCCGCTCCGGCTGTCGCACTGACACCCGCATTGGATGAATGGCACCAGTCATTACCGGAATTGCTGACGCCATTTTCCCAGTTGTAGCTGGTCATATTATTACCACCCAGGCGGCGCGAACGCAGGTTCAAGCTTTGCAGACTGGCTTGCCCGCCCTGATTGGCCCAACCAGCACGGCCTGTTCCATCGGCATAAGCGTTATAACCATAGATCAAAGGGCTGATGGTCTTGCGCTCTGCCTGGGTATCAATGGAAAATGTGACATTCTGTGCCGACGTTGTCGAAATTTCTGCCGAAATACCCAGAATTAAAAGAACTTTGCACAAGCTGACTTGTCTCATGAGGCACCCTTGGTCTGCTCGTCAATAAATTATTTCCAAGTGGAAATTTAATATTCAGGTTACTTCATCGTTTTTAACAATTCAAGAAATTTCCAGCAGGTAAATGTAACCGTAAAACACATTACCCAAGGGCTTCCTTGGGAACAGAGAAAAACTGCTTACAGAATGTTGCAAATCCCGTTATTGATATAGCTTTTGTTATAGCTTTTATCCAGCCTTTGTAAGTATTTGAGGCTGTTTTTGTTTGCAGCACGACTTTGTCATTTGTCTTTTAATTTGTACAAGTATTTTAAAAAACCATCCAAATCCATTTTCGAGAATAACAATGAGACTAAGCAAACTCGCCCTCGCCCTTAGCCTGACCAGTCTGGCAACAACTGTATTTGCAGCACCAGCCTATTATCGTTTCCCCAGCATACGTGGTGATGCTGTGGTGTTTACTGCAGAAGGCGATCTTTGGAAAGTGGCAAGCAGTGGTGGCCAGGCGCAAAGGCTGACCAGCCATCCTGCGGCAGAAGTCTTGCCCGCCATTTCACAAGATGGCAAGTGGCTGGCGTTTTCAGCCGCTTATGAAGGTGCGACCGAAGCTTATGTCATGCCCATGGCAGGTGGTGTGCCAAAGCGCATCAGTTTTGAAAATGACCAGGTATCCGTATTGGGCTGGACTGCCAATGGTGAAGTACTGGTAACAACACTCAACAGTACAGGCCCGGCTTCGCACCGCATCATCGCCGCCATCAATCCACAAACCCTGATGCGCAGGGTTTTCCCGGTGGCAGATGCGAATGAAGCTGTGCTCGACGATAGCGGTAAATATCTGTACTTCACCCGCTTTGGCCTGCATATGACGAATGACAACGCCAAGCAATATCGCGGTGGCGCCACTGCACAAGTCTGGCGTTATGACGTGCAAGCCAAGACTGAAGCCACGCAATTATTTGCCGACGACAAAAGCAACAACCGCCGCCCCATGCTATGGAAGGGCAAGCTGTACTTTATCAGCGACCGCAATGGCGCCTTCAATATCTGGAGCGCCAATCCTGATGGCACAGATGCCCGTGTCCTGACCCAGCACAAGGAATGGGAAGTGCGCAACCCCAGCATAGCCGATGGCAAGATAGCCTATCAACTGGGTGCAGACTTGCATGTACTCGACATCGGCAGTGCCAAAGACCAGACTCTGACTATAGACCTGGTGTCCGACTTTGATCAGCAGCGCAAGCGCCAGATCAAAAACCCTATGGAGTATGTATCGAATATAGAAATCGCTGGCAAGGAAGAACGCCTGCTGTTCACCGCACGCGGACGCCTGAGCATAGCTGGCTCTGGCCCGCAAAGGCGCATAGACTTACCGGTGCCAGAAAATGCTCGCGCACGTGAAGCCGTGTTTTCGCATGACGACAAATCCGTCTATGCCATCGTCGATACTACCGGTGAAAATGAAATCTGGAAATTCCCGGCCAATGGCCTGGGCAAACCAGAAGTCCTGACGAGCAACGGCGACGTCCACCGCTACCGTATCATCCCCTCCCCTGATGGCAAATGGCTGGCGCACACTGACAAACGTGGAAGGCTGTGGCTGCTGGACCTGGCAAGCAAAACCAACCAGGTGATTGATGATGCAGGCAAGATAGGTGCTGAGAGGCAGGAAGAAGTCATCTGGTCACCAGACAGCAAGACCATCGCCATCGTCAGGGCAGACAATAAGCTGCAAAGACCGCAGATAGGCCTGTACTCGCTGGAAAGCAAACAGATTCTCTTTGTCACCAGCGACCGTTATAACTCGCACGCACCAGTGTTCTCCCCGATGGACGCTGGCTGTATTTTTACTCGGAACGCAATTTCCAGGTCAGCAACCGTGCCCCCTGGGGTGACCGCAATATGGGACCGCATTTCGAGAAGCGTACTGGCCTGTACGCGCTTGCTTTGCAGGCGGGGAACCGCTTCCCCTTCAAGGCCGACGATGAGTTGAGTAAATCCAGCGACAAGGCAACTGACAAGCCAGCAGACAAAGAGAAAACTGACGACAAGAGCGCCGACAAGTCAAAAGACAAGCCAGCCGATAAATCAACAGATAAGGCTGAAGAAGCCAAAAAACCTGCCAAGCCTGCGCTGCCCGCCATCCAGTATGCCGGTCTGGCAGAACGCTTGTATCAGGTACCACTGGCGTATGGCAATTACCGTGACCTGGCTATTGATGAAAAACGCCTGTATTTCACCGAACTCGAAGGCAGCGATGGCAAAGCTACCTTGAAAACTCTGGCGATCAGCAAGACCTCTCCCCAGCCAGAAATTTTTGCGGGCAATATCCGTCAGTTTGACTTGTCTGCCGACAAGAAACACGTGTTCTACCGTCAGCAAATCAATACTGGCCCCAACGAATTCTATGTCGTGGAAGCCGGTGCAAAACAACCGGGCGACGTCAGCAAATCCAAAGTCAATATGAATGACTGGACTTTCTTCCTGAGCCCCAAACTTGAATGGCAACAAATGTATGCCGATGCCTGGCGCATGCACAGGGACTTTTTGTTTGACGACAAAATGCGTGGCGTGGACTGGAACAAGGTACGCACCAAGTATGCACCATTGGTAGACCGCATCACCGACAGGGCAGAGTTGAATGATGTATTGGGCATGATGGCCAGCGAAGTCAGCACCCTGCACTCACAAAGCCGCCCTGGCGATATACGACGTGCAGCGCCGGAAGGGCAAGCTGCCTCACTCGGTGCGGTCTTGAGCCGCAGCAATGGTGGATACCGCATCGACCATATCTATCATACTGAAGCAGAATTGCCATCCGAGCGTACCCCTCTGTCACAACCGGATCTGGACATCAAGGAAGGCGATATCATCACCGCTATCAATGGCCAGGCTGTGATGGAAGCGCGCGATATCTCAGACCTGCTGATCAACCAGGCAGACAAGCAGGTATTAATGCATGTCAAGCGTGGTGACCAGGCAGCACGAGCTGTCATCGTCACACCTGTCAATATGATGAAGCATGCGAATCTACGTTACAGCGACTGGGAACAAAGCCGCAGCGAGCAAGTCAACAAGGCTACGCAAGGCCGCATTGGTTATCTGCATCTTCGTGCCATGGGTGCCCAGGATATCAACAGCTTTGCCCGTGATTTTTACAGCAATATAGAACGTGACGGCCTCATCATCGACGTGCGCCGCAACCGTGGCGGCAATATCGACAGTTGGGTCATAGAAAAACTCTTGCGCAAGGCCTGGGCTTTCTGGGCATCACCAACCTCTGCACCCTACACCAATATGCAGCAGACCTTCCGTGGTCATCTGGTGGTACTGGTGGATGAACTGACTTACTCTGATGGCGAAACATTTGCCGCCGGTATCAAGGCCCTGAAGCTGGGGCCACTGGTAGGCAAACGCACCGCAGGTGCAGGCGTCTGGCTGTCGGATAATAATTCACTGTCAGACAATGGCATGATCAGGGCAGCAGAAAACGCACAATTTGGCATGGATGGCCGCTGGCTGGTAGAAGGTATAGGTGTAGCACCCGATGTCGAAGTCGATAACCTGCCACACGCAACCTTCAATGGCAAAGACCAGCAACTCGAAGCAGCAATACAATTACTGGAGAAAAAATTGAAAGAACAGCCAATCAAGGCCATGGTGCCACAAGTCATTCCACCATTAAGCAAATAGCAAATACTTGGCTTTTCTTGTTAGAGCAAAAACCTCATAGCTAAATACTATGAGGTTTTTTGTTTGAATGCCCATAGATAGCTTTCACTAAGTGATGCAGCGCACTGAGTATTCGCAAATAAGCTGATAATTTATCAGAGTGCATTTCATCAACAGGATGAGATACGATCTAATACATAGAGCAGCATTTTCCAGGAAGGCAGGTAGTGCATGATTATCTCACACATCAGCACGGTGGCGACGGCAGCAGCACGTTCTCCCTCAGCAATCAATGCAGCTACTGACTCCGCTACAATTCGCGCCCTCTCAACAGCAATAGCTGACAACACAGGCTTGCTTGATGCAATGCCTGCAATACGCAGCAATAGCATGACGGTCGATGTTTCTGCTCCGGGTGAATTGCTGGCCTACATTGTCCGCCTGCAAAACAAGAGAACTGCCAATATTACAACGACTGTCCCCCTTGCAGTTAGTGCAGATCAAGCCCAAACAACGCAAACGAAAGCAGACATCGCCCAGCTCACCACCATCGCCACATCATTTGTGGACGCATTCAATCAACTGCAAGCCAGCAATTCCAACCTGGCGGAAAATCCCTTGATACCCACCAGTAGTGACAGCCTCTTGCTGGTCATGAATGCTGGCACACAAAGTGCAGACGGGAGCAGCCTGTTCGAGCAATTGGGGAAAATTGGGATCAATTTGCAAAATGTCGCCCAGCCCAACAACGACAGTTTTTTGACACTGGATGTGAGTGTTTTTCAAAATGCCCTGGCTGAAGACCCTGTGGGCACAACTGCTTTACTGGCGCAGGCTTTACAGATACTGGGTAAAGCAGAAAGCACCGTCATTGCACAAAATCAGGAGCTTGCTTCTGGCAATATCCTGACGAATACAAGTATCAATGACACTGAAAATCCTGATCTTACAAGCTCAACTGAAAGCACAAGTATAAATAACAAAATCAGTAACAGCGCTTCCCCACCGGCTAATTTGAATGAAGATGCAGGCGCTGCAACGACCAATGCCAATGCAGAACTGCAGCGAGCATTGGGAGATGAAGCACTGCAGGTAGCAATCGATATCACCAGAAATTCTCAGGCCACATTTGCGAACACCAACGGCACAGACAATATAGCGAACAATGCTGCGCAGGCAAGTCCTGAAATACCCGTATCGCCAGAAATAAGAACAGCAGCAGCTACAAACAATGCAGCAAATATCTCGCAAAGTAATGCCGCAATCAATTCTGCAATAGATACATCTACGGTTGCAAGAACGGCGGCATCTTCTGGTGCAGCGACTGACATAGGCTCGAATGCCATAGTGGACACAGGAACAACTGATATCAACGTAAACAGCAAGGCACTTTCAGCTGCAACAGAGGTGGCGGACATCACCACCAGCCTGCCTTCACAAACACAGGGGACACAAATAAGGACACAAACCCCGCCTGCGGAAACCGTGGATACACCCAAGGTATTACAGGCTGCTATAGCCACTCAAAGCAAGTTGCCAGCAAACATCACGACACCATCTACACTGCCAACCGAAAGTCAGCTGGAAAATCAGGTCGCGGCAAATACAAGCAAATTAAATGAAAGCGCTGCGTCCAGTAGTGCTTCAGACATTGCGGAGACTACGCTCAATACGCTGTCCACATTTGAAGAAGTCAGCAAGACTCTGGATACCATCAATCAGGCCACCGCAGCAGCAACTAATATTGCAGCCAATAAGCTGCCCGCCGCAGCCAGCCAGGCATCAACCGCAGTTACCACTCCAGTACCCGTCAATGCCAGCGTCCAGCAAACTACGCCCGTCAACAACAGTGCGGCAGTCAACACCAGCGCCAGCGCTACTGGTATCCAGGCCAGTATCAACCCTCTGATTGCGGCTGCCATCGCGAGCTTGCGCGTCAGAGACGGTATCCAGACCAACCCCTTAGAAAAATCTCGCCCGGCAGACGCCGACACAGTGACAGCGCCCGAGGCTGTCATTGTTGTAGAACCCGTCACACTGGATTTACATGAGCATGCGAAAAACCAACGTCAAGAGGCAGAGATCGATTCTGCGTATCACCAGACAGAAGAATTGGGTGAGCCAGAAGAACATATAGCGACATCTGGCAAGATCGACATTAATGCCTGACCACCTTTAATCAGCACACTTGAATTTACGACCTAATGGCGATCAGCAGCATTACCGACGACATCCTTATATGCATGCCAGCTTGCATGGCCTATGATGGGCATGAGTATCAGAAAACCCAGGTTCCAGCTTAAGAAACTCAACACCACGCTGCCAATGATCAGTGAGGCCCAGACCATGGTCGCGGGCGCGTTGATGAACAAGGCAACACAGCTGATGATCATCGCGGTAATGGCATCGGTGTCCCTGTCCAGCATCAATGGTATCGACACCCAGCTGATGGCAAATACCAGGCTGGCAAAGACGAAACCTATGCAGATATACACCGCCAAAAATTCCAGGTTATTTAGTGAGAACAATTGCGCCAGGAAGCCCTGCATGGTTGGCATGCCCTTGTTGTAAAACAGGGCAAAAATGACCAGCGAAGCGCGCGCCCACACCATCATGATAATCGCCAGCACCAGAGCCAAAACACCGATATTGCTCCAGCGTCCGCGCATGGAAAATACACTGCCGAGCAAACCGGAGCGCACATTCTCAAGACGGCGGCTGATATCGTAGAGCCCCAACGCGAGTAATGGGCCGACCAGTAAAAAACCGCAGGTCAGGGCAGACAGATATTCGGGTGCATTATTTAGTATCAATCGCAGGACCAGTCCCATGGCTGCAAAACAGACCCCGTAAAAAATACTGGAGCCGCCCGAAGCACGAAAATCGCGCCAGCCCAGTTTTAGCCAGGCCAGGGGACGGAACATGCCGACCCGGCGCAGAGGTGGAAAAGCAGATTCATGGTCTATGACGGTCTGGATATCGGGCGGCGCACTATCCCCGCCCCGGCCTTGCGATTGATTAGTCATACTGTCCCCATTGTTTTAAAAATGCCCGTTTTTTCATACGGATCAATTTCCATCCTAAGGCAGTCCGGCACAAATTACAATCTGTACCGCGAGAGACTTATTTGCTTCTGAGATTGCTTCTGAGTTTATTCAGCAAAAAGGAAGCCAGGCCTTTAGTCAATTCGGATGCCAGGGGCAAGGCCGTATCTGTATAAGAAGCCATTTGCTGTGCCGCATCATTGCCTGTGATTTTCAGTACATGGTTCATACCGTGTACCAGCAGGCTTTCAGCATCTGGTTTCGCAAGTTTAAGCGCCGTCAATTGTGCTGTATTTACCTGTATATCCTTGTCACCCTGTATCAGCAACACCGGGCAAGTCAATTTGACGATCTCCTTTTCCGGCGTGTAACGGAACCAGGAAACCAGATATGGCTGCACGCTGGCGCGGTACAGGACATTTAATTCTGGCGGCACTTCGGCATGGGTTTTGCCTGCCTGCAAAGCGCTCAGAATTTCTTCATTACGGGTGGCCAGCGCAGGTGGCAATTTACCTTGCAACTGCCACCGCAAGACATCAGCGGCATTTTTCGCCGGGCCTGCTACAGAGATGTATGCCCTGACCGCTTCTTGCTGCGCAGCCAGCATGGCAATCAGAGAACCTTCGCTATGACCAAGTATGGCAACACCAGAAAACCGTGCATCTGCCTTGAGCAGCCTTATCCAGGCAACGGCGTCCTGCACATAGGTTTCAAAGCGCAAATCGGCTTCAGATGCCGCGGCACTTGCGCTGCCGGCGATGCCGCGCTTGTCAAAGCGTACAGACGCTACCCCAGCCTGTGCCATGGATGCTGCCAACATTTTCAGTGAGTCATTCCTGCCTTTCAGGCCGACCGTATTGCCATCCCTGTCGGTGGGACCAGAACCAGCAATCATCAATACCACAGGCGGCTTCACTCCATTGGCAGGCATGATCAGGCTGCCATTAATGCTGCCGCCTGTGGTAGCAAGTACGATATCCTGATCATAATCGGCCTGCCTTGCGATAGTCGAAGTGCAAAAGATTACTCCTGCTGCCAGGGTTGCAGCAAATATCATCATGCGCATGAAATTTACTCTTCGTGGTTTTTGAGGACTTTTTCTATGCGACGGTCAGGTATCAACCATATGAGTGCCATCGCAACATACATTGCCATCGCCACCAGGGGATACCAGCAAGCCAACATCATGCCAGTAGCATAGACCACTGGCGAGAGCTTGCCCTTCCAGTCTGCGCCTACCGCTTTTTTCAGCAATGAATCTGGCCCCTGGGTAGCAATGATCTGCTGTTGCAGGATGAAATAAGCAATCGCCGCCATCAGCAAAACCGCACCATACAAGGCTGCCGGGATGGGGGCGAAATGATTTTCGCCTACCCAGCCTGTCGCAAATGGAATTAGTGAAAGCCAGAACAGTAAATGCAGGTTGGCCCATAAAATCCCACCAGTCACCTTGCGGCAGGTATGCAGCATGTGATGATGGTTGTTCCAGTAGATGCCGACATACACAAAGCTAAGGATATAACTCAAAAATACCGGCCATACCGGCAGCAGGGTTTCCAGCGTGCCACCATGCGGCACTTTCATTTCCAGCACCATGATGGTAATCAGGATGGCGATCACGCCATCGCTGAAGGCTTCCAGTCTGGTCTTTCCCATTACTTGCTCCGTCTTGTTAAATTTCAATTATTCTGACGGATATGTCTATGCTGCGCCAGCAAAAAGTCGCACGCAAAATCAATGCAGTGTGAACAGTTCAGGTGTGCAGTATTCGGCCACCAGCGAAAGACCAGTTTTCCCAAGCGGTCTCCCTGAAACAGACCATGATGTTTTCGGGGTTCATGCTCTTTTCGCTGAGACGCCGCATCAGGGTATCGAGCAATTTTTTCTTGACCTGTACGCTGCGTCCCACTGACCATAGTATTTCTATGAGGACGAAGTCCTGGTTTCTGTCCTTGTGCAGATCAGGGTAGCGCGTATCAAAGCGGAAGTTTTCTGTGTCAAGTTCCAGTATGCGCTGGAACTTGTCTTTCTCTGGCACACCCGCTTCTATCAATGCCGCGTGCACGGCATTCAGGACAGTCTCTTTGAACAGCAGGGACTTGGGTTTGCAGACGGTAATTGTGACGAGGGGCATGATGTCTCCTTTTCTACAAAAACTGCGACTTCTTAAAGAAGTTTATTTCCATCTTAGCAAATTAAATAGCTCTTTTGAAATTCTTTATACTTATTTTAGTTAGGCTTCCCGACATTTAGGTTATGTCAGGCATTGCTTAACAAATCCTTACCTAAGACAGCTATGCAAGCGCATATCAGCACAGGTATCATCGCACATCATTTCCGCACGAAAACATTGCATGTCAGATAAGCACCACGCCGTTTTGCTGAAGGCCTCCCGGTTTATAGGGATGCTGCTCTGTCTGTGCTGCCTGCAATCAAAAGCGCATGCTGAAACTGTCCTGCCTTTGCTACTCGCAGAAACCCGCGATGAAAATGGTGAAATTGCTCCCATCCGGCCAGAGAACCAAAAAATCATCGCCTATTTTGAACGCGCCATGGATGTGAAATTTGAGGTGCGCCGTTATCCCCTGCCCCGCGTCATAGAAAACATAGGCAAGGGTGAAGGACTGGGATTTGGCTTATCGAAAAATACTGAACGTCTGAAAACAATGCGCTATTCAGAAGCTGTTTTTTCAGATTTTGTCTGGGTCGTGGCAAGAGACGATACGCACATGAAATATGCTGGTATCAGTGATTTGCAGGGCAAATCAGTCGGCATAGTCAGGGGTATACGTTTTGGCGATGATATCGACAAATTACGTAATGTCATGTTCCGCGTAGAAGAAGACCAGCCACAAAACAGCTCACGTCTGAAGAAACTTTTATCGGGTCGCATGGATGTCATGCTGGTCAATTCACGCATGCCAAATGCCAAAGACCTGGAAGCGGAACTGAATCTTTACCTCGACGAAAAGAACCTGCGCAACGAGACGCAGATGAACTATGGTGTCAAAGTATTTGCCAAGCCCTTGCTGGTCGATCCTATCCATTTCACGACTGGCGCCAATACCAGGTTAGATGTCATCAACAAGATCAACGCAGCCATCATCAAGGGCAGGAAGTCTGGCGACTTGCCCACCCTCTGGAAAAACTAAATCTCAGTGCTGAGCAAAGTCAGGACATTGCCCTGATCCGGCCTGGCAGCGCCACTCAGCATATCATCATAGACTTGTCGTACTGCAGCTTCGCCCTGCCCATGTATCACCTGCATCCAGGGCTTCTCTGCTTCCATCACAGGTCGCATGAAAGCCTTCCAGGCCTGAGCTAAACGGGATTGCACACCATTCGGCCCCCAGTCTGTCATGCGCTTCTTGATTTGCGCCGGTGCGAAGAACAAGGTCGGTTTTGCACCAGGCAGGTTTGACGCACCACTTAACTCTTCCCAGTGCGTGCCGCCAACAGCGCAGCTATATTTCATATTGTCTTTGAAATGATGATGCAACTGGCTGCGTAATTGCCCATTGCCAGCCATATCGACATATACAACGCCCTGGTCAGTTGTCAGCCCAGTCACTTGCTCATAGCTGATGACATCATCATAGATAGCCATATTCCGCACAAATTCGAGGTTGCCCGGCGAAGTCAGGCCTATGACTTTGCAAGCCTTGTTCTTGCGCAGCGACAGCATGAATGCCAGGCCATAGGCGGTCTTGCTGGAGGCACTGGAGATCAATACTGTCTGCGCACCAAAGAACTGATTGTCATCAAGAAAATCATCGATCATGAATGAGGTGATGAACAAAGGTCGCAACAAGACCTGTACATCTTCAGATTCTTTGGTGTAGCCAGGATCGGTGGTAGTTCTGACATAGTGATTGTACAGACCATGCATGGCCTGCCTGTGCTCTGCACCATCGACAAAACCGCCAGGTGAAACCCGTGTTGCCAGCACTGTCAGATGAGTAGCCATGGGGTAGTAGCCATAAAAGCGCTCACCCACTGCCACGCCTTCGGCTTTCGAGGCCAGCACATCACCAAAGCCCCAGACCGGGATATTGCCCCAGCCTTCATCGGTAGGGAAAAAATTCCAGTAATGCATGGCTGTGCCAAAGGCTGCATAAGTCACGTTATTTGACGTGAAGGCAAAACGCTCCACTTGCAAAACCACCTGGCCATCTTGCAACTCTGCTTCAGCAGGCACATACAGGGGCTTGAATCTGGATTCCAATAAATTGCTTTTATTGACAATAAATTCTTTGGTTGGGTTGTTCATGGTCTCGTCGTTTTCTTCGTCATTTTATTAGGGAATTAACATTTAAATTCCAGTATTGCACGATTCAGGAAATTTTTCCTGTCTTGTCAGCATTTCCAGACAAGCCTGGACATACGCGCAACAGCCTTTCATTTCGCGCCATTTTTACTACCGTTCACGGCCCACTTCTCCGGTCTGTCGCATCAGTATTGTGAGTAAGGCACGCCCCTTTTAATCTGCCTCCTGTCGCAAACACGAATCACATCAGACAAACAGGAGATACACATGCACACGACTTATTTCAACATTGGCAAAAAAATACTGTTGGCAGGCGGCCTGGTTCTGTTTGCCAGCAGCCAGGCCATTGCGTTTTCCGAGCCTCAGTTTCAAACAGCTTTCCAGCAATTTACCCAGTCTGCCAAGGGTAGCGAAGAAGCTGCAGCGAATGCCTTCAGTGAATTGCTCAAACAAGACCCGACCAGCCCTTTGATCATAGCTTATGCCGGAGCCAGCACAGGCAGACTGGCAGTCACCACGATGTTCCCGTGGAAGAAAATGTCTTACGCAGAAGATGGCATGGCGATGCTGGAAAAAGCCCTGCAACTCGCCGCCGCCAATGAAAACGCCCAGGGACATGGCAGCACGCCTGTGATACTGGAAGTCAAATATGTCGCCGCCAGCACTTTCCTGGCTGTGCCAGCCTTCATGAACCGTGGAGCACGCGGTGCAAAACTCCTCAACGAAGTATTGGAACACAAGCAGTTCGACAAGGCCGAACCCGGTTTTCGCGGTTCGGTATTGATGCGCGCTGCCAGTCTGGCGAATGAGCAAAAGCGCCCAGAGGATGCAAAACGCTACCTGAATGAAGTCATCAAACAGAATGCACCACAGGCAGAAGCTGCCAAGGCCATGTTGAAAGGTATTCCATCATGAGCCTGGCACCTGCCATAGAACTGCATGCAGTTCATAAAACTTATCAACTCGGCGCTCATGTCGTCAAGGCTTTGCAAGGCGTAGACCTGACATTGCAGCGTGGTGAACTGCTGGCACTGACCGGCCCGTCCGGCAGTGGCAAGAGCACGATACTGAACCTGTGCGGCTTGATAGACCATGCGGATGCTGGCGACATCTTGCTTAACGGTGTCAACATCAATCAATACAATGAAACACAAAAAACACTGCAAAGACGCGACACCATAGGTTTTATCTTCCAGAGTTTTAACCTCGTGCCTGTCATGACGGTGGCAGAGAATGTCGATTACCCACTCTTCCTGACGGGTGTACCGGCAGCAGAAAGACGTGAGCGGGTGGCTGCACAACTGAAAGCCGTTGGCCTGCATGAACATGCCCAGCATTTGCCAGACGCCTTGTCTGGCGGCCAGCGCCAAAGGGTGGCAATTGCCCGCGCCCTCATCAAGCGCCCCAGCCTGGTGATTGCCGATGAACCGACTGCCAGCCTGGATTCACATACCGCCGACCAGGTACTGGACCTGATGCGTGAACGTGGTCATGCCGAAGGCGTAGCCTTCATCATCGCCAGCCATGATAACCGCCTGACTAGCCGCAGCGACCGCATCGTGTCACTGCTGGATGGGAGATTGCAATGAAACTCAGCTGGCTCAAATTTGCCTTTTACAATACTTTGCGCAACCGCCGCCGTTCTGCCATTACCGTGGTCATCGCAGCGCTAGGCACTGCAGCCATACTACTGGCTGGTGGTTTTGCCTATTCGACCTATGAAGGTCTGGCCCAGATATCTGCACGCAGCACTGGCCATCTGACCATAGGCAAACCCCAGCACTTCACCAGTGACCAGGATGTGCCCCTGCAATATGGTCTGGAAAATGCAGCTGCCCTGCAAAGCAAACTACTGGCTGACCCAGCCGTGCGCTATGTCTTGCCACGCATAGAATACAGTGGCCTGATCAGCAATGGCGACAAATCCACGATCATGATGGCAGTGGGTATAGACCCGGATGCTGAATTCTCGGTCAAGGGCCCTACCCTGACATTGAAAGAAGGTGAACTCCTGCAAACCGAATCTGCAGAGGCAGAAATCGTCCTGGGTGACGCATTGGCACGCAGCCTGAAAGCCAAAGCCGGCAGCAGCCTGACATTGATGGCCAGCACCACAGATGGCGCCTTGAATGCAGTTGATGTCACCGTCAAGGGCCTGGTATCAACAGGTGTGCCTGACCTGGATAAACGCCTGGTGTATTCGAATATCAAGACAGCACAAAAACTCTTGAATACCCAACGCATTTCCAGCCTCGGAGTGTTCCTGAATTCCATGGATGCGACCCTGCCTGCGCAAACCAGGCTGGCAAAAGTATTCCCTGATCTGACCGTGCAAAACTGGCTGGAACAAGCTTTCTTTTATAAGTCTGTGCGTGATTTGTATAACCGCATCTTTGGTGCCCTGGGTGCCATCATCAGCGTCATCGTCGTATTTGTCGTTGCCAATGCTATGGCCATGGCCATCATAGAACGCACCCGTGAAGTTGGCACGTTGCGCGCCATGGGCACTTTGCCAGGGCAACTGATACGCAGTTTTTCTTTTGAAGGAATGATACTGGGCGGCACAGGTGCCATCGCTGGAGCCTTGCTGGCGATCACCGTTGCGCTGCTGCTCATGGTGTTTCCGGTAGAAATGCCACCACCACCAGGGCGCTCAAGCGGTTACCCCTTACTGATCACGATAGATGCTGCCATGTATGCCATCACCGTGTTCATGATGATTGCCTTATCCATGCTGTCGTCAGCCTTCATCGCCCGCAAAACCCTGCGTCAGCCCATCGTCGATGCGCTCGCTCATAATTAAGACTGGAGAATAAAAATGAAAACAGCCATACACACTATCGCTTTATTGCTCGCAGCAACAACAGGTCTGGCCAGGGCAGATGAGGTTGGCGACATCCTCAAAGCTGCCGATCAGTTCAGGGTAGGTAGCGAGAACATGCAGGTAGAAACAGAGATCACCACTTTTGCCAAAGATGGCAGCAAGGAAAAAGAAAGAAATTACCTGGTGTTTTCACAGGTCAATCATCAATCTCTGGTGCTCATGAAAAGCCCGGCAGAGAAAGGTCAAAAGGTCTTGATGCTGGGTGATGATTTCTGGATGCTCTTGCCCGGCAGCCAGCGCCCGCTGCGCATCACGCCCATGCAAAAATTATTGGGGGATGCCTCTATCGGCGATATCGCCACGATGAGCTGGTCGCAAGACTACACAGGCAAGATCGTTGGTGAAGAAAAATGCGATGACAAAGCCTGCGTGCACCTGAGTTTGAATGCCGTGCGTAAATCCGTCGCCTACCAGCGCATAGAGCTATGGCTGGGCAAGACCCGTCACGAACCTATCAAGGCAGATTTGTATGTGCAATCAGAAAAACTAGCCAAGCAGGCCAGCTTTGTTCTCGACAAACCACAAGCACCGACTGCAGTGTCTGAAATGATTTTGCTGGATCAATTGAGCAGCCACAAAGAAACACGTGTGCGCTATCTCAGCCGCAAGCAAAAAACTGTGCCTGAACAATGGCTGAATCCCATGTTCCTGGCCAAGAATCCCAGCCTGGAGTGATTATGCCTGATTTGAAAACCCCAGCCTTAGCTACTTTGCTAGCTGCCCTGCTCTGCACGCCTGCTTTTGCCTTGGCTGAAGATGCAGACTTCAGTGGCCAGATGCGTGGACTGGTTAATAGTTACAACAGCAATGGCACCAGTCCATTGGCGATAGCCAATCAACTCGCCCCTGGCTTATCCAGCAAGAATACCCAACTGGGCGTGGTGGAAACTGAATTGCGCGCCAGTGGCAAAGGCATTAATGCTGTTGCCACCGTGCAGGGGCAGATGAATGATGGCGGACGTACCCAGGCCACAGCCTGGCTCAATGAACTGTATGGCAGCCTTGGTGATGGCGCATGGCAGTTCAGTGCTGGCAAAAAAACCATTGCATGGGATGTTGGATATGGCTTTCGCCCGAATGATGTGGTAGCGCAGGAAAAGCGCCGCTCACTGATCAGCACTACTGTCATCGGCAAGCCTTTGGCCAGTCTTGATTATTTCACAGCGAATACCTCAGCAACTTTGGTGTGGGTCAATCCCGGCCATGCTGCAACGACGGATATAGCAGATGAACAGGCGCTGGCGGCACGGGTTTATCACCGTGCTGGCGGCGTCGATCTGCATGGCTTTGGCCGCTATGGTCAAAAGAGTGGTGGCAGTCTTGGTGCTGCTACTTCGTGGGTGGCGACAGATGAAATGGAGATACATGGCTCCTTGCGCTTCATGCAAAAAAATACGGGCTTGCGCATGAATACCGATACTAGCTTGCTGCAGCGTACCAGCCCCTGGCAAAACAATACGCAAAACAATGTCGTGCAAGCCATGCTGGGGGCAAACTACACAACGGAGTCACAGCATAGTTTTTTCCTCGAAGCCTGGTGGGATGGCACCGCCTTGTCAGGCCGCGAATGGCAAGACTGGAACAGGCGCAACCTGACTTTGCAGGGCAGCGTCAATTATTTGCCGCAAATGCAGCAAATAATTGGCTATAACCTGGCCTGGCAAAACCAGGCGTTGTCGGCCTCTGGCAATATTCGTCGCAAGAATGTGTTTGCACGCTGGAGCTGGCAAAAGAATGACTGGCAACCCTCGCTGGATATACTCTGGACGCCAGAAGACAATGGCCGCACAATCACCGCTGCATTAGGCTGGCAGGGTGACCGCATTAGCATTAATGGCGGCTTGCGTATGTATGGCGGCCCCAGCAAGGCAATACTGGCGCAACTGCCAGATAGCAAAACGGCCTATGTTTCTGCTACCTGGGCATTTTGAGAGTAGGGACGAGCGGTTTCAAACAGTTTCAGCGAAAATTTAAGCGATAATATCGGCTTGCTCCAAATCGCTGAAAGCCGCCCTATGTCAAAATCCCATGTTGATGCCAATTATCGTTTCATCGCCGCCAACCAGGAAGTCAATACCCGCATAGCACAAAGACATCAGGCGCTGGCCCTGTATGTGACCCTGGTAGTCAGCCTGCTGGCTGCGCTGGTGGCCTTGAAACCGGGTGAGCCCAGCAGCAAGCTGCCGGTAGAATGGCTGGTCATGGGTTTTCCCGTCGCATCAATTTGCCTGACATTTTTGAATTACAAGGCAGAACGCTCGATCACGAATTTGCGCCATTTCCTGGCCACGCTGGAAAGGCTGGAAGATGCCCACCTGCATCTGCCCAGCTACAACACTGATCCACGCTGGGCAAAAAGTGCCAACAAGGCCAGGCGTTTTCAGGATTATGCCTGTGCAGTACTGGTGGCAGCGGCGAATGCCATAGGCCTGGGAGCTGTCATCCATATCTACCCTGAACGCATTGCGGCCAACCAGTTTGTCATCTGGATCAGTGTCATTACGGCACTGGCTTCGCTGTTTGTATTGCTGTTCATGCCAGCCTGGAGTTATCGCCCTGACAGTGAGCTGGAAAAACAGATTGTCGTCGCCAATGACGTTACTGCTTCCAGTGATCAGCCTGAGCAACAAGCTTGAGGCTTTAGCTCAAACGCTGTCATTGACAGCCACGCGCACCGCGTTGCGCCCGGCCAGTTTTGCTTCATAAAGCATGGTATCAGCACGCTGGAACCATGCCTGACCATCTTCTCCGGCAATTTTCTTTGCCACACCTATGGAGACGGTTACGGGATAATCACGCAGCAATTGCGCCTTTTCTACCAGGGTACGCAATTCCTCCGCAAACCTGGCTGCGGCAATATCGTCTGCCCCCATCGCAACGACGACAAATTCTTCGCCGCCATAGCGGAAAAAGCAGTCTGCCGTGCGTATGCGTGAACGCAGCAGTGCGCAAAACTGTATGAGCACCTGGTCACCCACCATATGACCAAACTGGTCATTGATTTTTTTGAAGTGGTCAAGATCAAGGATCAGGATGCAAACATCGGTATGTACTTCATCCTTGGCACAGATGGTCCGCAATTGCTTGTCAAACGCACGGCGGTTACCAGCCCCGGTTAAAAAGTCTTTTTCTGCCTGTTGGTTCAATTCAAAATGCTGCAGGCTGGTGCGGTCAGAAAAGATATAGGAAAACAGATTGATCAACACCAGGGTGACGACCAGACTGGACAGGTCCAGCAACTGCATGGCATTGCGCAAGATCATGACCAGCACGATCAATGAAATGCTGTTGATCATCAGGGCTTCTTTTGCCCTGAGTATGAAAAAGGCAGCAATCATGGTCGGATATACCCAATACGCGATAGGCACGCCCTTGACATACACAGCCGCCAGCATGCCCATGGAATAAAACACAGTGACAGCAAGCCCGGCCAGGCGCACGCGCCTGGTACGCCAGACAAAAACGATGATGCACAACATACCCAGCACGATCAACAGATCAACTGTTGCCATCAAAAAATTACCCTGGAACAGGCGCACTATGCCAAAAGGAAGGATGCTCGGTATGCTCAGGCCACAAAGCATGAGCAAGACTACTTCTTCTTTTGAGCGTTTTAACAACATGCTGTTTTCCCGGCTATTGCCCCTGCAAGGCAGGAGGCTATTCAATGCCAGCCTAACTCAAGCGACAAGCTTATGTCCAACACTATGCGACATGCTTTGCATGAAAAAAACAGTCTTGTTATGTCGTCGTAAAGATTTGTTTATCCGCTGGCAAGATCAGGCAATATCAGGATGCAAACGTGAATACATCCAGAAATTGCCCGGTGTGCCGCGCACCATGCGAAAAGCCCGCAGATGGCCTTCTCGTTCAAAGCCCATGCGCTCCAGCAGTTGTATGGAATGGAAATTGGTTTCCAGCACAGTCGCCTGGATGCGCTTATAGCCAGCCTGCTGAAAGCCCCATTGACACAGTGCCATTGCTGCAGCTTGCATGACACCCTTGCCCCAGTATTCAGGTGCCAGGTCATAGGCAAGTTCCGCACTACGGTTAATACCGGAAATGGTATGAAAACCGACCGTACCTATGAGCCTGTCTTCTTCCCTGCTGACGATGGCAAGACGAATAGGGGTATCAGGTGCAGCGCTTTCATAAGCAGCGAACTGCGGTAACAGATCTGCTGCCGCACTAAGGTTCCAGCTGGTATGTCTGATCACATCCGGATTTTTGAGATAGTCATACCAGGCTGCTGCATCACTGCGGCGTATGCTGCGTAAGCGGACATCCTTGTGTGAAATTTCAGGTACATTGTTTAGCCACATATATTCCGCGCCGCAACATATTTATTGTTTGGCGATGAGCTTGCGCACTACATCATTAAACATCTCAACCATGCGCGGATCAAACTGGCTTTCAATATTGGCGTTAATCTCGGAAATCGCACTCAGCAAACTGCGTTTAAAACTGCGGTCTGAGCGCTCATTGGTGACCGAGCAAAAGGTATCAACTATTGCCAGTATGCGTGCTCCAGGATGTATCTGCTCCGCTTTCAAACCATTCGGATAACCGGTGCCGTCATAGCGCTCATGATGATCGAGAACGATACGTGCTGCTTCGTCCCAGCCACCAAAGCGCAAGAGTATCTGACTGGCAGTAACTACGTGTTCCTGCACAATTTTCAGTTCCTCTCTTGAAAGTCCTGCTTCTTTATTAAAAATACTATGTGGAATAAAACTCATTCCCACATCGTGCATCAGGGACGCTGCTTTCAATTGTCGTGCATCGACTGGCAGACCCAATGCTTCATTCAATGCTTCGGCTAATTGTGCGGACTGTTCGCTGCGATTTTTTCTATAGATACTGAGATTATCAATTTGTTGAGCAAACTTGTACATCATTGTCATGTCATCTGACAATTCCAGCATTACTTTCGGGGCTTTTGCGACATTTTCCTTGTTTGCGACTTTCCCATCCAGCAAAGCAATTGCATCTTTGAATTGCTGCGCATGAAAGCCGCCACTGGAAGTCTTTTGCAAGCTGTCGCAAAGGACGTACAATTTCTTGCGCCGGACATTACTGGTGTGCCCATGAGCGATCAGGTCATTCAGCAAATCCTCAACCTCATCAATGGCCAGTAAAAGGAATTCACCCAGTTCACGACAATAAGGGTCCTGCTCTGCCCTGACCCTGGCGACGATTTCTTCCAGCCTGTGCAATAACTCGACAAAGGGAATCAGGCCAACCATCTGGCAATTGCCCTTGAGTGAATGCATGGCGCGGAACAGGCGGTGTACATAGGCCGCACCGCCCTGATTATTGAGCTCTTTGACGCAGGCCTCGGCTTCTTCACATGCCTCCCGCGTACAATCGACAAAGTCATCGATGATGCTGCGCTCCATGGCCAGGAATTCAGGAGAAGTGAAACTATCAACGCTTGTGGCTGTGTTCATCTTAGGGTTTTCCTGATTGTCGTACGTCAATATTACTGAAAATTATAGTCCAAAGCAGCATCCATGAACGAACTGTAAGACTATTTTGGATGACAGACGTAATTTCCACAACACATAAAGATATTGAATACTGTTGGGCGTAATTATCTTCAGACAATTAGTGATGACTGTGTCAATTGAAAAATTTAATAGTCAGACTGGCAAATCAATTGCTATTATAGGAAGCATGGCAGCAAGCTCTCTACTTGGCTGGAAACAGCATAAGTGCAGTTTATTCAATTAAAGCTAAGATTTACCTCATGAAATCCAGTATCTTGAAATTGGTTTTGCCAGTGTGGCGGGTGCTCCCTGCAGAATTTCGCCAATCCAGCCTGGCCGCAAAAATCCGGCAGCAATTCATAGTTCCTGTAGTAGCGCACCCTGTAGCCCAGGTTGAACCCACTCCACCAGTTGCTGCCGAAGTTGAAGACCCGTTGATCCCTGTACGTGCATGGCAAGATGGTTTCAAGCCAGTTCACGACTATCTGCAGTCCCCGCCACCTGCCCGAACAGAGCTGCTGCAATCATCCATGTGTACAGAACAGATGATGCGCACCGAGGTTTTTCAATATTGGACTGCACGCATGGGCGACAGGCCAGGTCACATGCACAGAAAAATCTGGGAGTGGGCTTTCATCACCCAAGCTTTGAAAGAGCGCGGCATGCTGCAAGAAGGGCAGCTTGGCTTGGGATTTGCTGTCGGCACTGAACCCTTGACTGCTATCTTCGCAGCACATGGCGCCAGCATCATCGCCACGGATTTGTTCACTGAAGAAGCACAAGCCAAGGGTTGGGTTGACTCCACCCAGCACGCGAATGGTTTTGAAGCCATCAACCAGCGTAATCTCTGCGATGAAAAAGAATTGCGCAGGCTGGTCGAATTCAAATTTGCCGACATGAACAATATCAGTGAAGAGCTGCATGGCAAATTCGATTTCCTTTGGTCATCCTGCGCTTTTGAGCATCTGGGCTCCATCGAACATGGCAAGCAATTTGTCTATAATGCCATGCATTGCTTAAAGCCCGGCGGCATCGCAGTGCACACGACAGAATTCAATATGTCTTCCAATGATAATACCGTCGATACTGGTGCTACCGTCCTGTTCCGCAAGCGCGATATCGAAGACATCATCACTACGCTGCAATCGCAGGGTCATCAGATAGAAATCGACTGGGATGAAGGTGATGGTTTTGCAGATGGCCATGTCGATATGGCACCCTACGTACAGGATACGCATCTGCGTTTGCAGATAGAAAAATACGTAGTGACCTCGATAGGTTTGATCGTACAAAAAGCGGCGTAATTTTTAGCAATATCCGCATATTAAAAAAGCCCTGCAATCTTCACGGATTGCAGGGCTTTTTTAACTATCTGACGGTCTGGCTATCTGACTGGCTTAATCAGCAAACACCTTGCTTGCAGGTGTGATGCTGACAGCCTCAGCCTTGATGTTGAGCTTGCGCTTGCTGATGACCTGGTCTTCATCCAGCAATTCCTTGGGTTTATCTGAATTGTATTTGATCGGTGATTCAGCATCGGCCACCAGCTTTGCCTTCAGGTCGGCAGCATCTTTGGCGATGATGACGACAGACAGGTTTTCTGCCGACAAATGCTTCTTGATGGCGGCATTGACATCTGCCAGGCTCAGTTTACTCAGGTTATCACGCATCATCTTCGTAAATTCAGGCGTATGGTGCCATTGCGAATCCATGGCATAGCCTAGCTGCTGATCCTGGGTGGCCGTCATCATGAAAACATTTTTCATCAGGTAGGCACGGGTGATCTCGAACTCTTCCTTGCTCAGTCCCTTGTTGACCATTCTGTCGAACTCGGTAAGCGCAACCCGTATGGCCATCTGGGCATTTTCCGGCGCGACCGGGCGTATCCAGATTTCAAACAGTTGTGACTGGCGTGCCCTGTTGGCAGTCGGGAAGAACTGGAACATGGCGCCAGGGAAGGCTTCGATATACGCATAGTCACCGTAATTCATGCCACGCACTTCGCGTATGCGCTGGTACAAATGGGATGAACTGGCGCGGTGTTCGCCCAGCCAGGTCTTGGCCAGCCACAAGGCGGCAAAGTCAGGATGCGCACGCGTCACCGTGATAGGCTGCCCCAAAGAGATAGCGGTTGCGCGCGTATTCTTTTCTATGATCTCCACTTCCAGCCCCTTGCTGACTTTGCCCACAGGTGCGGCAATACGCGCAATGCCTGCACCTTCTGGCAATTTCGCCAGGGCTTGCTGCAAGGAAGCCTGCATCGCTTCTGTCACGTCGCCAGAAATACCAACCTTCAGCGCGCCCTTGGTATAAGCCTGTTTCCAGAACTGTTTGACATCATCGAGCGTAATCGCATCTATGCCCTTGATCGTACCGAGCACAGGATGGGCATAAGGTGACGCTGCAAACACATTGGTTTGCAGACGTTCTTTGGCGAGTTCTTCTTCGTTGTTGTCCTTCAAATCCAGTGTCAGGGCATTCTTTTGCGCATCCTTGAGGCGGCGGAAATCTTCTTCGCGGAAGCCGGGTTCCAGCAATTGCGGCAAGGCGATATTGATCAGATCATCCCATTTGTCTTTGTGGACGGAACCGCTGAAGGTGGTCATTTCCTTGTCGGTCAGGCCATTGAAGCTGGCCGCCAATGGGAACAAGGCTTTCTTGATTTCATCAATCTTGCGCTCTTTGGAACCTGCCGCATCGACCATGGCTGCCGTCAGGGCTGCCAGGCCTTCCTTGCCTGCAGGATCATTCGCGGAACCGGCATTGAACACCAGTTTGAAGCGTATCTGCGGCAAGGCTGATTTTTGCACCAGCATGTCGAGCTTGCTGCCCGTGTTCTTGTCGGCAAAGCTGGCCAGCTTGGGCAACTGGCTGACCTCGGCAGGCAAGGCTACATTCGACAGTGTGGTGACGATCATGCTGTCATCAATCAGGTATTTTTTCGCCGCAGCCTGCAAGTCCGCTGGCGTCAGACTATCTATGAGCTGATAGAACTGATTCATGGTCGAATATGAACGCTTGTAATGAACAAAACGCACCAGGGTAGAAGCGATTTGCTCGGTATTATCAAGTGAGCGTATGACACCATATTTGAGCGCAGACTTGGCGTCGGCCAGTTCTTTGTCAGACAATGGTTTGGCGGTGATGCCGGCAACGGTCTTGAGGATGGCATCGCGCACATACACCACGTCTTCCGGCTTCTTGACGCGTGCACCTATGGTTGCCAGACCAGGATCGACATTGTCTGGCGTATAGTCAAACAGCTGATCAACCTTTTGTTCATCTTGCTGCAGGCGCTTGTTCAGGGCTGAGGTAGAACCGAAAGACAGGTTCAGCAACAGGCGCAGGGCGGCGTGCTCCTTGTTCACTTCAGAAAAAGCTGGCGCATGGAAGGCCACGGTCACATACGGCAAGGTAGGGCTGGGCCATGGCACATGCTTGTAAATCGCACCTGTTGCTGCCGGTTCTGCTGGCACGGCAGGCTGCACCTTGCCGCGCTGCCATTTACCCCAGTACTTCTCGACCAGGGCGATGGCTTTCTGCGGCTCAACATCACCGGCGATGATGACGGTGGTACGCTCAGGGCGGTACCAGCGGTCAAAGAATACCTTGGAATAGGCATATTGATTGGGCATGTCCTCAATGTCCTTGAGAAAGCCCATGGTGGTGTGCTTGTAAGTGTGCTTCTGGTAAGCCGCGTCGCGCATGACTTCAAACAGCTTGCTGATGGGGTTGGCGCTGTTCTTGTTGTATTCACCCAGTACCGCACGCGATTCTGTCTTGAAATCTGCTTCACTATAGGACAGGTTCTGGAAACGGTCTGCCTCTATCCTCAGCATGGTTTCCAGGTCTTCCTTGGAGAAGGTCGTGTGATAGTTGGTCAGGTCATCGCTGGTGTAGGCATTTTGCCTCGCGCCGGTGGCCGTCAATATATCTTTGTACTTGTCTGCCGGAATTTCCTTGGTACCGCGAAACATCATATGCTCAAAGAAATGGGCAAAACCGGATTTACCCTCTTCTATCTCATTGCGCGAACCAGTCTGTACCGGAATGTGCAGCGAGATGATGTTAGGCAAGCCAGTCGGCACGATGATGATTTTCAGGCCATTGGACAAGAGCTTTTCTGTTGCGTGAAATGGCAGCAGGTCTGCGGTTTTTTGCCCTGGTTTGGTTGCCTTGGCCGCCGTAGTTGCCGGGGCAGCTTTATCCTGTGCATGAACAGAAATAGCCGGGAGAAAGGCAGTTGCCAGCGCAAGGACCAGCGTGCTGCGTACAAAGGTTTTCATGGTTGCACCACCTGTAATATTTTATTGTAAGGGAGCTTGATCAGATTTTATGGAGCCATCTTTTGGACAACACGCAAAGATAGCTCAAAAAGCAGCAATTTGACTACCGTTTGCAGAACAAGTTCAGAAAACTAGAGTTCTATAGCGATAGATACAAAAAAGCCCTGATGCTTTTTATGCATCAGGGCTTGTACCTAACTTTAATTTACAGCAAATTCACTTATTTCTTGCGCTGCGGTGGCAAGTCTGTACAGACACCTTTATACACCTCAGCCGCCATGCCTATCGATTCACCGAGGGTAGGATGTGGATGGATGGTCTTGCCGATATCAACTGCATCAGCACCCATCTCGATAGCCAGGGCGATCTCGCCTATCATGTCACCCGCATGCGTGCCGACGATACCGCCACCAACGATGCGTTTGGTTTCTGCATCGAACAGCAACTTGGTGAAGCCTTCATCACGGCCATTGGCCACTGCACGGCCAGACGCGGCCCATGGGAAATGACCTTTTTCGAGCTTGACGCCTTTGGCCTTGGCTTCGTCTTCTGTCATACCTACCCATGCGACTTCAGGGTCAGTGTAGGCAACGGATGGAATCACGCTGGCATCGAAGTAGGCTTTTTCACCGGAAGCTGCTTCTGCCGCAACGTGGGCTTCATGTACGGCCTTGTGTGCCAGCATGGGTTGGCCAACCAGGTCACCAATCGCAAAGATATGAGGCACGTTGGTGCGCATTTGCTTGTCGACAGTGATGAAGCCACGGTCAGTCACGGCCACGCCCGCCTTGTCGGCAGCAATCTTCTTGCCGTTGGGGCTGCGGCCTACTGCCACCAGTACCAGATCATAGACTTGTGGTGCAGGTGCAGTTCCACCCGCCTCAGCGGCTTCGAATGTGACCTTGATGCCCTCTGGCAGTGCTTCAACAGCAACCGTTTTGGTTTTCAACATGATGTTGTCAAAACGTTTTTCATTGAATTTTTGCCATACCTTGACCATGTCACGATCTGCGCCCTGCATCAGGCCATCCAGCATTTCAACGACATCAATGCGTGAACCCAAGGTGGAATAGACGGTCGCCATTTCCAGGCCGATGATGCCGCCGCCGATGACCAGCATGCGTTTTGGTATCTGACGCAATTCCAGCGCACCTGTGCTGTCAACAATGCGCGGGTCAGCCGGTACGAAAGGCAGGTTCACGACAGAAGAACCAGCGGCAATAATCGCCTGCTTGAACTGTACGGTTTTTTTGCTGCCATCCGCCGCGGTGACTTCGATATGATTAGGACTCAGGAACTGACCTACGCCCTGCACCACATTGACCTTGCGGGCTTTTGCCATGCCACTCAGGCCAGTTGTCATTTTCTTGATGACGCTTTCCTTGTAGCCGCGCAGTTTGTCGATATCGATTTCCGGCTTGGCAAATGTCACGCCATGCGCTGCCATGGATGCAGTTTCATCAATCACGGCGGCCACGTGCAGCAGTGCCTTGGATGGAATACAACCCACATTCAGACAGACACCACCCAGCGTGGAATAACGCTCAACCAACACTGTATTCATGCCCAGATCGGCAGAACGGAAGGCAGCAGAATAACCGCCAGGGCCAGCGCCCAATACCATCATGTCGCATTCGACATCGACCTTGCCTGTGTAACCAGAAGCAACTGGCGCAGGAACGACAGGTGCTACAGCGGGTGCAGTTGCTGTTGGGGTGGCAGCAGCAGGAGCAGACGCTGCCTGGCCTGCAGCTTCGACCAGCAACAGCAAACTGCCTTCAGCAACCTTGTCACCAACCTTGACCTTGATTTCTTTTACCGTACCGGCATGGCTGGATGGAATTTCCATACTGGCCTTGTCCGATTCGACGGTAATCAGGGACTGGTCGACCTTGATGCTGTCGCCAACCTTGACCATGACTTCAATGACTTCCACTTCCTTGAAATCACCAATATCAGGGACTTTGACTTCGACGATACCAACTGGTCCGGCAGGCGCTGCTGCCACAGGAGCGGCAGCGGCAACAGTAGGAGCCGCTGCTGGAGCAGCCGCAACGGCGGGAGCTGCCGCAACTGCAGGCGCTGCACTTGCCGCAGCCCCCTCAGCTTCAATTACCAGCAACAGACTGCCTTCAGCAATCTTGTCACCGAGCTTGACTTTCAATTCCTTGATGACACCGGCGTGGCTGGACGGGATTTCCATGCTGGCCTTGTCGGATTCGACAGTCACCAGTGATTGATCAACCTTGATGGTGTCACCCACCTTGACCAGCAATTCTATGACTTCAACTTCCTTGAAATCACCGATATCGGGTACTTTGACTTCGATAGTGCTCATAGTCTGGTCTCCGTTCACAGCAGGGTTTTACGCAAATCAGCCAGGACATCAGCCAGATAAGCGGTGAACTTGGCAGCCATGGCGCCGTCAATGACGCGGTGGTCATACGACAGCGACAGCGGCAACATCAGGCGTGGCTGGAATTGCTTGCCATCCCAGACTGGTTTGATACTGGATTTGGACAAGCCCAGGATCGCCACTTCAGGCGCATTGATGATAGGCGTGAACGCAGTACCACCAATACCACCGAGTGAAGATATGGTGAAGGTTGCGCCCTGCATGTCAGCAGGTTTCAGCTTGCCATCGCGTGCCTGGGCAGACAACTCGCCCATTTCGACAGCGATTTGCGACAATGTCTTTTGGTCTGCGTTTTTAACGACAGGTACGACCAGGCCATTCGGTGTATCAGCAGCAAAGCCGACGTTGTAATACTGCTTGAGGATCAGGTTTTCACCTGTCGCATCGAGCGAAGAATTAAATGCCGGGAATTTTTTGAGCGCGGCAACGCTGGCCTTGATGACAAAAGCCAGCATCGTCAGTTTGACGCCGGATTTAACCAGGGCTTCGTTCGATGATTTGCGGAATTCTTCGAGGTCGCTGATATCGGCTTCATCAAATTGCGTAACATGCGGGATCATGACCCAGTTGCGGTGCAGGTTCGGGCCACTGAGTTTTTTGATGCGTGACAAAGGCGATGTCGTGGTCGCGCCAAACTTGCTGAAGTCCAGCGATGGCCATGGCAATACATCGAGACCGACACCACTGCCATTTTTTGCCGGAGCAGAAACCGCAGCAACGGCAGTGCTGCCCGCCATGATGCCCTTGACGAAGTTTTGTACGTCTTCTTGCGTGATACGGCCTTTTTGGCCGGAACCGGCAACGCGACTCAAGTCCACACCGAGTTCACGCGCAAACTTGCGTATGGATGGTGAGGCGTGCGCTTTGCCTGCGCTGGCTGTTGCTACAGGTGCAGGCGCAGCCGGTGCTGCTGCGACTGGAGCAGGTGCGGGAGCTGCTGTTGCTGGCGCTGGAGCCGCTACTGGCGCAGGAACTGCTGCCGGAGCAGCCGCAGGCGCAGGTGCCGCCGCCGATGCTACTGCTGCACTTGCTGCAGCATCAACCACGACCAGCAAAGAACCTTCAGCAACCTTGTCGCCGACCTTGACTTTAATTTCTGTGACTACACCGGCATGGCTGGATGGAATTTCCATGCTGGCTTTATCTGATTCTACGGTGATCAGTGACTGATCGACCTTGATGATGTCGCCGACTTTGACCATCAGCTCAATGACTTCAACTTCCTTGAAATCACCAATATCCGGTACTTTGACTTCTACGCTACTCATAGTTTTCTCCATTGTCGCCCTGCGCTGTCACAGGGCGGTTGGGGTGAAGCCAGGTTTATGCTCTGTCTTCACGCTCATCCTGCCCCTCTCTAAAAATGAAAGTGGCAGGAAATGTTAGTGGGTGTCAGACGTAAAATTACACAGTAACCGGATTTGGTTTATCTGCATTGATACCGTATTTGGCAATCGCCTGCGCCACTACGGATGCAGACAAGGCACCTTCATCAGCCAGTGTCTTCAAGGCAGCGATGACCACGAAGTAACGGTTGACCTCGAAGAATTCACGCAGCTTGGCGCGGGAATCAGAACGGCCAAAACCGTCTGTACCCAACACCTTGTAGCTGCGATTTTTCGGTATGAAGGCACGTACCTGCTCAGCAAAGGTGCGCATATAGTCTGTTGCCACGACGATAGGGCCAGCCGTGTCTTTCAGGCACTGTGCGATGTAAGGCACGCGTGGTTCTGCTGTCGGGTGCAGCATGTTCCAGCGTTCAGCATCCTGGCCGTCACGGGCCAGCAAAGTGAAGGATGGCGCAGACCAGACATCGGCAGCAATACCCCAGTCGTTTTGCAACAACTCAGCACCGGCAATCACCTCACGCAAGATGGTGCCTGAGCCCATCAGTTGCACGCGATGCTTGGTGGTCTGCTCAGATTTTTGCAACTGGTACAGGCCCTTGATGATGCCCTCTTCCTGACCTGCTTTCAAACCTGGATGGCTATAGTTTTCATTCATCAGGGTGATGTAGTAGAAGACATCTTCCTGATCAGTCACCATGCGACGCAGGCCATCATGCATGATGACTGCCACTTCATGGGCGAAGGTTGGGTCGTAAGGAATACAGTTAGGGATGGTCGACGCCAATACATGGCTGTGACCATCTTCATGCTGCAAACCTTCACCATTCAACGTCGTGCGACCGGCTGTACCGCCCAGCAGGAAGCCGCGTGCGCGCATGTCGCCAGCAGCCCAGGCCAGATCACCAATACGCTGCAGGCCGAACATCGAGTAATAGGTATAGAACGGGATCATGACGCGGTTATTGGTAGAGTAGGAAGTCGCCGCAGCGATCCATGAACTCATACCACCGGCTTCATTGATACCTTCTTGCAAAATCTGACCAGCCTTGTCTTCACGGTAGTACATGACCTGGTCTTTATCGACAGGCTCATACAATTGACCTACCTGGCTGAAAATACCGATCTGGCGGAACAGACCTTCCATACCAAAGGTACGGGATTCATCGACCATGATAGGCACGACGCGTGGCCCCAGGCTGGCGTCGCGCAGCAAGGCGGTCAGGATACGGACATAAGCGGCTGTCGTGGAAATTTCACGACCTTCTGCCGTTGGTTCCAGCATGGCCTGGAAGGCGGTCAAGTCTGGCACCACCAGAGCCTCGTCGGCTTTTTGACGACGTTGCGGCAGGTAGCCACCGAGTTCTCTACGACGCGCATGCAGGTATTGCATTTCTGGCGTGTCGTCAGCCGGCTTGAAGAATGGGATTGCGGGCAATTCAGCATCAGCAATCGGCAACTGGAAGCGGTCACGCATGGCCTTGATGGCTTCGTCATCGAGCTTCTTGGTGTTGTGCGCAGTGTTGCGTGCTTCGCCGGATTTACCAAAGCCGAAGCCCTTGATACTCTTGGCCAGGATAACGGTAGGCTGGCCCTTGTTTTCCTGGGCGACTTTAAATGCTGCATAAATCTTGTGTGGGTCATGGCCACCACGGGTCAGACGCCAGATGTCGTCATCCGACATTTTGCTGACCATTTCCAGCAATTTTGGATGTTTGCCAAAGAAGTTGGCGCGTACATAGGCACCATCCTTGGCTTTGTAGTTCTGGTATTCGCCATCAACGGTTTCCATCATCACTTTTTGCAGGATGCCGTCTTTGTCTTTCGCAAGCAATTCATCCCAGCCGCTGCCCCAGATCACTTTGACGACGTTCCAGCCTGCACCACGGAAATCAGATTCCAGCTCCTGGATGATTTTGCCATTGCCACGTACCGGGCCGTCCAGACGTTGCAGGTTACAGTTGACGACGATCACCAGATTGTCCAGCTGTTCGCGACCAGCCATGCCGATTGCGCCCATGGATTCTGGCTCATCCATCTCACCATCACCGCAGAATGCCCATACTTTACGTTTCTCCGTGTCTGCAATACCGCGAGCGTGCAAATACTTCAGGAAGCGTGCCTGATAAATCGCCATCAACGGGCCCAGCCCCATGGATACCGTAGGGAATTGCCAGAAGTCTGGCATCAGTTTTGGATGCGGGTAAGAAGACAGACCCTTGCCATCGACTTCACGGCGGAAATGCAACAATTGATCTTCAGTCAGACGGCCTTCGAGGAAGGCGCGTGCATAGATACCAGGAGAAGAATGGCCCTGGATATACAACAGGTCGCCACCGTGATCTTCCGTCGGCGCATGCCAGAAATGGTTGAAGCCTATGCCCAGCATATTTGCCAGCGAGGCAAAGCTCGACAGGTGACCACCAAGGTCGCCATCAACGCGGTTAGCCTTGACCACCATGGCCATCGCATTCCAGCGCATATAAGAGCGCAGACGCTCTTCAATTTCCAGGTTGCCCGGGCAATGCTCGCCCTGGTCAGCCGGAATGGTGTTCACGTAAGCAGTATTGCTGGAAAACGGGATATGGGCACCACGGCGGCGCGCCAGGTCAACCATGCGCTCCATCAGATAATGCGCACGTTCAGGGCCTTCGGCCTCTATGACTGCTTCAAGCGCATCCAGCCACTCATTTGTTTCAACTACATCGGGATCATTTACGGCCTGGGCCAGCACCTGGTCTATCTGGGGTGACATAGAAGGGGTCTCCTGTTGGTGCGCGTTAGGGTGAAACGCGCGGGGCGAATCGACAAATTACGGCTAGTTTTTTGTTCTCGCAAGTATTTTAACAGGACTTTTTAATTTTTCAAATAGCGATATATGATTTCATAATGTGAAATTTACACCGCAACGCAGCAAATAAACTGAAAAATTCTTTTATTTTATTCATAAGCTATCTATTAAAACTTGGCTCATGATGCTTGGTGTGCAGTGCAAAATCCTTGAAATACATGATGAGCATGCTTATTGCTTGCAGCACTTGCCATTTCATCAATCCACTGATAAGTTATTGCAATTTGCCAACAACTTTTCTAAAGGCAACAAAAAAGGGCGATGAATAAATCATCGCCCTTAGAATCGCCTTAATCAGCGTAACTACTTATTATTTGAATTGATATTTCAGGCCAACTTTGAAGTAACGGCCAATTGCGCCGCTGCCGTCCATAGGGTTGAAACCCATTGCGCCGTAAGTCAGAGGATCCAGTGGAGCAACCTTGTCAAACAGGTTGGCGATGGAACCGAAGACTTCCAGGTTTTTCATTGCCTTGTAGCGGAAAGACACATCCAGAGTCGTGAAGGAAGCCAGTGTGCAACCTGCTGGCGCTTCAGTGCCGTCAGCAAACTTGTTGGCGCAAGGCTGGCCTTCTTCAGGGATATTTTTCATGGAACCACGATAGCTGACCACGCCAGTGATGTTCAATGGACCTCTGTCCCAACCCAGTACAAAGTTGACTTTGTCTTTTGGTGTACCTGCGCAGTTGGATGTATCGCAGTTACCATGCGTACCGGCATATTGATGCTGCACTGTACCATCGACACGCAACCAGGAATTAACGTGTGTCCAGTTGACGTCAGCAGTCAGTTTGCCGTATTCGCCGAGGTTGAAACGCTGTCTTGCGTTCAGATCCACACCCTTGACTTCAGTGTAGCTGGAGTTGGCATAAGGAGCTGCGCCACCGATGATGGTACCTGTGCCTGGTGTCACCACGCCATTGATGGTCAGGTTGTTATCCTGACGCAATACGCCTGGCAAGGCCGCTGCCTGCTGGAAGGACATGGAATTGATTTCGTTGTTGCGGCGAATCTTCCAAGCGTCAATCGCGAAGCTGGTATCTGGCAATGGATCCCAGACCATACCCAAGGTATAACCTTTGGATTTTTCTGGTTGCAGGTTAGGGTTGCCAACTTTGAAGCCTGTGAAAGTCGCAGCGCAATCAGAAGCCTGTGCGCCTGGCAATGGTGTGCCGTTAGGGCAGCGTACCGGATCGCGAACGGAAGCCGTACCTGCACTGAAGCTTTCTGTACCGGATTCAGGAGCACTTGGTGCACGGAAACCTTCAGAATAAGTACCGCGCAGGGCAAATGTCTTCACTGGTGTCCACTTGGCACCAACTTTTGGCGTCACAGAAGAGAAGTGAGAATATTTGTCGTAACGCAGAGCGCCGGACAATTCCAGAGACTTGATGACCGGAGCCAGCAACTCTGCATAGATCGCAGATACTGTCTCGTCGCCCTTTGCCGCTACATAGCTGGCATTGATGGAACCGTCTTTACTGCCGTCCAGGGAAGGCATGTCATAGGATTCACGGCGGTATTCAGCACCGACCGCCAGACCCATCATACCGCCCGGCAAAGCGAACAATTCACGGGAAGCCTTGAAGTCGATGATGTCCATCTTGGTAGGTGCATCGATAGTCGCTGTCTTGACCATGGCTGCATACAAAGCCGGATTGTTTTTACTGGCCTGAGTACCTATGTAATATGGGAAGTATGGGCTCTTGGGATCGCCCAGAGCAGACTTCAATACCGCCATATTGATGGTGTTGGTGTAGTCCAGATGCAGCTTGGACTCAGAATGCAAAATAGCTGTATCGAAATCCCAACCAGCCATCGTACCTTTCAAACCTGCAACGGCGCGGTAGAAGGAGTTGTCAGCAATACGACGGTTCGCACCGACGTCAAACATGGAATAACGCAGACGGACATCAGCACCATACGGATTTTGCGGATGTGAAGCTGACATCAGGATGGTGTTGCCGTAGTTGATGTTACCGTTCAAATTGGTAGGATTTGAAGGGAAGAACACGTTGGCAGATGTAGAAGGAGGCGTTACTGTGAACGCAGCCTTGCGCTGAGAATAACCAAATTCAGCATAAGCCTGCAAATCATCATTCAACTGCCAGGTACCACGGGCAAACAGGTTCACACCGTCGATTTGTGGCAGCATGGTACGGAACTGATCTGCGTACCACAGACAGCCACCATTCGGGTCCTGATTTTTTGTTGCCGACAAAGTCGAGCAACCTGGCAGGGATACGTAGTTCAGTGTCTTAGGATCGCGCAAGGAACCGGCAGGATTTGGTTGCGCGCTGTTATTGCCGGCGATATAACCGGAAGTGAAAGAGCCCACAGTCACCATAGGGTAACCCCAGCGACGCCAGTCGCCTGTACCTATCCAGTCGCGGTCATTACGCTGGCTGTTCATCAACTCATTGGATTTGTAAGCCTCGGCATTGAGGATGATGTTGTATTTGTCTTTGTCCAGATTACCAAAACCGGCAGTGATGGAGCCTTTGATCTGATTGGCATCGCGGGAACCGGAAGTACCAGCAGTCGCGCTGACAGTGATGCCTTCATAGTTCTTTTTCAGGATAATATTAACAACACCGGCAATCGCATCTGCACCGTAGATGGAAGAAGCACCATCTTTCAGGATCTCGATACGTTCAACCACTTCCATAGGGATAGTGGAGATATCTGTAAATGCTTTTTGACCATCATCAGCACGGCCAAACTGCGCCATGCGGCGGCCATTCAGCAATACCAGTGTGGAAGTGGCACCCAGGCCACGCAGAGAGATGGCTGTGGAACCGGCAGCAAAACCATTACCGAAGCTGGTTGGCAAAGAACCGGCGCCATCGGAAGTCAGGGTTTGCAGGTATTCAGCAACGGTCGTCTTACCAGACTTGTCGATATCTGCACGGCTGATGATTTGTATCGGCGATGCAGTTTCAGCTTCAGCACGTTTGATACTGGTGCCTGTTACCTCTACCCGCTGTACCTTGGCGTCATCCTGCGCAAATGCAGGTTGTGCCAGCATACCCGCTGTCATCATCAAGCCGCCTGAAAACATCACGCGCAGCGATCTTGAAATTACCTTTTCCTTCAGCATATCTCTCTCCTAGGGGGTTTGTTTCTGGTGTTACATCGCGGCGAAGCCAAGCAATCAGCCACGATGAAAAATATTTTGAAAATTAATTTTCACAATATGTATGAAGCCATTCTTGAAATTTGAAGTCAATGAATACGCAGAGAATGCGGACAGAAAACAACAAAGCGATACAATTCCATAACCAATTGACACAAAAGACTTACACAAAGGTAATTCAACACCAAAAATTGATTATTAATTACATAATTTTTCACTGTGAAAAACAATGCTAAATGGCCGGAATTGAAGTCAACAGCGCGAGCTTGATTTGCAGACATGCTCCATGCGCCGCCATCCCTTATAATCCTGCCTTATCTATCACTAACATAGCCCTATAAACCATGACTGCCCATATCATCAGTGGTACCCAGCTTTCTATACAAATCCGTGCCGATGTAACACAACGTGCCGCCAAACTGACTGCTGCTGGCAAGCAGCCTGGCCTGGCTGTCATCCTCGTTGGTGAGAATCCGGCGTCGCAGGTGTATGTGCGCAACAAGGTCAAGGCTTGTGAAGACTGCGGTTTTTACTCAGTTTTGGAAAAATATGATGCAAATTTGACCGAAGAAGCATTGCTTGAGCACATTGCCCGCCTGAACAATGATCCAAAGATCAATGGTATCCTGGTGCAATTGCCCCTGCCTGCCCACATCAATGCCAACAAGGTCATCGAAGCGATTGCGGCAGAAAAAGATGTCGATGGTTTCCATATCAGCAACGCCGGTCTACTGATGACGGGTCAACCGCTGTTCCGCCCTTGCACGCCTTATGGCGTCATGAAGATGCTGGAATCGATAGATTATCCCGTGCGCGGTGCCAATGCGGTCGTGGTGGGCGCCTCCAATATCGTGGGCAAACCGCAGGCCATGCTGCTCTTGCAAGCTGGAGCTACTGTCACCATCTGTAATTCCAAGACCCGTGACCTGGCAGCACATACGCGCAATGCCGACATTCTGGTAGTGGCGACAGGCAAGCGCAATATCGTCACGGCAGACATGATCAAACCTGGCGCAGTTGTCATCGACGTAGGCATGAACCGCGACGATGAAGGCAAACTCTGCGGTGATGTTGATTATCTGCCAAGCACAGAAGTCGCGGGTTATATTACGCCAGTACCAGGCGGTGTTGGTCCCATGACGATCACCATGCTGCTGGTCAATACCATAGAAGCCGCTGAAAGAATTTAATATGACCCAAGACAATCCCCTGCTCGACTTTAGCGATTTACCACGTTTTGCCGACATCCGGGCTGAGCATGTGAGCCCGGCCATTGCCACCCTGCTGGAAGAAAACCGTGCAGTGATTGCAGAACTGGAAAAAAACACTGGCCCGGTCACCTGGGACAGGTTTGTAGAACCACTGGAAAACGCCACAGAAAAACTGGGGCGCGCGTGGGGGATAGTCGGTCATTTGAATGCGGTTGTCGATACGCCAGAAATGCGCGCAGCCTACAATGAAAACCAGCCAGCCATTACTGAGTTCTGGACAGAGCTGGGGCAAAATCTCGCCCTGTTTGCTGGCTATAAAGCCCTGCAGCAAGCACCAGAATTTGCCAGCCTGCCACAAGCCAGGAAAACCATCATCCAGAATGCGATCCGCGACTTCCAGTTGAGTGGCGCAGAACTGGCCGAGGACAAGAAACTGCGCTACGCAGAGATACAAGAAAAGCAGGCTGCCCTGTCGACCAAGTTTTCTGAAAATCTGCTCGATGCAACCAATGACTACGGCCTCTTCATCGAAGATGTGGCCGAGCTCAAAGGCTTGCCAGAAGATGTCTTGCAGGCTGCCAAATCAGCGGCAGAAGCCGATAGCAAGACCGGCTACAAATTCACCCTGCACTTCCCTTCGTATTTTCCCTTGTTGCAGTACGCAGAAAACCGACATATCCGCGAAACCATTTACCGCGCCAATGCGACCAAGGCTTCAGAGCTTGGCAGCAAAGCAGAATGGGACAATAGCGACATCATGGCGGAACTGCTGCGCCTGCGCAAAGAAGAAGCGCTACTGCTGGGTTACCAGAATTTCGCCGAAGTATCGCTGGTCAGCAAAATGGCCGAGTCACCGGCGCAAGTCAGCCAGTTCCTGGAAGACCTGGCAAAACGCGCCCGTCCTTATGCAGAAAAAGACCTGGCAGAATTGCGCACCTTCGCGGCAGACGAACTGGGCATCAGCGACATGCAAGCGTGGGATACTGCCTATGCATCCGAAAAACTGCGCCAGCAACGCTATGCCTTTTCTGAGCAGGAAGTGAAAGAATACTTCCCTGAGCATAAGGTTGTCGATGGTTTGTTCCGCGTCATCCAAACCCTGTTTGCAGTCGATATCAAACCAGATGAAGCAACTGTCTGGCACAAAGATGTAAAGTTTTACCGGCTTGAAAAAAATGGCGCGCTGATCGGGCAGTTTTACCTTGACTTGTATGCCCGTAATGGCAAACGTGGTGGTGCCTGGATGGACGACGCACGTGGCCGCAGATTGACAGCGCAAGGAGTGCAAACACCAGTCGCTTATCTGACCTGTAATTTCAGCGCCCCTGTCACCATGAATGGCGTGGCAAAACCTGCCCTGTTCAGCCATGATGAAGTGATTACCCTGTTCCATGAATTTGGCCATGGCCTGCATCATTTGCTGACCAAGGTAGATGATCTGTCTGTCTCCGGCATTTCTGGTGTGGAGTGGGATGCAGTGGAATTGCCCTCGCAATTCATGGAGAATTTTTGCTGGGAATGGGATGTATTGCAGCACATGACTTCTCATGTGGATACCGGTGCAGCATTGCCACGTGCACTGTACGACAAGATGATTGCAGCTAAAAACTTCCAGTCTGGTTTGCAAACCCTGCGCCAGGTTGAGTTTTCCCTGTTTGATATGCGTTTGCATGATGCCTTTGAGCCGAATGGTAGTCAAAGCGTGCAAGACATCGTCAGGGAAGTGCGTGCCCAGGTGGCAGTCATGCAGCCGCCAGAATTCAATCGCTTCCAGCATTCTTTCAGCCATATTTTTTCTGGTGGATATGCGGCGGGCTATTATAGCTATAAGTGGGCAGAAGTCTTGTCTGCCGACGCCTATGCCGCTTTTGAAGAGCACGCAAGTGAATCAGGTAGCACCCTGTCACGTGCGGTGGGTGAAAAATTTCAAACCGAAGTCCTGGAAGCTGGCGGTTCCCGCCCTGCCCTGGCTTCGTTCAAGGCATTCCGTGGCCGCGAGCCGGTCATCGATGCCTTGTTACGTCACAATGGCATGAGTGCCTGAGTTTTTAGGAGAAAATGATGACATTCAACAAAAAGATCCTGATCTGCAGCATGCTTTCCAGCATTTTTATGGCGACAGCAGCGCAGGCACAATTATATAAATCGGTAGGACCAGACGGCAAGGTCACTTATAGCGATCAACCACCACCAGCCAATCAAAAGGTAGAAAAGAAAAAACTGCCCGATACTCTGGAAGGTGGAAATCTGCCCCCGGAACTGGCAATCGTCGTTGCAAAAAATCCGGTCACCCTGTACTCAGCCAACGGCTGTTCGCCATGCAATGATGGCCGCAACCTGCTCAAAAGCCAGGGCATACCATTTAACGAAAAAACCGTTAACACGGCAGCAGACCAGGAAAAAATGAAGCAAGTTAGTGGCGACCTGCAAATGCCCTTGCTCGTGATTTCCAACGTCAAATTCCGAGGCTACAGCATGGATGAATGGAAAGATGCTCTGAGCAAAGCTGGGTATCCAGCCACCAGCAAACTGCCCAAGGATTACCGCTACGCAGCGGCGGAGCCTGCAGCCCCGCCACCGCCGCCAGCCGCCCCCAAAGCGCCGGATGCAGCAAGGCAAGCCGCTACTCCCCAGCCCAAGAAGCCGGATGATGGCTTTAAATTTTGAGTTCGCATGACACGCATCGATTTTCATAGCAATGTGGCGGACAAGCTGAGCTACTCTTGCCGCCTGATACGCAAGGCCCACGCTGCCAATTGCAAGATGGTGGTGTATCACCATGACCGTGCCTGGTTGCAGCGCTTGAACGAAGCCTTATGGACGCTGACTGAGGCGGATTTTTTGCCGCATGTGATGCTCAGCGATCCCTTGTCTGCCATGACGCCCATCGTGCTCAGCCACGATGAGCATGCGGCATGCCCGCATCATGAATTGCTGATCAACCTCACCGCTGCCACACCTGCCAACTTTACTCAGTTTCACCGCATGATAGAAGTCATCTCTGCCGATGATGCAGACAAACTGGCCGGGCGAGAACGCTATCGTCACTACCAGCAACAAGGTCATACTCTTACCCACTCCGTGGCGAAATAAAATGAATAATCAAATAGACGCCAGCATTCCTGTGTTGACTGAAGTCATCAAGCCGGAAGAACTCCTCACGCCACCCGCCAAAACAGTTGCAGCAACTGACAATGCAGGCGTCGATGGTACGACACAGCCTGCCTATGAAACGGCTACCAATCATTATCCAGGTAAGACAGAAGAAGACTGGCAGGCACTGGAACAAAGCCTGCGTGAAAACGTCTTGCGCCAGGTGCTGACCCGCATTGATTTCGTCCTTGAACACAGGATCAGGGACAACCTGGCCGATGTTTTGCAGATTGCCGTAGCCAATTTATCAACAGAAATACGCTCTGGCCTGCATAAAACCCTGGAAGAAGTCATCACCCGCGCAGTGACCCAGGAAATCACCAAGGCAAAGTCGCCTAAATAATCAAAATAAATAATAATATTTTTATTTTTAAACACAAAGACTCCATCCGTGTTTAAAAATAAAAATCTGAAGTAGCTTTCTGATTACCTAAGAAAGCAAAGTATTTCTACAATCTCCTGCATCGCATACAAGATGCAACACAGATGAAACACAGGAGATTCCCCATGAAAGTCATCGTTCTCGGTTCCGGCATAGTTGGCACATCGTCTGCCTGGTTTTTAAAAAAGCAGGGTCACGAGGTCACCGTCATTGATCGCCAACCTGGTGCCGCACAAGAAACCAGCTTCGCCAATGGCGGCCAGATTTCTGTCTCCCATGCTGAACCTTGGGCTAACCCATCGGCGCCGATGAAGGTCTTGAAATGGCTGGGTAAAGAAGATGCGCCGCTGTTGTTCCGCCCACGTGCAGAATGGCTGCAATGGCTGTGGGGCATGCACTTTTTGCGTGAATGCACACCTGGCCGCACGGCAGAAAACATCCGCCAGATAGTTGCCATCTCTGAATACAGCCGTCTGACTTTGCGCAGCCTGCGTGAAGAAACCGGCATACAGTATGACAATCTGAGCAAGGGCATACTGCACTTCTACACCGATCAAAAAGAGTTCGACATTTCCCTGCCCGCAGCAAAACACATGCGCGACCTGGGTTGCCCGCGCGACTCTATCGATGCCGATGAAGTGGTACGCAGGGAACCTGCGCTGGCAGGCATACGCGATAAGATCGTTGGTGGCGATTACACCGAAACCGATGAGTCAGGCGACGTCTATCAATTCACGACAGGTCTGGCTGACAAGGCTGCGGCAGCAGGCGTGCAATTTCAGTTCAACACGACGGTCACCCGCTTGCTATCTGAGGGCACTGGTGCCAGCGCCAAAATTACTGGCGTGGAGATCATTGATGCAGCCGGGCGTCACAAGACCTTGCATGCGGATGCTTTTGTGGTTGCCATGGGCAGCCACTCACAAACGCTGTTAAAACCTTTGGGTATCTCCCTGATGATTTATCCAGGCAAAGGCTACTCGGCCACTTATCAAATTACCAATCCTGAGCAGGCACCTGTTATTTCGCTGACAGATGATGGCTATAAACTCGTGGTGTCGCGCCTGGGCAACCGCCTGCGTGTTGCAGGCACCTGTGAAATCAATGGCTATGGCAGAGACCTCAATACTACCCGTTGCGAAGCTATTACCAGACGCACACGGGAACTGTTCCCGACCGCCTGCGATTACGACAATCCGGTGTACTGGACAGGTTTGCGGCCACTGACGCCTTCGAATGTTCCTTATATAGGCAAATCCCGCATCAGTAATCTTTACCTCAATACCGGCCACGGTACGCTGGGCTGGACCATGGGCGCAGGTTCTGGCCGTGCGATTGCAGACATCGTCTCGGGTGTACAGCCAGATGTCGATTTTGCGTTCACTGGCATGGAACACAAGGCGGGAAAAACCATACTGCTGCCCGCCTGAGACAAGCAAGCTTTATCTAAAAAACTGCTCTGATACAGACAGGATGCGCCCAGGCATAGCCCTGCCCTGCAAGTTAAACGCCCGCTAAAGCGGGCGTACAAAAACAAGTTTCCCCTCACGCAAGTTGCCAGATGGAATCTCTATCTGCAACAACTTGCGTTCTTTTTGTCATCCAAACACAAGATCCCGGCGTTTACTGCAAAACAGGCTGAATCATTTAGCTTTATGTTGTTTTATCTGGCTTTACTTGCCTTTAATACGCACAGGTAACTCTTCGGCTTTTTCGTCAAAGGCAATACGTGTCGTAAATTTGGCACGCTTCATGGGGAAACGGGAATGGAAATGTCGGACATTGCCAGAGCCGGAAATGGCGCGCCGCACAAATTGGTAATAGGCGTCCATGTCTATCACATGGACCACCAGGAAATAGTCATACTCCCCAGACACAAAATAACATTGCATGACCTCGGCTTCCTTGTTCATGCGGGTCTCAAATTCCCGCATGAATTCATCCGACTGATTGATCAGCGATACCTCCAGAAAAGCCAGCATGCCATAGCCAAGAGCGAAGCTATCGACCATCGCTACTTCAGCGCTGATGACGCCTGCTTCCCGCAATTCCCGTATGCGGCGCAGGCAGGTGGGCTGGGAGATATGCAGCTTGTCGGCGAGTACCCTGGTCGGGGTCTGGTTGTCTTTTTGGAGGAGGTTCAGGAGCTTGCGATCAAGCTTGTCAAGGGTGCGATATTGGGGCATATAAAAAACGTCAGTTTGGAGAAAAAACCACACAAAATAGCTTTGCGAAATATTTTTTCTGTTGTACCTTCTTGCTGTTCAGTTATCTGAATAAGTCAGAGATGCAGTACTGTTATCCTACTTTTTAATCCTTAGGAGTATGTTCATGTCGTTCAAAACTAAAATGATTCCACTGGCTGGCGCAATTGCTTTCGCTTTCGCTGGTGCTGCGGCAGCTCAAGATCTGGTTGTAAAAATTGGTCACGTTGGCCCTATCTCCGGCGCGATCGCCCACTTGGGTAAAGACAATGAAAACGGCGCCAAAATGGCGATCGAAGAACTGAACGCCAAAGGCGTGATGATCGGCGGCAAAAAAGCCAAATTCGAATTGCTGACTGAAGATGACGCTGGCGATCCAAAACAAGGCACAACCGTAGCACAAAAACTGGTCGATGCGAAAGTAAACGGCGTTATCGGTCACTTGAACTCCGGTACAACTATCCCTGCCTCCAAAATCTACAACGATGCTGGCATCGTTCAAATCTCCCCATCTGCAACTAACGTTGACTACACCAAACAAGGTTTCAAAGGTGCATTCCGCGTGGTAGCGAATGACGGCCAACTGGGTGGCACACTGGGTCGTTTTGCGGTGCAAATCAACCACGCTAAAAAAGTCGCTGTGATTGATGATAAAACAGCATACGGCGAAGGCGTGGCAAAAGAATTTATCAAAGGCGCCAAAGGCAAAGGTGCTGAAATTGTTGTGCAAGAGCATACAACTGATAAATCTACAGATTTCAGCGCCATCCTGACCACAATCAAAGCCAAAAACCCAGACGTGATCTTCTTCGGTGGTATGGATGCTGTTGCTGGTCCTATGCTGCGTCAGATGAAGGCACTGGGCATCACAGCCAAATTCATGGGTGGTGACGGTATCTGTACAGCTGACTTGGTTAAACTGGCTGACAACGGCATCGGCGAAGGCCAGGTAGTTTGCGCCGAAGCTGGCGGTGTTCTGGATGCACAGAAGAAAGCCAATGACGACTGGAAAGCTGCATTCAAGAAAAAATTTGGTGTAGAAGTCCAGATTTATGCACCATATGTCTATGACTCAGTCATGGTCATGGTAGAAGCAATGAAAAAAGCTGGCTCTGCTGACCCAGCCAAATATCTGCCAGAGCTGAAGAAAATCAACTACAAAGGCGTAACAGGCGACATCGCATTTGATGACAAAGGCGATATCAAAGACGGCACACTGACTTTGTACACATACAAAGGCGGCAAACGTGATCTGCTGCGCGTAGTCAAGTAAGCTGGCAACTTATAAGATCTGCACCACACAAAACCTTGTAGTGACAAACTGCAAGCTCTTGTGAAACTGAAACAGTTTGGCACGCAGATCTTATGCATAATAAAAAACCTGGCAAAAGCCAGGTTTTTTATTTTCTGCTAGCGGGATACAGAACAAGTCATCTGTATCAAAGCAGAACTCATTTCAAACTCAGAACCCATTTAACCAGGGTTTTCGCTTCTGCATCACTTACCTGGGCATTAGGTGGCATGGCAACCGCGCCCCATACACCTGAGCCACCTTTCAATACTTTTTGCACCAGCTTGGCTTCAGCGGTCTTGTCGCTGGCATATTTCTTGGCCACGTCCTTAAATGCAGGGCCTACAACCTTGTTATCCACTGCGTGACAGGCCATGCAATTTTTTGCTTTTGCCAGATCAGCATTCGCCCAAGCGGAGCCGGAAACCATCATTGCCAATACCGAACCTACCAATAAAGAATATTTCATTGCTTTCTCCAGGTTAAAAACTCACTTATTCTACCGCCTTTTGACAATTTTAACGTTTATCTACATACCGGGGTTGACCTGCAGTAAAATTAAGGAAACTCCATGATCTGTAGCAAAGAGTTTGAAGGTTTTTCCCCAGAAAAAGGATGCATCCCATGTTCATCATCATCGTTTTATTCATCATGCTCGTATTGAAGCTGGCAGATGTATGGATTTTTGCCACCATGTCTTGGTGGTGGATCATTGGTGGTGCAGGCGCGGCATTTGCCTGGTTTGAAGTTCTTGAGCGTATGCTGGGCCTGGACAAACGCAAAGATCATGCGCATTTTGAAAAAATCCAGAAAGAACGCGTCAAACGCGCCTTTGACAAAAACACCCGCCGCTAATGACAGCACATGGTTCTGTTCCGGACTATTTTTTGCTTAGCTACAGCACTCTGACACAACATAAAATACCGGCTGAGCTGCCAGATGTCTTTACCTGAGTTACGCAATCTAGAGCTGCGCCAGTTGCGCTACTTCCTGGCAGTGGCGGAAGAAATGCACTTTGGCAGGGCAGCTACGCGCCTGCACATGACCCAGCCGCCTTTGTCACAAGCCATACAGGCGCTGGAAGCCATCCTCGGAGCAGAACTGTTCATCCGCAATACACGCAATATCTCACTGTCATCTGCCGGTATGGCGCTCTTGCCGGAAGTCAGGCGCTTGCTGGCACAGGCGCAATCCCTGCCAGAACTGGCGCAGAGGGCCGCCAGCGGTACTTACGGTCACTTGTCCCTGGCCTTTGTGTCTATCGCTGATTACAGCGTATTGCCCCCCGCACTGCGGGAATTTCGCCGTCATCATGCCGATGTCCATATAGAATTACGTGAAGCAACCACAGACGTACAATTGCAGGCGCTGGAAAACGGGGAAATTGATGCTGGCTTTTTGATACCGCCGCTTCCAGACAAGTTGCAAAACCTGTTCAATTATCAAAAAGTGCTGTCTGAACCACTGATGCTGGCGGTGCCAGAAAACCATGCCAAAGGACGCCAGCAACTGCGCCTCAGCGATTGCACTGACTTGCCATTGATACTGTTCCCTCGCAAAATTGCCCCGGCTTTGCATGATGCCATCCTCGGTTGCTTCCATGCTGCGGGCCTGACACCCGCGATCGGCCAGGAAGCGATACAAATGCAAACCATCGTCGGTTTGGTCTCTGCTGGCATGGGAATCGCACTTGTGCCACAATCCGTCTCAAATTTGCAGCGCCCTGGTGTCTTGTATTTCGATTTGCCGGAAGCCAGCGCCACCGTTGAAATTGGCCTGGCCTGGCGCAAGGACAATCATTCTGCAGTGCTGGCCGCATTTGCGCACCTGTTTAACTTACCAAATCATCCATGCTGACTCATCCAAATCCTGATCCTGTCGCTTTCCATCTGGGCCCTGTTTCGGTCCACTGGTATGGCATCATGTACCTGATCGCCTTTGCCCAGTTCATTGCCCTGGGCCGCGTCCGGCTCAAACAACCGCATATCGCTGCACAGGGTTGGACACGCGAGCATATCGACGACATGCTGTTTTTTGGTGTACTGGGTGTAATACTTGGTGGCCGTCTGGGTGAAGTGTTTTTCTATGGTTTTTCATATTACATGGAACACCCGCTGGAAATATTTGCGGTTTGGAAAGGTGGTATGTCTTTCCATGGTGGATTCATCGGTGTGCTGATTGCCATGTCGCTATGGGCACGCAAGGCCAAGTTCCACCTTGCAGACGTGTATGACTTCATCGCGCCGCTGGTGCCGCTGGGTTACGCTGCCGGTCGCCTGGGTAATTTCATCAACCATGAATTGCCAGGCCGCATCGCATCAGCAGACCTGCCATGGGCAATGATCTGGCCGGGTATTGACCACCCGGTTCACCCTTCACCTATTTACCAGGCATTGGTAGATGGTTTGCTGGCATTCGTCATACTGTGGATATATGCATCCAAAGCCAGGCCGCGCCTGGCTGTAGGTGCCTTATACGTCACATTGTATGGCTGCGCACGCTTTTTCACGGAATATTTCCGCACCCCGGATTATGAAGTCAATATTCTCGGCGCGACAATTTCAGCCGGGCAGATGCTGTCATTCCCCATGATTATTGGTGGGTTATTGCTATTAGGCTTCGCCTACAGGAACAATAAAAAATCAGGTTCTTGAGAAGCTGATTTTTGTATGGCTGTTAATCTGCCTGAGCGGCATTTCATTGAGATTGCGTTGCGATGAAATGCCGATCAGTCAGCACATCGACAAGCAAACAAAAAATACTGCTTGACGTGCGCAGGCAAAATCTTTTACAGTAATTGCATGAACTCTTTTTTGACATCGACATCTGCAAAAAAAACTGCTGACAGCGCCAAGCTGCAAGCAGTGCTGTCGTCTGTGTCTGCCTCTCTAGTTCTACTACCATCTCTAGCAAGCTCGCTACTATAAGTTGCGTCTTGTCCAGTTTTAAGCGGCATACCAGCCAGCCTGAAACACCAGTATCAAAAATTACCCTTATATCCCAGTAGTACCCAGCACAGGCTTCCTGACATCAGGAAAAACAGCATGACACCATCAGGCACATCAGCAAAGAATTCAGCAGGCGCTATCAGCGTCATGTCTGGCTTTGCACGCCCACAGTCTGCGCTGTCACTTGCTCACGGTCGCAAGCTACTAGCGCTACGACTACTGATCGGTTAACCGGCCTCGCGTATCTCTGTGGCTGCCGGTTAGCTTAGCGCCACCACATCAGTATCCATTCACCAATTTGAAAATATCAGCGCCTTGCTGAGGCACTGTGCCAGCCCAAGGAAAAGAACATCATGATGAGTAATCCAGCTAAAAAATATCAAGCCTTCCCGACTATCGCTTTGCAGGACAGGCAATGGCCCAGCCGCAGCATCAGCAAAACACCGATATGGATGAGTACGGATTTGCGTGATGGTAACCAGGCGCTGATAGAACCCATGGATGCAAAGAAAAAACTCAGGTTCTTTGACATGCTGGTGAAAATTGGACTCAAAGAAATTGAAGTAGCCTTCCCGTCTGCATCAGAAACAGACTTCGCCTTTGTCCGCAAACTCATAGAAGAACAACGCATACCGGATGACGTGACGATAGAAGTATTGACGCAATCACGTGAAGACCTGATACGCCGCACCATCGATTCCGTGCGTGGTGCCAAACGTGCCATCGTGCATTTGTACAACCCGATAGCACCCGCTTTCCGCCGCATTGTATTTGGCAAATCGCGTGAAGAAGTCAAACAGATCGCCACTGATGGCACCCGTCTCATCAAGCAACTCACTGATGCCATGCCAGAGACAGAATGGGTATTTGAATATTCACCAGAAACCTTCAGCATGGCCGAGCTGGATTTTTCCAAAGAAGTGTGTGATGCCGTTGCCGCCATCTGGCAGCCCACGGTTGAACGCAAGATGATCATCAACTTGCCGACCACAGTCGAATGCGCAACGCCGAATGTGTATGCCGACCAGATCGAATGGATGGACAGGAATCTGGCGCAACGCGATGCCATTATCCTCAGCGTGCATCCTCATAATGACAGGGGCACTGCAGTCGCCGCTGCAGAGCTTGCTGTCATGGCCGGTGCAGACAGGGTTGAAGGCTGCTTGTTTGGAAATGGCGAACGCACCGGCAATGTCGATCTCGTCACGCTGGCCTTGAATTTATATACCCAGGGTGTAGATCCCGGGCTGGATTTTTCTGACATCGATAGCGTCAGGCAGTGCGTGGAAGAATGCAATCAATTGCCTGTGCATCCGCGCCACCCTTATGTCGGTGATCTGGTCTTCACAGCATTTTCTGGCTCCCATCAGGATGCAATTAAAAAAGGCTTCGCCCAGCAACAAAAAGATGCGATATGGGAAGTACCTTACTTGCCGATAGACCCCGCTGACCTTGGCCGCAATTATGATGCCGTGATACGCGTGAATAGTCAGTCTGGCAAAGGTGGCATGGCCTTTTTGCTGGAACAGGAATATGGCATCAGTATGCCGAGACGCATGCAAATTGAATTCAGCCGTGTCGTGCAAACGGCTGCCGATGACAGCGGCAAGGAAATGACGGCGCAACAGATACACCAGATTTTCAGCGACAGCTATCTCGCACCAGCAACACCCATCAGTTATCAAGCTCATCATGCAAACCCGGTCCTGCATCACAGGACATCACCATCTGATCCGGCACAAGTATCCTTGCATGTCGATCTGCTGCACCACGGACAGCCACAAGCTATCCAGGGTACAGGTCATGGTATTGTTGAAGCCCAGGTCAATGCCTGCCAGGCACTTGGCTATCAAGTCAGGATCATCGACAAGCAAGAACAGCAAGTGACACAGCAAGGCCGTTCACAATACATCAGCATCATGGAAGCACGCGTCAATGATGGCAGCAGCCAGCATGGTGCAGGCATAGCTGACGATGCGGCAACGGCCAGCATGCGCGCCATCATCAGTGTCATAAATCGCCATACAAACTCAGATACGGCAATGCAGATGATTGCGGCCTGATCGCTGCCTGATCGCTGCCTGATCGCTGCCTAATCGCTAATGAGCAGCTTTGAAGAGCGTAGCCAGCTTGCTGACGCTGCGCTCTATTTCTGCACAAGTCAGTGAAGCAAAACCCAGTAACAGGCCGCCAGGACTTTCTGCCGGTCTGTTTGTTTTTCCCGGCACATCGGCGTAGTGACCCAGGCCGCGCAACTCCAGTCCGATTTTTTGCCCGGCTTCTATGATCTGTTCTTCATCGTAAGCCTGTTTGAAATACACAGCCAGATCAAGCCCGCCATCTTGCGCGCCGCAGATAAGTTCATCTGCCAATTCCTTTTCCAGACAACTCACTAAGCATGCCTGTCGTTCTGCATAGACTTTTCTGGTGCGCTTGATATGCCTGCCGAAATGGCCTTCTGCAATAAAGTCGGCCAATGTCATTTGCGGCATGATGCTGGTATGTTTATCGATGACAGCCTTGGCCTGTATCATCGGCTCCAGCAATTTTTCTGGCAACACCAGATAGCCAAGACGCAGGCCAGGGAACAGCACCTTGGAGAGAGTGCCTACATAAATAACACTTTGATGCGTGTCCAGACTTTGCAGGGATGCCAGTGGTGAACTGCCAAAACGGTATTCACTGTCATAGTCGTCTTCCACTATCCATACCGCATTCGCCTGCGCCCACTCCAGCAAGGCCATGCGGCTTTGCAGGCTCATGGTCATGCCCAGTGGCATCTGGTGGGAAGGTGTGACGAAAGCGACTTTCGCATCGGGATAATGCATCGCTGCGTATTCGACATCCAAGCCCTCATCATCGACAGGTACGGCACAAATGTCCGCTTGTGCTGCATGCAGGGCAGCAGTCGTACCGCGATAGCACGGATATTCCACCACCGCCTTTTCACCCGGGTCCAGTAGCATGGTACTCAGCAAATATAGCGCCTGCTGCGAACCGGAAGTGATCAGGATTTGTTCCGGTGCGCAATTCACGCCACGCGCTGCCTTCAAATAAACCGCGAGTAACTCACGCAAAGCCAAATGACCGGCAGGGTCACCATAGCCCAGTTGTCCTTTCGGATGGCGGCAATGACGCGCTTCCAGCCGCGCCCATATATCAAATGGGAACAAATCCAGGTCAGGCATGCTGACCCTGAATGCCCTTACACTCCCCTGATGAAAGCGTGTGCTGCCGCGCGGGTCTATATGTTGCAGTCCGCGCTTTGAAATCCTGTCCAGCAGTCGTGCCGCAGGTATATCGCTGACCTTTGTTTTGGCGCGTTCTGCAATTGCAGGCAAATCTTCATTCACAAAAGTCCCCTGCCCTACCGAACCGCGCAGATACCCTTCTGCGAGCAATTGATCATAAGCATTCAAAACCGTCTGCCGGGAAATATGCAGCGCCTGACAAAACTCACGGCTGGGTGGCAACTGCATTCCAGGCAGCATCTGGCCTGCCAATATACTTTTCCGTATTTCGGCGTACAACTGTCTGTACAAGGGCTGGCTGTCTTGTCTGTCCAGGCTTATCCCGGCAATCATTTGAGAGATATGCATGCGCTCACCGAAATTGGCATTCTTGTTTTTTATAAAATTGGTACTTTTCAATAGCCAATACCAAGCATAAGATTAACGTAAATTCACGGTAACGGAGTAAATAAATGCATCAATACCAGGCAACAATCTTATGGGAACGTGGTGAGCAGGCGTTCAGCGACAACCGCTATAGCCGCGCGCATGCATGGGAATTTGATGGTGGCCTCGTAGTACCAGCGTCCTCATCCCCTCTGTCAGTCCCAATACCTATGTCGGAAGAAAAAAATGTCGATCCTGAAGAAGCACTGGTTGCTGCGCTGGCATCTTGCCACATGCTGTTTTACCTGTCCTTCGTCGCCAAGCGCGGTTATGTGCTGGATCGATACCGCGATCTGGCAGTGGGTATCATGGATAAAAACGCCCAGGGCAAGACAGCCATTACCCGTATCCACCTGCGCCCGCAGGAGAGCTATAGTGGTGAAAAGCAACCAGCCTTGCAGGAGCGTGAAGAACTCCATCATATGGCGCATGAACACTGTTATATCGCCAACTCCATTAGCGCCGAAGTCATCATAGAGATCGAGTAGCCCATGTACATGCCCAGTCATTTTTCTGAAGAACGCATAGAAGTCTTACACGCCCTGATACAGGCGCATCCGCTGGCAACGCTGGTCAGCTTGCACGCTGGCGAACTGGAGGCGAATCACATTCCCTTCATCGTTTCGCCACCAACCGCAGATGCACCTTATGGCGTTTTGCGGGGCCATGTCGCCCGCAATAACCCGGTCTGGCAAAGTGCAGCTTCAGCCCAGGATGTGCTATTGATTTTCCAGGGCGCGCAAGCCTATATCAGTCCGCGCTGGTATGAAGAAAAGCAGCGCAGCGGTTCTGTCGTGCCGACCTATAACTATGCTGTCGTGCATGTGCATGGTCCCATGCGCATCATCGAAGACCGGCAGGAATTTTTGCGCCTGCTCAGCGAACTTAGCGATAACTTTGAGCGCAAGTTCGACCAGCCATGGAAAGTCAGTGATGCGCCTGCAGAATATATAGACCGCATGATGGATATGATAGTCGGCATAGAAATCCCCATCCGTCGCATCAGCGGCAAATGGAAAACCAGCCAGAACAAAAGCACGCAAGACAGGGTGAATATGGTGGATGGATTACGCGAACAACATGACCCGGCCTCGCACGCATTGGCAAGCGTCATGGAGCAACAATTGTTCGAAACCGAATAAAACGAAACAATAAGGAAAAGAAATGAGTAAAGTAGTAGTACGTGCCGTCGCCAAAGAAGATTTCGCCAACTGGTCTGTGCTATGGGAAGGCTATAACCAGTTCTATGAACGCACTGGCCCAAATGCCTTGCCAGAAGCAGTGACGCTCAGGACCTGGGCCAGATTTTTTGATGGCTACGAACCTGTACATGCTCTGGTCGCAGAACAGGATGGACGCCTGGTTGGGCTGGCGCATTACCTGTACCACAGAACTACTAGCCGCATCGAAGCCAGTTGCTATCTGAATGACTTGTTCACCAGCCCGGATGTGCGCGGCCAGGGTGTAGGAGGTGCCTTGATAGAGGCAGTGTATGAACAGGCCAGGCTGGCAGGTTCTACTGTCGTATATTGGCAAACCCACGAAACCAATGAGACGGCGCAAAAACTGTATCGCCAGGTGGCAGACAGGTCAGGATTTATTGTTTATAGAAAAAGCCTTACATAAAAAAATCATTCATTTACAAGAGCGGCTCGGGCCGGCAATATGCAGGCAATCGATACTCTCAATGCTGTTTCAATGACACTGCTCTTATTCCCCACCTGCGTACTTGGCTTGATGTATGGAACAAGGCTATTGCAAATAGCCTTGTGGCCCAAAGTGCAAGTACGCGTCCTGAGTACCAGAGAAGAGGTCACTGGCGACGATGATGGCAGCGCTACTGGCTGGCTACATGCCGAGCCTGAGTATTTGCATGAATCACAAAGATATCAGGTTCACTGGCGTACTGACCTGATACAGCACAGGCATTTGCCGGATGCCCTATGGATGGTCATAGCACCATCCAAACCCGAACACCCCGACTTCCCATTCCTGTCATCAAGCCAATTGTGGTTTTGACTATCTGCGTAACTTGCCTGGTTATGATTTTGGCTCACCTGCCTTGATCTTGTTTTCAAACCTGGGTTTTGCCGTTCTGCAGCATAAGTTTCTTCAAAGTTGCTGAACTTTAGCTAAAACAGCGCATCTATAGCTCTTTCCATACAACAAGTTATATAACCAGGACATACCATGTCACGTACCCTGATTTCTCTCGCTCTTGCCAGCTTGTTTACCAATATGATGGCAACGCCAGCCTTTGCACAAAATGCAAGCGCTGGCATTAACAGCACGATCACCACAAATAAACTGCAATCTGGCATAGATTTGCAATGGATAGACAACACCGTCAGGCCACAGGACGACTTCTATAAGCACATGTCTGGCAAATGGCTGGCGACTGCAGAAATACCGGCTGACCGTGGTCGCTTTGGTTCATTTGACCAGTTGCGCGAACTGTCGGAACAAAGGTCTTACGACATCATCCAGGCCCTGGCTGCCAGCAAGCAATTGACGGCTGGTTCCAATCAGAAAAAAATTGCTGACGTGTTTAACAGCTTCATGGATGAAGCCCGCGCCAACGAGCTCGATATCAAACCACTGCAAAGCCAGTTTGCCCGCATCGATGCCATTACCGATAAATCAAAACTGCCAGCCTTGATGGCAGAACTAAGCAAGCTTGGTGTCAACACGCCTGTTGCGGCGGGCATTAACCAGGATGCGCGTGACTCCAGCCGCTATGCGGTATATCTGAGCCAGAATGGCCTGACCATGCCTGATCGTGATTATTATCTGAAACAGGATGATGCGAAATTGCAGGGCTTCCGCGACGCGTATCTCAAACATCTGGAAAAAATGCTGGGTATGAGTGGCCAGGCCAAGCCTGAACAAGGTGCAGCGGCCATCATGGCGCTGGAAACCGAGATCGCCAAAATACAATGGACCAAGGTAGAAAACCGCAATCCTGTCAAAACCTATAACAAGACGGACCTGAAACAACTTGAGCAATTACTGCCTGGTTTTGACTGGAATGCTTATTTCAGTGAAATTGGCATGGCAGGTAAAATGGATTATGTCATCGTGCGTCAGCCTGAATTTTTCAGTGGTCTTGCCAAGGTCATTGCTGCCACCCCGCTTGATACCTGGAAGACTTATCTGAAATGGCAAACCCTGAACGCCTATGCACCTTTCCTCAGCCAGCGCTTTGTCGATCAGGATTTTGAATTCACCAGTAAAACTTTGCGCGGTGTCCCGGCCAATCAGGCGCGCTGGAAACGTGGCGTAGGCCGGGTGGAAGAAGCCCTGTCAGAAGCACTGGGGCAGTTGTATGTGGAAAAATACTTTCCGCCTGAGAACAAGGCACGCATGCAAACCATGGTCAACAACTTGCTGCTGGCCTATAAGCAAAGCATAGAAACACTGAGCTGGATGAGCCCGGAAACCAAGAAAGAAGCTTTGACAAAACTGGCCAAATTCAATCCCAAGATAGGCTACCCGGATAAATGGCGCGACTACAGCAAGCTGATCATTGCCAAGGATGATCTGGTCGGCAATATCATACGTGGCCGTGAACATGAATATCAACGGCAGTTGGCCAAACTGGGCAAACCTGTCAGCCGTACTGAATGGGGCATGAGCCCGCAAACCGTGAATGCCTATTACAACTCACGCCAGAATGAAATCGTCTTCCCCGCAGCGATATTGCAGCCACCGTTCTTTAACGCCGCAGCCGACGATGCCGTCAATTATGGCGGTATAGGTGCAGTCATAGGACATGAGATCAGCCATGGTTTTGATGATTCTGGCAGCCAGTCAGACGGCGACGGCAACCTGCGTGACTGGTGGACCAAGGAAGACAAGGCCAACTTTGGCAAACTGACAGCCGCCATGATTGCCCAGTACAGTGCCTACAGCCCGCTGCCAGGTTACAAGGTCAACGGTGCCCTGACTCTGGGTGAAAATATTGCAGATAATTCCGGCTTGTCCATCGCTTACAAGGCCTACCAGATTTCCCTTGGTGGCAAGCCAGCGCCGGTGATTGACGGTTACACTGGCAACCAGCGTGTCTTCATGGGTTGGGCGCAAGTCTGGCGTGGCAAATCGCGCGATGGCGAAACCATACTCAGGGTAAGTACCGATCCACACTCCCCTTCCGAGTTCCGTGGCAACGGTCCCTTGACGAACTTGCCAGAATTTTACTCGGCGTTTGGTGTCAAGGAAGGTGACAAGATGTATGTACCTCCGGAAAAACGCATCACCATCTGGTAAATGATATTCAGGTGAAAAGAGGCAGCAATGCCTCTTTTTTAATGGAAATAGTCATAAAATAGCAACACTTTCCCAAAAAGCAATTTTCAGCGCGCGCTTTTTACAAAAAACGCGCCCAAGCTTATCAGTGTCGCAATGACGATATAGCCTGGCTGTGGCAGAATAGCCGGGATTGAATTCCATCGATGAAAGCAAATTTATGAGTTTTGTACGCCGTGTCCAGCAAGATAAGTATGATGTCTATGATAAAGAGGACGTGCATGCCCGCTTACATTTCTTCAAGAACCTGCAAACCATCACGAATGCCATCCATTCGACCAGCAATATCGAGCAGATCATGCTTGATCTGTCCCAGGATATCTGCAACCTGTTTGATTGTGAGCGCCTGACGCTGTATTCGGTCAACTACAAGAAAAATGCCATCGAATCCAAGGTTAAGACTGGTTTGACTTCATTCAAGGATTTTGCCCTGCCCATCTCTGAAAAAAGCGTGGCCGGTTTCGTTGCCATGAGCAAGCAGACAGTCAATATTCTGAATGTGTATGACGAAGCAGAACTCAGGAAGCATTCACCGAAGCTGGAGTTTTTGCGCCGTGTTGATCAACGCACTGGTTTTCGCACCAAGCACATGCTGGTCGGCCCGCTGATCCACGAACAAAGCAATGAATTGCTGGGTGTACTGCAACTGATCAACAACCGCAATGATTGCCAGTTCCCACCACTACTGGAAGAAGGCTTCAAATACCTGCGCAACACCCTGGCTGTAGCTTTTGCCCAGCGTCTGATGTCACCGCAGGTGATTCATACCAAGTTTGATTCGCTGATCAAATCATCGATACTGTCGATACCTGAACTGGGCCTGGCAGCACGCGCTGCACGCCGCAAGGGGGTGGATGTAGAAGAAATTCTCATCGACGAATTTGAAGTCAGCCTGACGGATATAGGCAATTCCCTGGCGACCTTCTTTGAATGCGAATACCAGCCTTACAAGGCAGACCGCGCACGCCCGGATGCCTTGAAGAATTTCAAACGCGCCTATGTAGAAGATCATCACTGGGTCATACTGGAAGAAAGTGCTGACAGCCTGACTGTCATGACGACTGACCCTGAACGTGTCATGGCTTCGCGCATCGTGCATAGCCTCTTTCCTATCGCCAAAATACAATACGTGGTGACGACACAAAGAGAATTCAGACAAACGGTGGATCAGTTCTTTGGTGATACCGAAACTGCTGCCGCTGCTGCCGAACAAACAGCGCAGGATGCAATTGATACAGTATCCGCCTCAGAAAAAGCCTTGATCGCACAGGTCAGGGAAACCATACAGGACGCCTTTGCCAAGAGCCATCCTGAATTCCAGATTGATGTGCGCTCACGCGAAGACAAGACTGTCAGCCGTATGCACAAGGACGGTTCTGTACAACGTATCGCAGGCCAGGTCATTGTTGATTTTCATGTCGATTTTCTTGATACCGGCATGAATACAGCAGCATAAATACAGCCAGCATAGAAAAACGCCACGGTCTTGATGAACGTGGCGTTTTTTATTATTGAGCTTTACATAATTGATGACATCACCACAACTCCGCCTGCTTCCAACATGCCATGATGATGGATGGACGGCGTTGTGCGCTTTTGAGTTTATTGCGGGCAATTGTTTGCAATTCGGCGAGGTTGTTCGGGCAGAAGTTTGCCAACGCATGTCGCTTGAGCCAGGCCCAGAGATATTCGACAGGATTGAGGTCCGGCGCATACGGGGGCAGGAATGCGATTTGAATGTACCCATTGGTGCTGTCGAGGTATTCGCGCACCAGTTTCGATTTGTGCGCCCTGAGCCCATCGAGGATGATCAACAGCGGCTGCTTCAAATGCGCTTTGAGCGCCTTGAGAAACTCGACAATTTGCTCCTTCTTGATGCTACCCTCGTGGAAGCGGAACAAGTAGTTCTTCCTGGTCACACCTGCAATCACGGACAAATGTTTCCAGTTGAAATGAAACTGAATAATCGGCGTTTTCCCTTTGAGTGCCCAAGTACGCACACGGGTAGGCCGTTCGCTGATTCCGGACTCGTCGATGAATACAATCAGTCGATTCTCTCTCGAGGCTTTTTTTTGAGCGCAGGCCAGGTCTTTTTCTTGAACTCCTGTACAGCATCTTCGTTACGTTCGATGGCGCGACGCTCCGGCTTTTGGTTACTGAATCCCAGTGCGCCAAGAATGCGCCAAACGTGCACTTCACTGAACGACACTTCGAACTTTCTTTCAATAAGTAGACGCACGCGTTTAAGTGTCCACAACTCGGTGCCAAAACCATGTTCCGTCGGACTATCGAGAAGGCAGCGCCGCAACTCCCCTAATTCCATGGCATCAAGTTGTGCAGGCCGCCCCTTTCCACCTACTGCGCGCAGCGCGTCAAGCCCTCCTTCATCGAGTATGGCTTTCCAGGTATATACCGTGTTGCGTGCTACACCGACCACCAGCGCTACTTCGGCGCACCCTCTGCCTTGCAGCAGAAGCCGACCCGCCTTGACTCGTCGCTTTGCTCCATCTTCTATTTCTTTCGCCATCTCAAACCTCCAATACGGACATCATATTGGGATAACGAATGAAATCAAAAACGGTTGTCATGATTTACGTAAAAATCAATAAGGTGCAGATTCAGACAGCTTTTGCAAATCAGGTCGCTGCCTGGCGATCTGTTGCCAGACTTGCCTGGCCTCACCAAAAGCGCGCTTGCTTTGTAGCATGGCTGCATACATGACCCAGTCTTCGACGCCTGCATTGTCTTCCGGCTTCAATTCATTCAGGCTAGTGGCTTCGGCCTTGCTGGCCATTTTAAATTCAGACCGGGCAGTATATGTCTTGCCATCTTTGACCGAGGCATAAGCGACTTGCCAGCGGTAAGTCGCGCCTTCTTCCAGTTTTATCTTCTCCGGCAATTGCCAGTTGTTCTCTTTGGTCTTTTCGTTGACGATAAGCTTCTCATCCATGTCAGAAATACTGATATCAAACTCTGCCGCTTCAGCAGAAATCCAGTTAAATGCCGGGCGCTTGCCGAGTAACAAGGAATTGTTTTCAGGGGTGACGGCAACAATACGTGGCGGCACCTGGCGCATACGCACGGCACCGGCAATGACATTGCTGGTTTCCGCAGCACGCACGAGTTTTTCTGCCATGGGCCGGACTACTGCTTTTTGCCCTTGCAGGCTAGTGACGCCGTCTTTTTCTATGCTTACCGTTGCAGGACCTGTCAGCTGATACACCGAGCGTGTCGCATATAAGGACAGCGAAGCCCTGGCACCGGTCTCCAGCGTAATTTGCATTTTCGGTTGCAGGTAAGCCAGCAATTGCAGTTTGGATGTCGCTCCATTGACTTCCATCTTGCCGTTACCCTGCACATCCAGCACCATGCCCAGTGCAGCTTCAGCACGTGCCAGGCTGCAAGTCAGCGCTGCGACGAGACTGACTATAATCGCCAGATAGGTTCTCAATCCACTCATACTTTTTTTCATCATCACACTCATCAATTAAATTGCGGTATTTAAATTTCAGTAACAACAGATACCGGCTGCCAGCCCCAAACGGCAATGGCAGAACGTCCCTTGAGGTTTTTATCACCGAGCGCGGTCAGCGTGTCAGCTTCTTCAAGGCTGGCAAGCACGGCCTCCGAACAAACGACAGGATAACCCACGTCCTTGCACAAGCCCTCTATCCTTGCTGCCGTGTTGACGGTGTCACCTATGGCCGTGTATTCGTGCCGCTCTGCTGAACCGACCTGGCCAATGACTGCATCGCCCGCATGCAGGCCTATACCTATCTGCAATGCAGTTTTACCTTCCGCCTGCAATTCAAGGTTCAACGCATCCAGTACAAACAGCATGGCCCGCGCGGCATTGAAAGCATTTTGCGCCGGATTATCGAGTTGCTTGGGTGCGCCAAAAAATGCCATCATGCCGTCACCAATAAACTTGTCTATGGTACCGCCATGTTCATGCACAATCTTGCTCATGACGGCAAAATAGCGATTCAAGAGACTGACCACATCCTCTGCCTGTGCATGTTCACACAAAGTGGTGAAACTACGGATATCTGAAAACAAGACACAAACATGCAAACGCCTGCTTTGTGAAGTCTGGTCTATACGCCCTTCAACTATCTCCTGCATGACAGCCGGGCTGACGCGGCCAGAAAAAGCCTTGCTCAGCCTTTGCTTGTCGATGTAATGCTGCCAGGCTTGCCATGCACTGCTGCTGCTCAGAGCCAGCAAGCCAGTCAGAAAAGCGGCCGTTGGCGGCACCCATACATCATATTGCATGGCGATGCCGTTGGCTGCGAACAAGCCCATAGTCGCCACTGCAAACACCGCCACTTTAATGCGTATGCTGCGCCCCAGCCAAAACAGTGCAAACACGGCAGACAAAGCAAACAGACTGAGCGTGCCAGCCTGCTGCAATAAACGCTGATTCAGTATGCTGCGTAGTAACTGCGCGTGTGCCAGTACGCCAGGATTAGGATCATTTACTGGCAACCAGGCTGCCAGTGACACTGGCAAATCCACCAGATCAGTTGCATCCATGGTTGCACCGAGCAAGACGACTTTGCCTGCAAAACGTTTTTGTAATTCTGCTGTTTTACCCTGTCCGGCAAGCCTCAAGACTTCTTGTAGCGGGACATATCTGAAGCGCTCACCGAGACGGTAATTGATCAAACCATTCCAGTCCTGTCGTACACCTGCTGCTGCCGCTATCTCAGTCGCCAACCCACGTTCACTGCGGTCTGGCTGGCAATCACGCCCTGGAAAGCGGCGTATGCGCTGATCACTGTCGCGGCAAAATTCAGCTGAGGCAACAGCCTGGAATTGTTCGCCCTGCATGCCCAGTACCGCGGCGTAATCCACCTGGATATCGCGGTAATGCGCATGCTTCAAATCCCAGATTTTGGCAGTGACCAGCGGCGTGGTCTGTATACTGTCGAGCAGACCACCCAGCAGTATCTTGTGAAAATCAACCGCGTCCTTGCGGGTAGAGATCAGGCTGTCAAAGCGTTTTTCAGGCAGGCTTAAATCCATGCCTACTACCTTGGCTCCAGCCTGGTTCATGGCTTTCAGAAAATTGGCCAGATGCTGATGATTCAAGCTCAATGGCTCATCGACTTCATCGAGAAAGGCCTCATCTAATCCCACGACAACAGGGTCTATGGCTATTTTTTGAGGAGAGTATTCACGCGACAATTTGAACTGCAGGTCGAGAATTTTATTGTCTATCGCAATGACCGCAGGCAAACGCAGCAAGAATGCGGCCACAACAAACAGTGCTAGCAAACCCAGTACTTGCAGCAAGCGTGGGGTGAAAAATTCCTGCAGGCGTCTGAACTTGGTCATGGCAACTTAATATCTCAATAAACCAGTGGCTGTGGGCAATAAACCGCCTCTTCCGACCAGGCTCAGGGAACTACCGCTACCCAGCCTGCACAAGTCTGCCGCCAGGTCAGCAAAATCATAAGTCTGCGCATTCAAATTCACCAGGCTGGCAGAGAAATCGACCTGCGGGCTACTCAATCTGACAAGCCCGTTCACGCCATCAGGTGCTGCCGCCTGTATCAAATTCTTGCCACTACCGTCAAATTTTAATGGCGCACCGCCAAGCAGCAGTTGGTTGCCGCTGGCGATGGTGGCGTTCACCTGTATGTTCACATTACCACCACTGGCAGCCTTGGCTGCAGTATTTGCCTGGACAAAACCACTGCGCAGTATCAAGGCTGGTGCACTGATGCTGATGTCACCAGCATTACCGGTCTGCAAACCTGTAACGGAGGTAGTGATTTGTGAGCGCTCAAGTATCAAAGCGCCTTTACCCTGTACCGTAATTGCACCGCCATTACCATCAAAAGCACTGGTGTTGATATTACTGTTTTTGGCAAGCAGGCGGTGACCGTAGTTGAGGCGAATATCACTGGCCGCCACATTGCCGCTGGCAGAAGCAGTAATCTGCGCTTGCTGCAATGTGATATTTGAGGCATCAATTGCCAGCAGGGTCTTGGCTGGCAATTTGTCGGCGCTGACCTGGGCAGCATTGCTAATTGATACTATGCCCCGATCCATGTTCAGGCTATCTGTCGCCTTGATATTCACATTGCCGGTATAACCGCTGGATGCAGCACCGGCTTCAGAACTGATGATGGCATTGCTGTCCAAACGGATTTTACTGGCATTGACATTGACCTCACCCGCCTTGCCCCTGGCATAGGCACTTGATGAAATCAATGCTGCATTGCTCATCTGCAGTTGGCCCGCAGTGACATTGACGGTACCGGCATTGCCGACCGACCTGCTGGTAGATTCATCACCCGCATTGGCGCTACTGAAGATACCGGTACTCAAGACCTTGGGATTCACCTCATCATCCTTGACAGAATTACTGAGTTTGCCATCCAGGCTGATGGTGGCTGCATTGACCTTCACCGTACCAGCCGAACCAGTGGTATAACTGGTCGTGGCCGACGATATCTGACCACCATCCTTCAATGACAGATTGCCTGCCACATTGACAGCTACATTTCCTGCATTGCCTTGTGCCTGCGTGCCAGCATCACTATAGATGCCAGTCGCCAGGCTCTTGCCATCAATATCAAGACTGGCAGCATCAATGCTGACGCTGCCGCCATTGCCAACAAAATGGGTGGCAGAAGAAATTCTGGCACCGTTTTGCATTTGCAGAGCCTGGTTGGTTTTGACAGCGATATTGCCCGCATTACCCATGCCTATGGTTTCTGCCAGAATGCCGCTGCCGTCACCATCCAGAGCCACAGTGTTGGCAGCCACATTGATAGAACCGCTATTGCCGCGTGTATAAGTTGTAGTGGATATACGCCCGCCACCAGCCAGTGTTAATTTACCTGCCAGGCTCACATCAATATCACCACCATTACCACCACGGAAGCTGGCTGCGGTGCGGAAATCGCCAGCGTCACTATAGATGCCCGCTTCCAATCCCTGACCATCAATGCTCAGGCTATTGCCTACAAACCTGATCTTGCCAGCCTGCCCTGCATCAAATGCCGAGCTTGAAATACCCCCCTCAGAAAATATGGAAGTGGCCCCGCTAACATTAACACTGACATTACCGGCATTACCAGCAGCGCCAGAAATACTGTTGATGCCGGTAGAAACACCATTGCCATTGATCAGCAATTCTGCCGCAGCGACTTTCACATCGGCACCCGACCCCACAGAATAAGTAGCGGAAGAGATTTGTGCGCTATTCAATATGCTGAGCTTGCCTTTAGCAGTGGCCTCGATATCGCCAGCATTGCCTGTGCCTTTATTGGTGGTACTGAGCAAACCGGTGTAAGGGCCATTGGCCTCTGCACCATCCAGCATGATGTCGCCGGCACTCACACGCACATTGCCAGCATTGCCTGAGGTATAGCTTGATGAGGAAATGACAGCACCATTCAGGATATTGAGTTTGCCAGCCACATTGATGTCAAGATTGCCTGCATTGCCATAAGCCTCATTAGCCTGGCTGAAAATACCCGTTACCTGGCCCTTGCCATCCATACTGACACTACTTGCATCCAGCTTGATGGAACCCGCATTGCCAGAACTGAAGGTAGAAGTCGAAATGCGGCCAGCATTGACGATGCTGAGCTGCTGGTTTGCCGCAATAAAAATGTCACCTGATTTGGCGCCGCCATCATTGGCATTGCTGAAAATGCCAGTAGGCTTGCGCGCATCCTGGCCGTCAATCAGAATATCCCCAGCCTGTACTCGCACCTGGGCGCCATCGACATTGCCACTCACCGACGCATTGATGCTGCCGCCATTGAGGATACTCAACTTGCCACCCGCTGCAGGCAAATCACCGGCAAAACCAACTTCCAGCTTGCTCTTGCCCACTGCAGCCACACGCACTGTCGCGCCGGGTGCAAGCAAGCTGGCGTCATTGATCGTGATATCGCCAGCGGCCAAGGTCAGCGCTTGTTGCGGGCGGACATTGACAGTCGCGCCATTCCTGAATTCGAGAGTGGCAGAATTATTACCCAAAAATCCAAAAGCTTCAGGCGCGGCTGCAGACAGGGTACTGGCTTTCGCCGTATCGACATAAAAATTTCCATCGGCAAATTTCACATAATCTGCAGTACTGATATGCAAACCTGCAGGTACATCAATGGCAGCCCCGGCGCCAACAATCACACCAGCAGGATTGATGAAATAAAAATGCGGCTGGTTACCCGCAGTTGCACTGAGTTTCAACAAACCATTGATATTCGAGGATGCGCCGCCAGTGACACGGGCTATGACATTTTGCAACACCGTCGTCGTAGTGAAAGTGGCAGACTCACCATTTTCTATACTGAAGTTTTTAAAGCTGTGAAATAAATTACCGCCTTTGGTTGTACCCAGGCTTTGTGGTACAACAAAATTGCCACTGAGGTTTTGTACGGCACCAACTGTGCCGTCCGTGGTGGCACCAGCGTAAACAAATACAGGCATACTCCCAAAAGCCAAGGACAGGCTTACTCTGAGAAGGCTTAATCTGAGCAAGCCCATCTTATGTAATTGCTTAGTCTTCATAACCAGCTCCCGACCATGATGAATGGTGCCCAATAAAATGGATGACTGAACTGATTATTCTTCATCATTTCCAATTGTGCCTTTTGCAAAGCCTGCGCCTTGCTCGTGGCAGGTTCTGCCAGTCGGCGGTAAAACTGACCCATCAGCAAAGTCGCCGCATCATCAGATACGGGCCACAATGAACCCAGGGCACTCCTGGCCCTGGCTTTGAGAGCTGCGCCACTCAAACCCAGTGGTGCGCTGTCATCACCCTCTGCCGTTTCACAGGCTGATAATGTTAATAATTCCAGCTCCTGGTTTTTCATGCTACCTGCCCGTAAAAAGCCTTGCAGATTATCCATGGTGATCAAGTCATCATGCGCCATGACAAAGGTGCTGTCGGCAGTGCCACCAAACACACCGTGCGAAGCAATGTGCACAATCTGGTAATCACCTGTTTTGACTTTTTGACTAAATGCAGCGACGGTAAATTTCGCATTCAACAAAGTCTGGCTACTCGTCAATTTTTCCAGTGTGCGGATTTCTTCATCGACGCCAGCGAGCGCCAGCATTTGTTGCAATTGCTGATGCTGTGCTGGCTTGTTCAGGATAGCAGTTTCGCTTGTCTTGGGGATGTTACGCAGGCTGCGCGTCAACACGGCTCTGGCAACTTGCCTGCCATTTGCAGTCGTTTGTGGATTGGCTGCCAGCAATTGCTCAACCATTGCACCAGGCAATTTATCAACCACAGCACCTGGCTCACTCATGCCCGCCAGCAGCGTTTTATATGTAGTGTCACCACGTTTGCGCGCACTGGTATTCGTCAGACTCAAAGCAGGCACTACGGCGATCGCATATTTTTCTATGGCAAATTGCTGGCCATCATGCAGGGCGGCAAAGGGTAATAAACGCAACACACCGTCAGGAACAATGACGAGTGTGCGTATGCCTTGTTGCGTGAGTTCAGCATCAACAGGTGCCAGCAAGGCCTGGTACAGCCGCTTGGCCTGCGGTTTGAATGAGAGGTTATCTTTCAGGATATTGCCGAAATCCAGTACGTCTGCACGCATCTTTGCGACAGACATAGTGATGCTATGGCGGTACATGCCCTTGCTTGTTTCCAGCAAAAGCTCAAGCCTGTCGGGCAAGATTATGGGATAGAGTATCGCGGTATCATCAGCGATCACATCATTCTTGCCAGTCTTACGATTGGCCCTGGCAGTATCAACAGCGCAGCGGTCGCCCAGGTAGTCTTGCAATTCGGTTTGCTTCAGCAATTCCAGCACATCGCGGGCACGACGCAATTGTGGATTTTTTTGTACATCATCCAGTTGTGCGGATGCCTGCAATAGCAAATCTGCCAGTCCCAGATACACAGGCTCCAGGGTTTCACGGAAAGAAGAACGGCCATCCTGATATTCGACCGGTATGTCGGTGCGTATTGCTTCTATATGCTCAAGCGCTCTTTGATAGGCGGCGATTGCCTCAGTATTTTTTGCTTGCCCCCGCAAGATGCGGCCATGGCGCCATTCGATATTGATGAGCAGGTCATGCGCTTCCTGGCCCTGTGAAACCAGCAAAGCCTTGTCTGTCAAGGCGAGGGCGTCATCGTAGCGTTGTGCATCTTCGTAAAGCTGTGCAAGCTGGTCCAGCGCTTCCAGTTGCAATCTTGCCTGGCCCTGCTTTGCAGCGAGTTTGCGTGCATGGTCGAATGCCTGGAAAGCCAGGTTCTGCCCTTCTGTGCCCAAAGCCCTGGCTTGCACGCCAAGATTCAGGCTGTAGCGGGCAGCTTGTGGCAGTTCTCCTGCTTGTATCAGTTGCTGCCACAATGCCTGCAGGTTTTTCAAGTTTGCTGCCGGGGTCAGATTTTTTACTTCCAGCTTTTGCCGGTTCAGTCCGACACTGATCGCGATTGCGGCATCCGATGGTGCCAACTGTAGCGCCGTATCATAATAGTAACGCGCCTGTTCTGCATGCCCCTGTTGCTGCTGCCAGTTGCCAACATCAATCGCATAGCCAGCCTTGTCCAGTTTATTGCTGGCGTGATCAAAGGCAAATACCAGGTAGGGTTCCGCCTTGGCAACCTGATCCATCTGCACATAAGTCTGTGCCAGTGCAGATGCTGCCTTGACTTTATCCGCTGTCTGATCCGCTCTGGCGTAAGCAGTTTGTAGTACGGACAATGCCTGCGTGTAACTACCGCTAGCACATTCACGCACGCCCTGATCCAGCGCGGCATCGTTTGCAGATGCGACCAAGTGAACGGACATTGACAGTACACTGGCAATCAAGATACATCTGGCTGGTGAGGCAAATTTGATACGCATATGCCGCACTCTCAAAATAAATGGTAAGTCAATTGGGCATGCACGCCATGGTCTTGCAAGTTGCCATTGCTCTGCCCCGGCAAAGTAATGAGCTTCCTGGTCAGGAACAAGTCGGCTGCCCAGTTTTGCCATTGCCAGTTCATACCCACGCCTATCGAGGCCAGTCTTTGTGCAGCCTCGCCCTGGTTGCTGGCTGTCGCCAGATCAGTAAAGGCAATAAGCTTGAATTTGTGCCCTGCCTCTAGCCACACTGGCAAGGGGTAATGGTATTCTGCATTCAATAACCAGGCACGGTCACGTACGACAGTGTTTTCTCTGTAACCGCGAACGGTAGCGACGCCACCCAGCGAGAATCTTTCCATGGGCAATAAGCGGTCTGGTGTTTGCTGCGCAGAAGCGCGTAAAATTATTTGATCGCCGGCCTTGCCGAGGTTTTTGACATACTGCAGTTGCCCTGTCCAGATGCGGTAATGCTGATTGGGTACCTGCAAGTTGTTATTGCTGATATCGCTGTTGTCTATATTATTGCGGCCAAAAGCAAACACGCTGCGTAAGGCCAGCGCCTCAGTTTCCCAGCGTTCTGTCCACTCCTGGGAAAAGCGTATTACTTTGGTTTTTGAATAACCATCAGGCTCACCAGGCGTGAAGGAAAACGCCTCCCCCAATAAACTGGTCTGGCTATCGCGCTGGCTATAGCTGAGGCCGAGTTCGATTTTTCTTTGCAGGCTATTCGACAAAGTCTGGCTCATGCCGAGTTCATAACCTGAACTACGGCTCTTGATATCGATCGCTGCAATGGATTCACCAACAACAGAGGAGCTGCCTTTATCAAGACCAAGCTTCAATGCCGTGCCACGGCTATTCACTGGCATGGTCCAGCCCAGATGTACAGGATCAGCACCTTCGCTATGGGCGACACTGGCTTCCAGATAATCACCATAGCCACTCAGATTGCGCACCCAACCTGACATGCCCAAAACTTCTGACCCTATTGAGGGCGCACGGTAGTTATTGGCATAGATATTCAGGCCATAGGCTTTGGAACGTACAATATCGATGTCCAGTATGGCAGTACCAGGCTTGTCACCGGGGATGATGCGGCTATTGATTTTTTCAAACAGCGGGTCAGTCAGCAAGAGCTGGAAACGCTGCTGCACGACCGGCATATTGAATACTTCGTCATCCCTGAGCAAACGCTGCTGCAAATACGCTGGCCGCAGTCTTTCTTCCCCCTTTACCCGTACTTCAGAGATGCGCCCTTCTATCAAACGTATGCTGACTATGCCTGATGGAAAAGGCTCGTTGCCCTCTGCCACGACCAGGATAGCGCCAGAATTGAGGTAACCGCGTTCCACATACAGGCGTGAAATGCGGGTCCGCAACTCTTCCAGATCAGCATAAGTGGCACGCTTGCCAAGATAGGCTGCCGACATTGCTTGCAATTCTGAGGTATTGATGACAGCGTTGCCACTGAATTGAAACTCCCTGACCAGCACATCTCTGGCTATCGTTTGTACAGGAGGTAAATCATTGGCGAAAACGACATCTGGATTCAAGCACGCCAACACAATACAGGCCGCGATCCGTGAAGTACCTGACACTGCAGGTCTTGCAAAAATAGAATTCCACATCGTTATTGACCGCCAGTACTGAGAAATCGATGTGCGGTCATAGTATGTAGAATTGCTTGCATGAGATGGTTAAAAAAATAAACAGAGAAATAGTGCCACAGTACAGACGAACAACGCAGACCCGGCATGATAAGTCTATTGCCAAATCATTACAACGATACCAAGGTATGGCTTACATCTGGACACATCTGAAACAGGCAGACAAGGCTTTGCAGCAAGCTTAAATAATTGCTCACGACTTGATTAATCCAACACCCCATAAAATTGGCATGGTAAAAAGACCATGGCAGCACAGTATCTTGCAGGAAATTGTACCGGTACACATTGCCTGCCATGCTCTAAGATGAACTCACAGTAGATTCAGGAGTAGAAAAAATGCAAATATCCGGTTCCCGCCCCATGCAAAAATATCAGGGGAGTTGCCACTGTGGCGCGGTACGCTTTGAAATTGAGACGGATTTTCCTGAGCTGACGATGTGCGACTGCTCAATATGCCGCCGCAAAAATGCTTTGATGGTCAAGGTACATGAAAGCAAGTTCAAGCTGCTGGCGGGTGCAGAATCATTGAGTGAATACCAGTTTCACAGCAATACAGCCCATCATTATTTTTGCAAGACTTGCGGTATTTATCCTTTTCACCGCAAACGCGTGACGCCAGATAATTTTGGCATCAACGTCTATTGCCTTGAGGACTTTGACCCTGAAGGCATTCCTGTGCGCCAGGCCGTCGGTGCCCGGATGCCATAAGGCGATGAATCTTTTACACTAAACAGGAAACCAGCCATGCAAACCCAAACCCTGCTTGCCTTCACTGCCATCGCCAGCCTCGCGATACTCAGCCCTGGCCCAGCCACCTTGCTGTCTTTAAAAAACGGTGCGAGTTATGGCACACGTGCGGTCATGTGGTCAGCCTTTGGCAATGTATGCGGCATCTTTTGCCTTTCTACTACCGCATTTTTAGGCTTGGGCGCTTTGCTGAATTCATCTGCCATGCTGTTTGCAGCCGTCAAGATCATTGGTGCACTTTACCTGTTCTATATCGGTGCCAAGCAGTTATTTGGAAAAAGCAGTGCATTGACGCACGATGCGCAGAACGGCCAGGCAGATAGCAGGCCTCGTCCGCGTAAATTATTTTCTGAAGCTTTTTTGACAGCAGCCACCAATCCCAAGGCCCTGATGTTTTTTACGGCGCTATTCCCGCACTTCATCACACCGGGTGAAGCTTTGGCACCGCAGTTTTTTGCGTTGATGGCGATTTTCATGGGGCTGTCTTACCTGACCCACCTGATGTATGCGCAACTGGCTGCGCGTGCCATGCATGTGCTGGTCAAACCACGTTTTGTGAAATGGATTAACCGCGTCGTTGGTGCGGCCTTCATTACCTTCGGGACGATGTTGCTCAGTTTGCGCAGGCAGACCGCCTGAAGGTCTGAAGACCTGAGAATTCAGGCAGATAAAATCTTTTCCATGAAGACGCTCAAAGGGTCTTCTTCATATTGACCAAAAGCAGCTCGTTCGGCATAACCGAGACGAAAATAAAGGCCCAGCGCCTCGGGCTGCCTGATACCGGTTTCCAATCGGACTACACGTATATCCTGATCCAGCAAATGATCTTCCAGCGCCCGCATGACGTGCTTGGACAAACCTCTTCCTCGAAATTCATCAGGTACAAACACGCGCTTGATTTCACCATAACTTAACTGCTCATCGTCATCAAACAGGATAGTGACAGCACCACAGGCAGCCAGTTGTCCGTCCATGTAACAACCGAGAAAAATCACATTATCTTGCCGCAATGCGTCCACGCTGAGCATGTGATTACTCTCGGCTGGATATAGTGCAGCCATGTAAGCATCAGACATGGCAATCAGTCTGCCTGCGGCTTCTGAAGCCGGATCGACTCTTTCTATCATCATGTTTTTATGCGACTTTTTCCTGCATATTAAAACTAATCATCTTCTTGAGTTCCGGCACACAAGAGCCACAATTCGTGCCGCATTTAAGCTTGCCCTGCAAGCCAGCCAGAATATCGGCAGGCAAACCATCCATATCTGCAAGTGTCTTATTGATTTCAGTATCAGTCACATTCAGGCAACTGCACACTACTTTTCCACGTGCGGCAAAACCCTGCGGCGCCGTCGTGCTTGGCATCAGCAGGAGACGTCCCAGTCTAGCGACTGGTTCCTGCGCCTGCAGGAAGTCCTTGAGCCAACTCTCGGCAGACACATCGCCAGCCAGTGCCACGGCAGCCAGGCTACCTTCATTCACCAGGATATGGCGCGAAACACTGCGGCGCTTGTCGTCATAGCGCAAGACGTCCGCGCCCACTATGCCAAAAATCATTTCGATTTTTTCCAGAACTTCAGTTGCCACCGCTTCTTCATTCGCAGCACGGAAGATCACACCCACCTTGTCGCGACCAAATGGTGTGCAGGATGCATAGGCAAACTCGCGCATATAAGGGCGCAAGGCTGCTTGTACGCTATAGGCTTCTTCGCTATCCAGCCACGCGAATACAACGAAGCGCCAGGGTAATTCTGCTTTCAGAATCTTGACGGCAGCGGCTTTCAATTCAGGTTGTTTAGAGCTGGGATCAATTGCAGGTGAGGTCAGGGCATTCACACCATAGCTCGCATTGCTGGCATGACCACGGCCAGATACATATTCTTCCCCCCAGTGCATGGCGATGAAAACCTGGCCCGCACGCTGCTCATCACTTTCAACTACCGGCAAAATGACAGTGCCACGGCGACTACTGACGTGCACCAGATCACCCGCTTTGAGGAAGCGTCTTTGCATGTCAGTCGCCTCCATGCAAAGGCCAGGCTCTGCCACGTGGGCAAACAACTGCGCCACAGTACCGGTGCGGCTCATGCCGTGCCATTGATCGCGCAGGCGTCCGGTATTCAAGGAAAATGGATAGCGTGCATCAACTGCATCCATGACAGGCTGATACACAGTATTGATGAAACGTGCACGGCCATTGGCTGTAGGGAAGATACCGTCTTCATACAGGCGCTGTTTGCCAGTGCTGGCACCAGCCGGATAAGGCCATTGCTGCGGCCCCTGCTGCTCCAGTATGGCGTAAGACAAGCCGGTGATATCCAGGTCACGGCCACGGGTGCTGTCGCGGTGCTCGTTCCAGACTTGTTCGTCGCTGTCGTACTTGAAGTTTGCTGGCGACTTGCCGAGCAAAGGAGCCAGGACCTGTGCAAACTGGCTGGCGATTTGCCAATCGTGTCTTGCTTCGCCAGGTGCGGGTATGACGGGGCGCACGCGGGATATGCGGCGTTCTGAATTGGTAACGGTGCCTGTCTTCTCGGCCCAGGTACTGGCGGGTAAAAGTATGTCGGCATAAGGCACGGTGGCCGTGCTGGAGTATGCTTCCTGCACAATCACCAGCTCGGCTTTTTGCAGGGCTTCGCGTATCAGGTTTTGCTCGGGCATGGATTGCGCGGGATTGGTGCAGACTATCCAGATAATCCTGATTTCACCCTGTCTTACTGCTTCAAACATCTCCACGGCGGTTTTTCCCGGTGTGGCAGGTACATCGTCCACGCCCCAATAGGCGGCAATTTCTGCGCGATGTTCAGCATTGGCAAGGTCACGGTGACCCGACATCAAGTTGGCCATGCCACCAACTTCACGCCCACCCATGGCGTTTGGCTGACCAGTCAGGGAAAACGGCCCGGCGCCCGGTTTGCCAATTTGATGGGTAGCCAGATGCAAATTGATCAGTGCCGCATTTTTTGCAGTACCGGCAGATGATTGATTCAGCCCCTGGCAATACAGCGACAGGCTGGCTTTGGACTGGCCAAACCAGCGTGCCGCCTGCACCAGGTCAGCTTCCTTGATGCCGCAGGTCTTGGCGACAGCTGCTGGCGTGTAGTCACGCACGGTTTGCTTGAGTTCGGCAAAGCCTTCGGTATGTTCCTGGATATAGGCCAGATCGATTAAATCTTCCCACAGGCACAGATGCAACATGCCATTGAACAGGGCGACATCGGTACCTGGCAAGATAGGCAGGAACAAATCTGCTTCACGCGCAGTATCTGTACGACGTGGATCTGCGACTATCACTTTCAGGTTTGGATTTTTTTCCCTGGCCTGTTCGAGGCGGCGATACAAAATAGGATGTGCGTAAGCCGTGTTGGAGCCGACGATGAAAATAACTTCTGCGAGGTCAATATCTTCATAACAGGCAGGCGGCGCATCCGCACCCAGGGTCTGCTTGTAACCAGCAACCGCGCTTGACATGCACAGGCGCGAATTGCTGTCTATGTTATTGGTGCCTATCAAGCCCTTGGCGAGTTTGTTGAAGACGTAATAGTCTTCCGTCAGCAACTGACCAGAAATATAAAATGCCACGCTGTCTGGGCCATGCGTCTTGATGGTGTTTGCAAACTTGCCCGCCATGCTGGCAATGACGGTATCCCAGTCACTGCGCTGACGTAGCTCTTCACGCATTAGCGGATCACGCATTTCAGGATACAGCGCCCTGACCTGTTGCTGTATTTTTGCATCTGCAGACAGATGCAAAGTGCTGCCCTTGCTACACAGGCGGCCAAAATTGGCCGGATGTTCGGTGTCGCCACGTACACCCAGCACTTGCCTGCCATCGCTTTCAATTACTACACCGCAACCAACGCCGCAATAACAACAGGTAGATTTGGTTTCAGTCATACATGCCTTTAAGTGCACGCTGCATCACATACTATGCATAGTATGTGATGCAGCGCATTTTTTCTATACCTCTATTGCGAGTGTACGTAACTCATTTGCATCCAGATAGACCTGATCTGCATCCACTTTCAGACTGAATTTTTGGGTACAGCCTTCATCTGGAGAAATCGCGCAACCTGTGGGCAATTCTATGTTCCAGTTATGCAAGGGGCAGGCTACTCTTTGGCCAAAGACTATACCTTGTGACAAAGGACCGCCTTTGTGCGGGCATTTATCCAGCAGAGCAAAGACCTTGTTTTCTGTATTTCTGAAGATGGCGACATCCGGTTTGGCGGCACGCGCAACCACGCGTGCACCCAATACGGGAATATCTTCAACACGACAAATAACTTGCCATTCCTGACTCATGTTTTTTCCTCTCAAAAAATGGCGTTATGCTGGCAAGCGTTCGAACTGACGCGTATCGACCTGGGCTTTTTCTGGTTCATGCCAAGGATCAGACTCGCCTTCCAGTGCAAACAGCAAACGTTGATACAGGTCTTTGCGGCGCTCGTGGTCTTCCAATATGATTTTCTTCACATAATCAAGGCCGACACGGGCGAGGTAATGCACGGTGCGTTCCAGATACCAGCCTTCTTCACGGTATAACTGCAAGAAAGCACCGGTATATTCCATGACTTCTTCATGGGTTTTCAGCTTGACCAGGAATTGCGCGACTTCGGTTTTGATACCGCCATTGCCACCGACATAAATTTCCCACCCAGAATCAACACCGATGACACCAACGTCCTTGATACCGGCCTCTGCACAATTGCGCGGGCAACCTGAGACAGCCAGCTTGACCTTGTGCGGCGAATACATGCGTGCCAGTTCGCGTTCCAGTTGTTGACCCATGAGTGTGGAATTTTGCGTACCAAAACGGCACCACTCACTGCCCACGCAAGTTTTTACTGTACGTAAACCCTTGGCATAAGCCAGGCCAGATGGCATGCCCAGGTCTTGCCATACGGCGCGCAAATCTTCTTTCTTCACACCCAGCAAGTCAATACGCTGGCCACCGGTGACTTTGACAGTTGGAATTTTGAACTTATCAACAACGTCCGCAATCCTGCGCAATTCGCTGGCATTGGTTTCACCACCCCACATACGCGGGATGACGGAATAAGTACCATCCTTCTGAATATTCGCATGCGAGCGCTCATTGATGAAACGTGATTGCGGATCATCCTTGGCTTCACGTGGCCATGTAGAAATCAAATAGTAGTTGATGGCCGGGCGACAACTGGAGCAACCATTAGGTGTGCGCCATTCCATGAATTCCTGCACGCCAGAGACCGTCAGCAGCTTATTGGCCTTGATCGCATCGCGCACTTGCTGATGGCTATGATCAGTACAAGCACACATGGGTTTGACTTTAGACGCCGTTGAATAATCACCCCCAGCGGTGAACATGATGATCTGCTCTACCAGCCCGGTACATGAACCGCAGGAAGCTGAAGCCTTGGTATGCTTGCGCACATCATCCAACGTGAACAGACCTTTTTCCTTGATGGCCTTGACGATAGTGCCTTTGCAGACACCGTTACAACCGCAGACCTCGGCTTCGTCCGGCATGGCCGCTGCCTTGGTGTGTCCTTCATGACCAACGTCGCCAGTATTCGATTCACCAAACATCAATGAGTCACGGATTTCAGAAATATTCTTGCCTTCACGCAGTAGTTTGAAATACCAGCTGCCATCGACAGTATCGCCATATAAACAGGCACCAATCAGCTTGTCATCCTTGACGACAAGCTTCTTGTAAACACCACCTATGGGGTCAGACAAAATAATCTCTTCAGTGTCTTTACCCCCCATGAATTCACCGGCAGAAAACAGGTCTATGCCCGTCACTTTCAGTTTGGTGGATGTGACTGAACCCTGGTAACGGCCTATCCCAAAATTGGCCAGGTGATTGGCGCAGACCTTGGCCATTTCGAACAAAGGGGCAACCAGGCCATATACCGTGCCGCGATGATTGACGCATTCACCAACAGAGTAAATGCGCGGGTCATAAGTCTGCATGGTGTCATTGACGATGATGCCACGATTACAATACAGGCCAGCAGATTCTGCCAGTGCAGTATTGGGGCGTATGCCAACTGCCATGACGATCAGTTGTGCGGGAATTTCCAGGCCATCAGTAAAGCGTATGGCTTTGACGTGACCAGCATCATCACCTATGATCGCTTCAGTATTTTTTTCGAGCAGGAAGTTCAGGCCACGGTCTTCCAGCGATTTTTGCAGCATCTTGCCGGCAACAGGATCAAGCTGACGCTCCATGAGCCAGCCTGGCAGATGCACGACAGACACACTCATGCCGCGCATTTTCAAGCCATTGGCGGCTTCCAGACCCAGCAGGCCACCACCGATAACGACAGCGTGCGTATGCTTTTCTGCCGCCTCTATCATGGTATTGGTGTCGTAAATATCGCGATAGGCAATCACGCCCTTGAGATCCTTGCCAGGCACGGGCAGCATGAAAGGTGTAGAGCCGGTGGCCAGCAGCAGACGGTCGTACTCAGTCTGGGTACCATCTTCAGCAATCACGATGCGCTTGTGGCGATCTATTTTGGTGATTTTTTTTCCGAGGTGCAGCGTGATATTATTTTCTTCATACCAGTCGACATCATTAAGCATGATGTCTTTGATGGTTTGCTCGCCTGCCAGTACAGGTGATAGCAGGATACGGTTGTAATTGGCATAAGGTTCTGCACCAAATACGGTAATGTCATACAGGTCGGGCGCGATCTTGATTAATTCTTCCAGGGTACGCACACCTGCCATACCATTCCCTACCATCACTAGCTTAAGTTTCTTCATGGCTGCTCCTTTGCTTGTCTCCCCAGACTCTAAGCAAGAGCAATGCCAGTTCATTTTTATCAGAGGGAAAGCCAGGCTGTTTTTATAAGCCTGCACCAATTTAACTGCGCATTAATATGGTTTTCACCAAGAAAAACGGAGGATTCCTCTGTTGATAGCAAAAGCAATGCCACTTATTGAAGCATGCACTCAAAATCCTCGCGGCACTCATACAAAACCCAGCCATTCCGGTGCATTGCACCATTTAATTCAGAGCACGCACAGTTTTTGCGCAGAAAGTTTTGTTTTCAATCATGAAATACGCGAATCATCTGCACATTTTGATGGCACGTCCCTTGCAAGTGGCATGCGTGTTCACTATTGGAGCGATCATGCAAAAAACTTCCTTCTGGAAAGCCGGGCACACGCCCACCTTATTGGCGTCTTTCTTTTATTTCGACCTGAGTTTCATGGTCTGGGTATTGTTGGGGCCACTCGCCATCCAGATTTCGAAAGACCTGGGCCTGACTGCTGCACAAAAAGGTCTGATCGTTGCTACGCCATTATTAGCTGGTGCGCTGTTGCGCATCGTCATGGGCGTATTGGTAGACCACCTGAAACCCAAGAAAGCCGGATTGATAGGGCAGATCGTCGTGCTGATAGGCTTATGCTGGGCATGGCTGGGTAATTTGCACACGTATGAACAGTTACTGTTTCTGGGCGTGATCCTGGGTGTCGCTGGTTCTGCCTTTGCCGTGGCATTGCCGCTGGCATCTCGCTGGTATCCGCCTGAGCATCAGGGTACTGCTCTGGGCATAGCAGGTGCTGGTAATTCTGGCACCGCTTTTGCAGCCCTGTTTGCTCCAGCATTGGCAATCGCCTTTGGCTGGCAAAATGTGTTTGGCCTGGCGCTGATACCCTTGTTCATCGCTTTGGCGGTTTACCTGATTTTCGCCAAGGATGCACCGGGTGATGCGCCTAGCAAATCATTGACTGAATACCTGGCCGTGCTGAAAGACAAAGACGCCTGGTGGTTCATGTTCTTTTACAGCGTGACCTTTGGTGGTTTCTCTGGCCTGGCCTCTTCCCTGACAATTTATTTCAATACGCAATATGGTTTAACGCCAGTGACAGCCGGTTACTTCACTGCTGCCTGTGTTTTTGCCGGTTCTCTGGTGCGCCCCATGGGTGGCCGTATTGCTGACCGCATAGGTGGCATCAAAACCCTGTCTGTCATGTACACCATCGCTTCTGCCTTCCTGTTCATTGCATCCATCGGTTTGCAATCTGCGCCTGCTGCGGTGTGTGTATTCGTGGTTGCCATGCTGGCTTTGGGCACGGGCAATGGTGCGGTATTCCAGCTGGTGCCGCAGCGTTTCCGTAAGGAGATGGGTGTCATGACTGGCCTGGTGGGCATGGCTGGTGGCATAGGTGGTTTTTACCTTGCAGCCAGCATGGGTTATTCACGCCAGATCACCGGCAGTTATCAAATAGGCCTGTCGATTTTCGCCAGCCTCGCCATCATCGCCTTGCTGGGTTTATCATTGGTCAAGAAACGCTGGCGCACGACCTGGGGCTCTGCCGCCATGACTACAGCAAAAATTTAATCAATTACATATGCCACTGACAGTCAGCACTGGACATCACAGCGTCGCTGGCATACGTCCGCGTAATGAAGACTTTGTCGGCATGGTCACGCCAGGCGAACCTGAGCTATCCTGCAAGGGCATGGTGTTGGCTGTAGCCGACGGCGTCTCTGGCAATGAAGGCGGGCGCGAAGCGGCTGAATATGTAGTACGTGGCCTGCTCACTGATTACTATGCAACGCCTGACACCTGGGAAGTAACGACTGCACTCGACAAGGTGCTGGTCGCCATGAATAGCTGGGTGCAGCAGCAAGGCTCGGTCCGGCGTGAGCTGGCAGGCATGGCCACCACCATGACTTCACTGGTCTTGCGCGGACGCATGTATTACAGTGCCCATGTCGGCGACACCCGCTGTTACCTGTTGCGTGACGGTGCCTTGCAAAAACTGACCCAGGATCATGTCTGGGACAGACCGGAGATGCAACATGTGCTGACCCGTGCCATAGGCCTGGACAACCACCTCGTCATCGATCATGGCATGGGTGAGCTGCGTGTCAATGATGTCTTTTTGCTGGCCTGTGATGGTATCTGGGCCAGTCTGACAGAATATGATCTGACAGATTTTTTGAAGCAGGTCAGCACCGGTAAGTTGGACAGTGAAGCTGCATGCGAAGTGCTATGCACAGCCGCATTGAAAGCGGGGTCGCAAGACAACTGCAGTGCGGTGATAGCACGCATAGACAGCTTACCAGAAGGCGAGTTGCGCGATGCCATCAGCGAGCTGCACGCCCTGCCCGTGCCACCGCGCATGAAGCCCGGCCAGACTCTCGATGGCTATGCGATAGAAGAAGTCATGCATACCTCACCGACGACGATACTGTACCGCGTCAGCGATACCTCTCATCACCGGCAACTGGTGTTAAAAACCCTGCACCCAGACAAGGCCAACGATACACAGGAGCGCTCAGCCTTTGCGCATGAAGCATGGCTGGCCAAGCGCGTGGTAGCACGTTTTTTCCCTCAGGTCATAACACCCGACCAAAGAAACTACCTGTACTATCTCTCAACCTGGCATGCCGGTGCATCCCTGCAACAAAGGCTGGAGGCCGGGCAGCATTTCACGATACCGGAAGCAGTTGCCTATGGTGGCAAGCTGGTACGCGCCATCGGTGCGCTGCACAGGCGCAGCATCTTGCACAGGGATATCAAGCCCGCCAATGTGCATCTCGGGGACGATGATGAAATCCGCATTCTTGACCTTGGTGTCGCACAATCCGGCTTTGACAGCCAGGATGGCCAGGGCAATGCCAGTCACAGCATGGCAGGCACACCTTCATTTTTGGCACCTGAACAATTCCAGGGTGCAGCACCATCCCGCGCCACTGATCTGTATGCCACCGGTGTCACACTTTACTATTTGCTGACACGCCACTATCCCTATGGCGAAATCGAACCTTTCCAGCGTCCCAAGTTTGCTGAGCCAGCATCGCCGGGGCGCTACCGCCCGGATTTGCCACACTGGCTGGAAAACGTCTTGCTCAAAGCCGTGGCACGTGACGAGGCTGAACGTTTTGAAACCGCAGAAGAATTTTTACTGGCACTGGAACGCGGTGCCGCCCATCCCCTGCCCACCCCGCAAGCCAAACCCCTGGCCCAGCGCGACCCGCTGGCCACCTGGCGCATGCTGGCAGTATTGTCCATCGTCGCCAATGTCTTGATGTTGTATATACTGATCGCCCGCTGATCCCTGCACAATAGTATTGCCCTCGCTGTTAATAGTGCATTAACATAAGCCTCTAGTGGCAGGCGCTTGTGTGCCGGCTGCGTTTTACCAGACTAAGACTCAAGACTATATTGCGGCCATATTTATGTCGAACAGCTTTCATCGCCTGATCCAGCTCCTGCGCTTGCGCCGCATAGGCATGCGGCTGGCATTGAGCTATGCTTTGTTGCTTATACTGTTCAGTATCGTCTTGCTATTGCCAATTTCACAAATCCGCAACATGACTGCGCGTAATGAGCAATTTGCCCGCAAAGAGGTGCAAAGCCTCCTGTATGTGCAAGAACTCAGCGTAGCGACAGAAAACGTCGGCAGGGCCTTGCTGCAATTCCTGACAGTTCCTTATGAACAACGGGTACCTGAATACACCATCGTCGATGAAAAAAATCGTCGCATAGATCAGCTCATCAGCGATCTCGAAGCCAGCCTCAGTGACGACGGGCAATTAAACAGCCTCAAACTGCTCAAGCAAAAGCGCGCAATTTATCAGCAACATTATCTTGATACTGTCAATCAGCTCGAAGATGAAGGGCAGGATGCGGCCAAGACCAGCTTTAGTACGCGCGTCAAACCGGCACTCGATGCCCTGCTCGAACAGTCCAAAATTTTTCTCAAGCGTGAGCAGGAATTAATCCAGGACCATCAGGCAGAGGCGCAACTGGAACTGGAAAAAACCGGCACCATGGTCGCCATGCTGTCTGTCTTTGGCGTCATCCTGGCTGCCTTGCTGGCATGGCTGACCACCCGCAGCGTAGTCAGGCCATTGGCAAGGCTGGAAACCAGCGCCCTGCAAATTGCCAAAGGTGATTACCAGACCCGTTTTATTCCCAGCAAAACCGAAGAAGTGGCGCGCGTAGGCGAAGCCCTCAATACCATGGCAGAGGCCATAAGCATACGCGAACAAACTGTCGAGCGCCTGGCTTACTACGACAGCCTGACTGGCCTGCCCAACCGCACCCTGTTGCTCAAGACGCATGAAGGCCAGGGCTTGCCATATCAGGGCTTTATCCTCATGGATCTGGCACGGCTGAAGGTCATCAATGAAACTCTGGGGTTTGATACGGGCGACACCGTCATCTCGGATGTGGCCTTGCGTCTTAAAACCGTCATCAGTCAGGACACCGCCATACAAAAACCCTGGCTGGCAAGACTGGCTGGCGGCGCCTTCGCGATACTCTGCCATGACAGTTCCAAAGCTGCGGTAGAAGACCTGCATCAGCGCATAGATGCAGCCATGGCCGATCCGGTCAAATGTGGTCAGCATTCTGTCGATGTCAGCCTGGTGTATGGTTTTGCCATCACCACAGCCACACCTCTACCCTTGATGACCCTGATACGTAATGCCGAGGTTGCCCTGTATGCCGCCAAACGCAGCGCCAGTTCATCGGCCTGGTATACCGATGCGCAGGAAGCTTCGCGCCTGACCCATCTTAGCCTCTTATCTGATTTGCGCTCTGCCGTCCGGGAGTCAGAACTGCAAATGTGGCTGCAACCCAAGCTCTACCTGGCAACAGGCAAGGCTTATGGTTTTGAAGCCCTGGTACGCTGGCAACATCCGGTGCGTGGTTTTATCTCCCCCGCAGAATTTGTTCCGTTTGCCGAACGTACCGGTTATATCAGCATGCTCACCATGTGGATGCTGGAACAAGCCATCGTTACGCTCAAAAACTGGCAAGACAAATATCCTGGCCAGACCATCGCTGTTAATGTCAGCACCCATGATTTGCGCGACGCCAGCTTCCCGGATCAAATAGCCGCACTGTTGCGTCAATATGAGCTCAATCCAAAATTGCTGAAGCTCGAGATTACCGAGAGCGGCATCATGGAGGACCCCGGCAGTACCATAGAGTTGCTGAACCGCCTGCGCGCCATCGGTCTGGATTTATCCATTGATGATTTTGGTACCGGCTATTCTTCCCTGTCTTACCTGCAACGCCTGCCTGTCAGTGAGCTCAAGATAGACCGTAGCTTTGTCATTGACATCGACCAGTTGCCCGCAACTCAGGGGCTGGTCAAAGCCATTATAGAAATGGGCCATGGCCTGGGCCTGAGCGTGATAGCCGAAGGCATAGAAACAGCAGCCGAGCGGGAATGCCTGCGCCAGCTTGGTTGTGATTCCATGCAAGGTTATTTTGCCAGCAAACCATTGTATGGCGATAATCTGCAAAAATGGCTGGACGCTCTGGCCAACCACGCTGGCGATTGACCGACACTATGCAAGCACCTGATTTTCCTGTCGATGAGATATTGCGCCTGCAAACCCTGCAAGCCTGCGCCATACTGGACACACCACCAGAAGAACGTTTTGACCGGCTGACGCGGCTGGCGAGCCATTTGTTCAAGACACCGATTGCTCTGGTTTCCCTCATCGATAGCGACCGTCAATGGTTCAAGTCAAAACAGGGTCTGGATGTCAGCGAGACGGCGCGAGATATTTCTTTCTGCGGTCATGCGATACTCAAGCCGGATATTCTGTATGTCGCCGATGCCAGCCAGGATGCGCGTTTCAGCGACAATCCTCTGGTCAGCGATGACCCCAATATACGCTTTTATGCTGGCGCGCCTTTGCGTGCACGCAATGGCCAAAGCCTGGGTACCCTCTGCATCATCGACACCAAACCGCGCATACTTAGTGCAGAAGACCTGGCTGCCCTGCGTGACCTGGCTGATTGTGTAGAGAGTGAATTTGCTCGCGAAGAACAGCAAAGGCAATTGCATGCCTTGCTATCGCTGACTGCCATCACCGCCCTGTCGCACCAAAACCCTGAAGCAGCCTTGCAACAAACCCTTGCCATGGCCTGCGATTATCTCGGCATGAGCTGTGGCCAGATCAGCCGAATACAAGCCGGCGGCAAAGCCCGCCTGGTCTGCCAGTCCGGGGATTCGCTGCATCCAGAAATGGCGGCTGCACATTCGGCACCGCTGTGCATACTGCCAGAAGATGCACACAAGGGGCTCATTCATGCAGCAGACCTGGCACAAAGCAAGTACAGGAACGCCATACCAGCACAGATACAATGCCTGATAGGCCTGCGCCTGCATATCAATGCCAGGGATGATGCCGCACTGTGCATCTGGCATACCGAACCAAGGTCATTCCCGTTTTCAGAAGTAGAAACAGAATTTGTACGTCTGCTGGCTGACTGGATTACCGGTGTCATGAAAAGAGAGGAGCTGGACCGGCAATTGCAAAGGCAACGCGCACTCAGTGATGCCATCGCCATGGCACAAGCTCTATTCATCCGTGAAACCGACCAGGAAAAAGGCTTTGAATCACTGCTCGCAGCAATCTTGAAGCTGACAACCAGCGCCTATGGTTTTATCTGCGAAGTCAAGGATAATACCGTCAGCAACCCGGCCCTGAAAAGCATGATGCTGGCCTGGAATACTGCCACTCCGGGTATCTCCAGCACCACTCTGGATGCCGCAGACAGGGATATGGCCTGCATGCAATTAAAATCCAGATATGGCACGGCACTCAGGTCTGGGCAGCCCGTCATCGACAATGCGCTGGACGTCAATGCTCTTGACCAGGTATTCCCCGCACATTTCGATACCTTGCAATATTTCTTGTGCATACCTGTGCAATACGACGGTCAATTGATTGCCCTGGTTGGCATAGCCAACAAACCGGATGCCTATGATCAGCGGGAGGTTGAATTCCTCAATCCCCTGTTCAGCACACTCGGGCAGCTAATCAGTGCAGCCCGTGTTCAAAAACACCGGTTCGAAACGGAACGCCAACTCATCAACGTCATCAAGGGTACCAATATTGGTACCTGGGAATGCAATATCCTGACCGGCGAAACCATCTATAACGAACGCTGGGCTGAGATGCTGGGTTACACTCTAGCAGAACTCGAACCGACTACCGTTGATACCTGGCTTCGATTATGTCATCCGGATGATTTGAAGCTGACCAGTGACATGATAGAGCAGCACTTCAAGGGAGAAATTGAATATTTTGACCTGAAAAGCCGTATGCGCCACAAGGATGGCCACTGGATATGGATACATGACCGAGGCTGCGTTGTCAGTTGGGGGCCGAATGGTGAACCCCTGATCATGTCAGGCAGCCATGCCGACATCACCAAGCAAAAAGAAGCGGAAGCAGAACTCGAACACGCCTATGAACTACTGGAAAAATCCAATACTGCCGCCCGCATAGGCACCTGGGGCTTTGAAGTCAACTCCCGCAAGCTCCAATGGAGCAAGGTAACCCGGCAGATACATGAAGTAGATGAGGCATTTGAATGCAGTGTCGATAATGCCATTGCCTTTTACACAGGCGCACAAAGCCAGCAAGAAATCCGCGCGCTATTTGCCCGGGCCATCCGCGAAAACATGTCATTTGACGGCGAATTTTGCATTCGTACCGCCAGGGGTAATGACAGGTGGGTCCATGTGACTGGCTTCCCGCAATTTGAAAAGGGGGTATGCGTTCGCGTTTATGGCACTTTCCAGGACATTAGCGAAAGAAGAGTCGCCGCAGAAGACTTGCGTGATCAAGCCGCCCATACCAGTGCCGTTCTCGACAATGTGCTTGATGGCATCATCACTTTTGATGAGCAGCAAATCATCCTCAGTGTCAATAATGCCGCCGCTCATATTTTTGATTATGCGGCTGACGAATTACTGGGCCGCAGCATACGTCATATCATTCCCTATCCTGTGCAAGACGACATTACTGCACAAGCGCCAGAAACTGGCATACAAAGCATCATAGGCATAGGACGTGAAGTGGAAGCGCGTCGTCAGGATGGCAGCCTGTTCCCACTGGATTTGTCAGTATCCACGGTCACGCGCCTGGGGCAACCCCTGTTCATCGCCCTGATGCGCGATATTACCGAACGCAAACGTACCGAGACCATCAAGAATGAATTCATTTCCACGGTCAGCCATGAACTGCGCACGCCCCTGACCTCGATCTCAGGCGCGCTGGGCCTGATCTCTGGTGGCGTGTTTGGCAGTTATCCTGAACCCATGAAACAGATGATTGATGTTGCCAACAAAAATTGCCAGCGCCTGACCTTTCTCATCAACGACCTGCTGGACATGGAAAAACTCACTGCAGGCAAAATGGTATTCAGACTCGAAACCGTAGCGGTCCGTGACTTGCTGCAACAAGCAGTCGATGCCAACCAGACCTTTGGCACACAACGCGGGGTCAGCCTGCGTCTGGCAAGTCAGCTGCCTGACGTCAACATCACGGTTGATACTCAGCGCTTCATGCAAGTCTTGTCGAATCTGCTGTCGAATGCCATCAAGTATTCACCAGAAAATGATGTCGTCAATATCGAAGTAGAAAAGCGCACGAACAAACTGCCGCTCTTGCCTGCGCTACGTATCAGCGTCATCGATCACGGCATGGGCATACCGCATGAATTCCGCGACAGAATATTCCAGAAATTTGCCCAGGCAGATTCTTCCGACACCCGGCAAAACGGCGGCACCGGCCTGGGCCTGGCCATTACCCGCGAACTGGTAGAAAGAATGGGCGGCACCATAAGCTTTGAATCCATGCCAGGGCAAGCCACCAGGTTTTACATCGATTTACCCATTAATACCTAAATTTCCTTATGAGACAGGAGCATGGATGTATATAGGAGAACTCGCGCGCCTGGCAAATGCTTCGGCAAAAGCCATACGCCTGTATGAAAACCTGGGCTTGCTTGGCCAGGTGCAACGTCTGGGGAAATACCGGGTTTATACAGAGAGAAATGTCTTGCAGGTGCAGTTGATAAGGCAAGCGCAAAGCCTGGGCTTTCGCCTGTCAGAACTGGAACCCATGCTTCATACAGCGCACGGCGAACCAGACTGGGCATTGATAGCACAGTATTTGCACGATAAGCGTGCAGTCGTGCAAACTGAAATTAAAAAACTTCATGCGCTTGATGCCAGCCTGCTGCAAATGCAGGCAGAAATCCAAGATTGCCTGCAAGCACAACTTGCAGCGCAACAAGCTGTCTGCACCAGTTTCCCTGTCTATTAGTATGCTGATTGATATAGCTTGACTCTGTCCCTAGGGACAAGGTGCACACTGTAGCCAGGTTCACCAATTTGGATACAGTATGCAAAAAAAGCGTGTGTTAGTCATTGCCAGCCATCCCAGCGGCAATAGTTTTGGTTCTGATCTCGCCGATATCTATGTACAGGCAGCCCGTACAGCAGGTCATGATGTGCAGATATTAAGGCTGGACCAACTGGTATTTGATCCCATCTTGCACCAAGGCTATAAAGTCATACAGCCTCTGGAGGCCGATCTGCAAATGGCACAAGAGTCCTTGCTATGGGCCGAGCACCTTTGCTTTGTCTTCCCCATATGGTGGGGAGGCGTGCCTGCACTACTGAAAGGTTTCCTGGATCGAGTCTTGCTCCCAGGTTTCGCCTTCAAATACCATCCCGGAAAAAGCTTTCCTGAAGGCTTGTTGAAAGGCCGCTCGGCCCACTTGCTGATCACCATGGATACACCACCCTGGTTTTTTGGCCTTTACTACCGTGCGCCGGGCATACATCAAATGAAGCGCACTGTCCTTGAGTTCTGTGGCATTAAACCTGTGAGAATACTGAGCCTGGGGCCGGTCATCAATTCCCAGCCAGCACAGAGGCAGAAATGGATAGACAAGACAATCGGCCTGGCAAGACGCCTATAAACTTGGGCCTCCCGCCAGTGTCACAAAACGCACATGCGAGGTTTTCAATTGCGCTATTGCAAAGAAAGCTCTACCATGAGATTGTCTTAAAGGCATTTTAAAAACACACTCCCATCATGTAGCAGATAAACTCAGGCGGGTCATTCATGCGCATCAGGAAAAATGTCCATTTTCACATTTACATCTCCTATTTCTTCACCGGCCTGATCCTTATCTTCGCTATCGCCATGGGCACAGTGCAATTCAGCCGCATGAGCCAGATCATATTGGCGCAAGCCAATAGCAGCTACGCCCTGATAGGAAATGAAGTCGCCAGCAATGTCAAAGACATTTATGAGCCGGTAAAAAACCAGACAGAGGTACTTGCCCAGTCACATCCCATTACTGGCAAAGACCTGAACGAACGCCTGACCCACGTAAACTATCTGGCCAAGGCCATCACCAGCGTCAAATCTGCGACTTCTGTTTATGTGGGTTTTGCCAGTGGCGAATTTTTCCTGCTACGCCAATATGCCAAATCCAATGGTGGGCAAGATGTATTCAAGGCACCGACAAAGACCACCTGGATAGTACAAAGCACCAGCATGGATGCGGGTAAGATGGTCGAACACCTGGTGTATCTGGATGACAGGCTCAATGAAATCAGCCGTCAGCAAATTCCCCTGCGCAATTATGATCCACGTCAACGTGGCTGGTATGAAACCGCCATGAAAAACGCCAGCCAGGCCAATGTCAGCGAACCCTATTACTTTTTCACGACCGGCCAGATAGGCGTGACCTATGCACAAAAAATTGTCGATGCTGATGCTATCGTCGGCATAGACATAGAAATGCCCACCATCCATGAAACCATCAGGAACAGCAACGTCACCCCGTCCACCAGAATCGCCCTGATAGATAGCAAGGGTCAATTGCTAGCCTGGCAAAATGGCAAACAACCCGCCTACAAACCGCAAATCGTCACCAAACTGGATGGCACCCAGGGCATGCCTACCCTGGCTGAGCAAAATGCCCCCGTCCTCAACAAAATACGTGAACTCGACAGCAGCGCCGGCAACGGCAGCCAGACACTGGATGCAATCGATAAAACCTGGGCGACCTATCAGGGCAAGATACAAATCCCCGGCGGCCATGACTTGCGCATACTCATCGCCAGCCCGCATGAAGAATTGCTGGCCGATGTCATCAGGATGCGCAAACAAACCAGCTTGTTGTTTCTGGTGATGCTGATCATAGGCATAGCTGTCACCATTTACTTCTCGCGCCTGGCATCCAACCCACTCAAGCAATTGAATGACGAAGCCAGCAAGATTGCCCGTTTCGATTTCAAGAGCCCTATCAATATCCAGTCACGCATCAAGGAAATTGCCGACCTCAGCAATTCCATGCGCGGCATGAAGGCGACCATACGCTCCTTTCTCGATATTGCCAGCAGCCTGGCGTCAGAAACCAACTACGACAAATTGCTGGCGCGGGTATTGAAGGAAATGTCAGAGATCACCGAAGCCAAATCCGGGATACTCTACCTCTATCAGCCTCAAGACAAGGCCATGCAAGTGGTGCAAGCCTATGCTGATCATCAGGTGCTGGATACCAATGCACACAGCATCAGCATGGCTGATGAAACGCATCCGGTCATACTAGCCTGCAAATCCCGTAGCAGCATTTGCCAGTTGCAGGCAGCAGACCTGACGCGCTACTTCAGCACCCTGCCTGCCACTGACCACACCACTACCCTTATTGCCATCCCCTTAAAAGATAGAAGTGGCACACTGGTCGGTGCAATCGCCCTGGTGATAGATGATGCAGACATAGACCCAGGCAGGCAAGCCATGGCCGAGGCAGTATCTGGCGCAGCCGCAGTCGCCATAGAAAACCAGCGCCTGATACAGGAACAAAAGGCCTTGCTCGAAGCCTTCATACAACTGATCGCCAGTGCAATTGATGCAAAGAGTCCTTACACGGGCGGCCATTGCCAGCGCGTACCTGTACTGACCAAGTTACTGGCGCAGGCTGCCTGCAAGGAAACCGAAGGCCCGTTTGCAGACTTCCAGCTCACAGAGACAGAATGGGAAGAACTGCACATCGCCGCCTGGCTGCATGACTGCGGCAAAGTCACCACGCCAGAATACATCGTCGACAAAGCCACCAAGCTCGAAACCCTGTATGACCGCATCCATGAAATACGCATGCGCTTCGAGGTTTTGAAACGCGATGCGCAAATTGATTACTGGCAAGCCGTGGCTAAGGATGATACTGGCAATGATGCCGCAGAACTCAAGAAAAAACTGGACGACACCATCACCCAGCTCGACAGCGATTTCGCCTTCGTCGCCGAATGCAATGAAGGAGGCGAATTCATGGCGCCCGATAAAATCGCCCGCATACAAGACATTGCCGGACGCCACTGGCACAGGACACTGTCCGATCGCATCGGCATTTCACACGACGAAAAAGAACGTAAAAACCGCACAACAGAACCAAACTTGCCAGTACAGGAACAACTGCTGAGCGACAAGCCAGAGCACATCTTCACAAGGTCACCACGCGACACCATCACACCTGACAACCCATGGGGCTTCAAGGTCAAGGTGCCAGAACACCTGTACAACCGTGGCGAAGTGTATAACCTCACCGTAGCTCGCGGCACCCTGTCAGAAGAAGAACGCTACAAGATCAATGAACACATGATACAAACCATCATGATGCTGGAAAAACTCCCCTTCCCGCGCCACCTCGCCAGAGTGCCAGAGATAGCCGGTGGCCATCATGAAAAAATGGATGGCACAGGCTACCCCAAACGCCTGATGGCCGCAGACATGAGCATCCCCGCCCGCATGATGGCGATAGCCGACATCTTCGAAGCCCTGACCGCTGCCGACCGCCCCTACAAAAAAGGCAAGACCCTGTCAGAAGCGATCAAGATCATGAGCTTCATGAAAAAAGACCAGCACATTGATGGTGAATTGTTTTCTTTATTTCTGAAATCAGGGGCGTATCTGGAGTACGGGAAAAAGTTCATGAATCCTGAGCAGATTGATGAGTTTGATATCCATGCCTATGTGTGAAGAAGTGCATACGACTTCATGATCAGAAAAAATCTATGGACGTTACGAATTGCACCAAATCTCAATGCCACTTTCCAAGTCCCGTGTAACTTCATCAATCGCAACAAGCAAGACCATATTTCTAGGCTTATGGAGCGACCAGCAATTACGCATATATTCTGCATCGAGAAGCTTAAGCGGAAGAAAATCTGAATTTTGTCTTTTCGCGAAAATGAGGCTATTTTTTGCAGGAAGAGGCAATTCTTTGTCGTCAGCAATGCCTGCCAGGGCCAGGCCTTTTCCTTTAATCTCAAAACAATCTTCAAGCTTGAACAGTTTGTGCATATTTTATGAATTAACAGAATTCAAAGAATTTAAAGAACAGGCTGTTTGACTTCGAGATTATCATCACCGACAAGGTAACTCCTGCACCGTTTCAAGTAAGGTAGCTGGAATATTTCAGGCACTGATTCTGGAATCACCATGCCCCACACATGTCCATAAGGATCAGAATACAACTGAGCAAATTTTTCGTCTCTTGCCCGTATGCATATTGATGGACGCGTCAAATATTCCCTCAACAGGTATTTTATTCTGTTGACATCAGTGATCACCTCTTCAAATACGTCTGGTAGTTTTTCCGCTTCCTCATTCATGGTGACAGTTCCTTCCGAAGAGATTTTTTTGATTTATCACAACGCATGTGATTGACGCTAAAGATTACTTGAATCATCTACAAGGATATGCGCTGAATACATAACACGGCAGAAAAATTTGACTTCATCAAATTATTACATTAATCTAATTTCAATATTGTCGCAAAGAAATTTCTTCGTAGACGGACGCAGCAGTTCACTACAATGCATCTGCTGTCAGCGATAAACACATCACTACTTTTCATCACTAAAGGAAATAACATGTCAGAAGAGTTTCGATTCCACGCTACCTTGCATGCACCTTCGTCAAGCACAGTTCAAGTGTTGAATAGCCTTGTCCCCATTCTAAACAAACAAGAGTATTCAAAAATACCCGAAGTACTTGCTCAAGCCAATATCGAATCAAAAAAAACCATAGAAATCATCAAATCCTGCTTTAGCGACTACTCAGACTACGCAGATGTTTTCAAAAAAGGCGCGGTGGAACTCTTCGTGAATACGGCCACAGACAACGAAGTTGAAATGGAAATTGCAGGGAATAACGAAGAACTGACTATCCATATCGAGGGTCAAGATCATGGCGCAGATGATTTTGGAGCCTCATTTTTTGGCATTCTGAGCGCGCTTGAATATACAGGACTCAAAGCGACAAATAAGACCATGGGTTTGATTTCAAAGTACACTGTAGTCAATGATGGCGTTGAAGTTGAGCATCGTGAAAGAGAGTGCTGATTCTGAAGCATTGCTGAATTGGGTTCTGTAGTACAGGCAGAGCCCATTTAATTGCGAGTCCAGGTGATTTTTGCCTCGTGCCCGTGATAGAAACGCGGATCAAGATGTGGTAGCGAAAATATTGCCGGATCTCATAATGTTGGCCTGGATCGCAACCTCGCCAATATCCGCATCGTGCTGAGCACCGCAACACAACTGAACAAGCTCATCCGGCGCGAAGCCGACATTGCCGTGCGCCTCGTCAGGCCCACCGACCCCGACCTCATTGCCCGCCACCTGACCAAACGCAAGCTGGGCCTGTTCGCGGCAAAAACCTACCTGGAAAAACACGAAGTAACAGCAGACAGCAAAAGCCTCGACGGCCACGACATCATCAGCTACCAGCACGCATCGCACCCCGCCACGCAGAAAAAATCTGCGGTCTGCTCATCACCAACGCCCGTGTCACCATGAAAGTCAGCAGCGCCATGATGATGCTTGAAGCTACGCGTGCTGGCATGGGCATAGCAGAACTGGCAGTCCACTTGGCAGAAAACGATCCCCTGCGCACTCGCCTGTGGCCAGATCGCGAAGACAGTTACGACGTCTGGCTGGTCATGCATGGCGACCTGGCCCGCACTGCAAGGGTCACGGATGTGGCGGATGCGTTTGTGGGGTGTTTTTCGGGAGGAAAGCGTGATTAAACAACGAGTAAGCACAAATTTTTCGATTCATTAATGCTATGAACACTCAATGAGTTAGCAATGGAACGTTAAAATCCCAGAAAAAATTTTGCCGCTCCCATATTAGGGGCATATTCCATATTTCTTGATGCAAACTCAGATGCCAAATCCAATTTAAGTTTCGAACCTGTATCTCCAGCATAATCTTTTGTATTTGATGAGATAAAAACAATTTTTGATTTCAAGCCCGAAGACCGAAGGGTATCAACAACGCTCAAATACGTTTCGATTACCACACAATCTTTCATTGAATCCTTTCCTTTTTTTGCAGGAGTTCTTGCTTGATTGAGACGTGCAAAAGCTTTTTCAGTTACATGGAGAGGTTGTGCAAACAACTTTCCAGCTTGAATAATTCTATCGACGACAGCTCTCGCTCTTGCTACATGCGAATCCAAATGGCTCAAGTTTGTTGTTTCTGTTGCGCCAAGCGCGACAGAAACAGCATTAATTTTCTGAGTACGATTTTGCCATTTTATGATCGAATCCCTAGCCTCATCTTCCACTCTATTCAAATGTTCAGAAAGCTCGAATCGAACTTGAGTTGCAATCAAACCTATGAGTTCTACGCCTTCCTCCATTTTATTTAGCAAATCAAGTGCAGCCATGATCTCAAGCGGATTTAACGACTCTCGGGTGGGGTCGCGCATTACATCAAGAATCGAGCATGTGTCAAAACAAAGAATCGGACTTCCTGAGGCAACAATTCTTGAAGCTTCTTCTTGTGTAAGCCCCATTATTTAGTCTCATCATACTTTTGAAGTAGGACACCTGCAAATTCGTATTGAATTACCAAATGATGTGCAATTTCCTCTGACCATCCCTCTATCTCAACCATCCATCGAAAAAAAAAGTCGCTGTCTACCGATTGTCTGTTTCTATGAACATCTATTAAAAATGCGATCCATCGAGCGTTGTCAAGTGGATGTGACGCACCAGTAGACTTGTTTGCAGCATTACTGAATCGCTTAAACGCAGCTACAGCTGTCGGAGAAAACCAGTCGTCGATAGATTGATATCCTTTCGAAATGTGTACAGAAAAGTTACCATCAACGATTGCAGGAAATACAACTAAATTAGCAAATTCTTGCAAAATTTCATTGTAAATTTTTTCATTAATCGAACCTGTTTTTATGGGAATAATATTGAGAATAGAATATCCGTCAACAGTAGGCCAAAGACCAATCCTGACGCCCGGAAGTTTTCCGTTCTCAGCACGTTCCATCAATAAAATTTCGCCATATTCAACTTCTTCCCCTTCCTCATCTGAAACATGCGTCCAAGGAAAAACAGCATGGTCAATTAGATTTTGGCGAAGTTCTTCACGACTAGATTTTGATCTATGAATGAAAAGATTTTGAAAAACGTCTAAAACCTCTGACATGTCATAACTTTCAATTAATGAGAGAGCAAATATTGCTAGGGAAGCTAATTCTATCAGAGCAACAAATTGCAAGAACTATCAATTTTAAACATATTCCTATTTGGACCAAAACAATAGTGTTCACAATTCATTAAACTCAATATAACAAATGAGACATCTTTAAAAACTTATCTCTACACCACCCCAGCCCTCCCCAACATCGCATGCAACAACACATTACACCCTGCCTCCAGGTGTTCTGATTTCGCGTCTTCAATTTCATTGTGGCTGATCCCATCCTTGCAGGGTACGAAGATCATGCCGGATGGTGCGAGCCTGGCGGTGTAGATGGCGTCGTGGCCTGCGCCGGAGACGACATCCATGGTGCTGTAGCCCAGGGTGGCTGTGGCTTCGCGTACGGCGTTGACGCAGTCTGGGTGGAAGGGGCATGGGGGGTAATAGGATACGCGTTCTACGCTGATGTTCAGGCCGCTGTCCTTGCTGGTTTTATCGACGAAGGCGAGGATTTCATTGTGCATGGTGTCGAGCAATTCGGACGACACATTACGCAGATCTATGCTGAATTTAACTTCGCCGGGGATGACATTGCGGCTGTTGGGGAATACCTGCACCATGCCGACGGTGCCACGGCCATAGGGCGGGTAGCGGTTGCCGATATTGACGACTTCCTGCATGATTTTGGTGGAGACTTGCAGGGCGTCTTTGCGCAGGGCCATGGGGGTGGGGCCTGCGTGGGCTTCCATGCCGGTGACGACGCAGTCATACCATGAGAGGCCAAGCACGCCGGGGACGACGCCGATGACTTTGTCGGCATCTTCGAGTACCGGGCCTTGTTCTATATGGGTTTCAAAGTAGGCACCGATGGGGTGCTGGCCTGGCACTTCTGTGCCTTTGTAGCCTATGCGCTCCAGTTCATCGCCTACGGTTTTGCCTTCTGTGTCTTTCGCTGCGTAAGCAGTCTCCAGTGAAAATGCGCCGCAGAATACACCTGAGCCCATCATGACGGGGACGAAGCGCGAGCCTTCTTCATTGGTCCAGAAGGCGACTTCTATCGGTGCCTCGGTTTCTATATTGTGGTCGTTGAGGGTGCGCACGACTTCGAGCGCGGCCAGCACGCCGTAGTTGCCGTCGAACTTGCCGCCGGTGGGTTGGGTGTCGATATGGCTGCCGGACATGATGGGTGGCAGTGCCGGGTTTTTGCCTGCCCTGCGCATGAAGACATTGCCTATCTGGTCTATGGTGACGGTGAGGCCAGCCTGTTTGGCCCAGGAGACAACGAGGTCGCGGCCTTGTTTGTCGAGATCAGTCAGGGCCAGGCGTTTGACGCCACCTTTTTGTGTGGCACCGATTTGTGCCAGTTCCATCAATGAAGCCCAGAGGCGGTCTCCATTGATACGTAAGTTTGCGGTAGACATTTGTATTACTCCTGATCTTATTTTTTACGTGCGCATTTTGTTCAGCGCTTGAAACATGGGCGAAAAGGATGGACGTTTGATATAACGCCCTGCTCCCATCTCTGCCATTAATTCGCCTTGTTTGAACACCAGCTTGCCACCGCTGATGGTGTGCGTTGGTATGCCTTTGACGGTGCAGCCTTCAAAGACATTGAAATCGCCTTTGGAGAATTGTGTCTTGGCTGACAGTGTCTTGGTGCCATTCACATCCCACAGCACGATGTCGGCGTCTGCACCTTCGGCAATCACGCCTTTGCGCGGGTAGATATTGAAAATCTGTGCGCAGTTGGCGGAGGTAACCTTGACGAATTCTGATGGCGTTAAACGCCCGGTATTTACACCGGCATCCCACAGGACCATCATGCGTTCTTCTATACCGCCGCAACCGTTGGGTATCTTGGTGAAATCATCCTTGCCTGCGGCTTTTTGGGCGGCGCAGAAGGTACAGTGGTCAGTCGCCGTGGTATGCAGGTTGCCGCCTTGCAGGCCTTGCCACAGCGCCTCTTGGTGATGGCTGCTGCGGAAAGGCGGGCTCATGACATGACCTGCGGACTGGGCAAAGTCCGGGTTCTTGTAGACGCTGTCATCGACTACGAGATGGCCTGCCAGCACTTCACCAAACACGCGCTGGCCGTGGGCACGGGCGCGGGTGATGGCATCGAGTGATTCCTGGCAGGATACATGGACGATGTACAGCGGCGTATTAAGTACATTGGCAATGGCGATGGCGCGCTGTGCGGCTTCGCCTTCTACCATGGGTGGGCGTGACAGGGGTGGGACTGTGGGCCTGTCATGCCTTTTTTCATGAGCTCTTGCTGCAATACATAGACGAGTTCGCCATTTTCTGCATGCACGGTAGGTATGGCACCGAGTTCCAGCGCGCGGGTAAAACTTTTTACCAGAATCTCGTCATCGGCCATGATGGCATTTTTATAGGCCATGAAATGCTTGAAGCTGTTGACGCCATGTTCATTGACGAGCTTGCCCATGTCAGCGTGAACGGTGTCATCCCACCAGGTAACGGCAACGTGGAAGGAATAATCACCGGCAGATTTTTCTGCCCAGCCGCTCCAGGTGTTGAAGGCTTCCATCAAACTTTGTTGCGGATTGGGGATGACGAAATCGATGATGCTGGTCGTGCCACCCGCCAGGCCAGCAGCAGTTCCGGTAAAGAAATCGTCTTGCGTGACCGTGCCCATGAAGGGCAATTGCATGTGCGTATGCGGGTCTATGCCACCGGGCATGACGTAGAGGCCGCCGGCGTCTATGATTTCGGCGCCAGCAGGTGCGTCGAGGTTGTCGCCTACGGCGATGATCTTGCCGTTGTCGCAGAGGACATCGGCTTTAAATTCGCGGTCTGCGTTGACGACAGTGCCGCCGCGTATCAGGATGGTCATGGCAGTTCCTTCATTAATTCATTGGGTGTGCGAGATAGTGGGCATTGGTTTCTCGTGATTGGGCCGCGTATCGTAGGTTGGGCTACGGGTTATCAGCCCAACACTCGGCCTTCAAAAACGTATACGTTAATTGAGGCCCAGTGTTGGGTAGATAAAGCGTTGCCCAACCTACGTTATTGCAACCTACCTCGTAATTTTGCACATTCAAACCTTCTTACCACTCATCAAACCCATATACACCACACCGGACAAGGCAAGGCCGACGAACCAGGCGTAGGTGTAGATGGTCTTCAATACTTCTGGAATAGCCGGGAAGCTGGCCGGGAAAGCCGCGTTCAAAAAACCCGGGATATTTGGCAAGACGCCGATCACAAAGGCGATCACGGCGGCCATGTTCCAGCCATTTTTATAGCTGTACTTGCCTTCATCCTGGTACAGGGCTGCGACATCAATTTCTGTCTTGCGGATGAAGTAATAATCGATAATCAAAATACCGGCTATGGGGCCTAGCAAGGCGGAATAGCCAATCAGCCAGGTGAAGATATAACCCTGGGTAGATTCCAAAATCTTCCAAGGCATCATGATGAGGGCGATGGATGCGGTGATATAGCCACCTGTTTTATATGAAATAAGCTTGGGGTTCAGTGCCGAGAAATCATAAGCGGGGCCAACGAGGTTGGCGGCCAGGTTGACGGATACCGTGTCTATCAGCAAAACCAGCAAGGCGATCAGAACGGCAATGCCCGTCATGCGGCTTGCGAGGTCTACCGGGTCCCACAGGGCTTTGCCGTACAAGACTACTGTGGCAGAGGTGACGATCACGGCCAGCAGTGCCAGCAAGCCCATAGGTGCAGGCAAGCCTATGGTCTGTCCGAGGATCTGGTCTTTTTGCGATTTGGCGAAGCGGGTAAAGTCTGGGATATTCAACGCGAGAGTAGCCCAGAAGCCGACCATGGCTGTCAATGAGGGCCAGAAGGTACTCCAGAATTGCCCGGCTTTTTTTCCACCTTCAACAAATTGGGATGGCTGATCGAGGATGGGGCCAAAACCGCCAGCCTTGTTATAGACCCAACCCAGCAAGACGAAACAGATGATGATTTTAAGTGGTGCGGTATAAGTTTCCAGCTTGCGTATGGACTCCATGCCGTGGAAGATATACCAGAACTGTATGGCCCAGAAAATCAGGAAACAAACCAGTTGCGCGGCATTAATGCCCAGGCCGGCAATATTGTCACCGCCGAGAGGATGACCAATCAATACCCCACCCAGGGTATAAATCATTTGTCCGCCAAACCAGGTTTGTATGCCATACCAGCCACAGGCGACGATGGCACGCATCAGGGCAGGCAAACGGGCACCGCGTACGCCAAAGGAAGTGCGTGCCAGCACCGCATAAGGGATGCCGTATTTGGCACCAGCATGGCCTATCAGCAACATGGGGACGAGTACGATGGCATTGGCAATAAACACGGTCACCACCGCCTGGTAACCCGACATGCCACCTTCAATGAGGCTGGCTGCCAGGGTATAGGCCGGGATACACATGACCATACCCACCCACAAAGCGGCAAAGTGATACCAGCGCCAGGTACGCTGCGCTTCTGAAGTAGGTGCTAAATCTTCATTCCAAAGTTGCCCGCTTTGTGTCTGCATATACTCTTCTCCAGGTGTTGAATGTGAAACGCTCAATGACGCCTATGTTCTTAGCAAGCTTTATTCCATGGATGGGCTTAGTAAAGACCTCTCAACACAGAGGCACAGAGACACAGAGAACATCATGAGAAAAACAAGGAATTTCTCTTGCCTTTCTCTGTGTCTCGGTGTCTCTGTGATTAGTGGTTTTCAAAAGGTTTTGAATCTTCCCCATGCAGAATTTATACGCTCACTATTCAGCAAGTACAAGCAATTATTTCAACACTGCACGCGGGTTACGCGGGTCTTGCGTCCAGTTCATATATGGCTTGCCTGTCGCCTGGGGCACCATGGTGATGCACTGCTCTACCGGGCAGGTGATCTGGCAGAGGTTGCAGCCTACGCATTCTTCCTTGATGACTTCGTATTTGCGGGTGCCATTGTCGGCGATCAGTTGCGCAATCGACTGGTGCGAGGTGTCTTCGCAGGCGATGTAGCAGCGGCCACATTGTATGCATTTGTCCTGGTCGATCTCGGCAATGACGGCATAGTTCATGTCCAGGTATTTCCAGTCTGTCGTATTGGCGACGGCTTTACCGGCAAAGTCACTGATGCGTTCATAACCTTTTTCATCCATCCAGCGGGACAGGCCATCTGTCATTTCCTTGACGATGCGGAAGCCATGCAACATGGCGGCAGTACAGACCTGCACCGAGCCTGCACCCAGCGCCAGAAATTCTGCTGCATCGCGCCAGTTGCCTATGCCGCCTATGCCTGAGATGGGTAGGCCCTTGGTGGCCGGGTCACGCGCTATTTCTGCCACCATGTTCAAAGCAATTGGCTTGACGGCGCTGCCGCAGTAACCGCCATGCGTGCTTTGGGTGCCGACGATGGGGCGGGCAATCATCTGGTCGAGATCAATGGACGTGATGGAGTTGATGGTGTTGATCAGGGATACCGCATCTGCACCGCCATTGAAGGCAGCACGGGCTGGTACGCGCACGTCAGTGATGTTGGGTGTGAGTTTGACGATGACAGGCAATGAGCAATACTTCTTGCACCAGCGCGTGATCATCTCCACGTATTCTGGCACCTGGCCTACGGCTGCGCCCATGCCGCGTTCTGGCATGCCGTGCGGGCAGCCGAAGTTGAGTTCTATGCCGTCTGCGCCTGTAGCCTCTACCAGTGGCAGGATGCGTGCCCAGCTTTCTTCTTCGCAGGGGTACATCAGGGACACGATCATGGCGCGGTCTGGCCAGTCTTTTTTGACCTGGGTGATTTCGCGCAGGTTGATTTCCAGGCTGCGGTCGGTGATCAATTCTATGTTGTTAAAGCCGATGACTTCGCGGTTCTTGCCGAAGTGGGCAGAGTAACGCGAAGAGACGTTGACCGGTGGTGGGTCTTCACCCAAGGTTTTCCAGACGACGCCGCCCCAGCCTGCTTCAAAAGCGCGGATAACGTTATAAGCCTTGTCAGTCGGTGGTGCAGAGGCCAGCCAGAAAGGATTGGGTGCCTTGATGCCGGCAAAGTTAATCGAGAGATCAGCCATATTACACCTTCGCTTTCAAATCATTATCAATCGCCAGCGCTGCCAGCTTGCCATGTTGAACTGCCTGTACGGTCAAATCCTGCCCGTCAGCGATACAATCGCCGCCAGCATAAATGCCGGATACACTGGTGCGGTAATGCGCATCCACATGGATTTTGTCATTCTGCTTTTGCAGGTCTTTTGCCAGATCATCTGACAAGCTGCTGCTGTCCATGCATTGACCTATGGCCTTGAAGACGGCTTGTGCGGGGATGTCGATCGTTGCGCCGCTGGTTTGCAATTTGCCGCCGACTTCTTTGGTACGTGCAAAGCGCATGCCGCTAACCTTGCCTTCTGCATCACGCAAGATTTCTTGCGGCTGCGCCCAGGTGACGATGCGCACCTGGTTGGCTTTGGCGATGTCTTGTTCATGGTGGGTAGCCGACATGTGTTCTGCACCACGGCGATACACCAACGTGACTTGTTCCGCACCAAGTCGGGCGATTTGCACTGCCATATCAATCGCAGTATTACCAGCACCGATGACCACGCATTGCTTGGGCACAGGTAATTTAGTCAGGTCTTCTGCCTGGCGCAGTTCGGCGATGTAATCGACCGCTGCCATCAGGCCGGGAGCATCTTCACCTGTGAGGCCCAACTGGCGGCTGGCACTCAGGCCCAGGCCAAGGAAGACAGCATCATAATCACGGCGCAAATCTGCCAGGTGCAGGTTCTTGCCCAGTACCTGCTCATGCTTGACGGTGACACCGCCAATTTGCAGCAGGAATTCTACCTCGCGCTGCGCACTGTCTTCTGTCAGTTTGTACTTGGCGATCCCGTATTCATTGAGGCCACCGGACTTTTGTTTGGCTTCAAAAATCACGACATCATGGCCCAGAGTTGCCAGCCTGTGCGCACAGGATAAACCTGCTGGCCCACCACCAACGACAGCAATTTTTTTACCGGTGCTGGCTGCGCGCTGGAAAGGATGCTGTTCGAATTTTGCATTATCGAGCGCAAAGCGTTGCAGCAGACCGATCTTGACTGGTGCACCTTCTGCATCATGATTGCGCACGCAAGCATGCTCACACAAAATCTCGGTCGGGCAAACGCGTGAGCAGCTTGCACCGAGTATGTTTTGATCGAGGATGACCTTGGCTGCGCCATTGATATTGCCGACAGCAATATTCTGGATAAAGCTGGGCACATCAATCTCTGATGGGCAGATGCGTGTGCAGGGAGCGTCGTAACAATAGAGGCAGCGGTCACTTTCTATCGCTGCCTGGCGCTTGTTCAGTGCCGGATTCAAATCAGTGAAATGCGAACGCAGCGTTTCCTGACTTTCTTCTGCCTGGGGTAAATGCTTAAGGGCTTCCAACATGGTGGCTCCAATCAATCTCGGTTTACTAACTTTTTTCTAAAAGCAAGTTTCGTGACAGCGATTATTTATTTTGAGGGAATGAAAACTCTGCTCCCTTGGAAATGCTGTCTGGCCAGCGCTGCATGACTGCTTTCACACGCGTATAAAAGCGTACACCTTCAGGGCCGTAGATGTGATGATCGCCAAACAGGCTGCGTTTCCAGCCACCAAAACTATGGAAGGCCATAGGTACAGGCAAGGGTACATTCACTCCGACCATGCCGACCTGTATCATGCGTACGAACTCACGCGCAGTGCCACCATCGCGAGTGAATACGGCAACGCCATTACCGTATTCATGCTTGTTGATGAGGTCTGCTGCTGCTTCCATGTCTGGTACGCGTACTACGCACAATACCGGGCCAAAAATCTCTTGCTTATAGACGGTCATTTCTGGTGTCACATGATCAAACAGGCTGCCACCGCAGAAGAAGCCTTGTTCATGTCCGGGTACTTTAAAGTTGCGGCCATCGACAACAAGTTTTGCACCTTCTGCCACGCCTTCGCCGATCAGGCTTTCTATGCGTTCCTTGGCTGCATGTGTAATGACCGGGCCCATTTCTGCATCAGGCACCAGGCCGTTATTGATCTTGAGAGATTTGACACGGGCAGCCATGGCATCGACCAAAGCATCGGCAGCAGAACCAACGGCAACTGCGACCGAGATTGCCATGCAGCGTTCACCGGCAGAACCATAGGCTGCGCCCATGAGTGCATCGACTGCCATGTCCAGATCAGCATCAGGCATGACAACCATGTGATTTTTTGCGCCACCGAGTGCCTGCACGCGTTTGCCATTGGCGCAACCGCGTGCGTAGATTGCCTGCGCAATCGGGGTTGAACCAACGAAACTGATGGCCTGCACTTCTGGATGATCAAGCAGTGCATCAACGACGGTTTTATCACCTTGTACGACATTGAAAACGCCGTCTGGCAAACCTGCCTGCTTGAGCAGTTTTGCATGCAGCAGGGATGCAGATGGGTCGCGCTCGGACGGTTTCAGAATAAAGGTATTGCCGCAGGCGATAGCGATAGGGAACATCCACATCGGCACCATGACGGGGAAGTTGAATGGCGTGATACCAGCAACGACACCCAGCGGCTGACGCATGCTGCAGGCATCAATGCCACGTGCGATCTGTTCTGAATATTCACCCTTCAACAGTTGTGGGATGCCTATGGCAAATTCCACCACTTCTATGCCGCGTGCGACTTCGCCCTTGGCATCGGCCAGGGTCTTGCCATGTTCCTTGGTCAGCAGATTGGCAAATTCATCGGTGTGCTGTTGCAGCAGGTTCAGGTAAGCCATGAGTACGCGGGCGCGAGACAGGGCTGGGGTGTTGGACCATGCAGGAAAAGCTTTCGCCGCTGCGGTGACTGCCAGGTTGACGTCCTGCTCGCTGCCCAGCGCTACCTGTCCCTGGACTGAACCGAGCGCAGGATTATAGATATCGGCAAAACGTGGCTGCAGGCTTTGATGCAGTTCGCCGTTGATGTAATGATTGACTTGATATGTGGTCATGATGCCCGCCGGATTAATCGAGGTGTTTCAGAATGTCGTGCAGTTTGCCGAACAGCTGGTCTACGTGTTTTTTCTCCAGTATCAATGGAGGTGACATGGCGATGATGTCGCCTGTGGTGCGCACCAGTACACCTTCAGCAAAGGCTTTCTTGTAGGCGGCCATGGCGCGTGCGCCGACTTTGCCTGGCATGGATTCCAGCTCTATCGCACCGATCAGGCCGACGTTGCGCAAGTCTATGACGTGCGGTAAGCCTTTCAGGGAATGCAGGCCATCTTCCCAATAGGCCGTCATGCTTTGTGCATGTTCCAGTATCTCTTCTTCCTTGAAGACTTTCAGCGATGCGAGGCCAGCTGCAACCGCCAGTGGGTGGCCAGAATAGGTGTAACCGTGGAACAGTTCTATGCCAGCCGGGCCTTCCATCAAGGCGTCGTAAATCTTTTGATGGCTGAACACCGCGCCCATAGGCACGACACCATTGGTCAGGCCCTTGGCTGTGGTCATCAGGTCAGGTGTGACATCAAAAAAGTCAGATGCAAACGGCGTTGCCATACGGCCAAAGCCAGTGATGACTTCATCAAATATCAGCAGGATGCCATGCTTGTCGCACAGTTCACGCAGGCGTTTCAGGTAACCTTTTGATGGCAGGATGACGCCAGCAGAACCAGCCAGCGGTTCAACGATGACGGCTGCAATGGTGGAGATGTCATGCAACGCAATAATTCGCTCAAGTTCATCGGCCAGGTGGGTGCCGTATTCTGGCAGGCCACGGGTAAAGGCATTTTTTTCCAGGTTATGGGTGTGCGGCAGGTAATCAACGCCCGCCAGCAAGGTGCCAAACTGTTTGCGGTTGGCTGGCAAGCCGCCGAGCGACATACCGCCGAAACCTACCCCATGGTAGCCACGTTCGCGGCTGATAAATCGGGTACGCTGGGCTTCGCCACGGCTGCGGTGGTAGGCCAGCACCATTTTCATGGCAGTATCAACAGCTTCTGAGCCAGAGTTTGTATAGAACACCTGGCCAAATCTGTTGCCACTGTAGGCTATCAACTGTTCTGCCAGCTCAAACGCTTGCGGGTGACCGATCTGGAAGGCGGGTGCGTAATCCAGGGTCGCTACCGACTCCTGTACCGCTTTCACCACTGTCGGGTGGGAATGTCCCAGCGGCACGCACCACAGGCCAGCCGTGCCGTCGAGTATCTCGCGGCCATTCTGGTCGCGGTAGTACATGCCAGAGGCAGAGGCCACCAGGCGCGGCGCCTCTTTATAGTCACGGTTGGCCGTGAAAGGCATCCAGTAGGAATTGAGTTGTTGTTTGCTGAGCATGGGCTTCTCCTTGACACTGAAAACAATTTACCAAGTGGTAAAAATATGCTGAAATGCTAAATAAGCATATGCAGTAATGACATATACAGCCAGTTTAATTTCATCCAACCGTATTGGTAGCCAGAACATAACAGTTACGTGCGTTTGCACAATTTATGTTCAGCAAGGAGCAAGCATGGACGCCGTAAAAGAACAGCAGGTAGTAGAGCAAAGTCCGATCTGGCCGCAACTGTCGCTGGAGCGTAGTCGCCAGGCCAGCCTGGTAGAGCAGATCGTGCAGGAAGTAAGCCGTCTGGTGCGCCAGAACGACCTGGCGCAGGGCAGCAAGATGCCATCGGTGCGGCAATTCGCCAAATGCAATGCGGTCAGCACCTTTACAGTTGTGGAATCTTATGAGCGCCTGATCACCCTGGGATTGCTGAGTTCACGACGTGGCTCTGGTTATTTTGTCACCAAACCGGCCTGTACACCGCAGCCCATGGCGCAAGCCGTCATACCCAGCGCGCTGGATGCCTTAAGCCCCGACTTGTATTCTGGCGTATCCAGCGCCCTGCCCGTGGGTTCTGGCTGGTTGCCGCCAGAGTGGTATGGCGATGATATTTTGCTGGATGCCCTGAAGCAATCGATGCGCATCCCTACCCAGCGCCTGCGTGGTTATGGCAATCCCCTGGGTTTCCCCAGCCTGCGCCAGCACCTGGCCAGCAGCCTGTCGCAGGAATTGTTCAGTGTTGATTCTGAACAGATTTTGCTGACCCATGGCGCTACCCATGGCTTTGACCTTATCCTGCGCACGCTATGTAAACCCGGCGATACTGTGCTGGTAGAAGACCCCGGTTATAGCAATCTGCTATCCCTGATACGCCATCACGGCTGCATACCGATAGGCATAGCCCGCGATGAAAAAGGCCTGAACCTCGACAGCCTGATGGAAAAGGCCCTGCTGCACCAGCCCAAGCTGATGTTTGTGAATACAGTCTTGCAAAACCCGCTGGGCACCAGCCTCTCCCAGGCGCAGGCGCACCGCCTGCTGGCTTTGGCAGAACAGTTTGACTTCTGGCTAGTCGAAGATGATATCTATCGTGAACTATGCCCGCGCCCTGAACCCTCGCTGGCAGCGATGGATGGTTTGCGCCGTGTGATACGGGTAGGCAGTTTTTCCAAGACGCTCTCCCCTACCCTGCGCGTAGGCTCAGTCTGTGCATCGCATTCGCTGATAGGTGAACTGCTGAGGGTGAAGATGCTGGCTGGTTTGACCACATCTGAAATCAATGAACGTGCGGTGCTACACGCGATCAGCTCGCGTCTGTACCGCCGCATGCTGGAAAAGCTTAAACGCCAGTTGGAAACTTCACGCAATGCCAGCATGGATTTGTTATTGGCCGCAGGTCTGACCCCACTGGCAGAACCACGCGGTGGCATGTTCATCAGTGCAGGCTGGAAAGATAGCAAGGCGAGTGCCAGCGAGATTTCACGGCAGGCTTTGCAGGAAGGCATCTTGCTGGCACCGGACGAATTCTTCAGCCTGCGCACCAGCGAGCACCCATGGTTCCGCTTCAATATCGCTTACAGCGGTGATGAAGCATTGAAAGCCTTTTTGATGAAGCAGCGCCATGGATAGAGCGCCGGACAAACTCACGCGCTCACGCGATGCGCTGCAAGCACGCATCATGCAGGCGGCGGTGGAGGTATTTGCCGAGGCTGGTTATGCAGGCACGGCGCTGGCATCGATAGCCGAACGGGCTGGCCTGTCGAAACAGAATTTGCTGTACTACTTTCCTACCAAGCAAATCCTGTATGAAAAGGTACTGGATCAGGTGCTGGATCAATGGCTGGAGCGCATGAACATACTGGCCGACCCTGGACAAGACCCGGCGACATTACTGGGAAACTACATACGCGCCAAGCTGCGCTTCTCGCGCGAACAACCGCAGGGGTCACGCGTGTATGCAATGGAAGTCATCAGCGGGGCACCTGTGTATGCCGAGACCATGCGCAATAAAATCCTGCCGCTCTTGCAAAAAGATATAGCCGTTTTTGAAGCCTGGATGGCGGCTGGCAAAATCGCTGCTGTTAACACGACACATTTGTTGTTCTCAATCTGGGCGATGACGCAGTCGTATGCTGACTTTGCAGCACAAATGAGCCTGGTGCTGGGTCATAGTCCATTAAATAACAATGACTTTGAAGAAGCCGAGACATTGATAGTGGATATGGTATTGCATCGACTACACCTGCAGGCCGCAGCCCCCGTCTAGTTGCCCTTGGATTTGAGGTAATGTAAATGTCTGTCAAATACCACGGAAATAAAATAATGCCTGAAGGCATTGAAGGGAAAATGCTGGCATAATAAATTCTGAGGATACCAAAACTCATTTCGATTGATTTTCCAAAAATCATGTTGCAATGCAAATGATCGGGGGAATGCATGAATCACGAACAGGGATCTGACGAAGACTGGATCATCGAAGACGAGAGTAATGACAAGTCACAGGATCAACTGAACTCTTCATTTGAATCACACCCCTGGCGGCTACTCATCGTCGACGATGAAGAAGACATTCACGCCGTTACCCGTCTGGCCCTCTCCAATATCGTTTTCAAAGGGCGTCCGCTGGACATATTGTCAGCCCATAGCGCATCCGAAGCCTTTAACATTCTGAGCAGAGAAAACGACATCAACCTGATCTTACTCGATGTTGTCATGGAAACCGATGACGCCGGTTTGCGCCTCGTCAAACGCATACGCGAAGAACTCAAAAATCAACTGGTGCGCATCGTCCTGCGCACCGGCCAACCGGGCCAGGCTCCCGAGAAAAGTGTCATCGTCGATTACGATATCAATGACTATAAAACCAAGACCGAGCTGACTACCCAGCGCCTGTTCACCACGGTAATAGCCTCATTGCGCGCCTATGAAGGCTTGTTGTCGATAGAACGTAGCCGCATAGGGTTGACACGCATACTGCAAGCATCTGCCAATTTGTATGAGTTGAAGTCCTTGAAAGAATTTGCCAGTGGTGTGCTGAACCAGATAGGTGCCATACTGGATGTCGGTGCTGATGGTGTTTTATGCCTTTCACGCAACCCGCTTGGTAATCCTGGCGGTGGCTTGCAAGCCAGCATCATTGCGGCGACTGGTACTTATAGTGATTTCTCAGGGCTGGATAAACTGCCACAGGATTGCGAATGGACAGCCATCGTAGAAAAAGCCTTCAACGAAAAGAAAAGTCAGTTCCAGCACCCTGCCGATGTCTTGTTCATCCACACCCGGCAAGGCCATGAATTTGCCATATTGGTGACACCGCCCTGGCCGCTGGGGCAGATGCAGCGCGATTTGCTGGAATTATTCTGCGACCGCATCGCTGCGGCCTTTGACAACCGCTACCTCAACGAGCAATTGCAAAAAGCCCAGGAAGCCTCGGTGGTTGCCCTGACCGATCTGGCAGAATCTCGTGACACCGATACTGGTGGCCATGTACAGCGAGTTTGCAGGCTGACCAATGCGATCGCCAGTGAACTCAAACGGCGCAATAATTTTGCGGATGACCTGACGCCGCAATTCATGGAAATGGTGGGCATCGCCAGCATCTTGCATGATGTGGGCAAGGTAGCGACGCCAGATGCTGTCCTGCTCAAAGCGGGTGGACACGACAAGCATGAACGTGTAATCATGGAATACCACGCATTGGCAGGTGAAACCGTATTGGCGCGCGCTGCCACCATGGTTGACGGCGTCAGCTATCTCACTTATGGCTCGCAGATTGCAGGCAGCCATCATGAACATTTTGATGGCCAGGGTTATCCGCGTAAACTCAAGGGGGAAGAAATCCCCCTGTCGGCACGCATAGTTGCCGTAGTCGATGTGTTTGATGCCCTGCTGCACCGCCGCCCCTACAAGGAACCGTGGTCACTCGAAGACACCATTGCCTATATCAAATCCAGGAGCGGCACGCAGTTTGACCCGCTGGTCGTCGATGCCCTGATCCATTATGTACTGACCGAGCAACCGGACTGGGTCGCCAGCGGAGAATAATCAAACCCGCCCCCAGCCCCTCTATCTCAATGCTGGCAGGCTTTTCCGTCTGCCAGCTTATCACTTGCCAGCGCATGGATAATAGGGCACTGCGCCTGTTCAGTTGATGATGCGCATTGATGTATCAGTTCAGTCAGCATGTCTTCCATCCTGAGCAGGTCAGCCAGCTTGGCCTTTACCTGTAACAAGCGTTCTTGCGCAACGTCTCGTATGGCTTGTCTGTCATTACCATCTTCGAGCATCAGCAAATTGGCGATTTCATCCAGGCTGAAACCCAGTTCCTGCGCCCTTTTGATAAAGCGTATGCGCTCTGCCAGGCTGGCCGGGTAGGTTCTGAAACCGCTTGCCACTTCGGGGACTGGCAGCAATTCGCGGCGCTGATAGTAACGTATGGTTTCCACGCCCACGCCTGCGGCCTTGGCTAACTGCCCTATCGTATATTGATCTGCATCAGACATCCTTAAATAATCCTTGACTCTGTTCTTGGGTACGGAGTCTATGATAAGGCAATATCATTTTATCTGTACGGGAGCATAGCAAATGACCCAGGACCAATCCACCCACCAGCATGGCGGCAGTTGCTGTGGGCACAAGCATGATGAACAGCCAGCCGCAACCCAGGAAAAAAAATATACCGACCCGGTGTGCGGCATGCAGGTCAGTAAAAACCCGGAAAAAACGGCGCGCTTCCAGGGCACTGCCTATTATTTCTGCAGCACTTCCTGCGTCAGCAAGTTCAATGCTGCGCCTGAGAATTATGTGAAGGCCAAGAAGGTCATAGGACTGGGCAGTGTCAATGCTGCGAGTACAGATGCCATGCAAAGCGATGCACAGGGTGAGCACAAAGACCCGGTCTGTGGCATGCGTGTCAACGGGCAAAGCCAGCACCAGTTTGTGCATAATGGGCAGCCTTATTATTTTTGTTGTAATGCCTGCCTGGAAAAATTTCGCAAAGATCCTGCCGCCTGGCTGGACCCGGCCAAACGCCCCGCACCTAAGCCCGTCGCCAAGGATGCGATTTTCACCTGCCCCATGCACCTGGAAATAGAACAGGTAGGTCCCGGTACCTGCCCGCTTTGCGGCATGGCGCTGGAACCCAAGGAAGCCTCGGCAGAAGAAGATACCAGTGAACTCGATGACATGTCGCGGCGCTTCAAGTTCAGTCTGGTGTTGAGTTTGCCGCTGCTGATCATGACCATGGGTGACATGCTGCCTGGCGTGTCGTTTCATCACCTGCTGGGCATGACGGTGTTCAACTGGCTGCAATTCATCCTGGCGACACCTGTGGTGCTATGGGCTGGCCTGCCATTTTTTGAGCGTGCGCTGGCGTCCTTCAAAACCATGCATCTGAATATGTTCAGTCTCATAGGTGTGGGCACAGCCGCTGCCTATCTGTTCAGTCTGGTGGCTTTGTTGCTGCCAGATACACTGCCTGCAGCCTTCAAGATGGGTGGTATGGCACCGCTGTATTTTGAAGCCGCAGCCGTCATCATTACCTTGGTATTGCTGGGACAGGTGCTGGAATTACGGGCACGCTCGCAAACCAATGCAGCGATCAAGGCATTATTGGGTTTGACACCTGCAACGGCGATACGCATTGCTGCTGATGGCAGCGAAAAAGAAATTGCTCTTGATGAAGTACAGACTGGCGACAACTTGCGCATCAAGCCAGGCGCACATATCCCTGTTGATGGTGTCGTACTGGATGGTCATAGCAATGTCGATGAAGCCATGCTGACAGGTGAACCACTGCCCGTCAGCAAACAGGCTGGCGACAGAGTCAGTGCTGGTACCATCAACCAGCAAGGCAGCTTCAGCATGCGGGCTGAACGCATAGGCAAGGATACCCTGCTCGCCAGCATCATCAATCTGGTGAACCAGGCCGGACGTTCCCGCGCACCTATCCAGAAGCTGGCGGATCAGGTATCTGGCTGGTTTGTGCCGGGTGTGATTGCCGCTGCCGTGCTGGCCTTCATCGCATGGACAGTATGGGGGCCAGCGCCGGGGATGGCGAATGGTTTGATGGCTGCAGTATCAGTGTTGATTATTGCCTGTCCTTGCGCACTTGGACTGGCCACGCCGATATCGGTCACAGTAGGTATAGGCCGTGGTGCCCGTGATGGTGTGCTGATCAAGGATGCAGAGGCACTGGAGAGGCTGGAGAAAATAGACACCCTGCTGATAGACAAAACCGGCACGCTGACAGAAGGCAAACCCACACTGCAACACTTCAGCGTCGCCAGCGGCGAATCAGAAACAGACTTGCTGGCGCTCGCCATGGCGCTGGAACAACGCAGTGAACACCCGGTGGCCCATGCCATCGTCAACTATGCAGAGTCTCGCGGTGCAAAGTCCATTGCCATCAGCAATTTTACGTCCATCACAGGCAAGGGTGTCAGCGCCACAGTAGATGGCAAGACGGTCTTGCTGGGCAACCCTGCACTGTTGAAAGAACATGCCATAGAGCTGCCAGGCTTTGAATCGCAAATCAGTGATCTGCAGGCGCAGGGACATACCGTCATGCTGCTGGTGGTAGCACAAAAAGCCGTGGCCATACTCAGTGTCGCAGACAAAATCAAGAGTAACAGCAAAGAGGCCATCACTCAATTGCAGCAGCAGGGCATACACATCATCGTGCTCACGGGTGATAACGCCAGGACTGCCCAGGCAGTGGCGAAACAACTGGGACTCGATGATGTGCGGGCAGACTTGCTGCCAGCCGACAAGTTCCGCATCGTGCTGGAATTGCAGGAACAGGGTCACGCAGTTGCCATGGCAGGCGATGGCATCAATGATGCACCTGCACTGGCGCAGGCTGATGTCGGTATCGCCATGGGTAGCGGCACCGATGTTGCCATGCACAGCGCCCATGTGGTGCTGGTTAAAGGTGATTTGCGCGGCATAGTAAAAGCCCGCGCCCTGAGCAAACAGGCCATGAAAAACATCAGACAAAACCTGTTCTTTGCCTTTGCCTACAATTTTGTCGGCGTGCCCATTGCCGCAGGCTTGCTGTATCCATGGTTCGGGATTTTACTGAGCCCCATGATAGCCAGTGCGGCGATGAGCCTGAGCTCGGTTTCCGTCATCAGCAATGCCTTACGCCTGCGGCATGCAAAGCTGTAGTATGCAATTGTCAGGAACAGGTAAAATACGCGCCTGTTCCTGCTTACCAAGTTTCATAAGAAAAATCCATGCGTATTTCCCGCCTGCTTATTGCTCTCTCCACCCTGTTTATCCTGTCAGCACAGGCCACAGATAAAACCAGGAAACCTGGCAAAAAACCTGTAGAAAAAACTGTCAGCACAACGGTCTATGTGGCTGGGGACATTGCCGATTGCCGCAAGCAACCTCCTGCAGAAAGCATGGCAGCCAGAACCGCAGAGCTGATAGCCGCCGGCCTGGCCAAAGACAATACAGCACGAGCCATTACCCTCGGTGACAATACCTACCCGGTAGGCAAGCCAGAAGAATTCACCAAATGCTATGAGCCCACCTGGGGACGCTTCAAGGATAAAACCCTGCCTTCACCGGGCAACCATGATTACGGTATGCCCAAGGCCCTGGGTTATTACAATTACTTTGGAGAACTGGCCGGGCCTGACAGGCGCGGCTACTATTCAACGCAATTGGGCAAGTGGCTGGTGCTCTCGCTCAACAGCAATCTCGACCCCAGCCAGATGCAAGTGCAGATGACATGGTTGAAAGAAGAGCTGGCCAGCAACAAACAAAACTGCACCCTGGCTTTCTGGCATCACCCTGTATATAGCTCAGGCGGCCATGGCAATAATAAGAACATGCAGGAAACCTGGGCCATGCTGGTAGCAGCCAAGGCAGATCTGGTCCTGACTTCGCATGATCATGATTACGAGCGTTTTGCGCCACTGGATGCGAATGGCGACAGGGACGACAAGAATGGCATACGCAGTTTTGTGGTCGGTACTGGCGGGGCTAAACTGACACCGATGTTTTTACCCAAAGGGGGGACGGAGATACGAGACAACTCCACCCATGGCGTACTGAAACTGACTTTGCACGACAAGTCTTACGAATGGGAATTTATGCCAGTTCCAGGCCATGATTTTGCCGATAAAGGCAAGGGGGTATGCCACTAATTGTCGCTGAAAGCATTAAGCATGCTTTTGGTGCAACAGTATATGCGCTGGCTTATAAACTTCATTTAATAATCAGATCAAGCCGGGGAAAAATTTTGCACTATACTCAAGTACGGCTCAACGACTTGATGGCATCACTGCGTCTGGTCGTGATTTCCCGCGTCCGCCAGGCGCATACTGGAGTCGTCATGCATATAGAAGAAACCCTCAGGCTGGATTTCAAGGACGTTTTGATACGTCCCAAGCGTTCCACCCTCACCTCCCGTTCGCAGGTCAATCTGGAACGCGAATTCGTTTTTCATCACTCCCGCAAGACTTATCACGGCATTCCCATCATTGCTGCGAACATGGATTCTACCGGCACCATGGAAATGGCCGCCGCACTGGACCCGCATCAATTATCGGTTGCCCTGCACAAGCACTATGATGAAGATGCACTGGTTGCCTATTTCTCTGCCTTGCAAAAGAAATCCACGGCCTTTTATTCGATGGGTATTACTCAGTCAGATTTCGAGAAATTCTCGGCCGTCATGGCGCGCGCCCAGAACGCCATAGAATACGTCTGCATAGACGTGGCGAATGGTTATACCGAAGGCTTTATCAATTTCGTCAAAAAAGTGCGCACCACTTATCCGCACCTGACCATCATGGCAGGCAATGTGGTGACCGGTGACATTACTGAAGAACTGATACTGGCCGGTGCCGACATCGTCAAGGTGGGCATAGGCCCGGGCTCAGTTTGTACGACACGCAAGATGACGGGTGTGGGTTATCCGCAATTATCAGCAGTGATTGAATGTGCTGATGCTGCGCATGGTCTGGGCGGGCAGATTTGTGCCGATGGTGGCTGTGTCGTACCAGGTGATCTGGCCAAGGCTTTTGGTGCCGGTGCAGACTTTATCATGCTCGGTGGCATGCTGGCTGGTCATGATGAATGTGCCGGCGATCTGGTAGAACGCGATGGTCAGCAATTCAAACGTTTTTACGGTATGAGCAGCCGCGCTGCCATGGACAAGTACGCAGGTGGTGTTGCCAAATACCGTGCGTCAGAAGGCAAGGAAGTATTGATTCCTTACCGCGGCCCGGTCGAGGCAACCTTGCAGGACATACTCGGTGGCGTGCGCTCGGCCTGCACTTATGTGGGCGCGCACAAACTTAAGGAGCTGACCAAGCGCACGACCTTCATCCGGGTCACCCAACAATTGAACGAAGTGTTCGGAAAATCCTGACCTGAATAAAGCCTGTTTAGCGCTAAACAACATCATCATAATCCCGTAACAATACTACAAGCCAGCTTCAATAGAAGTTGGCTTTTTTTTCACAATTCTTATCAATTAAATGATTTAGCCTGCATTTGGCACAAATCATGCATGGATATGCGAAATTTATGCCATTTTGATCGGTGAATTTTCATGATTTCAATCACTTCTGTGATTTGAATATTGCTAAGTGCCTACATCCATGGCAGGATAGCCGTACGGATTTGTGAAAATTTCCTAAGCAGCAGATAAAATAATTTTGCACTAATTTATTGCATCTTTTTTGAAATGCACTATTTTCATGCAAGCATTTTTCCGCTGAAATACAGCCGATTGCTTGATTTCACTTTAGCTTTAAAAACGGTCTTTTGTCTGGAGTAATATGAAAACGGTAGTTACTAAAACAACAGGGAAGTTATCATTTCTCACTTTCAGCCTGGCATCCAGTGCCTTGCTCATTACTGCCTGCCAAAAAACACCGGAGCCTGCTCCTGTTGCCAGTGCACCAGAGGCACCTTCATCGACAGCCATGCCAACAGGCCTGGTAAAAAACCCTGTCAAACATGCTGATACTGCCGATGTGACCAAGTGGATGGATATGGCATCCAACAAGTCAGCCGCGCAAATCGCCAAAGAAGAAAAACTGGCGAAAGAAGCTAAAGAGGCCAAAGAAGCAAAAGAGGCTAAAGACGCCAAGGATGCAAAAGCGGCAGCAGAAGCAAAAGCCCTGGCAGCCAAGGTAAAAGATGCGCCTAAAGCGGCATCAGCAACGGCAACCGCACCTGCCCCGGTACCTGTCGCTGCGCCCAAGCCGGTAGAAACGCCACCGCCAGTGGTCGCTGCTGCACCAAAGCCTGCACCAGTTGCGGCACCGGTTGAAAACCTGACTTTAAAAGTCGTCTCCAGCGTCCAGCCCAAATACCCTAGCACTGCAGTACGTGCGGGCATCACCTCAGGGGTAGTCAGTGCACGTGTGCATGTCGATACGGATGGCAAGGTATCTCAGGTAGAAATTGTCAAAGCCAATCCACCCAAGCATTTTGACAGGGAAGTGATTGCGGCGGCGTCTCAATGGAAATACGCGCCGATTTCCAAGCCACTGACTACTTTGCTCGAATTTAATTTCAAACTCGACAATTAAGACAAACCGTAAAATAAAAGAGCCTGCCTGATGAAAATCAGACAGGCTCTTTTATTTGCAGTCCGCACCAAGGTAAATATTCAGTCCTGTATTCAGCCCAGACGCAAAGTCTTGCGCTGGTTCTGGTTCGCGGCTTCTGCCTTTTTGAATTTGCCGGTCTTGATGACATTACCACCCTCGGGCAGACCTGCGACCTTGAACACACCGACCACCTGATGCAGATTATCAGCCTGCTCAAGCAGGCTTTGGGCCGCAGCAGCGGCTTCTTCCACCAGAGCAGCATTATGCTGGGTCACCTGATCCATCTGTGTGATCGCCACATTCACCTGTTCTATGCCCCGGCTTTGTTCGCCCCTGCAGCGGCAATTTCACTCATGATCTCGGCGACCTGTTTGACGGATGTCACGATCTGGTCCATGGTAACACCGGTCTCATCCACCAGTGCCGTACCGGCATCGACTTTAGCCACAGAGTCTCCGATCAATTGCTTGATCTCTTTGGCAGCACTGGCTGATCTTTGCGCAAGGTTGCGCACTTCAGACGCCACCACAGCAAAACCGCGCCCCTGCTCACCAGCCCTGGCCGCTTCCACCGCGGCATTCAAGGCGAGGATATTGGTCTGGAAGGCGATGCCATCGATGACGCCGATGATATCGACAATCTTGCGTGAACTGTCCTTGATTGCACCCATGGTACTAACCATTTGACCAACCACATCACCGCCCTTGCTGGCAAAGTCAGATGAAGACATCACCAGTTGATTGGCTTGCGAAGCACTGGCGGCGTTATGCTGCACTGTTGAAGTCAGCTCTTCCATCGATGATGCCGTTTCTTCGAGTGAGCTGGCCTGGCTTTCTGTGCGCTCAGACAAATCCAGGTTACCGGTAGCGATTTCATTCGATGCAGTAAAAATCGTATCGGTGCTGGTCCTTACCTGGCTGACGATGGCAATCAGACTCTGGTTCATATTGAACAAGGCCTGCAGCAATTCCCCTGCCTCATCCCTGGAGCTTACCTCGATCTCCTGGCGCAAATCACCTGCTGCAATATTATTCGCAATTTCCACCGCATAGTTCAGAGGCCGTGAAATGCTGTTGATCAGCCAGATGCCCATGGCAGATGCAAACAAGGCTGACAAGACGATGAAAATCGTCGCGTAAACCTGGAAGCTGTGGAAGAAGCTTTGCGAAGCCTCATATTCAGATTTACCCACATTCAACTGCAGTTGTATGAGGGCATCCATATTCTCTTTCATATTCAGGAACAAGGGATCGACTTTGCCATGGAAGAGTTTTGATGCAGCGTCGATATCCTTGTTCTTTAATGCTGCAAGGGCGGGATTTAAACCTTCATCGAGAAATTGCTTGCGCTTGGCAGCAAACTGATCAGCCAGGACTTTTTCTTCTGATGTCAGGTAGGTCGCCATGTATTCTGCCCATATCTTGCTCGCCTCTGCCCTGCCTTTTTCAACAGCATCTATATGCGCTGCAGCCTTTTCAGGATCGTCCGTCATCGCCTTGGCAACGATGACCTGATTGCGCATGATAAGGCGCATGACGCCATCCAGTTGGCCCAGGGCGACCAGCCTGTCGTCATAAACTGTTTTAATAGAATTATTGCTGGCGTTGAGACTCAAAAAGCCGGCTGCTCCTATGGATAACACCAATACGGTCAGCAAGATAAAACTGAAGATGAGCTTGGTCTTGATACGAATGTCCTGAAACATACTTGCCTCCGCAAACACAGAGTTGAACGTGACAGACCATGGCTGAACCACGGTGCTTTTTGAATCGGGTCTGATGTCTCAGAACCAATAGAGATACACGGAGCGTGCAAGCCGTCCGTCAATTGACTTTAAATGCTAAGTGGCAATAACTCAAGGCAGGAAAAGTAATTCAACAATGTCTGAGCTATTTTCCCCACACAATATAAACGATTGTTTCCAAACGAAAATATTTCCACATGGATAGAAATTATTCTCCTTGATTTAGTGGGACAGGTGCAGCCAGCTTGCGCAACACCTGGGCTGCTGCCATCAGGCCAAAGGATGCTGTCACGACGATGGATGAGCCAAAACCGGCACAGTTCAGGCCAGTGACACCAGCACTGGTGTTAGTGCTTGCATCGGCACTGATTTCGCAAGCCTCGGCAGTCTCAGGCATGCTGAGCGCTTCCATGGAAAACACGGCATCAATCCCAAATTTGCTTTTTGCGCCACGCGGGAAACCATGGTTCTGGCGCAGGCGCTTGCGTACCAGTGCCAGCAAAGGTTCTTGCTCGGTGCGTGAGAGATCACGAATTTCTATCTTGCCGGGATCAGTCTGCCCACCTGCTGCACCTATGGTGATCAGCGGTATCGCATGCTGGCGGCAATAGGCGATCAGTGCGGTCTTGGCTTTGACATTGTCTATCGCATCGATCACATAATCAAAACCTGGCTGACCCAGCATGACATCAAGATTGTCTGGTGTGACAAAGTCTTCGACCTCATTCACCTTGCAATAGGGATTGATCAGGGCGATGCGCTCAGCCAGTGCAGTGACCTTGGCTTTGCCTACGGTGTCGGTATTAGCCTGTATCTGGCGGTTGATATTCGATTCTGCCACATTGTCGAGGTCTATCATGGTGATGCGGCCTATGGCACTCCGTGCCAGCGCCTCTACCACCCATGAGCCTACACCGCCCACGCCTATGACGCAAACATGCGCCTGTTTGAAACGCTCAAGACCTGCCGCTCCATATAAACGGGCAATGCCACCAAAGCGGCGTTCAAAATCGATATCTATTACATCTTGCATAAGAAAATTGCGCCAAAAGGCTGGACATTGTAAGCAGGCGCTATTTTACTTGATGCAAGAACCGGCGTGACTTTAACGCCCGGCTTTGCGCTTCAGATCAGAGAATAAAGAAAAGACCCAGGGCCGGGTCGCCATCAACAAGGCCATGCCCTGTCTTTGTTCTGATGACAAGCTGGCATCAATATCTGCCAGTTCATTAAACTCGGTCAACAGCCGTGCCATTTTTCTTTGTAAAACAGCAATCGAAGCAGCACTGAGCTCGCGCGTTTCAAAACGCAAAGTCGCCTGCTCATCATGAAAATCATTCTGCAAGAATTCTTCCATAACCTTGGACTGGTATTTTCTGCGTATAGGCCCATCCTCACGCCATTGCAGAGTGGTATGGGTCAGTAACTTGATGCGGTTATGTGGATGCAGCTCTATCAATTCCAATCGTTCCAGCTTCATCAACAACTGCAATAACTCCGTTTCTGCAATCTCAAATTGCCTGGCAATTTCACGGACTTGCCACTGATTCAGCAAGAGATAAAAAACGCCCAGCAACCTGGGCTGGTCTGCCAGGGTCTGCTCTTGCAAGTCAGATAATTCCCCCGTGAGTTCCTGCTGGCCGCGTGCGAGTCTGGCCAGCTCCAGGAAATCCAGCTCCAGTAACTGGCAGATCGCCTCCAGCCTGCGCACAGTGAAGGTCGATTCAGAAAACAGGCGTTTCACGCTGGCTTCACTGATTTGCAGATGTGCCGCCAGTTGTGCATAGGTCAGGCCTTTTTGCTTCAGGTGTTTTTTCAGGGCAATCGTGATTTGCTGAGTCAGGTTCATGGCGCGTCCATTTTTGGGATAAATAGAATTGTATGCATTAAGGCAAGACAAAAAGTTCACCACAGAGACACAGAGAAAAGCATGAGCGCTCACCTCGGTATGTACTTTGCTTTTCTCAGTGCCCCTCTGTGCCTCCTCTGTGTCTCTGTGTTGAAAGGTTTTCCATAAAACTCAAAGTGGCTTCTGACATGGTTAATGGTATCGATATTCAATACTAATTTTTATTAGATTGTATATCAATACCTTGAATTGCAAAATGCAATCTTCTATCAAGGAGAAAACAGCATGCACAAGCAGCACACCACAAACACGGTCAATGACATTCATTCCGCACTGAACCTGACCAGGGTCAGCGAGATCATAGAAATAAGCAGCCTCCCCCAGCTTGCCGCCACGCTGGAGAAAGCTAAAAGCCAGTGCAAGAAAATTGCCATCAGCGCAGGCAGACATGCGATGGGTGGGCAACAGTTTGCAGAAGATGCCATCTTGCTGGACATGCGTGGCATGGACAAGGTACTCCATTTTGACCGCGAGCTGGGAATCATCACGGTAGAGGCTGGCATACAATGGCCAGCCCTGATTGATTATCTGGAAGCAGGCCAGAAAGACCGTGCGCAGCCGTGGGCGATACGGCAAAAACAGACCGGTGCCGATGACCTCAGCATAGGCGGTTGCCTGTCAGCGAATGTGCATGGACGGGGCTTGCAAATGCGCCCTTTTATCGCTGATGTAGAGAGCTTCAGTCTGCTGGATGCGCAGGGCAGATTACAGCACTGTAACCGCGACACAAACAGCCATTTATTCAGACTGGCAATAGGTGGCTACGGGGTATTTGGGGTAATCACCAAAGTCAGTCTGCGCCTGAGCCAAAGACAAAAAATGCGGCGCGATGTCAGCATCATCTCGCTGGATGAATTGAAGCCAGCCTTCCAGCAACGCATGGATGCTGGCTATGTCTACGGTGACTTCCAGTTTGCCATAGACCCAGCCAGCCCTGACTTTTTGCAGCGCGGCGTATTCTCCTGTTATTGCCCGGTATCAAACGCCAGCAACATACGCGAAGAACATGCGCTCAGCGATGAGCAATGGCAGCAATTACTGATGCTCGCGCATGTAGACAAAAGCCGCGCCTTTGATTGCTACGCCCAGCACTATATGGCCAGCTCAGGCCAGATTTACTGGAGTGACAGACTGCAGCAAACAACCTATCTTGACGGCTATCACAAAAAAATAGACGAGCTACTCGGACACCAGGGTTCCGAAATGATAGGTGAATTATATGTACCCAGGGCTGCACTGACAGCCTTCATGCATGATGCCGCACAAGACTTTCGCCAGCATGCTGTCGATCTCATTTACGGCACGGTGCGTTTGATAGAAGCCGATACAGAAAGCTTTTTGCCATGGGCGAGACAAGACTATGCCTGCGTGATTTTCAATCTGCACACTGAACATACAGAAAGCGGTATCGCCGCAACCGCTGCGGCTTTCCGCCGGCTGATCGATCTCGCCATCAAACGCGATGGCAGTTTTTATCTGACCTATGGGCGCTTTGCCTCGGTTGAGCAAATTCGCCATTGCTATCCAAATTTTGAAAACTTCCTGACTTACAAACAACGTCTTGATCCTGAATCGCTATTCCAGAGTACCTGGCTACGCCATCATACGGCCATGTTTGCAACACACCTGGAGCAGGCAGCATGAAAACAGATCAGGCCAGCAACACCGCTCTTATCGTTGCAGCTGGGGTGCAGATGCTGGCGCGTGATCCGGCTTACGCAGGTTTGGTACCGGCAGCCATGGCGGCGCTTGGCCAGCGTTTATTACGGGTCAGCCACCCGCGCCTGTCCAGGCTGACTGCACGGCACTGGTTTCGCAGCCTTGCCTATGCAGCGGCAAAAATCACCCTGCCCGGCATCTTGCAGCACTACGTGTTGCGCAAAATACTCATCAGGGAATATGTCGCCCGCGCAATCACTGCCGGTACCCGCCAGATCGTTTTGCTCGGCGCGGGTTACGATACCTTATGCATGGAGCTTGCTACGCCATATCCAGACTTGAGACTGATAGAAATCGATCACCCGGCTACGCAGGCCATCAAGCGCGCTGCGGCTGGAACATCGGGGGCAGCAGCGGCCGCAGGAGCGCAGCGCATACACTATATAGGTGCCGAACTGGGTAAGCAAAAACTGAATGAGGTATTAAGCGACTGCAAGGCATTCAATCCTGACCTGAAAACCCTGTTCATCGCAGAAGGCTTGTTGATGTATTTAACATGCGATGATATAGCCAGTTTGTTGAAACAAATGCAGATGGCAGCCACCAAAACAGCATTGGTTTTTACCTGGATGGAGATACAGGCCAACGGCCAACCCAATTTTCGGCCAGCCAGCAAGATTATCGACTTTTTCCTGAGGAAAAAAGCAGAGCCCTTTTTATCTGGCATGCCGCAAGACAGGGTTCCGGCATTTTTAAAGCAACTAGGCTATGCCTTGCAAGACTTGAAGGAGAGCATTTCTGTATGCCCGCAGGACTGCCGTATCAAACCGATTGCCGGAGAATATATCTGCATGGCTGAGAATCTGTGAACCTGAATTTGATATGACGCAAGCAGGGCCAGCCTGTCTATTGCATAATAAGCGTATCAATACAGGTAAAATGAACATGAATACTCTATTCGACAGCGCCCCAGGCTTTGATCAGCCCCTGGCCGTTCTCAAGCATTGCCATGACCGCATACGCAAGCAACTGGCGACCATGGGCAAGTTGCTGGAACATTTGCCTAGCAACGGCGCAGACCAGGATGCGCAGCAGGCGGCGCAGTCAGTCCTGAATTATTTTATCAAAGCAGCGCCCTTGCACCACGAAGATGAAGAAATCAATCTCTTACCTGAACTGCAAGCAACGGCCAGAGACGAGGATGCCAGCTTGCTGGCCACCCTGCTGCCAAAAATCCTGAGTCAGCATGAAGACATGGCCGCGCAATGGAGCCAGCTCGAAAAGCAGCTAACTGCCATTGCCGCAGCAAGCGCAGCACACTTGTCTGATACCGCAGTAAAAGAATTTCAAGCACTGTATGGCGAGCACATGCAGATAGAAGAAACACAGATCGCCCCGATGGCAAAACGTCTGTTTTCTGATGCACAAATGGCCACCCTGGGTGCAGCCATGCAGGCAAGACGTGGCATTGCTGCATAAAACAAGCTGCAAACACCCTGCAATATTTCTGAATATGATATGAAAGATATACATGTCCATAGCTGATATCCGCACCGACTACAAAAAAGCCAGCCTGGCAGAAGCTGATGTAAAGCCTGAACCTTACAGTCAGTTTGCCAGCTGGTTCGATCAGGCCTTGAAGGCCGATGTGCCAGAACCCAATGCCATGACACTTTCGACAGTCAGCACTGATGGCAAACCCAGCTCACGCATCGTCCTTATCAAAGAATTTGATGAACGTGGCTTTTCCTGGTTCACGAATTACGACAGCGCCAAAGGCCAGGATCTGGAGAGTAATCCGCACGCGGCGCTGCTGTTTTTCTGGATTCCCCTGGAGCGCCAGGTGCGTATAGAAGGCCGCATAGAAAAGCTCAGCGATGCAGAAAATGATGCCTACTTCAATAGCCGCCCGCTGGGCAGCCGTCAGAGTGCACTGGCATCGCAACAAAGCCAGCCTATCGCGGACAGGCAAGCGCTGGAACAAAAACTGGCTGCCGTAGTGGCAGAATTTGGTGACCAACCTCCTCGCCCTGCCCATTGGGGTGGTTACCGCTTGCTGCCAGAGCGCGTCGAATTCTGGCAAGGCCGCAGCTCGCGCCTGCACGACCGTATCATCTATACCCGCGATGAAAATGGCGCATGGAAAATTTCCCGCCTGCAACCTTAAAGCTGTTCAACAGCCCTGACTATTCTCTTTGAGAAGATATTGACGAGATAGTCAGGTGCCCAAATTGGCATGAGGGTATACAGAGCATGATATCCTCGGTGTTTTTTACCGACACCAAAGTCCATGCCCAAGAAAAAAATCTTGCTATTAAGCGTATCCGCTGGCGCTGGTCACAAGCGTGCCGCCCAGGCCATACAGGCAACGGCGCTGACCTATCCCGCCGATACGGAAGTCTTGCATCTGGATGTAATGGATTTTGTTACCGCCGGATTTCGCAAGATTTATACTGATTTTTATATCAAGCTCGTCAATAAAGCGCCGACGCTGTGGGGTTATCTCTACCATGCGTCCAATGAAGCGCAATCTGATAGCACCATGGAAAAACTCAGGCGTGGCATAGAGCGCCTGAACGCCCGCCCATTGCTGCAAGCCATAGCTGATTTTGCGCCAGATGTCATCGTCTGCACGCATTTCTTGCCAGCAGAAATGCTGTCCCGCCTGTTACGCAAAGAAAGGCTGCATTGCCCGGTCTGGGTACAGGTCACCGACTTTGATTTGCACAGAATGTGGGTGCATGATCACATGGCTGGCTATTTTGCCGCCAGCGAAGAAGTGGCAGACCGCATGCGCATCAATGGCATACCGGCTGAGCGCATTCATGTCACTGGCATCCCTATCATGCCCGCCTTTACGCAGCATCTGGACAGGGAAATCTGTGCGGCAGAATTTGAACTTGATCCTGCGCTGCAAACCTTTATGCTCATGGGCGGTGGTGCGGGCCTGGGCGGCCTGGATGAAGTTGCAGAGCGCTTGCTGTCATTGCCAGGCAATTTCCAGCTCATCGTGCTCGCGGGTAAAAATGCGCCTGCACTGCAAGCCCTGCAAAAACTCGCACTGCGTTATCCTGGCCGCCTGCTGCCTCAGGGCTTTACCGACAAGGTAGAACGCCTCATGGCTTGCGCTGACCTGGTCATTACCAAACCCGGCGGGCTGACTACCTCCGAGTGTCTGGCCATGGGTTTGCCCATGATCGTCAACTCACCAATACCGGGGCAAGAAGAGCGCAATGCTGACTTTTTGCTGGAACAGGGCGTTGCGTTGAAAGCCTATGATGATGTCAGCCTCGCTTACCGCTTGAATTACCTGTTGCAGCACCCAGATAAATTGCGCGACATGCATGACAAGGCGCAGGCTTTGGGGCGCCCTAAAGCAGCAACGCAGGTCTTGCAAGCCATATTGAATACACCGGTTTGAGTTCTGGTTTGACTATGATATCTGCTAACAACTCAGTTAACAATTCAGCTAACAATTTAGCTAATCGTTCAACTAAAAGCGCATTCATGCCCTTCCTGGCCTGTTTTGCCTTTGCCTGCATCCTGGCGCTATTTTTTGCGCAAGTAGAAATCCAGATAGAAGGTAGCGCAGGCTGGGCCGCCAACTTGCCTACCTGGCGCATAGAAAAACACTGGCTGCTCGATATCTTCTGGGGTGGCCGGGCGATGACGGGTTACCATGCCTGGGTGTTCCCTTTCATCACTCTATTTTTTCATTTCCCCTTTGCCATGCTGCAGCAATGGACGCTGAAGCTGGAATGCCGTGCGATTGCCAGCATCATGACATTCTGGGTAGCAGAAGATTTTTTATGGTTTGTCATGAACCCGGCCTATGGCATCTCGCGCTTCAATGCCCATGATGTACCATGGCATGTGCACTGGCTACTGGGCGTGCCCACTGATTATTGGCTAGGCTTCATCGGTGCGACTTTTCTCTATATTTATTCGTACAAACAGCATGCTCAACAAGGCGCGAAATAAGATGCGAAATAAACGATTCAGGACAGGCCTGAAAACCTGGTCTTCATTGGCCAGGCTGGCCGCTCTATCCTGCTCCGGTATGTTATTGATTTCGACTGTGGCTGGAGCACAAACTGTAAGACCTGAAGACTGGGCCACTCCGGTTGCAGAGACGCAAAATCTGTATCGTGTGAACCAGGACTTTTACCGCAGTGCCAAGCTCGGCAGCAAAGATGTGGCGCTATTGCAATCACTCGGCATAAAGACTGTGGTCAGCCTGCGCTCGTTTCATTCTGATACCAGCATATTCAAAGATTCCAATATCAAGCTGCAACGCATAGGTATCAATACCTGGAGCATCAATGATGCCAACGTCATCTCGGCTCTGCGCGCCATCAAGGCGGCAGAGAAGGACGGCCCCGTGCTTTTGCATTGTATGCATGGTGCAGACCGTACTGGCCTGGTGACTGCGATGTACCGCATCCTGTATCAGGCCTGGAGTAAAGAGAAGGCGCTGGAAGAGTTGATGAAGGGTGGCTATGGCTACCACAGCATGTGGAAAAACATCCCGGAATATCTGAAAAACGTGAACATAGAAAAAATACGCGAAGGTATCGACAAGCCATGAAGCATGCAATTGTTTTAACCGGCATCACTGCCAGTTTGCTGGCGCTATCGAGCACGCAAGCAGCCCAACTGGACGCCAGCAAATTCACTGAAACCCAGGTGCAGTTAATTGACCAGAGCAAGGCGGACAGCAACGGCAAAACCTTTGCCGCAGGTACTATCCTGAATGCCCCGGTCGCCAAGGTCTGCACCACCATACAGGCGTATGAAGATTATCCCAGTTTCATGCCGAATACCGCCAAGGCAAAAGTCACACGCCAAGCCGATGAATCTGCTCTGGTCGATTTCACCCTGAACCTGCCACTGGGGAAAGTGAAAAAATACCGCCTCAAGATGACACCCAAAGTCAGCCCTGCCACATGCAACCTGAGCTGGAAATTGCAGCCATGGGAAGGCCTGAAGCAGGAAGAAACCATCGCCGACACCTCAGGCTATTGGGAACTGACTCCTTTGGCAGATAACCCCGGCAAGACTGTCGTCAAATATCAGGTATTCACTGATCCGGGGCCTGTGCCCATGGGCCTGGGCTGGATAGTCGATAGCATGAGCAAGGACAGCATACCCAAAATGATGGATGCACTCAGAACCAAGCTGCGTTGATCATTATCATTAACAGCCTGCGTTGATTTATGTAAAAAAGGAGAGTCGGCAACTCTCCTTTTTTCTATGCAGCGAATTCGCTGATTCAACACCATTTCAACCCATGCTAGCCTATCAGCTTGCTGGCAAACATCTTCCTCGCTTTGGCGACTTTAGGCGCCACCACGAATGAGCAATAGCCTTGCTCAGGATGCTGGCGGAAATAATTCTGGTGGTAGTCTTCCGCAATATAAAACATCGGTGCCTGGCTGACTTCAGTGACGATAGCATCATCCCAGACCATCGCCATTTCCTTGACGACTTGTTCAGCAATTGCCTGCTGTTGTGCATCATGGAAAAAAATCACAGAACGGTATTGAGTGCCAGTGTCATTCCCCTGACGGTTCAGGGTAGTAGGATCATGGATGGTGAAGAAAATTTCCAGTAACTCCCGATAGCTGACGATGGCAGGGTCAAAAGTCAGGCGCACTACTTCTGCATGTCCGGTTTTGCCGGTACAGATTTGTTCATAAGTAGGCTGATGCACTGCCCCGCCAGAATAGCCGGACTCTACTTTCAATACCCCGCGAATTTGCTGGAATACCGCCTCGGTACACCAAAAGCAACCGCCGCCTAAAGTGGCAAATTCAGTGGATGTCGTGCCCATGTATTTCTCCTTGTTTAGATACAAGCTTAGTCTGTATCTGGCCCATTTTCTTACATTTATGAACTATTTGCTCACGATTTGCGGGCTAAGCCTTATTTGCTGACGCACACCCGGCTTATCCGGCTTCTTTCTCGGGCTGAACGCTTACCACCTGCATTTGCATCTGCATCTGAACAAAATGAGGACGATGATCAAAAATACATTAATCGAAACCTGGTCAAATGTGAATTAATGTAACGGGACAACTGAAAGATTACAAAAACTTACACGAGAACATGAAAGGAAATACTTGGTATACGACTAAAATATTTCCTCAATTTTGGTACTGTCTGCTTCCAACTCCAGACGCAGTGGCGAGTCAGTTTAATATCCTCAGACATCCGGTAGAGATGATGGATACCAGAATTTAATTGCCAAATCCTGCTGGCACATATATTTTCTTTGTCATTTCAATAAGTACATCATGTTAATTGACGTTATCAAAAACGGTTTCAGGACTATCTTCAGAGTACGCCATGACCGCGAACTGCCACCACCTGGCCCCAAGCCGGCATTTGGCAGCACCGTGGTCTATAAACGTCTGAAGATGCAATTAATCGTGCCTATTGACTATGAGCAATGGGATTGGCTGACCGAAAAAGGCTGGCGCACACTGGATATGCGTTCAAACCGCCGTCGCTACTTCAAGGTGCCGCGCAAAGCGGTGACACGTCTGTTACATGCCAATGAAACAGACCGTGAAGTACTGTTACTGCAAATCATAGAACACCGCTATGACAGGTCGCGCCTGCATTAATTGCAAAAAACGCAACAAAACCCAATATCCGGCATATTTTATAAACCATTGCAGCAAAACTTGTATTCGCATTAAGAAACTGGATTTTTGGCACTATGTCCGACAGCATTTTCTTGATGCACACTGTCAAAAATTAAAATCCTGACAATACTCAAGCAGGCTGCAAGCGGTTAAAATGCCCGCATGCAAAATATAAGTCATGACGCTGAGGTTCAGAACGAAGACGATCTCGCTCTGCAGACCTATTTCAAGCCTGGTATTACTCCCGAAGACGTTTCCGCTGTATTCCCCCTGAAGCGTGGCCAGCCTGTACTACAGGCTTTTACGGCTTTGTTTCATGGTGGCTTCAACGGCGTATTGCTGCGCCTGCTGGTTTTGCGGGAATTGACAGCCGATGTGGAAACGCCGTCGCTGAGCCGGGCCGATATCAATGCCAAACTCGGTTATCTCGAAGCAGATGCTTTGGAGACGGTATTGTCACGCCTGCGCTCTACCGGCTTGCTGATCTGGGATGCCAGCCAGTCGGTTTATCGCATTGCACCAACTGCGCGCAATGTACTAGCGGCGATAGAGTCCTTGCTGCAAGTTGAAGAAAACAATGACCAGGCTGAGATGAGCTATATGCTCACCCAGGTCGCCGGTGCCCAGGCTGTGGGTGGGGTCTCGGTAGAACAATTGCATCATTTGCTGGGGCGCCTGATAGAGCTGACCGAAGAATTCTCGGATGCGATAGCCTCCGGTTCAGAGTTCCAGTTACGCACTGCCCAGCAAAAATGGCATACCGCCTGCGACTGGGTGGAAAAAGGCTCAGAGATTATCCACGCCATCACCAATGACAGCCGTGCCGATGCAGCAACACACAGAGCAGCGCAAGCGATAGGCCGGGCCCAGAGTGCCCTGCTGAACATGCAAGGCATGTTCTCAAGAGCGCTGAACCAGATTGAGCGCCAGCGCGTGCATCTGGGCCAGTCTGGCTTGTCAACTACCGACATCAAAACCTGGCTATTGCAAAAAGACGACCTGGCGGCACTGGCTGACGATGCACTGGCAAAACCGGTGACACCGATGTTTATCACACCTTCAGAAATGATAGACGTGGCCGAGAGTGAACTGCTGAGCCACCGCGTCTCTGCGCTTGTGGGTGCCTTGCCTGCAGGTGAAAATGCACCATCGATTGCCAATGATGACAGCGAAGCCCTGCATGAGCTTGATCACTGGCTGGCCTTGCTGACTGAGGCTGATGCCTCGGAAAAGCCCATCTCATTACAGGATCTTTTATTGCCGTCGAATTTTTCGATTGCATCCTACCGCGCGTCCATGCTGCCTTTGCTGGGCGATGCCAATGAATCCGCCTTGCAGGGCGCCACTGGCGTATTGGCGCGCCTGCCGCTGGTTTTCAATTCCAAAGACAAAATGCAAAAGGTGCATGATGAACACGTTGCGGCCATGTCGATTGCCAGCCTGAGCGCACCCGATGCTGAAGCTACTGCCCAGGCGACTCGCAAAGCGAAGTCAACTGCGCCTGCTGAACAATCTGCACCACCTGTACAGACAAGAGAAACACCATGACCGAAGATGCACAAATCCTGATCGCCCGCTTGCTGGCGCACCAGACCCTGCGCCGTGAAGACAAGCTGGTCAAGCGCGCCTTGTCGGATGAATTATTCCGCACCGAGATCGACACCCGCCTGAAAGCCTGCGGCATGAAGTTTGTCGATAACGTGTATGCCGACTATGTGACCCTGGCACTGACACGCGATAGCGAATCCAAGGTATTTGGCACCAAAGAGACCTGGCAGAATAATAATTTTGGCCTGGCGCGCGACGGCGTGGCCTTGCTGGTGGTCTTGTGGTCTTTGATTATTTTGCCCAAGCGCGAACGCCAGGAAGCCCATCAACTGGCAGAAGAAGACCAGAATGATATGTTTGGCAAAGACAAACCCATGCCGCGTGCAGAAGATACCTCGATAGGCATCTCTTACCGCGCCCTGCTGGCAGACTTTGGCGAGAAGCTGGGCAAGAAAACCCGCATGGACATGAACCTGGGCCAGCTGGCGCGCGTAGGTTTTATCGAACGCAAGGCAGACCTGATTTTGGAAGGCCCACTGCTGGATTTACTGATGGACACCGACACGCTGAAAGACCGCATCATCAATGGTGCGCTGTCGGATATTTTCCAGATCCCGGTACCAAGGACACCTGCCATCATCACACCCGTTGCAGCCCAAAAAACAGAGGCTGAAACTGTCTCTGTCACTGAACCGGCTGTAGCAAGCGTGGTCACACCCGTTGCCAACTTCGAGGAAAGTGCAAACGCTGATAAAGACGCCGGTCCTGACACCAACACCGACACCAATACCGAAAAAGAATAAGCACCATGTTTCATATCAAATCGCTGGAACTTGTCCATTGGGATTATTGGCAACGCATCAAGAACATCCCTCTCGATGCCAAGATCATTACTATCGCCGGGCAAAATGGCTCGGGTAAAACCACGCTGCTCGATGCCTTGCGCACCCTGTTTGGTCTGGAATGTTCGATGGGGCGATCCTACAAACATTACGCCCGTCACTCAGGCCAGCAAACGGCATGGATACGTGCGGTAGTCGATAACAGCGCGGTGGGTCCGCAGATATCCAACCGGCCTTTCCGCATGTCTGGCCTGTATGAAGATGAGGTCACACTGTTTTGCAAGATAGAAAAAAATGGCGGTGACTGGAAGCGCCAATACCTGATGCGTAGTGGCAAGACCGAGATAGAAGAAATACAGGAAGCCAATGACTGGCTGGGCGTGGAGAGCTATCGCAAGCGTCTGGCACATGCTGGCTTGTCGAATGCCATGGGCAAGGTGCTGGCACTGGAACAGGGTGAAACCGACAAACTATGTGAATACGCACCTCGCCAGTTGCTGGACCTGGTGTTCCAGGTCTTTGGCGACAAGGAAGTACTGGATGCCTATGATGATGCGAAGCGCCATCAGCGTGATACAGAAACCGAGTTGCAGCGCTTTGAAACCGAGCTGGAAGGTGCAAAAACCAATCTCGAGGGCTTGCGCCTGCGCGTTGCCAATTACCACCAGTATGAAAGTCTGAGCAAAGAGAAACGCGATCTGCAGGAAGAGATACTACCTACCCTGCAATACCATGAAGCCCTGGAAAAAGCAGGAACTACCAGCCAGGCACTGCGTGCCAGCAAGCGCTTTTTAAAGACGCAAGACCTGGCTCTGTCTGACCGCCGCCAGCACCTGGCACAACAGGCACAGCAAGTCTCAGATGCCAAGCAGGCAGAAGCTGCACTGGAAGCAGAAGAGTCGTCGCTGCGAGAAAAACTGGGGCAGATCAACAGCAAACTCAAGCCACAAGAAAGCCTGCTGGAACAAAAAGCCCGCTTGCAAAAACTGGCTGCTGAAGCAGACGCCGATGTCGCCAATATCGCTGACGATCTGGAGAAAAAAGAAGCCGAACTGTCGCGCCAGAAGCTCGAACGTGATGCCCTGACCCAGCGCATCGCTGGCGAAATGGAAACCATCGCCGCCTTGCAAGGCAAGTCTGCCCTGCCAGACCCAGAGAATGTACGCCAGATGCGCCGTGCACTCACTGATGCAAATATTCCGCATTGCATGTTGCCAGAGATCGTCGAAGTGACCGATCCCAAATGGCAAGCAGCGGTAGAAGGTGTATTGCGCGGCTATACCTCGGTCATCTTGCTGGACAAGGCGACTGATGCCTCTGCAGCTTACCGCATCGGTGAGAAGCAGCGCTATAGTCACTTCATCGTGCCTGATCGTATCAGCGCACCGGTGGTCAAGGACCAGAGCCTGCTGTCCGTTGTCAACTTCACTGGCCAGGCTCCTGCCTGGCTGATAGAACAGTTGCAACGCATAGACACGGTAGGTTCAATCGAGCTGGGTATGAAACTGCCGAAGAATCAGGAATGGATTACGCCCGACGCTTACCATTTCGAACGCCGTGGTGGCCGCTCACTGTTCGTTGAAGTGTCACGCTATCGCTTTGGTAATGCGGGACGCACCCAGCGTCTTGAAGCCCTGCTGAAGTCTTTACCGCGCCTGCAATCGCAAGAAGATGTGCTGACCATGCAGATCAGCAAACTGGCTGGTGAAATCAGTGCCTTCAAAGCGCGTCTGGCTGGCGTTGATGCTGCAAAAGAACTGAGTGCCCGTCATGCAGAATTTGAAGAAGCGACCCGCAATACCCAGCCACTGAAACAGCAACGCATGGAAGTCGGCGGCCGCCTCGGTGAAATTGCGCCTTTGCTGAAAGCCGCTACGGAGCAACGCTCGGTTGCTCACCTTAAATGGGAACAGGCCAAGGCAGCGATTGCCGATGCCGAAGCACAATTACGCACATCAGAAAAGCGTCATGCCGATGAACGCAAGGAACAATTCGAAACCCTGCGCGCCATGCGCGATACCTGGCATACACTGCCACCTAACTGGAAGCGTGCCTCGCACCGCAAGGAACTGGTGGCCGAGCATGAAAACGTCCACCAGATTGAATTGCGCATACGCAGCCTGACGAATAACCTTGCGCGCGATGACTGGGAAACTGACTCCACCGTCGTCGATCAGTACACCCGCCTGAACGCACTGCTGCAAGGCCGCCAGGCTGAGACTGATGAACGTCGCTACCAGAATAACCGCGCGATAGAAGCCACCGTGAATGCCCGCGCCGCCTATATGGACAGGCTGCGCTTTACCATCAAGTCCTACAGCAAGAACATCAAGCAACTGGGCGAGCTGGCAGGCATAGAAGTGCATACCGATCCGGTCAAACTCGAAAATGACGATATACAACTGGCCCAGGCTGGCTTGCATGTGCGCTTCAAGTTTGACGGCAAAGGCCCGATAGGCATGAACGACGGTGAAGCATCAGGTGGCCAGCAAGTCATGAAGTCACTGATCCTGCTGATAGGCTTGCTGAAATCTGACGATGGTTCCGGCGGCTTTGTCTTCATCGATGAACCCTTTGCTCATCTCGATATACGCAATATCCAGCTGGTGGGTGAGTTCCTGAAGAACACCGATGCTCAGTATCTGATGACGACACCGCTGACGCATAATACCGACGTCTATGATCCGTCTGAACTGACACTGATCACCAGCAAGAAGAAAAAAGATACGGAATGGGCGCAGCCTATTTTTGTCTTGCAAAGAAAGACTGAAAAAACAAGGCTGCCAAGGCATGATGTATATCCCCTGATATCGCTTGATATCAGGGGATAGCTTATTCTGGCAGTCACTTTTTCTGTGTACATACTGCCAATACTGGAGGAGACTATTAGCTGTGAAATCAGGATGATAGTCTTTACTGTTGTTTCCGCTTGCACAAACCAAATGACCCACAAAATGCGGGTGAAACCATGTAAACTGCTTTGATGTTACAGCCTGCCCAAGCCTGCGGTAGAACAAGCAAGCGACCTCAAAATACATATGAAAAAAACAAGCAAAGCTGTCTGGTCTGAAAATCCAAAACAGAACAGCATATTAGCTGCGCTACCCAAGGCAGATTTCGAGCGTATCCTGCCTGATCTGGAACTAGTTCCTCTTCCATTGAAGTGGACTATGCTGGAATCAGGTGACCATGTATGCTACCTGTATTTCCCCATATCCGGCATCGTCTCGCTGATCTATGCACTGGAAGATGGTTCGTCGAGCGAAGTTGCCCTGGTCGGCAATGAAGGTATGGTGGGCATTTCCATCTTCATGGGTGGGGATAGCATGCCATCCAGCACGGAGGTGCAAAGCACAGGCAAGGCATACAAACTCAGCAGAAAAGTCATGAAAAGGGAATTTTCCCTGGGCGGCAAGTTGCAGCAATATGCTCTTCTATACACTCAGGCGCTGATTTGCCAGACCTCACAAACAGCGGTGTGCAACCAGCATCATTTACTCGATCAGCAATTGTGCCGCTGGCTCCTGATGAGTATGGACAGATTGCATTCTGAAGATATCGTGATCACCCAGGAAATGATTTCCAATTTATTAGGCGTGCGGCGCGAAAGCGTTACGCAAACAATAGGCCAATTGCAAAAGGACGGATTAATTGCCAGCAGACGCGGTCATATCAAGATCATTGACAGAGCGGCAATGGAAGCTCGTGTCTGTGAATGCTATGAAGTCGTCCGCAAAGAATACCTGCGGCTACTACCGCCCGTTCCAGATGCCGACCCGGCAACGGTGCTGTAGCGATAAGCTAGCGATTGTTCATCCATATGTATGATGCGCACTTTGTCATAAAGTGCGCAGTAAGTTGGACAAGTAAGTCATTGGTGCTGCCATACAGGGAGAATTTTTTACAGCTTGGGCCTTGCCCGGCGTCCCAAGACGTCTTGATCGCATTTCCCCTCTTGAGGAAATGATCATGAGGCTATGTGTTACGTGGCAGTATGTTGGCAAACTATGGGGTAGTCACCTTGTACATTTTCTCCAGTATTGGCTTGCAGGCAAATATCCTGCAGCTTCAATCTTAAAGAACGTGCTTGCGCTGGTTTGCCGTAACCCACTCTCCCCATAAAGCAGGTATTTTCCAAAGCTCCCGGGTAGCAGCGCGCTGCAAGGTCTTGATGCAATGCCTGCACCTGTTTCTGTATGCCTGCTTCAGCACTGCAAGGGCGCCCCGCATTGACATACCAGCTAAAGATCAGTGGCGTCATTTCTGGCTGCAATTGTATGCCCAGTTGTGTGGCAGTCAGCCATAAGCGTTGCAGGCTGCGGCCTGCGGCGACGAAGTCTTCAACGGTTTGTGGTTCTTTCTTTGCCACGATCATGAAATGCGCAGCGCAAAACAATGCGGGCACCAGATCCAGCTGCAAACGTGGTAGCCAGGTACCAGCCATATAGCGATTCATCCAGCTAACGCGTTGCCAGCTACGCATGGCCCAGCGCATGATTAGCAAACCCAGCTTATCCATGCCTATGGCCCGGTCTGGTATACGGTCTGTACTGAATTGCTTGCCCCAGTCTATGGCTTTTTTATGCACGGGAAAGGCTTCTGGCATGGTCAGGCGTATTTGGGCATTGCGCCACAACAATTTCGCCATTTGCCAGCGTTGTTGCCAGCCACCAAACCAGCGTATGCTGAAATTGTCTCCGGCTGCCTGTTCCAGCGCCAGTTGATGTTCGGGCCGCAAACCCCTTGTGGACAGCACACGTCTTTGCACGCTTCTTTTTTCTATCATCTCCACCAGGGGATGGGGACTGCAAATATCCAGAGGCAGAAGCCTGACCTGGTAGACAATGGCATCGCTATTGCCAGATTTGTCCTGACTATCCATGCGCAGAAATTCTGCCTGGCGATGTTGATGGCTGGCTGCCAGGCTGATATTTTCCAGCAGAGCACCGAGGGCGATCTGGCTGGGGCGGCCATCAAAATCATAGACCACCGTGTCGCGGGTATCAAAGGCACGGATGATGAAGACATCTTCCGAGATGATTTCAAAGCGCCAGTTCTGTACATTATCACCACTGGGTGCCCAGCGCGCCTTGTCCAGTATGTATTCAAGCGGGCTCATGCTGTTTTTCTGCAGTTGCCAGTTTCTGCCCCAACATGCGCCTTGCTATGGCCAGCTTGATTTTTTGCAAGGGGTTGCGGTTGCCACCGGGCAGCCAGGTTTTCTTCAATTCTTGCCGGTAAGCGTCGTAATGGATGCCGCGCGGCGCACAAACCACCTTGCCGCGTCCCAGCAGGATTTTTGCAGCTTCCGTTGCCGCCACACCTGCACACAACTGACAGGCCATGACCGTTGACGGGCCTTTTTTCAAATCCAGCCGCACACGGCTGGGATCAACCAGGTAAGAACCATGCAGACGTGCCGGTGCCAGCCCGATTAAAAAGCGTATGCCTTGCTCAAATTCTGATTGCCCCTGCATCTGGAAATAATCATCAAAACTCATTTTGCCAGGCATGAAGGACAATACGGCAGTCCCCATGCCCAAGGGCGCAGCAGTGACAGCCGGTATGCCTTTGCGATAGCAGGCAGCAAACACGGCACGGCGGGTATCAAAGGCAAAAAAGTCCAGGCTGTCAATATAGATATCGACACCATCCAGAAAGGCATCCATATTGGCCGGCCCTATACCCTGGGCAAAAACTGCTATCTGCAACTCAGGATTAATATCCCTGGCCATGGCCTGCATGACTTGCGCCTTGTCTCTACCCAGGGTGGATGCATGGCACCAGCCTGGCGGTTCATATTCGGCAAATCAAACTGGTCAAAGTCTGCAATATGGAAAGCACCTATACCTAACCTGGCCAGTGTCAGCAAATGTGCGCCGCCTACGCCGCCCATGCCAGCGATGGCGGCCTTCTTGCCACGCAGTTGTGCCTGCTCTGCCTCGGTAAACCAGCCCAGATTACGGGAAAAAGCCTGGTCGTAATCAAAAGATGGACCCGGCTGAGCAGGATGCACTAGTAGTGGTTTCATTCGTATTGCTCACTCATGCCCTGCATGCGGGCAGCCAGACGGGCTTCCTCTTCAGGGGAAAACAGATAAGGATAAAAAGAACGTTCAGTATCAGCCAGTTCTGGTTTACCACCAAAAATCTCTATCATCCTGGCAACATAATGCAAATCTATCCCCAGCAGGACAGATGGTGCCTGCACCTGCTGGTTATCCCTGACATCACTCAGGACAGTAAATTTCAGCATGCGCTGATAGAAGGCCACATGCCTGGGATTGACCTCTATGCAGATGTAGTTATATTGGCGTACCCGCAATGCCCAGATCTCGGCCAGATGGAACAAGGACGCGAGCACGCTGCGGGACTTGACTTCTTTTTCTATCGCCAGCTTGGTGAACTGACATAGCTTTGCACCTCTCCTGCGCAAGCTATCAAGTTCAAACTGGTACAGTTTGTCGAGCGGCAGGCCTTCCCCGGCATCAAATTGCACACTGAGCGTACCAACCACGCGGTTTTCTATGGTCGCCTGCAGGCTGAGGATATTGCCGGTTTTGCTCGCTTCAGGGTGGGCATAACCACGCGAGGAAAACCGTTCATTGACCAGCATGTTGATGGTTTCACGGTCATTTCTGGAGTTCACCAGCTTGACCTTGAAGCCTGGAATCTGCTTGTCCGGCCAGGGATAAACTGGTGGCTGCCGCCTGAAAGCATCCGCCTTATTCTGGCGCGGAACATCCAGGGGCATACCAATGATGGTATTTGTCTGAGCAAGTGAGTGCATGATCTTATCCAAAGTATAAGCAGTTTGAGGGACTACAAAACCTTTCCTGTGGAGTGCGCACCCACCGTTTGGAAACAGAAATATCGTATCTGTGCAGCAAGTATATTCATGCCTGCTGAAAATTAATAAGCTAAAATAGACAAGCGATATGCCGATTCAGCCATGACTTGTAAGCAAATCTATGTAATCAAATGTTACCGCTACGCTTTGATCTCTTATTTCTGGAAGGCTGCATGCCTGGTGCCATGCTGACCAGCATTGATGCCATTACCGCAGGAAATACCCTGTGGAGTTTGAGAAACCCTGAAAAATTAAGCCAGGCAGGCAGGCGTGCGCTGCCATTTCGCTGGCGCATCATTGATGTGCATGGCAAAGCCCTGCATTTGCCATGGCTGACGAACACCATGGACCCCGGCTTTGACGGCACAGATGAATATCTGCCGGCGAGGCAAACCGTGCTGGTCGTGCCTGGCTTGCAAATAAGCACCATTTATGAGCTGGACCAGCGGGTTAAAACTGGTGTGGCAGAAAAAGCCTTGCTGCAGTCACGTCATCAATCGGGGGCCATTATCGCTGCGAGTTATAACGCCACAGGCTTTCTGGCAGAAGCAGGCTTGCTGGAACACAAGCAGGCAAGCATGAGCTGGATGATGAGTGGATGGCTGACCGACAACTATCCGAATGTCCTGCTGAATTTGCGTCATGAAGTGGTGATTGACGGCAATCTGTTCACAACGGGCGCACCGGCCAGCAATTACCGCCTGATTTATGAAGTCATGCGCCTGCAGTACGGTGACGCGTTGGCCAATAGCGCCATCGACGCCACCTATTACCGCGAAGAGCGCTACAAGATCAGCGCCGACATGAACCCGGTGCTTTCCACCAAGGCGCGCGACGGCATAGTCTTCAAGGCCCGCGTGTGGCTGGAAGCAGACCTGAGCCGCAACTACAACCTGCAAGATGTGGCGCATGCTGCCGCCGTCAGCCCACGCACGATCAACCGTTATTTCAATGAAGTACTGGGAATGTCGCCGCTCTCCTATCTGCAAAAACTGCGTATACAAAGAGCCAAGCAATTGCTTGAAATTAGTATGCTGGATGTCAGCGCCATCGTTGAGCAATGCGGCTACCGCGACAACAGCTCATTTTGCCGCCTGTTCAAAAGAGAAACGCAAATGAGTCCCTTGCAATTCCGCCGTCGTTTCAATTTCCGGGTCGATAAGCGCTGGTGGCGTGCGAATGATGCTACCTCTTACGATACTGACTGAATCCTGCCACGCCTGAGTTTACACAGCACACATATTGGCTCAGACTGAATCTATTTTCTCCCAACAAAAAAGATGGAAACTGAAACATGTTAATCAACTGCGTTACTTATCAGGAAGGTCGCAAACTGTCTGACATACCCGTGGCAGAAATCAGCGACTATGTACAACATAAGGACCAGTTTGTCTGGGTGGCCCTGCGCGACGCATCTGACGAAGAATTACAGGAAATGCAGGTTGAGTTTGAACTGCATGAACTGGCGGTGGAAGATGCGCGCCACGGTTATCAAAGGCCTAAGATAGAGGAATATGGCGACTCGCTGTTTGCCGTCATCCACACGGTGGAAATGCTGGAGGGCGAGTTGCATACAGGCGAACTCAATCTTTTCGTTGGTGAAAATTATGTGCTGTCTGTACGCAACCGTTGCCAGCAAAATTTTCTCGGCGTGCGCCAGCGCTGCGAGCGTGAGCCGCATTTGCTCAGGCATGGCTCATCTTTTGTGTTCTATGCCCTGATTGATGCAGTGGTCGATCGTTACTTCCCAGTCGTGGAAGCGCTGGAAGAAGAACTCGAACTCATCGAAGAACAGATTTTTACCAAGGGCAGTGAGCGCGCCAACATCCAGCGTCTGTACCAGCTCAAGCGCAAGATCATGGTGGTCAAACATGCAGTCACACCATTGATGGAAGCCTGCGGCAAACTGTTTGGTGGCCGCGTGCCAGCCTTGTGTGTGAATACTCAGGAATATTTCCGCGATGTCTATGATCATTTATACCGCATCAATACCTCGATAGAAACCATACGCGACACCATCAGTACAGCGATACAGGTGAATTTATCCATGGTCGCAATCGATGAAAGCGAAGTCAACAAGCGACTGGCTGCAGGTGCGGCAATTTTTGCGGTACCTACCGCCTTTGCCGGTATCTGGGGCATGAACTTCAAGGCCATGCCAGAACTGGAATGGCATTTAGGCTATCCCATGGCTCTGGGCATCATGTTCTCGGCCTGTGCTTATCTGTATTACCGCTTCAAGAAGTCAGGCTGGCTGTGACCTGAGTTCACTCGTGGCACGACTTACAATGTATTGGACAAGTCATTATCGGTGCCTCAGCGCTGCAATGAGGTCTGGACTCCTTGCAGATGAAGCATGCGCTGTTCATTCAATTCCAGTATGCACAGGTAGCGCCGGTGCGAACCGCCTGTGCCACCAGCTGCGAGCGCAGCTTGCAGCTCGCATTGTTCTTTGCGATAGAGCAAATACTGCTTGCCCGCGGATAACAGATAGCGCTGCACCCGGCCACGGTTTGTTGGCGTATCGTCCCAGCGCAACACCATGGAGGAGGTATCTGCTTCTGTTTGTTGCAGCAGCGTGTCACTGTCTCTGACCCGTTGTTCCAGACACTTACGTGCATCTGCCTGGCCGCCAATGAAAAAACAGTCTTCACCAGATGCAGCACGTTGCGCCCATGCACCAGCACTGGAAACCGACAAACTCACACACAACAGTAATTGAGGCAAGCGCATCTTGTTCCTGTTTATCTAAAAAATGAGTGTTGCATATTATCAAATCCACACCTGATTGTGCTATCTTGCCGGACTGAGGGAAGTTCAACATCGTGCATAATCAAAAAAATCAGAGAGCAAGCATATGACCGTGGATGTGGAAATTGCAACGGATGTGGCAACAGCAGCAGTGCTGGTCAATGAAGCAGAAAAGAGCGCCGCACATGCGGCGGGCTCAGCAGAGCATCATCATGCATGCGCCAACTGTAATACTCCCCTGCAAGGGGCCTATTGCCACGCCTGCGGCCAGTCTGGCCATATACACAAATCCCTGTTGCATCTGGTAGAAGAGCTTTTGCATGGTCTGTTTCACTTTGAGACCAAGGCCTGGCGCACGATTCCAAAACTGATCTGGTCACCTGGCAAACTGACCCGCGACTATATAGATGGCCAGCGCACACGCTATGTATCGCCTTTGGCCCTGTTTTTGTTTTTGATCTTTTTGATGTTCTTTGTGTTTTCTTTCACGACGAGCAATCCGCTCGAGAGTATTACTGACAAACCGCATACTAAAGAAGGCATCAGCAAGGTCTTGCAAGAGAATCAGGCGAAGCTGACATCCCTGCAAAGTGAACGTAACAAACTGCTGGCAGGAGACTCGAAACTGGAAGATCTGGATGAAAACATCGCCGATCTTAAGTCAGAGATCACCGCACTGGAAAGCTCATTGAATTTACTTGGCATCAAAAATGATGGAAACGGCCAGGTAAAGGACGATGACAAAGACCAGGGCTTGGGAAAACTCGCGCAAAAACTGGATGAAAAACTGTTTAAAAAAATAGAAGAGAATCAGGCCAAGCAAGCGGCAAAAAAACAAAAGGTCACGGTTACCTCATCTCTCCCATCCATACAGGAAAAAATCAAGCATGCAGTCAATACACCTGAATTGACCTTATACAAAATGAAGAGCAATGCGTCGAAACTTGCCTTCATGCTCATGCCTATCTCCTTGCCTTTTTTATGGCTGCTATTCATCTTCAAGCGCAGATATGGCATGTTCGATCATGCGGTGTTTTCACTGTATTCCCTGTCCTTCATGGCCTTGCTTCTGATGACGACGGCCATACTGAATACCATGGGTTTCAGCACCACAGCAGTACTGCTATTTGTTTTTGTGCCGCCCCTGCATATGTTCAGGCAGTTACGTGAGGCCTATCACTTGGGAGTAGCTGCCAGCCTGTGGCGCACGATAGCCTTGCTGTTCGTGGCTGGATGTTCTTTGCTCATGTATCTGTTACTGATTTTGAGCGTGAGCGCCTGATCAGATTGTAGTGTGCAGTGTATGGTGTATGGTATGTAACCGGGAAGAGCCTGAACTTTAGGTCTCCCAGGTAACCCGGTTACGGCCATTGCTTTTAGCCTGATACAAGGCCTTGTCTGCGCGTTCAAGCAAACGGCCAAGGCGGTCGTCCTCGGCCCGGTATATGGCTATGCCTATGCTGACGGTCAGTGAGAACGGCTCGCCAGCGGCAGAATTCAGCAGCAGGGACTGTACATGGGCGCGTATGCGTTCAGCCACGAGCAAGGCTTCTGGCTGATTAGCCTGTTGCAAAAGCACGCAAAACTCTTCTCCACCAAGACGGCCAAACAGGTCGGACTCCCGTAATTCCAGTTTGACGGCCTCAGCAAAATTTATCAACGCCAGATCACCAGACTGGTGACCATATTTATCATTAATACCCTTGAAGAAATCCAGATCAAGCATCATCAGCGTCATCTGGGTTTGATAGCGCTGGCAGCTTTTGAAGATATGCTCGGCATGCTCAAGAAAAGCGCGGCGGTTGGCAATGCCAGTCAGAGAATCCGTGGTTGCCAACCTTTGCATTTCTCGTTCAAGCAATTTTCGTTGAGTGACGTCTCTGCAAATGCCTTCTGCACCGGCATAATTGCCCTCATCGTCATACAGCGCCTGGCTATTGACTGATATATCGATGATGCGACCATCTTTGGTGACCATTTGTCCGGGGAAATCACTGACCATGCCGTGCAGCATGATTTCTTTTCTAAAGGCTTCCCTGTCGCCCATTTGCGGATATAGTTCCGCTGCTGGTTTGCCCTCAATTTCTTCAGGGGTGTAACCCAATATTTTAGTGACTGCCGGGCTGACTTTTTGTACTATGCCATTAGCATCAGTACGGTAATACACGTCCTGCATGTTTTCAAACAAGCGCCTGAAATTGAATTCGCTCTGGCGCAATTGCTCCTCCATTTCGCTGTGCTCGGTCATGTCCATGCCGCTGATCATGACAGCATCCCTGCCTTCAAATTCTATCGCATTGCTGATCACCAGCAGCATGCGGAAATTACCCTTGCTGGTACGTATACGAAATTTACTATTCGCATTCGCCCAGTTGCTGCCCTGCTTTTTCAATCGTCCCTGTGATCTTGGCTGGTCAATTGGGTGGACAAATTCATCGACAGACTTTCCCAGCAATAGCTGCTCGTCGCTGACCTCGAGCAATTGCACTGCTGCGGGATTAAGTTTCACCAATTTGCCATCGACCACAATCGCAACAGCGACTGGTAAGATGTCAAACAGGTAAGTGTAATAATGATCTTTGTTCAAGAATGATCCGATCAGTTCCGGCTTCAATTGATAGACATGCAGAAAAGCATGATTTCATTTTACTGCCGGGCAATGATGAGCAAAGTAAGAAAATGCAAGATCAGGCAGTTTGTTTTTGACGCACAACAACAAGAGAATTGAAAGCAAAAATTTAATAGCCAAATTTAATAGATAAAGAATACATGCCGAAAAGTTTATGTATTTTGCTCAAGATTTACCTTGTCATCAAGCTGTCAGATGTATCACTTAGTGTATGCTAGCCTGGGCGCCGATGATAGCGAGAGTCGGCTCCTGCCTGGACCACTATTGAGCAATATTGACCATCATTGACCCGCACTTACCACTCAACAATACATCATGAATAATTCCCTGTCCCGCGTCCCCCTGCCCATGCGCCGCTTATTTTTGCTGACCTGTCTTGCTGCTTCTGCCAGCATGCCTGCGCACGCCGCAACGGTCGCAGAAAAACCAACACAAGCCAAACTCATTGTGGTTCTGGTCGTTGATGGCCTGCCTCAAGAACAAGTAGTGCGCTACCGCGATCAGTTTGGACAAGGCGGCTTCCGCCGCTTGCTGGACCAGGGTGCCTGGTTCTCGGATGCACACCAGGCGCACGGGATTACCGTCACAGCGGTTGGCCACTCAGCGGTGCTGACTGGCGCTTACCCTTATCAACATGGCATCATCGGCAATAACTGGATAGACCCGGTCACGCTGGAATCTGTCTATTGCACAGAAGACAAGCAATATACTTATATAGGCGAAGAAACCAAGGCCAGTGATGGCACATCCCCAGCCAACCTGCGCGTCAGCACCCTGGGCGATGAATTGCGTTATTCGAATGGTGAACACAGCAAGGTAATCACCGTGTCCGGCAAGGACAGGGGCGCAATCCTGCTGGCGGGCAAAACCGGTACTGCCTATATGTACATGAGCAAAACTGGCAACTTCGCCAGCTCCACGTATTACATGAAGTCTCACCCTCAATGGGTGCAGCAATTCCAGGCGGCAAAACCGCAAGACAAGTTTTATGGCAAGGAGTGGCGTCCTCTGCTGCCGGATGCAGCCTATGCAAATGATGCCGACGACGAGCTGGTCATCAACCAAAAAGAAAAAGACAAGCGCTTCCCTTTCAAATACGTCAGCAAGTCAGGCAAGCCTGATGCTGAATACTACAAGGATCTCTACACTGGTCCTTATGTCGATGAAATGACACTGGACTTTGCCCGTGCTGCGATAGAGGGTGAAAAGCTGGGGCAAAATCCGACCGGTGTGCCGGACGTACTCGGTGTCAGCCTGTCCAGCCATGATTATGTGAATCACAGCTTTGGCCCTGAAAGCCGCATGTCGCATGACCATCTGCAAAGACTGGACAGGATGCTGGCCGCTTTCTTTACTTATCTGGACAAGCGCATTGGCCTGGAAAACACCATGGTCGTGCTGACCGCAGATCACGGCTTCCCGAACGTGCCTGAATTTGCTCAATCCATCAAACGTGATGCACAGCGCCTGGATAGCAAGAAGATAACGGCAGATCTGAATCTGTACCTGGCAGAAAAATTTGGGCAAAAGGATCTGGTACGCAAATGGTCGAATCCTCATTTCCTGCTTGACTACAAACTCATGGAGCAAAAAAACCTCAAGCGTGAAGAGGTGGAACTGGCAGCAGCCAGGTTCCTGCAGGGCGTACCAGGTATTGCTGACAGCTTTACCCGCACTCAGTTTGAAAACGGTAATCTGCCACGCACCCGCATAGGCACACTGCTACAACGGGCCTGGAATAAACAGCGTTCAGGCGATGTCATGGTCGTCACCAAACCTTACTGGTATTTTGCCAGCGAGGCACATGGCACATCGCATGGCTCACCTTATATCTACGACACCAATGTGCCATTGATACTGATGGGCAAGCCTTTCAAAGCAGGTTCTTATGGTCAGTATGCAGAAGTCATGGATATTGCACCAACATTGGCGCACCTGTTAAGAGTGCGCCCACCTTCTGGTTCTGAAGGACGGGTACTGACAGAGATATTGCGCTGATTCCAATCCCGCTAAATGGCAGGACGAAAAAAAACCGCATGAATAAAATCATGCGGTTTTTTAATATCATGCACTCAGTTTATTTCGCCTGACGGTAATTGTTTTGCATCGTATAGCCGCGTGCATACAAGGCAAACAAGAAGGCTGCCAGTAAGGCAAAACCGGCAAAGAAGAACATCTGGAAAGCCGTGACGCTCATGCCAGTTGATTTGATTTGCTCAGTGACTGCCTCACTCTTGACGCTGGAATTGGCCAGCAAGACCCACAGGTTACCAATCGTTACCGACAGATTCCAAAAACTCATGATCACGCCCTTCATCGCCAAAGGAGCCTGGCTGTAGGCAAATTCAAGGCCTGTAGTGGAGACCAGCACTTCACCAAACGTCAGCAAAGCATACGGCAAGATTTGCCATGTGATGGTCAGCGCATTGCCGCCATCAATGGCTACTTGCATGAAACCGACCACGATCCAGGCCAAGCCAGAGAATGCGATACCAGTACCCATGCGGCGCAGGGCAGTCAGCTCCACGCCTTTACGTTTCAAGAATGGGTACAGGACCAGGTTATTGAAAGGAATCAGCAACATCACCAGCATAGGGTTCAAAGCCTGCATTTGTGAAGATGCAAACCATGAGGGCTTGGTCATCTGATCAGCCTGCAAGACCCAGGTCGATGCCTTTTGATCAAACAAGGACCAGAACGGTGTTACCAGAGCAAATACCACCAGGATGCGCAATACCGAACGGACACCATCCACCGCCACATCAGGATGAATGCCACGGGCACGTTCCAGTTGCATCCAGGTACCCATGCCACCAAAGCCCATTACCAACACCAGCGCCAGGCACAGCGCCGCGACAATACCGACTTTAGGAATCAGGAACATGGAGCCTATCGCGAGCAACACGCCTGCGACTGCGATGAAATAACCTGTTTTAGCCTGACCAGGTGCATTAGTAGTCAATGCGGTACGGACTACATTCAGAAAGGAATGTGGATCACGTGGTGCTGGTGGTACATGGACATATTTGGTGCGGCCTGTCCAGAAAACGACAGTCGCAATCAGCATCAGCACGCCGGGGATACCAAAGGCAATACTGGGGCCAGTCAAAGTAAACTTCAGTACGCCGAAAATGTCAAAGGTAGTAGTGGGGCTGAATTTTTTAAGGAAATAAGGCATCAACAGAGATGCAAAGAAAGAGCCAAAATTGATGATCCAGTAAAAACCATCAAACACTTTTTGCGCCAGCGAACGGTTGGTCTGATCAAACTGATCGCCAACAAAAGATGTTACCAGCGGTTTGATCCCACCCGACCCCAAGGCAATCAGGAATAGTCCAGTATAAAAACCGTTGCGGCTATCTTCAAAAATAGCCAGGCATGCATGGCCGCAGCAATACACAAGGCTGAGCCAGAACACCGTATTGTATTTACCAAAATATCGGTCAGCCAGCCAACCACCAAGTAAGGGGAAGAAATACACACCGATGACGAAAGTATGGAACACTTCTTTCGCCATGTCCTTGCGCATTTCTTCAGGCATGGACAGCAGCAAGCTGGTAGTCAGGAAGGTGACCAGAATATTGCGCATGCCATAAAAGCTGAAACGTTCGCAGCCCTCGTTGGCGATGATATAGGGTATTTGCTTAGGCATGCGCGCTTTGTCGGCGCCATCCATAGCCACGGATTGAGTCATTCGTCTCTCCTGTTCAATTGTTTTTTTCACAGCCTTGGCAAACTGCCTTTTGTAAAGACAGGCTTGCCTTTTGGGATCATGGATAAGTTTGCCAGCATATAAGATGGATATATCTGGAAAAACAGTGGGCGAAGTATCCAGATTTGTGCAGGGGTAGTCAAGCCTGAAAACGCCCGCGTTTGATAGAGAAAAGCTATGGTTTGAAGCTTGTCCCTACATACAAGGAGAAATGATGTCAGAGAGCTACCGTAATGCTGTATCACTCAAACCAGCAACCAGGCTGCAAGCCGCATGGATGCTAGGTTTGTGCACCGCAAAAATAAAAAACTCATGAGTTGATGACGATACGGTTATGAGTAAAATTCAGACAAAATAATTTTTCACATACTCTCCATATGCGTCACAATTTCTCCGCTTTTGCTCTGTCTTTTCGCCACCTTTTCTCCACATACCGTGGCGCAAAAATGAAAATGCCCACTTATGAAGTGGGCATTCATGTCATCAGGTCAGCGCAGGTTTGCCGCTGACCTTACGCCACAACCTGAATGGCAGGCGGAAGATAAAACGCAACATAACAAGTGTCAGCAGGGCTTCAACAAATGTCATGATGAAGGCAAAGAAAGTATTCCAGCGCGATTCACGACGATGGAACTTGGCGACCATACGGTCAACGCTGATTTCTATACTGTCATAGAAAGTCGGCACGACCAGCAAGGTCAGGAAGGTGGAGGTGATGGTGCCGCCAATAATCGCAATCGCCAGTGGGCGGTAAAACTCCCCACCCTCACCCAGGCCTATCGCCACTGGCAACATACCGGCGATCAGCGCAAAGGTGGTCATCAGGATAGGACGCAGGCGCTTGCGGCCAGCGTACATCAATGACTCTTCACGGTCATAGCCTTCTTCTTCGCGTTTCCTGGCACAGTCAAGCAAGAGAATCGCATTCTTGGCGACCAGCCCCATGAGCATGATGATGCCGATAAAGCTCATCAGGTTCAGTGTGCCCTTGGTCAGCAACAAGGCAACCACCACACCTATCAGACTCAAAGGCAGGGACAGCATGACAGGAATAGGTGCAGTGAAGGAGCCGAACTGCATGACCAGTATCAAGTACATCAAGCCTATGCCAGCAACCAGAGCAATGGTCATTTCAGTGAACAGTTCTTTTTGCGAACGTGCTGCACCGCCAAGTTCTATACCAAAACCAGTGGGGAAGTTCATGGCCCTGGCGATCTTCAAAGCCTCGGTTGTGACTTCACCAGAAGACTTGCCCTGTGCATTGGCAGATACTTCTATCATGCGTTTGCCATCAGTATGCTGGATCTTGGCTGGGCCCTTGCCCATGGTGATTTTGGCGATTTGCTCCAGTGGTACCATCTTGTCGCTACCAGCCACGGCGATAGGCAGGCGCTCTATATTTTCTGCACTGATCCTGTCGTCCGGGTGCAGACGCACCGCCACGTCACGCGCCTCACCGGTAGGATCAACCCAATCACCAATCTCGACACCGGCAAACGCCACGCGCAAAGCCTGGGCTGCGTCATTGACTGAGATGCCGAGGGAATTTGCCAGGCCGCGATCCAGCTCTATCTGCAATTCATCTTTAGGATCTTGCTCAGACAAGCCTACATCCACTGCGCCTGGCACCTTGCTGAGCTGCCCCATGAAGTCGGTGGCAATCTCAGTGAGTTTTCTTGAGTCTGGGCCAGAGAACCGGATTTGCACCGGTTTTCTGGCACCATTACTCAGATCATCCTGCACCACATATTCTGCACCGATAATGGTTGCCACCAGCTTGCGCAACTCAACCCCAACTTCACTGGCCGAGCGCTTGCGCTCCGTACTCTTGCCGATATCAACATAGACACGGCCACCACCGGCATTGATAACACTGTTGGTTGCCTTGGTTTCTTTGATGGTACGGGCAAGCTCGGCAGCTTTTTCCACCTTCATGCGGCCATAGTCAAGACTGGCACTGGAAGGAGTACGCACATCAATCACCAGGGTGCCATTGTCAGACACAGGCAGGAAACTGGTGCCCCCCATACTTGCATGCAAGGCGATTGCCCCTATAAAACTGAGGCCAGCGATCAAGGCCATCCAGACACGGTGATGCAGGGCCCAGGCAATCACATTGCCATAACGGTCAGCCTGATGGTCAAACCAGGTATTGAATTTGGCCAATATCCGGCTAATGCCGCGCTTGGGTTCCAGGTGATGTCCGACCGGGTCGCCCCAATAAGCAGACAACATCGGGTCCAGCGTAAATGAAATAAACAGACTGACCAGCACGGAACTGGCAACGGTCAACGCAAACGGCCTGAACCATTCACCAGAAACACCGGGCATGAAAGCCACAGGAATAAACACGGCAATGATAGAGAAAGTGGTGGCAGCCACCGCCAGGCCTATCTCCTTGGTGCCATTGCTGGCAGCAGTACGGCGGTCTGAACCCATTTCCATATGCCGCACGATGTTTTCGCGCACCACAATTGCATCATCAATCAGCACACCAATTGCCAGCGACAAGCCGAGCAAGGTCATGAAGTTCAGGGTAAAGCCACATAACCAGACTGCGATGAAAGCCGCAATCACAGAAGTTGGCAAACTCATCGCCGTGATCAGGGTAGAGCGCCAGGAATTGAGGAACACATACACGACAAAGATCGTCAGCACCGCACCAAACATCAGGGATTCAATGACGTTGTTCAGGCTGGATTGCGCATCCTTGCCACCATCTTGCGTGACTTCCAGCTTACTGCCCTTTGGCAAAGTCTTGTTGATTTCTTCTATCAAGTCCCGCACTTTGTTGGCAACTGTCACAGTACTGGCATCACGCGAACGGGTGACCGAGATACCGACATTGGGGTTACCATTGCGCACACTGAAGCCACCTATCTCGGCAAAGCTGTCAGCAATCTCAGCCACTTGCGCGAGCCTGACCAAATCAGTGCCACGGCGCTTGATGACGATGTTCTGGAATTCTGCCGGTGATTCTATGCGCCCTATCAGGCGTATGCTTTGTTCATCCAGCTTGCCGCGCACTTTACCCACAGGTGCCGTGGTATTTTGATTGCGTAAGGCAGTGACCACTTCACCGACAGAGACATTGTATTCACGCAGTTTTTGCGCATGCAGCAGTACAGTCAACTCGCGCCGTAAAGAACCATTCACGCTGACCGTAGCAACCCCATCTATGCCACGGAACTTATCGGATAACTCATCTTCTGCCAGCCGCGAAATCTCGGCATGACTGAGCGTACTGGACGACAGCGCCATCTGCATGATGGGTTGTGCCGATGGATCGCTGCGCTCCAGTATGGGCTCGCGCATTTCCGTAGGCAGTTTATAGCGCACCGATGCTATCGCATTGCGCACCTCGTCCGAGGCTTCAATGAGATTTTTATTGAAGTTAAAAACGATTACAATTTGTGCACGCCCTTCAAACGCAGTCGAACGTACCTGATATACGCCGGTAATACTTTGCAGCGATTTTTCCAGTCGGTTGATAATTTCGCGTTCTACCGTTTCTGGAGATGCACCTGGATAGGGGATGCTGACCACCAGTACCGGTTCCTCGACATCCGGTATCTGGTTAACCTTGAGTTTTTTTAGTGCCAGCAGGCCCATGCACATGAGAGCGATGATGATGACGATCATCGCAATCGGCCGTTTAATACTGAAATCAGAAAGGAACATGATTATTTCCCTTTAGGACTGGCAGTTGCAGGGGACGATGCCGCTGTTGATGCTGACACAGAAGATGCAGAGACTGAACTGGCCGGAGCCGCAGGCAAATTCGCACCTGCAGTAGCAACCATTTTTACCTTTTGCCCATCCACAAGAGTAGAAATCGGATTGCGTATGACCTTGTCGCCATCCACCAGGCCGCTGCGTATTTCAAAGTCGCCACGGCGGGGATCGCGTTCACCGATCACGATACTGACTTTTTTCACGATGCCGTCCTTGATGCGCCAGGCATAGGCCTTGTCGCCATCACGTATCAAGGCTGTGCTCTTGATCATCAGGGTCTGGGTCGAACCTGTTTCTATGCGGCCTTCAGCATACAGGCCAGACACCTTTGGTGGTGTTGCGTCGGCAAAAGCCACCAGCACTTCTACCTGTCTGGTAGTGGCATTCGCGGCCATATCGACACGCTTGACCTTGCCAGCAAATTGCTGGTCGCCATAACCATTGACACGGAAACTGACTGCCTGGCCTATCTTGACATTGTTCACCTTGTCGGCAGACAGCAAGCCTTCAAAGCGCATGCTGGTCGGGTCGATGACCTTGACCAGTTCCTTGCCTATCTGGGCGGTATCACCTGCCGAGACCTTACGCTCGCTGACGACACCATCAAAGGGTGCGCGCACTTCCGTACGCTGCATTTGCTGGCGCGCCTGCACTGCACGCGCCTTGGCGGCTACCAGGTCACTCTGGGCATTGTTACGGCGTATTTCTGCATCTTCCAGTTGCTGGGTCGAGGTCATGCCGGAGGCACGCAAGGTCTTCAGGCGCTGAAACTGGCGCTCAGCCTGCTCCAGTGTCTGCGCCGATGCCCTGGCGGCTTCTTCAGCTGAATTAAGGCTGTCGCGTATCGAAGTATCATCAAGACGCACCAGCAAGTCACCACGCTTTACAGTCTCGCCATTTTCTTTAAGCACCTGTAAAACGACTGTAGATAATTCCGAGCGCAGGTCTGCCTTGCGTTCTGGCTGAATCGAGCCGGTAATCACGGGCCCGGATGAGAGCGCACTATTTTGTATGGTCTGCAAGTCTTCTTCAGTAACCAGCAAGGGACTGTCTGGTATCTTGGCGCTGGCAGACTTTGCGCTTGCCGCGCTAGTACCTGCACTGGCACTGGCCTTGGCCTGGTCCGAGTCCTTGCCATCTTTTCCTCCCTTGCTGCATGCCGTCAATGCCAGGGCAAGAGAAAGAAAAATCAGACTGGGTCGCAACATGGTGGTTCTCCGTATATTTATAATAAATGTTTCGCTAAGAAGCTGATTTGTAACAAAAAGTTCCAACTCTTGCCAAGTATCTATGAGCATGCAGGCAAGTGTCAATCATGCATTTCCAGCGACATTACCAGCTAGCAACACTCCCCCTTTGTCGCTTACTTATGGGTGAATTTCTTGCATTTCGATCACAAGTCCGGTAGGCTCCCGCCTCCTGCGTATCTATCAAGCTCTCATTGTGTCTGTTATTGTTTCTGTTCAAGCGCCTGCACCAGCTTCACCGCCCGTCTTACTGATTGTTACTGATGTTTTTGGCAATACGCCAGCGGTTGCCAGTTTTGCCCGGCAATTTCCCCTGCCCTGCCTGACCGTTTCGCCTTTTAGTGGCGAGAAAACACAATACCCGGCAGAAACACTGGCTTATCACGCATTTATTGCCGAAGGCGGCGTTGCTGCCTATGCCGAAAACCTGGCCCGTATCATAGAAGAGCATCAATCCAGCCTGCGTTATGCGATAGGCTTTAGCGCCGGAGCCAGTGCACTCTGGCTCAATAGCGCCATGCCGGCCATGGCCGGCATGCAGCAAGCCGTGCTGTTTTATGGCTCGCGCATACGCGATCATCGCGAGGTAAAACCTGTTTGCCCGATGCGCCTGATTTTTGCCGAGCAGGAAGCAGCCTTTGAACCAGCAGAACTGGTGGCCGACTTGCGACGGCGCAATCAGGATGCAGAACTGGTCAAGGGCAGCAAACATGGCTTCATGAACCCCTATTCCGCTGGTTTTTGCCTGAAAACCCAGGAACGTTTTATGAAAGAGTTGCTTGATCTGACGCAAATCAGCGTTGCAGCATGAGTAAAGACCCTGCTTGTAGCTGGCTGGCAAGATTGAGTTTCACATCCTATTCCCCTATACTTCGCACGCGTGACACAATCACCGCCCTGCGTTTTTGATTACACCAACCCGTGATCAAAGACAGTTTTATTTGCATGACAACACCACTATTTAACTAACTTTTTTGCGGCACCAGTGCATCTGCCTGATCTGGCAGCTCGTCTGGTTGATCCGCGCGGAGCCATAAGCATGACCGCTTTTGTATTTAATGAAATCAATTTCGACGACCACGAACAAGTCGTGTTCGCATCCGAAGCCAAATCCGGCTTGAAAGCCATCATCGCAGTCCACAACACCAATCTTGGCCCAGCCATGGGTGGCTGCCGCATGTGGAATTATGCAGATGAAGCTGAAGCCGTACGTGATGTATTGCGCCTGTCGCGCGGCATGACTTACAAGAACGCCGTTGCTGGCCTGCCTATAGGCGGCGGTAAAAGCGTCATCATCGGCAACCCGAAGACTGACAAGACCCCTGCCCTGTTTGAAGCCCTGGGCGAAGCCCTGGAGCGCCTGGGTGGCCGTTATGTTACAGCAGAAGACGTAGGCACCAGCCCGGCTGACATGGCCAATGTTGCCAGCAAAACCAAATACGTTGCTGGTCTGGGTGACCGTGGCGACCCATCGCCCTACACCGCACTGGGCTGCTTCGTTGGGGCCCAGGCTGCAGTCAAACACCATTTAAAGCGTGACAACTTTGATGGTCTGACCGTGGCCCTGCAAGGTCTGGGTCATGTCGGTTATGACTATGCCCGCCAGTTGAAGGAAGCCGGTGCCAAACTCATCGTTACCGACATCGACCAGGGTGCACTGAAACGCGCGCAAGAAGAACTGGGTGCGGAAGTCGTCGCCATCGACGCCATCTATGATGTGCAAGCCGATATCTATGCACCATGCGCCCTGGGTGCAACCCTGAACCCGGACACCCTGTCACGCCTGAAAGCGAAGATCGTTGCAGGTGGCGCCAACAACCAGCTGGCAACACCAGAGATAGGCGAACTCTGCCGTCAAAAAGGTATCTTGTATGCGCCTGACTTTGTCATCAATGCTGGCGGCATCATCAAGGTGTGCTACGAATACCTGAACACACCGGAAGACGGCATGGTCGCCCATGTACGCCGCATTGGTGAAACCCTGGCTGAAGTGTTTGCCCGAGCCGATGCAGAAGGCTTGCCAACCAGCGTCGTGGCTGATCGTATTGCGGAAGCCAGGTTCAAGAAATAAAGCAATACAAGCCCAGGCTTGCAGATGCTGAAATTAAAAGCCACCAGACTGATGTTCTGGTGGCTTTTTGTTTTTTCAATTGTTTCTCGCATTGTATCTGCAGTAATCGCAAACATCTGTATCTACTGACCCTATCTCAACAAGCATATTCTATCTGGGAGGCAAGTTTTCTTATCCAACCGGAGAATATGAATGACGATGTTATCGAATATACGCATGCTGACCCACTATAAAGCCTGGGCTGATGACAAGATGTTTTCCATGTTGAGTGCCCTACCTGAAGAAGAGGTATTGCGCCCCCGGCTGACCCGCATTGGCAATATGCTGCATACCCTGAACCACGTGTATGTCATCGACGATATCTTCCGCGCGCATCTGCAAGGGCAGCAGCATGAATATCAAGACCGCAATACCGCGACCACACCAGCATTGCATGATCTGTGGAACGCATCCAAACAAATGAACCAGTGGTACCGTGACTTCGCCAAAGACCTGACTGACGATGATCTGGAACGTGTCATCCATTTCAATTTCATTGGCGGTGGCGAAGGCATCATGAGTTGTCAGGAAATGTTGCTGCACGTCGTCAATCACGCTACTTACCATCGCGGTTTTGTCGGTGACATGATGTACCAGGCGAAGGTCATGCCTCAATCTACAGATATGACCGTGTTCGTCAGGGATGTATTGAGGGCATGATGCATAAGCTTGCCATCCGGCGTGCTGCTTGAAAGAGTTGAATTTCAGGCTTACACTCGTATGTTCTATTTTCAACAAGCTGCCTGATCATGACCATACTCACTACTGCACGCCTGCGCCTGGAACCAATGAACGACAGCCATTTTGACGGTCTGTTCCACATGAACAGCCAGGCCGAAGTCATGCAATACATTACCGGCAAACCAGATACGCCGGAAGACACGCAGGCCATGATAGAACGCGTCAAGGCGCGCTGGATAGAGTATGGTTTTTCGTGGTGGAGTTTCATAGAACTAGACAGCAATGAAGTCATCGGTGCTGGCTGCATACAATACCTGGGCCGCGACCCGGCCAATCCTTTGGAAACTGGCTGGCGTCTGCGCAAGGAAAGCTGGAACAATGGTTATGCATCAGAGGCCGCGCAGGCCATGGCGGCATTCGCCTTTGAAAATCTCAAGGCTGAATCCTTGTGCGCGGTCTGCCATCAGGATAATCATGGCTCAGCAAATATCATGAAAAAACTGGGCATGCAATACCGTGGCATAGAGCGCTGGTATGACATGGACACTGCGGTTTATTCCATGGATAAAGCAGGCTGGCTGGCAAGCAGAAAATAATGTCTAGTCTGCCGCAACAATAATGCGGTTGCGGCCAGCTTCTTTGGCGCGGTACAAGGCCATGTCACTGGATGAGAGCGAGACATCGGCATCAATATCACTGGCCTGCATAAGCGCGATGCCTATACTGACCGTGACCGGAATAATATGGGTATGCGCATTGACCGGCGTATCCAGTAATTGTTTTTGCACACGCTCAGCAAAAATGGTGGCATCGGCAATGCTGGTGCCGGCCAGCACCACGGCAAATTCTTCGCCACCTACCCGGCCTGCATAATCGCTTTTGCGCAGTTCATCATGCAGGATATGGGCAAAATGCCTGAGCACCAGGTCGCCTATGGCATGCCCATAGGTATCATTGATGAGCTTGAAATTATCCAGGTCACACATCAATACCGCTGCCGCCTTGCTGGCACCACGCTGCATGCGCGCCAGCTCTTCTTCCATGCGCCCCATGAAGCTGCGGCGGTTAGGAATCTGCGTCAAAAAGTCGATGGTCGCCAGCTCCTGCAACTCTTGCTCTATGCGTTTATGTTCAGTGACATCGGTAATAAAACCATGCCACAGGGTAGCGCCATCCGGCAGGCGGCGTGGCCTTGCATCCATTTGACGCCAGCGTATGCCCTGTTGTGGCAGATTGACGCGGTATTCCAGATGCAGGTGTTCCAGCCGGCTGGCTGATTTCAGGACGGCATTGCGGTAGGCCGGAAAATCATCTGCATGAATACGCGCGTGCACCAGTTGTATGGCTTCTGGCATTTGTCCTGGGATTAATTCATAGATATCACGCACACCTTCGCTGAGATAGGTGAAGCGCTCTGCGCCGTCGCTATCCATGCGATATTGATAGGCCAGGCCAGGTACTTCATTGGTCAGGCAGGTCACCAGGTCAGCGCTCTCTTGCAGACGTTGTGACAAAATACGCATGGCCGTGATGTCTGTCGTGGTCCCTATCATGCGCAAAGGGCTGCCATCTTCTGCACGGCTGACTACCTTGCCACGGCTGGATATCCATTTATAACTGCCGTCCTTGCAACGCACCCTGTGCTCGACGGCATATTGCTCAGTGAGCCCCTCAAAATGCGCCTGTATGCTCGCCTGTACATAGGAACGGTCATCAGGATGCAAGCGCGCATAACTGTCTTCTATGCGCCCGGTGATTTCTGCATCGGCATAACCGAGTATGGCTTTCCAGCCTGGCGAATAATGTATTCGCCCACCAGGCACATCCCTGTCCCAGATGCCGGTGCCACTGCCCTCTATCGCCAGTGCCATACGCAGCATATTGGTCTGGCTTTGTTCAGCCAGCGATTGTGCCTGCAGGGCTTTTTGCTGCGTGTGCTTGCGTTGTATGAGATTGGCGATCAGGCTGGCAAGCTCTTGCAAGACTTGCTGATTGGGCTTTTCTTCAATTGCCCCATTCTTTGCAAAGAAATACAAGCTACCTGACTGCCTATGCTCTTCATTTGAAATAGGTATCTCAGCTAACAGCCAAAGGCCGTGGTCGTGCGCGAGCGCCTGTAATCGGCTTACATGCTTGCCATGTTCAGGAAATGCGCCTTGTGGATATGCATCTTCGACCACGGCATACATATTGCGCATGTCATCAAGGCAGGCAAGGGGCAAATTTGAAGCAAGCAGCAGATCAGTCTTAATATCGGCTTCAATACCACGCACCACGATAGCAGACAGCAAACCAGAATAATGGGCATCCAGGCTGCTGACTATGCGAAGCAAACTATCCGTCAGCTCAGTATTGCGCGCAATATCATTCATGCATAGACGATACAGGTCCAGCATGTGCTGACCGTCTTCATTGCTCTTGTGCAAATTATCCAGACTCATATTTATCCGGCATTCCTGATCAGAGTGTGCTTGCACGTATTCAGCATTCCACTATATCGGCATGACATATCGGAATAAACACAGGTCATTACAGGCAGAGACCGATAATACCCTATTTGATCATATACCAAAGAGAGGAGGCGTGATGGCGAGCAACAATTTTTAATACAAATATTGAATACAATGCGGTGTTTCGCTATTTAACTGAGATTTTGCTGAGATTAATGCAACAGTAAATTGCTTTACAGAATTGATGGGGTTCATCACAGGCCGCGTAAATAAATACAGTCAGCACCAGCTTTTTGGCGCATGAAGGTGGCAACCTCATCGTCCCATGTTTGCGGATTCAAAGTTGCCGAACTGCGGGTAATGAAGCGACGCATTGGTCTGCGATCAAACGCCTGTGCCAGCAATTGTTGCATGTCATTCAATACACTTGGATTGATATGCAAGCCTTGAGCAACTCGCTCACTAACCATATTTACTTGCTGCAATATGGCGTTCTCCCGCCTGGGATCACCTTGCACGGCGATTTCATAAAAAGAACTAAGCACCGCAAAAGTAGGCCGCACATCTTCCAGCAAGCTAGCTTGCAACCGGTCGTGCCCGTCCAATACCAGATAAGCATTTAGGCCGTGAATGTACCAGACGAGTATTGGTGGCAATTGTCCATTACGAACCAATTTTCGCCACCACTTGACGCGCCCACTATCCTTGTGTTGCGGGGCAAACAAATTCAACACCTGCCCGTTACCATTCAAGTTCCAATCCAGATAAACTGTAGGCGCATGCAACAACTGCATATCATCGCCATCGCGCTGCCAGCCGCGCAAGCGATAGCTACCACACCAATGTGGATGATAAATTTGGGTACCGTCACAATATTCCAGCGACCATAAACCGTTGGACATACAGCTAATATCAGCAGTACGCAGGACCCGAACAAAATATCTAAACCATAACTTCAATTGCTGATCAGGAGTAAATTCGTTGATACGCTGAACCTCAGTTGAGCTAATTGAAGGGAGCCAGTTTTGATGTTGCGGCAAATTGCGATAGATAGTGACGCCGTGATAACCATCAAGTATTTCTGCCCACAGAAGACTCAAATCTCCCGCATCCAAACGCATCCGTCTGTCGAATGCAGTACGCAAACGCAATGTCGGCCCAGGCGCATTACTGACCGATAGCAATAGCCCTTTCCACTGCCCATACTCCCTCTCATAGTCGCCGGTATCGTCTTGATAATGAATGTTGATCGCCATATTGCAATTCTCAATTACAGGAAAATCCGATTACAAACCCTGTCGCTTCAATTCCTCAATCTCAAAATCACCATCATCGACCAAACGCTCTCCGCCAGGAAACTTGCCCAAGCCCAGTATTCTGCCCATGGACAACAACAGGCTTTGTCCTGATGCCAAACGATCCGGTACCAGTTGATAGACTGGATCACTGAATGCCGCAGCCGGGGTCGTGAACTTCCAGCCCATATCCTTGAATTGGGCCAGCACATCATCAAGCCACAGGGCATTGATGAGGTTATGATGCATGAGCAAGACTTGCGGTATGTCGCGCCCCTGCAATTGCCACGACAGGGCGCGATAAGCTTCGGCGCGCTGGCGTATATGGGCCAGGTAAGCGCGCTTGATGACACTCACATCTGCCTGGGGATTTTTTCCCAGCACTTCTACCAATTTTTCATTCAGGCGCCAGTCGCTGGTATCCAGGCTGACATAGGCATTACGGTAGTTATGCTGCTTCAAAAAGCTGCGCATGCCATCGCGTTTTTCTGGTGTATTACCTTCGCGCAGATAAGTATAGCGATACCATTTCTGATAGCCGGGCAAGGTGCTGATGATGGCGTCGCAATCAAGGATTTCCTTTTGATATTGTGCAAGACTGACTTTGTCGCTATGCAGGTCAGGGTGACTCATGCTGTGGTTACCAACAGCATGCCCCGCATCGCCCCAGGCTTTGGCCAGCGCATAACCGGCAGGTTGAGTGGCTGCATAATTGGCAGTGACAAACAGGGCAGCAGTGACACCATGCCTGGACAGCGCCTTGAGCATGGCCAGATTGCGCTGCTCAGGGCTCAGCCTGGGCGTCTGTTCCAGATTGGGGCCATCGTCGATAGTGATAGCCACTGTTTGCGCACTTGCATCTGCTGCCAACGAAATACAGGCAATAAAAAATACCGAAGCGGTGGCGCTGCTTAAATAAGCGGAGAGTTTCAATTTGATTTCATTTTCCAGAATTTAATCTACGACATAATCAGCAGATTTTGTTGATACCTCAGCAGCGTCCACGAGCACGAACTGCTGACCATTCCATAGATAAGCTACGGCTTTCTCTCCAGCTGTTGCGGAGATTGCCAGCAAAGATTTCTTATTTCTGGCGGCATCATAAGTCCACTCAAATGCCCCGGCCACCAAAGTTTGTAGCAGCTTGTATTCGCCCTGAGCCAGGCCATATACCTGCAGCTCTTCATAGGCAGCGCCTTGTTGTAGTCTCAGGATGAAGACTGCTTTTCCTGCCAGAGTGAATTCGGTATGTAACTGCAGGCGGGGTTATAACTATCGGCAAACTGCTTTTGCGAAATGACCCTCCAGGCTTGCTTTTCTCTTTTCAGTATGCTGACAGTGCTTGAGATTTCCCCCTTGATCTTGTTGCCGGGCTGGCTTACCGCTTTGCCGGACCAGGCGATGATCTTCCATTCATCCTGCGTGCTGAGCATACTGTAATTCTCGAAGTCACCTACATTTTCCTTGCTCAATGCAGGGATTGCATCTTGCTGCGGGACCTGGTTGACTGCGGATTTTCCGGCAGGCTGACAGGCTGTCAAAGTCGTCAGGATGAGTAGTGAAAACAGCGATTTTTTTAGCGGCATGAATACAGAGAGGCTGAGGGATTTTCTTTTGATGCCAGTGCAAATTGCAGGTGCGCAACAAAACCATGTGCGATAGCATAACATTAAGTTTTGCCAAGCGCACAAGCTGCCTGCATCCACGCAAATTCTCATTCCATATTTGGAGCGGCAGCTTATAATTCCTGAGCTGCACTGTTATATTTTCACTCCTCTGGCAACTGACCTACCCCATCGTTTTCCAACCGACATAAAACTGAAGGAGATATCAGCATGAGTATCGTAAGCACACATGAACCTGGTGCCTTTTGCTGGGTAGAACTTGGCACTAGTGATCAAAAAGCTGCAAAGGCATTTTATGGCGACCTGTTTGGCTGGGGCCATCAGGACAATGAGATGGGACTGGGAAGCTATTACACGATTTTTCAGCTCAAGGGTCACGATGCCGCAGCAGCTTATACTCTGGACCCTGAACAGCAGGCTGGCATACCGCCGCACTGGACTATCTATGTATCGACAGCAGATGCAGAGGCCACGGCAAAGCGCAGCGCAGAATTGGGTGGTGAAGTCGTGGTCCCGGCATTTGATGTTTATGACCTGGGCCGCATGGCGGTATTAAAAGATCCTACCGGCGCCTTCCATAACGTCTGGCAACCGGGTAAAAATACGGGTGTAGGCATACATAATGAGCCTGGCGCTTTTTGCTGGGCACAGCTCAATACCAGTGACACGGCAAAAGCTGAAGCCTATTACAAAGCCTTGTTTGGCTGGGGTGCTAGCATAGGCAGTGATGACACCATGACTTATACAGAATGGCAGCAACATGGCACTGCCATAGGCGGCATGATGGTTTTGCCAGATGGTGTCATGGCACCATCACACTGGCGGGCCTATTTCAGCGTTGAAGACTGCGACGCTACAGCTGCAAAAGCACAGGCCCTGGGTGCGGCGACGTATGTGCCACCGAGTGATATTCCAAATACTGGTCGCTTTGCAGTTCTGGCTGATCCTCAGGGTGCCGTGTTTGCGATTTATGAAGAAAATTAGCAAGAAAATTTGCCAGAAATTAGCAGTCACAGTCCCTGGTTTGCATGTGTCAAGCGTGTATCAAGCATGTGTCAATGCACTGATGGCGCGTGCCACACCAAGCCGGGGACTGGACAACACCTCGACACCCAGATCACTTAACTCTTCTGCCGCTGCTGCCATTGATGCCTGTGCCAGTACCACGACATCAATGCCAGCAGTTGTATCCTGCAATGCCAGCCTGACTGCATCACTGATCGCTTGCAGATAAGCCTGTCTGTCGCCTTGCAGGAAATGCCCCCAGGCCTGCTCAGGCAAGAGAGTACTGATCTCTATCGTTTTACTTGCAGCCCTGGCCGACTCCATCAACAACTCTGTCGTTGGATCAAGCGTGCTTTCCAGCGCGGCGACCAGCAAAATGCGCGGCCCCAAAGCGACTGCGCGATCTGCCATGGCACGGTCTATCCTGGCCGTCCGCAAACCTGAACGCCCGTTCATGCGTTCGGCAATCCCGCCTATGCTGGAACAGGTGCATACCACCATGCCCACATAGTCAGTTGCACAATTTGTGGAAGCCACATGCATCGCTGCCTCCACTTTTTGAATGACGGCAGCATCTGTTGCACCAAACTGCTGCGCAGCGATGAGCAGGCTTTCATCAACATGGTGATGTACTTTAAGTCCCGGAGCCAGTTCCTGCATCAGGGCATCAAAGCCCGCGACATGTACCGGTGAAGTATGTAAAAAAACGAGCTGAGCCTGCATATGATCCTTAGCCTGGCACTTGCACTGTCAATTGAGTTTTTTCATATGGGCGACCAGTTGATCGAGGGCCGTGCCCCAGCCCTGATGGAATCCCATTTCCATATGTTTTTGCTTGTCTTCTGCGTTTTTATGCAGGACGACTGCTTTATACTGGGTTCCCGTTTCATGCGGCTCAAAAGTAATGATGGCAGTCATGAAGGAGTTGCCGGTAGGACGAAAACCTGACCCCAGTGCATCGGTGAACACCAGTTTCTTGCCGGGTATGACTTCGAGATAGCAACCGGCATTGTCGTGATCGACACCTTCAGGCGAACGCATGACCGTGCGGAAGATACCGCCAGCTTTCAGGTCTATCTCGCAATCCACGGTTTTCCACGGAGCAGGCGTGAACCATTCCAGCAAATGGGCGGGCGTAGTCCAGGCAGCCCACACCAAAGAAGGTGGGATATCGACTATACGCTCCAGCACCAGATCAAGTTTACCTTCTTCCGTCGTTGCATCAGACATTATGGTTCTCCTTTATCTTGTTTAAATAAGCATCCAGTTGGTTAAAGCGCTTCTCCCAATCGCTGCGCTGCGCAGCCAGCCATTGCTCTGCTTCTTTCAGGCCTGCTGGTGCCAGTTGGTATGTTCTTACTCTGCCATTTTTTTCAGACACTACCAGGCCAGAATGCTCAAGTACCCGCAGATGCTGGGTAAATGAAGGCAGAGCCATGTCGAATTCCAGCGCCAGCTCGCTGACTGCAGCCGGCCCCTGGCACAGGCGCGCCAGTACAGCACGCCGCGTTGTATCACCGAGGGCAGAAAACAGATGATCGAGTTGATTTTGCTGGTTTGACATGCGGATAATATAGCGCAAACCAATACTTAGGTAAACACCTTTATATTGAAATTTCGCTACTGTGCGATTTTTTCTTCTGGCCGCATGTTTCTGAGTTTTTGATCGAGGATCTCTTGCAGATATTGATAACGGGGTGACAGGTATAAATAAACTGGCTTGAAAAATAAATCTTGCAAGTAGTAGCTGTCTGCAGCAGCCTGGCTTCCTTCCAGCATTTTCAACGCCAGCGATTTGGTCATGATGCAGGCGTCCCCCAGTTTTCTTAACACCATGTAGGCGCAATCATGTTCTGAGCCTACTGGTATGAGATTATCCAGTTCTTTATGCGCTGCAATTGCCGCATTGCCGCGCACATAAAACACTTTGTGCCTCTTCAGGTCGGCCATGGATTTCACGACTATATTTTTGTCACGCGTCAGCAAACTGAAGCTCAGATAACCCAAAGCCGTAGGAACGCGGCTGGCTGTTGGCGCCAGATTCTGAAATTCTTCAAAGCGCGGCAACTCGCCTGCGGTTTCACTATCTTGCAGCATCTTAACCGCACGACCGGGTGGATATGCTGTCAGGCTACAACTCAGGCCGCTCTGCCTGCACAGTTTTTCCAATAAAATTTTGCTGTCTGCGAAGGCCTCACCAGCTTCACTAAGCGAAGAAGAAAAGCGTAATACCTCGCGTTGCACGAGTTGCTCATGGGCGTGGGCATACGCACAGGTACAGCAAAAAAAGATGAATAGAAATGCGCGCACGATGATGGACTTTCAAAGCTTGGCAGGCATTTCTTTTCCTTACATAGTGCTTATATAAAGACAGTGACCATGAATAATTGAGCCTTCCCGACTCCAGTATTTAACAATTTTCAGTGGCTTACAAGCGGGACTTGTCGCCATGTTGCAAGACTGGCTCAGAATGGTCATTTTCATATTGAAACTTATGGCTATGACATATCAAATCCATCATCTTCTGAAACAATTTAACAATCATAGCCATGCTCAATCAATATTGACTTGACGCCAAACACAGCCTCGAAAACGGCAGTCATCGCTTCCAGCCATGCCAGACCAGCTTCATTAAACGTAAATGACTCAAGCAACACCAGAGGTTTGTCCTGATCTGTGAGCACAGCCTCAAAAGAAATCCAGCCCGCCCCTTTGGCGCGCCGCAAAATATTGATCGTCAATTCAAGCAGCCGGGCGCGTTCAAAGACGATAACGCTGCCTGATGTGCTCAGGCCCATCGTTGCGCTATCTTTATCGTTCCAGGCCAGCAAATGGCAGGCCGGTGCACCCTGATAAAACTCCAGCAAGCTGACTGGCAGAACAGCCTTGACATCGTCCTGCACAAAAGCAGACGGGCCTAATTGCAAAGGCAAATCGGCCGCATCATCCAGGATGCTAATGCGCTTCATCGCGATAGACTCAACAGGCCGCCAGCGTTATCAGGCTTATGCTGCCTGACGCTCGACAAGCTCAGCTTCGAGCGCTTCTGCAGTACGCTCAGCATTATAGAGTTCCAGATTCAGCAAACCCAGGCGCTTGGCGACTATCGTCGGCACCAGCGCTTGCCCTGCGACATTGACCGCAGTACGCCCCATATCAATGATGGGTTCCACAGCCAGCAACAGGCCGACACCTTCCAATGGCAGGCCCACGGTAGATAAAGTCAGTGTCAGCATGACAGTGGCACCGGTTGTACCGGCAGTCGCGGTTGAGCCCAGTACAGAAACCAGGGCAATCAAGGCTAACTGCGTGACATCCAGATGCAGACCATAGAATTGCGCGATAAAGATAGCTGAGATCGCCGGATAAATCGAGGCACAGCCATCCATCTTGGTGGTTGCGCCCAATGGCACGGCAAAGGCTGCATACTCACGCGGGACACCGAGATAACGCTCGGTCACCCGCTCTGTCAGAGGCATGGTACCCATGGACGAGCGTGAGACAAATCCCAGTTGTACTGCAGGCCAGACGCCTGTGAAATACTGGCGCACGGACAAGCCATGCAGCTTGACCAGCAAGGGATACACCACGAACAAGACCAGCAGCAAACCCACATACACTGATGCACTGAAACTGGCGAGCGAGCCCAACGCATCCCAGCCATAACTGGCTACCGCATCACCCAGCAGGGCCAGCGTACCTATCGGTGCCAGGCGTATGATCCACCACAATATTTTTTGCACCACTGCACCGACTGCATCGGTAAAACGCAACAGCGGTTCGGCACGCTCACCGACCTTGAGTGCAGCGATGCCCACTGCAATCGAGATCACCAGCAATTGCAAGACATTAAAACCCAGCTGTGTGGAGGCAACAGCTTTCTCCCCCACCAGCTTGACTGAGCTGCTGGCTGTCATGCCCAAGATATTGCCCGGTAACAGTTGATTCAGAAAAGCCCACCAGGAACCTGTCCTGGACGGTGCACTGGCCTTGGCAGCATCGACTACCGCACCTGCACTGGGATTCGCCAGCAGGCCTATTGTGAGGCCTATGGCTACTGCGATAAAAGCAGTAATCGCAAACCAGATCAAAGTCTGTGTTGCCAGTTGCGCTGCGTTTTGCAAACGACGCAAATTGGCAATGCTGCTGACCACTGCCGTCAATATCAGCGGCGGGATCATGAGTTTCAAGAGGCCCACATAGGCATTACCAATTGCACCAAGCGCAACCTGCAGCCAGTTAGCCTCGCTACCCTGTGTGCCCATGTTACGTGCTATCAGCCCCACCACCACCCCGGCCAATAAACCTATGACTATCTGCGGTCCGAAAGACTTCCACCAGCGTGCGCCATGCCCGCTGGGCAATGCTGATACAGTCGCCTTGTTATTTGAAGTTTGCATATCCAAATTCCCTGTGCTTCTGACATGATGATTAATGCCTGCCATCATGCACCAAAGACTGTGCTATTTGCAAATACAGAAATTCATTCCGGCAATGAGCTAAGCGCATAAGGAGATATTTGCCCACGAATATGCCTACGAATATGCCTACGAATATGCCTACGACTTAGCAAAATTTAGCCAGAAACCCTTGGATTGACCGAGCCTGCATCAACGTTTTTTTTGCTCGCGCCCCCATTCAGGAAGCGCTCTATCAAGCCGCGGCGCACCAGCAGATGGTAGCTCAGCAGGCAAAACAGGCTGGTCAGCAGGATATTGCACATCATTCTTCCAATAGCGCCAAAAGGGCTGTGATATAGCAAGATGCCAAAGCCCATCGTCGCCAGCATGTGCACCAGATAAACCCAGTAAGAACTGTCTGCCAGATAAGACAGCAAACGGTTCTGAGTTGGCAGATAACGCAGAAACAAGCCTATCAGTGCAAAACTCCAGAGCCAGCTCACGCTATTGTATAAATACGCCATGACGGCCTGCATGCCTGGGTTGGCAGACTCTGTATTGCCACCACTTTTGACCAACGCCAGGAACACGACAAAGACTGGCAAGCCGGCGCAAAGATATGACCAGCACCTGCGCTCAAAACGGGGCAGCAAATCTGCCTGAAAACGATACAGGAAAATCCCGCAGCTAAAAAACATGCCGCTATGGATAAATTCTGCCGGGTGCGGCATGAAAGAACCCAGCGGCGTTACCATGCCATTGCGGTAGAAGCTCCCGGCAAACGCCAAAGGTAATGTCAGAAGAAATATACCCCACCAGTTATTGCATAGTATTTTCCATATATTGGCAAAACCATCTTGTAGCCCCAGTGGAACAAAGGCGGACCAACGCAGCAGCAGCGCATACACCAAACAATACAGGAACAGGTAATAGATGAACCACAGATGCAGCAGTGATACCCGCGGCCTGCCCGGTACTTTCGGAATCAACTCAAAATCGACACCCATAGTCCCAAAAGCATTCAGATGCGCATACACTGCCACCAGCAAACTCATGCAGATCAACAGCAAAGGCCAGAACACCATGAAAGGCCAAACCAGCTTGCGTACACGCTGACGCAGCATGGCTGCCATGCCACGCTTTGCCACCAACATGGCAACAAAAAATCCAGCCAGGATGAAAAACACAGGCATGCGAAAAGCATGGATGAAGACGATCAATAAGTCCGCCAGCAAACTGGTCTGGCTATCGCGCCAGGGCGTAGGTGATGGATTGATCATATAGTTCACCGATACATGCACGACGATGCCCAGCCACATCATAATGGCCCTGAGATTATCAAGGGAGTGCAAGCGCTGATCAGTATTAGCAGTAGTCATAGATACATGTTCAAGGTTAACGTGAAGCAGGTCTGGCTGGCGTATTGCTTATATACGGTAAATCCAGTCGCTTTCATTTTTTCTGGCATCGTTGAGCAATTGCTGTGGGCTGCGCCCTGATACTTCCTTGCAGTCGCGAATAAGGTGGGATTGGTCGGCATAACCCAGGGCATCTGCATGTTCCGCCCAGTTTGGAGTCTACCCCTGCGCCAGGTCGCTCAAGACCTGGGTGTGACTGCGCTTGGCGCGCCATAAACGCGACAAACCCAGCAAAGGCAGGCCAGCTTCCTTCCTGCCCCGTCTTTGCAACTGGCGCGCGCCTACGCCAAGCAGGCTGCAACTCAGGCGCAGACTCAGGTTCTGCCCCATCTTACGCAAACGTGACCAGGGGCTGAAAAGCAGGGAGCTGCTGTTTTGTGTAACATGGCTTTCAATCAGCGAGCGCCGCTCAGCATGTGTATCAGCCAGGGCAACGGCCTGCAGCAATGCCAGCCCTGACGGATTCAATACCTCCATCGCATCGACAAATCTGACCTGTACTGTCGTCAGGTCCGGCTCAAACAAGACATGAAAGGCATCCGAGTAAAACACCGCCATGAAACTATGTCGGTCACCGAGGTTCATGGACACCCCATACTGGCTCTGGCAACCAGCCACAAATATCTGCGGCAAGCGCTGCTCACGTTTGGTTTTTCCCTGTTGCAGCAGACTCACCTCACCTTCCAGCATCCAGCTGATGCAACAGAATGGCGTAGCAGGGTAACGATTCAGTTGATCCGGCCCATCCAGATGACAGCCACGGGTATCGCGCACGAGATACATCAACACATGCTCAGCCGCCTGGCCACTAGCTGGCCAGATTTGCGTTTGCGCTTTGGGGGTAATGTCAGTCCTGTGCATGTAGTGGATGCTACCTGCTTACATGGTGTATGTATTGGACGTTTACGACATTTTTGAAGTTTTATGAGGGCCAGTGTTTGATTTGTTTGGCCATTGTTGGCAATTTGCTCAGATCATCTGGATTACTGCCGAAGGGGTACTGTTGCTGTTGCTGTTGCTGTTGCTGTTGCTGTTGCTGTTGCTGTTGCTGTTGCTGTTGCTGTTGCTGTTGCTGTTGCCGTTGCTGTTGCTGTTGCCGTTGCCGTTGCTGTTGCTGTTGCCGTTGCTTTTGACTTTCCGCAGTTCCCATGTGTCGACGCCGTTTGTGCATTACAGAAAGTGGATTAAGAAGGACCGCTGTTTGAGGTGTAGCAGGGGTTTCGGACAGCATGCTGTCCGCCTGCGTAACGGCATGCGCTTGCAAGCGCATGTTCCTAAGGGCAAGGCCGAAGGCGAGTTTCGGGCCTTCCCATTTTTTGTACTGCACAAACGGGAACCCCTTCAGGGGGCGGCGACGCCTGGGTCGCCTTTCTTTGAATTCTTTCTTTGGCGACGCAAAGAAAGAATTTCGGCTGCCGGGCCGAGACCCGGCTTGTATCCACGAAGGGCAATCGCTTTAATAACGACTCAAGTGCACGACGAACGCCACTGGAGCGCCAGCCCGGTAGCCTCCAGCCTTCGCTGGAGCGACGATAATTTGAATACGGTTTATCGAATGGACACCATCCTCACCCTTACCTCTCCCGCTGCGGTGCTTGCAAATGGCTTGGAGATGAAGCTAAAACATTCCAGCACGGGCCAATCTGTCAACCAGCAAAGAGCCACGAATGGACTCTGCTGCCTTAATCAGCCTTCGCCCCCCACAGGCTTGAACTGCCCCATCACATCCCGCTTGCCCCGTTCCAGATAAGGCACAGGCTTGTCCATCCATTCAGGGCGCGGGCTGCCCAGCAGGTAATGATCAAAGAACTCAGCCATGTGCACCGTGAAATACTTTATGTTGTCACGTTCTTTGAGGCCGTGTTTTTCACCATTGAAATTGAACCAGTAAGCCTCTTTACCCAACTGGCGCAATGCAGTGAAGAATTCTATGGCCTGATACCACGGAACTGCATCATCATCATCGTTGTGGATGGTCAGGTAAGGCGTCTGCACTTTATCGACATAGAATATCGGTGAATTTTCTATGTACTCTGCGGTCTTGTTCCAGGGTGCACCACCAATACGGCTTTGCTGTTTTTCATACTGGAAGGCGCGACTCATGCCTGTGCCCCAGCGTATACCGCCGTAACCGCTGATCATGTTTGCCATGGATGCGCCAGCTTCGACAGCACGGAACATATTGGTTTGCGTGATCAGGTAATTGACCTGATATGCACCCCAGCTATGACCTTGTATACCTACGCGTTTGGGATCGACATAGCCTTGCGCCAGCACTTTTTGCACTGCCGGTACCACAGCGTTATAGGCGCTCTTGCCTGGGTGTCCGGTTTTATAGACGATGTCCGGGCGCAGCACGATGTAGCCATTACTCAGGTAGCGGGTGACATTGATGTTCTGGGCAGGGGCAGGTGCAACATAGCGATGCAGATTGTCTGACATGTTTTCATAGATGTAGACCATCATCGGATATTTTTTGGCCGGATCAAAATTCTCAGGCTTGGCCAGCAAGGCTTTGAGCTTCTTGCCGTCGAGGCTGGTGTATTCAATCATCTCTTGCTTGCCCCAGTTGAATTGGGCTTGCTGGGGATTGGCATTACTGATTTTTTGCGGATTTTGCAAAGCCAGGTTACTGCTCCACAAGTCCGGGAATTCTGTAAAGCTTTGCTGCGTGAACAAAACCGTATCGGCCTTCTTGGCCTTGATCAGGCCGGCAAACATTTTATCGCCATGTATGAGTTTTACCGGCTCGCCAGATTTTGGGTTCTGCTGGTAATAACCAGTGGAGCGATTGCCTTCATTGGTGGCTGCCAGCATCCATGAATCTGCTGGCAAAGCCTTGGATTCAGCGACAGGTGATGGTTCATCTGCAGGCGGCTTTTTCTCGGTATCGACGGGAACATAACGCAATTCCAGATTATACTTGCGGCCATAGCCGGCAGTCACATTGCGGCTCGCTTGTGTCTGTGGATTGACTTCCCAGAGATCGAACTGATCATACAAAACGACACTGGCATCATCTTCTGTCCAGCCCGCAAAACCATAGGCGTCCTTGACTTCTGGCGTATCGCGTTTGGTATCTTCAAAGCGTGCCTTGATTTTGCCTGTCAGGTTGATCTTGCTACCGTCAGCGGTTGACCAGCAATACCAGATACTGCTATTGGCATCAAAGGCCATGACGTATTTGCCACCTGGCGACAGGCTGGGCACATAGCGCAGTTTTTGCGCCAGCAAACGGGGCTGGCCAGTTTGTAAATCTACTGCGTAGGCATCGTGATACAGTGCATCCCAAGACTGCTGCATTTTGTATGGCACATCGCTGGCACCCATGGCAAAACGCGGGTTATCATTGATCAGCACATTTGGAATATTCTTGTTGGCAAGCTGGACAAAGCGTTGCTCAGCAATGTGGAAAACTGCTTTATAGCTGCGTTGTTTTTCTTTCTCTGCCTTGACCTTTTGCATGGATTGCAGTTCAGGGTCTTTCCAGTGCCAGAGATCAACCTTGAAAGGCTCCGGTGCATCCTTGGGATCAGCCTTGGCCAATTCTGCAGTGCCAAAGAACAGGCGCTGGCCATCCTTGCTAAAGCTCAGGCTACCATGCTCGCTGGGCAACCAGCCTGCTGGCATGCCAGCGGTGCTTGCCGTCACGACCGCTTTGGCTTCGCTATCACCTGCGCGCCAGTAATACAGGTTGAAAGCAGTAATTTCTTTTTCTGCCTTATCAGCTTTGTCGGCCTTATCAGACTTATCGCCCTTGTCAGCCTTCTCGGTGTCGGCATTTTTCTTGCCAGACTTTTCGGCTTCCGCATTTTTCTTTGCGAGATCATCGCGATTGCTGACGAAAGCCAGTTGACGGCCTGCCTCATCAAAATTCATGTGCTTGTAACTGCCTGCACCTGCCATGACGGTGCGTGGTGTCAGGTCTTGCGGGCTGATCAGGTAAACGCCTTCGCGCGCAGCGTCTTTATTTGTATCTTTTTGCGCGTCTTTTTGAGCGTCTTTCTGTGCATCTTTGGTGATGATATTGAAAGCCAGCAATTCCCCATTTTTTGCCCAGGTAAAATCAGCAACGTCCTTGAAGCTGGTGCGCTTGGCATTTGCCACATCGATCAATAAGAATTCTGTGCCTGTATCTTTTTTCTTTGCTGCGGCTGAGGCAGCAGCGGCTTGCTGATCTTCATCGTCCTTGGCAGCAGGCTCGGCGTCTTTCTTCGCCTCTTTCTTTGCTTCCTTGGGTGCATCGAACAAGACTGCCAGGAAATTGCCGCCTTCTTCTGGCCAGGCAAAACGCTTTACCCTGTCCAGGTTTTCAACTTTACCCGTCGCCAGATTCATGATGCCCAGGCCAGACTTGGGCAAGTCATCACCCTTCTTCTTTTCTTTCTTGGCCTTGTCCAGCTCTACCCTGGTTGGCGCAATCGCAAAAGCCAGGTAGCGGCCATCCGCACTGAAGGCTGGTGTCGTGCCGCGTGGTGCACGCCACTCGCGGCCATCTTTCAGATTCCTGACAACGACCTCGCCATCTGACTCTTGCCCTACCAAGGCATAAGCTGCCCAGTTGCCGTCGCGGCTCAGGACACTGCCCTGTATGCTGCGCCAGTTTGCATAGACATCATGGCTGATGACTTTTTTTCCACTCACCGGAATGACTGCGGCTGCTGCGCCATCTGCCAATACCGGGGCAGCATGGACCGCAGGAACATAGGCACCATAGGCCAGACATACCAGTAAGGCAGTAGCAGCCAGCTTACGCAGATGACGCTGTTTGTAGTGGCCGAAGGAAGAAACAGAAGAAACGGAAGACACAGAAGAAGAAGAGGAATAAGGCGTGCTAAACACTGGAATTACCTTTCTGAGAGACGAACTTTACATCACTACATTGTAATGTCAAACCAAATTAAATCGACAAAACAATTATGAATTATCGGTGTTGCGTTGCAGCAAGTCCAAAGATATCAAGATTGCACCTGCAAGGTTTTGACCACGCGCATCTCACCTTTTTCACCGGCACCTGAACCGCTGTTCTTGCTTTCTTTTTTTGTGACAACCAGCCGGTCACCGCTGACGCCATACACCAGCTCTTCTTCATTTTTTGTTTCAAAGCTGATCACGACGAAAGCACGCCCTGAGATAGCCTGATGCATGCGGCTGGCAAGCGGGATACCATCCTGGCCTATCCAGACCTCCAGGCTGCCTTCGAATTTCTTAACGTACTTGCGGTCTTTTTCGCTGAGCTTTTCAACAGGTATCTCGAAACTCAGCAAGCGCGCGGGCTTGCCATTGTAGCTAGCGTCGGCTTTTTCACTTTTGAATATGGCTTTCTCAAGAACCCGCGAAAGATTACCCACGGCAGAAACCATGGGGCGCAATTCGGATGAATTGACTTCCTTGATGGCAGCAATAGTGGGGGTTTTGGCTTTGGAGTCTTTTTCCTTGGCGCGCTCTTCGGTTTCGAGGCGCGTCAATAAATCCTTGCTGTACAAAATTTGCAAGCCACGCGGGCTGTCATCAAGGCTGATGCTAGCCTGGCCATTTTGTTCATCAGCGTCTTTACCTTCGCCCTGGCGACTCCAGGTTTTGGCTTCAACGACAGCTTTTACTGGTGTTTGCCCTGGCAAGCGTGCCAGGGAGGCTTTTAAATCTGCCAGACCATCTGCCTGTGCCGCCCGAGTAAACAAACTAAGCAAACTGAAACACATGCCCGCAAGCAGTAAAAGAGTTTTCTTTTTGGCCAGCATACATCCCCTGTCATTATAGCTATCGTGAGCCATCTGACCGTCGGGACGTCTTAAAGTTCAGCCTTGCTTATCCTTGCTTTAGTGCCAGCCACTTTCTATACACCAGCAATGCCACTTGCGCATCATTGGCGGCATACATGATTTGCCTGTCATTCAAGGCTGGGGCAGCCCAGTTGGAGGTCGAGGTTTTCTTGGATTTTTGCAGTTGCATGCCAAAATATTTGGCGACCGCCGCTTTTGCGCCCATGTCGCGTTGCTTGCTCTCACGCATGGCGCGTGCGAGATCAAGCACATGCTGCGGCACAATGCCAAGTTTGATCTTCAGGCGTTTCATGTCATCGCTGAGTCCAAAGCCAACCTTGAGTATGTCTTTCGATTCCAGCAAGGCTTTCACGGCATCGGTATTTTGTGCCTTGATCGTGGGGAAGAGATAAGCCTTGTTGTCGGTAGCCAGTTGTATCAGATGCGGGCCATCAGATTGCTGGCCCTTGAAGAATACTGGCTTGGATTCGGTATCAAAACCCAAAATATCGGCTGTCAGCATCTCTGCATAGGCTTGCTCTGCGTCTGCTGGCGTCTGCACCAGCAGTATGTCTTTTTCCTGGATACCAGGATAAGGGGGGAGGAGAACTTCCTGATCTTCTGTCATGACAGCATGATAAGGGAAACAGGGTGAATATGTCAGGTGTTGACTTGCCAGCTTAGCTCGTGTGAGGTCAAAACCGTGAAAATAAGCCACAAACTGCAAGCCAGTCTGATAAACGATATATTTTTAATATTATTTAGGCCTTGAATTTGTCGGCATGCGTTTCCATCAGCTCAGTCAGCCACTCTACGAATACCCTGACCCTGGGCGATAATTGCCGGTGGTGAGGGTAGAGTATGGATACCGGTATAGGCGGTGGCCGCATCTCCGATAAAACTTCCTGCATGCTGCCAGCAGCGAGTTGGGCAGCAACGTGGAAGCGTGGCAGTTGTATCAGGCCATAACCCGCTTCTGCGCCAGCTACATAGGCATCGACGTCATTGACCGCCAGTTGCCCCTTTAATGGCAATGTCTGTGTTTTACCGTCGACGACAAATTCAAAGTCCATATTCCGGCCCGTCTGTGATGAGAAATAATTCACTGCCAGATGGGCAGGCAGATCATCCAGCGCCTTGGGCACGCCATGTTTTTGCAGGTAAGCGCTGCTGGCACAGGTAATTTGCGTCATCAGCGCTACCCGTTTGGCGATCATGCTGGAATCGCGCAACTCGCCACCACGCAAGACGCAATCGACGCCTTCCCGTACCAGATCAACCAGACGGTCGCTCATGCCGACTTCCAGCTCTATCAAAGGGTATCTGGCACTGAAGCCTGGCAGGGCCGGGACCACAAACGATTTGCCCAGCGATCCTTGCAAATTAATCCTGAGCTTGCCACGCGGATTGAGCAGGCTGTGGCTGAATGCAGATTCAGTTTCTTCCAGGTCAGCCAGGAGGCGCACGCAACGCTGGTAATAGGCATCGCCGTCCGCCGTGGTATTGACCTGGCGCGTGGTTCTTTGCAAGAGACGTGTGCCAAGATGGGTTTCCAGTTGCTTGATACTCAGGGTCACGCTGGCCCTGGGCATTTGCAATTGCTCGGCAGCGCGGGTGAAGCTGCTTTGCTCCACCACGGCGATAAAGACTTGCATAGCCTGGAATTTGTCCATCAGCGTCCCTATCCTCATTGTTTAGATTTTTTGCACAGTAATGTCAATTTTAACGTATTTATCTATAAATACTGACTAACTACAATGGCTACATCTTCAGCAGACCCGCTGAGGCAACAATGACAAAGGCGTTTCAGCACTGGGTTTGGGTTGCATGGGTATGTCTGATTTATATGCCCCTGTTGATCGCGGCGAAAGCATCGCCACTATCCATGCGGCGCTGGATGCAGGCATAGACTTGCTCGACACAGGTGATTTTTATGGCATGGGCCACAATGAATTACTGAAACAGGAAGCACTGCAAAACCTGCCACGCGAAAAGGTCAAGATCAGCGTCAAATTTGGCGCAGGCGGCAATTGCCTGGGTAGTGGCGCAAGGCGAAGAAATTATTCCTCTGGTAGGTGCGCGCCGTCGTGACCGTTTGACAGAAGCCCTGGGTGCACTCGACGTAAAACTGGATGCGGCAGATTTACAGGCAATAGCAGCTGCGGTGCCCAGCGATGCAGTAGCGGGTAATCGCTATAATGATCATGCCATGGCTTTGCTCGATAGTGAACATACGTCAGGCCACTAAACTATTTAGCTCTTATCGATGACATCTGCAAGCTGACCTGGCGACTCAGCTTTCAGTGGATCAACCCGGCGGCGGCGTGGCCTGCCACTGGGTAGCGGTTCGATGATCAGGGCCTGACCATCGGGCAGGGAAATCGCCAGTTTTTCTTCCCCATCATGCTTGAAATGATAAACGGTCGCCGCGCCGATGGCGGCTGATTTTTCCAGGGTTGCGGCCATCAGCAATTCCGGGATTTCGCTTACCTTGCCGGTGCGCCAGAGCAGCTTGTTCATGGTTTTACTCATCGCCTTATTCATTGATGTGCTCGCGATAGCGGGTAACAAAACCGACGGCATCCATGGGGCGGCCAAAATAATAACCCTGTACCTGGCTGCATCCCATTTTGCGTAAAAGCTCGGCCTGCTCTTTCTTTTCCACTCCCTCTGCAACCACACTCAGACTCAGGCTCAATGCCATGGCAATGATGGCGCTGGCAATTGCTGCATCGTCAGGATTTTCATGGATATCATTGATGAAAGATTTATCTATCTTGAGTTCATCAATGGGGAAGCGCCGCAAGTAGGAAAGACTGGAATAACCAGTGCCAAAATCATCGAGCGATATCGACAAACCCAGGTTTTTCAAAGCGCGCAATGCGACCAGTGTACTGTTGACATCCTGCATAACCATACTCTCGGTCAGCTCCAGTGTGACATTCGACGGATCGGCACCTGTCTCGGCAAAAATAGCCGCAACACGCTCGGATAAATCCTCTTGCCTGAACTGACGTGGCGACATGTTGACGGCGATTTTCAGATCAGCCATGCCTGATTTTTTCCAGGCGACCTGCTGGCGACAGGCCTCTGCCAGCACCCATTCACCTAACGGCAATATCAGCCCGGTTTCCTCTGCCAGCGGGATAAACTCTATGGGGTGTATCAAGCCTATCTGTGGGTGATGCCAGCGCACAAGTGCTTCTGCACCGACTATATGCCCCGTAGCGAGTTCTATCTTGGGCTGATAATGCAAGGTCAACTCGTGCCTTTCCAGCGCACGGCGCAATGCGCCTTCCATATTCAGGCGGCTGATGGCAGTAACACCCATCTCGGGAATGAACTGGCGCACGCTATTGCGCCCATGTTCCTTGACGCGGTACATGGCAATGTCGGCATAACGCAATAATATTTCGCCATGGTCGCCATCACGCGGGTATAGCGAAATACCTATGCTGGCCGTGACAAACACATCATGGCCATTAATTTCAAACGGGCGGGCCAACGCCGCCAGGATTTTTTCAGCGACGATATCGACATCGCCAGTCTCAGGTAAATCAGTCAGGATGATGACGAATTCATCGCCGCCCAGGCGCGCTACCGTATCGGTTTCACGCACACAATGACTGAGTCGGTTGGCTACCTGCTTCAACATTTCATCTCCGGCGCCATGACCAGAGGCATCATTGATGAGCTTGAAATGATCAAGATCAAGCAACATCAAACCCACCGACAAATCCTGGCGCTTTGCCCAGGCGATGGCCTGGGTGATGCGGTCATTCAGTAAATTGCGGTTCGCCAGTCCGGTCAGACTGTCATGGGTGGCCTGGTATTCCAGCTCTTTCTGATAATTGACACGCTCACTGACGTCATTGATAACGCTGACAAAATGTGTGGTGGCAGCACCCGTCGCATCCTTGACGGGCGAGATATGCAATTCATTCCAGAATTGCGTGCCGTCCTTACGGTAATTGCGCAACAACGCGCAGCCTGATCTTTTTTCACGCAAGGCACTGCGGATTTCTTCCAGATCTGGTTGCGCCAGGTCTTCCCTGACCAGGAAACGCCCTTCCCTGCCTATGACTTCCTGTGCTGTATAACCAGTGATACGCTCAAATGCAGGATTCACATAGACGATGGAATGATCGCTGTCATCACTACGGGTAATCATGATGCCGTTGCTGCTCGATACCAGAGCCTGCTCACGCAAGAGCAATGCTTGTTCGACTTCTTTCAACTGGAATTTGCTGTCGGTAATGTCTTGTTTGACAGCGATCAGATGTGTGATTTGGCCATCTGCATTGCATAGCGGACTGACCATCTGCCTTTCCCAGTAGGCAGTACCGTCCTTGCGATGACTGAGTACATCACCCTGCCAATGCTCACCAACCTTGAGTGCCTTGATGATGCGCATGACTTTTTCATCAGCGGGATCACCAGAATTCCAGAACACATGCTTACCCAGCACTTCGTTCAATGCATAACCAGAAATATGACAAAAGCTGTCATTGCCATATTCGAGCTCACCATCGGCATTGGTGATGATTACCGCAAACGGGCTTTGCTGCACAGACAGTGCCAGCATTTCCATATTGTCTTGCAGATCATGATGCTCATGGGTGCTGCTGAGGGTATGAATGGCTTGCGCCAGCTCATTGGCGAAGCGACTCAGTATGTTGTATGCATCACCACTTTCGCTGAGATCAAAGTCAGCACCAACACGCAATTGTGCCAGCGCATAGCCATAACGCTGCAAGGGCAGAACCAGGTATTTTGTCTCTTTTCCTGCCTGTCTGTCGGCGCGAAAGCGGTAAATTTCTGACTTGTCACCCAGGTCCAGTTCCACCTCGGCGCACAGATAGCCAGCGCGCTGCACCAGGATACGACAGAAGCCACGCAACATCTCAGGCAGTTCTGGTGTATACCACAAACAATGCGAAAGCTCCCCCAACAAGAGATACCACTCTTCCAGCCGTTGTGACTCGGCATCCAAAGTAAGGGTCTGGTCAACTATAGCCATGTGATTGCGGTCTCCCATTCAGCACACTGTTTTTATTGGCAGGTGGATTTTTATACCGCGTAGCCAAGCGAATTGCAACAAAAACCGCCAGAGGCAAGCTGCCTATTTATGCTGCAATTGCGTTCAAACAAACTTAAAATTTATAGTATTTTTATTAATTTTCATGAATTGAAAAGCTAGCGTAAGCTTTTCATTCCCTTAGGTTTTCTCCTGAATTTCTCTGTGGTGCAGTAAGGAATTCGAACAGCATGCTGTTCACTTACGAAACGATGATTTTTTGCAAAAAATCATTCCTTCCTCTGTAATGTGGTTAATGGTCTTAAGATTTTCCCCATTTAAGCCGCAAAAATTAATAAAACAACATCAAGCAAATTCGCCTATCCAGCGCAAAAGCCGTTAAAATCTAAGGTTTGGCAAACTTTATTCATCGCTTCTTAATGAAGTGACAAAGGCAGATAGCACGATGCTCACATTTCAACAAATTATCCTGACATTACAAGATTACTGGGACAAGCAAGGCTGCGCCCTGTTGCAACCTTACGATATGGAAGTGGGCGCGGGTACTTCGCATACCGGCACTTTCTTGCGCGCCATCGGGCCGGAACCTTGGCGTGCAGCTTATGTACAACCATCACGCCGCCCTAAAGATGGCCGTTATGGTGAAAACCCTAACCGCCTGCAACACTATTACCAATATCAGGTGGTGTTGAAGCCTGCACCGGAAAATATCCTTGACCTCTACCTGGGTTCGTTGAAAGCCCTGGGCCTGGATTTGCAGCAAAACGACATACGTTTTGTTGAAGATGACTGGGAAAACCCTACTCTGGGCGCCTGGGGCCTGGGCTGGGAAGTCTGGCTGAATGGTATGGAAGTCACACAATTCACTTACTTCCAGCAAGTCGGTGGCCTGGATTGCAAACCTATCCTCGGTGAAATCACCTATGGTCTGGAACGTCTGGCCATGTATCTGCAAGGTGTAGACAATATCTATGACCTGGTCTGGACTGAGCGTGAAGAAAACGGCAAGACCCTGCGCCTGTCTTATGGCGATGTATTCCATCAAAATGAAGTTGAACAATCGACTTTCAGCTTTGAATATTCAAACACCGATTTCCTGTTCTCATTGTTCACCAATTACGAAGCAGAAGCCAAGCGCCTGCTGGAAGTGACAGAAAAATCCCTGGCCCTGCCTGCTTATGAAATGATTTTGAAGGCTGCGCATACTTTCAACTTGCTGGATGCACGTGGTGCCATCTCTGTGACCGAGCGTGCTGCCTACATAGGCCGTATACGCAATCTGTCGCGTTCCGTGGCTGCGGCTTACTATGCATCGCGTGAAGCACTGGGCTTCCCCATGTGCGCTGCGGATGACAAGCACAAGCCTGCTACCGCTGCTCCCGCTACGGTTACAGCTTCTGCATAAGCTGCACGCATAGCCAACAAGAACATCATTAAACAGATTCTGGCACTGCGCCGGAACGTAGGATAAGAAACATGAGCCAAACACTGTTAGTAGAATTATTTACCGAAGAGCTGCCACCCAAGGCACTGGCCAAACTGGGTGAAGCATTTAGCGCCGGTATCGTCGCTGGTCTGAAGTCACGCGATTTCCTGGAAGCTGAGTCTGTCGCGACCAGCTATGCATCACCACGCCGCCTGGCCGTCAGCATCACTGGCGTGCGAGCCACTTCCCCGGACAAGCTGATGCGTGAAAAAGTCTTGCCGGTATCAGTAGCACTGGATGCTGCTGGCAATGCGACAGCACCATTGGGCAAGAAACTGGCAGCACTGGGCTTCCCCAATTTACAGGTCAGTGACCTCGAACGTGCTGTCGATGGCAAGGCCGAGAGCTTCTTTTACAGCTATACAGCCGCAGGCACTGCCCTGGCACCAGCAGTGCAAACTGCGCTGGAAGAAACCATAGGCAAGCTGCCTATTCCTAAAGTCATGAGCTACCAGCGTCCTGATGGCGAGACCGTGCATTTTGTACGCCCTGTGCACAAGATCATCGCCTTGCACGGCGCTGACATCGTGCCGCTGTCTTTGCTGGGCTTGAATAGCGACCGCATCACCAAGGGTCATCGTTTCCTCTCCGCTGGTGAAGTCAGCATTGCCAAGGCTGAAGACTATGCCGCCAGCCTGAAAACCGAAGGCAAGGTCATCGCCAGCTTCAATGAGCGTAAAGAACAGATACGTGCCGCCCTGTTGGGCAAAGCAGGTGCAGACCAGGTGTTGATGCCTGATTCTCTGCTCGATGAAGTCACCGCCCTGGTTGAGTGGCCAGTGGTGTATGAATGCAATTTCGAACAAGAGTTTTTGGCTGTACCGCAAGAATGCCTGATTTTGACCATGCAAACGAATCAGAAATACTTTGCCCTGACCGATGCATCTGGCAAATTGCGTTCACGCTTTTTGATCGTCTCCAACCTCGAAACCAGCGACCCGCAATACATTATCCAGGGCAATGAGCGCGTAGTACGCCCGCGCCTGTCAGATGCCAAGTTCTTCTTTGAGCAAGACAAGAAAAAGACCCTGGAGTCCCGCCTGCCAATGCTCGCGAATGTGGTTTATCACAATAAACTGGGTAGCCAGGCAGAACGTACGCAACGCGTTAAAACTTTGGCTGGCCAGATTGCTGCCAGCCTGAATGGTGATGTCGCGCTGACCGAACGCGCCGCCCTGCTGGCCAAAACAGACTTGCTGACTGACATGGTAGGTGAATTTCCTGAGCTGCAAGGCATCATGGGTACTTATTATGCCCAGCATGATGGTGAACACGCTGATGTGGCCGCTGCCGCGTCTGAACATTACCAGCCCCGTTTCGCTGGTGATGCACTGCCTGCGACACTGACAGGTACGGCCGTAGCACTGGCTGACAAGCTGGAAACCCTGGTTGGTATCTGGGGCATAGGCTTGCAACCTACCGGCGACCGTGACCCGTTTGCGCTGCGCCGCCATGCCCTGGGCATCTTGCGTATGCTGGTGGAAAAACGCTTGCCGCTATCGCTGAACACCTTGCTGGCACAAGCGGTAGCACTGTTCGCTGGTAATGCCAATTTCACAGACCCGACTGCCGATGTGCTGAACTTCCTGTTTGACCGTCTGCGCGGCCAGTTGCGCGACAAGGGCTTTTCTCAAAATGAAGTTGAAGCTGTGGTTGCCCAGCAACCAGACACGCTCGATAACATCGTTGAACGCCTGCAGGCTGTACAAGCCTTTGCTGCCCTGCCAGAATCAGAAGCACTGGCTGCTGCCAACAAGCGCATTACCAATATCCTCAAAAAAACCGAGGGTACGCCAGGCGCAGTCCAGCCAGCATTGTTGCAGGAAGCTGCCGAGCAGGCACTGGCCAAGGCCATGGCCGATGTCAAACCTGAAGTGGATGCCGCATTTGCCAAAGGTGATTTCGCCAGCGCATTGAAAACCCTGGCAGCCCTGCGTGCAGCGGTCGACAGCTTCTTCAATGACGTCATGGTAAATGCAGAAGACCTGGCCTTGCGGAATAACCGCCTGGCCTTGCTGGCCAGCCTGCATGGCATGATGAACCAGGTTGCCGACATTTCCAAGCTGGCAGCTTGAGGCAAGTTAAACAAGAGTGCACCACTAACCAGGATTGCAGATGAAACTCATCATCCTTGACCGCGATGGCGTGATCAACCAGGATTCGGACGACTTTATCAAGTCGCCCGAAGAATGGAAGTCAATACCAGGTTCACTGCAAGCCATCGCCCGGCTTAACCAGGCGGGCTATAGGGTAGTGGTGGCAACCAACCAGTCTGGTATAGGCCGCAAGCTGTTTGATATGGCGACGTTAAATGCCATCCATCAAAAGATGCATACCAGTGCTCAACAAGTCGGGGCGACCATCGATGCGATTTTCTTTTGCCCACACATGGCAGATGATAATTGTGACTGCCGCAAACCCAAGCCTGGCATGCTGCAAGAAATTGCCCGTCGCTATGAAGTAAATCTCAAAGGTGTGCATTGTGTCGGGGATTCTTTGCGTGACTTGCAGTCGGGCTTCGTACTGGGTTGCAAACCCCATTTGGTATTGACCGGTAAAGGCACTAAAACCCAGGAAAAAGGTGGCCTGCCACCTGGCACACAAGTTTATGACGATCTGGCCGCTATGGTCGACAAACTGGTGGAAAACTCGCCGTCTGAATTTAATATCGCGATCTGAGTCATTACTCAAACCAGCATCGCTACAATGGAGACTACATGCTTAGCTTCACCCGTTTTATACGTTCACTGATTTTCTTGCTGGTGATGGCGGTAGTCACCGTTGTATGGGCTCCCATCAGCATGCTGTTTGCTTTCTTGCCCTATAACCAGCGCTATTACATTACCGCCCGCTGGAATGTCACCATCATCTGGGCAGCAAAAGTAATCTGCGGCATACGTTACCAGACCAAGGGCTTTGAAAACTTCCCGGATGGCCCGGCCATCCTGTTGTCCAAACATCAGTCTGCCTGGGAAACCATTTTCCTGTTGATGGCAACACCACGCCCACTGGTCTTCGTGTTCAAAAAAGAAATTACCTATATCCCCTTCTTTGGCTGGGCCATTTCCATGCTGCGCATGATCCCGATCGACCGCAGCAAGGGCAAGGATGCGTTTGCTCACGTTGTCACGCAAGGCCGCAAACGCCTGGCTGATGGGCAATGGATCATCATGTTCCCTGAAGGTACGCGTATCGCTGTTGGCAAAAAAGGCCAGTACAAAGGCGGCGGCGCCCGTTTGGCGGTAGAAACCAATACGCCAGTCGTGCCTATCGCGCTGAACTCGGGTGAATGCTGGCCAAAAAATTCTTTCACCAAGTTGCCAGGCACAGTCACTGTCTCTGTCGGCAAACCTATCCCACCGAACGGCATGAATGCTGTGGAGCTGATGCAGGAAGTGGAGAAGTGGATAGAGGCAGAGATGCGCGTGATTTCACCGCAGGTTTATCAGTCTGAACAATCCAAATAAGCTATCGGGGCTGATGCTTGCTGTGTCAGCTCCTTCCCCCTCGCCCGCTGCAAATCTCCATTTTCAGCCGTAAAAACACGAACGCCTGAAAATAGGTCAAACTAGTGTCATGCCAGCTTAAAAATGAAGCTGAGCAGATATTCACTTGCTATTGAATCAGGATTCCCCAAGCATAAATGAAGCCCCGTATTCCCTCGATAGGCAAGGCCATACAAATGGCTTTGCAACTGGATTTATTCAGTGATTTTTTGGTGCCGGACAAATTGCGTCCTGTGCCTGCCAAGACGCCGGTGCCAGCAGCAAGCCCGCTCAAAGATATCGTTCTGCGTGATGAACAGCGGCCCGCCGCACCACCCGCTCCCATACCACCATCGTCTGCACCACCACCTTCTACCTTCGTCAATACCAGCAACAAGCGTCGCATCCTGATACAGGATTATTTGCTGGAATATGATTTGCAGCGCTCAAAGCGCCGCAGCATAGGTTTTTTGATCAATGAAGATGGCCTGCGTATCACGGCACCGCGCTGGGTAACGATTGCAGATATAGAAACAGCGATACAGGAAAAACAAGCCTGGATCTTGCGCAAACTGACTGAGAGGCGTGAGCGCACGCAGCGCCAGCTGGAACCTACCATGCATTGGCAGGATGGGGCGAAGCTGTCTTATCTGGGCGGTGAGATTACCTTGCGGATTGCCCCTGCCTCGGTCAGCGGTACGCATTTCCAGAGCGAGCAGGCTGAGTTGAGTATCAACCTGCCAGCGGACGCTGGTGAGCAGCAATTGAAAGACCGGGTACAAGCCTGGTTACAGCAAGAAGCCAAGCGGGTTTTCAATGAGCGTCTGCCGGTATTTGCTGAAAAGCTCAACGTCCGCTATCAAAGCATGGCCTTGTCGGCAGCAGCGACGCGTTGGGGCTCTTGCACGTCACAAGGCAAGATACGACTGAACTGGCGTCTGATCCATTTCTCACCAATGATTATTGATTATGTGATTGCGCACGAGCTTGCGCACTTGCGTGAGATGAACCATAGCCCACGTTTCTGGGCAACTGTGCAGTCGGTATTTCCTGATTTTGAAGTCGCGCGTAATACCTTGCGCCAGCATGCCAGTGCTGATTTGCCGGTTTTCTAAATTTAGCTACGGAACTTAAATGCGAAACAGGATTTGCCGCCAAGCCAAATCCTGTCTTTATCTCAATGCATCATTACCTTACTTCACAAATCAAACTGCCTGACTTGCTTTCATTATTGGCATTATCCTGATTCAGGCTCACAGGGAAATTACCAGGTAGTGAAAACTGCATGCCTGGGTTGTTAGGCAAAAGAATTGGCGGTCTGGTGAAGCTGATCGCAAAACCAAATTGACCAGCGGTGACATCGAGGTTGCCCGCATCATTTTTCAGGAAGACTGTGCCATCCAGGACTTGCACATACAAACCAGGCGCGCGTGGCCCATTCCCTTGGGCGTCTGCAGCACCTGAGCCAGGCTGGCTCGCATCCTGAGGCACGAACTCTGCGATGAAGATAGTGCCGCGTATGCCTATCGATGCCGTTGGCGTATTCAGGCCAAATCTTTCTTTATTGCGCTTGCCGAGTAAGCCGGTAACAGCGCGCAAGCCGCCCTTGATCAGGGTCATGGTAAAGCCATCATTATTGGGCTTGTCTTCTTCAAAAGAAAACTGGTCTATCTTGATCTGGGTACTTGGGCGCAAGACGATTTCACTATTATCAGCAAACTTGATGCGGGCATAAGTATCTTTCTCGGCAATCAGGGTGTCGCCCTGCTCTATGCCAGACTGCAGGGACAATACCTTGACCGTGCCATCTGCCTTCTTGGTGATCAATGGCCCGCTGAGATGGGTCACCGTGCCCGCGACCTGCGCAGCAAAACTCAGCGCGCAGCTCAGGCACAGTGCTGCAATAAAGAAAAACTTAATTGCAGTAGAGTTTTTTATCTGTAGCATTTTTTAATACTCCGTTATCCCTGATACCGCTGAAACTGCTTCTTTGCTCAAACCTGGTCTCTCTGCCGGAATCACTGCCACTATCGAAGAAACTGCCAGGATTGCTGATAGCGTTAGTGATGAACAAGGTAGAACTGACAAAGTTATTGAGCGCAAAATTAATCGTGTTGTTCAGGATATTGCCAGTCCTGAGATCACCGATGGGCAAGACCAGTGAGCAACCCAGCAAGACTGGATTGATGGCGCACTGTGCCTGGGTTGGCAACACCGCAGCGCAACCTGGCAAACCCGGATTGGCGGCGCAACTGGCCATCGAAGGCAAGACAGCAGAGCAACCTGGTGTCGCTGGATTAGCAGTACATGCAGCCAGACCAGGTAAGACCGCGCTGCAACCTGGCGTCGATGGCGAGCCTACGCAAATGGCAAGGCCAGGCAACACCGCACTACAACCGGGCAGACCAGGGTTGGCGGTACAGGCTGCCAGGCCAGGCAAGACGGCAGAACAACCCGCCGTGGATGGATTGGCGGTACATATTGCCAGCGTCGGCAATACCGCGCTGCAACCTGCCTGCGCTGGATTGGCAGTGCAACTTGCGAAGCTGGGCAAGACCGCTGAACAACCTGGCGTAGCCGGATTGGTAGTACATGCGCTCAGGCTGGGCAAGACCACGCTACATCCTGGCAGCGTAGGTGTTGCTGTACAGGATGCCAGTGTAGGCAAGACATTGCTGCAACCAGCCAACGCCGGTGTGGCAATGCAGGCGCTCAGGCTAGGCAAGACTACACTGCAGCCAGGCAGACTTGGAGTAGCAGCACATGCCGCAACCGATGGCAGCACAGATGAACAGCCTGCCAAACCAGGGTTGGCGATACAAGCTGTCAAGCTAGGCAAGATAGACGAGCAACCAGCCAGAGCCGGGTTGGCTGTACAAGCTGCCAGCGTAGGCAAGACTACGCTACAACCTGACAGCGATGGGTTAGCAAGGCATGCTGTCAGCGTCGGCAACACATTGCTGCAACCTGCCAGCGTTGGTGTGGCAATACAGGCACTAAGGCTGGGCAAGACAGCGCTGCACCCTGGCAGGCTGGGGCTGGCGGCACATGCTGCCAGCGTAGGCAAAACAGCAGCACAACCAGCCAGAGACGGGTTGGCCACACATGCTGTCAAGGTTGGCAAGACAGTGCTGCAACCTGCCAGCGTCGGTGTGGCGATACAGGAAGCCAGCGTCGGCAATACAGCACTGCAACCAACCAGACTGCTGTTGGCGATGCAGGCGGACAAGCTGGGCAGGACCGCAGAACAGCCAGGCAAAGTCGGGCTGGCAGTACATGCCGCAACCGATGGCAAGACAGCCGAGCAGCCAGCGATGTTAGGCGATACCAGGCAGGCTGCCAGTGCAGGCAAGACCACGCTGCAACCCTGGATACTAGGGTTGGCAGTACATTGTGTCAGGCTGGGCAAGACTGCACTGCAACCCGGCTGGCTGGAATTGCTGATGCATGAACTCAGACTAGGCAAAATAGAGCTGCAGCCAGAGATGGATGGGTTTGCCAGACATGAAGACAAGCTGGGCAATACAGCACTACAGCCAGCGATATTCGGGTTGGCCAGGCAGCTACTGAGGCTGGGCAGTACATTCGAGCAACCAAACAGAGAAGGATTGGCAATGCATGAACTCAGGCTGGGCAAGACTACACTGCAACCTGCCAGCGTAGGGTTGGCCTGGCAGGCTGCCACACTGGGCAAGACCACGCTGCAACCCGGCAAAGATGGATTGCTGACACAGGCGGCCAAGCTAGGCAGCACAGAGCTGCACCCTGGCGTAGAAGGGTTGGCAATACACTGGGACAATGCAGGCAGCGAGCCCCCGTTCAGGAAAGCTTGCTGCGTCACGCTACCACCACTGACATTGCCTGAAATCAGGATCGCGTCGCCTGCCTTGAGCAAAATACTACCGCTGGTTGTAACTGAACCAGTGCTGCCTACCGTGAGTTTATCGGTAGTGCTGCCGCTGGCACCCGCTTCAAGGGTAATGTTACCGCCATTTGAACTGGCAACAGTGCCATTGACTGTTAATGGACTATGTGCCACCAGGCTGATATTGCCCGCCTTGCTGCGTACCGCATCCGTGCTGTCCAGCGTGATCGCCCCGATATTGTCGATGAGGATATTGCCAGTACTGCCAGTGCCACTTTGCTGCACATTGCGGAGATTCAGGGCACCGGTATTTTTGATGTTGATATCAGTGTTGGCACCCGTATTATTCGCCAGCAGAACAGGCACACTGGTTTTCAAGCCGGTGCTATTTCCTATCCCCCCATTGGCAGTGGCGTCCAGCGCACCACCAGTGATGGTATTGCCAGCCACCTGAGTAATTGCCCCTGTAGGAGCGGCCAGAGTGGCAGTGCCGCTACCACTGTTCACGTTGGCACCGAGCGCGATGTTGCCAGCATTGGCAGTCAAATACAAGTTACCGGTTGTAGCGATACCATCCAGACTATATGAGCCTGAGCCATTGGCGCCGCTTAATGAGCTGACATTAATACCCTGGGTATTCACAAAGCTCATGCTGGTATTGCTCTTGGCCGCCAGATTGCTAATGACATTCGGAACGTTCAGGGTGATGCTGTTACCAGCGACCAGGCCAAGGTCTTGTACCGTAATCGAATTAGACTGTGTAATATCGCTACCGGTCAGCAAGCCTATGCGCGTTGTTGTCAGATGCTTGATATCGGTAGCAGCACTGGTGTTGGTATCGGTGATGCCAACAACAGCAATAGAACCTGATGCATTGCCAGCATCAGCACTGCCAATCGAAATAGTGGGGGCAGTGACTTTATACAAATTGGTCACGCTCAGACAAGGAGCTACGGCACATGTACCAGAGCCAATGGTAATGGCACGCCCGGTAGTAAATGGACGTACACCAAAATCACCGGCAGTGACGCCGCCAGGGCCGGAGAGGGAAAGTTGATCGGCGATGAAACCGACTTTGCCGGTACCTGCACTGACATTATTCGACAGCGACAATAAACCTGCACCAGTATTCAAGGTGACCGCCTGGTTATTGGTCGTAATACCGACGGTGGAAGAAACCGTGCTCACAGTCAAATTACCGGAAGTAACAGCTGTTAAACTACCGCTACCGAGGCCGCTCTGATTGAGGTCAGCTGCAATCGAGCTGAAGCTGTTACTTGCATTACTCAGATTAACCGAGCCTTTAGCTTGTACCGCCAGACCAGAAGTTGTGATCGCGCTGCCTGCTGCCTGTGTGATACCGGCATCAGAAGTCAGAACAACACTGGATGGCGCATTGATACCATTATAGGTATCTACCGTAGTCACATTGATGGGATTGACCGAGCGATACAAGAAACTGCCGGTACTGGAAGAACCTGAAATAACACCTATCGTATTGGCCTCGGTCAGGCTGACGCTATAACCACGCGCCTGCACCGAACTGGCACCATTGATAGTAGCGCCAGGTTGCTGCGAAATGGTATTGCCAGAATTCAAAGTCAGCGAGGTGCTGACGTTCTGCAAAGCACCACCAGCGCCTGAGCCCATGGCACCTTTGATATCAATACTGGCACCAGACATGTTGCCGACTTTAAGGCGAGCCGCGGTAATATTATTCAACTCAGCAGCGGATAGTTCCAGCGTACCCGAATTCAGATTGGTAGCAACAGTTGCAAGATGAATAGTGCCGCCGCCATTCATATCGAGCGCTACACTACCGCTACCAGCGTTGACTGTGCCCAGCAAATCCATCTTATCGGATTTGACAGAGACAGCAGCGCCAGAGCTATTGATCTGTGTGCCAGACGCAGTACTGGTCATGGCATCAGCGTCAGTTGCCTGCAAAGTGATGGCGCCGCCACCGCTATTAATAGTGCCTCCAGCATTCAGATTGATACCGCCCTGGCCGCTCACATTAAGCAAGCCATTATTGGTCAGTACAGGTGCGTTGATTTGCGTAGTAAAGCCGGTAGGAGAACTCAGGTAAATTGCGCCACCTGAAGTTTGCTGTTTAACGCCATAACCAGTTCCACCAACATCATTGATGACCAGGTTGGCGCCATTGCTGGCGATGCGGATGTCACCACTGCCAGTATTAAGCGCATTCAGTTTGGCAGCCTGCACGCCCATGTTGTCAGTCGAGGTATTACCGTGCAAGCCAGTCACCGCGCTCAGCTTCAAATCTTTGGCATAGATGATGCTGCCGTTTTGCTGCGTGATATCGGCACCGGTAGTCACCGTGACATTGCCATTGGTTGAAGAATTGCCGCGGGCATCAATCCCGCCTGTACCAACATTCACATAGCCCGTACTGTTGATCAGGATATCGCCACCAACGCCAACTGTACCCGGAGTTGTTCGCATTGTTTTGAATATGGTGTTACCACTGGCACTGGCACTGATCTGGCTGCTGTTGCTGGTCAGCCTGGCGACCACGATATCGGCAGTTTGCGGTGAAGCGCCAGTACCTGTTTGCAAGGTAATGGTGCCTGTACCATTGGTCTTGATTTCCAGATTGGGGTCTGCACCCGTCAGGTTAATGCCGCGGGTAGCGCTGACATCGGTAGATGCATTGCGGGTTCTGAGCGTAATATTGGAATTAGTGGGCAAGGATATCAAACCACCGAAAAAAGTACCACTGGTATTAATAAAATTTGTCGCCTCAAGCACGATATTGGTGCCTGGTGTCAAGCCCTGCAATTCTGATTGATAGACAGTAGTCGGACTACCATCTGCAAAATTGATTGTGCCTATCGCCGAGCCCTGGAAAGTGCTGCTACCGTCAGTTGCACCGTCGCCAGTGCCACCGGCTATCGTAATCGAAGACGGGTCCAGCAACAGGGTACCCGCCTTGCCGCGTGCCGCACCTACATTGACCTTGGCATGAAAGTCCAGGTTTTGCTTGCCCGAGGTTTCTACAAAACCGCCATTCCCACCCAAAGCCCCGCCCTGGGCAGAGATACTGCCATTGACCCTGGTGACTTCATCTGACCAGACAATGACTTTACCACCGTCACCATTCTTGACCGCATCTGCACTGATTTTGGCATCGCTGGAGACAAAGGCACGTTTGGCATTCGTGACAGAGGGATTATCGCCATGGTAATCACCACCAACCAAAACCTGGCCACCACCTGTGTCGCCGCTGGCATCAACCTGGGCATTGCCGGCCAGCGCCACGCGTTGGCCGAGCACCTGTATATCACCGCCCTTGCCTTTGCCGGTTGACGTGGTTGTGCTGCCAGCATCAAGTATGGTATCTCCACTGGCCTTGAAATAAATCCTGCCGTTTTCACCTACAACGGCACTGTTGGCACTGACCAGGCCACGCTGGCTGATCAGGCCGCCATAAATCCCGACCTTGCCACCCTGGGCAATGACTTGCCCCAGGTTGACTGCCTGATCAGCATTGGCGCTGACTACCACGTGTACGTCCGGGTTGGCTGAATCGACCAGTTTCACCGAACGCCCTGCTGCCAGCAAGACCTCACCCTTGGGTGAGGTGATGATGCCGCTGTTTTCTACATCCGGTGCGATCAGGTAAACCTGACCACCAGACGGTGTTGTGATCGCGCCCTGGTTACTGACCTTACCTGCTACGGTACCGGCGTTGAAATTCAGTTTGCCAGCCTTGAAATCGGCATCACTCATGCCCAGACTGGAAACTGTCAGGCCATTGACATCAACCTGCGCCCCCTTACCAAACAGGATGCCATTCGGGTTAATCAAAAACACCCGCCCATTTGACTGCAAAGTACCCAGTATTTGGGTGGGATTCTGGCCTATGATGCGGTTCAAGACCGTGCTGTTGGCACTCTCTTGTATGAAGCGGGTAGTCTCACCGGCATTGATGAAAAAATCCTGCCAGTTGATGATTGCACCTGGCGTATTGGTGATGGTATAGACCTTGCCATCCTGATTGAAGATGACCTTGCCGTTGATGATCTGCGGCCCTACGGGATTTGCATGAGCCAGGCTGGTAATGAAACCCGTACCAAAACATGCTGCCAGCAAAACCGGCATAAGCCGGGGGAGCAATCTCGGTAACGAGACCTGCTTCAAGTCCGATCGCAATACTGATACAGATTGAGCGAACATATCAATTTCTTTTCTCATGCTCTTCCTCATCCATCATTAATAGTTGATGCCCAGCCTGACATGCAAACGCCTGTCATCTTTGCTCAATTCATCCGGCGCATGCAGCGACTTGCCATAGTCCATCTGCAGCGACATCATGCGCGACATGGCCAGCCTGACACCTATGCCTACACTGGAAAGGGAAGCCGAACTCTGCTCCCCAGGCAGCGCCTTGTTACGCGACAGATGGGCAGCGTCATAAAAACCAAGTAGCTGGCACTGGGTAAAACTGGCACTGAAACCGGCACACAGATTAGGTGTATAAATTTCTACGCTGATCAGAGTGCCATAGTCATTGGCCAGCGCCCGTTCAGTAAAGCCCCGCACACTGCTGGCACCACCGGCACCGAACTGCTCACCTGGAACCAGGCTGTCCCTCGTATATTGACCACTGAGCAAGAGCTTCAATTGCCAGGCCGCTGGCAAGACTTTGCTATAACCAAAGCCATAGCGCAGGATGCTGTAGCCAGCAGTCGCGCCACTGCGCACTCGCTGGAAATCTTCGGTCTTGCCCTTTTCACCGCCGGGCAGGTTGTGCACTGCTGTCACATAGGCATTTGTCTCACCTGCCGTGGAATTCAGACTGGCCGCATAGCTGATACTGATGGGATGGACAGTGACATCATTACCCAGTTGTATGCCTTGCAGGGCCACGTTGTTCTTGAATGCCTTATAGTCCCAGCCAAAGCTCAGCCGAGAATCAAAATCTTCACTGCGGCCCAGGTTGAAGTTATAACGCCCGCCTACGACAAAACCACGGCCACTGACATTGAGGTCAAAGATACCAGCCGAGACCGAGCCTGAATCGACATTCGAATAACTCGCGTACAAATCCACACTGTCACCACGCTCATAAAGTGGCAAATGGTAACCAACACCAAACACCGCGTACTTACTCGGTTTTTGCAGGGTGGTCGTATATTGCAGGCTGAGTACATCATCATGCCCGCTGACATTGGCATGCTGGAACAACAAGCCCAGATGTGACTTGCCGGTATTACTGTCACCGGCATTATCCACAGTTGCCCCAACTGTCCAGGGCTTGCTGTCGGTGACATTCAGGACTGCATTGACTTCACCTTCCTGATTTGATGTCTCGAATTGCAAACTGGTTTTTTTGGCGGGATTTTCATTTGCCGTCTTCAGGCTCTCAGACAGTTTTTTAATATTGGGCGTATCACCTGCGCGCAACTGGGGCAGGCTGCGTTTGATATTGTCACTGTCGAAATGACGGTTGCCCTTGATACTGACATTGGCAATGCGCGCCTGCACGACGATGAATTTAACAACGCCCTGGTTCAATTCCTGCTCAGGCAAGACTACCTGCACCAGACTATAACCTTTCTGACGATAGGCTTTTTCCAGTGCTTCGAGCGCCCTTTGCACATCGGCAAAACTGCGGCCTTTGCCGGTATACGGTGCCAACAGGCTATCGAGTGCAGCAGCACTCAGCAAATTATTGCCTTTGACATCGTAACGGCTGATATCAAAACGCCCTATGACGCTATCGGTGTCCTGCGCTGCCAGTGGCTGGCTAAGCCCCAATGCCATGACGAATAGCAGGCTGAGGCTAAAACGGAATTTGACGTGCTTGTTCTTCAACGGTCTCATACTAAGATTTCCCAGTTACTGAGTCGTGCTATACCAAGTTTTTGGTGTGCGGAGCCTTGCCAGCCTCCGCGATGTACTGATCTATGCTAAATGTGCTGATATTGCTTGTCGACTTCTATTTTTATATCGAATTCTGTGCTGAAGATGCGCGCAAAAAACTGCGGCTGAAATGTCTGCTTACAAGTATCCTGCAATCCAATACGCACTACAAGCACTATGTTGTTAATTCAAACATGCTGTCTTATTTTGCATTCGGGAAATTTAAAACTGATGAGTTTAAGGCTTGTTTACAACGCAGAAATTTGAATGTGAGAGGTTTGAACCTCAGAAACTGGAATGTGTGAAATTTGAACTTCGTGAAGTTAAACATCAAATTCATGGACGAGTAACACGGCGTTTCACTTTTGCGTCTTTGCTTTCGAGAATGTGATCAAATTCGTCGACACTGAAACTGCGGGTGATCGTCAGAGACGGGCAACACATGGCGTCACCTGAAGTCATTTCCTTGCCCTTCAGGGTGACAGCACCCTGCTTGATACTCGGGCTGTTAAAATCAAAAGAACGCCAGCCACGCTCACCCAACTTGGTAACTGCGACCAGCAGATAGGGCCGTGTATGTTTGCCAGCCACGTCAAATTGTTCCTGTTCGGTAAAAAAGGCGATGAATTCTGCATGATGGTTGCCGCCACCATATCCTTCGAGATTGAACAGGACAACGGCGTCATGTTGATGGTCGCCAAACAAATTTCCATAGACGATACGGGCAGGATTTTCGCTGTAAGTTTCTGCAATGCCATCGCTAAACTGTGCGATCAGCCTGTCGAGCTCAAGCTGCATTGCTGCCTGTTGCGCTGATGACGCCACCGCCGCCGCACGAACTGGCGTTGAGGCAGCCTGAACAGTTGTGCAGACAAGCAGCGTGAAGCTGCACAGCGAAGCGGAAAGAAAATACTTCATGCCATCATCAATCATCAAGCAACGCTGTCAGGTTTGAACTCTTGCCAGGATGGCAGTCCATGCTTGCGTTTGCCATGCGCAAAATAACTGGCCAGGGCCAGGCCAAACAGAATACCGGCAATCCCGGCAGAATTCAGCATGGCGGTGGCAGACATGGCTGTTTTGGACCAGACAAAAAAGTACATCAGTGTCCCCCAGGCGATTGCATAAAAGCAGCCAGAAAACAGTGCGTTTTGCCAGAATTTGGCAAAGTGTGGCGGCGGAACATCAAAACCCATGCGCCACAACAGGTGCAAGTAAGGCGGCGCATAATTGCTGCGCATGATGCCCGTCTTTTCCAGTAACTTTAAGGCTGCCTGGCGCTTAAGCTCTCTACTGTTTTCACGATTATCTGATTCAGTGGTATTCATCTGTCTGCTTATCAAGGAAAACGATACAAATGCGTTACTGACGTGTTTGATTTATAAAAACGCCTACAAGAAAGCCGCACTGTAATATTTGATTATATGCAACTTAAACCTGGCCTGGAACTTTTCCCGAGTAGATAAACGACAAAAGAATAAATTACTTTTAAGCCTCACTATCAGGAAGGCTGTTGAAAATATTGATTTACAGAAAGAAAACCAAAACCAGTAAAGGCAGCGAATAACCCAGGCTTATATCTGATGAATAAAAAGTCAATCGCAGTTAACTGGTATTAGTGTCTATGATGTATGTAATCCTTCTTTCCTCGTTGGATTACTCTCATGACTCCCCCAAGACGAACGAGACCTCAAGGGCGCGCAAGCGCCCTTTTTTTCAGCCCATACTGTCAGCACGATGAATAAATCCAGATTATTGTCACTCGATGCATTTCGTGGCTTCACTATTGCCAGCATGTTCCTGGTGAATAATCCGGGTGACTGGGGCACTTGTACCCGCCACTTGAGCATGCGACGTGGTCAGGCTGGACTTTTACTGACTGTATTTTCCCTTTTTTCCTGTTCATCGTTGGTGTATCGCTACATATATCCCTGCATCAAAAACTCATGGCTGGCTATGCCCAGGGGCAGTTGCTCAGGCAAACCGCCAAGCGGGCCTTATGGATATTCCTGATAGGCCTCACACTTAACCTCGTCTCCAACTTTGATTTTCAGTCAGTTCGCATCCCTGGCGTCTTACAGCGCATCGCCCTGTGCACTCTGCTGGCAGCGCCAATACTGATTTATTGTGACTGGAAATGGCAGGCAATCTGGGCTGGCATACTCTTCACTGTGTATTCCATACTCATGTTAGCCGTATCTGTACCCGATGTTGACGGTATCTGGGCAAGGGGTGTACTGGAACCGGGGCGCGATGCCGGAGCCTGGCTGGACAGGCTCTTGCTCGACGGGCATTTATGGAAACGCGCAAAAACCTGGGACCCAGAGGGCGTGCTGAGTAGCCTGCCTGCCGTCAGCAGTGTAATCTTTGGTGCATGGACCGGACGCTGGCTCAGCAGCAAGCAGGATGCGGCTACCAAAACTGCCTGGTTCTTTGTCGCAGGCCTGGCTTGCCTGGCAATTGGCCTGGTGCTGGATAGCTTGTTCATGCCCATCAATAAAAGCTTGTGGACACCGTCGTACAGCATCTTCATGACAGGCTGGGCACTGATCAGTTTAGCCTGTTTTTACTGGCTGCTGGATGGCAATCCCTCCGCCCTGCTAAAAAAATCCATGGCAAAGCTCTGCCATCCCTTTGTCATGTATGGCATGAATGCCCTGTTCCTGTTCACCCTGTCTGGCCTGATTGCCAAAATGCTGGGATTTATCCATGTAGATCAGGCTGATGGCACTAAGCCCAGTCTGCAGGCACTTATCTATGCGCCGATCAAGGCCCTGCCCATGAATGCAGTCAATGCCTCCCTGCTGTATGCAATACTGTTTAATCTGCTGATGTTGCTGATCGCCTGGGCAATGTGGAAGAAACGCTGGTTTGTCAAAGTGTAATGCAGTAGCATCTCAGGTCTTTCGCTCTTTATTGCATTATTAGTCCGGCTTATCCATGTTTTCGTTACCACCCTCGTCACGACCTGCTTTTACTTTGTCTAATTTGAAAATTGCTCTTCAAGGTTTCAAGCTGCCTGCACTGGTCACATCTGCGTGTGCACTGATGCTTGCCTGCTCCACCGCAACGCCGCCAGTAAAGCCCCAGCCTAAACCTGTCGCAGTCGATCTGACCATCATCCCGCAAAATGCCCTGGTTAATTACCCTGTGCAAGTCAAAGATGCGCCGCCCTTGCCGCGTGAATTCCGCGCTGCCTGGGTATCAACAGTAGCGAATATAGACTGGCCCTCGCGCCGTGACCTCAGTACAGAAAAACAAAAGAACGAAGTCCTCACGATACTCGACAATGCGGTGCAGTTGAAACTCAATGCCATCGTCTTGCAGGTACGGCCAGCGGCGGATGCGATCTATCCGTCCATGTTAGAACCATGGTCAGAGTTCTTGACTGGTGAGCAAGGACGGCCACCGTCACCTTATTACGACCCTCTGCAATTCTGGGTGGAGCAAGCTCACGCACGCGGACTGGAATTGCATGCGTGGTTCAACCCCTACCGTTCCCGCACCGCGCAATCCAAAATGGCACTGGCGACCAACCACATCAGCAAGCTGGCACCGCAAGTCGTGAAGAATTATGGCGACCTGCAATGGATGGACCCGGGTGAACCGCTGGCAATGCAGCAAACCCTGAATGTCATCAGCGATGTTGTGCGCCGTTATGATGTCGATGGCATCCATATCGACGATTATTTCTACCCTTACCCGGTCAAGGGCAGCAATGGTGCAGAGCAGGATTTCCCAGATGACCCATCCTGGGTTGCTTATCTGCAGTCTGGCGGCAAACTGGCGCGTGCAGACTGGCGCCGTGACAATGTCAACCGCCTGGTAGAAGCAGTCAACCAGCGCGTACATCTGGAAAAACCCTGGGTGAAATTTGGTATCAGCCCCTTTGGCATAGGCAGGCCAGACCGCTTGCCGCCTGGCATTGCCGGTTTCAGTCAATATGACAAGCTGTATGCCGATGTAGAACTGTGGCTGGCCAAAGGCTGGCTCGATTACCTCGCTCCCCAGCTTTACTGGCCGATCAATCAGGGGCCGCAAGCTTTCAAGGTCTTGCATGATTACTGGCTGGCCCAGAACCCCACTGGCAAGCATATCTGGCCTGGTCTCTATACCAGCCGCATAGACAATACGGACAAGTCCTGGCCTGCTGATGAAATCCTGAACCAGGTCGATGCCTTGCGTGAAAAAGCCGGGAACGGCCACGTACATTTCAGCATGGCAGCACTGAACCAGAACCGCAAAGACATACGCAAACGCCTGGGGAGCGAGAAATACACGTCCCAGTCGCTGGTCCCCGCCAGCCCCTGGCTGGACAGCAGCCCACCTGCCAGCGCTGTGCTGGAAGCCAGTACCGACAAGAAATCATTACGCGTGCAACTGAGCTATACCAGCAATACCCGCCTGCTGGCGATCTGGAAGCGCACAGACCAGCAATGGCTGTTCTCCGTGGTGCCTGCCCAGAACATGAGCATAGACATCAGCGATGATCCTCAGCTAGGGGCAATCAGGCAAGTCACGGTGTCAGCCATCAGCCGTACCGGTGTAGAGGGCGTGCGCGCAAGTTATAGTCTGCCCTGAAGTCAGGTTGACATAAATTCAAGCAGCAAGTGTGGTTTTTAGATACGTATGAACAGCCTTGTACATACGTATTTTTCTTTGGCGTATGCGCTGTTTTTCCTCTGAAATCAGCATCCGCACTGGCAGACGGGCTGGTCATGGTAAACCCCATATCTTTTGGTTATCGCCCGTCATGATATTTTCATTTGTCACGTATTGTGACAAAACCCTAGTCTGGAACATATAAACATACACATAAAATTTATATCAATTCAAAGCAGCGACCAGAATTGAGCATAAACAAATACCGAGCTCACAATATCAATGTCGTACGACCAAAGGAGAGACCAGTGAAGTTAAAGACCATAGCCAGGTGCATCGCCCTGATAGGCATTTCTGCCGGTACCAGCGGATGGGTACAGGCGCAGGAACAGCCTGCTCCAGCACCGCAAAGGGTAGAAATTACCGGTAGTAGCATCAAGCGTATTGCCTCCGAAGGTGCTTTGCCGATAGAAGTCATTACCCGCAAGCAACTCGAAGCTGCGGGCATCGTCACTGCCGAACAATTTATTGCCAACCTGAATATCAATGGCAATGGCTCTGACAACCTGGCCAGTAATGCTGACGTTACCTCCGGTGCCCAGCGCGGTAATAACGGTGCATCTTCCGCCAACCTGCGTGGCCAGGGTGCTGACAGCACGCTGGTGTTATTGAATGGCCGTCGCGTTGCCACCCATGGCATGAAGGGCTCGGCAGTCGATCTGAATTCCATCCCCATGGCTGCAGTGGAGAGAATCGAAGTCTTGAAAGATGGCGCCTCAGCCATCTATGGTACAGATGCGATTGGTGGTGTCATCAACTTCATCCTGCGCAAGAATTATAATGGTCTGGAAGCCCAGGCCTTCACCGATATCTCCCAGCAAGGTGGTGGCAATATCAAGCGCGTGTCTGTGGTTGGAGGCTTTGGTGATCTGGAAAATGATCACTACAATGTCCTGCTGACGGCCACCCATAGCGAGAACGATGCATTGCGTGGTGACCAGCGTGATTTTGTCAATACCTTCCAGCCCAACCGTGGATTGTCGGTAGATACCCGTGGTACACCGAATGCGACCGTATTTGCCACATCACTGGCAAACACCATACTCAGCAACAAGAGCAATAGTGGCCCGGTATTCCCAGGTACTACCCAGGTCATGAATGCCATCAATGTGCTGAACCTGCCGGGCGGTGCGGGTTGCGGCGCGGTAGATGGCATGGCAGCTTATGATGCCAAGCTGTGGGATGTAGCATCATCCAAATATGCCTGCGCCTGGGACACAGGCCGCGCTGCCGTATTGCAGCAACCAGTCAAGAACGATAACTTTGTCGCCCGTGCCACGTTCAAGATAGGCACACACCAGTTGTTTGCCGAAGCAGTTGGCTCTCAGGTTGAAGTATCCAAACGCTTTTCACCCAACCAGGTGTCGCCGGGCACCAACTTCCCTGCGTCTTCATTTTATCCAAGCACAGGTTCAGCCTATAACGATGTCTTCAATGCCATCGTTGCGGTATTCCCAAGCATAGAAGCGAACCGTGGTGCGCCTATCGCCTACCGCTGGCGCTGTATGGAATGTGGCAACCGTGAAATCACCACCAAGACAGAAGCCGCCCGCTTGCAACTCGGTGCAGATGGCCAGATCGGCAAATGGGATTACCGCGTTGGCCTGTCGCGCGCGTACAGCCAGTCTGAATCCAAACTGGGCACGGGTTATAACTATACCGTTGCGCTGGCAAATGCCCTGGGTACCGGCATCATCAACCCTTTTCTCAAGCCTGGTGAAAAGCAATCGCAAGCTGCGCTTGACCTGATCAATAGCACTTCAGCAGCAGGCGTCACATTGTATGGTGGCAAGACCACGCTGACCCAGGCTGATGCTGCCCTGTCTGGCGAAATCTGGCAATTGCCAGCAGGCCCCGTCATGGCTGCAGTAGGTGCTGACTTGCGCAAGGAAGAATATACCTTCAATGGTGATGCCAGGGCAGCCAGCGTACGGCCTGCCATCCTGAATGCGCCTTTTGATGACAGCAATGCCTTGCCCAAGGTCAGCCGTGATATCCGCGCCGTGTATGCCGAGGTACTGGTACCGGTCTTGAAATCACTGGAAGTTACCGTTGCAGGCCGCCAGGATCATTACTCTGGTTTTGGCAGCACTTTCAATCCCAAAGTAAGCTTCCGTTATACACCGACAGATACACTGCTGTTCCGTGGTTCATACAACACAGGCTTCCGTGCGCCTTCGTTCAACCAGTTGTTTAACGGCATTACCGACTCACCTTATGCTGGTAAAGACCTGGCCGATCCAGCGACTTGCCCGACTTTGAAGGTCGATAGCAGCAAACCTGGTTGTGCAGCCATCACGCCGAACATCCTGACGGGCGGTAAAACCACGCTGGGCCCTGAAAAAGCCAAGCAAGGTACAGTAGGCGTGGTCTGGGCACCAAGCAGCAATTTCAGTGCCAATGCTGACATCTGGGAAATCCGCAAGGAGAATTCCATCATGTCTATAGACCTGACCACCATGCTGCAAAACTATGATCTGTTCAGGGGCCAGTTCTTGCGTGACAGTACGGGCGCATTGGCTTTCATTGATCAACGCTGGGTGAATGCCGGTTCCAGCATCACCCGTGGTGTAGAAGTTGGAGCCAAAGCCAATGGTGCAGTTTTCAATGGCAAATGGGCTGCCGGTCTGGATGGTTCTTATCTGCTGGAGAAAAAATCCCGCCCCATGGCTAACGCACCTTATGGCGTAAGCGAAGTTGGCCGCTTCACCTTCACTGGTGACCTGGGTCTGAGATGGAAGCACACTGCTTTTGTCAACTACACCCAGGGTGACTGGACAGGTACACTGACGCAGATTTACCGCGCTGGCTACAAAGATCAGGTCTTGCCTGGCGTACAGAATGGCCTGGTCATGCCATCGAACTACAATCCTAACGTCAAAGCCTACATCATCTACAACATGAGTGTCACTTATAGCGGCATCAAGAACCTGACGCTGACTGCCGGTTTGAAAAACATCTTCAATACCGACCCGCCATTTGCCATCACTTATGACAGCAATACCGGTGCAGGCAGCTCCTGGGAACCACGTGTAGCTGATCCACGCGGACGTGCATTTACTTTGCTGGCGAATTACAAGTTCAAGTAAAACGAATAAGTAGCAAACTAAAACAAAACCCCCTTGGCATCAATCAATGCCAAGGGGGTTTTTTATGCGCTACAACTAAAGCATCTATCGATTAGTTTGCAGCAGGATTCATGAGCTTACCCATGAAGATGATGAGACCAGTCTGCCTGTCCCTGATCATGAACAGGAAAGGACGGTCCAGCGTCAACTTCAAGGGTTGGGTCAGATTAATGCTTGTGACACCGATCAACACACCCGTAGCCGCAGCAGCTTCAGTGCCCTTCTCATCAACATTGATGAAGGCCTTGTGTACGACACCAGAAATCGACAATTCGCGGTTACCGCTTATCCCGGAAAAATCTGCCTTGCTTGCATCAAAGGCAGCGCCCATGCCCAGAGTACTCAGACTGGAGTTCATCGCCGGGCTGGCACTGAAGTTAAACTTGGGCATGCTCAAGGCAATGTAATTGTCTTTCAAACCTGCCGTGATGTCGCTGATGGTTGTACTGCTCAGGCCCTGGATAAAACTGTCAAACTTGCCCGCATCAGGCACGACGACCAGCATGGCCAGTTTGTTATCGATATAAGGCAGCTCCACCGCCTGATACCCCTTGCCCTGCACATACTGGAAATTACTGGTCAGATTCATGAAGGGCAGATTTTTCACACTACCTTTACGGTCAGTAAAATCCTGGTTTTGTGTCGCCTCTTTGGTAAATGGCTGCGCCCAGTCTGACTTGAACCAGATCGCATTTGTCAGCACCACGCGGGTCTGTGGTGAGATGCCACCGGCAGGTATCAGATCCTTGATTTTTTGCTGTGTCTGGTCGGCCACCCAGTTATTGATTGTCAGACGTGAAGGCTCAGCAGCGCCAACAAAATCCTGCAAGTTCACAGCAGCACCAAAATTCACGCTGAGTGCATCAAGGTAGCTGCTTTGCAGACTGTACCCCTGCTGTGCCCACAAGGCATTGGCGATATTCAAATTAGGCAATTGCGCATTTGGTTTGGCTGCGGTCGAGGTTTTATCTGCCAGCAATAAATCAAGACGATTCAGGGCTGGTTGCAAACGGCTTTGCTGCAGTTGGAAAGCCAGGGCCTTTTCCATGCCACTAAGGGTATCGCCCTTGGCACCGGCTGCTGCCATCTCCAGCGCCAGTGTCAGGCTGTACGGGGAATACACCAGATTGCTATCGCCCTGAGCATCCAGCAAAGGCAGGATTTTGAGAGCAAATTCAGTATTCCCGACCACTGCCGCTGCCAGATCGGTATCGCTGGCCTGAGGCGCGACATTGCGTGCCAGCGTGGATTTGGCTGTGCTGACAGCCTGGGGCTTGCTGGCGTCAGGAGTGGTGGCTGAAGTACCTGCCCCGCCGCAGGCAGAAACCAGAGCAAGTAGCAAGCTTGAGCATAGGAGTGTAGGGCGCATGTTGAGCTTTCAATTGAGCTGTCATAATAAAAACACCTGACCATGATACGCCCGGCCTTATTCTGAATCAGCTCAAAAATGTACTCAAATTGTCATCAAATTGTAAATACCGAAAGATATTTTCAAATAAACAATCAAGATGTTGCGCTAGCTGTCGGCTGTTCAAGCACATCCACCACCGCACCAACACCCACCCGCTCAAACAACTCGGCAATATCTACCGAGCGCATACGTATGCAGCCATAGCTGGCAGGCGTGCCGAGCAGGCTTTCCTGCGGCGTACCGTGGATATAGATAAAGCGTGGATAAGCATTGCGGTTGCGCACTTCGGTGCCCCGCAGCCACAGTATACGCGTTACCACGGGGTCACGCCCAGGTGCGTCTGCAGCCACAATCTCGCCAGTAGGCTTGCGGTCTTTGAAGACTGAGCCGAGTGGTACGCCAGCGCCGATTTTCTCGGCGATCTGCATGCGGCCACCCGGCGTCATATAGCTGTCTGGCATATCACCTATGCCGCGTTTGGCGGTAGAAATGACATAGGTCGCGACCGGCTTGCCATCTTCCAGCAACACCATTTTTTGTTCAGGGACTGAGATGAGTAATTGATGGCGGGTATCACCACCTTGCAGCCAGCCCCACTGGCAAGCCGATAGCAGCAGGCTGGCAGCCAGCATCAATATCAAGTGACGGCGAAGAATTTGCATTGTTTATCTGTGCTTTAAGGATAAGCCAGCATAAGCTGATCAAAGAGCATCTGCAAATAATTCATGCAGCCGCATGCATTACCTGAAGTTATGGGCCGGGTATCAGCTTTCATTTGTGCTCTGTCTTCAGAGGACATAAGGTAATGAGAGAAAAGGAATCAAGCCATGCTGAATACAGAAGCACCTAGCGTTAACCACACAGGACTGGATTTATACCCGACCACGCAACTGGTTGATGCCTTCATTGATGATCAGTTCAATGCCATACGTGCAGTCAGCCTGGCTGGGGCACAAATCGCGGCGGCTGTGGATGCCGCCGCACCTCGCATACTCGCAGGTGGCCGCCTGGTGTATGTGGGTGCCGGCACTTCTGGCCGCCTGGGTGTACTTGATGGGGTGGAATTATTGCCAACCTTCTCATGGCCAAACGAGCGCGCTTTGTCCCTGCTGGCAGGTGGCAAACAAGCCATGTTTGTTGCAGTCGAAGGTGCAGAAGATGATGCTGGCCAAGGCGCCAAAGAAATCCAGCAACTGGGTTTGACAGCCAATGACGTAGTGATGCTGATTGCCGCATCCGGTGCCACGCCTTATGTACTGGGTGCCTTGCAGGCAGCACGCCAGACAGGTGCCTTGACCATAGGCTTTGCCAATAATCCTGGCGCACCTGTGACTTTGCAGGCCGAGATAGGTATCACCCTGGATACCGGTAGTGAAGTGATTTCTGGCAGTACCCGACTGAAAGCAGGCACCTCACAAAAAGTCGCCCTGAACAGCTTTTCCAGCGCCCTGATGGTCAGGCTGCACAAGGTCTATGGCAACCTCATGGTCGATGTCAAACCAACCAATGTCAAACTGCTGCGGCGCACCGTTGCCTTGACTATGCATGCAACCGGGCGCGACGAAGCATATTGCCGCCGCATCCTTGAAGAATGTGACTTCCATGTCAAAACAGCGATACTGGCTATCCTCAACAACATCAGCGTGACAGCCGCACATGCCAAATTGCTGGCCTGCGGTGATGACCTGCGTCTTGCCCTGCGTACTACGGTTTGAACTACAACAGCTGAGCGTCAATCAGTACGGCAATAAATCCCGCCAGGCGTTACAATCAAACTCGTTTTTTTGCTGAATGGACTTTCACCATGCGTTTGCGTCATATCGAAGTTTTTCATGCCATCATGCAGGCAGGCACGATCAGTGGTGCTGCGCAATTGTTGAATATTTCACAGCCTGCAGCGACCAAGGTCTTGCAGCATTGTGAAATACAGCTGGGCCTGAAACTGTTCGAGCGCATCAAGGGCAAGCTGCATCCCACGCCAGAAGCGCACAAACTGTTTGCTGAAGTCGATAAACTGAACCGTGATTTGCAATCAGTACGCAGGCTGGCCAGCAATTTGAAAAATCATCCTGACGAAGCAGTCAGGTTGGCATCAACACCGACCCTGTCGATTACCGTCGTGCCCACTGCACTGGCTGCCTGGCGCAAGAAATTTGCTAATGTGCATTGCACACTGGCGACCCATCATACCAGCGAAATTGTCAATGCCCTGTTGCTCGGTGACGTGGATTTTGCACTGTCATTGTATGACCCCTGCCACCCGAATATCGCGTCTGAACCCTTGATACGTGGCAGCATGACAGCCATCGCACCGCTGGGTAGCTGGGCAAAGAACCTGGACAATACTGCCCTGCCCGTTGCCGACCTGCCCAAGAACCTGATTGCGCTGGATCTCGATGACCATCTTGTCAGCCGCGTCATGGATGCCTGTGAAGAACAGGGTTTGAGCTTTACTTCCTACACCGTGGTGCAGACCTATTTGCTGGCCAGGACGCTGGTGGAGCTGGGTGCTGGCGCAGCCGTCATCGACCCCTTTACTGCCGCCACATCTGACCATAGCAAAGTGCAATGCCGCCCCTTGTCGCCAAATGTGCCTGTGGATTTGTATCTGCTGACAGTAAAATCAACGCCACTGTCACGCTCTGCGCGCGCTTTCGTCGAATGCATCAAGGAAGCCGGGGCTGAGTTTATTGCCCGTACCAGCTAAAACAGGGTGTAAAGTGATGCCTGTATCTGCTCTTCCCAGATACTAAGGCTGGAATAGACACCGGGATTTTTTTCCGGATCAGCCGCAACACCGCCTATGACATAGATAATGCCATTCCGTGTTGCCGGGTCAAACAGGAAAGCGGATTGCAAACCATAGGCAAAGCCCAGATGACCAACCGGTTTGAAGGCAGGCCGGGCCTGTACCAGCCTGTCGCCAGAATGCGCAGCGCTGGTATCAGTGAAACGCTGAAAACCCAGCCCCCAGGATAAAAACAGGCCATGGTAATCATCCCCATTGTGGGTCTTTGCATCGTAACGCCATTGCTCTGCAGTCAAAGCCTTGACGCTGGCAGGTTTTAGCAAACGCACGCCATCAAGCTCACCTTCGTTCATCAGCATCTGCATGATGCGGCTCAAACCTTGTACGCTGATGCGCAAACCGCCTTGCGGGCTGGACAAGGTAGCATTTGTACCTGGCCGGTAGTTTTCCAGTTGTCTTTTAAGCAGAGGTTTATTGCGAAAATCATCTGTCTGCGCCACCCACGGGCCTTGCGCATTCCACACTTCATTCGCCTGCTTGCGGTACAAGACAGACAACCGCGACAAGGCATCTGCCGATAAAAGTTCAGGGTGATATGCACCTTCTATCTGCAAGGGTTGCAAGACCAGATTTTGCATGAGCAGATCAAAGCGCTGGCCACTGACGGCTTCCATGACGGTGCCCAGCACGCCCCAGTTCAGATTCACATAATGGAAATAGCGGCCAGGTGCAAAGTTCTCTCCCGGCTTGGCTGTCGCCGGATCAGCCCATTGCTCACCTTGCGCAAAGTTTTTGCCACCAGGCTGCAGGAAACTCTGCATAGTGACATCTGCAGTGAAATTATAGCCACCATCATCCCGCAGGGATGAGGTATGACTGAGCAGCATGCGGGTAGTGATCACTTTGTCTGGATAATGCGGGTTCCTGAGTTTGAAACCCAGGTAGTTGCTGATATCGGCATCCAGGTCAAGCTTGCCCTGCTCTACCAGACACATGGCACCTATGGCAGCCACCATCTTGGAGACCGATGCAACGCGAAACAGGGTTTGGCTGTCAGCAGGCAGGCTATTGGCGGGGTTTTGAAGATCTATATAGCGCTGACCGAACTGTTGCTGATAAACGACTTTACCAGACTTGATCGCAAGTACGGACAGGCTGGAAAGCGCTTTATCAGACTGTGCGGCAATCGTAGCCAATTGCTGCGTCACCAGCTGTTCAGCGGTCGGATTGACTTGCGCCATGGCCGTGCTTGCCATCAAGGATAAAAGCAATAGCAAGTAACGGGCAGGATAAGACTTCATCCTCAGTCTATGCGCAAATAAGTTTCGCGCACGACCACCGGGTCGCCACAATTGAAATGCCACCATTCGCTATTGATGCCCCTGAATCCGCCATGCGCCATTGCTGCCCGCAATATGCCACGCTGGTCCAGCTGGTGCTGGGTGAGCTGCCCTTCCGCCAGCATTCTTTGCTCAAGTGCAGGATGGGATTTTTCTTCGAGGGCATCAAAGCCGCTGCCCATGTCCAGTTCCTTGCCAGCGGCATCGATGAGCGTGACATCCACCGCCATGCCAAAGGAATGGATGGAACCACGTGCCGGGTCGGCGACGTACATGCGCAAGGGTGTGCCATCCAGGTGCTGCCACAGCATTTCCTGCACGCGGTGCGGGCGCAGGGCGTCGAGTACCAGGATGCGCAAGTCAGGGTGATGTTCATGCAACCAGTTGACTGCAGCCTGCAGGGCAGCAACCGCTTCGCGGTGCAACCAACTGCAGTCCAGATCACCATATAACTCACGGCCGACAAAATTGTCGGCACCGACATAACGTAAATCGATAACTATGCCGCTGACGGTGTCGAGCCGGCAAAAATCAGGATGATCCGCAATCAATTCACAACGCACACATTCTCCACACAACAGAGTTTTTCATAATCGCAGCATAGGGTGAGTCACCTGCACCTGCCAATGAAAACTTACCGATGACATATAACCAGATGGAATGATCAGGCTTTGAACTTCCATCAGGCTATCAATACAAATTATTTTAATACTTTATTACGGGCTGCAACATCCACATCAACATAGCGCCAGCTTGTAAAATCCACCGGATGTCTGTAGAAGTTTTGTAGCCAGGGCTGGGATAAATCTGCCGTCACAGGGTGTATACGCGGCACCCAGGGGCTATAGCCATGCATGAGCTGTGCCATTTGCCGGTAAATAGCCGTTCTCTCCGGGCTGTCGCTCAGACGCATGGCTTCTTCATACAGCTTGTTAAAGGCAGGCAAGTTGAAGCGCGAATAATTGGCACGACCGGCATTCGGGCCATACAGAAGCTGGTAAAAATTCTCGGCATCGGGAAAATCAGCAATCCAGTTGGCCTCGGTCATCTGCACCTTGCCCAGGCGGGCAGCACGCAAGATTTCAGAATGCTTGTCAGTCTTGAAGCTGACGTGAATGCCGATAGCATCCAGGTTCTTGCGCCAGACTTCGTCGCGCAAGCGGCCGGTCGTGCTGGCCAGACTATGCATTTGCAAATACAATGCCTGCCCATCAGGCAGATTGCGGTAACCATCTGCCGCGCGTTTATAGCCAAATTTGTCGAGCAAGGCATTGGCCAGCTTTAGGTCATATTGCACCGGAGTTTTATAGCTGGCATCGTAACCCAGCACATTCGGTGGCAAAGGAGATTGCGCCTGTATCGCCAGGCCTTTTTCCATCAAGGCGATGTCTTCCTTGCTGTCATAACTGAGGGCAATGGCGCGGCGCAGGGCGATTTTCTCCGGGGTATAGCCGCCTATCACCGGGTCTTCCATATTCATCCACATATAAGAAGTTTGAAGTGGAGTGAACAGCGACAGACGCACGCCCTGCTGTTGTAATGCTGGCTTGAGCTTGCCATCATCCAGCACCATATTCGACAGTGGCGGCGGCACTTGTTCCAGATAGTCAAACTCATGGTTCAGAAAACCCAGCACACGCGACTGCTGCTCTTCCATGATCTTGATTTCTACCTTGCTGACACGCGGCAAGGTCTGCCCTGCCAGGCTGGCAGCGATTTTCCTGGTAACATCATCGGTACCCTGGTCATTGAACACCACTTTGCGGTATTGCGGATTCGCCAGTAACTCTATACGAAAACTGCGTTGCCATTGCCCGAGTATGAAAGGGCCGGTTCCTATGGGGTGATTGCCGACCTGGTTGCCATAAGCCTCAACCACTTCCCTGGCTACGGCCCCAGTAGCAGTAGTCGCCAGGATGAACAGGAAATTGCTGTCAGGTGCGTTCAGGCGCACGCGCAAGGTGTATTTATCCAACGCCTGCAAACCGGGGATGCTGGTTTGCAGATTGAAGTCCTGGCCCTTGCCATCTTTGGCGGGCTTGAGTTTTTCATCACCGAGCAACTTGCCTTCAAACATGAACAGCCACGGCGACTTGACCGCAGGGTCATAGATGCGCTTGATGCTGTAGATGTAATCTTCTGCCGTCAATTCCCTGGGCTTGCCCTTGAATGCAGGATCAGGTGTAAACAGGATGCCGGGTTGCAGATGCAGGACATAGGTTTTACCCTGATCCAGTATCTCTGGCATGCTTTTCAGGGTATTTGGCTTGAGTTTGACAGGTCGCGCCAGGTAGTCATAGCGCAGCATGGGTTCAAAAATATTTTCGTTGATACTGACGGAGGGTACGTCAGATGCCACTGCCGGGTCGAGGCTGCTCTCTGGTGTCGTCACCAGCACGCGCAAGACTTTTTCATTGCTGGCTGCAGCATGTACAGGCATCACGCTGACCAGGGCAGACACACCCAGCAATGCAGCACAAAGGAAACGCAAACTCATGCTATCGACTTTCCAGACCCGGCCAGGGCCAGTCGGGGGTTGGGTTTGGTCAGGTAAAACCATTCTTCACCAGCACTGGCACCAGCGTCAGGGAAGATGATGCGGCCATCCTGATCTGCCCTGACTTCAGTACCATCGGCGCGCTTGCCTATCAGCTCGCCTTGTTTCAATTCATCAAAGCTGCGCCATTCGCGCACGAAACGATCGCCATCATGCAGTTTATCGATGACATCATAGATGCGCAGTGCTTCCACCTGTGCCACAGGTTCTGGCGCTGCACCGGCGATCACACCCAGGTGACGCAGGCTGTTGACGATGGCGGTATAAGCCACCGCTGGCGCTTGCGGGTCGAGATGCTGGCCGCATTCCAGCGTCATCGCATAACCACCGACTGAACGCATGTATTCTGTGGTACCTACGCCAAACTGTGTATTTGCATTTGCCACAGTTTTGGCATCGGCATCATGTGCCAGCCGCTCCTGGCGGCATTGCACGCCACGCGCATAAGTGCTGAGCCAGCCATCCACCAGCCTGTGCACACCGAGGCGCATGGCCATGGCCAGTTCCTGTTTTTCATGGCTGAATGATTCTATGGGGCCACGATTATTTTCTGGCCCTATAAGGACAAAAGGCTCGCCCTGACTACGGAAAGAATGCAGATCCAGCAAGACATCATGCTGGGCCATCAACGGGCATAACCAGTTTGCCACATGATCTTCAAATTCCTGCACATCAGTCGTTGGTATCAGGCGGCGGTTCAGGTTGCGTTCGCCTTCTCTTTGCCCCAGTTTGTAGGCCAGCGGATTGCATACCGGTACCAGCGTCAGACGGCCAGCCAGCAATTGCAGGCTGCCCTCTTCGAGTTCTGCAATGACGCGGCGGATTGCCTGAGTGCCGCAGGTTTCATTGCCATGCACGGCACCAGTGATAATGACACTGCTGCCAGGCTGTGGTGAGCTGTAGCTGTTGCTTTGAAAATGATAGGGGTAAGCGGTTTTGTTCATATTTTATTCAGCCTCTATTCAGTTTTTTTTCCAAAGGCCGGATCTACTTTAATAAGGGCGGTCACAACGAAGGTAGGAACGGCAGCGATACATATCCAGACAAAGAAATGGGCATAGCCCAAATTCTCTTGCAAGCGGCCACTGAACATCCCTGGCAACATCATGCTCAGCGCCATGAAACCCGTACAAATCGCATAATGCGCGGTCTTGTGTTCGCCATCAGCAATCATGATCATATACAGCACATAGGCTGTAAAGCCAAAACCATAACCCATTTGTTCTATGGCGACAGCAGCACCAATCAGATAGATATTGCCTGGCTGCACAAAGGCCAGATAGACATACACCAGATGCGGCACATTGATCGCCAGTGCCATCGGCCACAACATGCGTTTCAAACCAAAACGCGAGATCAGCGCACCACCGGCAAGGCCACCTATGGTCAGCGCTATCATGCCCATGGTGCCATACACGATACCAACCGCCTGGGTAGAAAGACCAAGGCCACCTTTATCGATACTGTCGAGCAAGAACGGTGGTGCCATCTTGACCAGTTGCGCTTCACCAAAGCGATACAACAAAAGAAAGGCTATCGTCAGCAGTATGTTTTTCTTTTTGATGAACTTGCCAAAGATCGTAAAGAAAGTGGCCACTACCTGATTCGGGTCCCCATGCGCCGTATCACTGGCAGGACGTGGCAAGGCCCATTTATGGTAGGCAGACAGACTGATGAACATCACCGCCAGCACACAAAAAACCACGACCCAGCCAAACCTGGCATCGCCTGTCATGTCGCGCAACGTGCCAGCCAGATAAACCAGGGCGCCCTGCCCGGTCAGCATGGATATTCTGAAAAACATGCTGCGTACACCAACAAAAGCCGCCTGCTGATACTGTTCCAGCGCCAGCATGTAAAAACCATCCGAGCTGATGTCATGGGTGGCCGCACTGAACGCCAGCAACCAGAACACCAGCAGCGTCGCCTGGAAAAAACCTGGCATGGGTATGGTCAGGGCCACCAGCCCGAACATCGCACCTATGATCAGTTCCAGCGTAATGATCCAGAAGCGTTTGGTCTTGAACATATCGACGAACGGCGACCAGAACGGCTTGATCACAAAAGGCAGGTATAACCAGCTTGTATATAATGCAATATCCGAATTGGAAATATCCAGGTTTTTGTACATAATGACGGAAAGTGTCATTACCACGACGTAAGGAATCCCCTGGCTGAAATACAATGAGGGTATCCAGCGCCAGACCCCGCCCGCAGGAACTTCAGGTTTTTTGACTGCAGTAACTGTCTCGCTTGTCATTTTTATCTTTTTCTTGAATGGTAAGGCCTGGATCATCTTCCCAGTAAAATACCGGGATTACGATTGAAATTTTGCTGCTGCTTCATAGCAAAAAGTTATAAGCCGGATGCATCTTTTCATTCGCTGCCAGCGCCAGAAGCGCCCTATGATAAACGAACAACTGCCAGTTATTGCAATTCAGCACGACGATGTTTCAACAAAATCAACAGAAACCTGTATTCATGTCACCTGATCAGCAAGCAAGCCTGGCACAACAAACCGCAGACATTGCGCTGGGCATAGATGCAGGCGGCACACAGACACGCTGGGCTCTGGCAAACAAAGATGAACAAATCCTTGCCAACGGCACGGCCGCAGGCCTGACCGCGCTGCAAATTGACAAACCGGAAGGAAGAGAAGCCGTGCACCAGATATTTGCCAGCCTGGCAGCTGCCACTGGCAGCCATGGCCAGGTAGGCAGCATACGCGCAGGCATCACCGGCTTTGGCGGCGATTCACAGACCCTGCCAGATATGCTGGCTGAGTGCTTTAACTTAAAAAAGCAACATATCCTGGTCAGCAATGACATAGAAATTGCCTATCTCGATATTTTCAAACCCGGCACTGGTTATCTGATCTATGCAGGTACCGGCTCTATCGCTGCCTATATTGATGCCGATGGGGAATTTCACCGGGCAGGTGGCCGTGGTTATCTGCTTGATGATGCCGGGGGTGGCTTCTGGATAGCACGCGAAGCCATCAGCAAGCTCTGGCGGGCGGAAGATGAAAATCCCGGCCAGTGGAAAAATTCAGAAATGGCGATCCGTATTTTCAAGCTCATCGGTGGCAATGACTGGAATATATCGCGCGACTTTATCTATCATCGCAGCCGTGGCGAAATTGGCAAACTCGCCCTGGCCGTCGCCTCTGCTGCCTACAGTGACCCAGTCGCCATGTCCATCTTGCAGAATGCAGGTAAGGAACTGGCGCGCCTGGGCATGGCCATGTGCGCCCGCTTTGGCAGCAAACCGATTGCACTGAGTGGACGCGTACAGGAATTGCATCCGGCTATCGTTGAATCCCTGCGCCAGAATTTATCACCCGAGATATCCCTACGCCAAAGTACTTGCCAGGCACATTTTTCTGCAGCACGGCTCGCTGCCCGACACCTCAAAAACCTACCATGAAAAAAATCACGCTATATAGTTTGTTTACTGCTGTCAGCCTCTTCATCAGTGGCTGTGCCACCGTAGGCCCCATGGGCAAACTTGATACCACCATTTCTGCCAAGAGCCAGGAAGAACGCGTGCAATTCATCATCCTGCACTACACCGCTCTGGATGAACCCACCTCCTTGCGCGTACTCAGCCAGCAAGCCGTCAGCGCCAATTACCTGGTTGGTGATCAAGCCCCCATCAGAGTCTGGCAACTGGTACCGGAAAATCACATGGCGTATCACGCTGGTCTCAGTGAATGGAAGGGCTATAGCCGACTGAATGCCAGTTCCATAGGCATAGAAATCGTCAATCTCGGTTTCAAGGATACGCCAGAAGGCAGGATTTACTTCCCCTTCCCGCAAGCCCAGATAGACCGCGTGATTGCCCTCGTCAAGGATATCTCGGCACGCTACCAGATACGCCCTGAATACATACTCGGCCATTCCGACATCGCCCCGTTGCGCAAGTCAGACCCTGGCCCGCTCTTCCCATGGAAGCAACTGGCCGATGCTGGCCTGATCCCCTGGCCCAAGGCGGAAGAAGTTGCACAACGCATGACAGCTTATGAGCTGCAGCTACCGGACATCAAATGGTTCCAGCAAAAACTTGCACAATACGGCTATGGCATTCCACAGACCGGTCTGCTCGATGAAACCACCCGCAGTGTGCTGGTCGCCTTCCAGACCAAGTACAGGCCAGCAAAGTTTGACGGCATGCCAGATGCAGAAACCGCCGCCATACTCGACACCCTGCTTGCTAATCTGAAGGCGAAATAAACATGGTCATCAGCCAGGCTGCAAACTTCATCATCCCGCCGCAACTACTGGAACAGCGTGGCCTGCTACCGCAGCAAGAAGCCACAGAACTGGTACTGGCAGAAACCGGCGAAGATGGCAGGCAATACCTGCTGACACCTGCCACCAAGCTCGCCTGGCAAGCCATGAAGGCTGCCGCCAGCGAGGATGGCATTGCCCTGCTGATGATCTCCGCCTTCCGCAGCATCGCCAGACAAACCGAGATCATCAGCGACAAACTGGCTGAGGGTCAGCAACTGCAAGACATATTACTAGTCTGCGCCCCACCCGGCTACAGCGAACATCACACTGGCCGAGCGATAGACATCGCCACGCCAGAAGACCCTGAGCTGGAAATTTCTTTTGACACCACGGCTGCCTTTGCGTGGCTGCAAAATAATGCAGGGCGCTTTGGTTTTCACATGTCTTACCCGCCAGGAAATACCAGCGGGTTTCAATATGAGCCGTGGCATTGGTGTTTTCAGTCTTAATCCAAAGTCTGCCTATACCTCTTCAAAGCCACAAACCCCGCCACCAGCAGAAACACCAGCATGGGCCATAGCTCTGGTGCTAGCTGGTCTGCGGTATTTCCCTTCAATAAAATCCCCCGCACGATGCGCAGGAAGTGCGTCAATGGCAGTGCTTCGCCTATCGCTTGTGCCCATTCCGGCATGGCGCGAAAAGGGAACATGAAACCGGACAGCAGCATCGATGGCAGGAAGAAAAAGAAAGTCATCTGCATCGCTTGCAACTGGTTCTTTGCGATCGTCGAAAAGGTGAAGCCCACTGCAAGATTGGCGAGGATGAAAACACCTATCATGCTCATGAGAAGGCTGAAGCTGCCCATCATGGGCACTTCAAATAACAGGAAGGCGGCGCTAATGATGACGCCGAGTTGGATGTAACCGATCAGCACATAGGGCAGGATTTTGCCGACCATGACTTCTGCCGGGCGCACCGGAGTTGCCAGCAGGTTTTCCATGGTGCCGCGCTCACGTTCTCTTGTCATGGCGAGCGAGGTCAGCATGACCATGGTCATGGTGAGTATGGTGCCTATCAGGCCAGGCACGATGTTATAGCGTGACAGGCCCTCAGGATTATAGCGGCGGTGCACGCGAACCTCATAAGCTGGCGTGGCGGTTTGCAGGTATTGCAAAGGGCCTTTGAGATCGTGATGCAAGGCCTGGGTGGCGATGACATTCAGTGCGGCGATGGCGTTACCTGATGCTGAAGGATCAGTCGCATCAACGGAGATCAGCAAGGCTGGTTTTTCACCGCGCACCAGTTGCTGGGTGAATTGTGGCGGTATCACCAGCATGAATTGTATTTTGCCTTTTTCCAGCAAGGCTTCTGCCTCTTGCTCACTCTGGCCTACCGAGTCGATACGGAAGTAGCCTGTGTTTTGCATGGCAACGACAAAGCTGCGTGCCATGGCACTATTGTCGGTGTTGACTACGGCAGTTGGCAAGCCTTTGGGGTCTGTATTGATGGCATAGCCGAACAGGATGAGTTGCAGGATGGGGATGCCGACCGCCATGGCAAAGGTCAGGCGGTCACGCATCATTTGCTGGAATTCCTTGATAAAGATGGCGAACATGCGTGCCAGCGAAAAGCGCTTCATGCCTTCACCTTTTGACGTATTTTCTGTATTTGTTGAATATCGTCTTTGGAAAAATTATCAGGTGCGCTGGCGATCAGGCTGATGAAGACATCTTCCAGATTCGCTGCACTCGGCGTGATTTGTATATTGGTCTGATGTCTGATGGTATCGAGTGCCTGCAAGACCAGGGCCTCGTCCAGTCCCGCGACGTGGATGGCATTGCCGAATGCGGCGACACTTAATACCCCTGGTGCCGACTTCAGGGGCTCAAGCACAGAACCCAGTTGCTCACCTTGCAGAGTCCAGACCTTGAGCTTGGAGTCGTGTATGATTTCTGACTCCGTGCCACGCGCCAGTATCTTGCCGTAGGCGATATAGCAAAGTTCATGGCAGCGTTCTGCTTCATCCATGTAATGGGTGGACACCAGCACTGTGATACCCTGGTCAGCCAGCAAATGAATCTGGTCCCAAAAATCGCGACGCGCCTTGGGATCGACGCCAGCCGTTGGTTCATCCAGCAACAGCAGGCGCGGTTCATGGATGAGGCAGGCCGCCAGTGCGAGGCGCTGTTTCCAGCCACCAGACAATGATCCTGCCAGTTGCTGCTGCCGGGCTGTCAGGCCCAGTCTTTCGAGAGAAAGATCGACTGCATTTTTTCTGTTGGGCAGCTCAAACAGGCGCGCCACGAAATCGAGGTTCTGGCGTATCGACAGATCATCATAGAGGCCAAACTTTTGCGTCATATAACCGACCTGGCGCTTGATCTGTTCTGCCTGTTTGATGATATCCAGACCCAGGCAGGAACCCGCACCAGCATCGGGCGTCAGCAAGCCACAGAGCATGCGTATGGTGGTGGTCTTGCCGCTGCCATTTGGCCCCAGAAAACCACAGATACGGCCCTTGGCGACTTGCAGTTCGACCTTATCGACCACCGCACGACCACCATAGGATTTACTCAGGCCATGCACATTGATGGCCAGGTTTCCTGTATCAATGCTGGTGTTCGTTACGTTATTCACTGCGCTTTTCCTGCGCCTGTTACCGCAGACAAAAGCGACACATCCAGAGGCTGACCAGGATGCAGCAAGAGTTTGCCGGGCTGATCAGGTTTGGCCTCGACCATGAACACCAGCTTGGCTCTTTGCGCATTTGAATAAATCACGGGTGGTGTGTATTCAGCCTGGCTGGCGATACGGGAGATGTGGGCAGGTATAGATGCTGCGCAACCATCGCAATGCAGGCTGACTGCCTGACCAACAGCGATCTTGCCCAACTCAGCTTCCGGCACAAAGAACCGGGCTTTACGGTTTTCTGGCGGTAGCAGCGACAATACCGGCTGGCCCGCTTGTACATATTCGCCCTGACGGAAAAACACTTCTGCCACTAACGCATTCGCGGGTGCGTTTTGTGATTTTTGGCCTGAGCGCCATATCGTCTGGCGCAAGGCTTCTTTTGCGGCATCGGCACTGGCCTGGGCAGCGGCACGTTCATCTACGCGTGCTGGCAGCTTTGCGACACTCAATGCGGCGTTCAGTTCTGCCACGCGTGCTTCCGCGAGTTTGACATTGGTTTGTGCATCGTCGATGCGGGACTTGGACACAAAGCCCTGCCCGACCAGTTGCTGTTGACGCGCCAATTCCTGTCTTGCCAGGGCGGCCTGTGCCTGAGCACTTGTCAGTTGCGCCTGGGTGACGGCGATCTCTTCTGTGCGCCTGCCTTTTTCTGTATTGCTGGCCTGTGCCTGTGCGCTCGTAAGTCGGGCACTGGCTTCGTCATGGGCAGCATTTTCAGCTTCGGCATCAAGGGCAAACAGCGGGCTATCCTTGCTGACTTGCTGGCCTGCCTGCACTTTGATACTGTCGAGTTTGCCGCCCAGCGGTGCAGAGATATAGACGTAATCACCTTCTGCATAACCTGACCAGGCAGTGGAGGTCTTTTCATTGCAGCCTGCCAGCATGAATAACACTGCAAGTGTCAATGGCAATACTGCTGCTGGTTTGAATTGTTTATACACGGTGTAACTCCTCATTCGTTGCAGCCAGGGCATACAAGGCACGGTTGACACGGTCGGCAATAGCGGCATCGCTCAATACCTGGCTTAAAGGTTCTTGCAACATGGCTGGTACAAAGCCCATATCCAGTGCACGCGGCACGATCACCATGGGAGCGGCAACGCTGGCCATCAAGAACGCCAGAGCATGGGTGGGTGGCGCCATGGCAATCTCGCCAGCCTGCATGGCCTGCATCAACAAACCGGTGATCAGCATTACGTGACGCGAGCCATTTTTTTCGAGAAACTGCCTGGCTACTTTTTCACCCATGGCAGCATCGGCCCAGACCCGGCCTATCCAGCCGCCATGTTCGCGCAATAAACGACCGAGCAAATACAAAGCCTCACGCAGACGCTGTACGGGCGAACCTTCATGATTCACTTCAGCCTGCAGTTGCACGAACACTTCGTCGTACATGGTTTGCAGTAACTGCGTCAGGAAATTATCTTTATTCTTGAAGTGATAATGGAACATGCCTACGTTCACGCCTGCATGTTCCGCCAGCATGCGCAGGGACAAGCCGCCACAGCCATGCCGGGCAAACAGGGCGCGCCCGCTTTGCAATAAAACTTCGTCAAGTTGTTGTGAAGGACGTGCCATATTTCTTTTCGTCAATAATTATTATGCAACCGACTAATAATTGAAGTTTGCGAACACACGAGCGCCAAGTCAAGCTTTTTTTGGATCGCTGGCAAATAATTATTTTTAAATTATCAAGAAGTGGCGAGTCTGGGTGGCACGATCTGCGGCGCTAAACATCACCCTCAATTCGTCGCCTGCAAACGCATTCCGATACTAGAAAATTGCACTTCGTCGCCTGCTACTGGCGGCCAATATGGCGACGGCCTAAAGTGCAATCACTCCCACCCGAATTGAAAGGAAATATCATGAACATCACAGCAAACATGGACGGCGTTGTCATCGCCACTATCGCTCTGGTTATCCTGAGCAGCCTGTTGCGCGCCATCATCGCTTAAGGAAAAATAATGCTAGGCTTTTTGATCTGGATTATCTTGTTTGTACTCTGCTGGCCATTAGCCATACTGGCCCTGGTGATCTATCCACTGGTGTGGCTGCTGTTGCTGCCCTTCCGTGTGCTGGGCATTGCAGTGAATGGTGTATTTGAATTATTGCGGGCGATCTTTATGTTGCCCGCCAACCTGTTAAAAAGCCGCCCATGAGAGGACGGCTTTTAGCTGGTAAATGAACAACCTATCAATGCTAATGCGCATGATTGAATAGTTCGTGCAATTCTTCAAACCTGTCTTCAACTTCATCGGCAGACAAGCCCAAAAATTCACAGGCAGCTGCACCACCTTTTTCCCACTCACAAGAAAATTCTTGCCCATGGTATTTTTGTATTCCATATTCGGCAAGCAGGGCCAGGGCGATCAGGCTTTTGACTGAATCTTCGGTATTGGCGTCATTCAAAACACTATAGTCATGATGCAAAAGTATCGCCAAAGATACGCTCTCAGGCAAACCCCAGGTACGCGCCATCAGAGAACCTATGGCTGTATGCGAGGTGGTATGACGCTGTTCTTCGACGGCAGTAAAGGCTTCGCGTGTTTCCTGATTTGCCAGATCCAGAGTCTCGTTGTAATCAGGAAAACGTTCCAGCAACAAGGGTATGCCTATGTCGCAAAACAAACCAAAGGTATGGGCCTGATCAGGCGGACAAACACGCATGCGTCTGGCCAGTTGTGTCATGGCCTGGGCACGTTTGGTAGAAAAATCCCAGAATTTGACGAGGGAGATTTTCTCAACCTGTATGCTTTGCCGGGCAATAATGCCCGTCATCAGATTACCGCACTGGGTAATTCCTAACAGATTGACAGCGTGCTCCACTGATTTGGCTTTGAGGCGCAAACCGAAGAAAGAAGAGTTGGCCAATTTCAATAATGATGCAGACATCGCCACATCATTGGCAATGATGCCAGTCAATTTACGGGGATCAGGATCATTGGCGGCAAGCTCTGCCTGCACGTCTGCCAGCAGACTGGGACGTGGTGGTATGCGTATCGTCTTGACGAGCGCATCAACGGATTGTTCAGTGGTCAGCCGGGGGGCCGCAGCAGAGCTTGTCATAATAGTACGGTTGATACACCAGGAAGAGATAAGGCCTACAGGCTGCTATTGTAAGCGTAAATCATTGCTGGATAGAAAAACCCAAACATTTTTTACATATAAAGCGCCGCCTTCTTTCCAAGCATACTTCCCAGACTCCCGGACTCCCGGGCTCCAGAACTATTTGACAGGGATGGGCGTACTGCGATCTACTGGAACAGCCGTCACACTATTCTTCGGTGAGCCATCTATCAGTTTGTCGGAATAAGTCAGATACACCAGCGCATTGCGCTTTTGATCGACCATGCGGACTATGCGCAGCTTTTTGAACAGTATAGACAGACTTTGATTAAAAACTTCATCCTGCTGTTTAAGCTGACCATTAAAACTGATGGGGCCAACCTGGCGACAGGCAATCGAGGCTTCAGACTTGTCTTCTGCCAGGCCCAGGCCACCTGAGATGCCGCCAGTCTTGGCACGCGACACATAACAGGTGACGCCATTGACCTTAGGATCATCATAAGCTTCCACGACGACCTTGTGGTCCGGGCCTATGAGTTTGAAGGCAGTATCAACACTGCCGACGTTTTCAGCCAGGGTAACTGTGCTGTATACAGAGAAGGCGGTGAAGATAGCTAAAGCGGCAAAACATAATGATGGCAGTTTCATGATCTCGCTCTTTTCCTGAAGACGCCACAAACCGGGCGCTTCACGAATATCAGGCTTATTGCTGTTTATTCAAGTGTGAATGGGCTCTGCTGTACAGGAAATAAATCACGATAGTGATTGCCATCCAGATAAAGAACACATGGTAAGTCGTTGCCGACAAATCCTTGAGGATATACAGGCAAGCCAGTATGCTCATGCCCGGTATCAGATAAGGACCGAAAGGCACGCGGAAACCACCCGCTTCGTCACCCAGCTTCTGCCTGCGTATCACAGGCACGGCAACCGAAACCACCATGAAGGCGACCAGGGTACCCATACTGACCATATCCCACAGGAAGGTCGAATCAACCAGGCCTGCGACGATACCTACCAGCAGGCAGACGATGATGGTATTGCTGACAGGTGTACGGGTACGCGCATGCACACGCTGGAAGGAGCTTGGGATCAAGCCATCTTTACTGATCGCAAACAAAATCCGGCTCTGGCCATAAATAGTCACCAGGGTCACGCTGAATACCGAGATCACAGCACCAGCAGACAATATCAATGCAGGCCAGGCTCTGCCCGTGACGTTTTGCAAGATCACTGCCAGACCAGCTTCCTGGCCTTCAAACATTTTGGCAGGTTGGGCACCAACCGCGGCGACTGCCACCAGCAAATAAAATACCGTCACGACGACCAGCGCCGCCATGATACCGAGCGGAACATTACGCTTGGGGTTCTTGACCTCAGCACCAGCAGTTGCCACCGTATCAAGACCGATAAAGGAAAAGAATACCGTACCGGCAGCAGCCGTTACGCCAGCCATACCGGCCAGACCCTTGCTGTTGTCAGTATTAAAGAAAGGTGTGAAATGCTCGGCATTAAAACCGGAGAATGCCACGATGGCAAAGAAAGTCAGAATCACCAGCTTGATCATGACCATGACGGCATTTACCGTCGCAGATTCCTTGGCACCGCGTAGCAAAAGTACGCAGCAAATCGCCACCAGCACCATCGGTGGCAGATTAAATTGTCCTGCATGAAACTCGACGCCATTGGCACCCGCAACAATCATGGGTGAACGCAGCATTTCAGGTATCTGCCAGCCAAGGGCATTGGTCAGGAAATTATTCAGATAGGCAGACCAGCCTATCGCCGTGGCACTGGCAGCCAGACCATATTCCAGCAATAAACAGGCGGCAACAATGAAGGCGCCAAATTCACCGACTGTTGCATAAGCATAAGAATACGAAGAACCGGATGCCGGGATACGGGAAGACAACTCGGAATAGCACAGCGCTGTCAAACCAGCCGTAATCGCTGCAATGATGAAAGACAAAATGACCGAAGGCCCAGCCTTGGGCACGGCCTCTACCATGGTAAAGAAAATACCGGTACCTATGGTAGAACCCACGCCTATCATGGTCAGGGAAAACAAGCCCAGTGAGCGATGCAGGCTATGGCCCTGATCGTCCGTCACTTGTTCGCTATGGTCTATGGGCTTGGTGCGGGTCAGTTGCTGACCCAGGCTAACTTGTCTCAAGATCTATCCTTCTGCTGATGCCAAATACCTGTTGAGTAAAGGGGCTGATGCCTGGCTATACCCAGAACAAGGTCAAGGTTCAGCTGTTTGCCATTGTGCGGCCCAGGCCAGGCTTGCCCCGAAAATCGCCATGATAGCCCCAAATTTGTCTGCTTTGATGTCAGTCTGCTTATTTTTTCTGACTTCCAACAGCTGATTTATAGCAGAACAGAAGGGTGGTACAATTCCGCCCCATGTCCGCCCAACATATTTCCCTGTCGTGTTTTCGCCACCTGGTGCGCGCTGTACTGCTGATGTATGTACTGACGCTGGGTATCGCGATGGCATCTTCTGTGGTGAAATCCGGCGAACAGGGCATGAATCTGATCTGTACCAGTACCGGTTATAAATTCATCAAAGCGGACGGCAGTGGTGTCAAAGAGACTGGCAAGAGCATGACGCACATGCTTGATTGCTCCATGTGTCTGGCAGCCAGTTTGCCTGCCAGCTTCCCGCAAACCACGGTTTTTGCGGCACCCCACGCTCTTTCCTACACTACCCGCTCCATACCCGCTGCACGCCTGGCATCGATTGTTGCCGCACCTTTACCTGCACGCGGGCCGCCTGCTATCTAAAAAATTGAATTAGTTCAAACCGGCCATGCCACCTGCACTGGCAAGTTTGCTTTGCGCATTTGCATGCGCGTTCCAATTTTTAGATTATTCATATATGTCTCCTTTACGCCCTTTGCGCTTGCGCGCATTGACAGCTGCACTGACTGCCGCCTTCCCTTTGTCTTTATCTTTATTACCAGCTACTGCCTCCGCAATTGAAGCAATAGAAAATGCCACCCAGGCCGAACGTGTCATCATCAATGGTGACCGCCCATCCTCACTGCCCAAGGAAATCCCTACCACCATAGAGGGCATCAATGCCAAAACCATGGAGCAGACCATCAATGCCATCGATGCAGAAGATGCCCTGAAATACCTGCCCAGCCTGCTGGTGCGCAAGCGCTATGTTGGCGACTACAACCATGCAGTGCTGGCGACACGGGCATCCGGCACAGGCAATAGCGCACGCTCCATGGTGTATGCCGATGGCATCTTGCTGTCTAACCTGCTGGGCAATGGTGCAGCATTCACGCCACGCTGGGGTCTGGTGACACCGGAAGAAATTGAGCGCGTGGATGTGCTGTACGGCCCCTTCTCTGCTACCTATGCCGGTAACTCTGCCGGTGCTGTAGTCGATTATGTGACGCGTATGCCCAAGCAGTTTGAAGCCCATGCCAAGCTGGTTGGTTTTAGCGAAAACTTCCAGCAATATGGCACCGACAAGAGCTATAGCGGCAAGCAGCTCAGCGCCAGCCTTGGCAATAAGCAGGGGGCATTTTCCTGGTGGCTGAATGTGAACCAGCTTGATAGCGATGGCCACCCTATCGCCTTTGCCAACAAACTGGCTTCAACTGGCGTCAGCAGCAACGCAGGCACAGCCGTGACGGGTGCCATTGCCGACAAAAATCCACAAGGCCTGGACTGGTGGATACTCGGTGCGACGGGTCAATACCATACCACGCAAGACCATGCCAAGATCAAACTGGCATACGACTTTAGCCCCACTTTACGGGCGAGCTACACCTTTGGCTACTGGCGCAATAATATGAACAGTGGCGTAGAAAGCTATTTGCGCGATGCTGCAGGCAATGCGGTATATAGCGGCGACGTCAATATCGCAGGTAAAAAATATACCCTGACCCCTACCGATATGTCGAACAGCAAAAACCAGCTTGAGCATATCACCCATGGTCTGAACCTCAGGAGCAACACCAAAGGCGAGTTTGATTGGGAAGTGGCCGCCAGCTTGTATGACTACAGCAAGGATATCGTCCGTGCGCCTACAGTGGCAATCCCGCAAGCCAACGGCGGTGGCAATGGCCGGATTACCGATGGCGCAGGTACAGGCTGGAACACCCTGGCCTTGAAAGGTATCTGGCGACCGACAGCAGAACACACTGCCGAATTTGGTTACCAGCGCGAGGCCTATCAAATGCGCACCCTGGTGTCTGATACGGATGACTGGATCAATGGCGGCGCACTCAAACGCTTCTCTGCCTTCCAGGGTAATACCCAATTGCAAAGCCTGTATGCACAAGATGCCTGGCGTATCAATCCGCAATGGAAAGCCATTGTTGGTGGCCGCTTTGAGCAATGGCAGGCAGATCGTGGAGCCATTTCATCTGCGACCAGCACCCTGCCCTTTGCTGAACGCAAGGAAAATTATTTCTCACCCAAGGCAGCTATTGCCTTCAAAGCCAATGACGACTGGACCCTGAAGGCATCGGCAGGTCGTGCGGTGCGCATGCCTACGGTCTCTGAGCTGTATCAAGGCAGCATTTCCACCACCGCCATCGTCAATAATGACCCCAAGCTGAAACCAGAAAAATCCTGGACTACGGAATGGACGGCAGAGCGGACGTTGAATGATGGCAAGGGTTTTCTACGTACCACCCTATTCCATGAAAGAACCAGGGATGCGCTGTATTCACAAGTGAACACCCTGGTCACGCCGAATGTAACAAATATCCAGAACGTTGATGAAATCCATACGACAGGGTTGGAGCTCGCTTATCAGGCCAGTGATGTATTCACCCGTGGGCTAGATTTGGTAGCCAGCCTGACGTATGCCAATTCTGAAATAACGCGTAATGACAAATTCCCCGCCAGCGTTGGCAAATGGCAGCCGCGCGTGCCAGCCTGGCGCGCCAATTTTGTCATCAGCTACCGCCCTGATGACAAGCTCAGCACCACTCTGGGTTTGCGCTACAGCGGCAAGCAATACGGCTCACTCGATAACAGCGACAGCAATGCCTTTACTTATCAGGGCTTTTCCAGTTTTGTGGTCGCTGATGTGCGCGTGCGCTATCAATTGGCCAGGCAATGGGTGGCCTCGGTTGGCATAGATAATTTGAATAATAAAAAATACTGGGCCTTTCACCCCTATACGCAACGCAGTGTAGTCGGTGAATTGAAGTTTGATTTTTAAACCGAATTAAACAAAAGGCGCTATGGTCTTCTCAATTGACCAAATGCGCCTTTGCATAAGTTTCCTTATCAATCTCCAGTACCTCAACACAAAGCTGCACATCCAGCCCATGCGGCCAGGCTTGTGCAGCCTGGATGACGGCCAGCACACGATCTGACAATTCACGTTTAACTTCGGTGCTGCGCCCTTTCAATATCGCCAGCTTGGCATGCAAGAAAGCCCGCGCAGCAGGCGCGGTGCCAATGACCACCTCATCAAAGCGGATTGCCCGGCTCTTGATATCGATCTCCTTGAAATGCCCTGTCTCTGCTAATGAAGTATTGATTTGCAACAGTAATTCCCTGACTTGCAAGGGCAGATTACTGGAATATTCTACGGTCAGATGAGGCATGTTTTCTTTCTGTTGATAGGAGAAAATGTGGCTGAATTTTATAGCGTGACCTGCATGAGCAGATAAGAATTCCTGATACCGGCCTGCACAAAACCGCAAGCGCCGTACATGCCAGCCGCCGGGTTTTGTGGATGCACCGTAAGAGAAACCTGTTCTATGTCACGCTGGCGTGCCGCATCCAATGCTGCCAGCAGCATTAATTTGCCATAGCCCTTGTGCTGCCAGTCGGGTAAAAGTGCAATGCCAAGCTGCGGTGTATGTTCATTGATATACGCCAGCCCCATGCGATCTGGCACGAGGCGCATCCAGCAGGCGCCTATGGGAGCATCTTCGCCCTCAATGTTGGCGATGACGCCTATATCGCTGGCACGCCCCCAGCCTTCTGCATAGATGCGTACATGGGGCAGTTGCAGGGTTTCCAGCGGGCGCAAACCCGCGGGCGGCGGGTCCCACAAAGCGACGTGCAGAAAATTCCAAAGCAAGTCCTGATGTTCAGGAAGTAAGGGAGAGAAACTGATGCTCATGAGTTTGCCGGGCCTGGGCTAAAGATTGCCTATGACTTTCTATTTTAAGCAAATACCCAGCTTCTTGCACTTAAGTCGATGCCGTGCCTGCAAATTTTATGAACGAGATACCGCAAGCCCGGCAGAAGCGCTGGCTTTCTTCAATTCTTCTTCAGGGTTACATCCCCCTACCTGCTCAGTATCGAAGATACGCGGTTCCCATTTACTTTCCATCAGGGATATTTTCTTGGCTGTGAGGTAGTAGCGGGTGCATGGCTGCACATCGAGAGCCAGTGTCTTCTGGGTCGGCACACGTGAACTGGAATGGCGAAGCTCCAGCGTCACCAGATGCTTGCCGGGTGTCACCGACACCGGCCCCTGGAAGTAATAAGTCTGATCGACAGCCACAATACGAACCGAGTATTCATGATCAATCAAAGGGCGGTCAGGTTTGCCGCTCAGATAAGAAAGAGGAGCCGTTGTCTCACAGGCTGCAAGCAAAGTCAGGACTGCTACAGCGGCAAATTTACATAAGGAGTTCATCTATTTTCTGCCACGGAATTGCTGTAAATTACAGTGTAAGAACATTGTAGGCCATGCTGCCATCGCCAGCCATGAACAAAAAGTATCAATTTGTACTTCAAAGCCTGGTCTGACAGTCGCGGTAGCCGGATTTCTGATGCATAATCACTAGCCCAATGACTAGGAGTATTCATGAGCATCACGATGATCATATTTTTCAAGGCCCTGATCGTAGTACCAATCACCTTGCTGCCCATCCTGAACCCCATTGCCATTGCACCTATCTTCTTGTCCATGACAGGACCGATAGAGCCACCACTGGCTAACCGGCTGGCAAAACGCATAGCCCTGAATTGTTTTTTCCTGCTCATGGGCGCCATCTTCATCGGCTCTTACGTACTGGATTTTTTTGGCATCTCCCTGCCCATCGTCAGGGTCGCCGGTGGCATCGTGGTTGCCATGGCGGGCTGGAAACTGCTGAACGATCAGGGCCAGGATAATTTGCGCAATTCTGTCGCCGCATCCCATGGCGGCAGCTGGACCCGGGAAGAATTGCGCCGCCGCAGTTTTTATCCTTTCAGCTTCCCCTTGACCGTGGGGCCGGGCACCATCGCCGCTTCAGTCACGCTGGGTACGCAGATGCCGCACAAGCCTGTGGATTGGATCATTACCGGCATCGCCTCACTGATAGGCGTCTTGCTGACCAGTCTGGTCATTTACCTGTGTTATCGCTTTGCCCGCAATATGGAGAGAATACTCGGCGATGTGGGCGCTATCGTATTGCTGCGCCTGTCTGCCTTTATTTTGCTCTGCATCGGCATAGAAATTGGCTGGGCTGGTGTGTCTGATTTGCTGGGGGATTTGAAGCGCTGAGCAGTAACAGAGCACATGACAGGCATCAAGCCAGTCATGTGCTATTGACTTTCCTTTGAACAGCGGGCGGGACTTACTTATTCCGCGTTGGAGACCGGCTCATTGAGCATCAGGGCATGCTCGACTATCTCGGTTTCGTCGCCAATTCGGCTATTCCAGGCACGTACAAAATAATTCTTTTCTGCCTGCGTAGGTGCATCGTACCAGATCACCATCAGCGTGCCTTTGTGATCATGTATCTTGGCCAGCTTGGTAATACACACGGTATTGCCATCAATATCTGCCAGCCCCATCGCATAACCATAGACACGGCTCAGGCGCTCTATACGGTCTGGTTCGGTTTCGCTATTAGTGGCAGAAATTTTTGGGTGGTCCAGATACATGGTGCATCTCCGTCTTCTGATAATCGTTTTTCATTCTAACTGATAGACGGCACAGTCGCTACCGGGATTTAAACTCCCCCTCTGCCAGCCTGAAAAACTCAGGGTCTGTTGCGTTTTTCCCATTTGCACTCCTGCCTGGCCAGGACTTTGGACTCAGGATCAACCGTTTCCAGATACACATCAAAACCCCATAATCTGGCCACGTGCTTGAGCATTTCGCCTGTTTGCGGGTTCAATGGGCGGCGCAGGTATTGGGTATGGCGCAGGGTCAGGGCCCTGTCCCCCTGCATATCGACTGACCAGACCTGGATATTGGGTTCGCGATTGCCGAGATTATATTGCCCAGCCAGTTGCTCGCGCAGATAACGGTAGCCATGCTCATCATGAATGGCAGAAATCAGCAATTTATCCTTGGCGTCATCATCAAGAATGGAAAAGAAATGAAAGTCACGCATCAGCTTCGGTGACAGGAACTGGGCAATAAAGCTTTCATCCTTGAAATTGCGCATCGCAAATTGCAAAGTCTTTTGCCAGTCAGAACCGGCAAAGTCTGGGAACCATTCCCGGTCTTCCGGCGTTGGGTCTTCACAGATGCGGCGTATATCGCGCATCATGGCAAAGCCCAAAGCATATGGGTTGATGCCGTTAAAGTAGCGGCTGCCTACCGGCGGTTGATACACCACATTAGTATGGCTCTGCAAGAACTCCATCATGAAGCCATCACCAACGACGCCTTCTTCATAAAGTTGTTGCAATATGGTGTAATGCCAGAAGGTGGCCCAGCCCTCGTTCATGACCTGGGTCTGACGCTGCGGATAAAAGTACTGCGACACCTTGCGTATGATGCGCACGATCTCACGTTGCCAGGGTTCCAGCAGCGGAGAATATTTCTCAATGAAATACAAGAGATTTTCTTGCGGCTCTGCCGGGAAACGCTGTTTGACCATACTCTCAGGTGCTTCATTGCGCCTCGGTATCGTGCGCCACAAATCATTGACCTGAGACTGCATGTACTTCTCGCGCTCTTCCTGACGTTCCCGTTCTTCAGCCAGGGAGATGCGGGCCGGGCGTTTATATCGATCTACCCCATAATTCTGCAAGGCATGGCAGGAATCGATGATGAGTTCCACCGCTTCCATGCCATAACGCTGTTCGCAGTCGGCAACGTAATTCTTGGCGAACAGCATGTAATCAATAATCGCCTCGGCATCCGTCCAGGTACGGAACAGGTAATTCCCCTTGAAAAAGGAATTATGCCCATAGGCCGCATGCGCGATCACCAAAGCCTGCATGGTCAGACTATTCTCTTCCATGAGATAGGAAATGCAGGGGTTGGAATTGATGACTATCTCATAGGCCAGCCCCATTTGCCCGCGCTTATAACTTTTTTCGGTAGACAGGAAATGCTTGCCGAAAGACCAGTGATTATAGGAGACTGGCATGCCCACCGAAGCATAGGCGTCCATCATCTGCTCAGCAGTAATGACTTCCAGCTGATTCGGGTAAGTATCAAGGCCAAATTGTTCGGCCACACGACGTATTTCTTCATGCGCCTGCTCTATCAGGTCGAAAGTCCATTCTGATTGCTCTGGCAAGGCGCGCGGGTGTTTTTTCCTGGGGCTGACATGGTCGTTTTCCATGGATTACCTCATTTCGGCTGCTTCTTGAACAGTTCCCGAAAAACCGGATAAATATCCGCCGGTGTTTCTATTTTTTGCATCGCAAAGTGTGCACTTTGCTCGGCCACTTTTTCATATTCCAGCCACAGATTTTGCGGCTGACCATCGGTAATTTCTACATAAGCGTAATATTGCACCAGGGGCATGATGCTATTGAGGAGCAATTGCTTGCAGGTGGCAGAATCATTGTCCCAGTTATCACCATCCGAGGCCTGGGCCACATACACATTCCAGTCAGATGCGGCATAACGTTCACGCACAATTTGCGAGAGCAGGTTCAGGGCTGAAGAAACGATGGTACCACCCGATTCACGCGAATGGAAAAAAGCATCTTCATCCACTTCCAGCGCCGTTGTGTGATGACGTATGAAGACGACTTCTATTTTTTCATAGGCACGTGTCAGGAACAGGTACAGCAAAATAAAGAAGCGTTTTGCCGTATCTTTTTTTTGCTCATCCATGGAGCCGGATACATCCAGCAGGCAAAACATCACGCACTGGCTGGCTGGTTTGGGTACCTTGACGCGGTTGCTGTAGCGCAGGTCAAATGGATCAAGAAAAGGGATGGCCAGCAAACGGGTACGCAGATGATGTATCTCCTGCTTGAGTGCGACGAAGTGCGGATCTTTTGGGTCCACACCCACTTCCAGCAAGACTGTCATTTCTTGCTCTGCATCTTTGAGTCTGCGGGCAGACTTGCCACCCACCGCTATGCGCCTTCCCATGGCACCGCGCAAAGAGCGCAGCACATGCAGGCTGGACGCCGTACCTGAAGTTTTATAACCTGCACGCTGGCTCTTGAAATCGGTCGTCGAAGTCAGCTGGGTCTTGACCATATTTGGCAATTCCAGATCTTCGAAGAAGTAATTCATGAACTCTTCGCGCGACAACTGAAAAACAAAATCATCTTCGCTGGGGTCTTCACTATTGCCACCCTGTCCTTTGCCGGAACCACCACTACCACCTTTGGGCCTGGCTACCTGGTCACCGCGCTGGTATTGCTCATTACCTGGCTGCACGCCTTCCCAGACACCACCATGGGCATGACCAAAAGTTGGTTCACTGACATCCTTGACGGGGATGGAAATGCGTTCACCACTCTCTATATCAGTGATAGAGCGACCTTTAACTGCTCGGGCGACAGCATCCTTGATCTGCCCTTTATAGCGACGCAAAAAACGTTCGCGATTCGGGGCAGACTTGTTTTTGCCCTGGACACGTCGGTCAATCAGATGAACCAAAATGCTCTCCCGTTTGCCCTGAAATTTCCTGTTTCACTCTTCTATCTATGCTGCGATCAAGAAGATTTCCTTACCCGCAGATACCATTCGCATAACAGGCGCACCTGCTTGGCGGTGTAGCCTTTGGCGACCATGCGTTCAACAAATTCCTGGTGCTTGTTCGAATCGTCGGCACTGGCTTTGGCGTTGAAGGAAATAACAGGCAATAATTCTTCTGTATTCGAGAACATTTTTTTCTCGATGACCGTACGCAGTTTTTCATAACTGGTCCAGGCTGGATTTTTACCTGCATTCTGCGCCCTCGCCCTCAACACGAAATTGACGATCTCGTTGCGGAAGTCTTTAGGGTTGGAAATACCTGCCGGTTTTTCTATTTTTTCCAGTTCATTGTTCAGAGCATCGCGGTCAAAACTCTCACCGGTATCGGGATCGCGGAATTCCTGATCCTGTATCCAGAAATCGGCAAAGGTCACATAGCGGTCAAAGATGTTCTGGCCATATTCGGAATAACTTTCCAGATAGGCCGTCTGAATTTCCTTGCCTATGAATTCCGCATAACGTTGCGCCAGATATTCCTTGATGTACGATACATATTTTTGCTCAATCTCTGGCGCAAATTGCTCGCGTTCTATTTGCTGCTCCAGCACATATAGCAGATGCACGGGGTTGGCCGCCACTTCGGTATTATCGAAGTTAAACACCTTGGACAGAATCTTGAAGGCGAAGCGTGTTGACAGACCATTCATGCCCTCATCGACACCGGCATAATCAGCATATTCCTGCCGTGACTTGGCCTTGGGATCAGTATCCTTGAGGTTCTCACCGTCATAGACCTGCATCTTGCTGAAGATGCTGGAATTCTCAGGTTCCTTCAGTCGTGACAGCACGGCAAATTGCGCCATCATTTTCAGTGTGCCAGGAGCACATGGTGCGGCTGCCAGTGAAGAAGTGCGCACCAGTTTTTCGTAAATTTTTATTTCATCATTGACGCGCAGGCAATACGGTACTTTGACGATGTAAATACGGTCAAGGAAGGCTTCATTATTCTTATTGTTCTTGAAGGTTTTCCATTCTGACTCATTTGAGTGAGCCAGAATGATGCCTTCAAACGGTATTGCACCAAAGCCCTCTGTACCCTTGAAATTACCTTCTTGGGTAGCAGTCAGTAAGGGATGCAAGACCTTGATAGGCGCCTTGAACATTTCCACGAATTCCATCAAGCCCTGATTCGCCAGGCACAGACCACCTGAATAACTGTAGGCATCAGGATCATCCTGTGCATATTCTTCGAGCTTGCGGATATCGACCTTGCCTACAAGAGAAGAAATATCCTGATTGTTTTCGTCACCTGGTTCAGTTTTGGAAACTGCAATCTGCTTCAATACCGAGGGGTAGCGTTTGACCACACGGAACTGGTTGATATCACCATTGAACTCATGCAGGCGCTTGACCGCCCATGGGCTGGGTATATTTTTCAGGTAACGGCGAGGAATACCAAAATCTTCTTCGAGCAAAATCCCGTCTTCATCTTCGTTGAACAAACCGAGAGGTGATTCATTGACGGGTGAGCCCTTGATGCAATAGAAGGGGATCTTCTCCATCAGCGATTTCAGCCTTTCGGCGATGGACGATTTACCGCCACCGACAGGACCCAGCAGATACAAAATTTGCTTGCGCTCTTCCAGACCTTGCGCAGCATGGCGGAAATAGGAAACGACTTGTTCTATGACTTCTTCCATGCCGTAAAATTCACGGAAGGCAGGATAGATCTTGATGACTTTATTTGAGAAGATGCGTGAGAGCCGCGAGTCATGCCGGGTATCAACCAGCTCAGGCTCACCGATGGCAGCCAGCATGCGCTCTGAAGCGCTGGCATATACCAGCCTGTCCTTTTTACAAAGATCCAGGTATTCCTGCATGGAATACTCTTCTTCACGAGTACGTTCATACCGCGCGGTGTAGTTGTCAAAGATATTCATCCCGACCTCCATGGATAAGCAGAAAACTTGCAAATACCGAACCGGTCTGGTGGCAATTCAAATCAAACTGATCACATCAAATCAATTGCCAGCCAGCACACTACAACTTTAGTGTAGTTGAAATTATCAAAACGTGCAGACGAAATTGTTACTCTGTGCAAAATGTTGGAAATAAGCAAAACGAATTCAGTTACGCTAAATTTGTTAAATGAATTAAGTAAAGCGAATTAGGTTAAACGAATTAAGTTAAACCTGCGCTTGAACATGAGCACACACAAAGCATCAATCTACACTATCCAACGCAATTTCGTGGATGGCGTTGACAGCGAATGTTAATTTATGTGATGAGTAATTCTGCAGATGCACAAATTTTTATGCGCATTCCATCGCAAATCATTGATGCATATGCGAGAAATATGACATGAAGAATATCAGGCAAGTTTGAATTTATAAGATGGCGCTGCTTCTTTTGCTGGCATTTCGGTCAACAGTAATTCCAGTGCCGAGACTTCGAGTGGCCTGTAATAATAATATCCCTGGAAATAATCGCAGCCTATCTCTTTGAGGAATCGTTCCTGCTCTTCGTTTTCCACACCCTCGGCAACCGTGTGACAGGACAGAATATTGGCCAGTGAGATAATCGCCTTGATGATCATTTCGCTCTTCTTGTTATTGCCTATCTGGGCAACGAAGGAACGGTCAATCTTGACACTCTGTGCCGGGAAATGGCTGAGCTTGGACAGCGATGAATAGCCAGTACCAAAATCATCAATCGCAATATTGAAACCGCGTGCCTTGAGTTCATCAAGATGGTGGATGGTCAGGGCTTCATTCGCGATCAAGCCGGTCTCGGTAATCTCAAATTCGATATAGGAAGGGGCGATATCGTAGCGGTTGCAACAACTGTCTATCAGTTGCAACAAGTCATTGCGGGCGATATCTGTCGCTGACAAATTCAGCGCAATCACGGGACAATCAGCAAAGCGGTTAAGCCAGTCCCTGACCTGGCAACACACCTGGTTCATGACATAGTTGCTGATCAGGCGTATCAGGCCGGCACGTTCGGCAATCGGAATAAATTCTGCCGGGGCGACATTACCCAGGCTGGGTGATTCCCAGCGCAGCAAGGCTTCCAGGCCTGCGATCTTGCCATGCTTATCGACCTTGGGTTGATATACCAGACGGAATTCATCCTGCTTGAGACCATTGACGATACCAACTTCAATCTCGACACTGCGGCGTATCTGCAGGGCATCTTCTTCATCGAACAAGGTGACACTCTGGTCACTGGAGCGGCGGGCAGTATCGAGCGCCACTTCGCTACGGCGTATCAGGTCATCGGGATCAACATCTTCTGGCCTGACCAGGGCGATACCGGCAGAGAACTGTATCAGTAAATTCTCACCATTGATTTCCAGCTCTTTGGGTAAATTATTCCTGACTTTTTCTACCAGCTTGATGATTTCACCTGGGGTGCGCGAATTCTCAACGACGAATGAAAACACGATACTGCGCAGGCGTGCACAAAAACAATTCTTGGGCAAGGCACGTGATAACTCTTCGGCAAAACGGCGCAGCAGGATATCACCAGTATGAGCACCAAACTGCTGGTTGGCATGACGTATGCTGTTCAGCCGGAAAGATACCAGGGCAGTGACTTTGGTTTCATCATTATTCCCAAGCACGCCTTGCAGGTGGCTGCGCAACATGTCACGGTTGGGGAGATTGGTCAGGGCATCATGACGACTCAGGTAATCTTCACGCTGCAGGCTGAGCTGCAATGCGTGATGCATGGAATGCAGGCCAGAAACATCGCGCAAGGCAACGATGTAGTGATCGGTAGAAGTCTGAGAAATATTTTCCAGTGCAACCAGCTTGCCATCACGCGTGCGGTAAGCCGACATGCGCATGTTTTCTGATTCTTCGGCGTTCGGGCTTTTCAAGCGCACACTGTTATCCAGCGACAACCAGCCAAACAAGGCGCGGTCGCCATCATCATCTGCCTCTCGTCCAAGCAAATTATTGGCTAGCTGATTCGCCTGCAGGATTTGCCCACTCGCGTCAGTCAACAGCAAAGCCGTGCCGGCGTTCTGGAATACTTCTTCATATTGCGCATGGCTTACTTCCAGCGCTGCACTAGCCTGGCGATAGCGCAATGCTGATACGTCGAGTTCGTGCAAAACCCTGAACACCGCCAAGGGTACGCAGGTATTAAAGAACAGGAATAACAGAGACTGTATATAGGTATTGCTGGCAGGCAGCATCACATCAAAACCTGGCACATTGAACAGGGGACGGTTCAGCAACAGTAAAAGAAAAGGCAATACATTGAATGCCATGAGACCCAAGGCGAGCCGGGTACCAAAGAACAGCCTGGCAATAATCGGGGTGGTGTAGATGAAGATATAGCCAAACTTGGCTATTTCGAACTGATTGACGAGACAAACAATGGCGAATGCAGACGCATATACCGTGCCTATGAGTATAGCGGCACCGGCGCGCAGATGACGGGATGAATAGTACAAGCCCAATGCCAGCACCGCATAGAAAAAGCCAACCACCCACAGCACCTGATAAGCACCAACTGCGATTGCGTCCAGGGAACTGTGAATCGCTACTGCCGCCTCCAGCAAAAAGCCGGACATCAAAATGATACGTAGTGCACTTAATTTCCATGCAGCGTGCTCGGCAGGCGTTAATGCACTTTCATTAAGAAAAAGCCAGCGAAACATGTCATGCAATCAATATAAAAAGCCAGAACCTGTTGCGCATTCATGGAAAAAATACCTGCACTCTTGCGGCAAAACAATTATTTGCCCTGAGGTATCCCTGACCACATTCACATCAACAAACCCCTATGAATCTGTAAAAAAATGTTTCCAAAACAATTAGGCATTCTCTCATAGATTTAATTGATTTCCGCACATATTGTCACAATTAGCCGCATTAAAAATGAAAACTATTTTTCATTTGGTGAATTGAACGGATACTTATATTTCATATTGCAGTTCTTTAGAGGACAAAACATTCCAAACATTGCATTTAGATAATTTATTCATGAACTACAAATAAAATACGGAAACGCCATTTCATTGCCAGAAAACAATGAAATGGCGGCGATGGCGGAGTTTCTGCATGCGGGTCGTTTTATAGAAACTAAAAACCACCGCTCCCAGCAAATACTCCATTCAGGCAAGTTCAGGCAGCATCATGCACAGGATGTGATTGGCGGTGATACAAAAACTCCAGTACTTGAGTACGGTAAGCTGCATATTGTGGGTTTTGCGCGAGTGCCACGCGGTCACGTGGCCTGTCCAGATCGACTTTCAAGATTTCACCTATAGTCGCTGCCGGGCCATTGGTCAGCATGACGATGCGGTCTGACAGTAAAACCGCCTCATCCACATCATGCGTCACCATAACCACGGTGGATTGCGTCTTGGCGACGATCTTTAGCAACCCATCTTGCAGATGAGCCCGCGTGAGGGCATCAAGAGCACCGAAGGGCTCGTCCATGAGCAAGACTTTTGGTTCTATCGCCAGCGCCCGGGCTATGCCTACACGCTGCTTCATGCCGCCGGAAATTTCATTCGGGCGTTTTTTCTCGGCATGCGTGAGACCCACCAGTGACAGGGCTTGCATGGTGCGCTTTTGCAGTTTCGTCCCATTCTCGGTTGCGCCAAATACCCGCTCCACCGCCAGGAAGACATTCTCATAGCAGGTCAGCCAGGGTAATAAAGAATGATTCTGGAATACCACGCCGCGTTCTGGTGATGGTCCAGAAATTTCCCTGTGTGCGCACAGCAAGGTGCCGGAGCTGGCATTAGTCAGGCCAGCAATCAGATTCAGCAGCGTCGATTTTCCGCAACCAGAGTGACCAATCAGGGTAATGAACTCGCCCTTCTTGACATTCAGATTGATATCGCGCAGTGCATGAAAACTGCCTTTTTTGGTATTGAAGACCATTTCTACCTGATTGATCTCTATGTACTTGTTGTCGATTTCATTCATGATCATGTCCCCACATCTTCATAAGTAAAGGCGCGTGCTATCGCCACCAGGATTTGCTCAAGTATCAGCCCCACCATGCCGATGACGACAATGGCAATGATGATGTGTGGTACGTTCAGATTATTCCATTCGTCCCAGACCCAGAAGCCTATGCCTACACCACCGGTCAGCATTTCTGCCGCAACGATAACCAGCCATGCCGTGCCTATCGCCAGCCTGACGCCGGTCAGCATATAGGGCAGCACCGAGGGCAGGAGAATGCGCGTGATGATTTTCCATTCAGACAAATTCAGTACGCGGGCGACATTCATATAATCTTGTGGAACGCGCTGCACACCGATTGCAGTATTGATGATCATGGGCCAGATTGAACAAATAAAAATAGACCAGATCGCCGCCGGATGGGCCGACTTGAATACCAGCAAACCTATGGGCAGCCAGGCCAGCGGCGAGACTGGTTTCAAAAGGCTGATGATGGGATTAAACATGCCGGACAGGAACTTGAAACGACCTATTAAAAACCCCAACGGTATACCTGCCGCTGCAGCCAGGCCAAAGCCAACTGCGACCCGCTTGAGCGAAGCAAAAATATTCCAGCCTATACCCTGGTCATTTGGCCCTTTTTGATAAAAGGGGTCAGAGAATACCTTGATAGCTTCCTGCAAAGTCACCCATGGCGAAGGAAAAGTCGTGTTCTTGATTGCGATGATTTCCCAGATCAATATCAGCATGCCGACACCAAACAAAGGCGGCAACACACTCAGGAAAAAAGGCCGGAACGAACGTGGCTTTTTTTCTTTTTTAGGTTTGATTTCCTTGACCACGTTTACTTCCTTCGTTGTCGTTGCAGCGCTGGCGGCATCGTCTGTTGCGGGCATTACACCATGTACCAGGGTATTCATGACGAATCCTCAAGCCTTGATTTTGAAAGAAGCTGCATAGGCAGCCGGGTTCTTGCCATCCCAGACCGTACCGTCCATGAACTTGCTGCTGCGCATAGGGTCTTTTGGTACGGATACCTTGGCCATGGTCGCGGCGTCCTTGTAGATGTCGATGCGATTAACCGCTTTTGCCACCGCAAGGTAATCGGGATCCGCCTTCAATAAACCCCAGCGCTTGTGCTGGGTCAGGAACCACATACCATCAGACAGGTAAGGGAAATTCACCGCACCGTCATTAAAAAATTTCATGTAGTTAGGGTCGTCCCAGGTCTTGCCCAGACCATTTTGATAGCGTCCCAGAATGCGCTGATTGATGACATCGACCGAGGTGTTTACATAGGATTTGTCGGCAATGGTTTCTGCCATCTTGGTCTTGTTGGACAAGGACGCGTCTATCCAGCGGCTGGCATCGAGAATAGCGGCGACAACTGCCCGCGCCGTGTTTGGATATTTCTGTACGAATTCAGAAGTGGTACCCAAAACTTTTTCTGGATGATCTTTCCAGATGTCCTGTGTCGTTGTGGCCGTAATGCCTATGCCGTCGGCAATTGCCCTGTGATTCCAGGGTTCACCTACGCAATAACCATCCATATTACCGACCCGCATATTTGCCACCATTTGCGGTGGTGGCACGGTTATCACCTTGGCATCTTTCATGGGGTTGATACCATGTGCTGCCAGCCAGTAATACAACCACATCGCATGGGTGCCGGTAGGGAAAGTCTGGGCGAAAGTATATTCGCGCTTGTCGCTTTGCATGAGCTTGGCCAGACCCGCGCCATCTACAGCGCCTTTCTCTGCCAGCTTCTTCGACAAGGTAATGGCCTGGCCGTTATTGTTCAGCGTCATCAGCACGGCCATGTCTTTTTTATTCCCGCCTACCCCAAGCTGTACACCATAGATCAAACCATATAAAACATGGGCAGCATCGAGTTCGCCATTGACGAGTTTGTCACGCACGCTGGCCCAGGAAGATTCTTTGCTCGGGATAATCTTGATACCGTACTTTTTGTCAAAACCCAGCACCGATGCCATCACCACCGAAGCGCAATCCGTCAGAGGGATGAAGCCTATGTGCACTTCTTCTTTTTCTGGCTTGTCTGATCCCGCAGCCCATACCCCACCAGTACTCAAGCCCATGATGCCTGCCCCGCTTGCCAGTGCGGCAGTTTGCAAGAAACTGCGACGTTTGAAATTAGGTTCATTTTCTACCTGCGTCTTGATGAGATGATTAGAAGTTTCCTGATTCGACATGTCTGCACTCCAGCTAAATTAATTTCTATTAGGACTTACGCAAAACCGCCCTAGCTGCGTTGTTAGCTCCTAGCCGTACTAAAGTACTGTCTTCGTCGCTACGCCTTGCTAGGACAATTTTGCGTAAGTCCCGTCGATAATAAAAAAGGTGTCGTTCCACCACGGATAAACCGTATGGAAAGACACCTTTGTCTTGTGAGGTGACCGCCGTTAGTCAGACTCACATTTTCTTCGAGGTGAATGAAAAATTAACCTGGCGTTGTTGCGTCGCTTTGCCGTACTAAAGTACTGTCTGCAGCGACGACGCCTAGCCATCTTAATTTTTCATTCACCTCTTTAGCACCAGCTTTGGCGCTTTCTTTAACTATAGCAATTGCCGTGCCAGCTCAAATTAAAAGACTCTTATCCTCAGGCCGGCGTAGTGAAATAAATATCCCTGAAAAACACCAACTGGCGCGCACTTAAATGACGCAATGCACCATTTACATGCGCAAAGCAGATTCAGCCACCGAGCAAATCCGCCACATCCAGCATGCGCTGCGCCAGATCGACCAGCTTCAGGTTCTTTTCCATGGCTTGCTTGCGCATTTTTTGATAGGCCTCGTTTTCTGAGAGATGATGGCGTTCCATCAGCAAACCCTTGGCACGTTCTATGGTTTTGCGCTCTTGCAGCTTGGCCTTGGTATCAGATAATTCGCTACGCAGCTTTTGATCTGCATTGAAGCGCGCCATGGCGACATCCAGCACAGGCTTGATGCGCTCAGACTGCAAACCGGCAACCACATAGGCCGAGACGCCAGCTTCCATGGCCGCGGCCATATTGGATTGATTGCCATCTTCAGTGAACAAAACGATGGGACGCGGCGCATCGCGAGTCAGCATGACCATATGCTCCAGGACATCACGCGAATCAGACTCGGCATCAATAATGATCATGTCCGGCTGCAACTGGGCGATGCGCTCGCTCATATAGATGTCGCCAGGAATAACCGCGATGATGTTATAACCCGCTTGCAGCAAGCCTATGCGCAAGGCACGGGAGCGGGCCAACTGTGCCTGGGCGTGCTCCTGCAATTCGTCTTCGCGCTGGATGACCGTGTTCACCACCACAATCCGCAGACTGGGTGATACCGGTGTTGTCGCTTCGTCAGTATTTGCTTTGCCGCGCATTGATGGCCTATGCCAGATATAATTACGTTTACCAGCCATAGCAAGAATCACACCAATCCCTGCGCTGGAATACAAGCGGCCAATCGCTTGCATTCTTGCCATGTCTATGTCATTCGTTTGCTTTTCACTTACTTAGAAACAGATATGATAGTTCTCGGCGTTGAATCCTCCTGTGACGAAACCGGCCTGGCCCTGTATGACACAGAGCGCGGCCTGCTTGCCCATGCACTGCATTCGCAAATCGCCATGCACCAGGAATATGGTGGTGTCGTGCCCGAACTGGCGTCACGCGACCATATACGCCGTGCCCTGCCCCTGCTGACCGAAGTGTTGACTAAGTCTGGCACAGAAAAACAGGCCATAAATGCGATTGCCTATACCCAGGGACCTGGCCTGGCGGGTGCCTTGCTGGTTGGTGCCTCGGTTGCCTGTGGCCTGGGCATGGCACTGGATAAGCCCGTGCTCGGTGTCCATCACCTGGAAGGCCATTTGCTGTCTCCCCTGCTGGCCAGCCAGCCACCGGAGTTCCCATTTATCGCCCTGCTGGTCTCCGGTGGGCATACCCAGTTGATGCGGGTGGATGGCATCGGTCGTTACCAGCTATTGGGAGAAACCCTGGACGATGCTGCGGGTGAAGCCTTTGACAAGTCAGCCAAATTGCTGGGTCTGTCTTATCCCGGTGGACCGGCTATCTCGCGCATGGCAGAGTTTGGTGACCCGGCAGCTTACCAGTTCCCACGTCCCATGCTGCATTCCAAGGACTTGAACTTCAGTTTCTCTGGTTTGAAGACAGCGGTACTGACGGTTGTTAAAAACCACCCGGCAAACATCTGTGAGCAAGACAAGGCAAATATTGCGCGTGGCTTTGTCGATGCTATCGTCGCCGTGCTGACCGCCAAGTGCGTCACCGCGATGAAAGAAAGTGGACTGAAGCGTCTGGTGATCGCTGGTGGCGTTGGTGCCAACCAGCAGTTGCGCGCATCCCTGAATGCGGCAGCGGCAAAGAAGCGCTTCCAGGTATATTACCCTGAGCTGGAATTTTGTACCGACAATGGCGCAATGATCGCCTTTGCCGGCGCCATGCGCCTCAAAAACAATCCTGGCCTGGCGACCAGGGATTACGGTTTTAATGTGAAGCCGCGCTGGCCCTTGCAGGAATTGATTGCCGCCTGATTTTATCCACGGCAGCGCTATTTATAGATACCACAGCCGACGATCACATTCTCGAATTTTTCCACATACATGGACTTGGGTTCGATCTGCTTGGTCGTGGGATTAATGAATTTATAATCCTGCCAGGCCTTACCCTTGGCTTTGACCAGTTCTATACGCTCGCGTATAAAAAATTTGCCATCGATATCGGTGAGGTCAAACATTTCCTTGCCTACCATCTTGGGATTCAGGTGAGCGAGATTTTTGCCATTCATGTCATAGACAACGACATATAAGTCACGGTCCTGGTACTGACCATCGCGCTTGTTGATCTCGGCTACAGTCGCCTCGACACCATGCTTTTTCATTGCATCGATGGCTTTTTGCACCATGGCCTTGGCCTCATTGGCACTGCCATGCTCTGCTGCCTGGGCCGGAAAACTCATCAAGCCCAAAGTGAACAAGCCTGCCATCCAAAGTTTCACAAATCGCGTCAGCATAAGCAACCCCCTCATTTATGAATAAAAAAGCACGGCGCTTTTTAAGCATAAATGAGGGGTAGCGAATAATCTAGATTTATTTACAAAATTTAAGACTTATTTTTTCTTGTCCTGCTTTTTATCTTCTTTCTTGTCGTCTTTCACTGCCGTCTTCTTGCTACCCAGACGGCTTTCCTTGCCTGCAATCAGGTTCGCGATATTCTGGCTATGGCGATACACCAGCAAGGCACTCATGATGGCAATCGCCAGCATTTTGACATCCGGGCCAAACAGCAAGCCATAATAAAACGGTGCAAATATCGCCGCGACCAGGGCTGCCAGCGAAGAATAGCGAAAGGCAAACGCCACCATCAGCCAGCTCACCAGTGTCGCCACACCCAGCCAGATATCGATGCCGATTAAGATACCGGCTGCCGTTGCCACGCCTTTGCCGCCAACGAACTTGAAAAATACTGGCCACAAATGACCGATGAACACTGCCAGGGCAACGATGGCAACGCCCGTGTCACCAAGATCAAACTGATCCTGGTAGCGGATTGCCAGCCATACCGCCAACCAGCCCTTGAAGGCATCACCCAACAGCGTCAACACCGCTGCGGCCTTGTTCCCACTACGCAGTACATTGGTCGCGCCCGGGTTTTTTGAGCCATAAGTGCGCGGATCAGCCAGGCCAAACAGCTTGCTGACCACCACTGCAAACGACAGTGAACCGATCAGGTAAGCGGCAACTGCCGCCAGAATTGTATTCATCTTATTCCTTCATTTCTTTAAGCTTCGCAAGTATAAGCCAGGCCAGTAGCAGAATCAGCCAGCCTCGCAAAATTCTTGAAACTGGATTCATTCGTCGATGGCACAATCGACTGGCCGTGCCTGCAACAGACTTTCCAGCAAGCTGGGGGCAATGCCGATCAGATAGCCGCGCTGGCCACCATTGATATAAATTTTTGGCAGCGCCAGTATGCTGCGCTCCACATAAACAGGCATGGCCTTTTTAGTGCCAAAGGGAGACGTGCCGCCAACCAGGTAACCTGAATGCTTTTGCGCATTTTCAGGCTTGCAGGGTTCGACTGACTTGCAGCCTATCTGCCGAGCCAGGTTTTTGGTAGAAACCTTTTTGTCCCCATGCATGAGCACGATCATGGGCTTGGCAGCTTCATCCTGCATGACCAGGGTTTTCACAACGTGGTGCTCATCCACACCGAGTTCACGGGCAGACACTGAAGTGCCGCCATGTTCTTCATACGCATACGGGTGCTCGGTAAACTCAGCCTTGTGCTTGCGCAGCAACTGAGTTGCCTGAGTGACTGATACATGTTCTTTCTTAGCCAAATTACACTCTCAAAAAACTGGATTTGCAAAAAAACAGGCACAGATTATATCGCCTCAGGATGTCTGGCTGGGACGCAAGTGTGTGTTCAACATCATTTAATTTGGGCTATTGGCAAGAATGAACTTGCAAACCCAGGTATCGAATACGTCGAATGAAGTGCAAACATTAAAAACGCTGCTGAACAAACTTCAGACAAGCCAGAAACATATTTGAACTACAAAAATTCAATTTCATCAAGATGCAAGATCACAAATAAAAAAAGCACAAAATAATGTCAGGAAAATATGAGAATTTTCGAATTCTCAAGCCTCAAATAATGATTTACAAAATTTCATATTTATTAAATGCATAATATTTATTTCCGTAGTTTGCAAGCAACAATTATTAACAATTCTGTTACATCCCATTACATAATACCGCGCAAGCCAGATCTTCATTCTGGCTTTGCCTGCATGGCTAAAAAAATATAACAGGCCATGTAGTTTGCCCTATCGATGCTGACCAAACCGACCATACAACAGCAAAACGGTTTGATTGCCGCCGATAAAATTAATAACAACTTAAGGTGGAAGTGAAAATATATGTACCTGAAAGAAAAAAAAGCTTCTCAATTGGTGCGTACTGCCCTGTGCCTGATGGCCGGCTCTATGCTCACCATGAACGGTTACGCGCAAGCCGTTACAGAAGAACCTGCAAAACTGCAAAAAATTGAAATTACCGGTTCAAACATCAAACGTGTACAGACCGAAGGTGCCTCACCGGTACAGATCATTACCAGGGCCGAGCTGGAAAAAACAGGTGCCACCAGTCTGTCATCTGTTATTCAAAATCTTTCTTCAAACAATGCCGGCGCCCTGACCGGTGTTGAATACAACGGTTTCTCTCCTGGCGCAACAACTGCATCCCTGCGCGGTCTGGGTAGCGGCGCCACTCTGGTACTGGTCAATGGCCGCCGTGTTGCACAATATGGCATTACCGGCTTCCAGTCACAATTTGCCAATCTTGACGCGATACCTGTCGGTGCCGTTGATCATATCGACGTCCTGCTCGATGGCGCATCCGCAATCTATGGTTCGGAAGCGATCGCAGGCGTAATCAATATCTGGCTGAGAAAAGACTACACTGGCAGCGAAGTCAAAGTCAGTGGTGGCACAACCTCTCACGGCAAGGCAAAATCCAAAGACTTCAATCTCTCCTATGGCATGGGCGATATTGCAGCAGACAAGTTTAATCTGATGGGCTTTTTCGAGCATCACGACTCTGATGCACTGTCCATGCGCGACATCAATGCCTATAACAGCCAGGATTACCGTGGTTTTGGCATTACCAAAGGCGATCGCCGCACAGCTTACTCCGTACCTGGCAATGTCCTGATCAATAACGTGATTACTGCCCTGCCAGGATGCCCTACAGCTAACCTGGCACCAAACGGCCGCTGCCTGCTGGATCGTTTTGACTGGACTGATGCGGTTCCAAAACGTTCCAACGATTCCTTCTTCGCCCGTGGCGAATATCAGTTCAGCGCGAATCACAGTTTCTTCATCGAAGCTGGGGTCACGCAAATCAAAACCAATTTGCGTTTTGATCCACAGTTTTACGCGAATGACGACGCTGGCACTTTCACGATAGCTGGCGGTAAGAGTTACCTGGTGCGTACCGGCGACCTGGGTGCCCGCACTATTGATGTCAAGGATACTGAAACACGTGTCATCGGCGGTTTCAAAGGCACATTGGGCAGTTGGGAATATGATACGTCGCTCGGCTACCTGCAAAGTAAAGTCAACGTAGATCAACGCGGATTCATCATCACCGATCAGATGGAAGCCGCACTGGCAAATGGCACTTATGTGCCTGGCGCCGCCAACAATGCAGCTGATGTGCGCGCCAGAATCTCTCCTATGTTGAGACGTCAGGGCGAAAATAAAACCTGGTTTGCTGATCTCAAAGTCAGTAATTCTGAATTGTTTGAATTGCCAGGTGGCTTTGCCGGTAGCGCTGCCGGTATTGAATACCGCCGCGAATCCACCAGTGACGTCGACGACCAGTACTTCCTGGATCAACGCGTTTATTCCATCGGTGGTTTGCCAAAGTTGCCATTCTCCAGCCGTAATGTCGCATCTGCGTATGGTGAGTTGAATCTGCCTGTACTGAAATCCCTGGAACTGTCCACTGCGGTGCGTGCAGATAATTACAGTGTCGGTGGCAATTCTCTGACACCGAAGATAGGTGCAAAATGGAGTGTGCTTCCAACTGTAGTGTTGCGCGGCACGATTGCAAAAGGCTTCCGTGCGCCTAACTTCCGTGAAATTTCTCCATCTGTCTCAGTTGGTTTCTATAACGGCCAGCAAGATCCGGTACTGTGCCAGACTGGTGAAGAACCAGACTGCAATATCTCGCTGAAGGCAAACATTTCTGGTAATGCCAACCTCAAGCCAGAAAAATCCACCAGCAACACCATCGGTATCGTTTGGGAACCTGTCAAGGACTATAGCGTCACCCTAGACTATTACAAGATAGAACGTCGTGATGAAATCAGCTCTCTGGACATCACCTATTTGCTGTCGAACCAGAAAGACCCTAACTTCGCGAAATACATTACCCGCGATAAAGGTGGTCATATCACTGAAGTAAACCTGCCGTACATCAATATCGGTAAAACACAGGTCAGTGGTTTTGATCTGGACTTCAAGGGCAAACAGAATCTGGGTGAATACGGCAAACTGAACTTCCGTTCAAAAATGTCCCTGACCAGGGAATATCTGACAACGCCATTCCCGGATAGCGAAACGGTTGATTACAACAAGACCTACAGCCAGCCTGAATTCCGTGGCTCCCTCGCAGTTGGCTGGGAAAAAGGCCCATGGTCACATGAAGCGTCTGGTAACTATATCTCTGGTTATGACTATGTTGGTACACCGGCAGAGAGCTGCAAGATCGACATCATCTATGGCGCTCCTGCTTCCTACTGCCGCGTAGCTTCCACAACAACCTGGAACTGGTTTACAGGTTACAAGGGCTTCAAAAACATGGAACTGGCATTGAACATCTCCAACCTGTTCGATACCAAGCCACCATTTGATGCCCGTAGCGCGCTGAATAATGGTTCATTCCCATACAACTCAGGTTATAACAGTCCATTTGGCCGTCGTTTCCAATTCTCTGTTAAGTACGCGTTCAAATAATCAAAGCGATTATTGAAAAAAAACACGCAGCATTGCATCCATGTAAAGTAAATACAGGATCAAATTTTTGGGGGCCTAGTGCCCCCATTTTTAGGAGTAAACATGAAATTTCGTACAACGCTGCAACATGTGATCGTTGCCGCTTTTGCTGCCTTGCCTATCTACGCTGCACATGCCGGAGCCCCAGCAGAAGCCAAGGCGTATCAGAGTGCTGCTGACATACCGGTAGAAGTTTTCTTCAAGCTGACTGATTACCGTGACTTGTCGATGTCACCAGATGGAAAAACCATTGCCGCCATCGTGCCACTGAATGGCCGTGGCAATCTGGTATTGATAGATCTTGCTACGCGCAAAGCCAAAGTCATCACTTCATCTCCCCGCTTTGACGTTGCCGAGAGTCGCTGGGTAGGTAATAAGTATCTGTTCTATCGCACTGCCGACGGACAAGAAGCGAGGGGCCGTTTTGTCTATAAAGGCTCCTACTACTACGATATAGACAATGATAAAAGCATGGAGCTGGAAAATACGAATGAACGCAAGAAAGGCGACATTCATATTGACAGCATCATCATGGCAGAAGGTAATGATTCGCCAGAAGCCTATGTTTCCATGCGTGGAAGAAGCAAGGAATATGCGGATGTCTATAAATTCAACTTCAAAACCAGGCGCTCGCAATTATTGACGTTTGAGTCACCAGGCCGTACAGAAGGCTGGGAACTGGATACTCACAAACGTCCGCGCATCGCACAAAGAGGTGAAATCCGTCCGGCAGCTGGTCAGCCACAGATGACGGCTTACTATCACCGTGCTCCCGACAGTGACAAATGGGAAAAAATATTTGAACAATCCAGCTACAACGATGGCACGATGTACGACGTGCTCGGCTTTGACAATGATGACCGCACCTTGTATGTCTCTACCAACAAAGATGGCCTGGATAAAATGGCCGTGTTCAAGTATGACACTGTCACCAAGAAATTTGGTGAGCTGGTGCATGCAGACCCTATATTTGATATCAATGGCCAGAGTGCCAGCGCACGCTTGATACGCGAAGTCGATGACGAGACTGGCAAGGTCGTCGGCTTGTATTATGATGCAGCTAAACCGACGCGCATCTGGTTTGGCAATAGCGCAAGAAAATCCCTGACTGAACAAATCGATGCCTCCCTGCCAGCAACCCACAACGCCTTCAGGTTGTCTTCTGATGGAAGCAAAGCCTTGGTCCATGCCACTTCAGATATCCAATCCGGCATTTACTATTTGTTTGATACTCAAAAGAAAACCCTGGAACCCATAGTGCAGGACCGTGAATGGGCAAGTCCGGCCTTGATGGCAGAGCGCAAATACATAGGTTTCAAGGCCCGCGATGGCTTGCCTGTGTATGGCTACCTGACCTTGCCTAAAGGCACTGAAGCCAAGAACCTGCCATTGATCATGAATATTCATGGCGGCCCTATGGTGCGTGGATATCACTTCTCTTCCTGGGGTCGTTGGCCTGAAGCGCAATTCTTTGCCTCGCGTGGCTATGCCGTCCTGGAACTGGAACCACGCGGCTCAGAAGGCTATGGTCGCAACCATTATGTCAAGGCGTGGAAGCAATGGGGCGGCACCATGCAGGATGATATCAATGATGGTGCCATGTTCCTGGTGCAGGAGGGCATCGTCGATAAAAAACGCATGGCGCTGATGGGTGGTAGTTACGGTGGCTACGCATCCCTGCAGGGCATGACCAGAGACCCTGATTTGTGGCGTTGCGCCAGTTCTGTCGTAGCCGTCAGTGATCTCGGCCTCTTGCAGAACGTTTCCTGGTCAGATACCTCTGAAAATGCCGACGCGGCAACCGGTGGCTACCTGAACAATGAATTCAAACTCTGGGTAGGCGATTCCAAAACCGATGCGGCCTTGTTTGAATTGCGCTCACCAGCCAGGAATGCCGCCAACGTCAAAGGCCCCATCATGCTGACCATGGGCTCGGATGACAGACGCGTTCCTCTGATTCATGGAGAAAAAATGCGTGATGCCTTGTTGAAAGCTGGTAAAACCCTGGATTACAAAGTCTATCCAGAAGAAGGGCATGGTTTTAACAAAGACGTTAACGTATTTGACTTGTACAACCGGAGCGAAAAATTCTTTGCTCAATGTTTAAAGAAATAATTTTGTTGTTTTAAACAAGCGCAGTTAATTTCGCTATGCAAGACAAAAGTCCCCTGTCATTGCAGGGGACTTTTTTGTTCTGTAAAAATGAAATTGCAAGATACCAGCAATAAAAAAGCGCCAAGAATTTGGCGCTTTTCAAGAATCTAACTCAGGCTCACTCTATTTTAGTGATAGGCGGCTGATAAGGAGTAGGGATCGGTCCATTAGGGCGGGGGGGATTTCCTGGCCCTACAATTTCTCTGGGGACAACCCCAACAATCTCAACTGGTGAGGCAATGATTGGATTATCTGGACTTTCACCGTCACCGCCGGCAATCAGGCTCAATTCTTCATTTGAAATCAAACGCATTTGACACTACTGTAGGTAAATAAATCATGTCTGTTCAGACATGAGCATTTGCACCATTCCCGGCTTTTTGTGCCTGGAACAGCATCCTGACACGGGACTATGCACTTTCATGCATACATTCACATGCCTGAATTCTTTTTCCGCACTTCTTCACCCAGCCATATATCCAACAGCACAGGCAAATAAAGGCTGCTTTAACTTAAAAAAAGCAGCAAAAAACACATATCGATAGCACACTTTTAAGTCAGCATAAGTTGCCAAATTATATTTTATAAAATATCACACAATGAATGCTACCTCAACAATAAATGGATAAATTTTTTCCCATTTATACAAGCATTTGATATCAGAATAAATCAGCAATGCAATTGAAAAATACGTTCAATTTACACCTTGGCATGCATTACTTACTCAGCTAAAGTAAAGGGCAAAACAGTCGTTCGCTATTCTATTTTTTCAGCAAACATGAAAAAAGCCCCGTGCTTTTACACGGGGCTTTCAAGCTTGCCAGCAGTCAGTATCTGAAAATGATGCTAATACTGGATGCTGCAAAAAATGACTGCACTAAACGACTATTTTAAACGACTGGATCAAACGCCAGCCCTCACCAGTGAAGCCTTCAATACTTCATTCAAGGTAGCCAGACTTTCCGACAAATGCGCACGGGATTCCGGGCTCATAGGCTTGCCGACCGCACCACGGATAGCTACCAGCAACTGATTTGCCTGTTCCCTTTGCAAACTACGGGCATCAGCCGGTGTAGTTGCAGACGGTTTCAGCAAGGCATTCGACAAACGCTTCAGGTGTTCACGTTGCAGATTGCGGCGGGCCGAACTGATATCTGTACCACTTGCCAGCTCACTCCAGATATTCGACTGCAGGTTGCCGTACAGCTCATGCAGGGACAATACCTTTTTAGGGTCGCGCAATTTCTCGGCATTATTGAGCATGCGTTGTGCCACCAGATCAGACATCAATTGATCCAGGGCCGCAGTTTGCAGACTCAGCAAACGTGCGGAGATGGACACGTCATTACGGTTGGCACGCTGGAAGTGATCGACACCCAAACGGCTCAGGAGCTCTGGTGTAAATACAAAACTCTTGGCCGTGAACAAGCTCTCAGAGACCAGCTTCAAAGCCTGGCGTTGACGTTCTACCGCGATAGGCGTGAACGTGGCACGGCCTGTACCGGCGTGGTCACGCAAGAAAGTGGTGCCGCCAACATATTTCGTCGCCAGAGGTACGGTACGGGCAAACTGACCAAAACCGTATTCAAAACTACGGCGCAGGGTTTCATAGCTGTCACCCGCTTTTAACTGACGTGTTTGCAACCTGTCCCACAATTCGCGTGAAATCGTCAAACGTTTTTGTATATAGACCAGAGGGTCAGAGCCCAGATCAAACACATTGACGTCAGGATCAGAAACCATGGTGCCAGCAGAATCTTCGTCCGTACCATACGCCAGCAAAGGCTCGGTAGAACGTGAAGCAATACGGGTCAGCTCATCTTTTTCCTTGTCGGCATCGATGGGCTTGTAGGCATATTCAATTGCCCAGTAATCATAGGGGCCGAGGGAAGACATGACGTATTCACCCTGAGGCTCACCCTTGGTCGCCAGATTGAAAGGCACATAGTCCATGACTGAGCCAGCCAGGCCATTAACCTTGGTAAAAGCCGGGTCTTGCAATTGCTTCAGGGTATAGATAGTGGAAGAACGGAAGTTATGACGCAAACCCAGTGTATGGCCAACTTCGTGCATGATGACGTCTTTGACATAGGCTTGTGCCAGTGCTTCGGCTTTTGGGCTGTCCATGTCCATTTCACCACGGGCATCCAGCAAGTCCATGGCGAACCCCATTTCCATTGATGCTTCGTGGGCAAAATGACAGTCACCCTGGGCATGCAGCGCATGTGTCTGTGCATCTTCACCTATCATGCGGCGGGCACCGCGGGCAAAGACATCCGACATACCGATGTCTGCATCCAGAATTTCGCCGCTGCGCTCATCGACACGTGAAGGGCCAATAGCGAAGCCGACGTCTGCACCGACAAACCAGCGTATCGAGGCATGGCGAGAATCCATGGTATCAAAAGCGTCTTTTTCAGTTTGCTGTTTGACGACCACGGCGTTTTTGAAGCCTATCTTTTCAAAAGCCTTGTTCCATTCGAGCACGCCTTCAGTGATCGATTTACGATATTTCTCTGGCACGTTCTTGTCCAGCCAATAGACGATAGGCTGTTTTGGTTCCGACAGTGCGGCTGTTGGGTCTTGTTTTTCCAGGCGCCAGCGATTCACGTAGTAACGCGAAGTCTTGGGTTTGAGGTCTTCGGTGAAATCGTAGCTGGTCGTCACAAAATGCCCGAGCCTGTCATCTGCCAGGCGTGGTCGCATGGCTTCAGTTGGCAGCGCTGAGAAATTAAAATAAAAACCTACGAAAAAGCTGCGCGGATCAGGTGTCGTTTGTGGGGGCGTAGGCAGAGCTACTGGCGGTGGCACCAATGGAGAAGCAGCAATGCGTGGTGTCATGAAATGTGCATTGACAAAAAAACCTGCCAGAGACTCATCCGTATTCAGCTTGCCGAAGCTGGTATTGGCCTTGTCCAGGACATACATGGTGCGGTAGGCATATTCCAGGCTCGTTGAATAACCAGGGATATCATTGAACAGCAAGGCACTGGCATCGACCAGGATGCCTTTCGACTCTGAATTGGGCGTACTCAATACGCTGGCGCTGGCCAGCAGACTATCTGAAAACGCCTGCGAAACAGCGAGCGCCTGTGGTGTGCCTGGAGTGGCATAAAACTGGGTATTCTTGGCCAGCAGTTGTACCTGGTTGCCAATTTTTTTGAACACGGCCTGATATCCACGCCCCATCTGGCTGCCATATAAGCCACGCTCACCGATGCTATTCGGGATGTTGTAAGTAAACAAGAATGGTTTATCAAATTGCTCAGGACGAATTTCCAGCCAGACTTTGTCGTCTTTCTGGTACAAATTAAAAAATCCCTTGAGCTCTTTAGCGTCTTTGATAACATCTTTAAAAGGACGCAATCCAACAGGAGGTGCTGTTGCAGGCGCTGGCGCAACCGCTGGTGTGGCTGTCGCAGTGCCATTTGTAGCAGGCGCAGAGGCCGGGGTCGCGGGAGGTGTCTGGGCAAGGGCTGCCTCACTCAGTGCACATAACAAAAGGAGTAAGGTCTTTTTCTTAAAATGTACTTCTTTTGACAATTTCATATTTTTTCCTGGTTAGATGAATTGGCCGCAAACTACTCACTGAGCATGGCTTTGCTCAGTTCATAGACCTTGTTTTTCGTTACAAGTTCTTACATATCGCAGGAACTTATTAGCAGGTCAGATTTTTGCAGAAATTCGGAAATTTGAAAATTTTTTCGCATTTCCTGACTTTATATTAGACCGCTAAATGACTCCAAATCCATCATATTTTCTTGAAACTGATACCTTTTTCCAGCTTTTATAAGCTTATAACTGGAATTTATATGAAAATAAATGAATTTCCAAAAAGATACTGAAAATCCAATTTCATGGAAAATTAGAAATTAAATTTTCATTTCTTGTCGTTGTCAAACAACAAGCACTCAAAAAAAAGTAACAAATGCTTTCCCGCAAAGGTATTTTATTTACATAATAAAGTTCTGTTTGATTCATTGCCTTTCACTTCCCGCACGCAATTATAAAGAGGATGGATTTGGCAGCATTTCATCAGGTAGCAGTACAGGATTGTTTGTAAATTTACAAAATTTTAGAACTAAACCTGTCTGCCAAACGGATCCGGCACCCGATTGCATCTGGTCTATCAACAAAGAGGGAACAATAATGATATTTAAAGAAAAAATAGGCGTGCAGTCCGTGCGCCTGGCGCTCAGCGTATTTGCTGGCTCCATGCTGATCGGGGGTTATGCCCACGCTCAGACTGAAGCACCACAACGTATTGAAATTACCGGCTCGAACATCAAACGCGCTGATAAAGAAGGTACATCACCGATACAAACCATCACTGCTAAAGAAATCAAGCAAAGTGGTGCAACAACAGTTCTTGAACTGTTGAAGAGCGTTCCATCCATGGGTACTGGTGGTTATAACGATACACCAGACCAAAATGGTTTCTCCCGCGGCGTTGCGACAGCATCTTTGCGCGGCCTGGGTTCGACCTCTACCCTCATCCTGTTGAATGGTCGCCGCATGACGCCGTCTGCGTATGCAAATCCAAACAATGGTCAATCCACACTGTACGATCTGAACAGTATTCCTCTGTCTGCCATTGAAAAAGTAGAAATTTTCAAAGATGGCGCGTCAGCAGTATATGGTTCTGACGCGGTAGCTGGCGTTATCAATTTCATCACCAAACGTGATTATCAAGGTGGCGAAGTTTCTGTAACTGCAGCAGCTAACGATGATCGCGAATTCGGTCGTCAAAATGTCAATGGCACGATAGGCTTCGGCGACTACGCCAGCCAGGGCTACAATGTGTTATTTGCTCTGGATTACAGAAAACAAAACGCCACAACCATGGCGAATGGCTCGAATGATATCAATGCACAAGCCTATGCAGATATCAATTTCCGCGCAAATCCATTCAGCAGCAGCGTATCCAACCAGGCTTTCTTCTTCAAGGAACGTACTCCTGGTTCACTGTCTTTCTTCACGACAGGTGCAACTGTTATTAATCAAACCAATTGCGATGCATCCCGTAAATTGGTAGGTGGCCCAGAACACAATATCGCCACTACTAGTGTATTGCGAGGTCGCACGTTCTGTAACTACAATCAAGATGCAGACGTTGATGCGCAAACCAAGGGTGACGACGTTAATTTCATGACAGTCGGCAATTTGAAGATCAATGACAAACTGTCCGCTTTCGGTGAGTTTGCTTACACTGATTCCAAGCGTGTTTATCGCTCGTCACCACGCACTATCAGCGGCACGTCTCCAACTACCAACTTCCTGGTTGGTGGTTTGGCTACGCCATTCCAGGCTATCTTGCCTGTTGGTCATCCAGACAATCCAAATCCAGATGCACGTTCTGCCGTCTCGTATCGCTTTGAAAACCTGAAAACAGGTACTGATCTTGACAATAAGAGCGCACGCCTGGTTGCTGGTCTGAAGGGTACCGTCGCCTCCTGGGATTGGGAAAGCGCAGTCTTATGGAATCGTTCCGAACGTGAAGAAGTAGCATACGGTTTCCTGTACGTACCAACATTGCGTAAGCTGATTACTGAAAACCGCACATTGGCTTCCATCGCAGCTGATCCAACCATCAGCCCGAATTTGACCAACAAGGCAACTGCTGAAATTACTCAAGTCGATGCCAAGGCAACGACAGAATTTGGTTCACTGGGTGGCGGCGGTATTGGCTTCGCAGTAGGTGTTGAATTCCGTCAAGAGAAACTGTCCATTGCTCCAGATCCTATCAATGCACGTGGTGATATTCTTGGTTTGGCAACGACTGCAATCGATTCTCAACGTAATGTTTCTTCTGCATTCTTTGAGGTCCGCACGCCATTCCTGAAAAACTTCGAGATGGATTTCGCTGGCCGTTACGATAAATATCCTACGTTCAAAGGTAATTTCGTACCTAAAGTCGGTGCTAAATGGACTGCTGTTGATGGTCTGGCGTTCCGCGGTACTTACGCTGAAGGTTTCCGTGCACCAGCTTTGTCTCAGGTTGCCGCCGGTGGTGCCCAGTTCTTCCTGAACAATACGGTTGACCCAGTTCGCTGCCCTAACGGTTCAAATCCAGTAGTGGGTGCTGAGCAGGTAGATTGCGCCAAGAGCATTTCTGGAGTCGGTGGTGCTAATCCTGACCTGAAGCCAGAAAAATCCAAGAGCTATGCCTTGGGTATGATCTATTCTCCAACAGCCAATTTTGACGTTGTAATAGATGCCTACAAACTGCGCCAAGAAGGTGAAGTTGCCCTGAGTAGCTCAACATATCTGCTGGATCATCCTAGTCAATTCCCAGCTGATTACATCATTCGTGATACTAATCCTCTGAATCAATTGAAAGATGCGGCTGGTAATCCTATTCCAAATACAGGCCCATTGCTGGCAGTAAAAACTCCTTGGGTTAACCAAGGTAGTACTGAAGTCAGTGGTGTGGACGTTGAGCTGAAAATGCGCAACAACCTGGGTGAAAATGGCAAACTGTCGACGTCATTTAAATCCACATACCTGATTTCTTATCGTCGCGCCGAGTCTCCTGGCGACGTAGAAAGAAATGCCGTTGGTACTAACGGTGGCATCAATGACTGGACAACATCTGTTGGACCAATCCCTCGTCTGCGTGCCACTTTGCGTACCGTTTGGGAAAAAGGTCCTCATACAGCATACGGCGCGATCAACTTCACAGACAGTATCGCACAATGGCGTCGTTATGATAATGCTACGACATACTCCACGCCATATTGCTATTATGGTAGCGGCGTACCAGCCGGTGTAAGTGCGACTTTTGCCAACCAGCCTAACTTCACCAAGTATTTCCCAGATTGCCAAGTGCCAAGCTGGACTACTCTGGATGTAGGCTACACTTACACTGGATTTAAAGATCTGACTTTGGGCATCAACATCAGAAACATTACTGATTCCAAAGCACCTTACAATCCAACAACTACATTGGCAACTGTCCAACAAGGTTACAGCTCAACCTTGCATAACAACCTCGGTCGTTATTTCACATTGTCTGCAAAATACGTTTTCCGTTGATTTGATGACGTAGTCAAATGAATAAACGCCTCGTAGTCCGGGGCGTTTATTTTTAGTGCTTCTTATTTTTCAAAAAAAATTACATAGGAAAAAGAATGAAACAGGTACTCACTACCATGTGCAGGCAACTTTCCATCTGCACAGCTCTCGCTTTCAGTTTGACGCTGCCTGTCTATGCGCAGACGCCAGTACAAGAAAAAATCCCGGTTGAAAAGTTTTTTAAGAACTCGCAAATCAATGGCGTCCGGTTTTCACCAGATGGCAAGAATTTGGCGATGATCACGGCAGGTGAAAATGATAGGCTCGGTCTGGTAGTCATGGACCTAACGAGTCTGACTCCCAAAATTCTGGCGCGTTACGAAAAAAATGACATCACGTTCTTCTCTTGGGTAAACAACAATAGACTGGTCTTCGGTATCGGTGATCGGAAAATTGGAGCGGGTGAAGTATTCAAAGATAGCGGCCTGTTCGCGGTCAATAAAGATGGTTCAGAATTCCGCCAGCTCATAGAAACAATGGGAAATTCAGGCAAATTCCGTATCCTCACTTCACGCCATTATTTTATAAGCACCACTGGACTGGAAAATTCTGAAGATGTATTTGTTGGGCGTGGCACAGGTACAAAACAAAATCCATCTGAAACCATTCTGAAGTTAAATACGCTTACCGGTTATAACGAATCCATTCAAACACCACCAAATTCTGTTGGCTTCCTCGCGGATATGTCTGGTGAGGTTCGCATTGCAATAACCAGTGTGGATGACAAAACTGCTATTTACTACAAAGATGCAAATGAAAAACCATGGCGTAAGCTTACCGACTATGACAGTAAGAAAGAAGATGGCTTCAGTCCTTCATTTATTGCTCCTGACGGGCAACTATACGTAACTGCAAATAATGGACAGGATACGCAGTCTGTTTATCGCTACGATCTTGAAAAAAATAAAATTGATAGTACACCTATTGTTTCCGCCAAAGGATTTGACTTCGCTGGTCGCTTCATCTTTAACAAAAAGCAAAATAAACTTTTAGGCATACAGTATGAAACAGACGCGCCTGCAACAATGTGGCTCGACGATAAATACAAAATAATACAAAAGAAGATTGATGCAGTTCTACCTAATACAGTGAATTTACTAAGCGTCGCGGAAAATGCCGACAGTGATGTGTTAGTGGTCAATTCATTCTCGGATATTCATCCTGGGTCGGTCTTGCTATATAACACTAACACCGAGAAATTCACACCTATCGGCGACAGCTTCCCAGAAGTTGATTCTAAAAAGATGTCTTATCAGGACTTCATACGGATTAAGGTTCGTGATGGCCTGGAAATCCCTGCGTACCTAACATTGCCGCGAAACAGTACCGGCAAGAATCTGCCTATGGTCGTCATGGTTCATGGCGGCCCTTATGTCAGAGGAGGTCATTGGGGCTGGAACCCTCAAACACAATTCCTGGCTTCCCGTGGTTATGCCGTATTGGAGCCAGATTTCCGCGGCAGCCAAGGCTATGGTAAAAATTTGTTCAAATCAGGCTGGAAGCAATGGGGCTTGGGCATGCAAGACGATGTTACCGACGCAACCAAGTGGGCGATCGAAAAAGGATATGCAGATCCAAAGAGAATTTGTATAGCGGGTGCCAGCTACGGCGGCTACGCAGTCTTAATGGGGCTGATCAAGGAACCCGACCTGTACCGTTGTGGTATTAGCTGGGTAGGTGTATCAGACATCAATTTACTATATGACATAACCTGGAGTGACCAGGAAGGCTCTGCATGGCAACGTTTTGGTATGCCGATACTAATCGGTGACCAGCAAAAGGATGCTGCGCAACTAAAAGCAACCTCACCTGTTGAACAGGCACAGAGACTGACCAAGCCATTAATTCTTGCCTATGGTGCTGCGGACAGACGAGTCCCTTTAGTACATGGTGAAAAATTTAAAAATGCCGCACCAACTGGCGCAAAGATAGAGTGGATCACCTATCCGGAAGAAGCACATGGCTGGCGCCTGTTGAAAAACAATGTCGATTTCTGGACCAGGGTAGAAAAATTCCTGGAAGAGAATACGGCCGTAAAATAAATCAATGCGCTTCAATTAAAAAATCCACGCTATGCGTGGATTTTTTTATCTGCACACATTCGCTCAACCACGTGGATGATGCAAGGAATGCAGTTTTTTTAAACGCTCACGCGCCACATGCGTATAAATTTGCGTCGTTGAAATGTCAGCATGGCCCAGCAACAATTGCACAACCCGCAAATCAGCACCGTGGTTCAATAAGTGGGTAGCAAACGCATGACGCAATGTATGCGGCGACAAGTGCGTCGTAATTTCTGCCTGCATCGCATACTTCTTGATAAGTATCCAGAACATTTGCCGGGTCATGGCACCACCGCGGGCTGTGACGAACAAGGCATCATCTATCTGGCCATTCAGTATGGCTGGCCTGCCTTCACGCAGATAGCGTTCCAGCCAGGTGCGGGCGACTTCACCAAACGGCACCAGCCTGGTTTTGTCGCCTTTGCCGGTAATACGCAGCACGCCTTCGTTCAAGCCGACTTCTATAGATCGCAAACCCACCAGCTCGCTGACACGCAAGCCACAGGCATACAAGAGTTCCAGCATGGTCTTGTCGCGCAAACCATGGGGATTGGTTTCATCCGGTGCCTGCAGCAAGGCAACGACCTGGGCTTCGCTCAGGGTTTTGGGCAAACGCTGTCCCTGTTTGGCCGAGCGCAATTTGGTGCAAGGATTGACACTGATCAGGTTTTGACGGAATGCCAGCAAATAAAATCGCTTTAGTACGCTCATGCGCCGGTTAGCAGAACTGGCTTTGGATGTGCCGTGTTTGGCTGCAATGTAATTGCCTATGTCAGCATGATTGACTTCGTACAGATGTTTAGCTTGATCTGTGTGCAAATACTCGGCAAACAGGCGCATGTCGCGGCGGTAAGCCTCTATGGTATTTTTTGCCAGCCCGTCTTCCAGCCATAGTGCGTCGCAAAACTGATCGATTTGCGACGTCAATTTATCCGGCAAGATGACAGGCAGCGGTTTTACTTCCACAATTTTTCCTGGGTAAAGCCGGCCACGCCCTCATGTGTCAGCAGCCAGCGCTTTACACCAAGGTGGAATCCGGTTTCATCATCATTGTGGGCAAAGCCCCCAGGCCACCAGCAGCAGTCACGCGGTGACATGGGATAACCAGCGGGTACCAGTTGGCACCGCAGGCCTGGCCAACCGCACGTGGTGCCGAGCGTATATGCTTGGCAATCTGGCCGTAGGTCAGCACCTGGCCGCGCGGTATGGAAGAAATAGCATGCCACACCTTGCCCTGAAATGCCGTGCCGGCCTCTTTCAAAGGCAGGTCAAATTGAAAGTCGGGATTTTCCAGATAAGCCGCTATTTGCCTGGCGGCTTTTTCAGCCACTTTGTCTGATGGTGCTTTTTCCTGGAAACGTGGCGGCAAGTAAACCAGTTCACTGATTTTCTGGTCTTCGCAACGTATGCCAACGGCCCCAAAAGGGGCTGCGACGATGGCGGAGAAAAAGCCCGTTTCCCTGGATTCCTTAGCTTCTTTATTCGACATGGTTTTCCTTTTTGACAAAAGAAAAAAGGCGCATCATCCGATGCGCCCTTAAAACATCTTTCGCGTTTTCGGCTGTTTAGCGTATGCGATTTTTTTTAATTTATCACATCCACTCAGCTTGTAGTAAAAACGCGCGTCTCCTCAGTGTGTACGGTATCGTTACCGTTATTTTGCACTACCGCCTTTTAAACCTGTGTGCCTTTTTCTTATTGATCTTAGTCTTGCAAAAATCTGAACTGCCGTGAATATAGCATGACAAGTTTTGGCTTTCAAAACAAAAATGATACAAAACGGTGCATTGTTGCAGATATGTGAAAAACGATCATAAACCTAAAAAATGTGCTAGGCAACACCAATTTAAATTCTGCCAAAATAAAAATTGCCGTATTTCCTTGCGGGAAACACGGCAATTTCTTTTAAACTTTGGTCAGTTTACTTTGTTTAACTTATTTGTAGATCAAATTTGGCAACCACATTGTGATTTGCGGTACGTAGGTAATCAACAAAAGGAAGCCTATCATCGTCATCAGCCATGGCAAAACAGCCACAGTCAATTCAGTAATCCCCATTTTGGTGATTCCTGACGCCACATACAGGTTCAAGCCCACTGGAGGATGACACATACCCACCTCCATATTGACCACCATGATGATACCGAAGTGAACAGGATCAATACCCAGCTTCATCGCAACCGGAAACAGAATAGGTGCCATGATCAGCACGATCGATGACGGTTCCATCACATTACCAGCCAACAGCAAAAGTATATTCACCACCAGCAAGAAGCTGATGATGCCAAAGCCCTTGTCCATGATCCAGCCAGCCATGGCTTGCGGGATATTTTCACTGGTCATCAGGAAAGAGAACAAAACAGCATTGGTGATGATGTACAACAGCATCGCTGACATCGCAGCAGAATCCAGCAAGACCTTGGGTACTTTCTTGATGGTCATGTCCTTGTAGACAAACACGGCGACAACGAAGGCATACACAGCAGACACTGCAGCAGCTTCCGTTGGTGTGAACATGCCGGTATAGATACCGCCCATGACGATGACTATCAGCAGCAATCCCCAGGCGCTCTTGCGGAATGCAGCCCAGCGTTCCGTCCAACTCGCTTTGGGCATGCGGGGGTAATTGTGTTTCTTCGCCAGGAACCAGGTTGTCAGCCCCAAAAAGAAAGCCAGCAACAAGCCTGGCACGACGCCCGCCATGAACAATTGCCCCACCGATGTATTGGTGGACACTGAATACATCACCATGACAATAGATGGTGGGATTAAGATACCCAGGGCTCCTGAGGTGGTAATTACACCAGCACCAAAACCCTTTGGATAGCCCTGCTTCACCATCGCAGGCAAAATGATGGAACCAATCGCCACCACGGTTGCCGGAGAAGAACCAGAAACTGCCGCAAACAACGCGCAAGCCATAACGCCAGCCAACGCCAAGCCACCGTGCCAGTGCCCTACCATAGAGGCCGCAAAGTTAATCATGCGCCGCGCCACACCACCATGTGTGAGGAAATTACCTGCAAGAATGAAGAATGGAATCGCCATGATTTCAAACTTCTCAATACCAGTAAATAATTTCAGGGCCACCGACTCGATAGGTACCTGGGTCATGGTGAACAAGAAAGTCAGAACAGTCAGACCCAACGATATTGAAATCGGCATACCTGTCAGCATGAGAACTAACAGCAGGATAAATATAATCGCGGCGTTCATGCTTTCACCTCTTCGTCCAGACCTTCAACATGGGCGTGATCGTGCTTGGGCAACTCACCAGTTTTGATGAAATTCCATGTAACTTGCAGGAAACGGAAGCACATCAGGTAAGATCCCAGCGGTATTGCCAGATATACCCACCACATCGGAATCTCCATATCAGCTGAAGTCTGGTCAGTATGTGACATTTCCCAGACAAAACTTGCACCCAGGGTGCCAACGATACCCGTGAACAAAGCTCCAGACAGCAAACCCAGCACGACAAACTTGTTACGCCATTGCGGATTCATTTTATTGATCAACACGTCAACACCGACATGGATGCCGGTGCGCACGCCGTAGGCTGCACCAAACTTTGCCATCCACACAAACATATAGATGGTCAGTTCCTGCGCCCAACTGGTATTAAGCTTCAACAAGGCATCTTGCAAGCCAGGTATGGCAAAACCAGACAAGTAGCGGTGTACTACCGCAATAAAAATAACAATGGTGGCCGCGCCCATGAGGGTCGCGATCAGCCATTCTTCGAGGTGATCCAGAAATTTCATATAAGCTCCTTAACTGGGTAGCAGAACGCTGACCCGGAACCATGCGCGGACGCGCAGACTGTAGAGAATGCCACCACGACCATGTCATGGTGGCAGGCAGAATATTATTTAAAGCCGAGTTTGACAGCTTCTTTATTCACATTGGCGATCAAATCCTTGCCTATGCGACCTTCCATATCCTTCTGAACTGGCAACAAAGCTTTGCGCCATTCAGCTTTTTCTTTGTCTGTCAGAACATAGACTGTGGTTTTGCCAGATTTTTTGACTGCTTCCAGCGAATTGTCGTTCTCTTGCTGAGCGATGGCGTTGGCGTACTTGGTTGCCGATTTCATCGCTTCATCCAGTTGAGTGCGCACATCTGCTGGCAAACCATCCCAGAACTTCTTGTTGACAATGACAGCATATCCCAGATAACCATGATTGGTCACCGTTACATGCTTTTGTACTTCATGCATCTTTTGAGTGTACAAATTGGATGGCGGGTTCTCTGTACCATCAACAACACCTGTTTGTAGCGCTTGATACACTTCAGAGAAAGCCAGTACCTGTGGATTGGCACCTAATGCACGCATTTGTGCATCCAGCACTTTCGAAGATTGTATGCGCAGTTTTTGCCCCTTCATATCAGCTGGCAAGTGCATGGGTTTGTTGGAGGACATCACTTTGAAACCATTATCCCAAAATGCCAGGCCAGTAATACCCTTGGACTCCAGTTTTTTCATCAAATCCTTGCCGATTGCCCCTTCAGTGACGGCATACAGCACATCTTTTGATGGGAAAATATAAGGCAAATCGAAGACTTCGAATTCTTTTACGCCCAAAGGACCAAACTTGGCCAATGAAGGCGCCAGCATCTGCACTGCCCCCAGTTGCAGGGCTTCAAGCTCTTCCTTATCCTTGTACAAGGTACTGTTAGGATAAAGCTCGACTTTAACGCGGCCTTTGGTGGCTTTTTCAGCCAATTCCTTAAAACGCTCAGCAGCCTTGCCTTTTGGTGTGTCATTTGCGACAACATGACTGAATTTGATAACAATGGGAGCTTGCGCGAATGCTGCGCCACTCACCAAAGAAGCCGCCACCAGGGAAAACAACAGGGATTTCAATTTCATCTAAGTCTCCAATCGTTATAAGGGTTATTACACTGATTATTTCAACCGCAGCATTATCTTGCAACTGTGGAAAACCACAAGGCTTAATTATTGTGCGATGTTTGTGTAATGATTATGCAGTGTTTGTGCGATGTATTTGTCGATAAATCACGCTCTGAAGTAAACTAGGGTCATGAAAAGCCTTCACCGTTCCCAATCCTGGCCCAATCAAAAGTGGCGCTGGATTATTCCCATCTTGCTGTTGTTGTTATTCTTGTCCACGCTGATCTGGTTACCGTGGCAGGCGCAGCGCATGGAAGCCAATGAGCGTCAGGAGCAACTGATCGCTGATTCGCTATGGGTGGAGCAGGCCATACAATTCCAGCTCAACCGCAATGACGAAGTCTTGCGCCAGATAGGCAATGAAATCAAATCGGCCAAGTTGCAAAAAGATGCCGTGCTTGATCGCTTTCGCACCATACTCAAGAACAACCGTGAAATCCAGCGCATCGCCTGGTATGACGCCAACAATAAATTGCTGGTCGATACCCGCGAGGTCATACCGGCGAACAATGACAGGATCCCCCTCCCCAAGTTTGAATTTGGCGAACTTGATGTCAGCGAAGAAACGGTGTGCATGAAGCCGGTTTTGGAAATCAATGCCAAGAATGCCTATCTCATGCATTGCCAGATCCCTCTGATCAAAGACGATCACCGGGTAGGCAGCATCATGATCAGTTACCGCATGAATGCCATCCTGGAAGAACTGGTGCCCTGGTGGTTTGCCCAGGATAACCAGATCACCATCACCGACATTGACGACCGCATCCTGGCGGAGCGGAGCGCCGGTGGTAGCGGCAAAAACGTGTATACCCACAGCCGCGCCTGGGAATTACCCAGCCTGACCCTGGTCTTGCGCACCAACAGCATCAAGACCGAACCCAAGCTTTTGTCGAACTTGCTGGTATTGTCGGTCATCCTGTTATCGATAGGATTGATCTGGAGCCTGCTGGCCCTGTGGCGAGATATCAACCGGCGGCTGGCGGCAGAGGGGGCGCTGCGCAAGCAGGTAACCTTCCGCGCTGCGATGGAAAACTCCCTGGTCACCGGCTTGCGTGCACGCGACATGGAAGGCCGCCTGACTTATGTCAATCCGGCTTTTTGTCGCATGGTGGGTTTCCCGGCAGAAGAAATCATAGGGCGCATGCCGCCCATGCCTTACTGGGCACCTGAAGCCATAGAAGAATACCAGCAGCGCTTTACCCAGTTACTGGCGGGTACCGTGCCGTCCGAAGGTTTCGAGACGACATACCAGCATGCCAGCGGCGAACGCATCCCGGTACTGATCTATGAATCTGCCCTCATCGATGAACAGGGAAAACAGGCTGGCTGGATGAGCTCCATCCTTGATATCTCTGAGCTCAGGCGCGCCCAGGAACTGACTCGTCAGCAGGAAGAAAAGCTGCACACCAGCGCCAAACTGGCGACCATGGGTGAAATTGCCTCCATGCTCGCGCATGAGCTGAACCAGCCACTGGCGGCAATTTCCAGCTATACCACAGGGGCCGTCAACCTCTTGCAGGCGGGCATGATAGACCGCAGCCTGTTCCAAAGTGCGCTCGAAAAAGTCAATGCCCAGGCGCAGCGTGCAGGGCAAATCATACGCAGCGTGCACGAGTTTGTAAAAAAACGCGAAGCGGCCCGTGAGCCCCTGCAAATTGCCGACCTTATACAAAGTGCCATGCCCCTGGTGGAACTGCAGGCGCAGGCCAGCCATGTCGCCCTGCAATGGAAGGTCAGGCCCAAGTTGCCACTGGTGCTGGCAGACCGGGTATTGCTGGAGCAAGTCTTGTTGAACCTGACCAGAAATGCCATCGAGGCCATGCAAACCACGGCACCTGAAAAACGTATACTACGGGTAGAGGCTGCGCTGGATGAAGACACACAGCAGATTATCGTCAGTGTGACTGACCGCGGTCACGGCATACCAGTAGAAGTGGCCGAGAAACTGTTCTCGCCATTTTTCACTACCAAGTCTGCGGGCATGGGCATGGGTTTGAACATTTGCCGCACTGCCATAGAATTCCACGGCGGCAAGCTCTCACATCATGAAAACCCTGCCGGTGGTACTATTTTCCAATTCGCTATACCTATACAAGACTATCCGAGCGCATCAAGTTAACAAGAAATACATAATGCGCCACACAAAAAACGGGAGATACCATGCTACATATTATTGACGATGAAGAGGTCATACGTGACTCTTTATCATGGCTGGCCAGGTCCAGGCAGATCGCCGCACACAGCTATGAGAGTGCAGAAAAATTCCTGCTGGCCCTCGACAAACCCCTGATCTTTGACAGCCAGGGCGACTGCATCCTGCTGGACGTGCGCATGCCCGGCCTGACCGGCATCAATCTGTTTGAAATGCTGGCAGCCCGGCAATTGACCAAACGCCTGCCCGTGATTTTCCTGACTGGCCATGGCGATGTACCGATGGCAGTAGATACACTGAAGCGCGGTGCCTTTGATTTTTTTGAAAAACCCTTTAATGACAACAAGCTCATGGACAGAGTGCAAGAAGCCCTGGCCATCTCGCGCCAGGCAGGTTCTGCCGCGCTGGTCCATGACCGTCTTGCCAGCCTGTCTGCCCGGGAAAAAGAAGTGCTGGACCTGATCTTGCTGGGAAAAATGAACAAGGTCATCGCCGACCAGCTCGGTATCAGCATGCGCACGGTAGAAGTACACCGTGCCCATATCTTTGACAAGATGCAGGTCAAGACTGCGGTAGAGCTGGCGGGCTTGCTCAAGTAAATAATTGAAGTAAAGCCGATGTCCATCTTCACCCTGCTCTTCCCCGACTTCAGCCTGATACTGATAGGCTCTCTACTGGCACGTCATGCGCACTGGGGTGGACATTTTTGGGCCGGGGTGGAAAAGATCGTTTATTTCATCATGTTCCCGGCCCTGCTGTTTTATACCACCTCGCGCACCCGCTTTGATTTTCATTCAACGGGGCACTTGCTACAGGTCGCTGTCATCACTACCGGCTGTGGCATGCTGCTGGGCTGGCTGGCCAAGTTCATGTTTACCACAGCGCCCAGGATATTTGAATCAGGCGTGCAAACCGCATTTCGTTTCAATTCCTATATAGCGCTAGCGATTGCCTCACGTCTCGCGGGTGACCAGGGTACCGCATTGATGGCATTGCTGATCGGTTTTCTAGTACCGCTCTGTAATATGGGCGCGGTGTATGCACTGGCACACAATAGCGGCAGGCTCATGAAAGAAATCGCCAGCAACCCGCTGGTGGTCGGTACCGCCAGTGGTGTCTTGTTCAGTGTGCTGGAAATACCCATGCCAGAAGGTATTGCCGCCACCCTGTCGCGGCTGGGCAATGCCTCAATCGCGCTGGGCTTGCTGGCAGTGGGTGCCGGGATGCGCCTGTCTGGCTTGCGCGAAGCCAAGGGTATAGCCGCCTATTTTTTATCGGTGAAACTGCTGGCCCTGCCGTTCATCGCCCTGCTGCTCGGTCGCTGGCTGGAACTGCCGCCGCTACAATTGCAAATCGCCGTCGTCTTTTGCGCCCTGCCTACCGCATCCAGTGCTTATGTACTCGCAGCACGCATGGGCGGCAACGGGCCATTCGTGGCATTTCTGATTTCTGCCAGCACGGTGTTGTCGGTGCTGACTTTGCCGGTGTGGTTGAGTTTGGTGCGGTGATGTCAAATGAAAGTCGTTTTACACACAACTTGCCTAACGTATCCGTGTACAGTGCTAGCCATAATAACGTTCAACATAACACTATCGACAGGCCGCAATCTCCGTTTCCAGCCATTCACGGTGATTCGCTATCACTTGTCTGTAATTGACTGATGAATGATAGTCTTGGGAAGACATTTTCTTATCATGTCGCATCAAGGCTGCACTACCAGGAGGCCATCCCCATGCAGCCCAAAATTTCGCGATTTTTATGAGTCCGTACATAGAATCAGAGTCAATATCCAATAACATCCCGTCGAGCAAAGCGAGCAACCATTTTCGCCTGGACTTATCCATATCTATATTTTTGGCTTGACAGACTTTTTCTATCTTTTCGCATAAATCAACAGAGCTGTATCCGCTGTTTTTAGCCAGATCTACAATGACTTCCAACAGGGGATCATGAATGGCGATTTCCTCAAGCTCATGGTACGCAAAATCTTTTACAAGTGTCGGTCTCAAACCCTCATCAATACCTTGCATACCTGCCACTTCTAACAAAACTACGCCCCAGTCGATCAAATCATCATGAAACAGTTTATCAATGACTTCGTCAGTCATGCTCGTGTCCGCTTTGGAGGCATCTCTACTCAACATTTCAAATTTTGATGTGAGCTCTAATTGCCTGCAATTGTCTTGAATTTTTTGAAGTAAAGTATTGACCAGACTCGCTTGATCTTGATGCTTATTGCAATAGCTTTCACAAGCTTCCCTGACTTGCCCAACAAAATCGACCTCAGCCAGTGTTACTTTTTGCGTACCAACCCAGACTCGCACACCTGTGAAATAATATTCTGCATCATATTCAGTCAAGTCTGGGAAACGAAATCCTGTTTCATCCGCGACAAATCCTGTCCTTGTCGAAAAGTACTCCAGAAACCGGACAAAATTACTACTGCGATACATCCACTCAAGATAACTGGTCAGGACAAAATTTCTGCCTGAAGTAGTGTCTCTATTATCAAACAAATATTCAGCCATCGCTTCTTGTCTCCACTCCATGCCTCCCCAAAGCCCAAACCACATGCTCCCTCACCATCTCAGAAGAATGCCCCAGCCGTGCCTGCAAAGCCGCCACGATCTCAGCATCCCCCCGCATACTGACCGCCGCATTCCCCAACCCGACCGCAATATTCCGCAACCAGCGCTCATGCCCTATGCGTCGTATAGGGCTCCCCTCCAGCATGCGCAGGAATTGTTCTTCAGTCCAGGCAAACAAGTGCACCATGCGGGCATTGTCAAGACCATTGCGGACAGAAAAATCATCCACGGCTGCCGCCTGGGCAAACTTGTTCCAGGGGCAGACCAGTTGGCAGTCATCACAGCCATACACGCGATTGCCGATCAGGGGCCGCAATTCCACAGGTATGCTGCCGTGCAATTCTATTGTCAAGTAAGACACGCACAAGCGCGCATCAACGGTATAAGGTGCAACGATGGCCTTGGTCGGGCAAACATCCATGCAGGCGCTGCACTGGCCACAATGCTGGCCGACTGGTTCATCGACAGGTAGGGGTATGTCAATCAGGATTTCTCCGAGAAAAAACATCGAACCAGCCTCGCGACTGAGTAACAGACTATGTTTTCCACGCCAGCCCAGGCCAGCCTTGGCTGCCAGCGCCACTTCCATGACGGGGGCAGAATCGGTAAAGACCCGGTAACCGAACGGGCCTATGGCTTTTTCTATGCGTTCGGCCAGTTGTTGCAGGCGGGTACGCAAGACTTTATGGTAGTCGCGGCCACGCGCATACAAGGATATAACAGCCTTGTCTGCCGCCTGCCCCTGCTCTTCGACACGCCAGCTTTCCGTCTTGGGCAGATAGTTCATACGGGCAGAAATCACCCTGACCGTGCCCGGCACCAGCTCTGCCGGGCGGGTGCGTTTGGTACCGTGGCTGGCCATATAGGTCATTTCGCCGTGGTAACCGGCATCCAGCCAGGCCTGGAAGCTGCCTTCTATATGTGACAGATCGACATCGCCTATGCGCAACTCGGCAAAGCCCAGCTCCTTGCCCCATAGACGTATTTGCCCCGCCAGGTCAGCCAGGGTTGCGCTGTCCAGACTCACGCGCCCGCCCCTCTGTAGTACACAGATTGAGGGTGTTGTGCTATGTTAGGCAGATTCATGAATAGGAACTTTGCAGGAAATGTCACATTATAAGACCACACTCGCCGATGAAGCAGCAACCCAGGCACTGGGTAAATGCCTGGCGCATGCGCTGAAGCCAGGCATGAGTATTTTTTTGCATGGCGACCTCGGTGCAGGCAAGACCGCCCTGACCCGCGCCATGATCCATGCCGCAGGCCATAGCGGCAACGTCAAAAGCCCTACTTATACGCTGGCCGAACCTTACCAGGTCACGCTCAATGGCCAGGCTGTCACCATCATGCATTTTGACCTGTATCGCATGATCAGTGCAGATGAATTTGCCGAAGCGGGCTTCCGCGAAGAGTTTAATGACAGCAATATCTGCGTCGTTGAATGGCCAGAAAAAGCTGATGGTGTACTGCCAGAACCTGATTTGAATGTATTTTTGCGCGTCGCCGGTGACGGTCGTGAGGTAGAATTGCACGCGTTGTCTGCTAAAGGTATCGCATGTCTCGCATCACTCAAGTTCGCCCCGAATCTATAAGCCCTGAAAGTACGCCAGGTACTGATACAGCGCGCACCCAAAAACGCCGCGTCCTGCTCAAGGCAGGTGGTACCCTGCTGCTCTCTGTCCTGGCACCTGCTGCCAGGGCGGCGCAGATACTTGCCGTGCGCGTGTGGCCAGCAGAAGACTATACCCGCGTCACGCTGGAAAATGACAGTGAGCTCAAAACCAATCACTTCGTACTGAAAGACCCGTATCGCCTGTTTGTCGATATCGAAGGACTGGAGCTCAATGCCAAGCTCAAGGAACTGGTCGCCAAGATCAAGTCGAATGACCCCTATATCAAACAAGTGCGCGTGGGCCAGAACCGCCCCAACGTCGTGCGCCTGGTGTTCGACCTCAAAGAAGAAGTCAGCCCGCAGGTATTTACCCTGCCACCAGTGGGTAATTACAAACACAGGCTGGTATTTGATCTTTACCCCGCCAATCCAACAGACCCGCTCGCTGCCTTGATAGAAAAAGGCGAATGGAACAAGGAACCAGGTGCCATCAACCAGGCACCGGTAGCTACGGCAAACCCTGCCGATATACTCGCGGGCAAAACCGAACCCAAACCAGAGCCCAAGCCAGAAATCAAGCTTGATCCGCAACCAGAAATCAAACCCGGTGCGCCAGCCATAGAAAAGCAGGAAAAACCGGTACAGCTGACACGCATGATCACCATCGCTATCGACCCTGGTCATGGCGGTGAAGACCCAGGTGCCATAGGCCGTGGTGGCAGCCGTGAAAAAGATGTGGTGCTGGCGATTGCCAAGCGCCTCAAGGCCAAGATAGAGCAGCATCCAAATATGCGCGTCATGCTGACCCGCGATTCTGATTATTTTGTGCCTTTGAATGTCCGGGTACAAAAAGCCCGTGCCGTGCAGGCAGACCTGTTCATGTCCGTGCATGCAGATGCCTTTGTCAATTCCAGCGCACGCGGCTCATCTGTGTTTATCCTGTCAGAAAAAGGCGCAAGCTCGACTGCCGCCCGCTGGCTGGCAGACAAAGAAAATGCTGCCGACCTCATCGGTGGCGTCAATATCAAGACCCATGACAAGCAGTTGGCCAGCGTCTTGCTCGATTTATCGACCACGGCGCAAATCAATGACAGCCTCAAGCTGGGCAAGGTCGTACTTAGCGAAATCAGCGGCATCAACAGGCTGCACAAGGGCTCAGTTGAACAGGCTGGCTTTGCGGTATTAAAAGCACCTGACATCCCCAGCATCTTGATAGAAACCGCCTTCATCTCCAACCCGGAAGAAGAAGCCAAGCTGACCGACAATGCCTACCAGGATCAACTGGCAGATGCAGTCATGAAGGGTATCAAGAAATATTTTTCCAAGAACCCGCCGCTGGCTAAAAACCGCATGACCTGAGAATATCAATGGGTGAAAACAATTGAAATCACTTATTCTGACCGTGCTGATGTTGGCAATTGCTGCACCTGGCCGGGCCGAAGATATAGCCAACATTCCCGCTTATGTGGAAATGAAAGTTCTCAGTTGCTCCTCTGCCCTGCCATTGATAGAACAAAAGATAAAAGGCGGGGATTATTCTGCAAGAGAACTGGAAGAAACCCGCAGCTCGGCCAAATACTTTGCCTTGTTCACGGCCCAGCCCCTAAAGGAAGTGGAATACATACGATCCTACTATGATCATAGTGTAGACACTTACAAAGGACGGATAAAAACCCTGGACAAGGCAGTTGTGCGCCAATTCATGTCACCCGGGCATGATGTCGATTTCTGCAATACCTACTATCTTGGCAAGACGCAGGTTTTTGAAACCACTAAGGGCCTGTCCTGTGGTGAAATCAAAGCCAGTCAAAAACATGTCACTGTCGCGCAATGTCTGACCGACTTACCAACAGGACATGGTCTGCAAGTGAAAATTAGCGATATGAAGAAGTTCCCGGCACGCTGAATCACGCATGACGAACGTGCTTGGAACTCACTAAGGCCAGCATGCCTCATTTATCTTTGTCAGTGCCTGTTCAAGTACATCCAGCGGAACCGATCCTATCGCCAGCCGCAAAGCCTGCAGCGCAGTTATTCCAGCGTTAAAAGCATCGGCAGTTGCCACCATAATGCCCTGCTCTGCCAACGCTGTGGCGACTTGTTCCGCTCTCAAAGTATCAGGCAAACTCAACCACAAATAATAAGAAGAGGGATGCGCTGTCAGCATGCAAGCATGCAGCGCTGCTCGCGCCAGCTTCTGCCTTTGCCTGGCATCCTTGCGCTTTCTTGTTTCCAGTTCATCGACAACACCAGATTCTATCCAACGGCAAGCCAGGGCGATCATCAAAGACGGTGTGTTACCTGAGGTGACACGTATCGCTGTTTCCAGCGCGGGTATCAACGCTGGCGGCGCAGCCAGCATGCCTATGCGCAAACCCGATGCCACACTTTTTGACAGGCCGGAAATATACACCGTCTGTTCAGGCACATAGGTAAACACCGGCTTGGGTGCAGGTTCTGCCAGAAAGGCATATGCGCCATCTTCTATGATCAGGAATTGATGCTTTTGCGCCAGTTGGGCAAGCTGCTGGCGTTCTTCATCTGTCATCACCGTGCCCATGGGATTATGCATGGTGGGCATCACATACACGGCACGCACTGGACGCCGTTTGCACAACGCCGCCAGCGCTGGCAAATTCAATTTGCCTTCTGCCAGTGGCAAGGCTTCCACGTCCAGCCGTGCTGATTGCGCCAGGGTTTTCATGCCGGGGAAAGTCAGCGCATCCATGACCAGGATATCGCCCGGTGCCAGCAAAGCCTGCACTGTCACCGCCAGCGCCTGCTGTGCGCCATTGACGATCAGTACCTGCTCAGCAGGCAAACGCAAACCACGATTGCGCAGATGCCGGGCAATGATTTGCCGCTCATGCGGACGGCCACCTTGTGGCGCTGCATGCAGCAAGGCATCCAGGTCACCCGAGCTGGCGATTGCACGCAAGCCTTCGCGCAGCATTTCATCCTGGCCTGGCAGACAGGGATAATTGAAAATCAAATCTACCGCACCAGCTTGCAAAGTCTGCTGTTCCAGCCCCAGGCGACGCGGCAAGCTGGTGTCGCGTACGAAAGTCCCGCGCCCCATCTCGCAAGCTACCAGGCCATGCGCTTCCAGTTCTGTATAAACGCGTGAAGCTGTCGCCAGCGCAATACCATGTTCCTGCATGAGTTTGCGCAGGGTTGGTAACTGCGCGCCGGGACGTAATTTGCCACTGCGAATGCGGGCAGCATAATCATCAACGATGGATTTATAACGGGCGAAAGCCATAAGATAGTATCTAGAACAATTTTTTTACTGTATCAGATCAAGAGACTACACTGCCTGCATCTTTTCAGCAATCACCAAGAAGCCACCATGATCAGCCTGAGTACTCTCGCCACCTTCAGCATTGCAGTTTTGCTCTTGCTATGCTCACCCGGCCCTAACATGGCCTTTGTCATGACTTGCGGGATGCAATACGGTGTACGTGGCGGCGCTGCTGCCGCATTGGGTATAGGTGCAGCTGACATCCTCCTGACGCTGCTGACTGCCTGCGGCATCACCGCCATCATCACAGCATGGCCACCATCGTTTGACTTGATACGCTATGCGGGCGCAATGTATTTGCTGTGGATGGCTTACAAGTCACTGCGTAATCCGGCTTCAACAATACCAGCTATGCCTCAGGCAGTAGCGTTACGCACAGTTTTTGCCCGGTCTTGCCTGAACAGCCTGCTCAATCCCAAGGCCTTGTTATTCTTCATGGTGTTCTTGCCACAATTTGTCGACGCACAAGCAGGGATGGTCACGCAGCAATTATTGCTACTGGGTTTGACACTGACCATCATCAGCACTGTCTTTCATACCCTGCTAAGCAGTTTTGGCCATGTGATACGCCAGACCCTGATGCGCCATGCCAAAGTCGCCAAATTGCAGGCGCGCATACTGGCTGCGGTATTGTCCCTGCTGGCCGTGCGTTTATTGCTGATGACACGCTAGTGGCAAAGCATTTCAGGGGGTACTGTTATCTGTATGCTATGATTTACCGCCATAGACTAACCAATGAGGGCAATTCTCGCCCTCTTACAGGAAATATCCGCCCCTATGGCAATCAAAACCATCTTGAATGTAAGCGCCCTGGCTGGCGTAAAAATCACTTCCCGCCTCATAGGCTACACAGCATTCGGAGTGTTCCTGAACCTGGTTTTATTGCTGTTTTTTACCAGCTGGGCTGGCAGGGGTCACAGTGGCCTGCCTCTGCTTGTGCTGTGCGTAGTGACCTTGCTGGCACCCATTTTGTATTTTTTGATGGGTAAAAAACAGGGCATAGCCGCAGCCCTGCACTTTTTGGCAGAGCGCCATGGCTCTGACCTGAGCCAGTTTGTCGTCAGCAAACTGACTGACAACTACCCACAACTGCTGGACAAGGCCCACTCCGCTGGCAGCACCAGCGCCGTCATCCATGAAAAAATTAGCGCGCAACTCAATAAGATGAGCGAGCAATCCACCGTCAACAAAATGGTGTTTGGCACTCTGCTGCAAAAGTTTGATTTTATTTCTGTGATAAGCCGGGTATTGGAAAACAATCCCGCCGCAGGCTCAGAAAGCCGTGAAGAAACTGCAGACAGGATAGCCAGGGCCCTCCAAGAAAAATTGAATGCCAATGATTTGAAACCGGATTTACAGGCACCAGCCAGGCTGGTCGCTGGCAATGTTGCAGCGGCATTGTTTTGTGCGAGTATATTGCCTGTTATATTCAGGTAGGGAGTGAAGAGCTTGGATAGTGCGTAGGTTGGGCCGGATTCGTAGCTTGGGCTACGCTTCACCAGCCCAGCACTGGGCGATTAAATAACGTATGCGTTTGTGGAAGCCGAGTGTTGGGCTGATACCCCGTAGCCCAACCTACAATCCGTAGTCCAACAACATGGCCCAACCAATAATATTACCCGCCCACACTCGCATCCGAATCACAAGCCGTACCCGCCGCTATCCAGCGTTTTACCCGTCTCGCAAACCAGCTCTGCCACGAAATCGGCAACAAACGCACATAATTCGCAGGCTGCACTAACATCCCGCAGCGATATTGCTGCACATCCGCATGCCACTCCAGCGCCTGGCAACTGCCACGAAATTGCAATAAGAACACCCGCGCCACCGGGCAAGGCTCAGCCGCGCAGCACACCCCACAACCATTGCAAGACTGACCCAGGGCAGGCTTGGCTGGTGCACTGGCTTGCAACCAGATAACCGTGGATGAAGTCTGCCGGGGCTTCAAGATAAGAACCCGCTTTCAAGAAGGTTTGCGTTTGCCCCTGAAGAGTCGCCACAGGCCACCCAGCACGACCGGGATGACTGCAGCACCAACGCCAACCAGGACTACCGTATTCAAATGGTCACGCAGAATAGGGATATTACCAAAATAATAACCCGCAAGCACCACACTAAACACCCACAACAAGGCACCCAGTACATTGTAGAGCTGGAAAGTCTTGTGCGTCATCTCGGAAAAACCAGCCACAAAAGGCGCAAAGGTACGTACCAGAGGGATAAAACGTGCCAGCACCACCGTCTTGCCGCCATGCTTTTCATAAAACATGTGCGTTTTCATCAAGGCATTGCGGTCTATCCAGCGGAAATCTTTTTCCATGACCTTGTGCCCCAGCAGGCTGCCTATCCAGTAATTGATGGAGTTACCAGTGATGGAGGCAATCACCAGCAAGGCGATCAGCACCCAGACATTGATGGGGGCATCGGGTGCGGCGCACAGCGCACCGGCTATGAACAACAGCGAATCCCCTGGCAGGAAAGGGAAAACAACAAAAGCCGTTTCACAAAATACGATGGCAAACAAAATGACATACACCAGTGCGCCATACTGCGTAACGAAAGTGCCCAGCATTTTATCGACATGCAAGATCACGTCGAGGAGTTGCATAAAATCCATTATTGTCCCAGGGTCTAGATAGTCTGTACATAAAGCCGCCGCAATCATACACCAGACGGCAATGTCTGAGACGCCTGACGGGTATAATCATGGCATGAATTCGAACCCTGCTACCCATCGCCCCATACAAGCACTGCCCGACAACCTGATCTCACAGATCGCCGCTGGCGAAGTCGTGGAACGGCCTTCTGCCGTCGTCAAGGAAGTGCTGGAAAACGCCCTCGATGCCGGTGCCAGCAATGTTGTCATCCGCCTGGAAGAAGGCGGCGTCAAGCGCATTGCCATCACCGACAATGGCCGCGGCATACCGCCAGACCAGTTGACACTGGCCGTAGCCCGCCATGCCACCTCCAAGATCGCCAGCCTTGACGAGCTTGAAAATGTCGCCACCCTGGGTTTTCGCGGTGAGGCTTTAGCCTCCATCGCCTCGGTATCGCTGCTGACGCTGACCACCCGCACCGCAGATGCCCCCCATGCCTGGCAGATAGAAAACGGCAAGGTCTCACCCGCATCCGGCGCACAAGGCACGACGGTAGATGTGCAAGACCTGTATTACAACACTCCGGCCAGGCGCAAGTTTTTAAAGTCTGAGCAGACAGAATTTGGCCACTGCGCCGAGATCGTGCGCCGTATTGCCCTGGCCAGACCCGATGTCTCGTTTTCACTGAGCCACAATGGCAAGGCCGTCGATCACTGGAACGTCAGCGCCATCGACAAACGCAGCGCGCAGATACTGGGCGAAGCATTCTCGAACGCCCGCCTGTCACTCGATGAAAGCGCAGGCCCCTTGCGCATACACGGCTTTGTCGGCCTGCCCACCGCATCCAAGGCCCGCGCCGATGCGCAGTTCTTTTACGTCAATGGTCGCTTCGTACGCGACAAATTGCTGACGCATGCCGTGCGCGCTGCCTATCAGGATGTATTGCATGGTGACCGTTATCCATCCTATGTACTGGGGTTGGATCTGGACCCCGCGCTGGTCGATGTGAACGTGCACCCATCGAAGATAGAAGTACGCTTCCGCGATAGCCGCTCTGTGCATCAGTTTGTCTTCCATGCAGTCAGCCGCGCCTTGGCGCAAACATCGGCGACGGCATTTGGGACTGTACCCGGCCCCATGTCTGCTGGCTCTGGCATAGCTACACCTGCAAATGGAGGTACGCCTTGGATAGCCGGCGAGCAAACCACCTTTGCATCGCAGTTTGCCAACCCATCCCCCTATGCTGGTGGTGGAGGTGGCGCAAGTAGCGGCAGCGGCTACGGCAATGCCTACCAAAACCCCTACCGCCCACAGCCTAATGGCGGCGTCACCCAACGCATGGAAAGCTATGGCGCCTTCTTCCGCCCCAGTGCTAACGGTGCTGGCATCAACGAGGCCGGTGCCAGCTATGCCCCCGCCAACCAGGTTGCCAACAGCCTGCCAGATGACGACTACCCATTAGGCTTCGCCCTCGCCCAGTTACATGGCGTGTATGTGCTGGCACAAAACAGCAAGGGCCTGGTATTGGTCGATATGCATGCCGCCCATGAACGCATACTCTACGAACAATTAAAAAACGCCCTGGATGAAAACAGCATGCCGGTGCAACCCATGCTGATCCCCATCACCTTCTTTGCCGATGCAGTTGAAGTTGGCACGGTAGAAGAACACCAGGACACACTCAAAGCGCTGGGCTTTGACATGGCCGCCATCTCGCCGACCACGCTGGCTGTGCGCGCAGTGCCAGCGCTTTTGAAGAATGCCGATGCCCAGTCACTGGCACGCGATGTCTTGCGTGAAGTGCGTGAATTTGGTGGCTCCCGCGTGTTGATAGACAGGCGTAATGAATTGCTCGGCACCCTGGCCTGCCACACCGCCGTGCGTGCCAACCGCAGCCTGACTGTACCAGAAATGAATGCCCTGCTGCGCCAGATGGAACATACAGAACGCTCAGATCAGTGTAACCATGGCCGCCCGACCTGGGTGCAACTGGGTTTGAATGATCTCGACAAGATGTTCTTGCGTGGTCAGTGAGGTGGCAAATACCGTGCAGACATCCAAAGCAACCGGGAACCAGCCAGCCCAGGCCATCACCCAGTTCTCGACAGCGCCCCTGTTCTTTTTGATTGCCGCATTTTTGATGCTGCAACCCTTAAGCACTGACCTGTACCTGGCATCGCTGCCCAGCCTGGCGGCAGTGTTTGATGTGCCTGCCTCAACAGTACAACTGACGCTGTCCATCTTTGTCGCTGGCTTTGGTGGCGCACAGTTAATCATAGGCCCTTTGTCTGACCGCTTTGGCCGTCGCCCTGTGGTAATAACGGGGCTGAGTCTCTACCTGCTCGCCAGCCTCTTGTGTGGCGCATCGCAAAGCATGGGCATGCTCATCATTGCGCGCTTTTTGCAGGCGCTGGGCTGCTGCTCTGCCGTCATCATTGCGCGTGCCATCGTGCGCGATGCTTATGATCCGCAAGACAGCATCAAGGTCATTTCCAAGGCCAGCAGTTGGGTATCTGCCGCGCCTTTGCTGGGGCCTATCCTGGGTTCATTTTTGCAAGTCAATCTGGGCTGGCGCGCAGCGTTTTTTGTGCATGCCCTGCTGGCAGCAGCCTTGCTCATCATGGTCATCTTGCGCCTGCCAGAAACCAATCTGTATAAAGATGCCAAGGCCACCAATGTCAGCGGCTTGCTGCGCAATTACCGCATCGTGCTGGGTGCGCCTGTGTTCTGGGTATATGCCTTACCGGGTGCGCTGTCTTATGGTTCCATCTTTGTATTCATCTCTGGCGCATCCTTTGTACTGATCAAGGTGCTGCTTTTGCCAACCGCCTGGTTTGGATATTGTTTTGCCTTTGGTGTATCCGGCTACCTCAGTGGCACCGTAGTCTGCCGCCACCTGCATGCACGCTTTGGCACCAAAATCACCATGCGCATGGGCAGCAGCCTGTCTCTCGCTGCTGGTGCGACCTTTCTGGCAATGACACTGGCAGGTGTGCAGCACTGGACCATGATACCGCCCATCATGTTCATGACCATGGGTGCGCATGGCATCAACTTTCCTATTTCGCAATCCAATTCTGTATCGCCCTTCCCGCAACAAGCGGGCACTGCCGCTGGCCTCATGGGTGCGCTGTATATGCTGGTCGCCTTTATCGTCGGCAGCATCGTTGGTGCCACGCATAATGGCACGGTGTATCCGCTCGCCATCATCGCCTGCAGCATGGGCAGCCTCATTTTTATCGCCGCCCGCGTCTTACCAGCACTGATCCCGGCAGAACAACCTGTATGAATATGTCAGTACAAAAAATCATCGCCATCATGGGGCCTACCGCCTCAGGCAAAACCGCCGCTGCGCTGGAAATTGCGCGCCACTACCCGGCAGAAATCATTTCCGTCGATTCTGCCCTGGTCTATCGCGACATGAACATAGGCACGGCCAAACCCAATGCAGCAGAACTGGCCGCCGTACCCCACCACCTCATCGACATCATCGACCCGGCAGAATCCTACTCGGTAGCGCAGTTTCGCAAGGACACGCAAAGACTGGTCAGCGAGATACAAGCCAGGGGCAAGCTGCCCCTGCTGGTAGGCGGCACCATGATGTATTTCAAAGCCCTGATGGATGGCCTGGACGACCTGCCCGGCGCAGACCCCGCCATACGCGCAGAACTCGATGCAGAGGCCGCCCGCATAGGCGTACCCGGCCTGCACGCCAGACTGGCAACGCTCGACCCCGAAACCGCAGCAAGGCTCAAACCACAAGACAGCCAACGCATACAACGCGCCCTCGAAATCATCGCCATCACCGGCCAGCCCATGTCCGCCCTGCTGGCCAAACAGGAACGCGCCGCCCCCCCTTTGACATGCACGCAATCTCGCTGGAACCGTCAGACCGCAGCGTACTCCACGAGCGCATCGCCCTGCGCTTTGACACCATGCTACAGCAAGGCTTTATCGATGAAGTCAAAGCCCTAAAACAAAGACCAGACCTGCACGCCAACCTGCCATCCATACGCTGCGTAGGCTACCGCCAGGCCTGGGATTATCTCGATGGTATAACCACCCTGCCAGAAATGCGCGAACTAGGCATCATCGCCACCCGCCAGCTCGCCAAACGCCAGGTCACCTGGCTAAGATCCATGCCAAACCGCATCATTATTGACTGCCTGGCAGCCGATGCACAGGCACAAATCATGGACAGCGTCAGGCAGGCACTAGCAATCCCAGAGTGAACCCCACCAAGCTCACTACGAGCTTTGCTGGGAACCTCAGTACGAACCTCATTTTTAACAATACGCAGCGTAATTCAGACACAAAACCAGAAATGCTTTGCTTTTTAAGCAAAAATAGCCGCCATTTTCATCAAAATCTGGTTTTGCATATTGACAGCCAAAAGCCAAACTGACATAATCGCAGGCTTCTTGGTGATATAGCTCAGCTGGTTAGAGCACAGCACTCATAATGCTGGGGTCGGTGGTTCAAGTCCACCTATCACCACCAGAATTTTCTTGCAGAGCGATCTGCCAGATGCAAAGAACCCGCTTTTAGCCTTGTGCTTGAGCGGTTTTTTTTGTTTCTCTTATTAAAATCTATTTAAATCATTTTGATATCAATTTACGCGGCTACCACGAGCATCCGCACAGTCAAGCACTTTAATTGTGTAACGCAAAATAAAATCCTCTAACAAATATTGATATAGCAACTTTTCTATGGCAGGATGCCTCAATGAAAAGTAATATTTGAAAAAAGTACCGCAAATGCGGTATTAATATTGATTTCAATATTTTTACTGGTGCTGCAAAAAATTCCATTGCGAACACCGCCCCCCCACTTCGCAAATTACTTAGATATTTAAGGAGTCATATAATGACTAAACCCGACAATCACGCAGTTTTCGATGGTATCCCTATCATTTATGAAGAGCAGAGCAATTATGAGGGTGCAAAAGGATTGCATGATTCGCTTGATCAAATAGCCAGAAAAGTAGACATTTTGGATATCTCCCACCTTAAGACCAGACTAACTACTGTTTGTTCGCAACTGGGTGATGTGCTCCAATCTATAGAAATGCCATCCTCGAGCTACCGCTTAGACAGCTTCGAAGTAACTGTAGACGTGACTGCAAAGGGTGAAGTACGTTTGGTGGGCAGTGTCGGTGCAGAAGTTAAAGGTGGCATAAAATTAGTGTTTAAGAAGAATTCTTAATATCTCAATATGCGCCACGCACTACTGATAGGTTGTTCTCAATATGATGATCCAGAGATTGGCAGTCTAAATTTTGCTAGTGAAGATGCCGAAATTTTCTCAAACCTATTGAAAACATATTGCGGTTTTGAAAATGAAGATATTGAAATTTTATCGAGCCCATCAGAAAAGAGTCCGAGCGCAACACGAAGCAATATCATTAAAAAACTGTCTATTCCTCCAAATCAGAAAAACCTCGATTTATTGATCATTTATTTCAGCGGCCATGGAATCCATTCGGCTACAGATGGTAAAGATTATCTTTTGCCACAAGACGCTGTTTATCGATCCGTCGAATACACCGCGATAAGCTTCGATTATCTATTACATGAGGTAAAAAAATGGTCTGCGCGATGCACGATACTGGTGATAGATGCATGTAGAAATGTTTTTCGAAATGGCAAAGCCATAGATACTTACCAAAGTTCGTTCAATCCTTCTGAAATAAAACTTCCAGGGGTTGCAGCATTCTTTTCATGTGCGCCCTCAGAGCGATCTTACGAATTACCCAACCTTAAAAGTGGTGTGTTTACTCATGCGTTCAGCGAAGCTCTAGGCGACACCGGTAAGTGTAAAACCATTAGGGAACTTGATCAATACTTGTTGCATCGCGTCCCATCAATTGGAAATGAGTATGGCCACCCAAAACAAACACCATATACACGCGTCGATCCGTTATCAATAGCAGACACTGTAATTGTGTCAGATCAACGCAAACTGTCCATAGCGGCATCTATGAAGATAGGGAAGGAAATTCGAATTTCCGGAAAACGATCTGAATCGTATGATGAAATCCTATCAGATAGCGTCCTAGCAATTGATTTTGGCACAAGTAATTCCCTCGCTATATATTGGAACAAAAGTGGTGAACTCAAATATGTTATTGGTTCAGAAGGACGAAAAAACCATCCGTCTATTATTTCGTTCTACCCGAATTTAGATTACGTAGTAGGACAAGACCTTACAAACGAACCCGGTAACAATGGTAAGTGCATTGCAGTTAAAAATTTTAAACGCCTTCTTACGTCAAACGATACAGTAAATGTTCATGGTTACGAAATATCACCAACAGTACTTGCAAGCCTTCTTATAGCTTCGATTCACAAGAATTTTGAAGAAGCGACAGGTCAAACAGGAGGCACTGTTATTGCATCGGTTCCAGCGAATTTCGGAATTGCAGCTACTAATAAACTTGCGAATGCATTTCATATGGCTGGCGTACCATTAACAAGAATGATAGGAGAACCATGCGTTGCGGCACTAAATATCGTTCAACTCAAAGATTTCTTCCCATCTATTAAAAAAAATGATGGCTATTACGCCAAAAACATCCTAATAATTGATGTTGGAGGAGGAACCACAGACGTTTCTTTGGTAGAAGTTTCCTACTTATATCCAGAGGGTGACTACCATTTCGAAGTACAAGCAGCCTACGGTGATAACTATCTAGGTGGAATGGATTACGACGAAGCTATACTCAGCCTAATAGAAAGAATTGGAAGAGCTGAATTGGCAAATGCTGGAGCGTCTCAAGTTCAACTCAAAAGAAATGCGTTAATGCTAGAGGCTGAACGAGCAAAAATTGCTTTAGGTCGTAGGAGTGTTGCTCATGTATTACTAGCAAATATTGAGACAACGTCCGGGATTGACAATATTGAATTGGAAATCAGTCAGGCTCAGTTCCTTGAAATATCTGAGGATTTAAATCAACGCTTAAAAAATTGTGTCAATAAAGCTTTTAGTCATTTCCCAAATAGCCCTCCTGATTTCATATTACTTGCAGGCCAAGGTTGTAAGATTTTACCTATCATAAAAACGATTGAAAAATTAGCTGGTAATATTCCGTTAATAAAGGATTACCAAGAAAACGCCGTTATCACCGGTCTTGCGATTCAAGCAAAGATACTAAGTGGGATAGGGACCAATGTGTTGCTACTTGATGCGATTTATAGTGGATTATGTGTCGCATGTGCAAGTACGCAATCGATACCATCTGAATCAAAATCTTCGCAAGATCTGGAAGCTACTATTTCAACAGATGTCAATGAGAACACCGAGACAATCACTCTAATTAATACCTTTGCGTTCATTCCCATCTATGCGAGTATACGAGTACGCATAACTGGTCCACTTGATACACCAATTCCCTTAGACATATACGAAATGTCAGGAAATAATTCACAACAAAAAATCGGCCACTTTCTAATTCCGCCTAGAGTAGTATCAAATCTCCTTGAGATTCGTTGCGATATTGATGCTAATGGAGTTACCTTACTTAAGGTAGAAGAGATTCCAGATAGCTCAAACTATACCGAAGTTCGGTTATTAGCGAAGTATATTGTTAATCGATATTGGACTCAAGCGAGTCAATCGGCTTTGAATGCAGGTTACAAGTATCTATCAATATAACCTAAATCTATATTGTATCCGTGTCGTAAAGTATGACCGCCAACCGCATTAACAACATCAACACCGCCCTGATTATCCTGTCGTGCGCTGTTGCGTTCGTCATCCCTTTCGAACTATTTTTGTTCTCTTACGCTGTGCTTGGCCCATTGCATTACCTGACTGAAATAGGCTGGTTGCACAAGAAAAATTATTTCACCAAGGGTAAATACGATTTTACTTTTTTGATTGGCCTGTGCTTTGCCCTGTTTTTCTTCCCTGGCCTTGCACATCTGGCTAAGGACAGCACTTTTGTTGCAGACGTATTGGCGTTTGCGGTTTTGCTGGCGCTTATTTTTGCGCTTGTCAAAGACAGGCTGTATAGGATTGCGCTTGTGGCTCTGGCTTTTCTGGCTGTGGCTGTCGTTAATAAGTCCACGGCTTATTTACTCTTGATGGGCATTTTTCTTCCTACTGTCATTCACGTCTTTATTTTCACCCTGGCGTTCATGCTGTTTGGTGCATTGAAAGAAAAATCGTTTTCAGGATTTTTGTCCATCGCAGTTTTGATCGTTTGTGCGGCAAGTTTTTTTATTGTCAAACCAGAGAGTTTGCATTACACGGTGAGTGCTTATGTTCAACAATCTTACTTTCAGTTTGAGCTATTGAACTTCAGCCTGATCAATGTTTTTCATCTTGATGCGCTGTCAAAAACCAGCGAGATTTTTAGCAGCAATGCAGGCTTTGTGGTCATGCGCTTTATTGCTTTTGCGTATACCTATCATTACCTGAACTGGTTTTCAAAAACATCCGTCATACAATGGCATAAGGTGCCTAAGAAAACCTTGTTTTTAACGCTGCTGATCTGGTTGTTGTCGATGGCACTGTACGCTTATGATTACAATCTTGGCATGCAGGCCCTGCTTTTCCTGAGCCTGTTGCATGTGTTTTTGGAGTTCCCGCTTAACGTCGTATCGTTTACCGGGATAGGAAAGGCGCTGACTGGCAGCAATCTGCCTACAGCAAGAGTGGTCAACAATTAAGAGTGCTGCTGACCATGCTGCGGCTGATGCGGCATGCATCAGGGCAGCTTGTTTGAACAGCCCTTTGAATTATTCCTGCGCTACAGGTACGTAACTGCCCTTGTTCTGTTTGATGAAGAGATTCAATTGCTCCAGCAAGCCAGTACTGGAATTGCGGGTGATGAAATTGAAGGTTTCGGCTGTCGCCCCATCGATATGGTGAATGTCTGCCAGCGCGAGGCCGCCTGCCACATCGCGGCCAAACTGGCTGCGCAAGTATTGGTTGCTGACATCGCCTTCGGCAAAGGCGTCGGCGCGGTGGTCTGCGATCAAGGTTCTGACGATATAGGCCTGGGCATCTGGCTGATCTTCGGCAACATCATCGACATACAGGATGCTGCAATGGGGGTAACGGGTTTTGGCATCGATGTCGGCGGTGGAGCCGCGGGTGACGACGATGGATTTGCCTGAGAGCTTGAGGTAGTCGTCAAATGCAGCCTGGTCGGCGCTGCGCACCAGCAGCGATCTTTGTACCTGGAAGTAAGCATCACTCCAGGCGCCACCCGGCCCCGCATCCCGCTTGTCGCGCTTTTGGACGCCAGCGGCGGCGACATCACATTTATTCTCGTCAGGCATGGTCCAGATGCCATCAAAGTCATGTTCTATGAGCGCTATTTCCAGCCCTTGGGAAATCGCAAATTTTTCCAGGAAGATGACGTCAAGACCAGTGAGATTGCCTTGTTCATCTTTGTAGCAGACTGGTGCAAAGCCACCATAAGTGCAGACAGTTAATTTACCTGATACCAGGGTAGTAATCGCTTCGTTCGTCATCTCATTTCCTTTTGACTGGTGGATGGAAAAACTGTTTTACTATGGTTTTACTATGGTTTGGCTGCGGCCTGGTCGGTGTCATCCAGGCTTTCTAACTTCAGTAGCTCTGCTGTCGTCAGGATGCCTATCTTGACGATGTTGTAGCCTTTTAAGGCTTCGCAGCGCAAAGCGCCTTCAGTACAGAAACGGATATCTCCGAGGAAATTTTCATCGGGGTAATAGAAGTACAGCATATCGCCGGCGCGCTCAATATTGAGGGCACGATCCAGCACTTCTTCAGGGAATTTTCCTTGTGTGACCTTCAGCAGCCATTTGCGGAAATGAGGGATGGCTGCAGTAGAAATTTCCTTGGTCACTTTATTATGTGGCGCATGGAAGCCCAGGCGTGTTTTTTCCAGATGCTTGCTGGCGACCATTTGTCTTTCTGTGCCTGCCATGAAAATCAGGGCACAGGCTGACTTGCAGTTGCCATTGACTGCCGTGTTGATCTTGCCTTCTGTAATTAGTTCTGCAATGTCATAAGCTGCGCGCAAATTGCCGCCGGGGCTTTCTGTCATTACTACTGTTTTGACTGGTCCTTCTTCCAGTTTTTTGCGGAACTGCTGGCTGTCTTCAGGCACGACTTTGCCAAACAGGATCAGCGTCTGTTTGGATCTGAGCATGGTCATGGCTGATGCATTGCCAGCTAAAATCAGGGTACATGTAATAAGGAAAGTAAAAAGCTGTTTTAAATTCTGGGGCATGACGATAAGCTGTAATATGGCAGGAACAATGCTGAATCGCGGCGGGAACAATCCAGGCAAGAAATACTTGCCATCATGCATGGATTTTGGCTGTCGCCAGCAAGCCATTAGACACCAGATATTCAATATTTGACAATGTTTTTATTGCATCACGCATTACGCGATGGGTATTCGACTCTTATTGAAACCCTTACCTGACAAACGAGCCGTCATGCCTCTCACAATCAATACTCTGTCGCTAAAGCAAATAGCCATTGCCTATGGCTTCGCACTGCTGGCAACCCTGGCGCTGGATGCAATATGGCTGGGCTTGTTGATGGGCTCCACTTACCGCTCTTACCTCGGTGATTTGATGCTGGCAGAACCAGGCCTGGTACCAGCGGCATTGTTTTATTTACTGTATGCCCTGGGATTGACTGTATTTGGCATTTTGCCCGCCCTGCGTGTGCGTAAATGGCAGCAGGCCAGTTGCCTGTGCGCCTTGCTGGGCCTGGTGGCTTACGGGACTTACGACCTGAGTAACCTGGCAACGCTGAAGTCATGGTCACCCGTATTGACGGTAATTGATATCTGCTGGGGTACGGCACTGTCATGTATTTCTGGCACGCTGGCCTACTTCGGTGCCAACCGCACGGCATAAAGGATAAACTTGCGCCAGGAACTTCTACTATAGCTATACAGTCGAAGCGGCGCTGTTTTTTACCTGATCACCTGACAAAATAAATGAATTCTCCCTATCAACTCGTGATTTTCGACTGTGATGGCGTACTGGTCGATAGTGAACGCATTACCAATGAAGTTTTTGTAAAAATGCTCAATGAGCTGGGCTTGCCCTTGCAACTGGAAGACATGTTCGAGCAATTTGTCGGACACTCCATGGAACAGTGTATGGCAAAGATCACGTCCATGCTGGGCAGGCAGCCGCCAGAAGGTTTTCTGGCAGATTACCGCGTACGCACCAGGGCTGTGCTGGAGAGCAAGCTGGAGGCCGTACCCGGCATACCCGAAGTATTGGCGCAACTGAGCTTGCCGTATTGTGTGGCGTCCAGCGGTGACCATGAGAAGATGCGCACGACCCTGGGTGTAACCGGCTTGTGGTCAAAATTTGAGGGCCGCATTTTTAGCGTGACGGATGTAGGGGCACCCAAACCCGCGCCCGACGTGTTTTTGCATGCGGCAGCAACGCTGGGCTTTGCACCTGTTGATTGCATAGTGGTAGAAGATACGCCGACCGGCGTGCGTGCGGCAGTGGCCGCAGGCATGACCGTGCTGGGCTACGCCGCCCTGACACCTGCACAGCGCTTGCGTGATGCGGGTGCGCATGTGGTTTTTGATGACATGCGGCATTTGCCTGGCTTGCTCACGAATAGGCATTGACATGGCACCTGCAAGCCCTTTATAACAAGACCGGTTTGTCGGGCAATTCGTTTATCTTTTGGCCGCTTGCGGGATAATGCGTGCTCAGGTGCTGGCCTACAGCACGTATGCCCTGGATGACGCCGTCTTCAAAAAGGCCTTGCTTAAAGGCTGCCTCTATCTGCTGACAAATCTGGCTCCAGGCATCGATACCCGTTTTGCGGTAAATGCCACGGTCAGCAATGATTTCTACCTCGCGGTCAGCCAGCAGTACATAGATCAACACGCCGTTATTATGCTCGGTGTCCCATACACCCACTTTGGAAAAGACCTCGATGGCACGCTCACGCGTAGTCTGCTCTGCAAACAAGGCTGCGCAATCAAGCGCGGTTTCTATGACAAAGCGAATTTCGCCCGTATGGTTTGCTTCACACTGTTTGATGACGCGCTCTATGGCGTCCAGGCTATTGGATGGGAAAACGCGTTTTAGTTGAGAATGGGTACTCAGCATATGTCTTGCAATGCGCGGGAAGTTAAATTTTTTCATGCTCACCACCGTCCCGATGCGCCGCCACCGCCAAAGCCGCCACCACCGCCGCTAAAGCCCCCACCGCTGCCACCACCAAAGCCACCACGTCCTGATCCCCCGTAATAGGCACCAATGCCGCGCGCTCCCAGTACACCGCTGAACAGACTGAATACCATGGCAACGATACCAGCGAATATGGCCATGGACATAGCGCCGATCACAAACCAGGCGATTACGCCGACGACACCGCCGGTGATGATGGCACCAGGCAAACGGCCAAAGATGGCACGCAAGACGCCGCCGACAACCAGGGCCAGTACGAATAAGATGGGGGCATATTGCTGAAAATCACCACGCTCTGTGGCACCACCCCGCGTTCTTACAGGCAAAGGCTCACCATCGATGACGCGCATGATCTGGTCTGTGCCTGCTTTGATACCTGCGTAATAATCAGCCTGCTTGAAATAAGGCGTCATGGTCTCGGCAATGATGCGTTTGGCAGTTGCGTCATTGAGCGCACCTTCAAGGCCATAGCCGACTTCTATACGCATTGCACGGTCATTTTTTGCCACCAGCAGGATGACGCCATCATCCACCTTTTTGCGTCCCAGCTTCCATTGCTCTGCTACGCGCAGGGCATACTGCTCTATGCTTTCTGGTGCAGTGCTTGGCACAATCAATACGGCAACCTGGCTGCCTTTCCTGTTTTCAAAGGCTTGCAGACTTTGTTCGAGTGCGTTTTTTTGCTCTGCGCTGAGTGTTGCAGTCAGATCCGTAACGCGGCTTTGTATGGGCGGACAGCAATTTGCGCAAAGGCACTGAATACAAACAGCAGCAGACATGCAAAGATGGCTGCTGCTGTCTTGTGCATGATACTCATTTTGCGCTGCCAGCACTGGCCGGTGCAGGCGAAGTGAAATCTACTTTAGGCGGCCTGGCGATTTCCTTTTCATTCTCTACCGCGAAATTGGGTTTGACCTGGTAACCAAACATCATGGCGGTGAGATTGCTTGGGAAGGAGCGCACCAGCACATTGTATTCTTGCACAGCCTTGATATAGCGGTTACGCGCCACGGTAATGCGGTTTTCTGTACCTTCAAGCTGGGCCTGTAAGTCGCGGAAGTTGGCGTCAGATTTGAGTTGGGGGTAATTTTCAGTGACAACCAGTAATCTGGACAGGGCCCCGGACAATTCCCCCTGCGCCGCCTGGAACTTGGCAAAAGCCTCTGGATTGGCCAGCAGTTCTGGCGTGGCCTGTATGCTACCGACCTTGGCGCGGGCGTTGGTAACACCAAGCAACACATCCTTCTCTTGTGCAGCAAAGCCTTTAACGGTGTTCACCAGATTAGGCACAAGATCAGCACGGCGCTGGTATTGATTCAAGACTTCAGACCAGCTGGACTTGATCTGTTCGTCACCATTCTGAAAGCTGTTATAGCCACAGCCCGACAAGACCAGCATCACCATCATTGACAATAACAGCCCTAATTTTCGCATTTGAGTTCTCCACGATCACATCTGCGCATTCAAGCGCATGAGATTATTGTTCTGCCTGTTGATGGTCATAGTGACATGTAGTACTGGCGACTTCGGTGCGCTGGCGCACAATTCGTCAATTGACACTGATAGCAGACTAGGACAATTCGGGAATCAAGCTTTGATACTTGTCAAAGTTTGATGATGCAAAAATCCAGGCTTTCATCAAGACCTTATTTAGATTTGCGTGAAGACCAGTGCACATGGACTATGCGCCATTGCCCATCCTGTTTTTCGAGCAAACTGGTTTCAGTACCGAAGATGTGGATATTCTTACCCTTGTGTTTTGCGGTGGTCTCGGTTTCTTGCCAGATCATGGCAAGCTTACCTTCCATGCGTTCACTGGTTTGCAAGACTTTGCGACTGGCGGTCTTGGCAAACGCGATGTCTTCAGGCAAGTGATGGTCCGCGTACTCTGCCCTTGAGCGTTCTACATAACCAGATTCATAGATGGTGACATCCGCCGCCAGTAGTTCTGCCGCCCTGGCTTTGTCACCACTGGTAAGGGCTGCGTGGAATGCGGCTAGCGCATCTGTTGCTTCGTTGGCGCAGGCGACTGAGCTAAAAAGGCTCATCGATAATAGAAATGCGATTTTTTTCATTGGTACGTCTCCGGCTTGCTTGGTGTTTGTCAGGCTGATCAGGCAAGGTTTTCCTTACCTGATCAGCCCGGGTTTGGCCATTATTTCTGGCTACTATTGTTGACTACTATTGATGTTTACTACTGCAGGGTTTGAATCTCCGTCACATAGATTGCCCCATTGATTTTCTCCGCCCTGAACCTGACTTTATCACCAGTGGCCAGTTTGTCGAGCAGGGCAACATCCCTGATTTTGAAGACTATGCTCATGCCAGGCATATCAAGATTCTTGATGGGCCCATGCCTGAGGGTGATCTTGGCTGCGCTTTTGTCGATCTTGATGACCTCGCCCTCGGATGCCTCGCTGATGCTGCTTGCAAGTGCACTACTCTCTGCCCTACCGGCCTTGATTTCTTGCGCATACGCGGCTTGCAGATGCATGCCCAGCAGCATGGCTGCTGCGAATGTGTTGATCAATTTCATATACAGTCTCATTACCGTCATTGGTGTTGATGTGAAGGGGCAGTGCTTGCAGCGGCTGTTCCTGACTTATTGACCTGCACTTTGCCTTTCATGCCCGCATCGTAGTGGCCGGGCTGCAGGCAGGCGAAATCTATCTTTCCAGCTTTGCTGAATTGCCACAGCACTTCGCCGCTCTGCCCGGCTGCCAGGGTGATCATATTAGGGTCACTGTGTTCCATTTCCGGATTTTTGTTCATCAGCGCATAGTGTTGCCTGAGCTCTTTTTCCGTGCCAAGCACGAACTCATGTTTGAGCTTGCCAGAATTGCTGATGACGAAGCGTATGGTTTCACCTTGCCTGGCTTGCAGGCTGGCCGGGCTAAAACGCATATCATCGTTCATGTCTATGGTGATGGTACGATTGACTTCAGCAGCATTACCAGGCTTGCCTATGGTGGCCTCTTCGTGCTCGTGGCCACCAGCGTGTGTGCCAGATGCGATGGCGATGGATGCACCTGATACCAGCAGCATGCTGGCAAATACAGTGCGGTTTATTAGTTGCATTGTGTTCATGAATCTTGTCCTTGTCCAATGATGGATACGTCACGCTACTGCAGATGATGGCGGATGATGGCGCATGGCATGCGCGTGCATGACCAGCCGCAGCAAGCAGGCAGCGATGACGAATAATCTCTGAATAATTAAGCCCTGAATATTTCAGGGGGAAATACTGTCACAGGGATTCAGAACCTTGGAGGCTTGTCGGGACAATCGCCGATATGGCCAGCGTAGGATGAAAAAATCAGATCGATCTTTTCTGAGGTAGGACGCAGCGATGCCGTGGGCAGCAGTGCATTCAGGATGGCAGCAGCGATACAGCACTCTTCGCCAGAGGCATCATGATCAATGGTGGCTTGGTGGGTTTGGTGGGCTTGTTGGGCTGATTCGTCTGCATGATGTGCATGCAGATGCTCACCAGAAGTTTGCTGGTGCTGAGTAACACAACATATTCTGGACGCGGCCAAGGCTGCCTGCATAGGGACGGCCAGCATCAGCACACATAACAAAAATAGTCGGAACAGCTTTTTCATGTCGTGAATTATAACTGTTTTACAGCTCGCGTGAACCAGGTACCGGCTACTTGAGCGCATGCACACGCATAAGGAAAAACCGCCAGACTTGCGCCACAGCGGTTTTATCTGAACATGCCAGGCTTGCCTGGCATACTGGGGAAGCTACTGGCCCTTTATTGACTCATGAGTTCAATATCATTTCAGGCATGAGTCCTGACCAGATTGCGCAGGGCTTTGATCAGGTCATGATTGCGCAGCACGCCCTGATACTGGCGCTCTACCACCAGGCGTACGTGAGCAGGCAAGTCTTTTTCCAGGGCTTTGCGATAGCCTTTCACGGCGACATCTTCACCGCGTTCGCATTCGTCGAGCACTGTTTCATCATCCTTGCCGGTGATGGCGGTACGGATATTGGTCCAGGCACGGTGCAAGGCACCGGATACGCTGCTGCCGGTTTCCGGGTCACCACCCTGATTGCGTACCAGTTCCTGCAGTTCAGATGCTGCCAGGGCGCATTCACGCCCACGTTCGGCCAGCATGGCTTTAAGTTGCGGATGGCGGCCACTCGCATCTTCAGCACAGACTTTAAATCCTTTTTCGCCGTCCTTGCTGGTTTCTATCAGGTCGTTCAGGGTAGAAATGATGTCGTCGTTGTCCATGATGTTTCCTTTATTGGTAGTGAATTAGCCAGCCTTAGTGCTGAACACGATTGCCTGCCAGGTATGCAAAATATGCGGAGAACGCAGGCAGACAGAACAGCTTGCCGACAACTTGCCTGTCATCATAAATACTGACATGACAGGAATTTCGCCAGGGAAAATATCTCCCGCTGACATAAGCACATACTAAAACCCGGGGACAATTAGCAGTATCGGACATGGGCTTGCAGGCATGTAGGAGCACAAGAACCTGGGGCTTTTTGGTTCAGTAAGACTGGTATTTCGTCCACCATGTCACTCCTGTCCTGGACCGGCATTTTCTGCGGCGCATGCATGGTTACTTCATCTATTCCTACAAAGCCTGGCGTCCGCGTCCTATATGGGTGCAGCTGTGCCGATGCTAGTATGCATTGCAAGTCGATAACACTTACAGCCAGATGTTGGCAAGGGCTGGCCGGGGTAAGAACTACCACTGTTACAGTCCACTAACTTAACGCATGGATCAGGGTTCACCAATTTTCCGGAGAAATCGCAATGAACATATGTCTATTTAAATGTGGAATATTTTTCTTGCAGGGTGCAATAGGCGTGGGTGTCGGGCGCTTGCTTGGCAGGCAGCAAATGCTTGCCAGCGGCTATCAGAAGATGACCAATGCCAGATGCCAGATCGCGATCAGCGATGCACAAAAGGTGATCAGACAATGCGTCAAGCGTGAGCAGAACAGCCTTACTTCGATTTCGCGGTCCTGAACCCGGATTATGGTAAACAAAACGAAGCAGATTAAACAAATGAGCATAACCAGGAGAAATATATGATAGCCACAAAACACATCTTTATCGTTGCCGGTCTTGCCAGTTGGGCGTTGATGACCGCCTTCGGTAAAAAGAGATACCACGAAAAACACGCTGCCAAGAAGCTGCACAAAACCGAAATCAGCACCTGGGAAGGTGAAGGTGGCAACTTGCCCCCAAAAGTCAGCCGCCCGGCAACGGACAATGGCAATGGTGCTCAATAATTACGAGGGAACGCTTCCCTGTTCCCTCTCATGATGTGAATTGGATCTGATCCAGAAAAAGGAGTAATCATGCCTAGCAATCCCAGCACGACGAATAATACTGTTACCCCGGCTAATGATGCCGTGGCAGACAACATCAACCACCCTGCTATTCCTTTCCCTACCAGCGACAATCCACCCAAGCAGACAGAACAGGTGCAGGAGAAAACTGCCGAAGCAGTCAAACCGGTCGCTGAAAAACTGAACGTCATCAAAGAACAGGCAGCCAGCAAGCTGGCTTCGGGTGCCAGCCAGGCAGTGACAAAACTCGGCGAGCATAGCGAAAAACTGTACACGAGCCAGGTAAAATTGCTGGACACTTGCCGCGTCCAGGTCAGGAAACAACCGATGACGATGCTGGGTGTTGCAGTGGCAACGGTGGTGGCGCTCGGTGTCTTGTTCCGTCGCCAGACACGCTGAAAAGCCTGGGGCCATCAAGCCAGCAATACTTGCCAGCGCCCCCAGCTACTGCCCAGGCAGTAGCTGAATACAAACAGGCCTTATCCCCCTTTCAGAAGCAGCAAGACCAGTCTTGCTGCTTTATTGCAGACGGGACATAAATTCCTTGACGGGCATTCATCCAGTTGCGGGCACTGGCCTGCATGGCCTATACCCTTACCACCGCAAGCAAGACGGCACCCTGCAATGAACTTTGACGATGATTTACCAATATTCTGTCGAAGTGCTATGCTATACGCAGAGGCAAGAGACACAAGGCGGACATGCCCTGGCAAAACGACATGCGGTGAGCATTAAAATCTGACTCGCTGTTTTATTTTGATCGTGGTTTTGATGCCTGATTGAAACTAATGGGCTACATTCCCGCACTCCCAAATTTGAAGGAAGAAAATGATACGTATTGCAGTCTGTGACGACCATCAAATTGTACGGGCCGGTTTCAAGCAGATCTTTTCTGAGGTCAGCGACTTTGAAGTCGTGGCCGAGGCAACGACGGGCCGTGAAGCGCTGGAAATCGCCAGAAAAGAAGCTTGCGATGTCATGCTGCTCGATATCAGCATGCCAGACCAGAGTGGCATCGATACCTTGCGTACCATCAAGCAAGGGCAGCCAGACTTGCCTATCCTGATTTTAAGTGGTTACCCGGCACAGCAATATGCGGTGAATCTCCTGAAAATGGGAGCCAACGGTTATCTGAACAAGGAATGTGATGCCGACGAGCTCATCAAGGCTGTCAGGACGGTTTCTACCGGGCGCCGTTATGTCAGCGCAGATGTGGGTGAAATTCTGGCCCAGGGTTTTGACCATGATGCAGAAACTGCCTTGCACACCGATTTGTCAGACCGTGAGTTCCAGGTATTCTTAAGGTTGGCCAAGGGTGAATCTGTGTCTGACATTGCACTGACATTGTCGCTCAGTGTAAAAACCATCAGCACTTATCGCACGCGCGTCATGGAAAAAATGAATCTGCAGTCAAATTGTGACCTGACATATTACGCAATGAAGAATAACTTGCTGGAATAAGCGAACAGAACAGCGGGAACAACGGGGAAGAAGGGGAAACTGCCAGGGTGCAGCAAACACAACTTAATGAGCCAGGGCCTGGATGTGACCGACCAGGTTATCCATTTCACGAGACTTGTCAAAAAAGGCCTCGGCACCCAGCGACATGGTGCGGGTTTTCAAAGCATTGCTGGGATTACTGGTAAATACCAGCCTTGATCCATACTGACGCCCATCACTTTTCAAGCCAGACAGTACAGCCAGACCACTACCTTCACGCAAGCCTATATCGACGATGGCGACATCCCACTCGATAGAGCGCAATTGATACAAAGCCTCTTGTTCACTTTCTGCGAAACCGATGACTTCTATATTTTCTGCCTGCTGCAATACTTCAATCAGCACTGAGCGAATTCTTTGCGCGTCTTCGATTAAAAACACTTTTAATTTTTTTTTGTCGTCCATTTTGTTCCAAACTCTTACGAACTGAAACTCGTCTTGTTTACCCGCAAACCCACATTGACAACCTGCATTAATAACCCGCATCAATAAACCGTAATAGAAATTCGCATCGATAAGACCACTGCATATCAAGAGGCCCAATGGAATTCATTTTAAGGAGACTAAGCTTGATTAGCAATAAGCTTTAGCGGAATTGCTTGTAGGAATAAACCTACCTTGTCAAATTTCTGGGGCTAACGAGATTTCCTTAAAATTTGTGACACATAATTTATCAATTCAGGTATTGTTTTTCATGGACCGCAAGTGATGAAAAACCAGGGCTCACAATACTGCCTGCAATGAGAGTCTGTATGACAGATTCTGATTTTCTTCCACAATCACGTGACACTTGCAGGTGCTATTTGAGGGAATCTTCATGAAAAAAAACGCATCGACTTCGATACCGCTGTACATCACTTTCCTGTTCGTGACCTGTCTCTTCGTCCTGATCGGCAATGCCTATTCAGCTTACCAGAACATGGAAAAACTCAAGTTCAATAATGACTGGGTAGAACATAACTGGAGTGTCAAAGACAAGCTCAAGAATATCAATTTACTCATCATGGATTCTGAAAGCAGTTTGCGTGGTTATTTCATGTCTGGCAACGAGGTTTATTTGCGCCCATGGGAAATAGCAAGAACCAAACTGGAAAGTGATTTCAAGGAACTCGAAAGACTGTTGCAAGATAATCCGGCACAGATCAAGAACCTGGCAGAACTGCGCAGGCTGTATAACAGCAAAACCAAGATCTTTGAATCTGCCATGTCCACCTATAGAGAATTTGGCCTGACGGGCATCGTCGAGATTTCCAAGGTAGGTGATGGCAGGGATGTCATGGATGAAATCCGCCTGCTCGATATCATCATGGAAAAAGAAGAAAACGAGGTGCTGGCAAGCAGGCGACAGAAGTTTTACAAGGACTACAAGGATGCCCTGTTTTTTGGTACGGCGACCAATAGCATAGCCCTGCTGGTGCTGATCCTGTTTTACCGTCTGATCTACCGCAGTTTTTACAAGCAACGCGGCATAGAAAATGCCTTGAAGATAGCCAACGACAATCTCGAGAGCACAGTATTAAAACGCACAGAACAATTATCTGTATTGTCACATCATTTGCTGAACGTATCGGAAAAAGAAAAAGCCAAACTCGCCAGGGAATTGCATGATGAGATGGGGTCAAACCTGACGGCGATCAGCATGGATATCTCGGTCGTTACAGAAAAACTCAAGGACAAGGAACCAGAACTGGCCAAGCAATTGCAAAGAACCAAGCGCGCCCTGCTCGACACGGTGGATTTGAAGCGACGCATCGTAGAAGATTTGCGCCCCAGCATGCTCGACAACCTTGGCCTGTCTGCATCCATACAGCACTATTGCGAAGAAGCGACGGCAATGGCCGGTTTGTCTTACGTAACCGATATTACAGAAGACTTCGACACCATAGACCCTGCCTGGTCTATAGCCTTGTTCCGCATTACCCAGGAATCGCTGAACAACGTCATCAAGTATGCGCAGGCTACCGAGGTCAAGATCAGCCTGAAACGTACCGACAAGGGTTTGTGGCTGCAGGTTCTGGACAATGGCATAGGCATACAGAAAGAAGCCTTCACCAAACCAAAATCGCATGGCATCCTGGGCATGCGTGAACGTGCCCTGCTGTTGGGCGGCAGTTTCTCTGTCAAACCTGGTGAGAAAAATATTGGCACCGTGGTCGAGGCATTTATTCCATTCAAGGCATGAAAAAATCCCGTTGCCTGCGCAACGGGATGTCGATTTTTCTTGAACAGCCTGGCCAGATCAATCAGGCTGATAAGCCTGTGCATCCATTACATTAGCGTGCCATGGCAGTGGAGAGTATCTGGTCAAACTCTTGTTTGGAGACGCGATAACATTCACCGGCATGCATTTCCAGGCCTTCACGGTCGAGCATGGTGATATTGCCTCGCTTGTACTGGATCAGGCCTTCGTGCTGCAATTTACCGGCGGCCTCTGTCACGCTTTCGCGACGTACACCGAGCATATTGGCGATCATCTCCTGGGTGACTTTGATTTCATTGCAATGCAGGCGGTCCAACCTGTCGAGCAACCAGCGTGATAATTGCTGGTCTATCGAATAATGGCGGCCACAGACAGAATTTTGCGCCATCTGGGCAAACAGGGCCTGGGTATAACGCATCAGTATCTGCTGCAGCTTTCCGCCCCTTGCATAAGCCTCTTTCAATACTGAGGCTTTAAGTTTATAGGCGTCACCAGCACATTGCACCATGGCCGTACCCAGGGCACGTTCACCCATGACGGCAGAAATGCCCAGCAAGCCTTCGTGACCAGTCACGCCGATTTCTGTAACATCACCATCAGCCAGTACGTACAGCAAGGCCACGACGGCAGTAGTAGGAAAATACACGTGGGACAGCTTGGCCCCATACTCATACAGTTCTTTATCAAATGGCAGATGCACCAGTTCCAGGTGCGGCAGGAGGAACGCCAGTTCATCTTCAGGCAAAGCAGCGAGGATGTCGTTCTGCATGGTTTCATCGAGCAGGCCGACATCAGTTGCGGCTGCCGGTGCATAATCAACTGAATACCTGCGATGCAAAGTACCACCGGAAATCAGCGATGGATGTGCGGTCATAGAAACTTGTGTTTGCGTGATATTCATTTTTGTTCCTCTTTTCAAAGACATCCAATTTCGTCCTGCACCTGAGATAGCTTTGGTACAAAATTCATTTTCATGACATTGACACCGGTTTTTTTTCAAGATTTTCCCGATGACTTTCAAGCTGATTACACTTTAGTTTGTTATCCGCAAAACTGGCATCAGAGAGTCTGGCAGTCGTTTGTACGCTGAACACGCTGCACTGTGTCGGACTTGTCCTACAAGGGAGTTGCCATGCCGCATGGTTTCAGCATGCAAGTGAAGGTGCGCTAACGCACTGACAAGTAGAGATGTGAAATTTAAGATGATCTGCATCACAACAGTGGAGAATGATCATGAACATCTGCAAGCAAACTGCCATCGCCGCAACACTTGTTGCTTCGGCCATGCTCACAGGCTGCGGCAGCAGCCCGCCATCTGCAATGACCGGGGTGCCAGCCTCTCAGGCAACTTATGGCCGCTATGGCGTGATTGAATCAATTCAGGTAGTACAGGTCAGCAACGAGAAAAAAGGGCCTGGTGCTGGTGCTGTAGTCGGCGGTATCGTTGGTGGTATCCTGGGTAATCAGGTGGGTGGCGGGCTGGGTAATGCTGCGGCCACGGCTGCCGGGGTAGTCGGTGGTGCCATCGTCGGTAACAATATAGAAAAAATAATCGCAACCAGCAGTTACGCGAGGCATACCAGATCAGTGTGCGACTGGATAATGGCGTCTATCAAAGCATTATCCAGGATAATATTGCCGATCTGCGCGTCGGTGCCCAGGTATACGTAAAAGACAATCACGTCTATCGCAACTAAGTTTACACAATCGGTTGCAATGACTGGTTTGATAATGCAAAAGCCATTCCAGCGAGGAATGGCTTTTTTATGTCTGAAAGACTGATGCAAACTGCAGATCCCGAAAACGAACATCTCATTCATTCAATAACTCTGCGACGGCTTGCATGCCATCTATATGCTCGGCAACGACTTTCACAACCACAATAATAGGCACGCCCAGCAGCAAACCCCAGGCACCCCATAACCAACCCCAGAATAGCAATGAGATAAAGACTGCGGCTGTATTCATTTGGGTGATGCGACCTGTCATCCAGGTGGTGACCACTGTGCCTACCAGTGCCGCAATCGCTATGGAAACACCAGCCACCAGCAGTGCCATGGAAATAGTACCAAACTGCACATAGGCGACCAGGCAGACTGCCAGCGCCATTAACATCGACCCGAAATAAGGAATAACATGCAGCAGGCCGCCCGTGACCGCCCATGCACCGGCATTGTCCAGGCCCATGAGGTGAAATGCTATCCAGGTCAACAAGGCCAGCAAGCCATTGGTAATCAGCAGCATGAACATGTATTGCTGTACCGAAGTATTGATCTTGCTGAGTATCTGTACGGTGATACGTTTGTGTGTCAGTGACGGACCGGTAATCTTGACCAGTTTTCTTTTGAATTTATCGCCTGACAGCAAGAGGAAGAAAACAAGAAACAACATCATGACCGTCTGCCCCAGCAAGTCCATGACGCCTAAGGACCCAGCCAACAAGAGCTCACGCAACTTCAGTACCGGAGTTTCACTGGCAACTGCCTTCTTCACATTGGGCTGGTTGCCTGTAGTTGCCTGGCTGGTTGCCTTTTCTATTTCTGTCGCAGCTGTCTGCATCTTTTGCATGAAGCCAGCCTGACCCAGCTTCAGCTTGCTCATTTCATTGGAAAACTGGCGGGTTGCTACCGGCAACTGGTCAAGTATGGCGTCAAATTCTGTATGCAGTGAATTGACCTGTGTAGCGATGATAGTAAGCAAGCTGACCATGACCAGAGTCGTAGAAATCGCGCGCGGTAAACGCAGGCGTTGTAATGCATCGACCAACGGAGACAAGGTATAGGCAATCAGTATCCCGAATGTCAATGGAATGAAAAAGCGTTGCGCGACACGCAGGGCGAAGACGAAAGCGACCGTTGCCAGTATGGTCAGGGCAAGGCCACGGGCGTTAACATGAATGCCGGGGATCAGTTGCGATGAGGTGTCAGTGGCGGCAGATGCTCTGATTTCAGGCGCAGCAATCTCAGCAGCCAGACTGACGTCATTGCTGCCAGTGTTGCCCGTGCTGCCAGTGCCTCCACTATCAGCGGGTAAATTGGGTAAAGGTACATCCATCGCTTTTGTCCATTCATTTGAATTATTCTGCTTATTGAATTAGCGATTTGCGTGGTGCTCGCAGTGAGTTTTCCGGGCCTGAGCACCATACAGCCTGGTGCTCAAACCTTGGTAGCGTCAGGCGCTTAATGCTTGTGATTTTCTTTCAATGATTCCTTGATATTACCAATCGCTTTTTGCATGCTGCCTTCTACCTGCTTGGCGGCTCCTTTGACTTGCTGCTCCTTGCTACCGACCAGCTTGCCTGCCTCTTGTTGGACTTTACCTGCTACTTTTTTTGCTGCGCCTTTGACTTGATCTGAATTCATCATGAAGCTCCTGTATAAAAAGGGGACTACAAAAATTACTTGTATCCGGCTTTGCATCATCACCAATAAGTAACATTGCCTTGTTGCTGCCGGATCAAAGTAAATTCAGTTTATGCGGAGAGAATAAACACTTCAGTGTGTTAGCGAACACAAATAAAAAAACTCCACAATCAGTTAAACAATTAAGCTAGCTGTTTGTGGAGCAGATGACAATCACGTCTGGCTTTCACGTAATTGCCGGCAAGCGCAGAACCGCAAGGTGCAGGCTTATTTGAATCACCTGTGATTTACCGGCTCTTGTACTCTTACAGAATGGCGCGGGCTCTGTGCTGGTCTGCACAGAGCCCGCGGGCCATCAACTGATTATTTAATGCGTATGTCGTTTTTGACCGACTTAACGCCTTTGACTTCGCTCGTCACGCTGACGGCCTTGCTGGATGAAGCCGGGTCGGCAACAAAACCGCTTAACTGGACTATGCCTTTATAAGTTTCAACATTGATTTCACTTGCTTTCAATGTTGGCTCATTGACGATGGCAGCCTTGACTTTAGTAGTGATGACAGTGTCATCAATATACTCGCCTGCGCTTTCCTGTTTGGCAGTTGAAGCACAACCAACCATCAGTACCATCATGCTTGCCAGAAAAATACCCGTGATTTTTTTAACTAAGCTATTCATTTTTATACTCCTTGTTGAGGATTTCACCTGTTTTTATATGCCAGATGGGAAGACTTGCTTTAGATGCCTGCATTTACTACATCAATTGTCTGTGACTGACAGTGTTGCCTCGTCAGTCTTTGACACACTGATTTTGTATCATTCAGGCATGGGATGCATCGTAACAGCGGCGGTGGTCCTCAGATATAGGACAGTGGACCGCAAGCTTGTAGGACTCGCGGAAATGCAGGTGCACAAAAGCTTCTGCCGCACCTGGCAATGAAGGCTATCAGGAGGCAAGGGGTTTTATTTTTTTGCGTTCAAAAGCTGAGCTGGTGCTCTTTCAAAATAAGAGATGGCTGCATCATGAAATACATAGAGTACCTGGTCAGGCGCATAATCCTCAAAAACAATTTTTTTCAAACTGGCCCGCTCAGCCTCTGTCAGCAGATTGATATTATTCATGGACAGATGCCAGACCTCGCCATAGTATTCGGCAAAAAAACCGGCGATGCCATGACCAAAGGAATCCGAGATCAATAACAGTCTTGGTCCCTGTTTTTTATCATGCCGGTATCGGCTGACATCCCCCAGCGAGGCAGCCACACCCTTCCACTCAGGGAAGCAGGGAACTCCTGCGCAAGCAGTAATACCTGCCTGGGCATAGTCGGGTTCCCTGGTTGGCACGTTCAGTGTGACACCTGGCAGGAACTGCTGGATGTCTGAGGGCCGGGCATGCAACTGCGCAGATAGCGTGCTCAATCTCGGATGTTTAAAATATTTTTCAGACAGCCATTGCGCCAGCGCTTGCGGGCCCATGCCTGTCCAGTGAAAAGTATTTTTTGGATACACTTCGGTTTTGGCCTTGAGCGCCAGCATCTCGGGCAAGGGATAGATCACTCTGCCTGCCAGGCCTGGTTTTTGATCAAGGCTGGCAATCACGCCTGGCAAGGTGGGGTATATAGCTTGCACTGGCTTTGCAACCAGTCTGGCATTTTTTCTGCATAGACGATGGGTTTGGTAGGCACCATGAGCAGGTAACTATCGGCCTTGGTCTGTAAAGCTGCCTGCATGAAGCCGGATGCAGTTTCTACCATGCCGACACGGTCTTGCGCAGTCACATTTTTACCGCACAGAAAATGTACCATGCCCAAAGGGGTATTGGCAGCATGGGAGTTAAAGAAGATATAGCCATCTTTGCCTGCAGTCAGTTGCACGGCATTGATATCGCCGAGCAGGTGATAACGCAGGCTGTTATTCCATGCCACCAGTTGACTCCTGAGACCAAAGTGATCATTCAGATAGGCATCGACTGCGACTGGAAATTTCAACATATCTGCCATGTTCGCCGGTAATACCGGTGCGCTTGCCAGGACGCGATTTTCCGTGTTACTACCCTGCCATTTGCCACTCAGGTGAATGAGGGCTGGCAGTATCAACAAACCAAAGAAAGCAAAAATAAAGATTACCCTGCTATAAAGACGTTTTTTATAGGCATTGGATGATGTGGCTGGACTGGATGATTTCATCTTTAGCTTCCAGTCTCAGAAACGGAAATAAATAAAGGGATTGTAAGCCCCGGTCGCCAGGCTGACTGCCGACAAGACAAACAGCGTCAGGCTAACAACAGGTGCAATCATCCTGACGGGTGCCAGTGGCTTATTCAGTGTCTGCATGAGGGGAACAGACACCAGGATACCCATGCACAGGGACGTGAGGACCGTACCATTCATAAAGCTCATGACAGGCGCGACTGCATTGTCTGCAGGCATGCCGCCTGCCATGGCCTGCAGATAATGCAGGGCCTGGGCAAAACTGTCGCAACGGAAAAACACCCAGCCCACCATCACCACCAGTATCGTATACACATGCCTGCATACCCTTGGCAAAGCTGCCAGCACTTTTTGCAGGCCGCTACGCTCCAGTACCAGAAAAGCGCCGTGATACAGGCCCCAGGCCACAAAGGTCCAGCTTGCACCATGCCAGAGCCCGCACAGGAAAAACACGATAAACAGATTGCGGTAAGTGGCAAGACTGGAGCCACGATTACCACCAAGAGGTATATACAGATAGTCACGGAACCAGCGCGACAAGCTCAGGTGCCAGCGTTGCCAGAATTCAGTGATAGATTGCGCGACATAGGGATAATTGAAATTGCGCGGAAACGTAAAGCCAGTCACCAGGCCCAGGCCTATCGCCATATTCGAATACCCAAAGAAATCAAAATAGATTTGCAGGGTATAGCAGGTGATGCCCAGCCAGGCGCTGGCCAGCCCCAAAGCCTCTGGTGCCAGTGAAAATATCTGGTCAGCAGGCAAGGCCACACTATTGGCGATCAAGACTTTTTGGGCGAGACCGAGAATAAAAATCTTGATCCCCAGCTCCGCCCTGCGCACAGTATGGTGACGCTGATGCAATTGCCTGGCGATGGTGGAGAAACGAATGATGGGCCCGGCAATCAATTGCGGGAACATGGTGATATACATGGCAAGGGCAAACAGATTCTTTTCATACGCCGTTTTCTTGCGATAGACATCCACCAGATAAGAAATCGCATGGAAGGAAAAGAAAGAAATACCCAGCGGCAGCGTGACTGCCTCTGCCTTGGGCATGACGATGCCGACACCATTCAGCACGGCATACAGACTATCAAGCGCAAAATTGAAATATTTGAAGTAGGCCAGCAAGAGCAGATTAAAACCTATGCCTGCGATGAAGATGGACTTTCCTGTACCACCTTTTTCTTGCACCCGGCCCATGCCCAGCCCGCACAAGTAATTGAGCAGGATGGAAATCAATAACAAGGGCAGGTTCTTTGGCTCTCCCCAAGCATAAAATATCAGGCTGGCGAGCAGCAAGACAATATTGCGGATATGACGAAACGGCAATGCAAAATACAAGACGAGAAAGATCGGTAAAAAATAGAATAAAAAACTAACCGTACTAAAAACCATGTTTTGTACTTTCTCTTGTGCTTACTTATTTGTACTTATTTGTTTGTGCTTGCTTGTACTTGCTTCTTTGTACTCGATGATCAAAGCACCTGCCATTTCCATATACGGCCTGCGCATCAGCAAAATATGTGTCCGGTGCGGGATTTTAATGCCATGTGCTGTAAAAAAGAAGCACAAGCCTGTTTTTACCTTTGGTCTGACACTTTACTACGCCTCAATCAAGATAAATCGGAGTCATACCGGACAGTTTCAGCGATATTCTTTTCTGGCTTACTTTGCACGATTTACAATGATACGCATGACTACAGAAACCACGAGACAGAGTTACCCTCTTACCCCGGCTCAGGAGTGGTTTGGCGAGTCTTTCAGCAATTTGCATCCTCTCCTACAGCAAATCCATATTCATGGCGGTACGCTGCAAGGTGAGATAGATATCAAGCTGGGCAAGGGTCTGGCTGGCTTTCTGGGACGCAGGCTGGCAAAGAAGCTTGGCGTGCCGATCACACACGACCGTTCAGGCTACAAGGTCAGTATCAGTCATGCGCCAGGGAAATTGATTTGGGCCAGAGAATTCATTACACCGGATGGCAAGGTAGAAAAACTGGTCACTGTGTTTGTACCGCATGGCCAGTATCCGCATGCTTATTGGCAAGAGAGCACAGGGCTGATGCATTTCCGCCTGACGGTAGATATTCTTGAAGGCGGCGGCTGGAGCTGGCGCGTTCTTGCGGCGCACCTGCACGGCATACCCTTGCCTGTAAAGCTGTTTCCGCAATCGCAAGCCTATAAATGCATAGAGGATGGGCGTTACCGCTTTTATGTAGGCTTTGTCATGCCTGGCCTGGGCTTGCTGCTCAGCTACTCTGGCTTGCTGGAACTTGCACCTGTAATGGTTTCTGCATCGCCAGCAGATAACCTACCCCCATGAAACCATGCAGGCGAAAGCGCTGGGTCAGCGGGTTATAACCGAGGCCATGCTGGTCCCGCAAGGCCAGACCGCTGGCGTTTGCCATGGTGAGTAATTCTGCCGGCTTGATAAATCGCGCATATTGATGCGTACCTCGCGGCAAGATGCGCATGAGATATTCCACCCCCACAATCGCCAGCGCATAACTCAGGGGATTGCGGTTGATCGTTGAGAAAAATACCCAGCCACCAGGTTTGACCATCTCTGCACAGGCCTGGATGACAGCAGCGGGAGATGGCACATGCTCCAGCATTTCCATGCAGGTAATGACATCGTAATGTCCAGCATGTTGCCCGGCCCATGCCTCGGTACTGCTTTTGGCATAATGCACATCCACATCCTGGCCTTGCGCATGCCACTGGGCGATTTGCAAGGGTTTATCAGCCAGGTCTATGCCAGTGACTTTGGCACCCTTGCGTGCCATGGATTCTGCCAAAATGCCGCCGCCACAACCCACATCCAATACCAGCTTGCCTGCAAGCTGGGCCAGGCTGTCTATCCATTCCAACCTATGTGGATTAATTCTGTGCAGGGGTTTGAATTCTGAATTCTCATCCCACCAGCGGCTTGCCAGGCTATTGAAACGTGCCAGTTCGGCTGGGTCGGCATTGCTTGCTCTCGTATGAATTGTGCTCATGACGTTCTCAATTGATTGATGATGGTCGAGTCAGGGTCTTACCAGTGACCGCGCCTGCGGTTCCAGCGGTACAGGTGTCTGGCAATAAGGTTATACAGTGGCCGCGTGAAAAAACTCAGCCTTAGTGTCAGCCAGGCCAGCCAGCGACGGCCACTGGTTTGCGACCACAAGGCAGCCAATGCCTGCTCACCTGTCAGCAGCTCGCCATTGGCATTGCGCACATGCAGGCGCTCACGTACGGTTTCCAGCTCGCTGCTAATTTCCGTTACTGCATCAGGGTCAGTATGCACATCTACCCATTTGATCTTGCAAGTCTGCATGCGCCTTCGCTGATCGCGTATGCCAGCATCACATACTGGGCAGGCACTGTTGTAATAGACCGTCGTGCTGCCTGCAATGTCTTTGTCAGCTTCCATGATACCTGTCTGCCTTTCTTCAGTTCACGGTTCAAGCATATACCTTATTTAGCTAAAGGTCTAATTATCTAATTAACTTCACCATCGCCAGCTAAAATGCTATGATGAGTAATCAACAGTCTTTGCGTATTATGGAAAAAGTATTTGAAGCCCTGGCATCAACGCCACGCCGGAAGATTCTGGCTTATTTATCGGAGACAGAATTGTCTGCCGGAGAAATTGCTGCGCGTTTCGACATGACCAAGCCATCTTTGTCCAAGCATTTACGCATACTGGAATCAGCAGGACTGATTGCCAGCGACAAACGCGGGCAATTTGTCTTCTACCGCCTTCAGGGAGACAATCTGGCAAATACGCTGGCTGGTTTCTTGCAGGCAGTATGCCCAGTATCCAAAGCCCTGAAAAAAGAAAGCAAGGCTTTAGCGACAAAAAAGTCTGTTGGAAAAACAGTTTAATCAATCAAGACTGGCAATTCACTGTCTTGCTTTTGCCGCCTTGTCTGTGGAACAGCAATAACCCTGCTCACCAAGCCAGGTTGGGCCAGGGAATTATTTTTATCGGTAAATAATTTCTTGATCAGATAGGCCATGCGGTTTTTCTGGAAGTCGTAATAGCCGATTAATATGCGCTCTACTACTGCTAGCTGATGCTCCAGCTCCATACTCACCATGGGTGAAATCCAGTCTGTGCGCCAGGTGATTGTTGCACCACTATCCAGATCAAGATTACCCAGGACAGGGCTGACACCTGAAATTTCACAGGCCAGCGCATGACTGAAATCTTCGGCATATAACTTTCTTAAAGTCCCCAGCCCAAAATCAATGAGATATTGTTCATCGACAATGCAGACGGCATGACCTTCTTTTTGCTGCTCGTGGACAAAACCTTTGTAACCTATATAAAAAACACCGTTATTTTGTTTGATTTCGGCATAGCATCCCTGGACCCTGGCAGCATAACCTTTTTCTGACAATATGCGCGCGAGCATGGCAGACATCGCAAAACAGCAACTGCCATATTGTTTGAAGAAATCAAGAATTTCGAAATCATCCGCAACCTGTCTCAGTTCATTGGCAAGTTTGCGGTCTTGTACTACTTGTAGAAATGCGGTGTTCATTGTTACGAATTAAGACAATGAATGAAATTTCATGCACCATCAAAGAATATATTTACAAAAAGCAATAATATAAAATTCGCAATAATTTGTACGTGATAAATAGTAATTACTTGTAAGCAGATGTTTCTATCTGTCCGCAGTGTCCTTCAAACTCAGGCTAGCAGAGTTATGCAAGAAAACAAGTCGGGTTTAACCCGGTGTCTCAACCAGCATGCTGGTCATACGCCTGACCAGGGGCAAAACCAGCAACAAGGTGGGAAACGCAAATACCCAGGACAATGCCCAGGAACCCATCCAGATTTGCAAGAAATGATCCACTAATCCAACACTGCGCAAGGTACTGATGAAAGAGACAATAAAGGTCATCAGTATTGATAAAAGGAAGGGCATGACCAATCCGGCATAACGTGCTGGCAATTTACGCATGTGATAAACCAGGAAAATATTGTTGAGTGTTCATAGAAGCCGCCCACGCGCGCCTGCCTGTTCAATACCTGCCAATCCCCACCAATACCAGCGACTAGCGCTTGTAGCGAGATGCGGAACATCAGACCTGGCTGCTGGGATTAACGACCGAAGCAGATTTACATCGACGCTGAGAAGATGTTTATCAACTTAGTGTAATTGGCAATAAAACAAAAGTAAACATGTGCAGATTAAAGCACCAGCTTGCCTTGAAACAGCTATTGCGTGTAATTTGACGGCTTTTCTGTCGCTGCAAGCGCTTATGATCCTCCAAGAAAATTTACAGCAAACTTTTTATCAGGCAAGCGCAGCTACTATTGACTATCCAGCTCTGCAAGAAGACTTGGCTTGCGAAGTCTGCATCATCGGTGGTGGTTTTGCTGGTCTGGCGACGGCAATGGGCTTGCTGGAGCGTGGCGTCAGCAATATCGTCTTGCTGGAAGCTGAGGCGATAGCCCACGGTGCTTCTGGCCGCAATGGCGGTTTTGTGTTTGGCGGTTTCAGCCTTGACAATGCAAGCCTGATCAAACAAGTTGGCCTTGAGCCTGCGCGCAAGCTGTATCAATTGACGCTGGATGCAGTTGCGCTGATACGCCAACGCATCACGCAACATCAGATGGAATGCGACGTCAACGATAACGGTGTCTTGCTCGCCAACTGGTTTGATGATGCAAAAAAACTCCAGCAACAAAGAGATTTCATGCTGCGCGAATTTGAAGTCGATTGGACACCGTGGTCGCGGGAACAGACCCGTGCAGTATTGCATACTGAGCGTTATTTTGGCGCCCTGCATGAGCAAAATGCATTTCATTTCCACCCGCTGAAATATGCCCAGGCCCTGGCCAGGGTTTTGAGTTCCGGGGCTGTACGCATTCACGAGCGCAGCCGCGTACGCGCAATCGATGCCGCTAGTGCTGAAAAGATCGTACGTACTGCAAATGGCTCGGTGAAAGCACGACACGTGGTCGCCTGTTGTGGCGGCTACATAGAAAAACTTTATCCACAATTGGGGCGCTCGGTACTGCCCATCGCCACCTATGTCATGACGACTGAAAAACTGGGCGACAAACTGGCAAGCGCCATGCAAACCGGCGCTGCGGTTTATGATACCCGCTTTGCTTTTGATTATTACCGGCCACTGGCAGGCAGCCGCCTGCTCTGGGGCGGGCGGATTTCCATACGCGACAGGCAGCCCGCCGAAGTCGCTGATTTACTGTATGGAGATATGCTCAAGGTGTATCCGCAACTGGCTGGAACAAAGGTCGAATATGCGTGGAGCGGCCTGATGAGCTATGCCCAGCACAAGATGCCACAAATTGGCTGGCTGGCGAAGCCGTGGCGCAGGCTATCGCTCACAAGCATACTTTACCTCATGGACTTGATCACTACGGCTTGCCACCTGCCTTTGGCAGTATGGGCTTGATGGCCGCACAATGCGCCTATTGGTACTATGAATTGCGCGACTGGCTACGCGAATAAACAGTTTAGCAGTGCAGAATATGTCGCAATTCAAAAGATACGGTAAGATCATGCCATGAAACCACATCTTGTCGTCGCCCTTGCCTATGATCAATTGTGTACCTTTGAATTTGGCTGCACGGTTGAACTGTTTGCCCTGAACCGCCCGGAACTAGGTGTGGAATGGTATGACTTTGCTGTTTGCGCTGCGGAACCCGGCAAATTGCGGGCCGCTGGCGGTATCACGGTAGAAGTGCCACATGGCCTGGACATGCTGGATCAGGCCGACACTATCATCATCCCTGGCTGGCGTGATGCCGATGAAACGCCACCGCCAGCTTTGCTGGGCAAAATTCGCCTAGCACATGCGCGTGGTGCGCGTATCTGTACAATCTGCTCTGGCGTGTTCATCCTCGCTGCTGCTGGCATACTCGATGGCAAAACCGTCACTACCCACTGGCGCTATGCAGAAAAATTGCTAAGACGCTATCCAGAAATCAAGGTACAGGCAAACGCCTTGTATGTAGATCAGGGGCAGATCATGACTTCAGCAGGTTCTGCCGCCGGACTGGATATGCTGCTGCATCTGGTGCGCAAGGATTATGGTGCGAAGGTAGCCAATATGGTCGCACAGCGCCTTGTGGTACCGCCACATCGCGAAGGTGGGCAGGCACAGTTTGTACCACGCCCCATGCCCGCAGATGAACATGCACGCCTGGCCAAGTTAATGGACTGGGTCAGATCCAACCCCGCCCTGCCGCATAATCTGGCCTCGATGGCAGAAAAAGCAGCCATGAGTACCCGCACGCTGCAACGCCATTTCAAGGACAGCACAGGTATGGCGCCAGGTGAATGGCTGATACGTGAACGCGTCGCCATCGCCAAGGAATTGCTGGAGTCACCAGCGACCAGCCTGCCACAGATCGCTGAGCTGGCAGGCTTTGGCTCGGAAGAATCTCTGCGCCGCCACTTCCGCCGCATCGTTGCGAACAGTCCCGGCAATTATCGCAAGCAATTTTCTGTTGATGCGCAAACACCCGCTTAACAGTTGCAAGTTTGTCTTACCAAAAAAAAAGGGCTGCACGGTCAGCATGCAGCCCTGTCAAGCGCTCTGCAAAACATTTACTTCATTAGTAGCTCACCAAACCATGCACCGTAGGCTGGTAATTCCACCTGACCATCGGTGACTTGCCCTGGCAAGCCAGCGTCCTTCAATTGCACTGCATTCTGAGTTGCTGGCCAGTTAAAACTGACAGACTGATTTCCCAGATTAAATGCTGCGAACAGAGTATTGCTGCCAGTCAGGTCACGGCGTATCGCCAATACAGGTTCAGGGGCATCGAAGAAGCTGATTTCTCCCCGGCTAAGCTGTGGATATTTTTTGCGCCAGGCCAGGATATGGCGGGCAAAATTCAAGACAGATTGATCATTCTGATCTTGCGCAGAAACTGCATGTGCAGCATGTTCCGCCGGCACTGGCAACCATGGTTTGCCAGAACTGAAACCGGCATTTACCTGATCTACCTGCCAGGGCATGGGCGTGCGGCAACCATCGCGGCCCTTGAATTCTGGCCAGAAAGTAATGCCATACGGGTCTTGTATATCTTCATAGGCGATGTCGGCTTCTGTCAGCGCCAGCTCATCCCCCTGATACAGGCAGGGTGTGCCTTTCAAGGCCATTTGCATGGCCAGCAGCATTTTGGCAAATTGCGGAGTTGCTCCTGCCCCACCCCAGCGTGTCATAACGCGTACAGAATCATGGTTACCCACAGACCAGGATACCCAACCACCTTTGACCCGCGCTTCGTATTCCTCCACTTGCTGGCGTATGTAGGCAGCAGAGTACGTCGCTGTCAGCAAATTGAAGCTATAGGCCATCTGCAATTTATTGCCATCGGCGGTGTAATCTGCCATCACTGCCAGCGAATCATCGGCCCCTACTTCACCGATGGCGATCGCGCCATATTCATTCAACAAGCTGCGGATTTTTTCCAGGAAAACCAGATTCTCTGGCTGCGTCTTGTCATGGATATGCGCCTGCATGCCATAAGGGTTATTGTCCTGCACGGTCTTGTTATCACGCACCTGGCTGGGTGGATTATCCCGCAAAGACTGGTTATGGAAATGGAAATTGCAGGCATCAAGACGGAAACCATCCACACCACGCTGCAGCCAAAAACGCATATTGTCGAGATGCGCCTGTTGCACTTCAGGATGGTGGAAATTCAGGTCAGGCTGGCTGACCAGGAAATTATGCATATAGTATTGACGACGACGTGCATCCCACTGCCAGGCAGAGCCGCCAAATACGGATAACCAGTTATTGGGGGGCGAGCCGTCAGCCTTGGGATTGGCCCAGACATACCAGTCGGCCTTGGGATTGTCGCGGCTCTTGCGACTTTCCACAAACCAGGGGTGCACTTCCGAACAGTGCGACAAGACCTGGTCTATCATGATCTTCAAACCCAGTTCATGTGCGCGCTTGAGCAAGGCATCAAAATCTGCCAGCGTGCCAAAGATGGGATCGACATCGCAATAGTCTGCCACATCGTAACCAAAGTCTTTCATCGGCGATGTGAAGAAAGGCGAAATCCAGACGATATCGACGCCCAGGCTGGCAATGTAATCAAGTTTGGAAGTAATACCAGGCAAATCACCTATGCCATCGCCATTACTGTCTGAAAAACTGCGCGGATAGACCTGGTAAATCACGGCATCACGCCACCAGTCGCTTGCTTGCTCTTTGTTAGAGTTATTCATGGATATGAAGTTTGATTATTAACCTGAAAAAAGACCTCTCAACACAGAGACACGGAGACACAGAGAAAGACAAAGAGAAAACATGAAGGAGAGTTCTACTGACAAGATCAAGCTTTTCCCTCAATACCTCCTCTATGTCTCTGTGCTTCTGTGCGCCTGGGTGACAAATGGTCTTTTCATTCAAGTATCCGCATGGCCGTCCAGGGACAACCGCTCATTCAATATTGCAGAAACTCCCAAAAATGCAGGATACTCTGCCGTGATCAGGTAAGTCGGTATTTGTGCCAGATAATCGGCAAAGCGCCCCTTCGCTTCAAAGCGCTGGCGAAAAGCTGACTGGGTAAAAAACTCACCCAGACGAGGTACGATGCCGCCACCTATATATACACCACCAGTCGCTCCCAGTGTCATGGCCAGGTTACCGGCGATAGTGCCCAGCATGGCGCAAAAATAATCGACGGTGCGTGTGCAGATTGCACAACTGCCATCCAGTGCGCGACGGGTGATATCGGCTGCATTCATTGCTTCAGTATCGGCCTGTTTATCCATTTGCGCCAGGATGCGGTACATCAATTCCAGACCCATGCCTGAGATCAATCTTTCAGCGGAGGCATGCGGATATTCTTTCCAGACCTCGCGCAGAATTGCTATCTCCAACTCACTGCTGGGAGAAAAACTCACATGCCCACCTTCACTGGACAATGCGACCCAGTGCCCGCCAGAGGGAATGATGCCAGACACACCCAGGCCGGTACCGGGACCGATCAAACCTATGGCGCGATTGGGCTGGGCATGGCCGCCACCTATCTGTACACGCTCATTAGCAGCCAGATGCGGCAAGGCCATTGCCAGAGCGGTGAAGTCATTGACGACCAGCAGATTATCAAACCCGGCAGCCTGCCGTAAAGATTCTATGGAAAAAGTCCAGTGATGATTGGTCATACGCACCACATCGCCATCAACAGGATTGGCGATGGCGATGGCCGCGTTTTTTACCGTTGACTGACATACGGCCAGCACTTCAGGACTGGATAAATAGGCGGCGATGGCAGATTGCAAGTCAGGATAGGCATTGCATGGCAATACAGCAATAGCATTAAATTCGTGGCTATTTATTTCCAATGCGAAACGTGCATTGGTGCCGCCTATGTCTGCCAGCAAGCGTGGGCCGGCATTGCATGATTTTTTTGGATTATTGCTCAACATCTCACCATTCATTTTTTTGCGCCTGAGTGGAGCTGAAATAAGAAAGCAGGCCACGATCAGATTTTATGTAGCAATACTACATATATCAACTGCACATGTCTAACAAATTTGCGATTATTGGGTTAGAATTTGAAAAAATATTGGCGCAAAGTTGACTTTAGCCACAATAAAACCGGTAAAACTAGCCGTGAACTCGATTTTATTTATGTAGTCACACTACTTTCATGTGATTCAAACATATCTACAATCAAAGTAAAGAAGCTTGCTTTACCCAGGAGACTGTTTTGTTTTTTGAACAAGCCATTGCACATGCAAAGAGCCGCCTCAGCTTTTTGCTGGCGTGCGTACTCGCGACTTGTGCCGCAACTTGTGGCAGCCATGCCGTCGCCAGCGATGCGCCAGACACAGACCTTGCTGCATGCAATGCAGGTCCATTTGAGAGCACATTATCGCCAGCCGCGATGCCAGCTACAGAAGCACGTGCCTATTGGCTTTCCAGCAAGTTAATACGCTGGCCTGGCTTGGCAGCGGACAGCAAAGTCAGGCTATACATCTCCAGGACAGCTCAACTCAAACTCAGCAAGGGCACTAAACCAAGCGGCTTTGATGAAGTAGCTTCACTGACCGCATCAGACGCGACACTAGACAGTGGTATTGCGAAACGCTTTGCCTATATCGGATCGGGCAAGGTATATGAACTTGCACATATCAGTTTGCAAGAATTACGCTCATTGCAGCAATCCCAAGTAATGGTCGTCGCAGAAGACAATGAAGGCCGGGTTATTGATTACACGGGCTTGCAAATTGCAGGTGCGCTCGATGATTTATACAAGACAGCAGGCAGCCTCAATGATTACGGCGCCAGCATTCGCAAGGCAGCAGCCACCAATAAAACGCAGACACAATTCCGGGTCTGGGCACCGACGGCGCAACGGGTTTCGATTTGTCTATACCCAGATGGCAAAGCCAAATCTACAAACATACTGCCCATGCAATCCGATACCGATACAGGCAACTGGCAGGCCAGTGCCGGGGTGGATTTATCCGGCAAGTATTACACCTACCTGATCGATGTTTACGTGCCAGGCAGGGGCCTGGTGCGTAATCGCGTTACCGACCCCTACTCCATCAGCCTGACGACAGATTCAAAGCGCAGTTATATCGCTGACCTGTCTTCCAGCAAATTAAAACCCCTGGGCTGGGACGAGCAAACGCCAAACACCAAAGTAAAAAATCAGATCGACATGCAAGTCTATGAATTGCATGTACGGGATTTTTCCATCAATGACACAACGGTGAGACCTGCCTGGCGTGGCAAGTACCTGGCCTTTGGCGAAACAAACTCGAATGGCATGCGGCATTTGCAAGCTCTGAGCGCAGCGGGTATGACAGACATCCATTTACTCCCTGTCTTTGACTTTGCCACGGTAGCAGAAGCAGGTTGCCAGACACCCGTCATCAAGGGCAAAGCCGATGGCGAAGAACAACAAAAAATCGCTACGCAATATGCCGACAAAGATTGTTATAACTGGGGTTATGAGCCCTATCACTATAATGCGCCCGAGGGTAGCTATGCCACCGATGCCAGCGATGGAGCCAGGCGCATCATCGAATTCAGGAAAATGGTCATGGCCTTGCACAAGGCAGGTTTGCGCGTAGGCATGGACGTGGTTTACAACCATACTGCAGGGGCCGGACAAACTGCCTACTCAGTATTGGACCGCATCGTCCCCGGCTACTATCAGCGCCTGAACCAGCTCGGACAAATAGAACGCTCCACCTGCTGCGACAATACCGCCACAGAAAATGCCATGATGGCCAAGCTGATGAGCGATTCTGTACTCTTGTGGGCACAGCATTACAAAATTGACTCCTTCCGTTTTGATCTGATGGGACACCAACCCAGACAGGTAATGGAAGACATGCAAGCCAGGTTGTTACGAGAAACCGGACGCCAGATTCAGTTCCTCGGGGAAGGCTGGAATTTTGGTGAAATTGCGGACGGCAAGCGCTTTGTCCAGGCATCGCAGCTATCACTGAATGGCAGTGGCATAGGCAGCTTCAGCGACCGCGCCCGCGATGCCATACGCGGTGGCGGCCATGGCGATGCAGGCGAAGGCATAGTGAAAAACCAGGGTTACATCAATGGCCTGTTTTATATGCCAAACGCCCTGGCCGACAAGGCCAGGCCACAGCAGGATCTTTTGCGCGCAGCCGACATGCTCAGGCTGGGCCTGGCAGGCTCAGTACGCAACTTCAGCATGCAGACCTTTGATGGCAAGACCAGGCAGTTACAGGACATCGATTATGCTGGTCAGCCTGCAGGCTATGCCAGCCAGCCTGGAGAAGTCGTCAACTATGTAGAGAACCACGACAACCAGACCCTGTTCGACATCAATGCCTATCGCCTGCCGCTGGACACCAGCAGCGCAGACCGCGCCCGCATTCAGGCTTTGGCCCTGGCAACAACAGCGTTCAGCCAGGGTGTGGCCTACTACCATGCGGGCGTCGATATCCTGCGCTCCAAGTCTATGGACAGCAATAGCTTCAATTCCGGTGACTGGTTTAACCGGCTGGACTGGAGCTATGGCGACAATTATTTCGCGACAGGCTTGCCACCAGAAAAAGACAATGCCCAGTTTTACCCTTACATCAAGGCGGCACTGAAGCAGACGAATATTAAACCGACCCGCGCAGATATTGCCTATAGTCGCGATCAATTCCGTGATTTATTGCAGATCAGGGCCAGTTCCAGCCTGTTCAGATTATCGACAGCGTCCGATATCGCACAGCGCCTGCATTTCTATAATACAGGTCCCACGCAAAATCCCTTGCTGATAGCAGCGCATCTGGATGGCAGGCAATTGGCAGGGGCAAACTTTGACTATGTCATGTATTTCATCAATATCAGCTCACAGACGCAATCATTAACCATAGACGGACAAAGCCAGCGCAGCTATCAATTGCATCCTACACATTTGCTTACACAAGCAGCAGATAAACGTGTGGCAGCAGAAGCGAAGTATGAGAGTATCAGCGGGCGGTTTACAATTCCCGCTCTGAGTGCCGTGGTCTTTGTAGGACAATAGGAAGGCAACTACAACACAGTAATATCTTTTTTGGAGCACGGCTTCATGAGTGCAATCTTGGTTTTAGTGCGCAACAGGCATCATGCAGTGCAAAGTTTATCCATACAGATGCCTTATTGATGCAAAAGCCGGCCTTATACATGGTTCAGATATTGCTTATTGCTTGACTGTTTTGAAGATGAAATGCACAAGGAAATTGCGCTCGACGGGGTACAAATCAGGCAGTACAGATTATTTAAAACAGGGATTCATATGCTTGCTACAAAAAATATGAAAAGTTTTCAGCCAAGAAACGCAAATTTAACACCAACAGCGGTTATTATTACCGCCTTCATATTCTAAGATCGAGGAGACAGCCGGAATGGATTTTTCAAATCGCCAGCAAGAGCCGGGGAAGAAGTTTGTAGGCTTGGGGCTGGTTATCGCATTTCACGTACTGGTGGTATATGCCCTGGTATCTGGATTGGCGCGCAAAGCGATGGAAGTGGTGATCAAGCCAGCAGAAGTCAAGCTGGTAGAAGAAGTGAAGCCACCGCCACCACCGCCAGACACCCCGCCGCCGCCACCGCCAAAATTGTTGGCCCCGCCGCCACCGTTCATTCCGCCACCGGAAGTCCAGGTCCAGCAGCCGGTTCAGCAACAGCCAGCGATATCAGCGGTATCGAATGTCAAGCCAGAAAACCCGACATTCACCAAGACCCAGGCCCCACCTGCACCAGTTGCAGAAACCAAGGCCACAGGTCCCGTCACGATACCAGGCGTGATCGACTTCAACGTCGGTGGATGCAAACCGGAATATCCGCGTGCCTCCCTGCGTAATGAAGAAACCGGCACCGTCCTGTTGTCCGTCCTGATTGGTGCAGATGGTTCTGTTGCCGACGTCAAGATCGACAAATCCAGCGGCTTCCGCGGTCTCGACAATGCGGTTAAATCCCAGTTGATGTCAGGTTCCTGCAAAAACAAACCAGGTACCGTCGATGGCAAACCACAACAGACCTGGGCCAAGGTTCAGTATGTATGGAAGTTAGAGTAGTCGAAACCTGCGCAGGCTACTGCGCAAGCCCAGCTTGAGCCTGCAGATTTTTGCAAGTTCGTCACCGTACATCCGTACGGTTGCGCTTCTTAACTCAACCTGAACTTGCTCGCTACGCCCGCACAGGCTTCTTGACGGCACAAAGCAAGTTTAATGAAAAATTAAATCTTAAAGCAGCAGTAAATAAAAACAGCAGTAAGCAATACCAACCTTATTTTGTTAAAAGGAAGCACCTCAATGAAAACCCGTTTCTCCGCATTCCTGGCTGCAACACTCCTGGCCTTGACAGCCGCCGTTGCCGTCGCCCCTGTTTCTGCACAGGAATCCGCCTCCGCTGCCGCATCCGCACCAGCCCCTGCTGCTGACGCAGCCCCGGCACCAGCCGCTCCAGCAGACGCTGGCGCCCCAGCAGCACCTGCAGCTGCCAAAGAAATGGTAGAAAACCCATACGGTCTCGATGCTCTCTGGAAAACTGGTGACTTCGTTGCCAAAGGCACCCTCATCATCATGGTCATCATGTCCATGGGCAGCTGGTACATCCTCATCACCAAAATCATTGACCAGGTCAAACTGTCCGGCCAAGCCACAGATGCCCGTTCCAAATTCTGGAAAGCAGCCTCTGTCCAAGCCGGTGCCGCCTCTTTGAAAGAAGGCAGCCCATTCCGCTTCATCGCTGACTCTGGTATCAAAGCCACAGAACACCATGAAGGCGCGCTGCTCGAACAAATCGATCTGAACACCTGGGTCTCCATGTCCATCCAGCGCGCTGTTGATAAAGTTCAAAGCCGCCTGCAAGACGGCCTGGCCTTCCTGGCGACAGTTGGTTCCACAGCACCGTTCGTTGGTCTGTTCGGTACCGTATGGGGTATTTACCATGCGCTGACAGCGATTGGTATGTCCGGTCAAGCATCGATCGACAAAGTAGCCGGTCCTGTTGGTGAAGCGCTGATCATGACCGCGATTGGTCTGGCTGTCGCTGTTCCTGCTGTATTGGGTTACAACTTCCTGGTCCGTCGCAACAAGAGCGCCATGGAAGAAGTCCGTGCCTTCTCCGCTGATCTGCACTCCGTTGTCCTGTCCGGCAATATGGGCAAAACAGCTGCTAAGAAGTAATTAGTAATCACTGATTAACACCCGAAGACCTCTCAACACAGAGGCACAGAGGAAGGAAAGACTTCTTGCAAGAAGTCTTCGTTCCGCAGGCGAGTGGCATGCCACTCGAAACCCCTGCTGCACCACAGAGAAAAGAGATCTTTGTGTGTCTGTGTTGAGAGGTTTTAAGGGTTAAAGCGTAACATCGAAAGAGAACACATTATGGCAATGGCAATTGGTAATGATGGAGATGGTGAAGACGAAGTCAACAGCACCATCAACACCACCCCGCTGGTCGACGTCATGCTGGTATTGCTGATCATCTTCCTGATCACCACCCCGGTGATTACAGATACGGTCAAGCTGAAATTACCGGCAGAAACCAACGTGATTTACAAAACCAAACCGGAAAACATCACCCTGTCGGTGAACAAGGATGGTGATCTGTACTGGAACGGCAGCATGAAGCCGCTGGCAGGCACGGATGCCCTGTTTGAAAAGCTCAAGGTAGAAGCAGTCAAGATCCCGCAACCGGAGTTGCATATCCGTGGAGATCAGAATACCCGCTATGAGTTTATTGGCAAAAGTATCCTGACGGCACAACGTGCCGGTATCGCCAAGGTCGGCTTCGTGATTGAACCGCCACCACGGAACTAAGACAGTAGGGTGCGCTGTGCGCACCTCAAAGCAAGACCTCTCAACACAGAGGTACTGAGACACAGAGAAAGGCAAGAGGAAAATCTTGTTGCTGAAACTGATCACAGACCATTTCACTTGGTCATTACAAGCAGCATGTATTAAAAAGGTTTTCTCTGTGGTTTTCCTCTGTGACTCCGTGTCTCTGTGGTATAGATTTTGGTCTTGAAGTTTGATTTTTTATTCAGCTATCGAATTATTCGTTATGCGAGTAAATAACTCATGAAGGAAGCATTATGGGTATGCAAATTGGTTCCGGCGGAGGATCATCCGATCCGGAAGTGATGATAGAAATGAACATGACGCCGCTGATTGACGTCATGCTGGTATTGATCATCATGTTGATTATTACCATTCCTATTCAGAATCACGCAGTGAACCTGAATATGCCGACAGGTAACCCACCGCCACCAACTACACCGCCTGTGGTGGTGAATATCGACGTCGATTTTGATGGAACGGTGTCCTGGAATGGTACGGCAGTCGATCATGCACAGCTGGAAGCGAAGTTGGCTGAATCGGCAGCGATGCCTGCAGCAAACCAGCCAGAGATTCATCTGCGTCCGGTTGCTGTTGTGCCTTACAAGTCTGTGGCTGCGGTCATGGCAGCGGCACAGCGTCTTGGTGTGACCAAGATCGGTATGGTCGGGAATGAGCAGTTCCTGAAGTAAATCAGAGTATGTCAAAAAAACCGGGGAATCTCATTCCCCGGTTTTTTTCGACTCATGCTTTCTTCATATTGCCTGGCAAATCTATCAAGGCAAAGCGTCATACAACTCCAGGGGCAAGTCATCAGGGTCAGCAAAAAAGACAAAGCGCCGCCCTGTCAATTCGTCCAGCCTGATATCTTCCACTTCCAGCCCCTTTGCCTCCAGCATCGCTTTACAGACTGACACATCATCGACTTCAAATGCCAGGTGACGCAAACCCAGTGCCTCAGGCCGGGATACCCTGGGTGGCGCATCAGGGAAGGAAAACAATTCTATTTGCGAACCGTCTGGCAAGGCCAGATCAAGCTTAAATGAAGCTCTCTCTGGCCTATAGGTCTCAGCAATAACGCTCAAGCCCAGAATCCGGGTATAGAAATCCTTGGACACCTGATAATCAGCGCATATGATGGCTACATGATGTATGCGCTTCAGCATCGATCTGTCGTTCAGTCTGGGTCAGGATGCGAATCAGGTATTTTGCATGAATTGCAAATACAGATCACGGGCACGTGTCGCCACTACACCTATAGGCAATTCACGGCTTTCGTATCTGGTGCAAGGTGTTACCTTGGCAAAATTACCTGTATTGAAAATCTCTTTGGCTGCCAGCAATTCTTCCGGTTTTACAGTGCGCTCGGACACTTGCTTGCCATCGTCCTTGAGTAAACCAATAACGCGGGCGCGGGTAATGCCGGACAAGAAACTGCCGTTTGCCACAGGTGTGACAATCTCATCATCAGCAGTCACGAAGAAGAGATTGGCAGTGGCAAATTCAGCCACATTGCCATGCATGTCACAGACCACGCCATTGTCAAAACCACGCTCTTTGGCTTCGCGCAAGGCTCTGGTGGAATTTGGATACAGGCAGGAAGCCTTGGCATCAGTCGGCGCCATGGAAGGATCGGGACGACGCAGGCTGGACAGGCAGGCAGAGAAACCGGAAAATGCCGGCATGGGTGCATCAAACAAAGTCAGCGCAAAGCCCGTAGTTGAAGGTTCAGGGATCAGCAAACCGTCAGTGCCAAATACCAGCGGACGTATATACAGCTCGGCATCCGCCGGAAACAGGGCGATGCCCTCACGGCACAATGCTTCGAGTTCATCGACATTGTATGGGCATTGCAAACCCAGGCGCTGGGCTGATTGTATGACGCGGGCCAGATGCAAACGCAAGTCTGGCGTCAGGCCGCGAATGGAACGCGCACCATCAAACACTGAGGAACCCAGCCAGACTGCATTATCCATGGCGCCAAACAGTGGCGTATTGCCTTCACTCCATTGTCCCTTGAAGTAGCTACGGTACATAATATTCCTCACTCGTTGATAGTTAATTGGTGACGCATAGTGAATGCTTATTTCTAATGTATCACATCCGCCATTTGACTTGACGAACCGGCATCAAGGCTGCACCTTGCCGGATTGCACAAGTTGCGCTTGATTGACGCTATGTCCGCTGGTCCTGACAACGACATATTGCTTGCGGAATTCCAGTCCGCGCTGCGGCCATTTTTCTGCATATTGTTTCAGGTGTTCGACCGCAGGCAAAAAATCTTCGCCATTGACACGACAATCAGCAGCCAGCTTGCCTTCGTTATCACGCGAGGCAAACAAGCGTATGCCGATGAAATCACTGGTCTGCAACAGATCATGAAAAGCCGGCATGCTTTCTGTAAACAGGCAGCATGGGCAAAATGGATGTTCTTCTTTTTTCTTGGGCGCGGGCAGGCTGGCGAGATGGGCGACTGGGCCCAATATTACCTGGCGAAAACTGCGGCCTTCTGCCGCCTCAGCGCTGGTGTTCATTTCTATGACTGTGCAATTCAAAGGCTGCTCGCGGGTAGCATCCTGCAATACCAATAAGTCCATCCTGGCCCAGGTACGCAAACCTTCAAGTATCGCGTCAGATTCAGTGGCACCCATGGCATGCTGGTATTCGCTCAAACCCTCCGGGAAGTAGGCCGCATGGCTGGCATAGATACGTGTGCAGGTACGGAATTTGTCTTCAGCAAGCGTAACAGTTTCCACCCGCTCAACTGCCAGCAGCAAGCCATCTTCCAGGGCCAGGTAATTGTCTTGCCATTTCAATTTGATTGTTTCTGCCGTCAAGACCTCGAACAAGGCCAGCGTCAATGCAGCATCGATATTCAGATTGGCAAAAACTGGTGCCATTACGGGTGACGCAGGTGAAACCGGGCTGGCAGCAAATTTACTCGTGAAGCTTTTGAAAGCATTGCCTATGGAAGTGGTAACGGACATGAGAACGGAGATTGAAGATGAAACAGACCTGCATTGTAGCAAGAAGACCGGCAGACCAAGCTATTTGCATACTGCACAAAATTTTCAGGCCTTGATGGCATTGATCAATTCACGCGCATAGGTCGGCAGCTCATCATATTGCCGCACACAGATCAGCAAGTTCCTGACAGCCCAGGTATCAGTCAGATACAGCCTTTGTATTTTCATCAACTGCTCATAACGTAAAGCTGCCGTCTCGGGGATGATGGCGATGCCAGCACCACTTTCCACCATGCGGCAAATGCCATCAAAGCTGCGCAAACGCAGGCGGTAATGCAAACGCTGCCCCAGCCGCGCCGCATGTTCATTCAAATATTGTTGCAGGGCGCTGTCACCAGCCAGGCCTATGAAGTCATAGGTCAGGATATCGGCAAAGGCCAGGATGCCATTGACCGCAGCCACAGCATGCAATGGATGCTGGGCTGCCGTCACCAGCACCAGTTGATCCTGCCGGAAGGGAAATACCTGCAAATCTGCACTATCAACCGTATCGGCAATGATGCCTATATCGGCCTGTTCAGCAATGATGGCTTGCACGATGTCGTTGCTGAGTCTTTCTTCAACTTCGATATTGATGTGCGGATGTGCCTGCATATAAATGGCCAGCGCCTGCGGCAGGAATTCAGTAAGCGCCGAGGTATTGCACAACATCCGTATATGGCCCTTGAGGCCTTTGGCATAATCACCGAGATCACCGCGCATTCTTTCCATCTGCTGCATCAGCATGCGCGCATGGTGCAGCAGCGTGCGGCCAGCATCAGTCACTTCCACACCGCGCCTTTGCCGCAGTAACAGGGGCACGCCCAGCAAATCTTCCATACCGCGCAAGCGCGCACTGGCCGACGCCAGCGCCAGATGGGAACGGTCTGCCCCGGCAGTAATACTGCCTGCCTCCACCACGTGGACAAATAATTGAAGATCAACCAGATCAAAGCGCATGAGAATAATATTTTCAAAGTAGGACTTACGAAAAATTGTCCCAGCAAGGCGTCAGCGACGAAGACAGTACTTTAGTACGGCTAGGAGCTGCAACGCAGTTGGGGCATTTTTTCGTATGTCCCATATTTAGACTACGTAAAATACGAAGCCTTTCTGAGTATATTCCACATTTTCAGTTCTTGTTGGTAATGGCAAACTGTCTATATGGAATCCCTCATTACGCTATTTACCCCTCATGGCAACAGCACGCAGTGGCTGGCCGTAGGTTCTATTTTTCTCCTGGCAGGTATGATCAAAGGAGTCATAGGCCTGGGCTTGCCAACGGTGGCAATCGCTTTGCTGAGCTTGTCGATGACGACGATGCAAGCCGCAGCTCTATTGTTTCTACCTTCGCTTTTAACGAATATACGGCAACTCGGCAGTGGCACCGGGCTAATGCCCTTATTGCACCGCCTGACCCCTATGCTTCTGGGCATTTGCCTTGGCACTTTTGTAGCCGGATTCTTATTCAGTAAGCTCGATCCTGTCTGCTCAGGTGCTGGCCTGGGCGTGGCATTGCTGCTATATGGCGTCATGGGGCTGGCATCGGTGCATTGGCAAGTACCCACTCAGGCAGAACGCATGCTGGCCCCTGTCATCGGCATTGCGACAGGCATGGTCACCGCCTCTACCGGCGTATTTGTCTTGCCGTCTGTCCCTTACCTGCAAGCCCTGAATCTTGATAAGGACAAACTGGTACAGGCGATGGGATTGTCTTTCACGGTATCCACACTGGCCTTGGGCATCAACCTGTACGGCAGTGGTACTTTGCAATGGAATATTGCTGGTGATTCCATACTGGCCCTGCTACCTGCATTGGCTGGCATGCAATTGGGGCAAGTCATACGCGACAAAATGCAGCCAGCGCTGTTCAAACGCTGTTTCTTCATCGGCTTGCTGGCTTTGGGCGTCCACTACTTATGGGGAGCAGTGAAATCATGACAGAGATCAATTCTGGAGAAGCTGTGAAAACGGCACTGCGCATCTGTAAACAAGATGAACAAAGCAACTGCACGCATTTTTTGCTGTCTGCATTTCTGGATCAGCAACATGTGGGAGCACTGGATTGCAGCATCCATGCCGGGCAAGTGTGCGTCCATGTCCTGTATGTGAAACCCAGTTACCGTGAACTTGGTATCGCCAGGGCCCTGCTGGCGCAACTGCATGCAGAATGCCCGGGGCTTGAGGTAATTTGCGAAAATGGAAATGAGCAGGGAATGAAGCATTAAAAATCACTCCTTCCATCACCATAAAGTATCGCAATAATACGCAAATAAGCAGGCAAATCATCTATGATCATGTGCATCATTTCAGAAGGTGCGCACATGAATATCGAAGTACTCTTCCCCACCCTGGTTGGCATCTCCAAGGCCGATGACGACACCATTTATGCCATCAATGACGAAGTCTTGCGCCGCAAGGAAGACTTGAACCGCCTGCTTGGCCATTCATGGGGTGACAATGTGCTCAGTTCATTCAACAATGAGAAAAATATTTTCGCACTTGCCGGATTGCAGCATTTAAGAAAATTCATCGAAGACAGTGTCTTGCAGTTTGTCCACATGACCAGGCGTGACAAGGACTGGAAAATAGATCACCAATATACGCAAAGCTGGATCAATGTCACCAAGAAATTTGGTTACCAGGAAAGGCATAATCACGACAGGAATGTTGAAGGCGTACCCATCAGCGGCGTATATTACTTCAGCACCAACCAGCATGATGGCGAGCTCGCCATCTTCCCTTGCGACATGCAATACAAGCAGTTTGAAAACTATGTCATCGAACCTGAAGTCGGCAAGCTGGTCTTGTTCAGGTCCGATGTATTTCACAGAGTAGGCCCCAACCTCACAGATACCGACAGAGTGTCTTTCAGCTTCAATTACCTGCTCAATAAATAAGTACGTTCTAATGCAATAAGTGCTTTGCAAAGAATGCGGTAATTTTCTTATCCACCGCAGACATTTGCCCACGGTCAAAACCGGGTGGGTCATTGAGCATGTCGCCAACCAGGCCAGTCAGGTTTGGTGGCAGGGGCGACAACAGGGAACCGTGGCCGGCGTCAGGCACGTCCGCAATGTGTTCACAAGTCTGGCAGGCCGCCAATACCCTGCCGCTATGAAAACGCGGCACCAGCCAGCGGTCTTGCCCGGCTGTGACCAGACCCAAGGGCACAGGTGGGTTTTGTAGCGATGCCATGTCAAAGTCAGCAGCGGCAGGTACGCCAGCCACAATCGCAGCCACACGGGGATCATGGTGTTCACGCGTGGTGGTATCACTGAAACGGCTGCGGATAATTGTCAAAGCCAGCCATTTTTTCAGCCCATCAAAGAAACCGCCATTGAGGCGGGTAATCAAACCTACGCACGATTGAAAATCATTGACCAGATCTTCTTCACAATGCTGCTTGAATCCCGCCGGTGACCAGCGCCCACCTGCCATGCTGAGCGCGGTATGGCCGCCTGCCGACATGCCATACATGCCTACCTTGTCCAGCGTCAGCAAAGGCGCAAATCGCGGGTCACGGCCAACAGCATCAATGGCGCGTGATACTTCCGCAGGTCGCAAGGTCCAACTGTCGGGCCCGGGATGACTGTCATCCTTGTAATTGTCACCATGGTGTTCGGGCATGGCAACGATAAAACCTGCTTCAACCATGCTGCGCGCCAGGTCGGCATGCACCCAGGGGGAACCCCTGAACCATGCGAAATAATGATCAGATGTCCATTGCCGCGCACAGGCTCTGCGTGTTCAGCCAAATGGAACTGAAAGCGGCCCCAATTAATTTGTTGCTCAGGTGCATTGCTCGGATAATACAAGGTAATAGTGCCATCTGTAGCACTTGGGGCTATCGTTGTCAGGCCAACCGATGCACTTGCAGTGCCGGTAGCAAATAACAACAGGTACAGCAGTGCATTCTTAAAACAATTGAATAGTCGTTTAACAAGAAGTAGATACTTCGCTTTCATCATTCAGGCTCCAATCGGTCGAGTGCCGGGGACATTGCCCCGGATGAACCGGACTATGCGCAGGAAAGCGAATGATGTCTTGCCGCAGACTGAAAATTACAGATTTCGGCTAGCCGATTTCAGGAATCGGCCATATTTTGTTTGCGGTACTCGGTAGGCGTGAGCCCGGTCGCGGCCTTGAAGGCACGGTTGAATGGCCCTATGGACTGGAAGCCGGAAGTCAGCGCAATCGTCAGCACGGGCACATCCTGCTGCGCCGGGTCGGCCAAGGCAGCACATGCTTCGTCCAGGCGAAAGGCGTTGATGTAGGCATTGAAATTGCGGTAACCAAGCTGCTGGTTGATGAGCCTGCGCAAACGGTATTCAGGGATTTGCATCTTGCCAGCCAGGCTGGCCAGTGTCAGGTCTTCGCTGCGGTAGTGGCGCTCATCCTGCATCAGTTTCTGTAAAGCCAACACCAATGTAGCTTCGCCTGCGCCTGCCTCAGACACTGGCGGAGGCAAGTCTGGTGTCGTTGCCTGTTTTTGTAAGGGAGACGCAGGCAAGGGAAATAAATCCAGATGCCCCAGTTTTAACATCCTGAATGTCACGACGGCGATGATGAGCAGCAACACAAGTACATCTGCCATCGCAGTACCGCCTGCCAACCTCCCCTGTGGCGAACTTAAGCGGGCTATCAATAGTAAAACGGTATAGACACTGCCAGCAATCACGATAAAAGCACGCAGCCGACGTCGCGGCTCAACCAGGTCGGTACGCCAGTTCCTCGCCGCTGCCAACGCCGCCAGAATGGCAAATACCAGCGGTATCGCTCGCTGCATGCCCATCGTCACAGGGGCAATGATAGTGGCACTGCCCGCCACTACGGCACAGTTCAAGGCACTCAGGGCGGCTACCGCAAACCAGGCAAGCAGGTGCATAGGCCGCAATGCATAGTCATCATCGAACAGGGCTTGCACAAATACCCAGAACAGTACGGCGTTCGCAACAGAAATCGCCACCAGTGGTGCTTGCCACAGACGTGGCACCGTGGCTTCTATCCAGGGAGTGGCACTGATCACCTGCACCGCCAGGCCCAGACAAAGTGCGATACCTGAGCGCACTACCAGCAGTTGCGGGCGGTCACGACCCAGTATGGCGGACAGCAGCAACAGCAAAGCCAGCAGCGTACCGCGCAAAGCCGCATCGAGCAAGACCAAGGGATCAAGAGCCAACATGCCTGTCCACGAAGATGAAAGGCAAAACAATAACAGCAGCCAGACTGCTCAGGCAAGCTGCATCGCCTAGATTAAGGCCTAATCAGCTGTCCAGGTGGGAAATCAGCAAATTACTGAAACGCGATAACTCCTTGCGCTTGACGTCATCGCCATGCCCTTCGGTTTCAGGTGTATCAACCGACAAACCTACCGCGATAATATCAATCAGCAACAATTGCAGTATGCGTGAAATCATGGACAAAAAGGTGGCATTGTCCTCAGTATGATTGACCGCCAGACAGACTGTTGCCTTCTTTGCCAGTGGTGACTGGTTGGGCGTAATCGCAATCACATCTGCCCCGGCCAGGCGGGCAGCGTCAACGGCTTTCAGCAACTCTGGCAGTTTGCCAGAGTTCGAGACAACGATGACCACATCGCCGGGGTTCAGCAATTCTGCCGCCATCGAGAATAAATGCGCATCACCATAGGACGCGGTAGGGATACGGAAACGGAAGAACTTATGCTGACCATCCAGCGCCACGGCACGCGAATTGCCCATGGCATAAAACTCTACCTTGTTTGCCTTGCGCAACAGGGCAATTGCCTGATCAAGCGAGCGTACATCGAGCTGATCACGGAAATTCAAAATCGCCGACACAGTGTTATCGATGACCTTGGCGCTCAGGTCATGCGTGCTGTCGCTCATGCGTACCTGGCTATGGCGTACAGGTATCGTGCCGGTCAGGCTGCTGGCAAACTTGAGTTTGAAATCTGCAAGACCGAGGAAACCCAGAGAGCGGCAAAAGCGGATGACGGTGGGCTGACTGACATCGGCCAGGCGGGCAATCTCAGCAATTGCTTCATTCAATACCGTGCGCGGGTTTTCCAGCACCAGGGTAGCGACGCGGCGTTCTGCCGGTGTCAGCTCTGCCTGGATTTGCTGTATGCGGTCCATCAATGAACTGTCGCCGCTACGGCCACGCAAGTGTTCAGACAAAATCGCCGACACGCCATAAAACGCCGGATTGGGCGTCGTAATGACGAAGGTAGGTATTTGCGCCAGATAACTGGTGAAGCGCCCTTTGGCTTCAAAGCGAGTGCGGAAGGCTGAAGTGGCGAAATAATCGCCCATCAGCGGAACAATACCACCACCGATATAGATGCCGCCAAAAGCCCCTAGAGTCACAGCGAGGTTGGCACTAAAACTGCCCAGCATGCCGCAAAAGCATTCCAGGGTTTCCAGACAAAGTGCATCATCATCATCAGTCAAGGCGCCACGCATGATATCTTGCGCTGCCAAGCCTTTGACTTTCTTGTTATTTCTATCTGCCAGGGCGCGATAAATCAATTCCAGGCCAGGGCCAGAAATCAGGCGCTCGGTAGAGACGTGAGGCCATTCTTTCCAGGCAAATTGCAGGATGGCATATTCACGCTCATCCACCGGCGCGAAATTGACGTGGCCGCCTTCACTACCCAAGGTGACGAAGCCATCAGAGGTAGGGATAAGACCAGACACACCCAGGCCAGTGCCAGGCCCCAGGACGCCAATAACGGATTTGGGCACTGGTGTACCACCACCCACCTGCATCAGCTCTTTGGCCTGCAAACCCGGCAAGGACATGGCCAGTGCAGTAAAATCATTGACGATGAGGAGAGTGTATAAACCAAATTCACGGCGCACATCTTCTATGGAAAATGCCCAGTCGCGGTTGGTCATCCTGACCTGGTCACCGTCGATAGGATTGGCAAGTGCAAACGCCGCATGATGCACTTTGCTGGCAGGCACCGTAGATAAATAGGCGCGCAGCAAGGCGATGATGTCGGTGTATTCATCGCACTTCAAGACCTTGACGGATTCAAACACACCTGGTGAAGACTCAAGTGTAAAGCGCGCATGGGTTGCGCCTATATCTGCCAACAAGCGCGGGCCACTGGAAAAGCCCGCCGCGTTACCATGTTCTACAAGTGCGTGTTCTGTCGTCATGCTGTCTTCATATATACGGTTTACTGCCTATTGTCTTACAGAGAATACAATCCCGCAATTTACCACAAACACCCTGAAAATCATGCCCAAAATCAGTGATTGCCGTAGCAAGCAGTCTGCATCTGGCTCTAAACGGGCATGAAAATATCATTTAATTAACTTTATTAATAGCTCTGCCTTGCTATTTTTTTGCCAGTGCGCATCAATAAGTAACTGTTTTTTGGTTTCATCCCAACTGAAAGGTGCAGCTTTCCCTTGAAGGATTACTGATGCTGGTTTGCTGGCAATATTGTGTATATGCAGTGCAATGTTCCTGTCTGCAGCCTCAGCATGCACACCCGTCTGCGCTTGGAGACTGATTTTCAACTGCGCAGTATTTGCCTGGCTACTGAAGTGCATGAGGGTATAAGCCCCCGTCTCATAAGCATTCGCGGTTTCGCCATCATCGTCATACAGCTTGCCTGCCGACTTTTTGACCGAGGCATCATGGTAGTAATGCAGTTCCAGTTTTTTTGCTGAATAGTCACGGGTATTCTGCACCAACGGACTCATGGGTACAAAAGCGCCGGCACGCACAAACACCGGGATATGATCTTGCTCTACGCTTATTGTGTCAGTCGCACCACCTTGATGTTGCTGACCAGTATAAAAATCAAACCAGGCACTGCCTGCCGGGAAATACACGCTGGCTTCTTTTTCACCTGCCTTCATGACAGGATGAACAAGGAAGTTATCCCCCACAGATAAGTGTCAGCAACAGTTTGCAGTTTCTGGTTCAGCGGTTCCGCATAAAACAGCGGTCGCATGAAAGGCAGGCCATGCTGGTTATTCTCAAATGCCAAGGTGTAGTTATATGGCAGCATGCGGTAGCGCAATTCTATCGCCGCCTTTGCCAGAGCTTTGGTCCTGGCTTCACGCAAGACCGGCTCAGACGCCACTTCTTCCTGCGCATGTGGTCGGAACACTGGCTGGAACACGCCATACTGCAACCAGCGTGCGTACAACTCATCATCCAGATTGGCACCGGCAAAACCACCAAGATCAGAATGCATATAGGCCATGCCCTGCATACCCATCTGCAAGGCTATTTCAGGTTGTGAGCGCAATCCCCCCAACTGCGATTGACATCACCAGACCAAGGTATCATGCCCAGTCTTTGCGAACCTGAATAACCAGAGCGCATGAGGATGAAAGGCCGCTGATTGGGGTAGTCCTTCTTGTAGCCATCAGCAATCAGCCTGGCCCATTGATGGCCGTAGATATTGTGCAATTCATCGGCACTGCCAGTCTTGTGCTGCAAGGCAGATGGATGCACTTCCGGCTCCCCCAGATCACCCCACCAGCCAGCCACGCCCATGTTTTTCAAATCTTTATAGATAGCCCAGAACCAGTCTTGCGCAGGGGGATTGAAGATATCGATGAGACCAGTATTGCCAAAATAAAAATCATAGGTAAATGGCTTGCCCTGTTTGTCTGTTGCCAGCACATTTTTATCAACAGCTTCTTGCCATTTTTTTGAAGTCGTCAAGATGAAAGGCTCGGTGATCAGCACAGTCTTGATACCTTGCCGGGCAAAGTCGGCAATCATGCCCTTGGGATTGGGGAAGCTGTCTTTATCAAATTCCAGATTACCCATGGTGCCCTTGATATCTTTGCCAAACCAGTAGAGGTCAAAGATGATGGCATCGACAGGGATTTTTTCAGCGCGGAATTTATCCAGTATGTTGCGCGCTTCTGCTTCATTATGATAACCAAAGCGGCTGGCGAAATTACCGAAAGTCCAGCGCGGTGGCAAAGGCTGACGTCCGGTCAGGCTGGTGTAATTGCTGACGATGTCGGCCCAACTGTCACCGGCAATCACCTGGTAAGTCTTGCGGCCGCTGATGGTTTCATACGCCAGTGCATTGTTTTTCTTACTGTCGAGATCAAGCTGACCTATCGCGGCATTATCAAAATGCAGGCCATACATCTTTGATGAAAATACCAGCGGCATGGCAAAGTTCATTTGTTCGGAACGCTCTTCATAGCCATAGTGTGCCTTGTTATACAAAGGCAGGCGATTGCCACGACGGTTCATACCCAGCGCGCGCGCACCGCCACCATACAGGGCTTCGCTGGCATCCAGATTAAAGTCCAGCATTTCTGTATCTGCAGTTTTGCTATAGCCATTTCTTTCCGACAGCAAGGGCTTACCCTTGTAGGCATAGGCAATTTGTAGCGGTGATTTGCTGATGCTGACACTGATGTCACCCGCAATATACTGAATACTGCTCGCTGTTTCTTTGAAACTGGTCTTGACGCGGGCTGGCAACAAGACTACTGCATGCGAAGCCGGATTGAATTTTTCAGCAGCAGGAATAAAACTGGTTTCGATAATCTTGTCACTGTAAGGCTTCAAGATATAGTGGCCATCATTGGTCTTGATTTCCAGGTGATCAGCCTGCTTGTTGACAGACACGATAGTGCGTGCAGAATTTTGCGCCTGAACTGTACTCGCCAATGCAAAGACTGCAGCCGCAAAGATATTCAGTTTTACTAAAGTTGTTTTTTTCATGCTGTCTCTAATTATTTTTTTGCCTGTTCATACTAAGGTGCGATCAATATCGTGCTCAAGCCGCTATTGAATTGCACCTTGCCATTGACGACTGTGGCCGTCTTGCCTGAATAATAGTCACGCAGTTTTTGTCCATCGGCAAACACGCCTGCGACGCTGATGGCAGGATTGCTATTCGCCTGGATATCCAGTGCAATCACTACTTTGTCGCTGATACCGTTCTTGTCATAAGTACGCTTGAAGGTATAGGGTTGCTCAGCGAGTTTTTCGTGCAGACCTGCTCCTATGGCAGGATGGGCACGCCGGAATAAACCCAGGTGGCTCCAGTGCTGACGCACCTCAGCAATGCGGTAGCCATCACGGCTGGCATTCTTTGCAAGCTCATCCCAGTTCATGAAAGAACGCAAGGTCGCGTCGCCTTGCGCGCCAGCGACATTCAGCGAACGCGCAGTCTCATCACCATAATAAATCTGCGCAGCGCCAGGACTGAGTAAGAGTTTATTGGCAGATTCAAATGGCTTTTGGCGCAAGAGATCAAATGGCCCACCGTCATCGTGCGAACTGATGTAATTGAGTACGGAATATCCAGCCAATGGCCCATGCAGGCGCGCGGCATAATCACTGAACAAGGCTTCATAAGTCTTGTTGGCGTCTGACTTGAAACTAAAATTGATGAGGCTGTCAAAACCGTTCCGGTAAAAATTGACGGTCTGGCCGCCCCCCATGTTAAAGTCCTGACCATGACCAATCGCGTAGTTATACACTTCACCCGTCATGAAGAAAGCCTGATTGCCGAGTTTCTTTTTAGGATTGGCCTGCTTCCAGTCTTCATAAGCTAAGCTGGCAAGGCCGTGCAATTCTTTCCAGATTTCTGGCTCCGTATGTTTGGCAGTGTCGGCCCGAAAGCCATCAACACCGTATTTCTTCACCCAATCTACATGCCATTTCATGAGGTAGTAGCGTGGCGCACGTGGCAAACCTGTGCGCTGGAAAAAATCATCCAGCTCTTTGATTTCTTTGTCATAGCGCCCTTCTGCCTTCCACTTCGCTACCAGCACTGGCGGCAAGCTGACTGTGGCTTTGCTGTCTGTGCGTATGTCCGGCAGGTTTTTGACCAGGGTACAACTGACGGTGGTTTCAGCATCTTTATATGTACAGGTTGGCGATGTTCTGACCCATTCATCTGGCCAAACCGGGTCTTGCTCTGTCACTGGTCCCAGATGATTCATGACCACGTCGAGCAAAACACGCATGCCATGTGCATGGGCGGTATCAACGAACTCGCGCATGTCAGCTTCTGTACCCAGATTGGCATCGACACGGGTGAAGTCCTTGGCCCAGTAGCCGTGAAAACCGTAAGACTTGCCCGTGCCTTCATCGGTACCTGCATGGATTTGCTCGACCGGTGGCGTCAGCCAGATGACATCGACCCCCAGGTCTTTGAAATAGCCAGATTTGATTTTAGCTGTAATGCCAGCCAGATCGCCACCAGCATAACCTCGCTGGGGTGCTGCATCATTTCTACGGCCATAGGCAAGGTCGTTTTTACGGTTGGCATTATGGAAGCGGTCTGTCAGTAAAAAATAGACAGTGGCGTTTTCCCACAAAAATGGTTGTGCTGTTTTTAGCTTGGGTGCAGCCAGCGACATGGAAACGCAGGACGTGGTCAGCAGTACTGCCAGCCCCAGTCTGATTGCTTTTGCTTGCATGAAAAACTCCGTCGAAATCGAGGATTAATTCGAGGATTAAACTGCTGCAGCATTAGCTGCCGTCTTGTCCAAGCCTGATGCAACTTCGACAGCTTCATCCTTGACCAGCAATGTCAACAAGCCAGCCACTATCATGCAAGCCCCACCCAGCATCAACACCTTGACGGACTGGTTATCAAAGAAGTGCTTCAGGATCGCACCGAGCACGACACCGGCTATGATCTGCGGTATCACCACGAAGAAATTGAACAAACCCATATAATACCCCATGCGGTTTGCTGGCAAGGCACCTGCCAGAATTGCGTAAGGCATGGTCAACACACTGGCCCATGCTATGCCCACACCCACCATGGGCAAGAGCAGCATTTGTTTCGATGAAATCAGGAAGATACTCATCAGGCTGACACCACCTATCACCAGGCACAGCATGTGCACAAATTTGCGGCTGGTCATCTTCGCCAGCACAGGCAGCAAGAAAGCCGCGAGCGCCGACACACCACCATACACCGCGAACATGATACCCACCCAGTTACCACCTTCCTGGAAAGCTGCAGACTGCGCGTCACTGCTATGGAAGACAGTTTGCGCTATCGAAGGCGTGGTATATACCCACATGGCAAACAAGGCGACCCAGGTAAAGAATTGCACCAGCGCCAGTTGCACCATGGTCTTGGGCATTTTGGTGAAACCACCAAGAATCTCTGATACAGCCTTGCCTATGCCCTGGTTATTTTTGCGTTCCTGTTTGAATTTCTCCAGGTCTGCTGGAGGAATTTCCTTGCTGGTAAACACTGTCCACATGACAGACAAGGCAAATATGGCACCGCCAAAATAAAAGGAATAACGCACAGTATCAGGGATCGCGCCATTCACAGGCACATTGCTGACGCCGAGATAATCAGTAAATATGGTCGGCAACAAAGAGGCAATCACGCCACCGCAACCGATGAAGAAGGTCTGCATCGCAAAGCCCGCAGTTTGTTGCGAGACATCGAGCTTGTCGCCAACAAAGGCGCGGAAAGGTTCCATGGAAATATTGATGGCGCTGTCCATCATCCACAGCACAGCTATCGCCATCCACAAGACGCTGGAATTGGGCATGAGGAACATGGCAATCGATGCCAGTATCGCACCGATGAAAAAGAAAGGACGACGGCGCCCCCAGAATGGGTGCCAGGTATTGTCGCTCAGATAGCCAATGACAGGCTGCACCAGCAAGCCGGTGATGGGCGCAGCCAACCAGAACAATGCCAACTCATCGGGGTTCGCACCCAGGGTAGAAAAGATGCGGCTGGTATTGGTATTTTGCAGCGCAAAGCCAAATTGAATACCGAAGAAACCGAAACTCATATTCCACAACTGCCAGAACGACAGACGTGGTTTGTATGCAGATACTTGCATGGTGTTTTGTCCCCAAATTTATTATGAACTACTATTGCGGTATTACTTGGTGGCTAAAACGACTTCCCAACAAAGTCACCATACCAAGAATGCCAGCATACTGAAATACTACCACAGCAAAATGTAATCAAACTACATAAATTTTTAAGACTTACTACAAACAGCAAGCATGCCTGATAAAAATGAAAATCTGGCACAAAAACTTCACTTGAAAACAGCAAACTGTAGCAATACTACCCATGATTGTCTGCACATTTCAAGCTGATCCTGGCACATTCAGTCGTACAAGCCACATCAAGAAAATGCCCGCTACTTCCACAAAAGCAACGGGCATTTCACCTGCAAAAACAGAGATTCAAAAAATCTTACCAGCTCCTGAAAATCAACTCCTTCATCTTCTGCAATTTCGGATAGACCACAGGCACGGTCATCATGGTGCTGGCGATCGCCATCAATAACAAGGCAGTAAAGGTTTCACTGGTGATGATGTTCTTATCAAGCAGGATGTTGACAAAGATAATCATGATCAAGGCCTTGGTCTGCAACAGCCAGCCTATGATGGAAGCCTCTCCTTTTTCCCATTTGAGTATCTTGCCTGCCACCTGTATGCCTATGAGCTTGCCAGTGACAGAGGCGAACAGCAACACAGCCGCAGCGACGAAGACGGCAACACCACCCATCGCCCAGTTGGTACGCAAACCCGTACTCAGGAAAAACACCGGCATGATGGCCAGCAAGACATGGTGGCGCATGAGGTCCATTTTATCCTGGTTAAACCAATGCGCATCCATGACAGCGCCAGCGAGGAAAGCCCCTACCATATAGTGCAAACCCGCCCAGTCAGCTGCAAAAGCACAGGCGGCCAGCCAGATCAGGCCTACATACCAGCGGTCGCGCTCTTCCAGCCACACCATGAGTTTGCGAAACAAGACAGTAGCAACCGCAAACACCACCAAAAAGCCAACTTGTCGCCCTACCCTGGTCCAGTCCAGCAAGATCACGGCCAGCACACCCCAGATGGCAATATCGTCAAGACTGGCGTAACGCAATATGCGCTGGCCTATGGGTTGGCGCAGGATATCGAGCTTTTCCATCAACAGGATCAGGATGGGCAAGGCAGTGACAGCGCAAGCCATGCCCACACTGAGCACGAATTGCCAGCTCATGGCCTTGGCCCCCATCCAGCCATCCATGCTCAGCAGACCCAGACCAGCTACACAACCAAACAATAAAGGCATACCCAATGCCAGGCCCGCTGTAATAGTACTTTCACGGCGGTATTCCCAAGCCTTCTTCAAGTCCAGTTCTATTCCGGCAATCATGACAAAAATCATGACGGCCCACCAGGCGATGCCGTTCAGTGACTGTATCACCTGGGGATTGAATACGAATTTATAGTAGTCGGGATAAATCGCACCAAGGACACCAGGTCCCAGCAAAATACCAGTGATAATCTGGACTACTACCAGTGGTGCGTAATAGTCGGTTTTAGCTACCCTCCAGATCAAATAAGGTACGGTAAAAATGACAAACATCGCGATGAGAAAAATCTCGGTAGTGCTCATACCAGTATGCATAATTTCAACTTTGTTTTTAGTTTTTTTTCTATGCACCACCAGTAAAAAATGACAGTGGCGCCTCCCCCACTCAGTACTGCCTCAGCTTCTGGCCTTGCAATGCTGGGCAATATAGGCAGCATGTCCTGGCATGATGGCCACGCATTTCTGCACTACCTCACGCACACTATCGAGATATTCCATGGTGTCCGCTTCGGTCTGCAAATTTACCAGAGGATTGAGGCTTTCAGGAACTAAATTTTGGCCTTCAAAAACCTGCAACCAGCCAACCTCGGCAAACAATTCATTATCAACGCGCAGCAAGCGGCCGCTGGCGCGGAACAGGTCTATTTTATGCTGCAGACTATCCGGCACAGGCATGGCTGCGCAGGCTTTCCAGAAGTCAGAATCATCGCGCTGATTAAGCTTGTAATGCAGGATCACGAAGTCACGGATACGCTCATATTCAAAGCGCGACTGGCGATTGTATTCAGCAATATCGACAGCATTGAAACTACGGTCAGGGAAGAAGTCAATCAGCCGTGCAATGGCCGATTGTATGAGATGGATACTGGTTGATTCCAGCGGCTCGAGAAAGCCACTGGACAAGCCTATCGCTACCACATTCTTGTTCCAGGTTTTATTGCGCATGCCAGTCTTGAACTTGATGACACGCGGATCAGCCAGTGGCTTGCCATCAAGATTGGACAACAACACGGAAGCAGCTTCATCATCACTGACATACTGGCTGCAATACACATGGCCATTACCTATGCGATGCTGCAGCGGGATGCGCCACTGCCAGCCAGCGCGGTGCGCGGTGGCGCGGGTATAGGGCAATAATTCTGGCGCAGATTCACAAGGCACGGCCTGCGCCCTGTCGCAGGGCAACCACTGTGACCAGTCTTCATAACCGGTGTGCAAGGTCTGCTCTATCAGCAAGCCACGGAAGCCGGAACAATCGATGAATAAATCACCGTCTATGCGTTCACCACTTTCCAGAACGATGGCATCGACAAAGCCATCAGCTTCGCGCTGACTGACCGAAACTATCTTGCCTTCGGTTCGCACGACACCGCGCGACTCGGCGATTTTTCGCAGGTAACGCGCATACAGACTGGCATCAAAATGATAGGCGTGCGCAATCTGGTTCAGTGGTGAATTAGGCACATCGTAACGGGCGGGCATGAATTTATTTGCCTTGCCCATCATGCGGGTAATCGAATAAGCAGCCAGTTCATCGGCCTTACCCAGCTTGCGCATTTTTTGCCAGTACTGATCAAAACGCACACTGCCAAGATCCTGGCCTATCGTGCCAAAGCCATGCATGTAACGATCACCCTGCTTGCCCCAGTTGACAAATTCTATCGCCAGCTTAAACGTACCCTGGGTCTCGCGCAGGAATTCATTTTCATCGATACCGACCACCTGGTTGAATCTTTGTATCATCGGTATGGTGGCTTCGCCGACACCGACAATACCAATTTCATCCGACTCTACTACGCGTATCTGATATTGCCCCTGCAAGACAGTTGCCAGCGCCGTTGCGGTCATCCAGCCGGCAGTACCACCGCCTACAATCACCACGTTTTTTATAATTGTATTTTGCATTTTGTCTTCACCCCAAAAAAAACAGCCCCTGTGAGCTGACGCTGACAGGGGCTGCTTACAATCCAGATCAGAACCTGTTTACGATCTGTAGCGAGCGTCAGCGGGGTGAAGAGCAGCGCAAAAAGCGGAATGTACTTTAGTACATGAGCATTTTGAGCCGCACATGAGCCCCGATCACGCTCGCGCAGTAACATCGCAAACTGGTTCTTAGAACTTGTAGTTCAGGCCGAATAGATAAGTCCTGCCATACACGGTCTTGTCCGTGATCTTGTTTGGATCAGTATCATATTGCTGGAACGGTGCATTGTTCCAGTTATTCGCTTGCGCCAGCAATGATAAACCTTTCAGGTAACCCGTCTGGAATTCATACGATACCTGGAAATCAACGATAGTTTCACCCTTGATGAAAGTCAATTGCTGATTGTCCTGGAAGTCGCTGATCTGCCCCAGGAAATCAGAACGTTTGCGACCTGCAACAGCGATCTGGAAGCCATTTTTTTCATAGTACAAACGCAGATTGCTGACACGCTTGGAGAGGCCTGGCAAAGGAATATTTTGCGCACTGATATTTGAAGTGCCGAAACCAAACGCTGGCAGCGTGATCTGGCTTGAGGTATCAGAGTGATTCACCATGACACCAAAACCATCCAACACAGGAGTGATCATGGAGAATGGAATATTCAGGGCAACTTCAAAGCCATGAATATTACCGCCCTCACCATTTTGTGGCGTCGTCAGCAAACCGACGGTAGAACCTTGATATGGGCCACTCAGAGGCAAAGGGGTGGTTGCACTGACAAAAGGCTTAAAGTCGAAAGTACGTGGTGCACGATAGATATAAGTATCGAGCTGCTTATAGAAACCGGCAACGCTGAAATAACCCTTCTTGCCGAAATATTTTTCATACGACAAATCAAAAGCCTTGGCACTGAAAGGCTTGAGCTCAGCATTACCACCGCTGCCAGTGAGGATAGGAAAAGCGCCGCCAGTCTTGACGCCAAATTCCTGGCTGGCACGCAAATCATCCATGTTTGCGCGTGACAAAACTTTTGCCAGACCTACCCGCAAGAACTGCTCTTTACCCAGATCAAAAGAGACGTTCAGGCTAGGCAGAAAATCAGAATAAGACTTGCCACCAAAGGCAGTCTTGAATGGGCAAGTATCTACAGTGATGCCTGTGCACTTGGCCAGATCAACCTGGTTACCGGTCGAACGCTGGTTAGTGTGGATGAACTGACCACCAAAGTTACCACGGTAATTCAAACCCATTACCTGACCATCCAGATCACCCATTGCGTAGGCGGTCGTTACTTTTTCATTGACGGTCCAGTCTTTTGCGAGCACGGATGCATCAACCCAGCGCGCCAGCTCATAAATCGAGCCCAAAGAGCCATCAGGATCAAACGAGACTACTGGCAAACCAACCGTGCCCGCAGTTGCCACTGCACTGCCTGGTACCGCTGCAGAAGCATAGCCACCACCGCCTTTAACGACCAGACGGCCTTCCTGGCCAGTACGGGCTTTATCGCGCTCAGTATAGTTAAGGCCAAACTGTGCCGCTACCACTGGACCAAAATTCAGGTCGCGTTTAGCACTCAGACGTATGCTGTTGACCTTGTCATTAATATCTGGCAAAGCAACATACCCGGCTTGCGGCGTATTTGGACCACCACCCCAGCCATCGACGTCTGTCAATCTGGAGACATTGCGGTCGGAATAATTCAGGCTGGTGGAGTACTTCACATCAGAAAAATTACCACCATTAAAACCGGTATAAGAAATCGAGCCCAGTGGCGTTACGTCACCCGGCTGACCTGCCGTGGTTTCGTAGCGTTTGCTATGCTTGACGGCCTTTGAATAAGACAGATCAGCTACTGCCGTCCACTCGTCGAGTTTCATTTCACTGTTCCAGCCTATCGACGTCAGTTTATCGTCAGCGCTTTCTTTATGATTGCGAACTACGCCTTTATAGTTACTGAAAGTACCGGTGGTGGCAACACCATTGACGATGGTTGCATTACTGAGCACGCCGTCTGGATCATAGCCACCGGCTGAACCGGCAATTGCACCTTCCAGACCGGTTTTCTTCAGGCTGGTAGAGCCGGCAGAATAAAATACATCAACCGTAGATTTGAAGTTTTTATTTGGCTTGTATTGCAGAGTCAGGGAAGCGCCGTCACGGTTACTCTTACTGACTTCCGTGTCAGACTTGAAACCACCCGGAGCCACAACTTTGGCACCGTTATAATCGACAGTCGGCGCAAACCCGCCCCAGGAATCAAACTTTTGCTGGCCGCCGCCATCTTCCTTGAACTTGGTCAAGCCCAAAGACACGCCCAGAGTACGGTTCGCAAACTGATCTACATAAGAGAAAGATGCGCGGTCGCCTGTACCCTCTTCGGAGCCTGATTTTACGCCCGTGCGTTGTTTGCGATAGCTGGCTGCCAGTACACGCTTGCCAAAATCCAGTGGCTTGAGTGTATTCAGATCGATCGTCGCTGCCAGACCCTGACCAACCAGTGCTGCGTCTGGCGTTTTGTAGATCAATACGGAACCCATGAGCTCAGCCGGGAACAGATCAAACTCCGGGCTGCGGGCATTACCTGTAGAAGCCTGTTCACGGCCATTCAACAAGGAACCATTAAAACTTGGCGACAAGCCACGCACGCTGACATCTGCCGCCTTACCTGATGAACGGCTGCGCTGCGCGGTCACACCCGGCAAACGGGCAATCGATTCGGCCACGCTGGCATCAGGCAATTTACCTATGTCTTCCGCTGAAATGGCCTCGACGATGGAATTGGAATTTTTCTTGATCGAGATGGCTTCTTCTATGCCCTTGCGGATGCCTGTCACGACCACGGTAGTACCAGTTGCTTCTTGCGCTGCAGCGATGTCGGTCATGCCAAAGATCAATACGGCACATCCAGCGGCGACTGGACTCAACTTAAAAGAAAAACGGTGCAGAGCTTCGCCCTGCCGACGCTTTTGCGTAGCTTGTTTCATGTAATGTCCCCTCACACTTTTATATGACTTGCACTCTTTGAGTCACCGGACAGAAACCCAACATTCCAGCCCGGCAATCAGAACCCAACGTTCCGAGATGAATTTTGTACTAAAACTAGATTCAATGTCAAACGAAGACTACAAAAAACTACAAACAAAATACGTGCACCAGATAAGACCTCTATAGCAAGGCCACCTCTATGCACTGAAATGTGTTGTGTACGCCCCACAAGGGGGCAAGAGAGCAATGTAGTTAGACTACTTTATGTAATTGAACTACTTGTTAAATCCAAAAGATTTCGTGTGCAAAGATTGCCGCGAGGGCTTGCAAGAGCTATGGTCAGCACAAAAATGTGACGCCTGAACCATGCAGGGGCCAATAAGGCAAGTCTGAAGAAAAGCAGCATCTGGCATGTCAATATCAGGCGGCCATAGTTTCAAGAAGCAAAAATCATGATTCCATTATTGCAATTCATTGATGGATGCCTGCCCTATGACCCACCTGAACAAGACGGATCCACTGATGCTTGACTCATGCTTCAGGGTTTTAGACGTAGAGCTCGCCCTTTGCAACCAGACAAACTTGCCCATGTACCAGCACAGTTTCATCTTCGGCATTCAGGCTCACATGCAATTCACTGGGTCTGTGCACATAGGCGCCCTGGGCAAAAATTTGCGTATCACCAGCCTGGGCACGCAAGTGCCTGACCATATAGGCACCGGCAGGGCCAACCGCACTACCAGTGGCGATATCTTCAACCTTGCCTTCATTGTCCCAGGTACGCCCTTCGCGGCGCTGCACATCCAGCACATAGACAAATTTTGCACCTACGCTGGCCAGCAGCGCTTCAAACTTTTCATGGCAGATACGGGCTTTGTCGAGGTGCTGTTGTATAGGCACGATCAGATAAGGCAGGCCTGTCGATACCACTTGCAGTGGCAAATCCGCTACCTGGTCATGCGCATGCAGGTTTAGGGCTTTCAAGAAATTTTCAGCAACACTTGCGCTCAAGGGTTCGCCAAAACTGGCCTTGCCCTGATTCATTTCAGCAAAAAAATTGCCACTCTCTTGTTTGCTGCTGGCAAATACACTGCGTTCATTCAGGACGAATTCAAATTCCGCTGTCTTGCTGTCCGGCTGGTAAAGTTGGTGCAGGCATGCTGCCGCGCCGATGATGGGATGACCAGCAAAGCCCAGCTCTTCTTCCATGGTGAATATATGGGTGCGCCATCTGTGTTGCCCTTCCAGCTTCTGCAGGAAGATACTCTCGAACTGGCGCATTTCGCGCGTCATTGCCTGCATCATGTAAGCAGACAAGGTTTGCTCCAGCACGAAGACACTGAGACCATTGCCTGCCAGTGTTTGCCTGGCAAAGACATCCACCATGGTAAATGGGAAAACTTGTTTTTTCATTTTTTGCTCCCTGGTCAGCCCTGGTTCAGAACCATCTCACCAGTATAGGCAAAAAATCTTTGACGCCAGGCAAATTCTCAGCGAGTTTTCTTTTGTTGACGTTGCCAGTGCCTGGCATATAAATGCAGACCCGTCATGGGCAACAGAAACCAGAACAAGCCATTGGCGAGCACACTGGTCCTGGTGAAACCAAAATGGTAGTGATAAGCAGTGTCATCGATATATACCGCCACATAGGGGAAGCCAGCAAACCAGCCATCACCCGCTATATTTGGATAAGGCAGCAGCATCCAGAAAGTGCCCAGCCACGATGCCAGACCCAACAACAGTCCGCCCAGCAAGCAGAGGTAAAAGTGTTTTTGCCAATTCGCGGGGCGCTCGCCTGAAAACAACAGATACAGGTTGCCGCACAGGCTGTAAGTTCCTGCCAGCACCAGCAAACTGGCAGCCACAAAGATAGTGATTAACATGATCTGTCAAACCAGAAATGAGAAAGCAAATACTGACAAAAGCAGGGTATTAAACGTGCATCATACCATCAGGATTTCCGCGATTTCTTGCCACCGTTGTAAAACGGCGTTGTTTTTAAAGATTTAAGCTTGCCTGGCTTGATAACCTGCCGATGGCACCCAGAGCGGTGTATCTGCAAGTCATGCACAAAATATAATCCCGCCTCAAGATCAGCGTGAATGCGGCATTCCCACCACACAGCATGTCTTCAGACTTGTTAAGCATTGCTACATTCAGCAGGCTGCTGCAGAAACCGGTGACAGCCTTCGCTGGCGGATTTATGATGAGTGCATTCAAGCAATGTCTGCTCCGGGAGGAATGATGCAGTTGCCACCACATACAGCCATGCTGAGCGCCCTGCTTTTGTCTTTTTCACTGGCAGCACATGCCGCTGCAGGCAATACCGAAGAAGATGACGACCTCAAAGCCGTCTATGGCGATAAACTGACCGTCAGTATCGCCACGGGCAGCCAAAAGTCGCTGCGGCTGGCACCCGCCGTTACCAGTGTCATCACGGCCGCCGATATTCGCGCCATGGGTGCGACTGATCTCGATCAGGTCATGGAAACCGTAGCGGGCATGCATGCAGAAAAAATCGGTGCCAACAATTTTTCTGCCTATGTATTACGGGGCATTATCAATGAACTCAATTCGCAAATCCTGGTATTGCAAAACGGCGTACCGATGACCGTGCTGCTGACAGGGAACAGGTCGCGCCTTTGGGGCAGTTACCCCTTGCAGCATATCTCCCGCATAGAAATCATCCGGGGGCCGGGCTCCGCCCTTTACGGTGCTGATGCCTATAGCGGTGTCATCAATATCATCACCAAAACCGCTGCAGAAATACAGGGCACGGAATTTGGTATTAACACCGGCTCATTTTCCACTCGCGATGTCTGGATACAGCATGGCGGCAAACTGGGCAGCGTTGATGTCGCCGCTTATTTTCGGATAGGCAAAAGCGCAGGCAGTGCAGAAATCGTCACAGCCGATGCGCAAACCGGCCTGGACCGCGTATTTGGCACCCATGCCAGCCTGGCACCTGGCCCCTTGAATAATGGTCATGATGCAGTTGATGCCCATCTTGACCTGAGTTATGAGAAATGGCGCTGGCGCAGCAATTTCATCCTGCGCGATAACATTGGCACGGGAACCGGGACTTCTTCGGCACTTGACCCTAGCGGCAAATTAAAAAGCCAGCGTCTCACGTCAGACTTGTCGTGGAGCGATCATCACATTGGTCAAGACTGGGGTCTGGGCTTCAATATGAGTTATTCGCAATACTTGCAACGCCTGCCCTCGCCCCTGGTCTTGTATCCACCAGGAGTGACGTTCCCTACTGGTAATTTCCCTGACGGGATCATAGGTGCCCCCAATACCTCAGAGCGACAATTGCGTGTGTCTGCCTATGCCGTGTATTCAGGCTGGCGTGACCATCATTTACGTGTTGGTGTCGGGCATGATGACCTGAACATGTACGACACCTATGAATTCAAGAATTTTCTGATCACCCCTGCCGGGTTGCCGCAACCTGCGGGTGCGGTACAAACTTACACGGGTGCGCTGACATTTCTGGAGCCGCACCGCCGCAAGATTGATTATGTGTATGCCCAGGATGAATGGCAATTCGCGCCGGACTGGAATCTGACTGCCGGTATCCGGCATGATAATTTTTCTGATGTAGGCAGCACGACCAACCCACGTGTAGCGCTGGTATGGGAAGCGGCGTACAACCTGACTGCCAAGCTCCTGTATGGACAGGCTTTCCGTGCGCCCTCTTTTAACGAGCTTTACAGCATCAATAATCCTGCACAACGCGGCAACTCGTCCATACAACCCGAGAGTATCAAGACGCTGGAAGCTGCCCTGATATGGCAGGCACGCAATGATTTGCAGGCAAAACTCAATGTCTTCCAGTTCAGGATGAAAAACTTGATACGTACCGTGCCGAATGCAATCAAAGGCACGGGTAGCTCCTACGCCAATACCAATAGCCAGGAAGGACATGGCATGGAAACTGAACTTAACTGGCAAGCCAGCCGCCAGTTGCGGGTTAGCGGCAACTACAGCTATCAAATCAATACCGATCAGGTCACCAATCAGGATGCCGGCTATGCGCCACACCACCATGTCTTTGCCCGCGCCGACTGGCAATTTGCGCCAGACTGGTTATTGAGCCCGCAATTCAACTGGGTGGCAGGACGCAAGCGCACCGTTGGCGATCTGCGCCCGCCAGTGGCAGATTACAAATTGATTGATCTTAGCCTGCGTACCAATGCGGGTGCCTGGGAAGTATCCGGCAGTATCCGCAACCTGCTGAATGTCGATGCGCGCGAACCCAGTTTTGCACCCGGCAGCATTACCAATGACATACCGCTGCCAAAACGCAGTTTTTATCTGCAAGTCATGTATAAAATGTGATTGCCAGGCTCCACACCCAGCATGCAGCATCAGCAGATGATGGGGTTCTCTGCTCTTCATCTGCATGAAATAGCAGAGACGTGCAGGCTTTGGGTAAAATAGCGCCTGCCCCAGTACCAGACGACTATCCAAACCACCTTGCATACTCCTATTAAATACCAGGTTTTCCCCTCACACCCCAAGCTGTCTCCATTAATCATGCATATCATGATGGTGGAACTGGATGCCTGCGAAGTATTTTTGCCTGCGACCTTGTGTCCGTCCATCATGCTGTTCGCCCGTGGTGGCGCAACCGTCATCGGGGCAGATCAAAGCGAATTCGTCGCTGAGCGCTTTTTCTTGCGTGGCCCCTTCATGGAACCTGCACATGTGCGCTACGCTCCTGGAACCCTGAGCTTGTCGGTATGTTTCCGTCCTGGCATGCTGCAACAAGCCATGGGCATCAATGTTGCCAGCATTGTCGGCAGTGCCCTGCCTTTTCAGGATCTGGTTTGTCCCGAGCGCACTCAAAACTTCCTGCAAGGGCTGGACAAAGTAGAAGATGGCAAAGCCATCGTGGGTTTATTTCAGCAGCTTTTGCTCGATGTACTTGATCACAAACCCAGGAGCAGCATAGGCGCGGCATTTCTGGCGGCACACAAGAAGATATTTTTCCCGCTGTTGGAGTTATCCGAATATTTTGGCATAGGGCAAAGACAGCTGGAGCGCCGGGTACGCGAGAATTTTGGTGTCACCCTGCGTGATGTCAGGCGCATAGTCAGGTTTGGTTTTTCCCTGCCCCACATCATCAAGCCAGATGTCGGCTGGGGAGACCTGACCCAGATTGCCCAGGATACCGGTTACTACGATCAGGCTCACATGCACAGGGAATATGTGGAGCTGGCAGGCATTCCACCTGCGCAGCTCAGGCAAAAAATCAGCGCCCGCGATCCGGCATACTGGATTTATCTGATGCCGGATGAAGATTTCAATAAACTCTTTTTATTGATTGATTGACGGGTCGGTACAAATTTGACGCATTGATACAATGACCTAAAAGGCTAATTATTTACACTTTTTTTCATGATCAACATGAGAAACACGATAAAGATGAGCCAGCAAGAAAACAGCCCAAATAGTCCACGAAAGCCTCTGCAAGTACGTCAATTGAACATTGATTTATCCCAAGGCTTTTCACGTCACTGGCTGGGAGGTGATGCCTTCCGCACTCATCTGTTCAATGCCCAGTCCTACAGTTTCCCGCTTGGTGAACAATATTTCATCGACAGCATCAGGGCTGCTCTGCCCCTGCTCAAGGATGAACAATTAAAAGAAGACATCAGGGGTTTTATCGGCCAGGAAGCCAGTCACCGTCATATTCACAAGCAATATAATCAGCAACTGGATGCCCAGGGCCTGAGCTATCTCCTGGAAGGCTATGTGGCCTGGCGCATACGCACGGCAGCCATGCTCAGTGTCAGGAGTAACCTCGCCATCACCATGGCCTACGAACATTTCACTGCCATTTTCGCTGACGGTACCTTGAGCGAAGCTTGCTGGATAGGTGACGCAGAAGAGCCGCTGAAAACTCTATGGGCCTGGCATTCGGTAGAAGAGACCGAACACAAATCCGTGGCCTTTGACGCCTATCATGCAATAGGTGGTGGTTACTTCGGTCGGATTGCCTGGTTCCTGTATGTGACCATGCTGTTCAGCGTTGATACGCTACTACAAACCATGCATTGCCTGTACAAGGATGGCCAGTTATTTAAGCCGAAGACCTGGTGGCAGGCCATCAAATATTGCCTGCGCCCGCGTGGCTTGCTATGGTTTTCGCTGCCGCATTACCTGGCTTATTTCAAGCCTGGCTTCCGTCCCTGGGAACGCGAGAATCTGCATCTGGCTGAACAGTGGTTGGGAGACCAGGCCGCCAGCTATAGAAAAATCGGCGCAGGTACTGAGTGAATTGCGAATATGGATTTGATTAACCTGCCCGACGGACTTGCCATTGAACTCTGTCTATATTAAACAATTCAGACAACGCGGCCATCCACCAATTCAATAATGCGGTCGCAACGCTGGGCCAAATCCATATTGTGCGTCACCATCAGGAAAGTAGTGCCATTTTCCACGTTCAACTTGCGCATCAATTCAAATATCGCGTCAGTCGATTTGGTGTCCAGGTTACCCGTTGGTTCGTCAGCAAGTATTAGCGGAGGATTCAAGGCAAGGGCACGGGCAATGGCCACCCTTTGTTGCTGCCCACCCGACATATTGCCAACCATATTGTTTTTCCATTGCTCCAGACCCACTTGAGCAAGTAATGCCTCTGCCCGCTGGCGCATATCGGCATCAGCATGGCCTTTTTGCATCATCAGGGGAATCATGACGTTTTCGGTTGCCGTAAATGCGCTCAGCAGATAATGCGCCTGAAATACAAAACCAATTGCCGCCCCTCGCAGATGAGTCAGTTCGGCATCATTCATCGTACTGGTTTCTTTGCCGGTCAGATAGAGCAAACCACTACTTGGTCTGTCAAGCAATCCAATAATATTGAGCAGCGTGCTCTTGCCTGAACCTGATGGCCCGATCAGAGCCACGAATTCGCCCTTGCTGATATCTATCTGTATATCATGTAAAACCTGCGTTTCTGCAGGCGTGCCAAGTCCATAGGATTTATTGAGGTTCTCAAGACGCAACAGGGATTCAGCCACGGATAGCCACCACAGGATCAAGTCGGGATGCGCGCAAGGCAGGCGTGACTGCAGCCAGCAGGCCCGTCAGCGTGGCAATCACGGCACTCCAGAAGAACAGATTGAAGTCCATGCTGATTGGGAACATAGGAGTGCCATCCGGATTTTTCGCGATCATGCGCCATGCGGCCAGCAAGCCTGTCGCAAGTGTAGAACCCACCAGTGAACCAAGCAAACCGACCACGGCACCTTGTATCAGAAAGATTCTTAACACCTGGCTGCGGCTCCCCCCATTGCACGGAGAATACCAATTTCTTTTTGGCGCTGTACGACCGAGACCACCAGGACGCTGGCAATACCAGCCGCTACTGACAGTGCGACAAAGATACGTATCAACAGACTGGAATAGGTTTGCGCACGCATCCCCAGGAAAAACTGGTTATTGCTGGCTATCCAGCTCATGGCAGTCAGCCCGGTTGCATTCGCAATCAACTGAGCAATCGTCTCGGCAGCATAGGGGTCTTGTACGGTCAAATCTATACTTGAGACGCCGCCATTCATGCCCAGCAGATTCTGCGCTGTCGACAGCAAGACAAATACCGTTCGCTGGTTTGCACCACGGCTACCCAGGTCAAAGATCCCGGCAATATTGAGATTCAGGCTGGCGCCTGCTGCACTGGTCACCCGCAGCTTGTCTCCAAGCTGTACGCCCATATCCTCTGCCAGTTGCATGCCGATGATCATATCGGTATTCATCATGCGAAAACTACCCGCTATCATTTTCTCCGGCAAGGGCACGATCCTGACATAGGCGTCTGGCTCTATGCCTATCAGCGAAATGGCCTGAGTAGCACTGCCACGCACGACCAGAGCAGGGCCAGAAGCATTTGGAGACACGGCCACAACGTCGCCGCGTGCCTGCATCTGATCACGTACTTTTTGCCATTGATCGATGGTATTCATGCGTTGTGAGGGTTTTTGTATTGTCGCAGCAATGGTCTGCTGTTCGTTGGTATTCAATACGGCAGTGGCCTGTTGCTTGGGTCTCTCGAGGGTAATGTGAGGTTGCGAACTCAATACGCGTTTAAACAAATTACCCTGCATCCCGGACAACAGCGCTGACATAAAGACGATAACCCCTACCCCAATGGCAACGCCCAGGATAATGAATATCGATTGCATGCGTCCCTCGCGCAAGAAGCGCATCGCAACTATCCATTCAAATGGCAAGAGCTTATTCATAGCTGGTCATGGCTGGTCATGGCTAGTCATGGCTAGTTACTGCTTCTGGCCGGATTGCCAGCGCCACTGTGCTGCAAGTCTGCCCGGGCTCGCTTACCTTCCTGAACGGCAACGCCAGTTGCGGGCAACACCATGTCCTGCTCGCTCAAGCCGGATAAAATCTCCACGGACTTGTCACCGCGTACACCGATGCCAATCGCGCGACGCTCTGCTTTCCCCTTATTGATCACCATCACCCAGGGCGAAGTCGCCACATCATGAATGGCTTCAGCACTGAGTGACAGGGTATCTTTGCGTCTGGCGACTTCTATTTCTACCGACACGGTCATGTCTTGTTTCAGATAGGCGGGTGGATTTGACACATTCAGTTTCACATCGACAGATCCACGCTGAGCATTGACCCCAGGATTGATATAACTGAGTTGTGCTGGAAATTTCTGTCCAGGATAAGCGTCTGCCACAGCCAGCGCACTTTGCCCCAGTTGCATATACCGTAAATTTTTCTCATCGATTTGTATGAGTAACTGTGTCAGGCCAACAGGTGACAAGACCATCAATACCTTTCCGGGCTGAACGGTGTCGCCACGCTCAACATCGCGTGAAATCAAGATGCCATCTGCCACTGCCCTGATCTGGGTATGCTGCAATTTTGCCTGTGCTGATTTTTGATTTGCCCTGGCCAGGTCCAGGGCCGCGAGTGCCAGTTGATAGTCACTACCCGCAGGCTGGGTGGACTGTGCCTGCAGCTTTACACTATCAACCTGGCTGCGTGCTATGTCCAGGTTGCGCCTGGCGTCATCCAGCTGTGCCTGACCAACAAAACCCTGTGCCACCAGCTCTCTGGTGCGGTCATATTGTTTTTGCACGTTCCCGAGGTTAACTTGAGCCTGCGTCACCGCCTGCTCTGCAAGCGGCTGGCTCAGTTCCTGAATTTGTTTGAGTTTGATTTCTGCCTGATGCAGGTTGGCGTTGGCCAGATCAAGAGCAGCTTTCTCGTCGGCGCCATCGAGTTCTATCAGCAACTCACCTGCCTTGACTGTCTGGCCCTCCTTTACCGGCACGGCTGCCACCATGCCGGTTACCTGCGCACCAATATCGACCCTGGCAGGCGTTTCTACCCGGCCACTGGCGACCACCGTCTGCACAAGTTCACCTCGCTTAGCCTGGAATATCACGGATTTCCTGCCTACCACATAAGGCGAGGCAAAATAGGCAAGTAGGGAAAATATGGCGACACCAAGCGCCCAAAGTATCACATTGGATTTATTCAGAAATCCCTGAGTTTTCTCCATCTTCAAGCCTTTCATGCCAGAACCATGCAAACTGAGTTTGATAGCATTTCAGGAAACAGACTTGATCTTAAGCAAGCAATAATAAAAAAAGCTCGCCTGAAGCGAGCTTTTTATAAACTGGAAATAATTGGACTTAGTGCTGCAACAAGGTATTCACTTCGGCCAGATCATCTTCTTTCAAGGTGCCTGCTGCTGATTTCAAGCGCAGGCCATTCAGGATAGTGTCGTAGCGCGCTTTCGCCAGGGTCTGACGCGTGGTGTACAACTGCTGCTGTGCATTCAATACGTCGATATTGATACGCACACCAACCTGATAACCAAGCTTGTTGGAATCCAGTGCGGACTGGCTGGAGACTTCAGCCGCTTCATAGGCCTTTACCTGAGCCAGGCCAGAGCTGACGCCGACAAATGCCTGACGTGCACCCTGCGCTGCAGTACGGCGGGCATTTTCATAGTCACTGCGTGATTTATCTTCCAGCGCAATCGCTTCCTTGACGCGGCTATCGACAGAAAAACCAGAGAAAATAGGAATATTCCACTGTACACCTATGGTCGTTGGCTTGACCACACCTGCGCCATTCGGATTGCCAGCACCCGCATTCGAGGTACGTCCAGTACTGGCAACCAGATCAACGGTAGGGTAGTGACCTGCACGGTTTCTCTGTATCTCGCGCTTGGCTATTTCAACTGCCACTTGTGAAGCGACGACGCTAAAATTTTGCTTTTCTGCGGAGGAAACCCAGTCATCAATCAATGCTGGCTGGGGCTCACTGAGTTTGACACCGACTTTCAGGGTTGCCAGTTCACCGGCATCCTTGGCGATAATTTGCTGCAGAGCTGCGCGCTTGACTTGCAAATCACTCTGACCGGCAAATTCCTGCGCGGTCACCAGGTCATAACGTGCCTGCGCTTCATGGGTATCAGTAATCGTTGACGTACCCACTTCAAAATTACGCTTGGCAGAAGCCAGTTGCTCGGAGATGGCACTCTTTTGAGCGCGCAAGGTTTCCAGCGTATCCTGCGCTGCCAGCACATCAAAATAAGCCTGGGCCACACGCAGGATCAGATCTTGTTTAGCTTGCGCAAACTGTGCTTCACTGACCAGCAGCGACAATTTGCTTTGTTCATATTGCTGCCAGTTACCCCAGTTGAACAAAGGTTGGGATAAAGCCAGGGTCCAGGTATTGGTCACGCCTTTCAAAGTGCGCGAACCTGATACCGCATCGACTTCGGCCTCGGTACTGGACTTGGTGTCACTTCCTTTCAGAGCGATACCGGGCAACAGACCTGCGCGGCCTTGCACAGGTTTTTCCTGACCTGCAGTCAGGCTGGCACGGGCACTTGCGTACTGCGCATCATTTGCCAGAGCATCCTTATAGACTTGCAGCAAATCACCTGCATTTGCATTCAAGGTCAGGAAAGCTGAGGCCAGCAGTGTGGCAAGAATAGGATTACGCATGTAAGGCTCCGAAAAAAAGTAAATTAATAAGTGGGCATACCCGTATCGACTTGTTGTGCCCATGCATGCACACCACCAGTCAGATTAATTGTTTGGGTAAAACCCTGACGCTCTAAAAAATTTGCTACCTGCATACTGCGCCCGCCGTGATGGCAGATGCAGACAATCACATCATCCGGTTCCAGTTCTTGAAAACGGGCTGGTACTGTCTGCATGGGCATCAGTTGCACACCCGGGATATGACAAGTCTCATGCTCCCAAGGTTCCCGTACATCGAGTAAAACCGGGGCTTTTCTACTACTATCGTTTAACCATTGCGCCAGCTCCGTTGCGGTAATGTTTTGCATGTCATGTCTCCTGTTTTCTTTTCAGGATTAAAGGCTGAAATGCGAAACCGGCTTGGCACCTGCTGCAGGCTCCACCACAGTTTCAAACAGGTTTTGCGTGCCCACTGCAGACGCTGAAGTACGGGTCAGCAATTTCGCTGTCAGCGTCGGCAACTGACCAACGAAAGCCAGCAAGCGGCCACCAACATTCAATTGCTGTTGCAGATGTTCAGGCAATTGCTCGAGTCCACCAGCGATAACGATGGCATCATAGCTGCCGGTGTTCTTGTCGCTGAAGGCATCAGCCAGAACCACATCAACATTGCTGACATGATTGCGTTGCAGATTAGCTGTCGCCAGTGCATGCAAGACCTTGGATGATTCCAGCACGGTCACATGGCGGGCAGAGTAAGCCAGCAATGCGGCCAGATAACCTGTGCCTGCGCCAATCAGCAAGACGTTTTCCTGCTTCTTGAGCACCAGTTCCTGCAAAATGCGCGCTTCCAGCTTGGGCGTCATGGCTTTGCTACCATCCGGCAAAGGCAATTCAGTATCAAAAAATGCCAGGCTTTTTTGTTCCGCCGGGAAATAATCTTCGCGTTTGACCACAATCAGCATATCCAGTACTTCCTGGTTCAACACATTCCAGGGGCGGATTTGTTGCTCTATCATGTTGAAGCGTGCTTTTTCGATATTCATTTCTATACTCGATTGCAAAATTGATGGAAACGGCATTTTATCAAAGCGCTTGGGCAGTTTGACGATTACCGCGCCATTTTTGCGTAATCCATAGACCCAGATCATCCAGATAGGTGTAAATCACCGGAACAACCACCAAAGTCAGCAATGACGAAGTGATAATCCCGCCTATCACAGCCTGTCCCATCGGTGCGCGCTGCTCAGACCCCTCAGACAGGGCAAAGGCCAGTGGCACCATGCCAAATACCATCGCCAGCGTTGTCATCAGAATGGGACGCAGACGCACATGGGCCGCTTCCAGCAAGGCTTCCATGCGGCCCATGCCATCTTTTCTTGCCTGATTAGCAAAATCTACCAGCAAAATCGCATTTTTGGTAACTAATCCCATCAACATGATGAAACCGATGATGGAAAACATGTTCAAGGTAGAGCGGAAGAACATCAAAGCCAGGAAAACACCGATCAAAGTCATGGGCAGGGCCGACATGATGGCAATCGGCTGCAAGAAACTGGCAAATTGTGATGCCAGGATCATGTAGATGAAAATCACCGCCAAAGCCAGCGCTGACAAGGCATAGCCGAAGGATTCAGTCATGTTCTTGGTGGCACCGCCCATCTTGTAGCGGTAACCGGGCTGCCATTGCATGCCATCCAGCACTTTTTTGACTTCAGCACTGACTTCACCTGCAGAACGGCCCACCACATTGGCAGACAATTCGACTTCACGGTTCAGGTCGCGGCGGTTGATCTGGTTGGCGCCTGTTGATGGCTTGATGTCTGCCACCTGACGCAAGGGCACCATTTTTGGTGAACCGTCAGCATTGGTTTGCGTGCTGCTGAGCATCAGGCGTGACAGGTCTTCAGGGTTATTTCTGTCGTTCGGCGAGAGGCGCACGGTGACATCGTAGTTTTCTTCGTCAGGTGCACGCCAGGTAGTGGCAATCTCGCCTGCCAGCAAAGGCCGCAAAGCACCACCTATCTGGGCCACACCTACACCGAGGTCAGCGGCGATATCACGGCGTGGTTGCACCGAGATGGTTGGTTTTTGCGCCTTCAGACTGGAATCCAGATCCACCAGGCCGGGAATGGCACGCAGTTTTCCCTGTACCTGCTCCGACAATTTCGCCAACTCACCAAGATCACTGCCCTGCAGACTGAAACGCAGATTCTTGTTATCACCACCGACACCATCCAGCGCACCGATATGCGTGACCGTAATTCCAGCTATCTGGCTCAGGCGCGTGCGCAGTGGTACTGACATCTGGCTGGTAGTCCTTGCCCTGTCCTTGCGTGGTACCAGGCGGATAAAGGTGGTCACATAATTCTTGCCCTGTGCCGAACCGGTATTCACCGTGCTATAGGTATCCAGCACTTCGGGGAATTCCTTCACGACAGCCTCTACCTGATGCACCTTGGTCTCGGTCAGCTCCAGCGATGAACCTACCGGCGTATAGTAATTAACGCCTGTTTCGGAATAGTCAGCCTGCGGTACGAATTCTGAACCGATCATGCCTGTACCCGGTATTGCCAGGCCAAGGAAAAAAGTCAGCGCTGCAATCAGCAAGGTCTTGATACGATGCTTGAGCGACCAGCGCAACATCACCTGATAGCCACGCGAAAACCATTGCACACCACGCTCAAACTGTTCCAGCACACGGCCTATGCTATTCGCATACCAGCCCTTGCGTACAGGCTTGCCATTTGCATCCAGCGCAGTATGGCCATGGGCATCCGGGTCTGGCCAGATCGATGACAGCATAGGATCGAGCGTGAAAGACACAAACATGGAAATCAGTACGGCTGCAGTGACGGTAATACCAAACTGGTGGAAGAAGCGACCGATAATCCCGCCCATGAAACCGACAGGCAAGAATACCGCGACGATAGAAAAGGTCGTCGCCAAAACTGCCAGGCCTATCTCTGCCGTACCTTCGAGCGCTGCCGTGTGATGATCCTTGAACTTGCCATTGACCTTCATACCAGCATGGCGCACGATGTTTTCACGCACGACGATGGCATCATCAATCAGCAAACCCACACAAAGCGACAAGGCCATCAGGGTAATCATGTTGATGGTAAAGCCAAACATGTCCATGAACAGGAAGGTACCTATCAAGGCAACCGGCAAGGTCAGGCCCGTGATGACGGTAGAACGCCAGGAGTTCAGAAACAGGAAGACGATCAGCACTGTCAGTGCAGCACCTTCTATCAGGGTACGGCGCACATTCTCTACACCCACACGTATCTGGCGCGAACCATCCTTGATGACTTGTACTTTGACACCCGGATACTGTGCCTGCAATTGTGGCTCCAGTGCCTGCAAAGCTGCAGTCAGGCCATCGGCGACCTCTATGGTATTTTGTCCCTGCGCCTTCAAAATATCCAGTGCGACCGTGCGCTGGCCGTTATACAGGGCCAAACTTTCTTGCTCTTCCTGACCATCCACCACACTGGCGACTTGCGACAGCATGACTGGCTGGCCGCCGCGACGGGCCACGATGATGCGGGCGAAGTCTTGCGGGTTCTTGATGCGCCCTTGTATCTGTACGACCTTTTCATTGTCGAGCGCACGGATGGCACCGGTAGGCAACTCCTGGTTTTCATTGCGCAAGGCATTGATGACCTGGTCGACACCCAGGCCCAGCGATTCCATTTCACCCGGCTTAAGGTAAATCTTGATCTCACGCTTGACGCCACCGACCAGGGTGACTGAACCGACGCCGCGTACATTTTCCAGACGCTTTTTCACCAACTGGTCACCGATGGTGGTCAGTTCACGGAAATCACGTTTTTTGATCTTCTCATCGTTAGTCACCGAGACCGAGAAGATAGGTTTATCAGAAGGATCGTAACGCGTCACCCTGGGCTCTTTGACTTCCTTGCGAAAGCCCGCCTTGATGAGCGCGACTTTTTCACGCACATCCTGCGCTGCCTGTGCGGGATCAACGGTCAGGTCAAATTCCAGGATAACGACAGACGTGCCTTCGTATGAACGCGAAGTCAGCGCGCTGATACCATTGATGGTATTGACGGTTTCTTCAACCTTGCGGGTAATGTCCGACTCTATGGTCTCAGGTGCGGCACCAGGATAATCGGTCTGTATCACCACCACCGGGAAAGTAATATCGGGAAACTGATCGACCCGCAAGCGTTTGTAAGAAAACAAACCCAGCACCACAAAGGCAACCATCATCATAGTCGCCAGTACCGGGTTGCCTATGCTGATACGTGTGAACCACATGATTACACCTTGCCTGTCGTTGTAATCAGCTTCACAGCCACGCCTGCACGCAAGCGCCCCAGATTGGCTTTAACTATCTTTGCTTGCGGTGCCAGGCCGGACAACACCTCCACCACAGGCTTGCCCTGGTTTTCGCCACGCAGGCCCAGCTTGACTGGCTTTTGTTGCAGGACATTGTTTTCTATCGCATACACAAACGCCTGTTCGGCTTCATACTGTATCGCTGTTTCCGGCACCGTCAGCACTTCTGACTTTTTATCGACGACCAGTTGTGCCTCGCCAAACATGCCCGCACGCAAAATCGTATCGGGATTGGCAACCTGCACATAGGCCATGATGGAACGTGAGCCTGCAGTCGTGGCAGGATTGATGCGCACTACCTTGCCATCGACAGCCGCTGGCACACCTTCTATTTTCAGTTGCACGGCCTGACCAATTTTGATGCTGGCAATATCCTGGGTTGGTACCGGTGCTTCCATTTCCAGCATGCGTAAATCAACGACATCAAGCAAGCGGTTATCCGGCGAAATCTTTTCACCGGGTTGCACCATACGGTTGCTGATCATGCCTGAGATGGGCGCGCGTATGACAGTATCTGCCAGCGCTTTTTGCGCCACATTCAATGCAGCTTTGGCGCTATCGACATTGGCGACGGCAATGGCATATTGGCTGTTGGTATTGTCGTAGGCGTTTTTGGAGATAAAACTTTTTTCCAGCAAGGCCTTGTTGTTGTCACGTGCCAGACGGGCAATCTCGAGTTGCCCCTGTGCAGCATTCAAAGCGCCTTTGGCCTGCTCCTGTCTTGCCAGGTAATCACTGCTGTCCATCTTGATCAGGACTTGACCAGCCTGCACGGCCTCGCCTTCGCGCACCAGCACTTCGGTAATATCACCAGCCACCTTAGCCTTGACGGCAGCCTGGTTGATGGCGCGCAGAGCGCCGGACAAAGCCAGCAATTTTCTGACTTCGGCATTACCCACTTCGACGATGTCGGCAGGCAAGAATTCCAGTGTTGAAGGTGCCGTCTGCCCAGACACTGCTACAGCACTTGCCGAAGCCTGGACTACGGTACCCTGAGATTTTTTCTTCATTACCACCATGCCTGCAGCCAGCAACAGCACTACAGCAATGATCCAGAAAGTCTTGCGCTTTAACATGATTGTTTTCCAAAAGTAATTGTTTCAGGGACCTGGGGCTAAGACGGTCAATCAACTGTCCAGGTCGTAAGAAACCCTGACTTTAAAGCCTGACATAATGTGAGGGTCAAGCAGCGCATGCTCTCCAATAAGTAAAAAATCTATTTTTTCAACAAACTACGCAAAGCCATTTCTATATAGTGTTCTATATAAGTATCAAGCTGCTCAGGATCTACTTTGCAGACGCCGTGAGAATGTTTCCATATCATCATCATGATCATGGGAGCAATCAAAAGACGGGAATCAATTACCAGATTCACATCCCGTATATCCCCGCGAGCCATGCCGCGCTTTAGCATCTTGGCGACCATGCTTTCGCCACGGTCTATGACCTCTTCCTGGTAAAACCGGGCAAGCTCAGGGAAATTCCCGGCTTCTGCCATCATCAGTTTCGGCAGGCCAGATAATTTGTTATTCCCCACGCTGCCCCACCAGGTTGCCATGATCAGGCGGAACAACTCTTCACTACTGCCTTCAAACTGATCAATCACACCTTCTGCTTCACCTATCAGAGGAACTATGCTCTCCCTGACCACCGCCTTGAACAGCTCTTCCTTACTGGAAAAATACAGGTACAAAGTGCCTTTGGAGACGCCAGCAGCGCGCGCCACATCGTCCAGACGTGTTGCAGCGAAACCGCGCTCTACGAATAAATCGAGGGCAGCTGCGAGTAATTCTTGCGGGCGGGCATCCTTGCGGCGCTCCCACTTGGGCTTAAAAGGGCATAGCATAATATTAACGACTCAAATTAACTTACTTTTGAGTCAGTAATATAGTCCGCCCCCTGTTCAGCGTCAAGATAAACACTCGGGCTAAGGCAGGCATTCTGACAAATCCCATAAAAACCGGTACGGGATTTGCGACAAACTGACGAAATCAGGGTAGGAAATGAATAAAACGTGGAAGGAATATCAAAAAACTATGCCAGACATGCATGTACAGGACTAGAAGTAGTTAGCCCATCATCGGTCAGTTAGCTGCTGATAATTGCAATTACCACCAGTGTTGACCTATTTTCAAGATGCAAAAATAGGTCAACACCTCATACATCAGCGCAGGCGTCTGGTGGTTTCCCTGGCAATCAGTTCCAGGCCAGGCAAGCTGGTATCGACTTCATTGCCCGCTATCAGGCCCAGCAGGGTCTTGGTCGCGAGCAGCCCCATGTCGTACAGCGGCTGGTGGATGGTAGTCAGCGGTGGCGTGGTATACAGTGAACTGGGCAAGTCATCGAAACCTATCAGGGAGATATCTTCTGGTACGCGTATGCCCTTGCGGTACAGGCCCAGCCTGACACCATAGGCAGAAAGATCGTTGGCCGCAAACACGGCACTGAATTGCTGCTGGGTTTCGAGCAGACGGTTAATTGCCAGCAAACCACTGGCCTCATGGAAATTACCCTCAGCCACCAGATTTTTTTCAAAGGGAATATTCGCTTCGCGCAAGGCTTTCTGATAGCCTTCCTGCCGTTCAGCCGCATCAGTATTGTTTGCAGGTCCGGTCACAAAGGCGATGCGCCTGTGGCCCAGCTCTATCAAATGCCTGGTTGCCAGATATGCCCCGTGCACATTATCAAGCTTGAAGCCCACTGCGGTCTTGCTGTTTAAACTGCGGCCTGTTGCGACTATGGGTTTATCAACAGCAAATTCCAGCACTTTTTTATCGGCGATACGGCCAGACAGCAAGATGATGCCATCCACTTTGCGTGCCAGTAAAAGCTTGATGCGGGAAGCCTCTTCGTCAGCATTCCAGTGCCCGCTTACGATCACCGATGCATAGCCAGTACCCTTCAAGCCATCATCGACTCCGTGCAGGGTTTCATCAAAGAAGGGGCTGGAGATATCCTGCACGACGATGCCTATGGTCATGGAGCGACCACTTTTCAGCCCTTGCGCCAGCTGGTTGGGTTCAAACTTCATTTCTGCGATGGCAGTTTCTACTGCCTTGCGCTTGTCATCAGAGACCTTGGCCGTGCCATTAAGGATGCGCGATACCGTGCTGGGCGACACACCCGCCTCACGCGCAACATCCAATAAGGTGACTGGCTCGTTTTTTCTTTTCGTTCTCTCAACCACGCAATGCCTTCCCAAGCAGGGTAATTATTTTAGTATTGACAACTTGTCTTCACAATTCAGTGAAAAGCTTTTCACAATTAGCATATCATGGATTTTTGTGCTTGCGCTGTGGTTTTACCTTGCCAACCAGAGAGGCATGGTATTGAACGCCATCAAGCCCTTCTTGCCAGTACAGAAGGAAGCGGAGATGCCGCCTTGCACAAGTGTTCAACCAGTTTTCTGTGATCAGGCAAGTCAGCCAGGGCACGCTGCGCCATCTGGGCTATCATCTGGAATTCCTGGGTGGCTTCCTGCTCTTGCGGATACACGAATTTGTTATTAGCCATGTCAGTCTGGAACTCCATTCCATATAAAACGAACTGCCAGCTTGATGGCGGATACATTTCCAGGTCTGCAATAAAGTCCATGCGGTGCGGTGGACGGCAGCTCCACATCTTGAGTTTTTCCTGCAGGCTCTGAGGGATGGAGGCCGCATCCCTGTTATCACGCCAGAATGCAGAGTCTGTCCTTTGGCTCAGGCTGAAATGCATTTTGACGAAATCAACGATGCGCTCATAACGCGCCTTCATGTGCTGATTAAACTGGGTTGCCACCGCATCAAATTCGCCATTGAATGGGAACAGATAAGTCAGCAAATACGCCGCTGTTTCTATCAAGCCTATGCCTGAAGATTCCAGCGGTTCGATAAAACCACCGGACAAGCCTATGGCCACACAGTTCTTGATCCATTGAGTTTCACGATAACCGACATTGAGCTTCAATAACCTGGGTGTCATGCCATCTGCTGCCGGGCCTATGTATTGACGCAAAACTTGCTCCGCCCTGGCCTCGTCCGTATGACGACTGGAAAACACATAACCTATGCCGCGTCTTTCCTGCAATCCTATGTCCCATATCCAGCCGGCTTCCTGCGCACTGGAGATGGTATATGAAGGTATAGGCGCATCTGGCTTTGCATAAGGTACTTGCAAGGCCAGGGCCCTGTCTACAAACAGCACATCATTCAAAGACTTGAATGGGGAGCCCAGGGTCTTGCCTATCAAGCCTGCGCTAAAACCTGTGCAGTCTATGAACAAATCTGCCGCCAGTACCTGACCATCTTGCGTGTGCACGGCAGCAATGGCTCCATCATCATCGAGTTGCACATGCTCTACCGTGCCCAGTATTTGTTTCACCCCGAGTGACTGTCCATGCTCAGACAATAATGCGGCAAGACGGCCAGCATCGAAATGATAGGCATAATTCATCGGCCCCAGAAAGTCCTTGTCGGCAAATCTCTTGGGGCCGCGTGACGCATCTGCTATACATTTCTGCATGGTCACGGCATCCGCGAAGGCCGGCTGTTGACCATCGTGCGCAGCCAGGCCTTTCAACCAGTAAGGTAATAATTCTGGCCCACGCTGGCTGGGGTGACTGAAGGGATGGAAATAATGATCGGCACCTGTGCGACCAGCTGGCCTGACCCAATGATCAAAGCGTATGCCCTGCTTGAATGTGCCATGACACTCCCGGATAAAACGTGCCTCATCTATACCTATCGCCGCCAGCGTACCGCGTATCGAAGGAAAGCTGCCCTCGCCTACGCCAATTATGCCTATGTCTTTTGACTCCACCAGGCGTATCTGTATGCACTCTCCCTCTTTGGAAGATGACAGGTGTTTGGCCATGAAACATGCAGTCAGCCAGCCGGCTGTTCCACCGCCTACGATCAATACATTTTTTACGGCTTTCATTTGAGCAAGCTCCTCGGTTTAGCTGCGGTCAAGAGTAAATAACTTCAAGGCATACAGGTCCGTTTCAGTAGCAGTATCAGTTGCTCTCACACTGGACAATATCAATGGCAGTGACATGCAAACACCTTGAAAACCAACTGGCTGGACGGCAATCAATTCCCGCTTATTGCAAACCAGTCAGGAATGCAGGCTACGCATTGCACAGTGGTTTTCACCTCTATCCGGCTTATATTACAACATTTTGAAAACGTTATCATTTTGTGTTTGACACAGAATTCAAGTTTTATGTATTATGAAAACGGTTTCAAAAGAAAATCAAAGAAACGCCAATAAGAAAACGTTTTCAAAAACGTCATGGTTTAATCAGAGCAAAAAAACCAATCCAACCTGTAACAGGAGACATATGAAAATCCGCAATCTTGCGACTCGTAAAGTCGCGACCACACCTATACAACTGGCGATCATTACCCTGATCACCAGCATGGGCGCTGCCCACGCGCAAACACAAGCGCCTGCTCCAGCACCAACAAGCGCCAGCCAAGCCAAGGCAAATAGCGAAAGCACGACCATTTCTGAAGTGATCGTCACCGGTACCAAGCGTGCCACGTCGCTGCAAAAAACCCCGGTAGCGATCACCGCCATCAATGCCGCAGCACTGGAAGATGCCCATGTGCAAAACGTGCAGGACGTCGTCAATCTGGTGCCGGGCTTCCAGGCTACCGGCCAGGGTGATCACGGTGTCATCACCATGACCATGCGTGGTATCGGCAACGACAGCGCCAAAACCGAGTACGCCGATCCTGAAGTTGCGCTGTTTATCGACGGCATCTATGCGCCCCGCCCTGAAGGCGCAACCTCCCTGCTGTTTGACCTGGAAGGCATAGAAGTATTGCGCGGCCCGCAAGGTACTTTGTGGGGCCGTAATGCCACAGTTGGCGCAGTCAATATGCAAACCGCCAAACCAAAAATCGGTGAAAGTTCTGGCTCGGTAGAAGGCGGCCTGGGCAGCTACAAGCGCTTTGGCACCCGTGGCGCATTCAATATCCCGGTCAGCAATGAAATGGCACTGCGCTTTGCCTATGCGCATGAAAAGCATGATGGCTATGTCGATTATCAAACGCCGACTACGTTGTCACTGGATAGCCAGAAGGCAGCCTTTGCCACTTACCTCAAAAACGGTGGCACGGTAGTTCCCTTCCAGCCTATCAACTATGCCTTGTTCGTGCAGGATGGCCCTAAATATGGTGCACAAGACCAGACTGCGGCACGTATCAGCATGTTGTGGAAACCTAACGCTGCCACCAAGATAGATTTGTCCTATGAAAAATTCATAGACCGTGGTACGCCATCCATGAACCTGTTGCAAACGCCCCGCGCAGGACAAAGCCACTGGTCAGCCCTGATCGATACAGCCCCCTTTACAGAGCGTGACAGCGATGCTATCCGTGGCCGCATAGAATATGCAGTAGCCAAGGACATGCAACTGACTTATATCGGTGGTTATTCCAAGTTCAGTGGCTCGTCCCGCTTTGACCAGGACGGTGGCGCCAATGTACCTACCAGCTTCACCTCTGGTGGCAGCATGCAGGCCAACAATACTGTTTCATCCAACTATAAAAACTTCAGCCATGAAGTGGAGCTCCAGTCCACAGGCACACGTGATGTGGACTGGCAGCTGGGTTTGTACTATGGTTCTGAAACCAATGACATCCGTTTCGACATCCCTATCCTGAATGGTACTTACCAGGGTACGGTAGGCTGGCAAGGTTCTTTCATTCAGCCTAAAGAAACAGTCGAAACAGCAGCAGCCTTTGGCCAGGCAACCTGGAATGCCAGCAATGACACGCATATCACAGGTGGTCTGCGCTATACTCAGGACAAACGCACCAATGTTGGCGGGCGTGGCTACGGTTTTTCAGGCAAACCCGAACTCAGCCAGTCGGCGATCACACCAAATGTCAATCCAGCGTCTGCCAATTCAAATTTTGCCCCCTACTCTTTCAACGATGGCAGCTACAGCGGCAACAAGGTCACCGGCCTGCTGCGCATCTCGCATGACATAGATAAAGACAATATGGTGTACGGCAGCATCTCCACCGGCTACAAATCTGGTGGCTTGCAGGATGGCGGCAAAACCTATGGTCCTGAAACCCTGACCAACTTCGAACTCGGTTCCAAGAGCACGTTGATGGGTGGTGCAGTCAGATGGAATAATGCCCTGTACTACGGCAAGTTCAAGGACTTCCAGTTCAGCGCACCAGTGACGGCCCCAGATGGCACCCGTGGCTTGCAAACATCGAATGCTGACGGTGCCAAAGTGTATGGTTTTGAATCGGAGCTGGCAGCAAAACTGAGCAAGGATGACAAGCTGCAGGTCACTATTGCCATCGCCAAGGCAACTTTGGGAAGTTTGATAGGCGGCTCGAATGACTATTCCCTGCCAGCCTGCAAAATCCCTGGCATCAGTAATTGCCTTGATGTATCGGGTAATACTATGCCACATACACCGAAGTTCTCCGCCCAGGTTTTGTATCAGCACACCTTCCACCTGAGTGAAGGCACACTGACGCCACGCATCAGTCTGCATTACGAAACTGAAACCTGGCTCAGCGTTTTCAACTATGGTGATGGCGACAAGCAGGAAGCCTATTCCCGTGCTGATCTGGGTCTGCGCTATCAATCCACTGGCAAAGCTGGCTGGTATGCAGACTTCTTTGTGCGCAATGTTGGTGACAACAAAGTCAAGACCAGTGCCATGAATGCCAATGGGCCATGGCAAGCGCAGTACTTGCCACCACGCACCTTTGGCGTCAATGTCGGCATTGATTTCTAAAAGCGCATAGAATCAAACTGGCAATATGTGCCCCGGCCCACGCAAGTGGCCCGGGGTTTTTCTTTGTTCGCCCGGAAAACAGACGTTTTAGCATTGTTTAACACAAGTGCAAATCACAAACATTGCATTACGTAAATTCGTCATTAAAATGAATTTTGACTCAGCAGCATAAAGCTTCCCCCTTTACCATGTATTTTTTAATAACAGGAGATCAAGATGCGAAGAATATTTATCAAATCCTTGCTTGCGCTTGTCGGTTTTTCCATGCTGGCATTGAGCCAGCTCTCTGCTGCCGCAGACAAGGGAAGTGCTGATGAAGCAATCGCCCTGGTAAAAAGAGCCGCAGCTTACCTCAAAGAAAATGGCAAGGACAAAGCCTATGCCGAGTTCAATAATCCCACCGGGCAATTTGTCGTCAAAGATTTATATGTTTTTGTGTATAACACCAATGGCGACGGCATCAACCGTGCCCATGGTGCGAATGCCAAGATGGTGGGCAAGAATTTGCTGGAATTAAAAGACGCCGATGGCATGCCCATCGTCAAAAGTTTTCTCGATGTTGCCAACAGCAAAACAGGTCATGGCTGGGTCGATTACAAATGGCCGAATCCGACGACAAAGCAAATGGAGCCTAAATCAACCTACATTGAGCGCGTAGGCGACGTCTTGATAGGTTGCGGGATTTATAAGTAGCGGTATCATGCGGAGTCACGCAGGGAAACGTGCCTCAGCATTCTTATCGCGGGCTGCCTCAGGCTGATGAGATTTCACGTATCAGTAGAAAGCTGGCACCGCCTTCAAAAGGGCTTTGGTATACGCCTCTGGCGTTAAGCACACTGGCTGCAACCGCAGCCATTTCCCAGGCATTCACTTTTTCCGCTGCCCATTTAGGCGTAGTCAGGCATGGGTAGTCATGCAATTCACCAAAGTCACGTACTGCCTGCACACTGGTCCTGACATTTACAAGTAAATGAAAATTCGCCCAGGCCCACAGCCAGGTATCAGTCTTAGATGAATAAGAACCTATGAAATCTATTTTGGCAATAACAGCGGCTACACCATTATTGGAAAACACCAGTTCGCCACTGGCCTGATCCCAGTCATAACGCTTGTGAGATCCCAGGTCAAATTCTTGATTCAGCTGCGCATTTTTCTTTTGCAAGTCTTCATAGCAGGTATCAAGGAAATCGTTCCATTTTGTGAGAAGCGCCCCATTCATCCTGCCCAGACTGGCAGAACGGGCATCTTCATAGCAGCTGTGACAAAGCAATTTGATGGGCACGAGGTTTTCGTTGCTCTCATTCCATTCTCCTGCAGCCTGGTAATGGGCATCACATACCGCACACCACGCATCCGGCCAGGGGTTGTTGGCATCAGGATAATCGCAATGCCACTTCTGCACGGGTTCGGCGATCAGGTGTTCACATACGTAAGTTGTATGTGCCTTACCATGTTGAGCGCAATCGAGCTCGTCGAATTCATCCAGTTCTTCGCTCATACGAAATTCAGGTTTTCTTGGTTTTTGAAAACCTGAAATTAACAGGAAAATCCAGTTCTGGCTATTTACTTTTGTTGGAAAAATGCTCTGTAACTCATTTGCTTTGCAACTGCTTGCTGACAAAATCACGATACCAGTACGCGCTGTCTTTCAGGGTGCGCTGCTGAGTTGAGTAATCCAGATACACCAGGCCAAAGCGCTTCGCATAGCCTGAATTCCACTCAAAATTATCCAGCAGACTCCAGTAAAAATAGCCTTGCACATCAACACCTCCGGCGATTGCATCATGCATGGCCTGGAAATGTAATTGCAGGTATTTGATGCGCTGCTCATCATGCACTTTTCCATTCTCCAGTTTGTCAGCAACGGCCATGCCATTTTCAGTGATGTAAATCGGTGGCAAAGCCGGATATTCGGCGCCCAGTTTCAATAATAAATCTGTCATGCCTGAGGGGTAAACTTCCCAGCCCATATCACTGAAACCGAGCTTGCCTTCCGGCTGCTTGGGTGGATTATCGGTACTGACAAAAGCACGGAAATAATAATTCACACCAAGAAAATCCAGAGGCTGGCGAATGATATCCATGTCTTCTGCATGCACATGAAACTTGCTCATATCCATGCGGTCCAGCGCCTTTTGTGGATAAGTTCCTTTGAAGATCGGGTCCATGAACCATTGCACAGAACGCGCATATTCCCATTCTGCCTGGGCTATATCAGCAAGCGAGTCGGTGGCTGGCATGGCAGGCCACTGATTCAGGACTATACCTAGCTTGGCCGGACAATTGATGGCGCGCATGGCTTGCAAAGCCAGGCCATGCGATAGCAAAAGATGGTGCGAAACCTGTATCGATAGTGCAGTATCAGCCACGCCGGGTGCGAACTGGGCATTGCCATAACCAAGATTGGCAGTACACCAGGGTTCATTATGAGTAGCGATGCTGGCAAGGCGATGACCAAAGCGGCGCGCAATTTCTGCTGCATATTCGGCAAAGCGCAGGCAGGTATCGCGGTTGAGCCAACCGCCCAGGTCTTGCAAGCCCTGCGGCAAATCCCAGTGATACAAAGTCAGATGGGCAGCAATGCCTTGCTCTTCCAGCTTATCCAGCAAGCGGGAATAAAATTCGAAACCCTTTTCATTCCAGTCACCATAACCCAGGGGCTGTACCCGAGACCAGGATACGGAAAAACGATAAGCCTTCAAGCCCAGGCCAGCAATGATACCTACGTCTTCAGCATAGCGATGGTAATGATCACAAGCCACGTCTCCGGTGCTGCCGTCAATGATAGTCCCAGGCGTGTGGGTAAAGGTATCCCAGATGGAAGGGCCACGGCCATCAGTGGCTGCGGCCCCTTCTATCTGATAAGCACTGGTGGCAACGCCCCAGGTAAAAGCAGGGGAAAACTCGGGCATCGTTGATGGATTAGTCATGGTCTCTTTTTTGGATAAATTTGCATACTGTTCTTATAAGTTGTCATGCTTCATTGTTCAAGAATTGGCTACCAGCCCTCCTCTTGCAAACACCAGGCCTAAACCCAGGTGTCAATGCAGCATGCATTTATCTGAAATCGTTTTCAAATTATCGTAAAAAATGATTTTTTGATCATCAATCAAGGTCGAAACGAAAATCGCTGCTCAAACCTCAAAACAATCAACATGAAGATTATTTGAACAAATTATTGAAAACGTTTTCACAAATGGGAATTTATCACCGGATATGTAGGCTGTCAACGCCAGACTTTCGCAAACTGAATACGTCCCTCTACAAAAATTGCGAACCAGCTTCAAAAATGCAGATTTTGTCATGCCGCATGCTACATATCTCCAATGTCTGCACTGAAATCAATTTCATTCACAACCCCTGTTTCTCTGCTGAGAATACAACACGATTTCAATTCAAATACCTGAGTCACCATTGCCCGGCTGACGCTGTAAACAAGACGTTCTCCATAGGAGTCAAGCTATCAATCCGGTAAGATTTTCTGTATCCGTTTATATTTTTTTGCGAATCCAATGCTCCGTTTTAAAAATTCATGTTATTCTGCGCTTGAAAAGGTTTTCATAAATGATGACCGGTTCCAATTAAAACTATTAACGAGACAGCCTGCCAACTCATTTGTCATTCATGACTGGTCATATCCTCCACAAAGTGGATTCAGTACCGGCAGATAACAAGTGAGCACCATTTCATGCATCGCTCTATGACGGGCTATGCGGGAAGGAAAACCGGCAGGCATGCCGCCTACTTATAAAGAAGCGTGCAGCCCATGATTACTGAGACAGAAGTCAATATTCCGCCGGTAAATCCGGTCAGAAGGTCGCCCTTGTTCTGGGTGCCGACCACTTACTTTACGATGGCGCTGGCCTATATGATGCTGACCAATGTCAGCGCCATCATGTTCAAGAACATGGGCATGGACAACGGCAAGGCCGCTGAATATGCGAGTTACCTGATCCTCGCCTATACCATCAAGCCTCTGTTTGCCTCTTTTGTAGAAATGTACAAGACCAAGAAATTCTTTGTCATTTGCACGCAGCTAATCATAGCCGTCGGCTTTGTCGGCGTCGCCCTGGTCATGTCACTGCCGAACTACATGCTAATTCTCATGAGCCTGTTCTGGGTCATTTCCTTCCTCGGAGCCACTCAGGATATTGCGGCTGACGGTGTGTATGTCACCTCACTAAACAGCAAGGCACAATCCCTGTATTGCGGCATCCAGAGCCTGAGCTGGAATATAGGCCCCATCGTCGCGGCAGGTGGCCTGGTTTATTTGAGTGGCAAGTTGCATACCGATTTTTTCCATCATGACCCCAAGGTATTTGGGGCGGACTGGATGGATGCCTGGCGCATCATTTTCCTCATCGTCGCTGGCGTCATGGCCCTGATGGCAGCCTGGCATTTGCGCACTATGCCAGATGGTGCGAAGGCGGAGAACACGCCCACTAACATGGGTGAGGCCCTGTTCATCTTGCGCGATTCTTTTGTCACCTTTTTCCAGAAACGCGATGTCTGGCTCATGATCGCTTTCGCCTTCCTGTTCCGCCTCAGCATAGGCTTCCTGGAAAAAATCGGCCCTTTCTTCATGGTTGATCCCGTGAGCAAGGGCGGTCTGGGTTTATCGAATGAAATGCTGGGCCTGACCTATGGCACGTATGGCCTGATCGCCGTTTTACTCGGCTCCTTGCTCGGTGGCTGGTTTGTCGCCAAGCGTGGTTTGCAACCGACGCTTTTCATACTCTGCTGTGCAGTGAATATCCCGAATGCCAGCTTTCTGGTCATGAGCATCTTCCAGCCTGAAAGCCTGTGGCTGATCACCGCTGGTGTCGCCATCGAAAAATTCTTCTTTGGCTTTGGCTCAGTCGGCTTCATGATCTACCTGATGCAGCAGTTAGCCCCCGGTAAATACACGACGACACACTACGCCTTCGGCACCGGCCTCATGGGCCTATGCATGATGGTCACCGGCGTCATCAGCGGCCACTTGCAGCAATTACTGGGTTATACAAATTATTTCATCTTCGTCATGCTGGCAACTATCCCCTCTTTTGCGGTATGCTGGTTTGCGCCTTTCCATCACAAAGAAGGGCAAACAGAAAACTGACACGCAGCACACAACAAAATAAAGGCGGCTCGTCCCAACCGTTCACGCTTTAACGTAACAAGTCCCCCACTTTCAATGCCGCCTTGCGCGGCATTTATTTTTGTGGGCTGTGGATGCTGTGAACAAATTCATTTATATAGACTCTTCACCAGTATCAAAGAAATATAAATCAAGGTCGCGTTGGTGTTGCCGTTGATCTTGGTGTTGCCGTTGATCTTGGTGTTGCCGTTGCTTTTGAAGTTCGCCGTTCCCATGTGTCGATGCCTTTGCTGCATGACAGAAAATGGAAATAGAAAGTCCGATGTTTGAGCGTAGCGAGTTTTCGGACTTTCCCATTTTTTGTCATGCAGCAAAGGGAACCCCGCAGGGGCAGCGACGCCTGGGTCGCCTTTTTGGCACAACTTTTTGGCGAAGCAAAAAGGTGTGTAGCTGCCGGTCTACCACCGGCCTGCAATCGTAAATTACGAATGCGGATTTTAAAAATCTAATCCATAAACCCCTCAAGCCTGAACTTAATAGACCTCTCGGTACACTAATAACGCCACTGGATTCCAGCCAAAAACACGCTGGAATGACGCTATATAGATTACCGTTATGCACTGATCAATCCACCCACCAAAGCTAGGCCCCCTCCAACTTCATATCAGAGCGATTTGACGAGTAACATAAAACTACAGTAAATCCTCAGTGCCTCAATAAAGAATCTACGCCAAATATAAATACACAAGGCTTTGATGTAAGCAAACCGCATATACCCCAACAATTTTCCAAACTATGACTATACTATCCCCATACTTGCCATTTTGACTTCAAAATAGTCTTACCAAAATACAAGTAAATCATTTTCCAACTATGCTTAGTTGCAAAAATTCCTTAGCCTCAAGAGATGAAATAGCTAGCATAGCTGCCTCATAAACAAATGCTAAACCTGTCGCAACATATTGTATGCACCCAGGAGCACACTAAGATGACAAAACAAACTGATCCCGCAGTACTTGCGTTGATTGGCAATACGCCTATGGTCAAGGTTACCCGCTTTGACACAGGGCCATGTGAATTATTCCTCAAACTGGAATCACAAAACCCTGGCGGCTCCATCAAGGACCGCATAGGCAGGTCAATGATAGAAACAGCAGAACGCGAAGGCCGCTTGCAAGCTGGCGGTACCGTAATCGAGGCAACGGCTGGCAATACCGGCCTGGGTCTGGCGCTGGTAGCACGCGCCAAGGGTTACCGCGTGGTACTGGTCGTACCCGACAAAATGTCCACAGAAAAAATCCTGCACCTGAAAGCCATGGGTGCAGAAGTCCACATCACCCGCTCTGATGTAGGCAAGGGTCACCCCGAGTATTATCAGGACTATGCTGCACGCCTGGCCAAGGAAATACCCGGCTCCTACTTTGCCGACCAGTTCAATAATACGGCCAACCCGCTCGCGCATGAAACCACGACAGGGCCAGAAATCTGGGCGCAGACTGCCCACAAAGTCGATGCCATCGTCGTCGGCGTAGGTTCAGGCGGCACATTGACGGGCCTGACGCGTTATTTCAACAAGGTCCAGCCAGCGCTGGAATTTGTACTCGCTGACCCCAAAGGTTCGATACTGACTGAGTATGTAGAGACAGGTAATGTCAATGAAGTCAGCGGTTCCTGGGCGGTAGAAGGCATAGGGGAAGACTTTATCCCTGGCATTGCTGACCTCAGTTCGGTCAAACATGCCTATACCATTGACGATGTTGAAAGCTTTGGCACGGCGCGTGAACTGCTGCGTGCAGAAGGCATACTGGCAGGCTCTTCTACCGGCACCCTGCTGGCAGCAGCATTGCGTTATTGCCGCGCCCAGACCACGCCCAAACGCGTAGTCACCTTTGTCTGCGACACCGGCACACGCTATCTGTCCAAGGTGTATAACGACAACTGGATGACAGACCAGGGCTTGCTCAAGCGTAAAAACTATAACGACCTGCGCGATATCATCAGCCGCCGTTACGATGAAGGCGGTGTCATCAGCGTCAATGCCAGTGACACTTTGATGGTGGCGTTCAACCGCATGCGCAGTGCCGATATCTCGCAACTGCCTGTCATACGCGATGGCGCGATTATCGGTATCATTGATGAATCAGACCTGCTGTTGAAAGTATCAGCCGATGCCAGCCTGTTCCGCAGTGCCGTAGAAGACACCATGACCAGCCAGATAGAAACCCTGGCACCGGATGCCAGCCTCGCTGCATTACGCGCAACACTGGACAGCGGCCTGGTCGCCATTATTGCAGCCAACAAACCGGAAAAGCAGTTTTATGGCCTGATTACCCGCTTTGATCTCCTCAACCATATGCGCAGGACACTTTCATGAGCTATCCCGAATACAAGAAGCCTACCCATCCGCAAGCCTTTGGCACGCGCGTCATCCACGCCGGGCAGTTCCCCGACCCGACCACGGGTGCCATCATGCCACCCATCTATGCAACATCCACCTTCGTGCAGGACAGCCCTGGCGTCCACAAGGGCTTGGATTATGGCCGCTCACACAATCCTACCCGCTGGGCGCTGGAACGTGCAGTAGCTGACCTAGAAGGCGGCGCGCAGGCATTTGCCTTTGCATCCGGCCTGGCAGCGATTGCCACCGTGCTGGAAATCGTTGACAGCGGTGCCCATATCATCGCCGGCGATGATATGTATGGCGGCAGCTACCGCCTGTTTGAACGCGTACGCAAACGCAGTGCTGGCCTGCAATTCACTTATGTCGATATGACCAAGCCAGAAGAAGTGCTGGCCGCGATACGCCCTGACACCAAGATGCTGTGGGTAGAAACACCAACCAACCCCATGCTAAAACTGGCCGATTTGCGCGCGATTGCCAAGATCTGCCGCGAACACAATATCATCGCCGTGGCTGACAACACTTTTGCCAGCCCCAAGGTACAACGTCCGCTGGAACTGGGTTTTGATATCGTCGTCCATTCCATGACCAAATACCTGAATGGCCACTCGGACATCATCGGCGGTATTGCCATCGTAGGTGGCGAAGCACATCAGGCTGACTGGCGCGAACGTCTGGGCTTTTTGCAAAACTCGGTTGGCGCGATCGCCAGCCCCTTCGACAGCTTCCTCGCCCTGCGTGGCATCAAGACACTCAATATCCGTGTCGAACGCCACAATTCAAATGGTCTGGACCTGGCACGCTGGCTGGAAAAGCAGCCCAAAGTCAAAAAGGTTTACTACCCAGGTTTGGAAAGCCACCCGCAACATGAGCTGGCCAAACAGCAAATGGATGGTTTTGGCGGCATCATTTCCATAGAACTTGATACCGACCTGGCAGGCGCACGCCGCTTCCTCGAACGTTGCGAAGTATTCGCCCTGGCTGAGAGCCTGGGTGGTGTCGAAAGCCTGATAGAACATCCGGCCATCATGACACATGCGACGATCCCGGCAGAACAAAGAGCCAAGCTGGGTATCACGGATTCATTCATACGCCTGTCGGTAGGCATAGAAGATGTGGAAGATTTAAGGCAGGATTTGCAGTCTGCGCTCGATGCAGTGTGATTAGAAAGTAGTTTGCCAGCCCTGCTTAAATGACAGGGCTGGTGCTTACAATTTTGCAGCAAGGAAATTCAGGCAGCGATGAAAGTTGCATTGCGCCGTTGCCAAAACGGCTGATCAGCCCAGCGTTGCTCCTGCTGATACCAGACTTGCAGATGATGCAGGTAAGCTGCCTGTATGGAGTTCAGTTCAGCTATATAGCCAGCTTGTGCGTCACCATCATAATGAGACACAGCTTCTGCTGCAGCGAGACCGGTGTACAAAGCATTAAAAATGCCCTGTGAAGATAGAGGATCAAAACTCAGCGCGGCATCGCCGATGGCCAGCCAATTGGAACCGGCAAACTGTTCCAGCACTGCAGTGTGGGCAGCACAATATCCATGCTGCTGTCCTGGGACAAAACCATATTCATCAAGACAGGCTGACAATTGCGTATTCTGGCGCAGGCGCTGCAATAGCCCCTGTTGATGATTGCAGGCAGCCGCTGCTGGCAAATCGGCATCAGTGTAAAACGCCACTATACGACCCTGACCTGGCAGGGATGAGCTATACCACCAGCCGCCCGCCTCGGCCCTGATGTGACTGGAGCCTGCTGTATTGTCAGTGTCCCTGCCGACCAGCCAGCTGCACACCAGCTTGTCCATGGCTTTGCGGGCTATGCCCAGTTGCCGTGTCAGCAGCGATTTTCTGCCGCTGGCATCGATCAGCATTCTGGTTTCTACCTGCACCGTCTTGCCCTGCACAGTGATGACGACATCCCAATGATCTGGATTACTCTTTGCAGGTGCAAAGGACAGCAGCTTGCTTTGTCTCAGCAAAGCCGCGCCACGTTCTTGCGCAACATCCTGCAACCAGCAATCAAAACGATGGCGGTCCAGGTACCAGCCATGCCCATCAAGATTGCGCATGGCATCCTGCTCTGTCGCCAGATCACTGCCCCAGTGACTGATATTCAAATGCGCAGGCTGATGGCCTTGCTGCAAAAATGCTTCATACAAACCCATATCAGCCAGCAGCTTACCTGCTGCGGCTGGCAGGGATTCTCCTATGCGCATGGCTGCTGGAGGTGCTGCTTCCAGGATCACTACTTTTTGAAATGGTGCCAAGTTCAAGGCAAAGGCAGAGCCCGCAGGCCCTGCCCCCAGTACCAGAGCGTCGATCTTCAGTTTAGTCATCTCTAGCGGACCGTCACAGTCCACTAACGATGCAAACCGCGCGGGAAGCGGCGTACTTTTTCTATCGTCATGATATCAACAGACTCCGCATTCACCACCTCTGCCGCACCTACCCTGGCATGCTCATCATGTTGCGCACGTTTGGCATTGGGCGCTGGCATATCTGCGATAGGAATATGCTGATCTTCCACTTCAAGTTCAGCAGGAAAGTGTTGATGATCACTCGGACCGGGATGCACTTCAACCACACCAAGATGATCAAAATGATGGATCATATTATTGATCTGGTCGGTATAGCTGGTGCTGCCCAATGGATTGATCCACGAGGCACGGTTGGCAAATGCGGCCAGCCTTTCACCTAGCGGCTTTTTCTCATCCATGACGACGTCATAGTTTTGCTTGGTCAGGACCTGGTTAGGCACGCGGGCTGGCCAGAAGCTGGGTACATAAGGGTCGTAAGACTTATCGTAACCCGAGCGGCAGCTAGCAGTATCAGTCTGCCATGGCACTGCCATCCAGCGGGTGATGCCGCCAGCCTGTTGGCCGTACAAGGGGCCGTTTGGTATGGTGACGCCATCGCTGGTCAGTATCTCACCCAGGCCAGGTGCAATCCAGCCATCGAGCGCATGGGCAAAGCGGAAAGGTGCCATATACATGGTACTGGCACGTACTGGCCAGGTCATTTCGCAACCGGGATGGAAGGCATCAGCCAGGCAAAAGTCCAGCGCTGCCTGTGTCAGAGTATCGCCCTGCTGCTCTAATGGCACTTCATCTATGCTTGTCGCATGTTTGCGCTCTGGATCATAGTCTTCAACAAAATTACCTTCTGCCCACTCCATCAGCATCGCCAGTTGGGTTGCTGTCAGCGAGGCATTTTGCCTTGGTGTTTGTGCAGCGGGTATCGCCATGGCATCGCCATACAACCATGGCCAGGGCTTGGGTGACCAGGCATCAACTTCATAGTTGCGGAACTGGTTGGCGATGGTACGGCGCAATTCTACATAGGCTGTGTTGTTGCTGGCCAGGCGCGACAGCGCATCGGCACTGGTCAGATCGATAGCGCCCTTCCAGCCAAAACCTGCCGAGAAACCGGCATTCACCCACTGCAAACCATTCAGACGTTCAAACAGGGGCAGGATGTCAAAGGTGAAGCTGGGGCGCTTTGGTTTGGGCAAAGTACCAGCGGTGATGGCAACGTCGCGCATCAAGTCCCACATGGTGCGCACTGATTTTCTCTGCGGCGCATAATTGGGTGGTGCAACGACGACCCAAGCTGGCTCCACCATCAGTTCCAGTCCTTCATAAACGACCTTGGCATTGATGGGACCGTCAGAAGTATCGTCATGCCAGCCTTCATTATTGGCGAAGGTGATGGCGCGGCTGTTGTCATAGGAGGCGGAAACGCCATGACCACCCAGCACAATCAGACGACCTTGCTTATCCGTAAATGCCTCCCCCAGATACACAGGCTCGCCCATGAACTTGCCATCATCAAAGCGCTGAGGCTTGGCTTTTTTACCACTGACTTTTCTTTGCTTGGGCGTGATTGACAGCATATCCCTGTCGGTCACGACAGCATTACGCAAGGTGCTTGGAGGTGCCGATGCTGCTTCAGGAATATCCAGTGCCAGTTGAAAACCATACCAGGCTGACTTGGTATTGGCCAATTGTACCTGCCACTCCACCTTGGCATTATCGGCATTGAGCTCCTTGACGATCTCGCCCTTGGCATTCACGCCATATACGCGGAACCTGGCGCCCTGGCGCTTGAGTTTTTTGTGGGCATCGCGATAATAGCCTGGGTCCTCTGGTTTTGGGTAAGGCACTTCAGGCCCCAAAAACCATTCCTTCTCACTGCTGCCTACACGCGCAACGCCTATGGAGGGGTAAATTACAGCCTTGACGATGCAGGTATCTTTGACTACGGGTTCCGCTTTTGCCTGCGCTACTGCGTGAAAGGGGCAGCCCACTGTTGGGGAGCGTGGCTCAAGTGGGTCTTGCAAACTCTGACCATTGGCTTCATGTCTGGCATCTGCACCAGCTGCATACACGACTTTGCGCGCCTCAGCGATAGAACCTACCGGCGCTTGCACAGGCGGCACGCGCCAGATATTGAAGGCCAGGCCCTGTCCATATTCAGACTGACCACGCACGCTGATATCTTGCTGCGGCAAGATCAACGTTGCGACATGGATGAAAGGGCTTTCAGATTCCGGCCATTCCACCGTTGCTTCATCCAACGGCATGGTCTTGGGATTGGTACGCAGTTGTACCATGAAACGGAATTGATACTCACGCTTGGCCAGGCGATTGCACATATCGACTGCCAGATAGTCGCGCTCATCATTTGGCACGTTCTCTGGCGGAGTGACAGGCTCCAGGCGGTATTTGACATAGTCATTTTTCCCTGCATGGAAAGGCAGAATGGCCCAGTAAGTCGTAGTCAGGGTACTGCCTTCGACCTTTTCCATCTGGTCCAGTATTTTTTTTGTCTTGGGATGTTTTTTCAGGTAACCGGGATAATCCTGTGCAACCACACCGGCATAAGTAAACTCCACCATCTCCTTGGCATTATCGACAAAGAAAATTGGAAAGTTTTGCATGATGAAATCAGCCGTGTCGCCATCATCACCAAGCGCCTTGGGGCCAGGCACGCCAAACAGTTTGATGCCTATGCCCAGGGTTGAATACAAGTCAGGCGAAGTTGGCGTGGTGTCGCTTGAAAACCTGACCCAGGCATCCAGGCTGTCGTGGGCAAAAACACCGACCTTGAGTTTGGCAGGTATTTTCTTTTCCATGACCAGCCTGGCACTGGCAACTCCATGTAATTTGCGGAACACCGCACGCTCTGCCGGACGCTGGCCCAGCTTGATGCGATTTTCTTGCGCTATCCCGACAAACATCTCGGTCAGGCGCTCAGGTGCCTGATTGGCCTGGTCAAAACATGGCGGAATGGGGTCTTGATCTTTGCTCATACACTGTCTCCCTATTTGTACTGAATGCGCACTTGTTAGCTTTAGCTTTGACGGGTGCGTATTGTTGATGCGGACATTCGCCGGACGCGTACAGCAAGGCGTGCCCAGCAAACATGAAAATCAGGAATGCAGGATGATTATTTGATAATATTAAATATTCGTCAAGTTTATATGCGAGCAGATGTGCACTTTTGACAAAACTTGACGATGTTGGTTTGGGGCATTAACTCAAAGCGCCCCAAACCAAAGATGGAGGAAAAGCTATTTGGCCCCGACTTCACCCGTCATGAGACGATTGAAATAAACCGTACCCTGTCCCTTGCGCAAGCCATACAGTTGCGCAGGACGGTTGCTGCCCAAACGCCATTTGCCAGGCAGTTCTTCAAGGAAGTCACCTTCCCTGATGCGCTTGCGAAATGCGCTCTTGTCCACCAGACGCCCCAGCAAGATCTGATATACACGCTGCAATTCAGACAGTGTGAATTCTTCTGGCAATAAATGTGCTGGCAGGGAAGTGTATTCCACTTTGTTGCGCAGGCGCTGAACTGCCACATCCAGTATCTGCGCATGATCAAAGGCCAGCTTAGGCAAGCCCTCGTCCGATTCAACCGGGCACCAGCGCACCGCATCGGCATTGCCACCGTGGCTGAGCTTGATGCGGTCAGAGGAGATCAGGGCAAAATAAGCAAAGGTAGTGGACCAGCCACGCGGATCACGGTTACGGCTGCCAAAGCCCTGCAATTGCTCAAGATAAGGCGCTTCTACCCCGGTTTTCTCCTTGAGCTTGCGCAGGGCCGCGCCATCAAGATCAACATCATTGTGGATATCAATAAAGCCACCAGGCAAACTCCATTGCCCCTTGCAAGGATGATCACCCCGCTTGACCAGCAAGACTTGCAAGGCCTGGTCCCTGATCGTGAAGATCACCAAGTCTACACTGGTCAGAGGTACATCATAGTCATGGATATTGTAATTGAGCAGAAATTCTTTTTCGCTTTGCTTAGCAGTCGCCATGCTTGTCCCCTGAGTGTTCAATGCTGCCATTGTAAGCGATCAAGGGCATTAGTTCAAATTAACGACTAACTTATATTCAAATTACAACCAACAAGAAAATCTTAATATAGGGAACCGATCTCAATATTGCATAACACTACTGCCCTTAAAGCGTCTATATAAAATGTTTTGTAAATTTTGATACCAAGTCAAATCACCAACCCCTTCGGAAAATTTTGTTGCGACTTTTAAAATTGAGCTTCCCTCGGTAATTAGTTCACCATCAGGTGAATGTTATGCAGCCAGGCTCTCTTGATTTTGTTTCTTCATCCAGTCTTCGAGATATTGCACTGGCGAACGATAACCTAATGTTGAGTGCTGGCGGGTTCGATTATAAAACACTTCAATATATTCAAAGCTTGCTGCCTTCATCGCATCATGAGTTGCGTAACGAATTCCATGATAACGCTCATTCTTGAAGCTGTTAAACCAGCTCTCGGTAGGTGCGTTATCCCAACAATTTCCTTTGCGGCTCATTGAGCAAACCATACCAAATTCCTTGAGCTTGCTCTGAAACGCAATGCTGGCATATTGACTACCACGATCAGAATGATGCATCACACCAGTTGGCGGTCGGCGGCGAAACCATGCCATCGTTAAAGCATCCGTCACGATGTCACTGGTCATGCGTGGTTTGAGCGACCAGCCGATCACTTCCCGGTTGAACAGATCAAGCACGATAGCCAGATAGAGCCATCCTTCGTCTGTCCATAAATACGTGATGTCCGAAGTCCACGCTTGATTCGGCGCCGTCGGCATAAAATTTCTATCGAGTAGATTGTCTGCGACAGGTAAGGCATGTTTTGAGTCTGTCGTTACCTTGTAGCGGCGTTTATGCCGTGCGCGTATGCCATGCTCTCGCATCACTCTTTCGACACGTTCTTTGCTGGCTGTGAAGCCGCGCTTTCTCAATTCTCTGATCATGCGTGGGCTGCCATACGCCCCCTTGAGCTCAGCATGAATGGCGCGAATGATTGCCAGCATCTGTACGTCCGTTAAGCGCTTTCTGCCAGGAATTCCACCTCGTTGCCAGGCGCGATAACCACTCACACTGACTTCAACTACGGCGCACATCTCTGCCAAAGAATAGGTTTTACTGTTGGCAGCAATCCATGCATACTTCACAGAACATCTTTCGCGAAGTATGCCGCCGCCTTTTTTATGATTTCGTTCTCCCGCTTGAGTCTGGCAACTTCTGCTCTTAATCGGGATAGCTCCATGGCTTCCGGCGTGACGACCTTTGTGCCTGCACCTTTGAGTTTCCCTTCCGATGCAGCCTTGATCCAATTACGCAGTGTTTGGTCGCTTAAACCCAGTTCCTTGACGACCACAGAGACGGCTTCACCATCTGAAACACGTTTAACTGCCAGTTCTTTGAACTCGGTCGTATAGGCTTTTTTTGGTATCCTGTTCATCATTTGTCTTTCCAAAGTTACGTTTATTTTACGTCACCTTTGGGGAACTAAATTTCAGGGGAAGCTCATTTTGGAAATTAAGGCGAAATAGTCCACTCAGATTGAGTATTGGTGCACCTAGCTCGCCGTTCATCTCAAACTTCATTATGAGCAATTTTGATGCTGCGCTTTCTGAAATATGCGCAACAATGCGCGTCACTTACACTCGCTATGCAGACGACTTAACCTTTACTACAAACGAGAAATCTGTTCTATTCAATATACCCAATATTGTTAGAGAAAATCTTGTGAAATTCTGTCATAAAAAAATAAAAATAAACACATCAAAAACAGTTTTTTCATCGAAAGCGTCTAATCGACATATCACAGGAATAACCGTTACAAATGATGGAAAACTGTCTACTGGCAGAGAAAGAAAGCGTCTTGTTTCATCAATGATTCACAGATTTTCCAATCAGTTATTAGTGCATGATGAGATTTTAAAACTTAAGGGAATGCTCGCTTTCATTATGCACATCGAGCCGAATTTTGTTTTTAGAATGAAGAAAAAATATAGTGCAGAAACTATAGATAATTTATTCAACTATCAATAAAAACTTTTGCCAAAATTCAACATCGCTCTCACTGCGACTACAGCATCACCAGATACAATTCGCAGTCGTCGGACATAACCTGATCCGTATATAGCAAGCTTTGTGTATGCGACGTAAAGTCTAAATTTAGGCGCGAGTATAAGTTGCTGTTTGCCGTAAGCGCATTACAGCTCAGGAAGCTATTATCTCTAGAAATTTTGGCCAAGAGGATGGTGCACACGGCGCATTCTACCAACTGACTCAAGCCAGCTACGCTACTTCTCAAATTGATAGACAGTCTTAAGATTTTTGCCTAAAGTTGCGTATTGCCTGCGTCTGTTCCCTGAGATCAAACTGATACAAGCCAAACAATCCTTTGCGAACCTTGACAAGCACCACCTCGTCAGCCTTGACGCTGCACCAATAATCCTTGGTCATGCTGGTATATTCAACGACAGGTAGATTATTATCCACCGGAATCAGTTTTTCACATTCGTCGTCCCTGTGGTATTCCGCCGAAATCAATGGACCACCAACAAGCTGATTCAGGCGTATTCCAGACACATAACTGGCAACAAGAAATGAGAAGCCAGCAATCGCTAGCACGACTACCACAATCCCGATTGGAGCCTGTTCGTGCTTATCGGTTTTCAAGGCTGCCCACGCGAGCACAGCAGTCGCAATGAAAGCAATGGCAATGTGGGGAAGAAGGTAGTCTTTATTAAAAAATGCCCATCCTTCGTGCTGCATGAAGACATCTACAAAGCAATAAGCCAGTAGCACGCCTGTTAGCAATAAAATTTTTCTTGTGACAGGATGCTTCATCAAGTCAAATTCCATCGCCAGCAAGCGAGGATCTTTAGCAACGTTCTCGAAAATGCCCTGCTCGCGCAAAACACTGAGCAAGTCAATTTTTTTATCCTCGAACGCGTCTTGCGGGATTTCGACGCTGTATAACTTCCAATCCCTGAGCCGTATCCCCCATGTTACCGAACTGCCTTTCGAGCGTAGTTGTACAGTCTCAAAACTGGACAGATGGGTCGCATGCTCAAGTTCTGTCCATGACACCCTTTTTTCAAGAAATTTGAATTTAGCAAATACCGAACCAGGTAGCCACTCCAGGAACATCCCCTTGCCATCTACAATCAATCTTGTCTTACGATAAGTCAATTGTACAAAAATGAGGAAGAGCAGCGGAAAAATCATGGGCAAGAACATGCTCAGTAATCCCGTGCGATATCTGGTAGATTCAAGTACTTTCTTTATGTCTTCATGTTTAAGCAGCTCCCAATAACTCATCCAGAATAACACCGCGAGAAAAAAAGATACGAGGGCAAGTACAATCAACTTTTCCCGATTTGACATCGAAGTTTTTCCCCGAACGAAGATATATCTTTGCTCTGCTTGCATATGCTGCTCCCAATTGGAATTTAGCAGCAGTATAAATAAATTTGAATATCCTGCAACGAAAATGAGCAAGGAAGCAAAATCAATTCACCACCACTAAAACGACAAATAAAATTTTTGTCACCCTGCATAATATTCATACAGCTATATCATCACCACACTCAGTTCTATGGCATCCGATACGACCTGTAAAAAAAAAATGCAAAATCTGGGTATAGAGCGGCGGCACAAAATCACGCATCAGAGTGATTTGCAGCTTACCGGCAGCACTTTACTGCCGGATAACCAGCATCAGGTTTTTTTCTTATAGTCGCGAATTGCCTGGGTTTGTTCGCCAAGATCAAATTGATAATGACCAAACAGGCCTTTGCGAACTTTAACAGTCTGGGCTTCATCAACCTCCCTGCTGCACCAATAGTCCTTGGTCTTATGGGTATATTCGACAACAGGCAAACTCTTATGTACGGGAATTAAATTTTCACACTTGTCATCTCTATGATATTCAGCAAGGATTAAAGGGCCGCCAGCAAACTGGTTAATGCGAATACCCACAACATAGCTAGTGACAAGAAACGAAAAACTGGCAAGCACTAACAAAAATGCAGTAATTCCCTTGGGAGGCGGCTGTCGCTTATTAGCCATTGAGGCTACCCGAGCCAGCAAGAGTGTCGCAAGAGCGGCAAAAATAACATGGGGAAGCAAATAGTCGAAATTAAAAAAAGCCCAGCCTTCTTGCTGAATCATCAAGTCGAAAAAGCAATAGACAAGAAGAACACAAATTCCCAACAATATGCTTCTCGTTACCGGATGCTTCATTAAGTCGAACTGCCCTGGCTCGTTAGATGCATCCTCGAAGATATCCAACTCACGGAAAACGCCGAGCAAATCAATCTCTGCAGGCTTTATGGCATATTGAGTGGGCTCAACGCTGGAAAATTTCCAGTCTTTCAGCCTTATCGTCCAAAGAATTGAATTTGTTTTCGAAAGAAGTACTACACCTTGAGAACTGAGCACATACCTTGCCCTTTTTACGTCTGTCCACGCAAACCTCTTTTGAAGGAACTTCCATTTTGCAAATATGGATTCTGATGGCCACTCCAGAAACACACCCGTGCCATCAATAACAAGCTTCGACGAACGGTGAAGCCATTGAATTCCACCTTGGACTATAGCAAATAGCCCCAGAGGGAAGATCATGGGAAGAATTTTTTGCCAGACCTTGTTTGATTCCAGAATTTTTTTCCAGTCTTCAGGTTGAAACCATTCCCAATAGCCAGCCCAGATGAAAACTGGTAACAACAGTAACACTGGAACAAGCAGTATCCACTTTTCCCGTTTTGACAAGGCGCTCATGCTACGGACGAAAGTATGTTTTTGTTGCTGCTCTAACATGCACTAGCCCTCAATTAATGTGGACATAGTATAAATAAAAATTTGCATGCCTTACAACAAAACAATCAAAGACAATCAAACCTCTCCCGTTTGCGCGTCAGAGCAGGAGCGTGGCCCTCATTTATCGGCATAGCGCTCACGCAACAACTGCATCATCACCACATTCAATTCCCAGGCATCCGACACAACTTGATTTGTGTAAGGCAGGCTCTGCGTATAGGGTGAAGGCCCAAACTCAGGCGTCAGTGTGATTTGCTTTTTGCCAGAAGCTTGTTGCAGGCGGATGATGGCATCCCACCAGGACAGATGCTGCTGCAAGGCCGCCGCATGTTCAGGTGCGCGGAAATCGTTGACTTGCGGGCCCTGGCTATGGCCGATGCGAGCATGAATGTGCTGCACATGAGGGAATACCTTTTCCAGTACATGCGCCTGATCTTCAAGCAGGGATTCACAGGCGCAGCACCAGTGCGATAAATCAGCATTCAATTGCAGATGTGGGCGTTGCTCAAGGTAGGGCAGCAAGAGCATGGGGTGACCACTGAAACGGCTGCGATGGATTTCATGGACGATGGCGATACCGGTTTCAGCAGCGATTTCGTCAGCCAAATCCAGCAATTCATTGTTTTGTGCCTGTGTATAAAAATCCTTACCGGTATGGGTGTTCACGAACAGCGGTTTTGCTGCGCAGGCATTGCGCAGCAAATCATTGAGGGCTTGCTTGTGTGCGGAAAAATCGGAGTGGAATACAGTCTCCCATTGTTGGGCAATCAGTTTCAGACCTGCACCGGCAATCGCCGTGGTCCAGGCATGGCGTTCAGCCACATCCATAGGCAAGGACATTTCTATGCCATCAAAACCGGCTTCCAGCACCTTGCCAATAAACACTTCACGGCTCAGGTGCGCACTGCCCCAGTGCGGGGCGAAAATCAATACTTCAGAATTCATCATGTGCTACTCAAACAAAACCACGGACGGGGAAACTGGCGTCGCGCTGTATCCAGTTTTGTGGTGAATAATTGGTCGTTCCATCGGTCACATGCAGGGTGTAGGCATGGCGTGAAACTGCCGAGCGATTCGGTGCGCTGTAATGTGGCAACAGGCCATGGAAGCACACCAGACTACCTGCCTTGACTTCCAGTGGAATAGCTGTGCGGTCATCTGGCCAGGGCAAGCTGTCTAGCTTTTCTACGCGCACCTGATCGCCTTCACGCACGAAGCGTTCACGCATTGGTGTACGGTGCCCGCCCGGTTCTGCCCACATACAGCCATTTTCCAGTGTCGCATCTTCGAGTGCAAACCAGAAGGTAGTGACACTGACAGGATCAGTTTCAAAATAAGTTGCGTCCTGATGCCAGCGCACTTCACCGCCTATGCCAGGCTGCTTGAAGATATACATGGACTGGTAAATCTGTGGCTGTTGCAGGCCCAGTTGCTCAGCTACTTTCGCCAGTGCAGTGCCACGGGAAAATGCACTGAAGATCGGGTCAAGATCATGAATGGCATGACCGATCTTGTTGATGGACAGGGACTTGGCCTGGCGCAGATTGCCTTGTTCATCAAAAGCTTCTTCTTCAAAAAAACAACTGATGTTATTAGCCGAATTCAGGAAGTAATGATCTACCTTTTTTTCCTGCTCCTTGGTCGTGAAGATGGACTTGGAGGAAGCTGGATCAAATTCATCAACGATTTTGGCTGCACGCTCACGCAAGGCAGCGATTTCATCGGCATTCTTGAAATTGGGGATGATGACGTAGCCGTCTTGCTGAAATTGCTGGATTTGTTGTGCGTTGAGCATGCTGACTCCTGGCTGTGAATGCAGTGGAAGCAAAAGACAATCACCTATCTTGACGCCTTTGCTTGATCTGCATCAAGTGTAGCGAATTTCATTTGTTGCGCACAATACCCACAATGATTGACAGATTGTATCCAATCTATAGACAATGGCTTTCATGGATCAACTAAAAGCAATGGAAATATTCGTCGAAGTGGCAAGGCAGCGCAGTTTTAGCGCCGCCGGACGCCATCTGGGCATCAGCCGCGCCATGGTCAGCAAGCACATCATGCAACTGGAAGCTGAACTGGGCGCACGGCTACTGCACAGATCGACACGTGAAGTCAGCCTGACCGAGCTTGGCCAGGCTTACCTGGAACCTTGCAGCGCCAGTGTGGAACATGCAAGGCAGGCGCGTCTGGTGGTCACTCAGACAGGTAATGAGCTGGCGGGCGGCATACGCATACAGGCTCCAAATAGCTTTGGCAGCGATTGGCTGGCCGATGCCCTGGCCCGCTTTACCTTGCTCCACCCCATGTTGCAGCCGACCTTGCATGTCGATGACAATCTGCTGGATCCGTTCAAGCATGGTTTTGACCTTAGCATACGGGTTGGTGGCATACCCGACAGCCCCGGCTTGCATGCGCGCAGGCTGGCCCCCTGCCGCGGTCTGCTGTGCGCCAGCCCGGCCTATCTGGCAGAACATGGCATGCCTGCTCATCCGGCAGAATTGAACCGGCATCGCTGCCTGCACTTCAGCCATCTTACCCAGGGCAATACCTGGCATTTTGAGCGCGATGGCGAAACCCTTGCGGTCGATATCACACCCGGTTTTGCCTCAAACAATGGCAAGGTCTTGCACCAGGCTGCCCTGCGTGGACTAGGTATAGTGTATGACACGACTTTTCTGGCATGGCGTGATTTGATCGAAGGTCGGCTAGTCACTGTCTTGCCAGACTGGGCCTTGCCATTGAATGACTTCACCGCACTTTACCCGGCTACCCGCAAGGTCAGCCCCAAGGTAAGAGCGCTGATTGATTTTCTGGTGGAAGAGTATCAGCCTGTGCCGGAATGGGATAAGGCCTTGCTGGCTGCCGGGCTCTTGTAGAATAGCGTATTGATCAATACAGACAGGCCATATGGATTCAGGTTACTGGAAGCTCGCGCACTGGAAAAAGATGCCAGTTTACGCACATTGGACTATCCTGCTTTGGTTTCCCTGGGTTTTGATACAGGGGATGAAATTAGTCTGGCTACTCCCTGGCTTCCTGGCATTCGTCACGATACTGCTCTTCCATGAATTTGGCCATGCGATTGCTGCACGATATACAGACACCAAAGTTTATGCCATCAAACTATTTTTGATGCATGGTGAATGCACGCATGAGACGCCTTATTATGAATCAGAGGATATATTAATTGCCTGGGGCGGCGTGCTTGGGCAGTTGCTGCTCCTGGTGTTGACGCTTATCGTTCAATATCTGCTGTTCTATTTTTCACCCACGTGGATGTTTCAATTGTCCCCGGTGTTCGATGTGCTGACCAAAACCAATCTGATCATCATCGCCTTCAATTTAATCCCGGTGAAGCCTTTGGATGGTGTGGTCGCGTGGCGCATCATCCCTTTCGTTTTACTGAAAATCCGTACGAGGAAAGCGGGCATCTTGTCCAGATTTGCCAAACGCCAGCAACCACCCGTGAGCAAAACAGAAAAGCAAACTGAAGAGCAAAATGCAGACAAGATAGTCAAAGATTTATTTGACCGGCTCAAAAAGTAAGCTGCATTTCATTTACATTTCTGAAACCAGCCTGCCCAGGGTTTTAATACCCTGCTCCATCTCACGTCCCCATGGCCGCCCTATATTCATGCGCAGATAATTTGCGTATTTGCCTGAACCGGAGAACAGGCTGCCTGGCGTAAACGCTATGCCCTTTGCTACTGCCTGACGCAACAAGGCCAGGCTGTCTATATGCTCAGGCAATTCCAGCCATAACCACCAGCCGCCTGCCGGGCTGATGACTTGGGTGCCCCAGGGAAAATAACGCGCTATGGCTGCAGTCGCCAGTGGGATATTGGCCGCCAGGCGCTCACGCAACTTGCGCAAGTGGGATGGCAAGGCACCCGACTGTATAAACTCAGCCAGTACCGCCTGCTCAAACAAGGGTGTAATCAGAGACGCGCTGAGCTTCAATGAATTGATCCTGGCCTGATAACGCCCACCCGCTATCCAGCCTATGCGAAATGCCGGGGCCAGGCTTTTGCTGCAAGAGCCGCAATAGATGACCCTGCCCTGCTTGTCCCAGGCCTTGATGGCTTGTGGTCTTTCCTGCTGATGCGAAAGGTCACCAAAGACATCATCTTCTATCAAGGCCAGATCATATTGCTCAACCAGGCGTAGCAGGCGCCTCTTGTTTTTATCCGGCATGGCGCAACCGAGGGGATTCTGGAAATTCGGCATGGCGACGATGGCACGTACCGTGCCCTGGTGTTCGAGCGCATATTCCAGCGCTTCCAGGCTGATGCCCTGGCCTGGCACACAAGGGATTTCTATGGCCTTGATGCCCAGGTTTTCCAGCATTTGCAGCAAGCCAAAATAAACGGGAGATTCAACGATGACGGCATCACCTGGCTGGGCAACCGCACGCAAAGCCACACTCAGGGCTTCTGTACTACCATTGGTGATGAGCAAATCACTGGACTGCAAATCCATGCCTGCGTTTTTCAGCCAGTGTATGAGGCTGGTTTTCAGGGCTGGCAAACCCGTACCGCCGGGATACACACCGATCAGCATGGGGTCTTGCCGCAGCAGGCGCTGGGCGATCTTGGCCAGGACTTCACAGGGATACCATTCTGGCGCAGCGCTGGCAAGATGCAGCCCCAGATGCAGGGGTTGCGCCGTCAAAGAATACAGTTCCGTCATCCTGTGCTGCAGGGACATCAGCTTGTCGTATTCAACTGCTGGCGCAGCCTGACTGGCTTTTTTCTGCGTAATTGCACTTGTCGTTTGCCTGGTTTTCCAGTCAGCGACATAGATGCCCGACTTGTTGCGCGCTTCTACCAGGCCCTGGCTTTCAAGGTAACGGTAACAGCGTATCGCAGTAGAAACACTGACGTGCTGCGTTTCTGCAATCAAACGCACCGATGGCAGGCGCTCACCTACCTGATAGCGGCTGGCCCGGATATCTGCACCGATGGCGTCTGCCAGTTGCCTGTAACTGTGCTGCATAACAGATACCTTAAATGTGAATCTGTATAGCATAAGACAGATCACTACTGTAAGTAAACGCTGGCCTGCACTGAACTAGACTGGATGCATGAATACACCACACTCTCCCTCTCTCCTTGCCCCGGCAAATGCCATCAAGCCGGGTTTTGCCGCTAAGGCGGCAGATTTTTTTCCTGCGGTGCTGGCTGGCCTGATTGCCGTCCTGATCTCTTATGCTGGCCCCATGCTGTTGATATTACAGGCAGCACAAAGCGCAAAACTGACAACAGCGCAAACCAGCTCATGGATATGGGCGATCTCGATAGGTTCGGGCCTGGTAGGCGTATGGATGAGCTGGCGGCACAAGATACCGGTGATTTGTGCCTGGAACACGCCGGGTGCTGCCTTGCTGGTAACGGGCCTGGCGACGGTGCCTTATCACCAGGCCATAGGTGCCTACCTGGTTGCGGCAGCAGCGATATGGCTGATAGGCATTACCGGTATCTTTGAAAAACTCATGACAAAAATACCCAAGAGTTTGTGTGCGGCCATGCTGGCAGGTATCCTGTTTCGCTTTGGGGTTGATGTATTTGCCAATACCCGTAGTGAGGTTGCTGGCGCACCCTGGCTGGTGACTGCCATGTTCGTGGCTTACCTGATATTCAAGCGCCACAGCGCTCGCTATGCCATCGTCCTGACCTTGCTCAGCGGCGTCATGCTCTGGAGTATTCTGGGCTGGGGTGATTCCAACCTGGGTCAGTCTATTGCAGTACAACTGGGTTTGACGATGCCAGTCTGGACTGCGCCCGAATTTTCTTTGAGCGCCATCATCAGCCTTGGCTTGCCATTAGCGCTGCTATGCCTGACTGGCCAGCAAGTACCGGGCGTGGCTGTGATGCGCGCCGCTGGTTATGAACGTGCCCCCACCAGCAAGCTGGTCAGCGCTACCGGTTTTGTCAGCATCTTGCTGGCACCATTTGGCTCGCATGGCGTGAACCTGGCGGCGATCACTGCAGCGATTTGCACAGGGCCAGAAGCGCACCAGCAAGCAGAAAAACGCTGGGTTGCGGGCGTTGCCTGCGGTGGATTTTATCTATTGATAGGTAGCTTTGCCGGTTCCCTGACTGCCCTGTTCCTGCACCTGCCACATGCGCTTGTCACCACGGTAGCTGGCCTGGCACTGCTGGGTGCGATACAGAATGGCCTGGTGAACGCCATGCAGGAAACGACAGAACGTGAAGCTGCGCTGATCACTTTTATCGTTACAGCATCGAGTATCAGCTTGCTGGGACTGGGTTCTGCCTGCTGGGGCATAGTGCTTGGCGTGATCAGCTATTACTTGCTACGCGTAAAAGTCAAATGACACTGGTCAGTTTTATTCACTGAACTTGCTGACAAAGGTCGCCACCCCGTCCCAGTCGGCAGGCAATGGGTTTTGCCGGTAGTGGGCGATACGCTCCAGAAAGACCTGGGCTGCCAGGTCTTCTGCACGGACTTCCAGATATGAGCGGAAAGATTTTTCGGCAACATCCCACTGCTGCGCGCGAAAATCATCGAGTGCCTGATGCCATAGTTCCAGCAAGGCAGACTGAACATCGTCTATATCCGTTGCGATGGCAACCGGTTCAAAAATCGAGATGGGCCTGGTCTTGCCTTTGACCCTGACCCTGTCCAGCTCACGATAGGCAAATTCTGCCGCCGCATTTTTTGTCGCCTCACCAACCACGACGCCGACACCATATACCTTGGTAATACCTTCCAGGCGTGAAGACAGATTCACCGCATCACCCATGACGGTATAGGCCAGCCTGATCTTGGAACCCATGTCACCTACGCGCACGTCACCTGTGTTCAAGCCTACTCCTATCTTCAAGGCAGGCCAGCCACGTTTGACAAAATCTATACTCAGGCCTTGCGCGATGGCTTGCATTTTCAGCGCACTGGCAACGGCCAGCCTGGCATGATCTTCCAGGCGCACCGGTGCCCCCCAGAAAGCCATGACGCAGTCACCTATGTATTTATCGAGTGTGCCGCGATTGCCGCGAATTTCTTCTGACATCGCGGTCAGGTAGATATTGATATATTCTCGCAAGTCTGCTGCACTCATGCTTTCGGAAATAGTCGTGAAACCGCGCACATCAGAGAACATCACGGTCAGCTCGCGAATTTCACCTTCCATGGTGTAGCTGTCAGGTTCTTCTGCCATGACGGCAACCAGTTCCGGTGCTACATATTCACCAAAGCGTCTGACCACGCCGCGCAGCTTTCTCGACTCAACCAGATAACCCCAGGTAATGTTGAACACAAACAGGGCAACAATCAATAGCAGCACTGTTGCCAGCGGCTGGACGAGGTTGAAGGACTGATACATCCAGTAGTTGAAGGCGATAACCAGTGCCAGCATTGCCGTAGTACACAGCACGGCTGCCAGCGCCTTGAAACGCGACAGTGCAAAACTGAGCAATAAACCGATCAGGCATACCTGTATGACTTCAAAGCCGCGCGTGCTGTCAGAGCGCTGCTTGACATCGCCATCCAGTATCGAAGCAATCACATTCGCGTGCATTTCCACGCCTGGGTAATCCAGTCCAAGCGGCGCCGTACGCAAGTCCTTGAGCCCCGCTGCCGTCGTCCCTATCAAGATGATTTTCTCTTTGAGCTTATCGACAGCCAGGCGCTTCTTGAGCACATCCGAGGCTGACACATAGGCAAACCCGCCACCATTTGGCCCACCCTTGCTTTTATAGTGGATCAGCGCAGTTAGCAATGGTTCTACGGGTATGCGTTTGTTGGGTGTGGAGTTAAGCTTGATCGCTTCTATCGAGCCATAATTATTCAAAAAGCTTTGAGAATTGATGCCATCAGCTTGCAGAAACACTGGTTTGACTTTGCTGGCATTCAGGGCAATACGTGCTGTTGCCAGTGATAGTGCTTCATAGTAGCCAGTACCATATTTTGCCAGCAAGGGAATGCCCCGTATCACCCCATCGGCATCTGGCGAGGGATTGAAAAATCCACCGGCAATCGCCGCTTTTTGCAGCTCTGGCAAATTGGCGGTGTATTTGGTGTAGGTGGCAGATTCAAAACTGCGTTCGCCCAGGTCAGCATCAACAAAGGCGGGGGGTGGCAGCAGGCCTTTTGAACTGTCGTCCGGAGTATTTGAAAACACATAACCCAAAACCACAGGGCGCCCTGCTAAAGTCTTTGCCAGCCTGTCGTCAAAATCGAGTTCTTTTCTGAGTGCAGGCATTTGCGCTACAAAGCCAGAATTTTCCTTTAACTCTTTTTGCGCCAAGCCTTCGAGCACCTGTATGCCGGTGCTGTTGTCCGGTTCTGAAAAGACGATATCCAACCCCACTGCCCTGACATGGTAATCGTCGGTCAGTCTTTCTATCAGATCAGCGACGACTCCCCTGTTCCACGGCCATTGCCCTACCTCCTGCAAACTCTTTTCATCGATATTGACAATGACAATGTCGGGGTTGAAGGTCGTCGGTTCCCATCTCATGCGCAGGTCATAGATAAAGTAATCGACTTTTTCTATGAGGGTGGTCGGCAAATTACCATTTGCCTGCAAGGCAGCTATGACGATCAGCAGCACGCAAATGCCCCAGCGTGTCAGTTTGTTGATGTGCTTCTGCAAGCTTTCCTCCACAAACTCAGTTTCAGGTATTGCCTATGCCGGGAAATTTTCCTGCTACTCCGTGTCTTTCAACATCGGCAGCAGGAAGTCTGGATATGACACTCAAATACGGTAACCTGGTACCTTGCTCAGATCAACCTCATCGATCTGGCTCTTGTCCATGAAGCGTTCAGCATAAGTCAGATACACTTTTTTCTTGACGAAGATATTGAACAAGTCTGGGTCAATATGGCCATTCAGAGCAAAGCTGCCGAGGATGTGCAGGGATTCTGTCAAGGTCTTGCCATCCTTGTAGGGGCGGTCTTTGGCGGTCAGGGCTTCAAAAATGTCTGCTATCGCCATGATCTTGGCTTGCACGGACATTTGTTCACCGCGCAAGCCGCGTGGATAACCTTTGCCATCCATGCGTTCATGATGGCCACCGGCGTATTCAGGCACGTTTTGCAAATGCTTGGGCCAGGGCAGAGCTTCCAGCATCTTGATGGTGGTGGAAATATGGTTATTGATGATGGCGCGCTCTTGCGCATTCAGGGTTCCAGCACGCACGGACAGGTTTTCTACTTCGTCGGCATTCAAGAAGGGCTGGGCTGCGCCACTGGCATCAGTCCATTGCCATGCTGCGATGTCGTTCACCCGCTGCAAGTCTTCAGGACTGGTTCTTTCCGAGCCTATATTCAATTTACGCAAGAAGTTTCTTGCCTCTTCGATTTTCGCCAGCTCATCCTGCAAGCCCTGCTCCAGCTCGGCGATCAGGTTTTCATTATTGACGCTGGCCTGGTACAGGGCACATTTACTTTTCAACACCTTGATTTCTGCATCGCGTTTCAAGACTTCAAAACGGGTATCGAGCAAGTGTATGCGGTCAAAAATGGTTTCCAGCTTGGTGGATTTTTCTACTACATGCACAGGAGTGGAAATCTTGCCGCAATCATGCAGGATGCCCGCCATCCATAATTCCTTGCGGTCTTTGTCCGTCATGGAAAAATGCGCCAGCGGCCCTTCGCGCGTTTCATGCACGGCATTCGCCAGCAACATGGTCAGCTCGGGCACATGCTGGCAATGTCTGCCTGTATGCGGAGATTTTTCATCAATGCCGATATTGATAAGGTGTACCAGCGAGACAAACAGGTTTTCCAGTTGCGAGATCAATTGCTGGTTGGTCAGCGCGATGGCAGCCTGCGAAGCCAGGGCTTCGATAAAGCGCTGATCGGTTTCGGTAAAGGAGCAGAGCTCACCAGTCTCCGGGTCCTTGGCATTGATGAGTTGCAAGACACCGATGAGTTCACCTTCATGATCGTGCATGGGCACCGTCAGCAGGGATTTGGTTTTGTAATTGAACTGCTGGTCAAAATTGCGGGTACCAGAAAAATTGAAGACCCCAACGGTGTACACGTCCTGAATATTCACCGAGATTTTATAGTTGGCAGCATAGGCTGCCACGGCATTCAAATTCCGGTTGCCATTGGCATCAATCAGGGGGATGTTGGGTATGTCTACCGTATGACCTCTCACTCCGCCCTGATACATGTTCAGGGTGTCATTGAGGGAAATATTGAAGCACAGGCTTTGTTTGTCTTTGCTGGTACGGTACAGGGTGCCACCATCGGCATAAGTGATACTCTTTGCCGAGCGCAGTATATTTTCGAGCAATAATGGTGTGTCGTGATTATTGCTCAGCTCCAGGCTTAATTCCGTCAGTTTTTCCAGGCGTTGTGCAATTTCGCTACTGCTTAGTGCAGTCATAATCACTTTCTCCAGATCGTATCCAAATTCTTGCTTAAGCGCAGATGTCCATATTGATGCTTCATTATTTCAGCCCTGTGAACAGGGTATGCAAGGAGCCCCTGCATTTCAAAAACTGAAATTATCAGTAATTTTGAGCGCTTTAAATTTCCTGTCCTTATTTTGCTCCAGTTCTGCCATGATTTGTGCTTCTTGCCCGGGTTTCAGGTGATAGATATAAAACACTACACTGGCAGGTACCGCAGCAATGTCTTTGACCAGGGCTGCGGGACAAAAATGTTTGGAAAGCAGGGCCAGCTCAGCTTCTGCATCAGGAAAAGAACAATCCACTATCACCATATCCAAAGCGGCCTGCCCGCCCAGGTTTTTCCACAGTGCGGGCGTACTCGCCATGTCACCGGTAAACAAAAAGCCTTTTCCGGCAGAGCGTACCCAGTACGCAACTGAACCGGGTACATGATCGACCACATGTGAAGTAATCGTGCGCTCACCCAGCATCAAAGTCGTGCCGGGTTGCATCTCTTCATATTGCATGGATGGATGATCGATATTCGGCAAAGTGCTGAAATCTGGCCAGATACTCCAGTTGAAGATATGGTTTTTCAGTGCATGCAAGACTTCAGGCGTGGCATGTACGGTGACTGGCTTGCTCCTTTTGCCAAAGACGGCATCCATCAGCAGGGCCAGACCAGCCACATGATCGAGATGACTGTGGCTGATAAACACATGATCTATTGCCACCAGTTGTTCTATGCTGAGCCGCGACAAACCAGTGCCAGCGTCGAGCAAGACATCATCGTCTATAAGTAAGCTGGTGGTGTAGGGTTCATTGCCGCCTATCCCGCCTGCACAGCCAAGAATTTGTAAGTTCATAAAGACAAAAAATAGTGTGCCTCTGTCCAACCAGGGGCTTTGTTATCCCGAGACCGGCATTACCAGCCTACTGGTCTCCGGGCAAGCTTAACACTTTCTTTGAAGACAAGAATACCTTATGCATCATTCCTTCCCTGAAGATAGGCTAATTTGTCGCTTTACGCTATAAAGAGTTGACTTTGTGGTCAGACATTCGACTTCCGTGATACATTTTTGTAAAAATTGACTTAAGAGAATAATAATTTACAGTATCTTGCAATGCGCATCATATTAAAGCTGATAATTAGCTTCTGACTTTACGTCTTGCTTCATGCTGCAGAACGTGTAACAAAGGAAAACGAATGGTTGTAACTGCTCAAGCCGCAAATGCTTCCAAGGAAGGTCTGGATCACAGGCTGCAATTCTTTAAACGCCTGCAAACCCTGACCAACAAGATACATGGTGCAGAGGCCCTGGACCAGATCATGCTCGATGTCTCGCCTGACATCTGCAATCTGTTTGAATGTGACCGCCTGACCATTTATGTGGTGGCGCAGGACAAGGTCACCCTGATTTCCAAGATCAAGACTGGCCTGAATTCTTTCAAGGACTTGCGCCTGTCCATTTCCGACCAAAGTATCGCCGGTCACGTTGCCCTGACCAGGACCATGCTCAGCCTGCGTGATGTGTATGATGAAGAGGAATTGCGCTCACATTCGCCTACCCTGAAGTTCCAGAGCGCGGTCGATCAGCGCACCGGTTACCGTACCAAGCAGATGCTGGTGGCCCCTATCCTCGAAGCACAAAGCCACGAATTGCTGGGCGTGGTGCAATTCATTAATCACAAACTGGGCGATGCCTTCAATGCCATTGCCGCCGAAGGCGTGCAGGCCTTGTGTGAAACCCTGGCGGTGGCGTTTACCCAAAAAAGCAAGGTGCTGCCAACCAATACACCGCGTACCAAGTTTGATTTTCTGGTGTCGGAAGCGATCCTGTCTGCACAGGAAATGGAGCTCGCTGTCAGGGCGGCAAGACGCAATCTGCTGGACCTGGAAGAGGTCTTGGCGGAAGATTTTAAAATTCCCATCGCCAGCCTGGGCCAGGCCTTATCCAGATACTTCCGCGTTGCCTATGAACCCTACAAGGCCGAACGTATCATCCCCGTTGATCTGGTCAAAAAACTCAAGCGCCAGTACGTCGAACAGAATTCCTGGCTGCCCATCATGGAAGACCAGAATGGCCTGACCGTGCTGGCCATAGATCCTGAACATACCAATACCACGCATGTCGTCAACCATGTGTTTGCAACTTCCAAGATCAATTACCGGGTCACCACCAGAAAAGAATTCCTGCAAACCATAGACCAGTTCTTTGGTACCGTGTCGGATGGCGGCTCAGTCGATGAACTGCTGTCAGGCCTCGATGATGAGGACGAGGAAAACAGTGGCCAGGCCACTGTTGAAGTATCTGCTGCAGTGGAGAATGAACTCGTCAAACTGATCAACAAGATCATCATCGATGCTTATCAGCAAGGCGCCTCAGACATCCATATAGAACCACGGCCAGGCAAGGAAAAAACCCTGATACGCTTTCGCAAGGATGGTTCGCTGTCACCGTATATTGAAATACCGGCCAGTTACCGCAGCGCCCTGCTGGCGCGTATCAAGATCATGTGTGACCTGGATATTTCTGAACGCCGCAAACCGCAGGATGGCAAGATCAAGTTCAAAAAATATGGCCCCTATGACATAGAATTACGCGTCGCCACCATCCCGTCTTCTGGCGGCATGGAAGACGTGGTCATGCGTATTCTGGCTGCCGGTGAGCCTATCCCTATCGATAAGCTGGGGGTATTGCCCTACAACCTTGAGCGCCTGAAAAATGTGGTCAGCAAACCCTATGGCCTGTTCTTTGTTTGCGGCCCTACCGGTTCAGGCAAGACGACAACGCTGCATTCAGTGTTGAGTCACCTGAACACGCCAGAAACCAAGATCTGGACAGCCGAAGACCCGGTAGAAATCACCCAGAAAGGCTTGCGCCAGGTACAGGTCAACCGCAAGGCGGGCATGGACTTTGCCACTGTCATGCGGGCTTTTTTGCGTGCCGATCCTGACATCATCATGGTCGGTGAAATGCGCGACAAGGAAACTGTTTCCATCGGCCTGGAAGCTTCGCTGACCGGCCATCTGGTATTTGCCACCCTGCATACCAATAGCGCCCCGGAATCCATCGTCCGTTTGCTGGACATGGGCATGGACCCCTTCAATTTCGCCGATGCCTTGCTGGGCATACTGGCGCAACGCCTGACCAAGCGCCTGTGCGGCAAGTGCAAGGAAGCCTATCATCCAGGCAAAGAAGAGATGATGGAGTTGCTGGATGAGTATTGCCAGGAATTGCTGAACACCGAGAACTTCGTCAAAAATCCCATAGAAGCCAGGAAAAAGGTGTTCACCACCTGGCAGACTCAATATGCCGACAAGGCCGGCAAATTCACTTTATACAAGGCTGTGGGATGCGAGCATTGCTCAAAAGGTTATAAAGGCAGGCTAGGTTTGCATGAACTGATGGTAGCAAACGACATGATCAAAAAACTCATACAAGACCATGCCCGCGTCTCTGAACTGCTGACTGCCGCACTGGCAGATGGCATGCTGACCCTGAAAATGGACGGTATAGAAAAAGTTCTTTCCGGATTAACGGATATGAAGCAGGTCAGAATAGTTTGCATAAAATAGTTTTTTGCAAAATCAGCTAAAATCCTGCCTATCTTCTGTACTGCACTGAGTACGCATGGTAAGCACGCTCAGGCAGGATTTTTTCGAAAGCAAACATGAAATATCTGCACACCATGGTGCGCGTCACCGACCTTGAGGCCTCCCTGCGTTTTTACCGTGATGCACTGGGGCTGGAACTGGTACATCAGAAAGAATATCCCAAAGGCCGCTTCACTCTGGTGTATCTGGCAGCGCCTGGCGACCATGATGCCCAGGTAGAACTGACCTATAACTGGGACCCGGAAGAATATACTGGTGGCCGCAATTTTGGCCATCTGGCTTACCGTGTAGAGAACATCTATGAACTTTGTCAGCGCCTCGCTGATCACGGTGTCACCATCAATCGCCCGCCACGCGATGGCCACATGGCTTTTGTGCGTTCACCAGACAATATTTCGATAGAGTTGCTGCAACAGGGTGAGCCGCTGGCACCGACTGAACCCTGGGCTTCGATGCCGAATACAGGTGGCTGGTAATCAGACTACCCATAAAAAAACGCAGACCATGGTCTGCGTTTTTTATTCAATTCTGATGATCAGCGCGGCGCGCTTCCTTATTCATGGCACGTATCAATATAACCATGCTGACGACGATGACGACCGAGACAACGCCAAAAATTCCTGTCCACATAGATGCATTCTGAATTGATTTAAGAGCTTTCTTTATATCAAGCAAGATTCTTTGCGTCAACTTTGCCAACATGCTTTCGAGAAATTTTAACTATTTCTTTCAATTACACCAGCGCCTCAAAACCTGTTTACGATCTGCAGTGAGCGTCAGCGGGGTCAGGGTAACAAAAACGCAGCGCAAAAAGCGGAATGTACTTCTAGTACATGAGCATTTTGAGCAGCACATGAGCCCCATACAAGCCACAACCACGCTCGCGCAGTAAGATCGGAAACAGGTTTTCAAACGTGACCATGCCTGCGGAAATACGCAATCAGGCCACTGGTCGACGTGTCCAGATGCGAATCATATTCCTGGTTGCCCAGAATCGCTGGTAACAGGCGGTTCGCCAGTTGCTTGCCCAGCTCCACGCCCCATTGGTCAAAGGAATTGATGCCCCAGATCACGCCCTGGACAAAAACCTTGTGTTCATACAGCGCCAGCAACATGCCGAGCTGGAAAGGATCAAGACTGGGCATCAGTATGGTGGTCGATGGCTGGTTACCGGCAAATACCTTGTGTGGCAGGAGCCTGGCGATATTGGCATCGCTGAGGCCAGCCTGTGACAATTCTTCGCGCGCCTGTGCCTCGGTCTTGCCAAAGGCCAGGGCTGCGCTCTGCGCCAGGCAATTGGCCAGCAAGGGTGCCTGGTGACCTGGCAGAGGATAATCACTGGAGGCAGCCACGACAAAGTCACATGGAATGAGCCAGCCCCCCTGATGCAAAAGCTGGAAGAAAGCATGCTGGCCATTCACCCCTATCTCACCCCAGACGATGGGGTTGGCCCGGCAGCTCAGCGCTTCACCATCACGGCCTACCGCCTTACCATTCGACTCCATCTCCAGTTGCTGCAAAAAGGCTGGCAAATGGCGTATTGATTCGTTATATGGCAGGATGGCTGTGGTCTCAGCACCGAGGAAGTTGGTATTCCAGATCGAGATCAGGGCCAGTAAGACAGGCAGATTTTTTTCCAGCGGCGCATTACAGAAATGCTTATCCATGGTCTCGGCCCCGGCCAGCAGACGCTCAAAACCATTCATGCCTATGGCCAGCGCAACAGACAAGCCGACCGCCGACCACAGCGAATAACGCCCGCCTACCCAATCCCAGATTTCCAGGATATTTGCATCTGGTATGCCAAACTCATGTGCCTTGCCGGGGCTGGAAGTGACGGCAATGAAGTGCTTGCTGACAGCCCATTCTTCCATCGCAGCTGCCATCAACCAGGTGCGTGCGGTCTGGGCATTGATGCTGGTTTCTTGCGTAGTGAAGGTTTTGGAAGCGACGATGAACAAAGTCGTGCGTGGGTCCAGCTTTTCCAGCAAGGGTGCCAGGTGGGCGCTGTCGAGGTTAGAAACATAATAGAAGTCCAGGCCGGGATGCTGGTAGGCCGACAAGGCACGCGTCGCCAGCTTGGGGCCAAGGTCAGAACCGCCTATGCCTATATTGACGATAGTCTGTATCGCATCGCCCTTGAACCCGCGCCACAAACCGCTGCGCACCCGCTCGACGATATCGCGCATCTGCTTGCGCACTGCCCTGACCTTGGGCATGACATCTTCTGCCTCGTTCGGGAAGGGCGTGAAATCCGTATGCCGCAAGGCAGTGTGCAAGACCGCGCGGTCTTCACTGATATTGATTTTTTCGCCGGCAAACATGCGGTCGCGCCAGCCTTCCACTTTGGACAGGCGTGCCAGGGCAATCAGGCTATCCAGGGCGGGCTGGTCTATGCGCTGCTTGGAATAATCCACCAGCAAGCCATCCAGTTCTACCGAAAAATGCCTGAACCTGTCACTGTCGGCGGCAAACAACTCGCGCAAATGCTGTTGCTCCAGCCTTTGTTGATGTGCCAGCAGGGCCTGCCATTCGGGAGTGTGGGTAATGTTCATGTTATTCCTGGTTTGTCTGTCTCTTGCCTCAGATTATAGGCTACACAATTATGCATGTTGCCAGCTTGTTTATTGCTAAAATAAACATTAATTAACTTATTTAGATTTTTGCAGACAAAAACCTGATCTGCAATTATCGTAAACGAATTAAGCCAAATTCAGGGACTGGTATTTATCTGACTATCAGGGGAAACAGATGAACATGTTGGACAGGCGAGACATAGGCATCTTTATCGTGGATGATAATGATATCAGCCGCTCGATGCTGAAGCATATCCTGCATAGCGAAGCGTTTAATGTCATAGGCGAAGCTTCCAGCGGCGTGGCGGCGCTGGACTGGCTGGAAAAAACCATACCTGAAGTAGTGTGTCTGGACGTGATGATGCCGGACATCAGCGGGCTGGAGATACTCGAGCATATCAAGAAAGTTTCGCCTGATACCGTGGTGCTGATGGTCACAGGCAGCAATAATAAAGAGACTGTGGTCAAGGCCATCAAGGCAGGGGCAAATGGCTTTATCGTCAAGCCCTTCAATCCCGCTACCCTGCTGCAATCCATCAATTATTCCGTGACAAAATCCCACAAGCAATTGAAGACCCTGATAGACCGCAGGAAAGCCTGGCGTAACACAGGCCTTTTGTAATTGTACAAAATGGTGGAACAGTAAAACGGTATCAGGCCTGACGAGAGCTCAACAGATTAGCCATGGCGACATAGGCTTCCAGCGAAATGGTTTCCGGGCGCAGTTGCGGATCAACACCACAAGCAATCAAATCTGCTTCTGACAATAAACCGGCAACGCAATTGCGCACTACCTTGCGTCTTTGCGAAAATGCCTTGGTGACGACTTCTTCCAGTTTTTTGATATTGCAAGGCAAAGCGCCCGGCTTGGGTATCATGCGCACGATGGCAGACTCTACCCGTGGCGGTGGATCAAATGCCTCTGGCGGCACGATGAACATCAACTCCATGTGATAGCGCACCTGCAGCATGACCGACAGGCGGCCATAAGTCTTGCTGCCTGGCTCCGCAACCATGCGCTCGACGACTTCTTTTTGCAGCATGAAATGCTGGTCTTCGACCAGCGGTGCAATCTCGGCCAGGTGAAACAGCAAGGGGCTGGAGATGTTGTAAGGCAGGTTACCCACCACGCGCAGCTTCTGACCTTCAGGCACAGGGATGGAGGCAAAATCAAATTGCAGGGCATCACCTTCGTGGATGATGAGTTTTTCTGGCGAAAAATTTTTCTTCAGGCGGGCGACCAGATCGCGGTCCAGCTCCACCACGTGCAATTGCGTAAGTCCATCGAGCAATTGGCGCGTCATGGCAGCCAGGCCCGGGCCTATCTCGACCATGGTTTGACCAGGGCGCGGGTTGATGACGCGCGTGATATTGCTCAAGACCAGTTCATCGGTCAGGAAATTCTGGCCAAAACGTTTACGAGGGATATGTTTCATATTTTTCTTACTTATTTTCTGCTTACTTATTTTACTTTTCTTGCTTGTTGACCATGCTGGCTGCAACTCGTATCGCCACCAGCATGCTGCTGACATCAGCATGACCCGTGCCCTTGGCCGCCAGATCAAGGGCGGTGCCATGATCAACCGAAGTACGTATCAGCGGCAGACCGAGGGTGATATTCACACCCAGTCCAAAACTCGCATGCTTGAGTACTGGCAAACCCTGGTCATGATACATCGCCAGTATGCAGTCAGCCTGCTCCAGGTATTTTTGCTGGAACAGGGTATCCGCTGGATAAGGGCCACTGACCTGCATGCCAGCTTCTTGCGCTTTTTTGATGACGGGCGTGATGACTTCAATTTCTTCCATGCCCAGGTAACCATTTTCACCCGCATGCGGGTTCAGGCCAGCCACCAGGATGCGTGGATTTTCTATGCCAAATTTGCTGCGCAAGTCAGCATGGATGATTTCCAGGGTCTTCCACAGATCATCAAACTGTATGGCATCAGCAACTTTACGAAGTGGTAAATGTGTGGTTGCCAGCGCCACACGCAGGGCTTGCGGCAGATGCTCATTGGCTTCACTGGCCAGCATCATGACAACGCGGCCAGTATAGGTTTTCTCAGCGAAATATTCGGTATGACCGCTAAAAGCTACACCGGCATCATTGATGGTGCTTTTTTGCAAAGGGGCAGTGACTACGGCTTCACACCATTTGCGCTGCACGCTTTCGATAGACACATCCAGGGTATGCAAGACGGCACGGCCATTGCGCGGGTCCAGCTGGCCGGCAATCACAAACGCACTCAGAGGGCAATCGACGATGGTCAGGCGTTCATTGCCAGAGGCAGGCAAGCCCTGATGCCGCAAGGCTTGCAGGGATACCCCCATCATGCTGATGGCGGGATCAAGCTCGGCTGCCAGCATGGACAGATAGGCAGCGTCGCCTATCAATACTGACCTGACTTCATGTCTTAACTGCCAGGCAGCCCGTATCGCAATTTCAGGCCCTATGCCAGCCGGTTCGCCTACGGTTACCGCGATGACCGGCAAACTGGGCTGTGGCATTATTTTTCTTCCAGGCGGAAATCAACATAGGCACGGTCACGGATTTCACGCAGCCAGTCTTGCAGCGCTTCATCTGACTTACGCTCGCGCACAGCCTGACGGGCAGCGATACGCTGCCTGTCTTTCGATAATTCATCGGCCTTGCGCTCTGTCACCTGGATCAGGTGCACACCAAATTGCGTGGTGACAGGTTCACTGATCTGATTGATCGCCAGTTTGTCCATGGCTTGCTCAAACTCAGGCAAAGTAGAACCAGGGTACAGCCAGCCCAGGTCACCACCCTTGGAGGCAGAACCATCTGCGGAGTGGGTCTTGGCCAGGTCTTCAAAAGTGGCTTCCTTGGCTTCTATCTTGCGCTTGAATTCCAGCAATTTCTTGCGTGCCTCATCTGCAGTCACAATCTGGCTGACCTTGATGAGAATGTGGCGCACATGGCTTTGCTGTTCAGCAGCGGCAGCCTTGGTATCATTCATGGCACGTTTGCCATTGACTTTGACGATATGAAAACCGTTCGGGCTGCGCACGATATCAGAGAATTCCCCCACCTTGACCTTGCTGATGGCATCGACAAACAATTGCGGCAAACGGTCTTGCTCGCGCCAGCCTATGTCGCCGCCTTTCAAGGCTTCTGAACTGTCTGAGTAAGTGACGGCGGTCTTGGCAAAATCTGCACCTTCACGCAATTTTTTCAAGACTTCGTCAGCGCGGGCACGACGTGCGGCGATTTGTTCAGCAGAGGCTTTTTCAGGAATGCTGATCAGGATATGAGCCAGATTCAATTCCTGCTTGGCGGCTGCCTTGTTGTTGGCTTCTGCTGCCAGGTAGTTATCGATCTCGGTTTCAGATACTTGTATCTTGCTATCTACTTCACGCTCACGTATGCGTTGCATGAGAATATCGTCACGAATCTGTTCACGGAACTTCGCATACGAAGTGCCTTCACGCTCGATCTGGTTACGGAACTCTTGCAAGCTCATCTTGTTTTGCTCTGCCAGGCGCAACATGGTGCGGTCGAGCATGACATCATCTACCCGCATGCCATTTTCTTTGGCCAGCTGCATTTGGGCGCGGTCCGTGATCATGCGTTCCAGCAATTGCTTTTGCAACACGGCGCGGTCAGGCAACGGTGTGCCCTGCTTTTTGAGCTGCATTTCTATTTCCCGCATGCGGGCATCCAGTTCCTGCCGGGTAATTACTTCATCATTGACCACAACAACGATGCTGTTGACCTTTTGCGCCTTGCTGTTTTGCGTCTTGGGAACAGCAATAGGGCTGAGTTTGACTTGCGACCAGGCTGTCGAGCTGATGAGCAGGCCAGCAGACACTGCCAGTACTGTGAATAAATTACTTTGTTTCATTTGCAATAAAGGTCGCATATTGGTCCAAAATCCTGTTAAGCCATTCCCGTGAGAGCATCAAAGCGGGCAAAAGTTGCAATATACACGTTCGCTCCGGTTTCATAAACTGCCAAGCAGAGCATGTACAGCATGTGTATTGTTAGTACAGCAAATTATTTATATACAGCAACAAGCTAGCGCTCACTGCCAGACTGGTAGCCTGAAATATTCTTTCTCAAAGCATCAATCGGGTTGGCACCAAAGCCCAGCCTGGCCAGACCATTCAACTCCAGCTGTATGGAAAAGCCCGATGTATTGTTAACGCTATTGGTGGCAAACCTTTGTGCCAGGAAGCGCAATGACCAGCAATCAGCTTTGTATTCAAAGCCCAGCAAGCCATCTACCATCTTCTTGTCCATCATGGAGTAATTGCTCCTGCCTACCATGTACCAGCGGTCCGCCACCGGCCATTGAGCTGAGACATCGACCTGTTCCAGGCTGTTACGCTGATAACGGTATTCGAGGTTCAGTACTTTTTTCGGTGAAGGCTGCCAGTGCACACCGTAGTTGGCACGTACTGACTGCCTGTCTGTCTGGCTCAGTTGCAAGGCCATTTCACCGCTCAATGTCGATGACAGTTTACCAGTTGCCGCCAGCAGCAAATCTGAACGGCTGGGGCTGACAGTATTATCAAGTGTGACTTTTTGCGTATTGAAATAGAAGCGCTGACCTATTGCCAGTTTCAGGCTTTCATCCCCATTGCCTTCGATAAAGCGGGAAATCAGGGCGGCAGTAATCTGGTTGGAGTCGCCTATCCTGTCCTGACCGGTAAAGCGGTTTTCACTAAAAATCTGGGCGAAATTAAAGTCGGCGACCGCACTGTCAAAGTTGGGCATGCGCGACTGGTCGCGGTAAGGGGTATTCACATAAAACAGCCTGGGCTCCAGCGTCTGGGTCAGTGCCTTGCCAAACATCTCGGTCTTGCGCTCAAACACCAGCCCGCTATCCACCGAGAAAGTTGGTACTACGCGATGGAAATCAGCTTCCTTGCCTGGTTCAGGATTCACCAGATGATAGTTTGTCGCATGGAAAGAGATTTTCGGGATGACAAAACCACCAGCCTGCACCAGAGGCAGAGAAATCTGGGGATTGAACACTGCCCTGTCACCACGCACCAAGGTCGGATGCCAGAAGCGCGTCAATATGCTGTCCATGGACCAGTCCAGCCCGGCAATATCGTGTTGCTCGGCATGCAATTGCAATTGCGGCAGCCTGTCATACGGGCGCGCTATCGGCGCAGCCAAATCCTGCAAGACCTGGTAATTCGACGTCCTGAGTGCCAGGCTCCAGAAAGAACCGTAATAAGTCAGATTGGCTTCGCGCAACAGCAGGCGTTGCGCAGTCTTGGTTATCGTGCGTGAGAAATCTGCCGGGTAATCATCGTCAGATGCGGAGTTGATATTCCAGGACAGTTCCAGTTGCGGCAGTAATTTTTGCTGGTGTATCGATGCCACCGCATAACGGTTAGTGCCTGTGACGCGGTCATTGAGCAAACCTTCGACACTGGTTTCACCGGCATAGGTCTCACCCAGATAACGCCCCTCTACCCCGAGTTGCAGGCCGCGCCTGGCGATCATTTTGGGGTAGAGCGTCAAATCACGGTTAGGTGCAATATTAAAATAATAAGGCAGTGTGATTTCAGGGCCGCCCTTGGATGACGCCCCCAGTATCGGCGGCAGCAAACCGGAATGCCGTGCGCCCGACAATGGGAAGGTCAACGAGGGCGTCGCCAGGATAGGCATGCCTTTGAAATACAACACTGACTTGCCAGCCACGCCCTTGTCGAGGCCGGTATCAAGGCTCAGGGTATCTGATTGCAGATACCAGTCAGGGTCCAGGCCTTCGCATGTACTGTAGGTGCCGCGCGTGATCAGGGAACGTTCTTCATCCTGAAAATCGATGCGTGCAGCGTGTCCCTGGGCATTATTGCGCAAGAGTTTATAGATGGGATTGGCGACATAGCCGGAACTGGCATCAAGCTGCATGCGCAAGGCATCACCCTTATAACAGTCGCCGTAACGTGTCATGCGGACTTTACCACTGGCTTCGACTTCGTCTTCGAGATTACGGTACATCGCCTCATCTGCATTGATGCGGGTGCCGCCTTTGACGACTTCTACATCATGCTCAAACTTGATATAGCGCTCTGGCCTGCCAGAGAAATTACCGGCACGAACAGTCACGGGGGCGTTTTTGTCATCCTGCTTTTGCTTTTCGCTCAGTTTCTCCAGTTGCTTCTGGCTGGGCAAGGACTCTTTGGATGACTTGTCGTCGGACTGAGTCGGCAGCGGCGACGGTATAGGGGTTGCCAGTTGTGTTGGTGCCTGAACTTCATCCGGCTTGGCTGTGATGACGTTCTGAGCCATCGCCTGTGAAAAGTAGGCGGGCACCAAAACCGACACCAGAATTGCCGGGATAGTAGGAAACAACAGCGGTGAGTGAGATAATACGGGTTTCCTGCGCATGAATTCAGTGGTCAATAAGCGTTTTGCCAACAATGCTGGACGATATCATACAGACAATATGCCAGAAATCAGTCGCCTATTATAGGTTAAATGCTGGCAAAACCACTTGAAGTATGCAGACAAACTAACTTCCATTACTATTTATACATGTCTTCTACAGCAATCCCAGGGAATTCTGCAGCATCTGCAGCGATCTCCCCCGAAAAAGAACAACGCAAGCAAGCGCTGCAAACCTGGCTTGCCAGCGTAAATGGGCATGCCATGAAGCTGGACAGCATGCGTGCAGCATCTGCCGATGCCAGCTTTCGCCAATATTACAGAATTGACACTGAAGATGGTAGCAGCCTGATCGCCGTCGATGCACCGCCCGCGACCGAGAATACCGCAGCCTTTATCAAGATGGCGAATCTCTTGAAAAGTATCAACCTGACGGTGCCTGAAGTACTGGCACACGATCTGGAGCAGGGTTTCATGCTGGTCACCGATATGGGCATGCACACCTATGGCCAGATCTTGAACAGCGACAATGCCCACAAGCTGTATCTGGATGCGATAGATAGCCTGATCCTGTTCCAGGCGCAAAGCCAGGCCGATGTCCTGCCTGAATATGACAGACCTTTCCTGCTACGTGAATTGAATATTTTCAAGGAGTGGTATGTAGGCAAGCACCTGGGTGTCACTCTGACTGATGCGCAAACTGCGACGCTGAACAAGGTATTTGATCATTTGCTGGCCAGCGCACTGGCGCAGCCGCAAGTATATGTACACCGCGACTATCATTCCCGCAACCTGATGTGGATGGACAAGGGCAATCCTGGCATCATCGATTTCCAGGATGCCGTGTATGGCCCCATCACTTACGATCTGGTGTCGCTGTTGCGCGACGCCTATGTACAGTGGGATGAAGAAATCGTGCTTGACTGGGCCATACGTTACTGGGAAAAAGCCAGACGTGCTGGCTTGCCAGTGGCACCGGACATCGACAGTTTCTACCGTGATTTTGAATGGATGGGCTTGCAGCGCCACCTCAAAATCCTCGGCATTTTCGCCCGCCTGTCTCACCGTGATGGCAAGCACCATTACATCGCGGATATCCCGACTGTCATGGAATATGTGCGCAAGACTTCGCATCGCTACAAGGAACTGATCCCGCTGTTGCGCCTGCTGGATGAACTGGAAGACAATGCGCCGCAAGTTGGCTATACCTTCTAAGGCGGAGTAATAAAACTCATGAAAGCCATGTTACTTGCCGCTGGGCGCGGCGAACGTATGCGTCCATTAACCGATGCCTGCCCCAAGCCTTTGTTGAAGGTGCGCGGCAGGCCGTTGATAGTCTGGCATATCCTGAACCTGGTCAAAGCAGGTATCACCGAGATGGTCATCAATCATGCCCACCTCGGCCACATGATAGAAGATGCTCTCGGTGACGGTTCACGCTTTGGCGCAAAGATACAATACTCAGCCGAAGAACAGGCGCTGGAAACCGCTGGCGGTATTGCCAAGGCCCTGCACTTGCTGGGCAATGATCCCTTTATCGTGGTATCCGGTGATATCTATATTCCCCATTTCAATTTTGCAGAATGCCTCAATACCCTGGAAGAAAATGACCCCTGGGGTAATCCACATCCTGCAGACAAACGCGATATTGCCTGGTTGTATATGGTGAAAAACCCCAGCTTCCATCCGACTGGTGACTTTGCCCTGACACTGATGGGTTTGTCGAATGAAGGCACGCCAAGACTCACCTTTGGCAATATAGGCGTGTATCGCCCTGAAATGTTTGCGTCGATACGTCCGGGTGACCATGCCAAGCTCGGCCCTTTGCTGCGCGAATACATAGATGCAGGCCTCATAGGCGGCGAGCTGTACCGTGGCGAATGGCATAATCTGGGCACACCAGATCAACTGGAAGCACTGAACGCACCATTGAATTTCAAAGGATAAGCATGAGCATCAACACCACTGACTATTCTGCATATTCTGCACGTCGCCAACAACTGATGGCGCAGATGCAGGCGCAAGGTGGTGGTGTGGCAGTCATACCAACTGCCCGTGAATGTATACGTAATAACGACAATCACTTCCCCTTCCGCCACGACAGTTATTTTTATTATCTATCCGGTTTCACTGAACCGGAAGTGGTGCTCGTGCTGGTCGCCACTGCGGACAAACAGCAATCGATTTTGTTTTGCCGCGAAAAAAATCCTGAACGTGAAATCTGGGATGGCTTTCGTTTTGGGCCAGAGGCAGCCGCCAAAGAATTTGCCTTCGATGCAGCTTACCCCATAGACATTCTGGCAGACAAACTGCCAGAATTACTCAGTGATGCACGCACATTGTTTTACAGCATCGCGCAGGAACCGCACATAGACAGCCAGGTACAACAGAGCCTGCAAGCCGTGCGTGACAAAGGCCGCAGTGGCATCAGGGCACCCGGCATCACGGTCGATGTCCGTGAGTTGATCGATGAAATGCGCCTGTTCAAGGATGCGACAGAAATCGCGCTGATGCAACGCGCTGCCAGTATTTCTGCCGAAGCACACGCACGCGCCATGCGCAGCGCCAGGCCAGGCAAATTTGAATACGAACTGGAAGCAGAATTACTCTATGAATTCCGCCGCAATGGTGCGCAGGCACCGGCGTATGGTTCCATCGTTGCTACCGGTGCCAATGCCTGCATTTTGCATTACCAGAGCAATCAGGCGCAGATCAAAGATGGAGATCTGGTATTGATTGACGCCGGCTGCGAATTTGACAGCTATGCATCCGACATCACCCGCACCTTCCCTGCCAATGGCAAGTTCAGCCCTGCACAAAAACGCCTGTACGAAATCGTGCTGGCGTCACAGCAGGCCGCGCTGGAATGTGCACGACCAGGTTCTGTGTATATGGATGGTCACAATGCAGCAGTACGCGTGCTGACTCAGGGCATGCTCGATACTGGCTTGCTGGACAAGAACAAGGTCGGCAGTCTTGACGATGCGATTGCCAGTGCCGCCTTCCGTCAGTTCTACATGCATGGTACTGGCCACTGGCTGGGTCTGGATGTGCATGATGTTGGTGACTATCGAGCTGCCGAAAAGACCGGGGATACAAGGGCTTACCGCCAATTACGACCCGGCATGGTCATCACCATAGAGCCAGGTATCTATGTGCGCCCTGCAGAAGGCGTGCCGGAAGAATACTGGAACACAGGGATACGCATAGAAGACGATATCCTGATCACGGCAGACGGGCATTTGAATCTGAGCCGTGACACACCAAAAACAGTGGCTGAAATTGAAGCAGAAATGCGTGCGCGCTGAAAGTGCTGAATTAAATGACTCACACCATCAATGATGTCGACATAGCGATTTGTGGCGCAGGCCCTGCTGGCCAGGCTCTGGCCTTGTTATTGCAACAGCAGGGTTATGCGGCTGAGCGCATTGCTCTCTACGATGCCAAGACTAGCGAACAGGCAGAACAGGATGCACGCTCCATTGCCATTTCTTACGGTAGCAGGCAAATCCTGCAGGTGGCTGGTGCATGGCCGGTCAGGGCCACAGCGATACAGGAAATCCATGTTTCACGCCGCAGCCATTTTGGCCGCAGCCTGATGCGGGCTGCTCACTATGCAGTGCCTGACCTGGGTTATGTAGCACGCTATGGCGACATCATACGGCCACTGCAGGCAGCCATCAGCAAAAGTGGCATACGCATACAGAGGCCGGCAAGTGTCAGCAATATCGAAGAATCTGCTGACCATGTACGCCTGACACTAAGCCATGCAGACACGGAGGAAATCAGCCATGTCAGCGCCAGCATCGTGATACAGGCAGAAGGCGGGACTTTTGGCGACCAGGAACAGCGCAGCCAGCGCCATGATTATCAGCAAACTGCCATCATCGCCCATGTGAATACTGATGCCCAGATAGCAGGACGCGCTTTTGAACGCTTCACCGAACAGGGCCCGCTGGCCCTGTTGCCGCAAGAAGATGGCTATGCCCTGGTCTGGTGTGTGCGTCCCGAGCAGGCAGCACAATTGCTGGCACTGGATGAACAGGGTTTCAAACAAGCCCTGCAAAACGCCTTCGGTCACCGTCTGGGCAACTTCATCAAAACCTCGGCACGTCTGTCTTACCCGCTGGGCCTGAACGCCCAGGCGCATGCTACCGCACGCACTGTCGCCATCGGCAATGCCGCGCAAACCCTGCACCCGGTCGCAGGGCAAGGCCTGAACCTGGGCTTGCGTGACAGCATGGTACTGGCACGCACACTGAGCAGGCATCTGCATGGAAATTCTGCCTGTGATCCGGCACCAGCCTTGCAGGCTTATATCAGGGAGCGTGAGACCGACAGGAAGCTGACCATACGCATCACCGACAGCATGGCCCGCGTATTTGCCAGCAGCCCCGATGGTTCATTTAGCCAGAGCTTGCTGGGGCTGGGATTGGGGGCGCTGGATGTAATCAAGCCAGCAAAGCGTGTGCTGGCAGAGCAGATGATGTTTGGCTGGCGCTGAGCGCACACCACGGTGCGCTCAGTCATCAATTAATTCCTGATTTCCAGGGCGCGATTCAAGCTCAGCGCTGCTACCGAGCAGGCCGCGCCGGACAACAAATAGAGACTGACATATTCCAGCCCGAAATGGGACGACAGCCCCAGCGCCACCAATGGTGCAAAGCCTGCCCCTACCAGCCATGCCAGGTCAGATGTCAAGGCAGCACCGGTGTAACGGTATTTGGGAGAAAAATTGGAAGTCACAGCACCTGATGCCTGCCCATACGACAATCCCAGTACGCCAAAGCCCAGCAAAATAAAAATATCCTGCCCAAGTTCACCACCGTCCATCAAGGCAGGAACGAAGCCACTCAGCACGGCTATCATCAGTGCCAGCGCAAATAACATTTTGCGGCGGCCAATACGGTCGGCGATCAGGCCAGAGATAACGATACCCAGCATCATCAATACTGCACCTACCATCTGAATTTCCAAAAACTCGCTCAGCGAACGCTTGGAATAAATCGTGATCCAGGACAAGGGGAACACGGTAACAAGATGGAACAGTGCGTAACTGGCCAGGGCTGCGAGCGCACCTATCAACAGGTTACGGCCTTGTGAACGGGTCATTTCAATGATATTGGTAGGCTCCAGCTCGCGCTCGTCGAGCAAATGCTTGTATTCATTAGTAGAAACCAGGCGCAGGCGGGCAAACAGGGCAACCACATTGATTGCAAATGCGACATAAAATGGATAACGCCAGCCCCATTCCAAAAAGTCTTCAGTCGACAGATTGGCAACCATGTAGGCAAACAGGCCCGCTGCGATCATGAAGCCTACCGGTGCGCCCAGTTGCCCCAGCATCGCATACCAGCCACGCTTGTTTTCGGGTGCGTTCAAGGCCAGCAAGGAAGGCAGACCATCCCAGGAGCCACCCAGCGCCAGCCCCTGCCCTATGCGTAACAAGGACAACAAGACGATGGAAGTTACACCCAGATGCGAATAGGTTGGCAGGAACGCAATGCCAGCAGTAGATACACCCAATAAAACCAGAGCAATGGTGAGCTTGGCTTCACGTCCGAGTCGCTTCTGGATTTCCATAAAAGCTACTGTGCCAAACGGACGTGCCAGAAAAGCAAATGAAAAGATCACGAAGGCATACAGTGTGCCTTCCAGCCTTTGTTCAAATGGAAAGAAAACCTGGGGGAAAACCAGTACTGAAGCCAGTGCATAGACAAAAAAGTCAAAATATTCCGAGGCCCGTCCTATGACGACGCCGATGGCGATTTCGCCGGGTGCAATGGAGGAATGATCGGAATGACTGTTTTTGATATTCCTGATTGCAGTATCTGCCATGGAGCTGGAGGGCAGTTCATTTTCATTGGTGCTGATGCTGGCCATGATGGTCCCTCAAATTGTCTCAAAATTTATAGTCTGGCTCCTGTGCGATCTTCATTTCTGATGCTTATTTGAAAACTAGGACAAAACGTCCAATCGCCAAGGCCTTTTTGTAAAGGTACATTAGCACAAATTTCTATAATCATTGACCTATCTCAATATGATTCCCTCATTTGCACGACGCGGATTTGCTGTTTTTTCTGCAATTTTGTTGGCGGGTTGCAACACGGTGGTAATGAATCCCTCAGGTGATATCGCCGCTCAGCAAAGCCATCTGATATGGGTATCCACCCTTTTGATGTTACTGATCATCGTACCGGTGATCTTTTTGACCATACTATTTGCCTGGCGTTACAGAAAAAATAACACCTCAGCAAAGTATGAACCCGACTGGGATCATTCCACCCAGCTTGAACTCGTGATCTGGGGTGCGCCGCTGCTGATCATCATCGCCCTGGGCATGATCACCTGGATCAGCACGCATACGCTGGACCCTTACCGCAAGCTGTCACGCCTGGACGAAAACCGCCCTCTTCCTGCTGACGCCAAGGTACTCAACGTTGAAGTTGTGGCTCTGGATTGGAAATGGCTGTTTATTTACCCTGACCTTGGCATTGCCACGGTCAATGAGTTGGCTGCACCAGTAGATGTGCCTGTGCGCTTCAAGATTACCGCATCGAATGTCATGAATTCCTTCTTCATCCCTGCACTGGCTGGTCAAATCTACGCCATGCCAGGCATGCAGACGACGCTCAATGCAGTGATTAACAAGCCGGGTGAATTCGATGGCTTTTCAGCCAACTATAGCGGAGCAGGTTTCTCTGACATGCGCTTCAAGTTTCATGGCATGAGTACGCAGAATTTTGAACAGTGGGTGCAGGCGGCCAAAGCCAAGACGCAGACGCTGGACCGCGCGACTTATCTGAAGCTGGAAAAACCGAGTGAGCGCGAGCCGGTGCGTCATTACGCCAGTGTTGATGCGGATTTGTATCATGCCATTTTGAATCGCTGCGTTGCCACAGGTGAAGTCTGCATGGACAAGATGATGATGAGCGACGCAAAGGCAAATGCCAGAGCCTATGCCGCATCTGACGCGAAAATGGATTTCAGCAATTTGTTCACGCAGCGCCTGGAACAGGATAACGCCGCCCGCACAGCACGCTTGTTGGCTTATCTGGACGCTGACATTTGTAAAGCATCCCCAGAAGCGTCCTCCAAAGCGTTCCCTGAAGTGCTCCCTCTTATCATTGGAAGTAAATGATGCAAGATCATATTGACTTGACCAAGCTCATCCTGGGCCGTCTCTCCTGGGATGCGATTCCCTTTCACGAACCTATTTTGCTGGCAACCTTCGCAGGTGTCGCACTTGGTGGCATTGCGCTGCTTGGGGCGCTGACCTACTTCCGCCTGTGGGGCATGTTGTGGCGCGACTGGTTCACCAGTATCGACCATAAAAAGATAGGCATCATGTATGTGATTTTTGCCATTGTCATGTTGCTGCGCGGCTTTGCTGACGCTCTCATGATGCGCTTGCAACAGGCAATTGCCTTTGGTGATACGGCAGGATTCCTGCCACCGCATCACTACGACCAGATTTTTACCGCGCATGGCGTGATCATGATTTTCTTCGTGGCCATGCCTCTGGTCACAGGCTTGATGAACTATGTGGTACCACTGCAAATCGGTGCACGCGACGTTGCCTTCCCTTTCCTGAACAATTTCAGTTTCTGGATGACCGCATTTGGCGGTGGCCTGGTGATGGTGTCCCTGTTCGTTGGTGAATTCGCCCGCACTGGCTGGCTCGCTTACCCACCGCTGTCCGGCATCATGTCCAGCCCGGACGTGGGTGTGGATTACTATATCTGGTCACTGCAGATTGCCGGTGTAGGTACTTTACTCTCAGGTATCAACCTGATCGCCACCATCATCAAAATGCGCGCGCCTGGCATGACGATGATGAAGATGCCAGTGTTTACCTGGACTGCGCTGTGCACCAACGTACTCATCGTTGCGGCTTTCCCTGTACTGACTGCAGTATTGGGCATGCTGTCACTAGATCGTATGTTTGGCACAAACTTCTTCACCAATGATCTGGGTGGCAACTCCATGATGTATGTGAACCTGATCTGGATCTGGGGTCACCCTGAGGTTTATATCCTGGTCCTGCCTGCGTTTGGTGTGTTCTCTGAAATCGTCTCTACCTTCTGTAGCAAGCGTTTGTTTGGTTATACCTCAATGGTGTATGCGACCGTGGTAATCACGATTTTGTCTTACCTGGTATGGCTGCATCACTTCTTCACGATGGGATCGGGAGCGAGTGTCAATTCCTTCTTCGGTATCACGACCATGATTATCTCTATCCCTACCGGGGCGAAGATATTCAACTGGTTGTTCACGATGTACCGTGGCCGTATCCGTTTTGAATTGCCAATGCTGTGGACTATAGGCTTCATGATCACTTTCGTTATTGGTGGCATGACAGGTGTCTTGCTGGCGGTCCCGCCTGCTGACTTTGTCCTGCACAACAGTCTGTTCCTGATTGCTCACTTCCATAACGTGATTATCGGTGGCGTTCTGTTCGGCATGTTTGCTGGTATCAACTACTGGTTCCCCAAGGCTTTTGGTTACAAGCTTGATGATTTCTGGGGCAAATGCTGCTTCTGGTTCTGGACTATCGGTTTCTATTTCGCCTTCATGCCTTTGTATGTACTGGGCCTGATGGGTGTGACCCGTCGCCTGAGCCATTTTGAAGACCCATCACTGCAAATCTGGTTCCAGATCGCCGCTTTCGGTGCCGTCCTGATTGCACTGGGTATTGCTTCCTTCATCATACAGTTGTATGTCAGCTTCAAGAATCGTGCATCACTGCGTGACTTCACTGGTGACCCATGGGGTGGCCGTACGCTGGAATGGTCTACCTCTTCTCCACCGGCAGACTACAACTTTGCGTTTACACCAAAAGTGTATGACAACGATGCCTGGGCTGATATGAAGAGCAAGCAATACCAAAGGCCAACAGACGGCTTTGTACCTATCCATATGCCCAAGAATACTGGTGCCGGCTTCATCATCGCCTTGCTGAGCGCAGCCTGTGGCTTCGCCCTGATCTGGCAGATGTGGTTGCCAGCGGTGCTGGGTTTTGTCGCCATGATGGCTGCCATCATCGTTCACACCTTTAATTACAAGCGCGATTACTACATCCCTGTTGCTGATGTTATCCGCACAGAAGAAGAACGCAGCCGTCTGGCAGGTGCCGCCCATGTCTAATACTGCAACTATCCCTAACGAGGGCACGAACTTGAATACCAGTGCAACTTCGCAGGCTCGCACTTTTGCCAGCAGCGATTTCTATGTCAAGGAACACCATCCGGAAAACGGCACCCTGCTCGGCTTCTGGCTTTACCTGATGAGCGATTGCCTGATCTTCGCCTGTCTGTTTGCTACCTACGCGGTATTGGGCCGCAACTATGCAGGTGGTCCTACCGGTGCAGAATTGTTTGACCTGCCGCTGGTAGCCGTGAATACCTCCCTGCTGTTGCTGTCCTCTATCACGTATGGCTTTGCCATGCTGGAAATGCAGCGCAAGCGTGTGAAAGCTACCTTGATCTGGCTGGCTATTACCGGTTTGCTGGGAGCAGGTTTTATCAGTCTGGAACTGTATGAATTTGCCCACCTGATACACGAAGGTGCGGGCCCACAACGCAGTGGCTTTCTGACCTCCTTCTTTGCACTGGTAGGCACGCACGGCCTGCACGTGACTTTCGGTATTATCTGGCTGATTACCCTGATGTTCCAGATAGGCCGCCATGGCCTCACGCCTGAGAACGGCAGGAGACTGATGTGCCTATCGATGTTCTGGCATTTCCTGGACGTGATCTGGATCGGTGTATTTACCTTTGTTTATTTGATGGGAGTCTTGCCATGAGTGCACACCAAGAACACACGGCGCATGGCCACGATCATCACGATGATCATCATGAGCACACGCACGCCAGTCATGGCAGTCTGAAAGACTATGCAACAGGATTTATTCTGGCAGTGATTTTGACTGCGATACCCTTCTGGCTGGTCATGGGCAAAGTCATGAACAAATCGAGCACCACAGGCATAGTCCTGCTGGTATTTGCCGCGATACAGATCGTCGTGCACATGGTGTATTTCCTGCACATGAACAGCAAATCTGAAGGTGGCTGGACCATGCTGGCCCTGCTGTTTACCGGCATGCTGGTATTTATCATGATGAGCGGATCGCTATGGGTCATGTATCACCTGAATCACAATATGATGCCCGGCATGATGCATGAAACAGAAACAAAACCGCAATCGATCAATGCCGCCCCCATGTCCAAACCTGCTGCGGACAATATGAAGTCCATGCCATCCATGCAATGAAAAAGCAGGAACAAGGAGTTGCCGGGAAAGTGGCTGACCTGACACCAAAGACAGGTCAGCCTCCCTCATCTCCCCGTCACTCCCGCTTATTCAGACTGAGCTTCACGGCCTGCATGGCAGTCATCTTTGCAGGCTTCATTTCGCTGGGTACATGGCAGGTACTGCGCCTTCAATGGAAGCTCGATTTGATAGAGCGGGTTGAACAGCGCGTACACGCAGAGCCAGTCCCCATTCCCGGTTTTTCACTATGGCCACACATTAATGCCAGTGCGGACGAGTACCGCCATGTGCAGGTCAGTGGCGTTTTTCTGTATGAGAAAACCATACTGGCGCAAGCCACGACAGAATTGGGAGGTGGCTTTTGGGTCATGACGCCGCTGGCGACAGCAGATGGCGCTACGATACTGATCAACCGTGGTTTTATCCCGGAAAAAATGGCTGCGTCTTACCGGACATTTTCAGAGAAAGATCGCCTCATCACAACTGCTGCTGGCACCATACAGGTCACCGGCCTGTTGCGCATGACTGAGCCGGGTGGCGGCTTTTTAAGGAAAAACGATCCCGCTGGCAAGCGCTGGTATTCGCGCGATGTGAACGCCATTGCGGTAGCAACCGGTTTGACCAGTCCAGCCCCTTTCTTTATCGACGCCGATGCAAACCAGGCCAGCAGCAAGCCCAATGCTCAGCAAAATGAAGCCTCAGCCAACGCCCCTGTCGCGGGGCTGACCGTGATTCATTTCCACAATAACCATTTGATTTATGCCGTCGTCTGGTTCTTGCTGGCAGCCATGACGGCAGCAGCCTGGTCATATGTCATGCGGGACAGAAAAAATACCGACGCCGCCAAGACAGGGAATACCGCATAACCAGGCTGGAATTGCAAATTTAATATACCGCCCATGATCTGTTAGCATGCACTAAAAAGCACAATAACGGGACATGGCAAGCATGATAAGAAAAATACTTCCTCATAGTATCGGGCAAGGCATAGTGGCAAAAACAGCAACAAAAACACCAGAAAACCAGTCTGCTATTGCAATAGCCTACGAAAACTCGGCAGGCCACAAGAACATGTTGCAGCTTATACAGTTGCGCTGGCTTGCCGTGTTTGGTCAGTTATCGACCATATTGATCGTCATGTTTGGCTTTGGCATACAATTGCCTCTGGTTAAAATGCTGGCCGTGCTGATCTGCCTGATAGGCTTTAATATTGCCAGCCATTTACGCTGGCACGAGCGTGTGTATGTGACCAATGGCGAACTTGTTTTTGCCTTGCTGATCGATGTATTCAGCCTGACGGCACAGCTGTATTTCGGTGGCGGCACATCGAATCCCTTTGCTTTTCTGTATCTGTTGCAAGTGATTTTAAGTGCGGTTTTGCTGGAAGCCTGGTCCACCTGGATTATCGTCGTCATCACCAGTGCCTGCCTGGCCGGACTATCGCTGTTTTCTGAACCCTTATCTCTGCCGCCTGGTGAAAACGGCGGGCTATCGCGCCTGTATGTTGCTGGCTATATTATTTGCTTCATGCTCAATGCGGCCCTGCTGGTTTTCTTTATCACCCGCATAGGCCGCAACCTGCATGCACGGGATGTACAACTGGCAGACCTGCACCAGCGCGCCGTGGAAGAAGATCATATCGTGCGCATGGGCCTGCTGGCTTCGGGTGCAGCGCATGAACTGGGTACACCACTGGCAACGCTGTCTGTCATCCTCGGTGACTGGCGGCGCATGCCTGAGTTCAGGAAAAACCCCGAGTTGCTGGACGAGATCAGCGAAATGGAAACCCAGTTGCAGCGCTGTAAAAGCATAGTCAGTGGCATCTTGCTGTCCGCCGGAGAAGCCCGTGGCGAATCGGCAGTCAAAACCACCATCAACAGCTTCCTGAATGATCTGACCACGGAATTTACCTCGACCCGTACTATCGTCTCTTTTGGTTTCGATAACCAGATTCAGGATGATATTCCCATCGTCTTTGATACTGCCTTGAAGCAGATGGTCTGCAATGTACTTGATAATGCCCTGGAAGCTTCGCCAGACTGGCTGAGCATGGAAGCCAGACGTCAGGGCGATGACTTGATATTGACAGTCGTTGACCGCGGGCCTGGTTTTGATCCGGCGATTTTGTCACGCATAGGAGAGCCGTATCAATCGACCAAGGGCCGCCCCGGCAGCGGACTGGGATTATTCTTTGTCGTCAATGTAGCACGCAAACTGGGTGGTCAATTCACGGCATCGAACCGCGGAGATGGCGGTGCCATCGTACAATTAAGTCTGCCACTGTCGGCGATCATGCTTTAGGAAGCGCTGATCAAGCAGATTTGTCCCGGTAAGAAAATTAATAAAGACTTTACAATGTCACAAGAGCTGGAATAGTTTGCATAGCCGCTCTGCTCCACCTCATTGAAATACAGCTTTAACTTCAGGAATTGTTTCACTATGCCAGAAAATCGTCTGCTACTCATTATTGAGGACGATACTGCTTTTGCCCGTACACTGGGCCGCTCGTTTGAGCGGCGCGGCTATACCGTCCTGCACGCGAGCAGCAAGGAAGATGCTGAAAAATTATTATCAGATCATACGCCCGCTTATGCTGTGGTTGATCTGAAATTGAATGGGCATTCATCCGGCCTGGCCTGCGTGCAGCTTTTGCACCAGCACAATCCTGACATGCTGATCGTCGTGCTCACAGGATTTGCCAGCATTGCGACTGCGGTGGAAGCGGTCAAACTAGGGGCTTGCCAATATCTATCCAAACCGTCCAACACTGATGATATTGAAGCAGCCTTCGGACATATCGCTGGCACGGCAGATGTAGAGATCACGAATCGCTCGACTTCCATCAAGAACCTGGAGTGGGAAAGAATCCACGAAGTACTGGCCGAAACCGACTTCAATATATCAGAAACTGCGCGCAGGCTAGGTATGCACAGACGCACTCTGGCGCGTAAGCTCGAAAAGCAAAGAATTAAATAGCTTGCCTATTCACCATTTTTCTTTTGGACAGAAAAACAATGGCGACGGCTATTGGAATGCAGTAAATACCGGGCTCACAAGGATTACTCTATAATCCGCCCTTCAACTGAAAGGAAACACCATGAAAATGCGCATAAAAAGACGTCATCTGAATTTTGGACGTATGTACAACCACCAACTGGCTGCTGTGCTGGAAGCCGCATTTGAAGAATTCAAGAGCAATTTCAGCGAGCAAGGTGCGTCCATGGCTGAGTCTATTGATGCCTTACAAGACCTGGGAGCCAGCTATCGCAATTTCAAGAAATTTGCCCTGCGCTTCGCCAAGGCACATTAAACCTGGCCTTTGACGAGTCGTTGTTGACGGTTTTCACCTGAACACGCGACTCGTTTTTCATTGAGAACCGCGTAAAGTCTTGCGGGCTCAAGTGTTCTGTACGAATTAAATGCTCAGCTCCATTACGGGCATAACTCGTTTTTTCGTTCATGACGCGCCGATCATGTGCGTATATCCCAAAACTCATTCTACATATTGCGATGGTTTCTCATTGATGAAATCGATTGTAATTACAGCGTCACAGTCAATTCCTACAATTCTCTCATATACGACAAATATATTTAATTTGCCATATATAAATTTATACGCTCCAGAGAAAAGGATTTCCAATGCGTCCCCGCTATTTGAGTTTGATTGTTATTTCTTTTGTTATTCCATCCACGGTCATTTTGCTGCATGGCTGCGGTAGCTCGTCTGACAGTACCGCCCAAGCACAAAAACCTGACCTGCCTGCCACTTCATCTGCTGGATGGACAACCGGTGACTTGCATGTACATACCATACAGTCCGACGACGCCCGCACAACACAAACATTGGATATGGTGCTAGATAAAGCATTTACCAGCTATGGGTTGGACTGGACGGCTATTACGAACCACCTACGCTCCTCAAAATATGACAATAACGGTGCCCCTCTGACAAACCCGGTACCATTTGCGTATGGCATGGAATCCTATGAAATCCCCAGGATCAAAGCCTTGCAGGCATCTGGTCGCTATGCAGACAAAACCATTTTCTCAGGTTTCGAATGGGATATGCCCACTCACGATCATTTAGGCGTCAGCATTTTTGATGTAGTAGATGGTAAATTTGTGTCATCCCCATCTGCGTCCAAGGAATTCCAATACCTGTTTACCACATTGGAAGACAGCAAATTTGACACGGCGGATGTCAGCAAATGGAAAGCAAAATATCCGCAGCGCTTCAACAGCACAGCAGCAGATGCCTTGCAGGCCATTTCGTGGTTGAAGAAAAATTATCCCGATACCAGTTTTATCACCATCAACCATCCTTCGCGCAATCCCGGCAAATACACTATTGCTGAATTCCGCACGATGAATGACATGGCACCCAACATCATGTTCTCGATTGAAGGCATGGTAGGCAACCAGATGGAACCAGATCGCGGCGGATATACCTCAAGTTATGTCGATGCCAACAAGCCAAATCGGGTTTATGGTGGCGTTGACGCCATCGTGGCCCAGGTTGGTGGTGTCTGGGACGCCTTGCTTGGTGAAGGCCGCCGTATCTGGAATATCGCTGATTCTGATTCACATTTCAAAATCGATGATGCAGGCAATAGCAGTGGTTACTTCCCTGGCGAATATGCGAAAAACTATGTGTGGATGAACGACAAGAAAGCGGGCGTCAATGAATTGATCAAGAGTCTGCAGTCGGGAAGAATGTTCAGTGTCTTTGGTGATCTCATCAATGCCATGGAATTCACGGTCAGCAATGTCAGCAATGCAAACGATGTCAAAAACATGGGGCAAGAGCTGAAGGTAGCAAACGGCAGCACGGTTGAAGTCACCATACGTTTCAAGAGCCCGGCCAGGAATAACTATGAATTTCCGGCAGGTAGTGGCGTATCCGGCAACAAGGCACCGAAGGTGGATCATGTGGATCTGATTGTGGGTGATGTTGGCAGCAAGGCGGCACCGGATTCCAGTGCTTACAATGTGGCAAGCAATCCTAGCACCAAAGTTTTGAAACGTTTCACCAGCGCCGACTGGAAAACAGATGCTGAGGGTTACAACGTCATCAAGTACCAGATGCTTGTGCAGAAAAATCAATACCTGCGCCTGCGTGGCACCAACCTCGGCATCAACGTCGCAGACATGACAGAAAATGGTGAGCCATTGGCCGATGCCAAAATCACGACCACTGACAACCCGACGCGCCACAACCAGATCAATGACCGTAACTACGCCAGTCTGTGGTTCTATTCAAATCCAGTCTTTGTTAGCGTGAACTAAGCCTGGTCGTATCAAGGGTGGGCAGAGGACCTTGCGCTGAATGTAATTGCAGGTCACTTACCCACCCTTATCCAACACATGGGGAATTGTCTTTTCGATAAATTTCACCTTAAACAAAGGGGCAGAGTGCCCATCTGTTACTCCATCGTTGATCAAATCTGTATTCCTTTCGCATAAATATTCAGGAGTACAATTTATGCTATGACTTAACGAGGGAGGGCCGCAATGAAACTGTATCCATTATTCCTGCTGATGGCAGCAGCCACCGTGTTCAGCCCTGGTCCTGGTGTAGTCATGACACTGACAAATGCCTTACGCTATGGCATGCGCGGCACTTTTGGTGGCATCCTGGGTATCGCTTTTGGCGCACTGATTGTTGCGGCAATTTCTGCCACCAGCGTCGGTGTCGTGCTGGCCGCATCGGCTACCGCATTTACCGTACTCAAGTTGCTGGGAGCTGGATACCTGATTTTCCTCGGCGTCAAGCTCTGGCGTTCACCAGCCTTTCGTTTCACTGAAGGCGATACCCATGAAGCGAGTTTCAAGAAACGCTTTCTGGAAGGTCTGTCTTTGCAGATGACCAACCCCAAGGCGATATTCTTTTTCCTGTCTGTATTCCCGCAGTTTATAGACCCGGCCATGAGTTATGGTGTGCAGTTTGCCGTGCTGGTCATGACTTATAGCGGACTGATCGTCATCATTCATAGCAGCTATGCGATTTTTGCCGGTCGCGCCAAAACCTGGCTGACATCAGAAAAAGGCGGTTCCTACATGAATAAAATAGGTGCTGCCACCTTTGTATTTTTTGGATGTGCCCTGGCGGGTGCGAAACGCACGGTATAAACAGGTCAGCACTGCACTATTAACGGCCCTTTGGATGCTCAAAATAAACTGTGCAGCGCACAAGTGCAGCGTAGCAACAGTATCATCCATTGTTGACATTTAATAACAAGTAGCACCAAGGATTTCTGCTAGCATAATTAGGTTGATCGCTTACATCAGCAAGCTTAATTCCGAGCATCATTCACCGTCCGAGGTGTGCATGTCAACCAGACGCATAGGGATGTCAGACATCGTCATAGGCCAGGCCTTGCCATGGGATGTGTATGGTAACGATGGTAGCCTGCTGTTGCGCAAGGGCTTTATTGTCACCCAAGCCGGGCAGGTATCGGCTCTGGTGGAACGCGGCCTTTTCGCAGATACCGGCAAGTCCGAGGGCGGCCTGCGCGATGGCAAAGCGGCAGAGAAAGCCAGTGAAACCCCTTCTGTTGTGCGCACCATCAATGCAGTACGTACAGAATTGCGCAGACTGGTTTACAACCTCAATACCGAAGCCGATGTACAAACCCAGCTTATCTCCCTGACCAAAAAAATGGGCGCAGCCGTCTTCATGGCACCTGATGTAGCGCTGGGTTGTATTTTGCTGAATCAGGATGATAACTATGGGCCCAGACATTCTGTCGATACTGCCGTGGTATCACTGCTGATTGCCCGTACACTCAAAAAATCTGCCGATGAAATGCTCTTGCTGGCAGCCGCTGCGCTGACCATGAATGTGGCCATGCTGAGGCAGCAGGAAAAGCTGCAAGAAAAAAGCGAAACCCTGAATGCGTCAGAACAGGAATTGATTTCACAGCATCCAGAAGCCGGGGTCGCCATGCTGCGTGCCGCCGGGGTGAATGATGAAGACTGGCTGTCCTGGGTCTTGCATCATCATGAGAGTGAGGATGGCACAGGTTACCCTGCTGGTAAAACAGGTGCAGATATCCCGCAAAACGCCAAGATTATTTCACTCGCTGACCGCTACTGCGCCCGCGTATGTGCACGCAGCTATCGCAAGTCCATGCTTCCAAATGCGGCATTGCGCGACATCCTGGTGGAAGGCAAATCCAAGATAGACCCGATGCTGGTCACTGTATTCATCAAGGAGCTGGGTACCTACCCGATAGGCACTTTCGTCAGGCTGGAGAGTGGTGAAACTGCCGTGGTGACAGGCAAAGGCGAGACCACGACGACACCTTATGTGCATGCATTGCTGGGGCCACGTGGCACACCACTGTCAATACCATTGCGCCGTGATACGGCAAAACCCCTGATGGCAATACGCGAAGTTTTGCATCGCGACCAGGTGTCAGTCAAATTTACCATGCGCCATTTATGGGGCGATATTGCCCGCTTATGAATATCCTCGCCGGGCTCGTGCCAGCCAAATGACAATTGCTTCATTCACCGGAATTTAAGTCGCCAACATCATGAACAATGACCTCCCCGAGGCTGAAAAAATCAGCGAAGAAGCAAGTTTTGAAGAGCTGAACCATACAGACTACCGCAGCCTGGTATATCTATACGTTCCTGACATTAATGCAGGGCAGCAACTGGCAGCAACACTGGAACTATATCAGCATGAGGTGCTTTGCTTTACCGAGGCGGATGAGTTGCAATCCGCCATCATGGTCAGGATGCCGCAGGCTCTGGTCATGGATGTGGATAGTCCTGCCGGAATGGCGACCCGCAAGAAAATTGCTAACCGCGTCATCAGCAACTTCCCCATCATTTATATTTCAGAGATGGACGATTTTACACAGCGCTTGGCGGCTGTCAGGGAAGGCGCAGCGGGTTACTTTCTCAAGCCTCTTGACGTGGAGGCATTAAGCGCCAAGATAGATGAAAAAATCGCCAGGAATGAAGTACTGGCTTACCGCATACTGGTGGTTGATGACGATGAAATGCTGGCCACCTATTATGATGCCATACTCAGCAGCGCTGGCATGCATGTGAAAGCCATCAACGACCCCAGTGACATTCTGGACTCACTGAAAAAATTCAAGCCTGAACTGGTACTGACGGACTTAAACATGCCGGTATGCAATGGATTGGAGATGGCGCAGATCATCCGGCAAAACAATCGCTATATCGATATCCCCATCGTCTTTTTATCCACTGAAGTACAAAAACAAATGACGGCAATAGAAACCGGGGCAGATGATTTCCTGGGCAAACCCATAGACCCGGAAAAACTGATTTCCACTATCGCCAGCAGGGCAGAACGTTACCGCAATCTGCGCAAGCAAAGATAAGCAAGTTCAAATTCATCAGTCTATCGGCAGCCCGCTGACAGGCTTGATTTCTTCCATGCAGATCATCGAGCGTAATGAGGCTACGCCCGGTACCTGCATCAGGGTATCGGTCAGAAACTGTGACAGGCTTTTCAAATCGCTGGCAACGACCTTGAGAATGTAATCAAAGTCACCTGAGATGGTGTGGCATTCTATGATTTCAGGAAAAGCCTTCAACTGCCGCTCTACCTCGCGCACATTGCGAAACTGTTCCCTGTCCAGAGACAGGTTCACAAATGCCATGACACCCAGACCCAGTGCCTCAGGCGCAACCTGCGCCACATAGGCGCGTATCACGCCCTTCTCCTCCAGCGTCCTGACCCTGCGCAGGGTCTGCGGTGCCGACAGATGTATGCGTTCGGCCAGGCTTAAATTGCTCATGCGTCCATCTTGTTGCAAATGTCGCAAGATACTTCGGTCATATACATCCATATTCATCTCCCGGCTTTACCCTGATTTTCAGGATATTTTGTCATTTTCGTTAAATGAGAAATTAAAACACACTATTTACAGATATGTGAAACTTAATTTCTATTTACATGAAATTTACATCTTATTTAGCAATCTATTTCTTTTCCCGGCTGGCTACAATGGTAAACAGAATACATAGCACAACAGGTGCGCAAGAGCCTGATGCGAAATGGGTCTGGTGGATTTTCAAAAACATCACTCTTCTTTGAAAGAGTGAATGGAAGTCTCGCAACATCAGGAAAACCAGGGTGATTTCGCAATAGCCTCTGAAATGTGTTCCCGCAAGTCCTTATACATAAATACTGTAAATACGGTAAACACGGAGAACATCATGGTGACCTTCATCGGCACAAAAGAACTGCAAAACCACTTGAAGAAGACCAGGCTGGAAGATGCCATTGCGCGTCTGGCTGGCATGATCAAGGAAGATTATTTGCGCTGGCAGTCATTCGACAAATCGGCACGGGTGGCGAATCACTCCGACGTGGGTGTCATAGAACTGATGCCTATCTCTGACGGTAGCCAGTACTCATTCAAATACGTCAATGGTCACCCCAAAAACACCCAGGCTGGTTTGCTGACGGTAACTGCCTTTGGCGTGCTGGCAGATGTGAATACCGGTTACCCTCGCCTGCTGTCAGAACTGACACTGACAACCGCCATACGCACCGCCGCCACCTCGGCGCTGGCAGCGACTTACATGGCCAGGCCAGACAGCCGCGTCATGGCCCTGATCGGAAATGGTGCGCAAAGTGAGTTTCAGGCAGTGGCTTTTCATGCCATGCTGGGCATCAAAGAGTTGCGCGTCTATGACATAGACCCTGCAGCAACCGACAAATTAATTCATAATTTGCGTATGTATCCAGAATTGCGTGTCATACGTGCCAGTTCAACTGCCGAGGCAGTCAAGGGCGCGGACATCTTAACCACGGTGACAGCAGACAAAACCAATGCCATCATACTGACCCCGGACATGATAGAACCCGGCATGCATATCAATGGCGTAGGTGGTGATTGCCCCGGCAAGACAGAATTGCATGCAGATATTTTGAATAACGCGCATGTGGTGGTGGAATATGAACCGCAATCGCGCATAGAAGGTGAATTGCAACAAATGCCGGCGGACTTCAAGGTAACCGAGTTGTGGACTATCCTGGCAGGTAATGCCACTGGCCGCAGCCATGCCGGGCAAGTCACGGTATTTGATTCTGTCGGTTTTGCGCTGGAAGATTTTTCTGCCATGCGTTATCTGGAAAAATATGTCATGCAGGCCAACTCACCGGTACTGGATTTGATCCCTGAAATGATGAACCCGAAAGACCTGTTTGGTATGGGAATGGCAGCAACAAGCAGCAATGTTGCCAGCCCGGCCCGTAGCGATACAGAATGTGCAGTACCAATAAACGCCTGAAGTCTTTCCTGACAGGGCATTACACTAGAAACGAATGAAAACCATTTCCTTAATTGGAGCTCCTACCGATGTAGGCGCAAGCGTCAGAGGCGCGGGCATGGGGCCCGACGCATTACGTGTGGCAGGCCTGAACGAGGCTTTGACGGCACGCGGCCTGAAAGTCATTGACCATGGCAATTTGCATGGTCCGGCCAATCCCTGGGAACAACCAGTAAATGGCTTGCGCCACCTGAAAGAGGCGATAGACTGGAACCAGGCCGTGTATGACGCCGTCGATAAGGCCTTGCAGGATGGCCACATGCCCATGATGTTAGGTGGTGATCATTGCCTGGCAATAGGTTCCATCAGCGCGGTGGCAGCACACTGCCGCCGCGTCGGCAAGAAACTGCGCGTGCTGTGGTTTGATGCCCATGCAGATAGCAATTTATCCACCATCAGCCCTACCGGCAATATCCACGGCATGCCTGTCGCCTGCCTCATGGGTCATGGTCCCAAGGAACTGATCAACTATAGCGGCCAGACTCCTGCCATACAGCCTACCGACATACGCCTGATAGGCATACGCAGTGTCGATGATGGCGAGCGCAAGTTCATTCATGAAATGGGCATGCAGGTATTCGACATGCGCTACATCGATGAATACGGCATGCGCAATGTCATGTCTTCCGTGCTGGCCAATCTGGACAGCAATACCCATTTGCATGTGAGCTTCGACCTCGACTGCCTTGACCCCGGCATCGCCCCAGGCGTTGGCACCGCAGTCCTGGGTGGCCCAACTTATCGTGAAGCGCAGTTGTGCATGGAAATGGTGGCCGACACCGGCTTGATGGCGTCGCTGGATGTGGTAGAGCTAAACCCTGCGCTCGATGTGCGCAACCAGACTGCGGTACTGGCAGTCGATTTGATCGAAAGCCTGTTTGGCAAATCAACGCTGGTCAGGATGTAAGCGAGAATGTAAGGAATATCAGGTCATCGGCCGTTTTTTGCTGATGACCTGTTCAATCTTCAAAGGCTTTGTAGCCATCAATGACAGCCACTACCGTGGCTACCCAGATTACGCACCGGATGCTCTTCCGCCGTACCCAGATTCTGCAAAATACCGCAATCTTTTGTTGCCTGCGCGCTGGTGCATAACTTGCGTAGGGACTTTAACTGTGACTCCAGTCCCTTCAACTCCCTGATGCGGTGCGCGACATGTTCTATATGTTTGTCGAGCAAGGCATTTACTTCTGAACAATTATCCTCAGGCGCATCGCGGAACTGCAATAGCTGGCGTATTTCGTCCAGCGTCATATCCAGAGAACGGCAATGTCGTATGAATTGCAGGCGCTCTGCATGCATTTCACCATACAGGCGGAAATTGCCCTGCGAGCGGCTGGCTTGTGGCAACAAGCCCTCTTTTTCATAGTAGCGTATGGTTTCTACCAGGCAACCGGAGCGTTTTGCCAATTCGCCAATTTTCAATTCCATTTGTATGACTCCATCAATTTAAATCTAGTGGACTGTAACAGTGGAATCGAGAGTGAAGGACATGTGCCCGGCGCATCAGGGCAAGGCAAGCGTGGAACAAATGAACACAGCGATAGCGGGGCTATCGCGAGTATTTGCAACGCAGCCATGATCGTCGCGCACATGGCAGGCACTCCGATTTTCACTGTTACAGTCCACTAGTGCTTGACTCTATACCTGCTACAGGGTGTCTAATGCTCACTATACCTCTTTTCCGGAGTCAGCATGGCACATCAGCATCAACACGATCATTCAGGGCACGGCCATGGACATAGCCATGGACACACTCATGAACATGGCGATGAACAAAAGCATGAATCAGTGCACAAGCATGCGCATAGCTGTTGCGACCACGGTGAGGTCAAAGTGGTGCCGGAGAATGAAAAGCCTATAGCCTCACCTGCCGGTACATCGACCGTGGTGTATTCCATAGAAAACATGGATTGCCCGACAGAAGAAGGCTTGATACGCAATAAGCTGAGCCCCATGCCCGGCATAGCCCAGCTTGATTTCAATCTCATGCAACGCAAACTGACGGTCAGCCATACGCTGGAAGACCAGGCAAAGATACAGGCTGTACTAACTTCGATCGGCATGCAGGCCGTGCTGTTAAGCGGAGATGGCAAAGACAATGAGGATGCAAGCGCAATACCGTCAGCAAACCCTGCACACAAATGGTGGTTGCTGGGTGCTGCCGGCGTAGCTGCAGTACTTGCCGAAACCTATGCCTACATCAGCGGCGCAGAAAAAGCCTGGCCCGTTATGCTCTTATCTGCCCTGGCGATACTGCTGAGTGGCACCAGTACCTATAAAAAGGGCTGGATAGCGCTGAAGAACCTGAACCTGAACATCAATGCCCTGATGACGATCGCCGTCACCGGTGCGCTGATCATAGGGCAATGGCCAGAAGCTGCCATGGTCATGGTCTTGTTCAGCCTGTCAGAAGCCATAGAAGCAATGTCGCTGGACCGCGCCCGCAATGCCATACGCGGCCTGATGGCAATGACGCCAGAGACAGCCAGTGTCTTGCAGGCAGATGGTAGCTGGCAGGATGTCGCAGCCAAAAACATCGCCATAGGCGCTACGGTAAGGGTTGCTCCGGGTGAACGCATCCCGCTCGATGGCGAACTCAGTCAGGGGCAATCCTCAGTCAATCAGGCACCTATCACGGGCGAGAGCATACCGGTTGCCAAGACAGTTGGTGACAAGCTGTTTGCCGGTACCATTAATGAAACCGGTTCTTTTGAATACCGCGTGACTGCTGCGCAAACTGACTCCACCCTGTCACGTATTATCCATGCGGTTGAAGAGGCGCAAGGCAGCCGTGCGCCTACACAACGCTTTGTCGATAGCTTTGCCAAGGTATACACGCCCATTGTGTTTGTACTGGCACTGGGCGTCATGCTCTTCCCTCCCCTGTTGCTGGGCCTGCCATGGATGGTGTGGGTATACAAGGCACTGGTCTTGCTGGTGATTGCCTGCCCATGTGCGCTGGTTGTCTCTACCCCTGTGACTGTAGTCAGCGGGCTGGCGGCAGCGGCCAAGGCGGGCATACTTATCAAAGGTGGCGTGTATCTGGAGGAAGGCCGCAAGCTGAAGTCACTGGCGCTCGATAAAACCGGCACCATCACCCAGGGGAAACCTGTTGTCACTGATGTCACACCGCTCAACGGCGACCAGGCCACGGCTTTGCAACTGGCAGCCAGCCTGGCTGGTCGCTCTGATCATCCGGTGTCAGGCGCGGTGACTGCCTATTCGACAACTCAGGGTAGCAGCGCATTGGAAGTCAGCAACTTTGAGGCGATTGCAGGCCGTGGTGTCAAAGGCCAGATAGCGGGCAAATGGTATTACCTCGGCAATCATCGCCTGATAGAAGAACTCAAGATTTGTAGCCTCTCTACTGAAGCAGCACTGTTCGCGCTGGAAGCGGAGGGCAAGACAGCAGTCATCATTGCCGATGAAGAAAAGGCCTTGGCAGTGATAGCCGTGGCAGACACCGTACGTGAAAGCAGCCGCCAGGCAATTGCAGAATTACATGCGCTGGGCATACGCACCGTCATGCTGACTGGCGATAATGAAATGACCGCAAAAGCCATCGCAAAAAACGTGGGCATTGATGATGCGCGTGGCAATCTGCTGCCGGAAGACAAACTGGCCGCCATCAACGACGAGCTGGCCAATCACGGCACGGTCGGCATGGTCGGTGACGGCATCAATGATGCACCGGCACTGGCGAAATCCAGCATAGGTTTTGCCATGGGTGCAGCAGGTACCGATACAGCACTGGAAACAGCAGACGTCGCCCTGATGGATGATGACTTGCGCAAGATCCCGCAATTCATCCGCCTGAGCCAGCGCACTGCCGCCATACTGAAACAGAATATTGCCCTGGCACTGGGTATCAAGCTGGCCTTCCTCGTCATGGCAGTCATGGGCATAGCGACTTTGTGGATGGCGGTATTTGCTGATATGGGTGCAAGCCTGCTGGTGATTTTTAACGGTTTGCGTCTGGTTCGCCGTCTGAAATAGTGACAACAAGCTTTAGGGTTTATAATTCACACCATGCTTAAAAAGTTCATCCTTATGATCATCGTTGCTTTCACTCTCCAGCTAAGCTGGTCGGTGGCGAGTGCGTATTGCATGCATGAGACGGACAAGACTTCGCAGCATTTTGGGCATCACCCGCATGAGCATGAAGCCAGGGATGGTGACAGTCATGCTGATAAATCTACAGACAAATCAGCGGCAAAAAAAACAGCTTCCCACCCAGACTGTGCGTCGTGCGCACATAGTCCACTGGGTGCGCATTCATCCAATCTGCCGCTAACAGAATCGACGCTGACCACTTATCAACTCACTGCGGCATCGCAGCAGACTCCTGCGCCTTTCCTTGCGCAACCTGAACGTCCCAAATGGATGGCCTTCGCCTAAGTCCGGCGAGGCATCTGTCTATATTCATTTCATTGCTTTTTTTTCGTCACGTAATTTTGCGTGCGCGTAAAGCGTTTCCAAAGCTAGAAACTTGACGGCTACTTGCTGGATTCTTCCTTTTCGTTTTTCTGGAGAATGCCATGCAAAAATTATTCTTGCCACTCGCTATAGTGGCTGTACTACTGTGTCCCATGCTGTTTCCCGTATCAGCACAGGCACAAAACCCATTGTCCTCGACCAACGCTGGCGTAATGACCTTGCCCATGGCAATAGCACTGGCCGTTGCCAATAACCCGGACATCGCTGCTGCCAGGCGTGAAGTGCAAGCCAGCGAGGGTGCATTGCGCCAGGCTGGTGTCATGCCCAACCCTGAACTGTCTGTCCTCGTCGAAGATGCCAGGCAAGACAGTCGTAGCACCACCATACAAATCAACCAGCCTCTGGAACTGGGTGGCAAACGCGGTGCACGCATCAGCGTCGCCGAGCGCAGTCGCAGCGCTGCCTTGAATGAACTGGCGATCAAATCAGCCGAGATCAGGGCAGCAGTCACTACACAGTTTTTTGCCGTGCTGATAGCGCAAGAGCGCCAGCGTCTTGCGACAGTGTCATTGGAACTGGCACAGCGTGCCAGCCATGCTGCCAGCCGCCAGGTCAGCCTCGGTAAAATCCCGCCACTGGAAGCCACCCGGGCGAGCATTGCCGAATCTGGCGTGCGTGTGGAACTTGCACAAGCCAATAGCGAATTACTGATAGCCAGGCAAGGTCTGGCAACCGCCATGGGCAGCAAACTGGCTGCTGAGCTGCAACTGCAGGGTGAATTCCATACTCTGCCCGCCTTGCCCGACTTGCAAAAACTGACGCAAGCCCTGGCACGCTCACCATTAATGCAACGCGCACAACTCGAAGTGGACAAGCGAATCGCCATGTCCGCACTGGAAAAAAGCAGGCAAGTACCGGACCTGACTTTAAGCATAGGCAACAAGCGCGAACAGCAAACTGGCCGCAACCAGGCCATCGTCGGCATCAGCATCCCGCTGAATCTGTTTGACCGCAATCAGGGCAATTTACAAGATGCTCTGAGTCGCGCAGACAAGGCCAGGAATGAATTGACAGCCACAGAAAACCGCCTGCATGGCGAGCTACTGCAAACCCATCAACGCCTGAGCCTGGCCAGGGAAGAAGCCGAGATGCTGAAGAAAGTCATGCTGCCCGGTGCACAACAGGCATATGAGCTCGCCATCAAGGGCTTTGAATACGGCAAATTCAATTTCATGGATGTGCTGGACGCCCAGCGTTCATTGCTGCAAGCCAGGGCGCAATACTTGCGCAGCCTGTCAGAAGCCCAGCGTGCGGCGGCGGATATCGAGGCTTACATAGGTGACAGTGAATTCAGCCTGTTCACCGCCACCTCTTCATTTTAGGATTTTGTATGAAACTGAATATCAATAAAAAAACTGCCGTGCCAGTCATCATCGTCATCCTCATAGGTGCGATATTGGCTGCGCTGATACTGAGCGCAGGAAAATCGAAAAAAACCGATGAACATGGCAGCCGTGCAGAGCAGGCTGAGCATGCCGACAATGAACATCATGACGAAGCCAGTGGAGCCGAGGCTGCCGCCAAAGGCCCGCATGGCGGCAAACTGTTCAGCAAGGATGGCTATGCGCTGGAAGTGACTATCTTCGAGCAAAACACAGCACCAGAATTTCGCCTGTATGCCTATCAGGATGGCAAGCCACTACCACCTGCAACCAATAACGTCACCATCAATCTGGAACGCCTGGGTGGAGCGGTACAAACCTTCAAGTTCAGCACAGAAAAAAATTATCTGAAAGGCGATGCCATCGTCGAAGAACCACATTCCTTCAAAGCCAGCATCACAGCCCAACATGCTGGCAAGAGCTATCAATTCAATTATGAACAGATAGAGGGCCGCGTCAGCATGAATGCCCTGAAGCGCAAGCAAAATGGCGTAGAGACAGAAATCGCAGGCGCGGTAAAACTGCAAAGCAATCTGAACTTGTTGGGTGAAGTGAAACTGAATGAAGACAGCATGCTGCAAATCGTGCCGCGCCTTGCAGGTATCGTGGAAAGCGTGGCAGTGAATGCGGGTGACAAGGTCAGCAAGGGTCAGTTACTGGCGGTGATATCCAGCCAGGCACTGGTCGATTTGCGTACTGAAGTGCTGGCGACACAAAAACGTCATGCACTGGCACGCAGTAATTTTGAACGCGAGAAAAAACTCTGGGAAGAAAAAATCTCAGCAGAGCAGGATTATCTGCAAGCCCGCAATGCCATGCAGGAATCCGACATCACCCTGCAAAGTGCGCAACAAAAACTGGCTTCCCTGGGTGCTGGCATGGCTACAAAGGGCAACCTGAACCGCTATGAAATCCGTTCACCCATCGCAGGTACAGTGACCGAGAAACACATCAGCATGGGGCAGTCACTCAAGGATGATGCTGCCATCTTTACGGTAGCCGATCTCAGCAGTGTCTGGGTGGAAATCGCGATACCTGCCAAAGACCTCAACCATGTCAGGACAGGCCAGAGCGCCAAAGTCAGCGCCAATGCCTTTGATGCTACCGCAGAAGGCAAGCTCAGCTATGTAGGCGCAGTCATGGGGGAACAAACCCGCACGGCCAAAGCACGCTTGCTGCTGCCAAATACCAAGGGTGTATGGTATCCCGGCCTGACTGTGAATGTGGCCCTGCTGTCAGCCGAAGTGGAAGTGCCGGTTGCGATAGTCAATGAAGCCATACAAATCATTGATGAACAAGCCACGGTGTTTGCCAGCTATGGCGATCAACTGGAAGCCAGGCCGGTGGAACTGGGACGCAGCGATGGCAAGTACACAGAGATACGCAAGGGCTTGCAGGCGGGTACGGCTTATGTTGCCAAGAACAGTTTCCTGATCAAGGCTGAGCTGGGCAAAGCTGCCGCCAGTCATGAACACTAAGAGCATGAGGAAAACACATCATGTTTGAAAAAATCATACAATTTTCGATAGCGCAGCGCTGGCTGGTCATCATGCTGACCTTGGTGCTGGCATCACTGGGTATCTTCAGTTACCAGCGCCTGCCGATTGATGCCGTGCCGGACATCACCAATGTCCAGGTACAGGTCAATACCGCTGCCCCTGGCTACTCACCACTGGAGGCTGAGCAACGCATCAGCTTTCCCATAGAGACCGTGATGGCAGGCCTGCCCAACCTGCAACAGACGCGTTCACTGTCACGCTATGGCCTGTCACAAGTGACCATCATTTTCAAGGATGGCACCGACATTTACTTTGCCCGCCAGCTCGTCAATGAACGTATACAGGAAGCCAAGGGCAAGCTCCCAGCAGGCATAGAACCTGGCATGGGGCCGATCTCCACCGGTCTGGGTGAGATCGTCATGTGGACAGTGGAGAGCAAGGAAGGCGCACTCAAGGCGGATGGTCAGCCCTACACGGCCACCGACCTGCGTGAAATACAGGACTGGATAGTCAAGCCACAATTGCGCAATGTCGCAGGCGTGACCGAGATCAATACCATAGGTGGTTATGCCAAGGAATTCCTGGTTGCACCATCGCCAGAAAAACTGGTGGCACATGGATTGAGCTGGCAAGATGTCGTCACTGCACTGGAAAAAAATAATGGCAATATCGGCGCGGGTTATATAGAAAGACGTGGCGAACAATACCTCGTCAGGGCACCGGGGCAACTGGCTTCCATGGATGACATACGCAATGTGGTCGTCAGCACCCAGAAAAATATTCCTGTCCGTATCAGCGACGTCGCCGAAGTCAGCATAGGCCGTGAATTGCGCACTGGTGCAGCGACAGAAAATGGCCGTGAAGTCGTACTCGGCACGGTGTTCATGCTGATAGGTGAAAACAGCCGCAAGGTATCGCAGGATGTGGCAAAAAAACTGGCTGAGATCAACCGCAGCCTGCCTCCCGGCATCGTAGCCAGCACCGTATATGACCGCACCGTTCTGGTAGACAAGGCCATCAATACGGTAAAGAAAAACCTGCTGGAAGGTGCAGTACTGGTGATTGCCATTCTCTTTTTATTTTTGGGGAATATCCGTGCAGCCATCATCACCGCCATGGTGATACCGCTGGCGATGCTGTTCACGTTTACCGGTATGGTGGGCAACAAGGTCAGTGCCAATCTCATGAGCCTGGGCGCACTGGATTTTGGCATCATTATCGATGGTGCGGTGGTCATCGTCGAGAATTGCGTGCGCAGGCTGGCTCATGCACAAGCGGCTGCCGGACGCACGCTGGACCGCAGTGAACGCCTGCAGGAAGTATTCGCCGCCGCCAGAGAAGCCCGCCGCCCCTTGCTGTTTGGCCAGTTGATCATCATGGTGGTTTACCTGCCCATCTTTGCGCTGACCGGGGTAGAAGGCAAGATGTTCCACCCCATGGCATTTACCGTGGTTGCTGCCCTGATTGCCGCGATGGTCTTGTCAATGACTTTCATCCCTGCCGCTGTCGCCCTGTTCATCGGTGAACACGTCAGCGAAAAAGAAAACCGTTTGATGCTGTGGGCCAAACAGCTCTATCAACCCATGCTGGATTTCGCACTGCAAAGCAAGGCGCTGGTCTTGAGCATCGTTGTGGTGGTACTGGCTCTGAGTGGCTTGCTGGCCAGCCGCATGGGTAGCGAATTTGTCCCCAGCCTGAATGAAGGTGATATCGCCCTGCACGCCATGCGCATACCCGGCACCAGCCTGAGCCAGGCTTTGCAAATGCAGATAGAACTGGAACATGTGATACGCACTTTCCCCGAGGTGGACAAAGTCTTTGGCAAGCTGGGTACGGCAGAAATTGCCACTGACCCGATGCCACCGAATGTGGCTGACACCTTCATCATGCTCAAGCCGCAAGCGCAATGGCCAGACCCAACGCGCAGCAAGGATGATCTGGTAGCAGCCATACAGGAAGCCGTGGAAAAAGTACCGGGCAATAACTATGAATTTACCCAGCCCATACAGATGCGCTTCAATGAACTGATCTCTGGCGTGCGCAGCGACGTGGCGATCAAAGTGTTTGGTGACGACATGGAAATCATGAACCGCACTGGGGAACAGATTGCCAGGATGCTGGAAAAAATTCCCGGTGCTGCCGATGTCAAGCTGGAGCAAACCACCGGCCTGCCTATGCTGAGCATCAACATCAACCGCGAGAAAGCGGCCAGGCTGGGTTTGAATATCAGCGATGTGCAGGACGTGATTTCCGCAGCGATAGGTGGCAAGGAATCTGGCACCCTGTTCCAGGGTGACCGCCGGTTTGATATCGTTGTACGACTGCCAGAAAATGTGCGCAGCGATATCGACGCCATCAAGCGCCTGCCGATTCGTCTGCCGAATGTACAAAATGGAGCGACCAGTTTCATTACCCTGGCTGACCTGGCAAGCATAGACATGGCACCCGGCCCCAACCAGATCAGCCGTGAAGATGGCAAGCGCCGTGTCGTTGTCACTGCCAATGTGCGTGGCCGTGACATAGGCTCCTTTATAAAAGAAGCACAGGAGCAACTGGCACAGAAGGTGAAAGTCCCGACCGCTTACTGGACCACCTGGGGCGGCACTTTCGAACAATTGCAATCTGCATCACAGCGCCTGCAAATCGTCGTCCCCGCAGCTTTGCTACTGGTCTTCATGTTGCTGTTTGCCATGTTTGGCAATATCAGGGACGGCTTGCTGGTATTTACAGGCGTGCCGTTTGCCCTGACTGGTGGCATAGTCGCCCTGTGGTTACGTGATATACCGCTGTCGATTTCAGCCGGTGTAGGCTTCATCGCCCTGTCTGGTGTTGCGGTATTGAACGGCCTGGTCATGATTGCCTATATACGCAGCTTGCGTGAAGAAGGCATGACGCTGGACAGAGCCATCCAGCAAGGTGCATTGACACGTCTGCGCCCGGTGCTGATGACGGCGCTGGTAGCATCCCTGGGCTTCATCCCGATGGCGCTGGCGACAGGCACTGGGGCTGAAGTGCAGCGGCCACTGGCGACGGTGGTTATCGGTGGCATACTCTCATCCACCCTGCTGACTTTGCTGGTACTGCCTTTGCTGTATCAACTGAGCCATCACAAGACAGATAAACCGTAATTACGGCCAAAACAAAATGCCCGGGAGCGAATATCGCTACCGGGCATTTTTATACATCTCAGCTTGGTTCAGCTAATTACTCAACAGCCTTCACCATATCTTCAATGACTTTCTTGGCATCGCCAAACACCATCATGGTTTTATCCATGTAGAACAGTTCATTGTCCAGACCTGCATAGCCAGAAGCCATGGAGCGCTTGTTGACGATAACAGTCTTGGCTTTGTAGGCTTCCAGGATAGGCATGCCAGCAATCGGTGATTTGGGGTCTTTTGCCGCAGGATTAACCACGTCATTCGCACCCAATACCAATACCACGTCTGCCTGGCCAAATTCGCTGTTGATGTCTTCCATCTCGAATACCTGGTCGTAAGGCACTTCAGCTTCTGCCAGCAAGACATTCATGTGACCAGGCATACGCCCTGCCACAGGGTGAATTGCATACTTGACTGTAATACCTTTGTGCGTCAGCTTTTCTGTCAGCTCTTTCAGGGCATGCTGGGCACGTGCCACCGCCAGGCCATAACCAGGAACGATGATGACAGTCTCTGCATTACCAAGCAGGAAAGCCACGTCATCAGCAGAGCCGGATTTAACGGTACGCTGGGCCTGGTCGCCAGTAGCAGCGGCAGCAGCTTCGCCACCAAAACCACCTAGTATCACATTGAAGAACGAACGGTTCATCGCCTTGCACATAATGTAAGACAGGATGGCACCGGACGAACCCACCAGCGAACCGGCAATGATCAGCATGGAGTTATTCAGCGAAAAGCCGATACCTGCAGCCGCCCAGCCAGAATAACTGTTCAGCATCGACACCACCACTGGCATATCAGCACCACCGATAGGGATGATGATGAGTACGCCCAGCACGAAAGCCAGAGCCGTCATGATGATGAACGGTGTCCAGCTTTGCGTGACGCAGAAGGCAATGCCGCAACCCAGCATCGCAATTGCCAATACCAGGTTCAACTGATGCTGGCCACTGAAGCTGACCGGTGCGCCCTGGAACAGGCGGAACTTGTACTTGCCCGACAATTTACCAAAGGCGATGACAGAACCAGAGAAGGTAATCGCACCGACAAAAGTACCAATGAACAATTCCAGGCGGTTACCGAAAGGGATAGGTTGGTCTCTTGCGACGATATTGAATACCCAGGGTTCAGACACAACGGCTACGGCGATACACACCGCTGCCAGACCGATCAATGAGTGCATCGCTGCGACCAGTTCCGGCATCTTGGTCATCTCTACACGTTTGGCCAGAGTTGCACCTATGCCGCCGCCGACAATGACGCCGATGGCAACCAGGCCATAGCCCAGACCTGCACCGGCACTTTCGTTTTTCAGCTTGACGATCAGGGCGATGGTGGTTGCAACTGCAACCGCCATGCCTATCATGCCAAAGGCATTACCACGACGTGCGGTGGAAGGATGGGACAAACCTTTTAACGCCTGGATAAAGCAGACCGATGCGATCAGGTACAGCATCGTTACCAGATTCATGCTCATTATTTGCCCTCCTTGTCAGCATGGGCAATGGCTTTAGGCTCTTTTTTCTTGAACATTTCCAGCATCCTCTGAGTCACCAGAAAACCGCCGAATACATTCACTGCTGCCAGTGCCACTGCCGCCGTGCCCATGACCTGGGCCAGCAGGCCTTCGGTCAAACCAGCGGCCAGCATGGCACCGACGATGATGATGGCAGAAATGGCATTTGTCACCGCCATCAAAGGCGTGTGCAGGGCCGGTGTTACTGTCCACACCACATGGTAACCGACATAAATTGCCAGCACGAAGATGATGAGGTTGGTAAGGGTATGACTAACTTCCATGATGTCCTCTCTTTAATTGGATTGAGACATGCAAATCGAGACATGAGCAAGCAAGACTTCAGATACTGCCTGCTCCGGCTACGTTATTTATACTCTTTGATACTGGTGATCTGATTCTTGCCATTGACGAAAACGACATTCGGTTTATACGCTTTTGCTTCTTCTTCTGTCATCGGCGCATAGGTACAGATAATCATCAAATCGCCCAGTTGTACGCGGCGGGCTGCAGCGCCATTGAGTGAAATTTCACCGCTGCCACGTTTGCCCTTGATGGCATAAGTGGAGAAGCGTTCACCGTTGTTGACGTTATACAGCTCTATCTGTTCGTTTTCGATGATGTTGGCAGCGTCGAGCAGATCTTCATCGATACCGCACGATCCTTCGTAGTGCAGGTCACACTGGGTTACAGTTGCGCGATGAATTTTGGCGCGGAGCATATTTCTTTGCATGGTCTTTCTACTTTCTGATACTGATTGCTAAAAACTTTAAAACTTTTTATTCTATTTCTTTAAAACTTCACCACCCGAGCAAACCAGGGTGGCAGCGACGATTTCATCTTCACGGTTAATCGCCAGCGCAGCATCCTTGTCAATGATGAGCTTCAAAAAGTCCAGCACATTACGGGAATAAAGGGCCGATGCATCAGCCGCCACCAGCGTTGCCAGATTCGGCTCGCCTATGATGTGTACACCGTATTTGGTGACTGTCTTGTTGAGTTCAGACAAGGGGCAATTGCCGCCCTGCTCTACCGCCATATCGACGATGACTGAGCCTGGCTTCATGGCTTTTACTGTTTCTTCCGAAATCAGTATCGGTGCCTTGCGGCCAGGAATCAATGCTGTCGTAATGATGATATCAGCCTGCTTGGCACGTTCATGCACGAGAGCAGCCTGCCTTTCCATCCACGCTGCTGGCATGGGGCGGGCATAACCACCTACACCTTTGGCGATTTCGCGTTCTTCATCGGTTTCATAAGGTACATCGATAAACTTGGCGCCCAGGGATTCAACCTGCTCCTTGACGGGCGGGCGTACATCCGACGCTTCAATCACTGCACCCAGGCGTTTGGCTGTGGCAATCGCTTGCAAGCCTGCAACGCCCACGCCCATGATCAGCACCCGTGCGGCCTTGACCGTGCCCGCCGCTGTCATCAGCATGGGCATGAAGCGCTGGTAGGTATTGGCGGCCAGCATGACGGCCTTGTAACCGGCGATATTGGCTTGCGAAGACAAGACGTCGAGCGACTGCGCACGGGTAATGCGCGGTGCAGCTTCGAGTGCAAATGCGGACAGGCCGTGTGTGGCCATGGCCGCGATATTGTCTGCGTCAAAAGGATTGAGCATGCCAACCAGCACCGTGCCTGATTTCATCAGCGCACGTTCTTCTGCATTGGGGGCACGCACTTTCAAGACCAGTTCAGCGCCCAGTGCATCGGCAGCAGTGCCAATTTCTGCACCGGCAGCCTGGTAGGCCTCGTCGGTAATACTGGAAGCCACGCCTGCACCAGACTGCACGATCACCTGGTGTTTGGCGGCGACATATTTCTTGATGGTTTCTGGGGTTGCCGCTACACGCGTCTCCCCCGGCCGTGACTCGGCGGGTATGCCGATTTTCATAGATTTGCTCCCTTTTTTAGTGTGAATATTGGTGTTTCAATTCCGTGCTGCAGCGGTCAAGGGTAAGCTCTGGCCGCTGCATTATTCTTTGCTGATTTTCTTGTAGATTAAGGCAGCTCACTTCCTTACCTGAATCTTACATTTGATATTCGACAACGATATTACACGCAAAATGTTTTTTAGCACAACCGTTCACTTTTTTGTGTTTTCTGCAAATTTCTTTAAAGAATCATGCTGATGACGCCCTGCAGACATCTATAAAACTAAATTATTTCCTTTAAAAACAGTCACTTAAAACTAAAATCAAAAACCGTACAAGTTTGGTGCAAAATCAAAATACAGCGAAAGCACAAAAATAAGCGAGCATAGATAAATTACGCATTAGCTAATTCGCTTTCAAATTTGCTGGTTTGCCACACAAAATTTGACGGCAAAGTAAAATGTCGGACTTACCGAGAGAAGCCATGTCTGCCATTTGGAAACCATCCGTCACTGTAGCCGCAATTATTGAGCGCGACCAACAGTTTTTCATGATTGAAGAAGAAACACCTGATGGTGTACGCATCAACCAGCCCGCCGGTCATCTGGACCCGGATGAAAGCCTGCAACAAGCCGTCATCCGCGAAACCCTGGAAGAGACTGCACACGACTTCACACCGACCGCATTGACAGGCACTTACCTGTCGCGCTTCATTTCACCCAAGACTGGTGAAGAAGTCACTTATCTGCGCTTTGCCTTTACCGGCGAACTGGGCGCGGCACACGACCGCGCCCTCGATACCGGCATCTTGCGAACCGTGTGGATGAGCTACGATGAGATCGTGGCGGCACAAGACAGGCATCGCAGCCCTCTGGTACTGCAATGCATAGACGATTATTTGCAGGGCAAGCGCGCGCCGCTATCCCTGTTGTTTACCCATCCAAGCGCACTTGGAAACTTGGAACCGCAAAAATGAGCAAGAAAAAAGTAGTGATAGGGATGTCAGGCGGCGTTGATTCTTCCGTCTCGGCATGGCTGCTGAAAGAACAGGGCTATGAAGTCATCGGCCTGTTCATGAAAAACTGGGAAGATGATGACGATTCAGAATACTGCTCTACCCGCGAAGACTGGATAGATGCCGTCAGCGTTGCCGACGTCGTTGGCGTTGATATCGAAGCCGTCAATTTCGCCAGCGAATACAAGGACCGTGTCTTTGCAGAATTCCTGCGTGAATACCAGGCTGGCCGCACACCGAACCCGGATGTGCTGTGCAATGCCGAAATCAAGTTCAAAGCCTTCCTTGACCACGCGATGAAGCTGGGTGCCGATTACATCGCCACCGGCCACTATGCCCGCGTGCGCGAAATGAATGGCCAGTTCCAGTTGATGAAAGCAATGGACGCCAGCAAGGACCAAAGCTATTTCCTGCACAGGCTGAACCAGAAACAACTGGCAAATACCCTGTTCCCGCTAGGCGAAATCCAGAAGACTGAAGTACGCAAGATCGCCGAGCAACTGCAACTCCCGAATGCGAAGAAAAAAGATTCGACTGGTATTTGTTTTATTGGTGAGCGCCCTTTCCGCGAATTCCTGAACCGATATTTATCGTACAAACCAGGCAATATACAAACGCCTGAGGGTGAAATCATCGGCCAGCATGTAGGCCTGAGTTTTTATACCCTGGGCCAGCGCAAAGGCATAGGCATAGGCGGCATCAAGTCGCACCAGAATGCCGATGGCAGCAGCGATGCCTGGTATGTCGCGAAAAAAGATGTGGAAGCCAATACCCTGTATGCCGTGCAAGGCCATGATCATCCATGGCTATTGTCTGCGGGGCTGGAAGCCGGGCAAGTCAGTTGGGTGGCGGGCGAAGCGCCGCAAGCAGGTGAGCTGTCAGCCAAGACCCGCTACCGCCAGCCTGATGTCGCTTGCCATTTCAGTGGTGACAGCGAGCGTTTTCAACTGGACTTCCCGCAAGCGCAATGGGCAGTCACCCCTGGTCAGTCTGCAGTTTTGTATGATGGTGATGTTTGCCTGGGTGGCGGAATTATTGATGTCGCCAGCCGCTAATTGTCGAAAAAAATGAAATGCCCACATGTCTGTGGGCATTTTTTTACCGTTTGGTAAATAACTGAATATGTTTCAATTCACTTTAATAAGTGCCGACAATCTTTTCAATTACACCACCATTAGCTTGCGTAAATTCAGGTAAATTCAGAACAAAATTTGATGTATTTTGTTTATCCTGACAAATCTCCTAAATAGACCAAATTATCCAAAATATGTACGGAGAGAGACATTCATCGATTTGACACGATTCATTTCTTTACAATTTAAATCGATGAAATTATATTTACATTTCTATTTCACCGGAAAAGCCAGCCGATATGAATCGTCCTGATACGCAATCCCTGGGTGGTACTGTTAATGCGCGCATAGGCAAGGTCTATATGAACTTGTCAAAAGCGCACAGAAAAGCAGCCGATTATGTGCTGTCGAATGTATTTCGATCAGCCACCATGTCTATCGATGAGCTGGCAAATGCCGTCGGCATCTCGGTCGCCACGGCAAATCGCTTTGCCAGGGCGCTTGGCTTTGAAGGTTATCCGCAATTCCGTGCTGAACTGGTGTATGGCTTTGAAGCCATGCTGGCACCTATTGATAATCTGCGCAGTGAAATCCAGCGTCCAGCCACCAGCACAGAAATCATTTCCAGCTCACTCAACGAAGACATGGCCAATCTGGAGGCCACCCGCCGCGGCCTGGCTCCTGATTTGTGCAACCATGCCGTGCGCCAGATCCTGAATGCGGAAAGAATTTACATCGTCGGCTATGGTGCCAGCGCCTTCCTGGCTGGCCTGATGGCGCATAGTCTGGACCCATTCTGTAATACCGTGCAATCAACCCTGGGCTCAGGCGGGCCATCGAATGTCGCAAGGCAATTGTTCAAATACACAGAGCGCGATCTGGTCATCGGCATTTCTTTCCCGCGCTATGCAGAAGATGTGGTCACTATCCTGCAGCAGTTGCGCGAAAAAGGCGTTCCTATCCTGGCGCTGACGGATGCACCAAGTTCACCATTGGCCTCACTGGCGAACATCACCCTGTATGCGCAAACTCGCCGCAACTTCTCCCCCAACTCTGAAGGTGCTGCGCTGTGCCTGATAGAAGCCATCTGCAGTGCCGTCGCCCACCAGGCCAAAGCCCCGGTGCATGCGGCATCTGAAATGACCAAGTTCATGCTGCCATGGTTGTATCAAGAACCGAATGCCACGACCCGCAAGCAGCATGCCGCGGCAGCCAGCAAGATCATCGACATGGACAGGCCAGCGTAAGATGGCCGCACCTGCTGCTATCGCCATCCACGGTGGTGCCGGCACTATCCTGCGCAGCAGCCTGACAGCGGAACAGGAAGCTCGCTATATGGAAGCATTGCGGTCTGTCGTTACTGCGGGTAATGAAGTATTGGCACAAGGCGGCAGTGCGCTTGATGCCGTGTGCCTGGCCGTCAGTCTGCTGGAAGATTGTCCGCTTTTCAACGCAGGCAAAGGTGCCGTATTCACCAATGCTGGCACCATGGAAATGGATGCCGCCATCATGGATGGCAAAACCCGCCGTGCAGGTGCCGTGGCTTGCATACAGCAGGTGCGCAATCCCGTTCGCGCTGCCAGAGCCGTCATGGAGCACAGCCCGCATGTCTTGATGGTAGGCAAAGGCGCAGAAGAATTCTTGCGCCAGCATGGCCTGCAATTCGAAGACCCATCGTACTTTTATACCGAAGAGCGCTACGCGCAATTGCAACGCACCCGGCAAGAGTCTGGTGTGCTGCTGGATCACGATGCAGCGAATTTGCTGACTTCAGTTTCAGAACCCGCACCACTTGATCCTGATAAAGAATTTGGCACGGTAGGTGCCGTTGCGCTGGATGCACACGGTAACCTCGCTGCCGCCACTTCGACAGGTGGCATGACCAATAAACTACCTGGCCGTGTGGGTGACACGCCTATGCTGGGTGCCGGCTGTTATGCCGATAACCAGACCGCTGCCCTGTCTGCGACGGGCACGGGGGAGGCCTTCATGCGCAGCCTGGCGCTGCATGATATTGCTGCGCAAATGCAATACCTGGGACTAAGCCTGGAGCAGGCTGCCAATAATGTCGTCATGGATAAACTACCAATGTATGAAGGCCAGGGTGGCATCATAGGCATAGACCGGCTTGGCAATATTGTCCTGCCCTTTAATACCGAAGGCATGTACCGCGCTTATCATCGCGTGGGCGAAGCAGCGTTTGCGGCAATTTATGCAAACTAACAGCAAGTAAAAACAGGACGCAAAATAAGCGGTAGTTTCGCCCTCCGATTACCGGGAACACTTATGTAAAAAACACCTATACTGCGGGTGTTTTCACTCCCTGAGATTAAAAAATCATGCGTAGTCTCTTCCCCAAATTTGCGGTCGGCCTGATCGTCTTGCTGGTACTGATCATACTCAACCCTTTCGCGACTATCCCCGCTGGTCATCGCGGTGTGCTGACAACATTTGGCAAACCTTCGGATGAGGTTTACAGTGAAGGCATACACTGGGTATGGCCTATCGCCCAGAAAATGCAAAAAGTCTCCGTCGCCATACAAAAAGGTGAAGGTGACGGTGATGCAGCCTCCAAGGACTTGCAAACCGTGCACACCAAGATTGCCATCAACTATCACGTCAGGCCAGATGCAGTGGTCTCGGTTTTCCGCGATCTTGGCAATGAACCTGGCGAGCGCATCATCATCCCTAGCGTACAAGAAGCAGTCAAGGCCGTTACTGCCCGCTTCACCGCAGAAGAACTGATCTCACGCCGCTCACAAGTGCGCGATGAAATCATTCTTGCCCTGAAAGAGCGCATGGCAAGACATGGCCTGGTGGTTGATGAATTTTCCATCGTCAACTTCAACTTCAGCCGCACTTTCAATGAAGCGATTGAAGCCAAGACCACGGCGGATCAACTGAAGATGAAGGCCGAGCGCGACCTGCAAAGGATAGAAGTCGAAGCCAAACAAAAAGTATCCCGCGCCCGTGCCGAAGCAGAAGCCCTGGCCTTGCAAAGACAGCAAGTCACACCAGAACTGCTGCGCCTGCGTGAAACCGAGAACCAGGCCAAGGCCATAGAAAAATGGGATGGACGTTTGCCAACAACGACTGGTGGAGCTATCCCCTTCATCAATGTTGGAAAGTAAGTTGAAAAATAAGTTGGTAAATAAGCAGTAATAAGCGAGGAACAAGCCAGCCATGTCAGACCAAAAATCATCCGCCCGTTTCACTGCGTTTTGCATACTCTTGCTCGTCATCTGGTATGTCATGGACAGCCCCATCGATTTAAACCTGGACTGGAGCCCGGATGATTTTGATATTTTTTCTGACAATGGTTTTTCCATAGGCGGCATCGCCGTGGCACTGATCGCCATCGTCTTTGCCATGATCATGGCTGGGCTGGTGATTGCGGGGGTATCGTTCTTGCTGGTGGGTTTTGCGGTGCTGATAGGCGGCTTGTTTTTGATGATTTTCTCGCCGTTTTTATTGCCGGCGTTATTGCTGGTTGTAGTGCTGGGGATCTTAAAGAGGAAGTCTCGGTAGGGGACTGCGGTGATTTGAAGTGTGGTCGAACCGGGGTTGCTGTTGGGTTTGACTTTGGGGTTGCTTTTGAATTTAGCAACTCCCATGTGTCGGCGCCATTTGTGCAGTACAGAAAATGGAAAGAGAAAGGCCGATGTTTGAGCCGCAGGCGAGTTTTCGGACTTTCCCATTTTTTGTACTGCACAAATGGGAACCCCCGTAGGGGCGACGACGCCTGGGTCGCCTTTCTTTGATTCCTTTCTTTGGCGAAGCAAAGAAAGGAATTCGGCCGCCGGGCCGAGACCCGGCTTATATCCACGAAGGATAATCGTTTTACATACGACAAAAGTATGCAACCAACGCCACTGGGCTCCAGCCTACGCTGGAGCGACGATAATGTGATTGCCGTTGAGCGACAGAACCCCATCCTCATCCCAACCTTCTCCACCGCGCAACTTGCAAGCGGCTTAGAGATTCGTGGCACAAAACTACGCTTTGCGAATTACACAGTCTCAGCAGAAATAACCTGCGCCGCTGCATTCACAACTGCTGCAATCCTGCCCACATCCCGCAACTGCGTGGTCGACATACCTTCCTTCTTCAACAACTCATAATGCGATTTCACGCAGAAATGACATTTGCCGATGATGGAAGCCGACAAGGCGTACATCTCGAAGCGGCGTTTATCCACACCACCATTGGTTGCATAGGCATTCATGCGCAATTGGGCAGCCTGGGTTTTCAGGTCGGCGTCGTCAGCCATTTCTACATACGGATACCAGACATTATTCATGCCCATCAAAGCCGCTGCTGTCAGCGCTGCATTGATTTCTTCTGGCGTGATTGCGCCACTGGATTTGATGGCTTCAATGATCACAGTGCTTTTTGCTGCAAAGGCTGCTGCCAGTGCCACGCCTACTGCATCATTGCCTTCAAGGCTGGAGCGGGCGATAGTGCCATCGATGTTCAGACGGATATCCTTGGCGTAATCAGGGATACGACTTTTAATTAAATTCAAGAATTCCATAGTATTTACCTATCAAAAAGTGGTTTTAAAACCCGCCGTAGCGGGTTTATTTTACATCTACAGCATGCGCTCTCTGAATTACAGAGTTGCGCCGCCTACTGTACGGTTGCATGGGCACAGTTCGTCTGTTTGCAGACCATCCAGAATACGCAGGATTTCTGTTGGGTTACGGCCAACGTTCAGGTTATTGACAGAAACGTGCTGGATGACATTGTCAGGATCAACAATGAAAGTCGCGCGCAGGGCAACACCGGCGTTAACATCGCGTACACCCAGCATGTCTACCAAAGAACCGGTTGCATCACCGAACGCATAGTGGTTCAGTTTGTCCAGGTCTTTGTGTTCACGGCGCCATGCCAGTTTGCAGAATTCGTTATCGGTAGAACCACCCATCAAGACTGCATCGCGGTCTGCAAAGTCGTTAGCGAGCTTGGCAAATTCAACGATTTCAGTTGGGCATACGAAAGTGAAATCTTTTGGGTAGAAATAAATGATTTTCCATTTGCCAGGGAAGGAAGCTTCGGTGATGTCTTCAAATGCGGAGACGCCGTTTTCTTCATGATGATTGAAGCCTGGCTTGGCTGCTGGAACTTTGAATGCGTCGAGTTTTTGACCTACAGTTTTCATTAAATTCTCCTGATGACGTAACAAGGTGAACAATATGTCCACAACGGCAAGAAGCATATCACTATGAATTTTAAATATCCAATAGATTTTAACTACCATGCAATTAGCTAAAACCTTGCCTTGGATATACCAATGAACAGGCTGGGTGTATGCAATGAGGAGATAAGGTGTGAAGTCAAAAACTCAAGACTATCTGTCGTGGCGACGGTGCGCTGAGGCCAGTAAGGTAAACCAGAATATGCTGCCCTTGCCCTCTTCAGTTTCAAAGCCGATTTCACCGCCCATTTTCTCGACGAAGGTCTTGGTGATATTCAAACCGAGGCCGGTACCGCCTTGCTGCCGGGTGTTGGTGCCGTCTGCCTGGGCAAATTTCTTGAATATCTGCTCCCTGAAGGCCTCAGGTATGCCTTGTCCGTGGTCTTCCACTTCGACTTTATAGATACCGGAGTTGTCGGTGATACGGATTTGCACTTCAGCCCCATTCGGGGAAAACTTGGCGGCGTTCGACAGCAAATTGGCAAATACCTGCATGACGCGTACATTGTCGCCCATGGCCCAGGCGTTTTCCGGGTGGCCAGTGAAGCAGTAGCGTACATTCAGGGCCTGGGCATAACCGGCATTGGCTTCTATTGCCTGCCTGGTTACGGCTACGAGGTCGAAGCGCTCTATATTGATGACCATTTTGCCAGAGGCCAGTTTTTCCATGTCCAGGATATCGTTGACCAGCACACCGAGGCGCTGGCAATTCCTGTGGGCAACCTTGATGAGTTGCATGGTCTTGGCAGTCAGCTCACCGGCAACCCCACTCTCGAGCAAACCCAATGCGCCGCGTATTGAAGTCAGCGGCGTGCGCAACTCATGGCTGACGACAGAAATAAATTCAGACTTGATGCGGTCTGCCTTGCGCTGCTCAGTCAGGTCGAGCACGAAACCCACCCATTCTTCCAGCGAGCCCTCGAGTTGCGCCAGGCCCACCATGACAGGAATGCGCTCGCCATCCTTGCGTATCAATTCACCTTCATAAGGCCTGGCCTGCCCATGCAGACGAATTTCTGCCATGGCATTCTTGTGCAGGGTGTGACTTTCTTCTGTCGTCGTATCCAGCCAGCTCATGCCAGACTCGACAAATTCGCGTCTTTGGACACCAACCAGTTGCAACAAGACATCATTGGCTTCGGTCAGTCTGCCACTGAGATTACCCTGCATGATGCCGATGAGGCTGGAATTGACGAGGCGGCGCAGGCGTGACTCACTGATCAGCAGCGCTTCCAGCATGCGTGATTTTTCCTTGCTGGCGCGCTCAGCTGCATCCCTGGCTGCCACCAGACTGCACTCTGCTTCTTTCATCTGTGTAATATCGCGCACACTGAAAACCCGCCCTACCCGCCTGTCGCGCATGAATTCTGGTTTGGACACACAGATAAAATAGCGCCCGTCTTTCAGCGTCATCAAATCTTCGGTTTCCAGATTCGGGTCTTCCCTGATTTTTTCCAGACTGGCAAAAAAATCATCGGCATCCTGAAGCGCATTCTTGAGGTGGGCAAACATCTGCGCCTCGTCTCTGGAAGCCAGTAATTCATCCTTCAATTGCCACATCGAAGAAAAGCGCTGGTTGATGTTCACGACATTGCCATTCAAGTCTATCGACAGGATGCCTTCGGCGGTTGCATCAAGCGAGCTTTGCAATTGCGCCACCAGGTGCACATGGCCATCGACCAGCTCGCGCCTGTGAGTAATGTCTTCGGCATGGATGATGAAAAACTCATTGCCGCCATCAATGAAAGTCGAAACGCGCTTTTCGACGGGAAAAGAAATGCCGTGGTGGTTGATCCATTCACTCTCGGCAATAGCCCTGCCCTCGGCCTGCGCATCTGCCCGCAATGCTTCCCAAAAAAACACATCCTGCAAGGAGCACTCGATATTTGCCAGTGGCAAACCCAGCAATTCATCACGCGTATAGGCCAGCATCATGCAGGCCAGCTGGTTGGCATCAACCAAGACCATACGCTGCATATCCACGACCAGAATCGCTTCGCGACTATGGTTGATGATATGACGCAGTAATCCATGACTCAATACGGATACTGACTGTGACATGCCGGCGTCGGTCATTTCTGCTATTTCTGGCCTGGTATAGGGCCACCCTGTGTTTTCTTCGATTGTGAGTCAAAATAATAATTAACCCTTTTGCGCGGATTCAGGTAATTGAAGATTGCCCTGGGCAATAGACCTGGCCTGATGCTGGCATTGATGGATAATTCCTTACTCTCTTCTGCGAGATCCAGAATGATTGCATCTTCCTTGGGAATCTCGGCGTCATACACCAGCACGCGTGGCCGCAAGGGCTTGCCTACATTCACGTTCATGACCAGACCAACGGCCTCATTTGATAATCTGACCAGAGTACCAGGTGGATATACCCCCAGGCTCTTCACCAGGGTAGCCATGATGGCAGCATCAAACTGTGAACGCCTGTGTGCATACATGGTCGATAAGGCTTCATGCGGGGTCAATGACTGCTTGGGGTCATTGTGATTGCACAAATTATCGTACACATTGGCGATCGTCACAATACGCGTATGCATGCTGATTGCGCCTCCCTTCAACTGACGAGGGTAGCCGCTACCATCCATGAATTCATGATGCTGGGCAATCACGTCCAGCACCACTGGTTGCAAGCCTGCCTTCTTGCCAACCTCAACCCCATATTCAGGATGTAGCTCAAAGAAATTTTGCTCGGGCCTGGTCAGTGGCTCGGTCTTGTTAACGATATGCTCAGGCACGTTGACCTTGCCCAGATCATGAAACAGAGAGGCAATACCTATTTCCCTGATCATTTCATCGCTGCATTTCATTTCATTGGCCAGCATCATCGCCAGCACAGAAACATTCAATGTATGAAAATACAATTCCTCATTGCCCGCTGTCTGTTGTATCAGGTGCATGACGGTGTCGTTGCCGCTGAGTAGCACTTCTGACATGCTATCGACCAGCTTGCCTGCTTCGACGATGGTTTCTTTGGGTCTGGAAAAAATCAGGCGGTTGATATTTTTGACCACGCTGGCAGCCTGCACGAATTTTTCTTCACAGCGGGCGATTTCATCGCGCTGCTTTTGCAGTTTTTCAAATCGGGCACGCTTGGCATCCATGATGCTGGCGTACACCTTTTTGGGTGCGGCATCGGGCAAGCTGGCAGGTGCGGCCTGGGGAGTATTAAGCGGCTTGGCAGCGACAGGATCAGACTTGGACGGGATATAACGTACATGCTTGAGCTTGAGCGCGATCAGGTCGTCAATCTGATGTTGACTGGTGATCTTGAACGAATTCATCGGAAAAGAATGCTGGAACCAACTCAGGTCGAGTTTGATGAACATTCCGATCCGGATCTGATCAATCACAATTAGCTGGCTATCATCAGACATGGGGACGCAATAATAAGTATTTCTATTGACGATAGCATACGCCCCCCTCATTTGCAAAAACCTTAGCTCAGGAGAAACAATTTATCACGATGCGTCTGCGATTAGCGCAGAAACAGCAGGCTTTTGCCCGCTCAACGTTATAATCGCCTTCCTGTACATTTTGAAAAGTGAGTCGCCGTGTCCGATCGCCTTGCCGTCCTGCCCCAATATTTAATGCCAAAACAGGCGCTGACTATATTCGCTGGCAAAGTTGCCAATGCCAAGGCAGGCAAGCTCACCACCAGCCTGATACGCTGGTTTGTCGGCAAATACAATGTGAATATGCAGGAGGCTGCCAATCCAGACATCAGCAGCTACGCCAGCTTCAATGAATTTTTTACCCGCCCACTGCGGGAAGGTGCCCGCCCTCTCGCCAGCAGCGCCCTGTTATGTCCTGTCGATGGCGCTATCAGCCAGTTCGGACCTATACAAAAAGACCAGATATTCCAGGCCAAAGGGCATAGCTATAGTGCAACTGCCCTGGTTGGTGGCGACAGCCAACTGGCCTCCCTGTTTGAAGATGGCAGCTTTGCCACTTTGTACCTGAGTCCACGCGACTATCATCGCATCCACATGCCTTGCGATGGCCGCCTGACACGCATGATCTATGTGCCAGGGGCATTGTTCTCGGTCAATCCAACCACGGCGCGCGGCGTACCCGGCTTGTTTGCCCGCAATGAACGCGTGGTATGCGTATTTGAATCCGCCTTTGGTCCTTTTGTGCTGACACTGGTGGGTGCTACCATCGTTGGCAGCATGGCCACTACCTGGCATGGCATCGTCAACCCGCCACGCAGTGCCGAGGTGCGCGAGTGGCGTTACGATGACCAGCAAATCAAGCTGAAAAAGGGCGAGGAAATGGGCAGGTTCCTGCTTGGTTCAACCGTGGTCATGCTCTTCCCCAAAGGGACGGTGGAGTTCAACCCGGCCTGGTCTCCTGCCAGGGCGATCAGCATGGGTGAAGCCATGGCTGAACATCCTGCCAAATAATATAGGCCGTAGACACCCGAGCACCCAAACACCCAGAACGGCCCTCCCACAGCACTGCATCTCAGACACTTGCCCAGACATTTCCATACCGGATCATGCCTGGGTAAGCAGCTCAAGCTCCCTCATATATAGAAATAGAAGCAGTCAGCATTTGCCTAAAGCATTGCTTTCAAGCCAATTCTCCTGCGTATTTAGTTTGCCACTTTAATGAGCAGAGCCAAAGTAAACCTTGAACTGATGAATATCAATAAAAAACACTTGCCAAACATGTTCGAATATTCAATAATCTAAATAAGAATTGTTATCGTTTAGATTTGCAAGGTAAAATATGACTACAAATGATGCTATTCACCAGGATGCTGATCTGTCCGATGCAGCAGTAGCGACAAGAAAAGCTGTTGCAACGAATCATGCTCCCAAAGAAGTGCCGCGTATCAAGAGCGGTGACTTGATGCAGCAAAAGCGTGAGTTGGAAATTGATCATGCGGGTCGCATTTACCGACTGCGCATTACGCAGCTGAACAAGCTGATATTGACAGCCTGAAACGCTGATCATACTTGGAGACTGGACATGCCGGGTGGAACGCTGATGAACGAGGAATTATCGGGTTTGACTGCCACATCCAAGCAGCCTGAACTGCTGGTTTCTGCGGTATTGCACCTGATGTCGCATTACACAGTCAACAGCACGAATAGTGCAACGCAGGAAGAGGCTGAGCAAGCCAGCACCAGGCTGGCATCAGTCATAGAAAGACATTTGAATGCGCTGGCGAATTTGCCGGATCTGGCACCTGTGCTCAAAGCTACTTGCCAGCAATTATCCGAACAATGGGCCAGCCTGGTAGAAAAGAAGGCAGCGCAAAAAACCAGATTGCGCAAATTGGGCTGGTTACTGGCCTTCACCGGTAAAAAATCTGCATTAGTGGAGTAGCTTCATGATTGTATGTGTTTGCAATAATGTATCGGAAAAGAAAATTCATCAGGCTGTCGCAATGGGTGCCAGCACGATGGCCGAACTGCGCGAGCAACTCGATGTAGGCACTTGCTGCGGCAAATGCGCAGGTTGTGCACGCAAAGTTATGCGCCAGTGCCTGGATGAGCAAAGCAATAATGCATCCGGCTTTCAGAATTTCATTCAACAACTACACTTCCAGCCCAACGCCATCACTGCGTGAGGTTTACCATGTCCGCACTCACCCTACAACAAGCCCCACAAGACTTTACTGCCCCCAAATCCCGTATCCTGTCGCTTGCTGCCATTGTCGCGGCGCACCTGGCCCTGTTTTATGCCCTGCAACATGGTCTGCTGACGCATGCGGTGCAAATGCTGCCCAAAGAAGTCGTCATGACTTTTGTCGAGCCACCTGCAGTAAAATCAGAACCACCACCCAAGCCCGTCCCCCTGAAAAAGCTGACGACGGTGCAAGTACCCGTACCTGTGGTTCCGCACATTGTTCCAGCGGTAGAAATACCGGCCGATGTACATCAGATTACGACACAGGCAGCTCCTCCTGCACCACAACCTGCACCAGTAGCAGCAAAAGTGGAAACTGCCCCGGCACCAGCCGCTCCGGCACAGCCAAAACAAATCAGCGCCGTTGAATATGTGCGCGCGCCGCAGGCAGACTATCCAGCCATGTCCAGACGCATGGGCGAAGAAGGCAAAGTAACCTTGCGTGTACTCGTCAATGAAAAAGGCCAGGCAGAAAAAGTCGACGTGCAAAAATCATCCGGCTCGAACCGCCTCGACGAAGCCGCCAAAGTAGCAATCCTGCGCGCCATTTTCAAACCTTATCTCGAAGATGGCAAAGCCCTGACCGTGATTGCTACGGCAACGATCAGCTTCTCGCTGAGCAGCTAAAAAATCCCCTCCCCGGGACAAGCCAGATTGCGGCAATTGCGCGATCTGGCTTTTTTTATTTCTGCCGGAATCTATGCACTGGCTGTAGATAAAGTTCCTCCTGTCAAATCGGAAAAACTTTGCATCTCTTTTCAACTGCCGGACTATGGTATCTTGATCTGTAGATTGAATTAACTGGAGATCAGGCATGCAGCCAGATGACGACAGTGCTGACTGGATACGTATCCGCAGAGACCCGGACACAGGGATAGAAAGCGTCCATGCGCATTTCCATGGGCATGCTTACGATGCACATGATCACGACGAAATGCTGGTTGGCGTCACACAACAAGGAATACAGCGCTTCAATTGTCATGGTTCAGTACATACCAGCGTTCGCGGGCGATCCATACTGATTGAACCCGGTGCTGTACATGACGGCCATGCACCTGAGCGGAATGGCTTCACCTACGCCATGCTGTATCTTCCTCAAACCTGGGTGAATGGCATGACCCAGCGACTGGACCTGGGAGACGCCTCGTCGCTGCAAGGTGCATTCCGGCATACATTGGCGGATGACGCCATACTAAGCACCATGATTATGCGTGCATGGCAGTCCATCCACTTTACTGAAGGTCGCCTGGCGCGGGACGAAAGCCTGGATCATCTGATCTCACTGCTCTCGAGTCATCTGTGCAGACGTCCACTATCAAGCAAACAAGACTCCAATAACGAAATGGCACGTGTCCGCGACTATCTTCATGCGATGATGCCGGACAATATCGGGCTGGACGAGCTGGCGGCGCATTCCGGGATAGACCGCTTTCGCCTGACCCGACAACTCAAGCGTGCCTTTGGTCAGTCGCCCCATGCCTACCTGATAAGACTGCGCCTGCGTGTCGCAAGGGCTTTGTTAGTATCAGGAAAAACAGCGGCAGAAGTCGCGTCAGAAGTTGGTTTCGCCGATCAAAGCCATATGGGCTTGTGGTTCAGGCGCGCATACCGTCTCACCCCGGCTGACTATCAACGACAGTGCACAAATCTTACAGACTGAGCATGCAGCGCACTTCTATCATATTGTTTTACTCAAAGGAGTGCCTGATGTTTGATACCAAAGTAGCCATCATTATCCGCAATGATCTGCCTGCCTGGCAACGCATGAACGTAGTCACCTTCCTGGCGACCGGTATAGCATTTGCAGCCCCAGAGGTCATGGGGGAAACATATATCGATGCCAACGGCCATTCCTACGGAAAAATGTTCGGCCAGCCCATACTGATTTTCGAGGCTGAGCTTGCAGGCTTACAAGCTGCGCATCAGGTGGGCCTTGCCCGGGATATTACGGTATTGCCCTACGTGTTCGCCATGTTCTCCACCGGCCATGATGAGGCCAACCGCAAGGTGTTTGCTGAAGAAGATCCGGCGAACATGAATCTGGTAGGACTGGCTTTACGTGGGCCAAAAAAAGCGATAGACAAAGCAGTAAAAGGAATGTCACTGCACAAGTAATCAACGCTAGTACCAGGTTAAAAGATGCAAGGATTTCGGTGAAAGGAACTGGGGGTAGTTCCAGTAGCCGGAAACATTGACCCACATCCCACTAGTGGACTGTAACAGTGAAATCGAGAGTGAAGGACATGTGCCCGGCGCATCAGGGCAAGATGCAAAACACAGCGATAGCGGGGCTATCGCGAGTATTTGCAACGCAGCCATGATCGTCGCGCACATGGCAGGCACTCCGATTTTCACTGTTACAGTTCACTAGGTGATAGAGCAAGCGCTTTGCTATAGCCCTCACGCTTGTCGCATTTACCTGCATTATTTTTTGAGCTTACCCCGGTTTGGCTTGAGCAACTTTAAGTGATTCAGGCACACTCCTGAGCAAACGGCTGGACGGCGTGTCGTCGCCCATGAGCAGGTCTGCGCTGTCCTTGGCAGGCGGCATGGGCACGGCCTTCGACGAGTTCAGCGGGACTGACGTTCCGTCAGGCAGATCAAGTTTGATATCCTTCGCCAATGCATGGCTGGTGACAGGACTTGCAGGAGGAGCAGGAGGAGCAGGATTAGGATGCGCGTTCGGATCGAAAGTTGCAGGCTGCTTCTTGCCATCGCTGGTATCGACATAAGAGAAGGCTTTGTTGTCTGAAAATTTTACATTCTGATTGATCAGGTCTTGTTGCAAGCCCATTCGCTTCATGTCGAACTGCACTTCCGGGGTGGCGTATTTCTTGTCAGTTTTGTGATAAAAATCCTGAAATACCTTTTCATTGTTACCCGCGACATTGACTGCCCAACTACCGTAGAAGTTGGTGTAATCGAGATTATGATTTGACCCAAGACGAGAAACGTTTCCTGGTTTATCAAAGTAATACTTGCCCATGGCAGCGACATTTTCCTTCGAGAAGGACATGGTCATATCTGCATCGGCAGTCAAGCCGGGCTTCATCGCATAACCAAGATTTGGCCGGACGCCAGTCACGTCAATGAAATCCTTCATACGCCCTGGGGAGGTGTTGTAGATGTCCTTGAGGGTCGCATCGGGATTGTCTTTTCTGGCTTGCGAAACAGTCGCATTGAATCCTCCGATATGCGCGGAAGCTTCATCTTTACGGGATGACTGGATGAAATCTTCGGTCAGCCTGGTATAGTCGTGTGGCGATGCCTTGCTCTTTGCCAGTGTCGTGGTGCCATCGACGAAATCCTGCGTTATCTTTTTGGTCGCTGCGGCATTGAAAGAATGCTGGATTTCATGGCCCATCACAAAAATCAACTCGGCCTTGTCGCGTGGATTGGTGTCAGCACCTTTGAGCACATCCATCGGTACATTGATGGCTTTTGCGCTCGGGTCATACGAGCCGCCAGTACCGGAGTTGGGCGGCAGGGCCTGAAATTTACTTAAGTAGCCTTTATCGACAGAATCGAGGATACGTTTCTTCAAATCGGGAGAGGCGTCGAGAACCTTGGCCAGGTCATCGCCGGGATTATTATTCGCAGTCTTGTTGGCATTACCGAAGTCCTTGATGATCTGATCAAGCTTTTGCTCAGCAGTTGGTGACGCCACGCTGGGTTTGTCATTTGGTCCGGTCATATGGCATCCATCTTAAGCGCTAATGGTAATCATGGAGACGCAATCGTGATTTGGCCTTTCTTTGCTTTCTCCACGAATATCTACATGAATCACAATTTCATCACGTGAGAAACGCCATGTACCAAGACGGCCATGTTCGCCATAAACAGGTTTTTGTTGAAAGCCAAGTTCATTCAGTCGTTTTGCATAGGCTTCAAAATCAACTTTGCAGATCGGGGTCATATCGGCGTGGCTATGAGTTTGATCATCGAAGGAAAATAGCAAACGACTACGCTCACTGTCTTTGCTGCCTAAGATCACGGTAATATTAAAAAACCAGGTATCGGTAATTTTTGCGCCAGTCCCATACTCCCTGGAATTTACCGGATCAAAGTAAACCTTGAGGCCAGTCGCCAACTCCAGATTTTTGGCAGAAAAATCTTCGGCTGTCTTGATCTTGCCTATCAGGTCCAGCATACGCTTGCTGATTTCCCCGGCAGTCATTTGCGGTACCTCGGGAGATGCATTTTGATAATTGGTTTCCATAGATTTCTTGTTGGCGATAGAAGTTGAGGAAGAGGCAGTACCCGAAGAATTATTTCCCTGTGCGGGTGCATCACGGCTTTGCGCGCATGAAGTCGTCAGCATGACAAGTAGCGCCGAAGCAAAGACCAGGCGTGGGGTGTTCATACGGCGAAGCTTTGCCGGCTCTGCATTTGAAGATGAGGGGGATGATGAAGCAATGGCACTGTATTGCACTATCAGATCCTTTCAGACTATTGCAAAGGAAGAGTTCCGAGCACTCAAATCATAAGCGCACAATATTTTCAGAATGATTTGAACGGATTTTTAAAAATTATCAGATTAACAATGCCAGTATAACACTATCGCAAATTCCATCGCAGCAATTTGAAATAAGAGAATAGTTAAGTCCCACTTACTCTCTTAAAAACACAAAAAATATTGCGACAAATTACCCGCCCATAGTCATCATGGAGATCAATGTCGCAGAATGGCTGCTCTATCGCACTATAGTTCTCCGGGTTGCGATTTCGTTTGGGCCAATACAAACAGGACTGACTTTACTGGCCAGGCAACTTTCATAATCATTTTTTAGAGCTCTTCTCTGTTTGAATTCTTCGTTTTTCCTGGCAAGGCTCTGTTCATTTTTCTGAGCATCAGGCGAAACTGCGGGCGTAGCTATATTGATATTCACTTTTTGCTGAAGATTCTTTGCGTCACGACAGGGATTCTGACTGTAGGAAATCTTGCCCGCTGTGTCGACGCATCTATAAACGTCCGCAAAGACATTGGTAGAAATAAGCAGCATTGAAGAAAATAAAAAGCGGGAAAATGAGTTCATGTCGTGTAGAAGCTTAAATTTGAAGAAATGTCAGAACCGTACTCTGGAAAGCATTTTCCGGCCACTGTTTAATTCTGAGCAAGCGCAAAGTTTACTTCGTTGTTGATGGTGGGACTTGCGCTTCTTTGCAAGCGCACATTATAAACTGCCAATCTCATCCGCTTATTCATCTGGCAGATATCTGACTTTCCATACCCTGAAATATCAGAGTAGTTACGAGCAATTTGCTGATGGGGAAAAATGCTGTGATAATCGTTGTAGTAAAATCCAGGAAATAAAAAAACTCGAAGCAGCGCCATGTTATTCACTGATGGCTCCACCACAAAAATTAGAATATCAGAACGCTGATTTTCAAAAAAATGGGGAAGAGAAAGCGAGCCAAAGCCCCTGCAAGTACACCGATTTTTTCTCAGGTAATCAGAAAACTAAATGAGAATAATTGCGCTTCGTGACCTCAATCAAGTGAGGAATTGTCTTCTTCAAGCATTGAATCACGCTAATTCAGTGATGCAGGTCATCTTCGTTTTGCAACTGCCACTGAATGATCTATCATGTGATAAAAGCCTGCAAGCGTAAAGCTCATCAGCAAACACCTCACCAACAATATCCATAGCCACAGGAAGGAAAGCCATGAAAGGCGACGCGAAAGTCATCAAACTGCTTAATGCGCAACTCACCAATGAATTGAGTGCGATTAACCAGTATTTTTTGCATGCACGCATGTACAAGCATTGGGGTTTTGAAAAAATAGCCAAGAAGGAATATGAAGAGTCTATCGGCGAAATGAAGCATGCTGACAAGCTCATCGACCGTATCCTCATGCTCGGTGGTTTGCCAAATCTGCAGGCATTGCACAAGCTGATGATAGGTGAAGACACACTGGAGATGCTGCGTTGCGACCTGAAGCTGGAAGTTGCCGCGCAAAAGACCGTCAAGGAAGGCATCGCCACTTGCGAGGCCGTTGGTGATTATGTCTCACGCGACCTGTTCCAGATGATCCTTGAGGATACGGAAGAACATATAGACTGGCTGGAAACGCAGCTGGAGCTGGTAGAGAAAATCGGTATCCAGAATTACTTGCAGTCGCAAATGTCCAGCGAGGAGTAAAGGTCTACCTGCTTGCGTCTGGCGCTCAATGAGGCCAGACAAATCAAAAGGGATGTAGCTCGCGCTACATCCCTTTTGATTTTGAATTTGCTTGCTTTAAACCCCGCTTGCTTGCAGAGCGATGAGCTTATTGCGGCAAAGTGTCTTTGAAAGAAGCGCGCTCAGACAATTTATCAAATAATTTAGCCAGATTAGGGTAATCGCCACGCCAGTCTATCTCAGGGAAGCGGAAGCTCAGCCAGCCCAGTGCGCAAGCTACGCTGATATCAGCGAGGGTCAGGTGATTGCCGGTACAAAACGCGGTATCACCAAGGCCGCTGGACATGGATTTCAAACCCGCATGCACCTTGCTCATTTGCCTGTCTATCCATTCCTGGCTTTGCTGTTCAGCCGGGCGCAAGGTCTTTTCCAGACGTACCAGAATGGCGGCATCCATGATGCCATCTGCCAGGGCTTCCCAGCATTTAACTTCCACACGTTCACGGCCTTGCGAAGGAATGAGCTTGCCGACTGGTGTCAGAGTGTCTATATATTCGACAATGACGCGCGAATCGAACATGGCACCACCGTCTTCCATCAAGAGACAGGGTACTTTTCCTAGGGGATTTGATTGCTGTATTGTGGTGTCTGTTGCCCACACATTTTCTTGCACAAAAACGTAATCAAGTTTTTTCTCCGCCATGACAACGCGGACTTTTCTGACAAAAGGACTAGTGGTGGAGCCAATAAGTTTCATAGGAATCTGGTAGTAGGTTTAGCGCGGATTATAGCATCGCCAGCCTGTAAACCCATGCCTGCCGGGCTGACGTGCGGAGCAGCAACATCACTACGATTCTATAATTTGAACGCATTCAAATGGTAAAATCGCGTATTCGGTGCAAAAAAAACTGTATTTGCACAACAATTGTAAATTTTTGCCAAATCATGGTTATTTGCAAAATCTACACTTTTGTTGTTTTTTGCGCAAGGCTTTCTGTCATTCCATCTCTATAGTCCATCATGTCCCTATCCTCACTCTCTGCTCTCTCTCCACTCGACGGTCGTTATGCAAGCAAAGTGGATGCCTTGCGCGCCACCTTGTCTGAAGCTGGCTTCATGCATCATCGCGTTAAAGTTGAAGTGTCCTGGCTGCAAGCTTTGTCACAAGCCGGTTTCGATGAGATCAAGGCTTTTTCCCCGGCAGCAAATGCCTTGCTCGATAAACTCGTTGCCGGGTTTTCTGAAGCAGATGCGCAACGCATCAAGGAAATCGAAGCCGTCACCAACCATGACGTCAAGGCGGTTGAATACTGGCTCAAAGAGCAAGTCAAGGATGTGCCTGAGCTGGTTGCTGCCAGCGAATTCATCCACTTTGCCTGCACTTCTGAAGACATCAACAATACTTCTCACGGTATGATGCTGAAGACAGCGCGTAATGAGGTGATGCTGCCAGCACTGCAAAGGCTGATCAGCAAGCTGACAGAAATCGCGCATGCAAATGCTGAAGTGCCTATGCTGTCCCGCACCCATGGCCAGACAGCCAGCCCAACTACCCTGGGCAAGGAAATGGCCAACGTCGTTGCACGTCTGCAGCGCGCCATCAAGCGTATAGAACAGGTAGAAATTCTGGGCAAGATGAATGGAGCAGTAGGCAACTACAATGCTCACCTGTCTGCCTACCCGCAGCATGACTGGGAAAGCTTCTCCAAAAACGTCGTCGAGCAACGCCTGGGCCTGACCTATAATCCTTACACGATACAGATCGAGCCGCATGATTATATGGCCGAGATGTTTGATGCCTTCGCACGCGCCAACACTATCTTGCTGGACTTGAACCGCGACATCTGGGGTTATATCTCTGTCGGTTATTTCAAGCAAAAAACCAAGGCAGGTGAAATTGGCTCTTCCACCATGCCACATAAAGTCAATCCTATCGACTTTGAAAATTCTGAAGGCAACCTGGGTCTGGCGAATTCGCTGCTGCGTCATCTGTCAGAAAAATTGCCGGTGTCCCGCTGGCAGCGTGACCTGACGGACTCTACCGTCTTGCGCAATATCGGCGTGGCATTTGGTTACACCTTGCTGGCTTACGACAGTTGCCTGCGCGGACTGAACAAGCTGGAAACCAATCCAGAGCGCCTGGCTGCAGACCTTGATGCGACCTGGGAAGTATTGGCAGAGCCGGTACAAACCGTGATGCGCCGTTATGCAGTAGAAAACGCTTACGAGCAATTGAAAGAACTGACACGCGGCAAAGGCATCACCAAAGCCGCCTTGCAAGAGTTTGTTGAAGGCCTGGCAATCCCGCGCGATGCAAAAGATTTGCTGCTGGCAATGACACCGGCGAACTACACCGGTATTGCAGCGAAATTGGCGAAAGCGATTTAAGGTTTAAAGACCAAAAGGCTCACCACAGAGGCACCGAGACACGGAGGTAGCACAGAGAAAATCGAAGAAAGCCCCAAAAATATCAAAGCTAACTTGCATGTTTTTCTCTAGCCTTTCTCTGTGTCTCGGTGCCTCTGTGGTTAATGGTCTTGATTCACACAACTTATTTCTGCGAACGGAACGGGAACATCAGTTGTTTCACGAAGCCGTCCGGCATGTAGTCACCCTGCACGCCATATTTCTCAGGGAAGCCTTTTTGCCCTTTGATTGCTGTACCAAACAGATGATCAAGGAAAGCATAGTGAGCCGCATAGTTCCTGTCTATCGCCACATCATCTGATGAATGGTGCCAGTGATGAAAATCAGGTGTGACGATCACATACTTGACCGGGCCCCATGGCAGATGCACATTCGCATGGTTGAATACAGCCTGGAAGCCGACCACGATGATATAAACGTCCATGACAGTCTTGTCAAAGCCCAGCACATACAAGGCACCCAGCACGCCTACGCGGGTGCAGATCAACTCCAGGATATGCTGACGCGAACCGGCCAGCCAGTCCATGGTTTTGGCTGAATGATGGACGGCATGGAAGCGCCACAGGAAAGGAATCTCATGATAGGCGCGGTGGGTCCAGTACTGCACCATGTCGGCAGTCAATATACACAGCAGTAATTGCGGGAAGAACCAGATAGACTGCACAAAGTCGCGCACGCTATCATGTGCCATCCAGCCAAACAGGCGGTGTATCGCGAAATTGACAGTTAACAAGGCCAGGCCGACGATGAAGTGATTGACGGCAAAATGCACCATGTCGGTTTGCCACTCACGACGGAAAATCAACTGCCCCTTGTACAGTGGGAAGATTTTTTCTATAACAACAAAGATGATGGTCGAGCCCAGCAAATCGAGAATGAACCAGTCCAGGCCTATATACGGCGTATGATCAGGAAAATCAGCCACAGGCACATGCGATCCACCGTAGGCCACGGCGGCAATCACCAGGGCGGCGGCTACCGCATTCAAGCCGCGACGGCGGTTGAACAGTATATTCAATAAACTGATCACGCCTGACAAGACCAGGGCAGCGAACAAAATATGCCTGATCACATCAGGCGAATAATTTTTGCGTAATTCAGGTGTAGTCAGATACTGTGGAAAGTGAAAGGCAATCACACCCAGCAAACACAGGAATGCCAGCGTCAATGCCAGTACACCACTAGCCAGACCTGTGCCAGGTTTCAATGGCCCGCTCTGGTCCAGCAAGCCTGTGGTTTCACTGACGGCACCTGCTACGTTGCCAAGTACGGTTTTGGCAGGATCGACTAATAGTTTACCTAGGGATTTTTCTGGAATTTCTGGTTTCATTATTGATATGATGAATTGGCAAGTAAGCCAATGATAAATGAAGGCCTTAATGGCAGGGGAAAAACATTTTTTATGGCAAGTTGCGCGGAAATTCCGGGCAAAGTATAGCCGCAAGATTCAGTTTCAAAAACAAAATGTAGCAGCTGCTTACATAATATTCGCTTAAAAATTGGGCGGCTCTCAGCAGACTTTCTTTTTTTGCGCTATATTAGTTCTACTTCGAACTAATTATCTCTTTCATCAGAGGAGCAAGCATGGCAGCCACTCAAAGATATTCCAATTTCAGCATAGCGCTGCACTGGCTGATTGCCATACTTATCATCATTGCCTTTATCCTCGGCAATATCATGGTTGATATGAGGATCAGCCCGACCAAGTTGCAATATTTCTCCTACCATAAATGGCTGGGCGTAACGGTACTTGCTTTTGTTGCCATACGTCTCATCTCCCGGCTCATGAGCAAGGCACCGCCTTACCCTGAGAATATGGGCAAAGTCCAGACCCAGCTGGCGAATGCGACTCATATCCTGCTGTATGTACTGATGTTCGCTGTGCCCTTGTCTGGTTATTTTTACACCCTGGCAGCGGGCTATCCGGTAGTCTATCTGGGATTATTCGAATTACCAGTATTAATAGCTCCCAACCCGGAAATCAAGGGGACTTTAAAAGAATTGCATGAAATTTTAAATAATGTCATGTTCGTTCTGGTCTTACTGCATGTCGCGGCGGCGCTCAAGCACCATTTCTACGATAAAGACGGGCTCTTGAATCGCATGCGTCCCCGTTTTTAATTTTTCCAGGCTAATCCATTTAGTTAATTCTTCTTATTTTTAAGCAGGTACAAGTATGTCCACCTATTCCACGAAAAAAATCGCTATTTCTGCTGCTGTCGCCTTGCTGATCGCCAGCCCGGCCATTGCCGCCGCCCTGAAGGTGGATGCGGCAAAAAGCACGGTCAACATTGTGTTCAAGCAAATGAATGTACCCGTTGATGCCAAATTCAAAAAAATTGCGGCCAACATTGATTACGACAGCGCAAAACCTGAAACATCCAAAGCAACAGTAGATATTGAGGTTGCCAGCTTTGACCTTGGTGACGCTGAATACAATAAAGAAGTCCTGAAGAAGGAATGGTTCAACGCTGCCGCCTTCCCTAAGGCCAGCTTTGTATCTACATCCATGAAGGCAGGTGCGGCAGGCAAGCTTGATGTCACGGGCAAGCTCAGCATCAAGGGTAAAACCGTGGATGTCAGCTTCCCTTTAAGCGTCAAGAAAGAAGGCAACAGCCAGGTGTTTGACGGCAGCCTACCTATCAAACGCCTCACCTTCAATATCGGTGAAGGTGAATGGAAAGACACCGGCATGGTTGCCGATGAAGTACAGATCAAGTTTCACGTAGTAACAAACCCGTAATACCAAGTACCCCAAAACCTTTTTAAGCTAACAAATTTTCGCCACTCAGGAGTCATCTATGAAAATCGCTAAACTTATCGCCGCCGCAATGTTGATCAGCACTGCACCTGCATTTGCCCAGACTTACAACATCGAACCTAACCATACTTACCCTAGCTTCGAAGCTGACCACATGGGCATTTCTGTATGGCGCGGCAAGTTTACAAAAACCAGCGGCAAGATCGTACTGGACCGCGCTGCAAAAACCGGCACTGTCGATATCACTATTGATGCCAACTCTCTCGATTTTGGCCATGAAAAAATGAATGAACATGCAAAAGGTAAAGACATGTTCAATGTTGCGCAATTTCCTACTGCGACTTACAAAGGTACATCCATCAAATTTGATGGCGACACACCAGTTGCTGTTATCGGTGAATTGACTTTGCTGGGCGTGACCAAACCAGTCACACTGACGATCAATAAATTCAAATGTATCCAGCATCCCATGTTCAAGAAAGAAGCTTGCGGTGCAGATGCATCTGCAGAATTCAAACGTACTGATTTTGGCCTGAGCTACGGTACACCACGCTTTGCACCAGAAGTAAAACTGGCTATCCAGGTTGAAGCAATCAAGGCTGATTAATTATTGAATTAGTTGCAGTCCCTGGTGTGATGCGTTCGGCGCATCACACCATAATCCTCACAAACTATTTATGGGCGAACGTTACCTGCGCAGCATACGATTACTGTCGGAGTGCATGCAATTATTTGAACAGGCTTCTGCCAGGAATGTGCGCAAGCTTGGTTTTACGCATTCACAATTCGATATCATCGCTACCCTGGGCAATACGCCAGGCATGACCTGCAAAGAACTCGGCGAAAAAACCCTGATCACCAAAGGTACACTGACGGGCGTGCTCGACAGACTGGAACAAAAAGGCCTGGTGCAACGTGAGCGCGGCAATGATGACCGCCGCCAGTTATTCATCAAACTGACACCTGTAGGTGAAGCCACCTTTGATGATATCTTCCCCCAGGTCGTACAATCCGGCAAGCAGCGCTTCAAAACTTATACCGAAGATGACTACCTGAATCTGGAAAGCAGCTTGCTCAAGCTAAGGCAGCATTTGCAGGAAGACGATTGCAATTAAGCAATCGCCAGGAATGCAGTTCAAATATCTCTGTCTATCCGCAAGCTGATTGCCTGCGGACAGAATCCAGCAATCATTTCACCGGCAAGGCATCACCAACGATAGGCCCGCTACCACTGAAACGGTCCAGCGCCAGATAAATCACGGGTGTAATGAACAGGGTAATTGCCTGTGAAAAAATCAAACCACCCACCACTGCAAGCCCGAGAGGCTGGCGCAATTCAGCACCGGCACCCAAGCCCAAGGCAATCGGCAAAGCCCCGACCAGCGCAGCGAGTGTGGTCATCATGATGGGACGGAAACGCTGTATGCAGGCTTCACGTATTGCTTCTGGCGGCGTCATATTGTGATGCCTTTGCGCATCGAGCGCAAAGTCAATCATCATGATCGCATTCTTTTTGACGATACCGATCAATAGCAAAATACCGATGGTGGCAATCAGGGTCAGGTCTTCGCCAAACATCTGCAGGGTCAGCAAAGCACCGACAGCGGCAGAAGGCAAGCCAGCGAGGATGGTGATAGGGTGTATATAACTTTCGTACAATACACCAAGCAAGACATAGATCACCAGCAAGGCGGCAACGATGAGGATCACCTGGCCAGATTGAGAATCCTTGAACACCGCTGCATCACCACCGTAAGTAGTGATAATGGAAGAAGGCAATTTGATTTCATCGCGGTATTTTTCTATGCGGTTAGTCGCCTCGCCCAGGGCTGTGCCGGGTGCCAGGTTGAAAGATACCGTCACCGCCTGCAATTGCCCTACGTGATTGATGGCGGTCGGCCCTACCGTGCGTTTGACGGTAGCAATACTGGAGAGCGGTACCAAAGTACCGGTATTACCGCGTACATAAATGCCATTGATGGCGCTTTCATCTTTCTTCGCATCTGGCGCCACTTCCATGATGACCTGATAGCTATCAACATTGGTGTACATCGTCGATATCTGACGTTCGCCAAAGGCGCTGTACAGAGCTGAACGTATGCTGTCCATGGACACGCCCAATGCATTCGCGCGGTCACGGTCAATATTGATACTGGCCTGCAAACCCTTCAATTGCGAGTCTGTGGTGACATCCTTGAAACCGGGGTCAGTACGCAGTTTTTCTTGCAGCTTGATGGCCCAGTCGCTGAGTGAACCAGCTTCCACACTTTGCAGGATGTATTGGTACTGGCTCTTGCTGGGGCGGCCACCCAATTGCAAGTTTTGGGTAGGGCGCAGGAAAACAGCAATACCAGGAACTTCATTGAGTTTCTTGCGCAAACCATCAACAACATCCTTCATCGGCTTGCGTTCACCACGTGGCTTCAGGTTGACGAACATGCGACCTGTATTTTGCGAACCACTGCCACCATTGAAAGAAGTTGCAGTAGCCACATTAGGATCATCGCGTATGATCTTGGCGACCCTGTCCTGCAAGCTGACCATGGCTGGGAAAGAAGTTTCTTCTGCCGCCTCGGTCGAAACATTGATCTGGCCTATATCTTCTTGGGGGAAGAAACCCTTGGGGATGACATTGAACAGATAGGCCGTGGCAGCAAAGGTTGCCAGAGCGATCAGCAGCACCATTTTGCGGTGGCGCAATGCCAGGTCCAAACCACGGGTATAAGCACGCAAGGACGCATCGAAACTGCTTTCAAATACATGCAACATCGCAGCCACTGCCTTTGGCGGTTCTTTCAGCTCATGCTCACTTTTCAGAAAACGGCTGGCCAGCATGGGCACCAGTGTCAAAGAAACGAATGCTGAGGCGACGATGGCCAGACTGACGATGACGGCAAACTCATGGAATAGCTGACCAATGACGCCAGGCATGAAGAAGATGGGAATGAATACCGCCACCAGCGAAGTCGAAATCGAAATGATGGTGAAGCCCACTTCACGCGAACCCTGCAATGCGGCCTTGAAAGGTGGTTCGCCATTCTCAACGTGGCGCATGATATTTTCCAGCATGACGATGGCATCATCGACCACCAGGCCCACAGCCAGTGTCAGCCCCAGCAGCGAGACATTATCCAGCGTATAGCCAAAGCCCCATAAAAGAGCAATAGAACCAACCAGCGACACAGGCAAGGACAGCGTCGGAATGATGGTTGCGACCATGCGGCGCAAGAACAGGAAAATGACTATCACCACCAGGAATATCGTCAGCAATAAGGTCAGGTTCACGTCATGCAAAGCATCACGAATGGAGATGGACCTGTCATTCACCAGATTCATTTTGACGGAAGCTGGCAATTGCGCTTTGAAGCCAGGCAAGGCCGCCTTGATGGAATCGACCACCTTGACGGTGTTGGCATCAGTCTGCCTTTGTATTGCCAGGGTAATCGAACTTTCGCCATTAAAATTGGCGTTGGTTTTGACTTGCTCGTAGCTGTCTTCAACCGTGGCAACTTCACGCAGGCGCACGACTTGTCCACCTTTGTTGCTGACCACGAGATTGGCAAATTCTGCGGCGCTTTGCATTTGCTTGTTGGCCAGCAGCGTCAATGTCTGCTTGTCGCCATCCAGCGTACCGACTGGCGTGTTTGCATTCGAGGTACGGATGGACGCTGACAATTCATCCAGCGTCAGGTTGCGTGCCTGCAAGGCATCTGGCATGACGCGTATGCGCACGGCATAACGCTTGATACCAAAAATATTTACCTGGGCCACACCTTCGAGCGTCGATAAACTGGGCGAGATCAAATGCTCGGCATAGCTGGTCAGTTCAGCAAGACTCAGCGATGGCGATGTCAGGGCAATGAACAACACAGGTGCATCAGCAGGATTGACCTTGCGATACGATGGTGGTGATGTCATATCGACTGGCAAAGAGCGCTGCGCACGCAGCAATGCCGCCTGCACATCCACAGCGGCTGCATCAACATTACGGTTCTGGTCAAATTCCAGTGTCAGCGAGGTAGAGCCGAGAGTATTACTGGAACTGATGATGGACAGGCCGGGTATGGTAGCAAACTGCTTTTCCAGCGGCAAAGCCACTGAGGTTGCCATGGTCTCAGGACTGGCACCAGGCAGATTGGCATTCACGCTGATGACCGGCGTGTTATAACTCGGTAAAGCTGCGATAGGGATGTAACGGTAAGCCAGGACACCTGCCACGACGATGGACAGGTTCAGCAATACCGTCATGACCGGACGGCGTATGAATAATTCAGACAAATTCATGATGCGCTCGCGGCTGAGGCTGCTGGTGCTGTGGATGCAGCAGGCGCAGCCGTTGCAGATGAAGCGCTGGAAGAAGCACTAACGGAAGCACTGGCAGAAGACTCAGCCTTGCCTGCACCCTTGGCACCCTTGTCTGCTTTGTCACCCTTGCCTTCTTTGCTATCGCCATTACGTTCCTTGACGCTGGCGCCGGGACGCAGGTTTTGTTTGCCATCCAATACGACTTTGGAACCGGCCTCTAGGCCAGTAACAACAGCATCATTACCGAAACTGTTGGTCACGACCACAGGCTTCATGATGGCCTTACCTTCGGCATCAACGATATAGACGGAACTGCCACGGGGGCCTACGATGACAGCATCCTGCGGCACCACGACGACATCTTTGAGAGTCTGTACGCTGAGCTCGAGATTGGCATAGGCACCAGGCCAGAGTTTCAGTTCCTTGTTGTCAAACACTGCCTTGACCTTGATCGTGCCGGATGCGGCATCCACGGCATTATCGACGAACTGTAATTTACCCTTGAATTTGACCGTCGTGTCCGGCAAATTGGCCATGACATAACTGTCGCTGCGCCTCAGGCTTTCAAGCGCATCTGGCAGATTGCGTTGTGGCAGCGGGAAAGCAATCGCCACCGGGTCCATCTGGGTAATGCTGACCAGCGGTGTTGCAGTCGCAGGTTGCACCAGGGAACCGGGGAACACGCTGATGATGCCAGTCCGGCCAGCCGAAGGTGCCACTATGCGGTTATAGCTGAGCGCAACGCGGGCGGCATTCACTGCAGCCTTGTCAGAAGCAATCACGGCTTGTTGGGCATCGACCTGGGTCTGGCTGGTGTCGGCAACACTTTGGGCAACAAATTTCTTGCTGACCAGATCCTTGTTGCGCGCGAGTTGGCGCTGATAGTCAGCCAGCGACGCCAGGTCTTTGTCGAGTTGCGCCTGGGCTTTTGCCAGGTTGACTTCATCGACACGGCTATCCAGAGTGAACAAGACATCACCGGCTTTGACGAACTGCCCTTCCTTGATATGTACCTTGGCGATAGTGCTGCTGACTTGCGGGCGGATATCAACAGTGTTCAATGCGGTGACCACGCCATTGGCAGTAATCCTGACATCATAGTCACGCTTTTGTGCAATGATGGTGGAGACAGTGACTGGACGGTTTTGCGCGGCACCGGCGCCGGCAGGGCCACTACCACCTGCCTTTGCCGTAGCCCCCTCACCTGCAGCTTTGTCAGATGACTTGTAATAAGTGTAAGCCGCGCCCGAGGCGGCTGCCAGAGCTGCGACGATGATCAGGGTTTTGAATTTGCTCATATTATTTTTATCCAGTGCAGGAATCGCAAGCAATAAGCTTTTCCACGCGTTTCTTTACGAAGTGTTGACTTCTTACGTCAATTTGCAATTTCTCCTCAGACACAAATCGACCTTAAAAAGTTCAGAACCGAAATGCTAACAAAGAAAAAGCCAGCACACAGGCTGGCTTTCATTTTAGATACCTTCCGTTACATGGAAGAGACAGAGTTACTTGATTTTAAACACGCCGCTTAAACCACTGCTCCATCCGTATCATCTTTCTCCTTGACTGGCTTGATCAGGTCTTCACGCTTGACACCCAGCCACATCGCAATCGCTGCTGCCACGAATACGGAAGAGTAAATACCAAAGCAAATACCTATCGTCAGAGCAACTGCAAAATAATGTAAAGTCGGACCACCGATCAGCAACATCGACAACACCATCATCTGGGTACAACCGTGAGTGATGATGGTGCGTGAGATCGTGCTGGTAATCGCGTTGTCGATCACCTCGGTCACAGACATCTTGCGCTGCTTGCGGAAATTTTCACGGATACGGTCAAAAATAACCACAGACTCATTCACCGAGTAACCCAGCACCGCCAGTACTGCTGCCAGTACCGACAAGTTGAACTCCCATTCAAAGAAGGCAAAGAAACCCAGGATGATAATAACGTCATGCAAGTTGGCGACAATTGCAGCCACCGCAAACTTCCATTCAAAGCGTATTGCCAGATATAGCATGACGCCCAGTATCACGAACAACAATGCCATCAAACCATCATGTGCCAGCTCATCACCGACCTGGGCACCAACGAGCTCTACCCTTTGCAGCTTGACCAATTCGGTTTTGGCAGCGTCCTGACAAGCGAGTTTTTCTGTGGTCGCACCATTCGCTGCACTGGCTGGAACTTTACTGAGGTTGCCATTTTCAATTTTGCAAAGTGCCTCAAACACGGTATCAGCAACACTGACCTTGGCATCTTTTTTTGTTTCTGGCAAACGTATCACCACGTCTTGCGCCTTACCAAAGGTTTGTACTGGTGAATCCTTAAAACCCAGCTCTTCTACCTTGTGGCGTATGGCATCGACATTGGCAGCCTTGGGGTAGGTCACTTCCATGACCGTACCACCGGTAAACTCAACCGAGAATAGCAGGCCCTTGTGCAGCAGGAAAAACACGGCTGCGACAAAGGTCAGTGCAGAGATGACATTGAATATCAGCGCATGGCGCATGAAAGGAATGTCTTTTTTAATACGGAATAATTCCATGATGAATTCCTGTGTTCTTGATAGTCTGGCTGCTTACTTGCCAGCGTTGTCTGTTGGTTTCCAGATCGTTCCAATAGAAATGGACGCCAGTTTTTTCTTTCTTCCGTACCAGAAGTTCACAACGCCGCGTGAGACGAATACGGACGAGAATATCGAAGTCAGAATACCCAGACAGTGAACCACAGCAAAACCGCGAATCGCACCAGAACCAAATACCAGCAGGGCCAGACCAACGATGAGGGTAGTCACGTTGGAATCAAGAATCGTGGCCCACGCGTGGTCAAAACCTTCTTCTATGGCTTTTTGCGGTGTCTTGCCTGCGCGCAGTTCTTCGCGTATGCGTTCATTGATCAGCACGTTGGCGTCAATCGCCATACCCAGCGCCAATGCAATCGCCGCAATACCCGGCAAGGTCAGCGTTGCCTGCATCAGTGACAAAATCGCCACGAGCAAGAGTACGTTGAAAGACAGTGCCAGCACGCTGAAGAAGCCAAACATCAGGTAGTAAGCAATCATGAAAACAGAGATCGCAATAAAACCATACAGTGTCGAATTGCGGCCCTGTTTGATGTTTTCCACGCCCAGTTGTGGGCCTATCGTGCGCTCTTCTATGATTTCCATCGGTGCAGCCAGAGAACCCGCGCGCAACAACAGAGCCAGGTCACCAGCAGCGGACGATGTGCCCATGCCTGTGATGATGAAGCGATTGCGCAATTCATCATTGATGGTTGGTGCAATCAACACTTCGCCCTTGCCCTTTTCAAACAGGACGATCGCCATGCGCTTGCCTATGCGTGAGCTGGTCGCATTGCCCATGCGTTTGCCGCCGTCACCATTCAAATCAACGCTGACAGCAGGCTGCTGGTGCTGGTCAAAAGTGGAGGTGGCATTGGTAATGTCGTCACCAGTAATGACAGGGTCTTTGGTGAGTATCAGGTACTCGCCACGGTTGGAGATGAATTTTTCTGAGCCATAAGGAACGGCGGTATTGGCATCAACTGAGCCGATGACACTTTCATCCAGCAAACGGACTTCCAATGTTGCGAGGCGGTTGATAATATCCTTGGCGCGCGCGACGTCCTGTACGCCCGGTAATTGGACAACAATACGGTCAGCCCCCTGTTGCTGAATGATAGGTTCAGCAACACCGAGTTCATTGACGCGCTTGGACAAGGCGGTAATATTTTGTTTGATACCTTCCGAGACTACATCTTTCAGTGCTTTGGGTTTCAAACTTACCTGCAAGCCAAAGTCGGCGCCATCACTACCGGCGGTGTCGAGCAAATCGACATCTGTCATCTGCGACAGCAAGACATTCTTGGCCTTGGTACGTTCTTCTGCATCACGGAACTTGACCTTAATCAGGTCACCTTCACGGTTCAAGCCCGCATGGCGCACTTCTTTTTCACGCAAATTGCTACGCACGCTGGAGACCAGGCTTTGCATGCGCTTGTTCATGACAGCCTTGGTATCGACCTGCATGAGGAAATGCACGCCGCCACGCAAATCCAGGCCCAGGAACATAGGCAGTGCATGCAGATTTTGCAACCACTTTGGCGTATTCGCCAAAAGGTTGAAGGCCAGCGTATAAGTAGGATCAGCGGGATCAGCGTTCAGGGCTTTTTCGAGAGCTGCCTTGGCCTTGAACTGAGTATCCGTATCTTCAAAACGGGCGCGGACTGTGCCTTGCACACCGTTATATTCATAGGAGATATCCTTGCTTTTCAGGCCAGCCTGTTCCAGCGCTTTTTCTACACGGCCAGCCATGTCAGATTCGACTTTGACGGTGGCTTTACCGCTACTGACTTGCACTGCAGGTGATTCGCCAAAGAAATTTGGCGCAGTATACAAAGCACCAAACAGCAAGGCGATCAGAATCAGTATGTACTTCCAGAGTGGATAGCGATTCATAATGGGGAAAATAATTGGAAGCTAAAAAAGCACAACGCAGCCCAGTTTATTTTTGGACTGCGTTGCCGTGTTTTGCTGATTAAATCGCTTTAATCGTGCCCTTGGGCAGCATCATGGTGATGGACATCTTTTGTACGACCACTTCTGTACCGTTGGCGATTTCTATGGTCACATAGGCATCACTGACCTTGACTACTTTACCCAGGATACCGCCTGCTGTGACCACTTCATCATTCTTTGCCAGGGCATCCATCATTGCCCTTTGCTCTTTCTGACGCTTCATCTGAGGGCGTATCATCAGGAAATACATTACTGCTACCATCAGGAGCAAAGGCCACATAGTCAGCAGATTGCTCTGGAGATCGCCGCCAGCGGCTGCTTGTGCGTAAGCATTGGAAATAAACACGTTCAGACTCCTGTCATTTTAATAATGAAATTCTAATTTCCTGGCTAAAACCCGGATATAAATTGCCGCAATTATTGCTCAATTCCTGGTATATAGCACCAAATGCCTATTTTTCAATCGGCAAAGCGGCGTATTTTAGCATCGCCCATGCGAAATGCTGGAAATTGTCGGGATATCTGTAAAGAAAGCCGCGCAAAAAAAGGCAGGCAATCATCGGGGCACCCGCATGATTGCCTGCATAGACCGAATAAATGCAAATTTTACAACAGCAATACTTATTGCTTGCTAAATGGTTTGCCGTTGATGGTCAAAGCGCCCTGCTTCCATTCGATTTTGGAACTCAGCAGTTTGCCGCTGCGGGTGATAAAACCCTGGCCCTCGAAAGCCTGTATTTGTTGGGCCATGGCAGCCTGGGCAGCTTTTTGGGCTTCCGGATCTTTTTGGCTCGCCCCGCCAAGTTTGGCGACCAGCGCTTCTGTCAAAGTCACATCCAGGTTGCTTTGCAATTTTGGCAGCAGCAACATAGGGTTGGCTGTATCTGCCGCTGTTGCACCTGCAAGCTTGGCAGAACCTGCGAGTTTTGCCTCGCCATCGACCGTCATGACACTCAGGCGCTCCAGCACCAGCTCTGGTTCTTTTTGCAAAACAATAGCCGCAACTTCATCCCACACGGCTGTCAGGGCAGCTCTTTTGTCAGGATCACCAGGCGCGCTCATCACATCGGTATAGGCAACAGAAATTTTTGCCAGGGATGGGCCATGAATGCGCTTTACACCATAGTCGTAATGGAAATCAGTAAACTCTTGATTATCAAAGCTGAGTTTGGCAACGCCTATCCTGGCGACAAAGTCCATGAGCTCATCTTTCATATTGGCTTCAGTGCCGAGCTTGAACTGATCCAGAGTAAAACTTTTCTTGGCTTCGACTTTATCGGTATAGCTGATATTGGCAACAGTGGTTTCAGTCTTGCCCAAATAAAGTCGGGTACCTGGATAAGCCTGCGTTACTTCACCTTTGAGGCTGACCGCTCCCAGTTTGAATGACTGACCTTCCAGCCCATCGACGGTCAAACCAGGGGCACTCATGACGACATTAAATGCCTTGTAATCTTTTTCAAAGCCAACTTCCAGACTTAAGCCCTGCCAGTTGACTTTTTCCTTGTCTTTTTCCATGACGGTATTGAATGCCGGGCTGGAAATACTGACACGGCCACTGCCACCATAATTGAGGCGGGAAGTGATCTCAAGTGCGTTGGCAGTACCAAACAGCTTGGCAAGCTGCGCCTTGCTTTCTGCATCCAGCACCAGTTCTGTCTTGATCAGGGCCGCACCATAACCACGGAATGCAGGCAGCGGGCCATGCTGGATGTGGTTAATGAAATGTATCTGCAGCGGTTTCGACGCCTTCTCTGCCACAGCAGGTTCTGCTGCAGGGCTAGCTGCCGTTGCAGGATTATCGGTAGCTGGCTGCTCAGCAGCATTTGTGTCAGCACCGGTGTCAGCACCCGGCATGGGAAAATCCGGTTTTTTCATGCCGGGGAAAGTCAGCTCCAGCGTCGTATCCTGGGTAGAAGAAAAGATACCGCGCTGATAATCTTGCTTGATGACTTTGACATAGGGAGAAGATTTAGCCTGATTCTGGCTGGATTCTGTCAGCTTGGCTTCTACACTTTTTCCGGTGTACCAGGCGGCAGCAGGATATGCCACTGCCAGAACCGCGACTACTGCAATCAGTTTCGTACTTTTACTCACAAACTTCCTCCGTGTGAATTACTTGCTTGCCAGATGGCCAGGATCAATATGATCTGCGCAAAGTGTAACAAGCTTCCCCTGGATTGTCATTCTTGCATTTGACTTCAATACTTTGGTATGTAGCAATATTTCTCTCATTTAAAATGCATGATAAAAAGAAAAAAGGCAGCAAACTTGCGCTTGCTGCCTTGCCTGCTGGTTTTTTCTGCGTTAGTTGGAACGTATAGTCGCCAAAGCCAGTTCCGAGGTATTCAAAGCTCCCTCAACAAAGCCCTGGTAATCGGAATATGCCTCGCCAACGATGTGGATATTCTTGGCACCGCTGCCAAAGTCAAAGGCCTTGAACACGTCCATGACTTTCCAGGAACGCACACCCGGTTGCCAGCCATGATTGGCCGCGCCATAGGGAGCCCTGGCCCAGTCGCGTATGCCATAGGTGACAATGGAATTCTTGATGAAGTCGCGGGTATCTTCCAGCGATTTTTCTTCAAACATGTGCTGGGCCTGGTCAGTCAGTTTCAGGCCTGAGCGCTTGATATCGACGAGGCGTTTCACATCACGCGCGACGAACAGGGAAAAGGCATCAACGATCTTGACGTTCTGGTCTATCTCGGCGCGGTCATGTTTGTCGGTTTCCATGACATAGTGTTTCCAGAATTCTGTCGATGGGCGGTCCATGTACAGCAAAACCATGCCATGACCATCCTTGTCCTGGCCTTGCGGGCGGCGGAAATAATGGATTTCACGGGTAGGCAGACAACTCGCGTATTGTTGCGGGCGCTGTGAATAATCCCACCAGGGTGAATCTGTCACGAAGAACAATTTCAGCATGGGGAAGCCATTCACCGCATCAAGCTGTGAAGAGACGTGTTCAGGCAGGCAGGACGCCAGTTTCACCAGCGGCATTCTTGGCAAGGCCAGGATCAGCCTGTCGGTCTGCAACTGTATATTGCCGTTCTTGGTATGTACATCGAGCTCCAGCCGGGGCTGGCCCATGGCGATTTGCTTGAAACTGGTGAGCATATGACCACCGGCCAGAGTGACATTGCTAAGGCCGCGTAATTTGGCCATCAGGCTCTCTGTCAGTTTTGCCGTGCCGCCATCAACGCTGGCCAGTTGCTGGCCCACGGTTTTCAGGGCGCGCAGCCACCAGATGATCCACTCTATCGCGTTCAGGTTTTCCGGGATCATGTGATAGAAGGTGCCAGTATCACGCAGCTTGGTCAGCGCCAGGTGGCTGAGCGCACCTTCGGCAGACATGGCGTTCCAGAAGCCCATGCTCCACAGCGGCTGGCCATTGAGTTGCGCATGTTTGCGCATGCGCTGGTAGTCAGCCTCAGTCTGGGCATCTATCCAGGCCTGGTCTTCTGGGTCTTGCCCCATGACCAGCATGATGCCACGCTTCAATAGTTGCAGGGAATTGAGCCCCATTTCTTCTGCGGGCAAATCATAGGTGGGGGCATTGACCTCTTCACCTTCTGGGCCACTGAACTCGGTCAGTTTGACACCCAGGTCACGGCACAATTTATCGAAGCGCGGCTGCAGGGTGGGCTCGAAACGCATAGGGCCCCATTCAGCGATGAAGCCATCGAGATCTTCAGTCTCTATGCGGCCACCCCAGCGGTCAGATGAGGCTTCCAGCACCACGACTTTTTGCCCGGACAAGGCCAGACGCCAGGCGCAATACAGACCAGAAATGCCGCCGCCGGCAATAATGACGGGATGATAATTCATATCAGACCTCTAGTATTCATTTGTCCACTCGGACGAGAGCGTCATTTTGCCTGCAAGCGGCCTGAATATAATTCGTATTACTGATCAGTCCGTCATTATTTACCGTATTAAATAAGACAATCAATAAGACACTACGTCAAACGCCGCGCGCGCGATCTGCATGGAACTGCTGGACAAACTCAGGGAAGCGTTCATCGTCGAGCGCCTTGCGAATGTTTTTCATCAAATCCAGGTAGTAATGCAGATTATGGATAGTGTTCAAACGTGCACCCAGGATTTCACCGGTACGGTGCAAATGATGCAGGTAAGCGCGTGAGAAATTCTTGCAGGCATAGCATTCGCAAGTTGCATCCAGCGGTTCTTTGTCTTCCTTGTAACGCGCATTCTTGATCTTGATATCGCCAAAGCGGGTGAAGATCCAGCCGTTGCGCGCATTGCGGGTGGGCATGACACAGTCAAACATGTCTATGCCATTGGCAACCCCGGCTACCAGATCCTCAGGTGTACCGACGCCCATGAGGTAATGCGGTTTGTTTTCTGGTAACTTGGGACCAACGTGCGCCAGTACGCGCATCATGTCTTCCTTGGGCTCACCCACAGACAAGCCACCGATGGCGATACCGTGGAAATTCAGTTCATTCAAGCCAGCCAGGGATTCATCGCGCAGGTGTTCAAACATGCCGCCCTGGACGATGCCGAACAAGGCATTCGGGTTTTCGCCCTGGTTGAATTCATCGATAGAACGCTTGGCCCAGCGCAAAGACATGCGCATGGATTTACCTGCTTCCTCAGTCGTCGCTGGCCTACCATCGATTTCGTATGGTGTGCATTCATCGAACTGCATGACGATATCAGAGTTCAACGAACGCTGGATTTGCATGGAAATTTCTGGAGACAAAAACAGGCGCTCACCACTGATAGGAGAAGAAAATTTGACCCCCTCTTCGGTGATCTTGCGCATCGCACCCAGCGAAAATACCTGGAAACCGCCTGAGTCAGTCAGGATAGGTTTATCCCAGCCCATGAAACCATGCAGGCCACCAAATTTGTTCAGTACTTCAGTGCCCGGGCGCAGCCACAGGTGAAAGGTGTTGCCAAGGATGATGTGCGCATCGATCTCTTTCAGCTCCAGCGGCGACATCGCCTTGACCGAGCCATAAGTACCCACCGGCATGAAGATAGGCGTTTCGATTTCACCATGGTTGACTTTGACACGGCCACGACGCGCGGCAGTAGTTTTATCTTTTTTAATCAGTGTAAATTCAAGCATGGTCTTCCCCGGAGGAATTGGTCAGCAGCATGGCATCGCCATAGCTGAAAAAACGATATTGTTGAGCGATAGCGTGAGCATAGGCAGCGCGGACGCGATCATAACCGGCAAATGCCGATACCAGCATCATCAAAGTGGATTTTGGTAAGTGGAAATTGGTGATAAGCCTGTCCACGGTTTTGAATACATAACCTGGCGTGATGAACAGGCGGGTATCATCGCTGCCTGCCTGCAAGGCACCAGTTTGTGAAGCAGACTCGAGTGCGCGCATACTGGTGGTACCGACAGCCACCACTTTGCCGCCTGCGGCTTTGGTGGCCTGCACAACTGCCACGGTTTCATCCGGCACGGTATACCATTCGCTGTGCATCTGGTGATCTGCCAGATTCTCGGTACGCACGGGCTGGAAAGTGCCTGCGCCCACATGCAGGGTTACATAGGCGAGTTTGATGCCCTTGTCCTGGCAACGCTGCAACAGCGCCTCGTCAAAATGCAGACCAGCCGTTGGAGCAGCTACCGCACCCGGCACGCGGTTATACACGGTCTGGTAACGCTGCTCGTCAAAGTCATCAGCATCATGTTCTATATACGGCGGCAAGGGCAGGCGACCGAATGTTTCCAGCAGCGTGAAGATATCTGACGGGAAATACAGGGTGAAAAACTCACCGACGCGCTCACCGACGACGACATCAAAACTGTCTGCCAGGCGGATTTTGCTACCTGGCAGTGGCGACTTGGAAGCACGCATCTGTGCCAGCACACTGCGCTCCTTGTCATTATTCGACAGTACGCGCTCTACCAGCATCTGTATCTTGCCGCCGCTCTCCTTGACACCAAAGAAACGGGCTTTCAAGACACGAGTATCATTAAACACCAGCAAATCACCGGCATTGAGCTGGTTGATGATGTCAGCAAAATGCCTGTCAACCAGGCTATCGCCATCTACATGCAAGAGACGTGAAGCGGTACGATCAGGCAAAGGTGTTTGCGCGATCAGGGCTTCAGGCAGTTCAAAATCAAAATCACTTAGGGAGTAAGGCATGCAAAAAATCTACAAAAATCAGGGGTAAAACAGGAAAAACAGACATAAAGCTACTTTACACTGTATAAAATACCAGTAGAATGCACACTATCGTAGCAAACCCGGGTAAGATCACAGGCAAACAGCCTGCAACCAGGGTTTTGTGAATTTCCTGAAAAAGTAAGCTGACAGCAAAACCCACCATTTTACACCTCATGGCCGCTGAAGACCAAAGTGCTAGCGTAGAGTTAAAGAATACACAAGCTGATGCAGCCATGGCTGGCGGCCATGCACAGCCGGAGTCCGGCACCAATAAGCCTGTCAAGAAAGCCAAAAGTCCGGCCAATACCGCTGCCAAGGCAAGTGAAAAACTTGCCAAACTGGGCTTGCGCAAGGACATGGATTTTGTCTTGCACCTGCCCATGCGCTATGAAGATGAAACTGAAATCGTCAGCATGCGCGATGCCTCTTTCCGTGGTGGCAGCAGCGTACAGGTCGAGGGCGTGGTCACAGAATGCGATATCCAGTATCGCCCGCGCCGCCAGCTGGTCGTGACTATTGCTGACGATAGTGGCCAGGTCGTACTGCGCTTCCTGAATTTTTATGGCAGCCAGACCAAGCAGATGGCGGTAGGTGTGCGGGTACGGGCGCGTGGTGAATTACGCCACGGCTTCTTTGGCGCAGAGATGGTGCATCCCCACTACAAGATCGTCAATGAAGGCGCACCGTTGCCGACTGCATTGACACCTGTTTATCCATCTGGCGAGGGCGTGCCACAAGCTTTATTGCGCAAGGCAATTGCCAATGCCATGACACGCGTCAACTGGCGCGACACCCTGTCGCCTGCACGCTTGGCCGCCCTGCATTTGCAGGATTTTGAAAGCAGCATACGCACCCTGCACAATCCACCGCCAGATGTCGATCAGCATAGCCTTATCGAGCGCGAACACCCGGCATGGGAACGCATGAAATTCGATGAACTGCTGGCCCAGCAATTATCACTAAAGCGTGCGCAAATCACCCGTCGCAGCAAAGGCGCAAATGCCCTGCCACTGGTCGGTGAACTCAGCAATGCCTTTTTGCTTAACCTGCCATTCTCACTGACCAAGGCTCAGGAGAAAGTGCTGGCAGAGATACGCGATGACTTGCGTGAAGCCTTCCCCATGCAACGCCTGTTGCAGGGCGACGTAGGCAGCGGTAAAACCATCGTTGCGGCACTGGCAGCAGCGCAAGCCATAGACAATGGTTTTCAGGCAGCGCTGATGGCGCCGACAGAAATTCTGGCCGAACAGCACTTCAGGAAAATCGCCGCCTGGCTGGAACCGCTGGGTGTAAAAACAGCCTGGCTGACCGGCAGCCTGAAGAAAAAAGAAAAAGACGCGGCAAATGCATTGATCACTTCTGGCGAAGCACAACTGGTGATAGGCACCCACGCTCTGATACAAGACAGCGTGCAATTCAAGAAGTTGGGCTTGGTCATCGTTGATGAACAACACCGCTTTGGCGTCAGCCAGCGCCTGAACCTGGCCAACAAGACCGAGGCGGGTAAGGTGCCACATCAACTGATGATGTCGGCCACGCCTATCCCGCGCACACTGGCGATGACGTATTACGCTGATCTGGAAGTGTCGGTCATTGATGAACTGCCACCAGGCCGCACACCTATCGTCACCCGTGTTATCGACCAGAACCGCCGTGATGAAGTCATTGCCCGCGTGCAGGCTGCAGGGCAGGAAGGCAAACAAGTTTATTGGGTATGCCCACTGATAGAAGAATCAGAAACCCTGCAACTGCAAACAGCAACTGACACGCACACCATGCTTGCTGAAGCCTTGCCGGGATTGAAAGTAGGTCTGGTACATGGCCGCCTGAAACCGGCAGAAAAACAGGCCACCATGGAGGCCTTCATCCGCAATGACAGTCAGGTATTGGTGGCTACCACCGTGATTGAAGTTGGCGTTGATGTGCCGAATGCCAGCCTGATGGTGATAGAACATGCCGAGCGTTTTGGCCTGTCGCAATTACATCAGTTACGTGGCCGTGTAGGCCGTGGTGCGGCGGCCAGTGTTTGTCTGCTACTTTACCAGGGCCCGCTGGGTGGCACAGCCAAGCAAAGGCTGGCCACCATGCGCGAAAGTAATGATGGCTTTGAAATTGCGCGCAAGGACCTGGAATTGCGCGGCCCCGGTGAATTCCTCGGTGCACGCCAATCCGGTGAAGCCATGTTACGCTTTGCCAACCTCGAAACCGATCAATGGCTGGTCGATAAGGCACGCAATCTGGCCGATGAATTATTAAAAAATGACCCTGTCACCGTTGCCGCTCATCTGGAGCGCTGGCTTGGATATAAAGAAGAATTTTTACGAGTATAAAAACCTATGCTGAATATCGTTAATGTTGATGTCAATAATCCACAGCATGCCAAAGACCTGGTCAGCATGCTTAATATGTATGCGCTTGATCCCATGGGTGGTGGCGAATCGCTGTCTGATTATGCACAAGCCAATCTCATTAGCGAACTCAAGAAACGCAATACCGTGCGCGCCATACTCGCTTATGTGAATGAGCAGGTTGCCGGTTTTGCGATTTGCATAGAAGGCTTCTCCACCTTTGCCTGCAAGTCTTTATTGAACATCCACGACTTTGCCGTGCACCCTGATTTTCGCGGCCAGGGCATAGGCAATCAAATGATGCAGCACCTGACTGCATTGTCCGAACAACTGGGTTATTGCAAGATGACGCTGGAAGTATTGGAGGGCAATACTCGTGCACAGAATCTGTATCGCGCAGAAGGCTTTGCGCCGTATGAGCTGAACCCGGAATTTGGTGGCGCGATCATCATGCAAAAGAAAATCGGCGCAAAGGCTGTTTAGTCGCCAGCGTCTAAAAAACTGAGCTGCCTGCCGCTACATCTCCAAAAAAATAGCATACACTCGGCATCTCAGGGCTGAGTCTGCCCACGACTTCAAATTACAACAGGAGAAAAAATGACAATAGACTTCAAAGGCCGTGTTGCCATCGTGACCGGTGCAGGTGGTGGTTTGGGGCGTGAACATGCGCTGGCGCTGGCTTCGCGAGGTGCCAAAGTGGTCGTGAACGATCTGGGTGGTGCGCGTGATGGTTCCGGCGGTTCATCTGCCGCAGCACTTGCCGTGGTCGAAGAAATCCGTGCGGCTGGTGGCGAGGCGATAGCCAATGGCGCATCGGTCACCGATTTTGAAGCGGTACAAGCCATGGTGGCAGAGACCATGGCGCAATGGGGGCGGATTGATATCCTGGTCAATAACGCCGGTATCTTGCGCGACAAGAGCTTTGCCAAGATGGATATCGCCGACTTTAAACTGGTGCTGGATGTGCATCTGATGGGTGCGGTGCATTGCTGCAAGGCAGTCTGGGCCATCATGACAGAACAAAAATATGGCCGCATCGTGATGACGACTTCTTCGTCCGGCCTGTATGGCAATTTTGGCCAATCCAACTATGGTGCTGCCAAGCTGGCCCTGGTCGGGCTGATGCAGACGCTGGCATTGGAAGGGGCCAAGTATGATATCCGCGTGAATAGCCTGGCACCGACGGCGGCAACCCGCATGACTGAAAGCCTGTTCCCGGCAGAGTTCCTGGCGGCGTTGCAACCATCAGATGTGGTACCTGCGATGCTGGTGCTGGCGTCTGAGCAAGCCCCTCCCGCGCCATCCTGTGCGCAGGCGCAGGCAGTTTTGAAGCCGCGAATATCACGCTGACCCAGGGTGTCTGGGTGGGTCGTGGGGATGATGCACCTGAGCAACTGGCTGCGCGTCTGGCGGAAGTGCGCCAGCGTGATGGAGAGGCTGTGCCAGAAAGCGGTGCGGCACAAGGTCACCTGGAGCTAACCAAGGCCATGAGCCAGTCTAAAGGCTGAGCTGAATACAGAGAAGCATCTGCAGATTTAAAAGGGAGTGGCACATCTAGCCACTCCCCGCACTCCCCGGTCGCTTAGCACAAGCGAAGCTGGACATACTGCGCCAGATCAAGCGTTTTGAAAATAGCAAGTATCACATCCACAATTTAGTTTCTGGCAGAGTATGCGCCAAAACAGCCAAATATCGTATATACGGTATGATTGTTAAAAAATACTCCCCCTGTCATTGTTAAATTCAGGAAAAAATTTGCTACCTGTACAAAGCACTTGCTGACGCTGCTCTCAGTCTGTGCCAAACTAACGTCATGACACTTACAGAATTAAAATATATTGTTGCCGTAGCCCGGCAAAAACATTTTGGCCATGCGGCAGAAGCCTGTTTTGTCGCCCAGCCTACGCTGTCTGTCGCCATCAAAAAACTCGAAGATGAACTGGGCGTCACTATTTTTGAACGTGGCGGCACCGAGGTATCCACCACCCCGCTAGGTGCACAGATTGTTGCCCAGGCTGAACGTGTGCTGGAACAAACCGCCGCCATCAAGGAAATCGCCAAACAAAACAAAGACCCGCTGGCTGGCCCTTTCCGCCTTGGCGTCATTTATACGATAGGCCCCTACCTGCTGCCTACCCTGGTGAAAACCATGATACAGCAGGTGCCGCAGATGCCTTTGGTGCTGCAAGAGAATTTCACTGTGAAGCTCATGGAGCTACTGCGCCAGGGTGAGCTTGATGCTGCCATCATGGCCCTGCCCCTGCCTGATCAGGGCATGATGATACAGCCGCTGTATGACGAACCTTTTGTGGTTGCCATGCCAAAAGACCATGCCTGGGCAGGCCGCGATGAAGTGTCAGCCGAAGAATTGAAGTCAGAAACCATGCTCTTGCTGGGTAATGGCCATTGCTTCCGCGATCAGGTGCTGGAGGTTTGCCCGGAAATGTCGCGCTTCTCGACAACGGGTGACGGCATTGCCAGGACCTTTGAAGGTTCATCACTGGAAACCATACGCCACATGGTGGCGTCCGGCATAGGCATCACGGTATTGCCGATGGCGTCGGTACCTGACATGGATGCCAAAGATGGCATGTTGCGCTACCTGCCTTTCACTGCACCGGCACCAGACCGTCGCGTCGTGATTGCCTGGCGCAAGAGTTTTACCCGTCAGGCGGCGATTGAAGCGATACGCAAGGCTGTGCTGGCTTGCGACCTGCCTGGCGTGACCATGCTCGATGAAGCGGCAAGCACTCAATAATCTTATCCCTCGCACTATGAATAAAGAAGCAATCGCGACTGCGCGTCTGCAATTACGGGTATTGATGCCCGAACATGCCCCCATGATGCAGCAATATTTGCTGCTCAACCGTGCCCACCTGGCACCATGGGAACCGGCCCGCGATGAAGATTTTTTCTCACTGGAAAAATGTGAAGAAAGACTGCTGGCCAGTTCCCGTCTCATGGACGCTGGACTGGTCATGCATTTTGCTGTGTGCCAGGACCAGACCATGATAGGCATCTGCAATTTCAGCAATATTGTCCGCGGCGCTTTTCATGCCTGCCACATGGGTTATGCCATTGCAGAACAGCAGCAAGGCCAGGGTTATATGCAGGAAGCCGTACGGGCTGGCATAGCCTATATGTTCCAAGAGCAGGGGCTGCATCGCGTCATGGCCAACTATGTACCGGAAAACCAGCGCAGCGGCGCTTTGCTGGAGCGTCTGGGCTTTGAAAAAGAAGGCTATGCCAAGTCTTATCTCAAGATCAATGGCGTCTGGCGCGACCATATCCTGACCGCACTGGTTAATGAGGATAACTGAACGAGATAACCAAGCTGGGCAATTAAACCCGACGATCAAACCGGAAACACTGAATTAGCAAACTGCTCATCATTGGACAAGGCGATACGTATATACTGCGGTCTTTTGCGAAACATGCTGGTGATTGCGGTCTGTAACAACAGACCCGTACACCACATTTCTACAGAAAGCTTCAGTTCATGTCATTGTCCCGAGTTCTGTTGGTCATTGCCTGCCTGGCAGCCAGCTTGTTTACCTTTGACAGCCAGGCGCAAGTCGTCGGCGACGCTACAAACTCCAGCCCTGCTGCCAATGGCCAACCCAGCCGTCCCAAAGTCGCCCTGGTACTGTCAGGCGGCGGTGCGCGTGGCTTTGCCCATATAGGCGTATTGCGCGCCTTGCGCAAAATGCGTGTGCCTGTGGATATGGTGGTTGGCACCAGCATAGGTGCCGTCGTTGGTGGTGCCTATGCTGCCGGGCGCTCAGCCGATGAACTGGAGCAAATCGTCAAGGAAACTGACTGGGACAGCGTGCTGGCCGACCGTCCCGCCCGTTATGACCTGGATTTCCGCCGCAAGGAAGAAGACTTGATGCTGCCTTCGCGCATAGAATTTGCGGTGACCAAGTCTGGCGTATTTTTGCCCCCGGCAGCTGCCGGCAATGCCGCCCTGGAAAATGCCCTGACACGCCTGATGCCTGAAGGCATGCGTGACCAGCCAGTCAACCAGCTGGCCCTGCCCTTTCTGTCTGTTGCCTCTGATTTGCTGACTGGCGAGATGGTGGAATTGAATGACACCCCCCTGCTGATGACCATGCGTGCCTCGCTGGCCCTGCCGGGTGTGTTTGCACCTGTGCGTATCAAGCAGAAGCTGGTTGTTGATGGTGGCCTGGTCAGCAATTTGCCAGTGGAACTGGCACGCGCCATGGGGGCGGATATCATCATTGCCGTGAATGTGGGCACGCCACTGGCGAAGGAGCATGAGCTTAACAGCGCCATCGACGTCACCAAGCAGATGCTGCAAATCCTGACTGAGCAAAACGTGCAGCGCTCTATCAAGGACTTGCGCAAATCCGATGTGCTGATTGCGCCGGAATTATCAGGCACCAGCTTTCTTGATTTTGGACTGTATCAGCAGACCATCAAGGCAGGTGAAATCGCCACCAATAAAATGGCCACACAGTTAAGCGCCTTACGCGTGCCGGATGAGCAATATGCCGTCTTTGAATACCAGCGCTCTAACGCGGGGCAAACTGCCAGAAATACTGCCGATAAACTGCCACTCGCAAAGATAGAGGTCGAAGGTCCGCGCTATATCAACCCGCAGGCCTTGATCGCGCAAACGGGTTTGAAAGAGGGTCAGATCTTGTCGCAAGAGCAGATCAGGCAAGCCTCGGGCAAGCTGTACGGGCGCGGTGATATCGACAATATAGAAACTGTCATCAGCGATGAAGATGGTAAACGCAATGTGCTGATCAAGCCATCAGAATCCAATTCCAGCCGCAACCGCTTGCGGGTAGGTCTTGAGCTGACCAGTGATTTTGCAGATGAAAACCGCTTTGGCCTGAGCGTCTTGCATATCGCATCCTCACTCAATAGTTATGGTGCAGAATTACGTACCTTTGCCCGCATAGGCAGCCAGCGCCAGTTGGGCTCGCAGTTCTGGCAACCGCTGGCTTCTGGCTCACCCTGGTATGTGGCCCCTTCGCTTGAATACAATGGCAGTAGCCTGGATTTGTATCAAGAGGGGCGCAAGGCCTTGCGCGTAGGCGTGCGTGGCACCCAGGGCACCCTGGTTTTTGGACGACAACTGGATAACTGGGGCACCATAGAAGCGGGGGTCAGCCGTGGTTTTGGCAAAGTCGATATTTTATTGCCCGCGGTTGCCAATCAGGATAGCCTGCGCTATTACAGCACCACGCGCTTCTTGCGCTTCCGTCTGGATACCCTGGATTCGCTGGCCAACCCCAGCCGGGGTTATCTGGTCACCTCCTCCTGGGAACAAACACCTGCGCAAAATCCCGGTGAGCGTTCACAGGCACAATCGCAAATCGATGCTTTGTCAGCCTTCCGGCTTGGGGATTGGGCCGGGCATTTATATGGAGAATGGAACCGTTCAGAACGTGGTGGCGCACCTAACCCGCTCGGCGGTTTCTTGCGTCTGTCAGGCACGGCGAACAACTCACTTGCTGGTGACGCTACAGCTTTTGGCCGCTTCGTCATAGCGCGTAAAATCGGTTCTTTGCCAACCACCATAGGCGGTGCGATACGGACAGGGTTCTCGCTGGAAGCGGGCAATTCTTATGGCAATGGCCAGGCACTACGCCTTAGTTCCCTCAAGCAGGCAGCCAGCGCCTTTGTCTCTGTTGAAACGCGTTTTGGTCCGCTGTTCTTTGGTGCCGGGGCAACGCGCGGCAATGGCTCTTCGCTTTATCTTTTCCTCGGGCCTATCTGGTGAATCTGATGCGTCAGTCCTTTGACTGGCGCTGCCGTCTCAGGACGGCGCAGTGCCGTAAAGGCAGAGAATTCCCAGGAACGGAAGCCCACCAGCAAGGTAAAGCCATCGCGCTCTTCTGGTCTCAGGCGGCGGTCGTCCTGATGCAGACGTGCCAGCTCGGCAGCCAGTTGCTGTATCTTTTGCACCATCTCCATGGCGCTGTGCGATGACACCCGGGCTGGTACAAAGAGCAAAGTCTCCCCCTGTCCGGCAAAGCTGCCATCAAAATAATCACCGACGACGACATCCCTGAAATACTGCTGTACCGGGCCATCAGGACGCCAGTGGAAAGCTGGCGACACTTTCAGGCGATACCGGTTAAGGGGCCGCAATTCTATGACTTCAAGTTTATCGAGTGCGATCAGGTGCAGGACACATTCAGCCTCAGACAAATGATAGGTTTCTATGATTTGTTCCAACGTCCAATGCCCGAGGCAACAAATCGCTACCAGCAATAATTTGGGGTCGGCCATCAGCGATTGTTCCTGTGCCAGGCTCAGGGTATCAGCATGCGGCGTGACATCGGCAGCCTGGCGCAATACATCTTCCATGGCGATGCCTGAGGCCTTGCAGATTTCTGCCAGGCGCGACAGGCTCATATCCCTTTGCCCGAACATGCGCTTCATGCTGGACTCACTCATGCCTATACGGTCTGCCAGCATTTTGTAAGTCACGCCTGCCGCGCGCAATTCTGAGCGCAAGACTTTCAAGACCAATTCGGGAGAACTCATGAAGGCTTCCTGACTAAATGTAAAATTTCGCAAATAGTACCGCAATTCAGTACCAAACAGATTAATTAACTATTCTTCCTGCAATTTTCTGGTACGTTTTTTTAATTATTGCGACACTTCGACCTGCAAAAGCGGCATGAAGTTCAATAGCAAGCGTCTCAAGATTGAAATTCGCTGCCCATGCAAATATTCAAGCTTCAGTCCAAAGGGGTCAGGAATGCAAACAGGAAGTGATGCCAGTATGAACAGCAGCAGACGTGAAACCATACGCAGGTATGCAATAGCCACGCTGCTAACGTTCGCGGTGTTTGGGCTGGGTTATATTTGCGGGCAAAAAAGCGAACAGCAAACGCCAGCCATCAGCAAAGCCAATGGGCTCAATAGCGCACCCAGCCGCGCCAGTGTACGTTCAGATTTTTTAAAACAACAGCAAAAGCGCAAAGCGGCGCTGATTGTCTGATCGACTGCCTGATCCTGAAATTGGTTTGCTCCCTGTTTCAAACGCTCAAATGCGTTTGGTGGTAACAGGATCAAACCAGTGCACGACATCTGCAGCAAAACCTGCTGTCGTACGCTGACCTGCCTCTACTACCGTGCCCGCAGGCGTACGTATGACCACGGGTTCACCACCGCAAAGACCATGCACCAGCAAATCTGCCCCCAGCGACTCTACCAGTTGTACTTCCAGTGGCAGGCCAGGCATGCCTACGAACAAATGTTCTGGACGCACACCCAGTACCAGCTCACGGTTGGCGACGCGCTCTGCTTCGCTCTGTACCAGCGGCAGTGACACCAGCGTCTGGCCTATCTGCATCTGCCTGCCGCTCTCAGTCAGTTTGCCACGCAAGAGATTCATTGGTGGTGAACCGATGAAACTGGCGACGAAAGTCGTGGCCGGTGTCGCATACACTTCTGCCGGCGTACCTATCTGTTCGGCCACGCCACCATTCATGACTATCATGCGCTGGCCCAGGGTCATGGCCTCGACCTGGTCATGCGTGACATACAGACTGGTGGTGCCCAGTGCCTTGTGCAGGCGCTGGATTTCCAGGCGCATCTGCACCCGCAGTTTGGCATCCAGGTTTGACAACGGTTCATCAAATAAAAAAACTGCCGGTTCACGGACGATGGCGCGGCCCATGGCTACGCGCTGGCGCTGGCCGCCAGAGAGTTGGCGCGGAGTCCTGTCCAGTAATGCCCCCAGCTCCAGTATCTGCGCCGCTTTTTGTACCCGGGTTTCAATATCGGCTTTGGAAAAGCCGCGTATCTTCAAACCATAGGCCATGTTCTGATACACGCTCATGTGCGGGTACAGCGCATAGTTCTGGAACACCATGGCGATATCCCTGTCCTTGGGTTCCAGATTATTGACCACCCTGTCGCCAATGACGATATCGCCAGAAGTAATTTCTTCCAGCCCTGCGACCATGCGCAACAGCGTCGATTTACCGCAGCCAGAAGGGCCCACCATGACAATGAATTCACCATGATTGATATCCATGGAAATACCATGGATGACAGCAACGGCCTTATCGCCCTTGCCGTAAGTTTTGGTGACGTTTTTAAAATGTAGTTGTGCCATAAGTTATTTTTATTTATTTTTCTGAATCCACTAAACCCTTAACAAACCACTTCTGCATAACGACCACCACCAGCCCAGGTGGCAGCATCGCCAGCAGCAGAGTCGCCATCACCATATTCCATTCGACTGCGGCATCACCGCCAGCAATCATGCGCTTGATGCCTACGCCTATCGGGTACATATTCTGTTCTGTTGAGACCAGCAAAGGCCACAAGTACTGGTTCCAGCCATAGATGAACATGATGACAAACAGGGCAATCACATTGGTGCGCGACAGCGGCCACAGTATGTCCTTGAAGAAGCGCAAGGGGCCTGCACCGTCTATGCGGGCAGCTTCTGCCAGTTCATCTGGAACTGTCAAAAAAAACTGCCTGAATAGAAAGGTCGCAGTCGCCGAGGCGATCAGTGGCACCGTCAACCCGGCGTAGCTGTTGAGCATGGACAAGTCAGATACCACTTTATAAGTCGGGCTGATACGCACTTCGACAGGCAGCATCAGAGTCACAAAAATCATCCAGAAAAACAGTGTGCGGCCAGGAAAGCGAAAATACACCAGCGCAAAGGCAGACAACATGGAAATCGAAATCTTGCCGATAGCGATCATCAGTGCAGACACCAGGCTGACCCACATCATGCGCCCTACCGGGTTGGTAGCGACGTTACCCGATGTACCACTGCCCAGCACTGCCTGCAGGTTGACCCAGAGCTGATCACCCGGGATCAGGGACATAGGTGCCATTGCTGATTGTTCTGCCGTCTGGGTAGCGGCAACAAAAGCGACATAGATGGGAAATGCCACCAGGCTGACACCAAGTATCAGGATAAAGTGGCTGAACATGCCCAGAAAAGGCCGACGCTCTATCATGCTTAATACTGCACTTTCTTTTCTATGTATTTGAACTGCAGCACAGTCAGGACGATGACGATGCTCATCAATATGACGGACTGCGCAGCGGCACTGCCAAGATCGCCACCCTTGAAACCATCATTGAAAACTTTGAACACCAGGATCTCGGTATCCTTGCCAGGGCCGCCCTGGGTGGTCGCCTCAACGATCGCAAAAGTGTCAAAAAAGGCATAGACGATATTCACCACCAGCAAGAAAAAAGTAGTCGGCGTCAACAGCGGGAAAACAATGGTAAAGAAGCGTTTCCACGGCCCGGCACCATCTATCGCTGCCGCTTCTATCAGCGACTTGGGTATGGATTGCAAACCCGCGAGGAAGAATAAAAAGTTATAGCTGATCTGCTTCCAGACCGCCGCCAGGACAATCAATATCATGGCGTGGCGGCCATTCAAGAGATTATTCCATTCAATGCCAACATGGCGCAGAGCATGGGCAACGATACCGAGCGTAGGATTGAGCAAGAACATCCACAACACGCCCACTACCACAGGCGACACTGCATACGGCCAGATCAGCATGGTCTTGTAGATGGAACTACCCCTGACCACCCTGTCAGCAAATACCGCCATCAGCAAAGACAGGCTAAGCCCCAGCACAGCCACCAGGCTGGAAAACAGCGCCGTGGTCTTGAAGGCGGCCAGATAAGTTTCATCGGCAAACAGTGTCTTGAAATTATCAAACCAGACAAACTGCATGGACATGCCAAAGGCATCCTGCAACAAGACGGATTGATACAGGGCCTGGACTGCAGGCCAGAAAAAAAACAGCACAGTTACCAGCAACTGCGGCAAGAGCAGCAGATAAGGCAACCAGGCCGAACAAAACCGCGCACGCTTTTCCAAAAAAACCTCGATTGTTTAGAGACAGACCAAAAGGCTCAACACAGAGGCACAGAGGAGGGAAGCATCTCTTGCAAGAGCTGCTCGTTACGCAGGCATGTGGCATGCCACATGAAACCCCTGCTGCACCACAGAGAAAATCAAGAGGAAATCTGTGTAAGCCCAAGAGAAGTAAGCCTCAAAATTAAGCTTTTGACTTTCTCTGTGCCCCTCTGTGTCTCCGTGCCTCTGTGTTGAGAGGTCCTAAGATTTTTACTTATTCGCTTTTTCGAAACGATCCAGTAATTCATTTCCCCGCAAAACAGCATTATCCAGTGCAGCCTTGGCTGTTTTTTTGCCGCTCCAGACAGCCTCCAGCTCTTCATCCATGATGGTACGTATCTGGACAAAACTGCCCAGGCGTATGCCACGGGATTTGTCTGTGGTCTTGACAATCATTTGCTGGACGGCGACGCCAGGGCCTGGTGTTTTTTCATAGAAGCCAGACTTCTTGGTCATCTCATAGGCGGCGTTGGTGATCGGCAGGTAGCCGGTTTCCTGATGCCATTTGGCCTGCACTTCCGGTTGCGAGAGGAATTTATAAAACTTGGCGACGCCCTTGTATTCTTCGGGCTTCTTGCCATTCATGCTCCATAGCGAAGCACCGCCGATGATGGTGTTTTGCGGCGCGCCTTTGACGTCGGAATAATAAGGCAATGGTGCAACGGCAAATTTGAACTTGGCATTCTTGGCCACATTGCCATAGGCAGAACTCGACGAAGTCAGCATGCCGCATTCACCGGAATAGAATTTGGCTTCTGGCTCATTCTTGCGACCTGCATAGGTGAAGTAACCTTGCTTGGCCCAATTTTCCAGGTTTTCTATATGACGCACATGCAGCGGACTATTGAATGTCAGGCGCGCATCGAGACCACCAAAACCATTGCCTTTGGAAGCGAACTCCACATTGTGCCAGGCTGAAAAACTTTCCAGATGAACCCAGGTTTGCCAGCCTGTGGTGTAGGCACATTTTTCGCCGCTGGCTTTGAGGCGGGCAGCGGCGGCAACGACTTCTTGCCAGGTTGATGGCGCCTTGTTGGGGTCCATGCCTGCTCTGGCGAACATATCCTTGTTATAGTAAAACACCGTGGTTGAACTATTGAAAGGAAAGGACAGCATTTCCCCTTGGGTGAGGTGTAGTAACCCGCTACGGCAGGCACATAGCCGGAGGCATCAAATTTCTCGCCTGCGACTTTCATGACTTCAGATACCGGCTTGACTGCACCCTTCGCATACATCATGGTCGCCGTGCCGACTTCAAACACTTGCAAGATATGCGGCGCATTACCGGCGCGGAAGGCCGCAATACCTGCGGCCAGGGCTTCGTCGTAACTGCCTTTATAGACAGCCGTGACCTTGTATTCATTCTGGCTTTTATTGAATTGCTCAGCCAGCGCGGTGACGCGGTCCCCCAGTGCCCCTGTCATCGAATGCCACCAGCTTATTTCGGTCACCGCATGGGCAGAGCCAGCCAGGTTCATCAATACAGCAGCACTGGCCCAGGCCAGCTTGGTTTGCAGTTTCATATTAGTCCCGGAAAACCTATAGTAATTTATAGTGATTATGTAAATTTGCTGCAATATCATGACGTGCAAATGACATGATGTACTCAGGCTTTCAGGCAAGCGCTGAATGTGGCAAATCGTTAAGATATCACTCTGCACCACTCCGTGTATAGATAACACTTATAATTCTGCCATGCGCAACAACAAAGCTGAATCATGAATTTCTTGCTGACTCGCCTGGGCTGGTATATCAAACTGGTCAGGCTGCACAAACCCATAGGCATACTCTTATTACTCTGGCCTACGCTGGCGGCGCTGTGGATAGCTTCGGATGGCAAGCCCGACTGGCAACTGGTCGTGATTTTCAGCCTGGGCACGGCTTTGATGCGCTCTGCTGGCTGCGCAATCAATGATTATGCAGACCGCGACTTTGACCTCCATGTCAAACGCACGGCAGAGCGGCCACTGACCAGTGGCAAGATATCTGGCAAAGAAGCCGTCGGCGTTGCCGTAGTGCTGGCGCTGATTTCTTTTTGCCTGATCCTGTCCCTGAATACACTGACCAAACAATTGTCTGTCGTGGCGGTCGTCGTGGCAGGCAGCTACCCTTATTTCAAGCGCTTCTTTGCCATTCCCCAGGCTTATCTGGGCATCGCCTTTGGTTTTGGCATCCCCATGGCCTTTGCTGCCGTGCAAAATACCGTGCCTGTGGCAGCCTGGATTTTATTGCTGGCGAATGTATTCTGGGCAGTTGCCTATGACACCGAATATGCGATGGTAGACAGGGATGACGACTTGAAGATAGGTATCAAGACCTCTGCCATCACCTTTGGCAGCTATGATGTGTTTGCCGTCATGCTGTGCTATGCCCTCAGCTTCATGCTGATAGCACTGACAGGCTGGCAATTTGGCCTGCGCACCTGGTTCCTGGCGGGCATGGGGGTGGCTGTCGGATTTTCGCTCTACCACTACACCCTCATACGTGAACGTGAACGCATGGCCTGCTTTGCGGCTTTTATCAATAACAACTGGCTGGGTGCTGCAATCTTTGCTGGTATTGCCATTGACTATGCAGTAAAGTAAGCTGACAGATTGCCAATTTCTTAATTAGCTGCCCTGAACCAGATTTAAGCGTGGTCTTGTTATATCGCAAAGTAGCCATACATAATCAGCATAAGCTGTAAATTATTTCACCAACCTGAAGGGATGAACCATGAGCACAGTAGATGAACATAAAGAACAATTGATGAATGACTTGCATCTGGTTATCCGCGATGCAGAAGAACTCTTGAAAAATACCGAGCAGCAAGGCAGCGAAGGCTTCAAGTCTGCCAAGGCCAAATTTGAAAAAACCCTGAGAAATGCCAAGGCTGAAGTTGAGCGCATTGAAGATATCGTCGTCACACGCACAAAAGAAGCCGCCAAAGCCACTGACGTCTATGTCAAGGAAAACCCATGGCAATCTGCAGGTATTGCAGCCGGTGTAGGCTTGCTGGTTGGCTTGCTGATTGGCCGTAGCAGATAAGCGCAGCAAAAATCAATGGCTATCAGCGATTCGCTGGGACAACTTGCTGCGACACTGAGCAGTATGGTTCGTACCCGCCTGGAACTGGCTGCGGTTGAGCTGGAAGAAGAGCTTGCGCATTTTTCTTCCAGCCTGATATGGTCATTGACAGCATTGTTTTTTGCCTGCATTGCCATCATGCTGGCAATACTGACCGTGGTAGCCGTGTTTTGGGATACGACTTACCGCTATACGGTATTGCTGGCTTTAATCACTGTATTTGGTCTGCTGGCTGTGGGAATCGCCTTACACTTGCGCAAACAGTTCCGTGACAAACCCGGCTTGTTATTCCATAGCCTGGCTGAACTGAAAAAAGATGCCTCTGTCTTCAATCGTAGTAATGATAATCAAAAGGATCAGGGCTAGACCATGGGCAAGCGTCAGGAAAGACTGGCCTTACGGCGTCAGGCTTTATTATTGAAGATACAGGCAGAACGTGGTCTGATGACAATGCATTGCCAGGAGTTAAAAGAATCCATGGGAATGGCAGGAGTAGCCACAGGCTTGCTTGGCAAAGCTGGTCAAATCGTCCGCCAGCGCCCGCTGCTCGGTGGTCTGGCTGTTGCAGCCATACTGATATTCAAACCCAGGCGTATATTTTCTTTTGCCAGATCAGCGATACTGGGCTGGGAAACCTGGCGCGGCGTTGCCAATATACTGCAACGCGTGCGCGCAGATGTCAGTACCTCTGGGAAATCATCTTAGCGCACCCTCTCCCTTCCTCATTACACTAGCCCGAATTCATCCCCCAATTCTTTACCCCTGGCTGCCGCAGCCTTGACTGCATTGACGATAGCCTGTTTGACTCCAGCGTTTTCCATACTGGTCAGGGCGGCATAGGTAGTACCTCCCTTGGATGTCACGCGCTCACGTAAAACACTGACAGGTTCTGTCGCTTGCAAGGCAAGTTGCGCAGCGCCAGTAAAAGTCGTCATTGCCAGTTGCAGGCCCTGCTCAGGACTCAGGCCAAGCTCCGTTGCCGCCTGCTGCATGGCTTCAATAAAATAAAACACATAGGCCGGGCCACTGCCGGATACTGCGGTAACAGCATCCAGCAAACTTTCATCGTCCAGCCAGGTTGTTGCACCGACCGCTTGCATGATGTGCTCGGCCATTTGTTTTTGCTCTGCACTGACAGCAGCCAGGGCGAACAGTCCAGTCATGCCCTGCCCTATGAGTGCCGGGGTATTGGGCATGGTACGCACAATTTTTCCATAGCCACCCAGCCAGCGTGCGATATCGGTTGCACGTATGCCAGCGGCGATGGAGATCAGTAATTGCTTATCAATATATGGTGCCAAGCCTTGCACCACTTCACGCAATTGCTGCGGTTTGACAGCCAGGATAATCGCATCCATCTGTGCCAGCCTGGCATCGGCAGCCAGTGCTGTGCTGACACCAAAATCGCTGCTCAAGTTATCGAGGGAAGACTGATTGAGGTCTATGACATGAATATGTTCAGCCGTCGTCAAATTCTTGAGCAAGCCGCCTATCAGGGCATTTGCCATGTTGCCACCGCCCATGAAGGCGATTTTCATCTTATTTTGCATAGTTCCGGTTTCCAAAAATAGCTGTTCCTATCCTGAGCATGGTGCTGCCTTCTGCGATGGCTGCGTGCATGTCGCCACTCATACCCATGGACAAGGTATCCAGGGCAATGCCTGCGGCTTGTATATTGTCACTCAACTGTTTCAACTGGCGAAATGCCTGCCTTTGCACCTGTTCATCATCGCTGGCTTCTGGCACGGCCATCAAGCCACGCAAGCGCAAGCCTGGCAGCAACACGATTTTTTGCGCCAGGGCCAAAGCTTCATCTGGCAAAACACCACTTTTGCTTGCCTCACCACTAATATTAACTTGCAGACAAATATTCAGTGCTGGCATCTCTGCCGGCCTTTGTTCCGACAGCCGCTGGGCGATTTTTTCCCTGTCGACTGAATGTACCCAGGCAAAATGCTCGGCAATGGGGCGGGTCTTATTACTTTGTATGGGGCCGATAAAATGCCATTCGAGCTGAAGTTGCGGCTTTTTTGCCTTTACTTCCTGCATCTTCTCCAAAGCTTCCTGCAGGTAATTTTCACCAAAACTATGCTGCCCAGCCTCAGCCGCATCTATGACGGCATCAGCAGGAAAGGTCTTGGACACGGCCAGCAGGCGTAGTTGTTGCGGATCGCGCCCGCTGGCGAGGGCAGCAGCGCGGATATCCGCACTTACGGCTTGCAAGTTGTCAGAAATTGAGGACATAATCAGTAACCAAAAATCTATCTAATTCGTTGTGGACTTCTGGTAAAACTCCCCTCCACAGCTTAATATTGCTTTTATCTTGCTTTAGAGCAGCTTACCCACAATCAGCAACGATTTCATTACCGGAATTATAAATGGACATTTCAGAACTGCTGGCGTTCTCCGTCAAGAACAATGCCTCCGACTTACACTTATCCTCCGGCTTGCCGCCCATGATACGGGTACATGGCGATGTCAGGCGCATTAATTTGCCACCTCTGGAGCATAAAGATGTCCATGAGTTGATCTATGACATCATGAATGACTCGCAGCGCAAAGCTTATGAAGACACGCTGGAGTGCGACTTCTCGTTCTCCATCCCTGGTCTGGCACGTTTCCGCGTGAATGCGTTTAACCAGGAACGTGGTGCCGCAGCCGTCATGCGTACCATTCCGTCCAAGATTTTGTCGCTGGAACAGTTGAATGCGCCCAAAATCTTTGCTGATTTGTCACTAAAACCGCGTGGTCTGGTCCTGGTGACCGGCCCTACCGGTTCGGGCAAATCCACGACACTGGCAGGCATGGTGAATCACCTCAATGAAAATGAGTATGGCCACATCCTGACGGTTGAAGACCCGATAGAATTTGTTCATGAATCCAAAAAATGCCTGATCAACCAACGTGAAGTCGGCCCGCATACGATGTCTTTCAACAACGCGCTGCGCTCTGCCCTGCGTGAAGATCCCGATGCCATCCTGGTCGGTGAGTTGCGTGATCTGGAAACCATACGTCTGGCACTGACTGCTGCTGAAACCGGTCACTTGGTATTCGGCACCCTGCATACCTCATCTGCTGCCAAGACCATTGACCGTATTGTTGACGTATTCCCGGCGGAAGAAAAAGAAATGGTGCGTTCGATGTTGTCAGAATCCCTGCAAGCGGTCATCTCGCAAACCCTGCTGAAAACCAAGGATGGCTCTGGCCGTGTGGCAGCGCATGAAATCATGCTGGGTACACCAGCGATACGCAACCTGATCCGCGAAGCCAAGATTGCGCAGATGTATTCGTCGATACAAACCGGTAGTAACCTGGGCATGCAGACACTGGATCAAAATCTGACTGATCTGGTGCGCCGCAATGTCATCTCGGTGGCGACTGCACGTGGTGCAGCCAAAACACCAGACAACTTCCCAGGCTAAGAGATCAAAGGATAAGAACATGGAACGCGATCAGGCCACCAAATTCATGAATGATTTGCTGAGACTCATGCTCAGCAAAAACGGTTCAGACTTGTTTATTACTGCAGACTTCCCGCCTGCCTTCAAGATAGACGGGCGGGTAACGCCAGTGTCGAACCAACCTTTGTCCCCTGCACATACTGTCGATCTGGCCCGTTCTATCATGAACGATAAACAGTCTTCAGAATTTGAATCGACCAAGGAATGTAATTTCGCGATCAGTCCTGCTGGGCTCGGGCGCTTCCGCGTCTCGGCCTTCATGCAGCAAGGCCGCGTTGGCCTGGTCTTGCGGACAATCACCACGGCCATTCCCAAACTTGAAGACCTGGGCTTGCCAGAAAATCTCAAGGAAATTGCCATGACCAAGCGCGGTCTGGTCATCATGGTAGGTGCTACCGGTTCAGGTAAATCCACCTCGCTGGCGGCCATGCTGGGGTACAGAAACGCAAACAGCTACGGTCACATCATCACGATCGAAGACCCTATAGAATATGTGCACCCGCACATGAATTGCATCATCACCCAGCGTGAGATCGGCATTGATACTGATGACTGGGGCGCGGCATTGAAAAACTCCCTGCGTCAGGCGCCAGACGTTATCCAGATCGGTGAGATCCGTGACCGCGAAACCATGGACTTTGCCGTTGCCTTTGCAGAAACCGGCCATCTTTGCCTGGCTACCCTGCATGCGAATAGTTCCAACCAGGCGCTGGACCGTATCATCAACTTCTTCCCGGAAGAACGTCGCCAGCAATTGCTGATGGATTTGTCACTGAACTTGAAAGCCGTTATTTCTCAGCGCCTGGTACCACTGAAAGGTCGCAAGGGTCGTGCTGCTGCTGTAGAGATCATGCTCAATACACCTCTGGTGTCTGACCTGATCTTCAAAGGTGCGGTACATGAAATCAAAGAGATCATGAAGAAGTCCCGTGAGCTGGGCATGCAGACCTTCGATCAATCTTTGTTTGATTTACATGAAGCAGACCAGATCACGTATGAAGATGCACTGCGCAATGCCGACTCTGTCAATGAACTGCGTCTGGCCATCATGTTAAAGGGCAAAGACGCTAAAGACCGCGACCTGACTGCAGGTACTAAACATTTGGGTATCGTATGAGCACGCTGGATTTCCAAGCCAATAATATACAAGGTGCACCTGTCGATCTGAAGCAATATGCAGGCAAGGTATTGCTGATCGTGAATACCGCCAGCAATTGCGGCTTTACGCCACAGTACAAGGGACTGGAAGCGATCTACCAGCAGTTCAAGGACAGGGGTGTTGAAGTACTGGGCTTTCCCTGTAACCAGTTTGGTCATCAGGAACCGGGGTCGGCTGGTGAAATTGGTTCCTTTTGCGAAAAAAATTATGGCGTGACTTTTCCCCTATTCGACAAGATAGACGTCAACGGCGACAAGGCTCACCCTTTGTTCCGGCACCTGAAAAGCCAGGCGCCTGGCTTATTGGGCAGCCAGTCCATCAAATGGAACTTCACCAAGTTCCTGGTCAAGAAAGATGGCACAGTATTCAAACGCTATGCGCCACAGACTGCACCTAAAGACTTGCTCGATGATATAGAAAAGCTACTGGCGGAGTGACACAGGTATCGCGAGATAAACTCTGAAGTCACAGGCGCCCCGCCAGTATTGCCTGGCGTATCAGAAGTTTTAAGCCCCAGCGATGAAAAGGGCGTATCAGTTGCATATAGGCACGCCCAAACCAGTTGTGAGTGATGCAGACCGTTGATATGACAATAGCGACGGTCTGCCCTTGTTCCACACGCATAATCGAAAGCCGGAAATCCAGATGGCGATTGTCGCGTCCGGCAACCAGTTCTTCTGAACTCAAATAAAAAATAGGCCATGCTCCTATTTTTTCATCCACTTTCACTAGTGTCCCAACGTTTTCACATCAGGGGTTTGTAAGTCAATGATTTGTTTGCATAAAATGATGTTTTTATCTGGTCTCGATTTGAACGTCGAGGCGCAGAATTGGAGCTTTTTGCGGATATCCGCCAAAGGCTCCTACGCATCAGGGCAAACTCGTTTTCTCGCAGGTCATGACGTATTTGCCACTGACCACTTTTCGATGATGCGTCGCAGCCCACAGGGGCGATCACAAGGTCAAGGATTTTTCCTGTCTGGATCAATTCTTCGCCATGGCCTTTGCGCAGTTGACCTATCGGGAATCGTTGCGCGATATCGAAGTCAATTTGCGCGCCCAGCCCCATCGGCTGTACCACATGGGATTTCGCTGCGCGACGATTTCCCGCAATACGTTGGCCAATGCAAACGCCACGCGCCCCTGGCAAATTTACGCCGATCTGGTGCAACATCTGATTGCAATGGCGCGCCCGTTGTATGCCAGCGAACCATTTGGCGTGGACCTCGATGCAACGGTCTATGCGTTCGATGCCACTACCATCGATCTGTGTTTATCGGTGTATCCGTGGGCACCTTTTCGATCCGCCAAGGCGGCCATCAAATTGCATACACTGCTGGACCTGCGCGGCTCTATTCCCAGCTTCATTCATATCACCGACGGCAAGACCCACGAGGTCAATATTCTCGACGATCTGCTCATCGAGCCAGGAGCGTATTACCTGATGGATCGCGGCTACCTGGATTTCGCCCGATTGCACAGGCTGCATGCGGCGGGCGCCTTCTTTGTCACGAGAGCAAAAAGCAATACCAAGTTCAAGCGTCGGTATTCGCAGCCAGTCGATCGGGCGACGAGCAGCGTTATCTGCGATCAAACGGGCGTACTCCCGCTCTTCTACGCAAGCAAGGACTACCCGGCAACTTTGCGTCGTGTCGTCGTCAAGGACGACACTGGGGAACGCATCATTTTTTTGACCAACAATTTCACTCTCAAACCGGAGATGATCGCAGCGCTTTACAAGCAGCGTTGGCAGGTCGAATTGTTCTTCAAGTGGATCAAGCAACATTTGCGTATCAAGACCTTTCTGGGAACCAGCGAGAACGCCGTGAAGACGCAAATATGGATCGCGGTCTGTACTTATGTACTCATCGCTATCGTCAAAAAACGTCTGCATTTGCCTCACAGTCTTTACGAAATTCTACAAATCCTGAGTCTCACCATGTTTGAAACAACACCAATAAATCAACTACTTACGCCGCCATCGGGAAATCTCAATGACGAAAATCAACCAAAACAGATGTCTCTACTATGAGAAACGTTGGGACACTAGTGATCCACTTTATAATCTGATCTCATGCGTGGATGCATGATTTCTGCCTTGTCTGGTACGGCAACACCAAATAGTGACATCAGGTAATTACGGCTGAGCATGATGAATTTCATCCATGCTGGCCTGTGCATGAAAATCGCGTGAAATGCATCACTGACTGTCAGTTCGCCACGACCAAGCTCAACCCTGTACGAATCGCGATAATAGGCTGCATGCACTAGCTCGGGCATCAGCACACTTTGCTCTGGATGCCCGCATTCGCTGAGGCGTGTGCGCTGGCCGGGCATGTGTCACTCGGGTTTATTTACAGCGGATGGCGCACTGACAGCTTCAGGTAAATCCTGACTTATCACAGAGTCCTGCAAGGCCCTGTCTATGAGTTCTATCCAGTGTTGCACCGACAATTCTGTGCCTGATTGCAAATGCGTGAGGCATCCTATATTCGCCGACAAGATCATCTCTGCATCTGTCGCCTCCAGATTGCGTAGCTTATTATCCCGCAATTGATACGAGAGCTTGGGTTGCAGGACAGAATAAGTACCGGCTGAACCGCAGCATAGATGGCTGTCGGCACACAGCTTCACATCGACACCTATCGCCGTCAACAGGCCCTCAACCTTGCCGCGTATTTGTTGACCATGTTGCAGCGTACAAGGCGGGTGCCAGGCGATGCGCTTGCTGAGTGTGTTGATATTGCCTTGCAGGCGCTGCACCAATTGCGGCTGGAATTCTGGCAAAATTTCACTAAGGTCACGGGTCAGCATGGATATTTTTCCAGCCTTGCCTGCATAGGCCTCATCATGTGCCAGCAAATGCCCATACTCTTTTACCGTGGCACCGCAGCCGGAGGCTGTCATGACGATGGCTTCTGCACCGGCCTCTACATAGGGCCACCAGGCATCGATATTCTGGCGCATATCATTGAGGCCATCTTCATGCTCATTCAGGTGATAGCGTATGGCGCCGCAACAGCCAGCCTTGGGAGCAATCTGCAATTGTACGCCCATGGCATCCAGCACCCTGGCAGTGGCAGCATTGATATTTGGTGACATCGCGGGCTGTACGCAGCCATCGAGCAAGAGCATCTTGCGGGCGTGTTCAGCTTGCGGCCATAGTCCTGTATATTGCGCGACCGGCACTTTATTTTGCAAAGCCTTGGGCAAGACTGCGCGCAGGCTTTGCCCCAGCTTCATCGCTGGATTGAATATCCATTTGCGTGGCAGCACGGCTTTGAGAGCGGCGCGATTCAGTTTTTGGAATAGCGGGCGGCCTACCTGTTTTTCGACTACCTGACGGCCTATATCCACCAGGCGACCATATTGCACACCGGATGGGCAGGTGGTTTCGCAATTGCGACAAGTCAGGCAGCGGTCCAGGTGTTGCTGGGTTTTGACTGTAGCAGGTTTGCCTTCCAGTACCTGCTTGATGAGGTAGATGCGGCCACGCGGGCCATCAAGCTCATCGCCGAGCAATTGATAAGTCGGGCAAGTGGCGGTACAGAATCCGCAATGCACACACTTGCGCAAGATATCTTCAGCCTCTTTGCCTTCGCGTGTGTCTTTGATGAAATCAGCGAGATTGGTTTGCATTGTTTACCAGCCTTTGTACATGCGACCGGGGTTGAATATACCGGCGGGATCAAAAGTATTCTTCAGGCGTCTGTGTATTTTTTCTATGGATGCAGACAAGGGGGCGAACACGCCTGTGCTCTTGTCACCACCACGGAATAAACTCGCATGACCACCGGCTGCCAATGCCGCCAGGCGTATCAGCTCTGGTTTTTCTGTGCTGTAGAGCCAGCGCTGCGCTCCACCCCATTCAATCATGGATTTGCCGGTCAGCTTCAAGGCTGGGCTGGTAGATGGTAGCGACAAACGCCATAAGCCGTGTTCTTCTTCCTGCTGGAAAAAATCCAGGGTCTGTTCGCGCAAAGCCGTCCAAAAAACCGTGGCATCCTGCATTTCTTCACCACCCAGCCTGGCCTTGGCAGCACGCACTGCAGCCTCTGCGCCAGACAGACGCAGCATCAGACGGCCTACATGCCAGCAACTGGCCGAGATAGGCAAGGCCTGCCCTGCCCACTGATTCAAACGCGTCAGCGCATCTGCTTCTGACAAGGCAAACACCAGGGTGGTTTCTGCAAATGGCTTGGGCAAAACCTTGACGGAAATATCCAGCAGCAAACCCAGGCAACCCATGGAACCAGTGAGCAGACGAGAGACATCATAGCCAGCGACATTCTTCATGACCTGACCACCAAATTCCAGTATTTGCCCTTGGCCATTCATGAGGCTGGCGCCCAGCACAAAATCACGCACAGTACCGACGGCAGGCCGCCGTGGGCCAGACAAGCCTGCTGCGACGACACCGCCTATGGTGGCGGTAGCACCAAAGTGCGGTGGCTCGAATGCCAGCATCTGGTTTTGTGCTGCCAGGGCGGTTTCTATTTCTGTCAGCGGCGTACCGCTGCGGGCTGTCAGTACCAGTTCGGTCGGGTCATAGGCCAGGATGCCGCTGTAGGCGCTGGTATCCAGTACCTCACCCTGCACTTCCTGCCCATACCAGTGCTTGCTGCCACTGCCCTGTATCTGCAGCGCGGTGCCACTGGCACTTGCTGCCACTATGCGTTCACGAAAATTGTCTAGCGTCGTTTGCATGCCATCGTCCAATTAAGTCTAGCCTCTGTCTTTAAAAACGCGGCAAATCAGGGAACTTCACTACGCCTCTTTTCACATGCATGCGGCCGTATTCAGCGCAGCGGTGCAAGGTAGGTATGGCTTTATCCGGATTCAGCAAGGCCGCAGGATCAAAAGCCCGTTTCAGGGCGAGGAAGGCGGTAATCTCTTCACTGGAAAACTGTACGCACATGGAATTAATTTTTTCAATGCCTACGCCATGTTCACCGGTAATCGTGCCGCCGACCTTGACACACAACTCCAGTATCTCGGCACCAAATTCCTCGGCCCTGTGAAACTCACCTTCTTTATTTGCATCAAATAAAATCAGTGGATGCAGGTTACCATCGCCTGCATGAAAGACATTGGCGCAACGCAGGCCATATTTTTCTTCCATGGCGGCGATGCCGATCAGGACTTGCGCCAGATGCTTGCGCGGTATCGTGCCATCCATGCAGTAATAATCGGGAGAAATACGGCCCGCAGCGGGAAAAGCATTCTTGCGGCCAGACCAGAAACGCAGGCGTTCTGCTTCAGTAGTCGACACTGCCAGTGCGGTGGCGCCTGCCTGCTCCAGCACGGCGCTCATGCGGGCGATTTCTTCTTCGACTTCTTCTATGGTACCGTCTGATTCACAGAGCAAAATAGCCTCGGCATCGGTGTCATAACCCGCCTGCACAAAGGGTTCCACCATGCGTGAAGAGGTCTTGTCCATCATCTCCAGCCCGGCAGGAATGATACCTGCCGCAATCACGCTGGCAACCGCATTACCGCCTTTGACGACATCATCAAACGACGCCATGATGACGCGCGCAGTTTGCGGCTTGGGTATCAGTTTGACGGTCACTTCAGTGACGACACCGAGCATGCCTTCTGAACCTATGAACACCGCCAGCAAATCCAGACCAGGCGCATCCAGCGCTCCACCACCCAGCTCGATGACTTCGCCTTCCATGGTGATGGCGCGCACGGCCATGACATTGTGTACGGTAAGGCCATATTTGAGGCAATGTACACCACCAGAATTTTCTGCCACATTGCCGCCTATGGTGCAGGCGATTTGTGAAGATGGGTCGGGTGCGTAATACAAGCCATGTGCAGATACCGCTTCAGAAATCGCCAGGTTACGCACGCCTGGCTGTACCACGGCAGTGCGGGCATAAGCATCGACCTTGATGATCTTATTGAGCTTGGCTGTTGACAGCACCAGGCCATCAGCAATCGGCATGGCTCCGCCAGACAAACCGGTGCCGGCACCACGCGGCACGATGGCAATCTGCTTTTCACGGCAGATATTGATAATGCTGATGACCTGGCTTTCATTCTCTGGCAGGGTCACCACCATCGGCAACTGGCGGTAGGCAGCCAGACCGTCGCATTCATAAGGACGGGTATCTTCTTCATCATACAAAATGCAATGCGCAGGCAATTGCTGACGCAGTGCGCGCACAAGGTCTTGCTGGCGTGAAGATATGACTAGGGATGCTTCCATGCTGGCTCCTGTTTATTCAAGGAGTGTAATCAGCTTTAATGCTCTTGTGATGAATTGTTCTGAGAAATTGCCGCAAATACTTTTCATTATTCCTTGCGGAAGTGCAGTATGCAACAGTCTGTCAGACAGGCTGCTTCGCAGGGCGAGATATTGCCTGCCAAGTCGATAATAAGAATCACTTGGAAGGCTTACTTATTTAGCTCCGGCTCTCACCGGAACTTCTATCATTTTCTTGTTGGCTTTTGCTGCATCTTTTGCAGTGGACAAAGGTGTATCCCCGTTAGGTGCGGTGGCATTCACATCAGCTTTTTTACTGATCAGCAGTTGCACTGTTTCCAGCTTATCCGCCATCACGGCACAGAATAAGGGGGTATGTCCGTCACCATTGGTAGATTCTATGCTGGCGCCTGCCTTGAGCAAGGCCAGGATAATGTCGTTGTTACCCTTCAATGCAGCCTGAGTCATGAAGGTGGGTGCCGCCCGGCTGTCTTCCTGCAAGTCCAGCCTGATCTTGTTCTTGATGAGTTTCTCTACGGCAGGGGCATCATTGTCATTAATTGCCTTGAGCATGGCAAGATACTGGCGGTGCTCTGCTTTGCCTAGCTCTCCTTGAGCAGCGTGCGCTGGTACTGCTATCGCGAGTGAAAGGGAGATCAGGGCAAATGCCAGTTTATTTTTCATGTTGAACCACCTCTTTAGATTGCCAAAAGCTTAAAGGGCGGAATCTTACAGGAAATCATCCTGTATTCAATTTATCCAGAGTCAGTAAAATGTAACAAATTGGCATGAAAAAAAGCAAAAAGGACGCCTAAGCGTCCTTTTTCAGGCAAATCAACAAGGATTATGCTGAGAACGAAGAGCCGCAACCACAAGTGGTTGTTGCATTTGGGTTCTTGATAACAAACTGTGCGCCTTCGAGGTCGTCCTTGTAATCGATTTCTGCGCCAACCAGGTACTGGTAGCTCATGGAATCGATCAGCAAATGGACGCCATTCTTGGTCATGGTCGTATCATCTTCATTGGTGATTTCATCAAATGTGAAACCATACTGGAAGCCTGAGCAACCGCCGCCTTGTACAAAGACGCGCAGTTTCAGGTCAGGATTACCCTCTTCTTCAATCAGCTGGGCTACTTTGGCAGCGGCGCTTTCAGTGAAAACAATGGGTGCGGGCATTTCGGCAACAGCGTTCATAATTACTCCTTCAGACTATTTACCATCATTATAGACCCGCACTGAAATCTATGCATTGCTCGCTGCGAGTTTCAGGACAGGTTCTTGCGCCTGGTCATGGCTGAGCTTGCCAGAAACCACGGCACCACTCAGCATTTCCAGTGTTTTATAGTGTACGTCGCCAAATATTTGTGCTTTTGGCTGTAATTCAAGCAATTCTGACGAAAATACCGGGCCATTGATGACGCCATTGACAACGATATGGGCTGCACGGACTTCACCATCAATTTTTGCCTGCTCAGAGATCACCAGCATGCTGGATGCTTCGAGATCAGCGACAACATTGCCGCGAATATGACCATCAATGCGCAAACCGCCCTTGAAATGCAAATCACCTTGTATGACCGTGGTTGCACCGATCAAGCTATCTATGGTGTTTTTTGTTTTTCGGTTAAACATTCTTGCTCCCTTTTGAGGAAATAAGCCAGAACCCGCAGCAGATGAGAAATGCTATTTTTAGCAATTGCAGCAGTTTCTTTGCGTGGTTTATAAATTGACCGCTATAAATTGACCATTTGCTGAGCCCGGGTCTGGCCATTTGCTAACACCTTGGCCTGTACAGCTTTAACCGTAGCTCCCTCTGGCAAGGTGATCGTACCTTCCAGCCTTTGATAATGCCGGAATGATAACTTCAACTTCCCGGCATCGCCCGATTTAGGATCGGGAAACAGCATCGTAGCAGGTTTACCAACTTGTACCAAGTTCAAGCTAAATTGCATTTCCCCAGTGAAATCCCGCCCCGTCTTGCCACCTTGCATGACCAGCGCCCTGTAGCGCAACTGGCCAGGGCTTAGCATTTCCACCTTGAAATTTTGCAGGGAAATCCCTTCTGCGCCTACGGCTGAGGGCGTCAGGCTTTCAAAAAAAGCCAGGTCATCCTTGAGCTTGAGGTTTTCTGTCGTCAGTGCCTTGACCTGGTCGGTCAATTGCTTCTGGGTAGATTTGTCAATATTGACAGTGCTCTCTATGGTATTGGCTGCCAGTGACAGCTTGTCACGTTCGGCAGTCAATTCCTTGATTTTTTCTTTGAGTTCTTCGACCTGGTCAGCACTGATCCTGGAACCAAAGGCAAAGCTCTTGCCGAGGTCATAAGTCCACCAGGCAACGCCGGCAGCAATGCCAATGACGATGCCAGCCATGGCCACTTTAAATGTCCATGGCTTTTCATGCGTAATCGTCATTTTTGGCGCCAGGAAGCGCTTGGGAGTCAGACGTGACTTTGCCATGGCTGCGTGATTACGGCAGCACTGGTACGTGCATCAGGCCGGTATTTTCGGCCAGGCCAAACATCAGATTCATACACTGTACCGCCTGGCCGGATGCACCTTTGACCAGGTTATCCTGCACGACCAGTATGACGACGGTATTGCCATTGTTTGGTCTGTGCAAAGCCAAGCGCAACATGTTGGAAGCGCGGGTGGAACGTGTCTCAGGATGCGAGCCGAATGGCAGGACATCAACAAAGACTTCATCCTTGTAGGCATTTTCAAACAGGGCCTGCAAGTCTTCGTTGCTGATTTCTGTAGTCAGGCGCGCATACAGAGTGGAATGCATGCCGCGTATCATAGGCACCAGGTGCGGCGTGAACAGCAGGCCGATCTGCTCTTTGCTGATGCGCTGCAATTGTTCTATGGTCTCAGGGGTATGCCTGTGGCCGGATACGCCATAGGCTTTGAAGGTGTCACTGGTCTCAGAGAACAAGAGACCAAGCTCAGCCTTGCGGCCTGCGCCGGAGACGCCGGATTTGCAGTCAGCGATGAGGTTACCGGCATCAATGATGCCTGCCTTCAGCAGCGGTGCAAAACCCAGTTGCATGGTGGTTGGGTAGCAACCAGGATTACCAACTACCCTGGCGGTCTTGATCGCGGCCCGGTTCAGCTCTGGCAAGCCATAAACAGCTTCTTCCAGCACATCGGTACAAGTGTGCGGAATGCCGTACCATTTTTCAAACTCGGCCACATTCTTCATGCGGAAATCTGCTGCCAGGTCGATGACCTTGACGCCAGCGGCCAGCAATTCAGGTGCCTGTGCCATGGCGACGCCATGCGGGGTGGCGAAGAAGACGACGTCACATTCCTTGAGGTTGGCTTTATCTGGCGCAGAAAAAGCGATATCCACGCGGCCACGCAGGGAAGGATACATTTCAGAAACCGGCAAGCCATCTTCCTTGCGGGAAGTGATTGCCGTGATTTGCGCTTCAGGATGGGTGGCCAATATGCGCAATAATTCTACCCCGGTATATCCCGTGCCACCTACGATGCCAATTTTAATCATATGCTTTCCTTGCAAGAAATTTTGACGCTATTCTAGCAGCATAAGAGTCCATGCCGTCGAGACTGAAAAAACTCGTTACATGCTTCAAAGCAAAAAAGCCGCCCTTGCAGGCGGCTTTCTCTTGTAACAATTGCAGCAATTGTAGTAATTGCTTCCAGCGATAAAAAATTAACGCTTGGAGAATTGTTTTGCGCGACGTGCTTTGCGCAGACCAACTTTTTTACGTTCAACTTCGCGAGCATCACGAGTAACGAAGCCAGCTTTGGACAATTCAGATTTCAAAGTTGCATCGTAGTCGATCAGGGCGCGAGTGATACCGTGACGAACAGCACCGGATTGGCCGGATTCGCCGCCACCGTGAACGTTAACCATAATGTCGAATGTTTCGAGATTATTAGTCAGTTCCAGAGGTTGACGGATGACCATCAGGCCAGTTTCACGAGAGAAATACTCGTTAGCCGGTTTGCCGTTGACAACGATCTTGCCGCTGCCGGATTTCAGGAATACGCGAGCAACTGCGCTCTTGCGACGGCCAGTTCCGTAGTTGTAATTACCGATCATGGCTAATCCTTAGATGTCGAGTACTTGTGGTTGCTGAGCTGCATGCGGATGTGTTGCATCTGCATAGACTTTCAGCTTCTTGATCATTGCATAGCCGAGTGGGCCTTTAGGCAACATGCCTTTAACAGCTTTCTCGAGTGCACGACCTGGAAAACGCTCTTGCATTTTCTGGAAATTTGTTTCATAGATACCGCCTGGATAACCAGTGTGACGGTAGTATGTTTTGTTCAGAGCTTTAGTACCAGTCACGCGCAGTTTGCCTGCGTTAACAACAACGATAAAATCGCCTGTGTCTACGTGTGGTGTAAATTCTGGTTTATGTTTGCCGCGTAAACGGAGTGCCACTTCGCTGGCAACACGTCCGAGTACTTTATCTGTCGCGTCAATCACGAACCAGTCGCGCTGAACCTCATGGCCCTTAGCGGAAAAGGTTTTCATGTTGAATCCTAATAAAAGTTAAAAACGCCCTCAAATATGCTGTGTTTTTGGTGGTTCTGCCATTCATTTCAGCAGACTCGTCCTTATCACTTCTCCCTTGGGCGATCAGGGAGTCGGAAATTATAGTATTTTCAAAGACTTAGTGCAAGAACTGTTTAATTTTTGTGCAGTCTTTGCAGGCACTATGTGGAAATTTTGCAGAAATAGGGCAAAAAAAAACCCGAAGACTGGCTTCGGGTTGAATCCACCAAAGGAGTAGGTGGAGGAGACAATTGCAAGGTTAGTTGACAGACTTGCCACTAACTAACCGATGAGTCAATAATAGGACAAGAAATTGTGCAGTGCAAGGTAATTTACAGTTTTTTGCGCAAAAGTTCACGATTTTGAGCAATAGGCTACAATCTGAGCACGGTATTTTCTATTTCAACGGAGGGGAGCAAAGAATGGAAGCAACAGTACGCTGGACAGGGTCGTCCGGCATGTCTTTTCTGGCAGAAACCGGTTCCGGTCATGCTGTATTAATGGATGGCGCACCTGATGGCGGCGGCCGTAATCTTGCGCCCCGCCCTATGGAAATGGTATTGCTGGGCACAGGTGGCTGCTCGGCTTATGATGTGGTGCTGATTTTGCGCAAGGGCAAGCAGGATATCCGTGGCTGTGACGTCAAGCTGACAGCCGAACGTGCGGAAACCGAGCCCAAGGTATTCACCAAGATCAATTTTCACTTCGTCGTGCGTGGCCGTCAGTTGAAAGCCAACCTGGTTGAACGCGCTATCAAGCTGTCACATGAAAAATACTGCTCTGCATCAATCATGCTGGAAAAGACAGCAGAAATGACGCATAGCTATGAGATCATCGAAGACCTGGATCTACCCTCAGAACATCAGGTAGCAGGCTGATCTCCTGCATCCGGCTTACCAAAAACATCTGTGTAAGTCGGATAAGAAGAGCAATAAGCGATAACAAAAATAAGAAATGACAATGCTGCAAGCATAAGTGCTGCAACATAAATATCTATTCCTGCAAAAATAAGTGCAAACGGGCTGACCAGTATCATCACACCATACAAGGCAAGGACATAGACAATGAAGGCTTTCCAGGAATGCAGCACGGCAAAGAAACTATAGAACATGGATTTCATCAGCGACATTCGCTGCCATACCATCAACGGAACGCTGTACCAAAATGCCATCGCAAATGGAATATAAAACAGGACCGAAAAGAAAATACCCTTGAAAGGAAAAGCTTGCTGCAGCGCGTTCGCATCCATAGGTCCGGCCGTTTGCATAATTTTTACGAAGGCCTCGATATCTCCGTCAGCCAGTGCATCAGACAGTAAGCCCGTTACAAATATGGCCAATATACGGAAGACACCTGACCCCAGCAAAGCCATCCTGTGCTGAGATTTAAAACCGATAAAAAGCAAGCTGGGCGTTATTCTCTGCTCGTTTTCTACCAGCAAACAGGCTTGCATAAGCCCGACTGAAAATACCGGGAACAAAAACAGGCTCAGGAATTGCCCTGCGACAGGAATGAACTTCAGCAATTGAGTCAGCATCATCCATAAGAAAAACAAGCTGATCAACTCTGCGGGCCGTTGACGGAATAGCGCAAAACCCCGGGCCACCCAGGTCCAGCCTGACCTTGCATCTACTGTTTTCATGTATTGACAGGCAATGCTGGCACACGACCCGATTCACGCAGGCGCAAAATGCGCTCAAAATGCGTAGGATCATGCGGGGTCAGCATCTCTGCATCCCTGGGCTGGTAAAAATCATACAGGCGCGACAACCAGAAACGCAAAGCCGCTGCACGCAACATGGGTTGCCAGGCAATGCCCTCTTCTTTGGTGAAAGGGCGTACTGCATGGTAAGCTTTCAGCAAGGCCAGCACGCGCGCCTCATCCAGCACGCCAGTGGCGACGTCAATACACCAGTCATTGACGGTTACGGCCACATCAAAAATCCAGGTATCACAACCGGCGAAATAAAAATCAAAGAAACCGGTCAGGCGCTCGCCGTCGAACATCACATTATTGCGAAACAGGTCGGCATGCACAGGGCCACGCGGCAAGGCGCGGTAAATTGGCGTACTGTCAAAAGCATCCTGGAAATGGACTTCGGCACGCAACAAGTGCTGCAACTCATCTGACAGGAAAGGCAAAACCTTGGGTGTGGTCTCATGCCACCAGTCCAGCGAACGCAAATTAGGTTGCTGTATGCTGAAATCCTTACCTGCAATATGCATGCGTGCCAGCATCGCGCCGACTTCTGCACAATGCACTGCCTGTGGCTCCATTTGTGAACTGCCTTCAAGCTTGCTGACAATGGCAGCAGGCTTGCCATGCAAAGCAACTACTAACTCACCCTGATCATTGGCAATAGGTGCGGGCACCAGTACACCATGATCCGCCAGGTGACGCATGAGTTTCAGATAGAAAGGCAGTTGCTCAAAACTCAGGTTTTCAAATATCGTCAATACAAACTCACCTGCCTCTGTATTGATAAAGAAATTACTGTTTTCTATGCCTGAGGCGATGCCCTTGATACTTAAAGCCTTACCCAAAGGGAATTGCTGCATCCAGGGGCCAAGGTCTTCCAGACTTACCGGTGTAAAAACTGCCATGTCGATTAAAAATGAGGGCTAAGTGAATGCTTACTTAAATGCTTACTTCGATGCTGCAGCACTGGCGGAAGCGGCTGATTTAGCTGGTGCAGGAGCCAGTACATCAGGAGGATTTCCCTCTTTCACTTCTTTTTTGCCACCGAATTCAAGGATGGTCCATTGGGCTGCACGGTTGGCATCGCCCTGTACCGTGCCTTTTGGGGCATTACCTACATCGGTATCTGTCTTGACTGTGTAATTGCTTTTGCCAGACTTGACCTGTACTTCAGTCCCCTTGCCGCCAATGACGCGCTTTTCCGTCACTTTGGTCCTGGGTTCTGGCTTACTCACTGATACACCTTTGGGATCAGGGACTTCTTCCAGTTTCTCCATCTTCGGTGGAGGTGGCACATCGGCCTTGGAAGGAGCTTGTGCGAAAACGGCCTGTCCTGCAGTAGAAGCCAGCATAAACGTCAGTAATACTGCGGATTTTTTCGTGATTTTCATGATGAAGCCCGGAAAAGATATATAGGCATTGTAACAAACCCAGCCGTGTCTGACAGGAATATCCCTTCAGACCCCATACAAAGCGACTGTCAGCGTTCGCCTGCACCCTGAATTACAACGTAGCTCAGACTGCGGCAGGTACTGCAGATAAAAAAAGAGTGCCCATAAAGGGCACTCTTTTATACATCGTCAGGAAGGGACTAGCCCTTCTGTCGAATTAGAACTGGTGACGTACGCCAGCAGTCAATTCTTTTACAGTTGCGCCGTTCACAGCTGCCAACTCTTTGGAAGTTGAATCTTGTGTCAAACGTGCAAATGCAGCGTACAAGTCAGTGCGCTTGGACAGGTTGTAGTTGTAAGCAATAGCGAATTGTTTTGCATCGCCAACAACTTTGCCTACGCTAACAGGTGTGTCATTTTTCAATTGTGTAAAACCAGCAAATACTTTGCTGTTTGCGGCAACTGGAACTGTCACTGCCAGAGTGTATGCTTTCTTTTCCAGAGTCAGGTCGTCTGTCGTTTTTTGATAGATGAATACTGGCTTGGCAACGCCGAAATCGTAAGAAGCTGCAACAGAAACACCTTTTTTGGCGTTTGTGAACAGTTTTGCGTCTTGTGCATTGTCTTTCAGGTAGTTGAAGCCAACTTCCAGAGCGTCAACTTTGTAACCCAGGGTCAAGCCCAGGGAACGGCCTGCAGAGTTATCACCAGCAGCTTCGCCGAAACCGTATTGTGCAGCAGCAGAGAAACCACTCAGGTTACCTGGTGTGTAGTAGAAAACGGAATTGCTTACGCGGCCTGTGGAGTTAGCATTAACGCCAGCAACAGTTGCAGAGCCACCAACGAAGTACAGTGCGCGAACGCCATTACCATTGTTGATCAGAGCGGAACCGAACGGATCGAAGTTGTCGAAGTATTTCAGAGTTGGAGACTTATCACGGCCAAAATCAACTGCACCGAAATCGCCAGACAGACCAACTGTAGAACGACGACCAAAAGTACGGCCTTGATCGGATTCGCCTGTATCAACCTGAACGCCTTGCTCCAGAACGAAGTTTGCTTTCAAACCGCCGCCCAGATCTTCAACGCCTTTGAAGCCGATACGGGAACCTGCTTCTTGACCACTTTGGATCTTGTTGAAGCGACCAGCTGGAGTACCGTTGTCCAGGCTTTGGAAGCCAACGTCTACAACACCGTAGATAGTCACTGTAGATTGTGCGAAAGCCGCGCCAGAGAAAGCACTCATCAGAGCGAGTGCGAAGATTGATTTTTTCATTATCATGTATCCAAAAATGAATGTTAAGTTTTTACCAACATCATCAAGTACGGTAAAAACAGAAGCACAGGTGTTTTACAGCCTTGAATCAGCAAGAGATCCAATGACAAGCGGCACGATACCTGTGAAAAGTGACAACTTGATGAATTCAATGTGTTTAGAAAGCTACACTTTAATTAAGTTCGCAAAATAAAGACACGATGGATATCTTATTTGCATATGCGGAACGAATAGTACACAAAATCCAGAAAAGCTGCTGACACGCTTGATTTTGTACCATTGTTGCAAAGCATCAATTATATAGGGGCAGCAAAATGCATTTCAAGTAACTGACTCAAAATTTATTTACTTCTTAAAAAGTATCTAAATTTTGTTTGACTATTCGCAAATCAATCAGTCAATAGTTTCCCAGGCATTTTGTTGTTGCGCTGTCATGGCACGCCAATAAGCCCGGCCCGTGAACCACATGATGGCACCTATGCCGGCACACGCAAATTGACCTAATGCCAGCGTCAGAACAGAATGATCAAGAGCTGGCGCAACAATACCGGCAATCACTGCACCCAATAGTGTTACCGTGGCCGACTGGCAGGAAGCAACGATGCCACGTATATTCGGGAACAAGTCCAGTACCAGCAGAGTCGCCCCAGGAGCCACCAGTGACATACCAAAGGTATAGAAAAACAGTGGAGTCACCGACCACAGGAGAATAGGTGGAGAAAAATAATGAAAGATGACATTGAACAAGGATGCGCCTATCAAAAAGCAAAAGCCTATGCTGACCTGTTTCCAGACTGTCATTTTGCCCGCCAGGCGATTGGCGGCAAGGGCACCTAAAAAGATACCACCGACTGAAGGCACAAATTGCCAGCCAAACTGATCTGGCCCCAGATGCAAATGCTGAGTGACAAAAGCCGGGGCAGCGGAAACATACAGGAACAGGCCGGCAAAATTAAAAGCAATAGTGCCAGCCTTCAAGTGAAACAACGGTGACTTAAATACTTTTTTATAACTGACCCATAAAAATTCAGCACTGAAGGGCTGGCGCTTATCCATAGGCAGGGATTCTGGCAAACGCTTATAGCAAGCCCACCACAGAACCACTGTATAGCCAAACAACAACAGAAAAATTGCCCGCCAGCCAATAAAGCTGACTATCCAGCCCCCCAATATGGGCGCAATCGCCGGCGCGATAGAGAAAATCATGGTAACCAAAGACAACAGACGTTCAGCCGGTGCGCCAGCATACAAGTCACGGATAATGGCACGCCCCACCACCATGCCAGCCCCGGCAGACACGCCTTGCAGGATACGGAAGCCCCACAGGTAATGAATGCTGTGCACAGAAGCACAACCAAAGCTGGCAACGGCAAACACCGCCAGCGCCACCAAAATCACATTACGCCTGCCAAATGCGTCCGACAAAGCGCCATGCCATAAGGTCATGACGGCAAAGGACAGCATATAAGCTGTCAGGGTCTGCTGCACTTCCAGTGCACTCGCATGCAGGGTCTGCTGGATATTGGGGAAGGCAGGGAGATAAGTATCAATCGAGAACGGACCAAGCATGGCCAGGGCAGCCAGTAAGGTCGCCAGGCCAGCATTACTGATCTTGGTTGCAGAGGACATGGGCAAATTCAGTGTTGCGCCTGATAGCCAGGACAGCTATCAGGCATGGGACTACAAATTGGGGGCTAAGAGCCTGCAGCGATTACAAGGCTGAAGTTCAGATGCCACCCATGCAAAGGTATTTCATTTCCAGGTATTCATCCATGCCGTATTTGGAGCCTTCACGCCCCAGGCCGGATTGTTTGACGCCGCCAAACGGTGCTACTTCATTTGAGATCAGGCCGGTGTTGATACCCACCATGCCATATTCCAGTTTTTCAGCAACCCGCCAGACACGGCCTATGTCGCGAGAATAAAAATACGAAGCCAGGCCAAAGTCAGTGTTATTCGCTGCGGCAATGGCTTCTTCTTCAGTCTTGAACTTGACGACTGCGGCCACCGGGCCAAAGGTTTCTTCATTCATGATCAACATGCCAGATGTGACATTCGACAGCACGGTTGGTTCATAAAAAAGTTTGCCAGCTTCCAGCAATTTGCCGCCAGCCTGTAAGCTTGCACCTTGCTTGAGGGCATCGGCCACATGCTCTTCTACCTTGGCGACTGCCTGCGCATCGATCATCGGCCCCTGGTTGATACCAGTGGCAAAACCATCGCCCACCTTGATCTTTTTAGCACCGGCTGAGAGTTTTTCAACAAAGGCATCGTAAATCGATTCGTGCGCATAAAAACGGTTGGTACAGACACAGGTCTGGCCTGAGTTGCGGAATTTCGACTGCAAGGCCCCTTCCACCGCAGCATCCAGGTCAGCATCTTCAAACACGATGAACGGAGCATGGCCGCCCAGTTCCAGCGCCAGCTTTTTGACTGTCTGGGCAGATTGCCGCATGAGGATACGGCCCACCGGCGTTGAACCCGTGAAAGACAAGTGCCGTACAACCGGGCTGTCGCACAAGACCTTGCCGACAGCGATGGATTGCTCAGAGTCAGCCGTGACGATATTGATGATACCTGCCGGTATGCCCGCCCTGTGCGCCAGCTCTGCCATGGCCAGGGCAGACAAAGGCGTCTGCTCGGCAGGTTTGATAACGATAGAGCAACCAGCGGCTACCGCAGGCGCCACCTTGCGCGTGATCATGGCGATAGGAAAGTTCCATGGTGTGATCGAGGCGCAGACGCCAATAGGTTGCTTCAAGACCACCATGCGCTTGTCGCTCCAGGTTGAGGCCATGACATCGCCAGACACGCGTTTGGCTTCTTCAGCAAACCATTCTATGAAACTGGCACCGTAGATGACTTCACCCTTGGCTTCTGCCAGCGGCTTGCCCTGCTCTGCCGTCATGATGGCGGCCAGATCGTCGGCATTCTCTATCATAAGGTCAAACCATTTGCGCATGAGCGTCGCGCGTTCTTTGCCGGTTTTTGCGGCCCAGAGCGGGAAGGCCACTTGCGCGGCCTTGATGGCCGCCTCGGTATGGCTGGCGTCCAGATTAGGGACTGTACCCAGTATTGCCAGCGTGGAAGGATTATTCACTTCAAAACTGGCTGTGCCTGTGACCCACTCGCCATTGATGTAGGCCTGGTTGCGTAATAAGGACGGGTCTTTCAAATTCAGTTGTTTGGCGGTTGATTCCAGTGCCATGACTACATCTCCTTGCAGAATCTTGAAGTGAAGCCTCAAGCCTAAAGCAAAACGGCCAGGTCTGCTGAGACCTGGCCGCTTTTTCAGTAGCTTATTGCCATAGCATGAAAATTATTCAGCTATATCTTTGGGTTTGGCTTCTTCCCTGCGGTTAAAACCTGCCACCATGTCAAAGCGGAACAAACGGCATTCCAGTGCGCCATTGAAGAATGGGGTCTTGCGCGATTCTTTCAAACGCAACATCTTGGGCAAACCCAGATCCGCAGTGAACAGGAACACACTCCAGCCAGCAAAGCGCTGTTTGAGTGTGGTACTGAAGGCACTGAAGAAATCCTTGGCCATATCATCTTCTTCCATCGTGCTGTCACCGCGCACACCGATACGTTCACCGTAAGGCGGGTTGGTCAGCAAGATGCCTGGCTCTGTCGTTGGTGCCTTGATTTCCTGCGCTTCTATCTGTTTCAGCGGCACGTCAAAACGTATGCCCGCCTTGTTCAGGTTATTGCGTGTCATGACTATCATGTCGCCAGAAATGTCGCTACCGAAAATCGTTGGCTCAGCCGGCAAAGGATGTGGCTTGGCGCTGGCCTTGATCTGTGCCCAAGCATCGGCATCGAACTGATGCATTTTCTCGAAAGCGAATTCACGCTTCAGGCCTGGTGGTATGCCCGCCAGGATTTGTGCAGCTTCGATGAGGATGGTGCCAGAACCGCACATGGGATCAAACAAAGGTGTGCCCGGCTTCCAGCCTGCGGTGCGCAGCAAGCCTGCTGCCAGGTTTTCACGCAAGGGCGCGTCACCGGTTTCCAGACGCCAGCCGCGCTTGAACAAAGGTTCGCCAGAGATATCCAGATACACCGTAAAATTGCGTGCATCCATGAAACCGACGATGCGCATGTCAGGGTTCTTGGTATTGACTGAGGGGCGCTGGGTGAATTGGTCGCGGAAACGGTCGCAGATCGCATCCTTGATTTTGAGCGTGGCAAAGTCCAGGCTCTTCAACGGTGATTTGACTGCCGTGACATCAACACGGATGGTATGGTGATAGCCAAACCAGTCTTCCCAGGGCTGGGCCAGCACCAGGTCGTAAATATCATTTTCATTGGTATAGCCAGAATGCGCCATACGCATCAACACGCGCGAGGCTATGCGTGAATGCAGGTTGATACGCCAGCCATCATGCAGGCTGCCTGAGCAATGCACACCGCCCGGCACCTGATTATGGACAGTCATGGTTTTATCCAGGGCTGCAATTTCTCCGAGCTCTTCAGCCAGGGCTATTTCCAGGCCACGTGGGCATGGGCAAAAATAAGAATAACGCGTCATAGGAGTACCCTTTATCCGTTAAAAAAAACGATGGTGAATATTCACCGCCAATTGTTGGCCTGGAGTTCTGCACTCCAGGTCAACCGTACTTGGAAACCTCGTCAAACCTAAAAAGGTTTGACGACTACCAAAATCAATATCGCCAGCAACAAAATCACCGGCACTTCATTAAACCAGCGGAACCAGACATGGCTGCGCTTGTTAACGCCCTTCTCAAACTTTTTCAGCAAACTGCCACAGGCGTGGTGATAACCTATCAGCAAGATCACCAAAGTCAGCTTGGCATGCAGCCAGCCATTACCCGGGCCCTTCCATATGCCATAGCCTAGCCACAACCACAGGCCGAAGATCAGTGCCAGTACCGCCAATATCGTCATGAAACGGTACAGCTTGCGCGCCATCAGCAACAGACGCTCTGTCGTCGGCGGATGATTTTCCATCGCCAGGTTGACAAGGATACGGGGCATATAAAACAGGCCTGCGAACCAGGACGTGACGAACAGGATGTGAAAAGCTTTTACCCAGAGCATGGCTTACTTTCTTTATTGGTGTTTCATTGCTACTGACGTATTTCGCCGTGACCAAAGACTACATACTTCATGGAGGTCAGACCTTCCAGTCCTACCGGGCCACGGGCATGCAGCTTGTCATTCGAGATACCTATCTCAGCACCCAGGCCATACTCAAAACCGTCAGCAAAACGCGTGGAAGCATTCACCATCACCGAGGCTGAATCAACTTCGCGCAAGAAACACAGGGCGTGGCTATAGTCTTCTGTGATGATGGATTCTGTATGTTTGGATGAATAATCATTGATGTGCGTGATGGCTTCATCCAGATCAGCCACTACTTTGATGGCCAGGACAGGCGCCAGGTATTCAGTGCTCCAGTCTTCTTCTGTTGCTTTGGCCAGATGCGGGTAGCCTGCCAGTATTGCAGCGGCGGCTTCATCGCAACGCAATTCCACCTGCTTGCCTGCATACAGTTCAGCCAGTGCTGGCAAGACCTGGGCTGCAATACCTTGCGCGACCAGCAAGGTTTCCATGGTGTTGCAGGTACCATAGCGGTGGCACTTGGCATTGAATGCGACATCCACGGCTTTTTTGAGGTCAGCCTTGTCATCGATATACACATGGCAGATGCCATCAAGATGTTTGATCATGGGCACGGTGGCTTCTTGCATCAAGCGTGCGATCAAGCCCTTGCCGCCACGCGGGACGATGACATCGACATACTGCGGCATGGTAATCAGTTCACCAACAGCGGCGCGGTCTGTGGTCTCGACGATCTGTACAGCATCGGCAGGCAAACCAGCACCGGCCAGGCCTTCCTTGACCAGTTTAGCCAGCGCCTGGTTGCAATGGATAGCTTCTGAGCCACCACGCAAAATGGTGGCATTGCCACTCTTGATGCACAGGCCGGCGGCATCCACCGTCACATTCGGGCGTGCTTCGTAAATGATGCCGATGACGCCCAGCGGCACGCGCATTTGCCCTACCTGTATGCCGGTGGGGCGGTATTTCATGTTCGAGATTTCACCTATGGGGTCAGCCAGGCTGACGATCTGCTCCAGGCCCTCTGCCATGGTGGCAATCGCCTTGTCAGACAGGGTCAGCCTGTCAAGCATGGCGGCTTCCATGCCTGCTGCCTTTGCTGCCGCCAGGTCAAGTTCATTGGCAGCGCGCAAGGCAGCAGCTTCACGCCTGATGGCAGCAGCGATCAGGGACAGGGCCTTGTTCTTGGCGGCGGTATCGGCTTTGGCCATGGCGCGCGATGCTGCGCGGGCACGGATGCCGAGGTCGTTCATGTAGTGCTTGATATCCATATCGTCATTCAGAGAACGTCTGGTCCTCATAGTCGTTGATCAGCCACCAGCAAGGTGGTGAGGGAATTCAATTTCCGGTTTGATAAACCGCTTAATCGGGTGCAGGCCAGATTATCTGATGAGCAGCTTTTATGCTGTCCTGGCCACTCTCAAACCCAATTGCAACAAGGCATCCCAGGGGTCACCTGCAAATGCCTTCGCTCGTAAACCTTTTACCATCTTATCGACTTGCGATGCCTCTTGCAGTGCAGCCCGCAAATTTGCCAGGCTGACGCGGCGCAAGGCGGGGTCCATGAGTTTTTCCCGTGGGCCCCAGATGCGGTATTCTTTCAGCAAGGCTGACAAGGGCCTGCCCTGTGCCATGCCCGACTTTAGTTTCAGCAAGGTACGTATCTCTTCTGCCATGGCCCACAAAACCAGCGGCAGGGCTTCGCCCTCACCTTTCAAACCATTCAACATGCGCACTAGTCTGGCGACATCACCGGCCAGCATGGCTTCGTTGAGCTTGAAGACATCATAGCGCGCCACATTGAGCACGGCATCATGGATTTGTTCAAAACTCAGTTTGCCAGCTGGATGAAGCAAGGCCAGTTTCTGAATTTCCTGATGGGCTGCCAGCAAGTTGCCCTCTACCCTGTCGGCAATGAAATCCAGGCTTTGCCGGTCTGCACTTTGCTGTTGCAAGGACAGACGCATGCTGATCCAGCCTGGCAATTGATTGCGCTCTACCAGCGGGATATCGATATACACCGCGGCTTGCTGCAAGCTGCCTACCCAAGCGGCTTTTTGCGTGGCCCAGTCCAGCTTGGGCAAGGTGATCAGGGTCAGGTTATCGGGCGACAGATTCGCTACACAATCCTGCAGAGCCTGGCCACCATCCTTGCCGGGCTTGCCGGTAGGAATGCGCAAATCGATGAGTTTTTTATCACCAAACAGGGATTGCGACTGATTCGCGGCCAGCAAGGCACCCCATTTGAAACTGCGTTCCACCGTCAGGATTTCGCGCTCGTAAAAACCTTGCGATTTTGCGGCACGACGTATCTTGTCTGCGGCTTCCAGCGCCAGCAAATGCTCATCACTGGTGATCACATACAGTGGCGCCAGTGTTTTCGCCAGATGGCCATCAAGGGCATCGAAGCGTAATTGCATATCAGTCGTCCATCTTTACAACAGCCAGCCTGCGCATGATTTGCTGCACCAGGTCACTTTGCATATCACGGTACAGCAAGACTTCTTCTGCCTCTTTCGCCAGTACCTGTGATTCATTAAAGGTGATATTGCGCTTCAACTGCAGATCTACTGGTTCCAGATATTCCTTGCCTACATTATTGCGGACACGGAAACGGAAGTTATAAATCAAATTATATTCACGCACGCGACCCTGGCTGTTCAGTGACAGGATTTGTTTTTCGCGGGTTTCACTCAATACTTCGAGTACCACTTGCGCGTCCTTGGCCTCAGACATGATCTGGGTCTGGCCATTGGCACGGATATGGCGGCGCAATTCACCACCCAGGGCCGAGCTTTCTGGCATGCCGATATAAATACTTTTAAACGGCAAGGCAACCGGGCCGCGCAGGGCGAAACCGCAGGCCGACAACAACATGATGGACATGATGACTGCCAGCCATTGCAGACGCTTTACATAGTTTGCTTGCATGCGGTTTTCCCTGTTACTGGTATATCTGTTAAACAATCAGGCGACGATATTCACTAACTTGCCAGGCACGATGATGATTTTCTTGGCCGCACCTTCCATGAACTTCTGTACGCTTTCATTGGCCAGAGCAGTTGCTTCTATGGTGGTTTTGTCGGCATCCTTGGCGACCTTGATGCTGCCACGCAGTTTGCCGTTGACTTGCACCATGAGCTCGATTTCATCCTGCACCAATGCAGCCTCATCGACCAGTGGCCACGGTGCATCAATGATTTCACCGAGTTCTGTCGCCAGACCCAGTTCTTGCCACAGTACGTGGGTAATATGCGGGCATACCGGATACAGGCCACGCAGCAAGATGCTGAAGGCTTCGCGCAAAGCTGAAGCGCTGCCTTCGGCTTCTGACTTGAAGGACTCTATGGTATTGAGCAATTTCATCGCACCAGAAACAACGGTGTTGTATTGCAGTCTATCGTAATCTGCATCAATCTGCTTCAGCGTCAGATGTACTTCGCGGCGCAGGGCTTTAACATCATTTGCATAAGCAGCTGGTGCCACAGTACCGGCAGCAATCGTGCCGGACAGTTTCAATGCAGAAGCCCACAGACGACGCAGGTAACGTGATGCACCTTCTACACCACTGTTACTCCAGGCAGCACTTTGATCTGGAGGACCAGCAAACATGGTGAACAGGCGTGCCGTATCAGCACCGAACTGCTCGATAATGTCTTTCGGTTCCACCACATTGTTCTTGGACTTGGACATTTTTTCTATGCCGCCCATTTGCACAGGCTGTCCATCGCTCTTCAGCGAAGCAGAAATGGGGCGTCCCTTGTCATCATGCTGGACTTCGATTTCATTCGGATAGAACCAGATCTTCTTGCCACTCTCATCTTCACGGTAGAAGGATTCATTGAGCAACATGCCCTGGGTGAACAGGTTCTTGAAAGGCTCGTCTATCTTGATCAGACCCAGGTCACGCATGGCCTTGGTCCAGAAACGTGCGTACAGCAAATGCAAAACTGCATGTTCGACACCGCCTATGTACTGGTCCATCGCCATCCAGTAATCATTGCGCTCGTCGACCATGGTAGTCGCATCCGGGCAGGTATAACGCATGAAGTACCAGCTGGAATCAACGAAGGTGTCCATGGTGTCGGTTTCACGGTGTGCAGGGCTGCCGCATTTAGGGCAAGGCACATTCAGGAAATCTTCACGGTGTTTCAATGGATTGCCAGAACCATCAGGGATGCAGTCGGTAGGCAATACCACTGGCAAATCTTCGTAAGGCACAGGCACATCACCACAACTGTCGCAGTGGATGATAGGGATAGGCGTGCCCCAATAACGCTGACGAGAAATACCCCAGTCACGCAAGCGCCAGGTGGTTTTCTTTTCGCCGAGTTCTTTGGCAATCAGGTCGGCAGCCACTGCATCGACAGTAGCCTTGAAGCTCAGGCCATCATATTTGCCAGAATTGACAGTAACGCCGCGCTGCTTGTCGCCATAGGATTCTGCCCAGGCGTCTGTCGTGAAGCTTTCACCTTCAATCGCCACGACTTGCTTGATAGCGATATTGTATTTTTTCGCGAAAGCGAAATCGCGTTCATCATGCGCAGGCACGCCCATGACAGCGCCATCACCATACGTCATCAAGACATAATTACCAACCCAGACTTCGACCTGCTCACCAGTCAGAGGATGAGTAACGAAGAGGCCAGTAGGCATGCCCTCTTTTTCCTTGGTCGCCATTTCGGCTTCAGTGGTGCCACCAGCTTTACATACTTCGATGAAGGCAGCCAGTGCGGCATTGTTCTTTGCTGCCAGCGTGGCGATAGGATGCTCTGCCGCTACTGCACAGAAAGTCACGCCCATGATGGTGTCAGCGCGGGTAGTAAATACATACAGCTTGCCGTCTTGTACCAGTGCGCCGGTTTCGTCAGCAATCTGGTGTGGGAAAGCAAAGCGCACGCCTTCGCTCTTGCCTATCCAGTTACGCTGCATGGTACGCACCTGCTCAGGCCAGCCATCAAGATCATCGATGCTGTTCAGCAGTTCGTCTGCGTACTGGGTGATACCGAAGTAGTAGCCAGGGATTTCGCGTTTTTCTACCAGGGCGCCAGAGCGCCAGCCACGGCCATCGATAACCTGCTCATTCGCCAGCACGGTTTGATCGATAGGGTCCCAGTTCACAACCTGGGTTTTTTTGTAGGCGACGCCTTTTTCCAGCATCTTCAGGAACAGCCACTGGTTCCAGCGATAGTAATCCGGGTCGCAAGTCGCGACTTCACGCGTCCAGTCAAATGCCAGGCCCAGGGGCTGCATTTGTGACTTCATGTCTTCGATATTCGCGTAAGTCCATTCTGCTGGCGACTTCTTATACGCTATCGCCGCATTTTCTGCTGGCAGGCCAAAGGCATCCCAACCCATAGGCATGAGAACGTTATAGCCCTTCATGCGCAACTGGCGTGCCAGCATGTCATTGATCGTGTAATTGCGCACGTGGCCCATGTGCAGCTTGCCCGATGGATAAGGCAGCATGGAGCAAGCGTAGTACTTGCCTTTAGGGAAACGTGGATTGTTTTCTACTGCCTTATAGGCATCGATCTTTTTCCAATGGGATTGCGCCGATTGTTCGACGTCAGAGGGCGTGTATTTTTCTTGCATGGCGTAAGCAGAAGTAGATGCGAAAATGACTCAGAACCTTTGATTATAACTGGTTCAGGCACATTATTGAGGAAAGCCTGATGGGCAAAGGCTCCTGGAGCCGTTTTACAGAGTGTAGCGCGGTTTTGTAATGACTGAACCGTGACAATTACGGTTTTTTGGCTTGTTTGCTGTCGGTCACGAAAGAAATCCTGACCAGCCCTTGCGTCTGGGCTGCCGCCATGACCTGGGCGATAATTTCATAGCGGGTAGCCTTATCGGCCCGCAACTGGATTTCTGTCTGCTTGTTTTTTTTCGCCAGCAGTGCCAGTCTGGATTCCAGGTCAGCCATGGCCAGGACTTGTTTATCCCAGTAAAGGATGCCGTCAGCATCAAAGGCAATACGTACAGACTCAGCCTGCTCGGCCACCGGCGCTGATTGCGCCTGCGGCAAATCCAGCTTGATGGCATGCGTCATGAAAGGGGCGGCGATGATAAAGATGACCAGCAAAACCAGCATCACATCGACCATGGGCGTGACATTGATGTCCGCCATGGAAGTCAGGGGACGGGATGAGGGTTCACGCGGCGTATGAAATTGACCAAATGTCATCTTATGATTTTATTGATGCTTTATTGATGCTTTACTTTAACTTACCCCGTTCAAGACTTGTTCATGTGGGCATGCAAGTCAAATGCAAAACCATCCAGTTCAGCCAGGGTAATACGGTTAATCCGGTTGAAGGCGTTATAAGCCAGTACGGCAGGTATCGCTACCAGCAAACCCAACGCTGTCATGATCAGGGCTTCGCCTACTGGCCCTGCCAACTGGTCGATTTGCACCACGCCGTTGGATGAAATGGCCGTCAAGGCGCGATAAATACCCCAGACTGTGCCCAGCAAGCCAACAAAAGGAGCAGTTGCGCCGACCGAGGCGAGAAAGCTCAAACCAGTTTCAAGCCTGACGGTCAGGCCTTGCAATTCCTGGCGCAGGCTGCGCGTCAGTATTTCGCCAAGACCGGCATTGGCAGACAAGGTGGCGCTGCGTTGCGCCGTGTCACTGGCGGCATGCGCAGCATCTGCCAGGGTGATGAATATTTTGGACTGATCAGTTTGGCGCAGCGACGACAAGGCATCGGCCAGGCTGGGCGCACGCCAGAAGGCGCGCAAGCCTGGGGCTGCTTTACGGATACGCCAGAAACTCCAGCCCTTCATCAGTATCAATGTCCAGCTCAGTACCGACATCAACAACAATAACCAGCCAACCAGATGACCCAGTGCGTCAGCCTGTTCCCAATAATGTGCGATTGCAGAATTCATGTAGAAGTCACACGTGCTATTACAGACTGATTAACGAAAACCCAGGACATCGTACATATCGTACAAGCCTGTAGATTTGCCTTGCAGGAAACGTGCTGCACGCAGGCTGCCATGGGCATAAGTCACACGGCTGGAAGACTTGTGGCTGATTTCCACGCGCTCACCTATGCCAGCGAACAAGACCGTATGATCACCAACGATGTCGCCACCACGAATAGTGGCAAAACCGATGGAAGACGGGTCGCGCTCACCTGTCACGCCTTCGCGGGCAAACACGCCCACTTCATTGAGGTCACGGCCCAGTGCATCGGCGATGACTTCGCCCATTTTGAGGGCTGTGCCTGAAGGAGCATCCACCTTGAAGCGGTGATGGGCTTCGACGATTTCGATGTCATAACCTTCAGCAAAGCTCTTGGCTGCCATTTCCAGCAACTTCATGGTGACATTCACGCCTACACTCATGTTCGGTGCAAACATGATGGCGGTTTTCTCTGCGGCAGCGGCAATCGCTGCCTTGCCAGCATCATCAAAGCCCGTGGTGCCGATAATCATCTTGATGCCATGAGCAGCGCAATATTCAAGATGCTTGAGCGTACCTTCAGGGCGGGTAAAATCGATCAGGTAGTCGGCATTTGCGAGGCCAGCTTCCAGGTCAGCAGTAATGTTCACGCCGCAAGGCTTGCCCAGACTGGCCGCAGCATCCGTACCCAGGGCTGGTGAGGCAGGCACGTCCAGCGCGCCAACCAGGACCATATCACCGGCATTACTGATTGCTTCGACCAGCATTTTTCCCATACGGCCAGAAGCCCCGGCCACGGCAATTTTAAGTGCAGTCATAACAGCTTATTTCTCTTTTTTCTTCGGCGCATCAGTTTCTATCACCGATTGAACGCGGTTCAGGCCCAAAGCGGATTCTGTAATACGTGCCAGGTATTCTTTTTCAGTCGGCAAATTGCCGCCTTCAAATTTTGCTACCGTACCATCCTTGAAAAACACCGACACGCGGCTGGTGATACGTTCTCCATTTGGCTTGGTCAGGCGGAAAGGGTAATCCCAGCGGTCTTCATGGAACATATCGGTCAGCAAGGCTGTACCAAGGATAAAACGCACCTGCTCACGTGTCATACCTTCTTTTAACTGTGCCACCATTTCCTGGGAAACGAAGTTACCTTGCTGTATGGGAACGCGGTAAGGCGAAATAAAGGCCAGTACCTTGCCAAAACCGGTCGGTTCCACCACTTGCGCACCATTTGCATCACTTGGAGTGCCGGATGTTGCATATACTGAAGTCCTGTCAGCCGAAGACAGCAGGGGAATAGGTGATGAACATGCTGTCAAAGAAGCCAGCACTACCAGACCCGCTACACGGCTCATCTTATTCCGCGTTAAACCTGAAAACAACAGTTGCATAGATAACCTCTTAATTGAGCAACAAGCCCTAAAACCCGATATCATAAAGCAGATAGCAATTTTTTGATCGAAAACATGACAAACAGCACCTCCAACCTCAAAGCCAGCGGTCTGAAAGCCACCCTGCCCCGACTGAAAATCCTGGAGATCTTCCAGAACAGCCCGGTTCGTCATCTGACAGCAGAAGATGTGTATAAGATCCTGCTCAATGAAAATATGGATGTCGGTCTGGCAACTGTATATCGCGTCCTGACCCAGTTTGAACAGGCCGGACTGTTAAGTCGCAATCATTTCGAGACTGGCAAAGCCATTTTTGAATTGAATGAAGGTTCCCATCATGATCACCTGGTGTGCCTGGACTGTGGGCGGGTAGAAGAATTCTATGATGAGGAAATTGAAAAACGCCAGCATACTATTGCTCTTGAACGTGGCTTCAAGATTGCTGAACATGCACTGGCGATTTATGGCAATTGCACCAAAACCGATTGTGAACATAAGGCTTAACCCAGGGAAATAGTCCCAAATCCCCCTTGCAAGCGCACGGGCCTACCTGCACCGTGCGCCATACCGCCTACCTATTGATCTTTGCTACCACTGCTTCCACTGTGTCTATGATCTTCTGTGCATTGAATGGCTTGAGGATATAGCCGTGTATGCCAGTTTTAACCACCTCGGTAATCGTATCCTGATCCTTATTGGCTGTCACCATGAGCACCCTTGTCTCTGGCAGCAGTTCCCTGATACGTGGCAAAATTTCAGTGCCACTGATCTTGGGCATGACGATATCCAGCAAGATCAAATCTGGCTTCAACTTCAAAGCAAGTTCCAAACCACTGCCGCCGTCAGTTGCTTCTCCAACAACATGATACCCCTCGCTCCTCAGGATGACCCTGAGCACCTCGCGGGTTACGTCATTGTCATCAATTAACAAAATCTTTGCGTTTTTCTTTTCCATAGCAACCCTGCTCCGGATGAATGTGTGCCACCCTGCTTCGCCAGTTCATACCCAGTCTTATTGACTTAAGGCATTAGATAATAATTTTGACGTGATGTCCACGATCGGTATCACTCTCTCATACGCCATACGTGTAGGCCCAATTACGCCTAGGGTTCCAACTATCTTGCCATTCACCTCATAAGGGGCAGTGACTATGCTCATTTCCTCCATAGGTACCAGTTGCGAATCGCCACCGATAAAAATCTGCACACCTGTTGCCTTGCTGGATACATCCAGTAGCTGCATGAGACTGTTTTTTTGTTCAAACATGTCAAACAATTTGCGCAATGAACCCATATTTGATGACAGGTCTTGCACATTCAGCAGATTGCGCTCACCAGAGATAACAACTTCGTCATTATCTTCATCCATGGCACTACTACCTGCTTCAACAGCGGCCTGCATAAGCCTGGTCATATCATTCTGCAGTTGCCGCAACTCATTATTGATGCGGGAACGCGCATCGGTAAAACTCAAACCGCCAAAATTCTGGTTCAAGTAATTGGCGGCCTGCACCAATTGTGTCGGTGTGTAATCGACATCCGTCAACAAAAGGCGGTTATGGACTTCTCCACCCGGTGTGACGACCACAAGCAAGATGCGTTTTTCAGACAAACGCAAAAATTCAACCTGCTGAAAAATCGACTCTGTACGTGGTGTCATGACGACACCGGCAAATTGTGACAGAGACGACAAGATTTGTGCCGCATTGGTAATCAGCTTTTGCGGCGACTGCGCGTTCATATTCGATTGCAAGCTGGATTGCAGGCGTGTATCCATGCCCGTAGCATTGATGTCTTGCACAGTAAGCAATTTATCGACAAAAACGCGGTAGCCTCTGGGGGTAGGGATACGACCAGCAGAAGTATGCGGGCTCGCTACAAAGCCCATTTCTTCCAGGTCAGCCATGACGTTACGTATCGTCGCCGGGGATAATTCCAGGCCGGATATTTTGGACAAGGCGCGGGAACCTACAGGCTGGCCATCAGCGATATAACGCTCGACCAGGGCTTTTAATAAAGTTTGTGCGCGGATATCTAGTTGCATGGTTTCATTTTATGCGTTCATGACTGACATGAACATAGAAAAATTCATAGCCATAGAGTCAGGTCATGCAGATTGGCAAATTCTGCATCCGGCTTGATATGCAGATGGCGCTCATCTTCAATTTTTAAACCCTGACGGTTCATCCAGCCGCCTTTTAATCCTGCCTGTTGCGCACCTTGCACATCCAGCAATAAATCATCGCCTACATATAATACTTCTCCAGGTTTCAGCCCCAACTCCTGGCAAGCGGCCAGAAATATCCTTGAATCAGGTTTGGCACAGCCAAAACGATAGGCCGCGATAGACACCTTGAAATGATGCGCCAGGCCTATCGCCTGCAAATCGGCAAAACCATTCGAGACAGTGCCCAGGAGCAGTTTTTCTTGCAAAGCCTGCAAGGCGGGCTTGACATCGCTGTACAAATCGACTTTGTTACGGGCGTCGGCAAAAACGGCCATGGCCTGATCGGCTTTTTCGGCAGCGACCCCATGTTCATCAAACACCTGTTTCAGCAAGGTATGGCGCAAGGCCCATAAATCATATTGAAAACGCTGGTCGCTGGCTACCAGCACATTCCTGCGTTCACGCAATTTTTCTACATTGTAATTTTGCGCAACCACGGGTGCATGTTCATGCAACCATTGCTGCAAGACTGATTCAGCATGACGAATAACCGGTGCAACCGGCCACAAAGTATCATCGAGGTCCAGCAAAACTGCTTTAATTGCCATAAAGAGCACTCATTCCATTCATAGATGCCCTAATTATGTTCTAATCTCAGGCATCATGTCACCCTACCTTTGTTTATGACAATACAGGCCAAAACCATTGCACTTGTTGGAAAATCGAATGCGACAGGCATTGCTGACTCGATTAAAGAACTGGCCAATTTTCTCGCGAGTGCGGGACACCGCGTCGTCATCGAGGCAGAAACAGCGCAATACCTGCAGTTGAGCGAATTCAGCAGCATGCCTGTGCCTGAGATAGGCAAGCTGGCCGATGTCGCCATCGTAGTGGGTGGCGATGGCACCATGCTGGGCATAGCACGGCAACTGGCACCCTACAATATTCCTCTGATTGGCATCAACCAGGGCAGGCTGGGTTTCATCACCGATATTGCGCTTGGCCGTATGATCCCTGTCATCACCGAAATGCTGGATGGCAAATATGTGTCTGAGCGCCGCAGCCTGTTGCAGGCCATCGTGACCCGCGATGGCAACCAGATTTTCAGTGGCGTGGCTTTCAATGATATCGTGGTCTCGCGCGGTGCAGGCTCAGGCATGGTGGAATTGCGGGTAGAGGTAGATGGACACTTCATGTACAACCAGCGCTCGGACGGTCTCATCGTCTCGACGCCGACTGGCTCCACTGCCTATGCCCTTTCTGCCGGTGGCCCGCTGCTACACCCAAGCCTGTCAGGCATTGCAATGGTTCCGATTGCGCCGCATGCGTTGTCGAACCGGCCCATTGTCTTGCCAGACAGTAGCGAAATCGTCATCACCATCGTGGCTGGCCGCGATATCAGCCTGAATTTTGATATGCAAAATTTTGCCAGCCTGCAGCATCAGGACAGGATTATCGTCAACCGTTCTGCCCATACGGTGACCTTCCTGCATCCTCCTGGCTGGAATTATTACAACACCTTGCGTGAGAAACTGCACTGGAATGAATATCCATCGGTAGAGGGTGCGCTGAATTAATTTTTTCGCCCACTCTTACGAACACAGAAGTCACAGGCTGTTGCTAGAATAGCGATTTCGCTATGCTGGCTGGTACTTTCCGGCACCATTTTCTTAACAAATTCCTTCATGTCTGCCCATTATGTTGCGCACGCTTGCCATACGAGATTTTGTCATTGTTGATACGCTGGAGCTGGAATTTTCTTCAGGCTTCAGTGTACTGACCGGTGAAACCGGTGCGGGTAAGTCCATTCTGATTGATGCCCTGACACTGGCCCTGGGTGGCCGGGGTGACGCCAGCATGGTGCGCGAGTCTGCCAGCAAGACTGATATCAGCGCAGAATTTGCCGTCAATGAAACACTCGCCGCCTGGCTCAAAGAACATGAATTCTTTGACCAGGATCAGCCGCTGATCTTGCGTCGTACCATCGATAATGCAGGCCGTTCCAAGGCCTGGATCAATGGCATCACCGCCACTGCAGGGCAATTGCGCGAGATAGGCGACATGCTGGTGGATATCCACGGGCAGCATGCGCACCAATCATTGTTGAAAACCGAAGCACAGCGCGACTTGCTGGACATGCAAGGTGGCTTGCAAGAGCAAGTTGCAGAAGTTGGTTTGCGCTACCGTGCCTGGCGCAATATCAGCAAGCAACGCGAAGAATTTGAAACAAATGCCAAGAGTGTCTTGCAAGAACGCGAGCGTCTGGAATGGCAGGTCGGCGAACTCGATAAATTGCAGATCAAACCCGGTGAATGGGAAAGCATCAGCCAGGAGCACAGCCGCCTGGCTCACGCCGCCAGCCTGCTCGAAGGTGCGCAGGAAGCAGCAGCATTGATATCGGAATCCGAACATCCGGTCCTGTCACAGTTGAGTGCCATTCAGCAAAAACTCTTGAAACTGCTCGATTATGATGCCGCACTCAAGCCCGTCACCGATGCGCTGGAATCTGCCTGCATCAATTTGCAGGAAACCACCTACGCAATCAACGACTACCTGAGCCGCACAGAACTCGACCCGGCCCGTCTGCGCGAAGTCGAAAACCGCGTGGAAGCGATACACACTACAGCAAGACGCTTTCACGTTGCCCCTGAAAAATTGCACGAAGAATTTGCCACGCTATCAGCCCAGTTGGCACAGCTATCCAATGCGACTGACATGGACGCCCTGAAAGCACAGGAAGAAAAAGCCAGGCTGGCTTACCTACAAACAGCACAAAAACTCAGCAAGGCCAGACAAAAAGTTGCCACGGATCTGGGCGCGGCAGTCACTACCGCAATGCAAGACCTGAGCATGAGTGGCGGCAGTTTCTCTGTTGCACTCAATCCTGTGGAACCTGCCGCCTATGGCCTGGAACAGGTGGAGTTCCTGGTGGCAGGCCATGCCGGTGTGCAGGCAAGGCCGCTGGCCAAGGTGGCATCTGGTGGTGAGCTGGCGCGTATATCACTGGCGATTTCTGTCATCACCTCTTGCGCTACTGCCACTCCTACCCTCATATTTGATGAAGTGGATAGTGGCATAGGTGGTGGCGTGGCTGAAGTGGTTGGGCGCTTGCTGAAACGACTTGGCCAGGACCGGCAAGTCTTGTGCGTTACGCATCTGCCGCAAGTAGCCAGCCAGGCAAACCAGCACTTCCAGGTCAGCAAGGCCAACCAGAATGGCAAAACCGTTTCACAGATAGAAGCACTCGATAATAAACAAAGAGTGGAAGAAATCGCCCGCATGCTGGGCGGCATAGAAATTACGGCGACTACGCGCAAACACGCCAGAGAATTATTGGCATCTTAAGAAAAAAATACATCATGCGCTTCCTTAAAGAACCTGAATATTCACACGGCAAAATCGCCAAGACAGCCGTGGTGCTGATCAACCTGGGCACACCAGATGCACCGACAACGTCGGCAGTTCGCCGTTATCTCAAACAATTTTTATGGGACAGGCGCGTGGTTGAAGTGCCGCGCCCGATCTGGTGGATGATCTTGCATGGGATTATCCTGCCCTTCCGTTCTGGTCAGTCAGCAAAGAAATACGCCTCGGTCTGGACCAAGGATGGTTCACCACTGAAAATACATACGCAAAAACAGGCAGCGTTATTGAAAGGCTATCTGGGTGAACGTGGGCATGAAGTGCAGGTTGCCTATGCCATGCGGTATGGCTCGCCATCCATCCCTGATGTCTTGCAAAAACTAAAAGAAGAAGGCTGTGAACGCATATTGATACTGCCAGCCTATCCACAATATTCTGCCACGACGACTGCTTCCAATTTTGACGCTGTCGTTCAGCATTACCAGCAAGTCAGGAACATGCCTGAACTGCGCTTCGTCAAGAATTATCATGACCATGATGGTTATATACAGGCTTTGCGCGTGTCGGTCATGGATCACTGGCAAAGCCATGGTCGCCCGGACAAACTGGTCATGAGTTTCCATGGTTTGCCCAAAGCCTTTTTATTGCGTGGCGATGCCTACCATTGCGAATGTTATAAAACCGCAAGGCTGCTCGCAGAAAAACTGGGGCTGGGCAAGGATGATTACGTAGTCACCTTCCAGTCACGCCTGGGCCGGGCAGAATGGCTGCAACCTTACACGGCACCCACCGTGGCAAAGCTGGCCAAAGAGGGCGTTAAACGCATAGACGTGATTTGCCCCGGCTTTATCGCTGACTGCCTGGAAACTCTGGAAGAAATCGCCATGGAAGTGAAGACCGATTTTCTCAAAGCAGGTGGCAAGGAATTCAATTACATCCCCTGCCTGAATGAATCACCGGCGTGGATGCGCGGCCTGGCTGAAATTGCAGAGCAACATCTGATAGGCTGGCCTACCATGATCACCGCCAGCGTGCGTGAACAACAAAAGCAACAAGCCCTGATCAGCCGCGCAGAAGCGAAACGCCTCGGTGGAGAACCCTGAGGCAGCAATGGCAATAACTTATTTTATCGGCGATATACAAGGCTGTGCCGACCAGTTGCAAAGCCTGCTCAAAAAAATAGAGCAGACCGAACCAGATGCGCAATATTTGTTTGCAGGTGACCTCGTTAACCGTGGTCCCAAATCGCTGGCCAGCCTGCGCCTGATACGCGATTTGCAAATCGCTGGCCGGGCAGAATCCGTACTCGGCAACCATGACCTGCATTTGCTGGCTGTCGCCAATGGCATACGCAAAGCAAGTCGCAGCGATACCCTCGACGACATCCTGCAAGCACCAGACCGTGAAGAATTGCTCGACTGGTTGAGACACCGGCCCATGGCGATTTCACAGCACCAGCACTTATTGATACATGCAGGCATCTTCCCACAATGGTCAGCAAAGCAAACCATGAAACTGGCGCATGAAGTTGAAACACAGCTACGCGGTAAACACTGGCTGGATTTATTACGCAATATGTATGGCAATACCCCGGCACAATGGCAGGATGATCTGCAAGGCTATGACAGATTACGCTGCATCATCAACGCACTGACACGCATGCGTTTTTGCAGTGCAGATGGCGTCATGGACTTTGACAGCAAGGATGGCCTGGAAAGCGCACCGCAAGGCTTTGCCCCCTGGTTTGATCTGTCACGTGCCAGTGAAAAAAACACGCTGGTATTTGGTCACTGGTCCACCCTGGGCCTGATCTTGCGTGACAATCTGATCAGCCTGGATACCGGCTGCGTCTGGGGTGGTAAACTGACTGCCGTTGCGCTGGAAGACAGGCAAGTCGTACAGATAGATTGTCCGCAGCAACAAAAACCGGGTTAAGCCTTACTCGCTTATTCCCAGTTCTTTCATCACCGCTGCACGCGCCACTTGCGCCACTTCCCTGCGGTGCGCACCTTCGGTAGGAATCGCAGGCAAGCGTACCAGTTCTGCCGTCATGCGCGGTGCCAGCAGGATGATGCGCATGCTTTCTGCAAAAGTCATGTCACCAATAAAATCAGCGGCAGGGTGAAGCTGCCCCTGCGCATCAAGATAGCGCACAACAAAGGGTTGCACAGGTACATGTGCTTCTATTGCCGCTTCAAACAGGTTGGCATGAAAGGATAATAGATTACCTTGCGCTGCCGTCGTACCCTCGGGAAAAAAAGCAATGCGCTTGCCTGCTTCTATCTGATGTACCAGGCCTTCGTAAATACGGCGCACGTCGCGCTGCCTGCCGCGCACCAGAAAAATTGTACCAGCCTTTTCACATAACCAGCCCAGCAAAGGCCAGTTGCGGATGTCAGACTTGGCGACGAAGTGGCAAGGATGCAGGGTATTGATGACAAAAATATCCAGCCATGACACATGGTTGGAAACGATCATCGCCGACGGATTCACAGCCCCCTCGCTTTTATCCTTGAAAGCCACATCCACAGTACAGATGGCCAGTAATTTTACCGACCAGCGGCGTACCAGATAGTCACGCCTGGCATCAGAAGAAAACGGAAAAATCAATGCACAAGTCAGCAGACCTGCCGTAAGATGGAGAAATATCCGGAAAAAATGCCAAACGATCATGCCCAAACGCCCATGCCCACAAAGGCTAAGATAAAAATTCAAATCGCAATAAAACAAACGGGAGTACGGTGAACCATACTCCCAGAAAATCATTTTATTACCCAATAACGCGACTACATCAGTCTCAAAAAAATCACTGATTTAGCTGATTGAATCGAATCAGATTCAATGAAGCGCATCAAACGCAATATGCCCTGACACTATCGTGGCCTTGACCACGCCTGGCAATTCATAACCCAGGAAAGGCGTGTGCTTGCCCTGGCTGGCGAGGGCTTTGGCTTCTACCTTCCAGCGTGTGACAGGATCAAAGATACAGATATCGGCTGCCTGGCCTACGGCGATTTGTCCGGCGGGCACACCTGCTACTCTGGCGGCATGCTGGCTGATCTTGGACAGTGCCAGCATCAAGCTGACGTCACCACGGCTGTCTTCTGCCCATTTCAGCGCCAGTGACAACAATAATTCCAGGCCGGTGGCACCGGGTGAGGCCTCAGCAAAGGGCAGCAATTTTTCATCATCGTCGACCGGTGTATGGTCTGAGCATATCGCATCGATGGTGCCGTCTTTCAATGCCGCAGAAATGGCATCGCGGTCACGCTGGCTGCGTAAAGGCGGGGTCAGGCGGGCGTTGGAATCGAAGTAACCAATATCAGCGTCCGTCAGATGCACATGGTGAGCACCAACGTCACAGGTGAGCGGCAAGCCCTCTTTCTTGGCCTTGCGTATCAACTCAAGACCTGCGGCAGAAGAGATGCGACACAGATGCACTTTGGCGCCAGTGGCACGCATGAGTTCAAACAGGGTATGCAGGGCTATCGTCTCGGCCATGACAGGCACGCCAGACAAACCCAGGCGTGAAGCCAGCGGGCCGCTGTGGGCGACACCGCCCTGGCCTATGTAGGCATCTTGCGGACGCAGCCAGACGGTGAAACCAAAGGTGGCAGCGTAATCCAAAGCCCTCTGCAGGGTATTGGTATTGGCGATGGTTTCTTCAGCCTGTGAAAAACCTATGCAGCCAGCCTGAGTCAACTCAGCCATCTCGGTCAGGGATTCGCCCTTCAGACCGACAGTCAACGCCCCTAGCGGATAAACGTGGGCCTTGTTTTGCATGCGCGCTCTTTGCTTGAGCATTTCTACCAGGCCTGATTCATCAAGCACAGGGTCAGTATCTGGCGGGCACACCAGACTGGTGACGCCGCCGCGCATGGCGGCCTGTAATTCAGATTCCAGCGTGGCCTTGTATTCAAAACCAGGCTCACGCAGGCGGGCACTCAGATCGACCAGACCAGGGGCAACGATCAAACCTGTTGCATCAACAGTTTTATTGGCGACAAAGTCGGCAGGTGCCTGACCTATAGCGACGATCTTGCCTGCAGCAATAAACACGTCATGTACTGCATCGCTAGCACTTGCCGGGTCAATCACGCGGCCATTTTTGATATGTATCTTCATATTCTCCTCATGCCCCGCCGCTGTTGCCTGCAACGATGCTCATGACAGCCATGCGCACGGCGATACCAAAAGTCACTTGCGGCAGTATCACTGCCTGCGGGCCATCGGCCACGGCAGAATCAATTTCCACACCACGGTTCATGGGGCCGGGATGCATGACGATGGCGTCTGATTTTGCCAAGGCCAGACGTTCAGGTGTCAGGCCATAGCTCTTGAAATATTCTTGTGCAGAAGGCAGCAAGGCACCGCTCATGCGTTCATTTTGCAAGCGCAGCATGATGATGACATCGACACCTTTGAGACCTTCATCCATGTTATTGAACACTCGCACACCCATTTGTTCCAGACCACCGGGCAACAGGGTACGTGGGCCTATCACACGTACTTCCGGCACACCCAGCATGGTCAATGCATGGATATCAGAACGGGCGACTCGACTATGCAAGACGTCACCGACAATGGCGACTGTCAGATTGGTGAAGTCTTTTTTGTAGTGGCGTATGGTGTACATGTCCAGCAAACCCTGGGTGGGGTGAGCATGGCGGCCATCACCGGCATTTACCACGTGTACATGGTGCTGTTTGGTGTCGTTCAGATGCTTGGCGATCAGGAAAGGTGCGCCTGAAGTGGCATGACGCACGACAAACATGTCGGCATGCATGGCGGCCAGATTGTCGATGGTGTCGAGCAGGGATTCACCCTTGCTGGTACTGGAAGCGGCGATATTGAGATTGATGACATCTGCCGACAAGCGCTTGGAGGCAATCTCGAACGTCGTGCGTGTGCGGGTAGAGTTTTCAAAGAACAGATTGAAGACACTTTTGCCACGCATCAGCGGCACTTTTTTAACTTCCCTGTCGCTGACGCTGACGAAGGAAGATGCGGTATCGAGAATATGGTTGACGATGGCTTTTGGCAAGCCGTCTATCGTCAGCAAATGCTGGAGTTCACCGTGTTTATTGAGCTGGGGATTATGCATGATCGACAGAGATGCTGAAAGTGCCATCAACTGCACGTTGCAGATTGACAGAGACGGCGGGTTCAAATGAGGCGGTATGGGCTACAAAATCAGCAGCCACCGGCAATTCGCGGCCACCGCGATCTACCAGGGTAGCCAGCATGATGCGGGCCGGACGGCCATAATCAAATAATTCATTGATGGCGGCACGGGTGGTGCGGCCTGTATATAACACATCATCTACCAGAATGATTTGTGCACCATCGACATCGAAAGGAATTTGCGTAGGTTTGACTTCGGCATGCAGGCCTTTGGCGGCATAGTCGTCGCGGTAAAAAGACACATCAATACGACCTGCTTTATTCGGTAAGCCCAGGTCTTGCACCAGGCGCTCCGCTATCCAGGCACCGCCGGAGTAAATGCCAACGATGGCCAATTTGTCTTGTGCCAGCGCATGTGGCCTGATTTGCTCCAGTAGCTGCTGATACAGGGTTTCTGCATCAAGCTGGGCAGCATTAATCGTCGTGGTAGTCATGGCGTTTCATCAAAATATTGTTGCAGAATAAGGGCAGCCGCATCGTCGTCGATGAACTCGCCACGCGAGCCTGAGAGTACGGCAGAAGAATAGCGTTCATCGACCAGCACGGCAGGCAGGTTGAAGCGGCCATTGAGCTGATTCGCAAAGCGCTTGCAGCGCTGTGTCATTTCATTATCGGCACCATCGGGGTGCATGGGCAAACCTACCACGCACAGCACAGGCTGCCATTTTTCTATGAGCTTGGTGATGTCGGCAAATTTGCCGTCATTGGTAGGGGCGTGGATGATGCTGAGTGCTTCAGCCTGGCGTAAAAAGGTATTGCCAACGGCAACGCCTATGCGCTTTAAACCAAAATCAAAGGCGAGTACCGTACCTTCGCTTGCAGCCATCAGGCATGCCCCGCTTCGGCTGCCAGCATCAATGGGTCTATCCCCAGCAATTTGATGGCGGCGGCAAAACGTTCTTCCAGCGGTAAATCGAACAGGATGCGTGCATCAGCAGCGACTGTCAGCCAGCCATTGGCCAGTATCTCTTGCTCCAGCTGGCCAGCCCCCCAGCCGGCATAACCGACGCTGATCAGGACTTGTTCTGGCCCGTCACCGGCTGCCACGGCTTCCAGCACATCGCGTGAGGTGGTGAAAGCGATCTCGTCTGTGACCTTGAGCGAAGATGAATAAGCGCCAACAGGGGTATGTAAGACAAAGCCACGGTCATCTTGCACCGGCCCGCCAAAGATGACGGGACGTTTGCCTATGGGGTGGGAATCAGGAATGATTTCCAGCTTCAGGTCTATGCGGTCAAACAGGCCAGCCACGGTCAGCTCTATGGGGCGGTTGATGACCATGCCCATGGCACCACGCGGGCTGTGCTCGCATAGATAAATCACCGTGCCGCCAAAGACGGGGTCCATCATGGATGGCATTGCAATCAGGAAATGATTGGTTAAATTCAATTCCAAATTGTTATCGTCTTCGCTTTTCACCTGAAATTTATGTCTGGAAGTCATCGGGGCCGACTGTGTTGCATCGTCGTGCAGATTGGTATGTAGTGATTTTGTTTGCTTCGCCATAGTCACATTTTAGCATTTTTAGCGTGTATTTTCGATGTGTGCTAAGGTGCCACAAGCGTTTTGACCACACTATCAAACAGATCATGCAAGAAAATAAAGCCCATAAAGCCCATTACCCTCGTTCGCTGGTCTGGTTCCGCCGCGACCTGCGTAATTTTGACCATGCTGCCCTATACCATGCCCTGCGGCAAAGTGATGAGGTCTGCTGCGCTTTTATCTTCGATAAAACAATATTAGACAATTTGCCAGAAAATGACAGGCGCGTTGCCTTTATTCATGAAAGTATTCTTGAACTGGATCAAGAATTACAGCAGATGGGCAGTGGCTTGCTGGTGCGTTATGCCCATGCAGAAACAGCCATACCGCAACTGGTGGCCGAGCTTGGTGTGGATGCCGTGTTCACCAATCATGATTACGAACCACAGGCTGCGACCCGTGATGAGTCTGTGAGGCAAGAATTATTAAAACAAAATTGTGCATTTCTGAGTTTTAAAGATCAGGTTATTTTTGAAAAGGCCGAAGTCTTGTCGCTGGCGAATGCGCCCTTCTCTGTTTTCACTCCCTACAAAAATGCCTGGCTGAAAAAATTCCATGCAGAAGGAAGCGACTTTTATTCGCGCTCTTACCCTATAGAAAAATATGCGCACAAGCTAAGCAGCATCTCAGCGCAAACCATACCGACGCTGGCCGAAATGGGCTTTGCATTGGCAACTGAGCGCCGCATGCCTGTTGCCGCAGGCATGTCGGGTGCAAAGGCTTTGCTGGAAGATTTTGTGGGCCGTATGAAGCTATATGAGCAGTCGCGTGATTTTCCGGCGGTCAAGGGGCCGTCGTATCTGTCAGTCCATTTGCGCTTTGGTACGATATCGATACGGCAACTGGTGCAGGAAGCCGTACGGCAAATGCGCATCTCTGCGAATTGCGGTGCAGAAATCTGGTTGTCTGAACTGGTCTGGCGCGACTTTTATTTCATGATCTTGCATCACCACCCGCATGTGGCAAGCCGTTCCTTCAAACCAGATTACGATGCCATACAGTGGGAAACCGGCCCGCAAGCTGACGCCCACTTCGCCGCCTGGTGTGAAGGCCGCACCGGCTACCCCCTGGTCGATGCCGCCATGCTGCAACTAAACCAGACCGGCTACATGCACAACCGCCTGCGCATGGTCACCGCCTGCTTTCTCATCAAAGACCTGGGCATAGACTGGCGCCGCGGCGAAGCCTATTTCGCCGAACACCTGAACGACTTCGACCTCTCCGCCAACAACGGCGGCTGGCAATGGGCATCCTCCTCCGGCTGCGACGCCCAGCCCTATTTCCGCATTTTCAATCCCATCACCCAGTCAGAAAAATTTGACACCGAAGGCAAGTTCATCAAACGCTACCTGCCACAACTGGCGAAACTGGACAAGCGCAGCATCCACGCGCCGTGGAAGGCTGCACCGCTGTTACTGGAGCAGGCTGGGGTCAAGATAGGCAGGGATTATCCGTTTCCGCTGGTTGAGCATGATGTGGCGCGCAAGCAGACTTTGACGCGGTATGCGGTGGTGAAGAAGGTGGCTACGCATGATGAGGATGAGTGAAGGACTGAAGGTATGATGAGCCGGCGCTGATAGCAATGTGTTGATGTGGTTTTGACGTTGCCGTTGGTTTTGACGTTGGTTTTGAATTTTGCAGTTCCCATGTGTAGACGCCGTTTGTGCGGTACAGAAAATGGATTAAGAAGGACCGCTGTCTGAGCGAAGCGAGTTTCGGGCCTTCCCATTTTTTGTACCGCACAAACGGGAACCCCGGAGGGGCGGCTACGCCTGGGTCGCCTTTTTGGCTTACCTTTTTGGCGAAGCAAAAAGGTAAGTAGCCGCCGGTCTACCACCGGCCTGCAATCGTAATCAACGAGTACAGGTATTCAAAATGTACACCAGTAAATCAGTGTACGGCATGCTGCAAACGCCAATGGAGCGCCAGCCCGGTGAATTCCAGCTAAAAGCACGCTGGAGCGCCAGCCCGGTGGAATGACGACTTTTAGTTCACGGCAATTCGGCATGCATGACATTCTTTGGGATCCATCAAAGACTAATCGTTAAAACAAAAAAGCAGAGATCACTCTCTGCTTTTTTGACTATCTAAAATTTACAGCCTGCTTACACAATCACAGCCGCGTCTTTACCCAGGAAGCCCATAATCGCCCCCAACAAATCATCCTCACGATACGGCTTACCAAAGTACTCATTCACACCGAGTTCTTTCGCATAGTTCCTATGTTTATCCGCAGTACGCGAAGTAATCATGATGATAGGGATATGGCTGGTACGTGAATCGCTGCGGACGTTACGGGTCAGATCGAAGCCATCCATACGCGGCATTTCGATATCGACCAGCATGACGTCTGGCGTGACTGACTGCAACTGCTCCAGCGCATCAATACCGTCTTTTGCCAGGATGACCTGGTAACCCTCACGTGTCAGCAAACGCTGGGTCACGCGGCGTACGGTCAGGGAGTCATCGACCACCATGACGGTATGCTGGGTACGCAGGCCCTGTACAGGTTCGGCCTTGGCGACTGCCACTTCCGTTGCGCTGTGCAGGTTGGCAACCGCGCCCATTTCAGGCGTGGCTTCTGTACCCAGTTGCTGCAGGCGAGCATGTTCATGTTCCATACGTTGTGCCAGCGGTACCGGGTTCAGGATCAGAACGATTTCACCGGAACCGAGTACGGTCGCGCCAGCGATACCTGTCATACGTGCCAGTTGCGGGCCGATGTTTTTAACAACCACCTCGCGGTTACCCAGAACGTCATCGACGTGAATTGCAACACGCTCGCCACCGCTCTTCATGATCAGCAGCGGGCTGTATTGTTGTGTCATCGGTGTGGCATCGTCCTGACCCAGCATGGAAGACAGGTAGTACAAGGTCACGCGCTGACCTTGCCACATGACTGCGCCTTCGTTATAGGCATTGGCCAGGGCATTGGATTTCAGTTGCTGTACTTGCTCGACCAGAACGGAAGGTACGGCAAAAGTACGGCCACCAGAACTCAGCAATACTACCTGCGTGACAGCCAGTGTCAAAGGCAGGCGAATCGTGAATTCAGCACCCTTGCCTTCATTGCTGATAACTTCAACACGGCCACCCAGCGAAGCTGCTTCGGAACGGACTACGTCCATACCGACGCCACGACCGGCGAGTTCAGTAATTTCCGTCGCTGTCGAGAAGCCAGGTTCGAAAATCATATTGGCTGTTTCCAGCTCACCAGGATGATCTTCGCTGGTGATGAGACCAACGGACAGCGCTTTTTCGCGGATGCGGGTGAGGTTCAGGCCCTGGCCGTCATCGCTGAAGCGGATCACAACTTCATTACCTTCCTGACGGATTTCAATCAGCAATTCACCAGTTTCTTCTTTGCCATGATTACGCCTGTGCTCACGGCTTTCTATGCCGTGGACAATCGCATTACGCAGCAAATGTTCGAAAGGCCCTGCCATTTTTTCCAGAACGCCCCTATCCATCTCTACCGTTGCACCGCGGATATCCAGATTCACGCGCTTATCGACTTCTTTGGAAGTCTGACGGGTCACACGATACAGACGCTCGGAAATACTGGCGAAAGGAATCATGCGCACACGCATCAAATCCTGTTGCAGGTCACGAGTCAAACGCGCCTGTACCAGCAAGTCATTCGATGCGCCGTCAATGGTACGGGTCAAGTTGGTTTGCACGGTGGCGACGTCGCTGACGCTTTCGGCCATCATACGTGTCAGTTCTTGCAGGCGGGTGAAGCGGTCAAACTCCAGCGGATCAAATTCACGGTCACCAGAGAGTGCCATGCGTGAGGTGATCTGGGTTTCTGCCTGAATCTCGACTTCACGCAACTGGTCGCGCAAACGGTTGACGTTCTCTGTCAATTCGCTGAGGGATGAGCGCAAGGTGCTGACTTCATTTTCCAGACGTGAACGCGAGATGGAAACTTCACCGGCCTGGTTAACCAGACGGTCAAGTATATCGGCACGCACACGCACCAGTGTCGCTGGCGTATTGGCTGCCACGGCAACCGGTGCAGCCACTTCCCTGGCCGGGATGGCGCGGGTCATGAGCGGCACGACAGGTGTCAGGTTGACCAGTTCATTGATCACGACTGGCGCATCCGTATTGGTTGCTGCCATTTGTTCCTGGAACTGATCCAGTTCCTGTGCGGCAGTCAATGCTGCTTCAGGCTGTGCAGGTGCTACGTGCGCTTCTGGGTGCAACAGGCGATCAAACATGTGCATGCTGTGGTCGTGACGAGCCAGCAAGTCATCCAGCAGGGATGCACGAACTGCACTACCGCCATGCATCAGTGTTTCGATGCGAGATTCCATGTCATGGATGTGTTGACCCAGGGCCATGGCACCGGCCATACGTGCACTACCCTTGATGGTATGCATGATACGGGCAATGGCTTGTGGTGCTGCCATGTCGTCCGGTTTTTCCTGCCAGGTGCGCAGCAACTGACCAACCATAGGCAGCAAGTCATTACCTTCTTCTATGAAGACAGGTAACAAGTCCATATCCAGATCATCACGGATCTGCACTGTACCATCAGCTGGGGCCGCATATTCTGCTGCCGCAGGCTGGGCGGCTGGCGTAACAACAGATGCTGCCACAGTGTCGGCGATTTCAGGTTCTGCAACTGCAGGCTCCACCACAGGCGCCGGTTCAGATACAAGCTCAACCAGAGGTTCAGGCGCAGGAGTTGCGGCAAATTCAGCCGCTTCTACATGCGTTTCCACCGGATGTATATCATCCAGGGCATCCGACATGATGGCGCCCATACGGTCAGCGATGGTTTCTACCGGTGCGTCTGGCTCTGGCAGTGCCTCTGCCACAACGATCTCTGCTTCCATCGGCAAATCTGCAAGCAGTTGCTCTTCAGGAACAGGCAAGGCTTCCAGTACTTCCGCATGTTCCAGGCTGAACTCTGGTTCAGGCAAGGTTTCGCTGACAACAGGAATGTCGGCTGGCACTTCTTCTGCCGGCGCAGCAGCCAGTTCATGCAGCTCAGGCAATTCAACCGCTTCGTGCTCAGGCAGGCTTTCCAGCGTGAACGGCGCACCCTGCGCATCGATACTTGGTGCGTCTGCGGCGACCAGGTCAAGCGCATGCGGCTCTTCAGCCAGAGAAACCGGGTCAAGTTTTTCATTGGTGGAAGTGATGAATTCTTCATCTGCACCAGCGTTGGAACGCTCGATGACGACTTGCAACAAATGGTCAAGCTGACGGATTTCTTCAGGTGCAGGCGCTGCCATTTCTGACAAGGCAAACTTCTGCAACATGCGTTTGGCCGAATCGAGGGAACGGTCCAGCACATCGTATTCTGCATCCAGCAACACGACAGGATGTCGTTCCAGTCTTTGCAGAACGAATTCCAGGCTATGTGCCAGTTCTTGCAAAGGCTTCAGGCCTACTGTTGCCGAGCTGCCTGCGAGAGAGTGGCTGGCGTGAATAGCGTGTGTAGAAACATGACGGTGCGGCTCATGTCTCCATTCAGCAAAATCCTGCACCAGGAAGCGGACGATTTCATCGGTCTCTGCCATGTAGATGGAATACAGCGGCAGGCTGATTTCTATATCACCTATGCGCTTGATATTGTCATCCACGCTAGGTGCCGGTGCTGACAAATCAGGGAAGTCGATGATTTTCGCGGTAGCGATTTCAGCCACTTCAGGTGCTTTTGCGATTTCTTCACTTGCGATGGTCTCAGCAGGCAAGACCGCTTCAGGCAATTCGTCTGCAACAAGCTCGGGCAATAGGCTGTCAACAGACTCTACAGAAACTGGCTCAGAATTTGGCTCAACAGCAGGCAAATCTGCTTCTGGCAAAGCGGTCAGTTCCATGACCTCTGGCAATTCCAATGCAGCGGTATCTGTCGTTGTGTCGGGTGCAGCCTCAGTCAGGATTTCCAGCACGGCATCTTCTGCTGGCACTGCAACTGCCTGAATTTCTTCATGTACTGCTTCCAGCGGCAAGTCAGCGACCAGTTCTTCTGCTTCCGGCACTGGCATATCTTCTGCGGCGACGGCAACTTCCAGCGCGAGCTCCAGAGGTAGGCTGGTTTCAGGCAAGGCCACTTCTTCTGCAATAGCTGGCGCATCCAGTGTCAGCTCAGGCAAGCTGGCAATTTCTGGCGCTGCTTCTGCAAGCAGGTCAGCGACAGGCTCTGTCAGTTCTGCATGTTCAGCGACTACCGGCACTTCTGCCAATTTTGCCAATTCCGCCACTACTGGTGATTCGGCATTGACCAGCTCTACTGGCGTGAATTCAAACGCATCGAGCTCAACTGGAGCATGCTCCGTCGCAGGAACGCTTGCTTCTGCAGCGATTTCTTCGAGAGCAGGTACAGCCAGTATGTCGGTCTCTGCTGTTTCTCCGACCTCTGGTACTGCAAGGGCTTGCACTTCTTCAATGACAGGTGCAACAGCAAGCGGCTCAGGCTCAGCCTGATGTTCAACTACCGGCGCGGCAACGACTTCAGGGATATCCTGATAATCGCCACCAGCCTTGACACGTTCTGCGGCAGCGATGATCGCTTTGCCGGTGCGTGAGGACACGCCGTGTTGTTTCAGCTCCTCTACCCAAACAAGCATTTCGCTGGCGGTACGTTCCAGCAGTGCGTACAGATTGTCGTCACCGTTACGGGAATCGGACAGCCACAGGTTCATGACCTGCTCTATGCTCCAGGCGGCCTCACCAAACACCGTCAGGCCGACCATGCGGCCACTGCCTTTGAGAGTGTGGAAAGAACGGCGCAAACTGGTCAGGTATTCCTGGTTGCTGGTGTCTTTTCTGGACAGTGGCAAGGTCGTCTGGACAAATGCCAACACCTCATCAGCTTCCATGAGGAAGATTTCCAGCAGTTCAGCATCAATGGCATCGTCACCTTCAGGAATATCCTGGGCGGGTGCGCTTGTTGCTACTACTTCTGCAGGTGTCGTGACTATTTCCTGCAGGGCACCGGAACCAGATACGGTATCAGCCTGCGCCAGCAGGGCGATAGCAGATTTGGCACGTTCAGAAGCAGCAGTATCGTCCAGCAAGATAGCCACGGAACGTTCAGATTCCAGCGAGCTCTTCAATTGTGCCTGCAGGCCTGCGTCTTCCGGCGCGGCAGCCAGGGATGCGGCGAGGCGGGCAGATTCCTGCTGCTGCTGGGCGAGTTCCTGCTCGGCAGTCTGCAATATGGCGACCTTGGGTTCCTGTCCATGTGCTTCATCACCAGGCAGATGGATGTCTGCACTAGGCAGCAATTCCTTGCTTGCTTGCGCTTCCAGCAAATTGGAGCGGAATAATCCAGCTTCCTGGTCGAAGCTGAATTTCTTTTTCGCGGTATCCGGCTGGGACTGCAGGGTCTCGATAAAGAAAGACAATGCGCCTATGTTTTGCGCGACGTTTTCATGGGCGGCTGCCTGCTCAGCAGCATCGCCAGCATCGGCATTAAAACTGCTGATTTTCTGACGGGTATAATCGACTGCCAGCATGGCGTCATCCTGATCCAGCATGGCGAGGGCGCCACCGATCTGGTGCAGGTTACCGTCTATAGGTTTCAGTATTTCTTTGTCGGCAGGATTGCGGAAGTACTCATCCAGTACTTTTTCTATATGACGCAGACTGGACTGCATTTCGGCAACCAGTACGCCCATGGTCTGACGCTGCTGCGCTTCGCGGGAAATCTCCCCCATCCAGCTCGCCTGTGTCTGGGGTGTTTCACCTGAGACTACGGACAGCAAACGGGTGGTAATTTCTTCTGCACGTTCGGCAAAATTGGCAGGCAGGCGTGTTACATGATCGAGTGCATGCTCAACAAACAGCAGGCTGGTTGCCAGCTCTATGCCGAGCTTGCTGCCATCTGGCGAATGCGCGACACTGCGGGCAATACCGTTCAGTTCGCGCAAGAGCTTTGCCAGCGCGGGAGCATTCAGACCGGCGCCGGTATCGGCGAGGTCTGTCATCTTCTGGGAAAACTTTTCTGCCAGGCCAGTTTCGCCGTTGGCTATCCTGCCCCACAGATTTTTGACTGCGGACAATTGTTCTTTTGCCGCAGTCAGTGCACCTGCCGTGATCTGACCATAATTCTTTTTGTCGTAATCGACCGGTACTTTGTCATCAAGCTGGTAAGCCTTGCGTACCCTGGTGACAAAAGGAGAAGGATTTTCAACCTGGGCCAGGAAAAACAGGGCGTCGCGCAACAGGCGCTCAGGGATGGTGCTGACACCTTCTACCAAACGGCGGATTTGCAGATTGATGCGGCCAAATATCTGTTTGACGTATTGCTGGTTATCGATGGCACCATGACCCACGGCCTCGACAAAAGCGCGCATAACGACCCAGAAAGCCTTGGCTTGCGAATTGGTCTGGCCGCTTTCAATTTCTGCAATCATGTCATGCATGGATTGCGTGGCTGTACGCTGCTGCTCTTTATCCTTGCTGGTCAGAACGGTCAGCAAGAGCTTTTCAAAGCGCTGGCGCAGGCCGGTATAGCTGATCGCCACAGCCTTGCTGCTGACGGCCAGTTCAGGTATCTGCTCTTTGGCTGACAGCGACGGGAAAAACAGGTCAGCCGGATGTATTCTCTCGGCCCCCTTGAGTTCCAGCAATGCGCGGTAATATGGAAACAGACGTACTGGCTGATGCAGCGAGCCAGACAGCAAGTCTTCCAGATAGCGCAAGACGGCATGGAAGGCATCGACGATGACTTCGACATTTGCCTGTGTCATTTCAAGCTGGCCGCCTTGCAGGCGTTCAAGCAATTCTTCTATGGTTTCTGTAACGATGGATACGCCATCGATATCAACAATCTGCAAGGCACCATGAGCCTGGTGCAGATAGCTTTTTGCATGTAATAAGGAGGTAGGGCGGGTTTCAGTGTCCTGGCCAAGTGCGTCCGTCAGCATCTTGCCAGCATTCGTGATTGCTTCCCGCACTTCTCCCATCACCCAGGATAGCGGCCCGATGTCGAACTGCTCCTGTGGAAGATCTGGCGATTTTGAAAAATCGGATGTCATGCGTACTCCGCAAACTCAAGGGCAATGGACCGCAGTCCATTGCCGTGCAAATATGATAGGGTTGCAGCTAGTACAACCAGGGCTGGGGAATCAGGCGGCAACCCGGAACCGTGACACAGAGTTCTTGAGTTCTTCCGCGAGCATGGACAATTCCTTAATGGAAACCGCAGTTTGCTGCGTACCATGCTGCGTTTGCTCGGTGATGGTCAAAATGTGTTGAATATTTTGTGCAACGCCGTTGGCTGAGGTAGCTTGTTGTTCCGTCGCCAGCGAGATACCTTGAATCAGTTCCGCGAGACGGTTGGAAACGCTACGGATTTCAGACAGCGCCGTACCGGCCGCATCTGACAGTTTTGCTCCCTCAACCACACCCTGGGTGGATTTTTCCATCGCGGCAACCGCGTCATGGGTATCCGTTTGAATCGTACGAACCAGCGCACCAATCTGTTTAGTCGCTTCAGCTGAACGTTCCGCCAGACGCTGAACCTCTTCCGCAACCACCGAGAAGCCTCGACCTGCTTCACCCGCAGACGCCGCCTGAATCGCCGCATTCAGCGCCAGAACGTTGGTTTGTTCGGTAATGTCGGAAATCAGTTCAGTGATCTCACCAATCTCTTGTGAAGACTCACCCAGACGTTTAATACGTTTGGAGGTTTCCTGGATTTGTTCGCGAATCTCATTCATACCCTTGATGGCGTTTTCCACCGCATGGGCACCTTGCTCTGCCGCCGCAACCGATTGACGCGCAACCTCGGCTGATTCATTCGCAGAACGGGAAACGTCGGTAATCTCAGCCGCCATTGTCAGAACCACCTGACCCGCATCAGAAATCTCGCGTGATTGTTGTTCAGACGCCGTCAACAAATCGCTGGAAATATTCTGCGCTTGTGTCGATGCTGAAGTAACCTGTTCTGCAGTTGCCGTAACACGACCTACCAGACCACGCAACTCTTCCACCGTGTAGTTAACCGAGTCGGCAATCGCGCCCGTGATATCTTCAGAAACCGTCGCTTGTACCGTCAAGTCACCATCCGCAACCTCTTGCAATTCATTCATCAGTCGCAAAATCGCGGCCTGGTTCTGATCGTTAGCAGCTTTCGCTTCTTCCTCCTGTTTCTGCGCTTGCATCATTTGTGCCGCAGCTTCAAGACGACGATCATTCGCTTCTTTAGCGCGGTTACGGCTTTCCTGCAACTGAACGAAACCCACGCCTACCGCAGCCAGCAACGCGAAGAACGCGGAACCCAGCATGGCGTAGAAGTAGATACTGGTACCATCCTGCTCAGTCGTATAGGTTTTCTGCAATTTGGACAATTTGGACTTCAGATCTTCGTTCTCGTTAAAGACCAACTGTTCAGATTGTTTTGCAGCGATAAAGTTTTGCAGATTGCCCAGAATGCTGGAAACCCATACCTGGTATTCAGAGAAGGTTTTTTGCAGTTCGGTCAATTTGTCGCGTGTATCTGCATCCTTGGTCGCTGTCAGGCGCAATACATCACTACCTTTCAGGAAGCCATCGACCAGATCACGGAAAGTATTCGTATCCTTACCCAGCAAGAACGCCGTTTCAGGATTAACACCCTCGGAAGTCAGGAATTCATTCGCACTACGACCCAGACGCTGCGTCAACATGACCAGCTGACCGGCAGCATTAATTTCACGCGCTGAACCACCGCCCTGTACTTTCAGGGTAGAGATTTGCTCCGTCAATTCCAGCAGGATTGGGGACAAGGCATTCATTTTTTGCAGAGTCTGACCGAAACCCGTCAATTCTTTTTGACGGTTCAGGATCGTTTCCGCAGCCTTGTTGGAGTTATTCCATGCCTTTTGCGCTTCTTTAACGACAGGTTCCAGCGAAGAGTCAGCACGTTTGACTGAACGGCCCTGGTATGGTCCACCATTCAACAAAACACTCAGGTCAGCATTCAATTCGCTACGGCTATCCTTGAGCTGTTTAAACGCCTCAACGTTACCCTGAATCGCATTCGGTGCCGCTTTACCGATACGCTGGGAGTGCATCAGCGCCTCACCAGCGATCTGTGCCTGTGTGGACAGCAGCGTTGATTGCTCAGAGTTAAGATATACCGAGACACCGCCCAGCAACAGGAAGAATCCCATGGTGTAGAGCAAGAAGTTGGTCTGACGACGAACCGACATGCCGCCGATAATAGGCAGGCGTATACCGCTGCCCTTTTCCAGCGGGTCACCAATGAAAGTGGCATCACCATACGACTCAACTTTAGTAGCAGTTTCTGCTACCGCAGGCGTGGCAGTAGCCGCCTCCTGCTCTGGAGTCAGCATTTTGACGTTGCTTGCTTCTTCAATTTCAATCGAATCAGCATTCCCGAACGACCTTGCCGCAACTTCTGCTCCGTCAATTTCCGGATTTTCTTTATCTTTGGACAAGAACGGTAGATTAAATGCCATTACTAAGTCTCCTAAACGATTGAAAAGCTGTCGGTATTGCTACAGTGCACATACCGACTTAAATACCTATTTGCAAAAAATCCTGGTCTTGTACCAATGTGGCCAGACTAAGCTCAAACCAGATGTTGCCATCCTTATCCCTGTACTTTTTCCTCAACCAGGCCTTGCTCTCTAACTGATTGTCTTCAAAAGGGATTTCTTCCATTTCTGAAACCGTACGCAAACCCAGAACCTGGGATACCAACAAACCGCTGTTGAATGCCATGCCGGGAGCAAAGGCAACAATCCGGCACTGGGTATCAAGCTTGGTGTTGTCCATGCCCTGGAAACGGGGCAAATCGACGACACCCGTCAAATTACCACGGATATTGGATAAGCCTATATACCAGTCGCGTGTCAAAGGCACCCGCGTCAGGGTGCCCGCAGTGACGATCTCGCCGGATTCTCGCAAATCCAGGAGATAACGTCCCTGTCCTATCATAATGCCCAGCTGGCTGAGTTTCGTATAGCCGCCACGCTGGGCAGCTTGCATGCGTTCAACCAGCTGCGCCTGAAATTCACGCAAACGGGTACGTCGCACGCCCTTTTCAGGTTTGACAACGTCCAGATTTGCTGCAGCAGTTTCACGCACAGTCTGATTCATGAGGCAATCCGAAGATATCTTATTGTTGATGCAAGAATTAATACTTTAATACTTGTCTGTGCGGATTAACCGAGGGCCGAAATTTTCGCCAGCAATTCTGCCGGGTCAATTGGCTTTACCAGATAATCGCGGGCGCCCTGACGCAAACCCCAGATACGGTCAGTTTCCTGATTTTTGCTGGTGCAGATAATCACAGGTACATCTTGCGTATCAGGATCTTTAGCGATTGCACGGGTAATCTGGAAACCATTTTGTCCAGGCATGACCACGTCCATCAAGATCAGCTGCGGTTTGTCTGCCTTGATTTTTGTCAGGGCTTCTTCGCCATTTTCAGCCGTTGATACTGAAAAACCATTTTTCACCAATACATCGGTCAGGAAATAGCGTTCTGTTGGAGAATCGTCTACTACCAGAATTTTTTGAATGGCCATCTTGTTTTACCTCACATTAACTAACTTAACTATATAAATCTAGGTCGCCGAAGTGTAATTCTTTACCGTTTTCAGCAGACTGTCCTTTGTAAAAGGCTTGGTCAGGTACTCATCAGAGCCGACCATTGCGCCACGGGCACGGTCAAATAAACCGTCCTTAGAAGACAACATAATTACCGGTGTATCCCGGAATTTCGCGCTTTTTTTAATCAAAGCGCAAGTTTGATATCCGTCCAGCCTAGGCATGAGGATATCGCAAAAAATCAGGTCTGGATGAGAATCGTTAATCTTGGCGAGTGCATCAAAGCCATCTTCTGCCAACACTATTTTGTATCCGGCCTGACCAAGAAAAATCTCGGCCGAACGGCGTATGGTGCTGCTATCGTCAATCACCATGATTTTCAAGTTCTCGTTGCCTGTCAACGTTGACATAAAATCATCTCTTCCCGGCAGTATTAAGGTTACATATCACTGTAACAAAAAATCGCACATTTGCGCTTTTTTTCCTTGAATAAACATATTAAGCAACATCAAAATCGATAAATCGATCAGATTGCCACCATTTCGAAGTCTTCTTTACGCGCACCGCACTCAGGACAGGTCCAGTTCATGGGTACATCTTCCCATTTGGTGCCAGCCGGAATTCCGTCTTCAGGGGAGCCTTGCTCTTCATCATATACCCAACCGCAAATCAAGCACATCCACGCCTTGAAACCACCCTTTTCCGTTACCGTATCAGTCACGACTAAAACCCTTCAATCAAGTAAAATATTGAAACTGCTGCAAATATTCTGTTTGCAATGTGTTACTAATGGCATTTGCGCGAGTAAATAAGTCCTCACGAAGTCAGCTATATTAATCTACCCAACGTGCAAAACCAAATTTCTCCACTAATACTTAGCTTTGGCGCCTCAGATCCTGTTGCTGCCACCGGTATCCATGCCGATCTGGCATCGTTTGCAGCCATGGGCTGTCATGGACTGCCTGTCATCACCGCCATTTTAACTGGTGATACGTCGCAAATCGATGATTTACATCCACTCGATGGAGATTTAGTCGATGAACAGGCCCGCACCGTGCTGGAAGACATGCCCGTGCTGGCTTTTAAAGTCGGCCAGACTGGCAGCGTCGAGAATGTCACCGTCATTGCCGAAATTGTCTCAGACTATCCGGAGCTGCCCCTGGTACTCGATCCCTTCAATGCCGCACTGGCAGAACAAGGGCCGGAAGCAGAAGACCTGGTATTGGCAATCCGAGAACTATTGATCCCGCAAGCCAGCCTGCTGATGATCTCTGCCGTAGAACTTTCCCGCCTGGCTGAAACCTGGAAAGAAAACACCGAAGCCGATGCGGAGGCAGAAGCGGAAGACCTGGCAGCCGACACCATGACGCTGATCGAATCAGGCTGCGAGTATATATTAGTCACGGGCACAGCGGGTGAAACCGGCGAGGTGGTTAACACTTTATATAATGAATCCGGCGTGGTCAGACGCGATAGCTGGCAACGCTTGCCGGGCTCACATGCTGGTGCTGGCTCTACCCTGTCCGCCGCGATTGCCGCCTTGCTGGCAAATGGACTGGAAATACCCGAGGCCGTGCTGGAAGCCCAGGAATTTACCCATGCAGCCCTGAGTCACGCACAAAGACTGGGCATGGGCAGGTTGATACCTGACCGTTATTTCTGGGCCAGGGAAGCCAGTTGATCTTCAGCTAATAATCATCAGTCAATACTGCACCAACTAATATATACGTCTTTATTTACAGACTTCCTCTTTGCATTATCACTTATTGAAGCTCCATCATGACCGATAAAAACGACATCCTGTTTGCCCGTGCCCAAAAGACCACGCCTGGTGGCGTCAATTCTCCTGTACGCGCCTTTCGCTCCGTCGGTGGTACGCCGCGTTTCATCACGCGCGCAGCCGGCCCTTATTTTTGGGATGCAGAAGACAAACGCTATATCGATTACATAGGCTCATGGGGACCGGCCATCGTTGGCCATGCCCATCCCGAAGTCATCAGCGCAGTACAGGAAGCAGCCGCCCGCGGCCTGAGCTTTGGCGCACCGACTGAAGGTGAAATCGAGATGGCAGAAGAAATCTGCAAACTCGTGCCCAGTATAGAACAGGTACGCCTGGTATCCAGCGGCACCGAAGCCACCATGAGTGCCTTGCGCCTGGCACGCGGCGCCACCAAACGCGACAAGATCATCAAGTTTGAAGGTTGCTACCACGGTCATGCTGACTCCTTGCTGGTCAAGGCTGGCAGTGGCTTACTGACCTTTGGCAACCCGACTTCTGCCGGCGTGCCTGAGGATTTCAGCAAACACACTCTGGTGCTTGAGTATAATAATTGCGAGCAGCTGGAAGAAGTGTTCAAATCCATAGGCGATCAGATTGCTTGCGTGATCGTTGAACCGGTGGCCGGCAACATGAACCTGATACGCGCCACGCAAGAATTCATCGACACTATGCGCAAGCTGTGTACTGCACATGGCAGCGTTTTGATTTTTGATGAAGTGATGTGCGGCTTCCGCGTAGGCCTGCAAGGTGCGCAGGCATTGTATGGCGTACAGGCAGACTTGACTTGCCTGGGCAAGGTCATCGGTGGTGGTTTGCCAGTCGCCGCCTTTGGTGGCCGCGCTGATTTGATGGCGCACATGGCACCTTTGGGTGGCGTCTATCAGGCTGGCACTTTGTCAGGAAACCCGGTTGCCGTGGCAGCGGGCATGACCACCCTGAAAATTATCCAGCAGGCAGGCTTTTATGAAAACCTGACAGCGCAAACCCGCAAGCTGGTGGATGGCCTGAGTGCTGCTGCCAAAGCTGCTGGAGTCACCTTCTGCGCAGATGCCGTTGGTGGTATGTTTGGCCTGTATTTTGCAAATGAAGTACCAGGTTCTTATACTGCCATGATGGCCAGCGACAAGGAAAGATTCAACCGTTTCTTCCACCTGATGCTGGACCAGGGCGTTTATCTGGCGCCATCTGCTTTTGAAGCGGGCTTTGTGTCTGCGCAACATGATGATGCCATCATTGCCGATACGATTGCTGCGGCTGAAAAAGCTTTCGCACAACTCTGATCTATATAGTAAGGCAGCGTGCAGTGGCACGCTGCCTGTATCTGTGCTTTAGCTCCCTATATTAGTAGCTTCAGTTTTTTGACCTGAAATCCACCTGCCCTGGCCGTCCTGGCAAATTCAAATTCGCATGTGGCACTGGCGTCTGGCTGATGATTTTGCCGCGGCGCAGCACGTGGGTGCGGGTGGCGCGCAAGCGTATTGCCTCCACTGGGTCGCTGGCATCAAGTATTACCAGATCGGCATTGCACCCCACTTCCAGTCCGTATCCCTCCAGGCCCAATATGCGTGCAGGCGCGGCGGTCACTGCCTGGAAGCACTGGCGCATCGCATCCTGCCCTGTCATCTGCGCCACATGCAGGCCCATCTGCGCGACTTCAAGCATGTCACCAGAGCCCAGGCTATACCAGGGGTCCATCACACAGTCGTGGCCGAAGGCGACTTCTATACCCGCAGCCAGCATCTCGGGCACGCGGGTCATACCACGGCGCTTGGGATAAGTATCGTGGCGGCCTTGCAAAGTAATATTAATCAGGGGATTGGCGATGGCAGCCACGCCTGCTTCACGTATCAATGGTAATAATTTACTGACATAGTAATTGTCCATGGAATGCATGGAGGTCAGATGAGAACCTGCTACCCTGCCCTGCATGCCCAGTCTGTGGGTGTGATACGCCAGGGTTTCTATATGGCGCGACAAGGGATCGTCCGACTCATCGCAATGCATATCCACGCGCAGGCCTTTGTCGGCGGCGAATTCACACAGCAGCCGTACCGATTCTGCACCATCGGCCATGGTGCGCTCAAAATGCGGTATGCCGCCGACCACATCGACACCCATGGCGATAGAACGCTTGAGATTATCCATAGCTGTTGCGCTGCGCAAGATACCGTCTTGCGGAAAGGCCACCAGTTGCAAATCCAGATAAGGGGCAACGCGGTGTTTCACTTCCAGCAAGGCCTCCACCGCCAGCAAACGGTCATCGCAGACATCGACATGCGAGCGCACTGCCAGCAAACCCCGTCCCACTGCCCAGTCGCAATAACGCATGGCGCGCTCGACCAGCGCTTCTTGTGTCAGCATGGGTTTCAGTTCACCCCACAAGGCTATGCCTTCGAGCAAAGTGCCAGACTGGTTAACCCGTGGCAAACCATAGCTGAGCACCGCATCCATGTGGAAATGGGCATCGACAAATGGCGGTGTCACCAGATTACCATTAGCATTGATTTCTTCTGCCGCGCTGACGGGCAAAGCCACATCAACGGCGCTGATGCGGCCACCCTGGATGGCGATATCAATACCCTTGCGACCATCTGGCAAACTGGCATTGCGTATGACAAGATCGTTCATCAGAAATCTCTCTCTATGATTAGTGCATCGATTAGCAAATGGATTAGTACATAGTTATTACAGAAAATATGCGCCATGAACCTCATCCTGCGTCATAATCTTGGCACAGAAAGGCAGGAATCTTATGGCAACAATGAAGCAAGTCGCAGAGAAAGCCCGGGTTTCAACGACCACGGTTTCTCACGTCATCAATAATACCCGTGTCGTCAGCGAAGATGCACGCGAACGTGTGCTGGCCGTGATCCAGGAATTGCGCTACATCCCCAGCGCTGTTGCCCGCAGCCTCAAGAACGACCGCACCCATACCCTGGGTATGATGATACCGAATAATTCCAATCCCTATTTTGCCGAAATCATACAAGGGATAGAAGACGCTTCATTCAAGCTGGGCTATAACATTATCCTGTGCAATTCCTACGATGATCCAAAGAAGCAGGCGGCCTACATCCGCGTGCTGATGGAAAAACGTATCGATGGCCTGATCCTGGTGTCTTCTGGTTCAGATGAAGAACTGACACAATTGCTGGCAGACGAAGGCATACCCAAGGTATTGGTGGATAGAGAAGTGTCGGGTGTGGTGGCTGACTTTATTGAAGCTGACCATGAACAGGGTGGTTATGAAGCAACCCGTTATCTGATAGGGCTGGGCCATAAGCACATTGCCTGCGTTGCTGGCCCAGACATTTTGCTGCCCAGTGGTGACCGTGTCACCGGCTACCGCCGTGCCTTACAGGAAGCAGGTCTGGAATTCAACAACGAATACCTGATCCATGCTGACTTTACCAGCCAGGGTGGCTTTAACGCTTTCCAGCAATTGCTCGCCTTACCACAAAGGCCTACAGCGATTTTTGCCAGCAATGATTTGATGGCGATAGGTGGTATACGCGCCGCCAATGAAGCCGGCATCAAAATACCGGAAGCCTTGTCTGTCATCGGTTACGATGATATTGCCTTGGCCTCGTTCAGTACGCCGCCATTGACGACGATAGCCCAGCCCAAGCAGGCCATCGGTAATCTGACAGCACAGATACTGGTCAACCGTATTGTTGATCCTGAGGCGCCATTGAGGCGGGAAATGCTGAAGTCGCAACTGGTGATACGGCAATCCACTGCCAGCGTATCCAGCGCTGAGTGAGTATCTAAATAAATATCCCAATAAGTATCCAAATAAGTGTCTGAAATCAGGCGTCTAAACAAGGTACCTAAAATCAAGGTTCAGTAACCAGGTTTTTGGAACCTGGTTACTGGTAGCTGTTTTTTAGAACTTCATCCTTGGAATTTATTTCTCCAGACTCAGGAGATAGAGTTAATCAAGACCTGCAACAAGATCAAAATAATCATCGGGGAAAAATCCAGGCCGCCGATGGCAGGGATGAGTTTCCTCACTGGTTTCAGAAAGGGCTCGTTCAAGGCCCGCACAAAAGGCGCGAAAGGCGCGCTTGGGTTGACCCAGCTAAACAATACCTCCAGCAGCAGCAAGGCCATGATCTCGTAAATGATCCATTGCGCCATCATGATGCCTGCCATGATGAAAACCTGTTCAACCATGAATACAGGTAATACCAGCCATACGATAAAGCCCGCCGTCGCCAGAGCAACCAGCAAGGCACCTATCAGTGTTGCCCAGTCATAGCCCGCAAAACCGGGAATCACGCGGCGGATAGGATGTACCAGCCAGTCAGTCAATTTAAAAATAGCCTGCGCCAGCGAGGCAGGTGGCCGTATGCGTTGTGCCTGCATCCAGAAACGCAGTAATAAAAAGCCGGCAAATACACCTGTGACGGCTTTGATGACATAAATTAAATTATTCAATAACACGGCACATCCTTAAAAAAAAACCCACTGCATGACGAATCAGACAGTGGGTATTGTGCCTGAATAAAACCAGGCCACCAAGCATATCAAAGATTATGCTGGGCGATTACCAGTTGGGAAAGGCCATGCTGCATTTGGACTTACAACTGTTTTTGCATCAGGTGTCGCTGGTTTTGCTGGAGCGGCCTTTTTAGCGGCTGGCTTAGCCGCCGCTTTTTTTGCTGCTGGCTTCGCTGCGGCTGGTTTAGCGGCTGCTGGCTTAGCTGCAGCTTTTGCTGCTGGCTTGGCTGCTTTGGCTGCTGGTTTAGCTGCCGCTTTTTTTGCTGCTGGTTTAGCTGCTGCCTTGGTTGCTTTAGCTGCTGGCTTAGCTGCTGCCTTAGTCGCTTTGGCTGCTGGTTTAGCTGCTGCTTTTTTCGCCGCTGGCTTAGCTGCTGCCTTAGTCGCTTTTGCTGCTGGCTTAGCTGCTGCTTTCTTCGCTACTGGCTTGGCTGCCTTGGCTGCTGGTTTAGCTGCTGCCTTAGTCGCTTTTGCTGCTGGCTTGGCCGCTGCTTTTTTCGCTGCTGGCTTAGCTGCTGCTTTTTTAGCTGCTGGTTTAGCCGCTGCCTTGGTAGCTTTTGCTGCTGGTTTAGCTGCTGCCTTAGTCGCTTTTGCTGCTGGCTTGGCCGCTGCTTTTTTCGCTACTGGCTTAGCTGCCTTGGCTGCTGGTTTCGCTGCTTTAGCCGCTGGCTTAGCTGCTGCTTTAGTTGCTTTAGCTGCTGGTTTAGCTGCGGCCTTAGTTGCCTTGGCTGCTGGTTTTGCTGCAGCTTTAGCTGCTGGCTTGGCGGCTGCTTTTTTAGCTGCTGCAGGTTTAGCTGCTGCCTTGGCTGCCGGTTTTGCTGCAGCTTTAGCTGCTGGCTTGGCGGCTGCTTTTTTTGCAGCTGGTTTTGCTGTTTTAGCAGCTGCTTTTTTTGCAGCAGGCTTCTTCGCTGCTGCTGGTTCGTCCGGGGACGGTTGTGGTGCTGTTGCCATTTTGTTTCTCCTTCGATTGAGATGGAAAAAATCAGATAAAAATTAAATCCGCTCGATCCCTTCAAGCGGATTATTCATCGGCACAAACATGATCGCTGTTTGCGCTAATGAATTCTGCACCGGCCGAACTGCTCCATCCCCTCTATTGATGGGGCACTTCAGCCATCCTGGTTTGCTTTAGAACCTGCTTATGATCTTACTGCGCGGACGTGATCGGGGCTCATGCGCTGCTCAAAATGCTCATGTACTTGAGTACATTCCGCTTTTTGCGCTGCTCTTTACCCCGCTGACGACCGCTCGCTACAGATCATAAACAGGTTCCACGCCGGCTCCTCGCCTGGCGGCAAACCCAAAAACGCCTGCATTAATTGCAGACGCCGGTATTCTTTTGCGAAATACAAAAACCAATAGCCACAATACCCAGTGTAGCCAGGTATTGCGGCACTAACAGTTCAAAACAATGTTGTCTATGACTGTCCATTCAGTTTGGTGAGGCCTCTCGCGTTTTACATCTTGTGCAAATCTGAGCAATCCTGAGGGACGCTGTCAGCTTGCGGCGTTTTTCTGATTTGATGATTTCTTTGTGTCTGTGTTTGCCATCTGGGGTCTCCCTCCCCAAATTCAACATCACATCAAAACTTCAATCAAACTACCCGCACTACTTGATCAGCAATCCCTGACCTGGATTCTGGCGATCGCTTGTTCAGCTTATTCCCAGTTGAGGGCTCCGCCAGTTTGATACTCAATCACACGTGTCTCAAAAAAGTTGCGCTCTTTTTTCAGGTCTATCATTTCACTCATCCAAGGGAAAGGATTTTCTTCCTGAGGGAACAGCGTTTCAAGACCGATTTGTTGTGCGCGGCGATTTGCGATGAAGCGTAAATAACCTTTAAACATAGGCGCATTCAAACCGAGCACTCCACGCGGCATTGTATCCTCTGCGTAACGATATTCCAACTCCACAGCACGCAAAAACAACGATTTAATTTCATCGCGAAATGCTGGCGTCCACAAATGTGGATTTTCCATCTTAATTGTATTGATTAAATCGATCCCGAAATTGCAGTGCATCGATTCATCGCGCAAGATGTATTGATATTGTTCAGCCGCGCCCATCATTTTATTTTGACGGCCAAGCGCCAGAATTTGCGTGAAGCCGACATAGAAAAACAGGCCTTCCATCAAGCAGGCAAATACGATCACAGACTTGAGCAAAGTCTGGTCTGCCTCGGTGGTGCCGGTCTTGAATTCAGGATTGGTCAGCACGTCAATGAAAGGAATCAGGAACTGATCTTTGTCGCGGATGGAATCGACTTCATTGTAGGCATTGAAGATTTCTGCTTCATCCAGGCCCAGCGATTCAACGATGTATTGATAAGCGTGAGTATGGATAGCTTCTTCAAATGCCTGGCGCAGCAGGTACTGGCGGCATTCCGGCGCCGTGATATGGCGGTAGGTGCCGAGTACGATATTGTTGGCAGCCAGAGAATCGGCGGTCACAAAAAAACCAAGGTTACGTTTTACCAAACGGCGCTCATCTTCTGTCAGACCATTTGGGTCTTTCCAGAGTTCAATATCACGTTGCATATTGATCTCTTGCGGCATCCAGTGATTGGCGCAACCTGCCAGATATTTATCCCAGGCCCATTTATATTTGAAGGGAACCAGTTGATTGACGTCGGTCGTACCGTTGATGATGCGCTTGTCGGCAGCATTCACGCGGCGGGCCACATCTTCTGCAGCGACCGGCACTGGCTTGCTGACCAGCGCAGGGTTGAGGGCAACCTCCTGAGTCTGCAGACGAGGCTGCAAATCCTGGCCAGTGACCTGACGTGGTGCCGGAGCTGCCGGCTTGACTTCATCATCCCAAGATAACATTATTTATTTCCTTACTTTTTGTAACAGCTTATTCTTACGACAGGAAGCAGTCATGCTGCTCCCTGCAAACTTGTATGTCTTATTGGCAGGCTTCACATTCTTCGAAACCGGCATCACCAGGACGCAACATGCAGGCCGGACCATCCGTTTCCTGTGCTGCAGCACTGATGCCAGCAGGTGCTGCAGCATAACCACCACCATTACCGTCCACTGCCACCGCATTCAATGCACCGGTTTTACTGGTGGATTTTTCAGTGTGTGTTGCGCCTATGGTGCGCAGGTAGTAAGTGGTTTTCAAACCACGCAACCAGGCCAGCTTGTAAGTCTCATCCAGTTTCTTGCCGGATGCGCCTGCCATATAGATGTTCAGGGACTGTGCCTGATCTATCCACTTTTGACGACGCGCAGCTGCCTCAACCAGCCAGGATGGGCTAATTTCAAATGCAGTTGCATACAAAGCACGCAAATCTTCCGGGATGCGGTCGATACGGGCCAGGCTGCCGTCAAAGTATTTCAGGTCAGCGATCATGACTTCATCCCACATGCCGCGCTCTTTCAGATCGCGCACCAAGTGTTCATTGATCTCGGTAAACTCGCCTGACAAATTCGACTTCACATACAGGTTTTGGTAAGTCGGTTCGATACAGGCGGCCACGCCAATAATGTTAGAAATTGTTGCAGTCGGCGCAATCGCCACGCAATTGGAATTGCGCATGCCAAATTTCTTGATGCGGTCACGCAGTGGGTACCAGTCCATGGTTTCCGAGAAGTCAGCTTCCAGATAACCACCGCGTTCTTCGGCCAGCATCTTCAGGGAATCTTGCGGCAGGATGCCACGGTCCCACAAAGAGCCAGGGTAAGAACTGTAACGACCACGTTCCTCAGCCAGTTCCGTCGATGCCCAATAAGCGTAATAGCAGACGGCTTCCATGGAAGTATCAGCGAACTGTACAGCATCCATCGATGCATAAGGGATACGCATCATGTGCAGGCAATCCTGGAAACCCATGATGCCCATACCGACAGGGCGGTGACGCAGATTGGAATCGCGCGCCTTCTTCACTGCATAGTAGTTGATGTCGATGACGTTATCCAGCATACGCATCGCTGTACGCACAGTTTTTTGTAATTTAATGTGATCCAGCTTGCCGTCTTTCATGTGGGCAGGCATGTTGACCGAACCGAGATTACATACCGCGATCTCACTGTCGTTGGTGTTCAGGGTAATTTCTGTACACAAATTGGAACTATGGACCACGCCTACGTGCTGTTGTGGCGAGCGGATATTGCAAGGATCTTTAAAGGTGATCCATGGATGACCAGTTTCAAACAGCATGGACAGCATCTTGCGCCACAGGTCCAGCGCCGGGATTTTTTTGGACAGAGTCAGTTCGCCCTTGGCTGCTTTTGCTTCATAGGCGACATAAGCCTGTTCGAAAGCCTTACCAAATTTATCATGCAGATCAGGTACATCGGATGGGGAGAACAAAGTCCAGTCGCCTTTTTCCATGACGCGCTTCATGAACAGGTCAGGAATCCAGTTCGAGGTATTCATGTCATGCGTACGGCGGCGATCATCGCCTGTGTTTTTGCGCAGGTCGAGGAATTCTTCGATATCCATGTGCCAGGTTTCCAGGTAGGCGCACACTGCGCCTTTGCGTTTACCGCCCTGGTTAACAGCGACTGCCGTGTCATTGACAACTTTGAGGAAAGGCACAACACCCTGGGATTTGCCATTGGTGCCTTTAATATGTGCGCCGAGCGAACGTACTGGTGTCCAGTCATTACCGAGGCCACCGGCATATTTTGCCAGCAGGGCGTTTTCCTTGATGGCTTCATAGATGCCATCAAGGTCATCGGCAACTGTGGTCAGGTAGCAGGAGGACAGCTGTGAGCGTTGTGTACCAGAATTGAACAGGGTCGGTGTCGAGCTCATGAAGTCAAAGCTGGACAGCAGATTGTAAAATTCTATGGCGCGGGATTCGCGATCAATTTCATTCAGGGACAAGCCCATCGCGACACGCATGTAGAAAGCCTGAGGCATTTCTATGCGGGTACCGCGTACGTGCAGGAAGTAACGGTCATACAAAGTTTGCAGACCAATATAACCAAATTGCAGATCACGGTCAGCAACCAGGGCATTTGCCAGTTTCTTCAAGTCGAACTGGCCCAGCTTGGCATCCAGCAAATCGGCCTCTATACCCTTCTTGATGAACTTGGGAAAGTAATCGAGGTATTCTGCTGCGGCATCCTGTTGCGCCACTTCTTTGCCAAACACTTCTTTACGGACTGTATGCAAGAGCAGACGTGCAGTGACCTGGCTGTAAGCAGGTTCTTTTTCCATCAGCGCGCGGGCAGCCAGGATGGCGGATTTGTACAATTCTTCTACCGGCACGCCGTCGTACAGGTTCTTCAAAGTCTCAGCCAGGATGGCATCCGGATCAGCCAGCTTGTCGAGCCCCAGGCAGGCAGCGGCAATCATCTTGCGTACTTCTGCCACGTCCAGTGGACGGGACTGGCCGTCAACGATGACGTGCAATTGCGACACAGCGGCTTCTGCATGGCCAGGCGCATCATTGACGCGGCGGCGTTCTTCCATGCGTTTGGCGCGGTACAAAACATAAGAGCGGGCAACATCATGCTCGCCTGAGCGCATCAGCGCCAGTTCAACCTGGTCCTGCACATCTTCTATATGGAAAGTGCCACCGGCTGGCTGGCGGCGCAGCAGAGCAGCAACCACGCTGGCTGTCAGTTGTTCTACCAGTTCACGGATTCTGGCGGACTCTGCACCATGCCCACCATTCACAGCCAGAAACGCCTTGGTCATGGCGATGGCGATTTTGGATGGCTCGAAACCAACCACGGAACCATTACGGCGAATGATGCGATATTCGCTATAACTATTCAGATTGTTTGCAGCAGGTGTCGCTGCTACATTCAAAACCGATTCCAGTTCTGGCTTGGACGAAGTGGATATTTCAATAGAAGAGTGCATTGATCCTCCGGATGCAGTGTTATTTTTTGCCTGCAAAGCTCAAGGAAAACAAAAGCTTTGCAGGTCATGGGTTAAACAGTCAAATGACTAAGCGACTAAACAAAAAGCAGATAAGGTGCAGCAGAGCTAACAGCCGGACTAAGCGACATTCGCCAAATCCGGTTTATTTTGTTTACATCAGACACTAATTCAATTGCAAAACGTGAGGGAAATTGAAGCAAGGCAAGAAAACAAACAAATCCTGAAAACCACTACATCTAGTGCGCTAGTTTTTATTTGCCCTAATTCTAGTGCCGCCTCAGACGATATGCAACCGCTTTTTATTTAATTAATTGAATTATTTTTTCTGTAAATATGTGTACGAGGTGTTGACTTTCGCAAAGCACAGAAATGCGTTAGTGCCGCTGCGAGCGGGCACTAACATTTAATTTCATGCTAGTGGACTGTAACAGTGGAATCGAGAGTGAAAGACATGCGCCCGGCGCATCAGGGCAAGACGCAAAACACAGCGATAGCGGGGCTATCGCGAGTATTTGCAACGCAGCCATGATCGCCGCGCGCATGGCAAGCACTCCGATTTTCGCTGTTACAGTTCACTAGTAGCGGAGCCTGGTATTACCTGGCAAATGATTCCCAAAATGGGTGTGGCAATGGAATCAAGAAAGTGAGACTGATAGTGGTCTTGCAGCAATCACACTACAAGCAGGCAATTGGCCGGACGCATGCGACCAGAATCGCCATCATCAACAGATGCAACTAAAAGACACGACTAAAAGAGACCACTAAATAATTTACTCCTGGATCTTCAGTTTTTGTATCTGGTAACGCAGTTGACGGAAACTGACGCCCAGCAATTCTGCCGCCTGGGTACGGTTGTTACGGGTCTGCTGCAGGGCACGGCGTATCATTTCGCGCTCTACGCTTTCGAGATAGTCGGGCAGCGAGCAAGGCAAACTTGGAGCAGAGAATACATCCAGCGCGGTAACAGCGGGTAATTCAGGAACAATATCGCTATGATTATTGACAACAGCGGTCGGGACGGGCTGTGCTATCGGCAGTTCAGGCAACTTCCTGGTTCCGCGCAAGGCCAGGTCGCTAACCTCTATGCAGCCATCATTGGCAAAGGCAACTGCACGCTCCAATATGTTTTCCAGCTCACGCACATTGCCGGGAAAGTCATAACTGATCAACGCGTCAATTGCCTCTACTGACATATCAACATCATTACCTGTCAGTTTCTTGAGGATATTGCGCGACAGCTCGACTATATCCTCCAGTCTTTCGCGCAGAGGTGGCAAGTGCAATTCAATGACATTCAGGCGGTAATACAGGTCTTGCCGGAAGCGCCCCTCTTCTACACAGATCGCCAGGTTCTGGTGGGTCGCACTGATAATGCGCACATCAACTGCCTCTTCGACCGTGGCACCAACCTTGCGCACGCGCCTTTCCTGTATGGCACGCAGTAACTTGACTTGCATGGGCAAAGGCAGGTCAGCCACTTCATCAAGCATCAGGGTGCCACCGTTGGCAGCCTGAAAAAAACCATCCCTGTCATCAGCGGCACCAGTAAATGCACCTTTTCTGTAACCAAAGAATTCAGCTTCCATCAAGGTCTCGGGAATTGCCCCGCAATTGACGGCGATAAAAGGCTTGTCGGCCCTGGCGCTGCTGCTGTGTATTTCGCGCGCCGCCAACTCCTTGCCGCTACCAGATTCGCCAGTAATAATGACCGGTGCCATGCTGCGTGCAAGGCGGCTGATCTGCGCCCTGACCTCTTGCATGCCTTGCGACTGGCCTATCATGAAAGAATTGGCGGGGACATTCAGTTTTTCCGGAGTCGCCAGTTGTACTTTTTGAACCTCATTGGTTTGCAGGGCCGACCTGACGAGCTTGCGCAACTGGTCAAGCGCCACTGGCTTGGAAACATAGTCGAAAGCACCGGCCTTCAAGGCAACCACGGCATTGTCAGCACTGCCAAAAGCGGTGATCACGGCAATAGGTGTGCTCTTATAGAGGCTATTTACCTCCTGTACCAGTTCCATGCCCGATCCGTCAGGCAGACGCATATCGGTCAGTACCAGTGCATAGCTACGCTTGCTCAGGTGAGCGCGGGCCAGTGCCAGGGTTTCTGCGCTATCGACATCCAGCCCCATTTTGATCAGGGTAATCTCCAGCAACTCACGCAGGTGCGCCTCATCATCCACTACCAGGATGCGGGGACAGGCCGCAGCTTCCATCATACTCATGCACTGTATCCAGAGAAATTAATTACAAAACGCCCACTGGGCTCTGTCTTGCCTGCTTCGTTTTCTTCAACCCGGTATTCATAGTCAAGCAAGGCATGGTTATTCAAACACAACTCCCTTGCCATATACAAGCCCAGACCAGTGCCCATACGTGAAGTAGTGTAAAACGGCTCAAACAAGTGCGACCTCACTTCATACGGAATCGCCGGTCCATCATCTTGTATATGCAACTCTTGTCGGCCACTACTGTTAATACAGGCAAACAGTTTGATACTGGCTGTTTGCCCACTGGCGTAACGTATGGCATTCGACAAAAGATTCAAGACGACTTCGCGCAAATGACTGGGGTCAAAGTTGACGAGGAAGTTTTCGTTTTTCAATACCGCAATAAAATCAGTGGGCAAGTTACGTGTTTCTATAAAATCCCTGACCATTTCTTCAATCTGGTCCATCACCAGATATGGTTCCACATCCGATTGCGCCTTGCGTGAGAGCTTCAGGATATCTTCTATGAGCTGGTTCAGGCGTGCTACATTGTCATCAACAATCTTCAGCAAACGCTTTGCCTGCTTGTTTTCCTGTCCGGGATGCCCAAGGTCTTCATTTAGCAACGAGGCTGCATAAGAAATCGACGACAGGGGATTACGCACTTCATGAGCGATACTTGCGGTAAGGCGCCCCATTGATGCCAGCTTCAGTTGCTGCGCCTGATTTTCTATATCAGACACATCCTGCATGAAAATAATCGTATAACCGCCATTGCGCTCCCTGAAACCACCTACGTTAACCGCTTTGATGGCAACAAAGCGCAACTTAAGGTGCGTCACAAAATGTGGGCGCTCGCGCTCGAAGCGCTCCCTCGTCGCGGTATCGGCTGCTATTTCCCCGAGTTCCGGCTTGGGATCGTCGAGATAACATCGTATTGATACAAAGGAGATTTCTTCTTTACGACGGTCCGGCAAAGCAGGGCGAGCTTGCATATTGCTAAGGGCTTCAACAATCGGGCGTAAAGCTGAGATACTCGCCAATTCTATGCCTATCATTTCTTTGCTCAGATTACCACTCAGCATGCGGGTAGCTGCCGGATTAATTTCAAATATACAACCATCATGATCCAGAACCAGAATACCATCACCCATATCTGAAATCACCAATTGGTTGATGGATTGCTGTATGGCCAGCGCATTGCCGCGCTGCACCGCCAGTTGCTCCTGATTAATCAGGTTATGTGCCAGCCGATTGACCACGGACACAACTGCGAAATAAGCGGCCCCAAACAGACCAGCCTGCGACAACAATGTGCCGTCTTCCAATTGCAAATAGCGGTATAAGCTCTCGCCCAACAAGAAAAGTACGACAACGGAAGCAAAGAAAAATGACCAGACCAGGGGGCTCAATATGGCGGCACCTGCCAGTGGGAACAAAAACAGAATCCCCAAGCCACTTTTATTCCCCCCGCCAGCCAAGTACATGATGGAAATGATGATGATGTCGAGCAGTATCTGGGTTGTCAGTTGCCACATGAAACGGCGGGGATACAATTGCTTGAGCACCACAAAGCCTATCGCCACCGACAGATAGATCAGGCCTATGTCACGCCCGAATAAGGGCTCGCTGGTCCAGATATCTTTGCCACTGCGCAAACTCAGCAAGATCAGCAAGCTGCCAGCCACCACGATGCGCGAGGCATTCAGCGTTTGCAGCGAGCGCCAGAACGAATGCGAAGGTTCGGACACGTCGTGGTATGCTTCAGACATTGACGTCCTGTCGGCTGGCAAGCTCATGCAAGATCAGCATGTTCTTGGCTGCAGTAAACCTGTCCGGCGCGCTGCACGGCTTCTGATGCGGGTAAATAAATCTGGCAATGGGCGCAGCAAACCATGGTCTCAGCCGATCCGGCATGCTGTGAACCGGCATTTCCTGGCTCCAGCGGTTGTTCAGGATTGCCAGATCCGGCAGCAGGGGGCTGTATTTTTTTCTTCAGGGCCAGAATCACCAGCATCACCAGCCCCAGCCAGAACAGTAACCTCATGACAGGCTCCTGTGTAACAAGACTTCCAGCACAAAACGGCTGCCTACATAAGCCAGCAGCAAGGTGATAAATCCTGAGAGCGTGAAACTCAAGACAGTTTTACCACGCCAGCCACGCCAGTAACGTCCTGTCAGCAAAATGGCAAACAAGAGCCAGGACAGGAGAGACAGCAGGGTCTTGTGATCCCATTTAAAAGCTACGCCCAAAACCTGCTCTGAAAATATCACACCTGACAAGACTGTGAGTGTGAGCAAAACAAAACCAAACAGGACAAAACGGAACAGTATTTTTTCCATGGTCAGCAAGGCAGGCAGCCTGTCTATCAGGGTATTGAGCCATTCCACATTTTTTACCGCACGCAATTGATGCAGATGCTTGTCTTGTACTGTCATGACGACCGCATGAAAGGCCGCTATCGTCAGCGTGCTATAGGCCAGCATGGCGACCACGACATGCCAGGGAAACATGGCAGTCTTGCCAGCCAGGGCAATCAGGCTGCCTGGAAAAAAACTGGGCAAGACAGCCATCAACGCGGCATTGGGCATCAGTAACAAGCGCAAGCCATCAAGGGAGGCGTTGCGATTTTCCAGCCAGCAGACAAACACGGATACCCATAGCGCGGCGGACAACATGACGGCAAAGCCCACCCTGAGCGCGTGATCAGGGAAAATCGTCAGCCACAAAGCCATGCCATGTGTCAGCCAGGCCAGTGCACTGACGGCATTTGACAGCGTCAGCCAGCGCCCGGGCAGGACTATGCTCAATATATATAAAGCAGCGGCAAGGAATGATAGATAGATTTGCATGGGACAAGTTTACACCAAGTCGCATGAAAAGTCGGATTATGCATGTTCAGCGACTTCCGCAAGTACCCCCTAACTTGCCACCGGATTGATTGATGACAAGGTTTTTTGATATTTTTTTATCTTGTCGTACAGGGTTTTCTTGGGGATGCCCAGTGCTTCAGCGGCGGCGGCCACGTTGTTGGCGCTCTTATCCAGTGCAGCCTGGATCAGGCTGGCTTCATACACATCCAGCTTTTCCGGCAGGCTGCAAGCAGTCGCTATCTGGACCTGGCCAATTTGCGGCGCAGGCAGATCGGCAAATTCAGCCACACCCAGCACCAGTTGATCGGCGAAATTGCGCAACTCACGTACATTACCCTGCCAGTCTGCCTGCATCCATAATTGCATTTGTGCGGCAGACCAGGCCGGCACCTGCTTCTGATAACGCAGGGAGGCTCTCTGTACAAAATACGAGAGCAACAAGGGAATATCTTCCCGCCTGTCATTCAGTTTGGGCAAATGCATGGTGACGACACTGAGGCGGTAATACAAGTCTTCACGGAACTGCCCTTGCATGCTCAGTTTCAGCAAGTCTGTTTTGGTAGCCGCGATGATGCGGCAATCCAGTGCAATAGATTGATTGCCGCCCAGTCTTTCAAGGCTGCGCTCTTGCAAGACCCTGAGCAATTTGATTTGCAGGTTCAGTGGCATACTTTCAATTTCATCAAGAAATACCGTACCACCTTGCGCGTACTCCAGTTTGCCTATACGTCGTTTCTGCGCGCTGGTGAAAGCACCAGCTTCATGACCAAAGATTTCGCTCTCAAAGACAGACTCTGGCAAGGCACCGCAATTGATGGCGACAAACTCGCCTTTGCAGCCACTGGCCAGATGCAATTGTCGCGCCACCACTTCCTTGCCGGAGCCGGTCGCGCCGTTGATCAATACATCAACCTGTGTCGGGCCTATGCTTTGTATGAATTTCCTGACTTTTTCTATTTGCGGACTTTGGCCTATCAAGTCTGGTGTGGCCGCATGATTCAACCAGGATAATTTGAGCTTGCGGTTTTCCATGACCAGCCGCCGCTTTTCCTGGGCACGCAGGCAGGCATCGAGCAGGCGCTCCGCCGCAAATGGTTTTTCCAAAAAATCATAAGCACCGTGGCGCATAGCTTCTACCGCCATACTGACATCGCCATGGCCGGTGATGATGATGACGGGCAGTTCGGCATCGATGCCGCGTACTTTTTCCAGCACGTCGAGGCCAGACTTGCCGGGCAAGCGCACATCGGTGACGACAATGCCAGCATAGTCTGCCTTGATATAGGCATCGGCCAGTTCAGCACTGGCGCAGGCCTGCACTTCAAAACCACCGAGCTCCAGCGTCTGGGTCGTCGCCAAGCGCACTGCCTGCTCATCCTCTATTAATATAGCGAGCATTTGAGTCATACTGTTTCCTTACACTATGTATACAGTCATACGCGATCAGCGGTACTAACTTGTACTCGCCTGATCAGCCAGCGGGATACAGACTGTGAATTCAGCACCGCCATCCGGGCGGTTATCAGCCACCAGGCTGCCATTCATGGCCTGCACGATGGAAGACGAAATCGCCAGTCCCAGCCCCAATCCCTGGCCAATTTCCTTGGTGGTGAAAAATGGCTCAAACAAATGACCGGCCACATGATCGGGTATGCCGGTACCGGTGTCGGCGATCGTGATTCTTGCCGTGCCCTGCGCGTTACTGAGTCTGACATCGACTTCCCTGACCGGGCTGTTTTCTACCGCGTCCAGTGCATTGCGTATCAGGTTGATCAGGACTTGCTCTATCCTGACGGTATCACCAAGTACCCGGGCGGGTTCATCTACATGCACACTCAATTTGACACCGCGCCTGTCAGTTTCGCTGCGCAACAAACTGACCGCGGACTGAATGGCTGTCTGCACATCGACTTCGGCAATCGCGTTAGGGCTCTTCCGGGCAAAACCCTTGAGCTGGGCAATGATGCTGCCCATGCGTTCGCTGGCGTGGCTGATATGCACCAGATTCGCCAAAGCCTGCTCAGCCTTGCCACGGTTCATGAAAGTGATGGCGTTATCGGCAAAAGCGCGTATTGCGGTCAGTGGCTGGTTCAATTCATGGGTGATGCCGGTGGCCATCTGGCCCAGCATGGCCAGTTTGCCAGCCTGCACCATTTCATTCTGAGTAGAGCGCAGCAGGTTTTCAGTCTGCTTGAGTGTCAGGTAGCGGCTTTCAAGTTCTGCATTCGCCTGCGTCAATTGCCGGGTGCGCTCGGCGATATGCAGCTCCAGTTCATCTGCTGCTTTCTTGAGAGCACGTTGCGCCAGCCGTCCCTCTTCCAGCCTCCGGCGGCGCTGGTCAAATACGGCAGCAAAGGCAAGTGCTATACCGAGTATCAAAGCCACCACCAGCGCAGATTGCAAACCCGCACGCGTGACTTTGCCTTGCTCCGGGAATAACATTAACTGCCAGTTCAAACGACCTATCGGTCTTTGCAGATAGTCGTCATAGCCTTTCTTTTCCTTCAGCGGCAATTGGGCAATGGCTTCTATATGCTTGCCACCGTATTGCAAAGTCGCCTTTAAATCCTGCTGCACTGCAGGCGACAGGCTTTGCAGGCTATGGTATTTCCAGGAGGCGCGATTACTTAAAAACACGACGCCATGCCTGTCGCTGAGTGCAATGGGTTCTTCACTACTGCCCCAGGCTTGCTCAAATTCGTTGAGGATGATCTTGACGGCGATCACGCCTATCGGTGCCTGGCTGCCACGCTTGCTGCCGGGTGGATAGACGGGCTGGGAAATAAAATAGCCAGGAATATTGGTGGTATTGCCTATCGCATAAAAATGACCGGGCTTGACCTGCTTTAAGGCCTCAGAAAAATAGGGCCTGAAAGCAAAGTTCTGGCCCAGATAAGTTTGCTCAGTATTCCAGTTACTGGCGGCGATGGTATTACCCTGCACATCCATGAGATAGATGGCGGCAACCTTGGCTTGCTCAGCCAGCTCCTGCAAACTCAGGTTCAGCGCCTGCGTCAGCTTGCCATCTTCCTTGTGCAACAAAGCCTCTGCCGTCATCGGCAGATAAGAAATCGCAAAAGGCAGGGTTTCGTAGCGCTCAAGTACAGACTCAATATCCAGCGCAATAATCTGCAACTGCCTATCACCGGCCTGACGGCTATTGTCCCTGGCAATGCTGGCCGCCACAAAATAACTGGCGACCACCAGCACAATACTGACCGCCGCCACACAAATAAAGATCAGGCGCCGGTGACGGGCACTGTCAACAGGCGGCGCTGTCACAAGCTCTTACTTATAGATACCACAGTTGATAACGATGTCTTCATACTTTTCAAAGTACATGGATTTTTGTTCTATCTGTTTAGAGACAGGATTGACAAACTTATAGTCCTGCCAGCCCTTGCCCTTGGTTTTGGCGAGCTCCATACGTTCACGTACGAACAGCTTGCCATCGGCATCTTTTAAATCCATTAAGTCCTTGCCCTGCATCTTGGCATTTGCACCATGGGCCAGGTTCTTGCCATTCATATCATTAATGGTGACATACAGGTCGCGGTCACGGAAAGGCCCTTGCAGATTATTAACATCAGCAAAAGTCTTGTCCCTGCCATTCGCCTTGATACTGGCAATGACTTTTTGCACCATGGCGACAGCCTCAGGTGCCGTGCCATGGGCATTTTGCGCATGACTGGACGCGCCCAACAAGAAAACCAATCCCGCTACTACCATTCGTACGAATTTAAGCATGATGTCTCTCCTTATGTTTTTATGGGCGCGTCCGCGTTCCTACTTCTAACTTCTAACTTTTTACTCCTTACTTCCTGTCTCCAGCTTGCTGCTTAATCTACTGCCGCCATCTTCAATTCATCATTGTGATGTCTTTGCTGCTCTTCCATGACCAACTGACCGAGTTCACGCTTCAAGGCATTGAAGCCAGGATCAGAAGGATCGCGCGAACGTGGCAGTTCAACAATCAGGTCTTTTTTGACCGTTCCTGGCCGGTAAGTCATGACAACGATACGGTCAGCCAGGTAAATTGCCTCTTCTATACTATGGGTCACGAAGATGATGGTTTTCTTCAGTTCTGACCAGATGCGCAGCAACTCATCCTGCAAGTTGCGGCGCGTCAGGGCATCCAGCGCACCGAAGGGTTCATCCATTAACATGATAGGCGAATCCAGCGCCAATACACGGGCAATTGCAACGCGCTGACGCATACCGCCAGACAAATCCTTGGGAAAGCGTGCCTTGAAATCACTCAGACCCAGCATACCCAGCAGGCTGGCGACACGCTGCTGTATCTCAGTCTTGGCCATGCCCTTGATTTCCAGACCAAAGGCGATGTTCTGCTCCACCGTCATCCAGGGAAACAATGCATATTCCTGGAATACCATGCCACGGTCTGGACCTGGAGAACTGACCTTCTGCCCGTTTGCAATAATATTGCCGGAAGTCGGTAGTGAAAACCCCGCAACCGCGTTCAGCAGAGTTGACTTGCCACAACCAGAAGGCCCCAGCAGACAGACAAACTGGCCTTCAGGTATCTCCAGATTAATGTCACGCAAAGCCACAACTTCTTTGTCAGCCGTTTTGAAGATTTTATTCACGCCTTCAATTTTGATATGAGTAGAATTCATCTCAGTTCTCCAATCCACGGTGCCAGCGCAGCAAATAGTTATTCAATTTATTCATCGCCAGATCAATTGCCAAACCCAGCAAACCTATGCTGATCATGCCTGCAATAATCTTGTCAGACCAAAAATACTCACGCGCCTCCAGTATGCGAAAACCCAGGCCATTGTTCACGGCAATCATTTCCGAGACGATGACCACGATAAAAGCAGTACCTATACCAATACGTACACCGGACAAGATATAAGGTACAGCCGCTGGCAACATGACGCGCACAAACATGGTGGTCTGGCTGGCCCCCAGATTGCGGGCGGCCCTGATGTAGATACCATCGACATGACGCACACCGGCGATGGTGTTCATCAGTACAGGGAAAAACGCGCCGATCGCGATCAGGAAGATGGCTGGTGGATTACCCAGACCAAACCACAGTATCGATAACGGGATATAGGCTATCGGTGGTATGGGGCGCAAAACCTGAATCAGGGGATTCATCCATGCATACATCCTTTGGCTCGAACCCATCGCCAGCCCGAGTGGCAGCGCCAGACCTGCGCCGACCACAAAACCGACCAGCACGCGGTACATACTGCCCATGGTGTCGCGTATCAATTCGCCAGAAAAAGCCCAGGCCAGCCAGCTCGTCGTCGCCACGTCCCTGGCTTCATAAGGGGACGCATACTCTATCCATTTTTTTACCACCGCCATAGGCGTAGGCAAGACCTGGGCATTGACCCATCCCATGTTGGTCACCACATGCCAGATCGCAATCAGAATAACGGGCACAATCAGCCCCGCGCCAATTTCACGCCATTTGAATTTCATGATTTTTCCTTCAAGAATTGTGGGGCGGGGGTGAGCTGACGGCTAAAAAGAGCGTGCTCACCCTTTGCTCAAACTAAAGACATGCTTGATGCCTATTTTATGTTCAGGCTCTTCTTGGCTTGTTCCAGAAGATCGGTTTTTACCCAATCCTTGGCGACTGGTGGCTTGGCCATTTTACCCACGCCATATTTTTGCATAAGATCAGTGGTGATCTGTATGTGTTCTGCCGTCACATCATAAGAGTAAGGTGAGTTTTCTATGGCATTGACAAAATCTTCATGGCTGACCTGACCCTTGAACATGTTTTCACGCACATATTTTTCAGCCAGTTCCTTATTGTCGATAAAGGTCTTGGTCGCTTCAACAAAGCAGCGCATGAATTTTTCTGCAACCGGGCGACGTTCTTTATAAAACTTCTCTGTCATGACCATGGTACGGATCGGTTCGCCTATCGGGGTATCGTAAGGCTTGATGATTTCATTGCCAAAACCCTTGTTGATGGCCTGGGAAGAATATGGCTCGGACTGCATGATCGCGTCAACATTCTTGCCCAGCAGAGCCTGGTTCAGATCAGGAAAACCGAGATAAATGATTTGCACATCCTTACCTGGTTGATCAGAATAAGTCAGGCCATTTTGTGCCAGTTCGGCTGCCAGCAAGATGTCCTGGATACCGCCACGGGTCACGCCAACTTTTTTACCTTTTAAATCTTTGACAGTCTTCATGCCCAGGTCTGCACGTCCAACCAGACGGGCACCACCCTTGGCGAAACCTGCCACCAGATAAATAGGTGTACCACTGGCACGGGCAGAAATCACTGCTTCTGAAGATACAGCCCCTACATCCAGCTCACCTGCGATGACGGCCTGCATGGCATCAAGACCCTTGGCGAACACACGCTCTTCTACCTTGATGCCACACTTGGGAGCGATTTCCTTGATATAGGATACCGCACCGTAATGAGCGAATTTCAGGTTACCCAGCCTGACAACCTCCTGGGCCTGGGCAGCACTGGCAAATAATCCGGAAGTAATAAGGCTGGCAAGCAAAATCTTTTTGAACATCTTTGTCTCCTGGGTTTTGATTTGATTTTTCCTACGCGTACTGATTAGCAGATATTGTGCCAGCACGAGAATTTTAGTAAACAACTGATTTCATTCAAGTTTTCATATGAGTTTTTGCAAACGCGATGCGAAAACCCGGATTATCACTACTACGCATTCCGTGTTTTCGCACTGAGATATACATTAGCGCAAGAACTTGCCATCCCGCCCTATCATCGTCAGATCAACAAACTCACTGCCGCTGTGGTCGTGGTCACTATAAGTGACTGTGACACCACCCAGATCAACCTTGTGCATGGATTCCAGCGCGCGTATCAGACCTTCCCGCGTCAGGCCCTTGCCCGCCCGCTTCAAACCTTCTACCAGCAACTTGGCAGAGACGAAGCCTTCCATTGCCGCATAAGATGGTGCCACACCATTGTCTTTGGCAATGGTCTTGAATTCTTGCCCCAGAGTAGAAGATACCAGATGGGGAGCAGGCATAATCTGTGACACCATCACGCCAGTTGCCACCGGCCCGAGGGAATCAATGAAGGACTGCGAAGCATTATTTGACAGTGTCATGATTTGTACGGTGCTGCCTTTGGCACGCAAACCACGGATCAGTTCTGCCACGGTAGTGGCAGAACCGACGATGATCACTGCCTTGGCGGTTGACTTGGTTACTTCATCAATTGCCTTGGGTACGTCAGGTTTTGCCCTGTCATATTTACTGATCAGGGATGGCTTGAGTTTGAAGCTGTCCATCGCATTGGTAAAACCGATCAGCCCATCGCCGCCGAAAGTATCATCGACATGCACGATGGCGATATCTTTGAGGCCTATGGTAGAAAACTGCTCAACAGCCTTTTTTACTTCATCCTGATACCTGGCCCTGACATTGAATACATAGCGGTTAACCGGATTATGGAACACTGCCGCACCGGTACTCGGTGCCACCAGCGGCACCTTGCTGGACGCCAGTATAGGAAGGATAGCCTGGGTATGCGGCGTGCCGCGCGACTGGAACAAGGCAAAGACATGGTCTTTCTTGATCAGTGTCTCGGCATTGGCAGCGGCAATCACGGGATCAAACTTGTCATCGACAATGTGTAGCTCTATCTTGCGGCCATGCACGCCGCCATTCTTGTTGATCTGGTTGAAATAAGCGGCAGCGCCTGCATTCATTTCTTTGACCGGCCCGGCAATCTGCCCGGTCAGGCCTACGGTTTGTCCTATTAATATGCTACTGTCAGTGACACCTTCCTCTGCCAGGCTGTAGCCGGACGAAGCAATCAGGGTGCACAGGGTAAATATGCGTGACAGGCGCCAGGCACGATGAAGTCGTCTCATGATTGTCTCCAGATTATTGAGCGTCTATTTTTGAACTGGCGACAAAACCTGGCTGACATTGCAAAGAATGTGCAGCCATCTTGATTTTGTAACAAGCTCTGGAATAGCACTCTTATTAGCAGACTTCATACCAAGCACGAATGAAGGCCCGCACGCCGGTTTTAACTGATTTTTTGAATAAAATATATCAGTAGTATCCCTCATGCGTCTGAAAATCCGCACAGACATTTGAAATAATTCTGGATTTTCGGAATTTCGACAGCATCTACTATGCACTTCTGGCGAAATAGGCGAAATGCCGGGCTCAACCACGGGTTCAGGTAAAATGCCTGTTTTATCCGCTACTACTTAACCTGCAGACTAATTGCAGACTGTAGCAAGCGCCGCCATATTGAATTTTTCTTAATATCTCCTAAGCCAACATGCTCGATAACCTTACCCAGCGCCTAGCCAAAGTCGTCAAGACCATGCGCGGCGAAGCCCGTCTGACTGAATCCAATACCGCCGACATGTTGCGTGAAGTACGCATGGCCTTGCTGGAGGCAGACGTTGCCCTGCCAGCAGTACGTGAACTGATCGCCCGCGTCAAAGAAAAAGCCATGGGAGAAGAAGTCATTTCTTCCCTGACACCAGGTCAGGCCCTGGTTGGCGTGGTACAAAAAGAACTGGCAGCCCTGATGGGTGCCGACCTGGGTGAAGAAGCATCCCAACTAAGTTTTAACTGCCAGCCACCGGCAATCATCCTGATGGCAGGTTTACAGGGTGCCGGTAAAACCACGACGGTCGGTAAGCTGGCCAAATATCTGAAAGAGCAAAAAAAGAAAAAGGTATTAACCGTTTCTGCCGACGTGTACCGTCCTGCCGCGATAGGCCAGTTGCAGACGGTGACAGCGCAGGTTGGTGCAGACTTTTTCCCCTCCCTGCCTACTGACAAGCCGGTTGATATCGCCCTGGCTGCACTTGACTACGCCAAAAAGCATTATCACGATGTGCTGATCATCGATACTGCAGGTCGTCTGGGTATAGATGAAGCGATGATGCAAGAGATTGCTGCAGTCCATGCCGCCGTCAAACCGATAGAAACCCTGTTCGTGGTCGATGCCATGCTGGGTCAGGATGCCGTCAATACTGCCAAGGCCTTTAACGATGCCCTGCCTTTGACAGGCGTGGTGCTGACCAAGCTTGATGGCGACGCGCGTGGTGGTGCTGCGCTGTCGGTACGCCATATCACTGGGAAACCAATCAAATTTGTTGGTGTTGCTGAAAAACTCGATGGCCTGGAATCGTTTGATGCCACCCGCATGGCCAACCGCATTTTGGGCATGGGTGACATCCTGGCGCTGGTGGAATCTGCCCAAAAAGGCATGGACGTGGCAGCCGCACAGGACCTGGCGCACAAGATCAAGGATGGCGGCAAGTTCGACATGAATGACTTCAAGATGCAGATTTCGCAGATGAAGAATATGGGCGGCCTGGCCAACCTGATGGACAAGTTGCCAGCGCAAATGCAACAGGCAGCCAGCGGCGCGAATATGGATCAGGCAGAAAAACAGGTACGCCGCATGGAAGGCATGATCAATTCCATGACACCGCAAGAAAGGTCCAAGCCGGAATTGATCAAGGCTTCGCGCAAGCGCCGTATCGCTGCAGGTGCCGGCGTACAGATACAGGAAGTCAACCGCATGCTGGCCCAGTTTGAGCAAATGCAGTCCATGATGAAGAAATTACGCGGTGGCGGCATGATGAAGATGTTGCGCGGCATGAAGGGTATGATGCCCGGTAAACGCTGAGTTTTTCTCAGTATTTCTGTTCGCATTTCCCTCTATGAAAAAAATGCCGGATAGCAGCCAAAACGGCGCTAATCCGGCATTTTTTTAGGCTTAAATCCAACGACAGGCAAATTCCTGCACTTTTTCACTAAAAACCCGCAAAAAACACTTGCATCCCTGTAAAAACCGCACCACTATTAGCGATGCGTGAAGTGACGCAATGCAGGAGCTTTTCAAAACGATCAAAGCTCCGTCCACGAAATTTGTGAAGGAGGCTATTTATGGCAACAGCACCAAAGAAACCAGCAGCAAAACCGGCAGCCAAAGCAGCGGCTAAACCAGCAGCAAAAGCAGCCGCTCCAAAGGCAGCAGCAGCGAAACCTGCAGCAAAAGCAGCCGCTCCTAAAAAAGCAGCAGCCGCCAAGCCAGCAGCAGCTCGCAAGCCAAATGCAGCGTTCATGAAACCTATGACTATCTCTCCAGTTCTGGCAGCAGTCATCGGTGCAGCAGCGATTCCTCGTACTGAAGTCACTAAAAAAGTATGGGAATACATCAAGAAGCACAAACTGCAAGACGAAGCAAACAAACGCAACATCAACGCGGATGACAAGTTAAAAGCCGTTTTCGGTGGCAAGAAACAAGTGTCCATGTTTGAAATGACTAAACTCATTTCCGGCCATCTGTCCTGATTTTCAGGAACAGGTTTCCGCAGTTGCTTTGGGAAACTTAAAGGGAAGCAGTCAGTCCCATCCCAAACAAAAATGCCCGCATCGCGCGGGCATTTTTGTTTTTACAGATCTTTAATGCACTCTACTCCTGAAAAACCCACCGCATCTGCATCATCCTCCAAATCACACAGACAAAATATCCATCGACACCTTATGGTAAGGGTAAAGATTAATTGATAGAATTCTTCTCCCTGCGGTGCTTCTTGCGAACAAAAAAGATAAACGGTCCAGCTTGAAACACCAGACCGGCTCTTCGGCTGGCATTATCGGCTGTAGCGCTCATTGCCCGGCTCGCATGTTGTAGAGACAGCAGTCCTTAATAACAATGGAGCTCTTTTTATGCAATGTCGCATCCTCATTCTCACCCTTGCTGTAATTCTGTCCGGTTGTGCCAGCGGTTACCAGAAATTCTATAAATCTTATGCAGACGCGAAAACACTGCCGGATGTACAGACGCTGTCACCGAATGAGGCGCCCAAGATTTTTGCATCAGACGATCTGACAAGGGATGTCAGAATAGCCCGCTCCAAAGGCTATATCGTGATTGGTCAGTCCTCCTTCAACGGAGAAAAGGAATCTGAGCGCGGCATGATTGAACAGGCGCAGCAAAACGGCGCTGTCATGGCGCTGTTCTCGTCCAAGTTTGCCGGCACAAGAACGATTACGACACCACTTTTCTTGCCCAACAACAAAACCACCTATTCATCAGGAACGGTCAATGGCACCGGCGGCAGTGCTAATTACTCAGGCACCAGCACTACCTATGGTACGACTGTCGTCCCTTTGACGACGGAACAGCAACGCTATAACCAAGCCGCCGTTTACTTCGTCAAATCGACAAGAAAACCGCGTGTGGGTGTGGTCGCGCTGGACTTGACACCTGAACTCAGAAAAAACCTGGAACGCAACACCGGGGCTATCATTGACATCGTGCGGGAAGAATCGCCCGCTTTTATAGCGAATGTTTTACCTGGCGATGTCATCATCGAAATCAATGGCGCCACGGTCATCAACAGCAAACATGCGTATGAGCTCTTGCAGGCAGTTTCCCCTCCTCAGGGCAAGTTCACGCTGAAAATCATACGCAATGGTACTGAGCGCCTCATCGGCATTAATTTGGTTCCAACCTGAGTACTTGCAGACGCATTTCACAAATTGAAAGCATTCCTCAGACGTGCAAACGTCTGGGGTCATTTCATCTAACCAGAAATAGAAAACTACTCCTCGCTATTCAGCCTCCGGTTTACAAATTTCCACAGGTCACAGGTACGGTAGGCAGCTCATTACCAATGATTTCGCCTGGTTTGCGATGCAAGATGCAATAAGTCCCGAATGGCGTAATCACTTTCGAGACTGGTCGCCCGTCACCTAGTATATGTACTTCATGCTTGTAGCTTTCACGTATGACGGTAGAAGAGGCCTGAACAGCAGTACCAAATTTCTCCATCGCCGCACGCGCAGGTTTGGCACTGACCTGATCACGGTACTGGAAATCTTTTTTCAGTCCGTTGAAAATATCACGTGTATCACGGTTAAGCAACTTGCCAACAACAGACCTGTCAGCTTCAAGGCTCGCTGACTCTTTTTCGATTGGCGGCATCGATTGCTGTTTGTCGCTGACAGCCCTTGCCTGGTCATTGATCGCAGAGTTCTGTCGCGGAGATAACATGACGCTGCTTTGGCGGGATGCCACTGGCACATCCTGCCTGGCTGGTGAAGGTGTCGGCAGTTTCACTTGCTCAGGCTGCTTAAAAAAATCAGACTGTCACTATTTGCCTGCGTTATCTCTTCTTTATGCGGCGCCTTCAACTGTGGCCATTGCATATACAAGCACGTGTGTAACAGCAGTACGCCAAGTAGTATTTGCCACTGACTGCGTTGAACAGGCAGGTGATAAGAAGCTACCAGCATGAGCCTGTCCTCGCCTCAATAACTACCGCAACTGACAGTCCGTATGCCGGGTGCCCTGGTGATATCTGCCCCCGGTTTTGCACCTATCACACAATACGTACCACCTGGTGTCGTCACCTTGGTCATGGCGGTGCCATCTGGCATGATGATGTTCTGATAGCTGGTGCCACGCGGACGCGCAGCGGCAGCGACATTGATACCAAATTGCACCATCGATGATTTTTCTGGCTTGATATTGGTCAGGATACGGTTAGGCATTTCACGCTCTACCTGTTTGATGACTTTGCTGATGTCGCGCTGGATGACGACGGGGCTATCGCCGGTTAATGTCGGTGCGCTGACTTCTGTATTCGCTGCTGGAACAGGCGCGACAGTGATACCTGTGCCTGCATCGCTGGCAGCAGGCGTAACGGGGCTGGTTGGCACGACCAGGTTGCGGGGGTTATTTGGCACGGGCAATTGACTGGGTGATATCGCTGGTTTGATCACAGGCGCAGTCTGTTCTGGTTTGCTCTGTATGGGTGCTTCCAGCATGCGGACCACAAAAGCCAGCGGCGTGCCCACTTCATTTTTATGTCTGACGATGCTGGGCCACAAAAGAATTAACAAGAGATGAACCGACAATACAACAAGCAGCAATTGCCAGCGAGAACGCAATAACTTGCGCCAGTCTGTACTGCCAAATTCTTCATGATAAAAGAGTGCCTGCATGTCGGGTCTTGGTGTAATCCTGAGTATGACCGGGCATTCTGGAACGCCCGGTCATACTTGACCCGTCATTTATTCAAAGCATAGTTTTACAAGACCAGGGGTAGCGTCAATTGCTACCTGGAGAGTGATGCCGATTTTATCCAGCAAATGAATCAGCTGGTAAATTCCCAGTTTTTCCAGTTGGATAGCACTGCCTTGGGATATTCAGGACGGCCACGGCTACCGTTGTAGCGACCCAGTGCGAGGTAAAGATCGCCTTTTTCCATATCGATGTACAGGCGCAAAATCGAACAGCCATAGCGCAGATTGGTTTGCATCTGAAACAGTTTTTTCGCATCGCCATCGCCAATCACGCGCGACCAAAAGGGCATGACTTGCATATAGCCACGCGCACCAACGACCGAAGTCGCGTATTTGCGGAAGGCGGATTCTACCTGTATCAAACCCATGACCATGGCAACGTCCAGACCCGCACGCTTTGATTCATACCAGATGGCATCCAGCAATTCCTTGCGGGTCTGCAAATCGGGTATGCGCCTCTTCAGGCGGGTAGCCATTTCGCCTTGCCAGTTGAGGTATTTGATACGTTCTTCGATATTGGCAAACGTGGGTTTAGGTGGCGTGGAGTCAGACACAGCTTTGGCCAGTGCAAGGCGCACAGAATCTGCCATGGCTTCTTCTTTTTGATTACCGGCTTGCGCCGGTAAAGCAGAAAAAGCCAACAGGCAGATTGCCAGAGGCAGGGGGATTGCTTCCACCCTGCACAGATGATTTGCATGACTTGCAGATCAAACTTACCGCTACATCTTCCTTTGCACCAGACGCAAAAGCGCAAGAAAAAATACTTCATCCTGCTACTTATTTACCTGCAAGCTTGGCCTGGATAAAGGCCAGCATCTCGGCCACAGGCACATTGCTGGCTTCGGTATCACGGCGACCCAGGTATTCGAGCCTGCCTTCCTTGAGGCCACGGTCACCGATAACAACGCGGTGTGGCACACCTATCAGTTCCCAGTCAGCAAACATGGCACCTGGACGTTCGCCACGGTCATCCAGTATGACGTCGACGCCCGCTGCCAGCAGGGCGTTGTACAGGGATTCGGTCTCGGTTTTGACGGCTTCGCTGCGGTCCATGCCCATAGGACAGATAACGACTTCAAACGGTGCAATCGCCGTCGGCCAGATGATGCCCTTGTCATCGAAATTCTGTTCTATCGCTGCGCCCAGGATGCGGGTAACGCCTATGCCGTAACAACCCATTTGCAGTAATTGTGGCTTGCCGTTTTCATCAAGGAAAGTCGCTTTCATATCGTCAGAATAGCGGGTGCCGAGCTGGAATACGTGTCCCACTTCGATGCCGCGCTGTATGGCCAGTACACCCTTGCCATCTGGTGATGGATCACCAGCGACGACATTGCGCAAGTCAGCCACTGCTGGCTCAGGTAAATCACGGCCCCAGTTGGCACCGGTGAAGTGAAAATCTGCTTCATTCGCGCCACAGACAAAGTCAGCCATGTTGGCGACGGTTCTGTCAGCGACGATATTGACTGGTTTTTGTGTACCGATAGGACCAAGGTAGCCTGGTTTGGTGCCAAAATGCTCGACAATTTCAGCCTCTGTCGCAAAGCGGTAATTGGCCATGCTGGCGATCTTGCCAGCCTTGACTTCATTGAGTTCATGATCGCCACGCAACAGCAGCAACCAGATTTGTGCTGGCTTGCCACTGTCTTTTTCCGCATCAACTGCCAGCACGATGGACTTGACCGTGGTTTCCAGCGGAATACCCAGCAATTGCGCGACATCTTCACACTTGGCTTTGCCAGGCGTGGCCGTCTTGGTCAGCGCAGCAGTAGCGGCTGGGCGGCTGGTTTGCGTAGGCAAGGCTTCTGCCGCTTCCATATTGGCAGCGTAATCAGAAGTAGGACAATACACCAGCGCGTCTTCACCAGTGTCAGCAATGACGTGGAATTCATGGGAGCCAGAACCGCCGATAGCGCCATTGTCGGCCGCTACCGCACGGAATTCCAGGCCAAAGCGCTGGAAGATACGGGTGTAGGCGTCATACATGATTTCATAAGACTTTTGCATGCCTTCGACATCGCGGTCAAAGGAATAGGCATCCTTCATGGTAAATTCACGGCCACGCATGAGACCAAAACGAGGACGGCGTTCGTCGCGGAACTTGGTCTGGATGTGATAAAAATTCACAGGCAACTGGCGATAGGAACGGATTTCTGTACGGACGACGTCAGTAATCGCCTCTTCAGAAGTAGGCTGGATAATGTAATCACGGCCATGACGGTCTTTGACGCGCATGAGCTCTGGCCCCATCTTGTCCCAGCGGCCAGTTTCTTGCCAGAGTTCTGCAGGTTGCACTACTGGCATCAGCATTTCTATCGCACCAGCACGATTCATTTCCTCACGAACAATATTTTCTACTTTGCGGATGATGCGCAAGCCCATGGGCATGTAGTTATAGATGCCGGAACCGAGGCGTTTAATCATGCCCGCCCGCATCATCAGTTTATGGCTGACGATCTCGGCATCGGCAGGAGCTTCTTTCAGTGTGGAAATAAAAAATCGTGTAGCACGCATGACAGTGATTCTTTTTAAATGGAGGGTTATAATCAACTCAATTTTAAAGGATTAGCTGGCTAATGCGCCCACTCTTTGCACATTTGATGAAGGAAACTGCGATTTGTTCGCCTCCATGGGGGCTGTCCGCTCAAAAAAGCGGGATTTTTCGACGAAACAAACGCTCTCTACGCTATCTATTGCAGGAGCAAGCCGTTTAGCCACAGAAAGTTTTGAGGTTGAACATGCTGGATCGTGAAGGCTTTCGCCCTAACGTTGGCATAATTTTGCTAAACGCCAACAATGAAGTCTGGTGGGGAAAAGGGTGCGCGAGCATTCCTGGCAATTTCCCCAGGGTGGCATTAAATATGGTGAGTCTCCGGAGCAGGCCATGTTCCGCGAACTCGAAGAAGAAACCGGCTTGCTACCTGAGCACGTCAAAGTCATAGGGCGTACCCGTGACTGGCTGCGCTATGAAGTGCCGGATCATTTTATCAAGCGTGAAATTCGCGGGCATTATCGCGGGCAAAAACAGATCTGGTTTTTGTTGCGCATGATAGGCCGCGATTGCGATGTCAATCTGCGTGCCAGCACGCATCCTGAATTCGATGCCTGGCGCTGGCACGACTATTGGGTACCGCTGGACGTGGTGATTGAATTCAAGCGCGGTGTCTATCAATTGGCTTTGCAGGAATTGTCGCGCTATGTGCACCGCACTGAGCACCCCAACTCCAACCGCAGCCGCTATTTGCGCAATCAGCAACAGTCGCAACAAACGCAGCAGGCGCAAAAAAATCAGGATTGCAAGAAAACCGAGCCGGAAGAATCCAAATAATTTATGTTAAATAAAAAACTACGCTATCTCCACCATCTCGCCATCATCGGTCTGGCCTTGCTGCCTGTCAGCCAGGTTTTTGCTGCAGATGAAGAGGAAGAAGACAAGGAGTGGCGCGAAGTCGCCCTGCAATTGCCAGAGGCACCGAAGGCTGAAAATCTCTTAAATTTCTACAAGAGTCCGAGCCAGTCTTTCGCGATTGATACCAAATCACTGACCGTAGCAGCAGATGGCACCATACGCTACAGCCTGGTTGCCACCAGCGCAGGCGGCGCTAAAAACATCAGTTATGAAGGCCTGCGTTGCCAGACGTATGAAGTCAAACTGTATGCCTTTGGCCGTCCTGATGGTACGTGGTCACGTTCCCGCCGCAATCAATGGGACATGATCTCCAATACCGGTGCCAACAAGCAGCATGCCACCTTGTTCTCCGAGTATTTTTGCGAGGGTAAAACCATCGCTGGCAAGGCCAATGTCTTGCTGGATAAATTGCGAGGTAAGAAATCTTCGTATTACTAATCTGATTCCTTGGCAAGATGTACAAAAAATGGGGCCGGATCAATTCAGATCCAGCCCCTTTTTTTGCCCGGTTTTATATTCTATTTACAACAAAACCAGATTGTCGCGGTGTATCAGCTCAGACTCTTCAACAAAGCCAAGTATGGATGCAATTTCAGAAGAAGCATGGCGCTTGATACGGCGTGCATCAGCACTTGAATAATTAATCAGCCCCCTGGCCACCGGTGCACCCGCTTCATCACAAAGCGTGACTACAGCGCCACGGCTAAATTCACCGCGCACATCCAGCACGCCTATGGGTAACAAGGACTTGCCTTCACGCGTCAGTTTTTGCACTGCACCTGCATCCAGCACGACCTGGCCCAGGGTTTGCAGATGATCCATCATCCATTGCTTGCGCGCTGCCACTGGCGCCATTTGTGAAATCAATTGTGTCCCTATGGCCTCACCTTGCGCCAGGCGCAGCAAGACATTGTCTTCACGCCCCCAGGCGATAACGGTATGGGCACCAGAACGTGCGCCGCGTTTTGCTGCGAGTATCTTGGTCAGCATGCCACCACTGCCCAGACTTGATCCTGCACCACCAGCCATGGCTTCCAGAGCCAAATCACCTGCCCTGGCTTCATGGACAAAAGTGGCATCCGGGTCTTTGCGTGGGTCAGCAGTATACAGGCCTTTTTGGTCAGTCAGGATGATCAAGGCGTCGGCTTCGATCAGATTGGCAACCAGGGCTCCCAGGGTGTCATTGTCACCAAACTTGATTTCATCCGTGACCACAGTGTCATTTTCATTGATGATGGGAACGATGCCCAGACGCAGCAAGGTAAACAGGGTGGAACGCGCATTCAGGTAGCGTTCACGGTCGGCCAGGTCGGCATGCGTCAACAAGATTTGTGCCGTGCCTAGCTGGTGTTCACGAAAGCTGCTTTCGTAAATTTGCGCCAGACCCATCTGGCCTACCGCAGCACAAGCCTGCAATTCATGGATGGCGGTTGGCCGTTTTTCAAAACCCAGGCGCTGCCGGCCTTCGGCAATGGCACCAGAACTGACCAGCACGACTTCCTTGCCCATGGCACGCAGGCCAGCGATCTGGGCAGCCCACCTGGCGATGGCTTGCTTGTCCAGGCCCTTGCCATCATTGGTGACCAGAGACGAACCTACTTTGATGATCAGGCGCTTTGCTTGCTGAATGACAGATTGCATAAAATGAATACGGATATGATTTGGCGAGGTTGCCACATGAAAGCGGCAAACAAATCAAAATTATACTTTATATGGATACTATCGTTGCAATCTAAATTTAATTCACAATTAAAAGCTATATTCTACTTTTTATGAGATTTTCATTATTAAAAAGAAATTGTTTAGATATCAAAATAGTCATTCATTTTCCATCCCTCAGGGAGACGGTGTGCTTGATGAACAAGAACTGGTGATCAATTAATGAGTAGTTGGAATGGGTAGTTGGTAGCGGACGTAAAAAAACCTGGTTTTCACCAGGTTTTCTTTTAGTCTTCAATTACTTTAAAACGCGGATCATCTGGGTCAATGGACAAGATACCCTGCGCTTCTTCTTTCATTGTGGTTTCTTGCGAACGCTGTTCATGCGTACGCTTTTCTTCCAGATATTTATAGATCTCGGTGACCAGTTCTTCACAACCCTCGCGATTCAAGGCGGAGATTTCAAAGACCGGGCCTTTCCAGGCAAAGCGCTTGATAAAATCTTTGACCTTTTTCTTGCGCTCATCTTCGGTCAGCACATCGAGCTTGTTGAGTACCAGCCAGCGTGGCTTCTCATACAGGCTTTCATCGTATTTACGCAATTCCTTGATGAGGGCCTTGGCTTCTTTAACAGGGTCGACGGCTTCATCGAACGGTGCCAGATCAACAATGTGCAAGAGCAAGCCTGTGCGTTGCAAATGCTTGAGGAACTGTATGCCCAGACCTGCACCATCAGCAGCGCCTTCGATCAGACCAGGAATATCGGCGATAACAAAGCTTTTTTCATGGCTGACACGAACCATACCCAGATTAGGATGCAGGGTCGTGAAAGGATAATCAGCAATTTTCGGGCGGGCATTCGATACTGCAGTAATGAAAGTCGATTTACCGGCATTTGGCAAACCCAGGAGACCTACGTCAGCCAGTACTTTCAATTCCAGGCGCAATTCGCGACGCTCCCCTTCTTTACCATCAGAGCGCTGACGTGGTGCGCGGTTGGTAGAAGTTTTGAAATGGATATTACCCCAGCCACCTTCACCACCTTTGACCAGTTCCACCTCCTGGCCATGTTCGGTCAGGTCAGCGATGACTTCATCGGTATTCCTGTCACAGATCAGAGTGCCGACCGGCATGCGCAGGCGTATGTCTTCCGCGCCTTTGCCATAGCAGTCTGCACCACGACCATTTTCACCGTCCTTGGCTTTATGCAGTTTGGAATAGCGATAATCGACCAGAGTGTTGATATTACGGTCGGCTACGGCCCAGATACTGCCGCCACGGCCACCATCACCACCATCGGGACCGCCGAAAGGGCGGAACTTTTCGCGACAAAAAGACGCCACACCATTACCGCCATCACCGGCGATTACTTCGATACGGGCTTCATCAATAAATTTCATTTTTACCACCTAAAAAAGCTTGTATAAATTTTTGTAACCTGATGGAACAATAAATTTATACAGGATTTCTTCAAATTAAAAGGGCTAGCATCAAACTGCCCATGCAGGGTGTTGCTAACGGAGAGGTGAGCTTGCGGGTAAGGGATTGCCGCAATGAGCTGAATCGGAGATTGATCCAACTAAAAAGGCCCTACCGATGGCAGAGCCTTTTTATCATACTGGCTTGCGCCCTGCTTTGAATTACTTCAATGCATTACGCTGCTGCTGTGTCTGCAACAACAATTGCGTACTGGTGCTTGTTGGCACCTTTGATCGCGAATTGTACTTTGCCATTAACCAGGGCGAACAGAGTGTGGTCTTTGCCCATGCCTACGTTTTCACCAGCGTGTACGCGTGTGCCGCGTTGACGAATGATGATGCCGCCAGCATTGATAGTTTGGCCGCCGTAAACTTTAACGCCAAGGCGTTTCGATTCTGAGTCACGACCGTTGCGCGTGGTGCCGCCGCCTTTTTTGTGTGCCATTTTATTAGCTCCTTACAGATTACAGGTAGATTGATTACTGATCTACGGATTAGCCGTTGATAGAAACGATTTGCAATTCAGTGTAGTTTTGGCGATGGCCTTGACGTTTCTGATAGTGCTTACGACGACGCATTTTGAAAATGCGCACTTTGTCGTGACGACCGTGATCTACAACCTTAGCCAGCACCGTAGCACCTGCGACCAATGGAGCACCAAATTTAATGGTCTCGCCAGCGCCCAATGCGAGCACTTGATCAATGGTGATTTCGGAGCCAATGTCTGCAGGTATCTGTTCTACTTTAAGTTTTTCACCAGCGACAACTTTATATTGTTTGCCACCGGTTTTTATGACCGCGTACATGTGAAACCTCATCAAATAAAAATTAGGGATTTTCTCCCCGCCAGACAAAAATACATCCGGGAAGTCGGGAAAACCCCAAATTGTACATAATCCCGTGAAATGCGTCAAAGACTATTTGCATATTTTTTCAGCAAAGCCATAGTAAACGGGCAATTGGCTGCTGGAAAATGGACTAAGCGCAAGAGAACTGGTGCAATTCAAGCAAATAAGCAGCACTGCATCGTATAATCGCGGTCATCCCGGATTTTTATGCAGGTTCCCCCTTGTCTGCCACAAACAACCAAAACCCTATCACTGAACTGATCGCCGCCGATATGGGCGAAGTAAATCAGGTAATCCGCAACAAATTGCATTCTGAAGTTGCCCTGGTCAACCAGATCGCCGAATACATTATCAGCGCCGGTGGCAAGCGCATACGCCCGGTACTGGTCTTGCTGGTGGCCAATGCCTTTCAATATCAAGGCAAGCATCATCATGAACTGGCCGCCATTGTCGAATTCATACACACAGCCACCTTGTTGCATGATGACGTGGTGGATGAGTCATCCATGCGCCGTGGCCGCAAGACCGCCAATGCCTTGTTTGGCAATGCCGCATCGGTATTGGTAGGCGACTTTTTATATTCACGTGCCTTCCAGATGATGGTGTCCATCAATAGCATGCAAATCATGCAAATCCTGGCGGATGCGACGAATGTCATCGCCGAAGGTGAGGTCTTGCAGTTGTTGAATATGCACGACCCTGACGTAACTGAAGAACGTTACCTGCAGGTGATACGCTCAAAAACAGCCAAACTGTTTGAGGCGGCAGCGGAAATTGGCGCCCTCATTGCGGGTGCCAATCAGACGGAAATCGAAGCTGCAGGCGAATATGGCCGGTCTTTGGGGACTGCTTTTCAACTGATTGATGACGTTCTTGATTATTCTGGCAATGCCGAGGATATAGGCAAGAACGTGGGCGATGACTTGCGCGAAGGCAAGCCTACCCTGCCTTTGATCTACCTGATGAAAAATGGCTCGGCAGAAGAGCGCGAGCTGGTACGCGCTTGCATAGAAAACGGTGACGAATCCAAATTTGATGCCATACTGGCTGCAATTACGCAATCAGGTGCTCTCGCATATACGCAAAATGAAGCTGTGAAAGCTGCTGAGCGTGCCGCAACAGCCATCTCAACCTGGCCAGACAATCGGTATAAACAGGCCATGATCAAGCTTTGTGCCTTCGCGGTTGGAAGAAATCATTAAATCGGCAAATTCGTGGATTTAACAGATTGTTACAAAATTGAGCAGGGTCACATCCCTGCTTAAAATCCATGCGGTACACCGGAAACAAAAGACTGATAAATCCGGCGTGGCAATTTGCCGGAAAACATTCTATACAGAGTAAAGAAGCTGCAAATCTTTGTCGTCATTAGCAGATAGATTTAAAACTTGATGCAGTTGTGGCAAGGCTGCATTTTTTGCCCACTCCCCCGTCTGTAAGCCGGGGAACGACTTTACAAATAACAGGCTTAGTTGCATTATCCTAAGGCAACTGATTGTATTGGCAAATTTTACTCAAAAGATCCTATGTCCGCAGTCTTACCAAATTCAGCATCCCAGATGCCAAGCTCTGGCTTGGCAAGAGCGTTGACGCAGGCCAATTTATTGACTGCAGCCCAGGTTGAAACTGTCAGTAAAAAAGCGCAGACAGACAAAACCGGTTTTATTGATGCCCTGACGCAGAGCGGCACGGTTAGCGCGCGCGACCTTGCCACCTTCTGTTCGGATGCCTTTGGCTATCCCTTGCTGGATTTATCACTGATCAATGAGTCCCTGATCCCGGAAAAACTGGTCGATCAAAAACTCATGCAATCACAGCGCCTGATTGCTATTGCCAAAAAAGGCAATAAAATATCCTTGGCGATCTCTGACCCAACCAACAACTCCGCCCTCGATCAGGTCAAGTTCCAGACCGGTCTGGGCATAGACATTATCATCGTGCAGCACGATGCTCTGGTTAAATTGCTGGATAAGCTGGGTAAATCTTCCGAGCAAAGCCTGAATGAAATTGGAGGAGATGAGTTTGATCTGGAATTCAAGGAAGAGGATCTGGGTGCAGCTGTTGCCGAGGCGCAGACCGCTGAAATTGATGATGCACCGGTCGTAAAATTCCTGCAAAAAATGCTGGTTGATGCCATTAATCTTGGCGCATCAGACTTGCATTTCGAACCCTTTGAAAAATTTTACCGCATACGCTTCCGGGTGGATGGCGAGCTCCGTGAAATAGCGCAGCCGCCACTGGCCATCAAGGACAAACTGTCTTCCCGTATCAAGGTTATCTCCAAACTCGACATTTCGGAAAAACGTATTCCGCAAGATGGCCGGATGAAATTGCAGTTATCTGCCAGCAAATCCATCGACTTTCGTGTCAGTACTCTGCCCACCCTGTTCGGTGAAAAGATCGTTATGCGTATTCTGGACGGCTCCCAGGCGCAGATGGGTATTGATGCTCTAGGCTACGACCCCGACCACAAAGCTATCCTGCTGGATGCGATTCAACGCCCCTACGGCATGGTGCTGGTGACAGGACCTACAGGTTCGGGTAAAACCGTTTCTCTGTACACCTGTCTCAATGTTATTAATAAACCTGGCATTAATATCTCTACTGCCGAAGATCCGGCGGAGATCAACTTGCCGGGGGTTAACCAGGTTAACGTCAATGACAAGGCGGGCCTGACCTTTGCGGCTGCCCTGAAATCATTCTTGCGTCAGGATCCCGACGTCATCATGGTGGGTGAGATTCGCGACCTGGAAACTGCCGATATTGCGATCAAGGCTGCGCAAACTGGTCACATGGTATTTTCTACCTTGCATACGAATGATGCACCGGCCACCCTGACCCGTCTGATGAACATGGGTGTGGCACCGTTCAATATTGCTTCCTCTGTCATTCTGATTACGGCGCAAAGGCTGGCACGCCGTTTATGCACCTGTAAAAAGCCTGTTGATATTCTGGATGAAGTCTTGCTGGCAGCCGGCTTCAAGGATGATGATCTAGATGGCACATGGAAACCGTATGGCCCGGTAGGCTGTGAACGTTGCAACGGCGGCGGTTACAAAGGTCGTGTCGGTATCTACCAGTTAATGCCTATCTCGGAATCGATAGAACGCCTGATTCTGGCCAGCGCCAGCGCTCTTGATATTGAAGAACAGGCGCAGCGCGAAGGCATCAGGAATTTGCGACAATCCGGATTAATGAAAGTCAGACAGGGACTGACCAGCCTCGAGGAAGTCCTCGGATGTACCAACGAGTAATAAGAGAAAATTTATATGGCAACCAATCTGGCAAAATCAGCAAAATCAGGGCAACCCAAAGAGCAGCTATATGCCTGGGAAGGCAAGGACAAGTTTGGCAAGGTCGTCAGGGGCGAAACGCGCGCTGGTGGTGAAGCCATCGTCAATGCCACCCTGCGCAGACAAGGTATCCTGGTTACCAAGTTAAAAAAGAAGAATTACACCTCCGGTAAGGCGATTACTGATAAAGACATCACTCTGTTTACCCGTCAACTGGCAACGATGATGAAGGCAGGCGTACCGCTACTGCAGTCTTTTGATATTGTATCCAAAGGCCACAGCAACCCTTCGGTCTCGAAATTACTGCAGGACATCCGTGGTGACGTTGAAACCGGCACCAGCCTGAACGCAGCTTTCCGCAAGTTCCCTTTATATTTTGACCCGCTGTTCTGCAATCTCGTGGGTGCAGGTGAGCAAGCCGGTATTCTGGAAGATTTGCTGACCCGTCTGGCCATCTACAAAGAAAAAACCATGGCCATCAAGGCCAAGATCAAGTCAGCGCTGACTTACCCTATCGCCATTCTGGGCATCGCTTTCATCGTAACCGCGGTTATCATGATCTGGGTGGTGCCAGCGTTTAAGCAGGCTTTCAGCAGCTTTGGTGCAGAATTGCCAGCACCTACCCTGATCGTCATGAACATCTCGGACAATTTCGTCAAATACTGGTACATCATCTTTGGCGGACTGTTTGGCAGTATCTACTTCTTTTTCCAGGCATGGCGTCGCTCCCTGAAGGTGCAACAGTTCATGGACAGAGCGCTGTTACAGGCACCGATTTTTGGTGACGTGATAAAAAAAGCAACCATAGCACGCTGGACGCGCACGCTGGCCACCATGTTTGCCGCTGGTGTGCCTTTGGTTGAATCCCTGGATTCCGTTGGTGGCGCTGCCGGTAATGCCGTCTATCTTGACGCAACCATCAAAATTCAAACCGAAGTCAGCACTGGTACCAGCCTGACAGTTGCCATGCAGAACGCCAATGTATTTCCTTCCATGGTCACGCAAATGGTGGCAATTGGTGAAGAATCCGGTGCGCTTGATCAAATGCTGGGCAAAGTCGCAGACTTTTATGAAGATGAAGTCGATGAAGCCGTTGCTGCCCTGTCGAGCCTGATGGAACCTATCATCATGGTGATTCTGGGTGTGGTCATTGGTGGCCTGGTGGTTGCCATGTACTTGCCTATCTTCAAAATGGGTTCGGTCGCAGGATGATTGAGACGTTTTTATTTGCAGGTCCGCAGCATGGTTTGTCCACAATAGCCTTCGGGCTATTGGGGCTACTGATAGGCAGTTTTTTGAACGTGGTGATTTATCGCCTGCCTAAAATGTATCTGCGTGAAGTGGATAATTTTGTCGCAGAGCAAAGGCAGGAGCCATTGCCGCACCAGGACAGGTTTGACCTGATGCTGCCTCGCTCTGCCTGCCCGCATTGCGGGCACAAGATCAGGGAACTGGAAAATATACCCATCATCAGCTACCTCGTCATTGGTGGCAAATGCACGGGCTGCAAAGCAAAAATTTCCGTACGCTATCCCCTGATAGAAGCCCTGACGGGCCTGCTCACTGCTGGCATGATCTGGCATTTTGGCAGCGGCGTGGTGGGCATGAGTGCGGTGGTCTTTGTCTGGTTTCTGATCGCCATGACCTTCATCGACATAGACCATAAGTTGCTGCTGGATGACCTGACCCTGAGTTTGATGTGGCTGGGCCTGCTGCTGAATGCCTACGGCGGCTTCGCTACTTTGAAAGACGCAGTACTGGGAGCCGCCATTGGCTACATGTCACTATGGTCAATCAACTGGATTTATGAAAAACTGCGTGGCAGACCTGGCTTTGGCTACGGTGATCTCAAGTTACTGGCAGCCTTTGGTGCCTGGATGGGCTGGAGCATGTTGCCAGTTACTATTTTATTATCGACCCTGGTAGGCTCGGTCATAGGTATAGGACAAATTATCTCCAAGAAATTTGGCTGGGAAACAGAAATACCCTTTGGCCCCTACCTGACTGGCGCAGGTTTGATAGCACTGATCTGGGGCCGACAAATTGTCGATTTCTATCTGAGCACCTTGTGATGGCTGGCATGGTTGGCAATTCCGCGCCTGTTTTTTCACTAGGCCTGACAGGCGGTATAGGCAGTGGAAAAACCACTGTCGCCAATATGTTGGGTGAACTGGGCGCGGCACTCATTGATACCGACCTGATCGCCCATCAACTGACGACGCCTGGCGGTCTGGCTATCCCCGCCATACGCGCGCAATTTGGCGATGCATTTATTACCGCAGATGGTGCAATGGACAGGGCTGGTATACGGCAACTGGTGTTTGCCGATACGGCGCAAAAACTGAAGCTCGAAGCCATATTGCATCCGCTTATACGTACAGAAACAGAGCGTGCAGCAGCACAAGCCAAGGGTGACTACCGTATTTTCGTGGTGCCGCTGCTGGTCGAGTCAGGTAACTGGAAACAGCGCGTAGATCGCATCCTGGTCGTTGATTGCGATGAAGAGACACAGATCAAGCGCGTCATGTCACGCAACCAGTTAAGCCGTGAACAGGTAGTGGCCATCATGCGCAACCAGGCCAGCAGACAAGCCAGGCTGGCTGCCGCTGACGATGTCATTGTCAACAATGGCGACCTTAAAAATATAAGTGAAGAAGTTTTACGTCTGCATGAGCTATATCTGGGGCTGGCAAAAAATAAGCATTAGAGACTGTCCCTGTATGCAAACACCGGTATCAGCAAGCGAATATTGTCAGTACATACAACATTTTCCTACAAAAAAAATAATGGAAATCTGCACGCGGTGTTTGTAATTTCACACAGTATGGTTCAGAATCATGTGCAGCTTTGATGAGCACCAAATTTTGACAGGGAAACTATTTTGATTGTTTACGAATACCCTTTTAACGAGCGTATTCGCACGTTATTGCGGCTGGAAGACTTATACGAAAAATTCACGTTTTTCTTACATCAGTCTGACCCCATGCAGCATCACGTCGCCCTTGCCACCATTTTTGAAATGTTGGAAGTCGCTGGTCGCGCAGACCTCAAATCCGATCTCTTGCAAGAACTCGAAAGACAAAGACACACACTCATCAGTTTCAAGTCCAATCCTAATGTACAGGCAGAAATGCTGGACAAGGTACTGGATGACGTTGATCGTGCCAGCAGTGCCCTGGTTGCCAGTACAGGCAAGACCGGCCAGAACATACGCGACAATGAATGGCTGATGAGCATACGTGGCCGCACCATCATCCCGGGCGGTGCCTGTGAATTTGACTTGCCCAGCTACCATGCCTGGCAAAAAAATTCGGCAGAAAAACGCTTTGCCGACATCAGCACCTGGTTTGCCCCTATCGCCCCGCTGTTTGATGCCATCAATGTGGTCTTGCGCCTGTTGCGCGAATCTGGCTCTACATCGAAAGTCATTGCCCAGGCTGGCAGTTACCAACAGATGCTGCAAGGCAAGGTTTACCAGTTATTGCGCGTCAATGTCCTGCAGGAACTTGGGGCTATACCTGAAATCTCTGCGAATAAATATATGTTGTGGATACGTTTTATGTCACAGGATGGCGACATGAAGCCCAAGGCCTACGAAAACGATATCCCGTTTGACCTGACTCTCTGTAATTTCTGAACATGGCTACTTTTGTTGATTGTCCCACCTGCAAAACCAAGGTGGAATGGAAAGAAGCGAACCGCTGGCGTCCTTTTTGCTCTGAACGCTGCAAGCAAATCGACCTGGGTGCCTGGGCTGAAGAGAAGTACACGATACCTGCAGTCAATTTACCTGAAGACCCGGAAGAACTGGCTGAATAAGCTGCTTATTCAGCCAGTTAAGCAAAAAGCCTAACGTTTTTGCGGGATACCGTATTTACGCAGCTTGGTGGCAATCATGGAATGTGAAGTCGCCAGCCGTGTCGCCAGTTTGCGGCTGGATGGATATTGCGGATACAGGTTTTCCAGCAAACTGCGCTCAAAGGCGTTCACCGACAACTCCCAGCTCTCGGTGGCATCGCTCTTCACCACTTCAGCCGTGATACTGCCTTCGGCCCAATCGAGGTCAGCTGCATCCAATACCCGCTGGTCTGACATGGTAATCGCGCGAAACACCACATTCTGCAATTGCCTGACATTGCCTGGCCAGTGATTGGATACCAGAGCTGCACAGGCAGATGAATTCAAACGGCATACCGGTTTTTGCGCCTGGGTGCAGGCGCGCTCTATGAAATGCCTGGCCAATGGCAGGATATCGTCAGGACGCTCACGCAGGGCTGGCATTTCCAGATGCAAGACATTCAGGCGGTAGAACAGGTCTTCACGAAAACTACCCTCCTGCACCATCTTGCGCAAGTTCCTGTGGGTGGCGCTGATGATGCGCACATTCACCTTGACCTCTTTATCACTGCCTATGCGGCGGAACTTGCCGTCATTCAGGAAGCGCAGTAGCTTGGCTTGCAGGTACAGCGACATCTCGCCTATCTCATCGAGAAAGACCGTACCCCCATCCGCCATTTCAAACAGGCCAGGCTTGCCGCCTCGCTGGGCACCGGTGAAGGCACCGGACATATAGCCAAATAATTCGCTCTCGGCCAGGCTTTCTGGCAAGGCTGCGCAATTCAGCTCCAAAAAAGCTGCATTGCTGCGGCCACTGACACCGTGGCAAGCCTGGGCCAGCAATTCTTTCCCGGTGCCGGTCTCGCCCGTGATCAGCAAGGGCGCATCAACCACTGCCACTCTTGCCGCCTTGGTTTTCAGGATGCGTATCTGCTCTGATTCACCGATGATGAAATGAAAGCCACTGCCTTCAGAATGCTGCAGGGCATGCAGGCGACCACCTATGCGGGTAGGTGCGTGAAAAGTCAGCACCGCACCTACCGAGCGGCCATGGGTAATATCAAGGCCCTGGGGCTCTGATACCGGCGTCACATCCATGAAATAAGGCTCGCCGTTGAGGCTGACTTCGCGGCTGGGCAGGCGGAAACCACAATTGACCAGCTCTTCCTGTATGCCTGTATCGTCAAGCACCTGGTTCAGGCTGCGCTGGCACAGGCTGGACTCGCTCATGCGGGTCGCCGTGGCAGCGGCGACATTGGCAATCACGATATGGCCGCTGGCATCGATCGCCAGGACCGGGTCTTCCATGACGGCCATCATGGTGTCGAGATTGAGACGCCTGCGTATGCCGGGCAAAACATCCAGTACCTTGATTTCACCGACCCCACGCACAGACTGGCAGTCAGCCTGCAATGAGGGCAGCATGAATTCCAGCAGTTCAGGGCTGTCGATATAGATGTTGGGTGGATCAACTTCAACCGCCACCACATTGAGCCCGCGACGCGCCAATACCGCCAGTATTTCGTGGGCAATACCTACTCTGTCCTTGAACTGGATATTGATGCGCATGCGTTGCTTTGTGATGAAACGATGAAAGTCTGATCAAGTATGATTAATACGGTTCCGGGATATACCCACGTGGGCGGGCATGCTGGCGACGGAAAGCGCTGTTCGATGCCAGGCCACGCAAACGGCCCAGATCAAATTGCTCCAGTTGCTGCAAGACTGCACGATTGAGCGTCATTTTAACTTGCATCATCAGCAGATCGACACTTTGCTGGCTGGAAGTACGGGTATTGCGTCTTTCCTGTGGCACTTCTGTCTCTTCTCCCTGCACCGCTTTTTCGATGGCCTTGGCAGCAGCGCGCTCTTCTGCATTGACGAAGCTGCGGTAAACATCTGCCAGGGTGATGATGCCATTGCAGTCACGGCAGTGCCAGGCATCCTTCTCTTTGCTATCGCGACTGACCAGGGCATCCTTGCTCAGTACGGCCAGTATCGAGCGTATCAGGCGCGGTGTCTTGCCTGTTGCCTGTGCCAGCGCGGTGATATTCGCGGTACGCGGCATGACCATCATGATTTGTGCCAGCAACTCTATTGCGGTAAAAAACCGCGCATTCAGGTTGGCATCAGAAAAGACCTGGGTTGATGACAATAACTCTTCAATTGCATTCATGCCAACTCCTTGTGTATAAAAATTGGACTGTTGACGCTGCCGTAACGGTCCATGAATAAACCTTCAGTAGAAATAGCCGGGCGCTTGCCAGAAACCACGTCAGCAATGAACTGGCCAGAACCACAAGCCATGGTCCAGCCCAGCGTGCCATGACCAGTGTTCAGGTACAGGTTGCGGTAAGGCGTAGGGCCAATGACAGGGGTGCCGTCCGGCGTCATGGGACGCAGGCCAGTCCAGAATTCGGCTTTGCTGACGTCGCCACCACCAGGGAACAGATCAGTCACTGAATGCTCCAGGGTGGCACGGCGGTCTGCACGCAGGTCAAGGTTATAGCCGGTGATTTCGGCAGTGCCACCGACACGTATGCGGTCGCCCAGGCGGGTAATTGCGACTTTATAGGTCTCATCCATGACCGTCGATTCCGGCGCTTTTTGTGCGTCGGTAATCGGAACGGTGATTGAATAGCCCTTGATAGGGTAAACAGGAATCTTGATGCCCAATTCTTTCAAGAGAATCGGGGAATAACTGCCAAGTGCCAATACGAAACAGTCTGCCTTGATCTCACCTTCGGAGGTGATGACAGAAGTGATGGTATCGCCGCTCTTGACCAGTCTTTGTATGCTGACGCCGTACTTGAACTGGGCACCCAGTTCTTGCGCAAATGTGGACAGGCTCTGTGTGAACTTGAAGCAGTCGCCGGTTTCATCCCCTGGCAAACGCAAGGCACCGACAAATTTATCCTGCACATTGACCAGTGCGGGTTCCACTTTCAGGCAACCGGCCTTGTCCAGTTTTTCATAAGGCACATCGTAACGTTTGAGGATGGCGATATCGGCCTCTGCACCGTCAAGTTGCTGCTGGTTGCGGAACAGTTGCAGCGTACCCTGGGTACGTTCGTCGTAGCTGATACCGGTATCGCTGCGCAATTGTTGCAAGACATCGCGGCTGTATTCAGCCATGCGCAACATGCGGCCCTTATTGATTTCATAGCGTTTGCTGGTGCAGTTCATCAGCATTTGCGTGACCCAGCGCCACATGGTCGGGTCAAAGCTGGGGCGTATCGCCAGCGGGCTATGCTGCATCATCAGCCATTTGATTGCTTTCAAAGGAACGCCAGGGCCTGCCCATGGGGCAGAATAACCTGGAGAGACTTCGCCTGCATTGGCATAACTGGTTTCCAGACCTGCTGCAGGCTGGCGCTCAATCACGGTGACTTCATGGCCTGCCTTGGCAAGGTAATACGCTGACGCTGTACCGATAACACCTGCACCCAATATAACTATTTTCATTTTATTTCTCCCGGCCTGCTGCTGGCTCACTGATGGATTAATCTGTTTGTCTGTTGTGTACTTTGCTTGGTCTGGCTGCTTGTTCAGGCAAGCGGCCATACATGTAGAGGCTTAATTGCTATAGGTACGCTCATAGCGGCCTCCCAGACTGGTCAGGATTTCATAGCCTATGGTGTTGGCACGTGCTGCCACCTGATCTACTGTATTGTCAGCAGAGATCAGGTCTACCATGGAGCCGGGTTGCAGATGCTCTGCAGGGACTGCAGTAACATCCAGGGTAATCGTGTCCATCGATACATTGCCAACCATGGGTACGGCCTGGCCAGCAATATGGGCAACACCACGATTGCTGAGGCTGCGCATCCAGCCATCGGCATAACCGACACCGACGGTGGCTATGCGGGTGGTCTGGCTGCTGCGCCAGGTCGAACCATAGCCAACACCGGTGTCAGCCAGGATTTCACGGGTTTGTATGATGCGGCCTTGCAGGTGGGCAACGGCACGCAGGGGGTTGGCCTGGCCTGCGACAGGGGCAACACCATACAAGGCAGCGCCAGGACGGGCCATGTCGAAATGAAAGTCCTTACCCAGGAAGATGCCGGAAGAATTGGCCAGGCTGGCTGGCAAACCCTGGCAAGCCGGGATTTGGGTACGCAAGGCATTAAAGGCTTGCAACTGCTGCTGATTAACCGGGTTGGCCTGGTCTTCTGCACTGACCAGATGGCTCATGATGTATTGCAGGTCTATGCCCTCGCTGAGGCTGGCATCGGCTTGCCATTGCTGCACCTCGGCGGCTGACAAGCCCATCCTGGCCATGCCGGTATCAACCTGGACGATGGCTGGCAGGCGGCGCTGTTCTTTTTGCGCCAATGCACGCCAGGCCAGCATTTGCGGCAGGCTGTTCAAGACTGGTGTGCAGTTATATTCCAATAATTCCGCCTCATGCCCAACGGGTGAGCCATGCATGACATAGATGGCTGCATCCGCAGGCAAATATTCACGAATAATGATCGCCTCTTGCAAATGGGCGACAAAAAAATCCCGGCAACCTTCTGTATACAGCGCCTGTACGACTTGCACCGCGCCCACACCATAAGCATCCGCCTTGACTGCGGCACCACATTTCGCCACGCCCAATAAACCGCGCAACAGACGATAGTTATAACGTATTGCCTGTAAGTCAATACGAAGTACTGCACCTGCTATTCCAGCAACTTGCTTCATATTTCACCACTCCATCGCATATAAGGAAACTGCGACTAGTCATAGCAATCGTCGTGCCACAAAATTTTATTGAAAAAATTCAAGGACTTAGAAAATTTATTTTGGATTCGCCAAAAAATCTGTATTGAATTTAATACAGTTGCTGCTTTTCCTCTACTTTACGCACTAGAGAACATACTCTATTGCGTACTGAAAGTCGCACACTGTACTATTTTAAATACACTGTATTGTTTTCAATACATATAGCTAATAAAATAAAGCACAGATAATCTCAGCCCAAAAAGTATCCGACAATAAGTGATACTACGGATTGTTTGTCATAAAAAGACAGTTTGATGACAAGAGGCAGGAAGTACTCGATACCAAGTATAGACAGGGAGCAATAAAGCGGAAGGAAGCAGGATTGAAAAAGGGACAGAGCGAACAAATAAATATCAGCGCTGATTTTCTTCAAAGTGATGGGAGGGAAGTGGTGTCGCAAGCCAGCGCACTGGCTGCAAGATTCAAGCTAATTATTTAATTGCTCAAGCTGCAGCAGCCAGACTGGCCTCGTCCTTGCGCAGCAAATCCAGCCATTCCAGCAGGGGTATGGTGGCTGGCAATAAAGGCGTGAGCTCTACACTGCCCTGCCAGGCAAAGGCTTGCCCTTCCAGACTTTGCGGTTCGCCCTGCCATTCACGGCTGATATAGAAATGCAGCCTGACATGGGCATGCGGATAGATATGCTCTACGCCGCACCAGGGTTCGGCAGTCAACACCTGTATGCCCAGCTCTTCAACAAATTCGCGCTTGAGTGCATCGAGTATGGATTCATCAGGCTCAACCTTGCCGCCCGGGAATTCCCAATAACCTTCATACGGTTTGCCAGCGGGACGTTGTCCCAACAAGACATCGCCATTGGCTTTCATCAGGATGCCGACAGCGACATCCACAGGTTTTGCTGTCATCTCAAGACTCCGCCAGCTTGCCCGCATAGTCGCGGGCAAATTGCCAGGCCACGCGGCCAGAACGCGAACCGCGTTGCAAAGCCCAGCGCAGGGCATCGCCACGTGCTTCTTCTATCTGAGGAGAGGTACAGCCCATGCTGCCCAGCCAATAGGCGACAATATCGAGGTAATCATCCTGCTTGAAAGGATAGAAAGATACCCAGAGGCCAAAGCGTTCGGACAAGGAGATTTTTTCTTCTACCGTTTCACCCGGATGCAAGTCACCATCATCGCTATATTTATAGCTGGCATTGTCTGACATTTTCTCAGGCAAGAGATGGCGGCGGTTTGAAGTAGCGTAGATCAGCACATTATCAGACTGGGCAGAAATACTGCCATCCAGCGCCACCTTCAAGGCCTTGTAACCAGCCTCGCCTTCTTCAAAGGACAGGTCATCACAAAAGACGATGAAACGCTCGGGGCGCTCGGCGATCAGATCGACGATATCCGGCAGGTCAGCCAGGTCAGCCTTATCAACTTCGATGAGGCGCAAACCCTGGTCAGAAAACTGGTTCAGGCAAGCCTTGATCAAGGATGATTTGCCTGTGCCGCGCGCACCTGTCAGCAAGACATTATTGGCTGGTTTGCCATGGACGAATTGCCTGGTGTTTTGTTCTATCTGAGCTTTTTGTGCGGCGACATTGCGCAAGTCATCCAGCACTATGGTCGAGGCATGACGCACGACTTGTAAACAACCCTGGCCACCGCGTTTGCGCCAACGATAGGCAAAGCCCAGATTCCAGTCAGGTGCTGGTGTGCTGGCTGGCAATATGTTTTCCAGCCTGCTCAGCAAATGCTCGGCACGCAAGAGAAATTGATCAAGCTGCGTCATTGTCTGTCCAGATCAGGAGCGATAGTCAGCGTTGATAGAGACATAATCATGCGACAAGTCGCAAGTCCAGACTGTCGCTGCCGCATCGCCGCGCGCGAGTTTGACACGTATCGTGATCTCACTCTGCTTCATGATGCGCTGGCCATCTTCTTCACGGTACTCAGGATTACGACCACCATTCTTGGCGACCCAGACATCATCCAGATAGAGGTTCAGCTTGCCTACATCCAGGTCATTCACACCGGCATAGCCAATAGCTGCCAGGATACGGCCCAGGTTAGGGTCAGAGGCAAAGAAAGCGGTTTTGACCAATGGAGAATGGGCGATGGAGTAAGCGATCTTGCGGCACTCTTCTACATCACGGCCTTCTTCGACTGCAATCGTCATGAACTTGGTTGCACCTTCGCCATCACGGATAATCATGTGGGCAAGTTTTTGCGACAGCGCAGTCACGGCTTCTGCCAGTGCTACATATTCTGGTGTCTCTACATCATTGACTTCTACTTCACCAGCACCGGTAGCGATGAGCATGAAGGAATCATTGGTGGAAGTGTCACCATCGATGGTGATGCAATTGAAAGACTTGTCAGCCGCTTGTTTGACCATGTGATCCAGCACATTTTGCGCAACCTTGGCATCTATCGCCAGATAACCCAGCATGGTCGCCATATTTGGCTTGATCATGCCCGCGCCTTTGCTGATGCCTGTCATGGTCACGGTTTTACCGTTGATTTCCACAGTTGCCGATGCCGCCTTGGGCTGGGTATCGGTAGTCATGATGGCGGTAGCGGCATTAAACCAGTTATCCGCTGTCAGGTTTGCTATGGCTGCTGGTAAACCGGCGACCAGCCTATCGACCGGCAACTGTTCGAGAATCACGCCAGTAGAAAATGGCAGGATTTGAGAAGCCTCACAACCCAGCAATTCTGCCAGGGCAGAGCAAGTCGCATTCGCCGCTGCCAGACCAGCATCACCGGTACCAGCATTGGCATTGCCAGTGTTCACGACCAGCGCGCGGATAGGGCTGGATGCCATGTGCAAGCCTTCCAGATGGGCCTTGCAGACCTGCACGGGAGCCGCGCAAAAGCGGTTGGTCGTAAATACGCCGGAGACGGTCGCCGTAGGAGCCAGTTCCATGACCAGTACGTCTTTGCGATTGGGCTTGCGTATGCCAGCCTCGGCATAACCCAGGCGTATGCCGGCTACCGGTTTCAAATCTGCAGCCACAGGGATGGGGGAATTAACGGCCATGGTTTTTCCTTGCGTTGAAATCAAGCCGACATTGTAGGGCATTTTGTTGCACTGCGAAGCATGTTTGCGCTGAGGAAATTTCACGCAGGACGGGCGTAGCCCTTACAGCCCCATGATCATTTGAGCAATGATATTTTTTTGTATTTCATTTGAGCCACCATAGATGGATAGCTTGCGCATATTCAGGTAATTAATGGCAAGCGGGCTTGCCAGCTCGCTGGTATCCTGGCGATCACGCAGGGGCAAGGCCTGCTCCCCTACGGCCTGCACCAGCAATTCAGTGATGGCCTGTTGTATTTCCGTACCCTTGATCTTCAGTATCGATGCTTCCGGCCCCGGCGCATGGCTTTGCTCTTCTGCCGACAAGACGTGCAGATTGGTCATTTCCAGCGCCATCAAGTCTATCTCTACCTGCGCCAGACGCATGGCAAAAGCAGCATCCTCCATAAGCGGTTTGCCGTTCTTGAATTCACGAGCGGCCACTCTTTTCAGTCTGGCCAGTTCACGCTTGGCAATGCCTATACCCGCGATATTGGTGCGCTCATGCCCCAGCAAAAACTTGGCATAAGTCCAGCCCTTGTTTTCTTCACCCACCAGGTTGGCAGCTGGCACTTTGACATCATCAAACCAGACTTCATTGACTTCATGTGCACCGTCCATGGTGATGATGGGCCTGACGGTGACGCCAGGGGATTTCATGTCGATGAGTAAAAATGAAATACCGCGCTGTGCCTTGGCTTCGCGGTCTGTACGGACCAGGCAAAATATCCAGTCGGCATAGTGGGCCAGTGTAGTCCAGGTCTTTTGACCATTGACTACATAGTATTCGCCTTCGCTGTCACGCCTGCGTTCAGCCGTGGTCTTGACGGAAGCGAGGTCAGAGCCGGAGCCCGGCTCCGAATACCCCTGGCACCACCATTCATCGGCAGTCAATATGTTAGGCAAAAATCTCTGCTGTTGCTCATGCGAGCCAAATTCCATGATGACGGGTGCCACCATCTTGATGCCAAAAGGTGGCAGCCTTGGCGCACCAGCTGCGGCGCATTCTTCTTCAAATATATAGCGCTGCACGGCAGACCAGCCAGTGCCGCCATGAGCAGCAGGCCAGGATGAGGCGCCCCAGCCCTGGGCGTGCAATATCTTCTGCCAGTGCTGGTAATCGCTTTTTTCGAGTGCTATGCCATGATGCACTTTTTGGCTGATGGCCTGAGGTAATGAAGTTTGCAGGAAATGACGGACCAGTTGACGAAAACCTAGCTCTGCATCGTTAAAGTTCAAGTCCATAAGCCCCCTCAGGTCTGGTCATCACAAGTTGAGATGCCAGAATATAGAATGAATGCTCAAATAAGCACGCTCGTTCACTTTAACTCCGGGATTTGCTTGCGTCAAGTGAGGGCATCAGGATTCGCTAAATTGACACTGGACGACGAAAAAACAAAAGGCGACCAGTGGTCGCCTTTTGTTTTTGTACTACTCAATGATCAGGCAAGCTTGCCATGACATTGCTTGAACTTCTTACCGCTGCCGCAAGGGCAAGGGTCGTTACGGCCTACTTTCAGGGCGTAATTGATTTCTGGCTGGTCAGTACCAAAATCAGCAACCGGGGCCAGCATTTCTTCAGGCGTTGCATCTGCATCAAAATCAGCGTGCTGGTAATGGACGTTTTCAATCTGCGACTGTGCCAGTCTTTCTTCTGCAGCATCAATCTCTTCACGGGATTGTATACGCACAGTGACCACAGTCCTGACCACTTCGTTCTTGATCGCTTCGAGCATCTGGCCAAACAGTTCAAACGCTTCGCGCTTGTATTCCTGTTTAGGATTTTTCTGTGCGTAACCGCGCAGATGGATACCCTGGCGCAAATGATCGAGTGCAGCCAGATGTTCACGCCAGTGTGTATCTATGCTTTGCAGCATGACATTGCGCTCGAAACCGGCAAAAGATTCTTTGCCGACGATGGATATCTTGGCTTCATAAACATCATTGGCCGCTTTTTGCACACGTTCAAGAATATCTTCATCGGTGATATTGGCATCATCCTTGAGCATTTGCGACAGCGGCAAATCAAGCGCCCATTCATCACGCAAGACTGCTTCGAGACCCGGGATATTCCACTGTTCTTCGACTGATTCTGCCGGTACATATTCACGTACGATGTCTTCAAACATGCCATGACGCAGGGAGGAGATCAACTCTGCCATGTCCTGCGCTTCCAGCAATTCATTACGTTGCTGGTAAATCACTTTACGCTGGTCATTGGCGACGTCATCGTACTCCAGCAATTGCTTGCGGATATCAAAGTTACGTGCTTCGACTTTGCGTTGTGCCGACTCTATGGAGCGGGAAACGATACCTGCTTCTATAGGTTCACCTTCAGGCATTTTGAGCCTGTCCATGATGGCACGGACGCGGTCACCGGCAAAAATACGCAACAGTGTATCGTCGAGTGACAAGTAAAAACGGGAAGAACCCGGATCGCCCTGTCGGCCAGAACGGCCACGCAATTGATTATCCACGCGACGGGATTCATGGCGTTCAGTACCAACGATGTGCAAGCCACCAGCATTGACCACTGTCTCATGCAGAGACTGCCATTCGTCACGCAGCTTTTGCGATTGCATCTCTTTGTCTGCATCAGACAAAGCTGCATTCGCTTCTATCATTTGCACCTGTTTGGCGACGTTACCACCTAGTACGATATCCGTACCACGACCCGCCATATTGGTAGCGATGGTGATGGCTTTTGGACGACCGGCCTGGGCAATGATTTCCGCTTCACGCGCATGCTGCTTGGCGTTCAGTACATTGTGTGGCAAACCGGCCTTGTCCAGTATGCCGGACAGGAGTTCAGAATTTTCAATCGAAGTCGTACCTACCAGTACTGGCTGACCACGCTCATAACAATCCTTGATGTCGATGAGCATGGCATTGTATTTTTCATGCGCAGACTTATAGACCTGGTCTTGCCTGTCCTTGCGTTGCGAAGGACGGTTAGGTGGAATAACCACGGTTTCGAGACCGTAGATTTCCTGGAATTCATAAGCCTCTGTATCAGCCGTACCTGTCATACCTGACAGTTTGGTGTACATACGGAAGTAGTTCTGGAAAGTGATCGATGCCAGCGTCTGGTTCTCGTTCTGGATGCGTACACCTTCTTTGGCTTCTACCGCCTGGTGCAAACCATCAGACCAGCGACGGCCTGTCATCATACGGCCGGTGAATTCATCAACGATGACGATTTCATCGTTCTGCACGACATAGTGCTGGTCCTTGAAATACAGGGCATGTGCACGCAGGGCGGCGTACAAATGATGGATCAGGGTAATATTGGCGGCATCATACACAGATGCACCTTCAGGCAGCAAACCCATTTGCGTGAGTATGCGTTCCACCTTGTCATGACCGGCTTCAGTCAGCAAGACCTGATGAGCTTTCTCGTCCTTGGTGTAGTCACCTGGCACTTCTATCTTGCCCTTGCCATCAGGTGTTTCTTCACCGATTTGCAGGGTCAGCAGCTTGGGTACTTCATTGATTTTGTAGTACAGCTCCGTATGATTTTCAGCCTGGCCGGAAATGATCAATGGCGTACGGGCCTCATCAATGAGGATGGAATCAACTTCATCGACAACGGCAAAATTCAGGCTGCGCTGTACACGGTCCTTGGCTTCATAGACCATGTTATCGCGCAGGTAATCGAAGCCGTATTCGTTATTCGTGCCATAGGTAATGTCAGAAGCATAGGCTGCCTGCTTGGCATCATGATCAAGCTGCGACAGGTTGATACCGGTAGTCAGTCCCAGCCAGCCATACAGGCGCCCCATCCATTCGGCATCGCGCTGCGCCAGATAATCATTGACGGTAACAACGTGCACGCCCTTGCCAGACAAGGCATTCAGGTAGATTGGCAGGGTCGCCATCAGGGTTTTACCCTCGCCCGTGCCCATTTCAGCGATTTTGCCGTAATGCAAAACCATGCCGCCTATCATCTGCACGTCAAAATGACGCATTTTCAGGACGCGCTTGCTGGCCTCACGGCAGACAGCAAAAGCTTCGACGAGTATGGCATCGAGTGACTCTCCGTTCGCAACACGTGCTTTGAACTCGGCAGTCTTGGCTTGCAAAGCCTCGTCCGACAAGGCTTCCAGCTTGGGTTCCAATGCGTTGATCTCACGCACCGTCTTTTGGTATTGCTTCAAAAGCCGCTGATTGCGGCTGCCGAATATCTTGGTCAGGAATGACATGCTATGAACGGAAAGTTAAATTCTTAAAAAAATTGTTGAAATAGTGCTTAATTTGACAACAACATTAGGATAACCTGTGATTTTACCATGTGACACTCAATTAACCAGTAATTGCGCAATTTCCCTGCCTGTTGGGCAGTAAAATGGATTATTTGGCAATTACTGGGCGCGTACCCGGCAAACAATTCCCAGACATGAAATGGCAGTTGGAGGCTGAATCGGCAATCTCAAGTTATTTTTGATTCAATGCAGAAAGATTGGCCTGATTAGCCCCGGCAGATAAGAATTTGTGGGGATTTTGTGGTACGCCTTTGACATGTACTTCAAAGTGCAAATGTGCACCTGTGGAACGGCCGGTAGAACCAATGTCTGCAATATGCTGGCCACGTTTGACGATATCACCCAGCTTAACGTGGATTTTGGAAGAGTGGGCATAACGGGTCATGATTTCGCCACCATGATCAATTTCCACCATATTGCCAAATTGTGGATGATATTCTGCCGCAACCACGACACCACCAGCTGCTGCAACGATGTGGGTACCGGTAGGTCCTGAGAAATCGATGCCCTCATGAAAGGCACTGCGGCCAGAAAAGGGGTCAAGCCGCCAGCCAAAACCAGATGCATTGTAAGCAACATTAACAGGTTGTATGGTTGGCAGGAGCTTGGATTGCACCTTGAAACCCATGAGCTTGGTTTCAACTACATTCATATAATCCGAGCGGTGTTCTATATCTACCGACATCGCAGCCAGTGCTGCCTGGAATTCTGCCATATTCAATTCCTTGGCGGGCTGTGTAGTAACCTCAGGGCCGCCACGGCCCGGCAATTCCTTGAAGTTGAATTCTTCCGGCTTGACACCGGCCAGGCCCTGCACCCGCTCACCGAGTGCATCGAGACGTATCAGTTGCGCCTGCATTTCACCGAGCTTGGCCGCCATCGCAGCGAGGTTTTCTTTCATGAACTTGTCTTTATTGCCAGCATCACTTGCGGCAGCGACCGGAACCAGGTCGCGCAAGACTGGCAAGTCAGCGCTGGCCAGCTTCAGGGTCAGGGCCGCCATCAGGGCAGCGCAACAAGTGATGACCAACAGGAATGCAAAAGTAGCAAGGATGACGTGACGGGAAGACAAAGTCACTGACTTTGCCTGGGTAAAGCGGGAGTGCATCAAAATGATTTGCATCAATATGCTCCTCTGAAAACGAAAGGCGGCCTGGTGCTCCTTGTGAGAGCTGGCCTGCCCTGTTTGTGGTAAGGTATTGCGCATGTCAACATTCTCACGCCCTACCTATCCGATTAACATTAAACGCGGTCGCAAAGTGCCTGGTGCCAGCGAAGCCGCTGACTTTTTGCGCAGCAACGAGAAAATCTCACAACTACTGCCCACAGTGCAGCGCAATCTGAAGCTGCAAAAAGACTGTGGACTGATACTGCCGCCGATATTTGCCTCTTGTGAGGTCATGCAAGTAACGGAGGGACAGTTGACGCTATCAGCGCCGAATGCCGCACTGGCGACCAAATTGAAACAGCAATGCCCGAAACTGCAAGCATTTTTGCAAGAACGGGGATGGCAGATTAACGCAATCAGGATCAAAGTACAAGTCAGGCGCGTCGTAGAGAAACCTGTTGCTGTTAAGCAAATAGCATTTTCAGGCAAGGCCTTGCAGGCGCTCGGGCAACTGGAACACGCTCTGGAAGACACACCGCAAAATGCAGATTTGCGGGCAGCGCTGAGCCGCCTGATACAGCGCCATCGCTCTGGAAGCTGATTTCAGCTGGCTGCACATGGGCTCAGCGCCGTAGCTTTAAGCGAGTGCCCACTCCCTGTCCACTTGCGTGGCGTAAGTAGGAGGTGCCATGTCGAGATCATCAAAGCTGACAATTTCATAGGCATCCGGCTGGGCCAACAAGGCGCGCAATAACTGATTGTTCAAGCCATGGCCAGACTTGTGGGCAGTATAGCTGGCGAGGAAGGGATGGCCGATCAGGTATAAATCACCTATGGCATCAAGGATTTTATGGCGGACAAATTCATCATCAAAGCGCAAACCATCTGAATTCAGGATACGGTATTCGTCCATGACTATCGCGTTTTCCATGGAGCCACCACGGGCCAGGCCTATGCCCCTGAGCATTTCCACATCCTGCATGAAACCAAAGGTTCGCGCCCTGGCAACATCCTGCACAAAAGTAGCGCTGGCAAAATCAACCACGGCGGTTTGTACCGTGCCATCGACTGCAGGATGATTGAATTCTATAAAGAAATGCAGCTTGAAACCATTGAAAGGCTCCAGCCTCGCCCATTTCTCGGACTTGCCCGTACCTTCGCGAATTTCTACCGGCTTTAATACACGGATAAATTTCTTCGCAGCATCCTGCTCCTGCATACCCGCCTGCTGCAATAAATAGACGAAAGATGAAGCAGAACCATCCATGATAGGAATTTCTTCGGCACTGACATCGATGTACAGATTGTCCAGACCCAGGCCTGCACAGGCAGACAACAAATGCTCTACCGTTGATACCTTGCCATGCTCATTCGACAAGGTCGATGCCATGCGGGTATCGCCCACGGCCAGCGCCTGGGCGGGTAATACCACGGGTGGGATCAAGTCTGTGCGCGTAAAAATAATGCCGGTATCCACAGGTGCCGGGCGCATGACGAGTTCAACCTTGGTACCAGAATGCAGACCGACACCAACGGTTTTCACTGTTTGTTTGATGGTTCTTTGCTTTAACATCGCGCTATTATAGCGTTTCGGGCAATTTACCATGCGGACGCACGGAAATTACCCGCTACTCTTCTTAAAAATGAATACAAAAACAACAATTCAAATTCGCCGTGCCTCAGCCGCAGATCTCGAAGCCATGTGTGAGCTCAGCGACCAGATCAATGCCCAGCACAACGCCGCTGCTCCCAAGGTTTTCGTACACAAAACAAATCGCGAACTTGACCGCCAGTTCTGGCATGGCACGTTTGAAAATCCTGCCGGTTGCGCCTTGCTGGCCTGCGACGCTGAACAGGTTCTGGGTTTCATCACCATGAGCTGGCATGAAAACACCACGATTCCCTTCTTGTACCGACGCCGTATTTGCCGCATAGGCACGATCGTAGTATCTGATAATCATCAGAAACGGGGGATAGGGAAATTATTGATGGATGGCGCAACGAACTGGGCACGCGAGCACGAGGCAGTAGAGGTCAGGCTGGAAGTATTCGACTTCAACCGCAATGCCATGGATTTTTATGCTGCTCAGGGTTATGGCATGCAGTCGCACATCATGAGCAAGTCACTAGACTAAAGCAGACATGCATGCAATAAAAAAGGCGCTCAGTGCAGTCAGTGAGCACTGAGCGCCTTTCTTGATGCGAATCAGAAAACCTGATTAGCCCAATTGTGCCAACAGCGTTTCTGCGTTCGACACTTCAAACTTGCCGCCTTCTTCGATATTCAGTTGTTTGACGACACCGTCAACAGCCAGCAAAGAATAACGCTGGGAACGTGTGCCCATGCCAAATTTGCTGAAATCTGCATCCAGGCCCAGCGCTTTGCTGAAATCTGCATTGCCGTCTGCCATCATGCGGACGATGCCAGTGGATTTTTGATCACGGCCCCATGCGCCCATGACGAATGCGTCATTGACGGAGATACACCAGATTTCATCAACGCCCTTGGCTTTCAAATCTGCTGCCAGTGCAACATAGCCAGGCACATGCTTGGCTGAGCAAGTTGGCGTGTATGCGCCAGGCAGACCAAAAATCGCAATGGTTTTACCTTTGGTCAGGTCTGCGACTTTGAAAGTATTTGGTCCGAGTGAACATCCTTCTGATTCCACTTCAATAAATTCTGCCAGGCTGCCTTCAGGCAGAGTATCGCCAATCTTGATTGTCATTTTATGCTCCCTAGATAAGTATTCGGATATTCAATGCCTTGCTGTATGCCGCCTCCACCAAAAGCAGGAAGTTTGAGCCATATCAACACCGACAGTGAAGGACGCAAGTATGCCTGAGCTAGAATTTTCTTGCAGAAGTTAAAAGAGTAAGGCTTAAGACCTCTCAACACAAAGGCACAAAGACACAGAGGAAAAACAGGGGAATTCAAAAACTCTTTTACATAGTCCAGTAACTATTAACTGATTAGTTTTGTGAAAGAGTCACGATGCACTACCTATCGAAAGCAATTGAAAATATGACGCTTTCCTCTTGTCTTTCTCTGTGGTGTAGCAGGGAATTCGTGCGGCATGCCGCGCGCCTGCGGAACGAAGTCTGCTTGCAAGCAGACTTTCCTCCCTCTGTGGTGAGCTTTCCGGTCCTACAAAAAAAACGCCAGCCTCTCTCGAAGCTGGCGTTCTGCAGAAAAACCAGATAAATCAGTCAGCCTGTTTGCGCAGGAAAGCTGGGATATCGTAAGTTTCCATGCCATTTTTTTCCAGGGCACGTACTGTTTCTGACGCAGATTCACGGCGCCATACTGCAGGTTTGCTCAAGCCATCAAAACCTGCGGAACCAGTTGCAGCACCAGTGCTGATGGTGGCAGAAGTCATGACCGGGCTGGCCATCACGGTTTCATTGTGCGTACCGGTACGCAGCATAGGTGTTTGCACCAGCTGAATATTTTTCTTGCCACGGCCCAGGCCAGTTGCAACTACCGTCACACGGATATCGTCACCCATGTTGTCGTCGTAAGCGATACCCTGGGCAATCGATGCGTCCGGTGCAGCAAAGGCGCGCACGGTGGACATGACTTCCTTGATCTCTTTACCTTTCAGACCACGGCTGGCTGTAACGTTCACCAACACACCGCGGGCGCCGGACAAATCAATGCCATCCAGCAGTGGAGATGCCACAGCCTGCTCAGCGGCGATGCGTGCGCGATCAACACCAGAAGCTGTTGCCGTACCCATCATGGCCTTGCCTTGTTCGCCCATGATGGTTTTCACGTCATTGAAATCGACGTTGATATGGCCAGGCACATTGATGATCTCGGCAATACCGGCGACGGCATTGTTCAAGACATCATCTGCATGTTGCAGCCATTCGATCATGCTGTCGTCTTCATAAATCTCTTCGAGTTTTTCGTTGAGAATGATGATCAGAGAATCGACGTGCTGGGACAAGGTTTCCAGACCTTCGTCGGCGATGTCCATGCATTTCTGACCTTCGTATGAAAATGGCTTCGATACTACGGCCACGGTCAGTGCACCCAATTCTTTGGCGACTTGCGCAACTACGGGAGCAGCACCAGTACCAGTACCGCCACCCATACCTGCGGCGATAAATACCATGTGCGCGCCGCGCAATGCGTCTTCGATGCGGGCACGGGAATCTTCTGCCAGCTTGCGGCCGACTTCCGGTTTCATGCCGGCGCCCAGACCAGTCTCGCCGATCTGTATCACATTGTTTGCTTTAGACTGCAACAGTGCTTGCGCATCTGTGTTTGCTGCAATGAACTCAACGCCGGACACGCCTTTGTTGATCATGTGCTGAACCGCATTGCCGCCTGCGCCACCTACGCCGACAACCTTGATCACGGTGCCTTGTGTGGCGTTATCAACCATATCGAACTCCATCATGACTCCTCCAGGTAGGCAGTTATCAGTCGCTAGGCATCACCGGGATGTGACGACTAGCGACTAATAACTGTATATCGAACTATTATAAAATGACTACACCAAATTAGATACAAAATACAAGCTAAAAATTCCCTAAAAACCACTCTTTCATGCGTTGCCAGACCGCTTTGGCTGAACCTTCTTGCCGAGTGACCAGATGACCGCGCAAATACTGCTTCTTCGCTTCCAACAACAACCCCAAAACTGTGGCATAACGCAGGCTGCGCACGACATCTGCCAACTGCCCGCTATACGCTGGCATGCCTAATCTGGTCGGCTTCAAAAAGATGTCTTCTGCCATCTCGACCATGCCCGGCATGGCAGCAGAACCGCCTGTCAAAACGATGCCGGATGAGAGCACATCTTCATAGCCGGATTCACGCACCACCTGGTGCACCAACGCAAACAATTCTTCAACGCGCGGCTCTATCACTGCCGCCAAAGCCTGGCGCGACAAGGAGCGCGGGCCGCGGTCACCAAGACCAGGCACTTCCAGTGTGTCGGACGGATCAGCCAATACCTGTTTAGCGACCCCAAAACGCACCTTGATTTCTTCTGCTTCCGAGGTCGGCGTGCGCAAGGCCATGGCGATATCATTGGTGATCTGATCACCGGCTATTGGTATCACTGCAGTGTGTCGTATCGCACCTTCGCTGAATACTGCAACGTCAGTGGTGCCGCCACCGATATCGATGAGCACTACGCCCAGCTCTTTTTCATCCTTGGTCAGCACTGCTTCAGCCGAGGCCATAGGTTGCAGGATCAGGTCAGATACTTCAAGACCGCAACGGCGCACACACTTGACGATGTTCTGCACCGCAGAAACGGCACCGGTAACAATATGCACTTTGACTTCAAGACGTATGCCGCTCATGCCTATAGGTTCGCGCACATCGTCCTGGCTATCGACAATAAATTCTTGCGGTAAGGTATGCAGCAATTGCTGGTCAGTCGGAATATTGACGGCCTTGGCAGTTTCTATCACACGCGAAACGTCAGCTGCGGTGACTTCTTTATCCTTGATCGCCACCATGCCGCTGGAATTAAAGCTGCGGATATGGCTGCCGGCAATACCGGTATATACATTGCGTATCTTGCAGTCTGCCATCAACTCGGCTTCTTCCAAAGCGCGCTGTATGGATTCGACGGTCGCCTCGATATTAACGACGACGCCTTTTTTCAGCCCCTTGGATTCATGCTGGCCCAGGCCGATGACTTCATGCCTGCCGTCAGGCATGACTTCTGCCACGACCGCCACAATTTTTGAGGTGCCGATATCGAGACCAACGATCAGATTTTTAGCGTCTTTTGTCATGTCTTTCCACTTGCTTTTGTTTGCTTTTTTGATCCGATATTGCTATGACTCGATTTGAGCGCCAGGCCATTCGGATAACGCATGTCCACACTTTCAATACTGTCCTGCAAACTGGCCAGCAGTTGCGGATAGACTGTCATCAGTTTATCCACCCTGCTCTTGAGCGTTGTTGCATCCTGCACTCTGCCCAATTGCACCTGCATGCCATTATTCAACTTCAGACTCCAGGCATAACGACTGGAGTAATTCACTTCATCCGGTGCCAGACTGATCCTGGCAAACCAGTTTTTAAATTCCAGATACTGCGCCAGCACTTCTTTTTCACTACCATCCGGTCCACTCAGGGCCACCAGATCTGCATCGTCCTCGGCCTCTGCCAGGTTGGCGGTGAACACATCGCCCTTGGCAGAAATCAATTGCCCGTTTTCACCCCAGGTACCCAGCGCCACATGTTCTTCCAGGGTGACGATGAGTTTGTTCGGCCATTCTCTTTGTACGCTGGCCTTGCGCACCCAGGGTACTGCTTCAAAAGCTGTTCTTACCGCATCCAGATTTGCAGTAAAAAAATTACCCCTGATCTTGGGTAAAGCCGTGCTCCTGATCGTCAGCGTATTCACATGCCGTAAACCAGCACTATCAACCGCACTACTCGCTTCCACCCGTATCACGCGCAAAGTAAAAAATGGCCTTTGTATTACCCACCAGACGCCTGACAACACCAGGATGAACAGTACCAGCCCAAACAGGGCATTCGCGGTATTGTTCATCAGCTTGCTGTCATGCCACATTTTTTACTCTTACTCGTTTACTTTTCTGTTTCAGATTTAATTTTCAAGCTTGCTGTCTTCAAAATTTCTACACACAAGTCTTCATAACTGATGCCTACTGCCTTGGCTGCCATGGGTACCAGCGAATGCCCGGTCATGCCTGGAGAAGTATTGATCTCCAGCAAGAACGGTTTGTTATCCGACTTGCGCAACAAGACATCAACCCTGGCCCAGCCTTCACAATCCAGTGCGCGGTAAGCATCGACAGCCATTTTGCGGATGGCATCCGTCAGATCCTGCTCCAGCAGTGCCGGGCAAATGTATTGCGTGTCGTCAGTAAAATACTTGTTCTGGTAATCGTAGTTACCATCAGGTGCAACGATTTCGGTGATCGGCAAGGCATACGCCAGCTCACCCTTGCCGAGTATCGCCACTGTCAGTTCGCGGCCTTCGACAAATTCTTCTGCCAGCACGACTTCATCAAACTGGGCTGCCAAAGCATAAGCTTCCTGCATGTCTGAATAACCAACGACCTTGGTAATACCTATTGTAGAGCCCTCATGTGGCGGCTTGATGATGAGTGGCAAACCCAGCTCATCCGGCACACGGCGCAATTCAGTCTGAGCTGTCAATACGGCATAAGCAGGAGTGCTCAGGCCATAGGTTTGCCAGATGCGCTTGGTAAAAATCTTGTCCATGGCGATTGCCGATGCCATCACGCCACTGCCGGTGTAAGGAATATTCAATTGTTCCAGTACACCTTGCAGGCTGCCATCTTCACCATAGCGGCCATGCAGGGCAATGAAAACACGGTCAAATTTTTCTGCGGCCAGTTCGGCAATGCTGCGTTCTGCCGTGTCAAAACCATGGGCATCTATGCCTTTGCTTTTCAAGGCTTGCAATACGCCAGTACCGGACATCAGGGAGATTTCACGTTCAGCCGAACGCCCGCCAAACAGCACGCCTACTTTGCCCAGAGATTTCAAATTCAATTCGCTCATGATGATCTGATCACTTGTTTTCTACATTTACACTGACTGCGCCAGTTTTGCCGGCACAGCATTGATGGAACCTGCCCCCATGACGATGACTACATCGCCGTCTTTCAATACCCGCAAAATACTGTCGGGCATTTCTTGCATATCTTCGACAAATACCGGCTCTACCTTGCCCATGACGCGCAGGGCGCGCGACAGGGAGCGGCCATCCGCCGCCAGTATCGGCGCTTCACCTGCGGCATAGACTTCTGCCAGCACCACTGCATCTGCATCAGAAATCACACGGACGAAATCTTCAAACAGATCGCGGGTACGGGTATAACGGTGCGGCTGGAAAGCCAGCACCAGCCTGCGGCCTGGATAAGCGCCACGCGCTGCCGCCAAAGTAGCAGCCATTTCCACAGGGTGATGACCATAGTCATCCACCAGGGCGAAAGTGCCACCATTGGCCAAGGCGATTTCACCATAACGGGTAAAGCGACGGCCTACACCATTGAATTCGGAGAGAGCTTTTTGCGTTGCCTCGTCACTGACACCGACTTCACGTGCAATCGCTATCGCGGCGCAAGCATTTTGTACATTGTGCATGCCAGGCTGGTTCAGGCTAACCTGCATATTCTCATAGCCATCTTGCACTACCGTGAAATGCATCTTGCCATTGGCGGCGGTGGCATCGACTGCACGTACATCGGCATCTGCATGGAAACCATAGGTGACGATGGGTTTGGAGACGAAAGGCATGATTTCACGCACATTTGCATCATCCAGGCACAAGACTGCCACACCATAGAATGGCAGGCGCTGGGTAAATTCGATGAAAGCCTGTTTCAGGCGGGCGAAGTCATGACCATAGGTTTCCATATGGTCGGCATCGATATTGGTGATGACTTCAATCACTGGCAAGAGATTGAGGAAAGAAGCATCAGATTCATCGGCTTCTGCCACGATGAAGTCGCCGCTACCCAGTTTGGCATTGGCACCAGCACTATTGAGCAAACCGCCGATGACGAAAGTCGGGTCGAGACCACCTTGTGCCAATACACTGGCAACCAGGCTGGTCGTCGTCGTTTTACCATGGGTACCGGCAATAGCGATACCACTTTTCAAACGCATCAGTTCTGCCAGCATCATGGCGCGTGGCACGATGGGAATATGTTTGGCGCGGGCGGCGACAACTTCAGGGTTATCACCCTTGACTGCCGTCGATGTCACAACGGCATCTGCGCCGACAATATTTTCTGCTGCATGACCCAGCATGACATTGGCACCCAGCTGCGCCAGTCGTTTTGAAGCAGCATTGCTACCGAGGTCGGAACCGGAAATGGTGTAGCCGAGGTTCAGCAAGACTTCGGCGATACCGCTCATGCCCGAGCCGCCTATGCCGACGAAATGAATGTGTTTGACTTTGTGTTTCATGCTAATGATTCCAGAATATGGGCGATGTTGGCACTGGCTTCGCGCTGCCCCAGGGCGTAGGCTGTTTCGGCCATCGCCAGGCATTGCGCTCTGTCCAGTACTTTTAATTTCTCTGCCAGCAAGGCTGTGCTTAATTCAGTTTGTGGCAAATGGATGGCGGCTGTTTGGCCTGCCATCCAGATGGCGTTTTCTTTTTGGTGTGAAGTACTCGACGCCATGAAAGGCACGAGTATGCTGGCCACACCTGCCGCAGTCAGTTCTGACACGGTAATAGCACCGGCACGGCAAATCACCAGATCAGCCTCGGCATAGCGGCGCGGCATGTCGTCGATAAAATCCAGCACTTCAGCCTGCACGCCTGCCTGCGCATAACTCTGGCGCAAGGCATCTATGTGCTGTTTGCCAGACTGATGCGTAATCATTGGGCGCTGGGCTTCTGGCAGCAAGGCCACCGCCTGCGGCACAGCATCATTCAATACTTTGGCACCCAGGCTGCCACCGACGACCAGTATGCGCAAAGGGCCAGTGCGTTCTGCATAACGTGTCGCTGGCGCTGGCAATTCGCAAATTTCTTTGCGTATGGGGTTGCCAATAACAGTTGTTTTCTGATCCGCTGTTACTGTTGCCGATGGCAGACCAAACAGTAATTTACTGGCGAAAGGACGCAAAGCCTTATTCGACAGCAGCAAGGCAGCATCCGCATTCATCAACACAACTGGCTTGCCGCGCAAGGCTGCCATGATGCCACCAGGCACGGTCACATAACCACCCATGCCCAATACCACATCTGGCTGGCGGCGACCGATGATGCTAAAGCAGCTAAAGAAACTCTTGACCAGTTTAAAAGCACCGCTGACCGTATGCGATAAACCCTTGCCACGCAAGCCAGAGAAATCAATATTGTCCATGGCGATATTGTGCTTGGGTACGATCTGCCCTTCCATGCCTATCTGCGTGCCCAGCCAGCTGACTTGCCAGCCGCGTTCGCGCATGATGTCGGCTATCGCCAGACCAGGGAAGATATGCCCACCTGTGCCTGCTGCCATGATCAGCAATTTTTTTGGCATTTTTTGTATGGCCTGGCTCATGCGCGGCCTCCACGCATCAATACGCGGTTTTCATAATCGACACGCAACAAAATCGCCAGACCCACACAATTAATCATGACACCAGAACCACCATAACTCATCAAAGGCAGGGTCAAACCTTTGGTCGGCAACAAGCCCAGGTTAACCCCCATATTAATAAACGCCTGCACACCTATCCAGATACCTATGCCCTTGGCCAGCAAACCTGCAAAGGTCTGATCCAGCGCTATCGCTTGCCGGCCGATTTCGAAAGCGCGTTTCAGCAACCAATAAAATAAAAGCACCACCGCCATGACACCAACGAATCCCAGCTCTTCTCCGATGACAGCCAGCAAAAAATCTGTGTGTGCTTCTGGCAGGTAATGCAGTTTTTGTACGCTGGCACCGAGGCCTACGCCAAATAATTCACCACGGCCAAAAGCAATCAGCGAATGTGTCAACTGGTAGGCCTTGCCCAGCGCATGATCTTCGTCAAATGGGCTAAGGTAGGCAAAAATACGTTCACGCCGCCATGGCGATATCAAGATAACCGCAGTAAAGATACCGATCAGGGTAGCGGCAATGCCACCGAACCAGACGCCGTTGATACCCCCAAAAACAGGATGCCCATGGCGATACAAACGATGACGCCAAAAGCACCCAGGTCAGGTTCCAGCAATAACAGCAAACCCACGATGCCAACCGCTGCCAGCATGGGGACGAAACCCTTGGTCAGTTTGTGCATGTATTCCTGTTTGCGCACGGTATAGTCGGCGGCATACAAGACCATGAACAGCTTCATCAATTCAGAAGGTTGCAAATTCAAGACTTTGAAAGACAACCAGCGTTTGGCACCATTGACGCCTTTGCCCAGACCCGGTATCAATACGGCTACCAGCAAGACCAGGGTCGCCACGAATAAATAAGGCGCATATTTTTGCCAGGTCGCGATCGGGATACGGAATACCAATGCACCTGCGATCAGGGCCACCACGACAAAGATCGCCTGACGTATCAGGAAATGCGAATTTTTGTAATTGGCATACTTGGGTGAATCAGGCAAAGAGATCGAAGCCGAATACACCATGACCATGCCGAACAGCATCAGGATAATTGTCACCCACACCAAAGGCTGGTCATAGTCCATCATCTTGGACCGGCTAACCAGATTGGTACTCGCTGGCGGTGCGCCAAACGGGGACCATCTTTGCAATGGGAGCAAGAGCTGACGCATCAGCAAACCTCCCCGCGTGCCAAAGCGACTTCACGCACAGCGTCCACAAACACCTGGGCGCGGTGGGCATAATTACGGAACATGTCCAGGCTGGCGCAAGCCGGTGAAAGCAAAACGATGTCGCCATCTGCAGCCAGTTCAGCAGCGGCCTGCACTGCCATTTCCAATGTGGCGACATCGTGCAGCGGCACAGCAGTCACTGCCAGAGCCTGCTGCAATTCTTCTTTGGCTTTACCTAGCAGGATAACCGCCTTGGTATAGCGCTCGACCGGATCAGCCAGAGGAGAAAAATCCTGCCCCTTGCCTTCGCCGCCAGCAATCAAAATAATCCGCTTGTGTAATGCATCGGATTGCTGACCCAGTCCCTTCAAGGCCGCGACTGTGGCACCGACATTGGTGCCTTTGCTGTCATCGATATAGTCGACACCCGCTATACTGGCAACCTGCTCTACCCTGTGCGGCTCACCTTTGTAATCACGCAAGCCATGCAGTAAAGGTGCAAATGACAAACCTATACCACGGCACAAAGCCAGGGCAGCCAGAGCATTCGCGGCATTATGCTGACCACGGATTTGCAAAGCATCTGTCGGCATCAGGCGGCTGACGATGACAGGCATTTCTTCGACTTCTTTTTTCTTGCGGCGGCTATTTGTGACAACAGGTGCGTCTTCTGCCGGATTTGCTACCGCCAGCCAGCCCATGCCATGCTCATTCAGCAAACCCATGTCCGCCAGGTGTTTGGGTGCATCGACACCAAAGCTGACTGCATTGCCATGCGGCTTGGCCATGGACATGACAAGTGCATCATCACGGTTCAAAACCTGCAAAGTCTGTTCGCCAAAAATCTTTGCCTTGTCAGCGCAATACGCTTGCAGGCTGCCATGCCAGTCCAGATGGTCCTGGGTGATATTCAAGACCGTTGCCACATCAGCTTGCAGGCTATGTGTGGTATGCAACTGGAAGCTGGACAATTCCAGCACCCAGACTTGAGGCAGGCTGTCTTGCTCCAGACATTCACGCAGCACATCAAGTACAGCCGGGCTGATATTGCCTGCAACTTTAACTGTCAAACCGGCGCGTTCTACCAGCAAACCAACCAGGCTGGTGACCGTGGTTTTGCCATTGGTGCCAGTGATGGCGATGACTTTAGGCTGGTATTCGCGCTCAGCCTTCAAAGCTAGCAGAGCCTGGGCAAACAACTCTATCTCGCCCCAGACCGGGATATTTTTTTCAGCCGCAGCAGGCAACAATTCCTGCAATTCACGCAGAGGTGACAAACCGGGGCTGACTGCCATCAACTCAACATCATCGAGCAAGGCTGGGGTGAAAGCACCGCCAATAAATTCCACCTGATCTGACAATGCCTGCAATTGCGGCAACCTGTCCGGTACTTCACGTGTATCGGCAACACGCAGGCGCGCACCGGCGCGTAACAGCCATTGCGCCATCGCCAGCCCGGTTTCACCCAGGCCCAGAACCAGTACATGTTTACCTGAAAAATCCATAAACTCTATATCTATCTTTTAACGTAACTTATTTAACGTAACTTCAGTGAAGACAAACCTATCAGCACCAGCAACATGGTGATGATCCAGAAACGCACGACAACCTGGGTTTCTTTCCAGCCTTTTTTCTCAAAATGGTGATGCAGAGGTGCCATCAACAACAGACGGCGACCTTCGCCATATTTTCTTTTGGTGTATTTGAAATAACTGACTTGCAGCATGACGGACAAAGTCTCCGCCACAAAAATGCCACCCATGATGAACAGCACAATTTCTTGCCTGACGATGACTGCCACCGTACCCAGTGCGCCACCTAAAGCGAGTGCACCGACGTCACCCATGAATACTTGTGCGGGGTGAGCATTGAACCAGAGAAAAGCCAGACCAGCCCCGGCCATCGCACCACAGAAAATCAGCAATTCACCAGCGCCTGGTATATGCGGTATCAACAGATATTTGGCATAACCGACATTACCCGTCAGGTAAGCAAACAGACCCAGGGCAGAACCGACCATGATGGTAGGCATGATGGCCAGACCATCCAGTCCATCAGTAAAATTCACGGCATTGCTGGTACCGACGATGACGCAGTAAGTCAATGCGATAAAACCCCAGACGCCGAGGGGATAGCTGACAGTTTTAAAGAAAGGCACGATCAAATCTGCCTTGGGCGGCAAATCCATATTGAAACCGGACTGTACCCAGGCGATAAACAATTCCAGCACTTTTGAATTGCTTGGTGCAGAGACTGAAAACGCCAGATAAAAAGCAGCGATCAAACCTATCAGCGATTGCCAGAAATATTTTTCCCTGGAGCGCATGCCTTCAGGGTCTTTGTAAACCACCTTGCGGTAATCATCAACCCAACCTACTGCACCATAACCGAGGGTGACTATCATGACTACCCAGATAAAACGGTTGCTCAAATCACCCCACAATAAAGTGGAGATGCCAATCGAAATCAAGACCAGTACGCCCCCCATGGTAGGCGTACCGGATTTAACCAAATGTGTTTCCATACCATAGCTGCGCACAGCCTGGCCTACCTTGAGCCTGGTCAGCATGCGGATAACCGCTGGACCAGCAAAAATACCGATGGAGATGGCCGTCATCGTGGCAAAAACTGCGCGGAAGGTAATAAACCCAAAGACGCGCAGCCAGCCTATATCCTGCTTTAACATTTCAGCCAACCAGAGCAACATACTAGTGATTCCCTATTATTTTTTGTTGTAATGTATTTTTTTCTTTATCGTCTGCTGCCAAAAGATGCGCAACGACTCTTTCCATCTTCATGAAACGCGAGCCTTTGACCAGCACTATCGTGTCAACCGCAGTTTGTGCATCAAGGTTCTGGCACAGGTTTTCTACGCTGGCAAAATGCTGGGCACCCGCACCATAGCCCTGTGCTGCATGGGCAACCAGTTCACCCAGCAAGAACAGTTTTTTGACGCCACGCTGCTGCGCATACTCGCCAATTTCATGATGGAATTGCGCGCCGTTTTCACCAACCTCGCCCATGTCACCGAGTACCAGCGCAGTATCACCACCGATTTGTGCCAGCACATCGATCGCAGCACGTACTGAATCAGGGTTGGCGTTATAACTGTCATCAATCACGGTTGCGCCGCAATGTGCTTGCTTGCGTTGCAGGCGACCATTCACGGGAGCGAAATTCTCCAGGCCGGCAACAATGGCTTCTTTGCTGACGCCGGTCGCATGGCAGCAAGCTGCAGCGGCGAGTGCATTCAAGACATTGTGCTGGCCTGCTGCGTTCAGGCGCACTGACAGGACCTGGCCAGCCAGCTTGATTTGCAGGTCACTACCAAACACGCTGGGCAGGTAAGTCGCATGCACATCAGCATCAGGTGTCAGACCAAAAGTCAGGGTTTTACGCTGACCGCGTTCAGACGCAAAGGATTGCCATAAAGCGGTATAAGTATCGTTAGCAGGGAATACAGCCACGCCATCATCTGGCAGGCACTGTATCGCCACACCATTTTCGCGCGCCACTGCTTCCACGTTTTGCATGAATTCCTGATGTTCGCGCTGTGCATTGTTGACCAGTGCCACGGTAGGCATCGCGGCAGAAGCCAGCAAGGCGATTTCGCCAGGATGGTTCATGCCCATTTCTATGACGGCGGCCTTATGTCCGGCATGCAATTGCATGATGGTCAGGGGCACGCCGATTTCATTGTTCAAATTACCTGCAGTCGCCAGACGGCCATCTGCACCAAAGGCTGCTGCCAGGATAGAAGAAATCATTTCCTTGACGGTGGTCTTGCCGTTGCTGCCAGTCACACCAATGACGGGCAGCTCAAACTTCTGACGCCAGAAGCGCCCTACTTTTACCAGCGCCAGTTTGCTGTCTGCCACCTGCAAGGCTGGCAGGCTGAAATCTGCAGGCAGGCGTTCAGCGATCACTGCTGCTGCACCGGCGGCCGCGACTTGCGGCAAGAAATCATGGGCATCAAAGTTTTCACCGCGCAGGGCAACGAACAGATCGCCAACGCCAACTTTGCGGCTGTCAGTGGTCAGACCAGTGATGCGGGTGACGACACCGGCATCACCAGCCAGTTTCGCCGCAGGCATGGCAGCCTGTAATTCCTGAAGAGTGAATTCCATCAGCTTCCCCTCTTCGTATTACCGCTGGTTGCGACAGTAGCAAGTGAGAGTGCGGCATGCTCTTCATCGGAGAATGGCCATTTCTTGCCATTAATATCCTGATAGGTTTCATGGCCTTTGCCAGCCAGCAAAACTACATCATGATGATCTGCATGCTTGATCGCATACAGGATTGCATTGGCGCGGTCTTCGATTACTTGCGGCGTGCCCGTCATGCCTTTGAGAATGTCTTCTATGATCTGCGATGGATTTTCACTGCGCGGATTGTCACTGGTGACAACAACATGTTGCGCCAGCTCAGCAATCTTGCCCATTTGCGGGCGCTTGCCAGGATCACGGTCACCGCCGCAACCAAACACGCACCACAAAGCCCCTGCTCTTTCTTGCGCCACTTGCTGCAAGGCTTCCAGGGTTTTTTCGAGCGCATCTGGCGTGTGCGCATAATCAATAACGACCATGACATGACCGGCAGTACCCAGCAATTGCATGCGGCCAGGGACCGGTGTCAGTTTTTCTATGATGCCCACGGCCTTGTTCAGAGCGATGCCCTTGCTCAGCAACACGGCGAGTACCGCCAGGATATTGCTGACATTGAATTTGCCTATGAGCTGGGTCTTGATCTGCGCCACGCCAAATGGAGATTCGAGATGGAAGCTCGTGCCTGCATGGCTGGTTTTCAGATTGCTGGCGACCAGGGCATCTATGCCCGATACGAGTTCCTTTTCAAGACTGTAGCCCAGCAGCTTGGTAGCTGGCTGACTGGCTTGCAGATGTTTGACCAGTTCCAGGCCATAGGCATCATCCAGGTTGATGACAGCGCTACCCAGACCTTGCCAGTCAAACAGCTTTGTTTTGGCGGCGGTGTAGCTCTGCATGTCGCCATGGTAATCAAGATGATCACGCGTCAGATTCGTCAGCACGGCCACATCAAAATGCAGACCGTTCAAACGGCCCTGGTCCAGGCCTATGGAAGAAGCTTCTATCGCCAGTGCCTGTGCGCCATCGCGCTGCAAGTCGGACAGTTTTTGCTGCAAGCCTATGGCGTCGGGCGTGGTGTAACCAGTCTCTGCCAGTTGCCCCAGTATGCCATTGCGATACTGGCCTATGCCCAGCGTGCCGATGACAGCCGCAGGTGTGCCGCTCAGTGAAAGCGCCTTGGCTATCCATTGTGTGCATGAAGTCTTGCCATTGGTGCCGGTAACGGCCACATTGAACCAGTCTTTATCTGGCTCACCATACCAGGCATGGGCGACATGACCAACTACGTCTTGCAAGTTATCTACCGGTAGATGCGGGACTTTGAGTGCACCAGGAGCATTGACAGCATCATCCCAGCTAAATTCATTTGCTTCATACACCACTGCAACTGCGCCATTGGCAATTGCATGGGCAATATGCGCACGGCCATCCGTAAGAGGGGTGCGCAAGGCGAAGAAGACATCCCCTGTTTGTATGGAGCGGGAATCTGAACGCAATTGCGCATTCGGCGCATGCTGCTTCAGCCAGTCCAGTATTGCTATTATCATTGTATTTTTCTGTGTCATTACATGCTTTCCTGCACACCTTCTTCAGGAATAATGCTGGTGACGGAAGAGTCTGGCTGCACATTCAGTGAACGCAAGACATTCGACATAATCGCTGCAAACACCGGTGCGGCGACAGGGCCCGCAAAGTGCCCGCCAGCAGTTGGTTCATCTACCATTACCGCAACAATCACACGCGGATTTGAAACGGGCGCAAAACCAATGAAATCAAGCAGATATTTATTCACGTAACGGCCACCCTCAAGCTTGTGGGCAGTACCTGTTTTGCCTGCGACACGGTAACCAGCAATACGCGCTTGTGGAGCAGTACCACCAGGCTCGGTCACCGTTTCCATCATCTGACGTACTTGTTTTGACGTTTTTTCAGAAATCACGCGTGAACCATGCGGCATTTCATCAGACTTTTGGAAAGTCAGCGGGATCATGTCGCCATTCCTGGCAAAAATCATATAGGAACGTGCCATCTGTATCAGCGATACCGAAATACCATGGCCATAGCTCATGGTGGCTTGCTCAATAGGACGCCAGTTTTTGTAATTACGCAAACGCCCGGCAACTGCACCTGGGAAACCGAATTTGGGTTGCTGGCCAAAGCCCAGGGTAGTGAACATTTCCCACATCTCTTGCGGCCGCATTTGCAAGGCCATTTTCGCCGTGCCTATATTCGAAGATTTTTGTATGACTTGCGCAACTGTGAGAGAGCCCTGTTTATGCGCATCGTGTATCAGTGCAGGGCCGATAGCCATGACACCAGGTGCCGTCTGAAATACGGTATCTGGCGTGACCCGGCCGGTTTCCAGCGCCAGGGCGACGGTCACAGGCTTCATGGTCGAACCTGGCTCAAAAGTATCGGTCATGACACGGTTGCGTAATTGCGCACCAGTCAGCGCAGAACGATCATTCGGGTTATAAGTAGGCAAGTTCACCAGTGCCAGCACTTCGCCGGTTTGTACATCAAGCACTACCGCACCGCCAGCCTTGGCCTTGTGTTTTTCCAGTGCTTCTTTCAAATGCGTAAACGCAATGTATTGAATCTTGCTGTCGATGGACAGCGTCAGATCCTTGCCATCATGCGGTTCGCGCACGGCTTGTATGTCTTCAACGATATGGCCCAGTCTGTCTTTGATGACACGGCGACTCCCGGTCTTACCTGCCAGGTTTTTTTCCGATGCCAGCTCTATACCTTCTTGTCCTATATCTTCCACATTGGTGAAGCCAACCACATGGGCCATGACTTCGCCTTCTGGATAAAAGCGTTTGTATTCTTTGCGGGTTTCTATGCCGGGTATGGCCAGAGCCACTATCTGGTCTGATATGGCAGGTTCTACCTGACGTTTCAGATAGACAAACTGACGGTCAGAATCGAGCTTCTTGCGCAATTCTGCTTCAGTCATGTCGAGCAATTTGGCCAGTTGCTGCAATTTTTCCTTGGGCGCTACCAGCACATCGTCAGGAATCGCCCAGATGGCTTTGACAGGCACGGAGGAAGCCAGCACCTGGCCATTGCGGTCAGTGATCTTGCCGCGGGTCGCGGGCAATTCCAGCGTGCGGGCATAACGATTGGCCCCTTCCTTCTGCAAAAAGTCCTTGGTAAATCCTTGCAGATACAGTGCTTTGGCGATCAGGGCGATAAAAGCTGCAAACAATAAAAACAGGATGAAGCGTGAACGCCAGGCAGGCAGCTTCACATCCAGTAAAGGGCTGGAAGAAAAGGCAACGCCGCGTGCAGCGGCGGTACGGGATGTACTTGCTGATCTGCTCATTTTGCCTCCACTGCTTTGAGGTACTGCGTGCGTTCAGGGGTCACAGCAACCATGTTCAATTCACGCGCTGCCGTTGCTTCTATGCGCGCATGCTTGCCGTAGGTGGATTGATCGAGTTTCAGTTGCGTCCATTGCAATTCGTATTGTTTGCTTAAACTTTGCTCCCGCTCCAGCTCTATAAACAGGCGACGTGCCTGATACTGCGCATTAATCAATGACAGGGCACAGGCAATCAATGCCGCGGCCAGGATAATATTCCAGCGGGTACTCATGCAGCCACCTCTGGCAGACGCTCTGCTACCCGCAAAATTGCTGAACGCGAACGCGGATTGGCACTGACCTCAGCCTCGGAAGGCTTGATACGGTTCAACAGGCGCATCTGCGGTCGCGGCAAATCGATATGGCGTATGGGCAAACGGCGGTCAGGCTGCTCCACCTTGACCTTGGAAGCAAAGAACTGCTTCACGATACGGTCTTCGAGTGAATGGAAACTGATGACCGACATGCGCCCGTAAGGAGCCAATGCCTGATAAGCTGCCGCCAGACCTATTTCGAGATCTTCAAGCTCCTGATTGATGAAAATCCGTATAGCCTGAAAGGTGCGAGTTGCCGGGTCTTTACCCTTCTCGCGAGTTTTGACGGCGTGTGCGACGATTTCTGCGAGCTGTCGTGTTCCACGAATGGCGTCTGTCTTCCTGCGAGCAACAATCGCCTTTGCAATCTGAAAAGCAAACCGTTCTTCCCCATAATTTTTTATAACCTCCGTAATTTGTTCTTCTTCGGCAGTTGCCAGCCATTCGGCTGCAGAAATGCCACGCGTGGTATCCATGCGCATGTCGAGCGGACCATCCGACCGGAAGCTGAAACCCCGGCTGGCATCATCCACTTGCGGCGATGAGATGCCCAAATCCATCAGGATGCCATCGACCTTGCTGACACCAAGCTCAGGCAAGGCTTCAGCAATGCTTGCAAAACTGTCATGCACGATATGAAAACGCGAATCCTGAATTTCTTTTGCACTGGCAATCGCCTGGGTATCTTTGTCAAAAGCAATCAGGCGGCCATTGCTGCCCAGTTGCGACAAGAGCAGGCGGCTATGCCCACCACGGCCAAAGGTGCCATCGATATAAATCCCGCTGGCACGTTCGCCTGCGATGCCGAGGGCATCTACAGCCTCATGCAACAGCACTGTCTGGTGCGTAAAATCTGCCGCTTGCTGAATACTCATTGCCCGCGATCAGAAAGAAAAACTGTTTAATACATCAGGAGCGCCGCCAGCGATGGCTTTTGCCTCGTTTTCTGCCAGCTTGGCAGCATCCCAAATCTCAAAATGGCTGCCCATGCCGAGCAGCATGACATCGCGCTGCATGCCAACAGCATTGCGCAGTTCAGGCGCAACCAGGATGCGGCCAGCGCCATCCATATCAACATCAAAGGCATTGCCAAGAAAAATACGTTTCCAGTCGCGTGCTTGTATGGGCCAGGCAGCGATTTGTTCACGGTGGGACTCCCAGGTGGGACGCGGGAAGAGCAGGAGACAACCATCCGGGTGGCGGGTCAGGGTAATCCGGCCTTCGCATTGAACATTGAGCGCGTCACGGTGCCGGGCGGGGATAGACATCCTGCCTTTTGCATCGAGATTGAGTGAGGACGCCCCCTGAAACACGCTATTACCTTTTTTCCTGAAAATCTGTCTATCTGGCCACGGATGGAATGTAAGCGAAATTAGGAATTCTATGCCACAAAATTACACTTTTTCACACTATTGCCCACTTTAGAGGATGACTTGAGCGTGGTCAAGCGTATTTGCGGGGTAAATTGGGAAAATTTCTAATGAAGTCAATGACTTAGCGCCAACAGTTGAGGTGAAGCCCTGAGGAATCTGCGGAATTTATCCTGATAAATTAGGTACTTACACTACATAGTGAAAGTAGCTCCTTACATATAACCATGTGTTTATCCCAGACTGTTGCGTTTTGGGATGAGCTACTTTGGGAAAATGCCTGCAGGAAAGAGGAGATCGCCGCTTTTTAGCCGCTGAAGTGACAATTAATAAACTTTGCTGGGCTTAGGATGATGATCAAGGGGGCAGATTATCGCTGAAAACTGGCCTGCATGCGCAGGTTTTCACGCCAAAAGCAGTTGAATTAGTGAGCTAATCCAGCACTGCATGCCCGGTGAGCAGGCTGACGATGTATAGTTATTAAGTTTCCCTTCTTTGACGCTGCAATAATTGCAAAAATTCCTTGTCAGGCACGGCTTTGCTGAAATAGAAACCCTGGAATTCATCACATTTGCAATCACGCAAGGTTTCCAGCTGTATGGCTGAATCTACGCCCTCAGCAATGACCTTGATGCCCAGGGTATGGGCCATGGCGACGATGGCCAGCACAATGGCGGTGTCATTCGGGTCGTCAGGGATGTCCTTGATGAAGGAACGGTCTACCTTGACGCTGTCGACAGGGAAGCGTTTGAGGTAAGCGAGGGACGAGTAACCCGTACCAAAATCGTCTATGGAAAGGGTAAACCCGGCTTCTTTGAGGCCATCCATGAGCAGGATGGCCTGCTCACGGTTATGCATGACCATGCTTTCTGTAATCTCAAACTCAATGGAGTTGGAAGGCACGCGCCAGAAATCGACCACGCTTTTGACTTCTTCCAGCATGTGGGCATCGTTGAACTGTGCGCCAGACAAGTTGATGGCTACCCGGCCAAAATCCTTATCTACATTGCGGAAACTTAAAATATCGCGGCAGGCAATGTCGAGTACCAGCATACCCAGGCGGGAGATCAGGCCAGCTTCTTCCGCCAGGCCGATGAATTCGACAGGAGACAATACCCCACGTTCCGGATGGTTCCAGCGTACCAGTGCCTCGGCACCGACGATGCGCTCGGTTTTGACATCGAGTTTGGGCTGGTAATGCACGACAAACTCACGCCTTTCCAGCGCCTTGCGCAGGCGTGCCTCAAAGGCCAGCCTCTCCACGGTATGGGTATTCATTTCCGAAGCATAGAACTGGTAATTATCCTTGCCCTTGTTTTTTGCCTTGTACATGGCAATGTCGGCATTTTTGAGCAGGGTCTGGGCATCTCTGCCGTCAGCAGGAAAGGTGGCTATGCCTATGCTGGCGCTGAGCTGGCATTCCTGTCCATCTATCTCGAAAGGCTGGGCAGCAGCATACAAGAGCTTGTCAGCCACATCACCAAGGTCGCGCGCCTCATTGAACTGGTCGATCAGGAGGATGAATTCGTCCCCGCCTATACGAGCAATAATGTCAGATTCACGCAGGCATTGCCGGAAGCTGTGCGCGATGGTACGCAAGACATTGTCCCCCTCATCATGACCAAAGGTGTCGTTGATATTCTTAAAACGGTCAAGATCGAGGAATAGCACGGCCAACTGGCTGCGGTTACGCTCGGCAATCGCCAGTGAACGCGCCAGATGCTGGTTGTACAGGAAGCGATTGGGCAAACCCGTCAGCTCATCATAATGGGCGAGCTGCATGATTTTCTTTTCTGAACGGCGGCCTTCTATGGCAATACCGGCAATATCCACCGTCACCCTGACCAGGCCCAGGTCTTTTTCACTCAGGGGTTCACGGCTATACGAGAACAGGCTGAAACTGCCGAGCAACTGACCATTCTTGCCAAAGATGGGCCAGGCTGCACAAGAAGAAAATTCGGCCAGGGTTTCCACGTCGTTCACGAACTGCATCGCAGGTGCCTGCAAAAACTCACGCAGCCAGACTGGCTCCATGGTCAATGCACTTTCAGACCAGATACCGCTGCCATGACTCAAACTCATGCCAGGTATCTGTGCCAGCAAGACTTCTGGAAAACGGCTGCCGGTCGCATGGGCAAAACTACGCCTGTCGTCAGCCAGCAGTTGTATGCCGCAGCGCCAGTGAGGGCAGAGTTTTTCAACAAACTGGCTGACTGCTTCGAGTATCGACGTCAGCTCTTCTTCGCCGCCTATCAGTTTCAGCAGACGGTTTTGTCCGGCGATCAATAACTCGCTGTATTTGCGCGCATTGATATCGCGTTCCACGCAAAACAAGAGCATTTCGCCATCAACCTCAACCCTGCTCAATGAAATTTCTGTGTGCTGTATCTGATCATTTCTGACGGTCACCCACTCAAAGCGCTGCGACTCGCCTTTAAAAGCCTGGTCTATCAGAGTGGCGACCAGCACATCCTTATCCTGGGTCGCATACCCGGCCACGGACTGGACGCTGGGTGAAAAACTGCCAACCTTGCGCCCTATCACTTCTTCTGGAGTATTGACGCCAAAGAAGGCAACGGCAGCCGGATTGCAATCAACATAGATATAGTCACGGCTGATGAGCAGGATGGCATCCTGTGCGCCCTGATAAATCAACCGATAACGGCTCTCACTAGCCTCCAGACGGTTTCTGGAGTCGCGCAAATGGCGTATCTGCCACAGCAACAGCGATGCCAGCAGAAAAATGAAACCCGCCGTCACCGCTGTTACCATGATCTTTTGTGTGACTCTGGCATTCCAGTCAGTCAGGATGACGCTGCTTTCGCGCGCATACACCAGTATCAAAGGAAGATCGCTGATCTTTCTATAACTGATGAGCCAGGCCTTGCCTTCTTCATCAACATCCCGCAAGGCACCTTCTGACGACTTGTCGCGGATAAAATTCTTCAGCGCCGGCCTGGAGTAATCACGGTCTTTGAGTCCGGCGGCGGCCAGCTTCCTGCCCGATTCATCGTAGAGGACAATGCTGGCGCCACTGCCCAGGGCAATGCGCTCATAAAAATCATAGAGATAGCGTAGCTGGATGTCAGCCTGTATCAAACCCGCACGTTTGCCGCTCTTGTCAAAGAAGTTCTTAATAAGAGGCAGAATCCACTGACCGCTCTGCGGCAACTGATAAGCGTCGCCCAATACTACCTTGCTCTCTTCGGGATGTTCAAGCAAGAATTTTATATGGCGCTGCTCTTCGACTTTTTCAGGTGCGCCAGCGCCCATCTGGCTGGACGCCAGCCATAGTCCTTGTGCATCAAATACGGAGAGTGCATGGATGGATTCAGATTCCTGCCTCTGCATGGCCAGGATTTGTTGCAGCTGCCGGGATTCGTTTGCCGATACCCTGGTTTCCGAGAGAACTTCTTCACTGGCCACCGTCGTCACCCGCACGGCACCACGCATGACTTCACTGACATGCTCTTCCAGCATGCGCACCGCCAGGAAATTATGTTCCTGTGCCGCATTGATGGTCAGCGCCTTATCCTGGGCTATAGACCACCAGCTCTGCCCTATGATTGCGACTGCAATCAGGCAGATGCAAATGGCGAATGCCAGTATGGGCACATCGCGTTCTTTCTTTAGACCGCCAGTCTCCATGCGTTTTGCAATTTTGTAGATACAGCGTCAGTAGAACTAGTAGAACTTATCGCACCAGTGTACCACTGCTATTTTGAGAACAAGGACTTGCTTGCAAGGAATGATGCTTGATGGCGACAATCTTGAACAGACTGCGGCGTATTGTGCGGTGGCGAGATACCTGCCCGATGGGAAATACAAGATAAACAATAAATTGAAGCAGGCCGATAGGCCGGATTTTGTTACGGCATAGGCATTACTACCATCTGCTATGACAATCATTCCTCTAGGCGACGAATTGCTCCGCCGCTCAAGCTTTCTACCCGCACGCTCCGCGAGCCACATCAACGCGTGCCTATTTGAAATTGCTCCGGGTGGAGGTTACCGCGTTTCACCGTAACTTAATACGCTCGTCTCTGTGGCCCTATTCCTCGTCTTATACCAAGGCTTGCGCCCGGGCTTTCAACGTACGGCCGTTAGCCGTCACCCTGCTCTATGGAGTCCGGACCTTCCTCCCGTCACCTTGATTGCTCAAGGCAACCAGCGATTGTCTGGCCTGCTTCGGGCGCTATTGTACCTCACTCGTACCCCACTCAGCGATAATTCAGTTCCTAACCCTCATTTACGATGCAAATTAAGCCGGCTTTCTGGTAGCGTACTGCTTTTACTTTTTTATCATTGTCTATCATGCTGAAATCACGTTCTGGCGGCCAGTTGATTGTGGATGCACTGCAAGTCCACGGTGTCGATACCATCTTTGGTGTACCTGGCGAAAGTTATTTGCCAGTGCTTGACGCCCTGCATGACAGCCCCATACGCTTCATCATCAACCGCCAGGAAGGCGGCGCAGCCTTCATGGCAGATGCCTATGGCAAGATGACAGGCAAACCCGGTATTTGTTTTGTTACGCGTGGGCCGGGTGCCACCAACGCCTCTATCGGCGTGCATACCGCTTATCAGGATTCAACACCGATGATCTTGTTCATAGGCCAGGTAGGCAATGATTTTGTAGAACGCGAAGCCTTCCAGGAGATAGATTACCGCCGCATGTTTGGTCAGATGGCGAAATGGGTAGCGCAGATAGACCGCGCTGACCGCGTGCCTGAATATATCGCCCGCGCCTTCCAGGTCGCCACCAGCGGCCGTCCTGGCCCGGTCGTGCTGGCATTGCCAGAAGACATGCTGGCCCAGGTCGCCGAAGTAGCCGATACCCGCCACTACACACCCGTACAGGCATCAGCATCGCCACAGCAACTGGCGCAACTACGCAATATGCTGGCTGTGTCACAACGCCCTGTGCTGTTGCTCGGTGGCAGCGGCTGGGACCAGGCAGCCTGCCAGCACATCAGCGAATTCGCCACCAGTAACCACCTGCCGGTGGCTTGCGCCTTCCGTTTCCAGGATTTGATGGACAATGCCCATCCGAACTATATAGGCGATGTGGGCATAGGCATCAACCCCAAGCTGGCGCAAAGACTCAAAGATGCCGACCTGATTATCGCGATAGGCCCGCGCCTGGGTGAAATGACCACCGGTGGTTATAGCGTGCTGGAAGCACCCGTGCCAAAACAAAAACTGGTACACATCCACAGTGACGCACTGGAACTGGGCCGTGTCTATCAGGCTGACCTCATGATCAATAGCGGCATGAAGGAAATTGCCGAAGCACTGGCCGAGATGGAAGGCCTGGATGCCGCCACCAAATGGAAGGCAACAGTCAACGAAGCCAAGGCCGACTTGCTGGCCTGGCAAACCGAACCGGCAATTTTTGCCAAAGAAAATGCCCCGTTGAACCTGTGGCAAGTGGTGCAGGATATCAAACGCCTGGCACCCAAAGACACCATCATCACCAATGGCGCAGGCAATTACGCCACCTGGGCGCACCGTTACTTCCCTTATGGTGGCATGCGCACACAACTGGCGCCAACATCCGGTGCCATGGGCTACAGCGTACCGTCTGGTATTGCTGCCAAGATCATAGACCCACAACGCACTGTCATCACCTTTGCCGGCGATGGTGAATACCTCATGAATGGCCAGGAACTGGCAACTGCGGTGCAATACAAGGCAGGCGTGGTCATCATCGTCTTCAATAACGGCATGTATGGCACGATACGCATGCATCAGGAAAGAGAATTCCCGGCGCGTGTCTCTGGCACAGAATTGCACAATCCAGATTTTGCCGCACTGGCCCGCGCCTTTGGTGGCAGTGGTGAAGTTGTCAACACTACGGCAGAATTTGCCCCCGCACTGGAAAGAGCATTGGCACACAGCCGCCAGCACAATCTGCCCGCCCTGATAGAACTGCGTTATGACGGTAACCTGATCACGCCTGGTGCAACGCTGGAAACCTTGCGCAAGATTGCGCAAGATGCAGGTAAATAAGGTTTGAGCTTACTTAACCCGGCTTCGGCTTTCCCGAAGCTGGTTTGCGCTGTAACAAGCAAGACAGCATTCCCACTATCCACAAATTAAGGCACACTCCCAATATTACCTCTACGGGAAGCTGCCTACATGAGCAAACCTTCACTGCCTAAAAGTATCTGGGTACTCGGCTTTGTCAGCATGCTCATGGATATTTCTTCTGAGATGATACATAGCCTGCTGCCCATGTTCATGGTCGGCACGCTGGGCATCAGCGTGTTTGCCGTTGGCCTGATCGATGGCATCGCCGAATCAACCACTCTTATCGTCAAGGTGTTTTCAGGTGCACTGAGTGACCGCCTGGGCAAGCGCAAGGCCCTGGCCGTGTTTGGCTATGGTATGAGTGCCTTCACCAAACCCCTGTTTGCCATTGCCCAGGGCATGGGCATGCTGTTGACAGCCCGCATGATGGACAGGATAGGTAAAGGCATACGCGGCGCACCGCGTGACGCTCTGATCACCGACATCACCCCGGCAGAAATACGCGGTGCGGCTTTCGGTTTGCGACAATCGCTCGATACCATAGGTGCCGTGGTTGGCCCCTTGCTGGCGACTGCACTGATGCTGCTATGGATGAATGACTACCGGCGCATATTCTGGCTGGCTGTCATTCCCGGTCTGGCTGCAATGGCCTTGCTCTTCGTTGGCGTAAAAGAGCCGGACAACAAAATTGCACAGAGACCAGGCAACCCCGTCAGCATGCACAATCTGGGACGCATGGGCGCGGCTTACTGGTGGGTGGTCGCACTGGGCAGCATATTTACCCTGGCACGCTTCAGCGAAGCGTTTTTGATACTGCGCGCCCAGCAAATGCAGATACCCGTGGCTTATGTACCCCTCATCATGGTCGCCATGAACCTGGTGTATGCGGCAACAGCCTATCCTTTTGGCAAACTGTCTGACCGGGTGTCTCACCCTCAGTTGCTGGCCTGGGGCTTGCTGGTGCTGGTGGCGTCGGATGTAGTACTCGGTTATAGCCAGCAATGGTATGGGCTGGCAACTGGTATCGCCTTATGGGGCATACACATGGGCATGACCCAGGGCTTATTGTCCAGCATGGTGGCCGCCAGTGCCCCGGCAGATTTGCGTGGCACGGCCTTTGGTTTTTTCAATCTCGCCAGTGGCGTCAGCCTGCTGCTGGCCAGCGTCGTCGCAGGCTTGCTGTGGCAGGAATTTGGATCTGCTTTTACTTTTTATGCCGGTGCTATTTTTGCGAGCATCAGCTTACTGGGACTTATATTGCATCCATCGACCAGAAAACAAAAAGTACTGCCTTAGGCCGTGCCTGATGTAGCTGCTGCTTGCAGCTTGCGCGCCAGCCACAGTTTGGTCAGTCCCCACATCACAGCCAGGGCAAACAACCAGGCCAGATAGCAAACCAGGAGTGAAGCCTCATACGCTGGCGTCGCCTCTGGCTTGCGGAAATCAACGATCTCGCCGTAACGCAACTGCATATAAATCCAGCCCAGCGCATGGATCAGTGCAATGTGCACCAGATAAAAGAACATCGGTGTTTTGCCAAACAGCATCAGCAATGGCAAAGGCTTTTTCACATACCTGTCCATCAAGGCCAGCGTCCCCAAGCCTATGCTGAGCGTGATGCACAGGTATAACAAGGAAGGCGGATATTTATGCACCTTGACGAAAGACATGAAGTCATGGAACCAGCCCTTGCCTTGTGCCGACCAGAAATCAGGGTCACCATAATAATTGCCACTGCGCAAAATCAAGAAACTCACAAGTAGGATAGTCGCTGCTGATAACAGAAAACGCTGACGCTTGCCAGCTTCCCACAGCATCACTGGCCCCAATGCATAACCGGCAGCCATCAAACCTATCCATGGCATGAGTGGGTAGGCAAAGACGATACCCAGTTTATCAGTCAGGGGATAAAAACCACCCTGGTGCCAGGCCATGAACAAAACATGGCTGCCTTTGGCATGCATGCCATCGAGCAAATTGTGCGGCAATATCAATACCGCAGCAATCAGGGCAATCGCCCAGCGCGGCAGCCAGATCAGCAAGCCCAGCGCCATCATCGCCATGCCAATCGCCCAGATCACCTGCAAGATGAACACATTAAAACCAAATTGCCAGCTAAAGCTGACCCAGGTGCATTCCAGCAAAACCAGCAATGCACCACGGCTTAGCAGATAGCGCGTCATATCTTTTTTATCACGCTGCTGCGCCCGCAAGAAGGCTGACATGCCAGCCAAGGTCACAAAGATGGGCGCGCATAAATGCGTAATCCAGCGCGTCCAGAACCAGCCCGCAGAACCTCTTTCCAAATCCAGCGGGTCAAAGGGAGTAACCGCAAAAAAGTCGCGGGTATGATCAAGTGCCATCAGCACGATGACCAGACCACGCAAAAGGTCTATGGCTTGTAACCGGTTTTGCCGCATCATGGTGTATCCCCGTCTGCGACCAGGCGCAGTTTTTATTTTAATGCAGCAATTCTATCCAGCACCCGCTGCTGGCAGCAAAGCATTTCAAGCCCGGGAAATAAAAAAGCGCCCATTTGTTGCCAAATGAGCGCCTGGATTAAAACAATTTCCGTGCTTACTCTTCATCCTTGAGTCGCCCGCCTTTGAGTCGTTGCAGGCGTTGCTTCTCTTGCCTGCGCTCAGTACGCTTGGGATTGAGTGCGCCATGGACACCGGCATTGCGCTGTTTGACCAGCACAGCCAGCGGGTTACGCGGTTTAGGTAATTTGATATTGATCTTCATCTCTTATCCTCTATCCTTTTACGCAAACAACCTGGCGCAAGGTATGCACGATTTCAACCAGGTCATGCTGGTGCGACATGACTGCATCGATATCCTTATACGCTGCCGGAATTTCATCGACTACGCCCTTATCCTTGCGACATTCTATACCCTGAGTCTGGGCTGCCAGATCATCTGCGTCAAAGGTTTCCCTGGCTTCACCCCGGCTCATCCTGCGCCCTGCCCCGTGAGAGCAGGAGCAGAATGATTCAGGATTACCCTTGCCCCTGACGATATAACTACGTGCCCCCATGCTACCAGGAATAATCCCCATCTCACCCATGCGGGCAGAAATCGCTCCCTTGCGGGTAATGAACAGGTTTTCATTATTATGGGTTTCTTGCGACACATAATTGTGATGGCAATTGATGGCCTCGCCATCGAGCTTGAAGCTGGTAACTTCTTTTTCCAGTACAGCAAGCGCCCTGCGCATCATTTCACTGCGGTTAGCCAGCGCATAATCTTGCGCCCACTGCACCGCTTCGACATAGTCATCAAACAATTCCGAGCCTTCAGTAAAATAAGACAAGTCCTTGTCCGGCAAATGTATCTGGTGCCGCCACATTTCTTTTCTGGCAGCCCAGATAAAATGCTTGCCGATGACACTGCCCACACCGCGCGAACCAGAATGCAACATGATCCAGACACGCTGTTCTTCATCGATACACACTTCAATGAAATGATTACCACCACCCAGAGTACCCAACTGGCATATCCAGGTCTGGTAAAACTTCGGCAGCATTTTCATGATGCTTCTGTGCTTGGCAACGATCTTGTCCAGCCTGTCATTCAAGGGCTTGCCCACCCTGACCAGGGCAGAACCACGCATCCTGTTCCATGCATGCTGGCGAAAACCGACGGGTATCTCGGCTTCCAGAGCACTGCGCAGTTTCGCCAGGTTGTCTGGCAACTGGCTGGCAGTCAAAGTCGTGCGCACGGCATTCATGCCACAACCTATATCGACACCCACAGCACCAGGGATGATGGCGGCACGGGTAGGTATTACGCTGCCTACCGTAGCCCCACACCCGCATGCACATCAGGCATAGCGGCAACGTGGGAATGGACGATGTTTAAATTAGCGATATTGAGCAACTGCTGTATGGCAGTGTGATCAATATCATCGGTAAATATATGCACAGGCACTTTGGCCTTGTGCAAACTTTGAGCTATAGGCATACAATTTTCCTTCTTGTCATGCCGGTGTTTTTTCAGTCAGTTGTTCTCACCGAGTCAGCAAATCGTGCTGCTGACATGAGACATATCTGGCTGCTTTTCTTTGCAAATAATTCTTCGCAAATAAGGCTGCGTATTTTTTTGACGAACACCGACCCTGCTCGCACCGCGCAAGGCAATGCAAGTTCTGGCGTTCCAACAAAAAATCAGCGTTTTGAAAAGTAAAAAACCCCGACGAGTTTCCTCACCGGGGCTTTCAAAAAAACGACCGGCTCGGGTTGGCGATTTGCCTCAACCCCGAGCGTCGTGCACGGGGCTAAATATTGTTCTGATTGTTATTAGCCGTATTCCGTGGCATGGCCGTTCCTTTCTTGAATTGGGTGTTGATGAAAAAATCGAATTGCAGAGAATTTTTAAATTGCTGCATATCGAAGAGACTCGATTCTGCACGAGATTAAATTACTGTGTCAATAGAAATTATAAAAATACCTTAATCATTTATGACAGCATTATGTTCAGTCTTAAAAGACTGAACATGCTTGCTATGACACACGATCTTTGGAATCAATCTCCAAACCAGCCAGTAGCCAATGCTGGTGCGTTGACCATCCAAGGAAACGTTGCGCACCTGTGGACACGCACATTTCACGGTCGAGTCGCTTACCTTTTGCAGCTACTTGCAGACCAATCATGGCAGGTTGAATTGCCTGTTTCAGGTTTTTATTTTGAAGATGCAAGTGAGTTTCTGTCCATTCCAAAAATTCAGCGACTCTGTGTTCAGAGAGTTGCGACATGAAAAAGATCATCTGACGCCAGGCATAGGCAGAATTTTTCACTTTGATCAAACCGTCATGCCATCCCGAGCGCTTCTTGCTCAGACAATTGCACAAGAAGATATAGCATTTTTTCGCCATGTTGAAATAATCCTCAGTCAACAGCGCTCCTCCATCAATGTGCAGACAAAGGGAAGCGAGGTTTTGCGTAGTAATAATTTGCTGCCACTCAATGATCGTTCCATTTGCTGCTGTACTTCGACTATTTGACTGACCAGACATGTGCGCGCAAAGCTCTGCAAATTTATCTGCTCTATGGATAATTTTGTATTTACTATTTTCCTTTCCATTTTTTTCGGTATCTTCTATAGCCATTACACGGGCATAATCAATATCGTAATACCGCTCATATAAACTGCCTTGCAAATGACCAGCAGCAAGTTTGGCTGCTTCCAAAAACTTGGCCGAAAACTGCCCCATGAAGATATCCGCTGCGACCTCTTCAACTAAAGGCAGTTTCAGATCAGCTTCTTTAGCAAAAGCCGAGAATTCTTTCAGTAATTTATTTGGTAAAAGTGCTTGAGGAAAAGTTGTAAAGTTCAAACGCACTGAATCCAAAAGAATCTGCCGATTCGCCAAATTGCTTTGCTCATGTTTTCGATTAAACGGCAGCATTGCCTTAACCCAGGGTAACTCCTCCAACTGTACCTGCTTTTCCAGGTTTAGCAATAGTAATGACCGCCTGCGACGAAACGCCATGTAAACCGAGGCATAAAGGCGTCTGGCCTCCAGATTGTCAAATCCTGAAGCTATAGTTTGCTCCGCCATCTGCGGTAACACTTGTGCAAATACTTCCCCCGAAGCGATAATGCGGTACTTCAGTAAGTCTTCCACCAGTGCTTCACTGCCGAGCTTAATTTTTTGCATCAAGCTCTTGGGTATGCGGCTTTCAGATGCTACATTCCAGCGCACTGCCTCATCTTTGCTAACGGGTTGTAAAACTGCCTGCGTATCTTCAATACCGTAATCAGGTGAATGCTCCTGCAATCGTTCATCCAACAATTTTGCAAATACCTTGAAATCAGGAATACGTATTTGTTGCTCCTGCAATTGACGTAATTCTGCGTGTTTTTTGGACGAAGGAATACCTCGCTTGGTAAGAGCGCGTGCCAATATCAATCTGATTCGCCCTACGTCACGACCATTCAAGTCAGCGGGGGAGCGCACACAAATTTCCAGATATGATCGCAACTGAAAATAACTATCATCCTTCCGGTAGGGTCGCGAACTCAATTTGTAAACTTTACGCAACTCATTTTCTTCGTCAAGAAATTGACGCGCACGCCCCGTCCAGTCATCCGGATATTTTTTGCATGGCCATCCACCACTTACGTTGAATTTACGGGTTTCTTTATTCACCCACGATCCACTGGCGTCAAGCGCAATGCATGGCATATCACCTTCCAGCGTTTCGAAAAACAAACCCAACATCCTGTCATAAGCTGGGTTCCAGATAGCAATCGTTTCCCGTTGAATCCGAATACCAATATCTGATTCAATGCTTCCCAATATCTGGCGTGTATATGCAACATCACGAACATGCACTGTTTTCCTGCCTCGCCGGGCAGCAGTCCGGGAACTCAGGTCAGGATAAAACCTTAACCTGTCAAACCAAGGTGCGATCACACTCAACAAAGTCTCAACCTGTTCGAAATGCCCTCGTTCGGCAAGCCAGGTCAATACCAATAACGCTCCTGATTCTGGAACATCTATTTCATATGTTCCAGAATTAAGGGCCTGCTGCAGTTTTTTGAATCCAATCTCTGAAATGAAATAGGTATTGAGAGTTTGTCGAGCTTCTGATGTATTGATGCCTTGAAATTCTTCACCCATTTCAGCAAGCAAGACTTTTTCATAATCATGTAATTCTCCACCAGCTTTAAAATTGCCAGTTGCAAAACCACCCGTTATGACATCAAGAGTTACCCAGGCAGGCACGTTCGATAATGGTGTTCTTGATCCAGGTGTCAAAACGCCGGCTAACATGTTTTGAATCACACTGGTCCAGCGATGTATCTTGGTGCCGGCATTTTCGCGTATATCTGGTTCACGGTGCGTAACTTGCGCCTGAATCGCTTTGGCAATTTGCGCATATGGATACGCGAGTGATATACCGTCCATATTTTCGCTACTTTCTTTTGACACGTCTTTGTTATTTTCGATGGTCATGATACTCAGCCAGGTGAGTGAAGAGGCCTATTGCTTTTTAGCAAATTGGGATCCGGAGGCTGGATTCGAACCAGCGCCTTCTCGGTACCAGCCGAGCGTTCCTGCCGCAGAACTTCCCCGGAGCAGTTGAAATACAAAAATGACTGACTTCAAGTCAGCATACTGTGCATTTTTGCACAAAGAATCTTTATTCTATAAGCTTCATTTTATCGAGCACACAAATCTTTGAGCGTCTGCTGAAAATTCAGTATGAATTGGCAAGAATCTGGCGATCACGTCTGCATTGGTCTTTGCATGTTGCGAAACGACGCTGCACGTAAAACTACCACCGCCCGCCAAAGCAAATGGCAACATCACCTGGTCTGCCAAGTGTTCGCCCAAGGCTGCACCGGATGCAGCATACTCACGCAATTCCTGCACAGTACGTTTGGCGACATTTTCTGCCTTGACGGCTTTTTCACCAAAACCACAAAACACTTCGGTGACCTGCTCGTGTTCCAGCGTAATCAGCAGTACATTGCCTGGCCCCTGGTCATTGCTCAGTCCACGCACCAGCAATTGATCGGCAGACCAGCCCATGCCAGTGCCTACGCATTCAAGCTCACGTTTGGCGACATCGACAGGTACACCAGCGACAAAGCTTTCGGCGTAGCCTTTGATTCTTTCGCCACGTTCCAGCAGGTCGATTTTTTTTAACTGCCTGCATGGCTGTACCTGGGCGATGATTTCGCCACCACCTGCAGGCACAAAACCATAACGCTTCAATTCAAAGCTGACATCTGCACCCATCTGCTGCAATACCCGGCCATAAGCCTTTTGCAAGAACTGTGCAGGTGGTGCCATGTCATTGTGCGTGCCGCCAGTAATCTTGATGGTCGATGGTTTATCGGCATACAGCAAAGCTGGTATCAGTGTTTGCAACACCAGGGTACAACTACCTGCACTGCCAATGGCGAACTGGTACGTGCCGCCATAGATACCCGATGGAATGAATTCCAGCGTGGTTGAACCCAGCTCAGCGCCAGTCACCTGCGCACCGCTGACAGCCGCAGCAGACTGCACTGCCACCAGATGCTGGCGCAACAAACCCGGCTTGGCACGGCCAGCACGGATATTGATGATGCGAAACGGCTGACCGGTAATCATGGACAGGCTCAAAGACGTGCGCAAAATCTGTCCACCACCTTCACCCAAAGAGCCATCCAGCTCTATCATTTTCTTATTCATTATTTTTATTTTCAATTCAAATCAAGTTCAAGACCTCTGATTACAGAGGTCTTGAACTCGCAAAATCAACCCTTAACGCACACTACCTGCTTCAATACATGCACAACATCCACCAGGGCAGATTGAGCCAGCATCACAGCGTCGATATCTTTATATGCCATAGGGATTTCATCAATCACATCGGCATCTTTACGGCATTCCACACCTTCGGTTGCAGCGATCTGATCAGCAACGGTATATAGCTTCTTGGCTGCGGTACGGCTCATGGTACGGCCTGCACCGTGGCTGCAGCTATGGAAACTTTCTTGATTCCCTTTACCACGCACAATGAAGCTTTTTGCTCCCATGGAACCAGGAATGATCCCCAACTCACCGGCACGCGCAGATACTGCACCTTTACGGGTTACCAATACATCCTTACCGAAGTGATGTTCTTTCTGCACATAGTTATGGTGGCAGTTTACCGCTTCAACGTGAGTCTCGAACGGTTTGCTGATCACTGTACGTACAGCAGCAATCAAATTCTGCATCATCACTTCACGGTTCAAACGCGCAAATTTCTGCGCCCAACCCACGGCCTGAATATAGTCCTTGTAATGCTCGGTTCCTTCTGGCAGGTAAGACAAGTCCTGATCTGGCAAATTAATGAAATGAGTACGCATATCCTGCTTGGCCAATTCAATGAAATGGCTACCGATTGCATTACCTACACCTCGTGAACCGGAGTGCAGCATGAACCATACGGCATTGGCTTCATCCAGACATATCTCAACAAAATGGTTACCTGTACCCAGGGTTCCCAGGTGAAGGTAGTTATTCGTATTTTTTAAAAGTCTGGTTTTCAAACAGATTTCATCAAAACCGTCTTTCAACTGCGCCCAAGCCGCATCTACGGATGGTGGCGGGTTTTCCCATGAACCTTTATCGCGGCCCTTGAAACCCCGCGTCTTAGGCGACATACCATGCGGTATGGCTTTTTCTATGGCAGTACGCAAAGGGCCAAGGTTATCTGGCAGATCATGGGCGAACAGGGTGGTCTTGGCGGCCATCATCCCACAACCGATATCCACACCTACAGCCGCCGGGATCACCGCACCCAGGGTAGGTATCACGCTACCGATAGTGGAACCCTTACCAAGATGCACGTCTGGCATCACGGCAATATGTTTGTAGATGAAAGGCAAACGGGAGGTATTCGCCAATTGCTGCTTGGCTTCTTCTTCAACAGGAACACCTTTGGTCCACATTTTGATAGGACGACCATCTTTGTACTGTATTACATCGTAATCTTCGTGCTTCATATTTTTCTCTTTATTATTAAATCTTTGGTGGCGACGAGGGGGTGATGAAACAAGCGCTCTACCACTGAGCTACACGGCGCCAGATTACGCCATGGCGGGAATCGAACCCACGACCTCTTCGTTCGTAGCGATGTAGTTTCATCAGCATTCGCCTAAACTTTTTTACTGCAACAGCTAAACGACAATTAACCGTTGCTTTGCTTCTCTTACTTTACAAGTTGCCATCTTGGGGTGGCGACAATATTCGGTGAAATGTATGTGGTCACCCACAGGTGCTCTACCAACTGAGCTACACGAAACCGAGATTTCGTGACGGGCTTCGAACCCGCGACAGCCTCATTAAAAGTGATGTAATTTCACCAGCATTCGCCTAAACTTTTACTTACTGCACAAACTCTTTCATTTCCTCTTATTTCCTATTACTTCCTATTACTTGCGGCGACAAGGGTTTGTGAAACCGACGGCCGGGAGACTCTTGTCAGAGTCAGTACCCAGGCTACACCAGACCATACTGAATCTGTTAACCACCTTAGGACCGTTGCACGTTCACTGGCATTCGCCTGAAAACTCTATTGTTTGTGCTTTGTTGCCAGGCCGCTCAAATGCGTGTCCCTGGCTTGCTTCTTTCTTTGCTGCTCTATCTTCCTGCAAGGGCGACATCGAATAGCTACACTATTGATATTGCCTTGCATAATCTCGTACCACCACTTTTGCTGCTTGCCTGTCCATATCTGTGCGCATCCGCAATCACGACAGTTGAAGGCGTAGTCCACATAAAACAAGGGCAGGAAAATAGCATTCTTATTGTGACTTAATGCCTCACAATTAGCCATGACTGCTCCAACGGGTGCAGGCATCGCATAGACATCAAAACTTTCTTTCGCGGGTATGCGCGCGCGCCGCTTTTCCATGATTTCTGCCCGTCTTTGTTTTCCGCTTTTCATCACGTCCGTACTTTAAAAATAAAACCCCGACAAGTGTTACCAGGATTTCTGCTTCACCCTTGCGGAATGAAACAGATTGGAGTCGCACCAATATAGTCTATGTAATCCTGATGGCATTCGGGTAAAACCTGATTGAACCTGGGTAAAACAAGTATTTAATGTGACGGATATCTTGGCAAGATGTAGTCACATCGGCATTCCAGCCCAGTTCAAAACCTTTGCAAAATCTTGAGTCGCCATATGACAAATCATTCATGTGAACACCCCATGTAGTCACATAAGCATTCATATGGCATTCAAAACACAACAACAATGATATTTATTGAATATGGCATGACAAGAACAGAGGGTGATATTACGTTACAAGTGTAATCACATCAGCATTCATGCCATATCCAAAACCTGTACTGCGACATCTGATTGCGGTATTGAGAAATACTGTACGACAAGGATTGCTTGCGAATTTTTTGGATGTAATCGCCCGCGCATTCGTACTGCATTTCAAACTCAGGACCACACTCACATGGTCTTTGAAGCACGGCATGACAAGGCTTAAAGGTGATTTTACAGTTTTCAGATGTAATCACATTTACATTCATGCTGCGTTCAAAAACTTTTACTACCTGGACTGGCGAGGCATTTACTACACATCTACTGCATTTTGCCCCGCCAGCGGTTCTCTAAATATCAATTGCCTTTACTTCACCTACCCAGTGCTCTGCACCTAGCTGACCGGCAGCAAAGGCAGCGATGATTTTAAATACGGCATCAGAAAAACCACCTACATTCAAAATATCATCTCTTTCTGCTGCCTGTGTCGTGCCATAAGGTGCAATGTCTATGCACACCAGTTTGGCTTGTGGATTGCGTTGTTTAAACACATTCCATTCCGTCATGGTGGCAGTAGAGCGGCCACGGCTTGCATCCATCCATGATTCATTGTCAGAGACAAAGATCACCAGGTCAGCTTGCGCTTTCTGTTTATTCAACTGCACCAGTGGTGCACTGCAATTGGTGCCACCACCACCTATCGCTGCCAGCTTTTGCGCATTGGTCATTACGCTGTCACGTGGGTTCAAATCACATTTCACGACCTGCTCTTCAAACGGCAAGACCAGGGTCGATGGATTCTTGCGCAACATGGCAGCAGCTACCAGGGCAGCGATGTCTATGCAACGTACTGCGGTCGTTGCCGAGCCACGGTAGCCTGTGACGGCAGACGACATGGAACCAGACACGTCAGCACACACCACGACTTTGCCAAATATTTCTGGCACATTGCTCAAGGCGATTTCCATCGCATCTTGCAGCGCATTCTTGATCGGCAACGGTACTTCTTCATTCGCTGCCTTGTATGCCGCCATCAACTGGTAAGGAAACACCTTGGCTTTGGCAATTGCCTCTGCATTACTCAATTTGGCGGCAATCAAGTCCACCATCCCTGGCAAGGCATATACACCATGACGGCCAAAGGTGTTCAAGTTCATACGCAACATCTGCCAGCCAGCCTGACGGGCGATTTGCGCCCAGTCTTCTGTCGTCAAGTTCATCGCTGTCAGCATCTGGAAAGGCACATCCGGCAAGGCCAGGCTGCGGTCTTTCTTGTATGCTTCAAACGCTGCCACTATAGGTGGCAAGGATTCGGCCTTGTATGGCTTGCCTATCAACCAGGCGAAGAAGGCTTCGCGCCATGCTTCCGCAGGTTTCGGGTGAACCATCTTCACGACATCTGCCAGTGACGGTGTAGTACCTACTGCTGCTGCCAGTAATTCTTTTTCGCTGGCAGTATTCAACCATGCCTGTACCAGTTTTTTAGGACGTGAACCCAGTGACTTACGGCCTATCGCACCTGAACGCAGTATCTGCACAAAGTTACGCAACATCTTGCCATTGTTCATCACACGCTTGAAAGTACGCGGCAACTCGACTGCATTACGCATGGTCAGTGCTGCTACCAGCAAGGCCGGCATGTCTTTCATATAGCCACGTTCACGGCAGTAGATCGCAGTTTGCGCTACAAACAGAGGTGTCACCTCTTTGGTCAAATCCAGCACTGTTGCCAGTTGTGCTTCTGCACTGGCGTAGTAAGTCGCGTTCAGACAACCAGTGGCAGCGTATTGCGCCAGCTTGTGTTCGGCGGTGAACTTGTAGGCTGCAGCGCCGGAAAAATTTGTAGTATCTGTTACTGGCAAAAATTTGTTTGTCAGTGAGTTTTTTAAACTCTGGAACAATTGTGTATTAACCATTTCATTTCCTTTTTTCTTTATTCTTATCTGATCAAGATCTGCATATTTGCTTGCTCTTGACTATCTCTATTGCAATGGGCGTGCCAGGTTTGTCGCAGGGATTAAAATTGAACACTAAACTATTGATTTAAATAGAAAAATACAAAAATAAACGGAAATTCGCGAAAACAGCTCGCAAGATAAATTTCCTATACAATTATCCAAATAGATAAATATTTATCCAAAATGATTAAGAAGAAAAAAGTCGTCATCGGTTTTATAGGCACCCAACTTGATAGCGGTCGCGGTAGCGGTCGCTGGGAAAAATGGCGACCTACGGTTGCTTTGACCCAGCATGAAGATATCGTCATAGACCGCATTGATTTGCTGTACAGCGGTCAACATGAGCTCTTGCTCGCGCAGTTGGAAAAGGACATCGCCGATACCTCGCCAGAAACGAAAGTACGTTCACATCAGTTAGCAATACAGGATCCCTGGGATTTTGAAGATGTGTATGGCTGCCTATTTGACTTTGCCAGGTCTTATCCCTTCGATACCGACAAAGAAGAATACTGGGTGCACATCACCACTGGCACTCACGTCGCGCAAATCTGCCTGTTCCTGATGACAGAAGCCAGCTACCTGCCAGGCAAGCTCTTGCAGACTTCGCCGCCACGGCGGCAGACCAAGGGCAATTTTGGTGAGATGACCATCATTGACCTGGACCTGTCACGCTATGACCAGATCGCCCAGCGTTTTAGCCGTGAGCAGGAGGAAGGTGTAGCATTTCTGAAGTCTGGCATTGCCACCCGCAATGCGCGCTTCAATACCATGATTGATGAAATAGAACGCGTGGCCATCAAGTCCAAGGCAGCCATCCTGCTGATGGGGCCTACTGGTGCAGGAAAATCTTTCCTGGCGCGACGTGTCTTTGAATTGAAAAAAGCCAGGCACAGACTGGAAGGCAAGTTTGTCGAAGTCAACTGTGCCACACTGCGTGGTGACGGTGCGGGCTCTACCCTGTTTGGTCATATCAAGGGCTCATTCACCGGCGCGATGTCTGACCGCCCCGGTTTGCTGAGAACAGCCCACAAGGGCTTGCTGTTTCTTGATGAAATTGGTGAGCTGGGCCTGGATGAACAAGCCATGCTGCTTAAGGCGGTAGAAGAAAAACGTTTCTTCCCGGTTGGTGGCGACCATGAAGTGCAAAGTGATTTTCAACTAGTGGCGGGTACCAACCGCGATCTGGGCAAAGAAGTGGCGGCAGGCCGTTTCCGTGAAGATTTATATGCGCGTATCAATCTATGGTCATATGAATTGCCTGGCCTGAGTGGGCGGGTAGAAGACATTGCGCCGAATATCGATTATCTGCTATCGCAATACAGCGCCGAGAACGGGCAGATGGTACGCTTCAATAAAGAGGCGAAAGACAGTTATATGGAATTTGCCACTTCGGCCCAGGCGGTGTGGGCAGGTAACTTCCGCGATTTGTCTGCCTCCGTCACGCGCATGGCCACGCTGGCTGACGCCGGGCGCATCAATGACCAGAATGCAGGTGAAGAAATCAAACGCCTGCAACGCCTGTGGTCGCATGCACATGACGATGGCAGAGACACGCGTGAACTGGATTTGCATGACTATCTGGATGCAGAACAGCTTGCGCAACTGGATTTATTCGATGCGGTGCAATTGCGGGCCGTGCTGGCAATATGTCTGCGCTCTAAAAATATGTCGGAAGCTGGCCGCAAATTGTTTGCCGCGTCACGCAGCAACAAAGCCAACCCGAATGATGCAGACAGGCTCAAGAAATATCTGAACAAGTTTGGCTTGCAGTGGGATACCCTGCACAAGAATGGATGACAGACACAAGTTTCAGTTGTGCCGCTCTATGATGACGTAGCCGTTTTCTGCCGTGCAAAACTGGTTGAAGCCCCTGCGGCTCAGCATCTTCATCATGTTTGACCCTGTCTTGCAGGCGGCGAACAGACGGCGGTTTTTAAAATGCATGCAAAAGAAATCGGTCATGGCGGCACCTATGCCCAGGCCACGGTATTCGTCTGCCACCACCATGGCATGCAACTCGCGTTCTGAACCCTGCTGGTTATCAACACCGTACAACATGAAGAAACCGGCCATACGGCCATTGATGATGGAAACCCAGAATTCGACTGGCACTTTTTGCTGGCCGCCAGCCCAGGTATGCCTGACGGTCTGGCCCTCGACGATGCCTTGCCTGAAAGCCGTAGCCAGCGTGCGCTGCAATACGGCATTTGAAATATCTTCTGAGAGATCACCGTTTTGCGCACCGCTGACTGCCAGGCGCACTATGCCATCAGCATCATCAGGCAGGGCCCGGCGTATGCTGGCACGGTTGCGCCTTTGCTGGCGCATGAGCCTGACATTGGCACGCAAATATTCAGCATATCTGAGCAGGCGTTGATGCATGCTCTTGACTGTCATCACCAGTACCGCAATCGCCCCGTACAACAACATGCTCTGGACTATATCAAATGCCAGCAACAGCAAACTGCCCGCCTGGAAAAACTGGCTGAATACCTGCGCCCTCGCCAGACTGGACAGGACAACAAAGAAAACAGCCATGCGTTGCGACAGCAAGGCGGCACTAAAGGCCACCGGGAAGACATAAAAAGGAGCATAGAAGCTGTGCGGCCCGGTGAATTCATCAAGGCAGTACAGCATGACTTCCAGCAAAAGCAAGCCTGACAATACCCAGCTCGCTTCAAGCTTGAGCAGTTTATTTCTGGCGGCGGTCAGGGTAGCAGTAGAAAACATCAGGTTTGGCAGTATTTTTTGATCTGCGGCATAGTCAGCCAAGTGGATCAAATAGGCAAGTATTTTATTGTCAAAATAGTCTCTATTTGTTACGACACATTTCCGCTTGAAAATCAGGCGATTCACTGAGCAACAAGATACCCCGAGGAAAATCATATAGAATCCAGCCCTTTTGCATTTTACTCAATTTACCTGTCTCTGGACTTGCCAGACAATCAATCTGCTTCGCTCAGGAAATCCCCCGTCCGGCACCCGCCTTCATATACATGCTAAAAAAACTCGCCAAGCTTAGTCCACTGCTCGTTTTTGCTGTTATCAGCCTCTCCTTTGTTGATCTTTCTTTTCTGGATAATGCTGTTTTTAATTTCCCCGGCCAGGCCACAGGGGAATTTGCCGGATGCCGCCAGTTCTTTGCCAAGGGGTACGTTCCAGCTCTGCCTGTCTCTGGCAACATGCGCCCGCGCGCCCTGTGTTTCTCGGCATTTGCAGTCATGCATTCAGGCAAGAGTCACACGCCCATCTATGTCGCTGAAAGATTGAATCGCCAGATCATCTACAAGGCCAGGGAAAATGTACGAAGTGACCAGTTCTATGCCGACGCCAGGCTACCCCGTGCAGAAAGGGCCGAACTGGATGACTACAAGGGTTCTGGCTATGACCGTGGGCATATGGCACCGGCTGCCGACATGGCAGACAGCACCGCCATGGCGCAGAGCTTTTCGCTGGCGAATATGGTGCCACAGGCGCCAGTGAACAACCGCAAGACCTGGGCTGCCATAGAAAAAGCCACACGCCAGTATGTGCTGCGGGCATCGGGTGATGTGTATGTGATTACCGGCCCGGTTTACGACTCACGTCCAGCGACAATTGGAAACAATAAGATTTGGGTGCCCAGACACCTGTTCAAACTGGTCTATGACCCGGCGATCGGTCGCGCCTGGGCATACTGGGTAGAAAATACAGACGAGGCACATGCCAGCAAACCCATAAGCTACAAGGACTTGGTCAATAAAACCGGGATACAGTTCCTGCCACTGGCGGGAAATGATGATAGCTAGCAAGTCTTGAGATTCATAGTATGGAAAACAGCAGAAAAGCGCTTTATTTTGTCCTACTTGCAAAAAACTGTAATAAACTTTGTCGCTTAGTGAAAAGATAAGTAGCCTGTTTTCTTCAGTTTTCCTGTTTTGGGTCGCAGATACCGGCCCTGCCCTTTATTAAAGGAAAAACCCATGAATCTCGTAGAACGCGCGAAAAATATCACCCTGACGCCAAAAACAGAATGGCCCGTCATCGCTGCTGAAACCACCAGCACGGCAGACATCTTCAAGAACTACGTCGCCCCTCTGGCTGCCATCCCTGCTGTTTCCAGTTTTATAGGCATGAGCATTATCGGGTTCAGCGTCCCCCTGCTGGGTAATATAAGACTGCCCATCCTCACCGGCATCACAGCGATGGTGATGAGCTTTGTATTCGCCTTGATCGGTGTTTATCTGATATCGCTGATCATCGATGCCCTGGCACCTCAATTTGGTGCAGAGAAAAATCCTGCACAGGCCCTGAAGGTGGCGGCCTATTCTTTCACACCTGCATGGCTGGCAGGCATACTCTCGCTCTTGCCATCTCTGAGCATGCTTGGCATTCTGGCCGGCGCGTATGGCATTTACCTGCTTTACCTGGGCCTTCCTGTGCTGATGAAAGCTCCCCAGGAAAAAGCAGGCGCTTACACCGCCGTATCTGTTGTCTGTTCCGTTGTGATGATGGTTGTATTCAGCATGGTCATCGGCGCAATTGGTGGCAGCGGCATGTATGGTGCCGCCAGCATGCATGCCTCGCGCAATTCTGCCGCCAACAGCGGCGCGCTCGGTGAGCTGGAAAAAATGGGTCAGAAAATGGAAGAGGCCAACAAAAAGATGGAGGCTGCTAAAAAATCTGGTGACCCCCAGGCTGAAATGAAAGCCGCAACTGAAGCAATAGGCGTTGCACTGGGTGCTGGCAACCAGGCAGAAGTGGTCGATAAAGACAAGCTGAAAGCCCTGTTCCCGGAAGCCATAGGCGGTTTGAAACGCAATAGCCTGGAAGGTGAAAAATCTGCCATGGGCGAATTCAAGGTTTCCAAGGCAGAAGCCCGCTACGGTGATGAAAACAATCATCAGATCAGAATGACGATCACTGACACTGGCGGCAGCAAAATGTTTGGTGCCATGTTTGCCTGGGGCATGATGGAACAAGACAAGGAAACCGATACTGGCTATGAAAAAATGGGCAAGGTCAATGGCCGCCCCACCCATGAAAGATTCCAGAAAGACGGCCCATCGGGCGAATACAGCCTGCTCATCGCTGGCCGCTTCCTGGTAGAGGCACATGGCGATAATGTCGATATGGCGACCATCAAGACTGCCTCGGCAGCTGTCGGTTACGACAAACTCGAAGCGATGAAGAATGAAGGTGTCAAGCAATAATGCAGTCAGTAGTAGCAACAAGCGGTCTGCAGACGATTGCTTCAAATAGCAACAACCATGCTCACATGAGGCAATGGGTTGATGGCTGATATAGCTTGATGTCCTGACTATCAAATACTGCTGTAGTCATGACTGCAGCAGTTGATTTTCACTGCGCAACCGCAGATTTACCAGCCTCGCAGTTTCCCCCTTTCATTTCCTTCCGTTACTGCAAAAAACCTCATCCCAGAAACCGGTGCTCACACCAAAACACACAGGGCGAGCGTCCACATGATGGTGACGTGCATGCCAGATTTTCCTTTCCTTTAACCAAGAATGATTTGCTTTCCAATGGTGGGTAGCGTGATGGGTAATCGTATAAAACAAATATCCCCCTGTCAGACCCAAAGTCAGCGCGCAGGCCCGTAACAAATTTCCCAAAAGTATGGCGGGAGTGAAAACCAAAATAACGATCAAAGTCAGACTCAGAATAGTCGGCGTTCCAATTAGTGCAGAAGGACGGGCATGATGCAACGCATGCCACCGTTTGAATGGCTGCAGGCCGTGGAGTATGAACCGGTGCAGGAAGTATTCTATAAAAGTGGATGCAAACAAGCCGACAAGCACAAATATGACTACCTCAGCCAACTTGCGCAAAGGAGTGCTCAAGGTCAAAAAAATCAATAAGCAAGTTACTGCAATGCCATACAAAATAAAATCGGTCAGGTAAGCGGCCTTACTGTGTTCCAGAGAAAAAAATGCCATGTAGATCCTGTTCGGTTGAATTCAATTTTCAATACTCCACTATCATGGGCCAAAACTTCGGTCTACTCAGTGCGATGACACACATAGGCAACAGCTCGCTACGCCAATTCCTTAGCTATTCAACTGCTAAAAAAACCACATTTGTGCGTCAGCGCACCGATGAAAGTCGGCATTCTCTCTAATCTCGCATGCAGGATTTACTAATAAAGTGAAATCCCGTTTTTTTTTGCACAAATCATTTCGCCCCCCATCTTTTTTAATTGGAAAGAGTATTCATGAACAATCTAAAAACAATTCCTGCAGCCCTGGCCTGCCTGTTTTGCGCAAGCACAGCAATGGCCGAAGACTACAATCCTTCCTGGTATATAGGTGGCAGCGTCCATGCTGCTGAAACAGATGAAACTTTCGGTGCGGGTAACCGCGGCTATGGCGTGGGCCTGCGCCTCGGCAAGCCTCTGTCAGAAAACTGGGATGCGCAAATCAATACCAACTACACGCGCGCCACTGACGATGGCAAACGCTATCAACAAAATGCGCTCGGAGTTGATCTGCTGTATCTGTTTTCTCGTGAAGCATTCCGCCCTTACCTGGTCGTGGGTATCGCTGCCAACCGCGACAGAAGCAATGGTGGCCTGAAGGCAGGCGACAGTACGGCACCGGCAGCCAGCGCAGGTCTGGGCGCACAATTTTCCCTCAACGATCAATGGTCTGCCCAGGTCGAATGGCGCAAAGTGCATGGCTACCTGCACAATAATGACTTTGGCTTTAGTCAGGCCAGCAATTCTCATCTGTCATTTGGTCTCAACTATGCCTTTGACAAGCCCAGGGTTGCAGCCAGACCTGTAAGTTATGCACCAGCACCACCTCCAGAACCTGTCGTCGTGCAAGCTCCACCACCACCTGCACCAGTCGCACCACCGCCACCGGTCTATCAAAAAATAACCCTGTCTGCGACGGAATTGTTTGCTTTTAACAGTGCGGTACTAAGTACTCCGCAGCCAAAACTTGATGACATCGCCGCAGCACTGAATGCCAATCCACAAATCAACCAGGTGGTGATTACCGGCTACGCAGATCGCATAGGTTCAGACAAATACAATTTGAACCTGTCGGAAAAACGCGCGAATTCTGTCAAGACCTATCTGAACAATAAGGGCATTGATGGACAAAGACTGAACGCCATAGGCAAAGGCGAAAGCAATCCTGTGGTCGTGTGCAATAACAAGAAACGTAGCGACCTGATCGCTTGCCTGGAACCCAACCGTCGCGTGGAAATCGAGCAATTTACCGTTGAACAGCGCATCAAGTAAAACAAACAGGTAACATACTTATGCAAGACGGGAGCCATGGCTCCCGTCTTTTGTTATTCCGGCAAAAGAAAACGCTGTCAATCTGCATTGACAGCGTTTTCCCATGCGAAGACCGGCTTATTTCAAGCGCATGTCATTTTTCACGGAGCGCACGCCCTTGACATTGCGTGCAACAGACACAGCTTTTTCAATATTGGCACTGGAAGTCACGAAGCCGCTAAGCTGCACAACGCCTTTGAATGTTTCAACATTGATTTCCATGGATTTCAATGTTGGCTCATTGAAAATTTCTGCCTTGACCTTGGTTGTGATGACGGAGTCATCAACATATTCTCCCGTTCCTTCTTTTGTCGATGTGGAAGCGCAGCCAGCGATTACCAACATGGAACCGACGAATACCATAGCCATCATGCGTTGAGCGATTTTCATTTTTATCTTTCAGAGATTAATTACATTAAGTGAACACCAAGCCGGCTGATACGCATTGCAACGGCACGGCTTTGGGGTTAAGCCGGTTTACTTGCCAAACTTTGATTTTGCTGCTGCGACACAATTGTCTTTACCCTGGCCCGACAAGGCATCACATTTTTCTATGGCGACCTTGTACTCTGCGTTGACCTTATCGTCATTGGCATCCACGCGGGCATCGATGACTTTTTTGTCTGCTTTGGCATTTGATACGGCGGCAACCTTATTGGACTTGGCCTGCTTGATGCAGACATCCTTGTCATTTCCGCTCATGCTTCCGCACTTGGCTTTTTCTACGTCATAGTCAGCATCAGCGATGTCTTTTCTTGCGCTTGTGCGTGCGGCTACCGTATTTTTATATTCTGCCTTGGCATTTGCTTCAGCATGTACGCGGGCAGCCTTTGCTTCGGCCAGGCAAACATCTTTGGGATTGCCGGTAATCGCGTCACATTTACTTTTGGCGAGTTTGAACTCGGTACTTGCAGCCTCTTTCGCGCCTGTATAGGCAGTTGATTTTTCATCTGCAGCAAAGCTGGCGGCGCTGCTCAGGGTGGCTGTGCAAAACAGCATCATGGCGATTTTTTTATTCATATATTCCCTCTTAGGTGTGAGTTTTAAACATTAAACAGATAGGCTATCTGCAATCAACAATTGCAACGTCGGAAAAGTCCGATGCCTTATTTTGATATCAGTCAGATCACATATCTGTTCGGTATCGAACATTGCCCAAGAAATATTTCTTTACCCGGCAAGCGTCTTTTTTTCACGATTTTCTTTTTAGAGTGTGCCAGCGCACAGATGAGGTTGGCGGAAAGGCATAAATTTGTCATGCATCATCAGAGCAAGTTTTTCTCAAAAAAGCATTTATTAACCTTACCAGGAAAAATCATGAACAAAGACCAGATTAAAGGCGCCGCTAACAACATCGCGGGCAAAGTACAGGAAGGCACAGGAAAAATCCTAGGCAGCAAGGAGCAGGAAATAAAAGGAATTCAAAAACAGGTTGTAGGCAAAGCACAGCAAATCCTTGGGGATGCCCATGAGGCCATAGATAAAGCCACCAAGAAAATTACCCGCCCATAAGAACTGGCCTGGTCTTCCATGAACCACTAATTACCAGAGGAGCAGACATTATGATCACAGCCAATGACTCGCAAACACTGAACATGAGAAGCCTAGAAGGTAAATCAGCAGGGCAGACTGCACACAATCTGCCGAAACATCTTTATGCGCGACGCAGCGATTTCAAGGGACAAATCATGGAACAGATGGATTCTCATTCCAGCATCAGCGCTGGTACGGGCATAGGTATGGCGGTTGGATGTGTGCTTGGAATGATCAATGCAACGCTTGCAGTGCTGATCTCGCCGTTCTTTATCCCCGGACTCGGCTTGTTGGTAACCCAACCTATGGCAGCTGCTCTAACAGGTGCGGGAATAGGAATTGTTTGCGGCGCTGTCATCGGAGCCTTGCTGGGCTGGGGCATTACCAGTCAAAAGTTTGAGCAACTGGAAACAGAACTCGAATCCAACAGCAAGTTTTTGACGACAACCAACACCAGCGACCAGCAAAGACTCGAAGCATGGAAGGCTCAACATGGCGAATATGCCAATATTTGAGTCATGTTTGGTAGATAAGAACGCATCCTTGAGGGAGAAATACCATGATGGCCAAACATGATGCCAAACGTGATGCCAAACGTGATGCATACATAGCCAGCATCAAGGCACAGCTGGATGAACTCAATTTCGGCATGACAGACATGGAAGAAAGAATTACTGCCTCAAAAGAAGTGATGCGATCGCATTATGCAAAGGAGATGGAAAAACTACATATCCAGGCACAGCATTTAAGTGAAAAGCTGGATGAAATCAAATCTGCCAGTGAAAGCAGTTGGGAAAGCATGATCACCACGACCGAGCAGCTACGTGATGCCTTTGTCAATTCCTGCCACTATTTTAAAGCGCAACTCAGGGATGAATAATTCCTGATTGCAGCAATCAGCGTCAACCGGGGAAACCACTTGATCCTCCCATGGCACTGAATGCTGTATTGGCTATACCAATCCTATGGGCTAAACAATGAGCACTATACTACTCGTCATCCTTATCCTTGCCCTGATCGGCCTGTTTCCGACCTGGCCGCACAGTCGTTCCTGGGGTTATGGGCCCAGCGGTGTCACTGGCCTGATTGTGATTATTCTCATTATTTTATTGCTGACTGGTCGTTTATAGAGTTGATCAGAACCGTCATTTTTACTTTGAGGAGTTATCATGAAAACGAAAACAATACAGCTTGCGAAAGGCATTCTTTTTGCAATGATTACTTGCGCGATGTCTGGCCCGGCACTAGCCGTGGATACTGACTCTACAGCCATTGCCCAGCGCGGAGACCCGGAGCGCTGGTACCAGGAAGAAATGACGCCCATGGCTTATTTCAAGACATTGAAAAAGGAGGCAGAAGCTGTTTATCAGTTGTCAGTAGCTGAATGTAAACGTGCAGAGCGCAGTCAGCAAAGCACCTGCCTGCGTGAAGCTAAATCAGTCATGCAGCAGGATATTGCTGACGCCTATAGAAAATCGGGCATACGTCCGCGCTGAAAAGAAAACTCATTTCATTTAAGGAGATGAGGTCCATTCTGATAAGGAAAAGCAATGCCGACGATGAAAGCAGCAGTCTATCTGCGCCCTGGTAAGATCGCGATAGAAGAAAAACCCATACCTGTACCTGGCCCCGGTGAAGCACTCATCAAGATCACCACGACCACTATTTGCGGTACTGATATCCACATACTAAAAGGTGAATATCCAGTTAAGCCCGGTTTAACCATAGGACATGAACCGGTTGGTGTGGTAGCTGCACTGGGTGCTGGCGTGACTGGCTATGAGCTGGGTCAACGTGTCATAGTTGGTGCGATCTCACCGTGCGGGCAATGTTATTCCTGTCTCGATGGTCAGCATTCGCAATGCGGTGGTAAACCTGCAGGCGGCTGGCGCTTTGGCAATACTATCGACGGCTGCCAGGCAGAATACCTGTTGGTGCCATATGCGATGAGCAATCTGGAAGTAATACCAGATGGTTTGACCGATGAACAGGTGCTGATGTGCCCGGATATCATGAGCACAGGGTTTGGTGGAGCAGAAAGTGGCGACATCAAGATCGGTGACACGGTCGTCATCTTCGCTCAGGGGCCGATAGGTCTGTGTGCAACTGCAGGTGCCAAATTGCGCGGGGCCAGTCTGATTATTGCAGTCGATGGTGTGGCCAGTCGTCTCGACATGGCGAGGACGCTGGGAGCAGATATCACAATTGACTATACCAAAACTGACCCATTAACAGAAATCATGCGCCTGACCCATGGCCGTGGTGTGGATGTGGCGATTGAAGCCCTGGGTACACAAATGACTTTCGAAAGTTGCTTGCGAGCATTAAAACCTGGCGGAAGATTATCAAGCCTGGGTGTCTATTCGAGCAAGTTAAGCTTGCCATTGGATGCCTTTGCTGCGGGCCTGGGTGATCACAAAATCATTACCACCTTATGTCCGGGCGGCAAGGAGCGTATGCGCCGTCTGATGAATGTTGTCAAATCAGGACGCGTCAAGCTTGATGCCATGGTGACCCATCGCTTTAAACTCGATGACATAGAGCAAGCCTATGACTTGTTTGCCAATCAGCGCGACGGCGTATTGAAAGTTGCTATCACAACCTGACTCTCTCAAAGGACACTACGTGGCCGCTCACCAAAGATTGCCATCTCATTTATTGATGAGTTCTATGAGCATAGCCATCCTTGTTATGCTCAATGGCTGCAGTTCACTGCCAGAAGTCAATTATCTGGAGCCTGTCCTTGACCAGCCACAAAAAACTACATCAGCCAAACCCACCATCAATAATGGCAAGGGCGAGCTAAGCACATCGAAAGCCCAGGCACTGATGCGGCAGCGGTGGAAAACTTCTGGCGCTGGCCTGGCCAATATGCAAGCCCTGGCAGCGCTGGAAGAAGCTGTTACCGGTAGCCCGCTCATTGCTGGCAACCAGGTTACTTTGCTATTTGATGGTCCACAAACCATGAATGCAATGATGACCGCCATCAGACAGGCAAAAGACCATATACACCTGGAAACCTATATCTTTGACCAGGATGAACTGGGCCTGGAATTCGCCAGGCTGCTCATAGAGAAACAACAAGCTGGGGTAGAGGTTAATATCATCTATGACAGTGTTGGCACCATAGGTACGCCGCAATTTTTTTTCGATAATATGAAAGCAGCCGGCATACATCTGATGGAGTTCAATCCGGTCAATCCGACGAAACTACAGGGCCCATGGTCGCCCAACCGGCGCGACCACAGGAAAATACTGATCGTCGATGGTGAAGTCGCCTTCACAGGAGGCGTCAATATCAGCGCCAGCTATGCGAACAGCTCTTTATTCCGATCAAAATCAAAAAATCCTGACAAGATTGGCTGGCGCGATACCCACATACAGATCACCGGACCAGCAGTGGCTGCACTGCAATGGATATTCCTTGAAACATGGATCAATGTCGACGACAAACCGCCTGCTGACAGGCTGTATTTCCCGGCCTTAAAAAACCAGGGCAATAAAATGGTCAGGGTACTTGCCAGTGAACCAGAAAGTAACCCGGCCATCTACAAAGCCTATTTACTGGCGATACAGGAAGCCAGGAATAGTATCCATATAACGTCAGCCTATTTTGTACCGGATGCACAAATCTTAAAAGCCTTGATCGCTGCAGCCAAACGTGGTGTGGACGTGAAAATCATCATGCCTGGAGTGACTGACAGTGGCCTGGTGTTTCACGCTGGTCAATCTTTTTATGATGAAATGCTGGCTGGCGGTATCAAAGTGTATCAACTGAATACTTCTGTATTGCATGCAAAAACCGCCGTCATTGACCAGGTCTGGTCAACCGTGGGTTCCACCAATATTGATACCCGCAGTTTTTTACACAATAAGGAAGTCAATGTAGTCGTCATTGATACCGAGTTTGCAATAGCGATGGAGAACGCCTTCAAAGAAGACTTGCGCCTGTCTACCGAGGTCACGCTGGAAACCTGGCAACAACGTCCGGCAATGATCAAACTAAAAGAATGGCTGGCCAGACGGCTTGAATACTGGTTGTGAAAACCTGATACTTTGCAGACAGCTCTTGCACATCAACAAAGGCAGTTACTATCCTTTATCACCAGCAAGCAAGAGCGGGCTCAATGAGAGCTCACTCCTGCCAGCATTAATCTTAACAAGAATTATTTTTTCGCGTCAGATCCGGGGATCTTGACCACTTTCTGTGGTGTGATTGAAATGGCCACCGGGTCACTGGCCGGAAAACCTTCATCCAGTGCCTCATCGAGATCATCTTCCTTCTTCTGTATGATTTTCTTTTTTTCTTCTGGTTCAGGTTTAACAGGCACCCGCTTTTCATTCAATTCATTTGTCATGATATTTTCTCAATTAGATAAACCAATACTTCCCCACATCCATAAATAATGCGGGGAAGCAAGATGCGGCCAATGCGTATCAGCTTTAGTGACTAGAACTCATTTCATAAATATGAATGAGGTGCGTTTGCCTCATAACGCGAAATGGCAATGCGGACACGGCAGTTAATGCTTGCATCATCAAAAATAAATTCTATGTTATCTGGTACACGTCATGAGGCAAACCCTTAGTGAACTAACGATTTGGGCGCATTGCTGCGTGCAGTTTGCTTCCTTACGCTTGCGAAGGCGGACGCCTTAGCTGCGCGTCACGCCTTGCACTGCATCCCAAATCGCCTTGTTCGCACTCATCCCTATTTATGAAATGAGTTCTAGTTTTTAACCTTGAGGTTATTGATCACGCTTTGCACGCCAGAGACACTTTTCGCCACTTCTATTGCATGCGTTGCCTGCAACTCGCTATCAACAAAACCGCTCAGTTGCACCTCTCCTTTGCGGGTAACGACGGCGACATCCATGCTTTTCATTTGGGCATCCTGCAGCATCGCTGTCTTTATGCCAGCAGTGATAACACTATCGTCGATCTTGTTACCGACAGTTTGTTTGCCTTCTTTCAGGACGAGTTTATTATCGACTTTCTTGACGCCTTCGACCGCCATTGCTACAGCAGCACTGTGGTCGATTTGCGCCTGGTTGTCGGCAAAGCCACTCAGCAAGACTTCACCCTTGCGGGTTTCAATTTTGACGTCGGCACCCTTGATGATATCGTCAGACATCATCGCAGTTTTGACTTTAGTCGTGATGACAGAATCATCAATTTCCACGCCAATAGTCGTGGACGCATTTGGTGCGGCACCATCTGGCGCTTTATTGCAACCCGCCAATATCAGCAAAGAAGCAGATAGCACGGGCAAGATATATTTGGTACGCAATGTGGTAGACATTAGGTAGCTCATGATTATTCCTTTCCTTTTTGAGTCTGGTAATTAGCGCGGCAGGATCTTGCCGTTGGCATCGGATAAAATGATCTCTACGCGACGATTGAACTGGCGATTTTGCGCTGTATTATTTTCAGCTACAGGGAAGGTTTCGCCGTAGCCCTTGGTTTCAATACGGTCACGTGATACACCCATCAACACCAGGGCACTACGCACAGCATTGGCACGACGTTCTGACAGATCCTGGTTATGTGCATGTGAGCCTGTATTGTCAGTATGCCCTTCAACCAGCACTGTTCTTTGCATATTGTTTTGCAAGACCGTCGCCAGTTTTTGTACGGTGCGCATACCGTCCGGGTTCAATTTTGACTGATCCACACCAAACAACACATCCCCCAGGGTAATCACGATACCTCGTACCGTCGTCTTGGCTTGCAAATCTGCCAGTTGTGATTCAAGGGCTGCATTACGGTTTTGCATTTCCAGTGCTTTTGCCTGCTCTTCCTGTGCTCTGCGCTGGGCTTCGCTTGCTTCGCCCTGGGCTACTTGCGCAGCCAATCTTGCCTGATCAGCTTGTACCTTGGCCTGATCTGCCTGCATTTTTGCCTTGTCTGCTTCATTGGTGCGTTGCTCCAGACGGATCTGGTCGCGGGCTTTTGCTGCATCGGCAACCGCTGCTTCTGCCTGTTTTTGTTTTGCGAGTTCTTGCGCAATGCCTATTTTCTGTTTGGCGAGATAAGCCAACCTGTCAATTTTTTCTGAGCTCTCGTTGTCTTTGGCAGCATTATTGGCATCATTCATTGCCACATCGGCCTGACGCATTTCCAAAGGTGCCAGAGTCTGTACATTTGGATTATTTTGTGCCGCCTGATAATCCATGCGGGTCTGGTCCAGCAAGCTGGTAGTTTTTGGAACAGTACTACATGCTGACAACACCATCGCTGTCATCAACATGACTGGTGCGAAGATTTTCTTATTCATGATTTTTCCTTAAAGATGTATATGCAGACTCTATGGAAGAGTTACTGACAATGTTTTGCAAATGCATGTTCTTATTGCTCTTGTTGCTCGTTATTTATTGCTTGCTATTGGCGCGTTGCAGCTCTTCACGCAAAACACGGATATCGTCTTGCAGTGCATTAGCAGCTTTTTCCGCCTTTGCAGAATTAGCTTTGGCCTGCGCCAGCTTGGCATCAGCCTGAGCCTGAGTAGCCAGGTCATTTGCCAGCTTATAATCTTTATCTTGCATGGCCTTGTTTGCCAATGCGAGTTTTTGGCGCGCAGAACTCATCTCAGCTGGAGCAAATTCACTTCCACCAGCTACCGCTGCGTTATCGACTGCTTCTTTAGAGACTGCGACTTCTGCCGTCGCTGGCGTTTTCATGCTGCTGGCGCAAGCAGTCACCATTAATACGCTTACACTGCAGGCGGTCAAAAGACCTGTTTTCAATTTATTGTTCATTTTTTTCTCCGGTAGATAAGTATCTTTACTCTCGCAAGCCACATTTTTTGTGATCTTCGCCGTCTTTATACAGCCCACCCTAAACCTTGGTCTGTTCGTTGCCGCACACTGAAAAACCGGTATTGAATGCGCGCAACAATGCCTGCTAAAGATCACTGTCAGAGGAATGCGTCAAGCGCGTATGTACGCTAACGAACTTACACACAGATGCTGATGTTTTACTATCAGAGCACAGCTGCTCTCATAGGTCATGCCATCGTTTTTGCGTCTGGAAAATTCATCTTGCAAAGATGGTCGAAGGTGTGGCAGCGACGACCGCTCACTACGGTCACTGACAAATCCCCAAAAAAGAAAGAAGTGTGCGATTTGAAATCAGCCAAAGATATGCTGTCATCCAGCCTGCATCAGCTAAAGAATGTCCTGAAATACAGTCAGCTGCGCTTGCGCACCTATGTTGCACAGACTGCACAGACTGGGGCAGAACTGCCTTTACGTGCCGACCTCTACAGCGCTCTGCAAATGGAGCAGCATGGACGCATACTGGCGAACAGCCACAAGCTGAGTTCTGTTTTTGGACAGGACCAGCTCTTGTCACGGTTGGCTGACAATCATGATGTGATCATGAATGCCTGTACCTTGCTGACCGAAGCCATCAAAGACGGCAGGCCGGTGACGCCTGCTGCTGCCTGGCTCCTGGATAACTATTACCTGATAGAAGAACAGATACGCACCGCTAAACGGCATTTGCCAAAAAATTACAGTAAAGAGTTGCCACGGCTACTGCGGGGTAGTTCGGCGGGTCGCCCGCGCGTGTATGACATTGCACTGGAAACCATTTCCCATGGCGACGGCAGGGTTGATCCCGAAAACCTGAGCCGCTTCATCAATGCATATCAGCTGGTATCAGTATTGAAGCTGGGGGAGCTGTGGGCCATACCCATCATGATCAGGCTGGCGCTGTTAGAGAACCTGCGCCGTGTCGCCACCAATCTGACCACGGCACATAATCATCGCAATCTGGCTGCCAAATGGGCTGATGCGATGACCGAGACTGCAGAGAAAGACCCGAGCAACCTGATCTTGCTGGTGGCCGACATGTCGCGTTCAGGGCCGCCCCTGGACAGTTCTTTCGTGGCAGAGATGATCAGGCGCCTGCAAGGTCAGGGGCCTGCCCTGGCACTGCCTCTGAACTGGCTTTCGCAACGCCTGGCAGAGACCGGGCAAACCATAGAACACCTGGTGCAGCTGGATTCACAGCAACAGGTCGCTGATCAGATTTCCATCAGCAACAGCATAGGCAGTCTGCGCTTGCTGACATCGATGGACTGGCGCGAATTTGTGGAAAACATGAGTGTCGTAGATCGTTGCCTGCGTGATGATCCATCCGGTATTTATGGTTGCATGGATTTTGCCACACGAGATCTGTACCGGCATGCTGTCGAAAAAATTGCCAGGCACAGCAGTTTCTCTGAAGCAGATGTGGCACATAATGCACTGCGCTTTGCGCGCGAGGCTGCCATCAAACATGGTCAAACTGCGCGCAATGCGCATATCGGTTATTTCCTGATAGGCAAAGGCCGGGCAGAGCTGGAACGATCAACAGCCATGCAACACAGTTTACCTGAAGCCATCAAACGGGCAGCACGTGAATCCGCCCTGAGTCTGTATCTGGGCAGCATCCTCATTATAAGCCTGCTGAGCACTGGCTTATTCCTGCAGCAGCTCAGGCATACTGCAGTGAACCCTTACTTGCTGACATGCTTTATCGTCGTCAGTCTAATCGCCAGCAGCCAGTTTGCCTTGTCGATGGTGAACTGGCTGGCCACCTGCATTGCCCTGCCCCACCCTTTGCCGCGCATGGATTATTCGCTGGGGATACCTCTGGAATCAAGCGCACTGGTCGTAGTACCAACGATGCTCTTCAACACGCAAAATATCGATGCCCTGTGCGAGGCCATGGAAGTGCGGTTTCTGGCAAACAGCGACGCCAATCTGCGTTTTTGTCTGTTGACTGATTTTGTCGATGCCAGCCAGGAACACCTGCCGGAAGACGAAACATTATTACTCCATATCACCCATAACATCGAAGCATTGAATGAGAAATATCCGCGCCCTGATGGCGATTATTTTCTGGTCATGCACAGGCCAAGGGTGTGGAATGCACAAGAAAAAACCTGGATGGCTTATGAGCGCAAGCGCGGCAAACTTGGTGCCTTGAATGCCTATGTACTTGGATCAGGCAAGCAAGAATTCACACACATCATTGGCAATACTCTTGGCCTGGAGCACGTCAGATATGTCATTACACTAGACACGGACACGGAATTACCCCGTGATGCCGCCCGCAAATTCATTGCCACCATGGCACATCCATTGAACCGGCCGTACTATGACGAGAAGCTGCAGAGAGTGACTGAAGGCTACGGCATTTTACAGCCGCGCGTGGCAGTCGCCCTGCCATCCAGCAATGCCTCATTCTATGAATTGTTATGCGGAGGCGAAGCAGGCATAGATCCTTACACACGCAGCGTATCTGATGTCTACCAGGATGTATTTGATGAAGGCTCATTCATAGGCAAGGGTATTTATGATATCGCCATATTTGAGCACGCCCTTAAAAACCGCATGCCTGAAAACCGCATACTCAGCCATGATTTGCTGGAAGGATGCTATGCACGTGCTGGTCTGTTAAGTGATGTGCAATTGTATGAAGAATATCCGTCCAGTTATCTGGCTGACATGCGGCGGCGCCATCGCTGGATAAGGGGGACTGGCAGATTGCCTCGTGGCTAAAAAGCAAAGTGCCAGGCATCAGGGATGAAGCCAGCGGAGTTTCGAGCCTGCACAGCAATACATTGTCACGTCTGTCACACTGGAAGTTATTCGATAATCTGCGCCGCAGCATGGTACCACTGGCGCTGAGCGCATTTTTACTGATAGCATGGACTTGCTTTGCACATCCGTGGTTCTGGACTGCAGCCGCCCTCGGTTTTTTACTGATTCCGGCTGTCAGTGCATTTTTATGGAATTCGATTAAAAAACCGGACGATGTATTCTTTCGCCAGCATTTGCAATCATTGCTGCGCGCCAGCATCCAGCATGTCACTCATGCATCGCTGAGCCTGATTTTTTTGCCTTATGAGGCATGGATCAATCTGGATGCCATCCTGCGCACACAATGGCGCATACTGGTTTCACACCGACGCTTGCTGGAATGGAATCCATCGACGATCAGCAACCATCAGCACAAGAACAGTCTTTGGAATAATGTGCGCAGCATGTGGATAGCGCCGGTATTTTCCATCATGGTTGTCATGCTCCTGCAGCGGCTGAATTCTGCCGCCCTGCTGGCAGCAGCCCCAATTTTGTTGTTGTGGTTTCTCTCTCCCTGCATCGCGTACCAGATAAGCAAGGCCAAACAAAGGCGTGAATCCCGTTTGAGCGCAACACAGCTTGAATTCCTGCAAACCACGGCGCGCAAGACCTGGCTGTTTTTTGAAACCTATGTCGGCCCTGAAGATAACTGGCTGCCACCTGACAATGTGCAGTTCCAGCCTGTGGGTGTGGTGGCACACCGCACTTCGCCAACCAATATAGGTTTGTCTCTACTGGCCAATCTGGCTGCCTATGACTTTGGCTATATTCCCGCAGGCCAGCTCTTGCAACGCACACAAAATACCTATGCCAGCCTGACAAGGCTGGAACGCTATCAGGACCATTTCTATAACTGGTATGACACCAGGACGCTACAACCCTTGCAACCTCTGTATATATCAACGGTAGATAGTGGCAATCTCGCTGGTCATCTGCTGACTTTGCGGCCAGGGCTGACAGAATTGATTGACGCCCCGATTTGCCAGCCACGACTGTTTTGTGGTTTGCATGATACCTATCTGCTATTGCGCAACTCCGTGAGTACGGGCATAGCGAACAGACTGGCTGAATTTGAAACTAACCTCGACGTGCTTTGCCTGGGCGTACCCAGATCCCTGATCGTCATCTATGACTGTCTGAATCGCCTGACACATCAGGCAGATGCTTACCTGTCCAGCGTAACCGTGACTGGGGACAATGCCAGCCATATCTGGGCGAGCGCCCTGAGCAGACAAATCAGAACGCAATTGGAAGAATTGCTCTATCTGGCACCATGGCTGAGCCTGCCCGACCCTACCCGGTGGATACATGCATTTCCGCTGCTTGATAGCGTCCCCAGCCTGCGCGAACTGACGCAACTGGGCCTGGATTATGTCTCGCCTACCGAGGGCGGTATCCCGCTTGATCAGGCAGCACAGGTAGAAAACCATAATACGGAATTGGCACGCTTGCTGGTGACAGCCCGAAAGCGCGCGAACGAACGCGTCCTGCAAATTGAGCAGCTGGCACAGCAAACCATGGAATTCGCCAGGATGGAATATGATTTCCTCTATGACGCCAGCACACATTTACTGACCATAGGCTATAACGTCAACGAGCGCAGGCGTGACAACGCCAGCTATGACCTGCTGGCCTCAGAGGCCAGGCTGGCGACTTTCGTCGCCATCGCCCAGGGCAAAATCCCGCAGGAAAGCTGGTTCGCACTGGGACGCCAACTGACGATAGCCGGAGGAGAGCCGATCCTGCTATCCTGGAGTGGCTCGATGTTTGAGTACCTGATGCCCTTGCTGGTCATGCCAAATTTCCAGAACACCTTGCTGGATCAGACTTATCGCTCGGTCGTCCAGCGCCAGATCGAGTATGGTCAACAGCGCGGTGTGGCCTGGGGCATTTCAGAGTCCGGCTACAATACTTTCGATGCGCATCTGAATTATCAATACCGTGCCTTTGGTGTCCCTGGCCTTGGCTTCAAGCGTGGACTGGGTGATGACCTGGTGATCGCACCCTATGCTTCCATGATGGCACTGATGGTCGCCCCGGAGCAAGCCTGCAGCAATCTGGAACAATTGTCGGCACTGGGCTTCGAGGGGTATATGGTTATTTCGAAGCGATAGACTATACCCCGGCACGTTTGCCACGCGGGCAAACACATGCATTGATACGCTCTTTCATGGTCCATCATCAGGGCATGGGATTCTTGTCCCTGGCCTATCTGCTGCTTGAGCAGCCTTTGCAAAAACGCTTCGCGTCCGACCCTTTGTTCCAGGCCACCATGTCATTGCTGCATGAGCGCATCCCCAAGGCCAGTGCAGTGTATTCCAATACTACCGAACTGGCAGACATACGCAGTGCCAGCAGCGGTCAGGAAATTCCTTTACGCGTCTTACATCATGTCAATACCCGCACGCCAGAAGTGCAATTGCTGTCGAATGGGCGCTATCACGTGATGATCAGTAGCGTTGGTGGCAGTTATAGCCGCTGGAATGATCTGGCCATCACCCGCTGGAATGAAGACAGCACCAGGGATCACTGGGGTACTTTCTGTTATGTGCGCGATGTCAGCAACGGCCGTTACTGGTCCACGGCATTCCAGCCATGCCTGGTCAATTCGCCTTCCTATGAAGTCATTTTCTCTGAAGGCAGGGCAGAATTCCGCCGCAGTGACAACAATCTCGACATGCATACCGAGATCGTGGTTTCGCCAGAGGATGACATAGAGCTACGTCGCACCCGTATTGTCAATCGTTCACGTCACCGCCGTACCATAGACTTCACCAGCTATGCAGAAGTGGTGCTGGCACCGGCAGCCGCAGATGCCATGCATCCGGCATTCAGCAAGCTGTTTGTAGAGACAGAAATCCTGGATGCACAGCATGCAATCTTGTGCAGTCGCCGCCCACGCTCAGTCGATGAAAAGATACCCAGCATGTTCCACCTGATGGCCTTGCACGGGGCCAGTCTGGACAGTGCCTCGTATGAAACCGACAGGGCAAAATTCATAGGCCGTGGCAACACTTTGGAAGCCCCGGCTGCGATGCGTGTCAGCCGCTTGTCTGACAGCCAGGGTTCGGTACTTGACCCTGTCGTTGCCATCCGTTATCAGATCACACTGGAGCCGGAACAGGCAGTCACGCTGGATGTCGTCACTGGCGTGGCAGAAAACCGTGAACTTTGCATCGCGCTCATCGACAAATACCAGGACAAGCACCTGGCTGATCGCGTCATCGAACTATCCTGGACACATAGCCAGGTAGTATTGCGCCAGCTGAATATCAGTGAAACCGATGCGCAACTGTACGGGCGTCTGGCAAATTCTGTCATCTATATGAATCCACTCCTGCGTGCCGATGCCAGCATACTGAGCCGCAATCACCGCGGGCAATCTGGCTTGTGGGGTTATGCAATATCCGGTGACTTGCCCATCGTGCTGCTACAGATCAACCACCAGGATCACATAGAACTGGTCAGGCAATTAGTGCAGGCACATGCCTACTGGCGCTCCAAAGGGCTGGCCGTTGATCTGGTGATCTGGAACGAAGACCACGCCACCTACCGCCAGGCCCTGCAGGAGCAAATCATGGGCATGATTTCCTCAGTCATCGGCACCCATGCGACAGAGCGCCCTGGGGGTATCTTTGTCAGGATGGCAGAACAGATATCACCGGAAGACAAGACCTTGTTCCAGGCCGTCGCCAGGGTGATACTCAATGATCATCGTGGCAGTCTGCTTGAACAATTAAACCGGCGCGATCTGGTGGAGTTGCGCGCCCCAAAACTACTGCCAGGCAAGACTGTTCATCAACGGGGCGGATATCAGTCACAGACAGACAGCAGGTTGAGTCAAGTACCAGGGAAATTGCAAAATTTCAATGGCCTGGGAGGTTTTTCTGAAGATGGCCGTGAATATGTCATCACCACACGGGAAGGACAGGTAACCCCAGCCCCCTGGGTTAATGTACTGGCCAATCCGCATTTTGGCAGTGTCATTTCAGAAAGCGGGCAAGCCTATACCTGGGCCGAAAATGCCCATGAATTCCGCCTCACTCCATGGAATAATGATCCTGTCTGCGATAGTAGCGGTGAAGCCTTTTATATACGCGATGAAGATACCGGGGAGTACTGGTCCCCACCGCCCTGCCCTGCCGTGGCAGCGGCGATTACGTCACCCGGCATGGCTTTGGCTACAGTGTATTCACCCATGAAGAACAGGGCATACTTACTGAGCTGACTGTGTTTGTCAGCATTGATACAGCAGTCAAATACTCGGTACTGCGCATCACCAATGAATCTGACGAGCTAAGAAAATTGTCGGTCACTGGCTATGTGGAATGGGTATTGGGTGACTTGCGGCCCAAGTCTCTGATGCATATCGCAACAGAAATTGATGCTGCCAGTGGCTGCGTAATTGCGCGTAATCCTTACAATACAGAATTTCCTGCGCGCAGGGCTTTCTTTGATCTCGATGGTAGTGGCCGCAGTGTCAGCGGTGATCGCAATGAGTTCATCGGCCGCAACGGCAGCCTGCGCAATCCGGCTGCAATGGACAGACAGCGCCTGTCCGGCAAAACTGGTGCCGGACTTGATCCCTGTACGGCCTTGCAACAGGAATTTGAACTCAACCCGGGACAGGAAAAACGCATGGTATTTGTGCTGGGCTCGGTAATTGCAGAAAACGGTAACGTCACCCAATTCATACAGCAGCACCGGGGAATTGCTGCCGCCGACCTGGCGTTGAGCAAGGTGCATGCATACTGGCGCAATACGCTGGACACAGTGCAGGTTACAACGCCCGACCAGGATTTGAATTTACTGGCCAACGGCTGGCTGCTGTACCAGACCATCGCCTGCCGCCTGTGGGCACGCAGCGGTTATTACCAGTCGGGGGGGCTTTTGGTTTCCGTGACCAGTTGCAGGATAGCATGGCGCTGGTGCATACCGGACAAACGCTGGCGCGCGAACAGATACTCTTGTCTGCAAGCCACCAATTCTTCGAAGGTGATGTACAGCACTGGTGGCACCCTCCCGTTGGCCGCGGTGTGCGTACCCATTGCTCTGATGATTATCTCTGGCTGCCCTTGGCCGTCGCACGCTACGTCAACAGCAGCGGTGACCTGGGCATACTTGATGAAAAACTGCATTACCTGGAAGGGCGCGCAGTGAATCAGGAAGAAGACTCTTACTATGACTTGCCTGCCAGATCCGCAGCAGCTGGCAGCTTGTATGAGCATTGTGTGAAGGCTATCGAGCACGGTTTGCGGTTTGGCAGCCATGGCCTGCCCCTGATAGGCTCTTGCGACTGGAACGATGGCATGGACAAGGTAGGCCATCTGGGCAAAGGGGAAAGCGTGTGGCTGGCTTTCTTCCTGCATCAGGTTTTGACAAAATTTTCTGCTATTGCACTGTTGCGTCAAGACAGCGCATTTTCAAGCAAATGCCTGGAGCAGGCCCGTCAGTTATCAAAAAATATTGATGAACATGCCTGGGATGGTGCCTGGTACAGGCGAGCTTATTTTGATGACGGTGGAACACTGGGGTCGGCACAAAATGCTGAGTGCCAGATAGATTCGATTTCCCAAAGCTGGGCCATACTGTCTGCGGCGGCAAACCCGCAAAGGGCTACGCTGGCGATGAAGGCTCTGGACCAGCGCCTGATACGGCGCGACAAGCAGATCATACAATTACTTGACCCTGCCTTTGATTGTTCTGGACAGAATCCCGGCTATATCCGTGGATATGTACCGGGAGTACGTGAGAATGGCGGGCAATACACACATGCCGCGATCTGGACTGGCATGGCATTTGCCAGGATGGGCGATGCCGCCCGGGCCTGGGAGGCATTCAATATCATCAACCCCATACATCATGGCAATACAGCCGATGCAATCGCCCGCTATAAGGTAGAACCCTATGTCATCTGTGCCGACGTCTATGCAGTAGAGCCGCATACAGGCCGCGGCGGCTGGAGCTGGTATACAGGTTCGGCGGGCTGGATGTATACCTTCATGATGGAATCATTGCTGGGATTAAGACGTGAAGGCAGGCACCTGAGCCTGACGCCATGCGTACCTCCGGGATGGAGCCAATTCAGCCTGCGCTATCAGCATCTGAGCAGCACTTATCAGATCACGGTCAAACTCAGGGATGTGGCGTATGGGCAAAGCCTGCTGTTCATTGACGATATCGCCATGGGGAATTTGCTCATCCCGCTGATGGATGACCAGCGAGAACATGTGGTCGAGCTTAATTATGTCCAGCCTGCCCACGAGTAAGACAACCTGTGCCTGAGTTCTGGACTTAATGACAGTAGTTCATGGTCCCGATTCATGGTCCCGATTTATGGTCCCGATTTATGGTTCTTGTTTATGGCCTTCGTTAGTGTGCCGGGTCAAAACCAGTGCACTTAAACCCCGTCCACAAGGACGGGTTTATTTTCAGGCAGGCTTGCCAGTGCATTTGCGTAGTACCTGGCCACGAGAAAAAAGCCAGATGTTTTTCAACATCTGGCTTTTTTCTGATCAAGCTACTTGTTCAATTCAATTACTGCCTTGGTTCACCATTCCTGTTCACGGCAATGGTAGGTCCTGGAGGAGAGCTCATCTGCACATGATGCTCAGTACCGCGATAGTTATAAGTCACATCCCAGTATTCAGGCTTGGTGCTGGCCACAGTCTGGCAACGGCGTACATCGCGTTCATAAGTACCACCATTACTGCGTCCCGCATTGGCACCCAGTGCACCACCAGCGACAGCGCCGCCAGCCGTTGCCAGGTCACGCCCGGTGCCGCCACCTACCTGGTGACCTAGTATGCCACCTATCAGTGCGCCAGCAATCGCGCCACCTACATTCGGTTCACTGCGCTCAGACTGTACTTGCTGGCGTTCTATCCAGCAACGTTCATTAGGCGGACCTACTACGGCCCGCACTGAAGTCACAGGAGCGTCATACACGCCTTCGTTTGGACGACGGCGATAGTCATAATTAGGTGAACTCAGGGGCGCTTCCATCTCATTATCGTAACGACGCCTGTTGCTGATAGGGCGAACGGAAGAGATGCGGTTATTCATGCCCATGCCCGCAAGGGTATCGTAACTGCCACGGCTCAGTATCATGCAGCGGCCACCGAAATTAGCATCGTCACAGACTTCCCAGCGGCCATTAGTGACAACTACGGATGAAGCCAGGTCATTAAAGCCGCTGTTGCGGAAATTATTTTGTGGTCCGTTGGCGCTGAAGGTGCGGCCGCGGAAGCCCTCGCCTTCATAGAATACAATTTGCGCACTGGCATGGGCGACCAGCAATAGGCTGGATATACCAACGATGAATTTTAATTGTTGTTTCATTTTTTACTCCAAGGTTGAAATCAGGACAAAGCCAGGGCAGATATTTCCATACCGGGGCAGCATGGAATACAGCATCACTGATTCCAATAATACGGTCTGTACGCTGGCACACATAATCATTCCGCCCGACAAGTCATTCCCGGACGGGATCGCCAACTCTTCAATATAGCGCCATGTACGTCAGCGCACATTCAATTTCATCAATGCAGCGTATAAATGTTTCAAGCAAAGCCTAATCCTTTATCCAGGAGACCCCGCATGAAACTCTCGCCCCTAAATGAGAAAATGGAACAATGTCTTGCCAATTGCCTGGCATGTCATCGGGTTTGTACTGCAACGGCAGCCCATGTCATGCATGGCGACAGCCACCATAGTGAAGTATTGCATCTGGTCAGCCTGCTCGACTGTGCACAGATTTGCCTGGTGCATGCAGACTTCATGGCACGCCGTTCACCTCATCATATGCATCTGGCCAAAGAATGCGCAGAGATTTGCCTGTCTTGCGCCACTTTCTGCGAAGCCCACGCAGACGCCGACGGCATGATGCGCGAATGTGCACAAGCCTGCCGCACCTGCGCAGATAGCTGCAGTGAAATGTAAGGCTCTGGCCAGCACAAATTCCATCTTTTTTGTGATAGCGCAAACCATGCTGTGGTCCGCGTGCGAGCATATATCACACTACACAAGCTGACCCAATACATCAAGGAAATTCATGACAAGTAATATAAAAGCATATTTGATCGGTGCTGGCATAGGTTCACTGGCAGCTGCCGCGTTTATGATACGCGACGGAAAAGTTCAGGGCAGCAATATTGCCATCTACGAGGCTACGTCCTTACTCGGTGGCAGCCTTGACGGCGCGGGCAATCCTGATCAGGGTTATTCCCTGCGCGGTGGCCGCATGCTGACGACCGACAATTACGAATGCACCTGGGATTTGTTCAAATCCATCCCTTCACTGCACAATCCTGGAAGATCGGTATTTGAAGAAACGGTCGAATTCAACGAACATTACAAGTCCAACTCCAAAGCCCGGCTGGTAGACAAGCGCCGCGCCAAGGTGCCGGTATCATCTATGGGTTTCTCCATGCAAGACCGCATGGAATTGCTCAAGCTGAGCCAGGCAGATGAGGCAGAGATGGGCAACAGTACCATTACTGACTGGCTGTCGCCTTCTTTCTTTGAGACAGAATTCTGGTTCATGTGGGCGACCACGTTTGCTTTCCAGCCATGGCACAGCGCTGTCGAGTTCAAACGCTATCTGCACAGATTCATGATGGAATTTTCGCGCATAGAAACTCTGGCTGGTGTGAAACGCACTATCTACAACCAATATGATTCGCTGGCATTACCACTGCAAACCTGGCTGAAACAAAATGGAGTGCAATTCATCACGAATTGCCAGGTGCAAAAACTGACACATACTGTGATCAATGAGCAGTTCCAGGTTACTGGTCTCGAATGTCTGCGTGACGGCGTGGCAGAAAGCATCACGGTTGCTGATGGTGATCTGGTTTTCCTGCAAAACGGTTCCATGACGGACGCGTCCAGCCTGGGCTCAATGAGCAGTGCGCCGGAAAAGCGCAGCAAAATGGATAGTTGCGGCTGGCGCCTGTGGGAACAGCTTGCGACTGAAAGGCCTGACATGGGTAATCCTGCCGCCTTTAATAACTGCATCGCCCAGTCCTGGTGGGAATCGTTCACGGTCACGGTCAAGGATCCGCGCTTCTTTGACCTGATGCAAAAATTCAGCGGCAACGAAGCCGGTACGGGCGGACTGGTGACTTTCAAGGATTCCAACTGGCTGATGTCCATCGTGCTGGCACACCAGCCGCACTTCATTGATCAGCCAGCTGATGTTCAGGTATTCTGGGGTTATGCGCTCTACCCTGACCGCATCGGCGATTATGTGGCGAAACCCATGAGCGAATGCAGTGGTGCAGAAATTCTGCAAGAATTGCTGGGCCACCTGCGCTTTGATGTCGAAGTCTTTGATAATGCCAATTGCATCCCTTGCCGCATGCCTTACATCACCAGCATGTTCATGCCCCGCTCAGTTGGCGACCGTCCTTTGCCTGTGCCGCCAGGTACAAAAAACTTTGCCTTCATCAGCCAGTTTGTCGAAGTGCCGGACGATGTGGTCTTTACGGTGGAATATTCAGTGCGTGCTGCGCAAATGGCAGTGTATCAATTACTGGGTGTAAACCGTGAAGTGCCACCAGTCACGGCCCATGACAAGTCCATGGGAACGCAATTTGAAGCCCTGATCAAAGCTTTTAAGTAAGTAGCTGTCAATCGCAATAACAATGCAGTCCCATCGTGGGGCTGTATTGTATCGAAAAAAAATCCTTCAACAGCCGAAAAGTTCATGATTCTGGATGTTCTTTCTTGAAGCGCTGGTTCGCCTCATCCAGATGCTGGATCAGCACATGGGAAATGATATTGACCCCAATGCCGCCAAACATGGCAGGCACGAGATACAGCGCCAGTGAAATCTCGGAAACGAATATCGTATCGTCGGCCAGTGAGGGCGACAGTTTTGCAGCAGCTGAGAGTACCTTGAGAAAATACACATCCATGCCTGCAATGGCAACCAGGGCAAATCCAAATATCAGGGTAGTTTTTTTTGAGATGGCTTTTTTCAATATGAGGTAGCTGTAAATGCCGAAAGGCATGACTATCGAAGCTATCATCATGAGCCAAAACTTCAATTCTGAAAATATCGTGTTTTCCACGCATGCATCCTTAAAACTGATAATAAGCAAACGCTTACCTGCTACCTCGAAATATTATTAACCTAATGCATGCCCGCGCAAGTAACGTATTCTCTCAGTTTCGTAACGAATTGAATTCCGCCTTGAATTGAATCCCTGTTTTCCGATAGTATAGTTTCAACTAGAACTTATTTCTTGAGAGAATGATCAAGATTTGCGGGTGACGCGCTGTTCAGTTTCTTGCGGGATTGCATGTGCATCTGTATGAATCCCCCAGGCCAGACTATCGTTGACATTGCTGTATGTATAGGCAATTATTGAGATGGCCTCACCGTTCCTGCAATATTGCTCCTGCTGCAAACACCTGTTCTGCGCTATCACTTTTTTCATCAGTACCAGGCGCGAAAAATTCTCTGCAAGATACACCTGGATACCAATTAATTTGCTATTCGTTTCAGTACCGACAGTGTGAAGGCATGAAGATGACATCAAGAATCGTCAATTGGAAAACGGCTGTTGCCGTATTGATCCTTATTGCAGTAGCGGCAGGTGGCTGGTGGTATTACCACCGCACAAATGCCAGTTCACCAGCAGATGCAAGCAATGCCCCCTCAGGAAATTCAGGTAAGCGAGGCGGTGGACGTGATGCAGGCAACAGGGTGCAGCCAGTGTCCGTCGTGCCTGCGCAAAAGCGTGACATACGCCTCATCGTCACGGCGATAGGCAATATTGCTGCCGCCAACACCGCTGTTGTGCGCACCAAGGCAGATGGCGAACTCAAGGCGATTTATTTCAAGGAAGGCCAGCCTGTGCAGGCCGGGCAGTTGCTGGCACAGATAGATCCCAAGCCTTTTCAAATTGCCTTGTCACTGGCTCAGGGTACCCTGGCGCGTGACCAGGCGCAGTTGAAAAATGCAGAACTGGATTTGCAACGCTATCGCGAGCTCGTCGAAAAACAGGCCGCCCCCAAGCAGCAAATGGATACGCAAGAAGCGCTGGTGCAGCAACTGCACGGAACCATCCTGTCTGACCAGGCCTCAGTAGATAATGCCAAACTGCAGTTGAGTTATACCCGCGTAATCGCCCCCATCTCTGGCCTGGCTGGCTTGAAACAGGCTGACCTCGGCAATATCGTGCATAGCTCGGACACCAATGGCCTGGTATCAATTACGCAAACCCAGCCGGTTGCCATCGTATTTGCGATACCCGATGTACGCCTCGATAAATTACGCCAGCAAATGAAGAATGATGTGCCTTTGCGGGTAGAAGCATGGGACAGGGAGCAAAAAAATATCCTGGCAGAAGGCAGTGTCGCCAATACCGATAACGGCATAGATTTGACGACAGGCACAATCAAGGTCAAGGCCCTGTTCCCGAACAAGGACAATGGTCTGTTCCCCAACCAGTTTGTGAATGTACGCCTGCAACTCGATACCATGAAAGATGCGCTGGCGGTGCCCGTTGCCTCGGTACAGCGCGGCACGGTAGGCAATTTTGTGTATGTCGTCGGTGAAGGAGGTGTAGTTACGTTGAAGCCTGTCACTACACTGGCCACCGATGGTGACTGGGTGGCCGTCAAGGCTGAACTCAGGCCAGGTGACCAATTGGTGACCGATGGCGCAGACCGTTTGCGCGATGGCGGCAAGGTGGAAGTCATCGCGGCATCAGCCAGGCCTGGCGGCGGTGATGAACCTCGCGGCGGTGGTGGCAAACGACGCAAGGGAGGCGGCGCTTCTGCTTCCGGGTCTGCGTCGGCACCGGTACCTGCTTCAGCGCCAGCAGCGGCATCAGCTCCCGCCCCTTCCTCCGCAGCAGAAATCAGGAAATAAGGGCGATCAGCTCATCATCAAACCATGGCTACCCTGAACCCCTCACGTCTGTTTATTGAAAGACCGGTCGCAACTTCGCTGATGATGCTGGCGATTTTGCTGGCCGGTTTGCTGGCTTACCGCCTGTTACCTATCGCGGCCTTGCCGGAAGTTGATTACCCCACTATACAGGTGACCACGCTTTATCCGGGTGCCAGCCCGGATGTCATGACCTCGTCGGTCACGGCACCGCTGGAACGCCAGTTTGGACAAATGCCGGGCCTGGCGCAAATGTCATCGACCAGTTCTGGTGGTGCCTCTGTGATCACCCTGCGGTTCGAGTTGAGCTTGTCGCTCGACGTTGCCGAGCAAGAAGTGCAGGCCGCCATCAATGCAGGCAGTAATCTGTTGCCCAGTGATTTGCCGATGCCACCGGTATATAGCAAGGTCAACCCTGCGGATGCGCCGGTATTGACGATCGCGGTTTCATCGACCACGCTGCCAGTGATACGCATACATGATCTGGTCGAGAGCCGTCTGGCACAAAAAATCTCGCAAGTGCGTGGCGTCGGCCTGGTCAGTATTGCGGGCGGGCGCAGGCCTGCTGTCAGGATACAGGCCAACCCTACAGCACTGGCCAATCTTGGCCTCTCACTGGATGATTTGCGCACTGCCATAGGCAGCGCCAATGTCAACCAGGCCAAGGGCAGCTTTGATGGCCCGCTGCGCGCCTCGACGATTGATGCGAATGATCAGATGAAAAGCGCGGCAGAATATGCCAACCTGATCTTCGCCTACAAGAACGGCAACCCCATACGCCTGCGTGATGTTGCCACGATGGTCGATGATGCCGAGAACATGCGCCTGGCAGCATGGGCAGACAAGGCCCCGGCTGTTATTCTCAATGTACAGCGCCAGCCTGGCGCGAATGTGATACAGACAGTAGATCGTGTGAAGGCCTTGCTGCCCAGTCTGCAGGCTGCCATGCCTGGCTCTGTCGATGTGCGGGTACTGAGTGACAGAACCACTACCATACGCGCTTCTGTCGATGATGTGGAAATCGAATTGCTGCTGGCCATAGGCCTGGTGGTATTCGTGATCTTCGTTTTCTTGCGCAGTGTGCCAGCTACCATCATCCCCAGTGTTGCCGTTCCCTTGTCGCTGATAGGCACGTTTGGTGTCATGTACATGATAGGTTTTTCCCTGAATAACCTGACGCTGATGGCGCTCGTCATATCAACGGGCTTTGTGGTTGATGATGCGATTGTCATGATAGAAAACATCGCCCGTTATGTCGAAGAAGGCGAATCGCCGATGGCAGCAGCTTTGAAGGGATCGCAGCAAATCGGCTTCACCATCATTTCTCTCACCGTTTCCCTGATTGCAGTATTGATACCACTGCTGTTCATGGGCGACGTGGTGGGCCGCCTGTTTCATGAATTTGCGATTACGCTGGCTGTCTCGATATTGATTTCTGCCTTTGTGTCCCTGACCCTGACACCCATGATGTGCGCCCGTCTTTTGCATCATGAAAAAGAAGAAGACTTTGGCCCCGTCAAGCGTGCCGTGGGCCGCATGTTTGACCAGACCATTGCAGGCTATGGCCGCATGCTGACGTGGGTATTGGACAGGCAAAAAACCACCATGCTGGTGTTTGTGGCGACACTGGCTCTGACTGGTTTGCTGTACATCTTTGTCCCCAAGGGTTTCTTTCCTGTCCAGGACACCGGTCAGATACAGGCCATTACCGAGGCAGCGCAATCTACTTCATTCGCTGCCATGGCTGAACACCAGCAAGAGCTAGCCAGCGTTATCCTGACTGATCCGGCGGTGGAAAGTGTGTCATCTTTCATCGGCGTGGATGGCGCAAATGCCACCCTGAATGCAGGCCGCATGCTGATCGTGCTGAAACCGCTGAATGTACGCGTGATCTCTGCTACCCAGATTGCCAGACGCCTGACTGAGCTGACGCGCAAGGTGCCGGGCATCGCCATCTATATGCAGGCAGTGCAGGACCTGACCATAGAAGACAGGATAGCCAAAACGCAGTACCAGTTCATGCTGAGTTCACCCGATATTGCTGAACTGTCACGCGCTACCTCTGCCCTGCTCGAACGCTTGCGCAAGCTGCCGCAACTGGCCGATGTCGCCAGTGACCAGCAAGAGCTGGGCCTGCAAGCCTATGTAGATATAGACAGGGATGCCGCAGGCCGCTTTGGCGTCAGTGTCGCAGCGATAGACAACTCGCTCTACAACGCCTTTGGCCAGCGCCTGATCTCGACGATTTTTACCCAAAGTAACCAGTACCGCGTGGTGCTCGAAGTAGCACCACAATATAAAGTGGGTATGGATGCGCTGAATAACCTGTATGTACCGGGTACGAATGGCGTACAGGTGCCGCTGTCTTCTGTCGCCAGAGTGGTGGAAAGGATAGCACCACTGGCAGTCAACCATGCGGCGCAATTCCCTGCCGCGACGATTTCCTTCAACCTTGCCCAGGGTGCGGCACTGGGTGATGCTGTCAATGCGATAAAGGCAGAAGAAGCCGCCTTGCATTTGCCCATCAGCGTGGAAACCAGCTTCCAGGGTGCTGCACTGGCTTTCCAGGCATCCTTGTCCAGCACACTCTTGCTGATACTGGCTGCGATAGTCACCATGTATATCGTGCTGGGTGTTTTGTATGAAAGCTATATACACCCACTGACCATACTTTCGACCTTGCCCTCGGCAGGCCTGGGAGCCTTGCTGGCCTTGCTGGTATTCAGGCTGGACCTGGGTATCATCGCCATCATCGGTATTGTGTTGCTGATCGGTATCGTCAAGAAGAACGCCATCATGATGATCGATTTTGCACTGTATGCACAGCGTGAAGAAGGCCTGAACCCGCGCGAAGCCATCCACAAGGCTTGCCTGCTGCGCTTCCGCCCTATTTTGATGACGACCATGGCAGCCTTGCTGGGTGCGCTGCCACTGATGCTGGGTTCTGGCGTGGGCAGTGAATTGCGTCACCCTCTGGGTGTGGTCATGGTCGGTGGGCTGATCGTCAGCCAGTTGCTGACGCTGTTCACAACGCCAGTGATTTATCTTGGTTTCACGGCGCTGGCCAGCAGGTTTACCCGCAAGCCAGATTCAGAAACTGCAACAGAACCTGCGGCGTGAGCAGATGAATCTTTCCCGCCCCTTCATAGAACGCCCGGTCGGCACTGCACTCATTACCTTGGGTGTGGCGCTGGCGGGTGTCATCGCGTACTTTTTGCTGCCTATCGCGCCGTTGCCGCAGGTCGAGTTTCCTACCATCTCGGTCAATGCCTCACTGCCGGGTGCCAGCCCGGATACCATGGCAGCCACAGTCGCGACACCGCTGGAACGTGCGCTTGGCAGCATTGCCGGGGTAAATGAGATCACCTCCTCTTCATCATTGGGAAGTTCGCGCATTACGCTGCAGTTCGACATGAGCCGGGACATTGATGGCGCAGCACGCGATGTGCAGGCTGGCATCAATGCCGCGCGCGCCATGCTGCCGTCCGGCATGCCCAGTAACCCGACTTACCGCAAAGTCAACCCTGCAGATGCGCCAGTGATGATCATCGCATTGACATCCAAGACACTGACACGCGGCCAGATGTATGATGCCGCCTCTACCGTACTGGCACAGCGCCTGTCCCAGGTCGATGGCATAGGCCAGGTCACCATAGGTGGCGGTGCATTGCCAGCAGTGCGCATAGAGGTAGATCCCAACAAGCTGGCAGCGAATGGTATTTCACTGGAAAATGTGCGCGCCACGGTGGTAGCCAGCAATGCCAACCGCCCCAAGGGTTCGGTCGAAGACCAGCAGCATTACTGGCAGCTCAGCGCCAATGATCAGTCTTATAAAGCTGAGCAATATGCACCGCTGATCATCAGCTATGCCAATGGTGCGGCACTGCGCCTGCGCGACGTCGCTGAAGTGGTCGATAGCGTACAGGACGTGCGCAATTACGGCATGGCGAACGGTACACCAGCGATCCTGCTGATACTGAACAAGGCACCTGGTGCCAACATCATCAAGACTGTCGATACCATCCGCGCCTTGCTGCCGCAATTGCGCGCTTCCATCGCACCGGCCATTGATGTGAATGTCGTCATGGACAGGACGCCAACCATACGCGCGTCCATCACTGAAGTGCAGCGTACACTGGCGATTGCCTTTGGCCTGGTCATCGTCGTGGTGTTCGCGTTCTTACGCAATTTCCGTGCTGCCTTGTTGCCTGCGGTGGCGGTGCCGGTTTCACTGGCTGGCACTTTCGGCGTCATGTATTTGCTCGGTTACAGCATAGACAATCTCTCGCTCATGGCCATGACGGTGGCAACCGGTTTTGTAGTGGATGATGCGATCGTCGTGCTGGAAAATATTTCGCGGCATATAGAACGCGGCAAGACACCGATGGAAGCGGCTTTGCAGGGTGCGCGCGAAATTGGCTTTACAGTCGTCTCCATCAGCCTGTCATTGATTGCCGCCTTCATCCCCATCCTGGCGATGGGTGGCATAGTCGGGCGCTTGTTCCGTGAGTTTGCGGTGGTGTTGTCGGTCTCCATCCTGGTATCCATGCTGGTATCTCTGACCACCACGCCCATGATGGCAGCGGCCCTGTTGCGGCCTGTGGAAAAAACCAAGGCACCGGGTAAATTCTCACGCGCACTTTCCCGCTTCCAGCGTGGCCTGATGCGTGGTTACCGCCGCAGCCTGCGCTGGACCTTGCGGCATCAGCCCTTGACCTTGCTTGTACTGGCTGGCGTGATTGCCCTGAATGTGTCGCTGTACATCACCATCTCCAAAGGATTTTTCCCGCAACAGGATACAGGCTTGATGATGGGTGGCGTACAGGCTGACCAGGCCAGCTCTTTCACCTCAATGCAAGAGAAACTCAATGCCTTCAGCAAAATTGTGCTGGCCGACCCTGCGGTGGCCAATGCGACAGGCTTTACCGGTGGTGGCCAGCGCAATAGCGCGAACATGTTTATCTCACTCAAGCCCAGGACTGAGCGTGAAGAGAGTGTGGACCAGGTCATCAACCGCCTGCGCGGCAAGCTCGCCCATTTGCCGGGGGCCAATCTGTTTTTGTCGCCGGTACAGGATATACGCATTGGTGGCCGGCAAAGTAACGCCGCCTGGCAATATGCCTTGCAGGCAGATGACCTGACCGACCTGCGCACCTGGGAACCACGCATACGCAAGGCCTTGTCGCAACTGCCTGAACTGGCTGATCTGAACAGCGACCAGCAAGACAAGGGCATACAAACTTCACTGGTGATAGACCGCGATGCAGTAGCCAGGCTGGGTTTGACCGTCAGCGCCATCGACAGCACACTCAACGATGCCTTTGGGCAGCGCCAGATAGGTGTCATCTATAACCCGCTGAATCAATACCGCGTGGTGATGGAACTGGCACCTGCTTATCTGCAAAGCCCCGAGAGTTTGAAGAGCCTGTATGTCACTACCTCCAAAGGTGTGCGCATACCCCTGGCCAGCGTGGCAAAGGTAGAGACCACCAATACACCTCTGGCTGTCAATCACCAGAGCGGTTCACCAGCCAGCACCATCAGCTTCAACCTGGCACCGGATGTCGCATTGTCGCAGGCGGTGGATGCGATCAATGACACCATCGCCAAACTGGGGGTACCGATATCCGTGCATGGCAGCTTCCAGGGTACGGCGCAGGCTTTCCAGTCCTCCTTGAGCAGTCAGCCTCTACTGGTGCTGGCCGCCATTATCACTATCTACCTGGTGCTGGGCATGCTGTATGAAAGCCTGATCCATCCGCTGACCATACTCTCAACTCTTCCCTCGGCAGGCATCGGTGCCTTGCTGGCGCTGATGTTGTTCAAGACTGATTTTTCCATCATCGCCCTGATCGGTGTGGTACTGCTGATAGGCATCGTCAAGAAGAATGCCATCATGATGATCGATTTTGCGATTTCTGCACAACATGCGGCAAACAGCCGTGGCAGCAGCGTGACTGCCGGTGCGGCAATTTACCGCGCCAGCCTGCTGCGCCTGCGCCCTATCCTGATGACTACCCTGGCAGCCATCTTTGGTGCCGTGCCACTGGCACTGGGCACAGGTGATGGTGCTGAGTTGCGCCAACCGCTGGGCATAGCCATTGTCGGCGGCCTGTTGTTAAGCCAGTTGCTGACTTTGTATACCACGCCTGTCGTGTTTGTCTGCATGGACAGATTACGTCGCAAGAAAAAACCAGTAAAAGCAGTAGCGAGCGCTGGCGCTTTGGATACTGCATGAGAGCGATTATGAAAAAAAATATTAACTTGCGTCCTGTATCTTTTCCAAGCTCATCTGTTCCTCGCTTGGCTGTGCTGACATTGGTACTGTTATTATCTGCCTGCGCACAGACCAAGGCACCACCTCCGGCCACTGTCCCGCTGACCGCAGAATTCAAGGAAGCCAGCTACTGGAAATCAGCGCAAGCCACACGCGCCAGTTCAGACGCTGTAGTGTCAGAATCCTGGTGGGAAATGTTCAATGATCCTGTACTCAATGAACTGCAACAAAAGCTATTGCTGGGGAATGAGAACCTGAAATCAGCCGCCGCCCAGATCGCCAACGCCAAGGCGGTATTCAAAGCCAGTCAGTCTGCATTGTGGCCAACGGTATCACTGAATGCGGGCGGCACGCGCAGTGGCAACCCTGGTTCAGGCCAGAATGGCCGCACTACCAGCAATAGTTATTCACTGGCCGTCGATACTTCGTGGGAAATTGATTTATGGGGCAGGTTGTCGAAAGCCACCGACGTGGCAAACGCCAGCCTGCAAGCCAGCCGTGATGACTATGATGCTGCACGCCTGTCTGCCCAGGCGACACTCGCACAAACCTATTTTGCCATGCGCGTGGCCGAGGCCCAGCAAGCCATATTGCAAAGAACCACAGCCTCCAATCAACGCAGCCTGGAATTGACCGAGGCCAGGTACAAGGCCGGTGTCGCTGGGCAAAGCGATGTCTTGCAAGCCAAAATACAAGTGACGACCGGCCAGGTGCAATTGAAAGACGCCGTGGCACAAAGAGCGCAACTCGAACATGCGATTGCCGTGCTGCTGGGCGTAACGCCGGCAGCCCTGAATATCAACAATACGGCTACCTTGCCAGCAGCGCCAGCCGTGCCAGTGCTGATCCCGGCAACCTTGCTGGAACGCCGACCAGATATCGCTGCGGCTGAACGCAAGCTGGTAGCGGCTTATGCCCAGATAGGCATCAAGGATGCAGCTTTCTTCCCTGACATCAGCTTGTCGGCCAATGCGGGTTACCGCAGTTCTTCCCTGAGTAAATTAATCGATGCGCCTAACCTGGTCTGGTCGCTGGGGCCTTCGCTATTGCTGTCTGTTTTTGATGGCGGTGCACGTCAGTTGGCCAGTGACCAGGCTCGCGCAACAGCAGATATCGCCGCCTCCACTTATCGCCAGACGGTACTGACTTCATTGCAGGAAGTGGAAGACAATCTGGTCGTGCTGGGACAGCTGGATGCAGAGTTGCAATGGCAGACAGAAGCCTTGCAAGCCGCCCAGCGCAACCTTGAAATCACGCAGGAACAATACAAGGCAGGTACCGTCAGTTACCTGAATGTAGTCACATCACAGAATGCTGCCTTGTCGAGCGAATCCAATTTGCTGTCAATACGCAACCGCCAGCTTGCAGCTACTAATATCTTGTTGAAAAATATCGGTGGTCGCTGGCAAAAATGATACGTCAGGCTCTTAAATTGGTCTTAAGAAAATCAAGAGTGCGCTGCCATGCCAGCGTTGCAGCAGCCTGGTCATAACGTGGCGTTGTGTCATTATTAAAACCATGCTGGGCACCCGCATAAACAAAAGCCTGGTATTTGACACCAGCCTTATTCAGTGCAGTCTCATACTTTGGCCATCCGGCATTGACACGTTCATCGACCCCGGCGTAATGGATGAGTAGAGGGGCTTTGATTTTTGCGGCATCCTCCTCTGTTGGTTGTCCACCATAGAAAGGGACAGCACCAGCAAGATCGGGAATTCTGGTCGCGAGGAAATTGGAAATACTACCGCCATAGCAAAAACCAACGACACCAACCTTGCCATTCCCTTCTGGCAGTTTTTTCAGGATAGCTGCGGCCTCTATAAAATCAGCACGTGTCCTGGTCTGATCAAGTTTGGGGAAGAGTTCGCGGGCTTTTTCTTCATCACCGGGGTAACCGCCCAAGGGTGCCAAAGCATCTGGCGCAAAGGCGACAAAGCCTTCCAGTGCCAGACGGCGGGCGATGTCTTCTATGTGCGGGTTCAGGCCACGGTTTTCATGCACGACCAGCACCGTAGGCAATTTGCCTTTCGCATCTGTTGGCGTGACAAGATACGCGCGCAAAGTGCCATAACCCTGTGGCGAAGGATATTCAACATAGCGCGCCTGTATGCGCGCATCCGTCTTGGGCACTTGTTGTGCTTGGGCAAAATTGGGACTTAACTGCTGGAGCAATACCTCTGCTGTTACCGCACCTACGGCAAACTTACTGGCTGACTGCAGAAAACCGCGCCTGTCGATTTGTCCATGGACATACTGGTCAAACAGTTGCAATACTTCTGGCTTGAAATCATCTGAGGTTTGACGGACCATCTCATTCTCCTGAGTGATATTAATTTTGTCGGGCTTACTTGAATAGGGGCAACTGGCATGGCAGTCAGAGCCTGACGTGACTATGTTGGCAGTCGCTAAAGCCTTTTCATCATATTACTGATTTCACATCGACGCATTGGCATCTTTTCCATTGCCGCATATTGTATAGCCACTTCGAGCTCATTTTTAGCAATATGCCAAGTGAACTCACACAACACCAAGATCAAACTTTAAACTGCAGAACACCTGTCATCGGCAAATACAGCCGGCGGTGAAACCGCACTCCATTTCTTTCTCAAGAAAACTCTCGCCAATTCAAATGCTTGAGATCATTTCGGTAATCTTTGATCTTCTGCCGAAATTCCAGGAAAAGTTGCGCGTTTATTCAATTCAATTTCAATACTAGCAATTACTTGCTTTCAATCATCTTTTTTGGATTTCATCCATGCTTTCCCTACGTGTTTTTCTCCTGATTTCTTTTACCCTCACGGCACAGGCAAGCAGTGCGCAGGATTGGGTACTCGCGGTCAATGAAGGTGTGACCTATCAGGATGGCAGCCCCATCTCTGAACGTTATAAGCCGCTGGTGGATTTGCTGGAGAAAGAACTCAAGCATGTGGTCAAGGTGCAGGCTGTGAACAGATACAGCAATTTTGAAGCAGGTCTGGATGCTGAGCGTTATGACCTGGTATTCATTCACACTGCCCATATAGGCCTGCGCGCAGTCAAGAGCGGCAAGTATGTCGGTCTGGTCAGCGCCAAAGACTATACTGACTATCGTGCCCGTGTGTTCATCAAGAGAGATTCTGCAGTAAAAACCATTGCTGACCTGCGCGACAAAAAAATTGGGGTGCCATCGTTGGAATCCATCACGACTGTCATGTTCATCGCCAACCTGACTGAACTGGGCTTTCGTGACCCGGCTTCACGTTTTAGCGCTACCCGTTTCCAGGATGCTGTGCCCTTCATGGTGGAGAATGGCTTTGTTGAAGCTGGCGTAACAGCATCTGGTGCAGTCATCAAAGACTGGGTTGCCAAAGGTGGCCGTGTGATAGGCGAAACCAAACCTGTCCCTATCAAGCAATTCCTGGCATCAAGAAGATTGACGAATGAGCAGCGTGAAAAAGTACAAAACCTGTTGCTCAAGCTTAGTGAAAATGATGCTGGTAAAGCAGCCTTAAAAGGCATCAACATGAAAGGCTTTGTACCTTGGGACAGTGCCGTGATGGCAGATGCCACCAAACGACTTGGCCTGTAAATAAATGGACGCAAGCAAAAGGGGCGCAGATCAGATCTGCGCCCCTTTTGCTTGTGCATCCAAACTACTTTTTACAGACCCAGCTTGGCCGCCAGACCTATGCGCTGCAATTTTCCGGTCGCGCCCTTGGGTATTTCTTCCAGAAATAAAATCTTACGCGGTATCTTGAAATCCGCCAGACGCACGGCGGCAAATTCACGCAATTCTTTTTCTGTGGCGCTTGTGCCTTCACGCAGTACCACGGCAGCGCCTACTTCTTCACCCAGCTTTTCGTGGGGGATGCCAAAGGTGACGACCTGTTGTACCGCAGGATGATCCATGAGGATTTCATCAACCTCACGCGGAGAAATTTTTTCACCGCCACGGCTGATGATTTCCTTCAGGCGGCCAGTGATGCTGAGATAACCATCCACATCCATGATGCCCTGGTCACCGGTACGGAACCAGCCATTGGTGTAGGCTTCTGCGTTGGCTTTGGGATTATTCTCATAGCCTGCCGTCACATTCGGGCCACGGATAACGATTTCACCTGTCAGGCCACGTTCCAGCAAATTGCCTTCTGTATCCATGATGGCGACTTCAGGGCCGGCGGCAATGCCGACTGAACCAGGTATGCGCCTGGCAGGTGGCAACGGGTTACTGGCCATCTGGTGTGCTGCCTCAGTCATGCCATAGGCTTCAATCAAAGGCGTTTTGAAAGCAGCTTCAAGCTCGCTGATCACTTGTGGTGGCATGGATGATGAAGAGGAGCGTATGAAGCGCAAAGGATTGGCCGCAATCACCTCATGATTTTGTGCTGCCCGCGCAACGATGGTCTGGTGCATGGTCGGTACGGCGGTATACCAGGTAGGCTTGGCCTCAGTCATCCAGCCAAAGAATTTGAGGGCATTAAAACCTGGTGTGCAAAAGATGCTGCTACCAGCAGACAAGGGTGCCAGCAAACCCGCGATCAGGCCGTGGATATGGAACAGCGGCATGATATTGAGGCCACGGTCAGCCGCAGTCAATTGCAGGTTGTCACGCACGTTGCAGCCAGAGGCGCAGATGTTGATGTTCGACAGTGGCACGATCTTGGGGCGTGAGGTAGTGCCTGAGGTATGCAGGATCAAGCCTATATCTTCAGGCGCAGCGGGGCCAGGTGTAAAGGATGCACTGGCAGGCTGAGGGTTGACCTGGGTCAGTGTGAATGCACCCGCGCCTTCTTCACAGGGTGTCAGTTCCAGTACCTGTATCTTCAGCTTGTCGGCGATGGCCAGAGCAGGTGAAGTACTGCCCTTCTCTACCACCAGCGCTTTTGCCTTGAGGTCAGACAGATAAAATTCAAATTCGTCAGCACGGTAAGCAGGGTTCAGCGGTGCAGCAGTGGCGGCAGCAGCGATGCTGACAAAGGCGCTGGCCATTTCCGGGCCATTCGGCAGGACAATGGCAACCCTGTCCTGGCGGCCTATGCCAAAGCTGTTCAGCGCAGCCAGGGTCTTTTGCTGGTTGGCGCGCAGGCCACGGTAGGTCAGGGGTTTGGCATCAGGTGCCTGCAATGCGATGGCATCGTCAGCGCCGACGGCGAGTAGTTCGACGAGTGTAGAAAATCTTTGCATGATTGCTTTCTAAGATAAAAAGTAAATCCTTTGATGCAGTACAGTTCAGTCGCTGACTTCTTCTGTTTATTTCTTTTGCTTACTGACTACTGCTTATTAACTATTGAATACGCAGTTTGCCATTTTGTTCCTGCACTGTACGTGCCAGCAGCGCAGTCAATGCATACACTGCTTCTATATTTGGCGTAGGCGTTTCAGTGATCCTGCCCATTTCTATGACGGTACCGACCAGCGCCTCAAGTTCTATGGAGCGGCCAGCTTCAATATCCTGCAACATGGAAGTCTTGTGTTTGCCGACAGCGGCGGCACCGGCGATACGCTTGTCTATGCTGACCTTGAAATTCACACCCAGCTTTTCGCCTATCGCCTGGCCTTCACGCATCATGCGCGCGACCAGTTCACGTACAGGTGCAAATTCGCAGATATCTACCAGTGTCGCATGTGTCAATGCACTGATAGGGTTGAAGCTCAGGTTACCCCAGAGCTTGAGCCAGATTTCTGAACGGATGTCGGACGAGATCGGGGCCTTGAAACCAGCTACACGCAAAGCATCCGCCAGCTCAAGTATGCGTGGCGTATCGCTGCCATCAATTTCACCGAGTGAAAAACGGTTGCCTTCTATATGCTTGATGACGCCAGGCGCAATGATTTCACAAGCAGGGTAAATGATGCAGCCTATGACTTTGTCGATGTCTATGTGGGCAGTTACCACACCACCAGGATCAACTGCTTCTACCCTGCGCCCTTCGTAGTCACCGCCATGTTTTTGGAAATACCACCAGGGCACACCGTTCTGCGCTGTCACGACGATGGATTCTGGACCCAGCAAGGCAGGTATGTCGGCAGCCACTGCCGCAACCTGATGCGCCTTCATGCCAAGGATGACGACATCCTGCACCGGCAAATCGGCAATACGGTCAGTAGCGAAGATATTTGCCACATGTTCGCTGCCATCATCCATGATCAGTTTCATGCCGTTTTCACGCACGGCCTGCAAGTTGGCACCGCGTATCACCACACTGACCTTATGCCCAGCCTGCGCAAGTTTTACTGCCAGGTAGCCGCCAATCGCACCTGCACCCACTACCGCTATCTTCATATATTTTTATCCTCAAGACTGTCAAAACTATTGCGCAAACTGCCTATGCCATCTATCACAACTTCTACCACCTGGCCGCTACGCAGGGGGCCTGCGCCTGTCGAAGTACCACAGGCAATGACATCGCCCGCAAATAATGTCATCTCGCGTGAAATCATGCTGACGATCTGTGCCGGGGTAAAGATCATATCGCGGCAGGAATAATTTTGCCGCTCCTTGCCGTTTAACAATGTCTTGACCGTCAACGTTTGTGCGTCCAGCCCGGTAGCAATCACAGGCCCGAACACACCAAAGCTGTCGCAACTCTTGGCCCTGCACCACTGAGCGAAGCTGGCATCACGTTGCAATAATTCCAATGCTGTCACATCATTGACACAGGTGTAGCCGAAAATACTGGCAGAGGCCACCTCCTCACTCACGTTGCAGCAAGTCTTGCCGATGACGATGCCGAGTTCACCTTCGTACAGGATTTTGCCTTCATATGCGGGGGGCGTTTGATGATGCCATCGTGCGGCAGGTAGGAGTTGGAAGTCTTGATGAAGTACAAAGGCTCGTCAGGAATGGCCTGGCCCTGTTTGTCTGCCAGCTCGTGATAATTATTCCACAGACCTATCATTTTTGAAGCCTGGCTGGGTGTGAGCAGACGCACTTCACTCAGTGCCAGTGTCTGTCCTGTGGGTATGGGATTCGTAAATAAATCTCCTTCGCAGACGGTGATGATGCCAGCTTCAAGGCTACCAAAGCCAGACTGATTTTCATGTTCAAAGCGTAACCAATGTGTCATATCAATAAGGTAGGGAGCGAATTTGAATTCTTAACAAATAAGCATATGCTAAAGGTATTTTTATCAAATAGCTTTAAATGTCTTATGATAATCTAGTCGAATCGGCTAGCAAATTCGACAAAATTTTTTGCATATGATTCTGTATCTCCAGTGTGACCCAGCATTGCTTCTATTCACCTCTCAGATTCTGATTAAAGGACAGGCGCATGGCTCCGGAAATATCCCTCAAGCCAGAACTACCTCTGGTAGCAACCGCCTCGCAGTACCGCTGGCTGCAATTATTGCTAGGCATCATCTGCATGGCGATGATCGCCAATCTGCAATACGGCTGGACCTTGTTTGTTGATCCCCTCGATCAAAAATACCATTGGGGCCGCAAAGCCATACAGGTTGCATTTTTCATCTTTGTGCTGACAGAAACCTGGCTGGTGCCGGTAGAAGGCTACCTGGTTGATAAATTCGGTCCCCGCCCTGTCGTGATGGTCGGTGGTTTGCTGATAGGCGTGGCCTGGATCATGAACTCCTATGCTGATTCCCTGACGATACTGTATCTCGCTGCAGCAATCGGCGGTATTGGCGCTGGTGCTGTATATGGCACCTGCGTGGGCAATGCGCTCAAATGGTTCCCTGACCGCCGTGGGCTGGCAGCGGGCCTGACCGCCGCCGGATTTGGCATGGGGTCGGCGCTGACCATCATCCCTATTTCAGCCATGATCAAGAACAGTGGCTATGAATCAGCCTTCCTGTATTTTGGTCTGGGCCAGGGCTTGGTGGTATTCTTGCTGTCCTTCTTGTTGAGCACGCCAAAGACTGCTCCGACTACCGCAGCACCAGCAGCACGTGTCAGCCAGACCAAGGTAGATTTCACCTGGAAGCAAATGATCAAGACACCAGTGTTCTGGGTCATGTATTTGATGTTCGTCATGATGGCTGCTGGCGGCCTGGTTGCGACAGCACAACTGGCTCCTATTGCCAAGGATTTCAAAATTGCTGAAATTCCTGTATCACTGATAGGCTTCACCTTGCCTGCCCTGACCTTTGCCCTGTCACTGGACCGTATTTTCAACGGCGTCACCCGCCCTTTCTTTGGCTGGGTATCCGATAATATCGGTCGTGAAAACACCATGTTCATTGCCTTTTCCATGGAAGCGGTAGGCATACTGGCGCTGAGCATTTTTGGTAAAGACCCTGTCCTTTTCGTCTTGCTGACTGGCCTGGTATTTTTTGGCTGGGGTGAAATCTACAGCCTCTTCCCTTCCACTTGCGGCGACACCTTTGGCAGTAAATTTGCCGCAACCAATGCTGGACTACTCTACACCGCCAAGGGTACGGCATCGCTGCTGGTGCCACTGTCTGTATATGTAGTAGAAGCCTATAAAGGCTGGCACGAAGTGTTCTACATCGCCGCAGGTTTGAATGCTCTGGCCGCCATCATGGCGCTGGCCGTACTCAAGCCTATGCGTGCCCGCATGCGTAATTTGCAGTGAACCTGCATCATTACTGAAAAAACGCAGCAAAGTTTTCTTTACTGCGTTTTTTTAATCTGAAAGACACTATCATCCTGCCTAATTCCCACGCTGTATCTCTGCGAGTACAGCATGTTGTATGCCCTCAATGGTCTTGTCCTTTTGCATCTTCTGTAAAACCTCAGTCAAGGCAGGTACCAGCGCTGCATGTTTCTTGTTAAGGTAATGAAATACCGGGAAAGTCGCCAGAGGAGGCGTGAGCACGGTGATATCTGTCTGCTTCATCTCATCCAGCACAGCCTGGCCAGAGATGCGGTTGGATACGACAATATCAGAGCGCCCCAGCAGCATCTTTTGAAATGCCTGGCGCACTGTGGGAGCTGATTCCAGCTTCATCCCTGTCGTGTTTTGTTCAATGATCTTGATGCCTTTGACAAAGCCTATCGTATAAGGCCGCAGGCTCTCCCAGCCGCTGACAACAAAATTGGTGCCATTAGTAAAGATAACAATTTCATACGTCAATAAAGGAACTGGAACAATGACCAGGTTGGGATAATCCCTGTCCATGCCCAGCTTGCGGTACAGCTCGGCATCCATTTCACCATTATTGGCACTGCGCAAAGAACGTTCACCTGGCAGATAGTGGATATTCATGCTCATGCCCAGCTTGCGGTAAGCAATCTCCATGATTCTCTCTGCTATCTTTGTGGCCGGGTCTTTTTCTATCAACGTGGAAATTTGCAACAGCTTGCTGTCTTGTGACAAGGCAAGGCTTGGCAATAAACCCGACAAGCAGGCAAGTTGCAATAAAGTTCTACGCTGCATGGCTAAAATCCCCAACTACAAACAAATTCCATGGCTTCAGCATAAAACTAGGGCGTGTTGACATATCTATTTTGCATGAGGGCTGTTAACTTTTCCGAAAATGTGTTTACATCCTTGAATTTGGGCGAATCAAGGATGTCGAGAATGTTGTTGCGTGACGATCAATGGGCAAGAATAGAGAGGCTGTTGCCTGGACGAACAGGAGGCGGAGGCAGGGCTGGTGGAAATGACAGGCTGTTTATTGAAGCAGTGTTGTGGATAGCCCGCACAGGTAGTCCGTGGCGAGATTTGCCGGTTGAGTTTGGCTACTGGAACACGGTCTATACGCGCTTTGCGCGGTGGTCTGAACGAGATTGTTGGCAAAGTATTTTTTCTGTGTTGCGAGAAGAAGCTGATTTTGAAGAGGTGTACCTTGATAGCACAGTGGTGAGAGCACACCAACACGCAGCGGGCGCAGCCAAAAAAAAGGAGAGCAAGCTCTTGGCCGTTCTCGCGGGGGATTGACTACTAAAATTCATGTATGTGTGGAAGGCTTGGGGCAAGCAGCCCGTTTCCTGCTTACTGGGGGTCATTGTCATGATGTGACGCAAGCAGAGGCATTACTCAAAGACCTACAGCCAGGAGCAGTACTGGCAGACAAAGCTTATGATGCCAATGCTTTGATTGCGCGCATTCAAGAGAGAAATGCGAAGGTTGTGATCCCGTCAAAATCGAACCGGAAAGAGCCAAGAGAAATTGATGCTTTTCAGTATCGCAACCGCAATGTAATCGAACGTTTTTTTGCGAGAATCAAACAATTCAGACGAATTGCAACACGCTATGATAAGTTGGCTTCTCGCTTCGCCTCATTCTTCGCTATTGTTGCTTCTTTTGAATGGCTAAAATGATATGTCACATCATTTATATCATCCATATTGAAATACAAAAAGCCTGGCTTTCAAGCAGGCTTTTCCGACATTTGGCAATCTGACTTTTGCGGCAGGCAATCGGTCAGCAAAATTTGAGACCGACTATCGTTTAATTGAACTGACTAAAGTCTGGCTTCCTCTTTTGGAAAAAAGCCATGAACGCTTCTTTCGCTTCGGGTGCATTCAACATCGCTGAGAAGTACTTGTTTTCTTCTGTCATCTTGGTGCTGATGGCAGCTGGCTGGCTGCCTTTCATCAGACGCTTGGTGGCACGTATGGATGCAGCTGGTAATGCCACGAGTTTGGCGGCCTGTTGCTGGGCGTAAGGCAGCAGTTCTTCCAGAGGCAGGACTTTATTGACAAAGCCGATTTCAAAGGCTTCGGCAGCGCTGAAGGCTTCGCCGAGCATCAGTTTCTCTGCGGCGCGTTGATAGCCAACGATTTGCTGGAATATCATGCTGGAGGCAAATTCAGGGCACAGGCCAAGCTGGGTGAATGGCATGGACAATTTGGCATTATCAGCCAGGTAAATCATGTCGCAATGCATGAGCAGCGTGGTGCCTATGCCGACAGCGGCGCCGGAGACTGCGGCTATTACTGGCTTGCCTGATTCATTCAAGGCTTGCATGAATTGATAGACCGGTGGCACGGCGTCTGGCTCGGCCAGGCTGCGGGCGTTTTTCATGAAGTCTTCAAGATCATTGCCGGCGGTGAAAATTTCTGGCTTGCCGGTGATGAGGATGGCGCGTACGGCCACGTCTGTTTCTGCATCGCGCAGTGCGTCTGCCATGGCCTGGTACATGGCCTGGGTGATGGCGTTTTTCTTTTCTGGACGATTGAAGTTGATCGTCAAAATACCATTTTCTTTGTGGGTCAGGATATCCATTATTGTTGTCTCTTAATGTCAGGTATTGATCAGGTAGATTGTGGTGCAGTAGTCAGCCATTGTAAGGCTTGCTGCCAAAGTGTGTTGCGGAACTGTGGGCGGAAAAAGCCAAAATGTCCTATGCGTCTGGCATCAACGTCTTTGGGATTGATATAACGGCGTTCAACCCTGGCATTGCTGTAGTAGTCATGCATGCTGTCTATGCTGCGGCGGCTCATCATTTCATCGTCAGTAAAGCTCATGCACAATATGGGCTTGTGGATTTTATGGTGACCGGTTTGCATGGGGCTACCATCTTTTTTCACAAAATATTCAGGGCTGCGGCACCAGCGTGACCATTGATAAATCACCCCCTTGGGCAAATCACCGACCTTGCGCATTTTTTTACCGGGGAAATAACCCCAGATACGGGTATACAAAGGCACGAGGAAATACCACATGAGCCAGACAAAGCGTTTCAATTGCGGTGAATTATCGCGCCAGTAGCCACTACCGCAACCGACTGTCAGCATGCCATCAATGAGATGGTTGTCTGGTACCAGGCCAGGCAGTTGCCCGCCAAGCGAGTGGCCGACGATGAGCAGAGGTACATCCGTTTGCCATTCCTTGGCAGTCTTGAGGGCGGCATTGTAATCACGCTCTGCCCAGACCAGGATGTCGGCATCAAAGCCACGTAATGAATTACGATATTGCTCAGGTATGGATTCGCCCATGCCGCGGTAATCAAAACTCAAAACAGCTATGCCATTCTCCGCCAAAAACTCAGCGAAAGGCTCGTAGAAATTTTGTTTCACACCCATGGCAGCCGGCATGACGACGACTGATTTTATTGCGCCTGTGGGTGTGAATTTTTTAGCTGTCAGCGCAGTGCCATCTGCAGTAATAATTTGTACCGTCTCCATCACATCTCCTTCAAACTCGGCTCCTTAAAAAAAACCGCGCAGAAAATACAGTCTGCGCGGTTCATTTTTTGTTCAGGCAAGCAGCTTACATGCGTTCAAAAATACCTGCTGCGCCCATACCTGTACCTACGCACATGGTGACCATGCCGTATTTCAGGTTGTTGCGATGTAGTGCATGTATCGTCGTTGCAGAACGGATCGCACCAGTTGCACCCAGTGGGTGGCCGAGGGCAATCGCGCCGCCCATAGGGTTGACCTTGGCTGGGTCCAGGCCCAGATCTTGTACCACGGCCAGGGATTGTGCAGCAAAAGCTTCATTCAATTCAAACCAGTCGATCTGGTCTTGCGTGATGCCAGCGGCACGGCATGCTGCCGGGATGGCTTCTTTAGGACCTATGCCCATGATTTCTGGTGGTACGCCGCGTACTGCAAAAGAAGCGAAACGTGCCAGTGGTGTCAGGTTGAATTCTTTCAGGATTTTTTCGCTGACCAGGATCAGGGCACCAGCGCCGTCGGAAGTTTGTGAGCTGTTACCTGCAGTGACGCTGCCTTTGGCGGCGAACACAGGTTTCAGTTTTGCCAGGCCTTCGATGGAAGTATCTGGACGTGCGCCTTCGTCACGGCTGACGGTACGGGTTTTCAGTTCGATTTCGCCAGTTGCCAGGTTAGGCACACGGTCGATGATATCGACAGAAGTAGTCTCAGCATCAAAGTAGCCAGCGTTTTGCGCGGCGATGGCACGTTGGTGCGACTGCAGGGCAAATGCATCCTGTGCTTCACGGGATACTTTCCATTGCTGGGCTACTTTTTCTGCTGTCAGACCCATGCCGTAGGCCATGCCTACGTTTTCATCTTTCAGGATAGCCATGTTCATTGATGGGTTGCTACCCATCATAGGCACCATGGACATGGATTCGACACCACCGGCGATCATCACGTCAGCCTGGCCAACACGGATGCGGTCTGCCGCCATCGCAACAGCAGTGATGCCGGATGCGCAATAACGGTTAATGGTGACGCCACCGATAGTGTTAGGCAAACCTGCCAGCAAGATACCCATACGTGCCAGGTTCAGGCCTTGTGCGCCTTCAGGGAAAGAACAACCAATGATGGCATCTTCAGCCAGTTTAGGATCAAGATTAGGCACTTGCGCAAAAGCAGATTGCAGTACGCGCACCAGCAAGTCATCAGGGCGGGTGTTACGGAACATGCCGCGACCAGATTTGCCGATCGGGGTACGGGTAGCAGAGACGATGTAGGCGTCTTGGAGTTGTTTAGTCATTTTTGATTACCTCAATTCGTTAAGGTCAGCTCAGGCTTACTCTTCAAAAACCCCTCACCACAGAGGCACAGAGACACAGAGGAAAAACGGAGAAAATCAAAACAACAGGGTGTTCTCTGTGCCATCTCTGTGTCTCCGTGTCTCTGTGTCCAAAGGTTTTTGGTCTGTAAGCTTTTCTATTTAGTTACGGACTGGCTTGCCAGTTTGCATCATGCCCATAATGCGCTCTTGTGTTTTTGGATGATTCAGCAATTCCATAAACGCTTTGCGCTCCATGTCGAGCAGCCATTGCTCGCTGACCAGGCTGCCATTATCGATGTCACCGCCGCAAACCACTTCGGCAATCATTTTGCCGAGTTTGAAGTCATGTGCAGAGATGAAGCCACCATCACGCATATTGATCAGTTGGGCAGCGATCGTGGCAATACCATGACGGCCAGTGACTGGCACCAGCTTGCGCAGTGGTGCGCGGTAACCGGCATCAAACATGGCGCGTGCTTCGACCTTGGCAACGTGCAGCAATTCGTAAGGGTTGAAGACGATCACGTCATCCGCAGACAAATAACCCATCTTCTGTGCTTCCAGCGCAGATTTGGAGACGGCGGCTGTGGCTGCGTTGGTGAAGTAATTTTTCAGGAACTGCAGCAAATCTGTGCCTTTGGCATCTGCCGCTGCACGTACTGCTGCTTCTTTCAAACCACCACCGCCAGGAACCAGGCCTACGCCCACTTCTACCAGACCGATGTAAGACTCGATGGATGCCACGCGTTTTGCTGCGTGCATCATCAATTCGCAACCACCACCGAGTGCCAGACCGGATACGGCAGCAACTACAGGGATATTGGCATATTTCAAAGCCTGATGTGCATCTTGCAGGCGGGAGATTGCTGGCTCGATTGCCTTGACACCACCGGACATGAATAAAGGCAGCATGGCTTGCAAGTCAGCACCCGCAGAGAAGGCACCGCCGTCAGCCGCATCTGCACTCCAGATGACCAGACCCTTGAAGTTTTTCTCGGCTTCAGCGATGGCTTTTTCCATGCCTTCGATGACGCCTGGGCCAATCACATGCATCTTGGTTTTCAGTGACAGGACCAGTACGTCGTCATTCTGATGCCAGATACGGACGGATTCATCTTCAAAGAAAGTCGTGCCGGCATTTGCACCTGTTGCCGCGCCTGTACCCAGTACTGGTGCACGGAAGGCCTGGCGATCGTACACTGCGAGAGTGGAACGTGGTGAGTAGCTAGCACTGGCTGATGACCATGAGCCTTCGGCGGTATGAACACCGGTGCGGCCATCAAATACCCAGGCTGGCAGCGGTGCATTGCACAGTGCCTTGCCTGCGTCGATATCTTCCTTGACCCAGCCTGCCACTTCTTGCCAGCCAGATGCCTGCCATGTTTCAAACGGGCCTACATTCCAGCCAAAGCCCCAGCGCATCGCAAAGTCGATGTCGCGTGCATTGTCGGCTATCGTTGCGCCATGCACAGCGATGTAATGGAAGGCATCACGGAAAATCGCCCACAGGAACTGTGCCTGTACATTGGTCGATTCACGCAGGGTTTTCATTTTCTTGACCGGGTCTTTTTCTTTCAGCATGCGGGCGACGACGTCGTCAGCCTTGGCGCCGCCAGTCACATATTGTGCTGTCGCGAAGTCCAGACGCTGGATGTCCTTGCCGACTTTTTTGTAGAAACCGGCACCGGATTTTTGACCCAAAGCACCTGCAGCGACCAGTTTGGCCAGCACTTCAGGTGTTTTATAGACAGCGAAGAAAGGATCATCAGACAGATTGTCTTGCATGGTCTTGATGACATGGCCCATGGTATCGAGACCAACCACGTCAGCAGTACGGAAAGTACCGGAAGAAGCACGGCCCAGTTTTTTGCCTGTCAGGTCATCGACGACATCGACGGTCAGACCAAATTTTTCTGCTTCATAAATCGTTGCCAGCATGCCGAAGATACCGACGCGGTTGGCGATGAAGTTAGGTGTGTCTTTGGCGCGCACTACGCCTTTACCCAGGGATGTCGTCAGGAAGCCTTCGAGCTGGTCGATGATTTCTGGACGGGTTGCAACGGTAGGAATCAATTCCACCAAGTGCATATAGCGCGGTGGGTTGAAGAAATGCACGCCGCAGAAACGGGCTTTCAGTTCTGCATCAAAGCCGTCAGACAGGGCTGTGATGGACAGGCCGGAAGTGTTGGATGCGAAAATCGCATTTGGTGCAATGTGCGGAGACACCTTTTTGTACAGATCATGTTTCCAGTCCATGCGTTCTGCAATGGCTTCAATGATCAGGTCGCAACCGGCCAGCACGTCGAGATTGTCTTCGTAATTGGCGACTTCGATCAAAGCGGCGTCATCCTTGTTGCCCAGTGGCGCAGGATTCAACTTTTTCAGGTTCTCGATAGCGCGCAGGACGATGCCGTTTTTTGGGCCTTCCTTGGCTGGCAGATCAAACAGGACTACAGGTATCTTTGCATTGATACAGTGAGCAGCAATTTGCGCACCCATCACGCCAGCGCCAAGAACGGCGACTTTTTTAACGATGAAATTGGTCATTTTTAACCTCAGGTAGAACGCCCCTTCCCATGTACATGGGAAGGGGCGCATGTTTGATTAGAACAAATCAGCTTCGAGTGCCAGCAAATTGGCAGAACCAGAACGTGCCTGGCGGATCAGCATCGCTGTTTCCGGATACAGGCGGGCAAAGTAGAAACGCACTGTTGCCAGTTTGGAGACATAGAACTTGTCGCCAGAATCTTGTTTTTCAAGAGCGATTTTTGCCATTTGTGCAAAGAAATAGCTGTAGACCAGGTGACCGACTACGCGCAGATAAGGCACGGCAGCAGCGCCGACTTCATCCGGATTCTGGAAGGCTTTCATGCCGATTTCCATGGTCAGCTTGGTGACTTTGTCGCCCAGCTCAGCCAGTGGAGTAACGAATTCTGCCAGTGCTTCGTTAGTGCCATTGGCTTCAACAAAAGCTTGTACCTTGGCACCGAATTTGCGCAGTTTTGCACCATTATCCATCAGGATTTTACGGCCCAGCAAGTCCAGGGACTGTACTGTATTTGTGCCTTCATAAATCATGTTGATGCGGGCATCGCGTACATATTGCTCCATGCCCCATTCAGCGATGAAACCGTGGCCACCGTAAACTTGCAAGCACTCGGACGTTGCTGTCCATGCATTGTCCGTGATGAAAGCTTTGATGACTGGTGTCAGCAAGGCGACTTCGTCAGCGCAGTCTTTACGGACTTGTTCATCAGGATGATTCAGTTCTTTATCCAGTTGCAGGGCAACGTAGGAGCAGAATGCGCGTGCACCTTCTGCGTAGGCTTTTGCTGTGAACAGCATGCGGCGTACGTCAGCGTGGACAATGATAGGGTCAGCTGGCTTATCCGGTGCCTTAGGGCCAGACAGGCTGCGCATCTGGATACGGTCTTTTGCATAGACCAGGGCATTTTGGTAAGCCACTTCTGTCAGACCCAAGCCTTGCATGCCCACGCCCAGACGTGCAGCATTCATGAATACGAACATCGCATTCAAACCCTTGTGCGGACCACCAATCAACCAGCCAGTCGCACCATCCAGGTTCATCTGGCAAGTAGAATTGCCGTGGATACCCATTTTTTCTTCAATCGCGCCGCAGAAAATAGGATTGCGTGCACCATTGCTGCCATCTGCATTTGGCAGATATTTAGGAACGATGAACAGGGAAATACCTTTCGAACCTTCTGGTGCGCCTGGCAAACGTGCCAGTACCAGATGGACGATGTTTTCTGACATATCGTGTTCACCGGCAGAGATGAAAATCTTTGCGCCTGTGATTTTGTAGCTGCCGTCAGCCTGCGGTTCTGCTTTGGAACGCAGCATGCCCAGGTCAGTACCGCAATGTGGCTCGGTCAGGCACATGGTGCCAGTCCAGTCGCCAGAGATCAACTTGGGCAGGTACAGGGATTTTTGTTCTGGCGTGCCATGCTCATGGATACATTCATAGGCACCATGGGACAAACCCGGATACATGGACCAGGCCTGGTTCGATGAATTCAACATTTCATAGAAAGAATTGTTGACCACCAGTGGCAAGCCCTGGCCGCCGAATTCCGGGTCGCAAGACAATGCAGGCCAGCCAGCTTCCACGTATTGCTTGTAGGCTTCTTTAAAGCCTTTTGGTGTTGTGACGGTGTGGTTGGTCTTGTCGTGGTGGCAGCCTTCGCGATCACCGGAGTGGTTCAGTGGAAACAATACATTGGAAGTGAATTTGCCGCCTTCTTCCAAAATCTGGTTGATGATGTCGCCATCAACATCAGCGTGCTTGGGCAGCTGTTTCAATTCTTCTTCTACATTCAACAGCTCATGCAACACGAACTGCATATCACGCAATGGAGCGATATATTGACCCATGATTTTCTCCTGACGGCAAAGTTAAAACGGTAAATGTGGATACAAATTGTTTGCGACGGTGTCTCTTAAATCCTGCTAAATTCAGGCTGTGACCTGCACCGGCGCGTAATACTCGATCATTCGTTCAAATCCGACTTCGGCACGGCCCACGCTACCCGGTTTGCGCAAGAATCTCGCATCATGGTGCAGGGCTAATATGAGGCCATACATCTCATACACAATCTGTTCAGGCTCGACATCATCACGCAAATGGCCCAGTTGTATCGCCTGTGCTGCGGCGCGGTGCAAGGCACCCTGCCACGCGTGGACCATACCAACCAGCTCATCCCTGATAGGCCCAGCCCTGTCATCGTATTCGGCTGCTCCGCTGATATAGATACAGCCAGATGCAATCTCTACCGTAACGCGCTTGACCCATAAGGCAAACATGGATTGCAAACGCGGCAGGCCACGTTCTTCTTTCATGCTTGGATAGAACACCTCTTGCTCGAAATGATGGTGGTACAACTTCAGCACTTCGATCTGTAAATCTTCACGCGAACCGAAATGGGCGAACACGCCAGACTTGCTCATGTTCATCTTGTCAGCCAGCAAACCTATGGTCAGCCCCTCGATACCATCACGGCTGGCAGCATCCAGGGCTACGTCCAGAATGGCGGCGCGGGTCAGTTCCCCCTTGCGCATGAATTTTGATGTCATATTCATATTACATTGATTGTGTTGAAAAGATTCATGTCTGCCCGTATTGACCATTAAATGAAGCAAAAAGTGATGCAAACAAATGAATTTATCGAACGCTCGTACTATTATGCACAGCGCATGAAAAGTCAAACCAGATTCCGTCTTTAGAGGAGAGTATCTATTATAAGGACCTACGCAAAACCGCCCCAGCTGCGTTGCAGCTCCTAGCCGTACTAAAGTACTGTCTTCGTCGCTGCGGTGGAGTTGGGGTTTCAGACAACATGTTGTCTGCCAACGTAACGAACCTCCCCTGCAAGGGAGGTTTCCTATCCGCGATAGCCTTGCTGGGACAATTTTGCGTAAGTCCTAAGTACTTTGCCTCCTGCCTTTCTTTTTTTGTTTTTTGCTTAGTCCTGACTCATTACTGAATAATTCCTGATTATGCGTCTGGTCCAGTTGTCGCCTGTCGCGCTTGGTGGGTCTGCCTGCCATGGTGGCAGTTGGTTCCCGGAAATACTTTCTGTCTTCTGCTGCCTTCGCGCGTTTTGCTGCGCTCTCTGCGGTTTCTTCATACATGGTCTGGGCGATGGTGGCCGAGCCACGGGTTTCCAGTATGCGCAAAACCCTGACCTGCCATACCTGCTCAGCCTGTTGCACCTCGATCAGGTCGCCGACTTTGACATTATGTGCAGGTTTGACGCGCTGCCCGTTTTGCAGGGCGCGGCCCAGCTCTATGGCATTGGTGGCCAGGCTGCGGGTTTTAAAAAATCTGGCTGCCCATAGCCATTTATCGATACGGGTGGTTTCACTCATGAAGGTTGTCGCTTTTATTTACCAGTTGTCCGGGCCAATTACCAAGCAGTATGGCCCTAAAAAATACGTTCATTCTATTTTGATGCAATTTATGGCAGCTGTCAGTCAAATACAAGGCATTTTCGCCCAATGTTTGTGCATACAACAAAGCCCGTCATTAAGTTGAGCTATGTTGCAGTGCGCATAGACAATAAACTGAACGACCGTACAATTCGGCAAAGTTTTGCATTATTTTAAATGCATTCGCATACTTGCCAATTTGGTCGGATCAGCTCATGAGCTCTGTTGAAGAACTAAGTGGAAAAAAGCGCGCCATTCTCATTGCTGCAGAGAAATGCTTTGCAGCGCAAAGTTATGAAGGCGTGTCCATACGCGACATTGCCCACGAAGCTGGTGTACCCATCGCCCTGATAGGCTATTACTTTGGCGCAAAGAATGAGTTGTATCACGCCATCTATGAACATCACAGCGGTTATATCGCAGAGCGCCTGAACGGCTTGCGCCATGCACGCACACATAGTGCACCTGGCACCACGCTGGAAGCCATCATCGCCGCTTTTGTGCTGCCAGTATTAAAACTCAATGAAAAAGCCGAAGGCGCAAACTTTTCGCGCATGGTCATGCGCGGTGTGATTGACCAGCACGAAGCCAGTGACCGCATCACGAGAGAATTCTACGACCCCATGGCACGCGAATTCATCGCTGCCCTGCATGATGCCCTGCCCCACGCCCCCGCTGACAGTGTCTACTGGAGCTATCAGTTCGCCCTTGGTGCCCTGCTACACCATGTCGTTGATACCCGCATAGAACGACTGTCTGATGGTTTATGCCCGGCACGGCAGGCGGATCTGGCAGCACCGTACTTGCTGCGCTTTATCACCGACGGCATCAAGGCAGCCACGCGGGTGGGCTGAAGCGCTGGCCTGTGTCACAATGCAGGCCAAACAGACTCGCATGCACACAAATGGAAGCCATCATCTTCATAGGATTACAGGCCAGCGGCAAATCCTCTTTTTACAAAGAACATTTCTTCAATAGCCACCTTCGTATCAGCAATGACTTGCTGAAAACCAAAAACCGTCAGCAACGCCTGCTGGATTTTTGTTTTGACACCAGCATGCCCTTTCTCATTGACAACACCAATCCAACAAGAGAAATCCGGGCTAGCTATCTGGAACAGATCAAGGCCAGACAATGGCCGGTGACTGCGTATTACTTCAAGACTGATCTCGATAGAGCGCTGGCATGGAATAGCCAGCGGCAAGGCAAAGACCTGGTGCCAAAGGTCGGCATACTGGATACGCACAGAAAACTGGAAATCCCTGATTATGATGAGGGTTTTGATCGCTTGTATTACGTCGATTTTATAGATGGTAAATTGACTGCCACTGATTGGAAAAAATGAAGTTTGATGAACTGGAAAAACTCATGCGCGGCTATGAAACAGCGCATGATGATTACGTCCCCACCGGAACGTATATGATTGCCCGCATTGATGGCCGCAGCTTTACCCGCCTGACCAAAGAAACGTGCGCGTTTGAAGCACCGTTTGACATCAGGTTTCGTGACCTGATGGTAGAAACCTGCAAGCACCTGATGAATTGCGGCTTCAAAGTTATCTATGCCTATAACCAGAGCGATGAAATTTCCTTGCTGTTTGACCTGCATATCAATGCCTTTGGCCGCAAATTAAGAAAATACAATTCCCTGTTGGCGGGTGAAGCCTCTGCCAAATTCAGCCTCATGCTGGGCCAAATTGCTGCCTTCGATTGTCGCATCTGCCAGCTACCCACTCAGAATCTGGTCGTTGATTATTTTCGCTGGCGCAATGAAGATGCCAACAGAAATGCCTTGAATGCGCATTGCTACTGGCAGCTCAGGAAAGAAGGTAAATCGCAAAACGAGACCACCAGCTTCATAGAAGGCAAGTCACTGGCTGAAAAAGAAGCTTTGCTGCACAGCAGGGAGATCAATTTCAAGACTCTGCCACTATGGCAAAAGCGCGGTACTGGTTTGTATATGGTCGAAGAAGAAAAAATTGGCTTTAACCCTAAAGAAATTAAAGAAGTCATCAGCACAAGAAAAGTCTTGAAGACAGACTATGAATTGCCGCAAGGGGACGAATATAGTGAATTCTTGTGGCATCTTATAAGCAGCCAAAGTACTTGATCTTGCATCATCAAATTTATCAGGAAAAAAAATGACTCAAGAATCCTATCAAGAGCAGATGAACTACTGGCTAGATTTATGGGAAAGAGGTGAAGCCATATTGTGCAACTTAATATCTTTATGTGAAGAGTGCATCGCGAAAACTGGTCAGGCGAGCTTCTTCTCAAATGCTCCGCTGGAGGTAAAGCAAGGCATACTTGAAGATATTCAACGCTTTCAGAAACATGGTTCTTTGGTGAGTTTTGTGGTGGGAACAAACTTTTATGTAGATAAATCCAAGGAAATGGAGAAAGTCATAGAAGTACTTGAGGCAGGCAATTTTATAGGGAAAGAAGTCAATCATCCAATACCGTTTCCAAATGGTATTGAAGGAGTTACGTTCATTCAAGGTGGCGATTTATTGCAAGATATATTGGGCTATTCTCCAAATTTATCCGATTGTAGTTTTACAGAATTTCCCATAAAACAATACAACCCGCACATAGGAACATACTTCGCAGAATTTTCTATGCTGCTGGAACAGTTCGTGTGCGACTATCTCGACGAGGAAAGATTTGAACGTAAACTGATTGCGCGATGGTCCGCTAGCTTTATTTTGAAAAATGCGAATCTACAAGTCACAGAGTTACAAGAAACAATCCCGCCAGCGATGTCCGTCAGCAGGAAAAGAGTGGGCCAACGGGAGTATTTTGAAGTGAAACTAAATGACTTTTTTGGCCATTCGACTATTTTTCGCTGTACCGAAATTCAGCTGGTGAAACTAGAACACCTGAAAATCTCTGATGAGAGCTGCACAGGCGAATAAACAAACTGAGCTTCGGGTTTCACATTCAAGCACATCGAATTCTGGTAAGCCGTGGTTCCGCAGCCTATGTTGAGCTTAAGTGAATAGCTATATAAATTAGAAGCATCACTAAGAGTAATACTCCACAAAACAACACTCAAGACATCAGTAAATGCCTTGCGCTCTATGAATTATAGCAAGTGGACATATCTTGTATGTATCTAATGCAATGGCGAATAACAGATGCCGAATGATCACCACGATGACAGTGCGCGGCAAATCCCCTTTCAAGCCTATTTGCTGGCCCCCATGTTTGCGCCGCTTACCTGGTTACTTGCGGCTGTGACTACATGTCTTTATGGCCAGGGGCTGAGTCTGGGTGCATTTAGCATGCAGTTCCTGTTCATGCTGTTCTTATTGCTGGGTTCCTATACATTGTGTACACCTTCGCTGCATATCTGGGCGGTGCTGGTGCGCAAGCCACAAAAAAGCAAATACGCAGGATTTATAGTTGCCGCAATCACTGCTCTGATACTAGGCATGTTGTATGCGCAGCCCTGGTTTCAGGATGCTCGGCATTCAACGCAAAACCTCGTATATCTTGTATTCATGCTACTCACCAGCCTGGGCATGTTCATGAGCTTGAAAAACCTGTTCTCACCAGCAAATCAAAACAACTACCCTGTCAGTCTGGCATGGATGAGCAAACAACCCAGCGTCTGGGGCTTATTTTCATTATTCAAAGCTGCGCTGGCCCTGCTCATCATTTGCTCAACAAATTATGTGATTTCACTGCCGCCCCTGAATTTTAATTTCTCCAGTTTATTCAACTTTTTATATAAACAGGGAAGTTTTACCGAAGAAGCATTTGCAGCATCTGTCTTTGATATCAATCCGGGACATTTTCTCGACTGGTGTACATACAGCGCTGTCATACTGGCTGTAGCGGCAATGGCATCTGCACTTCAGGCCAAAATACGGGGTGAAGATTCTTTATACCGTGCTGCAGGCTGCGTCTGCGGTGCACTTGCGCTGGCCGTTTTTGATACCAGACTGGCGGTGTATGCAAGCCTTGTGTATGGTTTTGCTTCGTATTTTTTGGAATTAAGAACGAGGAAATAGAGAATGATTCAAGCCCCAACTATCCAGCCTTCCAGCACATCAAATTCTGGCAAGCCATAATTCTGATCCCGTCTCTGCCAGGCCCAGGCAGCCAGTAGCATACACAGCACGGCATCAAGCAAATCAGCGCTGCCGTCTGCTATGAGTTTTGTTTTGTAGCAGCCGAAGTCCAGCTTGATTTTCCACGGTGTGTTTCCCGCTTCCAAAGCGGTGACAATAAGTTCGCGTGCTTGCTGACGTTCTGGTGTTTGCTTGCTCTTGTCATCGCTTTTATACGAGGCTTTTGTGATACTGCGTGCCACCATGCCGGGGTAAGCTTCGAGGGCGATGCGTTGCGGGTCGCCTTCATACATGCCGGGGATACTAACACCGGCATCCAGCAAACGCGGGGCTCCTGCGTGCAGCATATAGGCGACGGGTGGGTTCACCCATTTCATCGAGGGTGAAGAGCCTGCTGGGATGTCGGTCGCCCTGTGGGCAAATTTATTACCGCTTGGGCGGGCATCGCAGAATGCCTTGAATTGCAGGCGTAATTCAGCACGTGTCTGTGTTTGCAGATGGCGCATCAAATCTGGCCAATTGGCTGGCCAGCGCAGATGCTCTACCAGTTCGCGCGGCAGCGAAAATGGCAAGTCAAAACCTGCCAGCCAGGGGCCACCCTGCATGAGCCAGTTATCAAAAACAGTGAAGTCACTCAGTGTTTGCAAGGATTCCAGGCGCAGTACACCGTCTTGCATCTGGCCGCTGGCGATCGTAATGCCTTTACGGCGCGATGGTGCCGAGGTGAAATCCACGCCATGCAATTTCATCCGTAATGCCCAAAGGTGACGATGCGCATGAGGCCGCGATAGATCAGATAAGCTGTGCCATACCAGGCCCGCTTGTACCAGGCTTTTTTGTGCACATCTTCAGCAAGGATTTCCGTCCCATCGGCAATGCCCAGCTCCAGCTCATGCGCGAGGCTGGCGGCAAAGGTTTTGTCGCGGATAACGACATTCGCCTCATGATTGACGAACAGGCTGAGGCCATCAAAATTGCTGGAGCCTACCGTCGCCCAGTCTTCATCAATGACACCGACTTTGGCGTGCAGTTGCGTCTTGCGGTATTCGACGATGCGCACACCTGCCGCCAGCAATTTGGGGTAAAAAGATTGAGATACCGCGTCCTGCAACGCGAACTGACCAACGCCTAGCAGTAGCACCACATCGACGCCACGGGTGGCGGCAGACACCAGGGCACGGCGGAATTTTCTGCCAGGGGCAAAGTAAGGCGTCACCAGGATCGCTCGTGACCTTGCCATGCCCAACGCCTGCAGGTAGGCGCGTTGTATGGTGGCGCGGTTACGCAGATTGTCACGCACCACCAGCGCCGCTGCGGTGATTTGCTTGCCTGCGACCTTGGCATCGGCACGCAAGTGCTTCATCAATTCCAGACGGGTACGCAAACCCAGTTTGCCCAGTTTGCGCCATTGTGACTCCACTTCGAGATGGATATAGGCAACAAGGGGACCGGTGACTGTAACGGCAAAGTCCCAGCGCGGATAAGGCAGGGTAATACCAGAGCCGTCGTCGGCAATATTGTCATCGATGATATTCAAGCCACCAACGATGGCAAGCTGCCTGTCAACCACACAGATTTTTCTATGGGTGCGTGCCAGGCCGCGCTTGAACCAGGGATTAAAACAGCGGCAGGCTACTCCCTGTTCATTAAAGCCTTGCGTGAGTGCCAGTGCCGCCTGGCGGTCACTGCCTATCCAGTCTATGACCACCCTGACCTGCACGCCACGCGCCACTGCCTGCACCAGCGCCGCCTGCACGGCTTGTGCTGTCTGGTCAGCAGCGAAGATATACGACTCAAGATAGACTTCATGTTGTGCCTGATTGATCGCCTGGATCAGGGCGGGGAAAAACTGTGCGCCACTGTGCAGGAGCTCAACGTCATTCCCTTCTATGAAATGCAGTTTGCTCATGGGCTTTTAGTCTGTCCCAGCAACTCCAGGCTGGCCGTGATGGGTACATGATCAGACAAAGTCGACCAGGGTGCCCCTTTCATGACTTGCGCCTCTTCTACCCTGAAGCCACGCAGATACACGCGGTCCAGACACAACCAGGGCAGGCCTGCAGGGAAAGTACGGGCATGGCGACCATTTTTTGTGCTCAACATGCTACGCATATTCTTCAGTGAAAAACGGGATGCAGTATGCTGGGCATCGACATCAAAGGCTTCAATCACCCCCAGCTCCTGATACAGGGTCTGGCTCAGACGCTGGCTCCAGTCATTGAAATCACCTGCGATCACCAGCGGAGCATCGGCTGGAAGGTCTCGCTTGATGGTGTGTATCAGCGCCTGTATCTGGCGGCGTCGGCTGGCGGCAAACAAGCCGAGGTGGATGACGAAGCAATGTACCTGAACCTGATCCACCAGCACGATGGCATGCAGTATGCCGCGTTGCTCATAGGCATGGTCAGAGACATCGTGATTGACAAACGAGGCAATCGGATAACGGCTCAGCAAGGCATTACCATGATGGCCATGTTCATACACCGCATTCATGCCATACACTGCTTCATGGGATTGCCCGGCCAGAAAATCATGCTGGCTCTCTTGCGGCCATAGTGTGTGGTTTTCTGCATGCAGGTCATGTTGCCCCTGCACTTCCTGCAAAAAAACCAGGTCTGCATCAAGCAAGTCTATCGCTTCCTTGATGCCATGGATGCGTGCCTTGCGGCCAAATGCACTGACGCCCTTGTGAATATTGTAGGTGGCAATGCGCAGCTTCATGGTGCTTCCCTTTAGCTTGTTAAACCTTCATCAGCTTCGGTAGTTGCAATATGGCTTCGGCATTCGATGCGGAAAAACACTTGTCCGCTGCCTCCTGCCAGGGCAACCATAGATCTTGCAAGTGTTCTCGCGGGGCCAGCCTGACCACAACATCAGGGCTGACACACAGGCCAAACACATGCTCGGTATTTTTTGTCACGCCTGGGGCATAGCGATGACGCCATACCGGGTAGATCTCATATATATTGGTCAAACCCCAATCCTGCAAGTCATGTTGCAGGGCATCTATGCCAGTTTCTTCTGCCACTTCCCGGATGGCGGTGCTTTGCCAGGCTTCGTCGATGGCATCTTTCGACCCTGTGACAGATTGCCAGAACCCGGGCTTGTCAGCACGCTCCAGCAAGAGTACATCCAGTGCAGCGGTGTAAATAACTACCAGTACAGATTCAGGGATTTTATAAGTTGACATGCCAGGCCGAACAGGTGATCCGGAGTTTTCAAAACCACCATTCTAACCCCTTTGACGCATCCATATTTGATACAGTAAAGTAAAACGGCATTCCTTGAGCAATAAGCTCAACAGAATGCCGTCAATGAGCGTCACCACAACATGGCAACGCTGGCCGGAAGTATATTTTCCTGATTGCCCGGTATGGCTTATTTCTTCTCGAAGTAAGTTCCTACACAGACCATGCTGTCCCCGGCTCCACGTTCGCAGTAAGAGCGTTTAAGTTCATAGCTTTGTGTCGCTGGATTATTGAACTTATAGGGACCATACCAGCCCTTGGACGAGGTTTTCACCAGGTCTATCATGCCTTTGATGAAGGCATTGCCATCCACATCTTTCATGCTCATGAGGTTTTTGCCGACCATTTTTGCATTCGCCCCCTGCGCCAGGCAATTGCCTTCAAAGTCATACACGAAGACATATAAGTCTTTTTCCTTGAATGCACCATCGGGATGATCAGTGAAGACTTTGTAGGCTTTTTCTGCCCCGGCTGATTTGACCAGGGCAACTGCTTTTTTGACCATGTCCTGCGCCTCGGCTTCAGTTCCATGCTCACCTGCTGCTTGTGCGAACGGTGCACATACAAGCATACCGATTATTGCTGGCAATAGTTTTGCTGAAAAACGTCCCATCTTAATCCCCTTATAAGTAAATACTTACCATCGGTGCAAGTACCACAATGTGGTCTACTTGTTTCTTTATAGCAGCTTTTTTTGGCTATGCTGTTAAAGGAAACAAGAGTTTACATTGAAGGATTTTTATTGCATCGCCATAGATCCACAACAAAGAAAAGCAAATTAATCGGCTCGCTGCCAGCACACTAGTCAACTTTCAACAATTCATGCGATGCAGCAAAATGCAAAAAAGCCTGCAAAGCAGGCCTTTTCAGATCGAGTAAATAACAACGCAAATGAAGACTTACTTTTTCACCGGCACTGCTGGCGGCATTTCTTTTTCCTGCAACTGCCGGACTTGCGGCACCAGCTTATTGTGCGCATCCAGGAAGGCAGCAACGATGACCTTGGCTTCATTGGTATTACTCCAGCCTGCGCCAAAGCCACCACCCGCAGCACCAAAGCTGAGGCCACCCATGCCCAGATCTGTCGTCTTGGCTGAACCGGTTGCCGCTGCCAGTTGCTCGGTGGTTTCATTATCGGTCAACAATAAAACTACCTGTGCTTCCTTGAAGCTGACCTTCTCGGCATAGCCAGTAAAATTCCTGAGGATAGGGATCATGCCCATGATGGCACCAATACCGCCACCTGCCTTGCTTTCAGAAAAAGTCAGGCTAGGGGTAATCGTGTATTGCGCTTCATAGCCTTTGCCCTTGGACACCGTAGAATTTTTACGGATGATGCCCTGGTCCTTGAGCTCCTGCTCCTGTATCACGGCCTTCAAACCAGACGAACGATCCACCACGCGGAAGCAACCGCTTTGTTGTGCCAGCAATCGTATCAAAGGCACGGGTGAAGACGGCAGGTTGTACTGACTGCTCACGGTATAGCCATTCGGGTTCTCGACCAGTGACAGGGTCGCCACCGGCGCATCGCATTTCACCAGAGTCTTGCTGGCGCCCTTGGCACCAGCAGGACCGGCAGCGCCTGTCACTTCAGAAGAACCTTCGCCCAGCTCGGTTTTCTTTTCTCCACAAGCGGCGAGTAACAAACTGCTGCTCAACAATAAAAATAAGGCTGTCTTGTTATTCACTTGCATACTCTTTTCATTGTTTTCAGTTTCATTCGTACATCCGCTTTAGAGATCAAGAATTACGCGAGTTTTGGCTCTGCTGCACGCAAACGGATGTGCAGTTCACGCAACTGCTTTTCGTCGACTTCAGACGGTGCTTGTGTCAACAGACATTGGGCACGCTGGGTTTTCGGGAAAGCGATGACGTCACGGATGGATTCTGCACCTGTCATCATGGTGACGATACGATCCAGACCAAATGCCAGACCACCGTGTGGAGGCGCGCCGTATTGCAGGGCATCCAGCAAGAAGCCGAACTTCAGTTGTGCTTCTGCATCATCGATCTTCAAGGCACGGAATACTTTGCTTTGTACATCAGCACGGTGGATACGGACAGAACCACCACCGAGTTCCCAACCGTTCAGGACCATGTCGTAGGCTTTGGCGATACACTTGCCTGGGTCAGTTTCCATCAAATCTTCATGGCCGTCTTTTGGTGCCGTGAATGGATGATGGGTCGCGGTCCAGCGGTCGTTTTCTTCATCATGTTCAAACATAGGGAAGTCGATGACCCACAATGGTTTCCACACATCTTCAAACAAGCCATTGGCTTTGCCGAATTCGCTGTGACCTATCTTCACGCGCAATGCGCCGATGGCGTCATTGACGACTTTGGCTTTATCAGCACCGAAGAAAATCAGGTCGCCATCTTGTACGCCTGTGCGTTCCAGAACTTGCGCCAAGGCAGCGTCGTGGATGTTCTTGACGATAGGAGATTGCAGACCATCACGGCCTTGTGCTTTTTCATTGACCTTGATGTATGCCAGACCTTTGGCGCCGTAGATACCGACGAATTGTGTGTATGCATCAATTTCAGAACGTGGCATGTTGGCGCCACCTGGTACACGCAAGCCAACGACACGGCCATTGGCCATATTGGCAGCACCGGCGAATACTTTGAAGTCAACATCCTTCATCACATCTGTCAATTCTGTGAATTGCAGTTTGACGCGCATGTCTGGTTTGTCGGAACCATACAGGCCCATGGCTTCTGCGAAGTCCATGACAGGGAAAGGATTTGGCAGGTCGATGTCCAGCGTGTTCTTGAATACCAGACGTATCATGCCTTCAAACATGTCGCGAATCTCTTGCTCATTCATGAAAGAAGTTTCGCAATCGATCTGGGTAAATTCTGGCTGGCGGTCAGCGCGCAAGTCTTCATCGCGGAAGCATTTGGTGATCTGGTAGTAACGATCAAAGTTAGCCACCATCAGCAATTGTTTGAACAATTGCGGGGATTGTGGCAAGGCAAAGAAGTTGCCGGCGTTGACACGGGATGGTACCAGGTAGTCGCGAGCGCCTTCAGGCGTGGACTTGGTCAGCATCGGTGTTTCGATATCGATAAAGCCATTTGCATCGAGGAACTTGCGCACTTCCATCGCTACCTTGTAACGCAGGCGCAGGTTGTTTTGCATTTGCGGACGACGCAGGTCCAGCACGCGGTGGGTCAGGCGTGTGGTTTCAGACAGGTTGTCATCATCGAGCTGGAATGGAGGCGTAACGGAAGGATTCAAGACTTCCACTTCATGCGCCAGCACTTCGATCTTGCCGGATTTCAGATTGCTGTTGCCAGTACCTTCTGGACGGCTACGTACCAGGCCAGTAATGCGCAGGCAGAATTCATTACGTACAGATTCTGCAGCCTTGAACACATCAGCACGGTCAGGATCGCAAACTACCTGCACCAGACCTTCGCGGTCGCGCAAGTCGATGAAGATCACGCCGCCGTGATCGCGACGACGGTGCACCCAGCCACACAGGCTGACGGTTTGGCCGAGTAATTCCTCAGTAGTGAGGCCGCAGTATTGGGTACGCATGGACATATTTCTTACCTGTCTGTATTCAAAATTAAAAATGATTTGATGCAGTGGATAACCACATCATTTATTTGGTGGGGAGATGCTCGGGAGCCACCACGCCCATGGAAACAATATACTTGAGTGCGGCATCGACACTCATGTCCAGTTCTATGGCCTGATCCTTGGGCAACATCAGGAAAAAGCCGGAAGTCGGATTCGGCGTAGTCGGCACATACACGCTGACAAATTCGCCTTTAAGGTGATTAACCACATCACCACCTGGTACGCCGGTCAGGAAACCTATGGTCCAGCAATCACGGCGCGGATATTCAATCAGCACGGCTTTGCGGAAGGCATTGCCGGACGATGAGAACAGGGTATCGGATACCTGCTTCACGCTGGAATAGATGGAACTGACGATAGGAATGCGCTGTAACAGGCCTTCCCAGGCTTTGATGACATAATTGCCAATAAAGTTTTGTGCCAGCAAGCCTGTCACAAAGACGATGAGCAAAGTCAAAATCGTGCCTATGCCCAGCACCTTGAAACCGACCAGTTTTTCTGGACGCCATTCCACTGGCAACAATAACAGGGATTGGTCCATGGTACTGATAATGGCGTGCAGCACCCATAGCGTGATCGCCAGAGGTACTAAAATCAGCAAGCCAGTAATAAAGTATTTACGCATGGTAATCGTCTGCTTTGTGAATGGAACGGCAATAATAAGGGATAAAAGACAAATCAGGCAGCCTTGCCAGTATCGCTGGCAGGGGCTGGCGCACTTGACTCAGCCGCTGGCGTTGCTGCCGGAGCAGGGCTTGTCGAAGTTGCTGCACCGCCTTCAGCGACTGGTGCTGTTGGTGCAGCGGCGCCACCGCCAGAGCCATTGCGGAAATCAGTCACATACCAGCCTGAACCCTTGAGCTGGAAGCCGGCAGCAGTTACCTGCTTGCGGAAGGAAGACTTGCCGCAGGTCGGACAGACACTGAGCGGCTCGTCAGAAATCTTTTGCAATACATCCTTGGCAAACCCGCATTCTTCACAGCGGTAAGCATAAATCGGCATGGCGTAGCCCTAAAAAAACTGATAAAACCCTGAATTATAAAGGTTTTTGATCAGAATTTGCGCATTGCGTCATGCCAGACTTAAACAAGCGCCTTCTTGCGGATGAATTGCGGCAGTAAAGAACCCAATACCATGCCTGTCAGGCTCATGAGCACGCCCACCAGTTGCGGCGGCCACAATCCTTCTGGTGCCACGATTTCCATGCTCACCCAGGATGTAATACCAAGAATGATGGAAGCCAGGCCGCCCTGGGTGGTGGCGCGTTTCCAGTACAAGCCAAAAGCCAGGGGTACAAAGGCCGCGACCAAAGTGACCTTGTATGCATTTTCTACCATCTTGTAGATGCTGGAAGCCGTATTCATGGCAAAAACAGTAATAATTGCCGTAAACACCAGCACCACCGCACGCATCATGAACAGGAATTGCTTGTCACTTTGCTTGGGGAAAAAGGGTTTCAGGATGTTTTCTGAGAAGGTCACGGAAGGTGCCAGCAGAGTAGCACTGGCGCAGCTCTTGATCGCTGACAGCAGAGCACCAAAGAACATGACCTGGGCCAGCATGGGCACCTTGGTCATGATCAGGGTAGGCAAAATCAGTTGCGAGTCTTTGTCGATCAGGCTTTCGACCATCTTGGGGTCGATCAGGGTTGCTGAATACGCCAGGAACATGGGGATAAAGGCGAAGCAGAAATACAAGACACCACCGAGTACCGATGCGTTGCCGGCAATTTTTTCATTCTTGGATGAAGCCACGCGCTGGAATACGTCTTGCTGCGGTATCGAGCCCAGCATCATGGTGATCCAGGCGGCAAAGAACCAGAGCGACTCCTTGGCCGTAGGTTGGGGCCAGAATTCCAGCTTGCCTGCATTGGCCGCATGCTCAATAACGACTTTGGCACCACCAACCATGCCTGAGACTTCCCAGCCTATATACAACATGCCAATCACGATGATGATCATTTGCAAAAAGTCAGTGATCGCCACCGACCACATGCCGCCCATCAATGTATAGATCAGCACGCTGCCTGCACCGATGATCATACCCCACTCGTTGGTAATATAACCACCAGATACCACACTGAACACCAGGCCCAGGGCCTTGATCTGTGCTGCTACCCAACCGAGATAAGAAACGACGATACACAGGGTCACCAGCACTTCAGCCGTACGGCCAAATTTATTGCGGTAATAATCACCTATGGTCAGCAAGTTCATGCGGTACAGCGGGCGCGCAAAGAACAGGCCAACAAAGATCAGGCACAGCGAAGAACCAAAAGGATCAGCCACCACACCTCGCAAGCCCTCCTTGACGAAGGTTGATGAAATGCCCAACACCGTTTCCGAGCCAAACCAGGTGGCAAATACAGTGGCGGTCACCACATACATGGGCAGGGAACGGCCAGCGACTGCATAGTCCTTGGAGTTGTTGACATAACGGGCAGCATAAAGGCCGATGCCAACAGAGATGACCCAGTACAGGATGACAAACCAGATGAGTGTATTCATGGGGAAAACGTGCAATGATGTCAATAAAAAACCCGCTTTTTTTTGCTGCGGGCATTATAGACGTAATAATAGACGCAAATTACACGAAGTTTGATGGGGGACAAGCCGCTTCTGTGAAGTTTTGCGCTTATTTGCTTAAAAAACACGCGAATTTGGCTTATGTATCGAAATGTACTGATAAGTGGGGAAATCGCTGCAGATGCAAGCAAAATAAGTCAGGAAAATTCATTTCCAAAGAGAAATTTTAAGGGAAATTAAATAGTTGTTACACTAGCAATGATTTGAAACACTTTGAAACATGGATTTCTTGATCGCTGTTTATTCATATAGAATCTTTCACAACTTGCAAAGCTTGCAGGTTTAATATCAATCAACAATGATCACTGTTATCCACCTTGCAGGGCAGCTCCAGGCCCATGCAATACTTCTACGATAGGAACATCCATGGAACTGGCAAGCACCCACCAAGGTTACGGACCAGCGCGTGAGCGTTTTATCAGCAAGACCTTTAATCATCTCGGTGGCGCAATTCTGGCGTTCACTGCGCTTGAAGTCATTTTATTCAAATCCGGCATCGCCGATGTCATGGCACAAGCCATGCGCCACCTGCCTTGGTTCCTGATCCTTGGTGCATTCATGCTGATAGGCTGGCTGGCATCGCGTGCCGCACACACGGTAGAAAGCCTGCCCCTGCAATATGCAGCGTTGGGCGCTTACATCGTGGCTGAGGCGATTATCTTTATCCCCATCCTGTCCATCGCTAACAAGGTTGCGCCTGGTGCCATTGCCAATGCTGGCCTGGTCACCATTCTGGCAACTGTCGGCCTGGTCGGTATTGCCTATGTGTCGCGCAAGGACTTTTCTTTCCTTGGCAGCGTCTTGAAATGGGGTGGCCTGGTTGCCCTGATCCTGATCGCCTGCGGCATGATCTTTGGTTTCCAGCTTGGCCTGTTCTTTTGCGTAGGCATGGTCGCCTTTGCCGGTGCAGCGATCCTGTATGACGCTTCCAACGTCATTCACCACTACCCTGAAGACCGCTATGTCGGCGCTGCGCTGGAGCTGTTTGCTTCTGTTGCCCTGATGTTCTGGTATGTATTGCGCATCGTCATGAGCCTGCGTGACTAAGCAGGGATCAGGTATTTATTCAGCACCAAGTAGTTTTAGTATTCAGTAGTTGCATTCATTCCAGCCTGCATCCCTGCAGGCTGGAATGCAGTCGTCCCCTTCCTTGCTTACTTCCCGCCTTTATTTGCCCCCGCCACACCCGCAGCCTGCAAGTCTTTGCTCTTGTTCCTGAAATCTGTGGTCAACATGGCCTGGTCCAACAGGTAACTGGCTTTGGTCAGCAAATCCACCGCACCAAGATAGAACTGTGGATTGATCTTGTCTGCCGTATCGGTAGGCTGGTGGTAGTCGGCATGGTCTTCGACACCAAAATAGATATGCGGCACTCCTGCCAGGAAGAAAGGCAGGTGATCTGATTGCTTGGTCCAGTCATCCTGCCCCTGCTCTGGCCTGTCATGACCAAATTTGAGCTTCACGCCTTGCGTGCCGTCGAGGCTGGCCAGCAAATTTTTGAGTGCGGGTGTATGGTAGGCTCCGCTGGCATATAGCTCACCCTTGTCACCACGGGCTATCATATCGAAGTTCATGTTCATGCCTATGCGCGCCATATCCATGACAGGCTTGGCCGCAAAAGCACGTGAACCACTGAGCCCCATCTCTTCTGCATCAAACAGGATGACCATGAGGTCATGCTGAGACGGATTATCTTTCATGGCAGCAGCAATCGCCAGCACCGCAGCCACGCCAGAGGCATTATCGTCAGCACCGTGGTAAATCTTGCCGCCTTTCTCGCCAAGATGATCATAATGTGCCGTAATCGCCAGCACAGGCGCGCTCGCATGCCCGCTCATACTGCCGGGACTGCAGGCAATGATATTTTTGCCTTTGCGGCTGCTACCCTGGCGGGTCTGGAATTCAAACTCATGCACAAAATCATCCTTGCATGGTGTCAGCCCCAATTGCTGCAGGCGGCTGATGATGTACTCACGTGCCAGTGCGCTGCCCTTGCTGTCTGTCGCACGGCCTGCCATTTCTTCGCTGGCGAGTTTATTGACGTCGATCATGGCCTGCGCAGTCAGAACTGCGGAATCAGCTGCCTGCACAGGCCAATGTGCGAGACCGATGGCAAATACTGACAACAGACTGGGTAACAAACTTCTAAGCGCTTGACGAATTTTTGACATGAATCATTAACCTGAGGTGTGATGAGAGTGGTATTGGCGAATGCTGGATCGTTACAGCTAAATCTTTTACTAAGACAAGTGGACATCAATATAAGTTCTACTTACATAAAACACCATGAACCTATGGCATTCATGTTCCAAAATCGCACCAAACATGGTTGCAAGCTTGCAATTACTGGCATTACATGGCATAAACCCCCACCTGAGCTTATCGCGACAAAGTTTTTAACAATCTCCTGATATCATTTTATAGCCAGCTTACGAAGCACAAGATTTATCCATCGATGTCTAACCTCACAAAACTTGTTGTCAACACAGATGCAGAATTTGAAGCCCTGGCGGCTTCATGGCGGCTGCTGGAAACACAAGTGCCGCAGTTGTTGCCGTTTCAGACTTATGACTGGAACCACGCCTGGTGGCAGGTTTTTTCGGATACATCCTGGTATCACAAAGATGAACTGGCGATCTGTACCCTGCATGAACAAGGGCAACTGGTTGCGGTGATGCCGCTGACAAATACCCATGTTGGCCTGCACAGCCTGTTCATCTACCGCTATGTGCGCCCCTTTGGTTCAGACCCCAACCTGACCGAGATACGTGTGCCGCTGGCCTTGCCCACTTACACTGAAACCATCTTGCAGCAATGGGAAGACCTGTCACGCCATGAAACCTTTGGCCTGACCGAGTTCCAGGTTATCCACACCAGACAACATGCGGCGCGATTTTTGGCCAGCAATGCGGCAGTGCACCCGCTGGAAGCGCGGGATATCCCCAACTACATCCTGCATCTGAACGAGAACTGGGCTAGTTTTAAATCCGGGCTCAAACGCAATATCAAGGAATCCCTGCGCCACTGCTATAACTCCCTGGCGCGTGACAACCTGAGCCTGAAGCTGCAAGTCTGGCAAGGCAGCGAAGAAATCAAGCCCAGGCTGCAAGAATTTTATGCCCTGCATGCGGCCCGCGCAGGTGCCATCAATACGGTGGAACACCCCGACTATTTTGCTGCCCCCAGACACCGGGCCTTCATGGACGCACTGCTGAACAATGATTTTGGCCAGCGCATGCGCCTGTTCAGTCTGGAACTTGATGGCCGCGTGGTTGCCATGCGCCTGGCATTTGCCATGGGTGAAGAACTGTATCTCTACTATTCAGGCTATGACCTGAAGTTTGCCCGCTACAGTGTCATGACGACTTTGCTCGCAGAAATCATACAATGGTCATTCGCGCAGGACTTCAAGCGCGTCAATTTGTCGGTGGGCGAAGATGTATCGAAAACCCGCTGGGGACCAGCCGTCACAGAGTATGTTGAATATCAGTGTGTAAAAAACCAGGCCTGGCGCAGGACACTGGGCAGCACCATCCTGAAGATGCGCAAGTCACGCAGGACAAAAGCCTGATTCCCTCTTACATCACCAGATAAAAAACGGCTACACTTGCCTGTGTCGGCATACCCTGCCATCTGTATTTGCATAGGCTAAGGAAAACTCTTGCGCTTCATCCACACCTCAGACTGGCACCTGGGCCAAACCCTGCACAGCGCCGAACGCGGCCTGGAACACCAGCACTTCCTCGACTGGCTCATCACTGCGCTGGAACAGCAACAGGCAGATGCTTTGCTGATCGCCGGTGATGTGTTCGACAACGCCAATCCGTCTGCAAGTTCACAAAAACAGTTTTACCGCTTCTTGCAGCAAGCCAAGGCACGCCTGCCTAAACTGGATATTGTCATCATCGCTGGCAACCATGACTCACCGGGCAGGCTGGAAGCACCTGGCCCGCTCTTGGATGGCATGGACATCAGCGTCATAGGCATGGTGCCACGCCTGAGTGATGGCAGCATCGATGTAGCCGCCATGGTCTTGCCATTACGGCAGAATGATGAAATTGTCGCCTGGTGCCTGGCGGTGCCCTTCTTGCGGCCCGGCGATGTGCCAAGAGTAGAAAATGCCAGCGATCCCTACATGGCAGGCATCGCCCAGTTATACAAGGATGTGACGGCACATGCACTCAGCCTGCGCCAGCCTGGTCAGGCCGTCATCGCTATGGGGCATTGCCATATGGTAGGTGGCGAAATATCAGAAGACTCTGAACGCCGCATTGTCATCGGTGGTACCGAGGCTTTGTCCGCCAGCATGTTTGGCAATGACATCACTTATGCGGCACTGGGTCATTTGCATCTGGCGCAAAGAGTCGGCAAGCAAGAACACCTGCGCTATTGCGGCAGCCCCCTGCCCCTGTCATTTTCTGAAGTAGATTATCAGCATCAGGTTTTGTGTGTGGATATTGAGGGCGACAAACTCACTCAGGTGACACCACTGTACGTACCACGGACGATTCAACTCTTGCGCATCCCCAAACAGGCCGCAGCTCTTCCCACTGTGCTGGATGCGCTCGATGGTCTTGAACTCGCCAGCATCACTGATGCGAGCAAAGGGCGGCAATATGATCCCTATCTGGAAGTCCGGGTCAAGCTGGAAGCACCAGAACCTGGCCTGCGTGCCCGCATAGAAAGCTATATCGAGGGCAAGCCCTTGCGCTTGCTGAAGATAGATACGCACTACCCAGGCAAAGCGCAGGATGAGACTAGCGACGAACAGGCAACGCAGGATACGCTTGACCGCTTGCAACCAGAAGATATTTTCCGCCGCCTGTATCACGGTAAATACCAGCAAGATGCTCCGGACGACATGCTGCAGGCTTTTGGCGAACTCTTGCATGGTGAGGACACGCCATGAAGATACTCGCCATACGCGGTAAAAACCTGGCTTCTCTCGCTGGTGAATTTGCGGTCGATTTCACGCAAGAGCCTTTGCAGTCTGCCGGCCTGTTCGCCATCAGTGGCCCCACCGGTGCAGGTAAAAGTACCTTGCTGGATGCCCTGTGCATGGCCCTCTATGAAAACACGCCAAGGCTGATCAAGGCAGGCACGACAAAACTGCCCGATGGTGCAGATGCGGTGACCCAGCAAGATACCGGCAACCTGCTCAGGCGCGGCACTGGCGAAGGTTATGCCGAAGTGGATTTTGTCGGCACCGACGGCAATGCCTATCGCTCACGCTGGAGCGTGCGCCGCTCGCGCAATAAAGCCACCGGCATCTTGCAGCCCACAACCATGTCGCTGCACCAGTTACCGCAATTGCAACCCATAGGTGGCAAGAAAACCGAGGTCAAGGAAGAAATCATCAAGCGCCTTGGTCTAAAGTTTGAACAATTCACCCGCGCAGTGTTGCTGGCACAAAACGAGTTTTCCAGCTTTTTAAAAGCCGATGACAATGACCGTGGCGAATTGCTGGAAACCCTGACCGGCAGCGATATTTATGGCCAGATTTCACAACGCGCCTTTGCCCGCGCCAAACTGGAACGCGAAGCGCTGGAACGCTTTCATGTGCGCCTGGCAGACAACAAACCTCTGAGCGCAGAAGAACGCACACAATTAGAGACAGACCTGGGTCTCAGCAAAACCCGGTTGGAACAACTGGACGCCCAACTCGCAGAGGTGCAAACACATTTGCGCTGGCATGCCGATGACGGCAAATTGCTACAAGGCGAACAGCAGGCACAGCAGCAATTGCAAATTCACGAACAGGAAAAAACAGCCGCCGCAACAAGAGCCGCTTATCTACAACAAGTAGAAAGCATACAAACTGCGCGCCCATTGCTGACAGAACTCGACCGCCTGCAACAGACAATCAACCAGGGCCAGGCAGACATTGCCACAGCGCATAACAACATACAGACAAGCACACTCAGCGCACAAGAAAAACATCTGGCCCTGACGCAAGCACAGCAAGCATTGCAGCAAGCCGAACATGCGCTGCAAGAAGCAACGCCTATGCTGGATGCCACCAAGGCACTCGACAGCAGCCTGAATATTTTGCGTAGTAACTGGCTGGCTGCACAACAAACAAAAGTGCAGGCAGAACAGGCGCTGGCAACTGCAAGGCAGCAACACAAGAACAAACAAGCTGACCTGGCACAACTGCACAAAAAGCAGCAAGACCTGCAAATATGGCTGACCCAACACGCGGGCTTGCAAAGCCTGGCCGATAACTGGACAGCATGGGAATTATTATTGAAGCAGGCAGCAACTGCCAAAAAAGATGCGGACTACCAGCAACAAAACATACTTAATCTACAAAAACAAAAAGACACGCAAGAACAATTATTGGCAGAACGCGCTCTGCAACTCCAGGCGAGCGAACAAAGCTGGATAACTACTGAAAATTTACGCGAACAAGCTGCAGCAAAACTGGCACAGTTCGACTTGCCCAGCATGCAGGCACAAAGACTGGCACTTGATCAAAGGCGCGAACTGTTAAGTAATGCTATTGACTTGCACAAGCAAATGCATGAACAGGCACAACGCAAACAGGTTTTGGATAACCTGCAGCAAGCCAGTCATTCAAGCATGCTGGCTACGGATAAAACCATTGCCCAGATCAATGCTCAATTACCCAGCCTGATTGCTGCAAAAGAACAGGCACAAAAAAGCCTGCAACTGACCCAGGCCGCCTGCAACGCCAATGTAGAAAGCCTGCGTGATGCTCTGCAAGATGAGCAAGCCTGCCCAGTCTGCGGAGCGACTGAACATCCCTACAAAACCGGCAACCTGCAATTGCATGCCTTGCTGGTGCAACTGGAGAACGAACTCAAACATTGCCAGCAAGTTGAGCAAGACCAGCGCCAGTTACTGGCAACCGCAACGGCTGAGCACAGGCAATATCAACAACAGCAAAAACAATTGCAACAAGATCTGGCGGTATTGCAGCAACAGGAAAAAATCGTAGCAAGCACCTGGCAAGCGCATAGCATCGCCGCTGAATTGCAGAATGCGAAAATCGAGAATGAACAAGCCAGTACCTGGTTAAGCCAGCAACAAACTGGCTTGCAAGAACAAGTTCAGCAATTGCTTAAAACCGAGCAAGCCTATCAACAGGCAACAAAGATCAGGGATGAGGCATTTGCCACTACAGAAAAAGTACGCCGCACCTTGCAAGAACATAGAGACAGCCACACAGCACTGACCCATGCTCTTGAAAAATTCAGCACTGCACTGACGCAGGCAACAGAAAAAGAACAGGATGCCAGTCAAAGACTGGACGACGCCCTGGCCCAATTGGCACCGGCATTTGTCGCACAATCAGATGAAGGCAACAGTTGGCAAGACAACTGGCATGCAGCGCCACTGGAATTCCAGAACCAGTGTGCAATCCATGTACAGCAATGGCAGAGCCATCAACTTGCATCCAGCCAGAGTACTGAACAACTGGCAAAGCTACAGCTGGAAATCGACAAACTGCAAACACAATCCCAGCAACTGGAAGAACAGTTTTCCAGCGACAACAAACGCTACCTGGATGCAGATACTGCATTAAAACGGCAGCAGGCCAAACGACAGGAATTATTCCAGGGGCGCGCCGTCAGCGAGGTAGAAACGCAATTCACACTGAGCATCAATCGGGCAAAAGCAGTACTGCAAACCCAACTGCAAGCGCATGATGAGATACGCCAGCAACTGGCACGCCTGCATGAAGCGCAAGAACAAATCAATAAACGCATCGCCCAGCAAAGCCAGGAACTGCACGTCGCAACTGAAAAACTGCAGGACTGGATAACTCAGCAGCAAGCCACTATAGAAAACCTGGACGAGGCGCACTTGCGTGAATTGCTGGCACATCCACATGCGTGGATTGATGCAGAACGCCAGGCCATGCAAGCCATCAATAATGCAGTCCAGCAAGCCACAACCATATTGCGTGAACGCAGCCAGCAAAGGCAACAGCACTTGCTACAACGTCCCACTCCACTCAGTTTTACTAAGGCAGAACCCATGCATGATGAGACTGAACAAGAAAGTGAGACTGCGCCAATTGATATAGGCGAGAGCGAACATCTGCAATCCGTGTTCAGCAATATCAGTGAGAAACGCCAACAGGCACAGCAAGAATACAGCCGCCATCAACTCACGATGGCGCAGGATGAAGCACGCCACCAGCAAGCCAAGAGCCTGATCGCGACCATGCAGGAGCAAGAAAGCCAGACCCGCCTTTGGGCACAGATGAATGAATTGATAGGTGCAGCAGACGGCAAGAAATTCCGTAACTATGCCCAGCAAATCACGCTAGACGTCTTGCTCGCCTATGCCAACCAGCACCTGCACCAGCTCTCACGCCGCTACCGCCTGCAACGCGTGGCAGACACGCTGGCCTTGATGGTCATCGACCAGGACATGGGCGATGAACAGCGCTCAGTGCATTCGCTGTCCGGCGGCGAATCTTTCCTGGTATCGCTGGCGCTGGCGCTGGGCCTGGCATCGCTGTCGAGCAACCGCATCAGGGTTGAATCCCTGTTCATCGACGAAGGCTTCGGCAGCCTCGATGCAGATACCCTGCGCATCGCCATGGATGCCCTCGACAGCCTGCAAGCGCAAGGCCGCAAGGTGGGTGTGATTTCGCATGTGCAGGAGATGACGGAGAGAATATCGACAAGGATACAAGTACAAAGAGTATCGGGCGGAAGCAGCCTGGTACAGGTTGCCTGAGTCGTACTACTACCGCAATTAATATCAACTGTTAAAGAAAGAACTTATGATAGACGCACTCATCGCAGGACGCATTTACGGCCAGGTTGAAGAACGCTCAGGACAAAATGGTTCTGTCTATGTCACCTGCAAGGTACGTGCCGCAACAGATGACGGTGACTTCATCATCTGCAATGTCATTGCTTTTAACGATGCAACGCGTAATACCTTGCTGAGCCTGGGTGATGGTGACAGCCTGTCATTGTCGGGAGCGCTGACACCGAAGGTGTGGACAGACAAACAGGGTAAGGCCAGGCCGGCGCTGGATTTGATTGCGCATGCGGTGATCACCGCGCATTTGAATACGGCTGAATAATCCTTGCTACGCAGTAGGGTGCGCCGTGCGCACCGATACAGCAAAATTTAATTTCCAGAAATGGTGCGCACGGTGCACCCTACCGCCGATATTTCTACAAGCCCGCAGCTACTTCATCAGTACCAGCAAACGATTATTGGCAGGCATGGGGATGTCTTGCTGCAGTTGCATGTCATGCTGATTCGCCAGTGCAATGACCTTTTCAATGTCGCGTATGCCCATGTGCGCAGCCTGTTGCCTGAGCGAGGCATCAAACTGCTGGTTGCTTTCGCTGGTGAACTGGCCTGCATAATTGAAGGGGCCGTAGATTAAAAAAAGTCCGCCATTGTTGAGCATGTTGGCAACACCGGCAAACATCAATTGCACTTCTTCCCATGCCATGATGTGGCAGGTATTGGCGGTAAAGACGGCATCAAACTGTTTTTGCGGCCAGGGGCTTTTTCCTATATTCAGTTCCAGCGGTGGCAGCACATTTGGCAGCGCTGCCTCGTCCAGCCAGGCCAGTATGCCGGGATGATATTCCGCCCTGTCACTGGTTTGCCATTGCAGGTGCGCTAATTGCCGCGCGAACGTCACGGCATGCTGGCCTGTGCCACTGCCGATTTCCAGCAGGCTGTGACTACGGGTCAGCAAGGGAGTGATGGCTTGCAGTATGGGGCCGCTGTTTCTTTCACAGGCGGCGGAATAGGGTTTGTTCATGGGTAAGCTTTCTTGACAGACATGGGTCTTTCATCGTGGCGCTACTCTACGCGGAAACTGGTCACTCTACAATCTGCTGATTTTGTCATGCGCTTGTTGCAAGTTTAGTGCGATACTTACAAAATCTGCAATCTGTGCAACTCCCAATGACAGGATTACCATGCAAAAGAAATTGATCATGCTCGCCGCCTTGCTGCCACAACTTGCACTGGCACAAAATCCTGCAAATTCAAAAATCAGCAATGTGCTGGTCTATCCCGGTGGTGCCAATGTAGAAAGGCTGGCCAGGGTAGCGGCGGGTGCCAGGGAACTCAAACTCAATTGTCTGTCCGCCCGCTTTGATGTTGACTCCCTGAAAGTGCAGGCCGATGCTGGCATACAAGTAGGTGACGTCAGTGTGCAAACGGTGGACAGGGCGCGTGCGCCGGAATGTGCCAACACCAGCCTGGATTTGCGCATACGTGAGTTGCAGGAGCAAAAAGCCAGCATCAGTGCGGAGAGTGAAGCGCAAGAACTGGTGATAGGCTATCTGAAAAGCTTTGGCAATGAAAAGCAGAACGGCAATACAGCGCTGGTCACTACCGCAGAACAATTACGCCGCACCGGGCAAGATTCCTTGCAACGCCGTCTGTCTGCACAAAAACGTTTGAATGATCTCGACTTGCAACTGACGCCCCTGCTGGCGGAACAACGCAGGCAATTCCAGTCCAACCCACAAGTACGCAGTGTGCAGATACGCCTGGCGGCGCAAAACGAAGGTGAAGTGAAGCTGTCTTATCGTTTAAGCCAGGCGGGCTGGACACCAGTATATCGCGCCTATCTGGACACCGCCAAATCACAGGTGAAGTTGGAACGCCATGCCCAGGTTGCGCAGAATAGTGGTGAAGACTGGAATGGTATCAACCTGAAGCTATCGACTTCACAGCCCAACCAGTCCAGCCAGCTGTATCCACCTTCACCGTGGACGCTGAGCATCATCCCGCCCTTGCCTAAAGAAACGCACCGCGTGCAGCCTATGATGATGGCACCGCCTGCTCCAGTAGCAATGGCGGTTGCCGCTCCAGGTGATTATAGAGGAGCCGAGATGCCCAGTTTTGATGTCAGCGTATTCCAGAGTGAATATGCGGCAGAATTCCAGGTACCAGGCAAAATCAGCCTGAACAGCGATGGTCAGAAAACCGGTTTTGTGTTGGCTAGCCAGATCATTGATGCACAAGTGCTGGTTCGCGTGCAACCCAAACAGGAAGCCCAGGCTTATCTGCTGGCCAATGCTGCCCGCCCTGCTGGTTCATGGCCAAGCGGTAATCTGCAGTTATACCGCGACAATGATTTTATCGGCCAAAGCCAACTGGCTTTTGGCAGCCAGGAAAAACTGGAGCTCTTCTTTGGCCGTGACAATATGGTCAGGGTGGAGGTGGAACCAGAGCAGCGTGATGATGCGAACAAGGGTTTCATCAACAGCCGCATAGAAAAGAAATATACCAACTCCTATGTCATAGAAAACAATCACAAAACCGCGGTCACATTGCAGGTATTGGAAGCCTCGCCGGTGGCGCGCCATGAAGACATCAAGGTCGAGACGAAGTTTACGCCTGAAGCCACACAAAACAGCTGGAACAAACAACCCGGCATCATCGCCTGGCAATTGCCGCTGGAAGCAGGCAAGAAATTGAAGCTCAGGGCTGACTATACGATCAGCTATCCCAAGGATGCGATGGTGAATGGTTTGCGTTAATGTCAGCTCTCAAATCATAATGAAAAAATTTCAGGCGCAACCTGTAGCGCAGTTGCATCCTTACATTGATCGCATCTGGGGCTGGGAGAATGAGGCGGATGAAATCATCGCCTTGCCAGAACTATTACCTGGCACAGGGGCGGAGCTGTATTTTCATTATGGTTCGCCATTTCAGTCTCGTAATAGCGTCACAGATAAGCTGGAAAAACTGGCTCCCAGTCATTTGCTGTGCATGCGCCAGCAGAAGCTTGCTCTTTTTGCTGCGGCAGATATTGGCTTTATCGCAGTGCGTTTCAAGATAGGTATGTTACCGCGCTTTACCGACATCCCCATGCGTGAGCTGGCTGACCAGACCGTGACAGCAGAAGACATCTGGGGTCAGGCGGCAAGAGGCTTATGCAGTCAATTGTCATCTGCGGATACGCTGCAAGAAAAACTGAAATTGATCAATGCCTTCCTGCTCGGGCAACTACGCCTGGCAGCAGCAGATGCATTGATAGAACAAGCCATGCCTCTGCTCTATCGACGATATGCAGACATCAGCATACAAGAGTTGGCCGATCATTTTCACATCGGGAGGCGCCAGTTTGAACGCCGCTTCCTGGCTGTCAGCGGGCAGACTGCCAACACGGTGAAATGCATGAGCCGCTTCCAGCATGCCGTGCGCAGCCTGATGTTAAGCGATGCAAGTAATGCTGCGGTCACTGCACTGGATCACGGTTATTATGACCAGGCGCATTTCATCCATGACTTTAAAAAGCTCACTGGCAGCAGCCCCGAGCCATACCTGAAGCTGGCACGCACGAAGACGCATTTTTACAATGCCAGTCTGAGCCTTTAAAATAAACTGACTGTTCCTGAACATTACGGAGTAAAACATGTTGTTATTATTGGCTCAACTGCAAGCGAAAACTGCCGCAAGAGGCGAAGTTAAAACCATACTGAAAAGACTGGTCGCATCAACACAAGATGAAGCGGGCAATATTTTTTATGCAGTACATCAGCAGCAGGATCAACCGAATAATTTCATAGTGTATGAGTTATACCGCGACCAGGCTGCCTGCGATGTACATCTGCAATCTGAACCTGTTACGGCAGCATTGCAACGCATGGAAGCTTTATTGGAAAATCCACCAGTGATCACTTTCTGCGATACCCTTGCTCATACAAGCATGAAGGCTTAGCGCAATTATCGTTCAGCGCCGGGTATCTCGCTCAGGTACGCAAACTCAGTATTTGCCATGCCGCGAACCCGAGCAATAAACACCCACCAGCGCGGTTAATCAGCATCATTGTTGTGGTGCTGATTTTCTTGCGTATCAATGCTACTCCACTACTCAAGATCAACCACCACAAGGCTGATCCTGAAAATACGCCTGCGACCATGAAAGCCGCGGCAGAAGGATGCACGGCAACCGGGCCCGCGATGCTGGCAAACACCGCAATGAAAGAGACTATGGTCATCGGGTTGGTGATGGTCAGCATGAAGATGGATAAAAATGTGTTGATCACAGTCTGCTTGTTTGCGACATCCTGGCCCACAAGTTGCGCTTTGCTCAATAGCAGTTTGCCACCCATCCATGCCAGGAAGGCGGCCCCCGCTATTGCCAATGGTGTACTCAGCGACACAAAATAATCGGTGATGGCCACCATGCCAAATGCCCCTATCGCACCATACACCGCATCAGCACATGCCGCACCCATGCCACTGACAAAACCGGTGCGCATGCCATATGCCAGCGTACGCTGTATGCACATCAAGCCTATGGGGCCGACCGGTGCGGCAATCGACAGGCCTATCAGCATTGCCTTTAAAAACAGACTCCATTCCATGAATACTCCCCCAGATCAAATACGAGATGGCTCCAGTATGAAGATTTGAGTTCGGGAATAACATGGAAAACTTCAGGTAAAACTGCTACATTGCCTTCATAATTCTTGCGCATCCTCATCTGGACTTAAATATCATGGATATCGACGCCAAAGCCTGGAAAATCCTGGCCGCCCTGCAACGCGACGCCCGCATCTCCCTGAAGGCACTCGCCGATGAAACCGGCCTGTCACTGCCCGCCACCTCTGAGAGAGTCAAGCGCCTTGAAGAAGCGGGTATCATCAAAGCCTACCGCGCAGAGTTGAATGCAGAAGCCCTGGGCCTGCAAGTGCAGGCCGTGATTGGTATCACCGTGCCGCAGCCACAAAAAGCCAGCCTCATTACTCTTCTCAAATCTTTACCTGAAGTGCTGGAATGCCTGCATGTGACAGGACAGAATTCTTTTCTTTTACGCGTTGCGACCAGAGACTTGCGGCATCTGGAAAGCTTTGTCGGGAATATCAATCATTATGGTGAGACGCGTACTTCCATCATCATGTCGGCGCCTATACCTTTGCGGGCTTTGATGCCGGTGGAGGGTAAATGAATGATGTGAACTGATAGCAAGAGTGACGCTGGTTGTATTGACGTTGCTGTTGGTTTTGACTCTGGGGTTGCCGTTGTTTTTGACGTTCGAAGTTCCCATGTGTAGCCGCCGTTTGTGCTGTACAGAAAATGGATTAAGAAGAGCCGCTGTCTGAGCGTAGCGAGTCTCGGATCTTCCCATTTTTTGTACTGCGCAAACGGGAACCCCGTAGGGGCGGCTATGCCTGGGTCGCCTTTTTGGCCCACCTTTTTTGGCGAGAAAAAAAGGTGGGTAGCTGCCGGTCTACCACCGGCCGGTAATCTTAAATTACGTGTGCAGGCATTTGAAAATCAAATCGCCCAAAATACCAAGATTCAGAAGTTTATACACTTCACGACAGGCTAAGAACGCCACTGGAGCGCCAGCCCGGTGGATTCCAGCTAACCCCACGCTGGAATGAAGTATTTAAAATTGCTGTTTCACGACGAACCGTTAACTTGGTTAATATCTGCAAACCCTCAAGCTGATCGTAAAAAATCCCCCGTCCGTTTCCAGCCAGCCCAAACAATTAACACCCAGCATACTCCGTCCATCGAATCAAACATCGAACAATCAACATGCGAGGCCACCATGCACATCAGCAGCGAATCCGCCATACTCTATTTCGGCACCCCCGTCATCCTGATCAGCACCGTCAATGAAGATGGCAGTTTTAACCTGGCCCCTATCTCATCCATTTTCTGGCTGGGCTGGCGTGCCCTCATAGGTGTGGGGTCGAGTTCACAAACCGCCCGCAATTTGAAAAGAAATGGTCAGTGCGTACTCAATCTGGCCTCAGTCAGTGAAGTAGCCGCAGTCAACAAGCTGGCGCTGACGACAGGCTCGGATGCCATGTCCCCCTGGAAGGCAGCACGCGGTTACCGGCTGGAGAGAAACAAATTTGAGCTGGCAGGACTGACGCCACAAAAATCAGAAACCGTGGCCGCCGCACGGGTGCAGGAATGCCTGGTGCAACAGGAATGCACCGTCGCTGCCATGCATGGCATAGCCGAAGACGAAACCATGCTCAAGGGTGGCATACTGACTTTCGAGTTGCGCATACAACGCCTGCATGTGGATGCGTCGCTACTGCTGGATGGCAATCCTGACCGGATAGACCCGGACAAATGGCAGCCGCTGATCATGAGCTTCCAGAAATTCTATGGACTGGATAATCAGCAGGTACATGCATCTACCCTATCGACGATACCGGAAAAAGCTTACCGCAGTCCGGATGTCGATAAGGCCCGTCAAATACCTGCATTGTCAGAGTCTTAAACCTTCATCATCGATGCTGTCCTGGGCTTGGACAACAGCTCGGCAAAGACTTGCCAGCGGCTTTGCTCATCGCCCGGTTTAGCAAGTTTTTCTACATAGGCCTTGGTCATATCCTGGCCAAGGTTGTAGTTGATGACGTAAGACCTATGCTTTTCCATGAAGCGCAGGCGTTGCCGTGATCTGGCTTCGTCAGACAAGGCGTATTTCATCAGCATGGCGACGGCGGCTTCCGTGTCGACTTCACCATCGAGATATAGCTTGGCGACCATATTGCCAGCGTAAGTCAGCTTTTGCAGGACGGCCTGCACCTGGTAGTAATGTTCGACCTTGGCCGGGTCTATGCCTGCCAGCGGGAACAGGGTTTCTTTTTCAAATGCCATGCGCTCTGCATGCGGAAAGGCGACTTCTATGCCGTAGTTGGCACTGCCCTCGGCCAAGAAGGACATCGGTGAATACAGGGGATAAACGCTGTACTCGACCCAGGCATTGTCATTGACCAGGTGTTTTTCTATGAGCAGATTAAAGACATGATGGCCAGGGTAGCCCTCATGGCTTGCCAGGTCAATGGCGCGGCTGATGAACATGGGGAGGTCGGTATTGACCTGTATCAGGCTATAGCTATTGCCCTTGTACCAGTTGTAGGCACTCCAGACCTGGTCCTTGACATATTCAATCTCAAAATTTTCTTCTTCCGGCAGGCTGATGTATTTCCTGGTGCGGGCGCGGGATTCGTTGATGGCAGCCTTGAACACGACATCAAGCTTGTCTTGCGGGATTTCAAACTGCTTTGCATAAGTGCTGAGGCGGGTATTCAAATCACCTTCACCCGGCAGTAGCTGACTCAGTTCAGCCAGGATGGGGTCGAAATCTGCCGGGCTCAGTTCAGGTGACCGGGCATCGTACAAGGCTTGCGATTCATCATCGAAAGACAGTTTATGACCTGCCAGATGAGCAATGTAGGTGCGCACGGCGGCTACATGCAGGCGTAAAAAATCCTGGCGCAGCTCTTGGCCGGCCACTGCTGCTGGCAGGGCTTGCGCCTGTGCTGTCAGTTCTTCTGCCTGCTGCAACAAGTCTGCCAGGGGCAGTTTTTGCGATGCTGCCTGCCATTCTGCAGGGCCGTAATAGGCATCGACATAGCCGGGATCATGCTGACCAACTGCCAGGACGAGTTTGACATAGGCTTCTGCCACCTGATTGAGTTCCATGAAATGTTCTCCGCATGTATTTATAGAAATATTGTTGCCAGCATTTTACTGCTGTTGGACGCCTGTGGCTTGTTCAAGTTCAGGCTGATGTCATCAGCGCAGTGCACAAAAATTGACATGATCTTCAGCTAACACTATATTGCGCTACCGCCTGAGCTCATCCTTACAAAAATTGAGCCATGGCGTGACACTGAGGATAGATGCGCAGCCCACAAGGCAGCAGATCACAATCAGGGCTTACGCAAAATTGTTGCTGCCAGTCTTTGCTGTGCAGTCGGGGTGGTTTTGCGTCAGTCCTTAATAAAAATGGAGGATACATGGCTCTGCAACAGCTGGATGATGAACAGATACGCACCTGGACACGACGACAGAAGGATCAATGGTGGTTTGACAACATCTACCGCAAGGACATGGCACAGCTCACCCTGCGCTCTGCCCTGACAGGTTTCTTGCTGGGTGGCATACTGGCCGCCACGGCATTGTATATCGGTGCCAAGACCGGTATCGGTATTGGTGTAGGCCTGACTTCAGTGATTTTGTCGTTTGCGATTTTCAAGATCTTGCATAGCATGGGCGTGACTGCCGACTACAGCATACTGGAAAACAACCTCACGCAATCGGTCGCCACTGCTGCTGGCTACATGGTCAACCCCATGATTTCCAGCCTGGCGGCGTATATGCTGATCACCGGCAAGATCATCCCCTGGTGGCAGATGCTGATCTGGGTCGTGGTGGTCGCGCTGATCGGTGTGCTGGTCGCATTCCCGCTGAAGCGCCGCTTTGTCAATGAAGACCAATTGCCCTTTCCAGAAGGCCGCGCCTGTGGCGTGGTACTTGACTCGCTCTACACCGACGGTGCAGGCGGCGGCATCTACAAGGCCAAGCTGCTCGGTTATACCAGTTTGTTTGCCGGTTTGTACCAGATCATCGTCAGCGATGGCTGGATGCGGCTGATACAGTTCAAGATTTTGCGCATGGACAAATGGGCAGGCATGACAGAAGCCTGGAACCTGCCTGAGCGCCTGGATACTTATTACTACACGGCAGCCATGAAGTTCCAGTGGTGGATACCCAAGATCATGGGTACCGATATACGTCAACTCGGCCTGCGCCTGAATCTGGACGTTGCGATGTTTGGCGTTGGTGGCCTGATGGGCATACGGGTTGCCAGCAGCGTCATGCTGGGTGCTTTCATCAACTTTGTGATCCTTGCGCCGTGGATGATACAAAACGGCGATATCGCTGCGCGCACTTTGCCAAATGGCACGGTAGTCGCCATTTCCCGTACCGAGATTGTCAACCAGTGGGGCCTGTGGTGGGCAGTGACGATGATGGTGGTGGGCTCCATGGTTGGTTTGCTGGCCAAACCTGAGCTGTTCAAGGCGGCCTTCAAATCCATGACTGGCGGCGGCAAGAAAGAAAAAGAGTCCGGACCCGATCCTTTGAAGGATATTGAAGTACCGCTGTGGATTTCTTATGTAGGTGTACCTATCCTGTGTGCACTTGCTGCCTGGCTGGTGAATACCCTGTTTGGCGTGCCTTACATCATGGCGCTGATCGCTTTCCCGCTGATTTTTGTGCTGACCATCATCTGTATCAATGCGATGGCGCTGACTTCCTGGGCACCTATCGGTGCGCTGGCCAAGATCACGCAATTCAGCATGGGTGCAATAGACCGCAGCAATCCGGCCAATAACCTTTTACCAGCCGGTATGACAGCAGACATCGCCTTCAATGCGTCTTCATTGCTGTCGGATATCAAACCTGGTTATATGCTGGGTGGCAAACCGCGTCACCAGGTCATTGGCCATATCATTGGTATTGTCTCTGGTGCACTGGCTTGCGTGCCGCTGTTCTTCCTGTTGTTCTTGCCACCAGATGCGAATGGCTTGCGCAGCACGGCGACTATCGTCAGTGAGCAATTCGCCTTCCCGTCTGCCTTGCAGTGGAAGGGTGTGGCCGAGATCATTGCCAAGGGCGTCAGTGGCTTGCCGACTTCTGCCATCATCGCCATGGCGGTAGCGGGCCTGTGCGCAGTGTTCATTGAAGTGACCAATGTCATCACCCGTGGCCGCTTGCCGCTGTCTTCAGTATCCATAGGACTGGGCGTAGTCTTGCCACCAGAATCCTGCTTCGCCATGTGGCTGGGTGCCTTGATATTCTGGTACATGGGCAAAAGAAATGCTGAAAAAGGCACGAAAGGCCATACTTTCTGGGTAGAGGGTTGCGAGGCTATCAGTGCAGGGTTGATCTCGGGTGCGGCTATCCTGGGGATAGGTAATGCCATTATTAATGTGATGATGTAGTTGTACGTTTGTAGGTTGGGCTGCGTTTGTAGGTTGGGCTGCGGGGTACCAGCCCAACACTCGGCGTTTAAATAACGTATACGTTTGCAGAAGCCCAGTGTTGGGCTGGTAAAGCGTAGCCCAACCTACGAAGCTTCGCCCAACCTAGGCCCCTTCCAGGTCTACGCCTGCAAATACCTTTGCAGCATACCGACCAGTTCGCTCTTCCCCCGCAACTGAAACTCCACCGGTGCCTGGTCTATTACCAGCCTGTGCGTGAAATGCTCAATCGCATGCACGACAAAATAAGCCTGCATCTGGCGGTCAGCAACTGCTGCAACGTCAGCTCGCAAACTCAGGCAACGTGCCACCTCTTCTATCAAAAACTGTTCTGCCTGTTTCGCAGTCTGCCGCAATTGTGCGGGCAGCAAGCCTTCTTCATATAACAACCTGTGCAAGCCGGGATTGTGCTCATGCAAGGCAATCATGTGGCCGACGATGTCATGCAATACCGGCTCCAGCGCTTGTGTGGTCGTGCGCAGGGTCTCAAGCAGGCGCATGCTGAGAGCCAGTCCCTCGGCCAGATGCTGCTCGGCCAATGCCGTCAATATCGAATCCTTGTTAGGAAAGTATTGGTAGAGTGAACCAATCGAGACCCCGGCGCGGCTGGCGATACGTGAAGTCGTGCCAGCGGCATAGCCATATTCATCAAAAATGTGAATAGCTGCTTCCAGGATAGCCTGCACGGTAACCTTGGAACGCTGCTGGGAAGGCTGTTTTAAAGGCTGGGTTATAGGCCGGTTATTAGGCCGGTTATTAGGCCGGGTGAGAGGCTGACTACGTGATTTAGACATGGCAGTAAGCAGCCTCCGAATGCGAATAGACAATATGAATAATTATTCATATTATAGTCCTACACACATTGACCGGACTATCGCAGCATGAATATGAATCAGGCACGCCACAGCCAGACTTACTGGCACTGCTATCACGACCCAGCTCTGCTGGCACGCGTGCTGACCGTGGTGCAAACACGCCATCTGCAATCTACGGGGGTGGAGTTGCATATAGACCTGTACCAGCAACAGGATAAAGCTGCCCCTGTGCTGATATTGAATCACGGTGGCGGTGGATACGGCGGTTTGTTTGTTGGCCTGGCACTGGCTTTTTATGAGCAGGGTTATACCGTCATCGTGCCTGACCAGAAAGGCCAGGGGCGCTCTGGCGGCGCGATGGGCGACTTTACCGTGGCAGAAGCCGTGCAGAACATCGTCGATGTAGCAAACTGGGCCAGAACAGAGTTTAGCGGCCCGCTCTACCTTTGCGGCGGCAGCATAGGTGGTGGCCTGACGTACGCCGCCGCTGCCGTGCTGGCAAAACAGGGCAGGCCGCCAGTCGCGGCGGTTTGCCTGAATCTGTATGATTTTGGCGACCCGGTCACTGGCCTCGCATTTACCCGCTTTGCAGGCCTGGCAAAACTCCCCGGTCTTGCCAGGATGTGCAAGGCAATGGGTAGCCTGCTGGCAAAAATCGTACCTCGCATGCGCCTGCCCTACCGCCCGCTCGCACGTTTTGAAAACATGGTCGATGAACGCGACCTGGCTCTGGGCTTTTACGCCAGATGGCAGGCTGATCCGCTGACTCTGCGTACAGTGACGGCGCGCTATTTCGCCAGCATGCTGGCGACACCTTTTGTGATACCGCTAGAAGCCAATACTGATGTGCCTGTGCTGGTCATCAACCAGAAACGTGACAAGATGGTCAATCCGCAATTGACACTGGATTGCTACCAGCGGCTGGCCGGTAACAAAAGTTATGCAGAAATAGACTGGGGACATTTCTCTTTGCAAACAGAGTTTAACAAAGAATTACTGGCACTTGGACAACAATGGCTGAGCACAATCCCCCTCAATCATGGCTCAACCTTGTATTAACTTGTGCAACGCACAGCAAAAATTTCAAACAATGTGAAATTGCCTGACATCCAAAACCACTGTTCGTGCGTTAAGGGGTATATGGAGCAGATTTGCTCAGCCTATCTTACCGCGCAGGAAGAAATTCATGTCAGCACATACTCGTACGCACAACAAGCCTTTAATGAAAATTGCCGCCCTGGCAGTGGCGGGCCTGTTTTATTTAGGCTCGGCCCAGGCTCAGGATGAGCCGCCAGGCCGCGTCGCCAGGGTCAGTTACTCCTACGGCAATGTCAGTTTTGCCGATGCGGGCAGCAATAGCTGGAGCTCACTGGTGCAAAACCGCCCCATCTCTACCGGCGACAGCCTTCAGGTGCCCTATGCGGGCAGGGCAGAAATGCATGTGGGGCCAAATGCCTTGCGCCTGGCAGAAAACACACGCATGAGTTTCAGCCTGCTGGATGACGACAACACGCAAATCGACCTGAATCAGGGCAGCATGGTGATACGCGTGCGCGAACTCAGCAACCGCGAAAATTTTGACATACGCACACCCAACCTGGTGTTCTCGCTGCAAGAGCCAGGTGAATACCGCATCAATGTTAACGACGACAATACCACCACTGTACTGGTCAGGCGTGGTACCGCTGTTGCCCGTGGCGAGCGTGATACCGTCACCATCAGACAAGGTGAACAATCGCGTTTTTCTGGCAGCAACCTGCAGCACACGATGATAGGCTATGTACCGCCGCCCGATACTTTTGATTTATGGGCTGCTGACCGTGACCGTGCAGAAGAGAATGTAGAGACCGTGCGTTATGTCTCGCGTGAAGTCATAGGCTATGAACAGCTTGATCAATATGGTTCATGGGAAACCACCAGCGATTATGGCGCAGTCTGGTACCCGCGCCAGGTCAGCGCGACCTGGGCGCCGTACCGCGATGGTAGCTGGGTCTGGGTTGCCCCCTGGGGCTGGACTTGGGTAGATCGTGCCCCATGGGGATTTGCACCCTATCACTATGGCCGCTGGGCTTATGTAGGCACACGCTGGGCCTGGGTGCCCGGACCACGCCAGCATCATATCCGTCCGGTATATGCACCGGCTCTGGTGGCTTTTGTCGGCGGCAACACTTACATCAATAATTATTATGGTTCCAAACCGGGTTCACATCCTTCGGTTGCCTGGTTCCCGCTGGGGCCTGGTGAAGTCTATAAGCCAGGTTACGCCCATAGTAACCAGTACATACAACGCCTGAATCAAAACATGGTGGTCAACAGCACGATCACGAATGCCCGCTTTGTGAACCAGGGTGTGCGTAATGCCGTGACCATCGTACCCACCAACACCTTTGTACGCGGTGAGCATGTATTGCCCGTCTCCAGAAACCCTGTCGCAGCAGTACAAAACCGCCAGGCCCCGGTAGTAGTCACTGAGGCACCGAATATCACGCCGGTCAGTAATAACCGTTTTGGCGAAGCACGCCAGGGCAACTTGCGTAACGCGGAACAATTCAGGCAAAGAAATCTGGACATGCCACCAGCACGCAATGACCGCGTGGGCACAATCACCAACCTGAATCCGAATGAAGCCAGGCCAGTGAACCGCCCGGCAGAAATCAATGGCTACCCACGCGGGCAAAATAATGCAGTCGTAACACCGAATGCACAGCCAAATACTGTGTCGGGCATTATTTCAAATGCGGTCAATACGCCACCTGCCAACGGCAATAGTCTTGCCCCTGCGAATAACCCGGCCAATCAGGGCATGGGCAATATGAACCGCAGCCCGGAGACACAGGGTAACGCGCCCCGCATCTATGGCAATGGTGCACCTAACAACGTCAACCAGGGCAACAATGTCTATCAGCGTCCGCAACTGAATAATCCATCAGCTAATCCACCAGCGGCAACAGTGAATGTGCAACCAAACAATAATGCTGCACCGAATGTGGCACCGCCGGTCAATGTTATCAGTAATCCACCTGTGCGCTCGCCTGCTGCGAATGCCCCGGTCAATAATGCGATCATGGGCAGCCCCAATCCTGTGAACCAAAACAGACCAGCTGAAAACAATGACAGGTCATCCAGATATGGTAATGGCATCAATAATAATCCAGCACAGGAAATACGTGTGGAACGCCAGCCAGAGCGTATAGACCGCGGCAATGAAAGACCGGTTGAACGAGTCAGGGAGAGACCAGTGCCAGTCGCACCGGTAGAGCGGCCTGTGGAAAGGCCGGTAGAAAGACAGGCTCCGCAACCCATGATACAGCCTGCACCACAGCAGGCCCCACGCATGGAACAGAGGATGGAGCCAAGAATGGAACAGAGACAGGCACCGGCCCCAGCGATAGTGCATATGCCTGCTCCCGCTCCAGCAGCAGCCCCGGCTCCAGCGCCACGGGCTGCCCCGGCACCCGCGCCTGCTCCAGCACCAAGGGCTGAACCGGCAAAAGAAAAGGATGATGCACGCAATGCGAAGATGCGTGGTTTAAGCGAACGCTAGAACCTAATGCCCCGCAAAAAACCAGCCTGCCCTGTCACAGGGATTACAGGCTGGTTTTTTTCGTCGCGTTTTCTAAAGCAGCTTGAGCTGACACGCATGTCTCGCGGCGGATGTGGCAATCGCAGCCTTTCCCCTTTTCATTCTCATGCCTGTATTTCCTTCCTTACCGTCTCACGCTTTACTGTGATGTGACGAAAGCATGCTGCCGAGGTTTGGATTTTTTGAACCAGCCCCGCCGTCTCTTACCCAAAGCTGTGTGCCATATCAAGGCTGACAGTTCCACTACCTTCACCCAATAAAGAGAGACGACCATGCATGCATCACATAACTTGCGGCTGATACTGGCTGCTACCGGTATCTGTATTTTGTTTTCTGCCAGCCGCATCATGGCGCAAGACATGCCCTCTGCTTGTGCAATCACTCTGGAGATGCGGGGCGTGCGTTTTGCATTACACCAGGCTGCGACACCACAAAATGCACAACAAGAAATCAAACTCAAGCAGCAAGTAATACTACAAAAAGATGGGAAGTTTCGCACCATCAGTGAATCTGTTTGGCCAGGCAATATACGCTTTCAATTTCTGACGACTGGCGACAAAGACGGTGCGGCAGCGGTGGATTTGCTGCAATGGCGGCAAGGCATTGAGATAGAGCGCGAGAATGCAGCTGAGGCACGCAATGAATATGCCGACCTGCTATACCTGAGCCCGGTACTCCTGCTGGAACTTGGCAGCATGCGCATGCCCATCGATTTACCAGGTGCTGAAAATAAAAATTACCAGCAAGTGAATTTCAATGATGTCGCAGGCCGCCCTGCCAGCATGATCATAGAGCGCAGCAGCGGCCAGGTATTGAGTGCAAAAACCGCGGCCTCCACTTATGAATACGCCGATTACAACAGTATGCAAAATTTCAGGCAGCCCCGGCAGATCACAGTAAAAAACGGTGGGCGGCTGGTACTGCAATGGAAGATCAGTGCGGCAGTGAGAGAGCATGTTGATGCCCACAGCTTTGCGCTGCCAGCAACGTATATAGAAAAACAGGACAAGGGAGCACTGCGCGCCACCATGATAGCACCTGGCACTTACCGGGTTGATGGTAGTGAGTCTGGCTATCACACGGCTTTCTCGGTCGGAAAGCATAGCGTGGCAATCTATGATGCGCCTGTCAGTGCAGCAGAAGCAGCCAAAGTCAGGGCATTGATAGAACAGACTGCTCCTGGCCGCAAGCTGGCCTACCTGGTACTGTCACATAGCCACCGCGACCACATAGCCGGTGCGCCGTCTTACATACAGGATGGCATGCACATCCTCGCGGGAAAGGATGGACGCCTGGCCATCGAAAGGCAACTGGGCCAACTGGTCGCCAGCAAGGTGCAGGAAGTCGCCAGCGTGTTTGATATTGACCTCGGTGGCCGCAGCATACACATTTATCCCATCGCCAGCAGCCATGCATCTGACATGCTGATAGCTTATGACAAAAGCACCCAGACGCTGTTTCAGGGTGACCTGTTTTACCTGCCTGAAATCGGCCCCATCCCACCGGTGTTTGATGTCGGCCTGGAGCTGGACAGCCTGATCACACAACATCAGCTGCAAGTACAGCAATTGGTTGGCGTACATGGCCGCAGCGGTAGTTTCACAGAATTTAAAAAAGCATTGGAATTGAGAATGACAGAAAAACCAGCGGCTAAAAAAAACTGAAAACCCGCCAAAAACTCAAATTCCATTTGTAGAAAACTGTGTCGGCATGCGTCATAAGCGACACAGTTTTTGTGTACAGCTATCTTCAGGGCAGCAATTGTTGTAAATTTCGGTAATGCAATACACACGCAAGACACTATCATCGCAGTCCGCAAATGCTAATTGCATTTTGCACAACAAGATAATGGTTCAAGATGCGCCGGAAAAATCTCTCCACCTGCAAGGCTTATTCGCACCTGCTTAACATCCTGCTGCTTGGCATACTGGCATTGCCCGGTTTTATGATGCCTGCAATGGCGCAAGACCTGCAGATTTTCACCGAAGACTGGCCCCCCATCAGCTTTGGCAGTGGTAACAAGGCAGAGGGCATGGCTGTTGAGGTCGTGCAAGCCATGCAGGCACACATAGGCAACAGCCAACCCATACAAGTCGTACCCTGGGCACGCGGCTACAAGGCCTTGCTGGAAGAACCCAATACCCTGTTGTTCACGGTTGGACGTTCTGAAGAGCGCGAAAAACTCATGGTCTTGCTAGGTCCGATTGCGGTCTCAACCACATCTTTATATACCCGCAAAGGCAATGCCGCTCGTCTGCATAGCATGGGCGATGAAATACAAAAACTCAAGGTAGGCGCCTATCGTTCCAGCATCTTCGCAGATACCGCGCGCAAGAAGGGCTTTCAAAATATAGAGCAGGCACCGACACCGCAAATCATTGCGAATATGTTGCTGGCCAAACGTTTCGATTTATGGGTGGAAGGCAGCCTGGTGGTGTCATCGGTACTCAAGGAGATTGGTCACACTGCAGATGATGTGGAGAAGGTCAAAGTTCTCGACAGTCTGGAACTGTACCTGGCATTCTCCACCTCCACCTCACCAGCCACGATCAAGGTCTGGGAAGATGCCTTGCGCTGGCTGAAGAAGGAAGGCCACTTCGCCCGCATCCATCAGAAGTGGCTGCCGAATGAGCCACCACCGATGGCAGTAATACGGCTTGATCCGCCCGGCAAGCCCTGAGTCAAACCTGAGTGCATCAAGACATGTCAGGTTTTGCCGGCGTGGTTTCAGGCGTAGCGTATATTTTCAAAATGAAAAGCAAAAGGTGTGGAATTGGCACCGGGGCCGCCGCCTGTCATGACGATATCGGCCTCGGCAATACCAAGCAAAGACAGTTCGGTATTGATATTGGAGATGATTGCAGAATTCATGACCTGCCCCTGGGCCACCTCTGAGGCAACGCCTATCCAGATGACAGGTTTGAACTCAAAAGCGGCTTTTTGCGCTGGTGCGATGGATGTGTGAGTCGCCAGCAAAGAACCATCCTTGTAAATCGACGCATTGATAGCTCCTTTGGTCAATTCATTTGCTACATGTATCTGCGCCGGATTGCCCGCATCGCCAGCCAGTGATAATTGTGTGCCAGAGTTACTCAAAGCAACATGAAACAAATTTCCATTTTGCGCAGCGAGTTGGGGCGTGTAATTACCCCATGAATCACTTGCACTCACTTGAGAACTTATTGGATATGCAAAAGGGTGATTATCACCAACGCCGCAATTTTCTATGACCTTCCATGCTACGGCAGTCTCATCAAAATTGGTCGCAAGGTTTTTTTGAAAAATCACGACACTGGAATTATTCGTGTCATTCGACCGGTTGATGAAGTTCAGTTTGATATCCATATAAAACCTTTGTGCTGGGTTAGAGGGTCGGTGAGCTAAAGAAAAATTTAACAGAAAATTTGATAGCGAGTTTGACAGCGAATTTATCAAATCTTTCGCTCAAAAGAATTTTCGCCCAACCCGGCAACCGCCAAATAAGATAGCATAAATTCAATTATCCAAACACGGATTTATGTCTTCGTTACTACCGTATTTCTGTAATTACCTATTATCTCAAGACAACAAAGCCACCAGTGCCGTTGGATGTATATGCCAGCCCATCAAACCTGCCAGGCCCATCAGCACACCAAAACCGGTAGGAGCCAGGGTCACGAAATACAGCCAGCGCTGTTTGGTCAGCGCAGTGACTGCCAACAAGGAGATGGCAATCGCCAGCAAGGCATCTGACAAGTCGAACTGGTCGTCCTTGTAATTGGCGTTATCGTAATCGACCTGGTCTTGCTCGGCCTGCTTTTTCAGTTCTTCTTTTTTGTCGTGCTGCTCTTTGGCCAGTTTTGCATAGCTATCGATGGCGGCCTGATACTCTGCCTTCTGGTCAGCAGGTACATTTTTGGATGCCAGGCGCAGTTGCAGTTCAGTCGATTTGGCCAGTTCTTCCCGCATATTGCGCGCCTGGTAAAACGCCCAGTGATCTATCTTGTTGGCCTGTGATTGCTGCATGGCCTGGACGATATTGTCATCTTTGACCTTGCATATACCCATGAAAGTCGCCAGCAAAGCGACAGTAATGGCAACCCAGATATTCAATTGGTTGCTTGCCTTGTCTTGTTTGGCATCTTCCTGTTGCTCTGTTAATTGCTCTACGGTTTCCAGGGGATCGATGTCCATATATGCTCCTATGTTTAAAAATACATCAAAACAGCATTGTCGCACCAAGTTCAGAAAAATTTACTGAAATTCAATACGCCTTCAATACCGCAGGGCATCCATGCCCCAAAATCTTGGGCTCGTCAGTTTTTTTTTGCTTTCGTCGGAAAATGCGAGACGAAAGCCGCGCAGGCAATTATTCTTGGCAGCAATCGCAAATAAGAAGGAAATAACAATGTTCACGACTATCTGGTTTATCTTACGCTCCAGTTTTGGCTGGGGATTGCTGATCATGTTCACCACGATCTTGATCGTGAATGGCATTTTCAGAAACCACTTGCCAGGTGAGTTTATTCTCATCCCTTTCAGTCTCGTGGCCTTGGTCATGGGGATCAGCTTCTCGCATGTGCGCCGGGTACGTCTGATTGCCAGCAAGGTAGATACCAACACGCTGGCCAACCGCCAGCGCCGCCAGATCGAAATCCCGCTGGAGGCCAGCGAAGCTTTTGAACTGGTCGATGCCGCCATCCGCGAATTGCCAGGCGCAGAAGATACCGAGAGCGCCAGGGACAGCCTGCAAATACGCGCCAAGATCAAGCGCATAGACCCCTACCAGGCTAACTTCATTGATGAATTGAAGGTTCTTGATTTCTTGACGACCAAACGCAACCAGATTCTCGCCACCATCACTCCCGGCGATGGCATAGGCAGCCTGACCCTGATTTGCGAACCTGAGCGCCCGGCCTGGACAGATTTTTTCCTCGTTGATAATGGTACCAACCTGGAAAATGCAGAAGCCATCACCCGCGCCATTACCCGCCGCATTGCAGAACGCAGGCGCAAGGAAAAAGCCAGTGCAGCGCAATCTGTGACGGAAAAAGAATTGACGGTCGCCAAACTCAATTTGCTGCATGCCCAGGTAGAACCACACTTCCTGTACAACACTCTGGCCAGTGCGCAATTATTGACACGCGCTGATCCAGCGGCGGCTGACCAGATGCTGGGCAATCTGATTACCTACCTGCGCCATTCATTGCCACGCACCGAAGATACAGCATCAAGCATAGGCGAAGAACTGGAACGATCCATCGCCTATCTCGATATCATGAAGATACGCATGGGCACACGCCTGAATATACAAATCCAGGTACCAACAGAATTGAAAGCCCTGCCCTTCCCCATGATGATGTTGCAAACCCTGGTAGAAAACGCCATCAAGCACGGCCTGGAACCCAAGACCGGCGGCGGCACTATCTGGATCATCGCCAGGCAGCATGAAGGCAATGTCGCCGTTACTGTGGCTGATGACGGCAATGGCCTGGGCACAGAAATTGGCGGTACCGGCATAGGCTTGAAGAATGTGCGTGAGCGCCTGCGCCTGGCGCATGGCAATGCGGCAAGTTTTGTACTGGTCGGTAATTTCCCCAGCGGGGTTGCTGCGACCATCACCGTACCTGTTGTAACTGCCAAGGGAGAACAAGATGCCTAAGTGCGTTGTCGCCGAAGATGAAAGTCTGTTACGCGAAGCCCTGTTGCAGCAACTGAGCCTGGCCTGGCCAGAGCTGGAAATCGCCGCTGCCTGTGACGATGGCGGCAGTGCGCTGGAAGCCATTGCCATGCATCAACCAGATGTAGTGTTCCTTGATATACGCATGCCAGGTTTGAGCGGACTGGAAGTAGCCGCTGCCATGACCGAGGTCAGCCCGCAAAGCCAGATCGTGTTCGTCACTGCCTATAACCAGTATGCGATTGATGCCTTTGAAAAAGGTGCGGTCGATTATCTGTTGAAGCCAATTACCCAGGACAGGCTGCTCGCTACCGTCAAGCGCCTGCAGATGCGTGCGCTGACCGGCACGGCTGATTTGCAGGCTATCAGCACCCTGGTACGCCAGCTCAGCGGTGGTCCGGCGGACATGCCCAAACCTGCGCCGCTGGTGTGGATCACCGCCAGCGTCGGCAATGAAACCCGGCTCATCATGGTCGATGATATTGCCTACTTCCAGGCAGACAGCAAATACACCGTGGTCATGACGGCTGAGGGTGAATCGCTGCTGCGCAAACCCATACGCGATTTGCTGCAAGTGCTGGACAACAGCATGTTCAAACAGATACACCGCTCCACCATCGTCAACCTGAGGGCGATTGCCTCGATCAGCCGCGACGATAGTGGCAAGGGTCTGGTCAAACTCAAGACCAGGCCGGAGACGCTGAGCGTCAGCCAGCCCTTCATGGTCTTGTTCAGGAATATGTAAAGCATGCGCAATCTCAATGAACATACTTTTGTGCAAGCACTGGTACACGCAGCCAAGTCCTTGTTAGCTCTGTCAGCAGCAGTCAGTCTCAAAGTGCTGGATGCGCAGGACAGCAATGGCAATTACCTGTATGCACGTGGCCGCCACAAGTATTTTGGTATAGGTGCGCTAGTGATTTTCTTTGCCCTGTTTGCTGGTTATGGCATGGCGCACATGCTGGCCAGCATGGTGAATGTCAGCAGCACCGGTGCCATCGTTGCCGGTTGTTTGTGGGCGGTATTCCAGTGGTGCCTGGAGCGGCAGATGATCATGTCGATACAATCAGATGCGAGTTGGCGGGCAAAGAGCATGGGCCTGTTCTGGCGCAGCCTGCTGGCCTTGCTGTCTGCGATCACCATGGTCTATCCTTTTTTTGTCGATAGCAACCGTGCCGAGATTACGGTGAAAACCGGCGAACTGGAACGCACGCGCCTGATACAAAACCTGCAAAGCGCGCAACTGGCAACCGGTTTGCCTGCGCTTCAACAGGATGTGGCAGCGCTGGATGACAAGCTGCAAAAAGCAGAAGACAAGCTGCACAGCGAACCACCGCAAGTGGCAGAGATGCGCCAGCAATTACAGACCCTGCGTGAGCAGGCAAAAATAGGGGAGCGCCGCGCCAATGCGCAGATCGCCAACTGGCGCAAAGCCCTGACTGTCGCTTTGCCTGAACAGGCTGTCTTGCTAGAACAAAAAATCAGCGCGGCACAAAACCGCATCAATGCGGCCAAAGCCAGATGCCTGCGACAAGAGCAAGACATCAACACGACCCTGATTGCCTGGCGCAAAGAGAAGCTGGCAGAGAAAGCGCAAGTCGCAGAAGAACGTCATGAGGTCAATGCCATCGCCAGCAAAGCCAGGGCCGATGCGCAAGTACTGGAAAAAACCCAGACTGAACATATACAGGCAGCATCCCATGCAGGTTTTGCGGCTGACTTTGCGGCAACCTGGGACATGCTGCAAAACGATATGCACAGGCGCCTGCAGTTCATTTGGTGGCTGCTGTGGTTTTTGACAATAGAGCTGGTCGCCATCATCGTCAAGTTCACCAGCCATACCGATGTCGATGCACGATTGAATGCCGATGAACACTTGCTGAAGTTTGACATCAACAGCAAGTTCACTTTGCGCCGAGAGCAAATTGAAGTCGGGCAATTGCGCGAGATGACTGCACTCAAGGGTGAACGTGCCGCCCTGCAAGCCGACGACGGTATCAGTGCGGCTGCACTGGCGACCATCAGGCAGATGCGGCAACTGGAGCAACAGGCTGAGCTTAACTCAGGCAATGTCCCATCAGGCTTGCGGTCTTTATTGCAAGAAACCCTGAACACCATGAATGCGAATTTTATACGCTTGCTAGTGCATAAATAAGGAATGTAAGGATTACAATAGCATCACGATTATTCCTGGTTCATATCCTCATGAAACTTGCTCGTATTGGCTGCGTAATCCTGTTCAGTGTATTCAATATCGCTAATGTTGCCTGTGCTGGCGACGCCTGGGTCCCACAAACCAGTGGCACTGAAGTTGAATTACGTGGCCTGTCTGTCGTCAGCTCCAAGATTGCATGGGCCAGCGGTGCCAAGGCCACGGTGTTGCGCACTACCGATGGTGAACGCTGGCAAGTGATGGAGGTAGCAGGTGCAGAAGGCCTGGATTTTCGTGACATCCATGCCTTTGATGCCAGGCACGCTATTATCATGAGCGCCGGGCCGGGTACCCTGTCGCGTCTGTATGAAACCAGGGATGGCGGCAGCAGTTGGCAATTGCTCAAAACCAATGAAGCGAAGACAGGCTTTTGGGATGCGATCTCTTTTTCCAGCCCCAAACAGGGCATCTTGTTTGGCGACCCGGTCGATGGCCAATTCCAGATACTGATAACGGCAGACGGCGGCCTGAACTGGCAAGAAAACAAACACCCCGGTCTAACCGCCCTCCCCAATGAAGGCGCATTTGCTGCCAGCGGCACCTGTGTGGCCACTTATGGTAGCCAGCATGCATGGATAGTCACTGGCGGTGCCAGCCAGGCGCGGGCTTATGCCAGCGCAGATGGCGGCATAAGCTGGTCAGCAGCCACCCTGCCCCTGCCTGCCGCAGCTGCCAGCAAAGGTGCGTTCTCGGTAGCGTTTCTGGATGAAAAAAATGGCATGGCAGTAGGCGGTGATTACAAACTCCCGCAACTCAACAGCCTCAACGGTGCACGTACTGAGGACGGCGGCCAGACCTGGCAGCCAGCCCAGGTATTACCGCAGGGCTTTTTGTCTGTGATAGCCACCGTACCGGGCGCAGCAAAGACCTATGTTGCAGCAGGCCTGGCAGGTTCAGGCATCTCACATGATGCAGGCAAAACCTGGAAGGTGCTGGATAAAACGCCAGTCAATACAGTAGCTTTTGCAAATGCCAAAAACGGCTGGGCAGTAGGGCCAAAAGGTTTGCTCATGAAGTTCAATGATGGTCTAAAATGATCGATCACAGGCCTGACTGAAAAGTCTGAGGAAAGTGTCCGCAGTGTCCGCAGTGTCCGCCCATCTATACACAAGCGGACACTTTGCTGCCTGATTTGCAACACGTATGGCCCCTGAAATTTGAATTCTCACTTGTTTTAGGTGCTGGCATGTTCTTTGCACAGAGTCTTGCCAGACTGTCACTCTGAAACAGCTGCGCCGTCGTAAAAAGGGATAAAAATGAAAACGAGACTGAATTTACTGGTCAAACTGGGCATAGCCAGTTGCATGCTGGGCACGATGCTGATCGCCAGTGCCGCACCTTTGGCAGTATCCAACCTGGACGCCCAATTGATTTCCTACTTCCGCCCGTACGCACCTGCAGCTGAAGTGCTGGTCAAAAAGGTAGAGAAAAACTTGCCCGCAGACAAGAGCGACTCCACGGCCAAGTCCAAAAACAAAGCCGTCAATGACACCCAAGTGTGCGTTGATAGTGAAGCAGACAAGAATCTGGAAGCAGAAGGCTTGCAGGGCAAGCAGTCTGATATGCCGAAGCTGCGTTAAGCTATGGCTGTCGGTATCAGCATTGGCACCACCATCAGCACACCGACAGCATCACCATCTTCAATTAGTATCAGGCTATCAAGCGCGAAGCTGCAACGCAGTTGTAACTTCGAGTGAACCTTCCCGCCTAATGAGTCGCCCCGCCGGCAATACGCAAATCCTTGTCGGTCTTCAATACACTCTCAAGCACTTTCAGTATCGCTGTCTTTAGCATTTCCAGCGGCATGCTGGCGGCTCCAGCATGGGCCACGGCCTGCTCAGGCAGATAGGGGATGTGGATAAAGCCAGCTCTTTGTATGCCACTGTCTGCCTTGCTTGCCAGATGCATGAGACCATAAAACACATGGTTGCAGACAAAGGTGCCAGCGGTCTGTGAAATCGAGGCGGGTATGCCACTCAAATGCAGTTCCTGCGCTATGGCCTTGATAGGCAGGCTGGTGAAATAGGCAGCGGGGCCGCCCTCTACCACAGGCACATCGACGGGTTGCACGCCTACGTTATCAGGTATGCGGGCATCATCAATATTGATGGCGATACGTTCCAGGCTGATGTCGGCACGTCCACCAGCCTGGCCCAGGCCTATCACAATCGCGGGATGATGCTGCCTGAGTGCGGCTTCCAGTATCTGCAGGGAATTCGTAAATTCGCAAGGCAGGCGGGCGCTGACGATCTGGTGATTGTCACCGATGAGCAAGCCATCCAGCCTGCGCACCACTTCCCAGGAGGGATTGCTTTGCTCGCCGCCAAAGGGATCAAATCCAGTCAGTAAAATGCGTTTCATGCCAGCCTCCAGGCCACTCAGGGAAAGACAAAGAAATGTATTAACAGGATATTGCAGGTCAGCACCAGCAGGGCTGTCGGTATCTGCACTTTAATCACTTGATACTTATCTTGCAACTCCAATAAGGCCGCAGGCACGATATTGAAGTTAGCGGCCATCGGTGTCATCAGGGTGCCGCAATAGCCAGAGAACATGCCTATCGCCACCAGCGCGGCCGGATTGGCATGGTGCTGGTTGATCAGGAATGGCAAGGCGATACCGGCAGTCATGACGGGGAAAGCCGCAAAAGCATTGCCCATGATCATGGTGAACAAGGCCATGCCTGTGCAATACATGATGATCAGGGTCAGGCGGCTGTCAGGGTTGATGAAAAGTTTGACGATGTCCTGTATAGCTTGCCCGGTTTTGGCAGCAACAAACACACCACCCAGCATGGCCAGCATTTGCGGCAAAATCAACGCCCAGCCTATGACATCTATCAGGCGACGCGACTCGCGCACGGCTTGTAGCGGCGTGCCACGGGTGTATAGGCAAGCAAGGCCCAGAGCGCAGATACAGGCTATGCATAGCGCAGTCAGGGTCAAATTCTTTTGGTCCAGCAAAAACCAACTACCAATCTGAAAGTCTTTCACCACCACTGTCAAAATGACAGTAACGATGGGTATCGTCAGCGCCGGGATAAAGATGCGGTTACCCAGTTTGCTGGCAATGTGCAGGCGCGCTGGCCTGTCATGATCCACGTGCTTGCCCATACCCAGTAAATTCGCTCCTGCCAGCACCGCCATCAACAAGACCGTGATGCCAACAATGCGGTAAGTCAGCGGCTTGCCCAGCGTGGCCAGCATGAGGTCGCCAAACAAAAAGCTGGAGCCGAACAGGAACCAGAACAAGGCCGTCGTGAAGCGTCGCGGGTTGCTGGTATCGCGCAGCGTCATATAAGCCACCAGCATGACGACGATGCCGATGAGGTAAAGAACCAGATTAATGCTGACCAGGCTGTTCATGCGTTCACCACCGCATTTGCCTGGTCTGCTTGATTAATCTTCTGCCAGGCCGCAATGTCTTTGGCAATGCTGGCGTCCAGCCGCGACAGGCGGAACAGGTGTATGAGCAAGGCACACAATGCCGTTGGTATGCCCCAGATACCTATCGCCAGCGGCTCAATACCATTGATACCATTTTCCTTCAAAAAGGCCGTCATCAGCAATACTGCACCAAAGGCAATAAAGATATCTTCGCCAAAGAACAGGGCGACATTATCACAGGCAGCGGCGTGGGCAGCGATGCGGTCGCGTATTACAGGTGGCAAGTCGCCATGCAAATTGCTAGCGGCACCTTCAGCCATTGGTGACAGCAAAGGCCGCACAGTTTGCGCCTGTCCGCCCAGACTCAGCAAACCCATGGCGGCGCTGGCTTCACGTACGACAAAGTACAGCATGAGGATGCGGCCCGTCGTTGCGCTGCGTATGCTCGCCACCCATTGCTGGGCGCGTTCACGCAGGCCATAGTGCTCCAGCAAGCCGATGATGGGTAGTATCAATAATGAACTGGTGAGTTGCCTGCTATTGAGGAATTTTTCACCAAAGGTTTCCAGCAGGCTCATGAAATCCATGCCGACGGCAAAGCCTGTACCGAGGCCGGCGACGGTAACAACGAGCAAGGGATTGAAGCGCAACGCAAAGCCGATGACGACCAGAGGTATGCCTATCAGTGGCAGTAGTAATGCCAGGTTCATGCGGTCTCCTGTTTTGTTTTTCTATAGTTTCTGGCCGAACATATTCCCTTGATAAAAACAGCTAAGACCTCTCAACACAGAGGCACGGAGACACAGAGATGTCACAGAGGGGAACAAAGAGAATAAAAGAACCCGGCGTATCTTGAAATAAATTTCTTTACAAAACCCTGTACGCCAACCTGTCCAGCCGCGTGCCACTGAGCCGCCCCAGCAACTTGCGCACGGGATCAGGATAATCCGTATTTTTTTCCAGTTCACGGTAATGTGAAATGACAGTCGTCTTCTCCATGATGCTGCTCAGCTCATCCTGTCTTTGCTGCTGCAATTCATGTTGTGGATCATGAATCAGCAAGGCATTTTCCAGGTCAAGGCGGAAGGCGCGCGGGTTGAGATTATTGCCTGTCATAAGGGCATAATCCTGGTCTATCCACATGCCTTTCAGGTGATAGGTATTGTCGTCGTCCTTCCACAGGCGCAGTTGCAATTGCTGGCTGGTGATTTCTGCCTGATGGGATTTGGCAAAGCGGCGCAAGTTAACCTCATACAGATAAGGCAAGGCAGCAATGACCTTGAAAGGTTCTTCAGGTGGGATAAAGAAGTCATTGGCAGTCTTGTCGCCAACGATGATACAGATGCGCACGCCGCGCTTGAGCGCGCGATTGATTTCACGCGTGACAGCCAGCGGGAAATTAAAATAAGGCGTGCAGATCGTGATCTGCGTCTTGCTGGCGGCCAGCAACTGGCAAATGACTTTATTCAGGGGATTGTTTTTACCCACGCCCACCAGCGGCGTCACGCTCAGGCCATGCCTGTCGTGTTCTTGTTCCACTACATTGCAGTCATAGCGCGCGCTTTTCAGCTTGCTCCTGAATTGCTTGATTTCACGGCGTATGCTGCGGGTAGCGGGTATCTCGGGCATATCCAGCCGGTGCACGGCGGCAGCGGATAACAAATGCTCGCGGATAAATTGCACCATGCTGTTGGCCAGCACTTTATTGTGGATCAACAGATAGCGGTCATGGCGGTATTTATCCTGCTTGTGCAAATACACATTGTTCAGGCTGGCACCGCTGTAGATGACTTCATCGTCAATGACAAAGCCTTTGAGGTGCAGCACGCCAAACAGTTCACGCGTCTGCACGGGTATGCCATACAGTGGCACGGTGTAGGCATGAGCCTTGCTGATCTCTTGATACCAGGCGGCATTGCCGCCACTTTTTGCGGCACCGATCAAGCCCCTTTGTGCCCGGTGCCAATCTACCAGCACAGCGATATCAAGCTCAGGCCGGGCCTTCTTGGCATCATAGAGAGCCTGCAATATCTCAGCCCCTGCTTCATCATTTTGCAGATACAGGCTGCATAAATAAATCCTGTGTTTTGCCTGGGCAATTCTGCTCAGCAAGGTGCTGCGGTAATCTGCTGCGGTATGTAGGGTATAGACGTCATCTGCCTGCAGGGGAATGCCATTTAGATGCGTAAGGTCGGAAGCGGACTTGAATAGGCGCATGTCTGTCTAATGAATACCAGTGAAAACCTAATGATGGTAACACTAGTCCATAGCCAGATACAAAAAACCCGCTAAGGAAATACAAGCGAGGTATTCACAGAAGTTAACGAAACAGATGCGCCATCCTGAAGCTGGATTGTTGCCCCAGTTGTTCAAAATGCTGATCCAGCCAGACTTGCGCCCTGGCCCGCCCTTCTGCATGCAGGCTATGCAAAAATGTCGCCTGTGCATTCAATTTGCTATGGCTGCTCAACTGGCTCATGAGTTCAGGTGCGGCAATCACATGCAGATTGAGCTTGCGCAGGCGGCGTTCCAGCCTGCCCCAGGTCAGCCAGCCACGGTCTGCTTCCCGCTTGGCCAGCAGCAAGCCCTGCAATTCAGTATGGAAGGTAGAACTGAAACCCATCTCGGTCAGGCGCTGCCAGATTTCATTGGAAGAAGTCGGCACTTGCGCCCTTGGCTGGGCATGCAGCAGGATGGCAATAATGTCGCGGGCAGCGCATTTGTGTACCAGCGGGAATAAAGGCGGGTTGGCAGTCAGGCCGCCATCCCAGTATGCCTCACCTTCTATCTCCACTGCCCTGTGCACCATAGGCAAACAGGCAGACGCCAGCAAGACATCCAGGCTCATCTGGCGGTTGCGGAACAGCTTCAGCGTGCCCGTGCTGACTTGCGTAGTGGCAATAAAAAGTTCTATGCCCGGTTGTTCGCGCAATCGCTGGAAATCTATCTGCGCCGCCAGAATGTCGCGCAAAGGGTTGATGTCGAAGGGGTTGAGCTGGCTGGGTGAAAAGAAACGTGTCCAGGCAAACAAATGTTTCATGGCAGCTGGCAGTTCAGATTGCGCTGCGATATCCGCCGTCAGTGCATGCTCATCCAGAGGCGCGCTGAACGGAGAACTGCTGGCGACGCTATCCCAGAATTTTTTCAGCGCCTGCCTGGCACCATCTGCCCCGCCATCAAGATAACCATGCGCCAGCGCTACGGCATTCATGGCACCGGCACTGGCACCACTGATCGCCTCTATGCTGACACGTCCATCTTCGAGCAAGCGATCCAATACGCCCCAGGTCAGTGCGCCGTGTGACCCACCGCCCTGCAATGCCAGTGTGACTGTTTTATTCATTGATTCCCTTTCAAGAGGCAGATGCCATGAGGGAGAGTGAAGCATAGAGGTGACCGGCTTATGACGTGGTCAGTGTGAGGGAATGGCAAGCAAGGGGTGTGCCTGTGGAATATCTGTAGGTTGGGCTATGGTTTACCAGCCCAACACTGGGCGAGTAAATAACATAGACGTTTTTTCAAGGTCATTCACCAAGCAACACTCGGCGTTTAAATAAGGTATACGTTTACAGAGGCACAGTGTTGGGCTGGAAAACCGTAGCCCAACCTACAAGCCTACAACCTGCGCCACACCTGCCACCGCTCCTTACCTGCAAACACGGGGATGGAGTCACTGACAGCCTGCTCTTCCAGCAAGCTAAAATACGGCGACATCAATTCACGAAATGCGGCGCTATGTATGGTAAACGGCGGCCCCTTGAGCGAGGCTTCTGGCGCATCATCAAAGAAAAAATACCCTGCCAGCAAAGCGCCTTTGGGTAAAAGTGCAGCCCAGCGTTTGACGATATCTGCCCGCATCGCGGGAGGTAATGCGCAAAAGAAGGCACGCTCATAAATCAGGTCCAGCGGCTGCGCTGGAGTGTAGGCGAAAAAATCGGCCTCGATAACATGTTTGCCCCACTCGCCTATCGCTGCCTGCGCGCTGCGCACGGCAGCAGGAGAAAAATCGATGGCGACAACAGGCCAGCCTGCTTGGGCCAGGAAGGCTGCTTCATAACCATTGCCACACCCCGGAATCAGCGTATTCATGGACTGCGACGCAGCCTGCATAAAAACCTGCAATTCAGCGGGCGCATTGCCCTTATCCCAAGGGATGAAGTTTTTTTCAAAACGCTCGTCCCAGAATTGCGGATTGCGCGGGTCGCGGTTTATGAAATCAGCCATGCTTCTGTATGAATTGATGCGTCAGATTTTGAAATAAAAATGCAGCAGCAATTGCGCCACCACCACACCAGAAAACAAGCCCGCACCAAAATACACGATGGTGCGCAGCAGGCGGTTGGTGCGTCTTTGCTCTGACAACAGCGCCATCAACATCTCATCGCTATGCCGGGGTTCGGCAGCGCGTGTCAGGGCCTGATGTGCAAGGCGCGGCAATTGCGGGAAGATATGGCTGTAACGTGGCCCCTCAGCCTTGAGTTTGTCCAGCAGGCCACGCCAGCCTACCTGCTCGCTCATCCAGCGCTCCAGATACGGTTTGGCAGTTTTCCACAAGTCCAGGTCAGGATCCAGCTGACGGCCCAGGCCTTCGATATTGAGCAGGGTTTTTTGCAGCAGCACCAGTTGCGGTTGTACTTCTACATTGAAACGGCGTGAAGTCTGGAACAGGCGCAGCAATACCTGGCCGAAAGAAATGTCTTTCAATGGCCGATCAAAAATGGGCTCACAACAGGCGCGCACTGCTGCCTCAAGCTCATCGACACGCGTCTCTTTCGGCGCCCAGCCGGATTCTATATGCGCCTCGGCCACACGCTTGTAGTCACGCTGGAAGAAAGCCAGAAAGTTTTGCGACAGATAATCCTTGTCGAAATCATTGAGCGTACCGACGATACCAAAATCCAGCGCGATATAACGGCCAAGTGTCGCTGGCGCGGTCGATACCAGGATATTACCGGGGTGCATATCGGCATGGAAGAAACCATCGCGAAACACCTGGGTAAAGAAAATGGTCACGCCATCGCGTGACAGCTTTTGCAAATCGACACCAGCTTCGCGCAATTTATCCAACTGCGAAATAGGTATGCCCTGCATACGCTCCATGACGATGACCGAAGACGAGCAATAATCCCAATGCATCTCTGGTACCAGCAACAAATCCGAATCAGCAAAATTGCGGCGTAACTGGCTGCCATTGGCAGCTTCACGCATGAGGTCTAGTTCGTCATGCAGATATTTGTCAAACTCGGCCACGACTTCTTTGGCCTTGAGACGTTTGCCATCTGCCCACAGTGCTTCCAGCCAGCCCGCAGCAATCTGCATGAGGGCCACGTCATCATCAATGGCTTCTTTCATGCCAGGGCGCAGCACCTTGACGGCAACTTCACGGCCATCCTTCAAAGTGGCAAAATGCACCTGAGCGATAGACGCAGAAGCCACTGGCACACGCTCAAAACTGGCGAATAACTGATCAGGATGTGAGCCCAGGGATTTCTTGATTTGGGCTATCGCCAGGTCGGGGTCGAACGAGGGCACGCGGTCTTGCAGGTGTGTCAGTTCATCGGCGATGTCCGGCGGCATGAGGTCACGCCGGGTTGATAATACCTGGCCAAACTTGACGAAGATGGGGCCCAGCTCTTCCAGCGCCTTGCGCAGGCGTTCTCCACGCGGTGCAGAGATGTCGCGCCAGAATATGATGGTATCAATCAGACGTGCCGTACGTGGCACGGACAGACCGGAAATCGCAATTTCATCGATGCCATATTTGATGGCGATACGTATGATTTTCGCCAGTCTGAGAAACTTCAATATCATCCGCGCATCCTTTCCAGTTTTTCGATGCGCTTGATAAGACGCTCGACATCATCCCGCGTCTTGTTGACTTCGGTACTAAAGCCCTGCACGGCCTGAGGCCGGACCAGCATGGGGTTTTCTTCTAAAAAATATTCAGCCAGGTTTTCCTGGATTTTTTGATGGGTTTCCAGAGCAGTCTTATGCAGGGATTTGGCAAAGCCAACCATGCGTACTGCCGCGACATCACCAAACAGCTTGCTCAAATCTTCTTCTGCTTCCCAGCGCAGGTTCTGGCTAAGGTTGGAAATGGTATTGGCAAAGTCTGCATCGCCTTCTATTTTGACATAAGAAAAGGCACGGTCACGGTTTTGCGCGATCAGCGGCAAATCGCTGAGTTTGACGTAGATGGTGACTTGCGCCAACTCGTCGGCGGCGGCGTTTTCCAGCAAGCCATCTGGCGCAACTTTGAGGCGCAACTGCATGGTTTGCAAGTCTATACAGGCAATTTTACCGGCATGCGGCAAGAGCTTGTTTTTAGCCCAGCTTTCTTGCGCCAGCAGATGATTGATAAAAGTTACAAAAGGTGCGGAGGGGATCATGTTCAAATCAGGACTGTTGCAAAACACCGGCCAACTAGAAATGGCAACCAGATATATCGTGCAAATAAAAAACCGCCCAGCATTTGCGGGGCGGCTTCCAGTTTAACAGCTTATCGCAACGAGCATCGCTGCGCAGCATCAAAACTTTAGGACTCTCGCAAAATTGTTCCAGCAATCTTGCAGCGCCGACGACAGTACAATTGTACGGCTAGGCGCTGTAAGGCCGCTGGAGCGGTTTTGCGTGAGTCCGTCATTACATTTGTTGGATACCGGCCAATACCCAACCACCCTGACCATTGACTGGCTTGGACAAGTTCCATACTTCATTGAAGGCTTCTGCCGGTGCATTGGCAGCTTCCTTGATCATGCCGGTGAATTTGATACTTGCCAGATAATCAGCGCCTACGGTTTCTACGCCCAGCATATCTGCATTCAAGGTCACGACATCAGTGACATTGGAAGATGCACCGCGTTCCTGAATTTGCAGTTTCAGTTCAGCATACATTTCTGCCGTCGTGAATTCACGCAGATCATTGATGTCAGCCTTGTCCCAAGCCGCCTGCAGGCGGATGAAATAGCTTTTTGCATTACGCAGGAAGCCTGGTACATCAAAGTCAGCCGGAATAGTCCAGGTGGCATTGGTGTCAGCATTGCCACCTGAAGAAGCCGGGGCATTGTTTTGGAAAGCCATAGGCTGCGGTGTCACAGGCGAAAGTGGCGCTGCGCCGGCAAACGCTGGCTGATTAAAACTATTGCCCGTGCTTTGACCATTCTTGTTACGGAACAAGCGGATCACGAAGAAAATCGCAAAACCGATCAGGGCAAAGGTCAGCAAGCTACCCAGCATGCTGGCAGCTGCACCACCCAGGCCAAAATGCGACAAGGCTGCGCCCAGCAAGGCACCACCAATCAAACCACCGGCAATACCCTTCCACGGGATACCTGGTTTTGGCGGTGTCACTGCTGGTGCTCCGGCAGCAGGTGCAGGTGCGGCAGCCGGTTTGGCCGCGTTAGATGGAGACGGCGGCGTAGCCTGACGCGTTACATTATTGGATTGACGACCTATAGAGCCGCCACCACCAAGACGCTTGGCTTCTGCGTCAGAGACTGTCATTGCCATCGTACTTGCTACGACCAGCATGGCGATCAGAAACTTTTTCATCATTCGACTCCTGTTTGTTTCAAGGTTTTATTACTTCAGACTGCTTTTTCCAGACTTTTTACATCACAACTGCGCTTACAACTTGATACCGGTGTGTAAAGCGGCCACACCTGCCGTCAAATTAAAATATTGCACACTTTCCAGACCTGCTGTTTCCATCATGCCCTTCAGGGTTTCCTGATCGGGATGCATACGTATCGATTCAGCCAGGTACTTGTAGCTGTCTGCATCTCCAGCTATCTTTTGCCCCATCCAGGGCAAGACCTTGAACGAATACAGGTCATAAGGTTTTTGCAGGATTTCTGGTACTTTGGAAAATTCCAGCACCAGCAATTTGCCACCTGGTTTCAGTACACGCTGCATTTCTGCCAGTGCCTGATCCTTGTGTGTCATATTGCGCAAACCAAACGCCACGGTCACTCTGTCAAAGTAATTATCCTGGAAGGGTAATTTTTCTGCGTCGCATAACAAGGTGGGGGTGATCAGGCCCTTATTCAAGAGGCGGTCACGCCCTACCCTGAGCATGGATTCATTAATATCGGTATGCCAGACCTCACCGGTCTTGCCCGCCTGACGCACGAATTCCTTGGTCAAATCACCCGTACCACCCGCAATATCCAGCACCTTGAAGCCAGGGCGCACACCAGCCTGGGCGACCGTGAATATCTTCCATACCCTGTGCAAGCCAGCCGACATCATGTCATTCATGACATCATATTTGGCGGCGACGGAATGAAAAACCTCGGCGACCTTATGGACTTTTTGATCTTCTTCTACGGTGGTGTAACCAAAATGGGTGGTATTGCTCATGTTATCTGCCCTGTTTTCTTCAAGAATGCTGAATTATCACGGTTTTCTGACGCCTGTAGAAATTTCCACTGCCTGACATTCAGCTTCTTATGTAACGGATTGTATCTCAATCACTGCAAGTTTCTGCACACTATGCAAAAAAATCAGTTTTCCCCTGTCAGCGTCCTGACCACAGCTTGCTGCCACTGCGCTGCATTCCTGGTATTCCAGACCAGATGGACTTCTTCCATGCACTGAAAACCGCAGTCCGTCACTTCAAATCGCACCAGATCAGCATCGTCGAGGGCAAAATCAGGCAGGTAGGCCAGGGCCTTGCCCGACCTGACCATGGCCAGCAGCAATTGCAAATCATCTATCCAGTAGGCGATGCGGCGCGGGAACTGGTCATCACGCCAGCCATCAGAGTGCTTGCCACGTTGCTTGCCGCAAAGCAAGGAGCGTGCAGGGCTGACAAAATCATGGGCCAGCACCTGGGTACTGGTGAAATTCTGTCCTTGCTGGCTGGCAGCACCGCCCAGCAAGGGATGCTGTTTGCCCGCCAGCAATTGCAGCCTCAGCGTGCCCAGAGAAACACTGGCCCAGTCTGCCGACCAATGGGCAGTGCGGCCATGCAAGACTTCGCCGGTGACCAGGGCGTGGCTAACCTCCCCCCTGGCCAATGCAGCCAGGGCATCTTCTTCATACATGCTCAGCAAATGCATGTCTGCCGCCGGGTAAGCTGCCATGGCTTGCGCCAGTTGCTCGGCATGCCGCCACAGCAGTATGGCCGGGCCTGCCACGCGGCAACTGATGCTGGCATCATCACCCCGCACATCGGCCCTGGCCTGGTCAGCCATGGACAGCATATTGCGGGCAAAGTCCAGCATGCGCTGGCCACTGGCATTCAGGCTAAGCTGCTTGGCAGAACGGTCAAACAACACCGTATCCAGGTCACCCTCCAGCCTGCGCAAGGCCTTGGAAATGGCAGAAGGAGTCAGGTGCAGCTCCTGTGCTGCTGCTCCCAGCGATGGCTGTCTTGCCACACAGGCAAAGATTTTGAGGTCTATGAGGTTCATCTTATTTAGGCTTCTTTAGGCCTCTCGTTTAAATTTCCAATTTGGACATTAAAAGTGAATTTATATTGCTTTACGAGACATTTTAACAAACCTACTATGTCAGCATCTCTTACTAATCTTGATCCCGCCATGACCAGCATTGAAAACCTGATACACCAACAATGGATATACACCCGCCATCCCACAGGTATAGTCAGCGATGAACACTATGAATTGCGCAGCCAGCCCCTCGATACCTCGCTGGATCGCAATGAAGTATTGATAGCCGCCCGCTACATCAGCGTAGATCCTTACATGCGTATCAACCAGTCGTCCAAACCCACCTATAACCCGGAACCGCACCCGCTCAATACCGTGCAAGCTGCTGGCGTAGTCGGCCAGGTGCTGGCATCAAATGCCACCAGCCTGAAGGCCGGTGACTGGGTATTTGGCATGACGGGCTGGCAAAGCCATGCGCGCGTGCATGTCAGCGCTCTGACCAAGATAGACCCCACCATTGCACCTGTCAGCACCGCGCTGGGCGTACTCGGCATGCCAGGCCGCACCGCCTGGTTTGGCCTGACCGAAGCAGGCAAGCCACATGCGGGTGAAGTGGTGGTGGTATCCGGCGCCGCCGGTGCAGTTGGCTCACTGGTAGTGCAATTCGCCAAACGCCATGGCGCAAAAGTATTGGGCATCGCCGGTGGTGCAGAAAAATGCGCGTGGCTGAAAGACAAGCTGGGTGCTGACTGGGCGCTTGATTACAAAACCTTCAGCAATGACGAATCACTGAGCCAGGAGATACTAAAACTCACTGGTGGTGTCGATGTGTATTTCGACAATGTAGGCGGCATGGTCACCGATGCCATCGTCCCCATCATCAAACGCCGCGCCCGCATCATCATCTGCGGCCAGATCAGCCAATACAACGGCGGCCTCGACGTGCCAGAAATGGGCCCGCGCCTGCTGCAACACATGCTCTACCAGCGCGCCACCATACAAGGCATACTGGCCCGCGATTACCTGCACCGCATGGATGAAATGCTGGCCATCGTCGCGCCCTGGGTCAAGGCAGGTGAACTGGTATTTGAAGAAACCATCATCGACGGCTTTGAACAATTACCGAAGGCATTGAATTCATTATTCACAGGCGAGCATCGCGGCAAATTGCTGGTGAAGGTATAAGCACATGAAACGCTATTTATCTTTCATCCTGCTCAGCTTTTGCTTCATCTTCAGCACCCATGCAGAAAACAAACACGGCCCTACCTGGGGCGTCCACGGCATGCTCCTGTTCGGCAACAGCGCAGGCATGTATGTCTCTCACCTGCCCATGTTCCATGCACCGCATGATTACCAGGTCGTCTTGCAAATACGCTGCCTTGATCAAAAGCTGGATGCTGCCATCAAAGCCAGGCTGGAACAAAAACTGGTCTTGTGGACCATGGAACCAGAACAATTCGAGATCGCCAGACTGGCCGCAGACAGCAAGTCGCAGCTGAAGCAGTTCAAGGCCAATATCGTGCTTGGGCATTTTGAACAGGGTGGTAAAACCGAGTACAAGGATGTGCCGATAGTCGTAGAAAAGACCCTGATTTTCCGTCAGCTATCACCAGAAATGCGCGAGAACAAACAGGCTGTTTATCATCAGATTGGTAGTGGCACGCAACGATTCCTATTGAAAGAAATTGACAGCAGACCTGACTTTGATCATTTGCTGGCAATCAGCGTGCCTGCGGCTGTGGCGATGGCTGACGTGGTGGTGAAGAAGACGGGATTGCAGGCAGTGAGTGATGCGGAGTTTTTGCAGGTCCTACAGGCTAAGGTGGATAAGCGGGCTGCTGTTAAGGGGACGATTTATCTTGATAAGGCGGATTTGGAGTAAGCTGACAAGCTGGACACGCATCACTCACCAGCGCACATATTAGCGTCGGTTTTGAAGTTGGGTTGCTTTTGACTTTCAGCAGTTCCCATGTGTTGACGCCGTTTGTGCTGTACAGAAAATGGATTAAGAAATGCCCGTGTTTGAGCGCAGCGAGTTTCGGGCATTTCCCATTTTTTGCACTGCACAAACGGGAACCCCCTTCAGGGGGCGACGACGCCTGGGTCGCCTTTTTGGCATACCTTTTTGGCGAAGCAAAAAGGTATGTAGCCGCCGGTCTACCACCGGCCTGCAATTTTAAATAAGGTATGCACGTAGTTAAAAAACGAACTAAGAAATATCGCGTCGTTTTTTAAGAATACGTTGATCGTAGGCCGAGTGTTGGGCTGGTGAAGCATAGCCCAACCTACATTCGGCGATATGGCTTGGTTACAGATGAAATTCTTGCTGGACGGCTGTTCGCGGCGGAGGCAGCCCCTACAAAGATACGGCTATGGCGTAGTCCTCGGTGTCACAACTGCTGCCAAAGGTGTAGATACACTCAGCATTTCAATGCATCACCAGAACTTCCACCAGGGCTTTGCCTGTGCCGCAACAGGAGTGCGCGGAATTGGATGCAATGGCTCACCATAACTGAATTTGATGGTGAAGTCTTTGCCTTCGTATTGCAAGACAGCTTCACGCCATTGATTTCCATTTTTCCACATGAGCACGGCAATTTCTTCGCACAAATCTCTGAGAGGACCAGAGATAATCGCAGCATTCGGAGACAGGGCATTCTTTAATTGATAACCAAGCCAGTCGCCGTCACACTGTATCGTCAGTTTTCCTGCCTGCCAGTCTGAAGGCACACATGCCATGCATTCCGACAAGAGCATTTGTATCATGTCATCTGTCATTTGCCGCACCAAGGTTTCCTTGGCTGGCAAGTCTGGCATAAGGTTTTCCGTACTGCCATCATGTACCAGGATGGCACCGGCGGGTACACTCAAACTCTTGAGCAGTTCAATCAGCTTGGGGAGTGACTTTTCAAGTTCAACAACCCCGATCAACAAAACATCATCAGCGGCCCCGTCTTCACGCTCCAGCACGTCCAGGTCGAGCACCATGCCTTCATGCGCTGGCTTTAGCAGATGATCAATTGCTGCTTTGACCGCCCAGCGATCTGCAGGGCAAGGCTTTCCATAGTCTCTGTCCAGCAAGATAAGTTTTAGTACCGGACAGTCGTCAAGCAATGCCCGCAGGGCGGCGTCAGTAGGGGGTTGCGGCATCATACTTGAAAGAGTAAATTTTCATCTCGAACGTTAGTTCACTGTAATAGTGAAAAGCGAAGCTCCTGCCTTGTGCCTGACGCAGACAGCATGAGCACACATCAGTGGCATCAACTGCGGCGGTAAACATGCATTTTTTCAACGAAGGACAAAGCATGCTGCACAACTTGCAGGAGCGACTATGTATTAATGCTTGGTGCCGCAACTGCCGCCAGACTTGGGCAGCATGGGCGCATCCCGCCCAGTATCCCCCGCAAACCCTGCCGCCTGCAATTTCTCCAGATACTCCTGCCAGACCTGCGCCTGGTTTTCACCCAGCCAATACAAATAATCCCAGGTAAAAATCCCAGAGCTATGCTGGTCAGAAAAGATGGGCTTGATCGCATAATTACCGACTGGCTCTATGCCCACAATGCCAACATCGCGTTTGCCAGTTTGCAGTGTTTCCTGACCCGGTCCATGACCACGCACTTCGGCAGAAGGCGAAGACACGCGCAATAATTCAAACGGCAAAGAAAACTCCTTGCCATCATCAAAAGCGACTTCCAGCACCCGCGATTGCGTGCGGGCATTCAGGGAAGTGGGTTGTGGATTACCTATGCTCATGATGCGAAATTCGACATAATGGTTTGCCTTAATTGCGGCAACAAGTTGCGACGTACGTCCAGTGCAGACTGATCAGGCGCATCGCTGCGTACGGCCGCCCATATAGGGTTAGGGAAATGCGCATCATCGGTATATCGCGGTATCAGATGCCAGTGAAGATGCGGCACCATATTGCCGAGACTGGCGACATTCATCTTGTGCGGCTGCATGACTGCCCGTATAGCCGCTTCCACCTTCCAGACGGCTTGCGTGAAAGTGTTCCTGTCTGCCTCGGACAAATCAGTCATTTCTTTCACATGCGCATTCCAGATGACGCGGCAAAAGCCGGGGTAATTTACATCGTCCACCAAGATGACGCGTAACTGGTCCGTGCTGACGAGGATATCGCCAGCACTGGCATCACATAACTCACAAACAATGCTCATTACACCAGCACCCTTTCTATACCACCGTTATTGGCTTTGGCGACGTATTCAGGCATCCAGTTTGGCCCAAGGATATGCTTGGCCATTTCGACGACGATGTAGTCTGCTGTGGTGCCAGAGTCTTCATCATAGCGTGTCAAACCTTGCAAACAGGCCGGGCAGGATGTCAGGATTTTGACGTCGCCCGTAAAGCCGTCGGCACGCAGTTTATCTGCACCCTTGTTCATTTCTTCTTCCTTGCGGAAGCGTATCTGGGTAGAGATATCTGGGCGCGATACGGCCAGCGTACCAGCCTCGCCACAGCAGCGGTCATTCTTTTCTATCTTGACGTCATCGACCGTAGTGATCAGCGCATTGACCGTTTTCAGCGGGTCTTGCAATTTCATCGGTGTATGGCAGGGGTCGTGATACATATAACGCGTGCCATTCACTGCCGCCAGCTTGACATCTTTTTCCAGCAAGAATTCATGGATGTCGATGATGCGGCAGCCAGGGAATATCTTGTCGAATTCATAGCCCTGTATCTGGTCATAACAGGTGCCGCAAGAAACGACCACGGTCTTGATATCCAGATAGTTCAGGGTATTCGCCATGCGGTGGAACAACACGCGGTTGTCGGTGATCATCTTCTCGGCCTTGTCGAACTGGCCGGCACTGCGTTGTGGGTAACCGCAGCACAGATAACCTGGTGGCAGCACGGTTTGCACGCCGACATTCCACAGCATTGCCTGGGTTGCCAGGCCGACTTGTGAGAACAGCCTTTCCGAACCACAGCCGGGGAAGTAAAACACGGCTTCAGTATCTGCTGTCGTGGTTTGCGGATTGCGGATGATGGGGACCATCTTGTCATCTTCAATATCCAGCAAGGCACGCGCGGTTTTTTTGGGCAGGTTGCCTGGCATTTTCTTGTTGATGAAGTGAATCACCTGCTCGCGTATGACAGGCTTGCCCAGGCTCGCTGGTGGTGCCTTGGTTTGTTTCTTAGCAAGCTTTTTCAATACGGTATTACCGAGGCGCTGCGCCGCCACACCCCAGCCAAAAATCACCTGGCGCGCCGCCTTGATGGTGGCCGGGTCTTTGGCATTCAAGAAGAACATGGCGGATGCCGTGCCGGGGTTGAACGACTTCTTGTCCATCTTGCGCAAGAGATTGCGCATATTCATCGACACATCACCAAAGTCGATATCGACCGGACAGGGCGTCACGCATTTATGGCAGACCGTACAGTGGTCGGCCACGTCTTCAAATTCTTCCCAGTGCTTGATCGAGATACCACGACGGGTCTGCTCTTCATACAAAAAGGCTTCAACCAGCAGCGAGGTTGCCAGGATTTTGTTACGTGGCGAATATAGTAAATTGGCGCGTGGCACATGGGTGGCACAGACAGGTTTGCACTTGCCGCAGCGCAGGCAGTCCTTGACGCTATTGGCGATCGCACCGATATCACTTTGCTGCATGATCAGCGACTCATGCCCCATCAGGCCAAACGAAGGCGTGTAGGCATTGCGCAAGTCGGCAGCAAAGTCTGGCAGGTTCAGCAGTTTGCCCTTGTTGAAGCGGCCTTCAGGATCGATGCGCAATTTATACGAACGGAAATCCTTGATTTCATCTTCAGTCAAGAATTCCAGCTTGGTGATGCCTATGCCATGCTCGCCCGAGATAACACCATTCAATGAACGGGCCAGTACCATGATGCGGGCAACGGCATGATGTGCCACTTGCAGCATTTCATAATCATCAGAATTGACTGGCAAGTTGGTATGCACATTGCCATCACCTGCATGCATGTGCAAGGCGACGAAGACGCGGCTGCGCAATACTTTCTTGTGCACGGCCACGCATTCATCCAATATCAGCTTGAAGGCAGAACCACTGAAAATCTGGCGCAGGTGTGCACGGATTTCTGTCTTCCAGGATACCCGCACTGTCCTGTCCTGGACGATGGAAAATACCGTCACATCAGGCTGCTGTTGCAGTCTTTCATCAAAGACAAATTCCAGCTTGTCCAGACCAAGCTCAAATAATTCTGCTTTGGCTGCACTGAGTGGCTTGTCGAGATTATTCAGCAGATAAGTCCAGCGTGCTTCTGCTGCCTGCAGAAGTGCATTCGCTTCATTGACGCGGTCTTCCAGCAATTCAGATGCGGGGATGTCATCACCAGCAGCATCTTCGCTCTTGCCCAGCGGCAGATTGCGCCTGGCGAAAAAGCCCTTCAAGGCATCGAGCAAAGCCAGCTTGTTTTGTATCGATAATTCTATGTTGATGCGCTCTATGCCATCGGTGTATTCACCCATGCGGTTCAGGGGAATCACCACGTCTTCATTGATCTTGAAGGCATTGGTGTGTTTGGAAATCGCCGCTGTCTTGGCGCGGTCCAGCCAGAATTTTTTGCGTGCCTCAGGGCTGACGGCCACAAAGCCCTCACCGACGCGGGTATTGGCAATGCGTATGACTTCAGACGCGGCCTGGGCCACGGTGTTTTCATCATCGCCAACGATGTCACCGAACAGCGCCATCTTGGGCAAGACGCCACGCTTGGATTTGGTCGTATAGCCGACAGCACGCAGATAGCGCTCATCCAGATGTTCCAGACCCGCCAGAATAGCGCCGCCCTTGCGGGTTTCGTTATCGAGGTAATCCTTGATTTCAACGATGCTCGGTATGGCATCGCGCGCCTGGCCAAAGAATTCCAGGCAGACGGTGCGGGCAAACTTGGGCATTTTATGCAAGATCCAGCGAGCCGATGTAATCAAACCATCGCAGCCTTCTTTTTGCACACCTGGCAAACCCGCGAGGAACTTGTCAGTCACATCCTTGCCGAGGCCTTCTTTGCGGAATACGCGGCCCTTGATATCAAGCTGCTCGGTCTTGAACGGTTGCTTCTCGCCAGGGTGTGTCCATTCCAGCTTGAACTTGGCTACTTCCACGTCGTGGATTTTGCCGAGATTATGCTCAAGCCTGGTTACTTCCAGCCAGTCACCGTTAGGATCTACCATGCGCCACGAAGCCAGGTTATCGAGCGCTGTGCCCCACAATACCGCCTTCTTGCCGCCCGCATTCATGGCGACGTTGCCGCCTATGCATGAGGCTTCGGCAGAGGTTGGATCTACGGCAAACACAAAGCCTGCTTTTTCAGCCGCATCCGAGACGCGCTTGGTGACGACACCAGCACCGGAATAGATAACCGCATAATCGCGATCAACGCCCGGCAGGCGCGTCATTTCGACTGCGCCCAGTTGTTCCAGTTTCTCTGTATTGATAACCGCCGACAAAGGCGTCAGCGGTATCGCGCCGCCGGTATAACCCGTGCCACCGCCACGCGGGATAATGGTCAGGCCCAGTTCTATACAGCTCTTGACGAGGCCCGCCATTTCATCTTCGGTGTCTGGCGTCAGCACGACAAAGGGGTATTCCACGCGCCAATCGGTTGCATCAGTGACATGGGATACGCGGCTCAGGCCATCGAACTTGATATTGTCTTTTGCAGTGAAGCGCGCCAGCAGCCTGTTGGCCTTCTTGCGCAAATCATAGGTATCGCGAAAATCCTTGGAAAACGCCGCCACTGCCTTGCGTGCAGCCAGCACCAGCGTCTCTACGCTATTGCTTCGTTCTGCATCATCGTTGACGGTACTCAGGCGGCGCTTCTCGACTTCAGCCAGCCTGTGATTCAAGGCATCAATCAAATCCTGACGACGCTTGGGGTTGTCCAGCATATCGTCTTGCAGATAGGGATTACGCTGCACGACCCAGATATCACCCAGCACTTCGTACAGCATGCGCGCAGATCGCCCGGTCTGGCGTTTGCCGCGCAATTGATCAAGCAATTGCCAGGCGTCTTCGCCTAACAGGCGTATGACGATTTCGCGGTCAGAGAACGACGTATAGTTATAGGGAATTTCCCGCACGCGGGTCGGTGTGGCGCCTTGGGGTGCATCTGCGAGCAAGGCCTGTATCTGGGCTGGAGCATTCATCAGTGACGTGGTTGGACGGATATATAAAAGTCCATTCTAACTTATTGCGATGCACCACGCGCCAACAGCCTTGAAGTTTATACGGTAATGAATGGTGATTGTGGCAATTTTCCGAATGGAATTTGGCAAAACCCCACAAAATCATCAAAAAAGTGGCTAAATTGCAAAATCATCACGATTATCGTTGCACAAAAGTCAGGCGGGCAAATTTGATTTACATCGTTTGTCGTATTTTACACCTGACCGCGTACAGCAAGCAGTCATTTTGGGAGAGAGTGGAGAACGTAGAGGGAAGAGACGCACAAATACAAAACAAAATAAATTTGAGTTTTTCTAAAACAATATGATTTTCGTTCTTCCTAAACGTTCCAAGTTACCCTGCAATTTTCACAATGCATTTGTGTCGCATCTGCTTTGTGAACAGTTTTCACTTTAACTATATTCCCAGTCAATGATTCATTTGAAATAACTACCCTTTTAACCCTTATTTTTCCTTGCACCTGGCAATGCTGACATACTAATTTTTCATTTATAGAGCCGTATAAATAGTGCTGTTTGGCCTCATACTGTTTTTGCAATTCAATTGCTTGCTCATCTGGCGATAATGAATCGAATTTTTTTCGGGCACGTCGATTAATTTCATTAATTACAATTTTAAGAACAATAACAAAAATGACAACCCCACATATTGTTGACCACATTTCCGTTTCTCACTTTGTTAACCTGTTTACAGGTGATTCTTTCAATTTTTTATTGCAACGCCAAGTTTGTATTACAGAAACCTCTGCTTGTTTTTGATTTCATTATCTAAGAAGTTTTTATTTGATTAATTACATACTACTCTGAGCATCACCAAAAACAAAGGAATTTATAATTAAGCAATATTTGAAATAAAAAAACGGGCAGCCTCAGCTGCCCGTTTCTCAAGTAGAAAAAATCAACCCAGCAAAGCAGGCGCAGTCTTGCCCAGTTTCAGTGTTGTTTCCACTGGCAACCAGTTACCTGTGGATTCCTGACGGCCTTGCAGCAGGAAGCGCGGATGGGCTTCTTTGGCAGCATCAGCAGCGGCCTTGGACAATTCACCGATCTTGCCTTTTTTGAGGCGGTTCACGACCAGGCCGATTTCTGTTTCTTTGAAATCGCGCAGCATGTCGTAGTCACCATCACTGTCACCAGCGACAAATACCGGACCGTAGCCTTTTTTGGCAACCAGTTCACGTTTGATGACGACGGTTTTGCCCGGGCCCCAGTTCAAAGGCCAGTCTTTGCGGTAGGCGTTTTTATAGACGTCGCCATTTTGTTCCAGGCGCAGGCCCAGGACGTTTTCACGTTGCACATGATAGCCATATTTTGGATTGGTCGCGAATACGGCAACCACATCTTCCAGCGAGGCGGTGCTGACATACACGTCAAAACCGTTTTGACGGAAAGTGTTCATCAGTGTCGCGACTTCTGTACAAAGGCGTATGCCATGGAAGTGGGCAGTCGTGATGACACCGGCCACACCAGGCAGAGATGAAGGGCTGGTGTACTTGGTCTTGGTCAGGCTCATGCCGAGGTTGGCGTCATTCGATGCTTCTGCCAGTGCACTGACTTCGCCTACCGTCATATTGGCAAAGAAATAGATCACCCATGGATAACCAACGTTCACGCCATGCGTGTCATTAACGGCTTCATACAGGAAGTAGAGCTTGGCGCGGAAATCCTGGAACTGTGCAGTTTCAACGATTTCTTCGAGGCTGCGGCTACCTGCCATGCCTTTGTAGTTGGCATGCAGATAGGCGTAATCACTGTCGAGATCGGTACAAATGCTTTCCAGATCCAAAACCTTGCCTGCGGCATTCTTGTAGTCAGCAGTGAAGTTACCTGCTGGTACATTTTGACGGATAGTCGCAGAGAATTCTTGCGGGCTCAGGTTGAATGCCAGATGATTGATCTGGTACATCAGCAGCGCTTCTTCGCAGTCATTCATGATACTGGTGTTGTCCCAGTCAAACACGGCGTAAGGCTTGCGCTTGGCAGAATAGCTTTTGCTGGTATTGCCATGCTTGGCGATCAAAGCCGCTACCAGGTCACGGTTGCGCGGTGACCATTTGGCGGCATCGAGGAATACTGCTGGCGAAGCTGCGGCCGGTTTAGCCAGTGCAGGGGCAGCCAGGCTTACGCCTGCCGCAGTGGCAACCAGACCTTGCAAAAAGCCACGGCGTGGCTGTTGACGGGTTTGTTTAGTATCTTGCATTTGATTTCCTCAATGAGCGCATGACATGCCACATGCCGGGCATGTATCTTTATTAAAAACTTGTTTAAGCGTACAGAACTTGCATAGTGTGATCGTGCGAATACTGCTTTTTTTGACTACTTTCCGGCAAGCATTATAGTCAAACATTGTGACATCCCTGCAATAGGCACAAAATTTTTAAGCAAATTTGTCTATACATTAACTACCAGGTCTGATGGCATGGGCGGACTGCCATTCTGTTCTACTGCATCCAGCGCCGAATACAGATGACATAAGTGCACTTCGGAAGGGGCAAACAGGCGTATGGGCACATCACTCATGCCTATGCCCTGGCTGGTCAGCAATTGCCGACCGTCTGGCAAGGCAAACAAACCCCTTGCATAACGACGCTCACCTGAGCCGGGCGGCAAAACCAGTGGCCTGCCACCCGGCGTGGCGATTTGCCCGCCATGGGTATGGCCGCAAAAAGCAAGTTGGAAATCATGTCCAGCCAAGAGCTTGAGACCCAGCGGCGAATGCATGAGCAACACGCGCACGTCGCTTGCCCCGGCAAAAGTCTGGTCTGCGTCAGGCATGCCGACGCCGGGTTCATCCAGGCCGCAAATCGAAATTGCATCAAAGGGAGCGGGCAAGCGTTTGTTTTGATTGACCAGGACCTGGACACCTGCCTCCGTGAGGCAATTTGCGATATGCACATCATCCAGCCACAAATCATGATTACCCATGACGGCAAACTTGGGAGTAGCGGGATTAAGCAAAGCCAGAGGCTTCATCAGATGCCGGATATGTCTGGCATGCAGCGAGACGAAGTCGCCACCAAACAGAATGACATCCGGTGCAAAATCAGCAATGGCGGCAAATGCCTGTTCCAGCAAACGCACATCTGTCAGCGGGCCTGCATGCAAATCTGAAATGAAGGCCAGCTTGCAGTGAAAGCCCGCAGGCAAGGGCAGGTAAAAATTACGCCTGTCGATGTGCAAGCCGCCTTGCAGTTTCAAGGCATAGGCAATGCGTGCTGCCCAGTTTTCTTGATAGAAAGCGGCTTCCAGCCCCTCACCCGCACGCCGCCACCAGCCATAGTATTTACCCCTGCCCATGCCTGATCAGAAGATGAAGTTGGCGATTTTGGTCCAGTAACCCTCTGGCACCTTCAACAATAACCAGGTAATGACGATATAACGCAGAAACTTACCCACGGCCATATAAAACACGCTGGGCCAGAAAGGCAGGCGCAACCAGCCTGCCAGAGTGCAGATGGGGTCACCTATGCCGGGCAGCCAGGCCAGCAGCATGGTCTTGGCACCAAAATGCTGTAGCCAGCGGTACCAATAGCTTTCACGCTCACGGTCAAAGGCCTGCTTGGCGGCATAACCCATACCGTAATCAACCACCCCGCCCAGGGTATTGCCTATGGTGGCGACAATGATCACTTGCCAGAAAATCGCCGGGTTGGCCTTGATGACGGCAAATACGGCCGGCTCCGAACCTAAAGGCAAGAGCGTGGCCGAAATAAAGCTGACAATAAATACCGAACTCAAACCGACTTCAGGCACTGCCAGGACGCTTAATAACCAATGGACTGCAGCTTCTATCATCGTGGTTTGATATGGTTGTAAAAGGCTTACATTATAATGGCGGCTGCAATTTCAAATCAGCAAGTAATCAAAAAGTAAGCAACAAGTAAGTATTTAGACCTGAATTAGCTTTAGATCAGGCCCAAATAAGCCATTTTTAACTAACAATAAGACATCCATGAGCACCGATTATCTGAAGAAGATCCTGACAGCGCGCGTCTATGACGTCGCATTTGAAACCCCGCTGGAATACGCTACCAGCCTGTCGGCTCGCATGGATAACCGAATTTATTTCAAACGCGAAGACATGCAAAGCGTGTTCAGCTTCAAGCTGCGCGGTGCTTATAACAAGATTGCCCACCTCACGCCAGCACAACTCAAACGCGGCGTCATCTGCGCCTCTGCCGGTAACCATGCCCAAGGCGTGGCCCTGAGTGCCAGCAAAAAAGGCTGTAAGGCAGTCATCGTCATGCCAACCACCACGCCACCGGTCAAGATAGATGCTGTACGTACTCATGGTGGTGACCTGGTTGAAATCGTCCTGTTTGGTGATTCTTATACCGATGCTTACGGCCATGCGCTGGAACTGGAAAAGAAACGCAAGCTGACCTTTGTCCACCCCTTCGATGACCCTGACGTTATCGCTGGCCAGGGCACGGTGGGCATGGAGATTTTGCGCCAGCATGCCGAGCCTATCCATGCAATCTTCGTCGCGATTGGCGGCGGTGGCCTGATTTCTGGCGTGGCAGCTTACGTCAAGGCAGTGCGCCCTGATATCAAGATCATCGGTGTGCAAACGACAGATTCTGACGCGATGGCGCGCAGCCTCAAAGCTGGCAAGCGCGTGACTTTGAATGATGTAGGTCTGTTCTCTGACGGCACCGCCGTCAAGCTGGTAGGTGAAGAAACCTTCCGCCTGGCCAAGCTGTATGTTGATGAAGTGATTACGGTGGATACCGACGCCGTTTGCGCCGCCATCAAGGACGTGTTCCAGGATACCCGCAGCATTTTGGAACCTGCTGGTGCATTGGCAGTAGCTGGTTGTAAAGCTTATATAGAACGCGCCAAGGCCGACAAGAAACCGCTGAAGAATGAAGCCCTGGTCACCATCGCCTGCGGCGCCAACATGAATTTTGACCGGCTGCGCTTTGTCGCTGAGCGTGCCGAAGTCGGTGAAGCGCGTGAAGCTGTGTTTGCCGTGACCATACCAGAAGAGCGCGGCAGCTTCCGCCGTTTTTGTGAACTGGTGGGTGCACGCAATGTCACAGAATTCAATTACCGCATCAGTGATGAAAAGATTGCCCATATTTTTGTGGGCATACAAGTACACGACAAGCTGGAATCTGGCAAAATTGCCAAGAATTTTGAGAAGCACGGCTTCCCTACCCTGGATTTGACGCATGATGAGCTGGCGAAACTGCATATCCGCCATCTGGTGGGTGGCAAGAGCAGCCTGGCCAGGGATGAATTACTGTACCGCTTTGAATTCCCTGAACGCCCAGGCGCTTTGGGTCGTTTCCTGAACAGCATGGCACCAAACTGGAATATCAGTTTGTTCCATTATCGTAACCATGGCGCAGATTACGGCAGAACTTTAGTTGGTTTACAGGTTCCAAAGAAAGAAATGAAGGCTTTCCGCGAATTTTTGGCAACCCTGGGTTACCGTTACTGGGATGAAAGCAAGAATCCCGTTTATCAATTATTTTTGGGCTGATGCAGCCCCTCGAATTAAGTAAATAAGTAATACACATACCATGACAGATTCCGCACCAAATACGCCTGAGCATTCTTTACTGGGTAAACCCGCGACCTACAAGTCCGAATATGATGCCAGCCTGCTATTCCCTATCTCCCGCAGCGGAAAAAGGGAAGAAATAGGCCTGGGCAGCAGCCTGCCTTTCTTTGGTGTGGATATCTGGAATGCCTATGAAATCTCGTGGCTGAACATGCGTGGCAAACCACAGGTGGCAATCGCTGCTATTACGGTACCGGCAGATTCACCGAACATTATAGAATCGAAGTCTTTCAAGCTTTATCTGAATTCGTTTAACCAGACTCGCCTCGCAGGTACTGATGCTTTGATCAGTCTATTGCAGGCAGATTTGTCTGCTGGTTTTGGCGCAGCAGTGCAGGTCAAGCTGACCACGCCAGACCAGTTCGACAAACTCGCCATGCACGAACTGCAAGGCCAGTTGCTCGACAGACTGGACATTGAAGTCGATAGCTATACCCCCAACCCATTGCTGCTGACCGCCAATGTTGACGAGTCGCCAGTAGAAGAAACCCTGATCTCGCATTTGCTGAAGTCCAACTGCCTGGTCACTGGCCAGCCAGACTGGGGTAGCGTGCAAATCCATTATGTAGGCCCGCAAATCAACCAGGAAAGCCTGTTGCAGTATTTGATAGGCTTCCGTGACCACAATGAATTCCACGAGCAATGTGTGGAACGCATCTTTGTGGACATCATGCGCCACTGCAAACCGCAGAAGTTGTCAGTTTATGCGCGGTATACCCGTCGCGGCGGGCTGGACATCAATCCATGGCGCAGCAATTTCAGTACGGGCCAGGGCCCGGACAATCGCCGGAATGCACGCCAGTAAGCGCAGCAATGTGCATGGCTGCATCCCTCTTACACCCATTTTTTGTATCCATTTGTAAGCAATATTATGTTGAAATTCAAATATTTCTCCTTGCGCGCTGCCTTGTGCGCGTCCAGTTTCATGCTGTGCGCAGCATCCCAGGCGCAAACAGCTAGCGCCCCTGCCCAGGAAGACATGGGCTGGTGGGATAGCGCAAAAGCCAAAGCCAATAAAATCCTGGATGAAGGCGACTTGTCACTGATGCTGGCTGGTCATACTCACCATGGCCGCAATACTTATACCAGGGAAAGAATTGCAGAGCTGAATGAAAATACCTGGGGACTGGGCTTTAGCAAAACCATACGCACCAAGGAAGATAATGAAGAATCCCTGTATGCCATGATGATCTCGGATTCGCACTTCAAACCCCAACCCATGGCTGGCTATGCCTACCAGTGGATGAAACCCCTGGGTGACAAGGTCGAAGTTGGTGGCGGACTGACTGGCGTGCTGATCAGCCGTACCGATTACTTTGGCGGTTTTCCCTTCCCTGCTGTATTGCCCGTGGCCTCGATAGGCACACGCAATACCAAGCTGATGGCGACTTATGTCCCGCGCTTTTCCAAGAACAAGGGTAATGGCGATGTGTTGTTCATGTTTGTCCGGATAGACTTGAAATAAGCGCTTGAAACAAGTGTTTGAAATAAAATCCGGCCAGGGAAGTACAATTTTGCAAGAAGGTGTTTTATTCGCCTGCCGCAGCATAATGTGTTTTTAATATGCTAGCTAATTACCATCATTGTCCTCAGAACTTGCTTGATGTAAAGTAGCCAGACTTATTCGTTTTATAGATTGTCGTCGTGATAATTCCGGTCCCGTTTTCAAGTACTAGTACACGCGAGCCTGTCGCCAGTCAAGACTGGCATCTGGCCTTGCTGGAACATAACCCGGATGCGATGTATGTGCTGATCGACGACAACCTCGTGTATGCCAATCCGGCAGGTGCAGAACTCATGCATGCCGGAGACCCACAGCAGTTGATAGGCCTGAAGCCCGAAGCCTTCCTGCATGGACGGCATCATGAGGGTGCCAAAACCATATTGCAAAAACTAAGGCAGGATGGAGCGCAAAGCAAACATACCTGTCAGTGCATACGGCTTGATGGTCAATTGCTAGATATAGAAGTCCGGGGCACGCAATTCAGTTTCAATGAACAAACCGCCATCTTGCTGACGGCGCGAGAAATCACTCCCCGCAGCAGCTCCCGTTCCAGCGCCACCGTCACCGCCCTGCCCCTGATCGATCAAATCCGCTACAAATCCAGCCGCGTCCATGAAGCCCTGCATCACGAGAAAGAAATTCTCGAGATGATCGCGCTCGACAAACCTTTGACAGATATTCTCGAAGACGTCTGTGATCGCATGGAGCGCTTGCTCGACAATGGCGCTTTGTGCGCCATCACCTTGTATGACGCCAGCAGCCAGCAACTGAGTTTTGGCGCTGGCCCTTCGCTGCCTGACGGTTTTTGCGCCTTGCTTGGCAATGTACCTGTTGATACCAGCTCGGGTTCGGCCTCGGCGGCGATTTATTACCAGCGCACCACGATAGTCCAGGATATTGCTGTCAGCCCGCTATGGAAGAATTTGCGTGAACCGGCTCTGCGTTATGGTTTGCGTTCATGCTGGTCCTTGCCTATTACGACGGCTTTCAACACCCTGCTGGGCACGGTCGATGTGTATCACCAGATGGTACATAGCCCAAATGAAGATGAGCAGGCCATGATGATGGATGCCTGTGACCTCATTGGTCTGGCCATCGACAAAAAGAACATGGAACAAAGCCTGGAGGAAAGCGAAGAACGCTATCGCTCCGTGGTGACCAATCTCAGTGAAGGCATCATGGTGATAGGCCCGAATGGCCAGATCCTGACCTGCAACCCCAGCGCCCAGCGCATCCTGAAGATAGAAGACATCACCACCGTAGGCAGGCGCCATCGCTACTTCAAGAACATACTCGGTGACGAGGGACAATCGATACGCATGGGTGATGATCCGGCCTCTGTCGTGTTCCGCAGCAAAACCCCTATCCTGAATTTGTCGATGGGGGTAGAACTGCGCGACGGCTCTGTAGTCTGGCTTCTCGTCAACGTGCTGCCCATTAACAAAAAAAGCAGTGCCTCGGTATCTGCCGTACTGATCTCATTCACTGACACGACAGAAGTGCGCGAGACGCAAAGGCAATTGCATTTCATGGCCTCTTACGATGCCCTGACTGGTTTGCCGAACCGCCACCAACTGAACCAGCGCCTGGTCAAGGCACTGGCGGGTGCCAAGCGCACCCAGCACCGCCTGGCCCTGCTCTTCCTTGACCTCGACAGGTTCAAGAACGTCAATGACACCGCTGGTCATGCGGCTGGCGATACACTTTTGCGTGATGTATCTTCGCGCCTGAGTTCCTGCATACGCACGACCGACATGCTGGCCCGCCTTGGTGGTGATGAGTTCGTCATCGTTGCTGAAGCCTTTGAAGATGCAATACAACTCAAGGACCTGGCTGAGCGCGTCCTGGCCCGCATGCGCGATCCTTTCGTGATTGATGGCAATGAATATCACCTGGGTACCTCCATAGGCATTGCGGTTTATCCACATGACGGTGAAGATGGCCCCACACTCATGCGTTGTGCCGATTCTGCCATGTACCATGCCAAGGAATCTGGTCGTAATAATTACCAGTTTTTCACGACTGAACTCAATGTCCGTGCCCAGCACCGTTATGCGCTGGAAACCAATCTGCGCCGCGCCCTGACCGACAATGAATTCCTCGTGTATTACCAGCCAAAAATCTGTCTCTGTACCTCGCGCATCGTCGGTGCAGAAGCCCTGATACGCTGGCAAATGCCGGATGTGGGCCTGGTGCCACCTAACGAATTTATCCCCATCTCAGAAGAAATTGGCCTCATTTTGCCGCTGGGCCGCTGGATCTTGCGCCAGGCCTGTCTGCAAACCCAGTTATGGCGTGAGCAATATGCGCCGGACATGGTCATCAGCGTGAATATCTCGCCCAAGCAATTCCAGGACCCTGGCCTGCCTAAATATATAGAGCAAATCCTGCAAGAAATCGGTTTGCCGCCAACGGCCCTGCAACTTGAGATTACCGAAGGCTTGCTGATGGGTGACATAGACTTGCTGCTGCCGGTCTTTGACGCGATCAAAAAACTGGGTATCAGCATTTCCCTGGACGATTTTGGTACAGGCTTTTCTTCACTATCTTATTTGCAACGTTTCCCTATTGACAATCTCAAGATAGACCGCTCTTTCATCCGCGATATCCCGGGCAACCCTGATTCCGTTGTCCTGACGCATGCCATTATCGCCATGGCCAATGCGCTGGGCATGAGCGTTACTGCCGAAGGGGTGGAAAAAGCCGACCAGATGTTCTTCCTGGCTGACTCTGGCTGTCAGGAGATGCAGGGTTTTTATTTTAGTCAACCCCTGCCTGTTGATAAATTTGAAAAATTACTGAGAGACAACGTTCGTTAAAAGTGTTGTCAGGTTTTGCGCATATCAGCCAAAAGAAGCCTATAATTTGTCAAAACCTAATTTTGTGCATCGCACCATTTCGCTGTAAAACGATCTTGCACCATGACGAATATTGCAAAAATCCTGCCTCTGAACAACGTACTCCTGGATCTGGAAGTCTCCAGCAAAAAAAGAGCATTTGAACAGGCCGGGCTGTTATTCGAAAATAATTGCAGCATAGCGCGCTCGGTTGTCTCTGATAACCTGTTTGCCCGCGAACGCCTGGGCTCTACCGGGCTGGGCCATGGCGTGGCCATCCCGCATGGCCGCATCAAGGGTCTGAAGGCACCGATTGCGGCCCTGGTCAGGCTCAGGGAAGCGATTCCTTTTGAATCACCAGACAGCCAGCCGGTCAGCCTGCTGATTTTCTTGCTCATGCCTGACAATGTCACTCAACAGCATCTGGAAATCTTGTCTGAAGTGGCAGAAATGCTGTCGAACGAAACTTTCCGCGACAGCCTCAATACTGAAGCCAGCGCTGCCGCGATATATGAAAAAATCATGGCATGGCGTCCGAATTTGCCAGGCAATGCCTGATTTTCATGTCTGAGTATGCCATGCATGCGCATGGCTGCCAGACTCGTCAATCTATCCCTCCCAGTCACCCAGTATCACATCGTCAGAGTCAGCACATATAGCCATGCCATCATTGACAGAACTCACGGTACAAAAAATCTACGACGATAACCGCGACACCATGCAACTGGGCTGGTTTGCCGGTTTCTCTGGTGCCGACAAGCAAATCACGGGCGACGCTGCATCGTCTGCCGACCAGGTCGGGCATTTGAACCTGATCCACCCTGGCCGCATACAGGTGCTGGGGCATCAGGAACTCTCGTATTACAACCGCCTGTCAAATGCCTCGCGCAATAACCTCATGCGTGAACTGGTGGCTGGTGCACCACCTGCCCTGATCGTGGCACAAGGTCTGGAATCGCCACCGGCATTTCTGACGACTTGCGACGACAATAATATCCCGCTGTTTTCTACACCCTACCCTTCCGCTCAAGTCATTGATTATTTGCGTGTCTATCTGTCGAAAAAACTCGCGCAAAAAATCACCATGCATGGCGTTTTCATGGACGTGCTGGGCGTAGGTGTTCTCATCACCGGTGAATCCGGCCTCGGCAAGAGTGAGTTGGGGCTGGAACTGATTTCACGCAGCCATGGCCTGGTGGCGGATGATGCCGTCGAATTTTCGCGCATCGCACCGAATATGATAGAAGGCCGTTGCCACGAGCTGCTGCAAAACCTGCTCGAAGTGCGCGGCCTGGGCCTGCTCGATATCAAGACCATCTTTGGTGAAACCGCAGTACGCCGCAAGATGCGTTTGAAACTCATCGTGCATCTGGTGAGACGCAGCACCCTGGAAGAAAATTACGAGCGCCTGCCTATCGATTCGCAGACGGAGGAAGTACTGGGCCTGCCCATCAGAAAAGTCGTGATCCCGGTTGCTGCAGGCCGCAATATCGCAGTTCTCCTGGAAGCAGCTGTGCGCAATACCATCCTGCAATTACGTGGTATTAATACGCTGGAAGATTTCATGGAACGGCAACGCCGCGCCATGGAAAACGGCGACTAAGAGGCTGTTGTAAAATTAACCTGGCGTTGTTGCACCTCCTTAATGTTATACCCGGTACGAAAGTACTGCCTGCGTCGGCGACGCCTAGCCATCTTAATTTTAAAACAGCTTCTAATTACCTACTACGATATCCGCTATGGAAATCCTGCTTATCTCTGGTATCTCCGGCTCCGGCAAATCGGTAGCCCTGAATGTGGTTGAAGATGCAGGCTACTATTGCGTCGATAACCTGCCACCCAGTTTACTGGCTGACCTGGTCAATACCCTGACCAAAGAAGGCATACCCAGCGCCGCCATCGCCATCGACAGCCGCAGCGCGAACTTGCTAACCAGCCTGCCAGATTCAATCAAGGCACTGCGCACCGAAGGCCACGACGTCAAAGTCCTGTTCCTGACAGCCAGTACAGAATCCCTGGTCGCCCGTTTTTCAGAAACCCGCCGCAGCCACCCGCTGTCACACCGGCTTGGTCTGGACAAAGAACCCGGCGACAGACTCAGCCTGACCGAATGCATACAGGAAGAACGCGAAATCCTTTCAGGCATACAACTGGTTGCCCACGTCATCGACACCAGCGACCTCAGCGCCAACAAGCTGCGCGCCTGGGTCAAGGACGTCATCGAAATCGGCCACACCCCGCTGACGCTGATGTTTGAATCCTTCGCCTTCAAGATAGGTGTGCCGCTGGATGCCGACTTTGTCTTCGACGTCCGCATGCTGCCCAATCCGCATTACGACCCCATCATGCGCCCGCTGACAGGCCGCGATGAACCCGTGATCCAGTTCCTCAAAGAACAACCGATGGTCGATGACATGTTTGCCGACATCGAGCAATTCATCACCAAATGGCTGCCAGCCTTCAAACGCGACAACCGCAGCTACCTGACAGTCGCCATAGGCTGCACCGGCGGCCAGCATCGCTCAGTGTATATGGTGGAAAAACTCGCTGCACATTTCAAGGCGCAGGAACAGGTGCTGGTCAGGCATAGGCGGTTGAGTTAAGAACAGCTTGGCAATGTGCTGCCCCTTAACTCCAATAATTGCTGAAACAAGGATTTAAATTGGCAGCTAAACAGATAACAGTCTTTTTCCCACCGAGTGTAGATAAAGAGCTGATTCTTGCAAATTTGGGCGATAGCCTGTCACTGAAAATTGATCGCCTTCCTGATGATTTCTCTTATGAATTCTCCGCACAACGTGGCAAAGGCCCATCTTATGTGCTCATCGAGTAAGAACCCATGGTAAAGGATTTCTTAAAATTGCATAAGACGTGTATGCAGGCTATATTGCTGGCGGATGCAGGCATGTTCGCCCCATGCGACTCGCACCAGTATCTTCACTACTAATCGCTTTCTTCGCATGAAGTTCAATGAACACTATCCTCAATTGCCTGCCACAAAATCTCGACAATCCTGCCTGTAACGACTTCATAGCTAATACGCCTTTAACAGCCTGGATGCCTGTGTTGAAGTACCTTCAACAGGCATTCGACCTGCCTGCTGAACCTTGGGAGAAAATCCCCCTGGGTGCGAATGCCTTGTTTGGATTGGGTGAGGGCGTGATAGTCAAACTCGTGCCACCGAACTGGCGGCGTCAGGGTGACAAAGAAATTCTGGTGGCACCTCTGCTGGAAGGCAAGCTGTCATTGCAGACACCCAGGCTCATCGCCAGCGGTGAAATCGATCACTGGGTATTTGTGATCTTCAGCCGCTTGCAAGGCACTTTGCTTGCGGACATCTGGCCATCGCTGGATATCGAACAAAAGCGATCCATCATGCTGCAGACTGGCCAGCTTGTGCGTGAGCTAGGCAGTGTGAAGTTTGATACGGATATCGCCATCAAGGTCGATTGGCCAAACTATATACAGAACCTGATTACTGATTGCATGGCCAGGCACCAGCGCAGGAAAATGCCGGAAACACTGCTGACGCAAGTCATGCCCTATATCGAGGCCGCCGGAGGCTTTGCCAAAGCAGGTGATTTGCGATTTATCCATATGGATATCCATCCATGGAACCTGATGGCAAAGCAGGAACAGGGTCAATGGCGGCTCACAGGCCTGCTGGATTTTGGCGATGCCATTGTAGGCAACAGTGACCGCCTCGAAATCCTGACACCGATGATCTTCATGGCACAAGGCAATCCCTTGCTGCTGCAGGCGCTATTGCAGTCTTATGGTGGAATGACAGATATCAGCGCAGCAGAACTGCAACGTCAACTGACTGCGTATATGCTGATCAGGCCAGATTGCGATGTCACGTTCTGCATGCAGCAAGTTCCTGCTGATGGGCCGCGCAATAGCTGGGAACAGGTTGCTGCTCAGATGTTTCCGCTGTAAGAACTAATCAAACTGTGGTCTTGCGATAAGGCTTTTGTTTCAGCAGGCGCGTGTCAATTTGCGCACGATGGCGGAAGTGCTCAAGTAAGCTGCGGACTTTGCTCAACGGGTGTTCTACAAACGTGGCGTCATACTTTTTATCATCTGAAGGCAAGACGCGGACTGGATTCTTTCTTATATTTGCGAACAACTCTTCAACAGAATTGAGCATTACGGGTTCTTCAGCCACTGCAGCGGGTTCGCGCTGCGTTATCAAGGCAACCGCTGCTTCGCGTGCACCTGTGGTTCCTGTTTCCAAGGACTCGAAGTTAATCTGAAACATGAATTTTTCAAATGGAATCCAGACTATGCCCACGTAGTACATACCCAAATGCTTAGGCACAGGAGATTTGTATTTGAACACGCCGACCAGGCACTCCAGACCGGCAATATTCTCTACCGTCAGCTCTATCATTGCCCCATTAAAGCTCTGTGATTGCGCCTCAAAGAAAGCCTGTGCTGCTTTTTCATCCCTCAGATCAAATGGCCAGTCAGGTGCGTTATCAAAAAGTCGCATCCTGACCGGGTCACGCTGTTCGGTGTACCAGAATTTGTCATTCCCAGCATCTTGATGCAATTCCCATTCATCCTTGTGGAATTGAATATGGGCTATATCTTTTTTGTAGGAAATAAAAGAAAACATGTTTTCAGAATTTGGAATAGTGTGCATCTAAAAATTGAACGAGGAAATCTGGCGTCACACAGTATCGCTACTTTTTATCAGACCCTGAGCATACCGTGCCAGTGACTGATTGTAGCGCGGCAAATATGCTGCCAGCGCAGTCAAACCCAGCGCAAGCGCTTCGCGTTCGCACCCCAGATCAGCCAGCGCCAGGGCCAGAAAGCCGCGCACTGCACCATCCAGTTCATCGCTGCCTTGCTGCATTTCTGCAAACAACAAGTCAGCCGCAGTTTGCGGATCACCCAGGTGACGGATGGAGCTGGCCATTTGTATATTCGCCCGCCTGCGTCGCAAACCTGTCAGGCCATTTTCGAGGGCAGCTTTATATAGGGGAATCGCCAGTTCAGTAAAACCGCAAGTATCGCGTGCGCCGCCGCGTTCAAATAGACCTATGGCGGCATCGGGTGGCAACTCTGCAGCCAGTGCATCCACGCGGGCGATGAAGGTTTGTGCTTCTGTCGCGTCAAATTCTGCCCACAGAGCTGCCAGTCTTTCTTCCCAATGATCGTCCGGCCTATTCATGATGTGAGGCACGTTCAATTACCTTCCAATAAAAATTTGATCTGCTGGATGCGCCCATAATCCACATCAGGCCAGTGCGGTTCAACATAAGAATGTGATTGAAACTCGCGCAGGAATCGCCAGAAGGGTTTCAATATCTGGGCATTGCTTCCCTGAATGATAGCGACTTCTTTCGCATGGCTGCGCTTGCCGTCACCAGCATATTCTATCCTCAGCCGCACCTCTGCCAAAACTCGCTCAAAGTACATGAAGTATCCGGCTGGCTCAAGGTTCCACCAAACGGACGCATCAAGGCCACTCGCCGCGCTTTGAATAGCGGCAGCAAGTTTCTCAACAGGATTATTGGGAACATCTGAAGCATCAATCTCAATGGTCTTGCCATCAAGAGTGAGTGTCAGCGCCAGCCATCCATTCACAGGTGACTGGTACGCAATCTGGATAAGGGACATTTACTGCTTTTGATAAATTCAGGATTTCAAAGCGCGAACAGTCCTTGCTATTCGCACCCATATTGCTTACCTGCTTTGCTTATTTCAGGCAGACAAACTCTATCTTCCTGCCGCCAATTCAAGCCCCAAAAAACAGTTTTTTCTCAAAAAACAAACCCTTGAGGCGCTTGCGGAAGATGGCGATGGTCAGTGCCAGCAATAACATGACGACATTAAAGCCCAGGATTTTATCGCCGCCACGATCAACGAAGGGAGTCGCATTGGAAGGCATAGTGGCAGCATAAAGGCCACGGTCATAACTTGCGCCTATGACCTGGCCACCATCGTTGATGGCATTGGTCAGGTACAGGCTTTTACCGGCCGCGTGCAGCGTCATTTTATTGTCGCGCCAGACAAAGGACAGGCGCAGGTCTGCAGTATCAACTACGCCAACGACATGGCCTTCGTTATTGATGCCGGTGGCAAAGCTGTCGCCAAAGCCGATTTTTGCACCGAGGTCTATCATTTGCTTACCATCGTGCATGAAGGCATGCCAGCGGCGGTCTTTCATTTCTGATGCGCCTACGACGATGCCATGATCGTTGATAGCCGTTGCTGAACTGGTGCGGCCACCCAAAGTGCCCAGGTCCCTCATACCGCTAGCAGCATCATAGAGGAATGCGCGGCGCGTGCCATCGGTGATCATGGAAGAACCAACCACCTGTCCCTGGTTGTTGATGCCGCTCGCATAACTGACCCTGCCACCCAACGTGCCCAGGTCTTTCAGCGGTTCACCAGGGGTGTACAGAAAGGCATGCCAGTCACGCTCAGGTGTATCAGAAAACCCGGCAGCCTGGCCAGTCTGATTGAGTGCAGCACCATAACTATTTGGGCCACCCAGGGTACCCAGGTCCTGGGTGCCATGATCGCGGGTGCGAATGAATGCGCGCCATATTTCCCCTTTTTTTGAAGAACCGACGATCTCACCCTTGTCATTGATGCGTTTGGCTTCGCTCTCGGTTTCGCCCGGCAACTCCAGCTTGACGAGCTTACCCTTTTCAAAGAACACGGCGTGAGGCGTTCCGTCTTTTTCCTTGATGACGGCAGCGACCTGCCCCGCTGCATTCATGTCATAGGCAATCGACTCGCCATACTGCTTGCGCTCTATACCCAAAGAATGACTCGTCGAGGCAACAGCCTGGCCACCGATCAAAGCCAGCAGAAACAAAGAACTACGCAATGCAGGGTGCATACAAGTATCCTTTCTGGAGAGAGGTCGTGCGGGAAATTTGCTAACGAATATACAGGATTATTATTTGGCAATAAAGATAAATGATTATTATTCGCCGTCATCAATTTCTTGCTTTAGATGTTTGTTTGAAATCTCGCGAATATAGTCAGGTCTATGCAGGCCTGCAATACGATTAAAACGCGCAATCGCACGAAGGTGTATCACTCGTCAGCTAACGTGGCTAAAGACGATTGCTGCAACACTGACCGGAGCTGAAAAATGCTGAGTGAGATGCCTCGCTTTACTTTAGACAAATAGTTTTAATTCGTTGTTCAACTCCCGGCAAAGCAGTCATAGTCCGACAACTTGACCAGTGGTCTGATGAAATTAACAAGTCATGCTAGTTTGCACGTCCCTGCCCTCAGGATTGACTTCCATTTACTGCCTGCGTATATTGAAACCAGACATACCAAGAGGAGTAGATCATGTCTTTTCAGCCAGTTCGTACCCTGGCCACATTGCTGCTCTGCATGCTGGTAACGCTGGAAACGACGGCAGAAGAAACGCAACTCAGGTTCTACACCGAGGAATATCCGCCTGTCACCTTCTCGCAAAAAGGGAAGCCAGCTGGCCTTGGCACAGAAGTGGTTGAAGAGATCATGAACCGCCTTGGCATAAGGGCACCTATCGAAGTCGTGCCCTGGGCAAGAGGCTATGCCTATGCAACCACCACGCCTAACGTAGGATTATTCGTCACTACACGCACCCCCGAGCGCGAAAAATTATTCAAATGGGTGGGACCAGTTTCGGCAACCACAGCCCATTTCTATACGCGCCGCGATGGTCAGCGTTTTGATACTCTGGAACAAGCCAGGCTTGCAGAGCGCATCCTGATTCCGCGAGAATGGTATTTGCAGCAAATGCTGCGCGGTATGGGGTTTAACAATATCAATTCTGTGCCGACTCCAGTTGATGCCGTGCGCATGCTGGTGGCAGGACGGGCACCCTTGATGGCTCTTGACGATGTGACACTTGCTGATACCTTGTCGGCAGCGGGCATCAATGCCAATGACATAGTGACTGGTTCCACAATTACTCAGGCAGTTCAATATATCGCCTTTTCGCGTGACACACCAGATAGCATCGCCATCCGTTGGCAAAAAACACTCGATGATATGAAGGCCGACGGCAGCTTTGAACGCATTTACAAAAAATGGCTGCCCGGTGTAACACTGCCTGCTGCACGCTAAAGCTATACACAAGCAAGGTCAAAATATAGTTGCAAGCCCGGACAGCAAAGCTCATTAATTCGCCGGTAACGCCTCGCTAAAGCATGCCCGGGCTGCTTGCAAATTCTAACAGTCAGCCATCTGCGCACGAAGCTGTTTTAACAAGCAAGGATATGATTGATCTGACTATGTCTGGTCTCAACATGCCAGCGTCGCAGCAGATTGGTGAAGGTGCCAGCTTACCAATAAAAATGGTGCACACGGCGCACCCTGCTCACGGACGACTAAAAATTACGATGAATACGGCGTAATTGCCTGTGCTTGTTTTCAAACACAACATGACTGCGCCAACCTGTAACCGAAACAAAAACGGGACCTTGACGGTCCCGTAATCAATACTAACTAGCAATCAAGCCATCACACCACAATAGTCTGATGCTCATCACCTTCACGCGCACGGATTTCACCGATCTTGTAGACGGATTCACCAGCCGCAGTCAGTTGTGCAATCGCTGCATCAGCCAGTTCAGCAGCAACGATGACGACCATGCCTATGCCGCAGTTGAATACGCGGTGCATTTCTGCGTCCGCGACGCCGCCGTGTTGTTGCAACCAGGTGAACAGGGGTGGCAGTGTCCATGCGTCTTTATGCAGGACAGCGGTCAGTTTGTCACCCAGTACACGCGGGACGTTTTCTACCAGGCCGCCACCAGTGATGTGGGCCATGCCTTTGACTTCCATTGATTCCATCAGGGCCAGCAGAGGTTTGACGTAGATGCGGGTGGGTGCCATCAAGGCGTCACCCAGGCTGCGGCCATGGAAGTCCGCATTCAGGTCTGGCTTGGCAACTTCGATGATCTTGCGCACCAGCGAGAAGCCATTGGAGTGGATGCCGGAAGATGCCAGGCCGAGGATGACGTCACCCGGTTGTATCTTGCTGCCATCAATGATCTTGGATTTTTCTACCGCACCGACGGCAAAACCAGCCAAGTCGTATTCGCCGTCCGGATACATGGATGGCATTTCAGCAGTTTCGCCACCAATCAGGGCGCAACCAGCCTGTTCGCAACCAAAGGCCACGCCCTTGATGACATCAGTTGCCGTGGCAACATCAAGCTTGCCGCAGGCAAAATAATCGAGGAAGAACAGCGGCTCGGCGCCTTGCACCAGGATGTCATTGACACTCATGGCGACCAGGTCGATACCAACGGTGTCATGCTTGTTGAGGTGGAAAGCCAGTTTCAGCTTGGTGCCCACGCCGTCAGTGCCGGAAACCAGTACCGGTTCCTTGTACTTTTTGCTGACTTCAAACATGGCGCCAAAACCGCCTATGCCCGCCATGACACCTTCGCGCATGGTGCGCTTGGCAAAGGGTTTGATGGCATCAACCAGCGCATCGCCGGCAACCATATCGACACCAGCGTCGGCGTAAGAGAGAGAAACAGGGGTAGAAGTGCTCATGATATTCGGCAATAGGGGCAGGAGGCGGTAAAATAGAGAAATTGCCAGAAAAGTCCGGCAAAACCGCTATTTTAACAAATTGACCGCGTATATTGACCGCAAATACGCTGTATTTTGGGCCAGGCAGTAAATTCATTAATATTTTAACTATCATCTTGACTACTATTTAGCCAAAAACATGCCATTTTCTTTTACGTCGGAGCAAAAACAATCCATGCTGTGGCTGGCCGTGGCAATTGCGCTACTGAGCTTGCTGTCGCTGCTGGGGCCGGTGCTGATGCCTTTTATCGTCGCCAGCATATTGTCTTATGTGCTGACGCCCTGGGTCGACAAGCTGTGTGCCCTGCGTATCAAGAAATTTGGCCTGCCGCGCTCGGTTGCGGCGACCCTGGTCATTGTGATATTGATCGCCGCCGCGCTGGCCATGGTCTTGATCATGATACCGATATTGCAAAAAGAAGTGCCACAATTACAAGACCAGATACCCAGCTTCTTCAACAAGCTTGATGAAATGCTGACGCCCATGCTGTCAGAATTTGGTATCAAGGTGCGTCTGGACAGCACCGGCATCAAAGCCTTGCTGACCGAACAGATGGCCAATAGCGGTGACGTGATCGGCAAGGCGGTACTGAATTCCATCCGTGTCGGCGGCACTGCTGTGCTGGGCATGGTTGCCAATCTGCTGCTGATCCCCATCGTACTGTTTTACCTGCTGATGGACTGGCATTCACTGATCAAACGCCTGAGCCATTTCATCCCGCGTCGTTTTGTCAAAAGCGTGGCCAATGCGGTAGAAGAAGTTGATGATATCCTCGCGCAATACCTGCGCGGCCAGATCCTGGTGATGATCGTACTGGCGGTGTATTACTCGGTCGCACTCAGCATCGCCCGTTTTGACCTGGCTTTGCCGGTCGGCATCATTACCGGCTTTCTGGTATTCATCCCCTATCTTGGTTATGGCCTGGGGCTGGTACTGGCGCTGATAGGTGCTATCCTGCAATTTGATGGTTTTAGCGGCCTGATGTCAGTCGCCATCATCTATGGCATAGGACAGATGCTAGAATCGTTTTACCTGACGCCGCGCCTGGTCGGCGAACGCATAGGCCTGCACCCGCTGACCGTGATTTTTGCCTTGATGGCATTCGGGCAACTGTTTGGCTTCATCGGCATTTTAATTGCCCTGCCAGCATCAGCCGTGATCTCGGTCGCTGTCAAGCACATACGCACGTCTTACCTGAACAGTCCTTTTTATAGCCAGACATGAGGCAATTATTACTCGACCTGGACGCGCAAAAGTTGCCGTCCCTCGCCACCTTTGTGGTGGGGCAAAATGCTGAGCTGGCGCAATTGCTGGGCATGTTTGACCAGCGCATTACCAGTCAGTACGGCGAGCGCTCTGTGTATATCTGGGGTGAGCCTGGGGCTGGCAAGACGCATTTGCTGCATGCACTGGCAGCAGATGACACGGCACGCTATATCCCGGCTGATGCGCCAGAATCTGCCTTTGACTTTACTGAGGGTGTCAGCCTCTACCTGCTTGACGATTGCGACCAATTGTCGCCGCTGAACCAGATTGCCGCCTTCAATCTGTTCAATGAAGCACGTGCACGTGGTGGTTTTTTGATTGGCGCAGGTAACCGCCCGCCGATGATTTTGAATGTACGTGACGACTTGCGCACCCGCTTTGGCTGGGGCCTGATCTACCAGGTGCATGGTCTGACTGACGAAGACAAGATAGCCGCACTGGAAAAAGCGGCCCAGGCGCGCGGCATACAGATATCCCCCGGCGTGTTACCCTATCTGATTACCCATTACCGCCGCGACATGAGTACGCTGAGCAATATCCTGGACCAGCTGGACCATTATTCCCTGGTCACCAAGCGTCCCATCACCCTGCCACTGTTGCGCGAACTGATGCTGCAGCAACAGCAGGACCCTGACAACATGACAGAATAGCATGCGTAATATCGCCTTATTTGATCTTGACCACACCCTGATCCCCATCGATTCTGATTTTGAATGGGGCCAGTTCCTGTGTCGCGTCGGTGCCGTTGATGCTGACGAATTTGCCCGCCGCAATGCAGAGTTTTTTGCACAATACCAGGCTGGCACACTGGACCCGGTCGAGTATCTGGAATTTGCGCTTGGTACACTGGCACAATTCCCGCGTACCAAACTGGATGACTTGCATCAGCAATTCATGCAGGAAGTCATACAGCCAGCCCTGTTGCCTGCGGCTTATGACCTGATCAAGAAACATCAGGATCAGGATGACCTGATCGCCATCATCACCGCCACCAACCGCTTTGTCACTGCGCCCATCGCCAGGGCACTGGGTGTGCAACACTTGATGGCGGCAGAGCCTGAGCTGGATGCCACTGGTAATATCACCGGCAAACTACTGGGCGTGCCCAGCTCTGGCCCAGGCAAGATCACCCATCTGGAAAACTGGCTGGCGAAGCAGGAAGTTACACCATTAAAGCAACTCAGCGACTTTCACCATAGTTATTTTTACAGCGATTCGCAAAACGATATACCGCTGCTGGAACGCGTCAGCCATCCTGTCGCAACCAATCCCAATGCCAAATTAAGTGCCCATGCACTGGCAAAAGGTTGGCCTCAACTTCACCTGTTTGACAAGCAATGATCAAGAAATTTATTCGCAAAATACTGGGCGTAAAAAACAAGAGCGATGCCGCCAGCGCCAACCAAAAGCCCACTGTGCTGAGTCATAAAGACCACGGCATAGACCCGCAACTGGTGTCCGCGAATGCCATACGCATCACCCAGACCCTGCAAGAAAATGGCTTCAAGGCCTTCGTCGTGGGTGGTGCTGTGCGCGACTTGTTGACTGGTGTCAAACCCAAGGACTTTGACATTGCCACCAATGCCACGCCTGAACAGGTCAAGCGTTTGTTCCGTCGCGCCTTTATCATAGGCCGCCGCTTCCAGATCGTGCACGTCATGTTTGGGCAAGACTTGCTGGAAGTGACTACCTTCCGTGGGTCTGCCACTGATGGCGCGCCCAAGGATGAGCATGGCCGCGTGCTGCGTGACAATACCTTTGGCGAACAATATGAAGATGCCGCCCGCCGCGACTTCACTGTCAATGCCATGTACTACGACCCGGCATCCCAGATCGTGCTCGACTATCACGGCGGCATGAAAGACATCAAAAAGAAAACCCTGCGCATCATCGGCGTGCCAGAAGCCCGCTACCGGGAAGACCCTGTGCGAATGTTGCGCGTGGTACGCTTTGCTGCAAAACTGAACTTCACGATTGATGCATCCACCCGCGCCCCTATCGCCGTGATGGCACCGCTAATCAACAATGTGCCTGCCGCCCGCGTCTTTGATGAAACTCTTAAGCTGCTGACCAGCGGCCATGCCATGGCCTGCCTGCAGCAACTGCGCAAAGAAGGCCTGCACCATGGCCTGATGCCCCTGCTTGACGTTGTACTGGAACAACCCTTGGGAGAAAAATTCGTCACCCTGGCGCTGGCCAATACTGATGAACGCGTGCAACAGGGCAAAGGCGTTTCACCGGGCTTCTTGTTTGCCTCCTTGCTGTGGCATCAAGTCGTCGAGAAATGGGAAGCCTATAAAGCTGCCGGTGAATTCCCCATCCCTGCCCTGCACCTCGCTGCCGATGATGTATTGAACACCCAGACTGACGCCCTGGCAATACAGCGCAAGATAGGCTCGGACATGCGCGATATCTGGGCCATGCAGCCACGTTTTGACAAGCGCGTAGGCAAGACCCCGTACAAGATGCTGGAGCACCCGCGCCTGCGCGCTGGTTATGACTTCTTGCTGCTGCGTTGCGCCTCCGGTGAAATCGATGAAGAAATCGGTGAATGGTGGACAGATTTCATGGAAGGCGACAGCGTAGAACGTGACCGCCTGATAAACACAAAACCCAAAGCAGCTGAAGCTGGCCCCAAAAAACGCAAACCCCGCCGCCGCGCCCCACGCAAGGCAGCCGCAGCAGCCGAATGAGCGTGCAAGTGAATTTGCAGGTTTTCATAGGCATAGGTGCCAATCTTGGTGATGCCAGGGCCAGCGTCAGCAAAGCCATAGATGCGCTGGCACAATTGCCAGACACCACACTCGTGGCGCGCTCTGCCCTGTTTGGCAGTGCGCCCATCGATTCTAGCGGTGACGATTACGTCAATGCAGTCGCAGAACTCACCACCAGCCTGAGTGCCGCCGACTTGCTGCAACACCTGCAAGCCATAGAACTCGCGCACGGCCGCGAGCGCCCCTACCGCAATGCACCGCGCACCCTGGACCTGGATTTGCTCTTGTATGGCGATGAAGAAATAAATACCGCCGACCTGCAAGTCCCCCATCCACGCATGACAGAACGCGCTTTTGTGCTGCTGCCTCTGCTGCAACTGTCTGCCGATATCAGCATTCCCGGCAAAGGCCGCGCACAAGACTATGTCGCTGCGGTAGCTGAGCAACGTATACAAGAATTACCCATTACCTGAGCACCTGACCAGGCGATAAGCGAGGCCCCATGCAAATTCCCATCATTGTGCAAACCACAGGCTTGCTGATACTCTCCAACGTCTTCATGACGGTAGCCTGGTATGGCCATCTGAAAAGCCTGTCCAGCAAAGCCTGGTGGGTAGCCGCCTTCATCAGTTGGGGCATCGCCCTGTTCGAATACCTGCTGCAAGTGCCCGCCAACAGAATAGGCTACACTGCGTACAGCCTGGCACAGCTGAAGATATTACAGGAAGCCCTGACCCTGATCGTCTTCGTACCCTTTGCCATGTTTTATATGGGCCAGCCATTCAAGCTTGATTATGTATGGGCGGGCTTGTGTTTAGTGGGCGCAGTTTATTTCATCTTTAGAAGTTAAAACAATAAGTTGATCAAAACTGGACAAATGGCAAATCAATCCATGTTCTGATTTTGATGTTGCTTTTGAATTTGTAGTTGCTTTTGAATTTGTAGTTGATTTTGACGCTGCTGTTGTTTTTGACCTTCATCCGCTTGGGACGAAGCCATTTGTGTAGCGCAGAAAATGGATAAGAAATGGCCGATGTTTGAGCAAAGCGAGTTGCGGACATTTCCCATTTTTTGCGCTGCATAAATGGGTACTCCCGCAGGGAGCGAGTCTGCGGCCGCCTTTCTTTGAATACTTTCTTTGGCGAAGCAAAGAAAGTATTTCGGCCGCCGGGACGACACCCGGCCTGGTCGATCAACAGCAATAGAATTCAAGAAGCAAGCACAATAAAGAATACAAAAAATAAATTTGAGGATGTAGGTGGAGACAAAATCGCTGTCAAAAAAAACCAAATGACAGCATCACCTCTGGAGAAAAAGAATGGCTGAATATTTGCAAGACCGTAAAGCAGTAAGCATTCCTGGCTTGATCGCACTACGTGAGAAAGGTGAAAAAATCACCATGCTCACCGCCTACGATGCCAGTTTTGCCTCCCTGATGGACCGTTGCGGCGTCGAGATTTTGCTCATCGGTGATTCCCTCGGCATGGTTTGCCAGGGACATGACTCCACTCTGCCAGTGACACTGCAAGACGTGGCCTATCACACTGCGGCAGTAGCACGCGGTAACCAGAAGGCACTGGTCGTGGCCGACATGCCCTTTGGCACGTATGCGACACCGGAAGCCGCTTTCAACAGCGCCGTGCAACTGATGCAGGCGGGCGCACAGATGGTCAAGCTCGAAGGCGGCCACTGGCTGGCACCGACCATCAAGTTCCTGACCGAACGCGCGATACCTGTCTGCGCCCATCTGGGCCTGACGCCGCAATCCGTGCATCAGCTAGGCGGCTACAAGGTGCAGGGCAAGACTGATGCATCAGCCAACCTGCTGAAAGCCGAAGCGCTGGCAGTGCAGGAAGCCGGTGCCACCCTGCTGGTGCTGGAAGCGATACCCGCCAGCCTCGGCAAGGAAGTCACCGATTCCCTGCACATCCCCACCATAGGCATAGGCGCAGGCGTCGATTGCTCAGGCCAGGTACTCGTCATGCACGACCTGCTGGGCGTGTTCCCTGGCCGCAAAGCCCGCTTCGTGAAAAACTTCATGGAAGGCCAGACCAGTATTGATGCGGCGGTACAGGCGTATGTGGCGGCAGTGAAAGATCAATCTTTCCCTGCGCTGGAGCATAGCTTCTGAATCTGGTTTGCCGTTTTGGCTTTGGCAGCCTGATTAGAAATCTGGCTGCCAAAGCTATCTATCGTATCGACCAGTACTCTGGTCAGCAATATGCATCAGGCATGTACACTATATTTACCGACTTTAAGCACGCCAATCTTCTATCCATTTCAAATATTGATGTCTTAGTTTAACGAAGCTTTCAAGATCCCAATTCTCTTCAACCGGGATTGGCTTCATATCTTGAACTAATTTTCTATCAACCAGAAATTCATTCCAGGACAATTGCTGCGGCAATCTCTCATCAAACAACAATATATGCTTTATGTTATCCACGACATAAAACATTGCTGAAATGTCCGAAACTGAGCCTAGCATTGCAGGTTTCTCATTTAACACATCATCAAACCATTTAATAAAATCAAGGCACTTTTGATTAGTCATATCGCGAGTTCAAATAAGAAGTGCAACAGAAGCTAAATTGGTTTAAATGGGAAGATGCGGTAGCATCCGAACTTCCAGACCTCCAAGTCAAAGTTGCCCGAAATGACATACACACATCTTACCCAAGAAGAACGATACCAGATTTATATACTGAAGAAGGCAGGACATAGGCAAAGTGAGATAGCAGAGGTGATGGGGCGTAGCAGATCGACGATCAGTCGAGAGATCAAACGCAATAGTGGCGGTCGTGGATACCGCCCAAAACAGGCTCAACAACGCAGTCTCGACAAGCAAGCCAGAAAGAATGGTGTGACTATTTCCGCTGAGACATGGGCATTTGCAGAAGACAGGTTGAGAGCGTATTGGAGCCCGGAACAGATCAGCGGCTATCTCCGTGCCAATGCTCTTCCTGGAGTGAGTCACGAAAGCATTTATTGGCGAATCTATGCGGACAAGCAACGAGGTGGCACGTTACACAAAACCTTGCGCTGCCAGAAGATACGCAAGAAGCGCTATGGAAATCGTGAACGACGCGGCACCATACCCAACCAGATTTCGATTGAAGAGCGCCCAGCGATTGTGGACACGCTCAAGCGCTATGGAGACTGGGAGGGTGATCTTGTTGTCGGCGCGAATCACCAGCAAGCGCTGGTCACGCTCAATGAGCGCAAATCGCGCTACACCTTGCTAGAAAAAGTGACCCGCAAAACTGCTGAGGCGGTGACGGATACCATTATCTCTTTGCTAGCGCCTTTTTCTGAATTAGTGCATACGTTGACGACCGACAATGGTAAGGAATTTGCTCAGCATGAACGTATTGCTCAGAGCCTCAATGTGCAGTATTTCTTTGCCCATCCTTATTGCTCTTGGGAGCGCGGCGCTAACGAAAACATGAATGGTTTAATACGGCAGTTTTTTCCGAAGAAAATGTGTTTTGAATCTATCACAACGCAAGACATGACTGACGCTATGGACTACTTGAATCATCGACCTAGAAAATGTCTTGGCTACAAAACACCGCACGAAGTTTTTATGGCTCAGATACAATCGCACTAACACAGGGTTGCACTTCGAGCTTGAATCCGCCTATTATTTAAAGACGCAAGAATTTGAATATGATTTTCTTAATTGAGCTCAGTATTTGTAGTCGCGATGAAATATCTGGACAGGTAAATATCTCCGTTCTTTCAACTAGGATCGCCATAAAGCGACAGTGCAATTATTTGTTTTTCCTCATGAAACTCACCATCAGCTAATTTCCAGACATAGCTCTCAGTCCCATCTTCATGGTCTGCGTGAAATATCCCTGTCAGATTGATACTTATCTCGTCTTCTGAATATTTTATTTCTTTCGACAGCGTTTTTAATTGATCTCGTATGTAGCCGAGACGCTGAATGCGAATATCCGCACCGTAAAAAATATAATGCGTCCAATTGATATGCGTATCTGGAATCACCCATCCCTGGTTATACATTTCGGCAAGCTCAGCGTCAAATCCGTAGTCCTCTGCTCTGACAATGAAAGATGAAATGACTGCCTTGATTTGAGGAACACTCTCTTCATGACATGCGATCCAGCCTCTTACGCTAATGTATGTTCCCATGTTTGTTGTCCCAGTATATAGGTTGAACCATGATAAAAATAAGTATTGTACTATTGTCAGCTAAACCAGCTTACCAGCGTGCGAAAGCAAGACACATGCAAACGTCACCGCTTGATCGCAACAAAAAAACCACGCTACGGTTAGCCACAGTGTTATCTGGCACGTTTCTTGATATGCTGTATTGGAACCGTAACCACGAGACTAGAACATGGCCAAGTTTTTCAATGAAATGCATGCCTACGATGCCGCTGTAAATGGTGGCGCGGGCGGAGAATTGACGCGGGAACATTACCGTGAGTTTTGCAACTGGCTGGCACAGCAGCCTGCCGAGAGATTGAAACGCAAGCGGGCCGAGGCTGACCTGAGTTTTCGGAGGGTGGGCATTACCTTTGCGGTGTATGGCGACGATGCGGGTACTGAGCGGTTGATCCCGTTTGACATCATCCCGCGCATTATCCATGCGGGTGAGTGGGCGCAGTTGCAAAAGGGCCTGGCGCAACGGGTGCAGGCGCTGAACATGTTTATCCATGATATTTATCACGACCAGAATATCATCAAGGCGGGCATCATCCCTGCCGAGCAAATCTATAAAAATGCCCAATATCGGCCTGAAATGCAGGGTATTTCAGTCGCTTCTGATATTTATGCCCATATTGCGGGTGTGGATATTGTGCGGGCTGGCGAGGGTGAATTCTACGTACTGGAAGACAATTTGCGGGTGCCGTCTGGTGTGTCTTACATGCTGGAAGACCGCAAGATGATGATGCGGCTTTTTCCTGAGCTGTTTGCACGTAACAAGATTGCGCCGGTTGATCATTATCCTGACATGTTGCTGGATAACCTGCGTTCAGTCGCGCCCATGGGGGTGGATAACCCTACAGTGGTAGTCATGACGCCGGGCATGTATAACTCGGCTTATTTCGAACATGCCTTCCTGGCTCAGCAGATGGGTGTTGAGCTGGTAGAAGGCAAGGACTTGTTTGTCAATGACAATGCGGTCTTCATGCGCACCACGCGTGGGCCAAAACGGGTGGATGTGATTTACCGCCGTATTGATGATGATTTTCTTGATCCGCTGGCTTTCCGGCCTGATTCTTCTCTGGGTGTGCCGGGCTTGCTGTCGGTGTATCGTGCTGGACGCGTAACGCTGGCGAATGCGATAGGCACGGGCGTCGCGGATGATAAATCGATCTACCCATTCGTGCCGGACATGGTCAGGTTTTACCTGACGGAAGAACCGATCCTGAATAACGTGCCAACTTACCAGTGCCGCAAACCAGATGACCTGTCTTATACCCTGGCAAATCTGGGCGATCTGGTGGTCAAGGAAGTACATGGTGCCGGTGGTTACGGCATGCTGGTGGGCCCGGCTTCAACCAAGGCACAGATAGAAGATTTTCGTCAGCGCTTGCTGGCCAAGCCTGATGGTTATATCGCCCAGCCTACGCTGGCATTGTCAGCCTGCCCTACCTTTGTTGAAAGCGGCATCGCCCCGCGCCATATAGATTTGCGCCCCTTTGTTTTGTCTGGCAAAACCATCTCCATGGTGCCTGGCGGCTTGACGCGGGTGGCCTTGCAGGAAGGTTCGCTGGTGGTGAATTCTTCACAGGGTGGCGGAACCAAAGATACCTGGATATTAGAAAATTAAATCAGGAGAAATACCATGCTGAGCCGTACCGCTGATCATTTGTTCTGGATGGCGCGCTATACCGAGCGCGCAGAAAATACTGCCCGTATGCTGGATGTGAATATCCAGACTTCGATGTTGCCACAGTCTGCTGAGGATGCTGAGCGTGGCTGGCGTGCCATGCTGGGCATCTCTGAATTGCAGTCTGCCTTTGACCATCAATACGGTTTGCTGACGAAAAAGGATGTGCTGGACTTCATGGTCAGGGACCCGATGAACCCATCCTCGATAGCCTCCTGCCTGAAGGAAGCGCGTGAAAATGCCCGCGCAGTACGCGGCACACTGACAACCGAGGTATGGGAAACCCAGAACGCCACCTGGCTGGACATGCAGGAAAGATTGTCAGACACGATACTGGAAAACGACCCCAGCCAGTTTTTTGAATGGGTCAAATACCGCTCGCATCTGTCACGTGGCGTAACGCTGGGCACCATGCTCAAGGATGAGGCGGTGCATTTCATACGCCTGGGTACCTTCATAGAGCGCGCCGACAATACCGCAAGGATACTGGATGTGAAGTTCCATGGTGCCAAGGAAAGCGGGCGCGGCAATGACAGCCTGCAAAGGGATTTCTATTACTGGGCAGCGCTGCTGCGTTCAGTCTCCGGTTTTGAAATTTACCGCAAGGTGTATCGCGATGTCATTACGCCAGAGCGGGTGGCAGAATTGCTGATGCTGCGTGGTGACATGCCGCGTTCACTGCTGGCCTGCATGGATGAGGTAGTCGCCAACCTCAAGGAAGTGCGTAATGATGTGTCTGCCGACACCGAGCGTTTTGCTGGTAAGCTGCATGCAGAATTGCAATTTGCCCGCATCGAAGAGATATTGGCAGAAGGTTTGCATGACAATCTGACGCGTTTCCTGGAAAATATTTTCGATCTGGGTAACCGCGTCAGCCGCGATTTCCTGGTGCCGCTGGCGGCTTGAGAAAAATATCATGCAACTTTTTATACGTCACGAGACCATCTACCGTTATTCGGCCCCGGTGACCTACACCATACAGCAATTGCGCCTGACACCGCGTGCCGAGCTGCACCAGCATGCGATTTCATGGCAGATCAAGAGTTCCGGACAAAGGCATGCCTATATCGACGCCTATGGCAATCAGGCACATACCCTGACCATTACGGGTCAGCACCACGAGCTTGCCATCATCGCCGAAGGAATAGTCGAACTGACAACACCTTATCAAGGCCGCATCACCGACTCTGACACCTTTTCGCCATTGGTATTTACCGTCCCTACGAGGCTGACAGAACCCGTGCCGGTCATCATGGACTTTGCGCAGAAGCACTTGCCTGATAGCGGCAAGACCAGCACGGCTGCACTGCTTAATCTGGCGTCGCACATTCGTGGTGCAGTCGAGTACCAGACTGGTGCAACCATCGTCACAACCAGTGCCAGCGATGCCCTGTTGCTGGGCCGAGGCGTCTGCCAGGACCATGCCCACATCATGCTGGCCTGCTGCCATGCCCGTGGCATACCGGCACGCTACGTTTCTGGTTATATTGACCCGGAATCCACTGGTCATGCCGACAGCCATGCCTGGGTCGATGTGTGGGTAGAAGACGCCGACTATAGTGGCTGGGTCAGCGTGGATGCCACGCATGCCGTTTTGATGACAGATTCCTATTGCCGCCTGGCTATAGGGCGTGATTATGATTCAGCAGCGCCGGTACGCGGCGTGCGCCGTGGCGGCGGGCTGGAAACCCTGAGTGTAACGGTGCAGGTAACGCCGCGATAAAGTATGAATACGTTCATGCATACGACCATGAACGTGTCCACGAATGTGTCCATGATTTGGGCCCTGTTCAATTGTTACAGGCATTGCATACAAATGTGACAAGCGTATTTCAATGCTCCGGTTTCGGGTAGAATTCTAGTTTCTATGGATCAAAACTCTGCACTATGACTTACTGTATTGGCATGCGCCTGGACGCCGGGCTGGTGTTTCTCTCCGACTCACGCACCAATGCAGGTGTTGATCAGGTAGGCACCTTCCGCAAGATGTCGGTGTTTGAAAACCCTGGCGACCGCACCATGGTGCTGATGACAGCTGGTAACTTGTCGATTTCACAATCCATACGTCAACTGGTGTCTGACCATGTGGATGCCAATGGCAACAGTATCTGGACTGCAGCGAATATGTATGAGGCTGCCCGCATACTGGGTGAAGCCGTGCGCACGGTATATCATCGCGATGCAAAATCCTTGTCTGAGTTTGGCATAGACTTTAACGTCAGCCTGATCTTTGGTGGCCAGATCAAGGGGGAGCGTTGCCGTCTGTTCCAGATTTATTCTGCTGGTAATTTCATCGAATCACATAATGAAAATACCTATTTCCAGATTGGTGAAGCCAAGTATGGCAAACCCATTGTCGATCGCGTGGTCACCCCGGCGACCCCGCTTGACGAGGCAGCCAAGTGCGCGTTGATCTCGATGGACTCTACCCTGCGTTCTAACGTGTCTGTTGGTTTGCCGCTGGATTTGCTGGTATATGAAAACAATAAACTGGCCGTCACCCATTTCGTCACGATAGATGAAAAGAACCAGTATTTCCAGATGATACGAAATACCTGGGGCCAGCAGTTGAAGTCTGTCTTTGAAAGTATCGCTGACCCAGTCTGGAATGCCAGCCCGGAAGTTCAGGGCAATGTCTTGTCAGCCACCAATATGCACAGCAAGCCTGTAAGGGTTGCCGTGCCGCCGGAGTTGCGGGATATTGCGACGACGACACCATCACCTTTACAGTCATTGGCGCAGCAGCCGAATAATACCAGGCAGGCATAAGTATTATTGCATACCAAAAACTGAAAACCCAGTTGCATGGGCTTTTTGTGTTCTTATTTGAATAAATCCCTAGCGACAATAGGTACTCACGTCTCTCTCGGCAATTGCCTTGTCGTTTGCGTCAGTCTTGTTATTGTTAGTATGAACCAGCTTGCCACTCAAAATCGCTTTAGCCATCGCACAACGTGATTCATTGGTTTCAGGCTCGTTACCGGGAACAAAAGGCGACGGTTCTTTAGGCTTCAGCACTGGTTCTTTGGCTTGCTTTGCCTGCTTCTCTGCCTGCCGTTTGCGAAACTCTATTTCCTGTTCTTGCCAGCTCGGTGCGGCAGAAGCCTTACCTTCACCGGCATTGACTTTTACCTCTTCAACTTTGGCTTTGCCCGCATCATCCTTTTTCTCGGAATAATGGGTCTTGCCATTTGCATCAACCCACTTATAGATTTCTGCATTGGCGGTGACGGTAATCATCAGACTCAGGCAAGTTGCGAACAAGACTGGTTTAAGAATAGCTTGCTTCATTTTTTGACACTTTCAATTGATGACGAACGATACCAGAGCTTGTACCAGGGCACAAATACCTCCCGTCCGGCAAGCGCTCGCAAAACTGGATACTCTTTTATCAGAATTTACTTCTTGCCTTTGGTCTTGCGCCAGGCGCAATCAGCAGCATGGTCATTCACCATGCCTATTGCCTGCATATACGCATAGATAATCGTCGAGCCAACAAATTTGAAGCCACGCTTGAGCAGATCCTTGGAAATACGGTCCGACAATTCTGTCGTAATAATACGTTCACCGCTATTGACGATGGGCTTGCCATTCACAAAGGCCCACAGATAAGCATCCAGGCTGCCTTGCTCTTCACACAAACGCAGGTAAGCCTTGGCATTGGTAATCGCAGCAGCGACTTTTAAACGGTTCCTGACGATGCCGGCATTAGCCAGCAGTGAGGCGACTTTTTCATCATCATAGGCAGCGATTTTTTTGGCATCCCAGTTATCAAAGGCCAGGCGATAATTTTCGCGCTTGTTGAGTATGGTTTCCCAACTGAGACCGGCTTGTGCGCCCTCAAGATTGAGCATTTCAAACAGGCGCACTTCATCATGACAGGGCACACCCCATTCATGATCATGATAGTGCAGGTACAGGGGGTTAGAGGGGTTAGCCCAATTGCAGCGTGTTTTCATACGTACAAAACCATGTGGAGTAATATATGATGTGGGGGCAAGCAAGTTTTTAACAAAATTTTTCAATTCGAATTGACATTCTACCTATTTATTCTAGAATCGACGTTCGTCATCAGATAGTGGAATCACCATGTTGCGTTTTAAGTCCAGCGGTAAAAACCTGTTCGCCTTGTCAGCAGTGAGCCTGATCCTCGCTGCCTGTGGTGGTGGCAGTAACCAGGATGCCAAACAGGCAGCCGCCGTGCCACCATTGTCACCGGCACCAGTCATACAAGCAGCAACCGCTGCCGATATCCTGAGCTTCACTGGTAAGCGCCAAAACTATACCATTACAAGGCAAGGGTCCACTTATGTGATTGTCGATACCCTCGGCGGTACGGCACCTGTCACTGCACCTGTAACGACGACGACCCTGCAATTCAGTGATTTTCGCGTCAATCTGCGCATAGGCGACAAGGCTGCAGCACTTTCAGTCACCAGTCTGAACAATCTGATCGACCTGTACGTGGCCTTCTTTAACCGCGTGCCCGATGCTGATGGCCTGGCTTACTGGATAGACCAGGTACAGGCAGGCATGACCGAAGCGCAAATTGCTGAAAGTTTTTATCTGGTTGCACTACAGTCTCCTGCTCTGACCGGGTATTCCAGCGGCATGAGCAATGACGACTTCATCCGCATCATTTATAAAAATGTGCTGGGTCGCACTGGCACTACTGCACCAAATGCGGCAGAAATCGATTACTGGTCCAGTCAGCTCAAAAACGGCACGCCCAAGGGCAGCATGGTCAGGGCTATCCTGGTATCGGCCCGCGAATACGCAAATGACGCCACCTGGGGCTGGGTCACCAGTCTGCTGAACAACAAACTTGATATCGCCAATTATTTTGCGGTACAACAGGGCCTGAGCTATCTGACTCTGGAAGACAATATCACCAAGACCATGGCGATTGCCGCCGCAGTCACCAGCACCTCCACCTCGGCTGCCCGTGACCTCATCGGTGTCAGTGGTAACCCGATTAACTCTTCACTGATCGCCCCGGGTACGACAGGCATCTATGGTTCACCCGACAGCCTGGCGAATATCTGTACACCGAATGGCGAAAAGAGCTGGGTACGCGCCCACCTTGATGATGTCTATCTGTGGTATCGCGATATCGTCAATGTACCTGCCGCCAACTACAGCACACCCGCCAGTTACTTTGACGCACTGATTGTCAAATCCAAGGACAGGTTCAGCTTCACTGATGCACAGGGCAGCATAGATGATTATTTCCAGTCTGGTGAAGATGTCAGTTATGGCTATAGCCTGGTGCGTGAAGGCAGCAAGATACGTGTGCGCTACGTTCAACCTGGCTCTCCCGCTGACATTGCGCAGTTGAAGCGCGGCACGACACTGGTCAGTGTTGACAGCACGGACCTGGGCGGCTCGTTGAGCAATGCACAATACGATGCCCTGTTTCCATCTAAAACCGAAACCCATAGCTTCAGGGTGCAGGATACCAATGCAGCAAGCAGCCGCCTGGTGAGCATGACATCCACCACCGTCACAACAGCCCCCGTACTGCTAGACCAGATACTGAACGTGAATGGTAAGAAGATAGGCTATATGGTCTTCACAGATCACATCCGCACGGCAGAGGCACCTTTGGTAACCGCGATGCGCAAGTTCCAGAATGCACGTGTTGATGACCTGGTACTTGATCTGCGCTACAACGGCGGTGGCTACCTGTATATCGCCAATGAATTATCGACCATGATTGCCGGTTCCAAGGTTGTTAACAAAGTGTTTGAACAATTGCAGTTCAACGACAAGCATACCGACCTGACAGCAGATAATGTCTCTTACTTCTATGACACGGACACCAACAACCGTCTCTTGCCGCAACTGAACCTGCCAAGGGTGTTCATCCTGACTGGCAGTGGTACCTGCTCAGCCAGCGAATCCATCATCAATGGTCTGAAACCTTTCATGCAAGTCATTTTGATTGGTGATACTACCTGCGGCAAGCCTTATGGCTTCGTCCAGACCAATAACTGCAAGACAGCCTACTTTGCGATTCAGTTTGCTGGCGTCAATGCAGCAGGTCAGGGCGACTTCACGAATGGTTTCTCACCCTTGTGCAAAGTATCTGATGACTTGAATCATGATCTGGGCAATCAAAGCGAATCACGCCTGTCTGCTGCGCTGACCTATGCCAGCACAGGGTCCTGCCCAGCCGCAGGCTTCAGCCCTGCACCACCACCGCTGGAAGGTTCACCTATCCGCGACAAGAGCATGCAGCCATGGCGCAATATCAAATTGCTCAAATCGGCGAATATGCAAGCCAGGTAAGCAAATGAAGTAAACGAAGTGAACAACAAAAAAGCGCACATTGTGCGCTTTTTTGTTGTCGGCTGTGTGACCTGCTGAATGAACAGAAACTTTGATCAGTCACCTGATCTGCCAGTTTTAATGCATCACCACCCTGCGCATTTTTTGTGAGATATACGCCAGGCTGACCAGGCTCATCAGGGCACACACCAGAAAGGCGATGCCAACTGCGACGACACTCAGGGTTTCACCTTTCAACACCTGGTTCATCATCTGGTTTTGTGACAGCACCGGCACCCACTGGAACCAGGAAGGCTCGCGGCCAGGGAACAGGATAGGTACCAGAGATACAAAGGGGATAAACATGGTCACCATCTGGTTGCGTACCTGGGCTTCTTTATAGCTTTTGCAGTCCAGTGAAATAGCAATCTGTATCGCGGCGACGCTGGCGGCCAGCGGCAGCAAGACCAGTAAGAAGCCCATGGCATCCTTGAAATTGAACTGGAATTCAGCACGCAGGGTTTCATTATGGATCAGCCATTGCGAAGGAAAGAAGCTGAAGATGGTCAGCACCACCACGCCCATACCAACAATCGCGACCGCGCCCCATTTGCCTATAGTCAGTTGCCAGCCACTGACTGGGTTCATCATCAATGGCTCGAGCGAACCGCGTTCGCGTTCACCAGCAGTCGTATCAATCGCGGCATACATGCCACCAAGGACGATGGCCATCAAGACCATCATGGGCAGCATGGTGGTGATGGTGGCCTTGCGTTCTTCCGGTTTTTTGATGTGACGTTCGCGTATGTCCAGGCGCTGCAGTAATTCCAGCGACACGCCACGCATGGCCAGCCCCAATGTAGCCAGTTCCTGCGAATAGCCATCCAGCAAACGGCGCAGGGGACGTACACCAAATTCTGCCTGGCGGTTTGAGGTATCAAAGGCTATTTCCAGAACACCCCTGCCACCTGATGCCAGCTTCTCATCAAAGTCATCGGGGATCAGCAAGACGGGCTGGTCAAGTTCCTTGCTTTGCGATTTGGCCGCATAATCATCAGGCGCGGTCTTGATTTGATAACCCTGACGCAGGATGAAATTTTCCAGGCCATGTGCATGTTCTATACCTTTGACGAGGACGGTACGTTTTTCTTCCTGCGATTCAACCTGGGTCAGCACGACCGAAAAAATCAGCAGCATCAGTGGCACGCCCAGCAATGAGCTGATCAGGGCTACCATCAGGGTGCGGCGGTCACGCAAGGCATCACGCAATTCCTTGCGCAGGATTGCTAAAGTGGCTTTCATCAATTCACTCCTGTCAGGGATTTTTGCGGATGCAGGAATGCCAGTTTGACGAAGGCATCTTCAAAATTATCTTCACCGGATTGCGCCAGCAATTCTTCTACCGTGCCATGCGCCACGTCCTTGCCCTGGGCAACGATGACAACCTGGTCGCACAGGCGCTCTACCTCTTGCATGATGTGAGTGGAAAAGATGATGCACTTGCCACCACCTTCTGGCGAGCGCAGGAAGCGCAAAAATTCCCGCAGCGCGCGGGTAGCGACGACGTCCAGACCGTTGGTGGGTTCATCCAGAATGATGTTCTTGGGATCATGCACCAGAGCTCTTGCGAGCGCGGTTTTCATACGTTCACCCTGGCTGAAACCATCGGTGCGGCGGTCCAGCAATTTGTCCATATCCAGCCATTGCGACAACTGCCTGGTGCGCTGTTCTGCATGGGCAGTGTCCATGCCATGCAGCAGGCCATAGTAATGGATATTTTCCCTTGCGGTCAGGCGCGGATAGAGGCCACGGGCATCTGACAAAACCCCCATGTGTGACTGCGTCGATGAAGTACCGGCCTTGACAGCTGTGCCATCGACCATGATCTGTCCTTCATCGGATTGCAAGAGTGCGGCGATCATGCGCAGCGTGGTGGTTTTGCCTGCGCCATTTGCACCCAGCAAACCGGTAATGCAGCCATCGCTGGCGCTGAAGCTGACGCCATCAACAGCCTTCACCACTTCACTGGTTTTTTTCATCAAGCCCAGGCTGCGTGCAGCATTGACAAAAGCATTGCCTGAGGATTTGCCGAGGCGCACAAATTCTTTGTGCAAGTCATTGACGATAATCATGGCTTGGCCTCCTTGCCCGCTTTGCTGGCAGCGGGCGGCACCGGTGCCTGCCAGGCCAGCGCACGTGGTATCTGGCGCACGCAGGTGGTATCGACCTTGACGGCTTCGCTGTCTTCTTTGGCATTTAAAAAACGGTGTACTACATCGCGTATGCAGCCTTGGGCCAACAAACCGTGACCAGTATTTTCTATGACGACATGACGGGCATTCGGGCCCAGCGCCTTGGCAACTTCATCACCATACCTGGTGGGCGTGACGGGATCAAGGCCACCGCTGAGCAACAGGGCGGGCGAAGCTGAGGCGGGCACCTTGAAAAAGTCTGCGGGTATTTCGCTACGCGGCCATTTTTTGCAAGTCTGGGTGTATTGATCAGCCACGAGTTTTTCAAAATCATCATTGGCAGGCAAACTTGCCGACTGTGCGAAAGCTTCACCGCACCAGACCGAGAAATGCATGCCGTAAGAAATACCACCGGGGCCAGGCAAATTGGTAGCACCTGTCATGGTCACCAGCGGCGCATAATTGCCCTGTTCCGCCTGCGTCAGCGCATAGGGTAAAGCGGATAAAGAATTGGGGCTGTACAGAGTTTTATGGACCAGGCCCAACAAACTGTCACGCGTCATCTCGGTCTTTATGGGTGTACCCATGCGTGGGTGCGTGATACTGATTTTTTGCGGCTGGCTGGCCAGCAGTTTTTTCCAGCGGTTCTCCAGGTCAGGGTAGCTGGCATTGCAGGCGGCTTCTTTGTTGCAATCCCTGAACAAGGCATCCAGCGCTTTTTGTGCATCGGCACTGGCCAGGCGCATGCTGGGTGGTACCACGCCATCGAGCACGATGCGGCGCACGGATTGCGGGAACTGGCGCAGGTATTCAAGCCCGGCACGCGTGCCATATGAAGCACCGACGACATTGATACGGCCATAGCCTTGCTTCAGGCGTACCGCCTCCAGATCCTGCATGGCAATGCTGGTGCCAAAGTATTGCAGCTCGCCATAAGGCAAGGTTTGCAACTGGCGCATGCAGTCGTCGGTGACTTTGACTCTTTGTTCCGGCGATAAAACTTCTTCGGCTTTTTCGAGTTCAGGACATTCCAGCGGCGCACTGCGGCCGGTGCCACGCTGATCAACAAACACCAGATCACGGCGACGGTTCAGGCGTGCCATCAGGGTAGTCGCCCAACTGGCGACGCTGATGGCACTTTGGCCTGGGCCACCAGCAAGCAGGAAGACGGCATCCGGCAATTTATTCCTGTCCTGCGAAGGGATCACAACATAGTGGATATCGATCTGCTTGCCTTGCGGTTGCGCCGGGTTCAAGGGTCTTTGCACCTGACCGCATTGCACTTCTTGCGGAAATTCTGGCAGGCGGCAAGCCTTGGTGGGTGAAGTAGTGGCTGCGGCATTGGCATGTGCAGTCACCGCACTGCATAGCGCCAGGCCAGACATGAGCCTCTGCATGAATCTTTTGTTCAAAGTGGTCTCCTGAAACTGCTTACTTGAATAGCAACTTCAGGAGTCTAAGCGGAATTACTCAATCAGTAAATGGCAGTTGAGTTTGCGTGCCAAGATTAGTCAGCAAAGTCTTGATAGGTGCAGGCAAACCCAGTTGCACTGCTTCACTCAGCGGATGCCAGCCATGCTCGCCCTCTGCAACTTGCAGGTGACGTTTTTTGAGTTGTACATGCACTGGCAGGATATGTAATTTGAAGTGAGTGAATACATGGGCAAAAACCGGCAAGACCTGAAAGCTGGCGATGTCACCAAAACGGCTGGCGCGCTCACGCACAGTCGCCATTTGCGCATCGACAGAAAAGGCATCATCCTCGCCGCTATATTCTTGCATGCCTGCCAGCTCTGGCAGCGACAGCAAACCACCCCAGATGCCGGTGGGTGGCCTGCGCTCCAGCAAGACTTCTGGACCATCCTGCACCAGCAGCATGATGGCCTGTTTTTCTTTTTGCGCCTTTTTAGGTTTGCGTACCGGCAGCTCTGCGGTCCTGCCTTGCGCATAAGCCACGCAGCGTGTCTGGAAAGGGCATAGCGTGCATTTAGGGCTGCTGCGCGTACATACCGTAGCCCCCAGGTCCATCAGGCCCTGCGTATAAGCGCCTATGTCTTGCGCGGGCAATAAAGCCTGGGCGCGCAGCCACATATTGTCTTCAACGGGTTTAGTGCCGGGATAACCATCTATGCCAAACACACGGGCAAATACCCGCTTGACGTTGCCATCCAGAATTGCGGCCACCGTGCCATAAGAAAATGCCGTGATCGCAGCGGCCGTTGAGCGGCCTATGCCTGGCAATTCTTGCAACAAGGCAGGGTCAGCCGGGAACTTGCCCAGGTATTTATCCACCACCTGTTTGGCGCACTGATGCAGGTTACGGGCGCGGGTATAATAACCAAGGCCGGCCCAGTGTTCCATGACTTGTCCGGCCGGTGCGGCGGCCAGGTCAAACACGGTAGGAAAAGTTTCCAGGAAGCGTTTGTAATACGGTATAACTGCCGTGACCTGCGTTTGCTGCAGCATGATTTCAGACAGCCAGACGCGATAAGCCTCATGGCTTCGCTGCCAGGGCAAGCCGTGGCGGCCATGCTGTTTTTGCCAGGTGATGAGCGCTGCAGAAAAACTGGGATCGACGTATGGGGCAAATCGCGGGGATGAGGCAGGCTGACCCGCGGGGTCAGCCTTGCTGCGTGATGCTGTAGACTTCATTATTTCAGGCAGCCACCCTGAGCGTCGTCAGTTCTGCAGTCAATGCGGCCCGCAGGGTATCTTCGAGATCGGTCAGCGCTTTTTTCTGCGCATCGATATCGGCCTGCAAGCTTTCAAACGACGATATCTTGTCTTCCAGGCTGTCGGTTGCCACATGGATGCGCTGTATCGATTGCATGCGGTTTTTCAACTGCCCTTTATGCTCACGTATCTGTGCTTCCAGCGGTGCCATGACGACTTTTTGCCAGGCTTCGACATCGCGGTTGGCTTGCAAAAAGCTTTGCTTGACGCGGGCAGCGACAGAATCAAAGAACTTGTGCATCAACACAACTTGCGGTGTGGTCAGCAAAGTGGCTGTGCTGAACTGCTTTTGATACACGCCTTCAATCGCTTCGACTTCCTTGATGTATTTATCCAGAGAGAATGACATGGGTGACGACAAGGCCAGACCATGTTCAGTCGAAAACTTGCGGTACATGACCGTCATCATTTCCGAAATCTCATCGGTCTTTTTATTCGATGTCTGCAGGTTCAGTTTAACCTGAGAAAAGAACTGCTTGACCGAATCACGCAGGCCTACCGAGAACTTGCTCTTCTCCATGGCTTCCCGTGATTTGCGGATTTCTTCGCGCAAGATGTCCATGCCCAGGCTGGTATATACCTCAGTCGATAAACGGGTAAACACCGAGCGCGTGCCCTGCATGCGCAAGAGGCTGGCGTCGAATTCTTTTTTCTCGGCATCGATACGCTTCATCATGTGTTCGATGACGTTCATATTCTTGCCGCGCAGGCTCTTCAATTCCATCATCTGCTCAACCATGCTGCGGCTGCGGGCAGAAATAACGGCCTGTTGCGCATGGATGATTTCATTGATTTCTGAAGTCATCTGGGCGCGGATGATGTTTTGCTTGGCCGGTATCAATTCCTTGGACAAAGCATATTCCAGCGTAGGCAGGCGGCTCCTGGCCAGCAAAGGCGCATCTTTATTGATTTTGGCAACCAGGCCTTTTTGTGCAGAGATAGGGAAAATCTGCTTTTCTTCCAGCCCCAGCGTATGCGCAACCGTGCTGACCTGGCGGACGATCTGCGCTTCGACTTCTTCAGGCGTACGCAACTCATCCCACATGCTGTCTATCTTGTTCAGGACGACCATGCGGCCAGGGCCATTGCCGATATTATTGCGCCAGACATCGATATCGCTCTTGGTCACACCAGTGTCGGCGGCAAGGATGAACAAGACTGCATGCGCATTCGGTATCAGGTTCAGTGTCAGTTCAGGCTCGGTACCAATCGCATTCAGGCCAGGCGTATCGACGATGATCAGGCCTTCCTTCAACAAAGGATGAGGGAAGTTGATAATGGCATGACGCCATTGGGAAATCTCTACCAGGCCATCTTCATCGACTTCCAGCGGTGCATCGGGGTCGTTTTCATCAAACAGGCCATATTGTTTGGCCACGTCTATGCTGACCTTCTTGGTCAGGCTGACTTGCTTGAAGGCTTCCAGCATGCCGTCGCCAGAGCTGATGTTCAGCGGCAAGACCGTCCATACATGGCTTTGGCCCTTGTATTCACTGGTCGATTGCGCTTCGGCACGGGTTTCTATAGGCAGCAGGCGTATGCAGGGCGGGATGGTGTCGTCATACAAAAGCTCGGTAGGGCACATGGTGGTGCGACCGGCAGATGACGGCAATATACGCTGGCCATAGTCTGCAAAGAAGATGGCATTGATCAGTTCGGACTTGCCGCGTGAAAATTCAGCAACAAAGGCGATGGACAGTTTGTCGTCAACCAGACGCTCCATCAGACGTGCAATACGCTGATCACTGGCGGCATCGGCCATATCCGATCCATGTATCCATGACCGGTACTGCTCCAGCGCTTTGACCACTCCTTTGCGCCAGTCGCTGTACTCCTGGAATTTCTGAACCAGATTGCTCATGTTCCCCTCAGTTAACTTTTTTGATATTCCAAGTATATATGGAAGCGTTAAAAAAATACGCGTAAATCGAATTTTGCTTACATTTCAGCCAGATTTGTGGGTTTATTTCTGACATTTTGCACAATAAAAGCTGCTGCGTTGTCCTTGTTTTATCTGTCTGACGGCTTCGCCGCAAACGCGGCAGGGTTCGCCAGTGCGGTCATACACAAAGTAAGATTGCTGAAAATACCCGCTTTGCCCATCCACGCCCATGAAATCTTTAAGAGTGCTGCCACCTGCCTCAATCGCTGCCGCCAAGGTCGCCCGTATGGCCGCTTCCAGTAAAGTATAGCGCTTAAGGCTGATGCGTCCAGCCTGAGTTTTAGGATTGATGCCCGCCCGGAACAGGCTTTCTGATGCATAAATATTACCAACACCGACCACAATATCCCCGGCCAGCAAGACTTGCTTGATGGGGGCACTACGGTTTCTTGTTAATTTATATAATAATTCTGGATTAAATCCGGCTTCCAGCGGCTCTACGCCCAACTGGCGTATCAGCAAATGCTCTTCCAGATCACCATCGGCCGCATCATGCCAAAGCACAGCGCCAAAACGGCGTGGGTCTGTCATGCGCAAGGCAAACTCGCCTACGACAATATCAATATGATCATGCTTTGCCGGGGGTAGATTTTTATCCAGCACGCGCAAATGCCCAGACATACCCAAATGGATGAGCAGGGTGCCATGCTCAAAATGCAATAACAGGTACTTGCCCCTGCGCCCGGTCGCCAGAATACGCCTGCCCATCAGCAAGGCAGGCAAGTTGGTGGGAAAAGGCCAGCGCAAGCCAGCACGGCGCATGATGACGTCGGTGACCTGCTTGCCAGTCAGGTGCGGCTCTACGCCACGGCGGGTCACTTCTACTTCAGGTAATTCTGGCATGGGAGGGAACTTTTACCATTACAATCTGACACAGTGTATATACGCAGTGAAACCCACAGTTGCGCTGCTTCAGCGTAAAATCAGTCATCAACGTCAAATCCGGATTCGTTTTGAAAACACTGCCTACTCTTATATTTAACCCTATTGTATCCGCAATATCATCCATGTCGGCTACCACGCTGTGGCGGCCTGCCGCACTATTATTAAGTGCAGCACTGATCAGCGGATGTGCCAGCGTAGGCAAACAAGGCACAGCTGCTGAGGACACGCATCATGTCAGCGATGCGGCACAGGCAGCCCTGTCTGCAGAAAAAACCCTGAACGGCGTAGCCAGTGCACCGGTCTATGAAGACCCCTTGCCTGAAGTCAAGCTGACCGAGGAATTATTCTACAAGATCGTCACCGCAGAGATCGCCTTCCAGCGTGGCAGTTGGCAAAGCGCCTATGTCATCCTGTACTCGGTGGCAGAACAAACCCGCGATCCGCGTATAGCCAAACGGGCGGCAGAAATCGCGCTGGCCGCCAAACAATCAGGCGAAGCGCTGCAGGCTGTGCGCCTGTGGCGCGAACTGGCACCGAACTCAAATGAAGCTACCCAGTATTACCTGGGCTTCATGGTGATGAATAATAATCTCGCTGAAATCCAGTCTGTCTATACCGAAAAACTGAAGTCATCTGATCCCAAACAACTGGGCGTGATGATGTTGCAGGTGCAGCGGCTGTTGTCGCGTGCCCGGGACAAGAATGGTGCATACAATACACTGACCACCCTGCTGCAACCATATAAAGACAGTCCTGATGCCCACATGGCACTGGCACAAGGTGCCTATGTCAAGGGTGACAACAAGCTCGCCGTCAGTGAGGCACAACAAGTACTGAAAGCCAGGCCAGATTCTCAACTGGCGGTGCTCACCGTTGCCCAGGCATCTTCACAAGAAGATGCTGCCAAGGCCTTATCGGCTTTCCTGGTAAAAAACCCCAGTGCCCGCGACGTGCGCCTGGCCTATGCCAGCATACTGATAGACCTGAAACAGCTGGATCAGGCCAACCGCGAATTTGAAATCATCGCACGCGACAAACCTGATGATATCAGTGCCATCTACACCCTGGGTGTACTGGCGATGGAGCGTAACCAGCCGCAAAAAGCCGAGGCTTATTTTCTGCGTTATCTGCAGTCACTCGAAGGTAAGACCGGCGAAGAGCGCGACCCGACCACAGCCCTGGTCAATCTCTCGCGCATAGCGGCTGAGCGCAAGGATTACAAAGCCGCGCAAGACTGGCTGGCGCAGGTGGATTCTTATGATGGCCGCAATCCTGCCTGGTTCAATGTACAGATACGCCGTGGCTTCTTGCTGGCCAAGGAGGGCAGGCTGCTGGAAGCACGCGCCTTCATACAGCAAATCAAGACCAGTAATGAAACCGAGCAAATCCAGCTGATACAGACCGAAGCGCAGCTATTGCGTGACGCAAACCTGCCGGATCAGGCCAGGGCAGTGCTGGAACAAGGCATTAAGCAGACGCCGAATAATCCTGACTTGCTGTATGACTTTGCCATGCTGGCCGAGTCACAAAAAGACATCAGCAGCATGGAAGCCTCATTGCGTAAGGTCATAGAACTGGCACCCACCAGCCAGCATGCCTACAATGCTCTGGGTTACTCTTTTGCTGACCGCAATGTGCAACTGGACGAAGCCAATACTCTGATAGAAAAAGCCAACCAGCTGGCACCGGATGATCCTTTCATCCTCGATAGCCTGGGCTGGGTCAAGTTCAGGCTGGCCAAGTATGACGAAGCAGAACAAGCCCTGCGCCGCGCCTATCAGATGCGCCCTGATGCCGAGATAGGAGTGCATCTGGGTGAAGTCTTGTGGACCATGGGACAGAAAGATGATGCAAAAAAAATCTGGCGCGATGCCCTGAAAAAAGACCCGGAAAACCAGACCCTGAAATCCACGCTGGAAAGATTGAAAGTCAAACCTTGATATGAAAACTATGGGAACTCATGGTTTATACATCTGAGTACATCTGAGTTCTGATATGGCAGCACAGCGGCGGACAGACAATGTCCGCCTTGTCATTTGTACCCGAACATACGCACAACCAACACAGCAAACATGCCATCAAATACCCGATTTAGCCTGCTCGCTTCAGCTCTTTTTTGCACCTTATTCAGCACTGGCTGTGCCAGCCTGAACAGCCAGACGCAAGCACCGGCGGCAACTGTAGTCAGTACCGCAACTGCCAGCACCCGGCAATATCAGCAGCAGATACAAATCAGCGGCAAGATATCCATCCAGTACCAGCAGGCGGACAAGCCGCAAAGCCTGCCCGGTGGCTTTGAATGGGAGCAGGATGCTCAAGGCATACGCATCACCCTGCTGTCACAACTCGACCAGATCATGGCGCGCATCACGCAGAATGCGCAGGGGGCAACACTGGAGCTAAACGGCAAGGCCCCGCGCACTGCCAGCGACCTTGATCAGTTATTGCAAGATACCCTGGGCTGGTCTTTGCCAGTCGCAGGTTTGCGCGACTGGCTGCAAGGCTTTGTCGCCATCGACGGCAAGCAATTGGTCGCGGTGAAAGCAGAAGACCAGACCGTCAATACCCAGGGCTGGAAACTGCGCTATGTCAGCTGGCATGAACAACCGAGCTTCCCGAAACGCATAGACTTGCAAAGATATACCGAGCAGGCTGGCGATGTTTCTATCCGCATTGTGGTGAATGAATGGAAATAATGCGACTGGACAATTGCCCGGCCCCCGCCAAGCTCAATCTGTTTTTACATGTGACAGGCCGCCGGGCAGATGGTTATCACTTGCTGCAAACCGCCTTCCAGCTGATTGACCGTTGCGATTACCTGGATGTCGAAGTGCGCGCCGATGGCCAGATATGCAGAACTAATGAGATAGAGGGCGTCCCTGCGGACAGTGACCTGATCGTGCGTGCAGCAAGATTATTGCAGAGCCATACCGGCAGTAAATTGGGTGCCAATCTGACACTACGCAAGAACCTGCCCATGGGTGGAGGCCTGGGTGGCGGCTCATCCGACGCAGCCACTACCCTGCTGGCACTCAATCATTTATGGCAAACCGGCGTACAGCGCGATGAGTTGACGAAACTGGCCCTGCAACTGGGTGCTGATGTCCCCTTCTTTCTGTTCGGGACAAATGCCTTCGCAGAGGGAGTCGGGGAAGAATTGCAGGTTTTGCACACACCGGACGTCTGGTTTGTGGTGCTGGAACCGGGCGTACAAGTCCCCACGCCTGCAATTTTTTCGGCAAAGGAGTTGACAAGGGGCACAAATCCCGTCAGAATAGCGGACTTTTCCAGTGATGCAAAACATAATTGGAAAAACGATCTGCAAACAGTTGCCTGCGCATTGTTTCCGCAAGTTGATGCAGCCATACAATGGCTCTCACAATACGGCGATGCAAAGATGACAGGATCAGGAGCTTGTGTTTTTTGTGCCTTTGCCGACGAGACGGCAGCAGACACAGTGTTAAAGCAAGTGCCAGATCGCTGGACATCATGGAAAGCAAAAGCACTGAGTAGCCACCCGATGGCGCAGAAATTGGGATCGAAAAATATTTGGCTTGAAGCCAGTTTAACGCTAAAATAGCGGCGAACTTGGAAACAGGCAAACGGTTGTGTAGGGGAGTCGCCAAGCTGGTTAAGGCACCGGATTTTGATTCCGGCATGCGAAGGTTCGAATCCTTCTTCCCCTGCCATTAAATTAAAGCCGCCGCATAGATTGTGCGGCGGCTTTTTCAGTTTTATCAGCGGCCATTTTTGTATAAAACCCATGCAAAATAAGCCAGACCCACAAAATCTCAGCCGATAGGTCCCAGCCATGGCAAATGCGCGCGCAAATGACAACATGATGGTTTTCACTGGCAACGCCAATCCTGCACTGGCTGCCGGTGTTGCCAAACAACTCGGCATCCCCCTCGGCAAGGCAGATGTTTCCAAATTCTCTGACGGCGAAGTCATGGTCGAGATCAACGAAAACGTGCGCGGTAAAGATGTATTCGTTCTGCAATCCACTTGTGCACCCACCAACGACAACCTGATGGAAATCATGTTGATGGTTGATGCACTGAAACGTGCTTCTGCCGGTCGTATCACTGCTGCCATCCCTTATTTTGGTTATGCCCGTCAGGATCGTCGCCCCCGCTCTGCGCGCGTGGCGATCTCTGCCAAGGTGGTTGCCAACATGCTGGAAGAAGCCGGTGTAGATCGCGTGCTGATCATGGACTTGCATGCTGATCAAATCCAGGGTTTCTTTGATATCCCTGTTGATAATATTTACGCCTCACCAATTTTGCTGGGTGACCTGGTCGCCAAGAATTACGAAGACCTGCTGGTAGTGTCTCCTGACGTGGGCGGCGTGGTACGTGCCCGTGCCTTGGCAAAACGCCTGGGTTGTGACCTGGCCATCATCGACAAACGCCGTCCTAAAGCGAATGTCTCTGAAGTCATGAACATCATTGGTGAAGTTGAAGGCCGTAACTGCGTCATCATGGATGACATGGTCGATACTGCCGGTACACTGACCAAAGCCGCTGAAGTATTGAAGGAACGTGGTGCCAAGAAAGTATTGGCTTACTGTACTCACCCAGTCTTGTCCGGCCCTGCGATACAACGTATTTCGCAATCGCCATTGGATGAACTGGTCGTGACAGACACTATCCCGCTGACAGAAGCTGCCCGTGCCTGCTCCAAGATACGTCAATTGTCTTGCGACAGCCTGCTGGCAGAGACTTTCCGCCGCATCACCAAGGGCGAGTCGGTCATTTCCCTGTTCACGGACTAAACTATTTTCCGGCCCTGCCATCTCCATGATGGCAGGGCTATTTTCTGGACCCCTGGTCGCGGGGGTTCAACACCGCAAAACCGCATAAACGGTTTGCATTTTTTGGAGTAACACCATGAAAGTAATCGCATTTGCACGCAAAGAACAGGGGACCGGAGCGAGCCGCCGCCTGCGCAATGCTGGCCAAACACCTGGCATCATCTACGGTGGTACAGAAGCCCCAGTATCCATCACTCTGGATCACAATGCGCTGTACCATGCATTGAAAAAAGAAGCATTCCACTCTTCCATTCTGGACCTGGAAGTAGATGGCAAATCAGAAAAAGTATTGTTGCGCGACTTCCAGGTCCACGCCTACAAACAACTGGTTTTGCACGCTGATTTCCAACGCGTAGATCCTAACCAAAAAATCCACGTTAAAGTGCCTCTGCATTTCGTCAACGCTGACGTATCCCCAGCTGTGAAACTGTCTTCTGCAGTGATCAGCCACGTTGCTGTTGAACTGGACGTTTCCTGCTTGCCAGCAGATCTGCCAGAATTCGTTGAAGTTGACCTGTCCAAACTGGAAGCCGGTCAATCCATCCACGTATCTCAACTGACATTGCCAAAAGGCGTGACAGCTGTTGTACACGGTGGTGACGCTACTGTTGCTATCGCTGTTGTGCCAGCTGGCGCAACTTCTGCAGAAGCTGAAGCAAAATAATTTGCATTGATGCAGATTAGATGAAAGCCGCCTTCGGGCGGCTTTTTTTATTTGGGCTCGCGCGAAACTTTGTTTATGCGAAATACGGGAATTGGTATTACTATTTCTGCTATCAATGATTTCTGGAGTCATACGCATGCCCTCGCCTTCCTCCCGCAAGTTATATCTGAGCGTGCTCGTCCCCCTGTGTTTCGCCGTAGTCAGCCCCGCCAGCCAGGCGCAACTGGCTGCAGGCATCAAATACGATACCAGCTACCCTATCATCAGCCCGGTGTATGCACAGTCTGGCATGGTGGCGACTGAACAGGCGCTGGCAAGCCAGGTTGGCCTCGATATCCTCAAGCGTGGTGGCAATGCGGTGGATGCTGCAGTGGCAGTCGGTTTCGCGCTGGCTGTGGTGCTACCAAACGCAGGCAATATTGGTGGTGGCGGCTTCATGATTATTCATGACAGCAAATCTGGCAAGGATGTCGCGCTGGATTTTCGTGAACTGGCTCCAGAAAAAGCCAGCCGTGACATGTACCTGGATGCCAAGGGCAATGTCATCTCCGGCAAATCCCTGTATAGCCATCTGGCAGTTGGCATACCCGGCACGGTGGCAGGCATGGACCTGGCCTTGCGCAAATATGGCAGCATGAAATGGAAGGATGTCATCGCCCCGGCGATACGCCTGGCTGAGCAGGGCTTTGAGATCAGCCCGCATCTGGCTGAACTCATCGACTCCAGCAAAAATCAGCTCGGCAAATGGTCAGCCAGCCGTGCGATCTTTTTCAAGGATGGCAAGCCCATGCTGGCTGGAGAGCGCTTGCTGCAAAAAGACCTGGCACAATCGCTGCGTCTGATTGCCGAGCAAGGCCCGGCTGCATTTTATGAAGGTGTGGTCGCAAAAAAAATCGTCGCTGAAATGCAGCAGCATGAAGGCCTGATCTCGGCCAGTGACCTGAAGAATTACAAGGCAGTGGAGCGCATACCCGTGCGTGGTAATTATCGTGGCTATGAGGTGGTTTCGATGCCGCCACCCAGTTCTGGCGGTGTACACATCATACAAATGCTGAACATGCTGGAACACTATCCCCTGAAAGAGCAAGGTGCCAACAGTGCACAGACCCTGCATCAGCTCAGCGAAGTCATGAAACTGGCCTATGCTGACCGCTCAGAATTTTTGGGTGACCCTGATTATTACAAGGTGCCGCTCAAGGGCCTGACTTCACGCGCTTATGCGGATGAACTGGTCAAGAAAATACAGCCAGACCGCGCCACGCCTTCTGCCGAAATCAAACCCGGCAAGCCCCTGCCCTACGAAAGCGACCAGACCACGCATTACAGCGTGGCCGACAAATTCGGCAACATCGTCGCCACCACTTACACCCTGAACCTGAACTTTGGCAGCGGCATCGTTGCCACGGGAACCGGCATCGTCCTGAATAATGAGATGGATGATTTCTCGGTCAAGGCAGGCGTACCAAATGCCTTTGGCTTGCTGGGTGGTGATGCCAACGCTGTACAGGGATGGAAGCGGCCTTTAAGCTCGATGTCGCCGACGATAGTACTCAAGGACGGCAAACCCTTCCTGGTCACCGGCAGCCCAGGTGGCAGCCGCATTATCACGACGACACTGCAAACCATATTGAATGTCATTGACCATGACATGAACGTGGCCGAAGCCACCATCTCGCCGCGCATACACCAACAATGGATGCCAGACCAGTTGCGCTTTGAAAAAGGCATCAGCATGGACACGCTGCGCCTGCTGGAGCAAAAAGGCCAGGTATTGCGCCCCGCTGCCACTCTAGGTAAGACCCAGACCATACAGATAGTCCCACAAGGCTTTGCCGGGTATTCAGACCCGCGCAATCCGGATGGTGCTGCGCTGGGGTTTTGAGTTTTAATGGCCCGCCCTGCCTAAGCAGCAAGCAGGCAAAGTGCCGTATCAGAGGGAAGAAGCTGGCGTTTCACACCATTGCCCCCACATTGCGCGATAAGCGACTTCGACCTTGCGGGTAAAGCCTGGTTCGTCCATGAGGGCGCTACCCTGCATTTCTCCGCGCAAGCCAGCTCTTATACTAGCCAATTGCTCCAGATTGCCTGCCAGCGCAACGACCTTGTCTATATACTCCTCTTCTGTATGTGCTATCCACTCAGGCCGTCCCAGACCTTCGAGTATGCAACTGCCCAAACGCCCAAGGCTGGGCCTTCCCGCCAACGTCACATAGGGCACGCCCATATACAGGGTTTCAAACAAGGTAGTACCAGAATTGTGAGGGAAGCAGTCCAGGCCTATATCCAACGCCCTGAGCGTGTCCCAAGGTGGGGAATGGAAGCCAATATCAAGGCGCGAAGCCTGTATGCCATGCGCAGCAAATTTGTCTATCAATGCCAGACGCAAATTGGCATCCTGATAATTTGCACTATCCACCACTAGCACGGCATTGGCCAGCCGCTTAAGGATCTCTGCCCATACCCGTATGGTTTTGTGATTTACACGGATTGACCTCGTCAGTGTCCCTATTCTGATATGACCATTGCTCAAGGCAGGCAAAGTACTGACCTCCCCCATGCCGGGAGCAGGCCGGTACGCGTAGCAGGGTGTCTGCAAGCGCCAAGGTTTTTCAGCGAACAAGTGCTCACTCCCTGCTGGTGCGCTGGTTTCGTCGGTGAGAAAGTAATCAATCGCGGTCAGGCCAGTGGTATAGCCATAACCCAGCCAGGACATCTGCACAGGCGCAGCTTTACGTGCAAAGACAGAAAGACGGTTATTGGCAGTGTGGCCAGCCAGGTCAACCAGGATATCGATTCCGTCCTCGCGTATTCTTTGCACAAGTTCCACATCTGTCATGCCCCCAGTTTCTATCCAGTGGTCAGCATAAGTCTGATAACGCGCCGTCACTGCATCAGCAACACTGAGCTGTGCATAGGCATAGATATCGAACAAGGATTTGTCATGGTGACTCAATAATGGCTCGAGGAAATATTGCACAGGATGACGGCAAAAATCTGGCGATACATAGCCAATTTTTAGCCGTCGATGACGACTTTTGTCATTATCAAAATGCAAGATTTCATTTTGATATCGTTTTGCATAGCGTTTTTCATATTCCTGGTAAGCCTCAAATATGGCTTCGGCACTGCGGTCAGGCTCATAATTGAGCATGAACAACAAATTGCTGTAAGCCTGGGCATAAGCAGGATCAAGTTTGACGGCTTGCCTGTAAGTATTTTCAGCCTCTTCCATCTTGCCCTGCCCGGCCAGCAAGCCTGCCATATTGGTATAAGTCTCGGTCACATCACTGCCCAATTGCAGGGCTTTTGAATAACACTCTTCTGCTTCTGTGTAGCGATTAAGCATGCTATAGGTATTGCCGAGGTTGTTGTACAGCATGACAGACAAGGCATCATTGGCGATGCCTTGCTGGTAAACGGCAATTGCTTCGAGATACTGTTTGCGCTCATGCAACATGACACCAAGGTTGCAGTAAACACCTGACAAGCCAGGTTGTGCCGCCATCGCACGTCGATACCAGGCTTCTGCATCATCCAAACGGTTTTGTGCCTTGGATACATCACCAAGGCTGATCATCGCCTCGGCAAAATCAGGCTGCAAACTCAAAGCTTGCTGGAAATGTGAAACAGCCACTTCAAATTGCCGCAATTGGATGGCCACCAACCCCATATTATGCTGAGTCTGCATATGTTGCGGATAGATACGCAGAGCCTGGCGATATTGCTCCATCGCCTCAGCGAGCATGCCTTTAGATTGATAAATGACACCCAGGTTGCAGTAAGCCGCAAAATACTGGGGATCTGCAGCAATGGTGAGCTGATAATGTTCTGTTGCCTGTTCAATCAAATCAAGTTGCTGCAACAAAGTGGCCAGATTGAAATGTGCATGACTGAATCCGGGTTTCAATTCCAGTACTTTTTCATAGGCCAGACGTGCTTCATCAACCCTACCTAGTGAAGTCAAGGTAACGGCAAGATTGAAGCAGGCGAGATGGTTTGCCGGCTGCTGCTGAATGACTCGCTCATAGCAGGCCAGCGCATTGTGAAACTGCCCAAGCGCATCCAGCGTCAGGCCAAGATTGAGTAAAATTTCCGGCGCTTCTGGCTTTAACTCCAAGGCCCGGCGGTATTGCGCTTCAGCTTTCAGATAGTTTTGTTGATCATAAAAAACATCGCCCAGCCTGTTATACAAATTTGCATCTTCAGGGTGATCCAACAACGCTTGTTGGTAATAGGCTAAAGCTTCTTCCAGTTTGCCCTCCTGATAACTCTGTAAGGCCAGGTCAGCAGGGCTGGCAGTTGTCGCCACGGGCGCTGCGGTGACATCAGGAACTTGCGGTTTGGCGTCCATTGCAGTCACGCCATTACCAACCGAAGAAAATTGCTTCTTTAACCAATTCAGCATTCATTGACCTTTACTATTGATCTTCATTCCATGCAACAAGGTGAAGGATTGTAAATCCTAATAGCAAGATAGCGCCAACAACTTGCGCCTTCACCTCACTGCTTCTAGCATAGCAATAATTAAAGAGCTTAGGTCAATTGGCATAAAATTTGCTCGTATGCCTTATCCACAACGATGCTTGCCAACAAGGAGCAAAAATGCGACGTCATCTCCAACAACTACAGCGCGGCTTCACCCTTATAGAATTGATGATAGTTGTCGCGATCATAGGTATTCTGGCCGCTATTGCCATCCCCCAATATTCAGACTACGTATCGCGAACCAGGGCGGCTGGTGCGATCTCCGAACTCAATAGCCTGAAAAAAGAAATGTCCATCTGCTATCAAAATGAATTGGCCTGGACAAACTGCATCACGATGGGCTCTAATTCTATTCCCATCGTCATCACTTCCAAATTTTTGACAGGTACCCCACCCAACATATCTGGAACCGGCGTCATCACACAGGCCACGACAGGAGCAACAACTTCCAGTGGTACTGCCCTGAGCATCATACTTACGCCCTCAACAGCGTCCGGCCAGGCAAATATGCTCTGGACTAATTCCGGCACAATTTGCGATCCCTTGCGTGGTCTGAAACCTGGTCAGGGAGCATGCTGATTTGACGTGATTGCCACGAATGATTTGTCGAAAAGCAAATCCCATCAATCAGGCATTTTGTGTCACATTCGTCAATTAGATAAAAGTAGCTAACGGTTAATTGTCCCTTTTGACATCATCGTGAAGCTACTACACTTTTGGCTAAATATCACTGGTTGCTGTAACGGGCATCATCCAGTCGATATCCCATCCCTTGCGGCCAGATTCATCTCAAGTGACCAGTTATCTGGAGCAAAGCTTACAGGCTTATGCAGGACAACAGACTTGACTACCATCACGACGGCTTATGTGTAAAGGCTGAATGAAGCTATGCTCAGGAATTTGCCCTCAAGCTTCTTTGCAGTCACATATACCAGTTGTTTCACTCTAAAGATGCGCCTAAGATTATTTTGTGTTCACGACAATATGTCAGCTGAAGCCCCATGTCTTTTTGCAAGCACCATAATCCGCCTCTCAAAAGCCCGCAATTTCACATTCTGCAAATTCACGATAATGGCATTGATTCCCTGCGTCGCCACCTACGTTGTACCAACCTCTTCACATTGTTATTTTAGTACCGACTCTGGCATGCAGACGCCCTATTCTTGGCTGACACTCTGCATGGCAATGCAGGCATAGATTATCTGCCAGTTCAACTATTTGGCAGGCAAAAATCTGAATCGCTTACCTTCTCAGATTTTGCGCACAATGTTTAATGGAACCCAATTTAGCGGATGTAGAAATTTCGCGAGCTAACGAGCAACAGACTTGTTCATGTGAACTTCTGGCAAATTTTGCTGCCTATCTATTTCATCATTACCCCGATTTTGCCGGATTATATACGCCGAAAATAAGCTCTCCGTAGACACGTGTCGAGCCCAATTTAAACACGAATGGCAAACTTTGCTTACTGACCACCAACAATTCGGTCTGACGCGATTGACCGTTTGCAACACTCTTGAACGCATGCAGCAATGCCGAACCGCGTAGCACCAAACCAAATGTTTCAATCTTGATTTTTATGCGAATGCCGGACTCGTCATTTTTGTGAGATGCCTCACTCTTTGACCAAGGCGAAAACCTTCAGCGTGAAGATAGTTTTGGTGAGTAGGCGCACTAAAACATTCACTTGTTGATGAATAGCATAGAAATGAAAATGAGTTGTCTAAAGCGAAAAAGCTGTGTCCCCATAATGGGATCACAGCTTTTTTTTAGTCTAGCTTGAAAACCACTCACTTCAAACAAAGTGAGTGACTTTTCCGCTTCCCTAAATTATGGGCAACCGCCTTGGCCTGGTTTCAAACCGCGTGTTGGGTTGCAGATTGTACCAGTATTTGGCCACAACATATTTGCTTGGTTAGATTGAGTAGAAGGAGTCAAAATAACGGACAATGCTGTACCATCATTCAGTGTTGCACCAGTTGCAGCTTGAGTGATTGTACCGCCTGCAGTTGTAGGAGCAGCGCCAGTCAAAAATTTGGATGTAACAACGATTGGAATGGCGTTAGAGCCCATTGTAGTGCAGTTAGCAAAAGAACCTTCATTTTGGTAGCAAATTGCCATTGCAGATTTCAAGCTGTCCAATTCAGCCATTGCACCAGCTGCCTTGGTACGGGATGTGTAATCAGAATACTGAGGAATAGCAATCGCTGCCAGGATACCGATAATTGCCACAACAATCATCAATTCAATCAGTGTAAAGCCGCGTTGCAGCTGTTTAGGTATAGCTTTCATTATAAACTCCAGGAAAAGTTGAAATCAGGAACTACGCTTCACATGTAGCAATCACCGTGCCAGTTTTTGTTTACTGCGTAACTCTGCATTTTCTTATGCGGAAATCGGCGATTTCATGGGCCATTGATCAACTAGTGACGAATTGCGTCAATAGTTGCTTTTTCATCAATGCAAATATTTGTCAATGTTTGTGCCAGATGACAAAGACGACTGACAAGTCTGTCAGTGATGTAAAAAAATGTTTCAATGCTTGATACAATTTTGAAAATTTTCTTGCGTTGCTCCACTCGTCCGTGCGAGTCATGACAACAACATGGCGCATAGATAATATACGGCTGCGAACAGCACTCTTCACGAGAAGGCAGGAAGAATTTATCGCAATCATGGTATGTAGCAGTTTGAGACTATCCCTGCCCTATTAACCTGGGCAGGGGCAAGTGAGCAATAGGTGATTAATAAAAAATCACTGCCATTTTTGTCCCTGCCAGCTCTATCATGTCGGCATGCTTGAGGGTGTGTGGTTTGTCCTTGATGGACTGGGTATTGACGGTCGCAGCAGCATTACCCTCGACCTGGGCTATGACATATTCCCTTCCCTGCTGGGTAATGGCAATGACCTGGGTGCCAGGGCTGCCTATGGTAGTAACGGCCTTGACGAGGTTGAGCTCCTTGCCTGCATTAGCGCCACTCATGACTTTGATCTTTGCTCTTGGCTTTTCAACTGCGGCCGCTTGCACCTGGCCTGGCTCAGGCACAAAAGTCTGCTTGCCTGATTCCTCTACCTGGAAGCGCAATTTATATTTGCCAATATCAATAACATCATCATGCTGCAATAAATGTTTTTTGATTGGCTGGGCATTGACCATAGTGCCATTAGTGCTGCCAAGGTCAAGTACGAAAGAGCCGCTCGAAGAAGTATCAATCGCCGCATGCTGACCGCTGACAGTCAGGTGATCAATGACGATATCGTTACTGGGGCGCCGGCCTACTGTGAGGCGTGATTTGCTGATAGTGATTTCTTGCTGAACCAAACCATTAAAGGTGACGATAATTTTCGCCATAAATCTCTCATCAATTCATAATCCCCGACCTACCGGGTAAATGTTCTTTTTAACCAGGACTTGTTTTCTTCACCGACCAGCCTGAACAGGACTACAGAAATATTATCCAACCCCCCCTGTCCTTGGCGGCATCAATCAGCGCTTCGGCACAAGGCTGAAGCTCAGACGCGTGCTGCCGGATCAAGGATTGGATTTCATCATGCCCTAGCATATCGGTCAATCCATCCGAACACATCAAATACAAATCTTCATCTTCAGTATGGTGTGTATGCAACTCCGTATGCACTTCTTCCAGAGTACCCACTGCCCTGGTGATCAGATTCTTAATAGAAGAATAACGCGCCTCTTCTTCAGTCACCAGGCCTGCATTGATCTGTTCCTGCAATACCGAATGATCCTGAGTCAGGCGCGTCAGCACGCCTGCGCGATAACGATAGGCGCGCGAATCACCGACGTGGGCCAGCAAAAGCTTGTCTTGCAAACAGCATGCCACCACCACGGTAGTACCCATGCCTGCACATTCTGGATTGGTCAGTGCTGTATACAATACATTACGGTTGGCCAGCTCGATGGACTCATTCATCCAGCGTGCCATCGCCAGCGGCCTTGGCCCCATGGACGGGAACCAGATGGCATCCATCTTGCTACACAAATATTCAGCAATGATTTGAGCGGTCATGGCGCTGGCGACTTCGCCCGCGTTATATCCCCCCATGCCATCGGCCAGGACTGCGCAGCCATAGTCTGCACAAACGACGATAGCATCTTCGTTATGCGACCTGACCAAGCCCGTATCAGACAGGGCTGCAAATTCTAGTACACGCTGGTATGGCATCAATAAATGTCGGGATACATCCTGAGGTGAATAAATTTATATGAAACAGATAATATTTTAGAATTATTTTAATCAGGACATTCGCAAACATTCTCCTGGTCTTACAAACCTGTTCAGCAAACCCAGGCACCTGGATGCAGCGGCTTAAATAAATTAATACAATCAAGTACCATCAAGTACCGTCGATGGCAGGAAGCCGCTTGAAACCTTGCGTATATCCTCTCCTTACTTTTGCAGAATTATTCTTTCGCTTGCACCTCAATCATTATCGACACAACGCCAGATAATCAGCTAAACAAGACATACTCAATTTAATAGTGATTTGCCGCAGATATTGAAGCTTAACATTAAGGAAATCTATTTGCACGGATATCCATAACAAAGGCCGCCATAAATAAAAAAGAGTCGCAAAATTTGCGACTCTTTTTCATCTAAAGCTTATTTACCGCTGCCAGCTTACAGCATGGCTTTCAACAAACGCGCCATTTCTGACGGGTTTTTAGTGGCCTTGATCCCGCATTCTTCCATGATGTCGAGCTTGGCTTGTGCAGTATCAGCACCGCCAGAGATCAGCGCGCCAGCATGGCCCATGCGTTTACCCGGAGGCGCAGTCACACCGGCGATGAAGCCAACAACCGGCTTCTTCATGTTGTCGCGTACCCAGTAAGAAGCATTCGCTTCATCAGGACCACCGATTTCACCGATCATGATGACAGCGTCAGTATCTGGATCATCATTGAACATCTTCATGATGTCGATGTGTTTCAGACCATTGATAGGATCACCACCAATACCAACAGCAGAAGACTGACCCAGACCCAATGCCGTCAATTGACCCACGGCTTCATAAGTCAGAGTACCAGAGCGGGAAACCACGCCGATACGACCTTTACGGTGGATATGACCTGGCATGATACCGATCTTGATTTCGTCTGGTGTGATCAGACCTGGGCAGTTAGGGCCGAGCAATTTTGTTTTGCTGCCGGCTTTAGCCATACGGTCTTTCAACATCATCATGTCACGGACAGGGATGCCTTCAGTGATGCAAATTGCCAGGTCCAGGTCAGCTTCAACAGCTTCCCAGATGGCAGCGGCTGCACCTGCTGGTGGAACATAGATCACGGAAACGGTCGCGCCAGTAGCTGCTTTCGCTTCAGATACGTTAGCAAAAATCGGGATGCCTTCGAAATCTTCGCCAGCTTTTTTCGGGTTCACGCCAGCGACGAAACAGTTTTTACCGTTCGCGTAATCGCGGCACATGCGAGTATGGAACTGGCCAGTTTTGCCAGTGATACCTTGGGTGATGACTTTAGTGTCTTTATTGATCAGGATGGACATATCTGTTCCTTGCGATTATTAAGCTTGAGCTGCAGCAGCTGCAACAACCTTCTGTGCTGCTTCTTCCATCGTGTCTGCCGAGATGATAGGCAGGCCAGAGTCAGCCAGCATCTTCTTGCCGATATCTTCGTTAGTACCCTTCATGCGCACAACCAGTGGCACTTTCAGGGACACAGCTTTGGATGCAGTGATCACGCCTTCAGCGATCACGTCACAACGCATGATCCCGCCGAAAATGTTGACCAGGATGGCTTTCAGGCCTGGGTTTTTCAACATGATCTTGAAGGCTTCAGTGACTTTTTCTGCTGTCGCGCCACCACCTACGTCGAGGAAGTTGGCTGGTTCACCGCCAAACAGTTTGATGGTATCCATCGTTGCCATCGCCAGACCAGCACCGTTCACCAGGCAGCCGATATTGCCGTCGAGGGAGATGTAAGCCAGGTCAAATTTGGAAGCTTCGATTTCAGCTGGGTCTTCTTCATCCAGATCGCGGTAAGCAACGATTTCTGGTTGGCGGAACAAAGAGTTGGAGTCGAAATTGAATTTCGCGTCAAGTGCGATGACTTTGCCTGAGCCAGTCAGGATCAAAGGATTGATCTCAGCCAGGGAACAGTCAGTTTCCATGAAGGCCTTGTACAAACCTTGCAACTGTACGCGCGCATCAGCGATAGAGCCTTCAGGCACACCGATTTTACGGGAAATGTCGTCAGCTTCAGCATCTTGCAGACCATTGGTCGGGTCGATTGCCAGGTTGTGGATCAGTTCTGGATGTTTTTCTGCCACTTCTTCAATATCCATACCGCCTTCGCTGGAGGCCATCAAGACCACGCGCTGGCTGATACGGTCAGTGACCATACTGACATACAGTTCTTTTTTGATATCTGCGCCTTCTTCGATCAACAGGCGACGAACCTTTTGACCTTCAGCACTGGTCTGATGCGTGACCAGTTGCATGCCCAGAATCGCGTCAGCGTATTCACGCACTTGTTCCAGGGATTTAGCGACTTTCACGCCACCACCCTTGCCACGGCCACCGGCGTGTATCTGTGCTTTGACAACCCAGACTGGTCCGCCCAGCGTTTCAGCCGCTTTGACAGCTTCGTCAACAGACAGGCATGGAATACCGCGTGGTACTGTCACTCCGAATTTGCGGAGGATTTCTTTACCCTGATACTCATGAATTTTCATACGACTTCCCTTCAGACACTGAGGTATAAATAATTAAACAAACAAACTAGCTGGGTGATTTCACGTCAGGTGATGCTTTTGCCCAACGCGGGTAATATTGAACAACCGCCGGCCCGTCAGTACGAAGGGCGTGACAGCGATCAAGTTGAAAAGGTTGTTGCGCCTGCTGGCCGTAATCAGTCGCACCGTCGCGCGTATCGATCACGTCCCCGGCAAAAGCCTGGACAGCAGCCGTAGGCAGAATTTGCGCCATTTCCGTCAGATGGGTGCAGCCATGCACGCCAGCCATGCGCTCTTTCACGCCCTGGCGGAACTGTCTTAACAAATTCAAACCGATGAGTTTTTTATAATCTGGAGTAATGACTTCGCAATAACCCGGATAAGGTACGGCATCCGAAGACGCTTCCACATCAACGATGGTCAATTGCAAATCAATGGTAATGCGCAGGCTGAGGTCATGCAGCGCGCTGCCATTCGGGCGCACGCCGGATGCGAGGGTGATATCGCGAGGCTTATAGTCAGTGATACGGGCGTCAAGATCCCACAATCCATCATCGCGCGCGAACGCTTCGATCTGGATAGTACGCGTATGCTTCAGGGCGCGTCGCTTGATTGACGAAGATAAGGGCATCATGCCTGCTGGCGGCTAAACCAAAATACTGAATAAATAGCCACAATTGCGTGTCGTTACCGCAGCTTCTACGATAACAGCCGCTCCTGCGGCCCTGCAAAAAAACCAGCAGAGTTTAGCACAGACCAGCCGGGAACTCATCATATGACTACAATTTAAGCAGTTTTCTGAGTATGCTTATGCAGAAATCTAAGCAGAAAATTAAGTTTTTTGTGGTTTGGCAGAAGAAAACCGGGTGATTATCAGGTAAATGTCTGTTCTTGCAATACCTGTATCCAATTGAAAGGTGTGCTTATTTATGCCGCAAACCAATGCCTGTTATTTCAAAATCCAGGCCGAAGTTTTACTTTACAGACAAGGACTGGGTTCATCAGGCTGCTTTTATCCGTTTCTTATCACCTCTGCAGCTTAATGCGGAGCCTCGCCAGAGCAAGCTCCATCAACCCAACACTGGGCGTTTATAAACGTATGCGTAGTTTCCGTGCCGAGTATCGGACTGCTTAAAGCCAAGTTTTCGCAGATCGAATTGGACTCACCAAGTTGCGGCTTATCAACCCAATGTCTGGGCTTCAATCAATGTCCCGGCTTCAATAATAAAAATGTCCTCCACTTCGTCATTCCTGCGCAGGCAGGAATCCATCGTGTTAATACCTTTACAGCCGAATCTGCACGGGTCTTATTCAGGATTTTTGAGTTTATACAAATAATTGATCCGCAACCAAGGTGAACAAACGCCGCTGAACCTCAGCTTACGCTGGGGCGATATTATTGATATTGTGAGTATGTTGAATTGTGAATACTATTCATCATCCTCATCCCGCAACACCCGCATCGCCGCCTGTGTCGCCCTGCTGGAAAAACCCCTCTGCTGCAAAAACGCCGCCTGCTTCATTTTTTCCTGATGATCTTGCGGCGCATGCCGGAATTTCCTGTGCAAGACCTGAACCGCCCTCTCTACCTCAGATTCTTTCAAGTCCTCCTTGACGTTTTCTATATCCTGCGCATCCAGGCCATGGCTTTGCAGTTCCGCCAGGATACGGTTATTGCCAAACCTCGCCTGCCGCCGGTTCACCAGCGATTCAGAAAACCGCTCGCCAGACAAATACTTGGCCGCTTCCAGAAAATCCAGCACGGCAGCTACGTCATCGCCCTCTTCCGCATAGCGTGCCAGTTTACGCTCCAGCTCCATGCGACTATGTTCCCGCATGGATAAATAACGCAAGGCTCGCGCTTTAAGGCTAATGGCAGGTTTTTTCATACTTTAAAAGCAAAAATGCCGGTTGGCAGCTACCAACCGGCATGATACAAAACTTATGGTACTGACAGTGTTGCAGTTTAACGCTAAAACTCAGCGCTTCAACTCAGTGCTATAACTTACTCAGCAGTCGCTACTGCTGACAACAAAGGCACGCCCAGATGTTCTCGCACCTTGTTTTCAATTTCAAACGACAGCTCAGGACGTTCTTTCAAATAAGTACGTGCATTGTCCTTACCCTGGCCGATACGCTCACCGTTATAGCTATACCAGGCACCAGCTTTTTCTATGATCTTGGCATCGGCTGCCAGATCCAGAATCTCGCCTTCGCGGGAAGTACCTTCGCCATACATGATGTCAAAGTGCGCTTCCTTGAATGGTGGTGCCACCTTATTCTTGACTACCTTGACCTTGGTTTCATTCCCCACCACTTCATCACCAGACTTGATAGAGCCAGTGCGGCGGATATCCAGACGTACGGAAGCATAAAACTTCAGCGCATTACCGCCAGTTGTCGTTTCTGGGCTACCAAACATGACACCAATCTTCATACGGATCTGGTTAATAAAGATTACCAGAGTATTGGTACGCTTGATACTGCCAGTCAGCTTACGCAAAGCCTGAGACATCAGACGCGCTTGCAAACCAGGCAAAGAATCACCCATGTCGCCTTCAATCTCTGCACGTGGCGTCAGGGCCGCAACTGAGTCAATAACCACCAGATCGACACTACCAGAACGCACCAGCGCATCAGTAATTTCCAGCGCTTGCTCGCCGGTATCAGGCTGGGAAATCAGCAAATCAGACAGATTCACACCCAGTTTTTGAGCGTAACCAACGTCCAAAGCATGCTCAGCATCGATAAACGCACAAGTACCACCCAGCTTTTGCATTTCAGCAATCGCTTGCAGCGTCAATGTGGTTTTACCAGAAGATTCAGGGCCATAAATCTCAACGACACGGCCACGTGGCAAGCCACCAACGCCGAGCGCGATATCCAGGCCCAGAGAACCAGTAGAAACAACCTGCACCTCTTCCACCACTTCACCGTCGGCCATACGCATGACCGAACCTTTACCAAATTGCTTTTCTATCTGTGCCAGCGCTGCTGCAAGTGCCTTTGCTTTTTCTGAGGCATTTTCTGGTTTCTTATCGTCCATACATTCTTTCATTCAATAAGCGGCGGGTGGAAAAAGGAATACAGGCTTAATTTCCTGCGATTTGCAGTACTGTATAAAAAAACAGTGATTTATGCAAGCGACTTTTTGCATAGATTGTTGCATGAGGGATTCTACAGCCGGACATTAGCAATCGCACAATAACCATTGTCGATTTTCATTCAAGTCTGAACTTTTTTCACTTAACTGTGCGTTTGCTAGCTGAATTGACCCTGTCAGTTTGATCCACCTTCCACTTCCTGGCGAAGGCGGCCACCCGCTCATACGGCCCCTCAAATCCCAGTTCTTTCAGATCGAGATGAAGCTGCTTTAAGCTTCGTCGCTGCTTACGATTTTACCCGCTTCGGTTTTAAGCCAGCTTGAAAGCTGTAATGCATATTTATCGATGGCGCTTGTTGTTTGCCGATCCGCATAGGCTGGCTCTCTGACTTCAGAGCGCAGATAGCGCCGGACAGTGTTGCGAGAGATGCCCAGTCGTCTGGCGATCTCACGTAATGGAATCTGGTCACGAATGTGCCAGCGTCGAATAATACCATGTAATGCCACGTCAATCACTCCTGCTCCCGACTCATCAAGATAAGTAGGATTGTGTGCTAAACATGGGTCAATTTTAGATGCAATTTATCCAGCAAAGTGGGGCAATTTTCAGTGCAAATCAACAAACAGGCGTAAGTCATCAAACGCAGATAGAAAAAGAAATACAAGGTTCACTGGCAGTACTGCTGCATCTTTCCCGTGCATTCCATCTGCTCGCTATGTGCGGGCTTTGGCAATGACCGGGTTCGGTGTTGTGCTCTAGTTTGAGGAAAATATGGCAACCAGCGTAACCGAAATAGAAGTGTTGCGACAGTACGTCGAAGGGGTGATGGCACGCGCAGATCATCATGCAAATGGTGAATGATAAATGATCTTAATCAGTAAAACGGGGAACAGCAAATGCTTGATATTGTTCCCGGCATCGACCTCGCCAAGTTGAGCGCGAGTAGTCAACGCCAATCAACATCAAGTGGTGCTGGGTATCCTGGCAAGTAGGCGGTGCTCATTGTGATCAAGGGACAATAACACCTGCCTTGTCCTAAAAATCTCTGAAAACCACAGGTAGTGCAAGTCCGAGCGCTGGCACTATCTGTGAACGACAACACCTATTCCTTTGACACCGTTCCATCTCCATATTCTTCTACAGCCGGGTCCAGGTTTTCCGGTGCATGAAGAATAGTCGGTCCCCTGGAGCAAGCCTGACGGGTCAGGTATTCTGTCAAACCTTCTGCTTGCACGGCGGGTGGGATTGTTGCCTGCATCTCAGTCAGCAATTCTTCTGTTGCCTTGACTATCCATTCCACGCTGCGATACTTGGGCGAGACGATTTGTATATTCTGCGAATCAGTCTGGTCAAAGAAGCCGTGCTGCAGTTTATGCCTGACGTAAGAGAGCGCTGTGATGCCGGGTATGGTGCGTTGTTCCAGATAAGCCTGTTTGCCGTCTTCATCATAACGGACGACAATGTCCGGGAATTCATAACCCTCATCTTCCAGCAGCGCTTCGCTGACGATCGCTGGCAATAGTGGTCTGGCGTCTTCATGCCCGACTTCAAACAGCAAAATTTTCTTGAGTTTTTTCATTTCCTTTTGCTCTTCCGTGTCCGTTTTTTGTATGGCGATCGTCGGGAAGTACTCACGGATAAAGGCATTGGATTTACTGATCAACTCATCCCTGCTGACTTCAGGCCTATGCTTGAAAAATCTGTCGTCCATGTCCATCATCTTCCAGGCATGGTTCAGATCATGAATCAGGAATTCGAGCGGAGATTGCCAGAACTCATCGACATACACAGGCTCGGTAGATACGCCGATAAAATACACTGGCGTGCCCCTTATCTTCATGAGGTCAGTCGCAGAAATATTGTCGAAAGTCGGGATGATGATGACTTCAGGAATCCGGCGCATCAGCTCTTCATAACGGTACCAATATTTCTTTTGAAAATGGGTACTCAGGTTTTTGTCGGTGCGGCATGCGACGTCAAAGAAGCCGACCGCTTCAAACAGGATGCGCAAGGTTGGCGCATACGGGCACATCGCACCATTCTGTATGGTGACGTGATGGAATTTATGCAGCAACTGCTCACGCATAAAAGAAAGTGCGGCATTATCACGGCACTTCTCGTCCATCGCCGGAAGTGTCATCTGGCTGCGGAAATAGTCGACCACTGGCAGCAACTCCAGAACTGGGGTGTCCAGATTGTTGTCATGCGACTCAAACCGTGCCCGCAATCCGCGGTATAAGTCCACCGGGTTCCTGACCCACTCCCGTATCCATTCGTGATGGGAAATACCCTGCGTTTTTGTAAAATTTTTCGCAAGCAGCGCAGCGGCAATTTGTTTGTGATGACCAAAGGCAAAGGAGCCTTCTTTCGCATACGGTGTCGTCATCACGCTCTCAGGCAGCCACCTGCCATGAACGTCTTCGGTGTCGGAAATTTCTACGAGAAATCCGATCGTATCGACGATGTGACGAGGGTCAGATGGAACAGCAATTTCTTTGAGATGGTCGCGATATCCGTGAGTAACGGTTCTGTCCATGTAGATGCGGGCTTCGTTTTTGGCTTTGCTTTCTGCCTTGCTCCGCACAAAATAGTATTTGCGTCCACCTGCTTCTGCAATCCCATATTCTGGCGCTGCAGATCCGAACACTTTGCTGCCGGTTACCCGGAGTGCTGCAAAAATATTGGCTGGAATTCCAATTTCGTTTTGTTCATCTTCATCTTGCAGCAAGCCACCTGGCAGAGTGATGCCCTCAGGAAATACTGTTCTGTCCAGAGCCAGGAATTCCCTGCCATTCTGCCCATCGCGCATGACAAGCACATCAACCGTTTTGCGAACCATGACGCCCTGATCAATGCGTTGTTTTGCCTGAGCTTTCAGCGTCTGATCCGACAATAAGGCTTTCACTACTGCCGATTGACTGGCTACGTCCAGGTATCTGGCTACGCAATCTTCGATCCCATTCTTGCGGATGGGATCACGCAGGCGATGGAACCAATAAATCATGTACAACAGCGATTCTGCATACAGGCTAGCCGTGAAATTTTTCGTATCAAGGCTTACTGCATACTGGCTCAGCATGCCCAGCACCATATCCACCGTGCCATCCACTACCCCAGTGGCAGGTGCAGAACTGTTCATTGTCATATTATTTTCCGTTAGAATTTTTCAGGTGCTGGGCGCGTGTACATAAAACCTGCCAACCATTTGCACCCCATACTGTCAGTAAAATTGCAATTCATACTTATCATGATATCGCTGGATAAAGATATGCGATACAAAATCCATAGTTCACACCTGTAACCCCAGAATCGTATTAATAAGGTACCTCTTTTCCGTGAAACGATTCAGGAAGGACTTGACTACCACGAGCATCTACATCCCTTACGACAACGGCATATATCAATTTGCTCTTGCTGCCCGCACCAATGCGCCTCTTTCATACCGAAATACTACTGACTATTTTTTTGGCGCACATCTCTCCTGTTGGCTTATAGATAACATCATTAGCATCAAGATGCAATTTCATAAATTATCTAATATGCAATTATTTATCAATACAACCCAATGCTACCAATACTTCTTGATTAATGAGTTGGATAGTTCTAAGATTAAGCGTCCCCACTGAGCAACATCAACCAAAGGCGCATCATGGCAACCCGGAAATCATCCTCCACCGCTCACGAAGGCTTGGCAGATCAGGCAAGCTCGTCAGCCAATCTACGCAAATTAAGCCGTGCGCAGGCCAATAATGTGGTGCGCCGCCTGCAAGACAAGCTCAGTCCGGCTGCACGGGAACTGATCGACAAACTCTTGCAAAGCCTGGATGATGAAGGCTCAGTCGTGGTCAAAACCCTGCATACGACGCTGTTCCCCATGGCCGAAACCAAGGGTGCCAGTGCACAGCTGTCCAAGCTGTTGCGCACCGTTACCGACGCTGCACAGGCGCAAGGCATGTCACTGGATTTTACCTATGTGGGTGCCAAAGACCAGGGCACGGCCAACCGCAGACTGTGGTTCACTGGCCCGCCACCAACTGCCATTGCAGAACTGGAGGGGCTGAGCGCCATACCAGAAAACCGCCTCATCATAGGCCAGACCGGCATGCCTGTTGGCGAAGCCCCTGTGGTAGCGCTGATCACCTACAACGAGAACGAGTTTGCCGCCGTGCGCAAGACCTTCTGGGCGGGCGACAGCACGCCGCCCGTCGCCAACAAACACCACTCCGGTCAAGCGGTCAGCGTCGATGAGTTGGGGCAACATGGCAATGTGCGCGTGCTTCACTACCATAGCCGCCAGGGTAATAGAGAGTCGCAACGCACTGCCAGTGATTTGCATCAGGCCTACAAGCCCGCAGCCATTATCAGCGTCGGCATTGCCTTTGGTGTTGACGAGCAAAAGCAAAAAGTGGGGGACGTGCTGGTTTCCAAATTCATCGTGGACTATGAGGCAACACGCATCAACAAAAATGGCAGCTTCACGTTGGCCGGTGACCGCCCTCCCGCCTCACGTCGCCTGGTGCGCACGCTTGAAACTCTTGATATTCGCAATAAACATGATCACAGCAAACCTGATTGGCCCACACTGGAATTTGGCGGCATGCTGACCGGCGAAAAACTGGTGGACAACTACGACTATCGCGAAAAACTGAAAGCCATAGCAGGGCCAGCGGGCATCGTCGGTGGCGAAATGGAAGCCGCTGGCGTAGCCAAAGCGCTCGACGATACAACGGTGGACTGGATAGTTGTTAAAGCCATATGCGACTTTGCCGATGGCAATAAAGTTGAAGGTAAAGAGAACAAGCAAAAACTTGCAGCAGCCAATGCAGCGATGGTGATCAAGGCCATGCTCGGTGACGGGCAACTGTATGGTGACATTGCCGAAGATGCAGAACGCCCACATTCAGCAACAAACGTCGCCACCGACAAGCTTGCCGCACTGGCTTTGCGTCGTCAGTGTCTTGAACGCGCCCATCTCGACGTCATTGATGACGGCAAGCCATTGGTAAGTGGCCAGTATGGTTATCGTGCAGAATTGCATGCTTTGGGAGCTGCAGGTCACCACGAAGGCCAAGAAAATGACCCCAGAAAGGTCGTGGCATTTGATGACATCCTGACCTGGTTAAATGAGCCAGAAGAACGCCCCATTTATGCCCTGCTTGGTGAATACGGCATGGGTAAAACCACCACACTACAGCGTGTGACGGCCCACCTGCAGCAGCAGCGCAGACTGAACATCGATAGTCCAGCCGCACTGTATTTTGACTTGCGCAAAGTGGACACTTTGCTGGCTGCGAGTGCGCAACACCCAGGCAAAGTACCAACACTGCAAGAAACCATCAGCGACTGCTTGCGTAACGGTTATTTGCAAACCGATGGAGTACTGCCCACTTATGAAGATGTCGTGGACAGCATAGATAGTGGTGCACTGGTGATTTTTGATGGACTTGATGAAGTGCTGTCGCGCATAGGTGACAAGCAAGGCCTGAGTTTTACAGCCAATTTGTTGCGTGTGCTGCCCGAGGCACGTGAGCGGCAAAAAACCAAAAAACAGAGCAAACCGCCACGTGTGCTGCTGAGCTGTCGCACCCAGTTTTTTCGCTCACTGTCTGAGCAAGACAATCACTTGACCGGAGAACACCGGGGGAGCCAAAATCAAAGCCAATACCGTGCCCTGCTATTACAACCGCTGACAGAGCAGCAGATACGCAGCTATATGACGGCGGTATTTCCCAGTAACAATATTGAGCAGTTGATGGCGCAGATTGAGGCGGTGCACAACCTGCGTGAGCTGGCCGGCCGGCCCTTCACATTAAAACTGGTGGCCGACTTTGTGCCCATGCTGGAACAGTGGCGCGCTCAGGGCAAGCGTGTCACGGGTGCCACCTTATACCGTGAAGTAGCCAAACAATGGCTGATCCGCGACAAAGAGAAACAGAGTTTTCAACCAGAAGACAAGCTGTCGTTGGCGAGTGCATTGGCAGCACATTTTTGGCGCAACAAACTCAAAGGCATCACAGCCAGACAACTGGAAAGCTGGCTGGGTCAGTGGCTGGCGCAACAAGGCCCGCATGAAGACTTTCAAACCAAGCCACGTGATCTATTGCAGGAAGATTTACGCAATTCCACCTTCCTGAAGCGTGTCGATGTGGAGGGCAAAGAGAGTCGCTTTGAATTCGCCCATACATCCTTGCAAGAATTCTTCCTGGCAGAGTATTTGTTACAGGCGCTGCGCAGTCACAGCGTTAATGCGCGCGAGGACTGGCGCCTGCCCATGGTCAGTGACGAAACACTGGACTTTCTGGGGCAGCTATTGGCTGAATGGGACCCGGATGTTGGCGGGCCAGGCCCCTTGCAAACACTGGCAGCATGGCGTAGCCCTTACCTGGCGCTGGCTAGTGAACTGCAATTGGCCTACGGCTTGCGAGCCCACACTTCAGGCTGGCCCGTACCGCGCCTGGATGGCATGGACCTGCAGGGCGCAGACCTGAGCGACTGGCGCTTTGGTAGTCGTAGTGAAGAGCCCCTGCCTGGCAGCCAGACACATCGTCGTCTGAATCTGGCAGGCTGCAACTTCAGCCACGGCAATTTGCGACGCGCCAAGTTCTGGAACGTCGATTTGCGCGCTGCCGTGTTTGATCACAGTAGTTGCGAGCAGGCAGAGTTGCTGCATTGTGAATTGGCGGATAGCAGCTGGGTTGAAGCAGCGGTAGATGGTAGTCAGATGCGGCCACAGGTGGCGTCAGGAATCAGGGCGGCTTGGGTACCGCCCGGGCATCATATGAAAGCCCAAAGAAAATTAGCCTGGTTACATGGACATACGTCTGGGGTAACGTCTTGCGCGTTTTCGCCTGATGGGCATAGCGTGCTCTCGGCTTCAGACGACAACACCCTGCGCCTGTGGGAAACCGCCACCGGCACGCTGCTACAGGAGTTTGCTGGACATGCGGGTACGGTAACGTCCTGCGCGTTTTCGCCTGACGGACATTGCCTGCTCTCGGCTTCACATGACAACACCATGCGCCTGTGGGAGACCGCCACTGGCATGCTGCTACGGGAGTTTGTGGGGCATGCGGGTACGGTGACGTCATGCGCGTTTTCGCCTGACGGTCGTAGCCTGCTCTCGGCTTCAGACGACAATACCCTGCGTCTGTGGGAGACCACCACTGGTAAGCTGCTTAGGGAGTTTGTTGGACATGCGAATGCGGTAACGTCCTGCGCGTTTTCACCTGATGGGCATAGCCTGCTCTCGGCGTCAGACGACAAGACCCTGCGCCTGTGGGAGACAGCCACCGGCACGCTGCTTAGGGAATTCGCTGGACGTGCGGATACGGTAACATCCTGCGCGTTTTCCCCTGATGGACGTAGCCTGCTCTCGGCGTCAAACGACAAGACTGTGCGCCTGTGGGAGACAGCCACCGGCACGTTGCTACGGGAGTTTGTTGGACATACGGATTGGGTGAGGTCCTGTGTGTTTTCGCCTGATGGGCATAGCGTGCTCTCGGCGTCAGACGATAAGACCCTCCTCCTGTGGGAGACCGCCACCGGCACGCTGCTACGGGGGTTTGTTGGACATACGGATTGGGTGAGGTCCTGTGTGTTTTCGCCTGATGGGCATAGCGTGCTCTCGGCGTCAGACGACAAAACCGTGCGCCTGTGGGAGACAGCTACCGGCACGCTGCTAACGGAGTTTGTTGGACATACGGATTGGGTGATGTTCCACGCGTTTTCGCCTGATGGGCATAGCGTGCTTTCGGCGTCAGACGACAATACCCTGCGCCTGTGGGAGACAGCCACCGGCAGACTGCTACGGGAATTTGTGGGACATGGGGATTGGGTGAGATCCTGTGTGTTTTCTCCAGATGGGCATCGCCTGCTTTCGGCGTCAACCGACAAGACCCTGCGCCTGTGGGAGACCGCCACCGGCACACTGCTGCGGGAGTTTGTGGGACATGCGGATACGGTGAGGTCCTGTGTGTTTTCGCCTGATGGACATAGCGTGCTCTCGGCTTCAGACGACAATACCCTGCGCCTGTGGGAGACCGCCACCGGCGCGCTGCTACGGATGTTTGTGGGACATTCGGATACGGTGAGGTCCTGTGTGTTTTCGCCTGATGGACATAGCGTGCTCTCGGCTTCAGACGACAACTCGATGCGCCTGTGGGAAACCACCACCGGCAGGCTGCTAAAGGAGTTTGCTGGACATACGGATTGGGTGATATCTTGCGCGTTTTCGCCTGATGGGCATAGCGTGCTCTCGGTTTCAAACGACAACACCCTGCGTCTGTGGGAGACCGCCACCGGCACAATGCTTAGGGAATTCGTTGGACGTGCGGATACGGTAACGTCCTGCGCGTTTTCACCTGATGGGCATAGCGTGCTTTCGGTTTCAAACGACAATACCCTACGCCTGTGGGAGACCGCCACCGGCACACTGCTAAAGGAATTTGCTGGACATGCGGACTGGGTGAGGTCTTACATGTTTTCACCTGATGGGCATAGCGTGCTCTCGGCGTCAGACGACAACACCGTGCGCCTGTGGGATGCAGTCACTGGGCAAACACTACGCGTCAGTACGATCATCGACGGTGGTGCCGCTGCCTGGATTCCCACTACCAACGTCTTATTGCATGTAAGCGGAAACGCATGGCGCTATTTGAAATGGAGTGCCATGGATGAAAACAACTGGCCTGTAGTCTGGCAGCTCAGCCCTGAAGAAATGAATGATGAATTATCTTGATCAGCAAAAGCGGGGGAACAGAAAATGTTTGATGTTGTTCCCGGCACTAACTTTGCCAAGCTGAGCGCGAGTGATCAATACCAGTCAACATCAATCAATGATGCGCAGAAGTCATGAACAACCAAGTCCTGTCTGAATTTTTAAAGTAATGAATTGATTTAATTCAGCTTTACCATTTTGCATGATCAAGAAAAAATAATGATGTATCTTTACATGCAACATTTTTCTGCAGAAAATCCATATGGCACAGAGAAGTAAGCGGCCTGGTTCGCAAAGCAAACGGGGACAATGTGGTGGGAATGGCGTTTCCCAGGGGATATGCGCAATCCAGAGGCACTGAACGCTGGCCTGCCCTGTTTTGGTCCTGTGTTACACAGCAGAGCAGTTCAGGTGCTATTGGTGTGGCAGATGAAATCCTGTTCTCTTGAATCACAGCGACATCGCGCATACGCTGGCGTACAATAATGAAAAGCGCTCGCAAGCTTGTCTCTGGCTAAAATCGAACCGAGATGCGACGCTAATAAATATAAAAACGGAGGCAATGAATTGAGGCGATACCTGGCTTGCTTCGCATTGAGTATTAAAAGCGCAGGGTGCTTTCTACTGCTCATGGCCTCCCTGTTATTTTTTGCCGGGCCTGCCAGTGCGCAAAGCCTGATCAGGACAGCCGCGCAAGAAGCGTCTGCCCCCAAATTCATCGCTATAGTACAAGACGGCAAACCTGCTGTTGGCGGTATATGTATTGACATCATGCGGGCCATAGAGGCAGTGGAGCCCGGCATTAAATTTGTCGGCGACCAGAAATGGCTGCCGCTGGTCAGGATCATGGCCGGGCCTGTTGATGCGATTTGCGGCGTGCTGCATACCAAAGAACGCGCCCTGCTCTACGACTACATCGATACGCCTATTATTTCTGTCAATTACCTGCTGGCGGTGCGCGCCGACGACGACATACAGGTATCAAGCTGGGATGACATACGCAAGCTTGGCAAGGATGGCATTATCCTATCCATGCATAACTATGCCATCAATGAACGCTTGAAGAATCTCGGTGGCTTGCAAGTCGATTCCAGCGCAGTCTCATCCAGATCCAACCTGAACAAATTGCTTGCGCGCAGGGGCCGCTTTTATTGCCACCGCTCGCCCGGCATCGCTGCAGAAATACGGCAGGCAGGGTTGGAAGGCCAGATCAGACTGCTACCCAAGGTGATGCTGAAAGATGAGCTTTACATGATACTGTCAAAAACCCTGGCAGTGGAAGATGCGAAGAAGATCAGGGCGGCAATCACCTTGCTTGAGCGCCAGGGTACATTGACGAAATTATTTGAAAAGTACCAGGAGTGAGCCTGTACCTGTGCAGCTCTGAGACTGGCAATCCAGCCTGATTGTCCAGCACATCTGGCTCACCACATCAGGGCAGCACCCAGTCCCAGCCACCCAATAGATAACAGGTCACAGGCCCGTTCCAGCGCCTGCGCAAGCTGGTGCTGTACCTGTATTCAACATCGTCCCATCAGCAATCATCCATGCTGATAAAAAAGCGCTAATACCACTGTTGCAAACTGTCAGGGCTGGTCTGATCAAGGAACAGTCAAAGCCAGGCACATACTGTTTACCTGATTCTTATTTCCATTGCATCTTGTTGCCTGTCAATTAAGTGGTATCTAAGTGGCAAGATAAAAACAAAACCAGTTGACGTCCAAATTCAAGGCCTACATGCTTGAATCCTGAGCGCTTGTCTGCAGCAAGGGCAAGCGTATCAAGAATGTATCTGGGGGAATAAACACATTTTCTGAATTCACAAAATCACGGGGGAGACGGCAGTGGAAAATACAACTTTAAGAAACCTGATTCAAAACATGCTGGTGTGTGCGACGAGCGGTAGCTTGCTGGTTGCATGCGGTGGTGGCAGTGGCAGTGCAGCAGGCAATGGGCAGGCAAACACGCCGCCACAGGCTCCGCCAGCAGTGGCTTCTACAGCATGCTATGCGGCCTGGGATGCAGCAACGGCCTACAACGGCGGTGCCCTGGTCAGTACAGGTGGCAATAATTATGTGGCAAACTGGTGGACGCAAAATGAAAACCCCGCGACCAATAGCGGCGCGTCTGGAAGCGGTAAACCCTGGACAGGCAAAGGGGCTTGTGATGCCACGCCTACCCCTACTCCAACACCAACGCCGACTCCTACACCAACCCCAACGCCGACACCAACCCCGACACCTACGCCTACCCCCACACCAACTCCAACTCCGACACCAACACCAAGCTGCTCTCCATACGTCGCTGGCACCCAATACGCCGCTGGAAAAGTGGTCAGCAATGCGGGTGGCTTTTATCGTTGCGATGTAGCGGGCTGGTGTTCAACCGGTGCATCGGCTTATGAGCCTGGTGTAGGCTGGGCCTGGACAAGTGCGTGGACCTCAGTCACATCAAGTGCCTGCCCTACGCCGACACCTACCCCAACACCCACGCCGACACCAACGCCGACGCCTACCCCAACACCAACGCCTACCCCGACACCAACGCCGACGCCCACGCCCACACCAACTCCGACTCCCACGCCCGTCCCTGGCCTGGCCAAGCATGCACTGGTCGGTTACTGGCACAACTTTACGAACCCGAGCGGAAATACCTATCCTATCGCGCAAGTCAGCAATGACTGGGATGTGATCGTCGTTTCGTTCGGTGACAATGCAGGCGGTGGCAATGTGAGCTTTACGCTGGACCCAGGTGCGGGTAGCGAAGCGCAATTTATTGCAGACATCAAGACCAAGCAGGCGCAAGGCAAAAAAGTCGTGCTATCACTGGGCGGCCAGAATGGCTCAGTCTCGGTAGGCTCTGATGCAGAGGCAACCAACTTTGCCAACAGCCTGTACGGCATCATCAGTAAATATGGTTTTGATGGTATTGATCTTGATCTTGAAAACGGCGTGGCGCAGGGTGCCGCTATCCAGACTTATCTGCCGGTCGCTGTCAAAAAACTGAAAGCCAAAGTCGGGGCAAACTTCTACCTGTCGATGGCACCGGAATGGGTATATGTGGAAGGTGGCTTCACTTCTTACGGCTCAATCTGGGGTGCGTATATCCCCATCATCAATGCGCTGCGCGATGAACTGACTATCCTGCACCCACAGTATTACAACAATGGCGATATCTACACACCTTACCAGTCTGCACCACTCAGGGCAGGCTCGGCAGACCAACTGGTGGGCACGGCAAAAATGCTGATCGAGGGCTTTACCTATGGCGGTAATAGCTTTGCCGGCTTGCGTCCTGACCAGGTTGCTTTTGGTGTGCCGTCTGGCCGTAGTTCAGCCAATTCCGGCTTTACCACGTCAGCAGATGTCAGCAATGCGCTGAACTGTTTAACCAAGTTGCTGAACTGCGGCACCATCGTCCCCAAACAGGCTTACCCTGGCTTCAGAGGGGTCATGACCTGGTCTATCAACTGGGATAAACATGACGGCTACAACTTCTCGGCGCCGACCAAGGCTGTCTTGAAAACCTTGCCTTGATGTAGAAATGCCTTGCCTGTCAGATGACAGGCAAGGCATGGATAACCGATACAAAAAAAAGCGCTCCGGCATACGCCGCAAGCGCAGTTTTCTTATGATGAAAGACTGTTGATCAAAAGTCGTGATTGGCCGGGTAATTACTGAAGAAGTCATTATCCCAGCGAAAATTTGTCGCAGCGATGGTGACAGAAATATCCAGTGATTCTACAAAATGCCACCATCCCACAGGCAGGAATAATATCTCGCCCGGCTCCAATACACATTCCAGCACAGGCACATCCCGCATCTGAGGGAAGCGTGTCAGGTCGATGTTGCGGCCATCGACTGGCGTAAAGCAATGGCGTTCATTTTGCAGTTTGGCGAGGTGGCATGGCGCGATGAGTTTCACGCGCTTGCGTCCCATGATCTGCATCATGAAATTATTGGTCAGGTCATGGTGGAAAGGCGTAATCGTGCCCGCCGGGCCAAACCAGAAAAAACCCTGCTTGCCCTGATCGGTCTTCAGATACTCTGGCAATGAAGGCACGTCTTCCCACAGTTCATTAAGTGCTTTACGGTTGCTGGAATCATTATTCGCGGTCATGTACATGTCATTGCTATGACCATTTTTTTCTACCAGATCGACATACTCACCAAAGCACATCTGGCGTTTGTGGGCGATGCTGTTCATTTCATAATTGGCGTCGCTATTGCGGCCAAATTGCACTTCCACCTGACGCTCGGCAAAATGTTCGCTGAACCAGGCCAGGTTCCAGCGGCTGCGCGCCGGACAATCGTCCAGCATGCCGGTAATGATGACGGGGCGGTTTTGCTGGTAATAGTCATGCAAAAACTGTTCACCGGATAACTGCTGTTTGCGCTCCAGCGTCATCGGTTCTATCTGATCGAGTTTGGCCGAGATGGCCAATACCCAGTCACGCTTGTCGAGTCGGTTCTTGAGCCTTTGCACGCCTTGAAAATAGGGACTGGATAAAGCTGCACTGATTTCCAGTCGTGCTGTGTGCAGGCTGAAAGAATTTTTTTGCAAGACATTTTCCAGGGTTGCCGGGTGCGCGCCGAGCAGCAAATTTTCTGCGATCCAGCGACGCCATTCATCGCTCATGGGCTGGGCTGTTTGCTTTATTGGCGCATGCAAACCAAGTTGTGCATTCATGTACTTTCCTCTCGCTGAAAAAACTGCGGATGTGATGGTATTGTTCATCACACCCGCAGCCCTACACTATTAATGGACTATACCATTCCACTAATCAGGCTTATCGCCCTTTCCAGACTTCGCTACCCAGGGTACCGCTGGCATCGCCATCAAGCTCCCAGGTAAATGCGCCACGCAGGTTCTGGTCACGCACATACTTCATTTTAATGGCAATGACAGCAGGGTCATCATAACTCCACCATTCGCCATTATTGGTCAACAACATCAGTTGCTTGGTCACCGGATGCAGGGTGCGCGTACCGGTCTTGTTTTTCAAGACCTTGTAGTCTTCTATCCCTGCTTCATAAGTAGCCGGCGCTGGCCCACCAGTTGCCTGGTACAGGCCGTTTCCATTTGGCCCGGCACTGACGCCTTTCCAGCCACGCCCGTAGAATGGAATGCCCAGCAAGATCTTATTGCGTGGCATGCCAGCGGTGACCAAAGCCTGGATCGCATCATCACTATTGTACTTGGCCAGCACACCCGTGGATGGGTCTGCAGGGTCATGGTACAGCGGTGAATGGAAGTTGGTGGTGTTTTCCCAACCGCCATGGAAGTCATAGGTCATGACATTCACCCAATCCATGTACTGGCTATACAAGGCAGGCTCGGTCTGGGCGATTTTTTCAGTGCCCGCGCCTATCGCTGCAGTCAGCGCATAACGCTTGTTGTCGAGAGCCCCTTGCGCATCGAGTTGCGCACGGAATTCTGCCATCAACAAAGTGAAGTTATGTTTGTCGTTGACAGCATCAAAAGTGTTATACGGCTGCCCGCCACCGCCTGGGTATTCCCAGTCGATGTCGATACCATCAAACACACCTTTGGCTGCACCAGGACCACCGCGGCCATCCTGCACCGGCAAATCACCTGCGATGAATTGCTTGACGCAAGACTTCGCGAGTTGCTTGCGCAGGGCATCCGTCTTCGCTGCGGCAGAGAAGAACTTCGACCAGGTCCAGCCACCGAGTGAGATAAAGACTTTCAGGTTCGGATGCGCGGCCTTCAACAATTTCAGTTGCGCAAAATTGCCGGTGAGCTTGGCGTCCCAGGGTATGGTTTTGCCATCGACGGTGCGTGCTGGCTGACGCTGGTAATCGGCAAAGGCATCACCACCGGTACCCGCATCTGCTGGTGCCGGCACGTTATTGCCGGTCTCTGCCTTGGTCACCATATCGCATTCATAGCCGCCATTTTTTGCATACACATTGCCAAAGGCGTAGTTAATGAAGGTCAGTTGATCAGCGATGCTGGTCTGGACGCCATTGACTGGTGTCTGCGTGGTGTGGATATCTGCCACTTCATAGCCGCGGCCATACACACCCCATTGTGCAAAGTAGGAGCCAACTTCGCGGCCACCGACTGGTGTTGGTGTTGGTGTTGGTGTTGGTGTTGGTGTTGGTGTTGGTGTTGGTGTTGGTGTTGGTGTTGGTGTTGGTGTTGGTGTTGGTGTTGGTGTTGGTGTTGGTGTTGGCGTTGGCGTTGGCGTTGGCGTTGGCGTTGGTGTTGGCGTTGGGCAGGCACTGACAGTCACCGCAGTCCAGGCGCTGGTCCAGGCCCAACCTACACCGGGCTCATAAGCAGAAGCACCGGTAGAACACCAACCCGCGACATCGCAGCGATAATAGCCACCGGCATTGCTGACGACACTGCCTGCCAGATAACTGGTTCCTGCCACATAAGGCGCACACCCTGATGTAGGCGTAGGAGTGGGCGTCGGCGTTGGCGTCGGAGTAGGCGTCGGCGTAGGTGTCGGAGTTGGGGTCGGTGTTGGCGTGACCGTGCTTACTTCCCATGGTCCCCACTGTTCTGTGCCTGGCACATTCCCCTGCGTCCACCACTTGGCTTTATAGGTTACGCCCTGATAGGTAACGCAATTACCCTGGGTATAAACCTGAGTGCTGCTCCAGACTGCACAACTGCTGGGCACCTCTGCTGGCGGCATCGCCATGTGCGCACCGGCCTTCGGTGTGTCTGTCAAACTGCTGGTGTTACTTCCTCCGCCGCAGGCTGCCAGCATACCGCCGACCAGACTGAGCATGAGGTGATTAATGCGAATTCCAGTTCTATGTCTCATCCTATTCCCCTGAACTGTTGATAGATAAATGCCCCGGTTTTGTGGGGTCACTTTCGTCGTTCCTGTTTCATTTTGAGCAGAAACTGAAGCAACGATGTTGCTTAAATATCAGGCGGTCAAGTGGTTTTTTTTGAAACAAAATATTGTTACAAAGTAAGAGTCCAATTCAGCACATCGGGCTTTGGAAAGTAAAAACTGTGGGGCGTAAGGATAAAAACAGGTTAAACAATTCAGATACCATAACAATACCAATACTTACAATTAATTAAAGTGGTATTACCACTAAAAACAAGGTATAGGTTAAAAAATTGTCCATGATGCTGGCGTAAACTATCAGATAGTTACAAGCCGCCCTCCGGCAAAGACCAGGCCTGACCACATCGCCAGTACCAGCAGGATTTCTGGCATGTAGCTCCGCACAGGTACGCGTCGCACCAGCATCACCATGGCCGCCAGCATGGGCAAGAGCAGGCACGCTTCCATGATCAGGTTGCGCCAGAAAGCATAACTGACCAGCCCGGTATGTGAGGCCCCTGGCAGCAACACCAGGGGCAGGGAAAACTCAGTTGTTACAAACGGCCACAACAAAGGCAGAGCCCGTCCTACCAGCATATCAAGCAAGAGATGTGAGCATGCCGCCAACAGCAATATCCAGAAACCCGGCATGGCAGGCGATTGCCGTCCGACGCGGCGAACAAGGTAACAAGCAACTGCGCCTGTCATCAGGCAAAACAGCAGCGAATGCGTGAAGCGCTGTTCATAGCGCAGATGAAAAAACCAGATACCAAAATAATCAAAATCAGGAGCAATCGCCAGCAAGACCGGCAGAGCCATATTGACATGCAGCCGTGGCCGCTGATCCCTGCGGCAAAAATACAGCGTCAGGCCAGCAGCGACATGAGCCAGCAAAGAAGACATCGGTGAAGGTAGCCAAGTGGCAGCTAATAAAGATGCGCCAGCTTAGTCTTGCAGTGTGAAGTGTGTGTGCGGTGGGTGTGAAGTGGCTGAAAGACTATGGATAACTTTCAGCCCGGATAGTTTGGACAGCGGCTGCATAGGCAACTGGTAGTTGCAAAGTCTGACGGATATGAGACTGATAAAAGCGATTATCTGTTGGTCACAAAGTGGCAAACTTACATTCGCCACTCAGGCTGCTGTATTCGACTATCCGCTAAGCGTGGGGCAAGCTGTGAAGCGGACTAATCCGCATCACGCGGCCCCGGCATATTGCGGCCATTTTGATGCAGTACCAGACCGCTGATCTTGCCATCGGCCTGGCGCTGGAAGCTCAGTTGGGCATCGACGACCTTTAAAAAGAATTTGTCTTTTGCCTCGGCAAAGATAGCATTGCTGCCCTGGCCTGTGGCCTGCGCAAATAGCTGGCCTGACTGTTCGCTGATGATGAGTTTGAAGCCGGGTGCCAGAGTATAGCTGCCGACATATTGTTTAAGCTGTTCAGCAGGCAGGCTTATTTCTGTACGCCTGCTTGCGTTTGAAGCCGCTTCTGGAGCAGCCTCGCCTATGCGCGGTGCGGGCGAGGCATGGCCGTTCTGGTGCAGGGTCACTGACTGTATCTTGCCATTGGCATCACGCTCAAATTGCAGGCTGGCTTCAACCACTTTATAAAAAAATTCATCTTTCTTGCGCGGGAATACTGGCGCCTGTGGCTGCCCTGTCAATTGCGCCAACAGGCCATCTGGCCCGGCGCTGATGTTAAGGATGGCACCAGGGGCAAGCTGATAGCGCCCTGAGTATTCTGCCAGTTGTTTCGCGCTGAGCTTGTCGGTGGCTGTATTGCCGACATCGGCAGCAGGCGCTGCGGGCAGCAAAGCTGCCATGCCTATGTCATCAACATTGACGCTGGCATTGGCCAGCACCACGACACCACGCTGGCCATCTGCCGTAAAACCGATGAAGGATGCATAACCGCCCGTCATGCCGTTATGCCAGACCACAGTCTGACCGCGCACACTTTGCACATGCCAGGCCAAAGCGATCTGCAAACCCGGCATGCCGGTAGTACGTTGTGGCTGTTGTACCAGCTGCAAACCTGCCGGTACTTTGACATTGGCACCATGCATGTGTGCCTGCAAATAGCGCAGCATGTCTTGTGCGCTGGAACGCAAGGCCCCTGCACCTGCGAGTGTGGGCATGTCCCAGTTGGCGACAGTCTTGCCTTGAGCATCATGACCAATTGCCAGATTGTTTTGCATGTTGGCAGTCAGGGCGATGCCGGTATCTGCCATTCCCAGCGGCTTGGCAATGCGCTCCTGCACCAGCTCTGCATAAGACTTGCCAGCTCGCGCAGACAATGTCTGGCCCAGCAAGCCAAAGCCGAGGTTGGAATATTCATACTTTGCGCCTGGCGCACGTGTCAGTTGATAGCTGCGCAAAAAATCGCGCAGATTATTCTCTGAGTAATCTGCATAAGGGTTGTCCGCCTGCCTGGGCAAGAGATTCGCAGGCATCCGTGGCAAAGCTGAAGTCTGAGTAGCCAGATCCAGCAGGGTGATGGCACGGCCCTGATATTGCGGTATGGTGTAGGCAGGTAGCAGCGCTGCCACAGTATCATCAAGCTTGAGCACGCCACGCGCGTGCATGTCTGCCAGCAATAAGGCAGTGAAGGTTTTGCTGACTGAGCCGATTTCAAAAACGGTATTGGCATCGGGCAGGTGAGACTGTTTTTTGCCATCGGTACCATTGGTGACCAGGCCAAAGCCCTGTATTTTTTGCTCCTGGCCATTTACGGTAACGACCACCAAGCCAGGAATCGCGGCACTGCTGATGCGGGCGCTGGCGACTTTTTGCGCGGCTGCAGCGAAGTCTTCTGCCGCAGCGACTGGCCCCAGAATGAGGAGACTGCATACTGCGAGCAGGGTTGAAGATATCTTCATGAACATTCCTTTATGTATATTTTGCATGCCATTGGCAAAAAAATATGTACGTGCATTATGCAAAGATGCGCGATGCACCTGCCCGACCCTGTCACTGCATGACAACATTGCCCAGCAAAATGCTGCTCATATTACAACAAGACAAGTAAAAAAAGAACAATTCCAGAGCTGCTTTCTGACAAAACTGCCGCTGGGTCGCCTGGCAAGTGTGGCCGCTCAATGGCATACTGATGCCTGATCAGCTTTTACAGCAGTACCTGCACCTACCCTTATCTGCCCTTGTCTGCCCTTTTTCAGGAAATCCCCTTGCGACCTGCCGTTCTTCCAATTTTTCGTTTACTGCCCATCTGCTTATTTGTTTTATTTTGTTTATACGGTGCCAATGCACAGGCCAGTGTCGTCAACTCAAATTATGAAATCGACTGGGTGGCAAATACCAGCGCACGCGGGAATGATGGCGAAGTCTTATATCTGGGCAGGCGCTTGCGCACTGACGTGTTTTTACTCCCATATAACATTACAGATGAAGGATTTGTCATGGGCGTCAAGGGCAGTCCGACTGACTATTACCCCTTGTCGCCAGAGCGTATCAAAGAGCTGCAGCAAAACGGCATGCTGCCCACACCCTTGCCTGGCTACCGCATCAGGTTGATCGATTACCTCATCGGCAATGCCTTGTGGATGCCATTTCTTATCCTGCTTTTGTATCTGCTGTTGCGCATGACTCAAGTTGCACATGCACGCAAGAAAAAATTTGCCGACGAATTCACAGCTGCCGCATTGGGGCCTCTGGTCGCCAGCTACCAGAAAAACTGGTCGCTGCAGAAATTGCATTACTTGCTCCTGATTTTCTCTTATTTGCCACTCGCGATGGGCTGGACCATTGCGTCCTGGCCGGTTTTTTTGCTCGGCATTCTCCTTCTCACACCTTCGCTGCTCTTGATTGTCAGTCAGTTCAACTACCAAGTACATGTTTATGAAAAAGGCCTGACCGTACAGGGCCCTCTGGAGGCCGGATTGATCAGCTTCTCGACGGAGCTCAGCATTTATGAGAATCACGCACGTAACAGCACCAGCATGGCGGCGCTTTTTTCCGGGCGACTCAATGATTGCCTGATTTTAAAAAACCGTAGCTCCCGCAGCACTGAACTGATCATCCCCAACAATATCGCTAATATGGGTGAACTGCTGACCCGCCTGCGTCAATTGCAGGAAAAAATCCTTTTTCCACATTTATTGGAAAAATATGAACAAGGCGCAAGCCTGGATTTTTCTGCCTTAAAAGTACGCAAGACCCAGCTCATGACTGCAAACAAGGTGATCAATGCAAACGATATCGGCAGCATAGAGGTGAAGCATGTTCTGTACAGCACAACGTTGATCATCCGTGACAGGACAATGAAAAGAAGCTTGTTAAGCCTGAACTTGTCCGCACTGGCAAATTTTTGCGCCCTGATCCCTCTGCTGAACATGTATTTCAATCCAACGACCAGGCGGCCATTTCCGCAAGCAGCATCCCCTGTGCAAGCTGACCAGATGCAAACCCACAGCGCTGCCACCACGACTGATGCTGTAGCAGATTCCCTGCTGGCAGCCATCAGCGAGCGCCGGAAAACCGAGCCCTTGATCGGTGCCAGACTGGGTGGTAGAGAAATTCTCAAGCGCCTGATGGAAGCCATGAAAAATGACAAGGGCGTGCACATAGAATCGCTGTTGAGCATGCTGGGTGCGCTGGCTGGTTTTTCCTGCCAGATGAGCGCACGGGCTCAAATGCATGGCACGCCATCTGGAAATGCGGCAATCATCAAGGTGGAATGCGAAGATGGCACAAGCTACTTTATGGGCGATGCCATCAACCGTCCATTGGCAGAAAGCCAGTATTCAGTCTGGTCAATGATATGTGGCGCAGCCGAAAGCAATGGCGCAAAACTGCAAGACAGGCCCGACCTGCACGCACTCTTCAAGCATGTGAGCAACACCATGGGCAGTGCAGAATTTGGCAAGCCACGCTTGCCCAGTGGCTTTCCGGCGTCAGACACACCGCTCAATTACCTCAAGAATTTTTGGCCTGCCTTGCAACCCACGATAGAAAGATTTTGCGCCAGTCCTGATGAATGGCCCATCGCCTATGCCCTTGCCATACAGGATGTCATAGACCAGGTTAGCACCACCACGCCAGCGTATGTCGCTGTTGCCATCGCCATGGAAAGTGCGGTACCCATGTCCAAAATCAATCCAGCTTTGATCGGTATCCGGGTTCCGCAAAAAACATGATTGTGGCTTGCACCAGGCTTCACATATAAATCGCCTGCCAGCCAGTTGCCGGCATGATGAGGTTACCCTTTTCTTTGGCAACATCCTTGGCTGCAAAGCGGGCGCAATGGACTTTGTTTTTGAGAGGGTCGGTCGCGTCACTGTTAGCGGGCAATTGCTGTTCTTCACTGCCTTTGACCAGCACAGTCTGGTTTTGTCCTGCATAGCAAATACCTATGCTATTGACCGAGGGCATGAACAGGCGAAAATACCAGGGTACCAGTTCGTTGATGGCCATTTGTGCAGCCTCTATGCTTTCACTGATGTCGGCATATTTGAAGACATCTTGCGGCAGTTTGGGTAGCAGGAGGACATGAACTTCCATCGAGCCTTTTTTCTGGTTGGTCACAAACTCGGCACCATCGGCATAGGCGGCCTGGTCCAGCGGTACGTTGACAAAACCGGTTGCTGAAATGTCGAGCTGCTGGTGGGTACTCTTGCCGTCAAGGTAGATACTGAGGTTGGGTACCGGTGCGTGAGTTTTTGCCGAGGTGATGCGTATCTGTATCTGCACCTTGTCTTTGCTTGCCGCCCGTACTTTGGACATCAGCTCATACGCCACCTTATACGGCATGATGGCGGGGTCCCTGACGGCTTTGACTTCTACACTTTGAAATTCTTCTGCTGCAGCTTCAGCCGCGCTTGCGGATGAGCTTGCGGGCGTACTGGCAGGTGCACTTGCAGGCATACTTGCAGATAAGCTGGCCTGCGTTTGTGCCTGGCTACTATGTGCGGACATCATGAGCAGCGTGAGCATCAGCGTGGCGACATATCTGGCGGGAGTGAAAACAGAAACTGAGGGCATGTAACATTTCCTTGAATGATTATGCTGCCGGGGCGGGGTAATGCATCCCACCGGGCAGCCTGTACCTGCATCCCACGCAGCAAAATTTGGGGAGAAACAGACACAACAATTTTCAAAGTGTCCTCACTTTTGATACATGGTGCTATATTTTTGGACAAAGTACTGGATTTTTATCCTCAGGGCACTGCCTGGCAGAACTAATTTGTAAATTTATTACTCATTATCAATTTATCTCAGGCTCACTTCACCTCAATCGCTTCTACCCTGATCAATTCGCAGGCACCTGCGCCGGTGTCATCACGGGTCAGGGATGAACGCCAGTGCCAGCCATCGGCAGCTTTGGCCTCAACCAGTTGGCCGCGTATCTTGACGACCTGGCCGACGCGCACATCTTTCATGATTTTTTCCAGCGCGGGCGTGGTGGGTATCAAATGCATGTTCGCGCTGTGGGTGGCGATTTCTGCAGGTGGCCTTGGTGGCTCTTTTTCCCAGCGATAGAAATAAAAACGGTTGCTCTGGCCTATCGACAACTGATCAAGCACCGCCGTATCAGACATGGAACCCCATCCCAGCGCCAGATCTACCGGGGCCAGCTCGGCTTCGCGGTCAGATGAATAAGTCTGCTTCGACAAGACGCGTGCCTCTACCGTAAAGTCTGCCAGCGCAGTCAGCTTGTAATTATTTTGATCGTAAGCCTTGCCAGAGCCTGAGGTTTGTACAGGGTCATTCGGCGCGATACTGCCTGGTGGCACTGGCAAAGGACGATTACGCCAGTGTTGTACAGCAAAGAACAGGATGATTGCGGCAACGATCCATTTCCATAGTGACATAATTGATTTACCTAAACACGAATGTGGAATTTCAAAAATATATTTGTTACCTGTATCTTATTTGAATTTGTTTCTCAGGTATATTCTTTGCATCTGAACTCTTGCGGCGCTGTCTTCGATTCGCCACTATTTTAAATGCACTTTTATGCAAGCTATTTTTTTTTGCGGCGACACCCACGGTAATTTCCAGCATGTGATTGATGCGGTGCTGGACAAACGCCCTGCCGCCATCATCTTCCTCGGAGATTTGCAAGCTCGCCAGCCGCTGGAAATCGAGCTGGCAGCCATCGTTGATCTGACTGAAGTCTGGTATATCCACGGCAACCATGACACAGATACCGATGCCGACTACGACCACCTGTTTGGCTCAGCCCTGGCTGGCCGCAACCTGCATGGGCGCATAGTTGATGTTGCCGGTTACCGCATCGCCGGTCTGGGTGGTGTGTTCAGGGGTCATATCTGGATGCCGCCGGGGCCAAAGAAATTCCAGACGCAAAGAGAATATACGCAGAAAGCAGGTAAAGAAAACCGCTGGCGTGATGGCTTGCCGCGCAAGCATTACAGTTCCATCTTCCCTACCGACTACAACTACCTCGCCAGCCAGCGTGCCGACATCCTGGTCACGCATGAAGCCCCCAGTGCCCACCCGCACGGCTTTGCCACCATCGATGAACTGGCCCGCAGCATGCGCGTGAGCCGCAGCTTCCACGGTCATCATCACGACCGCATCGACTACAGCGAACATCAGGAACGCCTGGGTTTCAAAGCACAGGGAGTGGGTTTGTGTGGAGTATCGGACATAGACGGTAACGTCATAGTCGCGGGCAAGCATGATCATGAAGTGCCCTGGGCGACGCTGCATAGACGTAGATAAGCAGACCTAAGTAAATAGACGTAGATAAGCAGGTGAATTGAACAAACCCTGGGTGTCACAAAGCTGCCAGCCTCTGCCTGACTGCATACCACGACCAGTTCAAGTTCACACCCAGGCTGGCCAGCACGATCAGCATCAGTCCCGCCATTTGCAGCAGACTAATGTGTTGCCCATACACAAGATAATCCACACCTAGCGCCGTCGCCGGATAGATAAAGGTCAGCACCGCAATTGCCGTCGTAGGCATTTTGGGTAATGCGCCATAGATCAAGACATAGGCCAGCGCGGTAGGCATCAGGCCCAGCCCTACCAGCCATGCCCATTGCTGCATCCTGATGCCATCAACCGGGATAGTGACCAAACCGGCCAGCAAGACCATGCCCACCAGGCAGTGTATCAGTGCAATCAGATGTGCTGGCATATTGCGCATGGCGCGGGTGGTCAGGGTCACACCGGCGTAGGCGCAGGCACCTGTCAGTGTCAGCAGCAAACCTGTCAGGTATTGCTTATTTATTTGCCCACTCAGCTGTATTCCACTCACTTGCAAGCCACAGGCCAGCACCAGTCCGGCAAAGCCCAGGCATATCCAGGCCAGTTTATTGGTGGCGATTTTTTCACGGAACAGCACTGCTCCCAACAGCAGGACGATAAACGGCTGCACATGAAAAACAATCGTGGTGACCGAGATGCCTATGCGCTGTATCGCTGCAAAAAAGGTCACCCAGTTCACCACCATGAGCACACCGCCAAATACTGCCAGCCCCAGGTTCTTGCGTGAGAAATTGGTAGCGACAAACATGCCTTTGTAAGCGCAATACAGTGCCAGCGCGATGGCGGCAAACAGGCAGCGGAAGAATACCGTCGTCACCGCATCCAGACCAGCTTCATGAATAAAAATCCCCAGCGTTGCCAGCATCAGCATGGCGGCGATGTACGCCAGTGTGGCCTTGCGGTTGTAAGGAATGGCGGCTGATGGCGCAGGCATGTTTTGCTCTCTGATTGATTATTGCGCTATCATGAATTTTGTCCATGCATCAGACAAGCTGATTAAATTGAAGTCATACTTTCGAATAACTGAATCATGAATTTATCTGAACTCAACCTCAGCCAGTTGCGCACCTTTGTGCTGGCCGCCGAACGCCTGAGCTTTGTCAGCGCGGCAGAAGCAGTGCACAGGTCACAGGCCGCAGTCAGCATGCAGATCAGCAAGCTTGAGACCAGTCTGGGCCAACCCCTGTTTGAACGGCATACCCGGCGCATCGCCCTGACGCTCGCAGGTGAAACCCTGTTGCCCTATGCACGCCAGTTATTGCAGACTGAGCAGGCGGCACTGAATGCATTACGTACACAACAAGTGGTGGGCAAGGTGGTGCTGGGTTCACCGGATGATTATGTATCCTCGCTACTGCCCGCTGTGCTGGAGCGGTTTTCCAAGAGATTTACTGGCGTAGAAATAGAGCTGGTGTGCCTGCAAAGCCTGCTACTTAGACCTCTACTTAAGAAAGGTGCCATCGACCTGGCCTTCGTCACCCGCGATGAAGGCCTCGACGGTGCCTTCATACGCCGTGAACCCATGGTCTGGGTAGGCGCAGAAAAACACGCCGTCTGGAAGAAAAGCCCACTACCAGTCGCCCTGTACGACAAAGGCTGCGTCGCCCGCGCCCATACCCTGGCAGCGCTGGAAAAAAGCAATCTGCCGTATTACTCCACCTACAGCAGCCCCAGCCTGCTAGGCATACTCGCGATGGTAGAAGCAGGCCTGGCGATCGCCGCACTGGCCGAATGCAGCGTCCCAGCACATCTGGTACGGCTGGGGAAAGCGGAAGGATTGAAACCAATAGCGCCGCTGGACATTGTGTTGATCAAGGGCCGCAAAAATAATTCGCCTGCGGCGGAGTGTCTGGCGAATGAGATTATGCAGGGGTTGAGTGAGCGGCGTGGGGTGTAGCGCGACCTAGGTCATTGCAACAATAACGCTGTGGCTATCCACAAACTGCTCAAAGCGGATGATCTTTTCATCCTTTAATTGCCATAGATGGGCGACTCTGGCTGTGAAAGATTTTTGGCTCGCCTTATGCGTACCGCTATAAGTGCCATAAGCTACGACCTTGTCGCTGCTGGCGACGTAATCTTCTACGGTGAATTTGTAGTCCAGCCATTCTGTGGCGAGACGGTAGAAGACATTCTTTTGTATGTCGGCGAAGCCAATATAAGTTCCGGCATAGGGAAAACCTTTCGCCTCGGTCCAACTGGCGTCTGTCGCCAGATAGTGTTGGAGGTTCTTGCCGTTTTCTTCCGAGGTCTTACCTTCGTATGTACTCTTGATGATATCGAGGTTGCTCATATTTTTTACGCTTCGCAGGTAGCAACATGGCGAACAATGTTCGCCATGTTTGATAACGTTCTAGTGAATTGACTGAACCAGACTTACCACTTCATCTCACCTTTATTCACCTTCGCACCAATATCCAGAGACAAACCTGGTGGCGCATCAGGATAGGCTTTTTTCATGGCATCAATCAGCTCTGCTCCGGTCTTGGTCGCAGCTGCATTTTTCTCAAACGACAGCAAATAAGCCTTGGTATAAGTGATGGCGCTGATATCAACGGCGGTGCCAGATTTCATGTGGCCGGGCACGACAGTATTTGGTTGCAAGGCAGCCATTTCATCCAGTTGTGCGACCCAGGCGCTACGTTCTGCCACGGTCTGGGTATCTGCTGTCCATACATGCAGGTTACCAAATACGCCTATGTTGCCGACGATGGCTTTGATGGAAGGGATCCAGAAGTAAGGGCGGTGTGCCAGCAAACCTTGGTTGCCACGCAGCTCGACCACTTGGCCATCCACGGTCAGACTATTGCCGCTCAAGGCTTTTGGCAGGACTGGTGTGCGCGGTGCATTCGCGCCCATCTTTGGGCCCCAGAAAGCGACCTTACCTGCAACTTTGGCTGTCAGTTTTTCCAGCACGGCGGGTGTGGCGACAACATCGGCTTGCGGGAAGATTTCTTTGAGGGTTTCTACGCCAAAGTAATAATCAGGATCAGCCTGGCTGACGAGTATGGTTTTCAGTTGCTTGCCGCTATCAAGCACATTGGCAGCGATGCGCAAGGCATCTGCACGGGTGAAACCGGCATCAATGACCATGGCTTCTTTTTCGCCATAGACCAGGGTGGAGTTGACATTAAAGCTATTGCCGTCAGCGTTATAGACTTTGACTTGCAAGGGTGTTGCTGCCTCGGCAGAGGCAAAAGTGACAGCGAGGGTGGTGGCCAGGATGGTAGTGCGCAGCATGGTGGGCTCCAGATTTTAAGGGGTTTTGAATCTGTATTGATTCAGTGCTTGCAGTTTAATTTCATTTTTTAGCCAGATAAACCAGCTAAAATGCACATAACTGTTTCAATATTCGAGCAAATGGCAGATAGATCATGGACAGACTGACAGCGATGCGGGTGTTTTGCGAGGTGGCGACCAGTGGCAGCTTCAGCGCCACGGCAGACAAGCTGGACATGTCGCGTGCCATGGTGACGCGTTATGTGAGTGAGCTGGAAAGTTGGCTGAATGCCCGCCTGCTGCAAAGAACCACGCGTAGCGTGACGTTGACGGATGCGGGTGAACAATGCCTGCGCCGCAGCCAGCAAATGCTGGCGTTGATGGAAAATATAGAAGAAGAAACCCGCAGCGATGATGCAGAATTGCGCGGGCAATTGCGGCTGACTTGCAGTACCTCGTTTGCCTTTGGTCATCTGGCGCGTGTCATCAGCAAGTTCCTGGCGCAACATCCATTGCTGAAAATAGACCTGCATGTCGGTGATGGCACCGTCAACCTGGTTGAGGCGCGCATAGACCTGGCGATACGTATCAGCAGCGAGCCTGATCCTTTGTTGATCGCGCGGCCACTTGCGATCTGTGACTCTGTGCTGGTCGCCGCGCCGTCTTATGTGCAGCAGGCGGGTGTGCCACAACACCCGCAGGACTTGCCTGCCCATCGCTGTTTAAGCCATGCCAATTATGGCCGCAATACCTGGCGCTTTGTGCGTGGGGATGAGCATGTGCAAACCGATATCGCCAGCCACTTCAGTGCCAATGATGCGACGGTGTTGTTGCAGGCGGTGTTGGCCGGCTCCGGCATCGCCCTGTTGCCGACTTACCTGATGGGTGATCATCTGGACAAGGGTGATTTGCAAATCATCTTGCCGGAGTGGACGGCACCGCCCATGACTATTTATGCCCTCTTCCCTTCACGTCGCCACTTGTCGCCTGCGGTGCGGGCCTTGCTGGATTTTTTGGTGGAAGAATTTGCCAGCCAGCCATGGTGAGTAAATGCCTACAGGCCCTGGTTCCATGCCGTCTTTGAAATCAGCATTACACTCCGCATACTCTCAGCCATTCAGTAAAGAACAAACGTGCCTGATGTGCGAGGTCCAGCGCATGCGCAGCGGCCTGCTGGCGCATCTGCGCTATCGATAATTTCTCATGTGCCATTTCATAGGCATGCCCGACATACCAGGCTTCCAGCCCTGATGCCGTGACCTCCGGGTGGCACTGGAATGCCAGACCATGTTTGCCCCAGCTATATGCCTGGTTGTGGCAAGCCTCGCTCGATGCCAGCAATTGTGCGCCCTGCGGCAAATCGAAGGTATCGCCATGCCAGTGGAACATATTGCAATGCCTTGCATCAAAATGCCGCACTGGCGTGTCCTTGCCCTCGTTTGTCATCTTCAGCGGAAACCAGCCTATCTCTTTGGCAGCCGCCGGATAAACATTGCCCCCCAGCGCACGCGCCATGATTTGCGCCCCCAGGCAGATGCCCAGCGTGGGCAAGTCTGCATGCAGGCGTTGCTGCAGGAAATACACCTCTTGCAACAAGAAGGGATAATTGTCATCTTCGTAGGCACCGATAGGGCCGCCCAGCACGATGCACACATCGGCCGCCAGCGGGTCTAGCGCAGCCCAGCCCTGGGTACAGGCGTTAACTTCCTGAATGTTGAAATCCTGCTCTTTCAGCAGGGCAAGAAAACTGCCCGCATCTTCAAAAGCGACGTGGTGGATGATCAGGGCAGTTTTCATGGGGGCTCCTCAATATGGCTTTGCTTGCATGGTCCCGAGTATGTTGCAACTTGCACTGTGGACATTTGCGCGGACAAATCAACGCGATTCCAATAAACAATATAGTCTTGAATTTGCTAATTTCAAAACGCGCCGTGTCATATTGATGAGGCTGATGATTGGAAATTTGTAGGCTGGGCCGGGCCTTTCTAGCATTGTAGGTTGGGCTACGGTTTACCAGCCCAACACTGGGCGTTTAATTGACGCATACGTTGATTGAGGCCGAGTGTTGGGCTGATAACCCGTAGCCTAGCGAGGCCCGGCCCAACCTACAAGAAACTTAACCTAAGAGTTACTTCCCCTTCATCCCCATCTTTTCCAGGGTCAGGGTCTCGTCCGCCCTGCCCCAGCCACCATCGGTCACTTCTTCGACCAGCACCATGGTATAGGGGCGCACGCCTTCGCCGAAATATTCGACAAACATGGTGGTGGTACGGTGAATGATTTCTTCTTTACGGGCAGCATCGATGATGCCTTCAGGGAATTTGAAATTGGCAAATGGCATGATTATTTCCTTTAAAATAAATTAGGCGAAACCGCCGTTGACACGTAATACTTGTGAATTGACCCATACACCATCAGGGCCAGCCAGGAAGGCAACCGCTGATGCAATTTCTGCTGGCGTGCCTATGCGTTCCATGGGATTCATCCTGGCGATGTTACTGACCTGCTCTTCCGTTTTGCCTTGAAAGAACATCTCAGTGCCTACCGGCCCTGGGGCAATCGCATTGACGGTGATATCGCGTCCACGCAATTCATTGGCCAGCACATGCACCAAACCTTCTACTCCTGCCTTGCTGGCGATATAGGGGCCATAGGCAGGAAAGGATTTGGCGATCACGCTGGTCGATAGTGCGATGATGCGCCCGCCCTTTTCTACATGCTGCGCCGCCTGTGCCAGTACCAGGAAAGTGCCGCGCAAATTGATGGCGATGAGTTTGTCAAAGGCATCAACATTGCTGGTGTTGATGGTGGTCATCGTCATGCTGCCAGCACTGTTGACGACCACATCTATGCGGCCAAACACTTCTTTGGCGGTGGTAAACAATTGCGCCACATCTTCAGGCTTGCTGACATCGCCCTGCACGGCGATAGCCTTGCCCCCTGCCGCCTGTATGGCGCCGATAGTTTCCTGCGCCTTGCTCACATTGCCTGCGTAATTGACGACGACAGCAAAACCATCTGCCGCCAGGCGCAGGGAGATGGCCTGCCCTATGCCGCGTGAACCACCGGTGACGATGGCGGTTTTTGTTATTTCATTGTTCATGTTTTTTCCTTAATCCAGATTGCACAGACTGATGCGTCTGTCTGGTTCACACTTTAAGCATTCAACCCAGCAAGATAAATACTGATAAACTCAGAACATAATTCAACACAGCTCAACAATCATGGACAAACTGGACACCCTGCAACTGTTTACCCGCATCGTTGAAACCGGCAGTTTCAGCCGGGCAGCGGATATGCTGGACATCCCCCGGGCCAGCGCCACCCATGCCATCAAGCAGCTGGAAACACGCCTGGGCACTCGTCTGCTCGAGCGCACCACGCGCCAGGTGCGCACCACGCTGGACGGCCAGGCTTTTTATGAGCGTTGCGTGCATATCATCAGTGAACTTGATGATGCCGAGGCATCGATGCGCCATGTGGCCGCCAATCCGCGTGGGGTCTTGCGGGTCGATATGCATGGCACCCATGCGACGCAAGTGGTGCTGCCACGCATACATGAGTTTCGTGAGCGCTACCCCGGCATAGACCTGGTGGTCAGCAGTGGTGACCGCCTGGTCGATCTGGTGCGCGAAGGTGTTGATTGCGTGATACGCGGCGGCAACCCACGAGATTCAACTCTGGTAGCACGCCGACTGGCACTGATGCCGCAAGTACTATGCGCGAGCCCTGCCTATCTGGCCAGATTTGGCACACCACATCACCCGGATGATTTGATGTTGCACCAGGCCGTCAGGTTCTTTTCCAGCACGACCGCGATAGACTATCCCATCGTGCTCAATATCGACGGCCGGGTGAAGGAATTTGACGTCGGCGGCTGGATGACAGTCAATGATGCCGAGAACTATGTGACCTGCGCCCTTGCTGGCTGCGGCCTGATACAACTGCCGCGCTTCCACATCGCCGACGCCTTGCGCGATGGCCGTCTGGTAGAAGTGCTGGCAGACTGGCAGAGCCCACCCTTGCCGGTTACGGCGCTGTACCCCTACCGCCGCCAGCTATCACCACGCGTGCGGGTGTTTGTGGATTGGCTGGTGGGTTTGTATGAACAGAAGTTTGGGGTCTTGCCTGTGACAACCAAAGGAGAAATAAGCTGATGAAAATTCGTTTACCAGTCTTGTGGAGCAGGACTGCTGATGTTGATTACGGTGCAGAGCAATTAACACTATCAGAAATGCAGATATGTAGGTTGGGCTACGGGTTATCAGCCCAACACTGGGCCTTCAAATGACGTATAAGATGGCCGAGGCCGAGTGTTGGGCTGATGAAGCGTAGCCCAACCTACAACGCTGTACACTGGGTTGGAATGGCGAGTATTGGTGATTATATTTACCTGAATTTCAGTTGCTACGAAGCGCATTATGACATCCTGCTTCAACAGGAAGGCACGCAATTATTTGTTCATTATTTCAGCGCTGACATCTGCGGTTTAATCGAACGATACATCGCATACAAAAAGCTCCCATCAAGTGAAAATACAGGTCTCAAATCATTGATGGCAAGAGCTGTCGCACTGAAGGATAGCTTTGGTGATTACCTGTTCATTGATGTGTAGCGTTGTAGGTTGGGCTACGCCTCGCCAGACTACGCGTTGTAAGTTGGGTTGGATCTCGCTAACTCGTAGGTTGGGCTACGGGTTATCAGCCCAACACTGGGCTTTCAAATGACGTATACGATGGCTGAGGCCGAGTGTTGGGCTGATAACCCGCAGCCCAACCTACGCCACTACGCCCGACAATTTTTCATCCGGCACTCGTCAACAAATCACAACTCCACCATCACCTCAAAGCCACCATAAATCATGCGTTTTCCATCGCAGGGCATGGGATTGGCTTCCTGGTTCAGGCGCGGGTCCTGCATGGCTTTTTCCCATCCGGTATTGCGCGCTTCTTTTGATGGCCAGGTCATCCAGGAAAAGACCACGGTTTCATCTTCCTTGCATTGCACGGCCAGGGGGAAAGAAGTCAGCTTGCCGGGTGGCACATCATCGCCCCAGCATTCGACAATGCTGAGCACGCCGTATTCCTTGAACACCGGCGAGGTTTTTTCCGAATACAGGCGATAGGCTTCCCGGTTGGCATTGGGCACTGCGAGTACAAATCCGTCAACGTAGCTCATGCTGAAACTCCTGGTCTGGCAAAGATAAATGAAGGATGAAGCTGATGGATTTTTGAACTATCCAAAGCATCAAAAAAAGCAACCGTATTTGTCGCTGTGCTTGAATTCTAGTGCAAAGATTTGGCCTGATGTTAAGTATTTTTTGTCACCATGCAGTGCGCATGCCCTGTTTGATTTTCCTTGACCATGCCTCAATTTCATCCACGATTAGTTCTGGATATAAATCGATTTAATCCAGGATTGATTTTGAATGTACATGAATTTAATCCAGTTCTAGCCCGGCTGATTCCTGATTCCCTTAACTTGATTCCCTTAACCTGATTCCTGATTCCCTTACCCCTCCATCCATCGCAATCCATGCGATGACGTGTGAGATAAAAAAATTTGGCGATTTTCAAAATTTGCGGCAAGATGATGGCTGCGAATTTTGTCGTCCGTAGCTAACCCACAGCGGGCGAATCAGCACTACACAGCCCACCCCGATTTGAAAGTAACCCCATGCGTCTCGCCTACTCCACCTGGCCCGAAATCACGGCTTTTTTGAACACGTCCAAAACCGTCATTATCCCCATAGGCTCGAATGAGCAACACGGCCCCATGGGTTTGCTGGGGACTGACTGGATGTGTCCAGAGATCATCGCCACTGCCACCGAAAAAATCGCCCAGCAAAACGGCCAGGCCATGATGCTGGCACCCACCTTCAACATCGGCATGGCGCAGCATCACCTGGGCTTTGCCGGGACGATTTCGCTGCGCCCTTCAACCTTCATGGCGGCGATTGAAGACTGGGTCTTGTCGCTGGCGCGCCATGGCTTCGACCACATTTATTTTTTGAACGGCCACGGTGGCAATATCGCCACCATTGAGGCGGCTTTCTCGCAAATTTATTCGCATTATTCGTACAACAACAAGGCTTGCCCGCTGACCTTGAAACTCAGGAACTGGTGGGATTTGCCTGGCGTTGCGCCGCTATGCCATGAGATGTTCCCGGTTGGCCATGGCTCGCATGCGACTCCCTCAGAAATCGCGGTCACCTACGCTGCTTACCCTGAGCAGGTGCGTCAGGTAGAGCTGACACCAAAAATTCCGCCGACTGGCCCCATCCTTGATGCCCTCGATTACCGCGCCCGTTTCCCGGATGGCCGCATCGGTGCCGACTCCAGCCTGGCGACGATAGAACTGGGGCAGCAGATCATCGATACTGCGGTAGCTGGGTTATTGAGTGACATCAAGCTGTTTAGTGCTGAACAAAAACCTGTGTGATCGCCAATCATACACATTGATAGCCACTGATAGCCACGGATAGCCGTCACATTGATTCACAAAGCTGCTGAAAAAAACATCAACATTTCCACATGGAAATCTGGTATTGTTTTCTTGTAGCCCGATGCTGAAAGAAAAAGTGTGGTCTTTGTATTGCCAAACCAGCCTGCAAAGCCTACTCTGGATTCGCCGTTGCTCGTTACGGTCAGGCATTTGGCCACGCCATAAAAACACATACCGGAGACATCATGAGACAATTTTTCAAAAACATCCTTGTCGCTTTATCCCTGTCATTGCTTGCCCAGGGTAGCGCATTTGCCGCCGACCATGCGACTGCACAAGAAGCAATCGACATGATCAAAAAGGTCGTTACCTACTACAAAGCGAATGGTCCTGAAAAAACCTATGCCGCGGTGAATGACCCCAAGGGGCAGTTCATTTACAAGGATTTGTATGTGTTTGCCGGTACGGTCAAACCTGGCGGTGTCACCCTCGCCCATGGTGGCAACCCCAAATTGCTAGGCAAACCCCTGGGTGAATTGCGTGATGGCGATGGTGTTTTCTTCGTCAAAAAAATCAATGAAGTGGCAGCCAGCAAAGAGGGCAAAGGCTGGGTCGATTACAAATGGCCAAACCCTGTAACCAAGGCGCTGGAGCAAAAAAGTACTTATGTAGAACGGGTAGATGAGATTTATTTTGCTTGCGGCATCTATAAATAAATCTGACCCAGGCTGACCTGCATTTTTGCCCCCCACGCTGACTGGCCGTGATCGTTTGAACACGGCCAGCAGGAATCAAGCTCCCCCTCTTTCGTCTGATGGTAAAATGATAGCTGGCAGTCTCGCTACGCTGTTTTTTAGGCTGTTTTAGACTGTTTTACCTCCCTGTTGCATCCTGATCTGCACACATTAGCTGGATACTTCCAGATGTACAGGATGCATTTGCCCTCTATTTTTACCACTTATTTTTATGCCATATATCGGAGCAGGTTTTCATTTTCTCATCGCCCTGTTTTTTGCGGTGCACGCCATGCGCAACAAACGCGAAATGTACTGGCTGATGATTTTATTCATGTTTCCCTTGCTGGGTAGCGCGGTGTATTTCTTTGCAGTATTTTTGCCAGAATCGCGCCTGGAGCGCGGCATGCGCAAGACCGTGATTGCCGCCGCCAAAAGCCTGAACCCTGGCCGCGAGCTGCGTGAAGCACAGCAGGCCTTTGATCTGGTGCCAACAGCACAAAACCAGATGCGCCTGGCAAATGCCTATCTGGATGCCGGTGATACTGCCAAGGCAGTGCAACAATATGATATCTGCCTGCAAGGGCCTTTTGCCAGTGACGCGGTCATCCGCATGAATGCCGCCGAAGCAAAGATCTTGCATGGTCAGGCTGAAGAGGCCATCACTTTGCTACTGGCAGTAAGCAAAGACCAGCCCAATCACAGGCCAGAACAGCAAGCCCTGTTGCTTGGCAGGGCCTATGTAGCAGCCAGCCGCCAGCAAGAAGCAGGCACCACCTTTGCTGATGCGGTAGCCCGTTTTGGCAGCATGGAGACGCGCGTTGAATATGCCCTCTGGGCCTTGCAGGCAGGTGAGCAAAGTATCGCCGATGCGCAATACGCAGAAATCCAGCAAAACATGCGGCACTGGAATAGCGATACCAAAGCCATGAACCGTGATCTGGTCAAGCGCCTCAATAGTGCTTTTGCTGGCCGCAAGTGATGGGTCTATGTAGGGTGCGCCGTGCGCACCATCGTTGAAAAATACGATTGCTGTTGATCAAAAAAATGGTGCGCATGGCACACCCTACTGGATATTATTAAATTACGCTCACACTCAATGAAAAGCAATCAATACGTTAGCGTAAAATATTCGCGATATGTGTAATTTCGTAGGGTGCGCCGTGCGCACCACTCTTAAAAATACGATTGCTGTTATTCAAAGACGGTGCGCACGGCGCACCCTACAAGATGGCGAACTCTAAGCGTATATTTTTATGCCCAACTATCGACGGTCGCGAATTAAAGGCGCAAGTTATTTTTTTACTTTAACCAGCCTCCACCGAAGACCAATATTGACCAAGCCTGCGATACGGCTATCATTGCGCGCAGCGATACAACAAACCCGCATTTCACATCCTTTCGAGATTGATGCCTGGGTATTACTGCCCGATCATTTGCATTGCATCTGGACTTTACCTCAAGACGATGCAGATTTCTCCATGCGCTGGTCTATGATCAAACGACTGGTAACGCAAGCGTGCGCTAAGAATTTCGGTGTAGAAGAATTATCTTCGTCCCGTACATCAAGAAGAGAATCCGGAATATGGCAACGTCGTTTCTGGGAACATCAAATCCGGGATGACGAAGATTTCGCCAGACATGTTGATTACATTCACTGGAATCCAGTCAAGCATGATTTGGTTAAACGCGCAGGGGATTGGTCTTACTCCACATTTCATCGCTACGTCAAAGAAGGAATATTGTCACCAGAGTGGGGAATTAGCACATCAATGAATGAGTATCATGATTTTGGTGAATAAATCACCGATAGTAGGGTGCGCCGTGCGCACCATCGTTGAAAAATACGATTGCTGTTATTCAAAGACGGTGCGCACGGCGCACCCTACCGGGCTACTCAACTCAACAAAACCACACTCAAAGCCAGCATCACCATGACCCACACCAGGCTGCTGCGGCCAGTGATCAGGCTCAAGGAAACCAATGCGATGCCAAATGTCAGCGGATATAGGCTATGCAGGCTGGCTGAAAATATAGTGCACAAAAGAACCTGAAAGACGCGGCCCAGCGTGCCATAGAGGCGCTTGCTGAGTTTGTTTTTTTCTGCCGCAGTATATTGGTTTGCCGCGTTGGCTGCCTGATTGCCATTATTGTTTGCGCTATCAAATTGCCAGGCTTTGGGTGCTGCCGCAGCTTTCTTTTCTTCCTTCGCAGCTTGTTTTACAGCCTTCTTCTCTTCCGCCACTTGCTGCGCAGTTTGCTCCAGCACGGGGGCAGCGGCTTGCTGTACTTGCCACCAGTCCTGGCCGTTTGCTCTTTGCGGTGTCTTGCCGCTGGCGACTTGCTGGCGTAGCGTAGGCCTTACCGGACGTAATGCTGACTGCGGGGTTGCTGACTGCTCTGCATATTGCGCTCGCAAAGCCTTAATGCGTTGCAGCCATGGTTTACCTTTTACAGGATTGACCATGCAGACATAGCGGGCATAGCCTTCCAGTGCTGACAAGACATCGGTATTGCCATTCCAGTGATAACCAGCCGGACCATTTTTTTCTACCTGGTGCAAGGTGGCGCGGAAGCGGTGCAGGGTCTTGGCATCGATCGTCGGGCTGTGGTTGACGACGATGCCGGTGACCTCCTGCTTTTGGCTGTGACGCATGATGTGCTGCTTGTCGGGATGCAGGGTAAAGCCTTCATCGGCGATGATCTGTTTGACGCGCCACAGGAGTTTGCCGACCGGTGGGCGTTCTTTTTGCTTGCTGGAAAACGTCAGATCATCGGCGTAACGGGTATATACAAAACCCAGCTTGGTCGCTGCCGCATGCAGGCGCTTGTCCAAGGTATGGCACAAGATGTTCGTGATCATCGGGCTGGATGGCGCACCTTGTGGCAGGCTGCGTTTTTCGCCAGCGACAAAATATGTTTGCGTATCAACACGCACTTCTTCTGTTGCCTGTTCAGTACACAGCAGGCCCAGCAGGGTCGCAATCTGGTCGCCATAACCCAGTGATTTGAAAACACCTTTGACGCGTGGATATTCTATGCTGGGGAAGAAGTCTTTCAAATCAAGGTTGATGACTACGGCCTGCCCCACGTGCGGCAAGGCATTGCTGAGTATGGAATGTTGCGGCAAAAAACCATGGGCAGCAGGATGGCAAGGTACTTTGGCGAGGATGTGATCCAGCACCCAGTACTGGCAACGCTTGAGGCGCGGCATGGGGGCAGAAATAAAACGCTGACCACCAGTCTTTTTGGGAATGGCGAATCGTTGGTAGTGACTGACCTGGCTGACCTTGCGCTGGAAACTCATGAAGCGCAATTCGGCCAGTGGTATGCCCATCGCCGTTGCGAGGTCCAGCGACTTTTGCAGCGCGGGCAATTGATAACGCGCCAGCTTTTCGGTATTGGTGCTGGTGTAATTCAAGCCAGTGGAAACGCCGTCGCCCAGATAGCCTATGTCGTTCTGGCGTTTTTCTTGCCATGCCAGTGCCCTGGCGTGGCGCAATTGCGCATGTTTTTGTTTGGTCAGTTCGCGCTTTTCTTTTGCTGCTGCCATGCGTTGCTTGCGCATGTCGCGCAGGGCTGCCTTGGGGTCTTGCACGCGGCGTAACTGGGCCGTCAAGTCATTTAATTCTTTACTGAGTGCAGCTTCGCGTGTGATGAGTTCGTCGGTCACCGATGGCTTGCCACTATCGGCAGGCCAGAAGCCAAGGCGGCGCATCTCTTGCAAGACCACGGCATCTTTGGTGGTCGTGCGCAGGTGGGCATACAATTCATCGCGTGTCATCTGTGACAGGGGTTTGTCAGATGCGTTTTGTACAGATGCTTGCTGTTGTTGTGTCATGACGCTGGTCTCTGTTTTCTTTTGGCGCGCTGGTATCAGCAAATATCAAAGAGCGACAAAAGAATTCACGTTTTCCAAATAAATCAAAAACGGTGAGCCAGACAAAAGAAGGGAAAGCGGCAGGAAGCTCATCGAAGAGCCTTCAGACTGAGAGGCTCCACTCGACGCCGGAAACGACTACCGGCGTGATGGGGTTCACGGAATCCACATCGTCATCACGCCGGTAGTCGTTTCCGGCACAGTGAAGAGAAACTCAGTGATGCATAGCTAAGCAAAAAACATGGATGGCGATACACCATCCGGATTGCAAGAGCCTTCCTGCCAAAATCTATTCTAATGTCCTGCTCACCTCCTGTAAATAACTACGATGTAAAAACTTGTAATGCTGGGTCTCTCACTGCTTGTCATCACTGCTTGCTATTGGCTACTTGCCTGATAGCCAGCATATGTTCACAAGGCCCACGGAACATACGGTTGCGCACGTAGTAATCGCAACTGCAATTGCCTTCGACCAGCCTGTCATCGTTGTCCAGCCTGATCATGGTCTTGCTGAGTTTCTTGGTATTCGTGATACTCGCGCTGACACTGGCTTTCCATTCGATGCCACCACCGGCGACGCGGGCAGACTGCAAATCAAGCAAAAGGTTTTTATGCACGAGTTGTGCGGCCAGCGCTTCACGTTCACTGGCAAAGCGCAGGCTGGCAACATTGATGGGTTCGCGCACCAGGTCGCGCCAGCGGGCTAGCTGATCCACCGCGTCATAGACGACGCGGCCTGCCTGCATGAGGCCGGTCAAGGCAGATGCCACGAGTTTGCTGTCGAGTTGCAATTGCTGCGCCAGGCTGGCGGTGCTGGCTGACCATTGCGAAGACAAGGCATGTGCCACGGCTTGTGCCGTCGTGTCATCAACATCAAGGCGCGGTGCCAGCAAATCAAATTGCCCGGCGCGTGACCAGTCATTGGCTGTCCAGCCAGATAAGCCCAGGGTGTAATCCATGTCAGGCAGATGGGCGATCCAGAAGCTGGGCAAACCTGTTCCCATGAGCATGACGCTGAACTTGTCGGCGACTGCGATCAGGCGTTCCAGTGTCAGCAAGCGACGGCGGCCCCATATCCTGACCTCTGCGGCCTCTTTGCCGGTAAAGACAGAACGCTGACATACCAGCTTGATACCCCATGGCTCAAACAGCATGGTGATGGGCTTACCCGGCTCAAGGATGAAGCGTATCGAGCGCGGCCCTACCCGCTCAGTCTTGCGGCGCAGGATGTGGCAGATGCTATGCACATCCATGGGGTGCAAATCGAGCTTGTGGGCAGGCATGGACATAGCAGTGCTGACTTGCAAAAAACCGCGCATCCAGCTGTCTGGCAAGTCTATCTTGGCCTCATGGTATTGCTCGTCATGACCGGTTTGCACCTGGAAGCCATCGGCCTGGATTTCAAAACGGGTTTCTTTATAGGCGCGTATCTTTTGGAACTCTTCATACAGCGCAGACGAATAATCAATATTCGTAGTACCGCAGGCAAATTCACCCAGATGTTTGAATACACTGTGGCGACAACTCAGGCTGGCATAAGTTGATTCATCACGGCTGAAGCATTCAAAGAACACCTTGTCGGGATGCACGGTGATGACAGGGTCAAGGACGATCCACATGTCGCGGTTTTCTTTGTACAGGTAATCAAAGTATTCGCGCTGCGCCTTGTAGAAAGGTTGCATGAGGCTATATTTTTGATTCTGCACCTTGGTCAGTTCTGCACGGAGCGGCGTGATCTTTTCGCGCAGCTCTTTTTCCTGTGCCATGAAATCTGCCAGCAGGCTGGCCTCATTCTCTGCCAGCCAGGCGAAGTAAGCCGTCCTGTCCTTGGGCTGGGTGCGCAGATCAGACACCACCACATCATGCATGGCACTGATCGCTTCGCGGTAAGCCAGCGCCAGCGTGGGTTGCAGGGTGGCGGAAAAATACGTGGGTGTGCGCAAAGTGTCAGGCGCGAACTGCAAGCTGGTGGCAGTGGCGCTGTCATTCACCTGGCTATTGCCAAAATAGCGGTATTCAAACTTCATACAGACTCCGCAGAAATGGTGGCTATATCTTGATGCAGGCGTGGAGCAACGAGCTGCATGGGCCAGTCGGCTGATTCAGCCAGTGCCGGATACGCTGCCTGCAATTGCGTCAGGCCCAGAATGTATTGCGCCTTGTCCTGTATCGCTACGGTCAATACCTGACGCGTGAAAATCTGTGCGACAAATTGCGCATGTGCTTCAGACAGCAAACCCTGATCCTGCAGGAAACGGATCACGCGGTTCTTGACCGTGCGCGCCTTGTTCACATGTGACAGCACACTGAGAAAATAAGGGCGCAGTTGCTGAAGATGATGAAGTGCTGCCTGCATATCATCATATGCCTGCACACTTTGCTCCAGCCACTGGCTGACAAATAATTGCATGTTGGCTGATGGATGCTGGGCGAGGCTCAATACATATTCGGCGGCGTCTTCCATACGGAAATGGCGGGTAATCAATTGCCTGCCCAGTCTTTGTATGGCAGCTTGCTGATGGTCACATAAAGCCAGCAACTGGGCCAGCGACCATTCGTCAGCACTGATATTGCGGGCAAAATAGTCAGCCGCAAAAGAGCGGGTTTCTGGCCAGCGGGTATCGAGTATGCGCAGTGCATCGTTGAGGCTGGCGCGCACTTCAGGCACATGCTGGTTGAAGTAATGCTGGGCACGCAGCCGCACTTGCAAGACGGCGTGCCTGCCCAGCAAGGCCCATTGCAGGACGCTGAGGCTGGCAGCCAATGTGCCGCTTGCCTGTATCAACAGCATGGCACCCAATTCTTGCGCCCCCTTGCTGCGGGCCTGCAACAAACGCCATTGCATATCCGCAGGCTGCGCCATTATTGCTGTGAGCAAAGGGCCACTGCACCAGTTGATGATGTCGGCATGTACGCTCTCTTCACCATCAGTATTATCGCTACGGAAGATGACGTCGATAAAGTGTGCCAGCAATTTTCCAGAAAAAGTCGCATCTGTAGCGAGCTGGGTAATCACCGGTGTCATGGCCGCCCGCACACGCGCATCCAGCGCTGTTGCGAGGGTCGCGACCAGATCAGGCTGCTGGCGCAATACGTCGGCGGGCAAGGCCGCAAACAAACGGCTGCCCAGGCTTTGCCTGCCGGGATCAGCGTCCTGCAATAAATCACGTAGTGTCAGCGGCGAAACATGGGCGATGCCAGCCGGGTGGGCCAGCAAGATATCGGTCGCCAGCGCCTGTTGCCAGAAGTTCGTTGACTGCAGCAGATCACACCAGAAGGCAATATCCTGGTCTGGCAATTGCGCGACTTGTTCTGCCAGCACATGCTGGATCAGCCATTGCAAGTCATCCCGCAAAGTGTCGATCTGGTTTGCCGCCATGGTGGTCTGCCTTGCCCAGATGGACAGGCGGCTCAAGATTAGCAGCCGTGTCGCAGCAGTTGTAGCATGCGCCAGCAAACGGCAAGTTTCGCGCACGCCTTGTGACGGGCTGGTGATCATCGCCACGATCAGGCCAGCGTCTTGCGCATACAGCTCTGGCGTCTTGCGGATAAAGCCCAGCGCAAAATCAGCAGCAGGCTGATAATCCGTTGCCAGCAAAATCATCAGCCAGTTAAGGTCTGGCGTTTGCTGTGCAAAACGTTGCTTGACGATGGTAAAAGCAAATTCTTTGGTCGGCAGATAGGCGCTTTGCAGCAAGCCCTGCAACTGCTCCACACTCAATTGTTGGCAGTAAGCCTGGTTATCCACCAGGGCACGGGCAGCAAATACATGTACGCCCAGGCACTGGCTGTGTTGCATCAGATAGAGCAATTTTTCTGGTACGGCATCCCATAGTTTTGGGAAAGCTTCCTGCCGTTTCGTGCGCGGTGGATAATCGAGATTATCTGTCGTTGCGGGTATCCACCATTTGAGTGCGGTACGGCTGGTCTTGACGTCGCTATCATGCTGGTGCACAAGCTGGTTGAATACCATCCAGCTGGCATAGGGTGAAAGAAAGCGCAGTTCTGTCGTGTAAGAACGGCTTTGGTAATTCCAGTTAACCAGTCTTTGTATGTGTGCCTTGTCAGCATGGGCATCATCGCAGGCCAGCAATACTCCCGTTGCCATGCTGGTGAAATCGGCACTTTCCAGCTCGCCCAGGCGGCGCAATGTGCGCCAGGTGCGGCGGCGCAGGTAATCACGGGTCAGGCTGGAATAGGCGACCCGGGTATTCGTTTTTTTGACTTCGTCGGCATAACTGACGTAACGTCTTTCCAGATATACATAGCTGGTATTGGAACTGAGCAAAAACAAAGGCCAGGCTTTTTCAAAGCGCTGATGCAGGATGCCGAACAGTTCTGCATCGGCGCGGAATTCTGCAGTTTTGTACAAATGGCGGAAGGCGCGGAACACCAGCAGATTCACTGGCAGGTTGCGCAACTGCTGCAACAGCAAATGCCGCGCCAGTGAAGAAATGCCTGCCTGGTCTATCATGTCCAGTTGCTCCAGCCAGTCATCATGACGCCAAGCACCCCATGACTTGGCAGACAGCAAGGCCAGCAGGACTTCATCCATGCCTTTTTGCAAGTCCCTTGCCTGCTGCGCCTTTTGCCAGGCCGCAAGCAGCTCTATTGGCCATTGCGTGATCATATCCTGGGCAAACTGCTGTGCTTCTTCTGGTGTCGCCAATGCCAGCCAAGCTTGCCGCGCCATGTGGTTGACATGCGCGTCTTTGGAACGCTGGCTCAGCTCATGCATGGCCTGTTTGGCACCGGCATCACCGCAACGCCCTATGGCATAGGCGACGCAATAATCAAGCATGGCATCGGCGCTGCCCAATAGTTCTACCAGGCGTGGCACGGCGGCAGACAGGCGGCGCTCGCCTATGCGCCAGACAGTGCGGGTACGCTCTGCCCTGGACATACCAGACCAGGCGCGCGGCGGCAGGCGATCAAGCAGGATTTTTTCTTGTCCGGATACAGAGGCTGGTTTACTGATTTTTTGCACCAGGGTTTGCGACGAGTGGCCCCATTGCATGGCATCAGCCTTGACCTGGTCCTGTGCTGCTGGAGTAACTGGAATGGATGGAGGTACAGATGTATCCACGAAACCCTGTTCGAGCTTGCTGGCTAACACCTGGGCATACAAAACTTGCGCCTGACCCAGGGCGACAGGGAAAGGGGTCCTCGTGCTTTCCTGCCATTCAGCATCAGGATGACCTTCACGCACATTCACCAGATATAAGGGGGTCGCACCCTCACCCTGCGGTGCCTGTGACAACTCGATTTCGCAATGCCGCTCTGTGGGCGATGTGCGAACCAGCTTCACCATTTTAATCATGCCTTGCATAGCCATGCTCCGGAAAATGTCACCTGCCGGAACCGCAAGTATCAATCCGCTTTTCCGGCATCATAAAGCGAAGCATTATGACATCGTTTATTTTTCTGAACATGCACACTTACGTTTAGCTACAAAAGATGGTTTTTTGCTTTTTACATGCTGTCACATGCCATCAAAAACTGCGTGCTAGAATAGCCCGGCAAGCCTCATCCTGGCATCATTTCAGAATTATTCCAGACTCACTTTATTCTTTCCGCGAGGAACTTATGCACTACCGCCTGATCAGCCGCAATGAACAAAAAGAAATCGTCAAATCCACAGAAGCGGGAGATGATTTTATGGCTGCCGTCAGCCAGGGCGCACATTTGCGCCATGAATTGAATGCCCCTTTCCAGGTTGATCTGATTTCGGTCACCCATGATGGCGAGGAGCACAAGCTGGTGCAACTCGGCGGATTCATCTGAAACCGCACATGAGTCATCAAGATACCGTATTGATTTTGCAGGGTGGCGGTGCCCTGGGTGCCTATCAGGCAGGCGTGTACCAGCAATTGTATGAGGCACACACGCCACTGGACTGGATCATAGGTACCTCCATAGGTGCCATCAACAGTGCGCTGATTGCCGGTAACCCACCTGAAACGCGTCTCACCCAACTCCGTGCTTTCTGGGACAGCCTGGCACCCGACGCCGTCAGCCGTGGCAGCTTCTGGCCGACCTTCTCACCATGGATGAACCTGACCAATAACCTCAATACTCTTAACGCCATCACTCAGGGTGTCAATGGTTTTTTCAAGCCGCGCTTTGGTGCAGCCTGGGATATCAATGCCAGGGTACCTATAGAAGAAGCAGGTTTTTACGACACATCCCCCCTCAAGGCCACGCTGGAAAAATATGTGGATTTTGATTACCTCAACGATGGCCCGATACGCGTCAGCATTTGCGCAGTGGATATCGACAGCGGCCAGGGCGTGGTGTTTGACAGCAAGCGTGGTCGTCTGGGGCCTGAACACATCATGGCCAGCGGCGCCCTGCCACCCGGTTTTGCGCCAGTCAAGATAGGCGATCGTGCCTATTGGGACGGTGGTGTGTATTCCAATACACCGCTTGATGTCTTTCTGGATGAAGAAAGAAAAGCAGATGCGCTGTGCTTCATGATTGATCTGTGGGACCCGTCAGAGACCCGTCCAGAATCGATCTCTGCGGCCATGACGCGCTATAAAAGCATACAGTATGCAAGCCGTTCGGCAGAGCAGTTGCTGATCTACCAGCGCATACAAGACCTGCAGCGCGCCATACGCACACTGACTGAACATCTGCCAGCATCAGAACGTAAAAAAGAAGAGTTGAAGCCGCTGATGGAAATGGGCTGCGACCATACCATCAACGTCGTCCACCTGATCATGAAGGCACTGCCGGACGACAATTATTTCAAGGATGTCGATTTCAGCATGGCTACCATGGAAGCCCGCTGGGCCGCCGGTATCCACGACTGCAAACGCGCCTTGCGCCACAAGTCGTGGCAAAAACCTTTACCACCCCATGCGGGGCTGGTGATTCATGAGTTGCCGCAGGAAGAGTAAGCAAGCTGTTTTAAATGATTTACCCTGGCATATTGCCCACAACAGTTTCTTAATTTGTCTCCAACCAAACAAAGGAGTCAAGCATGTCTGCAAGCAATCGCACTACCTGGGATTTTCTGGCGGATACCTACTGGTATGTCACTTACCCTGACCTGCCAGCATTGCAGTTTTCAAGCAGCGACAATGTATTGAGCTGGACGGGTGACCAGACTGTCTGGCATATCTCTGGCTATAAGAACGGTTATTTTTGGGGCGTATCGTCGGCCCTGATGTTTGATCCAGAATCCAGCGGCAGGACGCAATCACCGCAACAGCGCAGCATGGTGGGTACAGTGACAGCGAATGGCCAGGTGCAAATCAGCTTTATTGGCAGCAAGCGCTTTCAGGGTACCGTGACCGGTTTTGGTCACATGAGCAAACTCGAAGAGCAATGGGTATTCCAGATGCAGATGGCAACCTCGTCTGATAACACGACCCTGCACTGGGCAAACATGATGCAAACCAGCAAGGGCGAGCCAAGCTGGCACAAATTGCCTGGCGTGAATTGCTCAGTAGCAGACATGCTTGAAGGAGCCAAATACCCGCAGTTTGATAATAGCTGACACTGCCGCCGGTTGTGGCGGCATTCATGATCAAGTGCCACTGAACCTTTCTGATCCCCTGAAGTCAAAGCAGGCTCATACTTTTTCCAGGGGACCACACCATGAAGCTGTTTCCAGCCTCTTTCAGTTTGCTTGCCTGCTCTGCCATCTTCGCTGCACTCGCCAGCCTGCCCGCCACCGCCGCAGAACCACTGGACAAGGTCTTGAACATTCCCTTGAACTGGGATGAACGTGCTTCATTTTTCACGGTTGAATTACAGGTCGCCGACAAGACGATCAAGATGATGGTCGATACCGGTTCCAGCAACCAGGTCATCACCGAAAGCACCGCCAGCCTGCTGGGCCTGGACCCTGCCAGGCTACCCGTGGTCGCCACAGGTAAAGACCATGCGGGCACCCCTGTCCCCATCAAGATGCAACCTGTCTTGCAGGCGACCCTGGCTGGTCAGAATATAGACTTGAAAACGGTGGTCATCATCCCCGACAATCCTGATCTCGCCAAGTTAGGCGTGGCAGGCATGATTTCTCCCCAGCTGGTTTTCGACAAGCCCATCAAACTGGACTTCAGCCAGAAACGCTGGACAGTCAATCCCGCCAATAGCCCCTTCACTCTGGATAAGACCAGCACGGCCTACTGGTTCAAGAAAAACAAACTGTTTACCCAGATCGCGGCAGAGGGCAAAGACGCCGTCTGGGGCATGATAGACACGGGCGCAGGCAGCAGTAAGTTTGAAGCGGCCTACCTGGGTCGTCCCTTAACAGAAGACGATTGTGTAGTGCGCGGTGTTGCGGGCTGCGGCAAGGGACAGAAAGACACTAGCCCCACCAGGCTGGATTTTGGCGGTGCAAAATTCACCCTGCCGGAAGTCGTGCTGTTAAAGACCATCAAGCACGGCGACAAGCCGGATGAAAAAGCCCTGATAGGCATGAGCATATTGCGTTTTTGCAGCATCACGATCAACAAGCGACTCGATGAACAGATAGGGCTGGCTTGTACGACAGGGCAATGAAGCCCCGTTTTTTAAAACAAGCTGGCCCCCTGCCCACATCATGTCAACATCATCGACGCAGCACAAGCTTCAGGACTGCAGCCATTACCAGGAATTGACATGGTGCGCACGGCGCACACTATAAAATTTTACACCGTACGCTTGCGCAAGTGATGCAAGGCCAGCGCCAATTGCGTGCCGACGACTGCATTGTTTTTGACCAGCGCAATATTGGTTTCCAGGCTGCGGCCTTCTGTCATTTGTTTGATGCGGTTCAGCAGGAAAGGTGTGATGGCCTTGCCGGTGATGTCCATCTCATCTGCCAGTTGCAGTGCTTTTTGGGTGATGGATTCTATCTCTTCCTTGGGCATGGCTGATTCTACCGGCACCGGATTGGCAATGACGATACCGCCGTTTAATCCCAGGTTCCATTTGGCGTGGATGAATTCTGCCTGTTGTTCTGCCGTGTCGAGCTGGAAGTCTGCCTTGTAACCGCTGTCGGCGGTAAAGAAAGCCGGGAAGGCTGGCTGGCCTACGCTAACGACTGGCACGCCATGGGTCTCAAGATATTCCAGCGTCAGGCCTATGTCGAGTATGGATTTGGCACCGGCACAAACCACGGCAACCGAGGTGCGGGCCAGCTCTTGCAAATCAGCAGAAATATCGAAACTGGTTTCAGCACCGCGATGTACGCCGCCTATGCCGCCGGTGACAAACACTTCTATGCCTGCCAGCGCGGCGCAGATCATGGTGGCGGCTACTGTCGTTGCACCGAGTTTGTTATTGGTCAGTGCATAAGCCAGGTCGCGGCGGCTGACTTTCATGGCGTCGGGCGAATTGCCCAGCAGCTCCAGTTCTTCGTCATTCAAGCCTATATGGATTTTGCCATTCATGATGGCGATGGTGGCTGGCACGGCGCCGCCATCGCGGATGATTTGTTCCAGTTCACGTGCAGTCTGCACATTTTGTGGATAAGGCATGCCATGTGAAATGATGGTGGATTCGAGTGCCACCACAGGCTTGGCCGCCAGGCGGGCAGCACGGACTTCGTCGGATAAGACCAGATAAGATTGCATGATGTTTCCTTTTTTAGAAATACAGGATAAGTCGCGTATTTATTGTTATTTATTAAGCTTCTTCAAAAATAGTCGGGCTGATCGTTGCCGCCACTGTCGCATCGCTTTCCAGCGTCAGTTTCGCCAGCTTCAAACCATATTCACAGGCCAGGCGCAGATCGTCTGGCTGGCTACACAAAGACCAGGCTACGCCTGCGGCAAAGGCATCGCCCGCACCTGTGGCATCGCGCACACTGGCTGATGGCGCAGGCATGTGCTGCATGCCACTGCTGCCAGTAAAAGTTACGCCTGCCACGCCCTTGGTGACGATGATGTCCTGCACGCCACGCTGCTGCAATTGTTTGCAGGCTGCTTCCAGTTCTGCCTGGCTTTGAATGCCATGTCCGACAGCAGCTGCGAATTCGCCCTGGTTCAATAACAGCAGGCGCAAGCCATGCAAATCCTGCGGCAGGCGTGCCATCTTGGGTTCAGACACAGCAACCGCCATCAGCGGCATCGCCTGTTGATGCGCTTCTTGTAATAACAAGCCTATGCTATCTGTCGGTAAATTCAAGTCGATGATGGTGAAAGCGGCGTGGCCGCGCTGGGTCTGGCGACTGTGCAGGTAATCCGGTGTCAGGGCATCGCAGCATTCCATGTGGGCCAATGCCAGCACCATGTCGCCCTCATCATTGAGCAAGGCAGTATAGCTGCCGCTATGCACTCCAGCCGCCTGCAGACAGGCTTTGACATCTATGCCTACGGATTGCGCATGATCGAGCATGCTACGCCCGGCGGCATCGTCACCCACCGCGCACAACAGGCGTGTTGGCATGCCCAGGCGTGCCAGGTTCTCGGCAATATTGCGGGCGACACCGCCAAAAGCTTCATGCTGGCTGACCGGGTTCGAGGTACCCATCTGCACCGGCCCCAGGGTACGCAATTTGCGGTCTATATTTGCCCCGCCTATGCATACGACTGGTCGCTGGTCTGGCAAGACATAGGCCCGGCCCAGCAAGCGCTTGTCTCGTATCAGCGCGGCGATATGCCCAGCCACGGCAGAACGTGACAAACCTAGCTGGTCTGCCAGCTCTTGCTGCGAGATAAAAGGTTGGGCAGCGATGAGCTGGTAGAGCTGTTCTTTTTTGGATGGTGTTGCTGTCATGTTCTTGCCTGACGGTTTGGGATTTCTTCACATTATAAACAATTGTTTTCAACATGAGACAAATGTTTTTAAATTTAAACCTGAATGCCGGCGACAAGCTTGGGTTGCGCAGAGCAGGCCAGAAAATGACAATAATTAACATAAAGTCTAATCTTTTTTATAATTTTAAATAAAAAAATGATAATCTTTCGAATGCAGATGAAGGGTGCGAATGAGAACGGGCAGCAGCAGCCCAGCCAACACTGAAAGTTACGGTAGTACCCGGATAAATCCGCATCACTACCGACACTACCGACACATCAAAACAAAACCAACGAAAGGGAAACCATGAACACGTCTGACCGCAAGCAGCGCAAGCCTGCCCACGCAGTGAAACTGACTACCTGCATTTCTTTACTGGCTACGGCTTGCCTGTGTCCGCTGGCACAAGCACAAATCCTGCCGCCGGATGCCAAGCCGACCTGCACTACCTCTACCCCGGCTAATCCCGGTGGGCCGGCGCCAATTCCATTCGCGCAATGGTTTGAGCCCGCCGGTGTTACCAACGGTGGCCTGGTCAAAGCTGCCGACAGCGTGAATTTTGCTGATGCGTCGGCATGCAGTTTTTATCAATGGTCACACCAGATGTTTTTATGGCTGACTTCACCCACACCCAAAGGGCTCTCTGGTGGCGATCATATCTTCTCTTCTTCAGCTTTCTATGGGGTATCACCAGCCGCCAATGGAGCGCGCAACTTCATACCACAACTGACCAGGCAGGCAATGAACTTCAGCCCTTTGCTGCGGCAACTGGGGCCGAATAATCTGCCTGTGGCATTTGACAAGTCAGGCAAATTGTTTGAAGTCTTGCCGCCCAAGCTGGCACCGAGTGGCAAGGCAACCACGCTCAACAAGGCTGGTAAAACGGTAGAAATAGATCATGCTGAAGTAGGTGCAACTGGCAAGGTCATCCTGTTGGCCAAGGGTGGCAAGCAGATAGAAACTGATCTGGCTGCCAACCTGCGTGCGCGCCTGCCCAAAAAGCAAACTGCCTTGCTGACCGCGGCAAGTACCGACAGCAATATCGTGCAAAGCTTCAAGCGGGATGCCAAGGGTGGCCTGATTTATCTGGATGCAGCAGGTAATGAAGTCGATATGACCATAGGCCAGGCAGGTGGCAGCAATGTGCTGGTCGCACAAAATGGTTCGCTGGTGTATTACTCGATAGCCGCGAATGATTTGTTCGCCTACTTCCTGACGCAGAGAAAACCGAATGCACCGGCAAACCTGATGTATCCAACCACTGCACAAGAATTGGCCGACGTGGTTGCCTATGCCAAGAAAGCCGGACTGCGTGACCTGGCAGCCCCAGAAGCGCTGGCTGTTGAAGTCAAGCTGGCATGGATAGAAACGACAGGTTTTGATGAAGCAACCAAAAAGAAATTCATCATCATCGATGCTGAAATACCAGATGTCAGCATCAACCAGCCAGCATCGCTGAAACCGGGCGCAGTCAAAAACAAAAAAACCAAACTGGCACTGGTCGGTGCGCATGTGGTCGGCAGCGCAAAAGGCAATCCTGAGTTGATCTGGGCAACCTTTGAGCACATGGACAATACGCCAAATGCCGAATACAAATACATAGATGTGAACGGCGCAGAGAAACTGGTGCCGCAAAACACCAAGGGTAAATGGCTGTTCAGCCAGGATGGCGCAACAGGCCCTTTCAACCAGGCCCTGTACAAGGCTTCCGGCAATAGCATCACTTGCACCGACACGACCAAGCCTTGCGTAGTCAAACCGAATGACACCATACGCTGGAAACCCTGGGGCGCGGCAGCCGACCAGAATCCACGCCAGGCTGACCCTACCCATGCTGGCCCTGTCATCACCCCGCCTGAATCCAATACTGACTTGTTGTCGATCAACAATAGCGTCATTTCACAACTGGCACCAGGCGATGTACGCAAGAATTACCTGATGATAGGTTCAACCTGGACCACGGGTGGCCGCGCACCTGATTCAGACAAACCACCAGCCACGGCCATCAACCAGGTCGGTACCAGCAGACTGGCCAATACCACGATGGAAACCGTGCATCAGGGCTCGAACATCAACTGGGCAGGCGGTACCAATTGCTTTAGCTGCCACACGAGTAATACCGTGACTGTCAGTCATATCTGGAATGAGCTGAACCCCTTGCCAAAAACGCAGGTGAAGGCAAAAACCAAGTAAGCTGACTAAGCCAACAGTCATTAGCAATCGTCATTAGCAATCGTCATTAGCAATCGTCATTAGCAATCGTCATTACAAAAAAAAACCGCAGACTTTACAGGTCTGCGGTTTTTCTCTTCTTTGAGCTATTTCTTGGATCCATTTCATCCCCGCCAGCCACAGCAATTGCTTTTACGGTGCAGCTAATCAGAGTTTTGTACTTCACTTTGTATTACCGGTATCGCCAATATAGGTCAAATAAACAGCCCGGTATGTTCGTCAGCGTACGGATGGGCAGCTTTATTGCGCGCATGCTGTGTGAGCATTGCGATATCTGTGCTGGCGCTGCCTGCATGCAGATGGATGTCAGCTTCGCTCTTGAAGCTAATGAAGTTCCGATATTTAATCAACCAAGGCTACCCCATGAAAATTTCCATCCTGATTTTGACACTCGCTGGCGTAATGGCGACCAGTGCCTGTGACCGTCAACCTGCACAAGTTGCCGTGCCGGTTGCAGTTCCAGTGGCTGTACCCGGCCCTGCCGGTGCACCCGGAGCGACTGGCGCTACCGGTGCCACGGGCGCAACAGGCACACCTGCCTCTGTAGGAGCCACAGGCCCTGCGGGCGCCGATGGCATGCAAGGCGCAACAGGTGAAAAAGGTGCACCAGGCTATGACGGTCAAAAAGGTAAAACTGGCGAACCTGGCAAACCAGGTGACACTATCGTCGTCTTGCCACAGAAGTAAATCCACAGGCAAGCATATGTTCACCATTTTCGCGTGTTTCACGAGTCAGTGATGTACCTATGCTTGTCACTTCATCGCTGTTTTTTTAAAAGGTAAATCATGGTTCAGCTCGTCAATCTTATTATCTACCTTGTTGTGTTCGGTCTGATCTGGTGGCTGGTTGGTTTCCTGCCCTTGCCTGCACCAGTAGCACAAGTGGTGCGCGTGCTGTTCATCGTCTTGCTGATCGTGATCGTGCTGTCTGCCTTTGGTATAGTGCCTGGCATCCATATGCCGCAGTTACGCTGGTAGATTTCATCGATCGTTGTGCTGGCATGTAGTCGCTATTGCATGCCCTGCTCTTGCTATTCCTTTTTTTGTGCGACTCGCGCGCGCTGCCATTCAATCGCCACTGCCACCAGAAAAAAGCCCGCAGTGACCGCCAGCAATTTGAGCATGATATCCACATCAAACTGCTTGCTGCGGTAAGAGGCAGCCACCGCGATCATGGCCGCAGCGCAGAATATGCGCATGCCTTGGCGCTTATAGGCTGCCCGGCATAAAGATAGAAATTTATTACCTGTGTCGTTGCTCATGAATTTGTTGATGCAAGTCGTGGGACTGCGATTCTAACAGTGCCAGGAAAACGGCAGTTGAGAGCTTGCGTGCTGGCTGAGCAAGCGCCGTCTTGCTTCCCGCTATCTGGCAATTGCTCTTCGCAAAGCTGCCCGCGCCAGCAGGCGGGTGGAGTCCAAAGTGGGCAGACTGGAATTGTCGTCATTAACGATCAATGGCAATTCTGTGCAACCCAGTATTACCGCATCGCAGCCAGCGTCTTTGAGTCTGTCTATGATAGTGAGAAATTCTCCCACACTCTCTGGCTTGATGATGCCACACACCAGTTCATCCATGATGATGCCGTTCAAACGCGCCCGGTCTTTTGCATTTGGCAAGACAAAATCCAGGCCCTTGTTGCGCAAGACGGCAGGATAAACTTCACTGCCCATGAGCCAGTCTGTTCCTGTAATACCTACCCGGCGATAGCCGCGCTGCACCGCAGTAGCCGCGACTTCTTCAGCAATGTGCAACCAGGGCAAGGGCGAAGCCGCCTGTACCAGATCAAAGGCCAGGTGTATCGTATTGTCAGGACATATCAAAAAATCCGCCCCTGCCCCGGCCAGTTTGCGTGCCGAAACCAGCATCAGATCAGCCACGCCTTGCCTGTCATCTCGCTCAAGACATTCCACGTACAAGGCCAGCGAAGGTGTATGCATGCTGACTTCTGGATGGGCATGCGGGCCCATCAAGGCCGCCCCTTCTTCGCAGATGGTGCGGTAACAAAGCGCCGCCCCTGCGGCGGAACAGCCTACTATGCCTATGTGAGCTGTCATGGTTGAACTCTCCCGTTTTGATATAGATTGGGGGATTAAATCGGGTTTATGGGCGAAAGTACAAGGTGGGCCAATGAAAACCTTGATTGTTTTTTATGCTTATGCACAGATTAGCCAAATGGCACGCAGGTTTTTTCGTTCAATGTTTAATTTGCATTTGCTATACTCAATACCATCATCGAGGACTTTAAGAAAGAGCTCTGCATGTTTTTGCCTTGGGAAAAATTGCCCGGGTGGCTGTTGGGTCCACTGATGACATGCCTGGGTGTATACCTATTTTTTTGCATGCAGAACCCAACTCTTGGCGTCAATGGGAAGCCCTGGGCTTCGTGGTGATTGGAATTGTTATCTTCCTATTCGGGGTGAAGAAACTATACGCCGAGACGGACGAATGTCACACGAATGGGGCTTTGACTTCACCACGGGGAAAAGCAAAAGAAGAACGAGAGAAATTATCGGCACCCAATTTTGCCAACTACGATGCAATGCAATTAAAACGAATTCTTGGCCGCATCGATGGAGATCGCTATCCGGAACGGGTAAAGATAATACAAGCCAGGTTGGACGCACTTGAGCAAAAGTGAGCCATTTATCACAATTTTCGACGTATCCCTTGGCTGAATCGATTTATTTGGAAAGTGAAAAGCTTGTTGGTGTTGAGATCAAGCCTGAAGCACAAACCCAGATTTACGCCTGCGCCCAGCCCCTGCCTCCACGGCTAACCAAATTTGACATCCACCCGCGACAGCCCCACAATCAGCCCGCGCTGGCAAATTAGATGAAATTCTCTGGCAATAATGATATTTATCATTGCGCGATGATCTGATGCAATGCAACAAATTCCTACGCTGAAGATGCCAGCAAAACAGACTGAAAACAATATTCATAAAATGGTTGCCTGCCCGCCGCGATTTTGCACAAATTTTGACCAAAAAATCAGATTGCGCTTGACGTTAAACAGGCTCCATAGTTAAATACGAAATCGATTGCGCAAACGATTGCGCGACAACTTTTTACCGAGAACAAGCATCATGAAGCCACGCATCACTGTAGTCGGCAGTGTCAATATGGATCTGGTTTTTCGCACGCCGCGCATGCCGGCACTGGGCGAAACCCTGCATGGTCACGAATTTTGTCAGATTCCCGGTGGCAAAGGGGCCAACCAGGCGGTAGCCGCTGCCCGCCAGGGCGCGCAGGTCAGTTTTATCGGCGCAGTAGGCGATGATGGTTTTGGCAGTTTTTCGCATGATTGCCTGGCTGCCGAAGGCATAGACCTGAGCCACCTGGCACGGGTAGCGGGTGTTGCTACAGGTGTCGCAGGCATCCTGGTAGAAGATGGCGGTGACAATAGCATCGTCCTGGCGGCAGGCGCCAATGCGACACTGACCCCGGCCCAGGTTGAGGCAGCCACTGCCACCATCGCTGGTGCGCAATTGCTGGTTTGCCAGCTCGAAACCCCACTTCCTACTGTTACCCGCGCGATAGAAATCGCCCGCGCCCAAGGTGTTAAAGTGATTTTGAACCCGGCCCCGGCACAAGACCTGAGCGATGCATTGCTGGCCCAGGTTGATTACCTGATCCTGAATGAAACTGAAGCTTCGCAATTGAGTGGTGTAACGGTTGTCGATCAGGCCAGCGCCAAAGCAGCCTCGGAACAAATCTTGCAACGTGGTACGGGCACAGTCTTGCTGACCATGGGTGAGCACGGCGCATTGATCACTGAAAGCACAGGCAGCCAGTTCATCCCGGCAGTCAAGGTTGATGTGGTGGATACCACTGCTGCTGGCGACACTTTTGTCGGCGCCTTTGCGGTTGGCCTGGCAAACGGGCTCAGCGTCATTGATGCCAGCCGTGAAGCGCAATACACGGCAGCACTGACTGTCACCAAGCTGGGTGCACAGACATCCATACCGCAGCGCCAGCAAGTGCTGGACTTCATGGCGGTCAGGAAAGCTGCTTGATAAGCTAAGAGACGAAGCTAAAAGGCTAAAAAATTACGTATTACGACCAGGTCGCCGCCAAAAACGGCACCAAAATTGGGCAGCGGCAGCAAATCATGCCCGGCCACCAGCTCGAACACTGTTTTTGATAAAATTTCGCCCGCGTGGCTGAAACGAAATGTCTGCACCATGTTAGGCTTGCACTGGCTTTCAAGACTGGCTTGATTTTTTACAAATCCCAGGCTGTGGCAGCAGAAAACATGGTTTTTAATTTGGGCGCTGCATGCTCTTCGTGAGCACAACAGCACAACGACATCTGATGAAGGAAATTTCATGAAACTCAAGCAAATCTGCCTGTCCCTGGCGACCCTGATGGCTGTCGGCGGCGCGGCCAGTGCTTATGCTGCAGACCTTAAATTTGCAGTGATCTATGACGCAGGCGGCAAGTTTGACAAGTCCTTCAACCAGTCTGCATCCGAAGGTGCTGAGCGTTTCAAGAAAGAAACCAAACTGAATTACCTGGAAGTGCAAGTCGCCAGCGACACCCAGACTGAGCAAGTCTTGCGCAATCTGGCCCGCAAAAATGTGGATCTGATCGCGGCCATCGGCTTTGGCCAGGCGACTGCTGTACAAAATATTGCCAAGGAATTCCCAAAAACCAAGTTTGTGCTGATAGACGGTATTGCCACGGGCGATAACGTCAGCTCCGTCCTGTTCAAGGAACAGGAAGGTTCTTACCTGGTGGGTGTGGCAGCAGCGATTGCCAGCAAATCCAAAAAAGTTGGTTTCGTAGGCGGCATGGATATCCCGCTGATACGCAATTTTGCCTGCGGCTATGCGCAAGGTGCAAAAGCGACCGAAGCCAAGATAGAAGTGGTACAGAACATGGTCGGTACGACCACGGCAGCCTGGAATGACCCGGCCAAGGGTGGCGAGCTGGCACGCGCGCAGTTTGAACGCGGCGTTGATGTGATTTTTGCGGCAGCCGGTGGTAGTGGCATGGGTACTTTGCAAGCGGTAAAAGAAAAAGGCAAGCTCGGTATTGGTGTTGATTCCAACCAGAACTACATGCACCCGGGCAGCATGCTGACATCCATGGTCAAGCGCGTGGATCAGGCCATCTATGACAGTTTCATGCAGTTAAAAAATGGCAACTGGAAAAGCGGTACCCAGTTCAAGGGCCTGAAAGAAGGCGGCGTCGATTGGGCACTGGACAAAGATAACCGCAGCGTCGTCAGCGCTGATATGGAAAAACGTGTCAACGCGGCCAAGCAAGACATTATCAATGGCAAGGTCAAGGTGGTTGATTTCCGTGAAGGCAATAAGTGCCCGGTCTGATACCGGGTAGCCATTGACCAGATTTGTTATTTGTAGACAGGGGGCGCGAGTGTCTGAGATGGATACGATGCGCCCTGATTGATGTTTAAGACCTTGCACACCGCCATTTAAAGAAACGCTCAAGTATGCAGCCAGCAGTCGAATTTCAGCAGATCTCCAAACGTTTTGGTGCAGTACAGGCCAACCGTGATGTGAGCTTTTCCATTGCGCCGGGTTCCATCCACGGTGTGATAGGTGAAAACGGCGCAGGCAAGTCCACGCTGATGAGCATACTGTATGGTTATTACCGCGCCGACAGCGGCAAGCTGCTCATCAATGGCGCAGAACAGCACATACGCAACAGCCAGGAAGCGATCAACCTGGGCATAGGCATGGTGCATCAGCATTTCATGCTCGTCGAGAACATGACGGTGCTTGACAATGTCATGCTGGGTACCGAAGGCGGCTTTCGCCTGAAACCCAAGCGCCATGAAGTTGAAGCAAAATTGCGCGAAATTTGCCAGCGCTATTCCCTCGATGTGGATCCGCTGGCGACGATACAGGATTTGTCTGTCGGCGTGCAGCAAAGGGTGGAAATCCTCAAGCAGATTTACCGCAGCGCCAATATCCTGATCCTTGATGAACCGACTGCCGTGCTGACAGTGCAAGAGACAGCTTCGCTGTTTGAAGTGTTGCGCCTGTTCAAGGAACAGGGCAAGACCATCATCCTGATCACCCATAAGCTGCAAGAGATACAAGAGATTACCGACCAGGTCACCGTCATGCGCGGTGGAGCTGTCATCGGCTCAGTCGCGACCAAAGACACCACGACGGCGCAAATGGCCGAGATGATGGTGGGCCGCCCTATCGTCACCCACTTGCCACGTGCTGCCTATGCGCCGGGCGAGACAGTGCTGGAGGTCAAGGACCTGAACCTGGTGAACTCGCAAAAAGTCAGCCTGTTGAAGAATGTCAGTTTCAATATCCGCGCCGGTGAGATCGTCGCGATTGCCGGTGTCTCTGGCAATGGCCAGAGTGAATTGCTGGAAATTTTAAGCGGCATGCGCCTGCCCACCAGTGGCAAGCTGCAAATGCAGGGCAAGGACTTGCCCTTTGCTGGCCGCAAGGATGCCGATGGCTTGCCAGCGACTTTCCGCGACCTTGGCATTGCCCACGTGCCGGAAGACCGTTTGCGTGATGCCGTTGTCAAAAATTTCTCGGTCATGATGAACAGCTTCCTGGGTTACCAGAAAAAACTGGGCAAGACCTTTGGTTTGCTGGACTACAAGAGCATTTTGAAAAATTGCACAGACTTGCTGGCCAAGTTTGATGTGCGCCCGGCTGACCCGCATTTGCGTATCGCTCTGCTGTCTGGCGGTAACCAGCAAAAGGTGGTGATGGCGCGCGAGATTGCCTCCAATCCCAAACTGATGCTGGTCGGCCAGCCTACCCGTGGCGTGGATATAGGCACGATAGAAAGCCTGCATACCCGCCTGCTGGCAATGCGTGATGCTGACATTGCTATTTTGCTGGTATCGGTAGAACTGGAAGAAGTGCGTGCCCTGGCTGACCGTATCCTGGTCATCTCTGGTGGTGCCATCACTGGTGAATTAAAAGCCGAAGAATTTGATGCGACCGAGATAGGCTGCCTCATGGGTGGCATACATACGCATTGATGCAGGCGACAAATTAGTTTGAGCCTTAGCAGGCACAATAAGAAACAAAGCAAATACAGATAAGCACAGACAAGCGACCAAACCAAGATGAATCAAGCCGACCTCCCACGCTGGGCCACCGCATTTGCCCTGCCGCTGTTAAACCTGTTCTCCGCCTTACTGGTCGCGGCGGGTGTGATTTATCTGCTCGGTGAAAGCCCGGTTGAATCCCTGGGCATTTTGATCAACGCAGCAGTGCTGAACCCTGAAGGTCTGGGTTACACCCTGTTTTATGCAGCGACCTTTATCTTCACTGGCTTGTCGGTGTCGGTGGCCATGCAGGCCGGTTTATTCAATATAGGTAGCGAAGGCCAAATGTATGTGGGCGGCCTGGGTCTGACCCTGGTCTTGCTGTGGCTGGATTCGTCCCTGCCGGGCTGGCTGCTGATTCCACTGGCGATGCTGGGTGCTGCTGTCTTTGGTGCGGCGTGGGCGTATCTGCCGGGTTATCTGCAAGCCAGGCGTGGCAGCCACGTGGTAGTGACCACCATCATGTTCAACTTCATCGCTGCCAGCTTGATGAATTATGTGATTGTCAGCTTCCTCATCCCGGCAGGCCAGCAAAATACTGCCAGCCGCGTGTTTGCCGATGCGTCGTGGTTGCCCAAGCTGAATGGCATCTTGCCTGTGCTGGGTGAAACACCTTTGAACATCAGCTTTGTACTGGCACTGGTGGCGCTGGTGATTTATGGCATTGTCGTCTGGCGCACCACCTGGGGTTACCAGTTGCGCGCGACCGGCCTGAACCAGCATGCGGCGCATTACGCCGGTATCTCCATCAGCAAAACGATTATCGTGACGATGATGATCTCCGGTGCGCTGGCTGGCCTGGCGGCTGTCAATTCTGTCATGGGATCTACCCACTACCTGAATCTGAACTTCCCTGCCGGTGCCGGTTTTATCGGTATCGCAATTGCCCTGATGGGGCGTCAGCACCCTGTCGGCATCCTGCTGTCATCCATCCTGTTTGGTGCGCTGATACAGGGTGGTTTTGATCTGTCGCTGGAAAAAGCCAATATCCCGCCAGAGACCTTTATCTTTATCCAGGGTTTGATCATCCTGTTCTGCGGTGCCATGGAAAACCTGTATGCCCCTGCCCTGTCTGCCCTGCTCAAGCGTAAGGAAAAATGATGTTTGATGATTTTCAATTTTCCAGCATCCTGGTATCGACCATACGCAATGCGCCGGTATTGATGTTTGCTGCCATGGCTGGCCTGTTTGCAGAACGCAGCGGTGTGGTTGATCTGGCACTGGAAGGCAAGATGCTGGCCGCAGCCTTTGTCTCTGCCGCCGTGGCTTTTGTAACCAAGAACCCCTGGCTGGGCATCATGGCGGGTGTCGGTATTTCTGTCGCCATCGCCCTGCTGCAAGGCTTTGTCAGTATCACGCAAAAGGGTAACCAGCTCGTTGCCGGTATTGCTCTCAATATCGCCCTCAGTGGTTTGACCTTTGTGATCGCCCAGTATTTCTTCCAGCAAGGTGGCCGCACGCCTGACCTGGGTGAAGCACGCCTGTTTGATATTGTCTTGCCAGGTTCAGCCGCTGTCGCTGGCATTCCATTCCTGGGCTGGTTTTATACCAAGCTCATTGGTGGACATAGCGCCCTGGTGTATCTGGCCTTTGCCCTGATCCCTGTCGTACACTGGGTCTTGTACCACACCCGCTTTGGCCTGCGCCTGCGTGCCGTTGGTGAAAACCCGCATGCAGCAGATGCCGCTGGCATTAATGTAGAACGCACCCGTTTCATGGCTATGCTGTGTGCCGGTGTGCTGTGCTCTTTCTCTGGTGCTTATCTGTCCATCGTACAAAGCGGCTTCTTCCTGCGTGACATGTCTGCCGGTAATGGTTACCTGGCTTTGACTGCACTGGTATTCGGTAACTGGCGTCCGCTGCACACAGCCCTGGGCTGCCTGATGTTCGGTTTCTTCGCCGCCCTGCAAGTCCAGATCGAAGGCGTAGTCTTCCCTGGCATAGGCAAGGTACCGGGCTCTCTGATACAAATGATACCTTACGTCGTGACCGTGATCGTGTTGGCAGGCTTGATGGCAAAGTCCGTCGCCCCGAAAGCGATTGGTCAGCCGTTTGTGAAGTCACGTTGATTTATTGAATTAAGACCTTTCAACACAGAGACACAGAGGGGGCACAGAGGGGCACAGAGAAAAGCGAGTGAAGAGCCGAAGTGTTGCCTTATTCGTAGGTTGGGCTACGGTTTACCAGCCCAACACTCAACCTGCGATAAACGCATACGTTATTGAAACGCCGAGTGTTGGGCTGATGAAGCGTAGCCCAACCTACAACAACACTAACACTTCGGCTACTCACTCGCCTTTCTCTGTGCCCCCTCAGTGCCTCTGTGGTTAGCTTTTCGGTCTAAGGTTTTAAAACACAATTTCGACCTCCTTGAACCGGGTCAACTGCAACAATTCACATCGCGACTGGGTTCTGCCCAATGGCCAGCCGGTGTAATTTTGGAGAGCATACACATGTCAACAACAGCAAAACATAAAGTCATCTTTGATACGGATCCAGGCGTCGATGATGCAATGGCCTTGTATTTCGCGCTGGCGCATCCTGATATCGAGATGGTCGGCATTACAACGACCTTCGGTAATGTCTATGTTGAACAGGCGACCATCAATGCCTTGTACCTGACGCGCATTGCTGGCCGCAATATCCCTGTCGCCCAGGGTGTGCCCGTACCTTTTGCCAAGGCTGCCGGTACGCCGCCTGACTTCATCCACGGTGCTGACGGTTTGGGTAACCTGAACAGCCGTATTGAAGTCGGTGGCAAGGCAGAAGTAGAAAGCGCCGCAGAATTCATCGTCAAGATGGCACGCCAGCATCCAGGTGAAATCACCCTGGTTGCGGTTGGCCCACTGGGTAACCTGGGTCTGGCCCTGAAGATGGAACCACAACTGCCAAAACTGCTGAAGCAGGTCGTGCTGATGGCAGGTACCGTTGATGAACCAGGCAATGTCTCACCAGTGGCAGAAGCCAATGTCTGGAATGATCCTGATGCAGCTGACCTGGTCTTTACGGCAGGCTGGGATTTGACCATGGTTGGTCTGGACGTGACTCACCGCGTGGTCTTGCCTTCGACTTTCTTTGCCGCTCTGGCAGAAAAACACAAGCACGTGGCGATGGATACCCTGTCACACGCAGTCAACTTCTACGCCAACTTCTACCAAAGCATACGCCCAGACCTGGGTCATGCCTGCTATGGCCATGATGTACTGGCATTTGTCTGGCTGGTGGCACCACAGATTTTCGAAACCAACTCTGGCCGCGTACGCGTCGCCAAAGAAGGCATAGGCAATGGCCAGACCATGATGGCAAAACTGCCTATCCCTTATCCGCAGGCAGGTTGGGAAGCCAGCAAACCAGAAACACGCGTTTGTATGAAGGTCGATGCAGAGGCATGTAAACAATTGATCGATGCAACACTGTCTTCTGACTGGTTGCAAGCTCCATTGTCGAAATAAGGAGGCCATCATGTTCATAGAACCAGTTGATTATCGCGCACCCGATGCTGCGAAAAAATTCACTGAAAGCCTGCATCGTACCGGCTTTGGTGTCTTGACCAATCATCCGCTGTCGCAAAGCACGCTGGAAACCATCTACAAGGAATGGTATGACTTCTTCCAGACCGATGCGAAGAACAAGTATGACTTTGACCGCGAGAAAATGGATGGCTATTTTTCGCCCAGCATTTCCGAGACTGCCAAGGGTCAGACCAAGCGTGACCTGAAAGAGTTTTATCATATCTATCCTACAGGCCGTTATCCGTCTGAAGTGTCGGATGCTGCACGCAAATATTATGACGATGGTGCCAAGCTGGCAGCGGAGTTGTTGCAATGGGTAGAAGATCATTCACCTGCTGAGGTCAAGGCCAAGTATTCCATGCCCCTGTCAGACATGATCACCGACAGCGACCTGACCCTGCTGCGCGTTCTGCATTACCCACCGCTGCGTGGTGATGAAGAGCCGGACGCAGTACGCGCCGCTGCCCATGGCGACATCAACCTGCTGACCTTGCTGCCTGCAGCGACCCAGGCTGGCTTGCAGGTACAAGGCAAGGACAACGCATGGCATGACGTGCCCTGCGACTTTGGCATGCTGATCGTCAACATCGGCGACATGCTGGATGAAGCTTCTGCAGGCTACTATCCATCGACTATCCACCGCGTACTGAACCCTACCGGTGAAGAAGCGAAAAAATCCCGCATCTCGCTGCCACTGTTCTTGCATCCACGTGCAGATGTGGTGCTGTCCGAGCGTCATACCTCTGGCAGTTATCTGCAAGAGCGTTTGCGTGAACTGGGTGTGAAGAAGTAAGGTTTTTGCAGTTTGGTTTTACAAGGCCAGCTGCAAGTGAAAAGCCCGTAACAGGAAACTGTTGCGGGCTTTTTGTATATTAAGCCAAGTCGCTTGATATTTTTTGACGTGCGCTCAATGCACGGCAATATCCGTCGTCAGCAATTAGTCTCCCAGTCGTCATGCCAGACTCGATCCGGCATACAGCGCCGTTCGCCTTATCGCTTGCGTCACCCGTGCACGCAGAAGATCTGTGATTTTACAGACTGCCTTTGAAGAGCCAGATACGTTTGCAGACAACGCCGCTGTATGCCGGATCAAGTCCGGCATGACGGATTTCAGAGTTTGCGTTTAATTTTTTGTATATGTAATCAGAGGCGGCACAGCATTAACATGCTCAGGGCCGCAGTATTTTGTAGGGTGCGCCGTGCGCACCGCTTGTAAAACACATCAGTAAGCGAAGATGGTGCGCACGGCGCACCCTACCAGATATACCAGGATTCAGCTCAAGCAGCTTTCTGAGTCGATGTTGTCGCTGGTTTTGCCAGACTCACGGTATCGCCTGAGGGTATGCCATCCGATTTCCAGCGTGCAAATTCTGTCCGTATGGCTTCCAGGGTTTGCTTGCTGATGTCCGGCAAAGTACCACCCAGTATGTCTGATGCTTCTTTAAAACCCTGCTCGACCGCTTTAGTGATTTTATCGAGCTTGGCCGGATCATCGCCAATGGCTGCCTTGGCAAAGCTGAGTATGCGTTCAGCAGTTTTTTGTACGCTGAACTCGCCACCATCAGCCACGGCTGCCTGCGCTGCCTTGATGGCTTCCGGGCTGGCCGAGATTTTTTGCTGGCCACTGACCACCTTGGACAATTCCAGCCCCTGCTGCTCTACCAGTGGTTTGATCAGATTGATGATGTCCTGCGCCTTGCGATTGGATTCTTCCAGCAGAGCCTGCAGGTCAGGTGCGGCTGTTTTATTCAGGCGCGGGTCGGAATACACCACGGTATCATTCTTGCTGACGTCCAGATTAACGCTGGTGCTGTCAGATGTGGTGGCATTCGTGTCTGCCGTTGGCTCGTCCGTCTTGGGCGCTTTGGTTTGCGCAGTCTGATAAGTGCGCACGTAAAGATCTTGTCTGGATATGCCTATACTCATCGTATTGCTCCCTGATAATAGTGGTGGATGTTTAGTCCTGTACTATCGTTATGGAGCATGGAAGGCAAAAATGCAATGGCAAAATCAGATGATTATTACCGCCATTAAATTTTTTACATAATAATTATGCATTGAAATATCATGCCGCCTCGTCGGTAACGGCATCAAACATGATGCGGTTTCTGCCTGCATGTTTTGCTGCATAAAGTAGCTGATCAGCACGTGTGCGCACCATGTCCGGAGTCACATCTCCCCCTGATATTCTGTAATGCCTATGCTGGCGGTGACATAAATATCAATACCTGCCACGGTGACCGGGCTTTTTTCCAGGCGCAGGCGCAATCTTTCCATGGCGGCAGCGGCATCCATGGCATCAGACTCAGGAAAAAGCACGGCAAACTCATCCCCACCAAGGCGGGCAGCCTTGTCTATGCCACGAGTATTGGCTTGCATCAGACTGGCAAAATGAGCGATTACTTCATCACCTGCCTGGTGCCCGTATAAGTCATTGACCTTTTTAAAGTGATCAATATCCAGCAAGGCCAGGGCATAAGACCGTTTTATGCGCTTGGCGCGTTGATGTTCTTCTGCCAGCATGGGTAAAAAGGTGGCGCGATTGATCAGCTTGGTCAGTTCATCCACTTCCGCGGCTTTTTGCCATTCCTGCCTGGCGGCCTCTATTGTCAGCAATTGACGATTATGCAGGGCGACCGCCAGTATCGTAAAGGTGGTCGTGCACACAAAGCACACCAGCATGAAATTCGCCTCGACCAGATTGCTGCTTTGGAAAGGGCCTAACTGTTGCCCGGTAATAGCGATAATGGCAACCATGCTGGCAGTCAGCGCCAGCGTCATGAGCTTGAGGCTGACATAAAAAGCCAGCAGCAAAAGCACGGGCAAAACGAAATAGATAAACCCCGGGTGCCCGCGAAATGCCAGGTATAGCAGCACCCCTATGCCGAGGCCGGTTAATACCAGCCGCTGCACTTCATTACTGTGCAATTGATGGTCGTCACGCCAGGCCTGGTAGAGGGGATAAATCAGCAAGATACCCAGGCTATCAGCCAGCACCAGCATGCGAAAGAAATTACCCGCTTCGTCCCAATGGATGTAACCGCCCACAGACAAATTCAGGCTCAGGATGAGACTGCTGAGCATGGTCGGTATCAGACAGACTTTGATGCCAAAATGCAACAAATCAGTAGATTGACGCAAACCTTGCGGCAAGGACAAACGCATCATGAGCATGGCAACAATGCTCGCCAGGCCATCAGCCATGGCAGAGATCAGTGTATATAGTGCAGGCGAATTCTTGTGCGCCTCGACCATGCCGGGATAATTTGCAAAAAAACTGGCTGCCAGAATGAAGGGAAAAGCCAGCAAGCCATGACGCATGGCCATCACCATGCCTATGCCAGACGCCAGCCACAGCAGGGTGATATTGCTGGGTTTCAAGGAAAACAATTGCATGCCGGTGCGCGCCGCCAGATAGTAGAGGCCAGCGGCGAAGATCAACCATGCTATTTCCTGCAATTTTTGCCTGAAGCCAGACTGAGTTTGCCCACCCTGCCCGATATGGCCGGAAGCGGAGGATTTAAGCTGATTCACCATATTTGACATGTTTTGATAATACAATGTCGCCTATACCAACGAAAGACGAACATGTTTAACAAAAGTGAACTATTGCAAGCTGCCAATACAGCCCGTGAATCCGCTTATGCGCCTTATTCCAAATTCAAGGTCGGCGCTGCCGTTTTGACCAAGGATGGCAAGACTTTCCACGGCTGTAATGTAGAAAATGCCTCTTATGGTTTGTGCAACTGTGCAGAACGCACTGCCCTGTTTTCTGCCATTGCTGCCGGCTATCGCCCTGGCGACTTTGCTGCCATTGCTGTAACAGGTGATACCGAGGGCCCTATCGCGCCTTGCGGTGCCTGCCGCCAGGTCATCATCGAACTGGGTGGCCCGGAATTGCCAGTGCTGTTGACGAATCTCAAAGGTGATGTCAAGACCACCACAGCGGGTGATCAGTTGCCGGATGCGTTTTACCTGAAACCGGAATAAGTTTTCACCATCCCGCATGGCATGCCAACATCGCTGTGCGGGATTTTCAACATCCCTGTCTTCAACACCTCTGTCATCTCCTGCATGAGCAAATCCATACTGATCATCGAAGATGAAGTCAGCATCGCCGACACCCTGGCCTACGCCCTCAAGACTGACGGCTTTATCCCACAACACCTGAGCCTGGGCCAGCAAGCGCTGGAACTCTTGCGCACAACGACCACGCCACCCGCACTGATCGTGCTTGACATTGGCTTGCCCGACATCAGCGGCTTTGATGTCTGCCGCCAGTTGCGCCAGTTCTCGGATACGCCCGTGCTGTTCTTGACCGCACGCAATGATGAAATAGACCGCATCGTCGGCCTGGAAATCGGTGCGGATGATTATGTCAGCAAACCCTTTTCACCACGCGAAGTGGTAGCCCGCATACGCGCCATTTTGCGGCGTCAGCAAGGCAAGGTGCAAACCGCAGCAGATATAGCGCCAGCACGTTTTGAATTGAAACCGCAAGAAGCCCGCATCACCGCTTATGGCCAGACATTGAGTCTGACGCGTTATGAATACCTGTTGCTCAAAACGATGATGGAAAGCCCCGGCCATCTGTTTTCACGCGCGCAACTCATGGACATCGTCTGGACCAACGCGCCCGACACGCTGGACCGCACCGTCGATGCCCACGTCAAATGCCTGCGAGCCAAACTGCGCCAAACCCGGCTTAACAATACAGGCACGGCAGATGATGGCGAAGCAAATGATGAAGGCATAATCACCCACCGCGGTATGGGTTATAGCTGGTCACCTGCATGAAAATAGGCCTGCGCATACTGCTGGGTTATTTCCTGATACTGGGCCTGAGTGCCTGGCTGATACTGAATGTAGTAGTCGAAGAAATCAAACCCGGCGTGCGCGCCACGCTGGAAGACACCCTCATCGACACCGCCCAAATGCTGGCCACCCTGGTGGCCGAAGATGTGGCAGCAGGCAAGGTCGCCGATAGTGATTTGATGAAGCGCCTGCAAAACTATGCGCAACGCAGCATCGACGCCAACATCAGCGGTATACGCAAGACCAGTCTCGATTACCGCATCTATATCACCGACATCAAAGGCATCGTCATTTTTGACAGCGATGGCAAAGACGTGGGTCAGGATTACTCACGCTGGAATGATGTCAACCGCACCCTACAGGGCAAATACGGTGCCCGCAGCACCCGTAGCAAGTCGGAAGATGAAGGCAGCAGCGTCATGCATGTGGCAGCACCCGTCCTCGACCATGGCCGCATCATAGGCTCGCTGACGGTGGCCAAACCCATCTCCACCATCAACCCGTTTATCTGGCGCAGCCAGCGCAAGATACTGCAACGCAGCGCCTGGCTGTGGCTGGGCTCTCTGTTGATAGGTCTCGGGTTTTCATGGTGGCTGAACCGTACTTTGCGCAAGCTGCAAACCTATGCCAGCAGCGTAGAAAATGGCGAAAAAACCAGCCTGCCGGAACTGGGTAATAATGAAATCGGCAGCCTGGGCCGCGCCCTTGAAGCCATGCGCGACAAGCTCGAAGGCAAGCAATATGTAGAACAACTCATGCACACCATGGCACATGAGTTGAAGAGCCCCATCGCTTCGATACAAGGCTCTGCCGAACTCATGCGCGAAGACATGCCCGTCGCTGACAGACAGCATTTCCTCAACAACATCCTCGAACAAAATTCCCGCCAGCGGCAGCTCATCGACAAATTGCTGGCGCTGATTAAACTGGAAAAACAACAGAGCCTGGACCACGTGCAAGCCGTCAACATCCCGCGCCTGCTGGCACTGGTGACTGAAGATGCACAACCCGGATTATTAGCCAAGTCCATGCAATTGCAGCAAGACATGGACGCCGCCATCACCAGCATCAGCGGCGATGAATTGCTAATGCGCCAGGCACTGGGTAACTTGCTCGACAATGCGATTGCCTTTGCTCCAGCGGGCAGCACGATCAAAATGCAATCCAGCCTGGTCAACAATACAGACGGAACGCCATCCCTGCAAATCAGCATCAGCGACCAGGGACCAGGCATACCTGACTACGCCCTCGATAAAATCTTTGACCGCTTCTATTCCCTGCCCCGCCCACATGCAGCCAAAAGCACGGGCCTGGGTTTGCCATTTGTGCGGGAAGTGGCGTTGTTGCATGGTGGGAGTATCAGCGTGAGCAATCAGGTTGATGGTGGAGTAGTGGCTATCTTGCGCTTGGGAGTGTAAATACCGTATAACGTAGGTTGGGCTACGCTTCACCAGCCCAACACTCTGCGTTTAAATAATGTGTACGTTTGTTCAGGCCCAGTGTTGGGCTGGTAAGGCCTAGCCCAACCTACGAATCGGCTTTACCTCTCCTTTTCAAAGAGGAAAAACTTAAAAGCAAAACCTTACCACTTCACACAAACCACATCATCCCCGCACATTCCTTTTTTACATTACAAGCTTCGCCATTACCGGAGCCTGTCATGCAAAGAAGTCTGTTATTCAAAATCGCCATCGTCGGCCTGCTGGCCATTTTGCTGTATGTGCCGCTGGGCATGATACAAGCCACGATCTGGGAGCGTATGCATTACCGCGAAGAGGCGGTGCGCAGTATCACGGCGGATTCTGTCAGCGAGCAGGTCATCGTCGGCCCCGTGCTGGTCGTGCCTTATACCGAAACCTGGGAAGATGAGAGTTTTGATGCAACACTCAATAGAACCACGCGCCGCCAGTTATCTGCCAATAAAAAACATTACATCTACCCGAATGAAATGCAGGTCATAGGCAATATCGATACTGACCAGCGCTATCGCGGCATCCATAAAGTGCTGGTATATACCGGGCACCATAAAATTACGGGTGACTTCATGCTGCCTGAATTGTCGAACATGGTGCAGAAGGATAATCCGAAGGCCATCATCACCCTGACAGAAAAGCCCTATATTGCCATGGGACTCAGTGACACCCGTGGTCTGAGAAATTTCCCTAAATTAATGTGGGATGAGCAAAGCATAGAGTTCAAGCAAGGCAGCAAGCTTAGTTCTTTTCAGCGCGGCATCCATGCAGGGTTGGATGGTGTCAACCTGGCTAGCGCAAAACAAGTCAAATTCAAGATAGACCTGGATGTGGATGGCATAGAAAAACTGAGCTTTGCACCACTGGCAAAAAATAACCAGGTGACACTGACTTCGAACTGGCCACATGTGCAGTATGGTGGTCGCTTCTTGCCATCACCAAAAGGCAGGATTAATACAGACAAGAGTGTCAGTGCCAACTGGAATATCTCATCCTTGTCTAGCAATGCGCAGCAACAAATGACGCGACTCGAAAATGTCGGGAACGCAGTCAAAGTAGCGAGTGGTACAAACCTGAATGAAGATGGCAGCCCCACTTCATCTGCTTCTCCTATTGACATCTTCAGTGTCTCTTACATCGAACCCGTCAACATCTATACGCAGGCTGACCGCGCCGTCAAATATGGTTTGATGTTTGTCGCCCTGACCTTTGCCGCTTTCTTTTTGTTTGAGGTCTTGAAGCAACTGCCTATCCACCCTGTGCAATACACCCTGGTGGGTTTGGCGCTGGTGATTTTCTTCTTGCTGCTGGTCAGCCTGTCAGAGAAGATCAGCTTTGTGCTGGCCTACCTGACAGCCAGTGCCGCCTGTATTTTGCTCATTGGTACTTACTTGGCCAATGTGCTGCATAACTGGAAGCGCGGCCTGGGTTTTGGCGTGGCATTGACGGTCTTGTACGGCATCCTGTTTGGTCTGCTGAGTTCAGAAAACAATGCCATGATGATGGGTAGCCTGCTGCTGTTTGCTGTCTTGTCCGGCATCATGCTGGCGACCCGCAAGGTCGATTGGTACAATCTCGGCAAGCCTGCTACAGACAGAGCGTTTGATCATGCCTGATCAATAAATTAGCCCGGTAAGTATAAGAACCAGAACCTTGTCAGCTTCAAATTTGCGGGCAAGGTTCTGTTTTTTTATGCGTGATCTATCGTCAGCCCGCCATTGATCTCGGCCAGGCTGCGCACCAGGGTTTCTGAATAATGCAGGCCTGCGCCTGAAGTGGCATAAACAAGCCTGAGCAAGATGAAGTACTCACCATCACAATAGTCGGCAACAGCAGGTAATTTGTATTTGACCTGCTCCAAAAAATCCAGCAGTTGCGCTTCTTCTGCCAGCCACGCAGGCAAGTTTGTTTCTGATTCGCTGGCACATTCCAGCAGGCCGGTACACCATTGCCTGACCCCGCCATTGCTGTCTGGCGGCGCTGGCCCTGCCAAATGAATCGTCACCTGCGCATCTTCGCCCCAGCGCTTGAGTGTTTTGCTATTGTTACTGATGCGCGAGACTGCACCATCAAGCCCCTTGTTATCTGCGGCTAGGGCAAAGCCGTCGGCATCAAATTCCTCTCCGCCCACTTCGATATAAAATCGCAGTAATTTCATTCTTGCCTCCGTGTTCAGGATTTGAAATGCGGTTCAACCGTATTCACCAGACCAGGTATAAGCAGTCAGCTCACAAGCATTCTAGTCTGAATTGAAGTTTTTGCAATTTCAATCAGCACTGATCACCAGCCGCTGGCCGCCGTCCTAGAATGCATGCGGCTGGCGGCCTTCTTGCCTGGCAGGATTAAAAACGCAAATCCTCAGTCTTGATCAGGCTGACAAACAGACCATTCAGGGTCGCGTTATGGTGGGCGATGATGGTGCTGGCAGGCAGCAATTCGGTGTCATTGCAACTATGTGCATCTTCCGCGAGCATCACCTTGAAACCCAGCTCGCTGGCAGCGCGGCAATTGCTGTCTATGCAGTACTGGGTTTTAAGCCCGCAAATGATCAGTTCCTGTATGCCTTTTGCGCGCAATTGCTGCAATAAATCCGTCCCTGCAAAGCAACTGGGCCTGGTCTTTTCAAATACGGTATCCCTGTCCATGTCGATACCCAACTCAGGCATGAATTGCCAGTTGGCACTGCCAGCTTCTATCGGTGAACCCTGCGGACCAGTGTGGCGCACGGCAAATACCGGCACACTGGCGGCATGTGCCTTGACCAGCACGCGCTTGACATTGTCCAGCACCTGCTCTGCTGCATGGATAATGCGCCCACCATGGAACAGGCCTACCTGCATATCTATGACCAGCACGGCCGGATTTACATATGATTGTTGCACCATCTTTCAGACTCCTTTGCGCATTTCTGCGTGGATAAATTGCCCGCGTACAGGCAAGAAAAAACCCCGCTCATCGCTGGCGGGGTTTGCTGTTTCAGGTAGCTCTTCACTACCTGTGATGACTTGATCAGACCAGACGCCAGCCTACCCCGCTACTACCTGTGGTAGTCGTGGTGATGGTAGAGACTGTTGTGGTGGTCAATTGAAATGTCATGCGAACGAGTGTAGTTTCTGCGAAAGCAATAGTCAAGTACAGCAAAATCATTTCTTCAGGAACTGCGGATAGGCATTGATCTTTACCTGCAGGCGCTGTGCCAGGCCAAAATCTGCAGTCAGCAATTCATCATGAATGAGCTGGGCCTCATCGCGATACGCGAGTATCTTTTCATTATTCCAGTAATGCGGCGGGTGATACAGATTGGTGATACGGTCAGCCATCTTGACCATCCATATCTCTGCCGGTTGCTGGCGTATGCGGTCCAGGCTGTCGCGCATTTGCTCTGCCTTGGTCGGCAGAGCCGTGTTTTTGGAAAGAGCCTGCACACCATCGGCCACGGCCAGACCAAATTCCTGCTGCAATAATTCATAGCTGGCGCTGGTGTCTTCTATGGTGTCATGCAGCAAGGCACATTGCACGGCAAGCGCACCATCGGCAGTGGTATTGCTCTGCAAAGCCCAGATCACTTCCATCGCGACACTGGCGATGTGGTTGATGTATTCAATACGCTCACCTTCGACCTTGCCACCATAGGTTTGCCCGCTATGCTGGCGCGAAGAAAACGACCAGGCTTTTTCGTAAATGTCCGGCGTCCAGTTATTCATTTTTTTCCCTTCATATTGATCACTGACCACAGATATCTCTCACATAGCTACTCACCTGGTACGGCGCCTGCGGTCGCGGAACATGTGTATCGCGGAATGTACCATGCCTTCGGGGCTGCCGCTTTCGTGGTATTGCTGGCGCAGGTATTGAGCGTCGTTGCCGGTGCGGGCCACTTCACCCAGGTGTGTCAGTGCTGCTTGTGCATCGAGAGTTTCTGCGTGAGGTTTGAGCCTGTTGAGAGTAGCGAGTATGTCTTCGCGCAAGATGCTGTTTTGATAGGTCTTGGAATGTACGGTGACGCCGTCAAAGCCAAAGCGGCAGGCCTGGAAGCGGTTATAGTTATAGACAAGATAGTCGTCTTCTCCTGGCGCGGCTTCGCGTCTTTCCAGCAGATAGGCGGCCAGGGCGGCGGCTCTCACCACATTCAGCGGGGTATCGCAGACGCGCAGTTCTATGGTGCCGTACTCTGGCTTGGGGCGTATGTCCCAGTAAAAATCCTTCATGCTTTTGACGACACCGGTTTTTTTTATCTTGCTGAAATAGCCGTTGGCAAATTCGTCCCAATTGAGCAGGAAAGGAGCGCGCCCTGACAAGGGCAAGGCAAGCAAGTCCATGCAGTAGCGCTTGATACAGTATAGTTCAAATCTGTTTTTTTGAAATGTGCCAACAGCAGCAACAGCAGCAGACCCTGATGCGCATCACATTCCGTTTCACATTCCGCTTAACATTCCACATCAAAGCAAGAACATCAATGCCGCCACCAGCGTTGGCGGCAGGGCACCCAGCAGTAAACCAACAGCGCCTATCGATTCATCATTGAAGCCACGCCGCAATAAAGCCGCGCCTGCAGGATTGGGGGCGTTGGCGATAACTGTCAGCCCGCCACCAGCAACTGCACCGGCGACCAGCAGGTATTTTGCCTGTTCACTGAGGCCTACGATCAATGAACCCAAATAAGTCAGTGCCGCATTATCGGTAATCGCCGTCAGACCGAGCGCTGCAAAAAACAGGGTATGCGGTTGCAGGCTGGAGACGATGGGTTGCAACCACCATTGCTGCATGCCACCCAGCACTACCAGGCCAGCGAGAAAGAAACCAACCAGCAAACCCTCTTTCAAGATCAAAGGGCTTTGATGGCGTTCATACGCCTGGGTATAGCCCATGAAGAACAGGAACAGGCCGAGAAAGAATACAGGGTGATGAGCAAACAGGACAACGCCCGCCAGAAAAGCCAGATGTACCAGGCTAACGATCAGTGGCACTGCCTGCACTTGCGTACTGTCTGCTGAACTCTGCGCTGGTATATGCTTGCGCAAAAGCAGTGTAATCACGCTGGCATTGAACAACACGGCAACAGCAGCCTTCCAGCCAAAAGTGGCCAGCATGAAAGCGCTATCCCATTGCCAGGCAGAGGCCACCATCAACACCGGCGGCGCAGCGAAAGAAGTCAGCGTACCACCTACGGAGACATTGACGAACAGCACACCCAGCGCAGCATACTTGAGCCACTCTGGCATGCCCTGTCTAAAGATTCTTGGCGCCAGCATCAGGGCAGCCAGGGTCATCGCCGCTGGCTCGGTAATCAATGAGCCCAGCAAAGGTACGACTGCCAGGCCAAACCACACCATCGCGAGCGCATCAGGCACAGGTGTGAAACGCGCCAGCACCTTGAGCACACGGCCAACGATCTCCAGCACAGGGCGCGACGCAGCGACCACCATGACAACAAAGACAAACAGGGGTTCGGTATATTGACGCGACTCGGCATAGGCCACGGCAGCATCCCCACCAGACACCAGCGCCATGACGACGATGAGCACAAAAGCCCAGAAGCCAAACACAACTTCGACTTCACCCAGCAGGTGAAACAGGCCAGCATGCCTGACGCTGCGGTGCGCCAGCACTTCAAAAAACTTGGCGCTGAAAGTATGTAACAAGGCCAGGCCAAAAATCACTGCCCCAGGGTTTCTATCAGGTTCATCATGCTCGTTCCCGCGTCAATACAGAACCATATCTTACACGAGCGTGAGCGTCCTTACGAGCTAAACCGGAGTGGCAGAGACCGATAAAAGCCTTGCCATTTTGTATTAGACGAGGTTCAAGATCGTCATATTTTGCGACTCACAAATACCGAAGAGTACGGCAGTCAGCCAAGCCATCATAAGCCGGAAAATCTTTGCATTGCCATCGCCTGCAAAATACTATCCTTGATACAGCCAACCAGGGCACACAAGATAAATGCATCTGCCATACTCAATTTATATTCAGCCCAGTTCCTGGTCATGATCAAGAACTGGGCAAGGAAAAAGAATACGACGCCTGTCCACTGTGCCCTTAGGTTAATCTTCATCGTCATTGCATTTGATTTTTTGTATTCTTCAAAGACGGTATAGGCTTCAAGCATGATAAAAGCCGCGAGCGGCACCCAGAAACTCCACATTGGTGCACCATCGCGGATACCATGCATCATAAAAAATAGAAGCACTGAGACATTGGCCAATAGCGCAACATACACAGCCATTTTGCTGGTTTCAAAAATGCTCTTTTTTCTGTCGTCATTTGCTTGTTCCTTATAGTATTCAATCAGCCAAATTTGTTATCACAGACAAGAAGCATATTTGGAACACCAATTGTGTCCGCCAGATGTCTATAAAAATTGACTGATCAGGCCAGCTTCAAACCCGCCCCATCTTCTTTCACAACAGCCGCCCTGACCTCCACCACAGCCCCGTCCTGAATGGAAACCACCCGCTCAGCCGCATTGATGGTCTCTGGCCTGTGCGCCACCATGATGCGTGTCAGTTGCAAATTACCTAGCGCCTGGTTGACCTTGTGTTCATTGTTCACATCCAGATGGCTCGTCGCTTCATCGAGTGCCAATACCTTGGGTTGTTTGTACAAGGCACGCGCCAGCAACACACGCTGCTTTTGCCCGCCAGACAAGCTGCTGCCCATATCACCTACCAGGGTTTGATAACCCATGGGCATCTTGCTGATCTCTTCATGAATGGCTGCGAGCTTCGCACATTCTTCTACTCTCTGTTGATCACAATGGCTGTCGAAGAAAGCGATATTGTCCATGATGGAACCGGCCAACAAGACATCTTCCTGCATGACAGTGCCCACCAGTTGGCGGTAAGTTTTGATGCCTAGCTGGGTGATGGGGATATCATCGATCAGCACTTCACCTTCAGTTGGCTTCAACAAACCCAGAATGATCTTGCACAATGTCGTCTTGCCACAACCACTGGGGCCAACCAGGGCGATGCTTTGCCCAGCAGGTATGGTCAGGTTCACATCACTCAACACCCAGGGTTCACCCTCGGCATAACGGAACTTGATGTTCTTGAGGGTAATAACAGCCTTGATGCGCGAGATATCGGTTTCGATGGCAGTTTCTGCCTCGGCCTCTTCCAGCACGATGTCTGCCAGCCTTTCGCTATGCAGGCTCAGCATGCGGTAACTGATGAACACATCAATGAGGCTGGAGATACGGCCAGTAAAAGTTCCGGCATAGCTGGAGAAAGCCATCAGCATACCGACAGTCAAGGTATTTTGCATGACCTGGCCAGCACCGATATAAAACAGTGCCAGTCCCTGTATGCCAAAGATCAGGGTATTGCTGACCTTGAAGATAATCGACAGCTTTTGCGTCTTGATATCACGGTTTTGTACATCGATCTTCAGATTTTGCCAGCGCGACAGTCTTTCTGTCTCACGGCCAAACAGTTTCAGGGGCGTGACGGCACGCATGGTTTCCAGGAAGTGGGAACTCTCTTTGGACGACAGGATCAGCCTCTCTTGTGATGCTTCACGGAAAGGTTGATAGAAGGCCCAGCGCAAACCCGCATACAGAGCCACAGCACCCAATACCAGCATACTGAGCTTGATGCTATACACCAGCATCATGACCAGGGCCAGCACGGCCATCAGGCCATCGAGTGCGCTCTCGACGAACATGGAAGTCAGAGTGCTCTGTATAGACCCTATGGAACCAAAGCGTGACACCACATCACCAAGATGACGCTTTTCAAAATAAGAAACCGGCAAACGCACCAGATGGGCAAATACACGCGCCGACCATTGCAGACTGATATCCATGCTCCAGCGCATCAGAAACCAGCTACGCGCGAGACCGATGGCATTCTGGGTGATCATCAACAGCGCAAAACCAAACACCAGCACGACCAATAATTCTTTATCACCACTGACGATGACTTCATCAATGACGAACTGATTGAACAGCGGTGCGCAGATGGCAAATATCTCCAGCGCCAAAGCCAGCGCCAATACCTTGACGATCGCAGAACGCAGGCCGACGATATGGCCAGTCAAATCACGCAGGGCAACTTGTTTTTTTTCTTCCTTGGGTTTGAATGAGGGACTGGGTGCCAGCTCCAGTGCTACACCGGTAAAGTGACTGGACGCTTCCTCCAGCGCAACACGTCTTTCTCCGACTGCCGGGTCGAGCAGAATCAAAGTGACCTTGCCACGCCAGTCCTTGCGCACGGCTTTGAGCACGACGAAGTGATTCAAGTTCCAGTGCAGTATGCAGGGCAAGGCCAGTTGATCGAGCTCATCCAACTCAAGACGCAGCGGACGGCTGTTCAATTGCATGGAAGACGCATGACGCATCAGTTGCGCCAGCGTTGCACCTTTGAGGCTGATGGAGAACTGACGGCGCAGATCTGCAAGGTCAGTGTGATAGCCAAAATGGCTGGCGACCATAGCGAGACAGGCCAGGCCGCATTCGCTGGATTCGGTTTGGAGGACGGGGGTCATGACTAAAAAGCTTAAAATAGTGAACTGAAAATATTTTTTGAAGTCATAAACTCAAAATTCTCACACCCATACTTTAAGTGGAAACGTAATGCTCGCTCCTCGTCCTTGGATGTTCAAAATAGTACTTTCAAATAAATTTGTGACTATTCTGAGAAGTTTTGGTTGATGAACACTGGCTTTTAAAACAGAAAATTCATGGGGATAACTTGAATGCTCTCATTCGTGTTACTTATTGACTGAATTTAATGCCGCTATTATTTTATTCAGTGCTTCATTCGTTGGTAACATACTTTTATCCTCCAAGCCATGTCCTACACCTGCTACAACCTCGATTTGGCAGGTTCTGCTGGCAACAAGACCGTCTAACACACAAATTCCATCCGAATGTATTGGGACCAGATGATCTAAAGATCCGAACATATAAATCACCTTATGAGGAAATTTTCTCAATCTTTCAACTGAACTTTTTTTCGAAGAAAATGCTTCGGTATAGTATGCGGCAGACCAGTTCTTTGGAAGGACGAATTGAAGAAAACTGCCATTGACGTATTCTGTTTCAGATATCTTTAAATACTTATCGAATGCATCATGTACAAATTTTTTAAAAAACTCCTGTCGAGCAGGTAAATCTTTTTTTGAAATAGTTTGACCTCCCATTGCTGTAATTAACGAGTTCTGAATCCCAGTATATGCTGATGAGTCACTACAATTAATGATTTGATTAACATTCAAAACGTCAGAATCGCAATGCAAAAACGCCTTTTCAATTAGATTTAGATAAAATTCAAAGCCGAGCTGAAATTTCATGACATAGGAAATAGACTCAAGTGGGCCGCCAACGGCAACAACACCAACAGGATCAATTTCTTTGTTTTCAATAAGTGAATTTACATGATAGATACCCTCTGAAAATGCCAGTACAAGTTGAGGGACTCCCTGCGTTTCAACCACCTGATTCAATGCCTTAAAAATTTTTTCGGTATCTGCAGTAATTTTTGAAAATGTTACTGTTTTTCGAATTTCAGGATCTACGCAACGAGACACGAATGATGCAGATCTTAAATATAAACTATCGCCTGTAATACATTTACTTAGAGTCGAATAACCCCGTTGGTTATAAAAAACGGCTGTATATCCTGAGCCTATGAGTTTTTCTGTTAACCCTCCCTTGCTGTCAGGGGAGTAATTTTTTTTTGCGATTTCTTCACCGAAATACATGTCAGATAGGCCGCCAGTACCTGGCACAACAACTACAATCCCTCTGGGTTTAGAGAGCGGGGAAAAAATTTCTATTTCGGTATATACATTCTCATCCAATAAAATTTTCAAACTAGATTTAGTAAACTTATCAGATCCTAATTTTTCTGCACTTACGCATTCCGTATGAAAATACAGCAAAGTAAGGCACATGCCGAAAAAAAAATTTACCATCCTTAAAACTATTCGTCGCAAAAACATTTTTTTGCACTTTCTACAGATTTTTTAACACATAATCTTTGATTATTCGTCTTGATACTCTTCCGATATTATTCGAATTACCATAGACAATTTAATATATATCTAATAGATACCTATTTAAATAAAGCTAAGAGCAGAAGAACATACTCTTCTACTCTTATATTTTTATATTAGTTAAAAGGCCGATTCAAGGTCTTCTGGACTCAAACCATTCTGCTCCATGACTGCTTTATTCCCACTCAACCAGCCATCATATGAGCCGAAGCCATTGTCTTGAGAATTTGTGTTCGACTTAACAATTTCGGGGAAGCATGCTTGAGTAACTGTTGTTGCTACAGTGGCTGAAGGAGCTTGCCCTGTTACAGTAACGCCAGGCACTGGGCCAGTCAATGAGCCAGCAACTGTTATACCAAGACCAGAAACTGTTGTTGTCTGACTTGTCAAAGTAATTCCAACATAGCCCGCTGGACAGTTCCCTGGAGCATTTATTGCCACCGTTCCCAATACTTCTCCGTCACCACCAGCCACAACCAACAATTCTTCATTTGTAATCAAACGCATTTTGTGTTACTCCTATACATGGTTAAGTGAACCATGCCTCATGGCATGGCTTTACTGCTCCGTCCAAGGTCTAGACCACCTTGAACGGTATTTCGGGCTGAGTCTGTTGGGTTTTCCTGACAGGCTCAGCATCGAATTCTAAATTCTTTGTCTCTGCTTCTAGGCGCGTTGGTTCATTGCAAGCACAGGCTCCAGCACCCATTCCCAAATCCTGCGTTTATCCTGTATCACATCAGCCTCCAGCGTCATGCCTGGTTTGAGCATTTGTGCCTGTCCGTAGGCATTGATGCTTTGCTCGTGCAACCTGACCTTGATTCGGTACAGCGCTTCGTTGGTGTTGAAACCATTGATGGCTTGCTGGGCATTACTCAGTATCGTGCTTGCCAGATGCGCTGGCAATTCTGCCGGGGCAAATGGGGTGCGGCTGACATCAATAACCGTGGCGGTGTGCAGTCCAAATTTTTGGTAAGGAAAAGCTGCATAGCGTATCAACACCTCTTGCCCTGGCTGGATAAAACCTGCTGTGCGGCTGGGTACATACAGATGTGCCTCCAGCGCATCTGCTTTGCTAGTATCAGCCACCTTGGCATTAACCGGTATCAGGCTGGCCAGCACTTGTCCTGCATTGATGGCTTGCCCTGGCGGGTTGGTCAAGGCACTTACCGTACCTGCCTGTGTTGCAGTGATTTGCACGGCCTGGCGGTTGGCATTTTCTGCGGCTTCTTGCTTGAGGCTGGCTTTGGCTCTTTCTATTTGTGTCAGGTCTGTTGCCAGGCTATTCGATAAGGTATCGAGTTCTGATTGCAGGGCGATCTGGTTAGCCTGCAGCTGGGTTTTACTACGCTGCAAAGTACTCAGGCGGGTGCTGATGTCGAGCAAGTCTTCCTGCTTTTGCTGGGTCTGGGCAGCAGAGACGTAGCCATTACCTTGCAGGGTTTCATACTTGGCGACACTTTGCTGCGCCAGTTGCTGACGGCGCTGGGCAAGCAACAGTTCTTGTTCCAACTGAGTCTGTTCCTGGGCCAGGTTCGCCAGCCTTTGTTGCAGAGCCTGCTTTTTTTCCTGGTACTGGCTTTGGCGCAGTCTTTGTTCTGCGGCCATGCTGTCGGCACGGCTGGCAAGTTGCTGGGCGACCAGGGCGGTAATTTCGCCCTGGCTGTTCTGGCGCTCTGTACTCAGGGTGAACAGGATTTGCCCGGCTTTGACTTGTTCACCTTCCTTGACGTGGGTAGTCAGCAAAATACCGGCATTGGGTGCAGCCACGCTGAGCTGGCCGCCGACAGGTACAGTAATACCAGTGACGCGGGCTTTTTTGGTGATGCTGCCAAAAGTAATGTAAGCAATCAACACCGCGGCAATGACCAGGGCAACAATCGCAATCAATGAAGCGGAAAGCGGCTGTGCCAGGCGGATGGAACCCATCCATTGACTACCTAATGCTGCTGTGACTTCAGGGCGAAACAGGGGGCTGGACTTACTCACCACTCACCCCATTTACTACAAACTGTTGCGATTTTAATGACATCTTCGTTTATTTACGGCAATATTTCAAAAAAGCACTTAGCTCCCGTGCATTGATTAATCAGCATAAATGAAAACCGTCGGGAAATGTCAAACAAAGTTAAAAATATATTTTAAGCATGCTTAAAGACTATTTAATATTTTTCTGCTAGGATGGCGCGCCGCGTGTGCGGGCGCTTGAAACCGCTTATCCTGAACAACGCTGATCGCTCCTTGCCCATGTAAAGCGACCAGGACATCAAAAAGCTGTCATCCAGCGCCTGGACATCGTTCTGATGTCCAGGCATTCGTTTTAAATCCTGTCCCATTTACGCGCATGTGCAAAAATCAGTCCCCTTGCTGCTGCCAGACTGCTTTACCCGACTTCAAATAAATCAAGCCGCTGGCTGAGCCTTCTTTCGCAACGACGATGCCATCGCTCTGTAATTTAACGGACTTGGCATGGTAGCTATGCGGCTGTGCGCCTTTATCTTCGACATACCAAAGTTCCAGCCAGGAAAAGTCATCACCACCGTTGCCTGTCGCATGGCCTGCACCAACGATGACGGGCTTGGCTTTGCCATGTGACAAAAAGACGATACCTTCTTTATTACTCTTGCTATCTTTGACCAGAACCGCCAGGTCACCCTTGCCAGTACCGAGGAAATCACCACGCCAGACAAAGGGATTGATGCGGCTATTGACCTCGATAGATTCTTGTTTGGACAAGCCATCAAGCTGCTTGTTTGCCCAGTCAGGCAATTGCATCTTGGGAGACACATCCTGTGCAAAAGCGATGCTGTTGGCGAACAACAGCACGACGGACGCTAATTTGAAATTCATGGAAAAACTCCTGGTGATGATAGAAATGTATAAGTATCGTTTGAATAAAAGCCTGCATTACTATTAATGATTACTACGACTGATTACTGCCACCGCGCTCACTACAAATACCTCACCTCAAACTGATGGTCTGCCTCTTCCATGCCGGGTCTTGCCACTTGTAGAACACACTCAAAGAACCTGGCTTGTCGGCACCGTTTTCAACTTGCAGGCTGTCCATGCTGACGACTTCAAAGCTCTTTTTAAAGCGGCCTTCGACCTTGGCTTCGCGTGCTACCAGCATCTTGTTGGTGCCCGGTACCCAGCCTGCGAATTCTGCATAGCCAAGATCAGGGTCACTATTGGCAGGGGGCAGGATGTCGATGATCCAGCCCTGGCTGGTCTGGTGGAATAACCAGAGTTCACGCCAGTTTTCCATGGGTTGTACTGCCAGGGTCAGTGCAGTGTTTTGTGCATTGGCGCGGGCAGATGCGGCCCATACCACGCTATAGGTGCAGCGCTTAGCCAGCGGGGTTTTGATGTCATGCTTGGCATCCGTCAGCATGACGCAGGTTTCACCCGGCTGGCCTGGAGCGGTGACGATGTTCAGGCCAGGCTTGGTGATGATGGCGGGTTCAGCCGCCCAGCGGGTTGTGCCTACCCGTACACCGGCGTCGGCATAGGTATATACATCTTCATCGGCGAATTCTTCCTTATTGACTGCGGCCAGTTCTGTCAATGCGCGATTGGCGGCGTCATCCACCTTTTCGCCTTTGCGGGCGCGCTGGAAGGCGATGCTGGACCAGACGCTGGCCTTGCGCATGCGCATGCGGTTTTTCAGGTACTCGGGCAGGCTGGTGGTGTTGACCTTGTCGAGTACGTCGGCACGCCACTGGTCCAGGGCATAGCGCTCGGTCGGGCGCATGGTGGGGTCTATGCAATCCTGCCTGGTTACTGCCAGGGCAGCGCGGGCTTTTTGGTCGGGTGTGGCATTCATGGCCAGCACGCGGCGAAAGGCTTCACCGTCATAACAGAGTTGCATACGGCCTTCGCGTTCATAGCCTTTGATGTTGATGCCGTAGTTGGCAACCACTTCCAGGTGGGCGGCGATGGTGGCTTCATTTTGCTTGGGCTGTTTGCTCGATGCGCGCCTGGCCAGGCGCTCTGCCATGCTGCCAAGCGCATCAAAGGCTTCTGCACCGATGGCACTAGCTGGTGCGGCTTTCAAATAAGCCGCGGTATAGCTGATGCCCAGGGATTCTGCACCCGGTGTGTCGCGCAGGAAGCGGATAACGGCGAAAGCATCGGGTGCATCATCAGGCTGCATGGAGACCAGGCGCACTTGCGATGCCTTGATATAGCCAGCGCGTTCGCGCCTGTGGTCATACACTTGCAGGTAGTCGAGTTTTTCACCACGGATTTCCAGGCTGTCGCCCTGCCAGAGTACGGCCTGTTGTTGTGCGCCGTCCTTGGGGCAGCGCGCAATTGTGCCTGGTCTTGTGTGACGACAGCGAGCACGGCGACAGCAGCTAAGGTAGCAAACATGATTATTGGCTCTCTTTGTTTTCGTTAGTGGTTTCTGTTTCAGCCTCGGTAGCTACTTTTTGCATGCCTTGCCTGTTGTTCTTGCCACTGCCCAGCAAGGTCGCACCAATGAAACTGCCATCTGTTGGTGGTGGCGCGATGATGACCGAGATCTTGTCTGACAATTTGTCGGCCATGGTTTTCTGTATCAACAAGGGATGCTTGCTCAGCAGGGCACCCTCTCTCTCCATCTGCACGCTGGCGACCTTGCCTACCAGGTCTTGCCTGTAGGCTTCAGCATCGGCCAGTTTGCGGCGGGAGTCGGCTTCACCTTGTGCTTCGATGACGCGGGCTTGTGCCGTACCTTCTGACGTTTTGATGCGGGCCATTTTTTCTGCTTCGGCTTCAAACTTGCGTTGTTCTATCTGTTTTTCCTTGAAAGGCAGGACATGCTTCATGGCTTCTTCTTGCGCTTTGGCGGCGATGATTTGTTCATTGCCTGCTGCCTCAGCGGCTTTCTCGCGCTTGATCTTGTCGGCGTCAGCTTCCAGCGCGGTTTGCTTGACCTGCTTGTCTTTCAGTTCCAGGGTATAGCGCATTTTTTCGCTTTCCAGTTCTTCGGCCAGCAGTTTTTCCATGCCGCGCTTATAGTCGGCAGGCAAATCCACCTTGCCCATCATGACGCTGCGCAGGATGATGCCGTCAGCCGCCAGCCTGGGTTTTAACTCAGCTTCTATCTGCTTCTGGATTTCTGCACGTTTGCTGGAAAATATCTCGCGTACTGTATACAAGGTGAATGCCTTGTAAATCACGCCCTGCACTGCTGGCTCAACGATGTCGGTATTGATGTTCTCTGGCAGGCTGATGGACATATTGGTCAGCTTGGTCGGGTCAACGGCATAACGTATGCTCAGGTCTACACCGAGTGACAAACCTTCTACCGACTGGAACGGTGCTTCGCCATCGGCACGGCTGCTGCGTGTGGGTTTATATAACTGGTCTTGCAGGCTGAACAGGCGCAACTCATGCAAGCCGGGTACGACAATCAGGGCACCGTCACGCACCTGGTCAGCATGACCGGTCAACTGATTGATACGCACACCCACGTCACCACGCGGGATATGTTTGATCGGTGGATGAGTGCTGATCGCATACACGGCACCACCTACCAGGCTGAGCACTACCAGGCGCTTGAAAGTGACTTTGCTGAACATGCCTGATTCTGTTGTGACCCTGGCCCCGGCTTTGATTCCCGTTGCGCTTTTGCTGAAAACGGAAGACAGAGTGGATCTTACGGCTTGTACCAGGGATTTGATACGGTCAGACATGATAGCTCTCCAATGATGGTGGTTTTTTCAGGGTTTCGTGCAGTGGCGTTTGCCCTGCTTCCCTGAGACACATCATGCGCCGCAGCCTGCGGAACATACAATGCTGGGGCAGGGGCAGAAATATCACTGTGGCAAGCTATTTATTCCAGGTCTGGAATAAGCCTTGCCGCGTGTGAAGAAAAACTCACAGCGGCTTTATGACATTTACGGCGAAAGCGTGGATACTGCGGATATTGAATACATTGCAGGAGAAAACAGTGGTCAAAGTAGCTGTCATCGAAGACGATCTGCCCACCAGCAATCAGTTAAAAACCTGGATAGAAGCAGCAAAACCAGGCATACAGATAGACCAGTGGTTCAGCCGTGATGATGCAGAAGCCGCCATCGCACGCGAAAACTATGACCTGGTGGTGCTCGATATAGAACTGGGGCGCGAGCGCCACGCCGGGGTTGCCATCATCAACGCCATCAACAAGCAGCATGCAACGCCAGTACTGGTGGTGTCGGCCATGCCTGCCACGATTTACCGCAGCATCATGAAAGCGCTGGATGCCTGGGATTACCTGCAAAAAGCCACCTTTGAAGAAGCTGATTTCATCGAAACCTTTCTGGAAATGCTGCGCTCGGTCAAGGAACGCAAGCAACATAAAGAGAGCCAGAGTGCAGCCTATAAAGAAGCCGCCAAAAGCCCCGCTGCCGACCAGCTCAGCATGGACCCCTTACGCCAGCGCACCCCTATCTGGCGCGGCCAGCGCATCAACCTGCCACTGACGGCGCAACGCATACTGGCCGCCCTGTGTTTGCCCGCCGTGGCCAGGTGGTGTCGTATGAAGACCTGTATGAAGTCGTCAAGAGCGGGCGCAACCGCGACAATATACGCAAGCATGTATCGACGATACGCGATGCCTTTCGTGAAATTGATGCCGACTTTGAATGCATAGAAAACGTCCCCATGCGCGGTTTCAGATGGGTGGATGACGACGCGGGCAGAAGCTGAGATGGGCAAGTTCTTGCTGGCGACTTACCGGCTGCGGATTTTATTCCGTGGCGTTTTTCTTTTGCTGGCGCTGGCGACCGTGGGCCTGGCGCTGTCTGTCCTGCAACAGGAAAAACAGCTCAGCTATAACAATTACCAAAGCAATTTCAATAAAACCCGTTTGCAGATATCCGCCACCCTGCGCCACCCTGCCGGGCAACTGGCCTTGCTGAATCCCCCAGCAGACGCCAAGCGCGCATCCCTGCGCCCGCTGTTGCTGCCGTATTCTGCGATTGATTTTGATGACCAGAACAAGGTACAGCAAGCCATCGCCATGTCTGGTTGCCTGGTGCAATATGGTAATGAAGGCGCACTCTGCAGCGGCATAGGCAATAACCCCTGGGCTGGCGGCTTTATTTATATAGCAGGTAACTTCAACAGCAGCCAGTTGGTGTCACACAAGCGCGGCAATGAAAGCCTGACCCAGGCACACAGGCTGAAAGTCAGCGTCAGCCTGCGCGGCCAGACGTATCGCTGGATAGCACCGTTTGAAGAAGAGATAGCGCCAGCGAGACAAAACCAGGGCGTGCGCGGGCGCTGGACTGGCTTTAATGAAAGCGAAGCCAATAAACCGAATGCCCGCCCGGTAAAAGACTTCCGTGGCTGGGCCTGGCAACAGGCGATCTGCAACCAGGCAGACCAGGACGACAATGATGCTGACTGCCAGAAAAATACTTTCTTCTCGCTGCGCCTGCCCATACCTGTGCTGCAGGAAGCCCTGTTCGAAAAAAAACGCCCGGTCTGGCCACCACAGGACCTGGACAAGATGGAAGTCAGCATCGCCGTGCTGCCACCTGAGTCTGACACTGCGCTGCTCGACAGCAAGAGCACGCCGACGGCAACCCCATTCTCCCTCAAGGATTTACAAGACAATCTCTTGCCTGGCGAAACTCTGCGCATACGCAAACGCGACGCTCAAGACAGTAAAGACAGCAAGGATGACCTGATCAACCTGACCGGTATCGTTGAACAAAGTGATGAATCCTGGAATATCATCACCCGCCTGATACGCCGCCTGCCTGTCGATGAATATGATGTCCCGCTAGAAAGCCGCGAAACCATCAGCACGCCGCTGGCGAATTATGAAGTCTTGCTGAAGGGAGATGTGCGCAGTGTCAGCAAGAGCCTCAGCGTGGTTGCCAGCCGGGTGTCCTGGTTTGTCGGTGCGATGTTGCTGGCGCTGACGCTGGCCTGGCTATTGATCGAGGTCAGTATCATCAGACGCATCACTTTGCTGACCAAACGTGCCGTGTCGCTATCGAAGACCATGAAGGGTGCGGGTGAGCTTGAGCAATTCGATATCAGCGATTTGCGCAGCCCGGATGAACTCGGCGTGCTGGCCAGTTGCCTGCATGATTTGCTGCGCCGCGTAAAGGAAGACGTGGAACGCGAAACCATACGCACTGAACAAGAAAAAGAGATGTGGCATGCAGTCGGCCATGAAATCATGTCACCGCTACAGTCTTTGATGGCCCTGCATGGCACGGCAGATAACCAGAGCAACCGCTACATCAGCCGCATGCAGCAGGCCATACGTGTGTTGTATGGCAGTGCTTCGCCGAGCGAAGCATTTCAGTCCACTGTCTTGCAGGTCAGTGAAATTGACATCACCCTGTTCCTGAAAAACGTGGCCGACAATGCGCCTATGGTGGACATACCGGATGTCGTCTATCAGGGGCCGGATGAAGTCATCATGGTCAAGGCCGATGAATATTCACTTGAAGATGTGGTTACCCATGTCCTGCGCAATGCCCAGCGTTATCGCAAGACTGATAGTTCTATTAGCATCAGGTTACAAGATAGTGAAACTGCCGTGACTATTACTATCCACAATGATGGCCCGCATATTGCCGAAGATTTGATCGACAAGATTTTTGAGTACGGCGTATCGGACCAACATGACTCGGGCGCGAATGGCAACCGTGGCCAGGGTCTGTTTGTGGCAAAGACTTATATGGCGAAGATGGGCGGGACTATCAATGTGCAGAATGTGGATCAGGGTGTGAGTTTTGTCCTCACTTTGCAACGAGGAAATCCGTAAATCTGTAGAGAGACAAAAATAGGTCACTGGATTCCGGCCAGGAACATGGCGGGATGACGTAGCTGGGGCATGGCAAATCAAGCGATGCACCAGTCTATATTATTTTCAATAAATTATTAAAAATACATCAATCCGACGACTTCAACAGTTTTTATCCAAAAAGCAAAACTTAGTTTTGTATCATCACATAAATCACATCGCACTATCGGAAAGCATGGCTTTAGAATCCTTGACGGGCGCGCTGAACCGAACGCCTGCTCACGGGCTCAATTATTGGCTAATTACTGGCTGTCTATATAGCCAAGAGCCGACTGTGAGAAAAATACCAGGCTGAGACCGCCTGTCCAACAATAAGGAAAGCAATGAAACCACAATTGAAACTGATCGCCGCGCTGTGCATGGTAGGTGCAAGCAGCCTGGCGCTGGCCCAGGCAGAAGACAAACACCAGTGGCTGGAAGACGTCACCGGTGACAAGGCCCTGAGCTGGGTCAAGGACCAGAACAAAGTGACCCGCAGCAAGCTCGACAACGATGCAGGTTTTGCCAAGCTGAAAGCCGATTTGCAAGTCGTGCTCGATTCCAAGGACCGCATCCCCGGCATACGCAAAATGGGTGATGCTGTCTATAACTTCTGGATGGATGCAGAACATCCGCGTGGTGTATGGCGTAAAACCACGCTGGAAGAATACAAGAAAGCCCAGCCTAAATGGGAAGTGGTACTCGACGTTGATGCACTGGCAAAAGCAGAAAATGAAAACTGGGTTTACAAGGCCAGTGTCTGCCGCGAACCTGTGTATGACCGCTGCCTGATCGAGTTATCGCGCGGTGGCGCCGATGCGGTTGTCACCCGTGAATTTGACCTTGCCAGCAAATCCTTTGTCAAAGGTGGATTCAGCCTGCCAGAAGCAAAAATGAACCTGGACTGGGTCAATAAGGACACCCTGTTTGTCGCCACCGACTTTGGTGCTGGCACACTGACAGATTCTGGCTATGCACGCGTCGTCAAGGAATGGAAACGCGGTACAGAATTATCTGCGGCCAAGACCCTGTTTGAAGGCCAGAAAACCGATATGGCCGTGGGTGCCAATTCCAGTGACCATAAAGGCATACACAGGGAATTGGTGAGCCGTCAGATCACCTTCTACACGTCAGAGCAATATCTGAAAGAAGGCGACAAGCTGAGCAAGCTCGAAATCCCCGCCAAGAGCAATGTGAGTTTCTTTGACAAGCAAGCCATCATCACGCCACGTGAAGCTTGGAGTGTCGGCGGCAAGACTTATGCATCCGGCAGTGTGCTGGCCATCGATTTTGATGCGTTCATGAAGGGCAACCGCGAGTTCACGGTCTTGTTCGAGCCTAGCGACACGACCTCATTTACTGGTGCCACTGTCACAAAAAATTACTTGTTGCTGCAAACCCTTGATAACGTCAAGAGCAGCCTGAAAGAATGGAAGTTTGACGGCAACAAATGGTCTTCCCGTCAAGTGAGCCTGCCTACCCTGGGTGCAGTTGGTGTGAGTGGCATAGATGCAGAGAATTCTGACGATTACCTGATCAGCTATTCTGATTACCTGACACCCAGCGTGTACATGATGGCCCATGCCGGTAATGACAAACGTGAATTGCTGAAATCCGCACCAAGCTTCTTTGACGCCAGCGCCTATGAAACGGTGCAAAAGTTCACGACATCCAAAGATGGTACCAAGGTGCCTTACTTTATCGTGCGCCGCAAGGATATGAAGTTCGATGGCAATAATCCTACCCTACTGTATGGCTATGGCGGCTTCCAGATTTCCATGACACCTTCTTATTCTGGCGGCCTGGGCAAGAGCTGGCTAGATAAGGGCGGCGTGTATGTCGTTGCGAATATCCGTGGCGGTGGCGAGTTTGGCCCGCGCTGGCATCAACTGGCGCTGAAAGAAAACCGTCAGCGTGCCTATGATGACTTTGCTGCCGTAGCAGAAGACCTGATAGCCAGCAAGATCACCAGCCCTAAACACCTGGGTGCAATGGGTGGCAGTAATGGCGGCCTGCTGGCTGGTGTCGCCCTGACTCAGCGTCCTGATCTGTTCAATGCGGTGGTCAGCCAGGTACCCTTGCTGGACATGCGTCGCTTTAACCAGTTGCTGGCCGGTGCCTCATGGATGGGTGAATATGGTAATCCTGATGTGCCTGCCGAGTGGGATTACATCTCCAAATATTCACCTTACCAGAACGTCAAGGCAGGTGTGACTTATCCTAATGTGCTGTTCATCACTTCTACCCGTGATGACCGTGTACATCCTGGCCATGCACGCAAGATGGCTGCCAAAATGATGGATCAGGGTCACAAGAATGTCTGGTATTACGAAAACATAGAAGGCGGCCACGGTGGTGCAGCCAACAATGCCCAGCGTGCTGACATGAGTGCGATCACTTATACCTTCTTGTGGAATATGCTCAAGCGTGACAATGATGCGGTGCAAGTGCATTAATTAATTAATTAATTAATCAATTAACCAATCAATTAATTAAGTCAGGTACGATGAAAAAAGCAGCCAGTGCGGCTGCTTTTTTTTCGCTTAATCGACTTTATCCGACGGGAAGCGTATGGTTTCACGCAACAGGACGTTCATGGGTAGGGCCAGGTTAACACCATTCGGTTGCACCGGTTTTGTAAACCATTTCTCATAGAGTCTGGTCAGCTCACCATCTGTCATCATGCGCACCATTTCCATATCAATGAGCTTCTTGAAAGAGGCATCGCCCTTGGGCAGCATCATTGCATAGGCTTCTGAAGACAGCGGGTCACCAACGATGACGAGTTTATCGCGTAGCTTGGACCTGGCCTTGAAACCAGCCAGGATTGCATCATGCTGGGCAAATGCATCGACTTGCTTGTTTTCCAGCATGCTGACAGATTCAATATGATCTTTGCTCTCGACCATCTTCATATTCAGGGAGCGCACTTTATCCCTTTCCAGCAAATATTTATCTGTGGAAGTGCCCTTGGTCACGACTACTTTTTTATCTTTCAGATCCTGCCAGTTCTTGATGCTGGAATCAGCAAAGACCATCATGCGTATCGTGGCGAAAAAATGTGGCAGCGTGTAGTTTACTTTAGTACGTCGTTCTGCATTATTGGAGGTAGAACCACACTCAATATCTGCCTTGCCTGAAGTCATCGCCTCCATGCGCGTATCTGAAGTAACAGGGATGTAATTGATCTTCAACTGAGGTAGTTTTAATTCTTTTTTGATCGCATCCACAAATTTGGCGCAGATATCAATCGAGTAACCGATAGGTGTTTTATTCTCTGACAGATAAGAGAACGGGAGTGAGGTTTCCCTGAATGCGATGTTGATCGTATTGGTTTTTTTGATACGCTCAAGTGTATCGGCTGCAGAGGATAACTGTGCCAGCATACAACTTGAAAGAATTAAACTTGCTTTGATAAAGCGACGAAATTTCATGCGACTTCCTTGACCCGGTTGGAGTAGTGGGGATGATAAAGAACTGATTTAGGCAGTGAAGGAGCGATGCTACTTCAATAGCATTGTCAGATGCTGTCGCGCTGAAGGATAAATACTGCGCGATACTTGCCAGACCAAAGTGAACCCGATATCAGTTGCGACAAAAAACACCGCAGGCGAGAATTATAGGAATATTTCTACACAACAACAATCGAAAATTTATGCATTTTGCTTAATGTCATAATTCTACGCCTGATTACGCTCACGCATTTGAGCAATATCAATCAAAAACCCGGGCAAATATCCCGGGTTGGTGAGCACAAAATAGAGGTAGCAAAATAAGCAATAAGCAATAAGCAATAAGCAATAAGCAATAAGCAGCTTAATTCACTTTATCTGAAGGAAAACGTATGGTTTCCTTCAACAGTGCACCCATGGGCCAGGCCAGGTTCATATTGTTGGGCTGTATCGGTTTGGTGAACCATTTTTCGTGCAGCTTGGTGATTTCTCCGTCGGTCATCTGGCGTGCCATTTCAGCATCAATGAATTTCTTGAATGCGGCATCACCTTTGGGCAGCATGATTGCATAGGCTTCAGAAGCCAGCGGGTCACCAACGATGGTCAGTTTGGATGGGTCCTTGGCCTTGGCTTTCAGGCCAAACAGGAGAGCTTCATCCTGGGCAAAGGCATCGACCTGGTTGGTTTCCAGCATGTTAAAAGAATCGCTGTGGTCTTTACCTTCTACCAGCTTCATGTTCAGGGCGCGTACCTTATCACGCTCGAGTATGAATTTGTCAGTAGAAGTACCTTTGGTGAAGACGACTTTCTTGCCCTTCAAATCTGTCCAGTTCTTGATGCCTGAACTGGTTTTGACCATCATGCGCAGGGTAGAAAAGAAATGCGGTATCGTAAAATCAACTACTTTCCTGCGGTCGGCAGTATTGCTGGTTGAACCACATTCCATATCTGCCTTGCCGGATGTCATGGCCTCGATGCGGTTATCTGCCGTGACAGGCAAAAAATTGATTTTCAGTTGTGGCAATTTCAATTCTTTTTTAAGCGCATCAACCATTTTTTTGCAAATGTCTATGGTGTAGCCGACTGGTGCCTTGCTCTCTGACAAATAAGAGAAAGGCAGGGCAGACTCGCGATACGCGATATTGACGGTCTGGCTTTTTTTGATACGGTCCAGTGTGTCAGCAGAGGACAACTGGGAAAGAATAGCAGCAGACGCAAAAACGCCAGCCTGAAGAATACAGCGCAATTTCATATGGTTTCCTTATGCTCTTAAAAAAGACAAAATTTATCGAGACATGTCAGTGGAAGATGTTGCAAAGATGTTCAGGCAGCATATAACTACTATGAGCAGCTATTGCCTGAGTATAGGTAATACAGCGGGGCTATGCAATTCAGCCCGGGATATTTTGCAACAAGCGTGGGGGTTTCAACAGTGAGGGGGCGGATTATATAGCGGACTGAGCGTCTGGAGGGAGAAGTAAACCTCTAGTGAACTGTAGCAGTGAAAATCGGAGTGCCTGCCATGCGCGCGACGATCATGGCTGCGTTGCAAATACTCGCGATAGCCCCGCTATCGCTGTGCTCATTTGTTCCACCTTTGTCTTGCCCTGATGCGCCGGGCGCATGTCTTTCACACTCGATTCCACTGTTACAGTCCACTAGTGAGCTGACGATATAGAAAAAATATTAAGTACAGTTTAGATACTTCAGATACAAAATGATCATGAAAACTCTGGTTTTCAGGTTTCATCAAACAAATCACCAGCCTCAAACGCGGCAGCGTGGAGCCAGGCATAGCAGGTATAAGCTGCCACTAGTCATCAACAGCCTTGCGTTGCATCTCGGCCAGGTAAGCGTCAAGTTCGGCAGTACTGGTGAAAATTTCATTCAGAGGTGCGGCACGGACGATTTCAAATACTTTTTGCACCTGGCGGCTGAGATTGACAAAATAAGTTGTGCCACCATGACTGCGCATGGTTTTGCGTATCTTGGCCAGCACCCGCAAACCTTCACTGGAAATGAAGTTCAAGTCTTGCATACGCATGACCAATACCTTGACTTCTTCGCTGACACTGCTGGCAAAAAACTGTTCCAGATCAGCTGCAGTGCTGGAATCGAGACTGCCTGACAGATCTATGGTGGCTGTTGGCAATTGCGTTTCATCGATGGAAATTTCTAACACTGTTTGTCCTTTGTTATTTGTAGTGCAGGTGCTCAGGGTTTGACGAGAAATTTACGTATGTGCAAATTATTCTGTCCGTGCGCATAGTGGTATTCAATCTGGTCTGCCAGGGCACTCACCAGATACAGGCCAAGGCCACCTTCGGGGCGGTCGGCAAAATCCACTTCCAGGTCAGGTTCATTGACGCCATGCAGGGGATTATAGGCATGAGAATTATCAGTCACGTCGAGTACCACTGCAGACTCCTGCAAATGCACGTCCAGCCGTATGGATGCCGGGTCCTTATCAGTTGCACCATGTGTGAGTACATTCACCAATACTTCTTCAGTAATCAACTGTAAGTCATCAACCACGTCCTCGCTCACCTGCTGTGCCTGCAGCAAACCTGCCAGGCAGGGCCTGACCTGATCATAGACCAGGGGCTGACCATTAAGGCTGATCTGCCAGTCAGCAAAAGCTGGTTTGCGTCGTTTGGCTTGAGGATGAAATTGCATGCTTAGTAATGTCAAGTCGTCAAACTGCGGGGCTTGCGCTATGAACTGCTGATGCGCCAGTGTCACGCAACGGATAATATCTGCTGCAAATGCCGGTGCCTGCCGGGTAATTGTAGTCTGTAATCGGGCTTCTGAGAATTCTTCATTGTCCAGGTTCCTGGCTTCGGTGATGCCGTCGGTGTACATGACAACAATGTCATGAGCAAGCAGGCGAATTTCAAACTGCGGGAAACTGGCCTCCTCTTCCAGCCCCAATGCCGGCCCGGTTTCCAGCACCAGTTTGCTGACCTGACCATCGCGGAACAGCAGCGGTGCATCATGCCCCGCACTGGCATACTGCAGCAGGCCGGTCTTCAGGTCCAACATGGCAAAGAACATGGTGACAAAACGGCATTCAGGATTGTTGTGCGCCAGTTCGCGGTTCACGGCAAACAACAAGGCCGCCGGTGAACTGCTCTGGTGTGCCAGTGTACGCATCAGGCTCAGGGTACGCGCCATGAACAGGGCAGCTGGCACCCCCTTGTTGGCGACATCACCTATCACCATGCAGATACGCTCATCTGCCACATGGAAAAAATCATACAGGTCACCGCCAACTACCCTGGCCGGTTGCAGTAAAGTGCTCACGCTGTAGCGCGGATCGATGGCAGCTTCTGCGCTGGGTAACATGGCTTGCTGTATCTGGGCGGCGATGGCGAGTTCACTTTCCATACGCTGTCTGGCCGCTGTAGCTTCCTGCAATTCCAGTATGTGCAACTTCAGAGAATCACGCATGCGCCGGAATGAACGTGAGAGCCGCCCTACCTCATCGCTCCTGGGGATTTTGGTGAGTTCAGTATCCAGATTGCCCTGGGCAATTTCTTCCGTGCTTTTGCTGAGACTGCGCAAGGACCTGGTAGTCTGCCGTGATACCAGGGCAATGGCGATGCACATCAGCAGCATGTCCTTGCCCATGGAAAAAATCATTATCATGAAATATTTACCAAGATAAGCCTGGAACTCTGCTTCAGGGAAATAGAAGCCATACACCAGCGGCATATCCTGCAGTTGCCGCTTGAAATGTATGCTACCACCCTCTCCAGCACCCTCCGCAGACCGGGTCGATATATCTTGGGGAATAAATTCAGACCTCAGCATGAAATTGCCCGTCAACTGGTTTTTTACATAAGGATGACCTTGCACACTATGATCGACCTCATCAATCAGGTGTAAATTGCTTTGCAGATCTTGCAACAGGGGTTGCATATTGATCAGGATGGCAATGCTTTGTGTTGCTTGCCCATGCATAAACCATCCAGTGCAAAAAACCAGCTCCTGAGTGCGGATGTGCCTGGACCAGTAATGCTGGCCATTAACAACACTGCAGGATTTCAACAATTCATCATCACTCGCTATGCTTTGCCAGGACTGTCCTTTAGTGTCAACTTGCCAGCCAAAGCTTTGATCCTTAGCTTTAATGTCGGAAGAGATAGCAATTTTGCTGACATAAGGAGAGACCGGCAAAATTACTGTAAGACCATTCTGATCGGCAAGATAAAGGCGCTCATCCGTTTGCACCAGGCGGCTGGCTTGCTCAGCTAGCAAGTGCAGGCTGGATTGGTGTTTTGCCGCAATGGCATCGAGTTTGGACATTGCTATCTGCTTAACCCAGCCCGTCATGACTTGCTGCAACAAGGAACGCATCTGGTAGTAAGAACCACCATAAATCACTACCGCCGCCATCAGGCAGGCAAAAACCAGGCGGTAAGTAATACTGGTGAACTGGAATGCTCTTAATTTAATCACACTGTATTTAGTCACACTGAATGTCTATACGAAAGTCTGCCGGGATGCGCAGCATGGAGGCCAAAGTCTGAGGATACTGTATCATTTCCTGCTTTGCCATCAATCGAGGACTTGCATTTGATGCATGCAACCATTTCCTGTCTTACTGGTCTGAACCTTCCATGAGTCTGTACCAGCTTCTAGCACAATTTATCCGCCAGCACTGGCGCCAGTACATCAGTGCTGGCCTGATGCTGTTTGCCGTTGCCGTCATGACGGTCTTGATACCACGCCGTGTCGGCATGATTATCGATGGCATGGTGGCGGGACGTTTTGACAACACAGCCCTGATGTGGGAACTGTCCTGGTTGCTGGGCATGGGCCTGGCTATCTATTTCCTGCGGGTGGGTTGGCGCACGCAATTGTTTACCGCTTCTTATCAACTGGGCATGCAATTGCGTACCCGTTTGTATGAGCGTCTGAGTGTGCAGGGTTCGCGCTTTTTCCAGCAACAAAGAACCGGCGACCTGATGGCGCTGGGCACCAATGATGCAGATGCCATAGAACTGGCCGCAGGTGAAGCCGCTCTCGCCGGTTTTGATGGCAGCATGACCTTTGCCCTGGTGATAGGCATGATGCTGCTGGGTGTGGACTGGCGGCTGGCACTGGCGGCCCTGCTGCCCTTCCCTTTCATGGCCTGGGCCTTCAAGCATATTACCCATCATATACAGGATGCTTCACGCGATTCTCTCGACCGTTTCAGCAAACTCAATGATCAGGTGCAGGAAACCTTATCAGGAGTGCGCACCCTGCGAGCCCTGGGCCTGGAACAGCGCAGCGCCGCGCAGTTCGCCGAACTGGCAGAAAACGCTGCAGCGGCCAGCCTGAATGCGCAACGCTGGGAGGCAGCCTATGAACCGGCAGTGGGCCTAAGTCTGACTGCAGCTGGTGCGCTGACGCTGGGTGTCGGTGGTTACCTGGTCTGGCATGGTGAAATGAGCATCGGTGCCTTGACGAGCTTTTCCATGTATCTGGGCCAATTGATCTGGCCCATGTTTGCTGCTGGCTGGGTCTTGTCACTGCTGGAACGCGGCAAGGCCGCCTGGGCACGGCTGGAACCGGTATTGACGCAGGAACTCAGCGTCAATGATGAGGGCAAGCTGGATACGCCACCTGCCGGTGATCTGGTTGTAGAAAATGTCAGCTTTGCTTATCCTGGCCAGACCAGGCCAGCCTTGCAGGACATCAGCCTGCGTATTGCGCCGGGACAAACCCTGGGCATAGTCGGCCCTACCGGCTCAGGCAAATCCAGCGTGGTGCGCCTGCTGCTGCGCCAGATCGAGGCTGAACAAGGCCAGGTGGCCTGGGGTGGGCATGCGCTGGCAGACTATAAATTGCAAGCCTTGCGCCTGTCCATCAACTGGGTAGCGCAGGAACCGTTTTTATTCTCGGCATCGATTGCTGACAATATCTCGCTCAGTAATCCTGCTGCCAGCCGTGCCGAGATCATGAAGGCCGCACAACTGGCGTCAGTGGATGATGATATACAGCGCTTCCCGCATGGCTATGACACGCTGGTGGGCGAGCGTGGCGTCACCCTGTCTGGCGGCCAGAAACAGCGCGTAGCCATCGCCCGAGCCTTGCTGACGGCCAGCCCTTTATTATTGCTGGACGATGCCCTGTCAGCAGTCGATACGCAAACCGAAACGCATATCCTGCAACATCTGGCAGAGTTGCGACAAGAACATCCTGAACGCAGTGCCGTCATCGTCAGCCACCGTCTGAGTGCGGTACTGGAAGCCAATCACATCCTGGTATTGCGAGAAGGAAAAATCATAGAGCAAGGCAATCACCAGACCTTGCTGGATATGAATGGCTGGTATGCAACGCAATGGCGTTATCAACAATTGGAAGCAAGCCTGGATGCAGCCTGATACGAAAAAATTACCCGCTGCCATGTCGGAAAAAAAACAGGCAGTGCATTTGCTGCTGCACGCAGCCCGCGATGAAAAACGCCATGTCTGGCTGGGCATCTTCTTTTTAATGATCGCCGCCGCCCTGGAAGCTGTTGGCCCGTTTCTGGGCAAGGCTTTCATAGACCGTTACCTGTTGCCGCACCAGATGGACATGGGCATGGTCATAGCCCTGCTGGCAGCTTATGTACTGACAGGCTGGGGCGCAACCTGGCTGCGCTATTTGCAACTGACACGGCTGGCTGGTGTGGCCATGCGTTCAGTGCGGCGCTTGCGTGAACAGGTGTATGGACATGTCCTGCGCCTGCCCATGGCTTTCTTTGACAAGGCGATTACCGGACAACTGGTCAGCCGCGTGACGAATGACACTGAGTCTGTCAAGAACCTGTATGTGCAGGTGCTGTTCGTCATGCTCGACAGTTCTATCGTCGTCCTAGGCGCACTGACTGCGATGGCCTTGCTGGAATGGCGTTTGATGTTGATTGTTCTGATGCTGATACCGGCGGTCATTATCATCGTCTGGTTTTACCAGCGCTGGAGCGCGCCAGCTGTCAGCAAGGCGCGCCAGTTGCGCAGTGAAATCAATGCCCAGGTCGCAGAGAGCATCAATGGCATGAGCACGTTGCAAGCCAGCAATGCCGAGCGCCGCTTTGGTGAGCGCTTTGCCAAAACCAATCAATTGCATTACGCCGCCAGACTGGATGAATTGCGCGCCAATGCCTGGCTGCTGCGCCCTGCACTTGACCTGATGAATTCGATCTTGCTGGTGGTAGTGATTTTCACTTTCAGCCAGCGCAGTTTTTCTGGTGTGGAGATAGGTGTGCTGTACGCCTTTGTCAGCTACATCGCCCGCGTCGTGGAGCCGCTGATACAGATCACCCTGCAGTTCGGCCAGATACAGCAAGCCGTGGTTTCTGCCGCGCGTGTCAACACACTGCTCAATGAACACCAGCATGTACAGGCCAGCAGCGATGCGCGCATTACTGACGGCCATCTGACGCTGGACAAAGTCAATTTTGGTTATGACCCGGCGCGACCAGTCTTGCATGACTTTAGCCTGGATATCCCGGCGGGTAGTTTTTATGGCATCGTCGGCCATACCGGCAGTGGCAAATCTACCCTGCTGAGTCTCTTGCTACGATTTTATACGCCACAGTCTGGCCGCATGGAAGTCGATGCTCAGCCGCTGGCCAACATCACGGATGCGCACTTCCGCGAAAAGGTGGGGCTGGTGCCGCAAGAACCATTTTTACTGGCAGCCAATGCGCGAGAAAATATCGCCATGGGGCGTGACATCAGCGAGGCAGACATCATCGCTGCGGCTAAGGCTGCACATGTCCATGATTTTATTTTGCAACTGGAAAATGGCTACGACACACCACTGGGTGAAGGTGGTGCGCGGCTCTCTACCGGGCAAAAACAATTATTGGCAATTGCCCGCGCGCTGGCTGGCAAGCCGCGCATCCTGTTCCTGGATGAAGCGACTTCGCATATCGACAGTGAAACCGAACAGGTAGTACAAACCGCGCTGACAGAATTGCGCGGCAAGGTCAGTATCATCGCGATTGCCCACAGATTATCTACCATACGTGACGCCGACAGCATCATCGTGCTGAACCACGGCAAGCTGGCTGAGCAAGGTAATCATCAAGAATTAATGCAGGTCGATCAGGGCATATACCAGCGCCTGTATTTGCTGCAAACCCTGGAAGAATAAGGAATAGCATGAAGAAGTGGATAGTGTTCGGCATCAGCCTCTGTACCACCCTGTTACTGGCGGGTCTGGCCTTTATATTTTTTGTGGTGGCCCCGGGTTTGCCTACGCTGGAAGCGGTGACCGATTACCGCCCAAAAATCCCGCTGCGCATCTACACCGCCGACAATGCCCTGATAGGTGAATTTGGTGAAGAACACCGCGACTTTGTACCGATCAAGCAAATCCCGGCGGTCATGAAAAATGCGCTACTGTCGATAGAAGATGCGCGCTTTTATGAACATGGCGGTATCTCCTTCATCGGCGCCGGTCGCGCCATTTTGGCGGACTTGCGCGGCGGTTTTCATCAGGGTGCATCCACCATCACCATGCAGGTGGCACGCAACTTCTTCCTGACCAATGAAAAATCAGTAGAACGCAAAATGAAAGAAATTTTGCTGACTTACCGCATCGAAGACGCACTGACTAAAGACCAGATTCTGGAACTGTACATGAACCAGATTTTCCTGGGCAAACGCAGCCATGGTTTTTCCAGTGCCGCAAAAACCTACTTTGGCAAATCACTTGATCAACTGACGCTGGCAGAAGCCGCCATGCTGGCAGGTGTACCGCAAAACCCGGTGCGGCATAACCCCGCCGTGAATTTTGAAAAAACCAAGCAAAGACAGTTACTGGTCTTGAAGAGCATGGTCAGGAATGGTTTCATCACCGAAGCCCAGATGGAAGCCGCCGCCAAGGAAGACATCAAGGTCATCAAAGGCCAGCAATTTGATGCCCATGCTGACTACGTGGCCGAGATGGTGCGCCAGAGTATCTATGCGCAATACAAGGAAGATACCTATACCAAAGGTATCAGGGTCTATACCACCATCAACAAGGCCGAGCAGGATGCCGCTTATGAAGCCGTACGCCGCAACATCATGGCTTATGACCAGCGCCATGGTTATGACGGCCCTGAAGCCCATATAGACTTGCCAGCAGATGAAGATGAACGCGACGATGCGATAGACCAGATCTTGCGCAAGCATCCTGACAATGACAAGGTATTGGCAGCGGTGGTGACCCAGGCCTCCGGCAAGATCGTCAAGGCCGAACTGCAATCTGGCGACAGCATAGAAATCACTGGTGAAGGCTTGCGCTTTGCTGCTACGGCACTGACAGACAAGGCCAAGGCTGGCATCAAGATACGCCCAGGCTCGGTCATACGGGTGATGCAGGATGCCAAAAAACGCTGGGCGATTACGCAGATACCTGAAGTCGAAGGTTCTTATGTGGCGCTGAATGCGGATGATGGCTCTTTCCGTGCGATGGTCGGCGGTTTTGATTACAACCGCAAGAAATTCAACCATGTGACCAGTGCCTGGCGTCAGCCTGGGTCGAGCATCAAGCCCTTCATTTATTCAGCCGCGCTGGAAAAAGGTTTTTACCCTGGCACCCTGATCAATGACGTGCAACTATCAGAGACATCGGACAGCAATCTGCGCTGGGACCCGCGTAATGATGACGGTAAATATGACGGCCCCATCACCATGCGCACGGCGCTGGCACAATCCAAGAACGTGGTGTCGGTGCGCATATTGAAAGCCATTGGTGTGGAACAGGCCAAGGCCTGGTTGCCACGCTTTGGTTTTGACAAGGACAAGCACCAGGCCAACCTGACCATGGCCCTGGGTACCGGTTCTGTGACGCCCTTGCAGCTGGCATCAGCCTATGCGGTGTTTGCCAATGGCGGCTACTCGGTCAACCCCTGGCTGATCAGCAAGGTGGTGGATGGCAAGGGTGTCGTGCTGTTTGAAAACAAGCCACCTGCCAAGGCGCAGGAAGAGTCACGCGTCATCGACGCCCGCAATGCCTATATCACGGACCAGATGTTGCGTGAGGTGGTACGTAGCGGCACCGGTGCCAGCGCTACCGCAAAACTGGGGCGTCGTGACCTGGCAGGCAAGACCGGCACCACCAGTGATGCGGTCGATGGCTGGTTTGCCGGTTATGCAGGCAATGTGGTGGCTGTGGCCTGGATGGGTTATGACGATCCCAAAAGCCTCGGCGGCCGCGAGTTTGGTTCTACCCTGGCCCTGCCTATCTGGATAGACACCATGCGCGTGGCGCTGGCTGGCAAGCCTGAAACCGCGCGTGCCGTGCCTGAAGGCATCAGCAATGCCGAGGGTGACTGGATGTTCAATGAATTCCTGAACGGTGCAGGGGTACGCACACTGGATATGGGCGATGCTCCGGCGGCAACAGCGCCAGCGACGACAACAGCACAGTAGCCCGTATAGATCACCAGCCCCAAGAAAAAGCCCGCAGATCACTCTGCGGGCAAGTATCCCGACCTTTGGAGGTAAAACTTTTCAGGACTGCCGCATGGTAGTGGCTGGACATGACAGGCGCATGACAGTGGATCAGAAGCAGGTCAAAAATAGGCCAGATACCGGTAACAGCGAGAAAAAAAAGCCCGCTGCAACTTCCAGCGGGCAAGAAATCCTGTGCGGGAAGCAAAACAGGATGGTGGTAAATCAGCAGTGTCAAACTTCTGTTCCGAATTTCTAAGCTATAAACAGAGTGCAAAGCACCCCTTTATTCCCTGTCTTGAATACCAGACAAGTTTTGTAGACTCCTCAGCATCCCTTTACAAAATGTCTGGTTAAGAGATGACTACTAGCTACCGCCCACAAAGGTCTTTGCCACGCGAACCACAATTCATGCATGGCACTCCAGGTACTATCTACATTTTGCAAAACGATGGCTTGCGCCAGGGTCTGTACAAGATCGGTGCTACCCGCCGCTCTGGTGTCTCCAAAGCCATGGAACTCAACCGTGACCAGCAACAACTGATACCCGGCCAGTATGAATGCGCATTTGAACTGCATACCAAGGATTGCGGCCAGGCCCTTGATGAAATCCTGAAACTGTTCCAGCGTGAGCGCCGCGGCAAACGTGGGGATGAATTCTATGAATTCGATCTCGACGACGCCGCCGGTAAAATCGCCAACATCATTGCCACCATCAACCGCCAGGGCCTGATACGCCAGCAACACACGCTCTCGATGATGCGTCACCTCGAACCCGACGAACCCAGCACCAGCAATGCGGAGGCCTTTACCCCGCCACCTTCAGGCATACTCAAGAAAGCGATCGCCTGGGTGAATAGCTGAACTGGTGAGCGGTATTCAGCTCTGTATTTCAGCTTAATATTTCAGCTTAATATTTCAGCTCTGTATTTCAGTTACACAACCGCCTTCAGATAATTGCGCTCACGCCCGGTTTCCTGGCCCTTGCGCAAGGAGGCAAAGCCTTGATCAAGATCGGCCAGTAAATCCTGTACTGCTTCCAGCCCCACATGCAGGCGCAACATAGGTGCCTGCCATTTGGCGGCATTCACAGTGCGGTAAGATGCCGGGTTGGTCGGCAAGATCAGGCTCTCAAAACCACCCCAGCTAAAACCGATGCCAAACAGGCGGGTGCGGTCTATCAAGGCAGCGACTTGCTGTTCTGTGATGTCAGCACGGAACACTGCACCCATCAGGCCGCAGGCATATTCTGCTTTGAAGTCACGCTTCCACAATTCATGACCAGGGCTGCCTGGCATGGGCGGGTACAAGACCTCGGCCACCTCTGGCTGCTCTTTCAACCAGCGTGCGACGACGTGGGCACTTTCTCTATGTGTAGCCAGGCGTGCTGCCAGCGTACGCATACCGCGCAAGGCCAGCGCGGCATCATCTGCGCCTATGGTCAGACCCAGTTGGCGATAAGTATTGCGGATACGCTCTTCCAGTGCTGTCGTTGTCAAAATCGCCCCCATCAGTGCATCAGAGTGGCCGACGATGTACTTGGTGGCTGCATGGATGGAGACATCGATACCCAGCTCAAACGAATCCCAGCCTATAGGTGTGGCCCAGGTAGAGTCAGAAACAACTACCGCACCACGCGCATGGGCGGCAGCGGCAATGCCGGGAATGTCCTGTATTTCAAATGTCAGAGAACCTGGCGACTCTACAAAGATCACCTTGGTATTGAATTGCATGAGATCAGCAATGCCACGGCCCACCAGCGGGTCGTAATAAGTCGTGGTGACACCCATCTGCTTGAGCATGCCATCGCAAAACAGACGGGTAGGGTCATATACGGTATCAACCATCAGCAAATGGTCGCCAGGCTGCAACAGGGCGAGCAAAGTGGTGGTAACGGCTGACAGGCCAGACGGTGTCAGCATGCAGGCAGCAGCGCCTTCTGCCGCGCACAGGGCCTGTTCCAGTGCCTGTGTGGTTTCATTGCCGTGACGGCCATAGGCGCGGCGTGTGCCACAGGCATTCTTGAGGGAGGCGACATCAGGAAACAGCATGGTCGAAGCGCGCACTATGGAAGGATTCACAAACGCCGCGTGGTCCTTGCCCTTGCGACCGGCATGGGTCAGGCGGGTGGCGGTTTGTAATACTGGCTCGACGATATTCATGGTGATTCCTTTGTTCATTCTGTGCATTAACTGATTGCTACCCTGATGCGTATCGATAAAGACCATGATCACCTCAGGGTGGTACAAGACATATCCTAGCAACAGCCAATAAGAATTTTTTACCAAATTATTCAAGGATTTATGCTATTTTTAGGAAAATTTCCTATGAACTAGAAAATATGGACAAAATTGATCTAGAAATACTGAATATCTTGCAGAAAGATGCCTCCATTGCACTGGCCGATCTGGCCCAGGCCGTGCACTTGTCCGTCACGCCCTGCTGGCGCCGTGTGCAAAAACTGCAGGAGGATGGCGTCATCAGGCAGCAGGTCACGCTGTGTGATCCAGTGAAGCTGAACCTCGGTTTGACGGTCATGGTGGCGCTGAAGGCGGCCCAGCATAATGAGAAGTGGATGCAACGTTTTATTGCAGGTGTTGGGGCGATACCTGAGATCGTTGAAATCCTGCGCATGAGTGGCGACATCGACTACTTATTGAAAGTCTATGTGCCCGATATGGCAGGCTTTGATCAGGTATATAAAAAGCTGGTGAAGGTAGCTGACCTGCAGGATGTCAGCTCCAGCTTTGTGATGGAGGTCATCAAGAACACCACGGCCCTGCCCTTGAATTATGCAGTACTGAAAAGCGGTAAAAGCTGAGCTTGCTCAGCCCCTGAAGCGGTAATGTTCCTGCGTGAACAAATCGATGCCGCATTGCAGGTTTTCGATCCAGTCCAGGAATGCGGTGATTGCTTCGCGGCCTTTGAAATACCTGCCATGCTGGGGCACCAGCATATCCACATCCATGGTCCTGACCATGTTTGCCCACAGGCGGCAGACCTTGTTCGACACCATATAGCGCTTGTGAAAACCGCTCATGGTATGCACATGATCAAGGAATTGCGCCCTGGTCGTGATCGCAGTTTCTATGTCATGCGCATCGACCATGGAGGCACCGACGTCACCAGAAAACAGGATTTTTGATTTGCTGTCGTAGAACTGGAAATTGCCTTCAGCATGCAGGAAATGCGCAGGCACGGCATGGATGATGGTGTCGCGCAAACGCACCGGCATGCCTTCATCGGGGATGCCGACGATGCGTCCTTCGGAGCGATTCAGGTTACAGAAATGCGGTACAAAGCGCGACCATAATTTCGACACATACAAATCACAATTCGTCCCCATTAGCCACTTGTCGAGCGCGCCTATGATGTCAGGGTCCTGGTGTGATGCGAACAGGTATTTGAGGTCTTTCTTCGGCAGATATTTGTGCAGGCTTATCAGCAATGCGTTATAGGTCAGGTTGCCGGAAGGATCGATCAACGCCCCCTCGCCTTCTGATACGACAAGGAACTGATTGGCCTGGACGGCGTGGTCTGCAGTATCGTCCAGCAGATCATTGAACATTACGCAGATGTGTTTGCCGTCATTAAAAAGTTCTATTGCCAATTGAGCCCCGCATGCCATAAATGTGAAATGGTATTGTAGAAAAACTGGCAAAACGGCTCTTGACGTGGATCAAGAATGGATCAAGAGCAACTAAGGCTGCTGGCTAATCCTCTTCACATGAAATCTTGTCATCTGTGTTTGCTACCACAGCACAAAGCTGGCAAAGCGGCTAGACTCTTGTGAACAGAAGTAAACCTGTCTCTCCATTTTTCTGGCAAGCGCACGCATGATAGAACGCATACTATCCATCATCCTTCCTGTGTTTATTATCATAGGACTGGGTTATGCCTATGCGCGGCGCAAGGGTCCTGCTGCTGCGACGGATATGGTGTCGGTCAACCGCATCAGCATGGATGTGCTGTGCCCCTTACTGATTTTCACTGCGCTGGCGGGCAAGGACTTTGATGTTGCCCACAACCTGTGGCTGATACTGGCCGGTGCCCTGATTGCCCTGGGCTCAGGTTTGCTGGCCTGGCCGGTAGCGCGCCTGCTGGGTTACGACGTGCGCAGCTTTGTGCCGCCGATGATGTATAACAATTGCGGCAATATGGGTTTGCCACTGGCAGCACTGGCCTTTGGTACCAGCGGCCTGTCGGCAGCAGTGGCGCTGTTCATGGCTTGCAACCTTGTGTATTTCACGGTGGGCATACGCATCATCCAGCATGGGCATCCCGATCATCAGGATAATCCCTGGCGCTTTTTGCTGAGCCCTATGATGCTGGCCATGGCGGCAGGCATGCTGTTTGCCATTTTGCATATCCCTCTGCAGCCTACCTTATTCCTGGCTTTGAAGATGACGGGGGATGCCTGCATCCCCATCATGTTGTTTGCGCTGGGCGTGCGCATGCTGGATATCAATTTCGCGAGCTGGCGCATAGGCATGGCAGGCGCCATCGTCTGCCCGCTGGCAGGTTTGCTGGTGGCCGGGATACTGGAACTTATCTTGCCGCTGACGCCAACCCAGCGCGGCCAGATGTATCTGTTTGCGGCATTGCCACCTGCAGTATTTTGTTTCATGGTGGCAGAGCAATATAAACAGGAGCCTGACAAGGTCGCGTCTATCGTCTTGCTCGGCAATGCCGCTGCCCTACTGTTTGTACCTTTGGGTTTGTGGCTGGGTCTGCGCTAGCTATGCCTATGTTATTGATACGCACTCTGTGCACTGCCAGCTGTGGCTAACGATATTGCCACAGCCACGCCATCAGTGAAAAGAACAACAATGCCAGGATGAGGCCACCGTAGGTATAACGATTGAATCCGGGAATCAGCACGCTAGTGCCCGGCTGCTTTGGATAGTAATACACTTTCACTGCAGCTCCGGCAGGAAACCTGGCCACGATATTGCGGGCAACACCTAGCGTTGGTTCACTACCGTAATATGCGCGCCAGCCTTTATGCCTGGTTCCGTTCAGGACATATTCGTAGTGAATCCGCCACGTCCAGGTATTACCTTCACTTCCTGTGCGTCGAGAAAAACGCTGTACCTTGGAATGTACTATTTCCCCCTCGGTCGCAGGCCATGACCTGCTTTGCCATGCTCCCCAAAGGTCACGCATGGCCAACGCCAGAGCAAGCAAACCAAACAGCGCAAGCAGCAGGCAGGCAACTTGAGGAAAAGAATCAAAATTCATACATTCACAAGCCCATTCCCTTAAAGGAGGCCACTGACTGATGCTATATCAAATCAATCGCTGCCAGATTGCTGTCGTCGCTGCTGCCTGGTTCAAAGAATAGAAATGCAGGCCCGGCGCACCACCTGCGAGCAGTCGCTCGCACATGGCGGTCACAACATCAAGGCCAAAGGCCTTGATCGACGCAGTGTCGTCACCATAACTGGCGAGCTTCAAACGTATCCAGCGCGGGATTTCTGCGCCGCACATTTCAGAGAAACGCTGTAACTGCGTGCTATTGGTGATAGGCATGATGCCTGCGACAATAGGTGCAGTCACGCCCGCCTTGCGTGCTTCCTCAACAAAGCGGAAGTAGGCATCAGCATTGTAAAAATACTGGGTGATTGCAGCATTCGCACCAGCATTCATCTTGCGCACGAAGCTGTTCAGATCGTCTTGCGGTGAACGTGCCTGTGGATGCATTTCAGGATAGGCCGCCACTTCAATATGGAACCAGTCGCCAGTCTCGGCACGGATAAATTCGACCAGTTCATTAGCATAACGGAATTCACCGCCCATGCCATAGCCACTGGGCAAGTCGCCGCGCAAGGCGACCAGGCGGCGGATATCATTGGCCTTGAATTCATTCAGGATAGCCCGTATCGATTCACGCGTACCACCCACGCAGGACAGATGCGGTGCGGCATCATGGCCTTCGCGGCGTATCTCGGTCACGGTATCAAGCGTACCCTGCTGGGTAGTGCCGCCAGCACCGAAAGTGACAGAGAAATATTTAGGATTAAGTTCGGCCAGTTTGGCCCGTGTGACACGCAGCTTTTCCGTGCCTTCCGCCGTCTTGGGCGGGAAAAATTCTATGCTGAAATTAGGCGTCTTCATCTTTTTTATTTTGCAACAATAAGGTCGAGAGTGCCCAGGAGATCACGCTGTACAACAATGCGCCACCCACTGCAGCCCAGAAGCCGGTAACGTGGAAGCCATCGACCATATTCGCCACTGCCCAGAACATCAGGCCATTAATGACGAAAATGAACAGACCCAGACTCAGTACCGTTGCTGGTAAAGTCAGTATCAAGACTATGGGACGGATAACCGTGTTCACCAGACCCAGCACAACTGCCACGACCAGAGCGGTAGTAAAGCTGTCTATCTGTACCGACGAAATCAGGTAAGGAATGGCCAGCAGGGCCAAAGCATTGATCAACCAGCTTGCCAGTAAACGCATACATGCTCCTGTCTGTAGGTGGGTAAACCGTATCGATGAACGATACGGTTTCATTGCACTGACTTGCGCGGGCTTGTTGATGGCATACCCGCGCAAGTGCACCAGCTAATTAATAACGGTAGTGATCTGGCTTGTATGGGCCATTTTGATTCACGCCTATATAGGCAGCCTGCTCTTCTGTCAGCACGCTCAGTTGTGCATTGAGTTTTTTCAATTGCAGACGCGCGACTTTTTCATCCAGATGTTTAGGCAAGGTGTAAACGCCGACTGGATATTTCGCTGTATTGGCAAACAATTCAATTTGCGCAATAGTCTGGTTAGCAAAAGAAGAACTCATGACATAGGATGGGTGGCCTGTACCGCAACCCAGGTTCACCAGGCGGCCTTCTGCCAGCAGGATGATGCGTTTGCCGTCAGGGAAAATCACGTGGTCAACTTGTGGCTTGATGTTTTCCCAAGTGTATTGCTTCAATGCGGCGACGTCGATTTCATTATCGAAGTGACCGATGTTGCAAACGATGGCCTGGTCTTTCATCTTCAGCATGTGAGCATGACTGATGACGTGGTAGTTACCTGTCGTCGTCACGAAAATATCGCCATGTTCAGCAGCATATTCCATGGTCACAACGCGGTAGCCTTCCATCGCTGCCTGCAATGCGCAGATAGGATCGATTTCAGTCACCCAAACCTGTGCAGACAAAGCACGCATGGCTTGGGCAGAGCCCTTGCCTACATCACCGTAACCGGCGATAACGGCAACTTTGCCAGCGATCATGACGTCAGTTGCACGCTTGATGCCATCCACCAGGGATTCACGGCAGCCATACAGGTTGTCGAATTTTGACTTGGTGACGGAGTCATTGACGTTGATGGCAGGGAAAGCCAGTTTGCCATCTTTGTGCATCTGGTACAGGCGATGTACGCCTGTGGTTGTTTCTTCTGTCACGCCCTTGATTTCTGCCAGGCGTTTGGAGTACCAGGTAGCATCGATAGCCAGGTGTTTTTTGATCGCATTGAACAGGCAGATTTCTTCTTCTGAACCTGGGTTGGCCAAGACAGAAATATCTGTTTCAGCACGAGTACCCAGATGCAGCAACAATGTCGCGTCGCCGCCATCATCAAGAATCATGTTGGAATAGCCGCCGTCTTTCCATTCGAAAATACGGTGGGTGAAATCCCAGTACTCATCCAGGTTTTCGCCTTTGAAAGCGAACACTGGTGTGCCGCCAGCAGCAATCGCTGCAGCAGCATGATCTTGCGTGGAGTAAATATTGCAAGATGCCCAGCGCACTTCTGCACCCAGGGCCAGCAGTGTTTCAATCAACACGGCAGTCTGGATAGTCATGTGCAGGGAACCGGTGATACGGGCACCCTTCAATGGCTGGCTAGCGGCGAACTCTTCACGGATAGCCATCAGGCCCGGCATTTCTGTTTCAGCAATACGGATTTCTTTACGGCCCCAATCAGCGAGACTCAGGTCAGCAACGAAAAAATCTTGAGAAGTATTGGTAGTGGATGTATTTGCTACGACGGCGTTCATCACGCCCTCCTTTCTAGTGAAAAAAGTAACGTGAGCGCAGTTATGGATATCCCAAGCCTGGCAAAAACTTAACGTTTTCGTCGCAACGCTCCTTGGAAGATTTGAAGTATAGCGCAGCTCTGGGCTTTGTGCAGATTTCTTGCTATTTGTAACGAATAAGTCCTAAAAAGAAAAATGCCCCCCCCTTTGCAGGGGTTTGGCATTTAAGCAATCGTGAGTCTTTTATATGATTACTTGAGTATTTTCTCAAAGCAAACAGCCTCTGTCCGTCCGGCATATTTACCAAAATTTGGAATCCGTGCGTAGCCATGTTTTTCATAGAAAGTGACTGCACGCTGGTTGATGAGGCGGGTTTCCAGACATAGCCTCAGGTAACCAAATTCTTTGGCGGCAGCTTCAAGATGTGCCAATACGGCAAGACCCACACCCGATACCTGTGCGTACATGCGCTTGACTTCAGCCGCCCCCTCGCCCATCGGACGAAAAGCACCGCAACCCACGGCCTTGCCATCTTCGTTGCGTGCCAGCACAAACAAGGCACCTGGCACGCGCACATCTTCTGGGTCAAAGGATGAGCGTCCGCTACTGCCGGTGATTGCAGCCAGACGTTCGGAAAGCTCATCCAGCAAAACCACCGCCTCGGGCAAGGCCGGGTCTGCTGCGCCGATGTGAAACTCATGCATGCGAGTGAGTACCTGCCAGCCTGTCAATGTCCGTCGAAATTACAGACTGTGAACAAGGGTAAGCCACTGTCCTTGATAATTTTAGAACCACCGAGTTCAGGCAGATCAACGATGACAGCACCTTCAACTACCGTTGCGCCCAGACGCTCCAGCAATTTCTTGCCTGCCATCATGGTGCCACCAGTGGCAATCAGGTCATCGATGAGGACGACGCGGTCACCTTTTTTGCAGGCATCGGAATGCAATTCCACTGTCGCGCTGCCATATTCAAGCTCATATTGCTCCGATACGGTATGGAAAGGCAGCTTGCCTTTCTTGCGGATAGGTACGAAACCCAGGTTCAGTTCATAGGCGACTACTGAGCCTATGATGAAGCCGCGTGCATCCAGGCCAGCCACGACATCTAGCTTTTCATCCATGTAGCGATGTACGAACATATCAATGAGTACGCGGAATACTTTAGGATTTTGCAACAAGGGGGTAATGTCGCGGAACATCACGCCTGCTTGTGGCCAGTTTTCCACCGTGCGTATATGTTGTTTAATGTACTCTGATGGATTTAACATCAAGCATGTCCTTCAAATTTTAAAATAACCCGCTATTTTAACAGCCGCTGCTCTGCTCTAGCGACGGCTTCGGAAGTTCCCCTGACAACAACCACGTCGCCATTCTGTAAAACAATGTCTTCGAGCTGTGCCAGCCTGGCTTTGCCACGGCGCACAGTATGTATATCGACTTCCAGCTCTTCGAGCTTCAAGTCTGGCAAATGCTGGCCTATCGCCTTGGCACGCTCTGTCAGGATGACGGTATGCAGACGTATCTGCATGTTCTCAGGGCTATCGGCAGCATCACTGGCACCGTGGAAGAAGCCACGCAGCGATTCATAGCGTGCATCCCTGGCAGCCTGCACCCGGTGCACCACGCGGCGCAAGGGTACACCCAGCATGACCAGGGCATGCGAGGCCAGCATCAGGCTGCCTTCCATGAGTTCTGGTACGACTTCCGTAGCCCCGGCGGTCCTGAGTTTATCAAGATCGACATCATCATGACTGCGCACAATAACAGGCAGGCTGGGGTTCATCTCATTGACGAAATGCAAAACCTTGAGCGCGGATGCAGTGCTGGTGTAAGTCACCACCAATGCCGAGGCGCGGTTGACGCCCGCAGCCAGCAGGCTTTCACGACGTGCCGCATCGCCATACGAGACATTGGCACCGGCAGTCTGCGCTTCCCGCACGCGGTCAGGGTCAAGATCAAGGGCATGGTAATCGATATTTTCTTCTGCCAGGATACGCGCCAGACTCTGACCGCTACGGCCAAAACCGGCAATGATCACATGCTTCCTGGTGGTCATGGTGCGGGCCGCAATCTGGGTCAGTGCCAGCGACTGCATCATCCATTCATTGGCAGAGAACTTCATGACGATAGCATCAGATTTGGACAGGATGAAGGGGAGATCAGCATGGAAATCACCATCGACGCCAAAATCAATTGCACCAGCATGGGGTCTACCAGTTGCAAGCCACCTGCCTGATTCAACAAAACGAAGCCGAATTCACCGGCCTGCGCCAGACCCAGACCAGTACGCAAGGCAACGCTGGTGGAATTGCCAAATGCCCTGGCCAGCGCCGCGATCAATACCAGTTTCAACAGGACAGGCCCTGTCAGCAACAACAGCACCAGCCAGAATTGCTCATATACCAGCCGCACATTGAGCAGCATGCCGACAGTAATAAAGAACAACCCCAGCAAAACGTCGCGGAAGGGCTTGATGTCCTCTTCCACCTGATGGCGGTATTCAGTCTCCGAGATCAGCATGCCGGCGACAAAAGCACCCAGCGCCATCGACAAACCAGCTTTCTCTGTCAGCCAGGCAGCGCCCAGCGTAATGAACAAGAGATTAAGCATGAACAACTCTTGCGAGCGCCGCTTGACCACGATATGAAACCAGGTGCGCATGAGTTTTTGCCCGACCACCAGCAGCAATACCAGCACCGCCGCCGCCTTGCCACTGGCCAGTGCCAGGGTTTTGCCAAGATCAGGTGATTTGGATGCCAGCGCAGGCACGAGGATCAGCAGCGGTACCACGGCCAGATCCTGGAACAGCAATACGCTGATGATTTGCCTGCCATGCAGGCTTTCGAGCTCCAGCCTTTCCGTCAGCATTTTGGAGACGATGGCGGTGGAAGACATAGCCAGCGCACCGCCAAGGGCGAATGAGGCTTCCCAACTAATCTGGAACATGCCAGGCAGCCAGCGGCTGGCGACCCAGCCAAATACCATGCTGGTCAGTATCGTGACCAGTACCTGCGCCATGCCCAGGCCAAATACTACCTTGCGCATGGCCATGAGTTTGGACAGCGAGAACTCCAGCCCTATCGAAAACATCAGGAAGACCACGCCAAATTCGGCCAGTTCATGGGTCACGGCACTGTCTTCAGCCATGCCAAAACCGTGCGGGCCTACGAAGATGCCAACCACCAGATAACCCAGCATGGGCGGCAGTTGCAACATACGGAATGCGACCACGCCCAATACGGCAGCAGCCAGCAATAAAAGTGTGGTGTCCAGTCCTGTCATGTCGTCTATTATTGCCGATTTATCGCCTTGTCATCCTGCTTTTGGGCAAACATAATTCATTACGTTACAACTGGCAAAGTTTTTGCTTTGCGGATTTCGTTTATACTTCTGGCATGAATGAACTGAATGCACCTTTAACTTTTACACAACAACCCACGACAGATGCGGCTGTAGCAGCACAACGCGCCCTGAAACTGGCTTGTGAAACCCTGCAAATCGAGTCTGACGCCCTGCTTGCCCTGCAAAAACGCCTGGGTAATGGCGATGCCGACGGCTTTGCACAAGCGGTCAGCATGTTGTTGGCATGCCACGGTAGGGTCGTGGTTTCTGGCATAGGTAAATCTGGCCATATTGCGCGCAAGATCTCGGCCACCTTTGCCTCGACAGGTACGCCCTCGTTTTTTGTCCATCCGGCTGAGGCTGCGCATGGCGATCTGGGGATGGTGACTTCGCAAGATGTGTTTATCGCGATCTCGTATTCTGGCGAAGCGTCTGAGCTGATGTCCATCCTGCCCATTATCAAGCGCCTTGGTGTGAAGCTGATTGCCATGACCGGCAACCCGGAATCCAGCCTCGGCAAGCTGGCTGATATCCACCTTAACCTGCATGTGGATAAGGAAGCCTGCCCGCTGAACCTGGCACCGACTGCCAGCACCACGGTTACACTGGCGCTGGGCGATGCACTGGCGGTAGCGGTACTGGATGCACGCGGCTTTAGAGAAGAAGACTTTGCCCGCTCCCATCCCGGTGGCTCGCTTGGTCGCCGTCTGCTGACACACGTCAGAGACGTCATGCGCACCAACGAAGACATTCCGCAGGTTGGGCCAGAAACCAGCCTGAAAACTGCGCTGCTGGAAATTACCAAAAAAGGTATGGCGATGACCGCCGTGGTGGATGAGCAGCAACATGTGCTGGGTATCTTCACCGATGGTGACTTGCGCCGCCTGATGGATGGCACGCGCGACTTTACCCAGTTGCGCATTGCCGATGTCATGAACCACGCGCCACGCCGCATACGCCCGGAACAATTGGCTGTCGAAGCCGTCGAAGTCATGGAAACTTACCGCATCAACCAGTTGCTGGTCGCTGACGACAGCGGCAAGCTGGTGGGTGCCTTGCATATCCATGACCTGACCAGGGCCAAGGTGATCTGATGAATAATTCTGTAGATTCTGTAGAAAGAGCCAGCAAAGTCCGGCTCATGATTTTTGATGTCGATGGCATACTGACTGATGGCAGCCTGTACTTTGGGCCAGACGGGGAAATGATGAAATGCTTTAATGTGCTGGATGGGCAAGGCATCAAGCTCTTGCAGCAGGCCGGCATTATCACGGCCATCATCAGTGCGCGGCAATCGGCCATCGTCAGCAAGCGTGCTGCTGATCTTGGCATCAGCCATGTCAGCCAGGGTATCCATGACAAGAAGAGTGCATTTCTTGAACTGCTGGCGAAGCTGGATATCCCTGCTGAACACTGCGGCTTTATCGGTGACGACGTGATTGATTTACCGATACTGACACGCGTAGGTTTTGCAGCCAGCGTACCGAATGCCCATGCTGAAGTACAACAGCGTGTGCAGTACATCACCAGAGCCAGTGGCGGCCAGGGTGCTGCGCGCGAAGTCTGCGACTTCATCCTGCGTGCACAGGGCAAATATGAACAGGCTTTACAAGCATATCTGACATGAAACCCCAAATGACCATAGACCGCTTCCGCATCTGGCTGGCCGTGATCCTGCTGGGCGTGATCACCATGGGCACCATCTGGGTCATGGAAGTCATACGTCGCCATGCCGATGATGAGCAGAGCCGTACTTCTGCCAGGTCAGCACCGGATTACTATGTCGAGAAATTCAATTTCATCCGGCTGTCAAACAATGGCAAGGCCAATTACCATATCACCGGTGACAGCCTGGTGCATTTGCCGCGGACTGACAATATAGAAATCAAGCATCCGCAGATCAACAGCTTTGATCAGGGCAGGCCTCCCCTGCACCTGCGTGCTGAACTCGCAGTTGTATCGCAAAAATCTTCACTGACCACACCCAAGCGCGAGCATGATGAGGTTCACTTGCATGACAATGTCAGCATGGAGAGACCTGAGGGCCTGAGTTCACAATTCGTACGTGTGGAGTCTGATTATCTTTTGCTCTTGCCGGACGAAGACATCGTTAAAACCGACAAACCGGTTTCAATTACGACCGGCAAACTGCACTCAACTGCAACTGGCATGATTGCCAATAATTCAACCCAAGGCCTGGAATTGCTGAGCAAGGTTTACATTCAACTCAAGAATCGTGAACCCGCCCCCAAAACCGGGAATAAATAAGCAAGAAAGCGAATATGCACATGATCAAAACATCATTTAGCGTCACACGCTTGATCAGCCTGGCCTGCCTGGGCCTGGCCTGTGTTTCTGCAAATGCAGAAAAAGCCGACAGTAATAAAGAGACCATCATCAAAGCCGGTTACGGCATCAGCGATGGCAAAGCCAGCGTCAGCAGATTATCCAAGGGCGTGTCCCTGGTGCGCGGTACCCTCACCGTCACTTCTGAGAGTGCTGTTGTGACCGAAGCACCGAATGGTGATCAGTTTGTCGTTCTGACAGGTGGCAGTGGCCGCAAAGTCACCTTCCGCCAGAAACGCGATGGAGGCCCTGATCTGTGGGTAGATGGCGAAGCTGACCGTGCTGAATACAACCAGAGTACAGAAATCGTCAAATTCATTTCCAAGGCCAAGGTACGCTACCTCGAAGGCAAGCGCGTCACCCAGGAACAGGAAGGTGAATACCTGTCTTACGACAGCAAGAATGACGTATTTGTTGGCACGAATTCAACCAGTGGCCAGCATGTAGATGGCTCAGGCAATATCACCATCACCTTGCAACCAAAACCAGAAAAGCAGGCTAAATAAGATGACAGCACAGTCAAGCAGCACCTTGCTTGTCAAGGGCTTGCAAAAGCGCTACGGTGCGCGCCAGGTGGTGCGCGATGTCTCACTGCTCTTGAAAAGCGGCGAGGTCGTGGGTTTGCTGGGGCCGAATGGCGCAGGCAAGACCACTTCGTTTTACATGATCGTTGGCCTGGTACCTTCCGACGCCGGGGATATCACGATTGATGATGTGAATATTTCGCAACTGCCTATCCACGAGCGCGCCGTACTGGGTTTGTCTTACCTGCCGCAGGAAGCTTCGGTATTTCGCAAGCTGACGGTAGAAGACAATATCCGTGCCGTACTCGAATTGCAAAAAGACAGTGAAGGCAAATATCTCGGTGCAAAAAAAATTGAGCAAAGGCTCAACGCTCTGCTGGCAGACTTGCAGATAGAAAAAATACGTGAAAGCCAAGCATTGTCACTATCAGGTGGCGAACGCCGCCGCGTCGAAATTGCCCGTGCACTGGCGACCAATCCACGCTTTGTCTTGCTGGATGAACCCTTTGCCGGTGTTGACCCTATCGCCGTCATTGAAATCCAGCGCATCGTGCGCTTCCTCAAGGAGCGCGGCATCGGTGTGCTGATCACCGACCATAATGTGCGCGAAACCCTGGGCATTTGCGATCACGCCTATATCATCAACCAGGGCGCGGTACTTGCCAGCGGCAAGCCTGACGACATCATACAAAATGAATCTGTACGTCGCGTTTATCTCGGAGAACACTTCCGGATGTGACGGGAATCATCATGAAACAAAGCCTGCAACTACGTACCTCACAACATCTGGCCTTAACGCCGCAATTGCAGCAATCGATACGATTATTGCAGTTATCCACTTTGGAATTGCATCAGGAGCTGGAGACGCTGCTGACCGATAATCCCATGCTGGAACGCGTCGATGATCCACTCGATCACGCCGTACGCCTGCTTGCCGACGGCGCCATCAATACCAGCAGCACTTCTGCCGATGCCGGCATGGAAGCACCGGCAGCAAGAGAAGACAGTGACAGGTCAGCAGAACCGGCTACCGCTGATGCAGAAACCGTCATCAGCAATGACAGCACCACCTCCAGCGAAGAAGACTGGGGCTTTGATGATGTGCAGCATGGCAGCAAGTCTGGCGATGATGAAGATGGCCGCCCCCAGCTTGGTGCAGCCCATATCACCCTGCGTGAACACTTGCTGGAGCAGATGCGCCTGAACCTGCGCGAACCGCGTGACCGTGCCCTGGTCGAGCTGATGATCGATGCGCTCGACAATAACGGTTACCTGACCGAAACATTAGATGAAATACATGCCAGTTTGCCACTGGAACTGTGCGTAGAACCAGAAGAACTGGCGTTTGCGCTGAACATGCTGCAAAGCTTTGACCCGGCAGGTGTCGGTGCGCGCAGCCCGTCTGAATGCCTGGCCTTGCAAATCAGGCGTTTACCAAAAGTTGCTTTCGTCACACGCAGGCTGGCATTGCAAATTGTTGAAACGCAACTCGCTTTATTTGCACAAAGAGATTTCACCAAACTCAAGAAAATCTTCGACTGCGACGATGAAGATTTGCGCGATGCACAAACTGTCATCCGCCTGTGCAAACCACGCCCCGGCCTGGCCTTTGCTGCTGATGAATCTGACTATGTCGTACCTGATGTGATCGTCAGAAAATCCGGTAACGGCTGGCAAGTCATGCTGAATCAGGATGTCATGCCCAGGCTGCGGGTAAGCAGCATGTATGCCAACATCATGAAGCAAAACCGAGGCGAGGCTGGCATGGGCGCGCAATTGCAGGAAGCCCGCTGGCTGATCAAGAATATGCGGCAACGTTTTGAGACTATATTGCGCGTTGCACAAGCGATAGTCGAAAGGCAACGCAATTTTTTCACCCACGGTGCTGTTGCAATGCGCCCCCTTGTTTTGCGCGAAATTGCTGATACACTAGGATTACACGAGAGCACTATCTCACGTGTAACAACCCAAAAATACATGTTGACCCCACATGGCATGTTTGAGTTGAAGTACTTTTTCGGCAGCCATGTCGCGACGGAAACAGGGGGTGAAGCATCTTCCACCGCGATACGTGCACTCATCAAGCAGTTGATAGGAGCAGAAGACCAGAAAAGCCCACTCTCTGATAGCAAAATTGCAGACATGCTGGGTGAACAGGGCATGGTAATTGCCCGACGGACAGTTGCCAAATACCGTGAAGCCCTCAAAATCCCCCAGTGAGTTTGCGTAAATCTTTGTAAGCAGTCCTTGTAATCACGGTTTGAATTGCTATATATGATTTAGCTCAAGGCAAATAAATGCTGAGAGCGTATCGTAATAGCAAGCAACATCACTATAGGAGCACAGTATGAATCTCACCATCAGTGGACATCACGTCGAAGTAACTCCTGCAATTCGTGAATATGTACATACCAAACTAGAACGTATCAGGCGGCATTTCGACCAGGTCATTGATATCGCCGTCATCCTGACGGTGGACAAGCTCCGGGAAAAGGATAAACGACACAAAGCTGACATTAATTTGCATATCAGCGGTAAAGATATCCACGTTGAAAGTCTGGCACATGATCTGTATGCAGCCATTGATGCACTGGTAGATAAACTTGATCGCCAGGTCATCAAGCATAAAGACAAGATCCAGAACCATCAGCACGACGCCATCAAGCACATACCTGATCCGGCATCGGCTTCATAAGACCCCAGTCCTTACCCTGACAGGGTTGTGGACATCCAAAACAAGGACGCTAAAGGCGTCCTTTTTGTTGGGCGAATGGTTTCTTGTGCGCCTGGTTTGTGACGCTTCAAATTTCAAATAAATAATTTACTTTTTATTGCTGTTTGTCACATGCGTCGCTTAACAAGCTGCGAGTTAGTTGATTCACGGCATTTTTATTAACGTCATTCCAGCGTGCTTTTGGCTGGAATCCAGCGGCGTTCGTCGCATGCCGTGGCTTTTTTTGCATGTGGCACTTTGACTAAAACGTTTGCCCTTCGTAGATACAAGCCGGGTTTCGGCCCGGCAGCCGAAATTCTTTCTTTGCGTCACCAAAGAAAGAACTCAAAGAAAGGCGACCCAGGCGTCGTCGCCCCCTAAAGGGGGTTCCCGTTTGTGCAGTACAAAAAATGGGAAAGTCCGAAAACTCGCCTGCGGCTCAAACATCGGCCTTTCTCTTTCCATTTTCTGTACTGCACAAACGGCGTCGACACATGGGAACTGCCAAACGTCAAAAACAACTTCAAACCCAAACCCAACAGCAACGAACATGCGACCCTTACGCTATTTCCTCATAAACATATACACCCCGTGACGCCCACGCCTGACAAAGTTAAAATAGCCGCTTCATCCCCTACCCTGCATAGTCAACTACCATGAGCGAATTTGTACTTACCTCCGTCAAGAACAATATAGGCTACATCACCCTCGACAGGCCCAAAGCATTGAACTCGCTGTCTCTCGATATGGTAAGAGCACTGACAACGACTTTACTGGCCTGGCAGGATGATCTGAGCGTGCGCGCAGTGTTTATCCATAGCAGTAGCGAGAAAGCATTTTGTGCGGGTGGTGATATCCGTTTCTTCTATGATGTGGGCACTGCCACACCCAAGGGTGACTCTGCTCTGCTGGAAGATTTTTTTACTGAGGAATATGCCTTAAATCATTTAATCCATTTCTACCCAAAACCCTATATCGCGCTGATGAATGGCGTGGTCATGGGTGGTGGCATGGGTATCGCGCAGGCGGGGGAAGATTGCCGTTTGCGCATCGTCACTGAGCGTACCAAGATGGCCATGCCGGAAGTGAATATCGGTCTGTTCCCTGACGTAGGTGGCGGTTATTTCCTGTCGCGCACTAAGGGTGAAATTGGTACTTATTTGGGACTGACAGGCGAAATCATCACCGCTGCCGATGCCATTTATGCCGGTCTGGCAGATGTCTATATTCCCACCGCAGAAATACCGGCAATGATGAATTTAATCAGTGAAAGCGTAGCCACTGATTTGCGCGTGGCGATACGCGATTTTTCTGCCGCTTTTGCTGACCAGGCAAAACCAGATACCAGTAAACTGGCATCGCAACATGCGTCCATCAACGAGATATTCACAGGCAATAGCGTCACTAGCATCTGTGAACGACTGCAACAAAGCAACAACGAATTCGCCCAGCAAACCCTGGCCACCATGCAAAAACGTTCGCCATTGCTGATGTCAGTCACGCTAGAACAACTACGCCGCAGCAAAGACATGACAGTGTCCTCCTGCCTGCGCATGGAAAGAAACATGGTACGCCATTGCTTCAAGCATGGTGAAGTGCTCGAAGGTGTACGTGCCCTGGTGGTAGATAAAGACAATACACCACGCTGGTCACCATCTACATTAGCTGAAGTAACGACAGAGCAAGTGACAGGTTTCTTCGCAGAAGCATGGCCTGCTCATGCGCATCCTTTGCGGTATTTAGAAGGGTAATTGCAAGGATGACCGATCAAAGCTTTGATCAATCGTAGCTCACGAAATTTGCACGAAGGTCGCGATGACGTTGTTTTTGATTTTCCGCAGTTCCCATGTGTAGACGCCGTTTGTGCAGTACAGAAAATGGAAACAGAAGGACCGCTGTTTGAGCGGAGCGAGTTTCGGGCCTTCCCATTTTTTGTACTGCACAAACGGGAACCCCCTTTAGGGGGCGACTACGCCTGGGTCGCCTTCTTTGGCTTACTTTTCTTGGCGAGACAAGAAAAGTGAGTAGCTGTCGGGCTACCCCCGACCGGCAATCTTAAATGGCGTGTAAATGTATTTAAAAACAGATACGTAAAGCACTACGAATTTGAAATTAATATACCTAACAGTAGGCAACGAACGCCGCTGGATTCCTGCCAAAAACACGCAGGAATGACGTCAATAAAATTGTGCTGGAATTGAAGACAACGCAGCTTGTATGTACCTTAATCCCTTAAACACATTGCGACAGTAAAATAAGAAATGGGGAGCAAGCTCCCCATTTCCATAAATGCATTTATAAAGACCTTGAAGCAGATTTAATGCTGCGCACCACCACCCAGATAAGCCGCCTTGACTGCCGGATCATTCTGCAAGCTGGCTGCCGGACCATGCACAGATATCCTGCCATTTTCCAGTACATAGCCATAGTCAGCCACGGCTAAGGCAGCCGCCGCAAACTGCTCCACCAGCAGCATGGTCGTGCCCTGCTCTTTCAGGCGTACGATGATACGGAAAACTTCATCGACCAGGATAGGTGCCAGGCCCATGGAGGGTTCATCCAGCAAGACCACATCAGGATTGAGCATGACCGCGCGCGCCATCGCCAGCATTTGCTGTTCACCGCCAGACAGGGTACCAGCCAGCTGGTTCTTGCGCTCTTTCAAGCGCGGGAACAATTCCATGGCTTTTTGCAGATCACTTTCTATGTCACCACGCGGACGGCTACGGGTGAAACGCGGGAAGGCACCGAGCAAGAGATTATCGGTCACCGACATGGTGGCAAACACGCGCCGGCCTTCTGGCGAATGTGCAAGACCGGCCCTGGCGATCTTGTGTGAATCAAGGCCAGTAACATCTTTACCGGCCAGGGTAACAGTGCCTTCCTTGGGTTTCAACATGCCGGAAATAGCACGCATGGTGGTGGTCTTGCCAGCACCGTTGGAACCTATCAGTGTCACGACTTTACCCTTGGGCACTTCCATGGAAATACCATGCAAGACTTCGACTTTGCCATAGGCTGCATGAAGATTTGAAATAGTTAACATTGCATTCTCCTCAGGCTGGGGTAACTTCAGGGGCATCAGCAACGCTGCCACCGAGATAAGCTTCTATCACTTTGGGGTCGGCCTGTACGGCTGCCGGTTTGCCCTCTGCAATTTTCTGGCCAAAGTCGAGTACAGTCACGGTATCGCAAATCGACATGACCACATCCATATGATGCTCAATGAGGATGATGGTGATGCCATGTTCACGTATCTTGCGTATGATGGCGATCAGGTCCTTGATGTCGGGCGCTGTCAAACCAGCAGCAGGTTCATCGAGCAGCAACAGTTGCGGATTGAGACCGAGTGCGCGACCAATTTCGAGCAAGCGTTGCTTGCCGTAAGGCAGATTGCGCGCCTCTTCGTTGGCGAGATCAGCCAGGCCGACAAATTGCAGGATGCTGGCGGCACGCGCTCTTGCCAACCGTTCTTCACGCAGATAGCGTGGTGTATGCAGCATGGCATCGCCCACATTGCTGCGGAAGGTGCTGTGCAAGCCCACCAGGATGTTTTCTGTTGCCGTCATCTCCCCAAACAATTGCACGTTCTGGAAAGTACGTGCCACCCCACCCAAGGCAATGGCAGATGGCGTACTGCCCGAGATGACTTTGCCACCAAACTCCACCACACCATCGGTAGGCTGGTAGATGCCAGTCAGCACATTCATCATGGTACTTTTACCGGAACCGTTAGGGCCGATCAAACCATGCACCGTACCTTTGTTGATCTGCAGATCAACCTGGTTCAGCGCTTTCAGGCCACCGAATTGCATGAGAATTTTCCGGCCGGTCAGCAAGACACCAACGCGGGTATCGCTGGCATTGACAATGGCGTTGCCTGCATTTTTCTCTGCGCTTTCCATATTGACGACCAGGTGTTGCTGCCCCTTGCCCAGCAAACTGTTGACGAAGCCGACGATACCATCCTGCAGGTAATACACGACGAACAAGGTCATCAGACCAAAGATGGTCAGACGCCAGTCGGTAATGTTTTCCAGTTTGTAAGAGAACAGGGCCATAGCCACTGTCGCACCGATGGGAACCATGAGCTCCCTGACAGTTTTGCGTTTCTTGGCGATGGCAGCACCACCGGCAAGCACGGCGATCACAGCAGCGACGGTTGCAATCTTGCGGAACAGTTCTATATCAGCCAGCAGCGATGGCAACATGACGACTATCAATGCACCCAGCAATGAGCCGGTACGTGTCTTGCGCCCCCCCATGATGACGGCCAGCAGGAACATGATGGTCAGTTCAAAGTTGTAGGTATTCGGCGAAATATATTCTTCGGAATACGCATACAGGCTACCTGCCAGGCCAGCCAGTGCGGCACTGATGACGAAGGCAATCACTTTGTACTTATAGACAGAGACACCCATGCAGTCAGATGCGATCGGGCTGTCACGCAAGGCCTGGAAAGCACGGCCATAGTGAGAGCGCAAGATACGGTGAACCACGATCAAGGACAGCACCAGCATGATGGCAACAACATAGAAAAAACCTACCTCACCGAGCTTTTGTCCAAAGATGACTGGCTTGGTCAGTTTGATGCCCATCGGCCCTTCAGTCAGAAAACTCATTTCATTGATAAGGATCTGGATGATGGTACCAAAGGCCAGTGTCACCATGGCGAGGTAAGGCCCGGTCACGCGCAAGGCAGGCAGGGCCAGTAAGGCACCGAATACGGCGGTGACAGCGATACTGCAAGGGATGGCGACAAATACCGACATGCCGAGCTTGAACACCAGTACGCCCGTCGTATACGAGCCTATGCCAAACAAACCGGCATGGCCGAGTGACACCTGGCCGGTGTAACCAACCACGATGTCCAGGCCAAACAGGAGGATAGCGTAGATCAGTATGGTCTCTGCCAGATGCAGGTAGTAAGGATTGTGTACGACCAATGGCATCAGCGCCAGTGCGGCTATGCCAAGTACCGAAGAAACTAAAGTCTGCTTATTCATATTCCTGCCTCACACTTTCTTGATGGCAGCTTTGCCAAACAAACCGGCAGGTTTGACGGCCAGCACCAGCAGCAACAGGACCAGGCCCGGCACTTCCTTGTAGCCGGTGGAGATGTAGAAGCCAGTCAGGGTTTCAGCAATCCCCAAAATCAGGCCGCCGACGATAGCACCTACGCCAGAAGTCAGGCCACCAATAATCGCCACGGCAAAGGCTTTCAAACCCAGTGCCGAGCCCATGGTGGCACCGGTCAGTGTCAGTGGTGCTACCAGTACACCAGCAAAAGCAGCAGTGGCAGATGACAGCGCATACGAGAACGTGATGACCATGCTGGTATTGATGCCCATGAGGCCAGCCGCATCCCTGTCATTCGATGTGGCGACAACGGCCTTGCCGTAAATGGATTTGCGGTTGAAGAATTCAACCGCCAGCATCATCGCCAGCGCACCGATGACCACCACGACCTGCATGGCCTGGACATTTGCGCCAAACACCTGGAAAGGTGCAGCAGACAAGGGGGACGGGAAAGTCAGGTCATCCTTGCCCCAGATATTTTCTGCGACGTTTTTAAAGATGATGGCGAGTGCGATGGTGGACATGATCCAGCCAAATTCGGACTTGATCTTGATGGCAGGGCGCACGCCTATCCATTCAACGACCATGCCTTGCAGGCCGCCAAAGATCAGTACTATTGGTATCATGAGCCAATAGTTCATATACGGGCCACCATGTACATTGCCAACCACGCTCAGGCCTACCAGGGCCCCCAGCATCAGGGCTTCACCCTGACCGAAATTGAGTGTGCCTGAAGTCGCGAATGTGAGTTGATAGCCGAATGCGATGACAGCATAAATCATCCCCAGGGCAATGCCGCTGAAGACGAGCTGAAGTAGTATTTCCATTTTTTTCACCCGTGGAGTGGCAACCCGCCAGGCTCACCAAGGGATATTGGTGAAGCATGGGAGTTGTCTGTCTGAATAACAAGCCCAGCCACTTGCGGATGGCTGAGCCCGGGGCTAATTGAGGGCAGTGACTGTTGTCATGCCCTGTCTTTTACTTAGCCTGGACGATCTGGCCGCCTTTGGCCAGGCCCATGACAGGCATGCCAGGTTTGATGGCCTCATGATCATCATGCGTAAAAGGCTTGTTATAGGTGGTGATCACGCCTTCGACTTTTTCATTCAGGTTTTCCAGTGCTTCGCGCACTTTGACACCGTCCGTACCACCGGCCTGCTTGATGGCCGCTGCCAGCAGGTAAATGGAATCATAGCCCTGTGCGGCAGACACGGCTGAAGGCATGCGGTCTACCTTGTAAGCCTTTTGATAGGCTTCGATAAAGGCTTTGCGTTTTGGCGTATTAGGGTCCTGGATGAAGGTTTGCGGCATGGTCGCGCCATCGCCGTTTTTACCGGCATTGTCGAGGAAGTTGCCCATGGACAAAGTCCAGCTGCCGATGATAGGTACTTTCCAGCCCAGTTTTTCCATACCGTTGGCGATCTGGGCCAGCTCAGGGCCGATACCGTAAGTCAGCACGGCTTGTGCACCACCCTGTTTGGCCTTCAACAACTGAGGTGTCATGTCGACATCCTTGATATTGAATTTTTCTACGGCGACAGGTTTGATGCCTTTGGCACCCAGGGTTTTTTCCAGATCTTCACGACCCAGTTGACCGTAGTTGGTCGAGTCAGCCAGGATGGCGACCTTGGTGAATTTATTTTTGACGACAGCTTCATCCACAATCATGGCGGATTGTATGGTGTCATTGGCTGCTGTGCGGAAGATGTAATTGTCCTTGTGTTCAGGTGCCACAAATTGCTTGGTCACCACACTGCCTGTCGCCACATTGTTGAGGACAGGGATTTTTGCTTCCTGGTAAAAACGCTGGGAAGCCAGTGCCACACCGGTATTGATATAACCTACAGTAGCGACTACTTTTTCTTTATTGATGAGCTCTTGTGCTACCTGTACGCCGCGTTCATTTTTTGCTTCATCATCACGCTCGACCAGTTGCAACTGCCTGCCCAGCACACCACCTTTGGCATTGATTTCACTGACGGCGAGTTTGACGCCATCACGCATGGATACACCCATGGGGGCGGAACCGCCAGTGAAAGGACCGGCAACGCCGATCTTGATAGGCTCTGCTGCATTGCTGGCAGCGGCCAGGCCGAGAACGATGGACGCAACTAGGGTTTTGACTTTATATGACATCTTTGTCTCCTGATTTTTATGTGAGTACTTCAAAAAATTAAATTCATGAATTACGGCTATAAATTAACAGGAAATCGAAAAAATCTCAGGCTCCATTCTACTTAAGTAAAACTACGCAAACTGCGCATTACCTCCAGGTGCGGGCTCCCCATAGAGGGCGCAAACCCTTGCGCAGCGTGGGTTTTCAGAATGATTGCGGCTTCTTCGTAGTGCAAAAATGGGGAAATGATTTGTGACCGCGGGAAACTCTTTCAAGCTTTCGATGAAAGATTTTCACCTTAACTGCCGCAGGTGTGGGAATTTACGACAACACTGCAACAAAAAAAACCGCAAAAACTTTGCCTGTACCTGAATTACTGACCAGGCAAACTCCTTGTCCGGCCAGCTTATGTACACTTTTATGTCTGTTTATTGACGCCCGCTCATTTAAGCAGGCTGAATACTTTGCTGATGGCCTTGCTGCCAGCACCCAATGGATCCTGCCGTATGGATTTTTCTTCTTCTGCGATCATCAGGAACAAGGCGTCCATGGCTTTTTGAGTGACATAGCCTTCCACCGTTGCCTCTTGCTTTGACACTGCGCCAAATTTTTGCGCTTGCCCCATGATGCCATTGTATTTGGCCGACAGGCCAGCCTTGTCAGTCACCCCTTGACCATGGGCAGAAATTTTTCATTTAAAGGTGCAGAAGTTTTTTCCCTGAAGAAATCTGTAACTGAAGTTTCTCCCCCAGTGAGGATATTTTTTGCATCCGTCAGCGTCATGGATTTGACAGCATTCACCAACAGGGGCTTGGCCATGGGTACGGCAGCTTCTGCGGCGCGGTTCATGGAGACAACCAGTTCATCAAGTTGCTGACCCTTGCCTGTCATCTGCAAAATCGGGCGGGCTTTTTCGAGGATGGAAGGCAGTTGTATCTTGACCTTGTCATTATTCAGGAAGCCACCTTCGACGCCAAGCTTGCCGACTGCAGCAGCGGAGCCCTTGTCGAGTGCGGCTTTCAATCCTGTGCTGGCATCCTGGTTGCTGAGGTCAGCAAAAGAGATGGCGTGTGCGCTAGCCGTGGCAATGAGCATGCTGCTGGCGAGCAGCAGACGGGCGAATGAAGCTGAAATGGATGGCATAGTTTCCTCCTGATAAAGAATGTGTATTCTATACAATGCACCGTCTATATCCTGATATTGAAAGTACAAATTATGTCACTTTCAAAACTCGCCGCTGAAAATTTGTAAACTCCAGCAGTGGGAAGCCTTGTTCCAGGACGTCCTAAAGCTCATCCACCATATACAGACGGCGGTGTTCGCGTATGGCATAACGGTCTGTCATGCCAGCGATGTAGTCAGCAATTTTACGGGCTTGCAAATGCTGGTCCTGCTCCTCACTTCCGGTCCGGCTTTGTTGATAATCCGGCGGCAGCAAATTGGGCTGGGCATGCAGGGCTGTAAATAAACCGGTGATGGTGCGCCTGGCCTTGAAGGTCATGCGGTTGACCTGGTAATGGCGGTACAGGTTGTCAAACAGGAATTGCTTCAGAGTCTCAGCTTCTTTATACATGGAGTCTGAAAAGGCAATCATTCTTTCCATGCTACGCACATCGTCGACCGAGCCCGGTTTGCAGTCACTGATTTTCTCTGCTGAGGTCTGTATCAAATCGACGATGAGGGTGTTGATCATGCGCCTTATGGTCTCTGCAATGCCACGGCGGCCACTGATGCCGGGATAGATGGCATCAACAATCGCCCGGTGGCGCGCGTAGATATCAACTTGCAGCATCTGCGACTCCAGTAGCAGACCTGAGCGCAGGCCGTCGTCAATATCATGATTGTTGTAAGCGATGGAATCAGCCAGATTCGTGAGCTGTGCTTCCAGCGTTGGCCTTTTTTTATCGATAAAGCGCTGCCCTACATCACCCAGCAACCTGGCATTGGTGATGGAGCAGTGCTTGAGTATGCCTTCGCGGGTTTCATACGTGAGGTTAAGGCCATCAAAAGCGCCATAGCGCTCTTCCAGCTCATCAACCACGCGCAGACTTTGCAGATTATGTTCAAAGCCGCCAAAGGGCTTCATGCAGGCATTCAGGGCATCCTGGCCTGCGTGACCAAAGGGAGTATGACCAAGATCATGCGCGAGTGAAATTGCCTCGACCAGATCTTCATTAAGGCGCAGGTTGCGGGCTATCGAGCGGCCTATCTGGGCTACTTCCAGGCTATGTGTCAGACGATTGCGGAACAGGTCACCTTCGTGGTTGACGAAAACCTGGGTCTTGTATTCGAGGCGGCGAAAGGCAGTACTATGAATAATACGGTCACGGTCACGCTGGTATTCGCTGCGTGAGGAAGATGATTCTTCAGAGTAACGCCGCCCTCGCGAGCTGGCCGATTGTGCAGCATAGGGAGCGAGGTGGGCGTCGGTGAACATGTTTGTTAATTGATGATACCTAACAGGTGATGCAGCTACGCAGGGTTTCCAGCAAAATCTCTTTGGGTACCGTGGTAATGTGCGCCTGGCCCAGAGGTTTCAAGAGGATGAATTTGATTTTACCGCCTTCATTTTTTTTATCGACTTCCATGAGTTCCAGCCAGCGGTCTTCCCCCAGATCAGGTGCGACACTTGGCAGGCCAGCCGCTTCCACCACCTGCTTGATACGGGTCCTGGTGACGTAATCAATATATCCAAGGCGGCAGGACAGATCGGCGGCCATAACCATGCCACAACCTACCGCTTCACCATGCAGCCACTTACCATAGCCCAGGCCAGATTCTATGGCATGGCCAAAGGTGTGACCAAAATTCAGGATGGCGCGCAAGCCGCCTTCGCGCTCGTCCTGGCGCACGACATCTGCCTTGATTTCACAGGAGCGCAAAATCGCATGCGTCAGTGCCTTGGGGTCTTTGGCGCGCAGGGCTGGCATATTGGTTTCTATCCAGTCAAAGAACACGGGATCGATAATCGCACCATGCTTGATGACTTCGGCCAGGCCAGCGGAGAGTTCATTGTCGGGCAGGCTTTGCAGGCTGCCTATATCAGCAATCACCGCCTCGGGCTGGTAAAACGCCCCTATCATGTTCTTGCCCAGAGGGTGGTTGATACCGGTCTTGCCACCTACGGATGAATCCACCTGGGACAACAAGGTGGTCGGGATTTGTACGAAAGGCACACCGCGCATATAAGCAGAGGCGGCAAAGCCTGTCATGTCACCAATGACGCCACCGCCTAATGCCAGCAAGGTGGTTTTTCTGTCACACTTATGTTCGAGCAGCGCATCAAAAATCAGCATCAGGCTGGCCCAGTTTTTTTGTTCCTCGCCATCAGGCAATACCACCGACAATACTTCCTTGCCAGCGGCGCGCAAGGCAGCTTCCAGCGTGGCAAGATAAAGAGGGGCGACAACAGTATTGGTGACGATGACAGTTTTCTTGCCCTTGATTTTCGATTGCAGGAACTGGCTGTCAGATAGCAGGGAGCTACCAATGGCAATGGGGTAACTGCGTTCACCCAGATCCACATTCAGGAGCGTGGTGTTGGTGGTACTACTGCTGCTGGCGGTGCTTTCTGCTGACATAGTTGTTTTGTGATTGCTGAGTAGGGCTTCAGGAATGTCGAATAATTTTTCCTGCGCTAATTTGTCCAGGACGGTTTGCACCAAAAATTGTACATTGGGCCTGCCGGTCTCAATGCTGATGTGGGCAACTTCCTGGTAGAGGGGAGCTCGCTGGGATTCCAGCTCTTCGAGTTTTTTGCGCGGGTCTGCAGTGCGTAAAAGAGGACGGTTCTTGTCGTGACGGGTACGTTGCAGAATGCTGTGTATACCTGCCCGCAAATAAATGACAATGCCGCGTTCATGCAGATATTGACGGCTCTCTGCATTCAACACGGCACCACCACCTGTAGCCAGGACTATATTTTCTTGCCCAGTCAGGTCACGGATTACATCCGCCTCCCGCTGTCGAAAACTAGCCTCGCCTTCAATCTCAAAAATCACGGGAATTGAGACACCCGTTCGTGCCTCAATTTCGTGATCAGAATCAATAAAACGCTTATTGAGTTTTTTTGCCAGGGCCCGGCCAACCGTGGTTTTGCCGGAGCCCATCAGGCCTACGAGAAAAATGTTCTTCAAAACTGTTTACCTGGCTTGTTACTTTTGCTGACCTCTCCCAGGTTTTACCGCCCAGGAGAGTATTTCCGGTTCTAAGCAAATAAACTAAGTTTATCAGTGTTTCTTGCTATTACCAGATATTAACAGCCACCAGTGGTCAGATTCAAGATTCTCATCGTGCTGGAAACGGATATATTATTACCATCTTTGACTGTAATAATGACTGGTGTATCAGCAGCCACGCAACGTGTACCCTGTGTACCCAAACTCACATTCACGGTACGCCCGTTGAAGGAGAGTGGATTCAAAGGATCAGGATTTGTACCTGTGACAGTGCTCAACAGCGTATTGTTAGTGAATACCTGGAACGGAAGCACACCGCCAGAGATGGTCAATCCGATGACACTGTTGTTGGTTTCATTGATGCTCCAGTCAACTGGATTCAAACCCAAAGCAGTTGATGATGCATTGACTATAACTGGCACTGTAAACACAGTTCCTTGCGCATCCGTCACAACAATATTAGTAGTACGACCAACATTGAGCAAAGCAGCCGTTACAGTTCCAGCACTATTCAAAGTTGCGCCACTGACAATAGCTACGTTTGTTGTGTTAGTGGATGTTGTCGTGTAAGGGGCACTGCCACCTGTAATAGAGATGGACAATGTATCACCTACATTACCAGTAAGTGCAATTGGTGTTACAGACAAGTTCGCATTTTGACCAGTAACAACTGTCACCGCAACACTTATAGGGGCGCCAACGCTATCAACCAGTCTCACCGTAGCACTACCCGCAGCAACCGCCGTAATTGTCACCGTACCACCAGTAACTACAGCCGTCGCAACACGTACATCACTGCTGGTTGCGAAGTAAGGCGCTGTACCACCACCTATGACATAAACCGGTGCAGCACCTGGTGCCAGAGAAATTGCCGCAGGTGCAGTACTGAATAAAGCCACGGTTGCACCCGTACCAACGCTGACAACAATTGTGACAGGGTTACCTGCTGAATCTTTTACAATGATATTTGCAGAACCAGTCGCGACACCGGTAATTGTGAAGTTAGTACCGTTAAGAGTAGCTGTTGCAATCGCAGTATTGCTACTGCTGATCGAATATGGTGCAGAACCACCACCAATTTGATAAGCAGGGCTGGAACCGACCGCAATCGTCACTGCGCCAGGCGCCGTTGTGAAAATGGCGTTGGCATTGCCTGAACCCAAAGTGACATTAATTGAAATTGTTTTGCCTGCTGCATCACGCAAGATAACTACAGCCTTGCCCGATCCAACACCAGTCAATGTCAGATTATTTCCCGAAGCCGATGCAGTAACAACCGAGGTATTGCTGCTCGTGGCCGTGTAAGGAGCGCTACCGCCACCCATGACATAAGTACCAGTGCCATTGGCAGTCAGGGTAATATCGCCAGGAGCAGTCGTATAGAAATCGGCACCAGAACCAATGGTAACGTCAATTATTACATTGTGACCCAGGCTATCTTTAACGATGACGGATGTTTTACCGGCAGAAACACCACTGATGGTAAATTTATTTCCATTAATACCGACGCCTGCGATCTGGGTGTTACCACTGGTGACCGTATAGACCTGACTACCACCACCAATAGTAAACGTCGGGCTTGACGTACCAATGCCAACTGTCAGTACTGCAGGTGCAGAAGTGAACAGGTCGGCTGTTGAGCCTACCGTCACCTTGATGGTGACATTACCAGAAGTCGCATCGCGGAGAACAATGTTGGCCGTACCTACACCAGTACCGGTGACAGTCAGTTTATTGCCAGAAATATTCGCTGTTGCAACTGCTGTGTTGCTGCTGCCCACACTGTAAGGACCATTACCACCGCCTACTGTATAAGTAACAGCTGCATTGACACCAACGTTGATATCAGTACCTGCGGTAGAGAACAGTGCATCGACCGAGCCTACGGTAACTTTGATCAATACCTTGCCACCGATGGAGTCACGCACAGTGATGTCTGCCTTACCACCCGTCGAACCAACAATGACGAAACGATTGCCGGAGAAAACCACATTGGCAATGGAATTGTCACTGGACGCCACTTCATAGACCAGGCTACCGCCGCCTATGGTGTATTCAGCTGACTGTCCGCCTACGGGAACAGTTACCGTTTCAGGTGCAGTGGTGAACAGATCCAGCCCTGAACCTATCGTGACGTCGATGGTTACTGCAACACCGGCAGCGTCCTTGACTGTAACTGTAGCAGAACCGCCGCCGCCGCCCTTGATAGTAAGAGTACTACCGTTTAGCGTTACTATGGCAGCGCCATTGCTGCTGCTGGCAGAATAGCCAGGCACACCACCGCCTACGGTAAACGTTTGCGTAGCACCGGGACTCAAAGTGAGCTTTTCAGGTGCTGTAGTGAACACCTTGGCACCATTACTGGTATTACCAGCAGAGCCACCGCCACCGCCACAGGCCGTGAGGCCTATCAGTAAGATCAGTGCGAATAAACCGCGTATATACTTCATCATGAAACACCTATATTTTTACGAATTCAGAAAATCGGTTGCCATTCGATGACACACATCACAAGCCCAGAACTCTTTATTGTTTGTTGCTAAATTTCTCGGCAACAATCTTGGGAGTAATAAAAATCAGCAATTCAGTTTTGTCATTCGTGCGGCCAGTACTTTTAAACAAATTGCCAAACAATGGAAGATCGCCAAAGAACGGTACTTTTGTCACACTATCACGCTCAGTTTGCTGGAAGATACCACCGAGGACTACCGTGCCACCATTTTCTACCAGAACAATGGTTTTCACCTCTTTGGTGTCAATTGCAAACCCTGCTCTGGTCTCCTGACCAACACTGTCTTTATGTACATCAACATCCAGGATCACATTCCCATCAGGCGTGATTTGCGGTGTCACTTCCAGTCGCAATGTAGCCTTACGGAAAATAATGGAGGTTGCGCCACTTGAAGTAGCAACCTGATATGGCAATTCAGTACCTTGCTCTATCGATGCTTTCAACTGATCGGCGGTCACAACCCGCGGACTTGACACTATTTTACCTTTGCCATCGGCTTCCAGTGCTGACAATTCCAAATTCAGGAATCGATTCGCAGCAGAAGAAAAGAGACTGACAGCTAAACTGCCAGGATTGAGACCGTTAATACCAGCCGCAGGCAAGCTCACAAATTGAGTGTTGGGAATAAAGCTTTGATCTGTAATTTTTGCTTGCAGGGTTTGCTCACCGACACCAAGGTAATTACCAGTCAGCGCTACGCGCTGGTTTCCAGCGACCTGATAGCCGGCATTTCCGCCTGCGATACCGCGCAAGTCAGCAAAACCCAATTTGGCACCAAGATTTTTACTGAATTTATCATCCGCTTCGACTATACGTGCCTCTATCAATACCTGCCTGGAAGCGATATCGGTTTTAGCGATCAACTTGCGCACTTCTTCCAGTTTGGAAGGAATATCGGTAACAAACAGCTGATTGGTACGTGGCTCAATCACAGCGCTGCCACGCTTGGAAAGTATGCGGTTTGTACTTGCACCATCAACACCAAAAACTTGTTTAAATGCTTCAACCTTTTGATAATTGAGCTGGAAAGATTCGGTTTTTACGGGTTCCAGTTCTGCAATCTGCGCTTTTTGCTCAAGTTCAAGTTTTTCTTTGGTCAATAACTCTTCTTTTGGCGCGATCCAGATCACAGAACCATTTTTGCGCATATCCAGCCCCTTGGACTGCATGATGATATCGAGTGCCTGATCCCATGGCACGTCTTTCAGGCGCAAGGTGATCGTTCCATTCACTGTATCACTGGCAATAATATTGAGGCTGCTGACCTCTGCAATGATCTGCAAAATCGCACGGATTTCAATATTCTGGAAATTGAAAGACAAGCGTTCACCACGGTAACCCTGGGTGCCTTGCGTTAATTTGTTGGGGTCTTCCTTGATTGGTTTGACTTCAACCACAAACTGGGTATCGCTCTGGTAAGCACTATGTTCCCACAATCCGGTAGGCTCAATCACCATGCGGACATTTTCACCATTTGGTGTCGTTGTAATCAATTGCACTGGAGAACCATAATCGGCTACGTCGAGACGACGGCGCAGGGATTCTGGCAAACTGACCTTGAGGAAATCAACAACAATTTTTTGTCCTTGCTGACGAATATCGACGGCAACCTGGTCCAGCGGCAAATCGATGACTACACGGCCTTCACCTGCGGCACCACGACGAAAATCGATATCACGCAAGACGCGCTTTCCAACAACGGCTGGTTGCACATTAACTGGCAAGCCCTGAGAATTAACTGCCGTTGCAACACCACCAGAAGCATCAATCGTAACAACGAGGGAATTACCATCGATTGCAGTTGCGTAATTCAAGGATTTGTTGAGATTAAAAATCAGGCGCGAACGTCCGGTTGCTTCAATCAGGTTAATCACCCGCAAGTCACCCATGTTCATATCGAACGTAGTTTTGCCGGTGTTATTGCTGACATCTGCGAAATCAATGGCGATACGGGATGGGTTGGCAATAGCAAAACCCAAAGGAAGTTTTTCCAATGGTTTTTTCAAGGTGATCTTGACGATAATGTTTGCACCCTGCTGGTTGGCTGTCAGTGACTCTATCGAGTTTGTCTGCGCAAAAGCAGCACTGCAAAAACCAAGCAACGCAAATAAAATAAATTTAACCAATTTGGCGCCCCTTATACTTGTATTTATCAACGCATTCATTTCTTTGCCTCCTGCAACTCTAACTTGGATTGCCGCTCAGTCCAATCACCCGCCGCATCCTGAACTGTTTCCTTGATTTCGATTTCATTCTCCGAAATTTTTGTAATCATTCCAAAATTCTGGCCCAGATAAGATCCCAGTTTGGCTTGATACACAGTCTTGTCTACTTGTACGAGGGCATAAACCAGCTTGTTTTTTTCTATCGTGCCCACCATCTTCAGACTATCCATGGGAAACGACTCCAGCGCTTCCCTTGGTCTGGTCAGGTCAGGTTTGAGGCCATTGCTTGATTCTGCTTTCAGGCGTGCCAGCACAGCAAGCAATTTGGCGGGATCAAAGGGCTCAATACTTTCTTTTCCGCCGTAGGCAAATGGAACATAAACCTTAGGGGGACTGATTTTGGGAATCACTGCTTTTGCCTGACTTTTCTCTGCGGCCATCCAGGCACGCAATTCTGTTTCCTGGCTATCGCCGCAAGCAGATAAGGAAAGCGCCAGGAACAAACAAAGCGTCGGCTTAATGACGATGTTCTTCATTTTTTAGGCTCCTTCTTCTTCTTCTCAGCCTGATCAAGAACTTCGTCCCTATTCAAATAGCGGAATGTCTTGGCCGTCACGTCAAGCGTCAGATTGCCATCCGTGGCGCGGGTAATATTCAGATTATTCAAGGTGACAATCCTTGGCAATTTCGCGATGTCCGCGACAAATTGTCCGAGGTCGTGATAATTGCCCTGAATCTTGATGGCAATCGGCAACTCTGCATAATAATCTTTAACTGCTGGCAAGCCTGGTACAAAAGAGTCAAACGCCAATCCACGTCCCTGACCGGCCTGATTGATATCGGCCAGCAAAGCCGCCATTTCTGCCTGGCTAGGCAATTGCTTCTCCATGGTGGCAACATATTGCTGAACCAGCTTGCGTTGCTCTTTCAGGGCATCCAGGTTAATCGCCTGCTGCAACTTTTGTTTGTATTCGCCCCGAAGCTTGACCTCTTCAGCCTGACCTGTTTCTATGGCCGTCATCTGGCCATCCCATTGAACATACCAACCCAGTGCAACCACCACAATCAAGACGCCTAAAGCAGACGCCATGCGGGGCGCAACTGGCCACAAGCCAGGGTGCAGTCCATTCAAGCCTTGAAATTGGGCGCTTAAAGACTGGCCAACTTCATTCAGATTAATCGCCATTTACAATCTTCCGTTGCATTGCATAAATAATCACACACTAAGGTTTTTTGGCTGCGCTGGCGGCTGACGAAGCCGGCGCAGCAGGAGCAACAGAACCAGGCGTAGCAGTAGCGGCCGAGGCGGCGGCCTGTGAAGCTGCCTCTTCCCGTTCACGCGGACGCTTGATACCTGCATTCACCTTAAACTCAAATACTTTCTTGGCATCCCTGCCCTGCCCCAAACCGGTTGAGTGAATGTCATTCAGTTCTGGCTTGAACATCCAATCCGATTTATTGCCCAGGTTACGAATAAATTCAGCGACCCTGTCCTGAGATTGTGCGTAACCAGCCAAAGTAACCTTCTGACCATCCTGATTCAATTGCTTGAGGTAAACCCCTTCAGGTGTTAACTTGACCAGCTCATCAAGCAAATATACAGGCTGATTACGATCGCCCTGCAAATCCTCAACGGCTTGTTGGCGGGCTTTCAAACCATCAATTTCCTGCCTTAGCGTAGCGATTTCTTTGATGCGCTCATCAAGCTGGGCGATCTCTTTCTTGATAAAGTCATTCTTATCATTCTGGATTGACAGCTCACGCCCAAAGTAAGCACTCACCACCACAACCACCAGAGCACCAGCTATCGCAGCCAGTAACAACAGACCATAAAAATCACTCTTGAGCTGTTTGCGCTTTTCTTCCCTGTGCGGCAGGAGATTAATCTTGATCATCAGCCAAATCTCCGTAATGCCAGACCACAGGCAACCATGTAAGCCGGAGCATCATTGCGCAAAGCTTTTTCATTGACGCCCGAACCTAGTTCCATGCCCTTGAACGGGCTGACCACTGCAGTAGAAATCTTGGTACGCTCAGCAATAATATCGACCAGACCTGATATCACCGCACAACCACCAGACAGATAAATCTGATCTACCCGGGTAAAAGGGGTGGAAGTGAAGAAGAACTGTATGGCACGGGTTACTTCCAGCGCCGCACTTTCCAGGAAAGGTTCGAGCAATTCCATTTCATAGGTGTCGGGCAGATCACCATTTTTCTTTTTCTGCTCCGCTTCTTCTATGGAAAGGCCATAATTCCTGACGATATCCTGGGTCAGCTGGGCGCCACCAAACTGCTGTTCACGCTCATAAATGACTTCGCCATTAAGCATGATGAAAATATAAGTTCGCTTGGAGCCTATCTGGAAAATTGCGTAGATCTGGTCCTTGCCGCCATTAGCCTGCTGATCGACCAGACGTGAGACTGCAGCACGCGCAGCATAGGATTCAATATCCATGACTTTGGCTTGCAAACCCGCTGCCTGTATGATGGCTACGCGATCTTCAATTTTTTCTTTTCTGGACGCAGCGAGCATCACTTCTATATCTTCTTCCGCATTGGCCGCCGGTCCCAGCACACAGAAATCCAGGCTGACTTCATCCATGGAGAAAGGTATGTACTGACTAGCCTCTGATTCAACCTGCACTTCAAGTGCCTGTTCGGTCAGGGTACCGCCGAGTATAATTTTTTTTGTAATGACGGCAGAAGCCGGCATTGCCATTGCTACGTTTTTGGCCGAGGTTCCGCTTTTCTTCACGAGTTTGCGGACTGCCTCAGTCACTTGTTCAATATTCTCGATATTGCCATCCAGCACCGCGCCTTTGGGCAGTGGTTCTGAGGCATAGCGCTCAAGTCGATAGGACTTGTTGCTTCCTTCCGAAAGTTCAACAAGCTTGATATCGAGAGAACTGATATCCAGACCAAATAGTGGCGGATTTTTTCTGCCGAGCAACGAAGCCAGATCTAAAGCCAAGAATATCCCCTCACGATTACATCATCATTTCAATTTACACAAAATTACATGTGCGAAACATTATATTGCCAAAAGTAAATTGCCTTTAAAAACCGCTATTTACAAGACAATTATCCAAGCTTACATGAAATCCTAGCAATAAGACTGGCATTGGTAAAGCAATTTCCGCGCAGCACTACCCTTATGCGTTGCCAAATATCCACGTATATTCCGAATATTCTGAAAATTTGCTTACAAATCCGCTTATCTGCTGACAGTCTAATGCTCACCGAAGACAGCTATAATGTACGCTGCCTTATTTACAATTAGCCCCTATGTCAGAGCAAAACAAAGAACCCGACAATCAACCTGAGCCACAAAAGCGCAGTGCTGGAAAGCTTTTCGCCCGCATTGTACTCGGAACTGCGGGGTTTTATTCGGATTAGTTGTAGCAGGAGTACTAATTATTGGTTTTGCACTTACAATGGCTTATCCAAACCTGCCAGAACTGGATTCCATTACCAGCTACAAACCTAAAATGCCACTGCGGGTGTTCTCGGCTGACAATATGCTGATTGCTGAATTTGGCGAAGAGCGACGCAATGTCGTGCGCTTCAAGGACATCCCTGAGATCATGAAAAAAGCCGTGCTGGCTATCGAGGATGACCGCTTCTATGAGCATGGCGGCGTTGATTACCAGGGCATCACCCGTGCGGCAGTACATAATCTGACGGGCGGCGCCAAACAGGGCGCCTCTACCATTACCCAGCAGGTCGCCAGGAATTTCTTCCTGTCCAGCGAGCAAACCTTCAAGCGCAAAATTTATGAAATCCTGCTGGCCTGGAAGATAGAACAGAATCTGAGCAAGGACCAGATCCTGGAAATTTATATGAACCAGATTTATCTGGGGCAGCGTGCCTATGGCTTTTCTTCCGCCGCACAAATCTATTTTGGCAAAGACTTGAAGGATGTGACCATCGCTGAAGCGGCGATGCTGGCAGGCTTGCCAAAAGCACCCTCCGCCTATAACCCGGTCGCCAATCCCAAGCGGGCAACCGTCAGGCAGCAATATATCTTGCAAAGGATGCGCAATCTTGGCTACATCACCGAGGCGCAATACGAACAAGCCAAAAATGAAGAACTGATCACCAAAACCAATAGCAATGAATTTGGCATCCACGCCGAATATGTTGCAGAAATGGCGCGTCAGTTGGTATATGAGCAATTCAAGGAAGAAACCTATACCCGTGGCCTGAATGTTTACACCACGATTACCAAGAGTGACCAGGACACGGCCTATCTGTCCCTGCGTCGTGGTGTCATGGATTACGAAAAACGTCATGGCTATCGTGGCCCGGAAGCCATCATCAGCATACCCGAAGGCAAGGAAGCAGCCGAAGACGCCATAGAGAAAGAACTGGCTGAACATACCGACAGCGATGACTTGCAAGTCGCCATGGTACTGGAAGCGACACCCAAACTGGTACGGGCAGTCTTGTCGTCTGGCGAAGAAATCCGTATCGAAGATACCGGCCTGACTTTCGCCGCCAGCGGCCTGTCTGTAAAAACACCGGCCAACAAGCGCATACAGCGCGGTGCCGTGATACGCGTGGTGCTGGAAGGCAAGAGCTGGAGCATTACCCAGATGCCTGAAGTGCAATCGGCCTTTGTTGCGGCAAACACCACCGATGGAGCAATCCGCGCCCTGGTCGGTGGTTTTGACTATAACCTCAACAAATTCAACCATGTTACCCAGGCCTGGCGTCAACCCGGCTCCAGCTTCAAGCCATTTATCTATTCTGCTTCGCTGGAAAAAGGCCTGTCACCGTCGACCATCATCAATGATGAACCGATCAGCTTTGACGCGGGGCAGACCGGTGGACAGGCCTGGGAGCCAAAGAATTATGATGGCAAATACGAAGGCCCGATGACCATGCGTCGCGGCCTGACCAAGTCCAAGAACATGATTTCCATCCGCATCTTGCACAAGATAGGCGCAAAATATGGGCAGGAATATACCAATCGCTTTGGCTTTTTGCCTGAGAAAAACCCGCCCTACCTGACGCTGGCCCTGGGCGCCGGTGCGGTGACACCTCTGCAAATGGCAGGTGCTTATGCCGTGTTTGCCAATGGTGGATACAAGGTTAATCCTTACCTGATTTCCAAGATCACCGACAGCAATGGCCAGGTGCTGGTACAAACCAAGCCCGACATGGCTGGCGATGAAGCCAATCGCGTCATTGATGAGCGCAATGCCTTCCTGATGGATAGCATGATGCGCGACGTCGTCAAAATGGGGACGGCAACCAAGGCTCTGGTCTTGAAACGCCCGGACATTGCAGGCAAGACTGGTACCACCAATGATTCTTTCGATGCCTGGTTTGCCGGTTATCAGTCCAAGGTAGTTGGTATAGCCTGGATAGGTTTTGATCAACCCAGAAACCTGGGCAATAAAGAAACTGGCGGCGGTCTTGCACTGCCCATCTGGATAGGTTACATGCAAAAAACCCTGAAGGATTTCCCTATCGAAGAAAGGCCGGTACCCAAGGGTATCATCGCCGTCGATGGTGACTATTATTATGCAGAAAATCCGCCAGGCTCAGGTGTCAGCAGCCTGGCTCCGCCTATCAGTGTTATCGAGGAATAAGGGAACGGTGAATTAGCGACCTTGCTCTTGCGCCACGCGGGACAAGGTTGCAAACAATTCTGACCCGTCGCGGGTATTGAGCCAGTGCTGGCCGTCATACTTATAGTGGAAACCACCACTGCGTGCCGCCACCCACATCTCCTGCATCGGTGCCTGGCTATTGACGATGATTTTTGAATTGGTATCGATAAATTCCACCGTCAGCACATTGCCGCTACGGCTGCATTCGACATCGTACTCATCGTTTTCAAAGGCTAGTTCGAATAATTCCTCAACTTGCTGCAAGCAAGTATCTGCCAGTACCAGGAATTCAGATTCAGTCATGCTACACTCCAGCGTCTTCATAAGTAAAACGCCATTCTATACGGTGTTCAGGGAATACAAGATGCGCAAACTGATTAGCCTATTTTTCATCATGTCTTTATTGACGGCTTGCGGCCAGAAGGGCCCCTTGGTCATGCCGACCAAGCCTGCCCCTGTCAGCACAAACAACACGCCAGCTCAGCCCTGAACATTGCCATCCTCAGGGCGAAATGCGATGGGGCCAGCCTGCTCGGGGCGGCAGCCTTGCACACCTTGATATACAGCGGCAATGCTGGCCAGATCCTGTGCCTGCTCACCTGTCAGTGTCAGGTAATCAACCAGCGTGACTTCTCGCCTGGCAAAGTCAAAGCGGGCACAGCCTAAGGGTACTTTTGCCGTGGTGGCAATATGATAAAAACCACTGCGCCAATACGGCTTCCGGCTGCGTGTTCCTTCAGGCGTGATCGCCATCCAGTACCAGTCGGATTGATTGATTTTTTCTGCCAGGCGGGCGATTGTCCCGCTTGATACGCCACGCTCTACTGGCTCGCCACCGAGGTAGCGCACCAGACGGCCTATGGTGGCACCAGTCAATCCCTCAAACAAAGAGGATTTGGCAATGAAGTGAAAAGGCATACCTATCGCCAGCTTGGCCAGAACACCGACAACAAAGTCCCAGTTTGAGGTATGAGGATAAACGATGATGACACCACGCGGCCCCGGCAAGGGCCGGTACAGTACGCGCCAGCCTATCAAACCCAGGGTACTGACCGCGACACGCTGGGTAAGTGTCGCAGCCGTCTTCTTTTCGAGTAAATAGTCTTCCATGTTTTACGCAATGAGCGGGTCTGTGCCCGCATTCTTCAAAAACGCGATTATGCCGCGAAGAAATATGCGCTGTAAAACAGGATCAATGTGCGCCCGCAACATGTAAAGCGGACAAATTACGCAGGACTCAGGCTCCCGTCACAAGCACAGGCTCACGGCCAAACCAGCGCCACCAAAGACGTATCATGAGCAGAGCGGCAACGATAAGGCCAAACAATACCGGCTGCGAAAAGTCATGCTTGCCAGCCTTCATCCAGAAATAGTGAAGTACGCCCAGCGGTGCGATCAAATAGATCAACTTATGCAACCACTGCCAGCGCTTGCCACCCAGGCGTTTGATCATGCCATTGGTGCTGGTCACGGCAAGGGGAATAAGCAAGACAAAGGCAATAAAGCCGACTGTGATGAATGGGCGCTTGATGACATCCTTCCACATCTCGGCCACATCAAAGAAATGGTCGAACCACAGAAAAGTCATGAAATGCAGGAAAGCATAAAAGAAGGTATATACGCCCAGCATGCGACGGCAGCGGATTAACCACGGCATGTGCAAGAGCTTGCGCAAAGGTGTCACGGCCAAAGTCATGCACAGGAAATACAGGGTCCAGTCACCCGTATTGCGGGTGATAAATTCAACCGGGTTCGCGCCCAGCTTGTCCAGGAATACAAAACTGACCAGCCTGATAAACGGCAACAAGGCCAGGACAAACAAGACTATCTTGAACTGGGAGACCTGCTTATTGGTGAGCAACATGGGTGCGCCTATCCTAGAAAAACTTTTTCAGGTCCATGCCTGAATACAGCGACGCCACTTCGCTATAACCATTGAACATCAGGGTCTTGCGCTTGCGTGAAAACAGGCCATCTTCACCAATACGGCGCTCAGTCGCCTGCGACCAGCGCGGGTGATCAACCTCAGGGTTCACGTTAGAATAAAAACCATATTCATTGGCTGCCGCTATATTCCAGGCAGTACGTGGCTGCTCCTTGACGAAGCGTATCTTGACGATGGACTTGGCGGATTTAAAACCATACTTCCACGGCAAGACCATACGCACCGGCGCACCATTTTGATTAGGCAAGACTTCGCCATACATGCCAAAGGTCAACAAGGCCAGCGGATGATTTGCCTCATCCATGCGCAGACCCTCTACATAGGGCCATTGCAGCACAGGGCTGCGCAAGCCTGGCATTTGCTTCTTGTCATCGAGTGTGACGAATTCTATATATTTGGCATTACCCGTAGGCTCAACTTTTTTGATCAGGTTGGACAATGAATAACCTGCCCAGGGTATCACCATGGACCAGCCCTCAACACAACGCAGGCGATAAATGCGTTCTTCCATAGGTGCCAGTTTCATGAGGCTGTCGAGGTCCAGCGTCATCGGCTTTTTGACTTCACCTTCTATGCTGACAGACCAGGGGCGTGGCTTGAGTGTGTGAGCAGTCACTGCCGGGTCAGCCTTGTCGGTCCCGAACTCATAGAAATTATTGTAGGTCGTTGCGTCCTTGTAGGCGGTATGCTTTTCCATCAGCGCATAGGCAGAATTCGGATTGGCGGCCAGCTTTTGCGCGCCAGGGTTCTGGGCAAAAGCGGCGCGGTTGGCCATTTCAAACAGGGCTGTGCCAGCGATGGAACCCAGTGCCATCTTGCGGATAAAATCACGGCGCGCATCAAACACTGCACGAGGTGTGATTTCTGAAGAGAAAGGCAAGTCTATGCCATTAGGGCTACGTTTGATCAGCATGGGGGACTCCGTGGTTGAGTATGGCGCAACAGCGGTTTGACATCGCTATTACGCCCTAGTTTCTCATGAGTCGGAGTTTCCTGCTGATCCTTACAAATTATCTCAATATTTATAGCGTGCCGTAAGAGTGCAGACCGGACAAGAACATGTTCACGCCGAGGAAAGCAAAAGTGGTCACTAACAAACCCACCAGCGCCCACCAGGCCGCGACCTGACCACGCAAGCCTTTCATGAGGCGCATGTGCAACCAAGCAGCATAATTGAGCCAGACGATCAGTGCCCAGGTTTCTTTCGGGTCCCATGACCAGTAACCGCCCCAGGCCTCGGCTGCCCACAAGGCACCAAGGATCGTGGCAATTGTGAAGAAGGCAAAGCCAACTGCGATAGCCTTGTACATGATGTCGTCCAGCACTTCCAGCGCTGGCAAACGGTCGGTCAGATAGCCTTTGGATTTGAGCAAATAGGCAACAGACACCATGGCTGCCAAGGCAAAAGTACCATAACCGATGAAATTGGCGGGTACGTGTATTTTCATCCACCAGCTTTGCAATGCAGGCACCAGTGGCTGGATCTCTGCAGCTTCACGGCTGACGGTGTACCACAGCAAGAAACCGACGGCGGCGGAGATGACCAGCATGACAAATGGCCCCAACTGGCGGGTACGATATTGCTGTTCATAATACAAATAAAACATCGCCGTAATCATCGAAAACAAAATGAATACTTCATACAGATTCGAGACCGGGATATGACCGACATCGGCACCGATCAGATAAGACTCATACCAGCGCACCAGCATGCCGGTGAAGCCCATGACCACTGCGGACCAGCACAATACGGTACCGACCGAAGCGCCAAAATCAGAGCGAGCGATCAGGCCGCCCCAGTAAAACAGGGTGGACAGGAAAAATAAAGTGCTCATCCACAAGATGGCAGACTGGCTGGACAACAGGTATTTGAGGAAGAATTTTTTGTTCGCCATATCCAGTGAACCACCGTATAGCTGTATGGCAAACAGACTCAGCACAGCCAGTATCACCAGCAGTGGCCGCACAGGTTTCCAGTACCAGCCCAGCCAGGCAAATGTGGGCGCAGCCAGCAAGACGATGGCTTTTTCATAGCCGTCCATATAGGCACCAAACCGGCTGAAGGCAAACAGGGACGCCATGCACAAGCCCACGGCGTATAACCAGTCCGCTATCGACAGTCGTTTAAAGAAACCCTGGTAGGGTGTGTAATTCTGTGTCGCTTCCATCATATTTCCCCGGATGCTTGGGCCATCAGGCCACCTGCTTCATAGTGTAGTCGATTACTCTGCATTTCGTGGTGTATCTGCAGGCGCTGCATGTTCTGCCTGCGCTGCCTGACTCTTCAGCCCGGCTTGCGTACTCAGTTGCTGCAAATGCAATTTCAATTGCTCAAATTCTTTTTCAAAATCCAGTGTCTTGCGTTGGGAACTCAGCGCCATCAGTGCATGTGCACCCTGGTCATTATCCTTGATCCATACCCACAAACGGCGCTCGCGGATATAGAACATGGAAAACACGCCTATGACCAGAAACAGGCAGCCAAGATACACCACATTCTTGCCCGGTGAGCGCGTGACCTGCAATACCGACGCCTTGACCTCATCAAAACCGGTGAGTTGCAAATAGACTGGTGCACCGTAGAAAGTAGCGTCAGACAACGCACCTATCGCCAGTTGCAGGAAACGGGCATGTTTTTCATCCAGCTCAAAAGCAGGCAAACCCTCTTTTTCACGGGCCACCATCCATAACTCCCACATGGTGCCGTTCAAGACCTTGATAAAGCCTTCGGCGACCTTCTCTTGTTCTGCATGCGGGACTTTTTCCAGCAATTTGGAAATGGCATTCAGGCCGGATAATTTATCATCCCCGGCGAAAGCCTCCAGACTGATCTTCGCAGAAGTTGCCCACAAATCAGATTTTTGCGCACCACTGGATTGATTTCTTTTTAATGCACTCTCGGCGAAGCGCGTTACAGCCTGGGCACGCATTTCAGGATTTTGTACTGCTGCACGCAAACGCATCCAGTCTTTGATACTGTCCTCATCATCAGCAGGAATACGCAGATAGCGGAAGGCTTCGCCTGGCGAATCGCGCGTGCCAGCCAAAATCATGTAGTCACCATTGATCTCAACGGGCTGCATGTAGTTATGAAACTCCCTGGCCTGGCCAGTTTTATCCCGCAATTTATATTGCAGGCTGGGGCCGACATTCTTCAAATCTTTATTATTGGCATTCTTGGCGGCAGAGCCCAGGTGCTTGTCCAGGTCAGCCGTGAATTTTTCATTCAGGGTCTGGTTGGGATTCACCGCCCTGACGTCACTGCCATTACGCGCCATGTTCTCGACATTAAATGGCCGGAAGCCAGACCATTCTATCGTAAAGTCATTACCGGTACCTGGCTTCAAGGCCGTACTGCCACCCACTTCACCTGTTATGGCAAGCGTGCTGGCATCTGGCCCAAGCATGGGATAAGCCTTGACCTGCAAACGGCTGCCGCCATCTTCAAAGCTTGATTGATAGACTGCAATACCTTTATAAATCAAAGGCTCATTGACCTTGATGGTAGACGAGAAGGATTTGCCAGTATCATGGTCAGTGACTTCCACATCGCTTGCAAACAGCTTGGGCATGCCGGTGGAATAAAAATCGATCGTGAATTTTTTCAGCTTGATGGTGAAAGGCAAGTCCTGCACCAGCACACCACTTGCCTGCGGCAAGATGGCCGTGCTGCTGCTGGCCCCTTCAGGGATCATGGTATTGCCACGGAAGGTAGGATTGGAGAGAGACAAACGGTGTTGTTCAGGTATTTTGGCAATAATGCCACTCCCTTCAAACGGCACCTTGCCCATGAACCATTGCTGGAAACGTATAGGCAATTCAGAATCCAGCAAACCGCCCACACAAATGATGACAATCGCACTATGGGCAAAGATGTAACCCCATTTATTTGCCGCGCCCTGTTTGGCGGCGATCAGGGTTGCGCCTTCTTTTTCAACCAGCTTGAAACGGTAACCGATACGTGCCAGATGGGCCAGTATCTGCTCAGTCATCTTACCCCGGCCATTGCTGCTTTGCCACTCGGAACGATGATGAAAATTACGCAAGGATTGTTCACGCACATTATCGCGCCAGCTACGCATGTCCTTGATCATCTTCGGTGCATTGCGTATCACGCATAATGAAGTCGAGATCACCAGGAAAGTCATGATGAGCAAGAACCACCAGGCTGAATACACGGCATACAGGCTGAGTTTGCTGTAAATCTCAAACCAGAAAGGGCCAAACTGATTCACATAATTAGGCATGGGCTCATTTTGCTTGAGCACTGTGCCTATCACTGAGGCAATCGCGATCAGTGTCAACAAGCTGATGGCAAAACGCATGGAAGACAGTAATTCAACCGCATCCGCCAGCCAGGCGCGTCGGGTTTGCAGCTGTATGCCGCCAGTATCTGCAGGCTGATCGCCTTCTATCTTGTTTTCCATACTCTCTGCTTATTGCTTGGGATATGACAGATGATGCTTGCGCAAAATGCTTGCTGCAGATGTTAAAAGAAACATCCTTGCCAGGAAGTGTTTTATATCAATATCCGGGCGCAACGAATAGTACACGCTTCATTAAAATCTGGCTGAATACAGGTGAATAGCTATTACACGGGCATCCATCATGAAAAAAGGGGATGGCTATTGCCACCCCCTCCTCAAATACTTTACCTGATGTATTACTTCAGACCAGCGACGTAGTCTGCAACCGCCTTGATTTCGTCTTCAGACATTTTCTTGGCTATCGTCATCATCTGCGCACTATTTTGGCGGGCACCGGTGATTTTTGCACCATCCTTGCGGGAACCGTTCTGGAAACCTGTCAGTTGGGCAATCGTGTAGTCCTGATGTTGACCTGCAATGCGCGGGAATTGTGCAGGAATACCAGCACCATTCGGGCTATGACAGCCAGCGCAGGCCGGAACATTTTTCTCTGCAATACCGCCGCGATAGATTTGCTTGCCCAGTTCAACGATGTCTTTATTTTTTGCAGTGCCTGGTTTGGATTTTTGCGTAGCCAGGTAAGCAGCAACGTTTTTCATGTCATCTGCTGTCATGGCCTTGGCAAAGGTGGTCATGATGGCATTTTTCCGTGTATCACCAGTAAAATCTGTCAATTGCTTGACCAGGTAAGCTTCATGCTGGGCAGACAGCTTGGGGTTGGCAGCAATGGTGGAATTACCGGCTGCGCCATGGCAGGATACGCAGGCAGTAATGCCGCGGGCTGCATCACCATTGGTATACAGTGCTTCGCCTTTGACTGGGTCGGCCTTGGCTGGCTTGGCTACTTCATTAGCATGGACCGAAGAGGCAAAAGACGATACCGCCAGGACTGCGACGCTGATGGACTTAGACAACGATAAGAAAGCACGGTTCATTCAAACACCCTGAGACTAAATAATAGAAATCTGCCCTATTGGCGACATATTGCAGCGAGTTGATACGTAAAAAGGCTCTTTTTTGCAACGAAATACGTACAAAACTGGCATGTGGACATGGTTTTAATCGCTGCCCAAGACCTAACCCCTTATTGTACAATAGCTTTCGGGCGTTTTTACTGCCTTATGTTGCATTTTTCCATTATTCCTTTCCTCTATGTCTATCCTCTGGCAAGCCCGCTTCTTCACTACGGTGAATCATCTGCGCGATCTCCCGCGCACCCACGTGCCGGAAATTGCTTTCGCTGGCCGCTCCAACGCTGGCAAATCGACCGCTATCAATACCCTGTGTAATCAGAAAAAACTCTGTTTTGCCTCAAAAACACCGGGACGCACACAACATATTAATTATTTTTCCATAGGTGGCGCCCATGTGGGCCAGCACCGCAAGGATGAAACCAGGGTCGATGAAATCCGCGCCCTGCTGGTGGATTTGCCAGGCTATGGCTATGCCGAGGTACCAGGTGCCGCCAAGCAACACTGGAACCAGTTGCTCGGTGCTTATGTACAAAGACGCACGCAACTGGCAGCCCTGGTGTTGATCATGGACGCCCGCCGCCCATTCACTGACCTGGATATACAGATGCTGGAATGGTTTGCACCAACTGGTCGCCCCATCCATTGCATTTTGACCAAGGCAGATAAACTCAATCGCAGCGAATGTACCGATGCTTTGCGCAAAGCCAAAGCGGTACTCGACAGTTACGTGGATGATGAAGGCCCGCTGTTCCCTTTCAGTCTGCAATTATTTTCTGCGCTGAAACGCATAGGCATAGAAGAAGCCGATGCAGCCGTGCAACGTCTGGTGGGACTGGACCGTGATCCCATCGTTGATACCCTTGATGCTGTTGATACCGTTGATAGCGCTGATACCATTAATGCGGCGGATGAAACCGATGCAGGCGCAAACAAGTCGGCTGAAGCAGAATAAAAAAACCCCGGCAAAGTTAGTCTTTTTGCCGGGGTAATAACACCGTTACGAATAGGGACGCACGGTGCCCGCTCAGGGAGGAGAAGCGGTAGGCGTGGAGTTGATCCAACCTGTGCATTAAGATGTTGCAACTTAAAAAAAGTTTCATTAACCTGCATAAAATTCTTTTCATCTGATTACCTCATCCTATGTCATCTAATAAATCTCTTCATCCCTCGGCACATTTCCCTGCAATACGTATGCGCCGTATGCGTAAAGATGCGTTTTCCCGCGCAATGATGCGTGAAAACATGGTCACTGCTGCCGACCTGATTTACCCCGTTTTTGTCATCGACGGCGTCAATCAAAGTGAAAAAGTTTCATCCATGCCTGGCGTGGAAAGAGTAACGATAGATTTGCTGATGGGTGTAGCAGAAGATTGCGTCGCCCTGGGCATACCGGTGCTGGCGCTATTCCCTGCCATCAACCCGCACCTGAAAACCCCGGATGGCATAGAAGCCACCAATCCCAAGGGCCTGATACCCCGTGCCGTACGCGAACTGAAAAGCCGCTTCCCGGAACTCGGCATATTGACCGACGTGGCACTGGATCCCTACACCAGCCACGGCCAGGATGGTTTGTTGAATGCTGACGGTTATGTCCTCAATGATGAGACCACGGCCATGCTGGTACGCCAGGCACTGGTACAGGCGGAGGCCGGTGTCGATATCGTTGCTCCCAGCGATATGATGGATGGCCGCATAGGTGCAATCCGTCATGCACTCGAAGCGAATAATTTCATCCACACCCGCATCATGGCTTACTCAGCCAAATATGCGTCAGCCTTTTACGGTCCTTTCCGTGAAGCAGTAGGCTCCGCCGCCAACCTCGGCAAAAGCGATAAAGCCAGTTACCAGATGGACCCAGCGAATAGCGATGAAGCGCTGCGCGAAGTGGCACTGGATCTCGCTGAAGGTGCCGACATGGTCATGGTCAAACCTGGCATGCCTTATCTGGATATCGTACGCAGGGTCAAGGATGAATTCAAGGTGCCGACCTTTGCCTATCAGGTCAGTGGTGAATATGCGATGATCAAGGCAGCAGCGCAAAATGGCTGGCTCGATCATAATAAGACCATGATGGAATCCATGCTGGCATTCAAGCGTGCCGGTGCTGATGGCGTCCTGACGTATTTCGCACGCGATGTTGCGCGCCTGCTGAAGCACACTGGCTGATAACCATGCCTGCGATGTTGCGCGCTGCATTCATCTTCATTTTTGCTGCGCTGGCAATTGCCGGTGCGGAATGGGGAAAAGAAATCAGCGGCGCGCAATATCTTCATTATGTTTTCAAACCACTGACGACGCTCGCCATCTTCTTTTTTGCATGGCAAAATAAGCGTGTCATCAGTCGCATCTATCAAACTGCCATACTGATTGGGATCATCTGTTCGCTGATTGGTGACATCTTTCTGATGCTACCTGGCACAGTATTTCGCCATGGTTTTTTATGTGGCCTGCTGAGTTTTTTACTGGCGCACGTCTGCTTCTTGCGAGCACTCATCAGTGACAGCCGCTTTGCTAGCAAACCACTTGCTTTTGCTGGTATCGCTGCCCTTGGCGTCATCAACCTATGGATACTCTGGCCGGGCTTGCCCACCGCCCTGCAAATACCTGTTGTTGTTTACGTTTGCCTGCTGCTTTGCATGACAGCACAAGCCATCAGCCGTGGCTTGCTGTTGCGCAGCATGTCTGGCCGTCTGGCCATGATTGGTGGTCTGTGCTTCATGCTGTCAGACACTCTGCTGGCGTATAACCGCTTCTACTCGCCTATCGCACATTCTCCCTTGCTCATCCTCAGCTGCTATTATCTGGCGCTATGGCTAATTGCAGCTTCGGTCACGTCGTCCCCTTCTGAATAAGGCCAGGATCATGCATGAAAAAATCATTACCTTTGCCAGCCCGGTTTTTTTCATCCTGATCGCTCTTGAGTTTCTCGTCGCGCGCAAACGCCAGCGTCATTTGTACCGCATGAATGATTCGCTCAATAGCCTGAGCCTCGGTGTCATGAGCCAGATCATAGGAGCGTTTTCCAAACTGTTTTCCATAGGCATGTATGCGCTGGTGCTCAAGTATCTGTCACTGTTCAGCCTGCCATCAGACAGTGTCTGGGTATGGATCGCCGCGCTGCTGCTCTACGATTTTTTATACTACTGGTTGCACAGAATGGGACACCAGACCAATCTGTTATGGGCAGCCCATGTCGTGCATCACCAGAGCGAGCAATACAATCTGAGTACGGCATTGCGACAAACCAGTACCGGGCCTTTGTTTGGCTGGATTTTTTATTTACCGATGGCGCTGATAGGCTTTCCACTCGATGTATTTATTGCAGTTGCCCTCATCGATTTGCTGTACCAGTTCTGGGTGCATACCGAGCAAATAGGCAAGCTGGGCTGGTTTGACCGCGTGTTTGTGTCGCCATCGAATCACCGCGTGCATCATGCTGTCAATGACATGTATCTGGACAAGAATTTTGGTGGCATCCTCATTGTCTGGGACCGCTTGTTTGGCACCTTCATTGAAGAACGCGACCATGTCGATATCGTGTATGGCACGCGCAAGCCCTTGCGTAGCTGGAACCCTTTGTGGGCTAATCTGGAAGTGTATGAGCAAGTCTGGCGCGATGCATGGAATACACGTCGGTGGCGGGATAAATTGCAGATCTGGTTACGCCCTCCGGGCTGGCGTCCTGCTGACCTTATGGCACAATCTGCACCTTTAACATTCGATATTCACAGGCCAGCTTATGACCCGTCCATGAGCAAGGCCACGACCTGGTATTGCATAGCCCAATTCATCCTCTTGCTGGAGGCAGCAACTCACTTTTTGCTGGTCTATAAAAACATCAATGCGCTGAACGCCACCATCTATGTGAGCTGGCTGGTCATGGGCCTGTGGTGCATAGGCGGGTTGATGGAGAGAGGTCGTATTTATCTGCTGCCTGAGACTGTGCGTATACTGTGTATCCTGATAATGAACTTGTTTACTGCCAGTTGGTTTTATTCCTTTGCTTTATCTACGCCAGCGCAGGCATTGCTGACTGCCACCTGCCTGATTTCGCTGGGTGGACTCTGGCTTATTTTTTCACGACAAAAGACGCATGGACATCTTCCACATTAACGATACGCAGACATTCCAAAACCCTGAAGCCCCGGCTGCTCTGGTCAGGGCAGGCGGTTTTTTATGGCTGGATACCTGTCACGAAGAAGTGATTGTTGATTCCGATGCCTGGCGCAGCCGCATTGAAGCGATAACGGGCATACAGATTTATGACTTGCACCTCAAGGACGTCACCAACCTTAGTCATCCATCGTATTTTGATGCGACAGAAGATTATGAGATGGTGGTATTCCGCAAGCTGACACTGACAGACAGCAATGGCGACAGCAAGAACGGTGTGAAGCGCAAGATACCCGCTGCCTTGAACAAACTGGCCACCACACCGGTATCTTTTTTGCTCATGCAAAATGTGCTGATCACGGTACGCCCAGCACAGAGCCGCACGGTGGAACTCGCACGGCAGCGCCTGCTGGACTACAAGTCCAAAGCTGAAAACAATACCCATGGCAGCCGCCTGCCTGCCTCGCCAGAAGAACTGATGTTAAGGCTATTGAATGCCATGGTTGATCAATACCTGGAATTGCGCCAGCCACTGACCCAGCAACTCGACCGCTGGCAACACGCCTTGCTGGACCCACGCCGCCCCTTCAACAACTGGCTGGCCCTGCTCGATTCACGGGTAGAATTGCGCAAGCTCGATAACCTCTGTGAAGAGCAGCGCGATGCCATGCAGGAATTGCGCGACCATATCGTCGATACCCATGACGGTAATAGCCGCGCCAAGGACTTGCTGCTGGTACGCACCAATGATGTGATGGAGCATATCAGTCGCGTGCTGAACCATGCACGCCGCCTGGAAGCATCACTGGAGTCAGCAGTGCAAATCCACTTCGCAGCGATGGCACACAGGACCAGTGAAATCATGCGCACCCTGACCGTCATCACTGCCCTGTTCATGCCACTGACTCTGATCACCGGCATCTTTGGTATGAACTTTGAAGCCATGCCCCTGCTCAAGCATGCCTCGGGTTTTTGGTACACCATGGGGGCGATGGGTGCCATTGTCGTGTTCTTGCTGATTTATTTCCGTAGTCAGCGCTATCTCGAAGACCGCGCCAGCCGTCGCCTTGATTGAGATGCCGGATAAAATGCGGTCTGAGAAGACCAATTCAACAAATTAATTTTAATTTCCAATGCAAGAACATACCTTTCTCTGGCATGACTATGAAACCTTTGGTGCAGTCGCCCGGCGCGACAGACCCGCGCAATTTGCTGCCATACGCACCGATGCCGAGCTCAATGAAATCGGCAAACCTGTCATGCTGTACTGCCAGCCTGCCAATGATTTTTTGCCTGACCCGCAATCTTGCCTGATCACTCATATCACGCCACAAACCTGCCTGGAGCGCGGCATACCCGAGCATGAGTTTGCAGCAAAGATAGAACAGGAACTCGGCAAGACCGGCACCATAGGCGTGGGCTATAACACCATACGCTTCGATGATGAAATTACCCGCTTCATGTTCTGGCGCAACCTGATCGACCCGTATGCGCGCGAATGGCAAAACAATTGTGGCCGCTGGGACATCATGGACATGGTGCGAACCTGTTATGCCCTGCGTCCGGATGGTATCAACTGGCCAAAGAATGATGAAGGCAAGCCCAGCTTCCGCCTTGAACACCTGACCAAGGAGAATGGGATTGCACATGAAGCTGCGCATGATGCCCTGTCAGATGTGCGTGCCACGATAGCACTGGCGCGCCTGATACGCGAGCGTCAGCCCAAGCTGTTCGAGTTTTGTTTTGCCTTGCACAAGAAAGACAAGGCCGCCGCTGAAATAGGCATGCCCGTGCTGGACAAACCTTTCCTGCATATTTCCGGCATGTTCCCTACCGAGCGTGGTTGCCTGGCCGTTATGTGGCCGCTGGCCATGCACCCCAAGAACAAGAATGAAGTCATCGCCTGGGACCTGTCGCATGATCCTACACAGCTGGCGGGCCTGGATGCAGAAACGATACAGCTACGCATGTTCAGCAAGAGCGATGCCTTGCCTGAAGGCATACAGCGCCTGCCTGTGAAAAGCATACATATCAACAAATCACCCATCGTCATTGGCAATTTAAAAACCTTGTCAGCATCCATGGCAGAACACTGGAAGATAGATATGGCTCTGGTACAGCAGCACGCCGAAAAAGCTGCTTCCCTGCCTGACGCTGCCAAGGCGATATGGGAACAAGTGTATGCGCGCCCGGAGGCAGCCGCCAGTGATGTCGATGAAGACTTGTACGGTGGCTTTGTCGGTGCCGGTGACCGCCGTCTCTTGAATGATTTACGCCGTATGAATGGCGTGCAGCTCGCCAAGGCCAGTACCAGCTTCCAGGACCCGCGCCTGGCTGAATTATTATTCCGCTACCGCGCCCGCAACTTCCATGACAGCCTGAGCATGGAAGAGCAGGAAAGCTGGGAAGAACACCGGGCGGCACGTCTGCTCGATGGTGCAGGCAATGCAAGGACGGTGGAGATGTATTTCAATGAAATCGATACTCTGTCAGAATCGGCAGACGAAGCGGCAGAAGAAATTTTGGGTGCCTTGTATGACTATGCTGAAATGATAGTGCCGTCGCGATAGTTTTTATTTGCCGCGCTGAAAAAACAAAAGCCACGAATCAATCGTGGCTTTTGTTTATGCGCAAGGCATGACTTACTTATTGGCTCACTTATTTGGCTGTGGTGTAACTCGCAGATACGGGCGTGCAGCAGTATAACCTTTAGGATATTTTTGCTTGATGACTTCTTCATCCTTGATAGACAGAGGAATGATGACATCATCACCATCACGCCAGTTACCTGGTGTCGCAACTGTATAGCCATCCGTCAATTGCAGGGCATCAATGACGCGCAAGACTTCATCAAAATTACGGCCTGTAGTCAGCGGGTAAGTGATGATGAGGCGGACTTTTTTGTTCGGATCGATGACGAACAAGGAACGCACCGTGACAGTCTCAGACTGGTTAGGGTGGATCATGTCATACAGTGCTGCAACTTTCTTGTCAGCATCAGCAACGATAGGAAAACCGACGACAGTCTTTTGCGTGTCTTCAATATCCTTGATCCATTGCAAATGAGATTCAGCGCCATCAACTGACAAGGCGATGGCTTTTACATTGCGCTTGTCAAACTCTGGCTTGAGCTTTGCAGTCAGGCCCAACTCTGTCGTGCAGACCGGTGTAAAGTCAGCAGGGTGGGAGAACAAGACTACCCAGGAATTGCCTGCCCACTCATGAAATTTCAAAGGGCCAATAGAAGAATCCTGCTCGAAATCTGGGGCGATATCGCCTAAACGCAAAGTCATTTTTTTCTCCAAAAAGAAATGAGAACTCGAATATAGCCGCTCTACCTTGCTTACTCAAGGATAGTTTAGTTGCATGCTTATATATTCTTTGAATATACTTTATTTGCCTTCCGCACGATTCAGCGATTGCAGGAATTTATCTGCATTCTGATAACCAATAACCCGCTGGCCTGAAATTTCTTTGCCTTGGGCATCAAAGAAAATAATGCCTGGCGGGCCAAACAGACCAAAGCGTTTCAGCAAGGCTTTGTCATCGGCATTATTGGCCGTGACATCGGCTTGCAACAGCAGCATATTGTCGAGCCTGGCTTTGACCTTGGCTTCAGGGAAGGTCAGTTTTTCCATCTCTTTACACGAGACACACCAGTCCGCATAGAAATCCAGCATGACCGTCTTGCCCTTGGATTGCGCCACGGCAGCATCGAGTTCGGCAATGCTGTGTATACGGGTGAATTTCACATGTTCTGCTGGTCCGCCATAAAGATGCGCGACTGGTGAAAACACATCGCGGCCACCAGTTGCGACACCTAGCAACTGTGTTGCGCCGATCAGGAAACAGATTACCGCCACAGCCTTGTTGAAGATACCACTGCGCTGAAAAATGAACTGATATACGCCGAAACCGATTAACAGGGCTGCCCAGGCCAGCATCTGTACACCAACGGGAATGACGGGACTGACCATCCAGATAGCCAGGGCCAACATCAATACGCCAATGAAGCGCTTGACACTTTCCATCCATGCGCCGGCTTTTGGCAGCAAACTTCCGGCTGAGACACCCAGTAACAATAATGGCGTTCCCATGCCCAGGGACAACATGAACATGGCTGAGCCACCCACGGTGATATCCCTGGTCTGGCTGATATACACCAAAGCGCCTGCCAGCGGCCCGGTAACGCATGGGCCTATGATGAGTGCTGAAATCACGCCCATGACAAATACACCGAACAGTTTGCCTATCCTGCGATTTTTTGTCTGGCCCTCTGACAGGGTCGTCAATTTCGTCTGCAATGCCGCAGGCATCTGCAGTTGGTAGACGTTAAACATGGACAACGCGAAAATCACGATGAACAGTGAGAAGGTGCCCAGTACAGCGGGTTTCTGCAATTCCGCAGCCAGACTCTCACCAGCGAGAGCCGCGGCGACACCAAATACCGTGTACAAGACCGTGGTACCCAACACGTAGGCAAGGGAAAGGAGAAAGCCGCGAGCGCGGGTAACGCTGACACCTTCGCCAACAATGATGAAGGAAAGTATAGGCACCATGGGCCATACGCAAGGCGTCAATGACAGGCCAAGACCGAAAATGTAAGCCAGGGGCAAAATGACCAGCAGCTTGCCACCTTTGAGAGCTTTACTGATGACAGAGCTGTCATCATCTGAGGCATCACTTGCTGGTTTGCTGGCGACTATTTCTGAATCGCTTTTTGACACAGCAGATGCAGCTGCAGGTGTCGATACTGTGCCAGCAATTTGCAATTTAACGGGCGTTTCCAGCGGTGGGTAACACAGGCCGCCATCAGCACACCCCTGGCGGCCTATCTTCAGCGTGAAATCTGCTGCGGCCTGTACGGGTACGCGCACCACCAGGGAATGGCGGTAAGTCTCGACTTCCTTCTGAAAGGTTTCATCAAACTTGACCTTGCCTGCCGGCATGACGATATCGCCGAGCTTGGCATCATCTGAACTGAATTTGAAACGCTCACGATACAGGTAATAACCGTCTGCTATCGTAAAAGTCACCTCGGTCATGCCTGGCTCTGCCATTTTGGCAGATACCTTGAATGCCTCTTCAGGATCGAGGAAGTCTTCTGCGCTGGCGAAGGGTGAGAATAAGGATGCAAACAGCATGGCAAACACCATGGCGCACAAGCGCCATAGCTGTGATACCCGGAAGTTCTGTGATTTGGCTGGCATGGGTGCAGAAAACAGTGGTGTTGAGGCATTCATGGCGTTTCGGTTTCTTTTCTCACCCAGTCAAAGTAAGCCGGTAATCCGGCCACCAGGGGGATGGCTATTATTTCGGGTAGATCATAGGGATGCTGGGCGAGTATCAGTGCTTCCAGCCTGGCATAGCAAGCTTGCCGGGTCTTGATCATCAATTGCACTTCAGTATCCGCCTGTTGTTCACCATCCCAGTTGTAGATGGACAATATATCAGCAGAAATGTTCACGCAGGCGGCCAATTTTTCGGCAATGACCTGGCCGGCTAGTTTTTTGGCAATATCACGGTCTGGCAGATTAGTTAATACCAGGATCAGATTGTCATCATCCATCGCTATTCCCTATTCGCTGGCAGCGTCATTGCGCTTGATAAAAGCTGCATGATGTTTAGTCGGGTGTAAGGTGAAGGGCATTACAGCATATAGCAAAATAATACCTGCACCTGCCTTGCTTGAACGCGTTCTCTAGCGTACTTATGAGCCAGGCCTCAAGCATAGCCAAAAACACGCATTCATAAGCAAAAAGCCGTTCAGTTTACACTGAACGGCTTTTTCAAGCTTTGAGCAGTCTGGGCATGATACCCAAATGCCTTAATTACTCAGCAACTGGTGCATCAGCTGCATCTACGCCTTCTGGACGGTCCAGCAGTTCAACGTATGCCATAGGAGCATTGTCGCCGACGCGGAAACCCATTTTCAGGATGCGCAGGTAGCCGCCGTTACGATTTGCGTAACGTGGGCCCAGTTCAGCAAACAGCTTGACTACCATTTCGCGGTCGCGCAAACGGTTGAAAGCCAGACGCTTGTTAGCCAGTGTGTCTGTTTTACCCAAAGTCAGAATCGGCTCGATAACACGGCGCAGTTCTTTGGCTTTTGGCAAAGTTGTTTTGATGGCTTCGTGACGCAGCAGGGATACTGTCATGTTGCGCAGCATTGCCAGACGGTGGGAAGAAGTACGATTCAGCTTACGTAAGCCGTGACGGTGACGCATGGTATTTCCTTTCAGATTTAAATGCCAGCTCTTCTATCGATAAACAAACTTATCGCGGGCCGGTAAGTATTTTTACTACGCTTAAAAAACGGGCAGGCTGTCTCAGCCCACCCGTCAGACAAAATTATTTTTCCAGGCCAGCAGGTGGCCAGTTTTCCAGTTTCATGCCCAAAGACAAACCACGGGAAGCCAGAACTTCCTTGATTTCGTTCAAGGACTTGCGACCCAGATTTGGTGTCTTCAACAGTTCATTTTCGCTACGCTGGATCAGATCACCAATGTAGTAAATGTTTTCTGCTTTCAGGCAGTTGGCTGAACGTACAGTCAGTTCCAGATCATCGACTGGACGCAACAGGACAGGATCAACTGCAGGTGCGCGGGATGGAGCTTCAGCAGCGGCTTCAGTACCTTCCAGGGCAGCAAAGACATTCAATTGATCAACCAGCACGCGGGCAGATTGACGGATTGCTTCTTCAGGAGAGATAACGCCATTGGTCTCAATATTGATGACCAGTTTATCCAGATCAGTACGTTGTTCAACGCGGGCAGATTCCACAGCGTAAGAAACACGGCGTACTGGAGAGAAAGACGCATCCAGTATCATACGACCGATGGTTTTGTTCGCATCTTCAGACAAACGACGAACGTTACCTGGCACATAGCCACGGCCTTTTTCTACCTTGATCTGCATGTCCAGCTTACCGCCGGCTGTCAGATTGGCGATAACGTGATCTGGGTTGATCAGTTCTACGTCATGCGGCAGATCGATGTCGGAAGCCAATACAGCGCCTTCGCCATCTTTTTTCAATGTCAGTGTGACTTCATCACGGTTGTGCAACTTGAAGACGACACCTTTCAAGTTCAACAGGATATCGACTACGTCTTCTTGCACGCCATCAAGGGAAGAGTATTCATGAACTACACCAGCGATCACAACTTCAGTCGGTGCATAACCAACCATAGTGGACAACAGTACGCGACGCAAGGCGTTGCCCAGTGTGTGGCCATAGCCACGTTCAAACGGTTCCATCACGACTTTAGCATGACCGGCACCCAACATTTCCACATCGATAATACGTGGTTTTAACAGATTGTTTTGCATGAATGTCCTTTTCAATACCCTCGGTTCGTTACACCGATAAGGCTGACGGCATTAAAGAAAAAAGCCTGCCTGTCGCTAAACAGGCAGGCGGTGAAACTTGAATATTAACGAGAATACAATTCAACGATCAGGGATTCGTTGACATCGTGAGCGATATCGCTACGATCTGGCATGGACTTGAAAGTACCTTCCAGTTTTTTCGCATCTACGGATACCCATGAAGGCATGCCGGATTGTTCTGCCAGGGACAGCGCTTCAGCGATACGAACTTGTTTTTTCGCTTTTTCACGAACAGCAACTACGTCACCAGCTTTAACCTGGTAAGAAGCGATGTTAACAACGATACCGTTGACTGTGAATGCTTTGTGGCTCACCAGTTGGCGTGCTTCAGCGCGTGTGGAGCCGAAGCCCATACGGTAAGCAACGTTGTCCAGACGGGATTCCAGCAATTTCAACAGTGTTTCGCCTGTGTTGCCTTTTTGACGGTCAGCTTCTGCGAAGTAGCGGCGGAACTGACGTTCCAAAACGCCGTACATACGTTTAACTTTTTGCTTTTCGCGCAATTGGTTACCGAAGTCAGAGGTACGAGCACCGGAAGTGCGACCATGTTGACCTGGTTTTGCGTCCAGTTTGCATTTGGAGTCCAGGGAGCGGCGTGCGCTCTTCAAGAACAGGTCCGTGCCTTCGCGACGGGAAAGTTTTGCTTTTGGTCCGATATAACGTGCCACGATATTTTCCTTGTAAATGACGTAATGTTTTCTACACTACGCTAGTCTGATCTGCCTGCAACCAGACGGTGGTCTTAACAACAAAGGCTGGGCCTTTGATTAAAATGATTGCTACTCTAAAATTTCCACAACACAAAACCCGCCAACGAAATGGCGGGTCTGCATTCTAACGGAGATTCCGCAAGAATGCCAGCAGAGAATAATTCTGCCTGACCAGGTAACTTAAAGCGACCTAGTGTTCCAGCTTAGATACGACGACGCTTTGGAGGGCGGCAGCCGTTATGTGGGACTGGAGTAACGTCTTGAATCAGGGAGATCTTGATACCCAGATTGTTCAAAGCGCGTACTGAAGATTCGCGACCTGGGCCTGGGCCTTTGATACGAACTTCCAGATTTTTGATACCGCATTCAACGGCCACTTTACCAGCTGCCTCTGCTGCAACCTGCGCTGCAAACGGAGTAGATTTACGTGAGCCTTTAAAACCAGCACCACCGGCAGTTGCCCAAGACAACGCATTGCCTTGACGATCAGTGATCGTGATGATGGTGTTGTTGAAAGAAGCGTGAACGTGAGCGATACCTTCTGCAACGTTCTTTTTAACTTTCTTACGCGCACGTGCTGCTGCAGCGTTATTTTGAGCTTTTGCCATAATGTTTTCCTTGGATCCGGGCTAGCCTGGATTATTTCTTCAAAGATTGCGCTGCTTTACGTGGACCCTTGCGAGTACGCGCATTTGTACGTGTGCGTTGGCCACGGACAGGCAAACCTTTACGATGACGCAGGCCACGGTAGCAACCCAGGTCCATCAAACGTTTGATGTTCATGGAGAGTTCACGACGCAAGTCGCCTTCGACGATAAATTTACCGATTTCGTCGCGAAGCTTCTCGAGTTCGTTGTCATCCAGATCTTTAACCTTTTTATTGGTCAAAACACCTGTTGCGTCACAGATTTTCTGTGCGCGTGGACGGCCAATACCATAGATGGCTGTCAAGCCGATTACGGTATGCTGATGATTTGGGATATTAACCCCTGCGATACGTGCCATTCGTTATTCCTCGTTCAATAACGTTAATTAACCTTGGCGCTGCTTATGGCGTGGTTCTGTGCAAATAACACGAACAACACCCTTGCGCTTGATGATTTTGCAGTTGCGGCAGATCCGCTTAACTGATGCGAGAACTTTCATTTTTGCCCTCTTTCCTTCTAGTTCATTTTAAATTTACTTGGTACGGAACACTATTCGCGCCCGGCTCAAATCATAAGGCGTCAATTCCACTGTCACCTTATCACCTGGAAGGATACGGATATAGTTCATCCGCATCTTCCCGGAAATATGGCCAAGTACAACATGCCCGTTTTCCAACTTAACTCGAAATGTTGCATTCGGAAGATTCTCAAGAATCTCGCCCTGCATCTGTATAACGTCGTCTTTTGCCATTCGATCTGCTGTCCCCTGGGTGATTACCTTGAAGGAATCCCGCCCTTGAAATTTGCTTTACGAAGAAGCGATTCATATTGCTGGGACATCACATAGTTCTGTACCTGCGCCATAAAGTCCATGGTCACCACCACGATAATCAGCAGAGACGTTCCGCCAAAATAAAATGGTACTTTCCACTTCGCAATCAAAAATTCTGGCAACAGACAAACCAGCGTAATGTAAATCGCACCTGCCAGCGTCAAACGCATCAATATCTTGTCGATATAGCGTGCGGTCTGATCACCTGGACGTATCCCGGGAACAAAAGCACCACTCTTCTTCAAGTTATCTGCGGTTTCCTTGCTATTGAATACCAAGGCGGTATAGAAAAAGCAGAAGAAAATGATCGCTATTGCATACAACAAAGCGTGTATAGGTTCACCAGGCGCCATCGACGCTGCCAGATCCTTCAGGAAAGTGATAAAACCACTTGTAGAAGACTCTGCACCCTTGGTAAACCAGCTGGTAATCGTCGCCGGGAACAAGATAATCGACGAAGCAAAAATAGGAGGAATAACACCAGCCATATTCAGCTTCAGTGGCAAATGACTGCTTTGACCACCATAAATCTTGTTACCAACCTGACGTTTTGCATAATTCACCAGGATCTTGCGCTGACCACGCTCGACATACACTACCGCAAACGTTACTGCAGGTACAACAACACAGATAACCAGTGCAGCGAAGTTACCCATTTGACCAGTACGTACCAGCTCAAACAGATTACTCAGACCACCAGGCAAACCTGCTGCGATACCGGCGAAAATGATGATGGAGATACCATTTCCCAGACCGCGCTCAGTGATTTGCTCACCTAACCACATCAGGAACATGGTGCCTGTCACCAGCGACAATACCGTCGTCAGACGAAATGCCATGCCAGGATCAAGTACCAGACCGGCCTGACCTTCCAGACCAAATGCAATAAAGTAACTTTCGATTAAGGCCAGAACCACAGTGCCATAACGTGTAAATTGCGTAATCTTTCTACGACCGGACTCGCCCTCTTTTTTGAGCGCTTCCAGCTGAGGAGAGACTATCGACATCAATTGCATGATGATCGACGCAGAGATATACGGCATGATACCCAGGGCGAATACAGTGAATCTTTGCATCGCGCCACCAGAGAACATATTGAACATACCCAGCAAACCACCCTGGTTCTGTTTGAACATGTCTTCCAGCACTTTGGCGTCTATACCCGGTACAGGAACATGTGCACCAATCCTGTAGACAACCAGTGCCGCCAGCAAGAACCAGAGTCGCCCCCAGGGAAACCCGCTTGCAGCACTTTTAGCTTGTTGTGGAGATGTTGCCAATTAATGCTCCGGTTGTCTGCTTGAATTAAGCGATTGTGCCACCAGCAGCTTCGATTGCAGCTTTAGCGCCTTTAGTGACGATCAAGCCGTTCAAAGAAACTTTCTTGGTGATAGCACCAGACAAGATCACACGGACTACACGTGCGAGCTCAGAAACGACACCGGCTTGTTTCAAAGCCAAAACGTCGATCTCTGTGACTGGCAGGTTTTCCAGATCTGTCAGGCGAATTTCTGCTTTGTACGGTGTTGCCAGTGATTTGAAACCACGTTTTGGCAAACGACGTTGCAGAGGCATCTGACCGCCTTCAAAACCGACTTTATGAAAGCCGCCTGAACGGGATTTTTGGCCTTTATGACCGCGACCCGCTGTTTTACCTAAGCCTGAGCCGATACCGCGACCAACACGACGTTTGTAGTGTTTTGCGCCATCTGCTGGCTGGATTGTATTCAATTCCATAATTTGCTCCGATCGCAAACCAAACGGCTTACGATACAACCTTCACAAGATACGAGACTTTATTGATCATGCCACGTACTGCCGGTGTGTCTTCCAATTCAGAAACTGAATTGACGCGACGCAGACCCAGGCCACGTACAGTTGCACGGTGATCCTGGCGTGTGCCGATCAAACCTTTAACCAATTGCACTTTTACTGTCTTAGACATGAGGTGCTCCTTAACCGAGAATTTCTTCAACAGTTTTGCCACGCTTTGCAGCGATTTCAGATGGAGTACTCATCTTGGCCAAACCATTCAAAGTTGCACGAACCATGTTGTAAGGATTTGTGGAGCCGTTGGATTTCGCCACGACATTTACAATACCCATTACTTCAAAAATCGCGCGCATTGGACCACCAGCGATAACGCCAGTACCTTCTTTTGCTGGAGAAATCATGACGGAAGACGCGCCGTGCTTGCCAGTAACGGTGTGCTGCAGAGTACCGTTCTTCAAAGTCACTTTGATCATCTTGCGACGTGCTTCTTCCATCGCTTTTTGTACAGCAACTGGAACTTCTTTCGATTTCCCTTTGCCCATACCGATACGGCCATCGCCATCACCTACGACTGTCAGCGCTGCGAAACCCATGATACGACCACCCTTGACCACTTTGGTCACGCGGTTGATCGCGATCATTTTTTCGCGCATGCCATCATCCGGCTTGTCGGCTGCTGTTTTTGCTTGCATTTTTGCCATGACAAATTTTCCTTAGAACTTCAAGCCAGCTTCACGGGCAGCTTCTGCAAGCGCCTTGATGCGACCGTGGTAACGGAAACCGGAGCGGTCAAACGCAACTTCGGTAACCCCTGCTTTGATTGCCTTCTCTGCAACACGCTTGCCGATCAAGCTTGCTGCAGCAGCGTTGCCGCCTGCACCAGACTTGCCAGCCAACTCTGCACGTACTTCTGCTTCTACGGTAGAGGCAGATGCCAACACTTTGGCGTCTGGGCCAATGATGTTTGCATAGATGTGCAGGTTTGTGCGATGCACGGCCAGGCGGTTCACTTTGAGTTCTGCGATCTTGGCACGGGTTTGACGTGCGCGGCGCAGACGTGATTGTTTCTTGTCCATCGTCAACCCCTATTACTTCTTCTTGGTTTCTTTAATCACAACCACTTCGTCCGCATAGCGAACGCCTTTGCCTTTATAAGGCTCTGGACTGCGGTATGCACGAACTTCAGCAGCAACCTGACCAACTTTTTGTTTATCAATCCCTTTGATCAGGATTTCAGTTGGAGTTGGTGTTGCGCATGTAACGCCAGCTGGCATTGCGTGAACAACAGGGTGCGAGAAACCAAGAGACAAATTCAATTTGTCGCCTTGTGCTTGCGCTTTGTAACCAACGCCGACCAAGTTCAGTTTCTTTTCGAAACCTTTAGTGACGCCGTTAACCATATTGTTGACCAGGGCACGCAGGGTACCGCTCATCGCATTGGCTTCACGACCATCATTAGCTGGGGAAAAACTCAAAGTGCCATTGTCGTTCGCAATTGTCACCAGGCCGTTCAAGGCTTGAGACAACACGCCCTGTGGGCCTTTAATTGTAATCTGCTCTGTCGAAATGGTGACTTCAGCACCTGCCGGCAAAGCGATTGGCATCTTACCTACTCGAGACATCTTTCACTCCTTAGGCGACGTAGCAAATCACTTCGCCACCGACACCGGTTGCGCGCGCTTTGCGGTCAGTCATAACGCCTTTTGGTGTGGAAACGATCGCCACTCCCAAACCGTTCATGACACTTGGGATCTCGTCTTTACCTTTGTAAATACGGAGACCTGGACGTGATACACGTTCCAAGCGTTCAATCACAGGACGTCCTGCGTAATATTTCAAGCCGATTTTCAATTCGGACTTACCTGCAGTTTCAGAAACTGCGAAATCTTCAATGTAACCTTCGTCTTTCAGTACGTTCGCGATTGCGATCTTTACTTTGGAAGACGGCATCGCGACGACAGTTTTTTGAACAACTTGTGCGTTACGGATGCGGGTCAGCATATCGGCGATAGGATCGCTCATACTCATTGCTTATTCTCCTATTACCAGCTGGCTTTAGTCATACCCGGGATTTCACCACGCATGGCGACTTCACGGAGTTTAATACGGCCCAAACCGAATTTACGGAATGTGCCACGTGGGCGACCTGTCAAAGTGCAGCGGTTACGCTGACGGGTCGGATTGGAATTACGTGGCAAAGCCTGCAACTTCAGACGAGCAACATAACGCTCTTCTTCAGTTTTTGATTGGTCATCAATGATGGCCTTCAATTCGGCGCGCTTGCCAGCGAATTTCTTCACCAGATCTGCACGCTTTTGCTCACGATTAATCAGTGCCAATTTTGCCATGGCGACCTCAGTTTCTGAACGGAAATTTAAATGCGGCGAGGAGTGCTTTCGCTTCTTCGTCGGTCTTTGCTGTTGTCGTGATAGAGATGTTCATACCACGCAAGGCGTCGATCTTGTCGTATTCGATTTCAGGGAAAATGATCTGTTCCTTGACACCGATGTTGTAGTTACCACGACCATCAAACGCACGACCAGAAACACCACGGAAGTCACGTACACGTGGCAGGGCCACAGTGATGAAACGATCCAGGAATTCATACATCTGAGCGCCACGCAAAGTTACCATACAACCAATTGGGTAGCCTTCACGGATTTTAAAACCAGCGATCGCTTTGCGAGCTTTGGTAACTACTGGTTTTTGACCAGCGATCTTGGTGAGGTCGCCAACTGCATGCTCAATAATCTTTTTGTCTGCGATTGCTTCAGACAAACCCATGTTCAGGGTGATTTTCAAGATGCGTGGAACTTCCATGACTGACTTGTAAGCGTACTTTTCAGTCAGTTCACCAACGATTTTATCTTTATATATTGCTTGTAGACGGGCCATGATGTTATGCCTTCACAACTTCGCCAGTCGACTTGTAGATACGGACTTTCTTGCCATCCACTACCTTGAAGCCTACACGGTCTGCTTTGCCAGACGCTGCATTAAACAATGCAACATTCGACACATGAATCGGCATCACTTTATCCACGATGCCACCTACTGCGCCAGTCATTGGGTTAGGTTTAACCGCTTTTTTAGCAACGTTAATACCTGCAACAACAACGTAATCGCTATCGATGCATGCTTGCACCTGACCACGTTTACCTTTGTCTTTACCCGTCAAGACGATGACTTCGTCGTTTTTACGAATTTTGTTCATCACGACCCCTTACAGCACTTCTGGAGCCAGGGACACGATTTTCATGAAGCGCTCAGTACGCAATTCGCGTGTTACTGGGCCGAAAATACGAGTACCGATAGGCTCAAGTTTTGCATTCAACAATACTGCAGCATTGCCATCAAATTTGACCAACGAGCCATCTTGACGACGAACACCCTTAGCTGTCCTCACGACAACGGCGTTGTAAATTTCACCTTTTTTTACACGACCGCGCGGAGCAGCAGACTTAACAGTGACTTTGATTACGTCACCAATACCCGCATAACGACGCTTGGAACCGCCCAACACTTTAATGCACAAAACTTCGCGCGCACCAGTGTTGTCAGCCACTTCCAGCCGGCTTTCTGTTTGAATCATAATGTTCTCTTTCCCAACTTAATCCACACAACTTGCACAATGCAAATTTGTAGTCAGTCTTGGTCCCGCCAGCTAACCCCTACATAACCTACAATGCACGAGCCAACTGATTAGGTGGACGATTTTTTAACCACTTTCACAACAAGAGGGCGTTATGAAAGACATTTAGGCTGCCACTCGCATACTTTGCAAATGACAGCCCATCATTATTACACCAAAAAACTTTTTGTGCAATAAATTTATACTACTTGTGCGACTTGAACCACACGTGTCACTGTCCAAGCTTTAGTCTTGGAGATAGGACGACCTTCTTGAATTTCAACGGTGTCGCCAGCCTTTGCCTGGTTTGCTTCATCGTGTGCATGGTACTTTGCAGTACGAACGATGATCTTGCCATACAAAGGATGCTTGACGTGACGTTCAACAACCACTGTTACGGTTTTGTCCATCTTGTCGGAAACAACCTTGCCAATCAATGTGCGCTTCAGTGCGACTTTAACTTGATCGTTCATTATTTGGCATCCTTCTGGTTCATGACGGTTTTCACACGTGCGATGTCACGACGAACTTTCTTCAATTGAGAAGTGTTAGTCAGTTGCTGAGTAGCGATTTGCATACGCAGGCTGAACTGGGCCTTCAACAATTCATTCAGTTCTTTAGTCAAAGCCGCCTGATCCTTACCTTGGAGTTCAGATACTTTCATTTACAACTCCTATTATTGGCCGACTTGACGGACGACGAACGTAGTCAACAGCGGCAATTTAGCTGCAGCCAAGCGGAACGCTTCGCGTGCCAGCGTCTCATCGACACCATCCATTTCGTACAGCATTTTGCCTGGTTGAATCTCGGCAACGTAGTACTCAGGATTACCTTTACCATTACCCATACGGACTTCCGCTGGTTTCTGGGAAATTGGCTTGTCCGGGAAAACGCGGATCCAGATACGGCCACCACGTTTGATGTGACGTGTCATTGCACGACGCGCTGCTTCAATCTGACGCGCTGTGATACGACCACGACCAACTGCCTTCAAGCCAAACTCACCGAAGGAAACTGCTGTACCACGAGTATGCGAGATACCCTTGTTACGGCCTTTCTGTTCCTTGCGATATTTTCTGCGTGCTGGTTGCAGCATGATTATTCTCCTGCTTTCTCAGCCGGTGCTGCAGCGTCAGCTTTGGCGCGTACGCGCTTGGCTGCCGGGGCTGCTGCGCCGGTCGTCGGTGTTTGTCCTTCTGGACGCTTGGCGCGTGGACGGCTGTTTGGCTTGCCATCATCACGACGTGGACCACGACGTTTTTTGTCGTCTTCCGGTGTCGCTTCGATAACAGGCGCATCGCCATTTGCCAAACGATCGCCTTTGTAGACCCAAACTTTGACACCAATGATGCCGTAAGTTGTGGATGCTTCGCCAAAGCCGTAATCGATGTCAGCACGCAGAGTATGCAGAGGCACACGGCCTTCGCGATACCATTCTTTACGTGCGATCTCGATACCGTTCAAACGACCACCAGACATGATCTTGATACCTTGAGCGCCCAAACGCATTGCATTTTGCATCGCGCGTTTCATGGCGCGGCGGAACATGATGCGTTTTTCCAGTTGCTGAGCGATAGAATCAGCGATCAATTGTGCATCGATTTCTGGCTTGCGGATCTCTTCGATGTTGACATGCACAGGCACGCCCATCAATTTCGACAAGTCAGCTTTCAATACTTCAATGTCTTCGCCTTTTTTACCGATCACAACGCCTGGACGGGAGCTGTATATCGTGATGCGTGCATTTTTAGCAGGACGCTCAATAACGATGCGGCCTACAGACGCGTTTTTCAGTTTTTTCTTCAGGTATTCACGTACTTTCAGATCTTCGCCGAGCATGGAGGCAAAGTTACCATTGCCTGCATACCAGCGGGAAGACCAGTTACGTGTTACTGCCAAACGAAAACCGGTTGGATGTATCTTCTGTCCCATCGTGACTCCTTAGTTACCAACGGTCACATAAATGTGACAGGATTGTTTAGAGATACGATCACCACGACCCTTAGCGCGTGCTGTGAAGCGCTTCAGAATCGCACCCTTTTCGACATAGATAGTCTTTACTTTCAGCTCATCGATGTCAGCGCCATCATTGTGTTCGGCGTTTGCAATTGCAGACTCCAACACTTTCTTGATGATCGCAGCACCTTTTTTAGGGCTGAATGCCAGGATATTCAATGCCTGATCTACTTTTTTACCGCGAATCAGGTCAGCCACCAGGCGACCTTTTTGCTCAGACAGACGCACACCGCGCAAATTTGCTTTAGTTTCCATCATCGGTCCTTATCTCTTAGCCTTTTTATCGGCAGCGTGACCCTTGAACGTACGGGTCAGCGCGAATTCGCCGAGCTTGTGACCAACCATGTTTTCGGAAACATAAACTGGTACGTGTTGCTTACCGTTATGTACCGCAATGGTCAAACCGATGAAGTCCGGCATAATTGTCGAACGACGGGACCAGGTCTTGATTGGCTTTTTGTCTTTAGTCGCTTGCGCGGTTTCGACTTTCTTCACCAGATGGGCGTCGCAGAACGGCCCTTTTTTCAATGAACGTGTCATGTTTTATCCCTTATTTCTTGCCACGGCGTGAGACGATCATCGAAGTAGTACGCTTGTTGCGACGTGTCTTCTTACCCTTGGTTTGCTGACCCCATGGCGATACTGGATGACGACCGGCTGCTGTTCTACCTTCACCACCACCGTGAGGATGGTCGATCGGGTTCATGACCACACCGCGAACGGTAGGACGAACACCGCGCCAGCGCATTGCACCAGCTTTACCAATCTTGCGCAGGTTATGCTCGCCGTTGCCTACTTCACCGACTGTCGCACGGCATTCGATATGAATGCGGCGAACTTCACCGGAGCGCAGACGAACCTGAGCGTAAGTACCTTCGCGTGCCATCAGCACAACGCCAGCACCAGCTGTACGTGCGATCTGAGCACCTTTACCTGGCAGCATTTCTACGCAATGCATAGTTGTACCAACAGGGATATTACGGATAGGCAGGCAGTTACCAGATTTGATCGGTGCTTGCGAACCGTTCATTATCTGATCACCAACTGTCAAACCTTTAGGAGCGATGATGTATGCACGTTCGCCGTCCGCATAGCACAACAAAGCAATGTGCGCTGTACGGTTAGGATCGTATTCAATACGCTCTACTTTTGCAGGAATACCGTCCTTGTTGCGTTTGAAGTCAACAATACGGTAATGCTGCTTGTGACCACCTCCGATATGACGGGTAGTGATGTGACCGTTGTTATTACGGCCAGCAGTTTTTGATTTCTTTTCCAACAAAGCAGCGAACGGACGACCTTTGTACAGGCCTTCTGTCACTACCTTCACCATACCACGACGACCTGGTGAGGTTGGCTTCATCTTAACGAGTGCCATGCTTATGCCCCCTCAGTGAAGTTAATTTCCTGACCTGGCTTCAAGCATACAAAAGCGCGTCTTGTATGATTGCGGCGGCCATTAAATTTACCGGTACGTTTTTGTTTACCTTGGCGATTTGCTACTTGTACGGATTCAACTTGTACTTTGAACAGCAATTCGACGGCAGCTTTGATTTCTGGCTTGGTTGCATCTGGCATAACCAGGAAAACCACTTGCTCATTCTTTTCAGCAACCATCGTTGCTTTTTCAGAAATAACAGGAGCCAGCAACACCTTCATCAGGCGTTCTTCGCTAATTTTGACTTGTGCGCTCATGCCAGCATCTCCTCAATCTTTGCCAGTGCTGGCTTGGTGATCAACACTTTCTTGTAGAACACCAAAGAAACTGGATCAGCATAACGTGGCTCAACAACCAGTACGTTTGCCAGATTACGCGCCGCCAACATCAGGTTTTCATTGAATTCGTCAGTGATGATCAGGACGGAATCCAGGCAACCCATTGCCTTCAGTTTGTCGGACAACAGTTTTGTCTTAGGTGCGTCAACAGCAACATCGTCAACCACATTCAAACGACCCTCACGAGCCAACTGAGACAGAATCGAGCAGATACCTGCGCGATACATCTTTTTGTTAACTTTGTGAGAGAAATTCTCATCAGGTGTGTTCGGGAATATACGACCACCGCCACGCCACAATGGAGAAGAAGACATACCAGCACGTGCACGACCAGTACCTTTTTGACGCCAAGGTTTCTTGGTTGTGTGATGGACTTCTTCACGATCTTTTTGTTTGCGATTACCGCTACGAGCATTGGCTTGGAATGCAACGACGACTTGATGGATCAAGGCTTCATTGTAGTCACGACCAAAGATAGTATCAGGAGCGGCTACATTAGACGCTGCTTGACCTTGTTCGTTTAGGAGCTTCAGTTCCATGGATTAGGCTCCCTTCTTGGCTTTAACTTTAACAGCAGGAGATACAATCACCTGACCATTTTTTGCACCCGGCACGGCACCCTTCACCAGCAACAACTGACGCTCTGCATCTACGCGAGCGATTTCCAGATTTTGCACAGTGCGAGTTACGTCACCCAGATGACCAGTCATGCGCTTACCAGGGAATACACGACCTGGATCCTGCGCCATACCGATAGAACCAGGTACATTATGCGAACGGGAGTTACCGTGAGTAGCACGACCAGAAGCGAAGTGGTGACGCTTGATGGTACCGGCATAGCCCTTACCAATCGTTACGCCTTGCACATCCACTTTTTGACCAGCTTCGAACAAACCGACAGGCACAACATCGCCAGCCTTCAGTTCAGAGGCTTTAGCAGCATCAATACGGAATTCTTTTAATACAGTACCAGCTTCAACACCTGCTTTTGCGAGGTGACCGGCAGCCGCTTTTGTTACACGGGATGCACGGCGCTGACCGAAAGTTACCTGAACAGCGGAGTAACCGTCTGTTTCAGGAGTTTTGACTTGCGTCACGCGGTTGTTGGATACGTCCAAAACAGTAACAGGTATTGAATCCCCGTCATCTGTAAAGATGCGCATCATGCCAACCTTGCGACCAACTAGGCCCAAGCTCATTGTTTTCTCCATTCTCACCTACGATTGGGTGAGGCTGATGTTTAAAAAACTTAAACGAATAGGCCAGCCGGAGCTGACCTACATCTAAGCCTTCGATTATAGCCCGCAAATTTTTTATTTACAAGACTAATTTATTTGAATTTTCGAAAAATTGTGGTATGTCGAATTTTCAGTATTTTTCTGAGAATACTAATTTGCATCAGTATTTTCAAATCAATAAGAATTATTGCAGTTTGATTTCTACGTCAACGCCAGCTGGCAGATCGAGCTTCATCAACGCGTCAACTGTTTTGTCAGTTGGGTCAACGATGTCCATCAAGCGCTGGTGAGTACGGATTTCAAATTGATCACGGGAAGTTTTGTTCACGTGTGGGGAACGCAGTACATCGAAACGCTGGATACGTGTAGGCAGAGGAACCGGGCCTTTAACAACAGCGCCAGTGCGCTTGGCTGTTTCTACGATTTCCAGAGCGGACTGATCGATCAGTTTGTAATCGAAAGCTTTCAGACGGATACGGATTTTTTGATTTTGTGTGGACATGTTCATTCCTATAAAGAGCGAGCCAGGTACGGCAAAGCCGCCGGCATATTTAATAAAGAGCGAAAACTAAATTGGCTGCCGCATCAAATTCAATACGACAGCCAACTAGTATACTACAAATTACGGCAGATATTACTCGATGATTTTAGCAACAACGCCAGCACCGACTGTACGGCCACCTTCACGGATAGCGAAGCGCAAGCCTTCTTCCATCGCGATCGGGTTGATCAATTTAACAGTGATAGATACGTTATCACCTGGCATGACCATTTCTTTGTCTTTCGGCAACTCGATCGAACCAGTTACGTCCGTTGTACGGAAGTAGAACTGTGGACGGTAGTTGTTGAAGAATGGAGTATGACGGCCACCTTCATCTTTGGACAGAACATAGATCTCGCCTGTGAAGTGCGCATGTGGCTTGATCGAACCTGGCTTGGACAATACTTGACCACGTTGGATATCTTCACGCTTGGTACCACGCAGCAATACGCCGACGTTGTCGCCTGCTTGACCTTGGTCGAGCAGTTTGCGGAACATTTCAACGCCAGTACATGTAGTCTTGACTGTGTCTTTGATACCAACGATTTCGATCTCTTCGCCGACTTTGATGATGCCGCGCTCGATACGACCGGTAACAACTGTACCGCGACCGGAGATGGAGAATACGTCTTCTACTGGCAACAGGAAGGCGCCGTCAACTGCGCGTTCTGGTGTTGGGATGTAGGAGTCGAGTGCGTCAGCCAGTTTCATGATGGCTTCTTCGCCCAGAGGACCTTTGTCGCCTTCGAGGGCCAGTTTAGCGGAACCTTGAATGATAGGCAGGTCGTCGCCTGGGAATTCGTATTTGGAGAGCAATTCGCGCACTTCCATTTCAACCAGTTCCAGCAACTCAGCGTCATCAACCATGTCGCATTTGTTCAGGAATACGATGATGTATGGAACGCCAACTTGGCGGGCCAACAGGATGTGTTCGCGAGTTTGTGGCATTGGGCCGTCTGCTGCGGAGCAAACCAGGATCGCGCCGTCCATTTGAGCCGCGCCAGTGATCATGTTTTTAACATAGTCAGCATGGCCTGGGCAGTCAACGTGGGCGTAGTGACGGCCAGCTGTTTCGTACTCAACGTGGGCTGTATTGATTGTAATACCGCGCGCTTTTTCTTCTGGTGCTGCATCGATCTGGTCGTATGCTTTAGCTTCGCCGCCGAATTTTTTCGACAATACTGTTGCAATCGCTGCTGTCAGTGTGGTTTTGCCGTGATCTACGTGGCCAATTGTACCAACGTTGACGTGCGGCTTGGTGCGCTCGAACTTACCTTTTGCCATTTTATTCTTCCTTCAAAAAGAACGATTTATCAACAATAGAAAACCTACCCCGGCATGGGGCAGGCCTTTGATTCTTTATTACTTAGCTTTGGATGTGACGATAGCGTCAATCACGTTCTTAGGTGCTTCAGAGTAGTGCTTGAATTCCATGGAATATGTTGCACGACCTTGTGTAGCAGAACGCAGGGATGTGGAGTAACCAAACATCTCAGACAAAGGCACTTCAGCTTTGATGATCTTGCCACCGCCGCCAGCGATTTCGTCCATACCTTGAACCATACCACGACGTGAAGACAGATCACCCATGACTGTACCAGCGTAGTCTTCAGGTGTTTCTACTTCAACAGCCATCATTGGTTCCAGGATAACTGGGCTTGCTTTACGGCAGCCATCTTTGAACGCCATCGAACCCGCCATACGGAAGGCGTTTTCGTTGGAGTCAACGTCATGGTAGGAACCAAAGAACAATGTGACTTTAACGTCAACAACCGGGTAACCAGCCAATACACCGGAAGTCAGTGTTTCGCGAACACCTTTTTCAACTGCAGGGATGTATTCGCGTGGAACTGTACCGCCCTTGATCGCGTCAACGAATTCAAAGCCCTTACCTGGTTCTTGCGGTTCGATCTTCAGAACAACGTGACCGTACTGACCACGACCACCGGATTGCTTAACGAATTTACCTTCGATTTCTTCGCAAGTTTTGCGGATAGTTTCACGGTAAGCAACTTGTGGTTTACCAACAGTCGCTTCAACGTTGAATTCACGCTTCATACGGTCAACGATAATATCCAGATGCAACTCGCCCATACCGGCGATAATTGTTTGACCAGATTCTTCGTCAGTACGTACGCGGAAAGATGGATCTTCAGCAGCCAGACGGTTCAATGCCAGACCCATTTTTTCCTGGTCGGCCTTGGTTTTTGGTTCAACAGCCTGAGAAATAACTGGCTCTGGGAACACCATGCGTTCCAGAACAACGATCGCTTTTTCGTCACACAGGGTATCACCAGTTGTTGTGTCTTTCAGACCAACGACCGCAGCGATATCACCTGCCATCATTTCTTTGATTTCTTCACGTTGGTTCGCGTGCATTTGAACCAGACGGCCGATACGCTCTTTTTTACCTTTAACAGAGTTGAAAACGCTGTCGCCAGAATTCAAAGTACCGGAGTAGCAACGGATAAAGCACAATTGACCAACGAATGGATCAGTTGCGATTTTGAATGCCAGAGCAGAGAATTTCTCTGTATCTTCAGCTTTACGGACAACCGGTTCGTCATCTTCGTTCACACCAGGAACTGGTGGAATATCCAATGGGGATGGCAGGTATTCAACAACCGCATCCAGCATCGCCTGTACGCCCTTGTTCTTAAATGCAGTACCGCACATCATAGGAACGATTTCAGAAGCGATAGTACGCTGACGCAAAGCAGACTTGATGTCAGCTTCAGACAGGTCGCCATCTTCCAGGTATTTGTTCATCAGCTCTTCGCTGGCTTCAGCAGCTGCTTCAACCATGTTTTCACGCCATTTTTGTGCGTCAGCCAACAGGTTTTCAGGGATATCACGGTATTCAAATTTCATACCTTGAGATGCTGCATCCCAGATGATCGCTTTCATCTTGACCAGATCGATAACGCCTTCGAACAGGTCTTCAGCGCCGATAGGTACTTGCAGAGGAACTGGGTTAGCCTTCAGACGTGCACGCATTTGATCGTACACTTTGAAGAAGTTCGCGCCAGTACGGTCCATCTTGTTGACGAATGCCAGACGTGGGACTTTGTACTTGTTAGCTTGACGCCATACGGTTTCAGACTGAGGCTGAACACCACCTACTGCACAGTAAACCATGCAGGCGCCATCGAGAACACGCATGGAACGCTCAACTTCAATCGTGAAGTCAACGTGGCCTGGTGTATCGATGATGTTGATGTGATGCTCAGGGAAGTTGTTCGCCATGCCCTTCCAGAAGCATGTTGTCGCAGCAGAAGTAATGGTGATACCACGTTCCTGCTCTTGCTCCATCCAGTCCATGGTAGCCGCGCCATCATGCACTTCACCAATTTTGTGGTTTACACCTGTGTAAAACAGTACGCGCTCTGTCGTTGTTGTTTTACCGGCATCAATGTGAGCGGAAATACCGATATTGCGGTAGCGCTCAATGGGGGTCTTACGGGCCATAGCTAATCCTAAATCTTTTAATGGACAAAACCGAGCGCATTTTTTTACAAAAATCGCGCCCGGCCTGATTCAAAATACTTGCCAGAGCCATTGCATTAAAGACATACAACAGCTCCTTACTCTTACTCTTAGAAGCGGAAGTGAGAGAAGGCCTTGTTGGCTTCAGCCATACGATGGACTTCGTCACGTTTCTTCATTGCGCCGCCGCGGCCTTCTGCGGCTTCCAGCAATTCACCACCCAAACGTTGTGGCATGGATTTTTCGCTACGCTTGTTAGCGGCTTCACGCAACCAACGCATAGACAAAGCCAGACGGCGAACTGGACGCACTTCTACAGGCACCTGGTAGTTCGCGCCACCAACACGGCGGGATTTAACCTCAACCAGTGGCTTGGCGTTGTTGATTGCCAGCGCAAACACTTCCAAAGGATCTTTACCAGATTTTTGTTGGATGTGGTCAAATGCGCCGTAGATGATGCCTTCAGCAACAGACTTCTTGCCGGACAACATCAATACGTTTACAAATTTTGCTACTTCTACATTACCGAACTTTGGATCCGGCAGTACGTCCCGCTTCGGGACCTCACGACGACGTGGCATTTCAATTCCTTTCAATCTTCAGTTGAGCACAAAGCAACATTTTGCTTCACGCTCGCGACAGGCCATCATAACCGGTCACTTACTCGGCTCATTTCCAAACCGACACTGATCCGTAATAGCTTACGGAGATTAAATTACGAGATAATTACTTCTTAACTGCCTTAGCGCGCTTAGCACCATATTTGGAGCGAGCTTGCTTACGGTCTTTAACGCCTTGAGTATCCAAAGCACCGCGAACCATATGGTAACGAACACCTGGCAAATCCTTTACACGACCACCGCGCAGCAATACCACGCTATGTTCTTGCAAGTTATGGCCTTCACCGCCAATGTACGAAATAACTTCGAAACCATTAGTCAGGCGAACTTTGGCAACTTTACGCAAAGCCGAGTTAGGCTTTTTTGGAGTTGTCGTATAAACGCGGGTGCAAACGCCACGTTTTTGCGGGCTGTTTTCCAGCGCCGGCGATTTGCTTTTCACACGTGCAGAAACACGTGGTTGGCGAATCAGTTGATTGATGGTTGGCATCGTTTTTAATCCAACAAAATACAACGTTAAACACAAACCCGGAAACGGTTGCCCGGGAACTTAAAATCATTTTTAGCCTGAATTCTCAGACCCACCCAATATGCTGCCTGCTTTTCAAGCATTGCCTGCCTGACAAAACCGGGCAAACCAACAATAGAAAACGCAAACCCAAAATCGAGAACTCGCAATTTTATGTCGCCTTGCACAAGCCTGTCAACGCTTTTTATTTCTACAATTCAAGCGCTTAGCTCGATTTGCGGGTGTGCAAGCAGCCTTTCAGAGTAGAAAATTTCAGCAAAAAATCAAGGTTTACCGGGCCATGCAGAAAAAACGGGAATTAACTGAAAAGCAAAATATGCTTAAATCTCTCATTCCTGCGGCATATATACAGTCAATACAAAGTAAATCATTTACTATTTACGCCCTTAAACTGCCGCTTGCCGCAAAATCCGGGTCTCCCCACTGAAACCCAGGCTAGTACGGCGCAGCCGCCCAACCTGTCGCAAGATATAAATAACAATGCCCGTCCTGTTTCGTCCAGCCTCGCTGTACCTGCTTCTCAGCTACCTGCTGATTTCATGTCTGCCGTTTTTCCCCTTGCTGCAAGGACAGCCAGTGGAAAAGCCCTGGCATCTGCTGGCAATGGAGCTGGTGTCCTGGCTGGGTTTCTGGTCCCTGCTGCAAAGACCGCGCTGGTTTCACTACCTGCTGCTGCCAGCCTTCTTTGCCGTGCCTGTTGAAGTTTACCTGCGCTTATATTTTGGACAAGGCATCTCTACCCACCATCTGGGCATCATGGTGGAGACCAGCCCCAAGGAAGCAATGGAATTTCTCGGCAATAAAGTCTGGCTACTGTTATTGCTGGTGATTGCAGTAAGCGCCTGGTGGTGGAGCCTGCTGAGCGTTGCCAAAAACCATACGCACTGGGACTGGACACACCGTTCACGCTGGGCAGTTTTGCTGCTTTTTATCTTAGGCGTTGCCACCTGGACTTATGGTGAACAGATAGGCGTCGCCAAGGCAGCAACTACTGCCAGTGCCAGCAAAGCCAGTGGTAGCGCAGCAGCAACACCAGCTTCAGCCTCAACGGAAGATGAGGAAAAAGACGAAGATGAAGAGGAAGAAGCCAGTGCATCTGCATCTGTGTCGGCGGCTTCTGCGACGGAAGCAAGCCCGGCCAGTACCTCTGCAGACATGCTGACGCGCTGGCATGCCAGCCTCAAAAAGAACCTACCCCCGTTGCCACACTGGGCCAAAATCCCTTATGACGAAGAGACGTATATACGGAGCTGGCCATTTGGCCTGGTCTTGCGCGGCAATGATTTTTGGGTAGAGCGTGATTACCTGGCCAAACTGTCAGAGAAAAGCCGGGCTTTCCGCTTCCAGGCGCATCTGGATGGCAACCCGGCAACACCACAAACCATTATCATGGTGATAGGCGAGTCTTCGCGCTTTGACCGCTGGAGCCTGAATGGTTATGAGCGTGACACCAATCCCCTGCTGAAAAAAGAAAGCAATCTGGTCAGTTTCAGCGACGTGGTGACTGCAGTCTCAGCCACCCGTTTGTCGGTACCCATCATCGTCTCGCGCAAACCGGCGGCACAAAGCCTGAAGGCAGGTTTTTCTGAAAAGTCATTCCTGACCGCCTTCAAGGAAGCCGGATTCAAGACTTACTGGCTGTCAAACCAGATGAGCTTTGGCCAGTTCGATACGCCAACCTCGGTCTTCGCCAAAGAAGCTGATGTCACCCAGTTTTTAAACCTGGGTGGTTTTACCAATAGCTCCAATCTTGACCAGGTCTTGCTGGAACCCATGGCAAATGCCATGCGAGATGCCGCACCGAAGAAACTCATCGTTTTGCACACTCTGGGCAATCACTGGAATTACAGCCACCGCCATCCGCAGTCTTTTGATAACTGGAAACCTTCTTTATATGGCGTCGTCAATCCTGCCTATACCGACCTGAAAAACAAGCAGGCGCTGAACAACAGTTATGACAATTCCATCTTGTATACAGACTGGATGCTGTCAGAGGTCATACAGAAGCTGAAAACCAGTTCGCAAATCACTTCACTATTCTATATATCAGACCATGGCCAGACCTTGTATGACGGCAGTTGCAACCTGGCTTTCCATGGTCACAATACCCAGTACGAATTCCATGTTCCGGCATTCATGTGGTATTCAGATGCTTATCAAGAACATTTCCCGGACAAGATAGTGCAGTTGCGCCTGCACCAGAAAGCAAAATTATCGACAGAAAACGTTTTCCACAGTCTGCTGGACATGGCCAATATCCGTTATCCAGATGAAAAACTGGAGTGGAGCATACTCAGCAAGCAGCTCAAACCTCATACCCGTTATGTCGACAGTTATGGCTGGACCAATTATGACAATTCCACCCTCAAGGGTGATTGCCGCGAAGTCATGGATAAAAAAACGCCATTAGTACAGGAAAAATAGGCGGCGGGTATTAAATTACTATACCCGGTGAATGCGAGGATGCTCGATTGCGGTAAATACACTTTGTCACTTACACTTGCGGAATATGCCTCACGAGATCCCGCCCACCCTGCAATTAAATCATCAGCAACAGCCCACCGCCATCGTCGCTGGTGCATGGCTGGTGCATGCCCTGTCATCATCCGCCACCATGCAGGAGATCAGCGCTCAGTTGAACAAGGCTGCCAGCCAGCCCGGCATACGCTGGGATTTAAGCCAGGTCAGCACGCTGGACCACATAGGTGCGCAAATGCTGTGGCGGGCCTGGGGCAAGCAAAGACCTGAACACGTCAAGATTCTGCCCGCCCATGAAGGCTTGTTTGCCCGACTGGAAGAAGTCAGCAAAATCCTGGTACCGCGCCCGCCCAAGCAAAGGCTGACGCGCACCATGCTGCTCGGCACAAAAGTGCTGGGCCTGTTCCAGCATTTATACAGCTTCACTGCCCTGCTTGGCCAGCTCATGCTGGATTTGCTGCGCTTTGCCCGCCATCCCATCAAGGGCCCGTGGAAAGAATTGTCGGCCAATATTTATCACACAGGTGCACAGGCATTGGGCATCACTGCCCTGGTCGGCATTCTGATCGGTGTGGTGCTGTCTTATCTGTCGGCCCAGCAACTGCGCATTTTTGGTGGTGACTTATACATCGTCAATATCCTCGGCATGAGTATCATCCGCGAACTCGGCCCCATGCTGGCAGCAATCCTGGTGGCCGGACGTTCTGGCTCTGCCATTACGGCGCAACTGGGTGTCATGCGGGTGACGGAAGAACTCGACGCCATGCGCGTCATGGGCATACCACATGGTTTTCGCCTGATCATGCCCAAGGTGCTGGCGCTGGCCATTGCCATGCCATTACTGGTGATCTGGACAGATATCATGGCATTGACCGGCGGCATGATCTCGGCCCAGGCTTTGCTGGGCATGTCACCTGAATTTTTTGTCTATAAATTACCGGAAGTCGTACCGCTGATCAATTTCTGGATAGGCCTGTCCAAAGGCGCTACCTTTGGCATACTGATCGCCCTGATCGCCTGTCATTACGGTTTGCGCATAGAACCAAATACCGAGAGTCTGGGACGCGGCACCACCAGTTCCGTGGTGGTCGCAATCACGGTAGTCATCATTGCCGATGCCATTTATGCCATCATCTTCAGCAAGGCAGGCTACTGATGGCGGGCGAGAACATCATAGAAATCCGCGATCTGCGTACCCAGTTTGGCCGGGCCGTAGTGCATGACCAACTGGAGCTCAATGTCAGGCGCGGCGAAATTCTGTCTATCGTCGGTGGCTCAGGCTCTGGCAAGACTGTGCTGATGAGGCAGATGCTGGGACTGGAAACACCAGCGCGTGGCAGCATCAAGGTATTTGGTGAGGACTTGCATGATCCGCAGGCGCGGCATCTCGATTATTTGCGCAAGCGCTCCGGCATGCTGTTCCAGCATGGTGCCCTGTATTCTGCCCTGAGCGTATTCGACAACGTCGCCCAGCCCATGCGTGAACTGGGCACACTGCCGGAAGACCTGATCAATGACCTGGTCTATCTGAAGCTGCACATGGTCGATATCGCCTTTGAACATGCGAGCAAGATGCCCGCCGATCTGTCAGGCGGCATGATCAAGCGCATCGCCCTCGCGCGTGCCCTGGCACTGGATCCGGAGTTGTTATTTTTAGACGAACCGACAGCGGGTCTGGACCCTGACCGCTCGGACAGCTTTGTCGAACTGATACTATCGCTGCACCAGCAATTACGCCTGACCGTCATCATGGTGACACATGATCTTGACAGCCTGTTTGCCCTGTCCAGCCGGATTGCCGTGCTGGCAGAAAAACATGTTGTTACCATAGGAACACCGAGGGAAGTCGTGGCCTACCAGCATCCATTCATACGCAGTTTCTTTCTTGGCGGACGCGGCGAGCGCGCCATGGAAGTACTGCCACCACAAACGCATCAGGAAATATAAGCTATGGAAAACAGATCTCATGCGCTCATGGCAGGTTTCTTCACCATTGCCCTGCTGACACTCACGACCGTATTGGCCATCTGGCTGGGACGCGACAAGATCAAGCGCATACCTTATGACGTGGTCACCTCATCGGCAGTGTCAGGGCTGAACTTGCAGGCAGCAGTACGCTACAAGGGCATCAAGGTCGGCAATGTCACGGATATCGACTTTGATGATAATAATCCGGGGCAAATCATCCTGCGCCTGGAAATCATCCCCGATGCGCCGGTCACCAGCTCCACCTATGCCACGCTGGGTTACCAAGGTGTCACCGGCATCGCTTTCGTGCAACTGGATGATGAAGGCACATCCAAACAGTTACTGGTAGCCAACCATAAGCCTGACGTGGTACCACGCATACCCATGCGCCCCGGTATGATGCAAAACCTGGAAAAACGCGGCCAGGCTATCCTGGCCCAGGCAGAAGAACTGACGCGCAGGCTCAATACCATGCTCGATCCGGCCAATCAAAAATCGCTGATGACTGCGGTAGAGAACATGGGCCAGGCCGCTACTGCATGGAAACAGTTGCCAGCCAAATTTGAACCCACGCTGGCGCGTCTGCCTGAACTGGCAGACCAGGCCAAATTGACCATGGTTGAAGTACGCAACTTGTCTGGCAATGTTGGCAAGCTCAGCAACAACCTGAATCAACTGACCACCAGCCTGCAGGCCGAAGATGGCCCGCTGGCAAAATTCAATCTTGTCATGGACAATGTAGGCAACAGCCTGACTCTGGATACCCTGCCCAAGGTACAAAGCGTGGCAGGCGACGCCAAGGCCAGCCTGCGCTCTTTTGGCCGCCTGTCGGATTCACTCAAGGAAAGGCCGCAAAGCCTTTTGTTTGGCAATCCCGTCCCTGCACCTGGCCCGGGCGAGCCTGGCTTTGTCGCCCCCAAGTAAAGGAATCCACATGAGCTACCCTGCATTTTTTTGCCACTTCAGTAAATTCAGCAAGACTGTCGCGACCATATTTTCCTTATTTGCCCTGTCCTTACTGGCTTTGCTATCTGCGTGTAGCAGCAAACCGTTAGTACAACAGTCCCAGCAATATGATTTTGGCCCGTTTGCCGCGATTGCCCCCGCCCAACCCGGCCCTGCAAAATTCCAGATCAGCATTGCGGAAATCAACATAGCACCGGCGCTGGACAGCAATGCCATGTTATACAGACTGCAATATGACAATGTGCAGCAACTCAAGGCTTATTCCCTGCACCGCTGGAGCATGACGCCCGCACAATTGCTGGCGCAAAGACTGAAAGCCGGTCTGGTGGCGCAAGGTGCCGATGTATTGGCAAATACCGATGGTGCCGCCAACCTGCCGGTATTACGCCTGGAGCTCGATGAGTTTTCCCAGATATTTACGACAACCAGCCAGAGCAACGCCCAGATCAGTCTGCGTGCTTCTGTCATCAAGGGACACAAGCTGATAGCACAGAAAAGCTTCCAGCAAAAAGTCACAGCAACAACGCCGGATGCGCCTGGTGGTGCCAGAGCGATGCGCGAGGCAGCCGATGCCAGCATCAACGACATCCAGGCCTGGATTATGAGCTTGCCTTTAAAATAAGCTGACAATACAAGCCTATTGCCCCTTAAAGCCAAGCGCATGCAGCCAGATCACAGCCAGGCACCACCAGACACTCAAGCTGGTGAGTCCATCAACCCGCAAGCCAGCGAACAACTGCAGACCTTGCGCAGCTCGCCGTTTGCCAGGGTGAGCCTGGTTGCCTATTTGTTTCTGATCATCTATGCGAGCTGGTATCCGTTTACCGGCTGGCAAACCAATAGCTGGGCGGCGCTACCTGAACTGATCAAGCAATGGCCACGTTACTGGGGTGGCTTTGATGCCATCATCAACGTGGTGGGCTACATGCCCTTTGGCATGCTGGTGGTGTTTGCGCTTTACCCATTAGTCAGGCGCTGGTGGGCTGCCTTGCTGGCAACACTGGCCGGTGCACTGTTATCGGCTACGGCAGAAATAGTGCAAAACTTCTTGCCCAGTCGGGTTACCTCTTTACTGGATTTTTTGACGAATACCTCAGGTGCCATGCTGGGTGCAATATTGGGGGCCTTGCTGACGCCATTGATACTCGAAAAAGGCCGCCTGCAATTACTGCGCAAGCAATGGACGCACAAGGAATCCAGCCGCGAAATACTGGTGCTGGGACTGTGGACCATGGCGCAGATTTATCCCCAGGCCTATCTGTTTGGCCTGGGCCAGATCTTGCCCGTGATTTCGCAAACCCTGAGCGAAATGATGGACATGGATATTGATATCAGCGCGTTTTTGCTGCAGGGTTTCGAACTCAGCGCAGAAGAATACCTGCTGTCAGAAACCATTATCACAGCCTGCAGTTGTACCGGTGCCCTGCTGATCTGCCTGAGTCTGCTGAACCGCCACGCGCCCAAGACCATCCTGTCAGTTTTGTTGCTGGGGGCTGCATTGACCATCAAGGCACTGGCCAGCGCCCTATTGTTCAAGCCTGAATATGCATTTGCCTGGCTGACACCGGGTGCACGTGGTGGTTTGCTGATCAGCATTATCATGCTGTATGGTTTTTCCTTTGCGCCATCCCATGTACAGAAACGACTGGCCTTATTGATGCTGACGATATCGTTGATCGTCATCAACCTGGTCTCTGACAATCCCTACTTTGCAGCCACCATGCAAACCTGGGTACAGGGCAAGTTTTTGAACTTCAATGGCGCAGCCCAATTCCTGTCTTTGTTCTGGCCATTTCTGGCGATCTGGGCGCTATTACGCAAGCCGCGTCCGGTGTAAAAGTCCCCTGACTGCACAATTGCAGTATCATAGCGGGCAACAAGCGCCATCAACCGGTGGCGGTATCAACCGCAGGCTGGATATCTTATGTCTGAAGCACTTTATTTTCAAAAACACGTCTTTTTTTGCCTGAACCAGCGCGAAGACGGTCGCCCTTGCTGCGCTGACCGTGGTGCGCAAGCCGCCCAGGAACATGCCAAACGCCGTATCAAACAGCTGGACATGAATGGTCACGGCAAAATCCGCATCAACAAGGCAGGTTGCCTTGACCGTTGCGACGATGGACCTGTCCTCGTGGTTTATCCGCAAGGAACCTGGTACACCTATGTCGATCAATCCGATATTGATGAAATCATTGATGTCGATCTGATAGGCGGCGGTATCGTCGAACGTTTGAAAGTCTGAGGGTCCAATTATCATGAATGCCCAGACTGAACACTTTTCACTCCAGGGCGCAGCTGGCAATTTGCAATGCGCGCTGGACCTGCCTGATCCTGAAACCCATGCCACCCCGATAGGCCTGGCACTGGTCGCCCATCCGCATCCACTATATGGCGGCACCATGGACAACAAGGTGGCGCAAACCCTGGCGCGCGCCTTCACTGCCCTGGGTTATGTCGCAGTACGCATGAACTTTCGTGGAGTCGGCAAGTCAGAAGGCACACATGATGCAGGCATGGGGGAAACTGACGACATGGAATTATTATTGACGGCCATGCGAGTGCGTTTCCCGGATCTGCCACTGGCCCTGGCTGGTTTTTCCTTTGGCACTTTTGTGCAGGCACGCCTGCAACAGCGTTTGCAGGAAAATGGCAAACCCGCAGAACGCCTGGCACTGGTCGGTGCAGCCGCTGGCAAATGGGATATGCCTGCGATACCTGCCAACACTATCCTGGTGCATGGCGAGCTGGATGAAACCATCCCCCTTTCTGCGGTGCTGGACTGGCTGCGCCCGCAAGACATACCCATGACCGTCATACCTGGCGCAGACCATTTCTTCCATCGTCGCCTGCACCATATCAAACAACATATCATCAGCATGTGGGATAAAACCTGATGATGTCACCGCCAGATTTCATGCAGACAACAGTTGACCATGCATCTGGCGAACCCACTACTATTCGTTTTTTGTCACCCTTTGCTTTACTAGTTCATCAATGAAAAAATTCCTCGCCTCAATTGCCGTTTCGCTGCTGACCATGTCAGCCGCAGTCGCGCAAACCCTGCCTTCACCTACCATTGCATCGAAAGCCTGGCTCTTGCTCGATGCCACCAGTAACCAGGTCATCGCCGCACAAGAACCTACCATGAGCGTAGAGCCAGCCTCGCTGACCAAGATCATGACGGCTTACCTGGTGTTCTCTGCCCTCAAGGACAAGAAGCTGGACCTGAACCAGAGCATCAATGTCTCTACCCGCGCCTGGAAAGTCGATGGCAGCAGCTCCAAGATGTTTATCGAACCGAACAAACCAGTCACGATCAATGAATTGCTGTATGGCCTGATCGTACAGTCCGGCAATGATGCCGCCGTTGCTCTGGCAGAAGCCGTGGCCGGTAGTGAAGAAGCCTTTGTCGTGCAAATGAACCGCGAAGCAGAGCGCATGGGCCTGAAAGCCACCCGCTTTGCCAATCCGCACGGTTTGCCCAGCAAGGACAACTACTCCACGGCACAAGACCTGTCGATGCTGGCAGCGCGCCTGATCATTGATCACCCTGAGTTCTACAAGACGTATTACTCTACCAAGAGCTATACCTATAACAAGATCACCCAGCCCAACCGCAACCGCCTGCTGATGCTAGACCCTACGGTCGATGGCATGAAAACCGGTCATACCACTGGAGGTGGCTATAGCCTGATCTCGTCGGCCAACCGCCCGAATGGCACAGGCCAGCGCCGCCTGATCTCAGTGGTCATCGGCACCGAAAGTGACTCAGTACGTGCACAGGAAAGTTTGAAACTGTTGAATTGGGGTTTCCTGAACTTTGAAACCCTGAAGCTGTATGACAAAGGCCAGGCTGTTGCCACGCCAGAAGTCTGGAAAGGCACGCAGCCTCAGGTCAAGATAGGTTTTGATCGTGAGCTGTATATCACATTGCCAAAAGGCTCTGCCGCCAAACTGAAACCGGCACTGGAACGCAAGGACCCGCTGGTTGCCCCTGTTGCATTAAACAGCAAGGTCGGCGTCATGAAAGTCATGCTCGATGGCAAAGCAGTTGCCGAAGTACCAGTGATTGCCCTGGAACAAGTCAACCAGGCCAGCATCTTTGGCCGTGCCTGGGATTCGATACGCCTGATGTTCAAGTAATTATTGAGCGGCTTGACCAGGGTTGATGTCCTCACATAAACCCTGGCTATGGCTGTATGCCGTATTTGCATAAGCGAAAACGGCTTTCCATGTAAGAATAAGTCTCTCACTTTTTTTGTCTGCCCTGCCTATCATGAACGAAGCCCTGGTCTATCTCAATGGCGAAATGACGCCCCTGTCCGAAGCCAAAATCCCGGTACTCGACCGTGGCTTTATCTTTGGTGATGGTATATATGAAGTCATCCCTGTATATAGTCGCAAGATGTTCCGTGCCGACCAGCATCTGGCACGTCTGTTCCGCAGTCTCGCTGCCATAGGCATCACCAACCCGCACAGCAAAGAAGAGTGGCTGGCCCTGATCGCCAAGGTCATGGCAGCCCATGATGCAGACGACCAGATGGTCTATCTGCAAGTGACCCGTGGCGTAGCCAAGCGTGCGCATGCCTTTCCCAAGGATGAAGTCACTCCTACAGTCTTCATCATGACCAACCCCATCGTCCTGCCAACAGCCGCAGCACGTGAAAACGGGGTAGCCTGTGTCTCCATGGAAGACAAGCGCTGGCTGCGTTGCGAGATCAAGTCCATCTCCTTGCTGGGTAACGTGCTGGCGGCACAAAACGCCGCCGAAAACGGCGTGACAGAGAGCATACAGTTCCGCGACGGTTTCCTGACCGAAGCATCGGCATCGAATGTGTGGATAGTCAAGGATGGCGTCCTCATGGGCCCGCCTAAAGATAACCTGATACTCGAAGGCATACGCTACGGTCTCATCGAAGAACTGTGTGCCGCCAACAATATCAAGCTCGAAGCCCGCCGCATCACCCGCGAAGAAGTGTTTGCGGCAGATGAAGTCATGCTGTCATCTGCCACCAAGGAAGTGCTGGCGGTGGTGAAGCTCGATGACACGGTGATAGGCGATGGCAAACCCGGCGCGGTTTATCATCAGTTGTATGCGGCTTATCAGGCGGCCAAAGCGGCTTAAATATCATGCCGAGAATTTAATTAATTTCGTAGGTTGGGCTACGGTTTACCAGCCCAACACTTGGCGTTTGAATGACGTTTACGTTTGCAGAGACCGAGTGTTGGGCTGATACCCCGTAGCCCAACCTACGATCAAAGCCTACTCCACGGCCTTCGCCTGTCCCAACAAACTAAACCCATGCGTCCAATGCTGACGCTGGAATGCATAGCTGATCCACAACATCGCCAGCGGCTCAATCAAACGTGCTGCCGTAATGTCACCCATATCAATCGCCCCACGCCAGCCAAAATCACGCAGGATGGCTGTCACTTCCTGTTTGGCCCCTGCATCATTCCCGGCAATAAACATATCCGGCTGACCATCTGAAAATGTTGGCTGCACCATATGCGTAAACACGATGGTATTAAAAGCCTTGACCACCCGCGCCTGCGGCAGCAGTCTTTGTACCAGTTCACCGGCAGAATCACTGAAGCCTACCGCCAGCCTGGGCGAGCCTGTAGCAAAATCCAGTAGTGGATTGACAGCATCAATGACGGTTTTACCAGCAAAATTGGCAGGACCAGCCAGTGCCAGGCTCTCAGATAAGCCATCCCATGGCAAAGCCAGGAAAACCAGGTCGGCAGCCCTGGCAGCATCTGCATAACTGCTGGCCTTTGCCGTTGGCACTGCAGCCAGCGCCCCCTTGCTTTTATCACTATCAGGTTTACGTGTACCAAAGATCACTTGATAGCCGAGGCTGGCAAAGCCTTTGGTCAGCATTATCTGCTGCCCTTGCTGCCCAAATTGCGGCAGCGCCACCCAGGTTTGCGCCTGGCAATTGATTTTGATGACCATCACATAGACCTGGTGCGTGACGGTTATGACCTGGCCTTGCGCGGTGGCATGATAGAAGATTCCAGCATCATTTCGCGCGCAGTCTGCCCTCGGTACACCGTACTGGCGGCTGCGCCCTCTTATCTGGAGCAATATGGCGTGCCGCAACAGATCAGTGATCTGGATCATCACAAGCAAATCGCCGTGCGTTTTTTGAATGGCAAAATGACGACCTGGAACCTCAAGCTCAGACAAGGCGAGATAAATCGCCCTTACCCGCGTGAGCCCGACCTGACAGTTTCCGCTCCAGAATCTGCCGTGCAGGCAGCCGTCATGGGCCTGGGCATTGCCCAGGTGGCAGTTCATCATTCATGGCGTTATTTGCGCGACAACAAGCTCAAGATTGTGCTGGGCACTTTTCATGAAGCAGGCAATAGACAGATGGTATTGCAATATCCACACCGCGCCCTGATCGCGCCCCGCGTCAAGGCGACCGTGGATTTTTTGCTGGAAGAGCTGGCACAGACCGAGTCTTTGCATGTGCCTTTGGCATCGCTTGCAGCCTTTCATGCCTGAAGCAAAAGCTGGCATGTCGACATGCGGGTAGCAAGCGATGCTATTGGAATTTAATAGCAAGACCCCATATACTGACATTAAGTTATTTTGAGATTTGGAAACATTATGGAAATGAGACCCATCCCCCCGAAGAAAGTCTGATTGAATATCCTAGTGAGTTTCCCATCAAGGTCATGGGACCCATGCACGATGATTTCACCCAGACCATGGTGGAAGTCGTGACTTCGTTTGACCCGACCTTTCATGCAGGCAAGGTAGAGATGCGCCCATCCAGCAAAGGTGCCTATATCTCGGTGACGGTGACAGTATTTGCCACCAGCCGCGAGCAACTGGATAATCTGTACCGCGCGCTGTCGTCTCACCCTATGGTGAAATTCGTGCTGTAAGCAATCTTGCCTGACTGGTCACAGCCAGTCAGGCACAGCTCTTATGTCAGCGCCCCTGACATGTCCATTTGCTTTTTCTCTTCGGCAACTTCTGCCAGCAACCATTCCCTGAATGCCTTGACCTGTGGTTTGGCCAGCGCCTCTGGTGGATACACCAGGTAGTAGGCAACTTCACAAGGTATATCGATATTAAACAGGCGCTGCAACAAGCCCGCCTTGATATCCGGCTGCACAATAATATGCCTGCCCAGTGCTATTCCCTGGCCATCTACGGCGGCACGTGCCAGCATTGATGAATCCTGGAATACCAGGCCACCTGTTGGCTCCTCATTATCCAGGCCCGCTGCGCGAAACCACGGCTCCCAAGGCTCACCATCGCAGCGCAAAAGCTGCATGCTGGCCAGTTCGGCTGGTGTTTGTGGCAACTGCCCGCCATGATAATGCGGGCTGGCAACAGGGTAATAATAATCCCCCATCAATAATTCACTGATCATGCCCGGGTAATTACCGAGACCAAAGCGTATGCCCACATCTATCGACTCCATATTGTAATCAGCCAGGTGATTACTCGACTGCAGGCTGACTTCCAGATCAGGGTGATGTTCGATAAAGCGCCCCAGGCGTGGTGACAACCAGCGCGCTGCAAATGAAGGCAGCGAGGTAATTCCCAGACGCTTTTGCTTGTTGCGTTTCTTGAGCAAATCAGCAGCATCACCGAGGTCGATCAGTGCTTTTCTGATAGTGGCAGCAAACTGTTCACCATCAGGTGTGATGCTGATGCGTTTGCCATGGCGGATGAACAGGGGTACGCCCAGCTCTTCTTCCAATGCCCTGACCTGATGGCTGATCGCCCCATGGGTCAGGTGGATTTCTAGCGCAGCCTTGGAAAAATTCTGATGACGTGCCGCCGCTTCAAACGCGCGCAGAGCAGCTAGATTGGGGAGTCGTCGAAAATCCATAGTATGTAAACGGAATGTCAGCTGAGGGTGAATTTGTTATAAGCTTACTACAGTTTTACTGTGAATTATTTTAGCAAGGTATTCAAAAATTACTCGTTTTATTTTCTTGTGATGCAAGACTACAATGCTTTCATCGCAGTGCAACAAAGTGAATATCACTCTCTATACAGTAGAATGAATTGCCACTTTAGCAATAAAATACCAGGAGTAAGGAAATGACAAATAATTTCGCAAACCCATCATATATGATCGCCGCCGGTGGCACATTGTCTGGCACAGCCGAACATGCCCGTAAAATTGAAGTGGCATGCGGCCGCGTTTGGTTGACAGTTGCTGGCCAGGTGGATGATTACTGGCTCAGCACTGGCGAATCCATGGTCATACCAGCTAATCAATTCGTCGTCATCGAAGCTGAGAATCAAGCCAGTGTTATCGAATTGTCTGCCGTATCCAGCGTGATCAATGTCAAAACCATGGCTGGCACCAGCTACCTGCAAAAACTGACACGTAAATTGAGCCAGGCATTTGCCTGAACATTAAAAGCAGCACCGGGGCGAATATGGCACAGACTGCATTGATCTTGATTGACGTACAGCAAGGCTTTGATCATCCCAAGTGGGGGCAGCGCAATAATCCGGCAGCTGAGCAATACATGGCTGCCCTGCTGCAACACTGGCGTGAGCAAGAACAGCCTGTGATCCATGTACGGCATCAGTCGCAAGAACCAGATTCTCCCCTGCGTGCTGGACAAGAGGGCTTTGAATTCAAAGCCCTGGCACGCCCGTTGCCAGGTGAAACCATCTTCACCAAGAAAGTGAACAGCGGCTTCATTGGCACTGAGCTCGAAGCCTGGTTGCAAGCCAAGGGCATCAAGCAACTTGTTATTGCTGGTCTGACCACAGACCACTGCGTATCGACTACCACCCGCATGGCGGGCAACCTCGGCTTTAGCGTGGAACTGATAGCCGATGCCTGCGCCACTTTTGACCGCCCTGGTGTCAATGGTGAGCTGATATCAGCAGAAGAAATCCACCGCATCCACCTCGCCAGCCTGCACAATGAATTTTGCGTCGTCAAAAATACTTCTGACGTGCTTGCTGCGCATACCAAATAAGTGCTCCAGAAATCTGGCTGGCATATCCATGGTCTAGCCACCTATAATGACCATTCCAATAAATTCAGGAATGGTCATGGGCAAGCCGATAGAAGTACATATCGTTCACGCATTTACCCAAGAAAATGAAGGTGGTAACCCGGCTGGAGTAGTATTAAATGCCGATAGCTACACGACAGAACAAAAGCTGCAGATCGCCCGCGCAGTAGGATTATCAGAAACCGCCTTTGTCTCCAGTTCAGACTGCGCCACCTACAAGCTGGAATTTTTTACGCCAAACCGCCAGATTGCCCATTGCGGCCATGCCACGGTTGCCACATTCTCACTCTTGCGTGAACTGGGCAAAGTCCACGAAGGCCTGTGCAGCAAGCAAACCATAGACGGTAACCGGGACATCCTCATCAAGGGTGAGCTGGCCTTCATGCAACAAAGCACGCCGCGCTATCAAAGCATTTCTGCTGATGACAGCAACGGCGCCGACTATGCCAGCTTATATGCCCGTATATTGCAAAGCATGGGCCTGACCGAACATGACCTGCTGCGCGACCGCCTGCCTACCATCGCCAATACCGGCAATGCCTTCCTTGCCATCCCCATCATAGGCCGCGAATGCCTGGCCAATATCCAGCCCGACCATGAAGAAATCGGCATTATCAGCGAAGAGCTGGACCTCGTCGGCTTTTACCCCTTTACGCTTGACGTACAAAACAACAGCCACGCCGCCAGCACCCGCATGTTTGCCCCACGCTACGGAATAGGCGAAGAAGCCGCCACCGGCACCGCCGCCGGACCGCTGGCCTGCCTGCTCTACAGCCAATACAACATCCAAGGCCCGACCTTGCAGATAGAACAAGGCGTACTCATGGAACCCGCCTCCCCCAGCCTGATCAAGGTCGAGCTGGAGATACAAAAGGGGCAGATACCCAGTCTCATGGTGGGTGGCAGAGCCAGGGTGGAAAAAACGATGACTGTGCAAATTTAATGAGCGGCATAATCGCCACTTGTAGGTTGGGCTTCGGTTTATCAGCCCAACACTGGGCGTTTAATAAACGAATACGTCATTGATAGGCCGATTGTTGGGCTGGTGAAGCGTAGCCTAGCGAGGCCCGGCCCAACCTACGTTATGTCCCAACCTCAATCCCCCTCCCCCACCATAAACTTATCACTTATCTCTCTAACATAGCATTTACACAAGCAAAGACCTCGCCCCCACAAAATGTTACACTAGCAGCCTATGCAAGCTGCCCTCGCCCCCAACGTCACCCCCGCATCATCCATCGCGGCATTGAGCCCTATCAGCTCACTTTCGACGCCATGCGCGCGTTTACTGACGCCCGTGATGAGCATACGCAAAATGAATTTTGGATCGTCGAACACCCACCCGTGTATACCCTGGGCCTGGGCGCTGACCAGTCACATGTACTGGCTGCCCATGACATCCCCGTTGTGCAGACAGACCGTGGTGGCGAAGTCACCTACCATGGCCCCGGCCAGGTTGTGATCTACCTGTTAATAGACTTGCGCCGCAGCCATCCCAAGGCAAGATTATTCGCCCGCGAATTCGTCAACAAGATAGAACAGGCAGTCATCAACACCCTGGCAGCGTATAATCTCACTGGTGAACGCAAAGAAGGCGCGCCCGGCATCTATGTCAGCGACGGCCAATGGCAAGGCGCCAAGGTCGCCGCGCTGGGCTTGAAAGTGCGCGGCAACGGCTGCACCTATCATGGCGTATCACTGAATGTAGATATGGATTTGACACCGTTTTCCTGGATTAATCCCTGCGGCTATGCTGGCCTTGCCACGGTGGACATGAAAACCCTGGGCGTGACCGTGCCGCTAAGCCAAGTCCAGAATGCACTCGCACAGAATTTGCAAGATCTTTTGACTGCCCCTGATTTTTCGACATCGCTTCATACCATGACAACCGAAAACACACCCGTCGCCACCGCCGCTTACGATCCCACCGAGAAACAAAAAGGGGCAAACAAGACTGCGCGCATCCCTATCAAGATCGTGCCGATGGAAAGATTGCCCAAGCCAGACTGGATACGCGTCAAGGCCGGTTCGCCCACGACCCGCTTTTATGAAATCAAGGACATCCTGCGCGCCAACAAACTGGTGACAGTCTGCGAAGAAGCCTCCTGCCCCAACATAGGCGAATGCTTTGGCAAAGGCACGGCCACCTTCATGATCATGGGCGACAAATGCACCCGTCGCTGCCCCTTCTGCGACGTCGGCCATGGCCGCCCAGACCCGCTCGATGTTGATGAACCAGCCAATCTCGCAAAGACCATCGCTGCGCTGAAACTCAGCTACGTCGTTATCACTTCAGTAGATCGCGACGACTTGCGCGATGGCGGTGCCGCCCACTTTGCCGAATGCATTACCCGCGTGCGCGAACTGTCACCGATGACACGCATAGAAATCCTGACACCGGATTTCCGTGGCCGCATGGACCGCGCGCTCGAAATTCTCAACATGGCACCACCAGATGTCATGAACCACAACCTCGAAACCGCGCCACGTTTGTACAAGGAAGCGCGCCCAGGTTCTGATTATGAATACTCCCTGAACCTGCTGAAACGCTTCAAGGAACAACATCCCAACACCCCAACCAAATCCGGCATCATGGTAGGCTTGGGTGAAACCGATGAAGAAGTCCTGCAAGTCATGCGCGACATGCGCGCCCACAACGTCGATATGCTGACCATAGGCCAATACCTGGCACCAAGTGGCCACCACTTGCCGGTACGCCGCTATGTCCACCCGGATGTGTTCAAGATGTATGAAGAAGAAGCCTACAAAATGGGCTTCGCCCATGCCGCCGTTGGCGCAATGGTGCGATCAAGCTACCATGCAGATCAGCAGGCGCATGGGGTGGGGACAGATTGTGAAAAGTTAGAAGATAATGAGAAAGTTTAACAGTTAGTGAGAAAAATCAGTAGTGTAACAGCCACCATTTTCGCAATAACATTATAAATATCAATAACTTACCTACAATTTCAGCCTTCCCCAAGGATGAAAAAATTTGGCGAATCGATTGGTTCGGCGAAGTAAGCTTCCCGAACCGCTTACTTCGCCGAAAACAGCCTTCTGTCCTGGTTCACCTTTCCAGAGTCCTAGATGATCGTTTTTCCGACGATCTGGCAATTCAGCTCTCCCCTCAATCAACTTCACCTGCCAGGTTTCAAAAGAAAGTCTGGCTGTCTATTGGCACCTTACCGCTTTTGCGTATTGGTGATCTTTGGCTAAATGGTCAGTTGAAAGCGCAGCCTGGCTATGAGCTGGAAGAATTTCAGGACATCAATATTGACAGGGATTCAGCGCATCTAATCAAAGCCGGGTTAAATCTCGATGACAAGGGCTTTCTACTGCCGATGTCTGAGCACCCGTGGCACATGAATTGCACCCAGTCCTACTGCGTGATGCTCAATCTTCCAGGCAATCGTCGATTGATCATTCCCTGCATGGAATTGATCCGATTTTATTTCGGCTCATCCAGCAATCTGATCACTGCGTTGTTCCTGCCGCCGCTGAATCGAACATGCCTATATACCAAAGCCGCACTGAACAAAATTAACGGACGCTTATCATTGCAACTTGCGGAACACATATCTGGGGCATCCGCAGCTGATATCGGACGCTTACACCTGGACGCCACAGCTTGGCAAGCAGCACTCACGATAGGAATCTCCATGCTTGCCAGTTCTGGCATGCGACAACCTATCTATCCCCAAGGTTTATTTCCTTTTGAAGGAACAACGACATTGATCGCAGCTGGCAAATGGCTTTCATTTGCAGATGCAGCCCGTGCAACATTCATAGTCTACAGCTTACGCTCCTGTTCTCACGCATTTCCATTCAGATCACTGCGCTACGAGAAGCACAAGACGAGTACCGACAACCGTGAGATTGGCAAACCGGGTTCTGGCAGCGCCAAAGAGCGCGCCCTCAAATCTGCGAGCGAATCACAAAATCAAAGTCTCGAAGAACGCGACGGATCAAATAATCTAGCAAGCAAGGTAAAATCCATCCGCATGGAGCCACGCTTTCCAGACCTCACAAAGAAATCCATCTGGAAGAATAAAACGCTGGTCGGTGCTGACGGCACCGGCAATAAGTACGCTGGTGCAGCGCCTCCTGTTCAAGCGGCTGCAGTTGGTCAACCAGGATCAGAACAAAGAATCCGATCGGTGGATTTTTCTGTGCTCATTAATAGAGATCCATCACAACGCTGGCCAGTCCCCAATTTTTTAAAGCCAGTCATTGTGCAGCTTTCTGAATTGAATCAGTTGAATATTGAACTGCTGACGGAAAGCGAGGAAGACGGTTGGACAGTACCTATCCTCATGCTGTCCGATGAAGATGGTGTTATCGACCCAAAATTATTTATTGAAAATGGCATAAACATTTCACGCCCTCGCCGGGTCGCTGTCTTCGCCATAAAGAATCAAACTGAGCACATCAGCCTAGCAATTGTTGAGTCTGTTCCGTTACACACAAAGCTGTACGCGACGAATGGTGAAAATGTCGAAGAAATTCTTGATACATTGTCGTGCGTGGCAAATGATTATCTTGCTCGCCCTGAGTTAGAGGAAATCAATATTGCAGATCTCGTCAATTGGGTCTTCGATTCCTGATTACAAATCGCCATTTATGTAGACAATAAGCAAGACAAGCATATGTCTCAGTTTTATCTTGAAAAACAAGTTCTCCAATCACTCGGTAAATCAAATTGGATTCCAGCTCAGATGTTTTCCCGGTAATCAAGATGCATCCGAATCTGGGTTAAGTTATTTAATGGAGGGGGCCCTTGGATTGTTTTTACTTCCTGCAACATTTTACTTAAACTTGATCGTGGTTGCCTGCAAGGAATCAATCGATACTTCCCTTTAATTGTTACGAATATCCCCTTTTTTGCACGTTTAAGGAAATCGATCTCCAACGGTGCGCCTGACTCATTCCAAAAAATCCATGTTCCACATTCAATGTCAGGAGTTGAACAATAGTTTATGGCAGCATGCTCATTCTGAAAAACGCGTAAATTTTTCGATATTTGATTAAATGCGAAGACCACATTAGAAAATCGCTGTTCTGTATGCACTCTCAATTGAAGCTGTAAGTCCCTCTTCATGTTTTCTGACATCATGTTGAGAGTTGAATACTCAAGGACACTTGCGATTTCTGCAGCGTCTTCGTAACCTAGTGCCCCTCGAGTAGGATCTGAAATTTTCTCACGCTGAATTTCATGGAGCACTTTAATTGCGCCAGCTGCAGCTTCAGCTGGGCTGCGAGCGGGATTTTTCTTGTGATATTCAAGTTGTGCCTTCAGTTGACTTGCTTCCTCAATTTTTCCCTCAGCCAAATATGAATCAATGATCTTTGGGAGCAGGCCATACCGATATTCGTACCATTGAAAGATTCGAAATAATATAGACATCGCGCATCGCCTTTGTTAAACATGAGAATGCCAAGCAATAATTCTGTTAAGTCGCTTTAATTCTCACAGGTTAGCCAGATAGTCAAAAAAATTAATCTTGACCTACCTCAGGTATTTTTTCTTCCACTTTTGCCAGTCCGTGATTCCAACGATCACTACACTATTCAACATTCCCTTTATATCCCGCAAAATGAACTCAACATTCCTTTATGTGACGCGACCTGGTCTTGTTCATTGTCGGCATCAAAGGACAATAGATTTAAGTACCGCTGGAAAGTTTTTTGCACATATCTACGGTCCAATTGCGAACCCATTCCCTGTCCTCTTCGTTGAGGCTATTTAGTGAGGAGGCAATGTCAATTGCCTGATCCAGTGGGCGCGATGATCCTGCTCGCACCAAAGTATCCAGTGGCACCTTAAAGAGTTCAGCCAAGTCGATCAAGCGAAGCAATGGCGGTATTGTTGCTCCACGTTCAAATCTGGAAATCGTTTCTTGTTCCACGCCGATAAGCTCTGCCACTTGTTCCTGCGTTAACCCTTTGTTCAACCGCTGTTTGGCCAAAGCAGTGCCGATTCGCTTGGCGAATTGATTTTCCTGTCTCGCGGTAACCATTTCCACATTCCATGTCTTGTAACCACATGGATAGTGGTATTTCTTGGCTTTTCTGGTAACATCACTGAATGTGGTTAAACCACAATTATTGAATGTTTTAGCTTTTTAACTTGATCATTTTTAGCAAATAAAGCTTCTTGTATCGACTGAATAGATTTGAAGTGAATGGAAACCATATGGCAGGAATCATAAGATCGGCTGTCACTGCATTGCTTGGAACATTTGCAATTCCAGTTGCTGGACTATCCGGGATAGGGGCTATCGGTGCACTACTTGGCATGCTGCTTTTCCGCGACAACAGGACAAGCGGCGTTTTCACTTTCTTCTTGGCGGCAGTTGTCATTTGTTTTTTGTCTATCCGACTACTGGCAGGAATTCATAAGAAAGCTAAAGACCTGGTGGAGAGCATCAACCGGCAGTCCAATCTGAATTTCAACACCGGAAATCTATTGGGTTATCCCAGTCCAGCATTCCTGGTGTTCGACAAACAAAACCGGAAACTGGCTTTTTGCAATAGCAGCACCGGCGATTTCAAGATATATGAACTCTCGTACTTGCTGGCCTGGCGCTACGAATGGAATATCAAGGAAAGCATGGAGTTATCGGGGTCAGGAAGGCAAGTTGGTACGACAAATATGCGCATGCCGTCGTTTGAGCGTGTCCAGCGCACGGGCGACTTTGCGCTGATATTGGAAGTCGCCGACGAAAACTCTCCAGTGATTAAATTTTACATGAGCGAGCGAACTGCCAAAGAATGGTGTGCAAAACTGAATGCCATCGTCAACGGCTGATGAGCCCGGCGTGTGGCCACACACCCTCTGAAAACAATTTACCTATCACCATATCCAATGGTTTTTCAAGACCAGGATACGACTTAAAGAAATTATGAATTCGGTTCAAGAATTACAGCATGGCGCAATTATGGTGCGCACAAAGTGTTTAGAAACGGTCACTCAGTTCGCTTCAAATAATCCAAGTATACCAGCCCAGGCCGTTGCCATTGGCCTGGGGGAGCTGCTTATACAGTTCTCCGTTTCACAACTCGGGCAGGAGCATACACATCATCTATTATCGTCACTGCAAGAGGCCGTACTTCTGTTCGGTGATAAAATCAGGGAGCCGCATTGAGCAGTCTCGCGGTGGCTGCCCAGCAATCTCCACGACCAATCCATATCTACAATGAACAACGCTAACAAGACCAAAGGAATTATTGCCTTAGATGCTGATGGTGTGCTTCTAGACTATCATGCTTCCTATGCGATGGCCTGGCAGAAGGCGTTTGGAGTCCTGCCAGCAATAAAAGATCCACTTGCTTACTGGCCTATAGATCGATGGGATGTTCAGAGATTGACTGGGACCGAACTGGAGCGGTTTCGCCAGTGCTTTGACGAAGAATTCTGGTCCACTATCCCTGCGCTGCCAGGTGCGCTAGAAGCTTGCCACCTGCTCAAAGAAGCCGGTTATGACTTGGTCTGTGTAAGCGCGCTGAAGGAGGCTTACCGGCTCTCCAGGCTAAAGAATATCCGTGACCATGGATTTCCAATCGACAACGTGATCGCGACTGAGCACAACGATACCGGCATCAGTCCAAAAACTAAGGCTCTCAGCAACTTAAAACCTGTTGCCTTTGTTGATGACTATCTGCCTTACTTCCGTGGCGTGCCAACCGATATCCACATGGCACTCATCACCAGGGAACCAAATGGAACTCCAAATACCGGAGTCGAACTGAAAAATGTGTCTTCGTTGCATTCCGATCTGCTGGAATTCGCAAAATGGTGGATAAATAGTCCACCAAACATAAAGTAAGAGTAAGCCAACTTTCCGAGGAATACACGTAGAGAATCGATGTCAATGAAAATTAGCGTGGCATTATATTTCATTTTTGCAGCATACGTTAATTGACTATCTGATGTTCTGATGAGTAACTATGAAATATATCATTCGCTATACAGGCTTTCCGATTACCCTGTTCTGTCATCAATGGGACAGCACAATACAACGGCGTCTAAATTGGATTGCAGGACATGTCGAACGATTTGTGTCGATACTGACTGGTTGCTTATCGCTCAAACAGAGCTACTAGATTATGAAAAAACACTAATCCAGGCTTTAGACACTGTTCTAATTCTTTAGCATTCGTTTTTATATTCTGTAACGCAATGTGCAAATTTAAAAAATAAGTCACCTAGCTATTGCTAGGTCGTTTTACCTGCCTTCACATAAATCAACGTACTTGAGAAGGATCTTCTTTCGCCACAACAATGCCGTCGCTACGCAATTTGACAAACCTGCCATTGCAGCAGTGCTGTTGCGATCCCTTACGTTGAAGTTAGATTAAGCGTGACGCCAGCACCATCTAGACGCATTGATTTCGTCATCCATAGTGTACAAGTGTCCACTTAACAAGTGGACACTATGATCCCAATTCAACTAATCATTCCTAGCCAAGGAGCAAGCCGTAACCACGTCAATTCAGCTAATTCTCGTCCGCGATTTTCAACGGTTGCAAGATTCCATTCACCTTGAATGTTGCTGAGTACGTGGACATGAGGTAGAAATTGACCGCTGTATATTGATCCAGCGACTTTTGACACATCAACACCATCAGCTTTCATCTGATTGACAATAGCTTCAGATTCACTTGAAGTCTTCGCCGCTAAGGCACCATAGAGTGATCGTTTATGTTGCCATGATCGTGCGCTTAGGGATTGGTTGGCATTCAACGGAAGTAGCGTTAGATTGCCAAGCCGTTCGAACTGGTCGTCGCTGTATAGATCCTCTGGCCAATCCTTTCCACGTGAACGTGGTGCAATATGCTCGACTGTGAGATATTTGTCGCCGACCCATTCGTCAAACTTCAAAGTATTGTGCGTCCCGATTTTGCCAGCGATTAGTTGCCCATTGCTCCCTTCAACAACATCGTGGAACGCAACTAGAAGAACGAAGCGAGCTAACGTAATGTTAACGTCATACAGTGGCTGCGCAATCACTTTATCGACCCATTCGTTCTTATCACCAATGCTCGCGCCGCCACTGGCCCGATCCGCCTTTAGTCGAGCGACAAGCACAGCTTGAATAACTGTTGCCTTTGGCAGAGCGGTGTCACCACGAAGACCTCGCGCAAGCGGGCGAAGGCCATAGCTCGTCGCTCCTTTACTCATAAGATCGCGGAAAACTTTGTCGATACCATCGGTCGTAGTTCTTGAGGCACGCCAAAACACGGCAAACGCTACTACTGCTTGTGCAACGCTCGACAACTCTGACAAAGCTGCATTTCGTTCTTCCGCATCCGTAGCAGCTAAAACTGCTGCTGCGTACTGGGCAAGTAATGGAGCAGTGATTGTATGCCCCAAATCAACTAGGAATCTTATGCAAAGCGCAGCTAGATCATCCAATTTAATAGTCCCTACTTGTGGTCTTATAGAACCATCTACCCATGTGGAGTCAAAAAATCGTGATAAATCAGCTAGGTGTCGGATAAACTGTTGCTGGTCCTTACGTGAAGTACATGCACCAAAAGTTTCGTGCATGAATCTTCGCTGATCCGCTAAATTCTTGGAGCGCTTTTCCCCTTTTTCAGCAAGAGAAAAAGCGACTAGTAGTTCAGCAGATCGCTTTTGCCGATCTTCCGCCTTGGTTGCTTTCTTTAGGTACGCAAAGGCGCTGTCGATCTGTTTCTTCTCTTCAGAAGAGTTGTAGTCCACAAGGCCAACTGACTGCACTACTTTCGGCGTAAAAGTCTCAATTGCCGTAAGTGGCTGACCGGTCGTATTCAATGCTTCAAACACGTCAAAGGCGAAATCTTCAGTGGTGGCTGTAACTACAACTAGCGTAATTCGTTCCAGCGCAAATTTTGAAAAAAAGAGCAGGGAAATAAGTTCAGTTGAAGCTTCCCACCATTGCTTTGTTTTTGTATCATCAACTTGCAAATCCAGTTCACCAGCATCGTCAACAATTATTCCATTGGATTGTTTACTCAGTATTGATTGCAAAGCGTCACGCATTGCCTGTGGAAACTCTTCACCGAACAGCATCTCTTGCTTATTCACGTCACGAGCAATGCTGAGTAAGTCTGGAAATTCATCGTCCGTCGGCAACGCCTTAAATTTCGCACGCATTACCTTCATCATTTTAATAATGTGTTTGCGCTCGGCTTCATTTTCGGCACCCTCCGCTGCCTTTTGCAAAACTTTAGGAAATTCCGACCAGTTTGGATCAGTTTCTTCCCGAAATTTCACGTATTCGAATAGGAGCCAGGCAATGGGGGAGTTATAAACGGCTTTATCAGCTTCGTAAGACCAAGTATCAATAAAAGCTCGTATCATTTTAGGGAAATAGCGAAACTCACGATCCCCATTATTTTGTCTCTCTGCAAGCATCTGAGACAGCAAACCTCGCATGTCGTTAACACGGGTCTCAATCCACCCTTTAGTTTCGTCACTTACAGTAATTTTCGATTTCTTTAATTTGGACCACTGCGTTTCGATTTCCAATAACAGTGCCAAGCACAACATTAATAGTGTCGTCAGCCGTTGTTGACCATCTATTATCGTCATCACTTGGCCATACACTTGATTCTTCACCAGAGGACTAATCGTAGATTTTTTTGCATCATTCATTGCTATGATGGTTCCAATGAATGTAATGGATTCATCAGGACGTTTCAAAAGTGCATTCAATCCCTGTACAGTGTCATCAATCAATCGTTCGACATTTGCCTTGTCCCAGGCGTAGTCTCGCTGGTACGGAGGGATGTAAAGGCCACGACCATTTTTAGATACAAAATCGTACAAGCTTTCGGAGTCAGCCTCGAATATTTTCTGTGCAGGGTTAACCATCTGGCGCTTTCTGAAAAATGTTATTATTTATGGCAAATCAAACAAGCACCACCGCCTTCATCTTCAAGGTAGAGGTCATCAATATCAACAGGTTGGTTAACTTGTGGACGCAGCGGATTTATTCTAATACGGGCATACTCACGTTGCTTTCTTATTTCAAAATCCGCGTGAATAGCAGCTAGCCGTTCTGGCTGTTCCAATTCGACTAATGACTCGCCTTGAGTCCAAGTAAAAGGCGATCCGCTATCTAAAGCCGTTTTCTCATATGCCTTCGCTTTTTCGAATTCATCGGGGTGCCTTTCACGAAGTCTAGCCCATTCTATTTTCTGCTGAAAAAAGCAAAAGGTACAACCGCTACGAGAGCGCCATTCGTAATATTTAGGCATGCCGACGCCAGAGGAATCTAATAAATCGTAGACACCTGGCTTATCAATACCATGCTCACGAAAAGGCAACTTGACTATAAGATTGTCGTGCTGAGATATTAGCCCTTCGCGATGATCCTCATCAGATCTAATAGCCACATAACTGTAAACTTTGTCGCCATTATCAAGCCAAGGGCGAATCCAATTTTTGAAAGGCAAAAGCTTAAGCTGGCGAGTACACCAACGTGTATTCGGACTTGGCAAAAAATTTCCATACTGTCTAAGCCAGAAATCAAAATCACGCTGAGAATTAAGGCGTTCGATCTTCTTACCCAAAAAGCCTTCAAGCTTAGCTAAAAAATCATAGACCTCGGGTAGTTCTTTTCCAGTGTCCGTAAAAAAATATTTAATATTCAAATGCGGGTAATTTTGGCGCATATAAATCGCCAATGCTGCACTGTCTTTTCCGCCTGACAAACCAAGTACATGATGTTCACTCATGGCCAGATCCTTCCCGTTCCTTGTTCAGATTTTCAAAAATGTTTGCGCCAACTTCAGCGATTGCAGCAAGAAATATTTCGCGCTTCAAAGTACCAGATGCCAATTTTCCAAGCAATTCGTTAGCAAGGGTCTGGATCGCAAGACTGTCGCTTTCGGACACATCGAACGTACCAGTGACTGTCCGTTTTGAACCAAATACCACGCCAATGGAGCGTCTGGTAGCTGGTCGACCGCGCACCTCCGCCAGCGATTCCAACCTTCTAAACTCCATTGCCCAAGACAGCAACTGAACCTCTCCTGCATCAATATCACGGTCAGTCCAATCCTTACTTGGCTTCCCTAATGCAAGCATTAGTAAGCCTTCAATATCTTCAATTGAGCCCACATAGTCAGTAAATCGAGTGGCAAATGCATCAAGCTTTAAGTCAGCACCTACGCCTGACACCGTTTTGCCTCGCAATATTAACTTACTCAATTCTCCTTGATGATCAAGTGCATTTAGAAGGCGTCTCTCAACTGCGCGTAAGCGAGCATCGAATGCTTCTATTAATTCACCAGTAATCGCTGCAATCTTTTTTGCTAGCTCAGCTGGATTTCGGGTATTGAGAACTAAGGGCAGATCAGCAAATAACACTTTGTGAGGGTCGGACGCATACAACAAAAGATTACGGACCCCCTTTGCATCATTTGAGATACAGTCGGTTCGCCTTGTCCAATGCGGCAATTGAAATACCAAAGACACAAGTGCTCTTGCGGAGTCAAGTGCGTCAGCGGCTACAGCAGTCCCCAGTCGTTTGCTGAGTGCAGTAGAGAGTGCTTCTAGCATCTTGCGCTCGGTTGCCTCAATCCTAACGCAACGCCAGCCAATACGTTTAGGGTCTTGCAACCACTCATCAACATGAGCCTCAGTAACGTCAGGAGTAAAGACACCTTCAACATAGAGCGCAAGTTGGTTACGATGTGCCATGAAAAATGCAAGCGCTAATATCGGCAGTAAACCCGATTTAACGCCAAAAGGGGGAGCGATCCAAACTTCGTAAAGCTCTGACAAGCCAACGATTCTGTCGGAATTTATGACAAGTGCTTTTGCTGCGTCCCACGCCTCGGTCATCGATTCACTACTGGATGTGCCATTTGGCTCGGCAAAACGCCAAATACCTTTTATTTCGCGATGCAACCCAAGCGCTCGTACTACCGTATGCTGGAGTCCTGCATCTGCTGAGAAAGTCGTGTATCCCAGATTTTGAAGATTAGATTTCGACAGCATTGCGTGAAGTAACCCGCGCTGCGCTTTGACTGCGTTAGTAGAAAGTGAATTACGATTAACAAGTTCGCTATTTACGTGTGGGGATTTACTGTAGATCGTTTCAGCGACATCTGATGCAAGGCGCGATAAACCTTCGCTACCCAAATGTTTTTTTGAATGACCTTCGTAGTACCATGCTGCGTTATGGAATGCGTCTCGCAATTCATCAGACAAAGCAGAACGGGTCGCCTGCAAGCGCGCAGTTATCTCTCTCATCGCGATGCTATCAGAATGCAATTTCTGGCTGTTTTGTCGCACGTATTCCAATGCAGCAAGTTCCCCAACCAACTCCTCGATTCTATCCGCATTCGTTGGAGTTCCGACCAAAAGCCCATTTCCTTCTGAAAGGGCAGACAGTTTTTTCGCAGCTCGGTTGCGGGCTGGAGCATCTATTTTTTGATCGGACAGAACAAGGATAAATTCACCACATTGTTTGCCATGTGATTTATAGCTGTTGATATAAGACTGTGCCTGGCTTTCCTGAACGATAGATCGAGAAAACCAACGCATGGCCCCAGTGACCCAATAGTGACGACGGGCTGTTACAGGCCCAAGGTCAACGAGATCGCCTAGCTTAGAAAAGTCGTGTGTCCCTAACCGACTCGCTGCGTCTCTAACGGCGGCCTCGATATCGAAATCGCTTCCAGCGTAAACTCCCCAAGCATTAAGGTGTTTCCTAAAAATTAGGATAGATGCCGATGCCAACTCCGCAAGCGCGTTCTTGACCAGCCCTGACGCGGCTTGCTCAACACAGATCTTCAACAAATCGTCCTCAGCCGCCAACCCTGAACCGTTGCGCAATAATTCAATTAAACCGACGGTCTTTACGAGCGCGACATGGAGTAGTGAAAACCGTGCTTCTGCACGCTCTACTGCCTCAGCACCAGCGGCCCAACGATGTCCATCTGAAGACGCAAGAATCGCAGGCTCAAAGTTGGTTCGTAAATAGTCCCAAAATTGAGAAGGCCAATAATAGCTATTCTGGTTAACATCCAGCCCTCCGAGTACCTCCGTAAATCCAAGTGGTTCCGCTGATGCAAGAAAGCTAAAAACGCTTCGTTCATTCTGCCCAAAACGCTTTTTGGAGGCAGGCCCGAGCATTGCAGCAGTGACCGGATGCAACGGCCAGCAAGCATCGAGCAATTCTGCAATATTCGAAGCCGCGCTTGGTCTACGGCTTCGAATTACCTTCGATACACGGTCAGCGATTTTCTTTGAAGCAGGATGTTTATACTCAACATGCAATGCTCGGCCAATTAGCGATACTACTTCGTCAGAACCAGCAACCAGCGGAATATCAATATATCGGCCTTGGACCTTTGCCCATTCCTGTTGTGCAGACTGCCCTAGCCGTGAAGCATATTGTTCAAATGACTGATGTAAAACACCAATAACAACAAAATTACCACGACATCGACTTGCTGCTTCTGCTATCTGTTGATAGAAACCGATATCTTCACCAGTCTGTGAGGCATACTCAAGAAATTTCCCCAGTTCATCAATCACCAACAGGACGCCGCCAATGTCGTCACGTGTCTCAGCGGCACGTACAAGTTCCATGACAACATCTCGCCTACCACCCGATTGAGGCTTTCTCCCTCTTGTTCCACGGAGATGGCTATCTATGACGATGCCAATTTCATCAATAATTGATGCACGTTTTCCTACAACTGGAAGGACTGCCCAAGGGGTTTTTCCACCAAAAAATTTCTGTACACCGTCGTTAGTTGCGCCGCCAAGTACAAGACGTGCCGCTTTGCGGATTGCAACATCACCACCAGCGAGGGACGCCAGCGTTAGCGCGAGTGAGGATTTTCCACCGCCATAAGGACCAGTCCAGGTAAAAGCGCGTTGTTGCGTATTAATGAGATGTTTCGCAGTTGTCTCCAGCAACGTTCGAGCCGAAGGCTGGAGAATATAGCCTTGCATGGCATCGGCCCGACCAAAATCTGCATCTACGCGAACAGATCGTAAAAATTGACGATTGATCGCAACGTGTTTTGACAGCTTATCTGGCATAAGCACTCCTCAAGGTATTAGTAATGGCCTCATCTATTGACCCACTTCCTAGACGACTGACTTGTCGTACTCCAGATGAATCTGTCCATGCCAAGTAGTTGCGCGTAATATCTGCAATTTTTGATAACCTATCGCTTACAGAGTCTTCATCTAATTTGAAAACACGCCCCGGCGACCCATATTCATGGGCAATCATATTGAATGAGAGTGTTGCTTGCGACGTATTCGTGACCTGTTCCCACCGCCTCCAAAAGTCGAGCAATGCAAATGCAAATACGCCATCAGGCAATGAATGCTGCGGCCCACGATGGAAGTGATAAGTGTTGCCGCTAGCTGATAATAATCCAAGGTCAGATAGAAGTGGCTCTGCGCTATCTTCGGTTGCGTTCGTAAGTGCAACAGAGGTATAGCAACGCAAGCAGACCTCTACATCTCTCGTAAGAGTAGTATCTGATCGCACCGATTTATTCGCTGTCGCATATTCGTCAATTAGCGACACAATATCTTTTGGTTGGAACGATTGGCTTTGCACGTAATTAAATACTACATACCAAGTCGCTGAACGCTTCGCTCGGCCCGCCAACAACCAATGCACTAACCAAATGGTCGCGTCGCGTTCCAAATATGGATCGCATGCATGCGATCCGAAGAGCAAGTTACCAATAATGCCCGGTTCAAAACCTTCAACATCTTTGCATTCGCGAATTACATCACAAGCGAGAGCCCAATGGCGGATTGACGAAACCATATTTTTACCAACGCCAAATCGCTCAATTGCATCGTCATTAGAAAACACACCTTTTGGGGCGTATTTACCGTAACGCTCAACTTCGCAGAACGCTTTACGCAGCCAAAGCTGACGTAACGGAAATGTCTCATGCCCGGAAAACATCGGCTTTATGTCTGAAGGGAAACGAATAAGAGTCATGAGCTGGAGACCTTCGCCAGTTGATTAGTGGTGTTGACTGGTGAAGTCTACCAGTTTGATGGCCACTAGGCTAGGTTTTCCGTCGAATTGTCACCAATATAGCCGTGGAAAAACCATTTTCTTCGCTCGACAATTACTGTACATATATACAGCATTAAAGTAAAGTACTTTATGAAGTGCGTAACTGTCTTGATGTTGCCATCAGTGAATGTTTCCCATCAATAGCCTAGTCGAATCGCGCCTTTGCTCATTGCTTTCATAAATTCCATAGAGAATGTGAATGCCCCTCGGTTAAACTTGTTAGCTACCACGCCTGAAAACGTAGTGGTAAGCCTGCCATCAAACCTTTAATGGACGATTAAATGCTCGCCCTGACCAGTGCCATCCATGCCGAACTCAAAGGCGCCCATCCAATGTATTGTTTAGCAGCATCGCGTAAAGGGAGACAATTATCCAAAATGAGCGGATACCTCTGCTCAATGTTTAGCCATTTAATGTCGGAAAATTTAGAATTCCGTGCACTATGCAACCATTCAGAAATGCTCACAGCTGCTGAATAGTTAAGTTCTATTTTTGAAATCGCCGTCGCCAGTTTTTAAATTGCGCTGTTACAAAACTATACCAGTCAGGTGGTTCGGAAAAATCCTTCAACAAAACGTTGTATCTAACCGTACCAGTACGCCAAGCCTGCTCCAAACGCACATCTGGCAACACCATCAACCACATGGCGAGCTGAAGCAGATGATGTCTTTCTTCAATGGAGCGCATCTCAAAAGATACTCGTCCCGCAGTTAACGGTATGTCGCGGCAACCTAACTGATCTAGCACAAAATTTCGTAAAGAAACATGCCGGTATTTTGAAGTTAAAATCATGCTCAATTGATGTAACACAGAATATCGACCCAGGTCCCATTTGTAATCACAATCCTGATCTAGGTCGAACACATTGCATGCGTTTAACAATAAGGCAGTAGCATCACTATCATAGGATAGTGGTTCTACTGCAGAAGCTTCCCTGAGATCAAATCCGCACTCATGGCAAAATGCCAGACTACCAGCCTCAATCGCATCCCCATTGGCAATGTCAAGCCTGTGAAAGGCTACACCAGCAGCACATTGCGGACACCGGTCCAACATCATGGTGTGATGCTTAGTGCAAACTGTATAAAAAGCGATTCGCCATCGCTTCCGATAGTACGGGATACTGTCTTCCGCCAGGCATGTGGGACAGTATTGCAACCCATATCCTTCCCGCTTGCGGTGATATACCTTGAGGGCAAGTATCCACTGCAGCGCGCCGGATGCTTTGAATTTTCGGTACAGCAGTCCCTCATAAGAATGTAGCGTTGTATTCCATGTAGTCTCTGGTGGAGTCGCAGTTCGCTGGCTTAATTCGTCAATTAGCCACGTGGGAGCCAGGCGGTCCATGTCCCTGTTCCAGATTTGGCGTTGATTGCCAAATATTAAATTACAGAAAGTCTGAACCTTCAAGCCGTGACCGTGAGCTAGTCGCACCAGCCAGCAAGACAACAATTCATCCGGCAGAGGCTTATAGTGAATCGGCCATAAAGATTCAGTGATTCCTTTCATGATGGATTTGGGCGTTTATACTGCTTGCGCTTAGATGGCGGCACCCAGCGTAGGCTATTTATGCTATCCATTGTGATTTGTTCCGTCTTCTTACGGATCGCATCAATCGCAAGTTCCTTCACCAGATCGCAAGCGTCGCCCAGTGTTCCTTCACTTCTATTATAGATAGACAACATCGCAGCCGGATCTTTCAGATTCGAGGGCTTCTTCAGCGGTGTCCTTAATTCCAGGGTCGCGAGCACGCCCCCAAATTCATTGTTTGCTTTCCAAAGTGGTAATTCCTCTGGTGTGAACCGACTGGACATTTGAGGATCGGTATTAAACGCATTGTAAGCATCCTCTGTGCCCGCGGCGACCATGACAACCTTGGTTTCATTGCCGATACTCTTTAAGGTATTACGAAACTCTCTTTGCTTATTGGTGCTACCAGCAATCAGATTGTGGATCTCATCAATAATTAGCATGCGTACATCCATCTGGCGAAAGAGTCGCTTGATCTGAGAGTACTTCTCTGAAGGAGATGCTGTGGGTTTGTACGGCGCCATCAACTTATCCAGGATGCGTGCGTAAAAATCAGCGATGTCAGGTTTGCTCGGAGCGTCAACCATCACTACTGGACAAATAGTCACTTCACCTGTTGGATCTAAATCAGACTGATGCAACTCCATGAATCGTTCAAGAATAGATGTCTTACCGTTGTACGAAGGTGCCACCAAAAGCATGTTCGGCATGCGCGTGATGCGTGGATACGCCAACAAATCTTCCATCCTTGCTAAAACCTGCTTGGCACCGGCATATCCCAGCCATGAACCTTTGCGTATCGCATAAATACGTTGCTCATCACTTTGCATGATTAGCGCCCGCGCATTCTCATTTAAATGCGGATAAGGATTCTCTTGCGACATTAGTCGTCATCCAAAGGTTTCACAGCGTCCGGATCGTAGCCACGAATTGCGGGTGGAAATTCAGAAGGTGCTGTTTGGGTAACTGTCGGTAAATCTTCTTTCTTCTGCTGTCTCACCAATTCGTGCTGGGTCAATCTTTGAACAGCGCGCCTGGCTGATTTTGTTTTTTCAGCTGCGTCTTTCTCCAATTCACGCTGTTCTGTCAGCAAAGCAAAAACTGCTTTTTCATTGTCGCGAGCAATGCCTCTTTCGTCTGCTTTTCTGTGTGCTTCTCGTAGTTCCCAAATACTTGCTGGCGGAAGGCTGACATCACGGTAAGGAATGGCGAAAAATCTTTGGGCAATCTCATCAAAAAAATATAGCGTACTAATGTCTCTTGGGTCTCGATGAAACCGAAATTTTCTTTTATGTTTTTCAAACTCAGGGTGTTCAGCATTGATCCAGGGACGAAGTACATCATGATAATAATGAACATCGTCGATCAACACGCCATAATTTTGTACTGTCCGCTCAATGAAGGGCATGAAGTGTATACGCAAGCTCTCCTCATCCAGCCTTCTCGCGGGATAACCACGTCCTGGTTTATCCTTAGTTCCCAGTAACCCCTCGCGCCATTTGGTCAACGGCGTTGTACCGATACCAGTATGTATATTACGGTGATATCTGGCAAAAAACAGTACCAACCACTTCTCCAATTCGCTGAAGGTCATGCAAGCGTTGCCTTCGGCATCGTAAATGCCTTTTTCATCCGGGCCAGAGAAGGTTGAACCTTTGAGTGTTTTCAGTCCCTCGGAAACTGTCCCCATGAGGCGTTCAATATGCCCGCCATAACGGGGCTTTTTTACTGGCCGCAAATGTAAATCTATGTCGTACTCGTTACATGCGAATTTCAACATATCACCACGAAATTCCCTTGCATTATCCATATGCAAGATTCCCATGGTGCCCCAGCATGGCCAATCTGTGCTCGTAATACCTAAACGATTCAACCATTTATCTTTCATTAAGATCGCATGGGATATGCACATTCCTGCAGACATTGCTGACGGCGCATCCAATGATAAATGCATTCCTAGACAAACACGAGTATTGACGTCAATAGCTAAGGTAATCCAGGCTCGGCGAATGGACTTACGGTAAATGTCGTCAACAATAATGACGGGTAACAGGGTGTGGTCAATTTGCACCAATGACAGTGGCCAATCAGCGTCAGGAATCGTTCCCTTAATTGGATCGAACTGATCGTGTGCCTTTGCGTCGCCTTCCCGTTTCTTGACACGTTCACGACCATTGGTTTTTCCCAGGCGAATGCGTATCGTATTGGCCGCAGGTAACGGCAAATTGGCATTGAAACAAAGGCGTCGGATTTCTTGTATGGTGGACGCAATGGTATTTTTTTGCTCTACATCGTAGAAAGTGTCAATCGTCCTGGCGATGATGGTCTCAACTTCGGCGGAAAGCCTTGCTTTCCCTTTTCCGCCGCGCTCTGCATAGTTCGGCAGCAAAGATGATACCAACTCAGTATGTCTATATGCCGAAACCCACCTGTAAATTGTCGCCAGGCTGACGCCTGCCTCATTGGCAATCTGGACACCAAGAGCATCATTACGTCGGTAGTTTCTATTGAGCATCGGCTCAATCAAGCGCTTGCGCTCTTCGGCGACTGTCCAATCCGCCGTTGAAACTGTTGACAGAGCACGTTCAACAATGGGTTCAGCATCACGACTTTTTATCGCCCTGGGTGGTTCCACGTCCCCAATTTTAAGCAATACCTTTTCGCCTGAGCCTACTTCTTTGGCAAGAACCAGATTCACATCTGCAAGAGACAAGACCACATAGTCCCGTCCATGACTTGAAATCAATGCACCTTTATTTATCCACAGTACTGCACGCTCTTGCTTTCGCATCACGCCCCCGGAGATAGACGTAATAAGGTGTGGTAGTCAATCAACTGATCCCAGTCAGCAATTAAGTCTTTTTTTAATATCGCGTGCCATATGACAGGGAGCCAGTGTAATTGAGCATCGTCATTTGATGCAAGCCGTTGCAGGATGTCTTTGAGACGGAATTCACTGTTATATGAAGTAGCTATACTGATGAGTTGGTGACGATCATTCTCGTCTGGCTGAATGTTTCGATATTCCCTCAAGAATTTGATATTTTGAAGGCGCTTTGTTCGAATATCGACTTGCGTTGTTATTCGAAATTCCCATCCATGCTCACTTGCATACTCATCTGCAAGTGCAAATTTGGTTTTATATTTTTCGCGGTTGCGTTCCAAGTCGTCGGTATGCTTCACTTCAGTAAGTAGTGGAGCTGGAATTTCGCCCGTTAGAGGGTTGGGTTTGTAATAAATCAGCACATCTGGCGTGTAACCCTTGGGTACGCCAGGCACTGGTATTGTGACTTCCTGGACTTCAAAGCGCTCGACGGATTCGTCAAAATCAAGGAGCAGGAGAAACTCCTTTTCCAGGATGGACTCAAATCCAGCCATTTGGTCATTTTTTTGACTGGCAAAGCACCCTGTGACGGACAAATAATTTTTAGGTATTTTGCGTGCCACTATATGCTCCCAGAAAATATGTACCCGACAACTCCAGTCCTTGATATTTATAACACAACAATTGTACGAATTGCTAATCCCCAGCGTTTTCTACCCACTTTTATCAATGAGGCTGGTGGACTCAAAAGCATTATTGATCCAATGCCACCATTTTGATAACTGCTCTAAATTCCACTAAAATTTCCGGAAATTTCTTTTCAAGATAGCGGCAAGTTGCAGGATTATCCAATAACTTAACCAGGTAACCACGAGCAAGAACCAGGTTTAGCACATCTTGACCGTAGGTTTGTTCGACAACCTTATACTGACTCTGCAAGCTGGTCATCTCACGCTCCATCTTGCCCATCTGTTCTGACGATACACCAGCCAGTTTCACAGGTTTCTTACCATCCACCAATAATTCTGCAGGCGTAGCTACCAGCATTGCTTCCGCATAGGAGACAGTTACATTATTTGCCGAGGTCATGAGTTCAACGCATTCTATTTGACGCGTTGGTTTCATCTTACGTAGCACTCTGGACACGTCAGCAGAAAACTGCCTGTCCTTGAGCAGCTCTGCTGCTTCTGGACATATTCCATTGAGCAAAGTCATTTTTTTATAGATCTGCGTTGAATCCATACTCAGTACTTCTGCCAATCGGGTCGCAGATACACCTCTCTCTATCGCACGCCGGATCATGAAATGTTCTTGTATAGTCGAAAGCCGGTTAATTCTGCTATTGTAGGTATAGCTTTCATCGTCTTTGGCAATCAGACATAGCACCTCTTCATACCCCAATTCACGTAAAGCCGTCAGACGCATATGACCGTCCAGTAGCATATGCTGTGTGGATTTTTTGATCAGCGGAGTAATCGACAAGGGTTCAATCAATCCAATTTCTTTGATTGAAGAGCGAATCTGCATGTATTTTCTGGAGGTTGCTAAGTTTTCAGGTAATGAGCGGGAGGGTAGAATATTGGCACAGGGGACAGACACCGGTTCCATGCAAAAGCCTAAGTCTATAGTTTCTGTCATACCGTCTCCCATATCCTTTGTTCCAAATAAGCTGGCAAGGTATCGATACCTTCTGCACGCAGGAGATTAGAAAAATTTTCATCCAAGAATAGTTGACGAAGTGCATTGGTGACGAACAACAGACGGTGCTGGGCAGTGGTGGCTTTCTTCACCAACAATTGTTGTCGACTGACTTCTTTCTGGTAGGTTCTGACTAGACTTGTGGTCGTTACGTTCGCCCTTTTTCGGGGCATACTGCAGCCCAGTGTTCGGCCCAATGTCTGGCGGCTTTCTATGACGCGTTTTGCTTCAAATAATTGTTTGCCACGCAACTGCCCAGACTCGTACGCCTCCTGCAATGCCTGCTGTATGGCTTTATCGTCACGATTTCCACTGACAATGGCCAAGGCGGCAGTCAGTGGAATTTTCCCTTTTTCGACTGCAACCAGGAGTCGCTCTTCACCGCGCTCCAATAACACGAGTATGCCGTTGACCCTTTCCATCGTGAGACCAGTCTTGGAAGCGATCATCTTCTTGTCATAGCCACGGTCTCGCAACATTTCAATGGCCGTCAGCAACTCTAAAGGTCGGTATTGGCGGCGGGCGATATTTTCAGCGAGGCTCATAATCAAAGCATCTTCGTCGCTGACTGAGACGACAAGGGCCGGGATGTGGGTCTGGCCCAACTCTCTAAATGCCTTCATCCGACCTTCACCACAGACCAACAAATACCGTTGTTCACCTTCGCCACCAGGGCGTGGTGTGACTTTGATGGGTTTCTTCAATCCTATGGCCCGGATATTCTCGACAATTTCACTGAATACTTGGCTATTGCGCTCCCTTGGGTTTAGCACATCTATACATGCCAACGGTATCATGCGCAGCTCGTCAGGTGCGGCGCTCATGCGACTCTCCGCAATCGCGCTCTTTCTGCCATCCCATACAAATAGTCCAGGGTGTCAAAGCGATAGCTGTCGAACTCGATAGAATTTTGATCTGCCAGACTTAAATGATGCGTTGCAAAATCTATCCTCGGCAACAGAAAATAATCCAATGCAGTGTTATTGTTTTGATTAAGCCTGACTGCTACCGTAATATCTGGTAAGAGGCCAGTATCAAACCTGATTTTCCAACGATGAAGACCCGATGCTCTTTGCTGGCAACGTGCCAGAACAATAGAGACAGTGAACTCGCTATTATTGAGCTTTACATAATTGATGACATCACCACAACTCCGCCTGCTTCCAACATGCCATGATGATGGATGGACGGCGTTGTGCGCTTTTGAGTTTATTGCGGGCAATTGTTTGCAATTCGGCGAGGTTGTTCGGGCAGAAGTTTGCCAACGCATGTCGCTTGAGCCAGGCCCAGAGATATTCGACAGGATTGAGGTCCGGCGCATACGGGGGCAGGAATGCGATTTGAATGTACCCATTGGTGCTGTCGAGGTATTCGCGCACCAGTTTCGATTTGTGCGCCCTGAGCCCATCGAGGATGATCAACAGCGGCTGCTTCAAATGCGCTTTGAGCGCCTTGAGAAACTCGACAATTTGCTCCTTCTTGATGCTACCCTCGTGGAAGCGGAACAAGTAGTTCTTCCTGGTCACACCTGCAATCACGGACAAATGTTTCCAGTTGAAATGAAACTGAATAATCGGCGTTTTCCCTTTGAGTGCCCAAGTACGCACACGGGTAGGCCGTTCGCTGATTCCGGACTCGTCGATGAATACAATCAGTCGATTCTCTCTCGAGGCTTTTTTTTGAGCGCAGGCCAGGTCTTTTTCTTGAACTCCTGTACAGCATCTTCGTTACGTTCGATGGCGCGACGCTCCGGCTTTTGGTTACTGAATCCCAGTGCGCCAAGAATGCGCCAAACGTGCACTTCACTGAACGACACTTCGAACTTTCTTTCAATAAGTAGACGCACGCGTTTAAGTGTCCACAACTCGGTGCCAAAACCATGTTCCGTCGGACTATCGAGAAGGCAGCGCCGCAACTCCCCTAATTCCATGGCATCAAGTTGTGCAGGCCGCCCCTTTCCACCTACTGCGCGCAGCGCGTCAAGCCCTCCTTCATCGAGTATGGCTTTCCAGGTATATACCGTGTTGCGTGCTACGCCGACCACCAGCGCTACTTCGGCGCACCCTTTGCCTTGCAGCAGAAGCCGACCCGCCTTGACTCGTCGCTTTGCTCCATCTTCTATTTCTTTCGCCATCTCATACCTCCAGTACGGACATTATATTGGGATAACGAATGAAATCAAAAACGGTTGTCATGATTTACGTAAAAATCAATAATATGGAGCAAATCGGTGCCGGGATCGCGACTGATTTGCCCACCCAATTCGGCAATCCTGGCTTCCGTTTGTACAATAATTTCGGGATGTAAGCGCCGGATGAAACGGTTCACTTCCAGATACTGATAGTCACGATCTGGTGTAAAACCTACCATTTGATAGGCACGAATCAGGCTGCCAAAGCGATAGGCGTAAACAGAAGAGGTAGGCATATCTTCCATTTCATCAATAATGAGACCAGACAAGACACCACGACTCTTATAGAGTAAGCGTAAACGCTCTATTAATTCCTCGTCGGTATATTTTCTGGCGCGCGCACGTAATATACCTTGGGCAGTAAAAAATACTTCTGAGGCAACAATAGGCTGGAAAGCACCTTCCTTCTTGATCCACATGTTGCTTTGATTGATCACACGCATCTTTTTCAATTTGTAAGAGATGCGGTTGTACACGTTATTGCCAATGTATTTCTCATTCGTCAATACCTCATGTACGGTAGACCTGGTCCACGCACGGTTCAGGTCAGTGACAACTTGCATGGCATTGAGCCTACTAGCGATTTCTGATTCATATAAGCCATCCTCAATGAACCATTGATAAATCTGATTTACCAGAAGAATCTCAGCCTCAGGGCCTGGCATCAGGATAACGCGGTCTGTTTGCAAGCTCTTCTGTTCGCCATGCTTTAGTTCGGTTTTAATTTGACCAAATTGATCAATCAATACTCGTCTAAGTCCGTATCCTGCAGGGCCTCCCTGACGGAAGCCGAGTTCAATCAACCGGCATTGTCCGGCAAATACTTTGGCGGATAATTCCCTACTGTACTCTCCGGCCATTGCGCGCTTGACACCCTTCACGATCGTGGAGACAGGAGAGCCGTCATTTTCAAATTGCTCTGCGCAGTATGCGACTTGGATACCGGCGCGCTTGCAAATGTATTCGTAATACGCACTTTCATCTGCATCTTGAAAACGTCCCCAGCGGCTGACATCGTAGACCAGTATGATATTGAAATCTGCCGCACCGCTTTCTACGTCCTTAATCAATTGCTGGAGCGCATGCCGTCCATCTATGCGTAGTCCACTTTTACCTTCATCTGCATAAGTCTTGACGATCTCTATCTGTCGTCGCGAGGCGTATTCCAGGATGCGCTGACGTTGATTGTCAGTTGAATACTGTTGGTGCTCAGTCGACATCCGAACGTATTCTGCTCCTCGGAAATGGGAAGTATCTGCCAAGGATTGGTTGTATTCATTTTTTGGCGACAAATACATGGCTAGCTCCACCCAAGGAGATGATAGTTACGTTGCTTTTTGTTATCCACAATTGCAAAGAATAAATTAACATAAAGATCAGGCCGTTAGCACGAGTCATCTCTTTGCAATCAAGAGACCCAGTTTTAGGTTCCTATCAGTGTGAGTTCTACAGTCCACACATCCATCTTTGCAATCTTTTTCTTACTGCACGGCATCAAAAAATATATGCCCGCAGAGGGACAACTACTGCAAGTTGACACGTCCATCTTTGCAATTTCATCGTTTCCATCAGTATTATTCGTGTGCGGCTGTAGAACACGATCTTTTTCTGCATTTGATGGATGGGTGTCACGATATTTCTGCCAATAGTCAGGATTTCGCTTCATCCATGCTTTTTGAGCCCGCATCTGGTTGTCACGGTAGTCAGTATCTGTCTGGAGTTTGAGCTTTTGCCAAGCACCGCGGCGCTTCAACTGGCAAGCCTTTTTTGAACAGTATGTTTGTGTGGGATTTTGGGGGCGGGTCAGAAATAATTCGCCACAAGCAAAACAGATTTTACTGTTCACGTTCACCTCCCCTGGAGCATGCATGTCATCTACAGGGGAATTGTAAATAGTTTTTTGAGAGGGATTTTAGATGCAGCTAAATATTCTCATTAATTGCTGACTTTTTTCTCATTTACTTCTGAAGTATATTGCCTGGTTTAAACGTTATTTCTCAATATCTGCTGATTATTTACACAGATGTAAAAGTTTAAGAATTAAAGAACAAAAAAGCGGCTCATTATTTTCAGGATGATGAGCCGTTTTTTTGTGCGTAGGTTGGGCTACGCTTCATCAGCCCAACACTCGGCATTTAAATAACGTATACCCTGGTTGAGGCACAGTATTGAGCTGATAAAGCGTAGCCTGGCGAGGCCCAGCCCAACCTACGAAATTAACAAAGCCCAAATTAATCTATAAGAAATTCAAACAACCATCTTACTCACTTCCCACCCAAGGCCGCGATACGCTCCGCCGCATGCGTATTCTGCGCATCCAGCCCCAGTGACAAACGGTAATGCTTCAAAGCAGCCACCTTGTCCGCCTGGAACTCATATACCTCTGCCAGGCTGTCATGCAGGTTCGCACTATTGGGATATACCTGCACCCCAAGACCAAACACAGTCACCGCCTGATCAGCCATTTTCTTGCTCAGCAAACGATAACCCCAGGAATTGAAATCATCTTCAGAAGGGTCAGGCAATCCTCTATTGATTTTGATCTTGTTCAATTTCGCCGCCAGCCCCGTATAACCATCCTGCGCAATCTGCTCACGCAAAAGATGTGCGGCATAAGCGCCGCCATGCGCTTTTCTTAAACCCGGCAAATAAAAGCCAGCGATATCATCGATCATCCCCTGCGGATCAGCACCCGCCAGATTGGTCAGCGTGACGATGGCAAGATCATGGCCGGGATATACATAAAACGCCGAACGCGCACCACCCACGCCAGCCACCGCAGCGTACTCACCCTGGCGCATCACAGGCCAGCCCAGCGCCCACACAGTCGGCTTCCCATTATTGAAAGTACCCGGCGTCCAGAGCTGCTTTAAACCCGCAGCAGAAATCAGCTTGCCCTGTTGCAGCGCGATGAGCCAGTTAGCCACATCCTCGGCACTGCTATTCATGCCCGCCCCCGTGCGCATAAAGGGAGGGAAAACCTCGGCAACATGCTTGAGGCTGCCACCCGGCTCCTCATACCTGTACGACACCGCCTTGTGTGGTATCACATCACGCGACTCACCAAAGCCCACGCTGCGCATGCCCGCCACGGCAAATTGCCGCTTCTGGAAAAACGCTATAAACGGCATACCGCTCAGACGATCGATGATCTTGCCCAGCAAAATATAATTGGTCTGGTTGTAGCGGTAGCGTTCACCCGTCTTGAACTCCATAGGCCAGGTCTGTATCGCAGCCCAAGCCGCATCCACCTCTTGCGGCGTCGCCAGCGAAGGTATCTTGCTGCTGATAATGTCAGGGATACCCGAGGTATGCGTAAGCAACTGCCGCACAGTCACCGCCTGCCAGGCAACCGGCAAACCATCCAGATAACGCGACACCGGCGCAGACAAATCCAGCTTGCCCTCCTCCACCAACTGCATGATGGCAACGCCAGTAAACGACTTCGTCGCAGAGTTAATGGAAAACACATTCTGGTCATTCACAGCCACCGCATTCGGTATCTCAGCCAACCCATACGACTTCAACAAAACAATCTTGCCACCCCTGACTACGGCCAATTGCATGCCAGGGATGCGACGTTCTTGCATTTCACTTTTTATGTAGCGGTCGATTTGCTGTTTGATTTCTGAATCGGAGGGCTGGGCTTTTGCGGACGTGTCACTGGCATTTGCAGTATTAGTAGCGACAGTCGCTCCTATCAAACTACAGACTACGCAAAGTGAAGCAATCAGTTTTGTCATTGAAATCTGCTTTCAAAAAAAATATGCAACCGAGGTAGGTAAGCAGTAATCAGGAGAATATCTTTAGAAAACAAATGTGATCTGTTCAATTCAGTCTCAAGCACCAGGCCATTCGACTCAAGCAATATGAAATAGTTGTATATCACTTGAAGTCTTATAAAATAGATTGCGAATAAGATGCAGGATGCCTGAGTGCCCAAGAATTAATAGCCCAACAGATCACTGGCAACTATCACACCCGCACCAACCAGTTTGACAATAAAGTCATTGCTGGCTACAAGGCTTGACGAATTGACGTGTTCGTAAAGATAAGTGCCAGCTGCAGCACCAGTCGCCACGTTTACAATAAATGCTTTGCCATCGCTGCTCGTCAAAGTGCCTGCACCAGACTGGATATTCGCCGCCAAACTTGTAAAATCAGATGCACCTATATTGATAGTATTCAACGAAGTCGCTGATGCTCCCCAATGTATATTGTCTGCACCTGAAGCCTTGAAGTTTGTTATTGTGGTCAGCCCGGTAGTGATCTTTCCGAGACTTATGTCGCCACCATAATTTAAATGGATGTCGTCGTTGCCGTTACCAGTAGCAGATAAATTAATGCTCGTGAAATTTGTTCCATTGGAGTACAGTAAAGTATTACCAGTCGCAGCAGCGTTATAAGTCATAACCCCATTACCAGATGCAGTAACAAAATTATTTACACCATTAACTCCATTGATCGTTGTTATATGGTTAGAGTTAGTGTAAATGTTACACATACCAGTACCACCTAGTGTAAATGTCACAGCGCCCGTCGTTTTACTTCCTTCAAAATACCCAACAAGATTACTGCCTGCCGTAGTAACATTCAATGAACCGTTCAAGCCGCCATCAATTAAGTTCATCGTTTGATATCCCACACCCAGCACTGTAAAGTTTCCGGTACCGGCCAAGATGTCCTCGTGATAGCCGCCAGTAGCAGAAGTAGAAAAAATGGTGGTAGCGACCGAACTGGTAATACTATGGCTACTGGTGCCGCCAATCACCGTCAACGAACCTCCTGTGCCATTGGCGATGATAGCCCCAGTCGTGCCTTCTGAGACGGTGTAATGAGCAATCCCGCCCAGAGTAATATCCGCCGTTGATGCCTGATTTACTTTCACCTTTTGAGCAGTGTTGATAATCAATGTTGCCGATGCAGCCGCTTGATTGATAGACAAAGGTGCATTTGGATTCAAAGTAAGTACCTCGCCTGCACCAGCAAAAAGGTTGATGGTATCCACACCATTCAAGGCAGCAGCAGACAAAGTAGCTTTCCCTGAATCTGTAAGATTAATGTGTACACCGCCGGTAGCATTTGCACCATTGATCATCAAGCCTGCCGTGTTCGCATTCGAGGTATTAACTGTTAATGTACCTGGCGTCAGCGTCACCTGATTCACTGATTGATTTACGCCGCCAATCACGGCAGTTTCACTGCCAGTAGTGTTATAAAAGTTGACCGCCTGTGCGCCTGCACTCAAATTTACCGTGTCACCACCTGTCACTTTATAACTATTGATGGTGGCAGACAAACCATTCACCACTGCATTTGCTGTCGATGTGTCCACCACAGCGGCAAGCCAGGTTTTGGCAAATATAAACGATCCGTTTGAGGGGCTGTATGCAGCCTGCGCTTGTGCATCGTTTGTCATCGATACAGTATATGCGGTGGCAGCCGTATTCTTTGCCTGTATAGTACTCAAATCTGAACCCGTTGCACCGCCCAGAATAGCAATCGCTGCAGCACCAATACTGACTGTGCCACTATCAATCTGAGCGATCCAGTATGCCAAACCTGCAGAGTCAGCAGCGTGATTAAACAGGTTGCCATACAAAGTATTGACTGTTTGTTTAGTCGAATAAGCTGAGAAAGACCTCGCATATTCAGCCTGTTGAGAAAAGCTTTGCGCAATTTGTAAAAGACTAAATGAGGTGGTTTGCCAATAAGCCAGACCCGCGACATCCGCCGGGCGATTGAAATAAGCGATGTAAAGGTTTTGGATATCGCTAGCTGTTGCCATGAAAGATGCCTTAGAAAGTGAGGATGTAAGAATGATTGATATCTACGCACTGCAAGTATTAAAAAGTCGCGCAGATTCTCTCAAACTTCAAGTGCAAAGTATATGACTCTAGCCATTATTGTTTCCCTCCAGAGCGAAAACAAAAAGCGACAGGCATCAATGCATACAATAATTTTTTATCTTCAAAATCAAGCATGAATGCTTAAGCAATAACGACGGGTAAAGCCATTTACTCTGAAACTAACGTGTTGGAATAACAACGCATTATTTCTGCCAATGTCACATTTCATTAAAAAAATCTCTCTGCCGCTTGATGCTATTTAAGTATTGCCTTAAGATTAATTTAATTGCATATTTTTAATCAACAATCCTCTAGCAAACCATCCACAGCCGTTCTGAGGATGCTTGCCTTTGCATACCCAACCCTTAAAAGGACAAGGAAATGCGTGCTGCACAGATCAGGCGTCATCTTGGTGCGATGCATCAGCCTAAGGCTTTACCGGTGACGGGGACTCAGAAGGGTTTGCTGGGAGGGGTGGATTTGTTGTCGACTGAATCTATCAGCCCTCAGCCTGGACCCCAATTACAGAACCAGAAGCCGCCGCTGAACCTGGAATTTTCTCCGCGTGATTATGTGACTTATCTCTTGTCCATCGATGCCGAGATTGAGCATTGCCTGATGGTGCAATACCTGTATGCGGCTTATTCGCTGGGTGGGCCGCAGGTGCCTGAGGTGTACCGTGGGTGCGTAACTGGCAAGAGGTGATACTGGGTATGCCAAAGAAGAGATGGGGCGTTTGATTTCTGTGCAGAATTCTTTGCGGCTGATTGGTGCGTGGCATCCCTGGAGAGCTGGGCTTAGACTGCCAATTACAGTTTAAACACTCACCAATGTCAGCCTTGCCTATTGCAAATAATCGGATGATGGCCTGCCCGCGCAGGCCATTCATTATTTACGGCATCAAGGTGAAATTGACTGGCACCCATTGATAGCCATTGCCAGCTTTTTTCAATCGTCCCATGCCAGGGAACTGCATGTGTGAAGCGGCAACGATGACACCATCTTTTGCTGCCTGTGTGAATACTTTCTGACGCGTGGCTGAAGCCGCTTTGGCGTGGCTGTCAAAAGTCACTGTCACCTCAGGCTTGTCGAGTTGCACGGAGGCGACGTGGATCAGGTCACCCACTACCAGCATTTTTTCACCATTGCTTTCCAGCAGATAAGAGGTGTGACCGGCGGTGTGCCCTTGTGTGGAGTGCGCAGTAAGGCCGGGCAATAATTCACCATCAGCACTAAATGTTTGCAGCTTGTTAGCTGCTTTATAGGGATTGAGCGAAGCCATCGCCCCTTCAAAAAAAGACTTCGCATCTGCCGGTGCCTGCTCCATGTTTTTTTGGCTCAACCAGTAATCTGCCTCGGCCTGATGTACATGGATAATCGCGTTACCAAAAGCCATGGCACCATTAACTATCAAACCACCGACATGGTCGGGATGCAAATGGGTGAGGTAGATGTCATCTATCTGTGATGGCTCATAACCTGATGCCTTGAGGTTGGCAATCAGCTTGCCAAGGCTGGGGCCAAACAGGTTGCTGGTACCGGCGTCAATCAGTATCAGCTTGCTGCCAGTATTGACGAGATAAGCATTGACTGAAGTTTCCAGCGGTGCCTGCAAAAATGACTTTGCCAGCGCATCTTTGGTTTTTTGCTCAGGCTCCATCAATATTTTTTCTACCGGCAGTTTGACGGTGCCGTCACTGAGTGCTGTCACTTCAAATGCGCCCAGCATGGTGCGGTAATACGCAGGGGCGGATGTTCTTACCATCGGTGCAGCAGAATAAGCAGCGCTACTGCTCATGCCAAAAGCACCAGCGATGGACAGATATAAAGCTGCGCGGGCCAGTGTGTGTAAAGTGTTCTTGATCATGTTCTCTTCCTCCAGGCTATTCGCCATTTGTTGTTCATACCTTGTTGGTGGAAGAGATTCTATTTCCTTGCAAAAATCAGAACAATAATACATATTGCAAATCATCTTTGCCATTTACGCAAACTTACTTAACAGTGAGAAAGTGCATAAGCTGGTAGCCAAGGCGGTAAAAGAACAATGCTGAAAAAGCCATTTTCATAGCTGGAATGAGCAGGTCTGAGCGTGATAATATTCAAGTCAATTATTTAACGGAGTCAACATGCATCTCATCAAACGGCATATTTTTTCTGCGCTGCTTGTAGCTGGTATAGGTACGCTGATGACGGGATGCATGCATGTCGATATCACCGACAAGCAATACATACGCCCGGATAGTTCAACGGGTTACAAGCTCAAACAAAAATTGACGCAGGACGATATGCAGAAAATCAATCCGGCGGCACAGCTCAGGGATGAAACTGTGATCGCCACTGACCAGACCAGGCTGGAAGGTGCCGCGTTCCGGCAAGAAGGCAGTAAAGTCACGGTGCTGTATTTTGGTGGCAACCTCTCACATGTTGAAGACTCCTTGCCTTACATGTTGAAAAATATAGGTGCCTGCAATGTCAACCTGGTGAGCTTTGATTATCGCGGGTATGGCCGTACAGCAGGCGTGCCTGACATACAGAACCTGCAGGAAGATGCCTTGAAAATTTACGATACCGTGCGTGCCAGCACCACAGGCAAGCTGGTGGTACATGGGCATTCAATGGGCAGCTTTGCGACTGGCTTTATTGCGGAGCAGCGCCAGCCTGATGGCATCGTCCTGGAAACCACGGCCAGCAATGTCAGGGATATGGTGTCGCTATCGACGCCGTGGTACGCCAAGCCATTTGTCAGCGTGAATATCCAAGACAGTTTACAGCAGGTAGATAACATCAGGGCAATGTCACGCTACCAGGGGCCAACGCTGGTATTGACGGCAGAAAAAGACAAGCAGACCCCGGCAGAACTTGGGCAAAAGGTGTATGAGGCAATTCCGTCCAAAGCCAAGCGCCAGTTGTACATCAAGGATGCAGGGCACACCGGGTTGTTGCGGCGTAGCGAAGTCCAAAAAGCCTATTGCGAATACATGCAGCAAGTGAGTTTGTAAAACCGGATATTTATTTCAAACTCGATAAATAAGCGGCCAGTGCCTGTATCTCAACCTCTTTCAGGCCTGCGGTGCTGGCGCTCATGGGTTCATAGATGCGTTCACCTGTTCTGTCTCTATAGCGCTTGATGGATTTTTTGAGGTAGTCAATTTGCTGGCCTGCCAGTCTTGGCGTGGTTTCATTGCCATGTGCATGTTCCGCATGACACATGCTGCAGCGTGCAGTATAAATCGCCTGTCCGGTCAATGAAGTTTCTTTGCCTGCAGGCTCGACTGCCTTGCTCGAATAGAACAGGGCGACATTGATGCGCTCTTCTTCGGTCAACAGCTTCATCAGGCCTTCCATGAATTTTTCCTGGCGCTGGCCGCGTGAAAATTTATCTATCTGCGTCAAAAGATAGCTGGAGTTTTGTCCTGCCAGGTTAGGTACGTCACCCTTGACGCTGCTGCCATTGACACCATGACAGACTTCGCAAAAGAAAGTGACTTTCTTTGCTGCGTTGATCGAGGCACTGGTCGCTGCATTATCTGCCAGCACTTTCTTCATGCGTGCGTCCAGCGGCGATACCTGAGCCCAGGCCGGTACCATCACCGACAAGGTGAATAATGCAAAAAACAAGTGGCAGACTGAGCGTATGCTAAAGGCCATCATTGCCTCCGGAGACATGAAGTGGGAGCGGCTTTGCCAGGTCTGGCAAGCACCATATAAATATTCTATAAGCCTGTTTGTGTTGAAAATGACAAACACATGTGAAATTGATTTGCATCAATGGCAGAGCAAATCGGGATTAGAGGACAATTTGTCATTAAAATAGCGGTAATTATTGAATCTTTCTGGTAATTTATCGACAAATCGCGAGGGAAACAGGGCATTCAGGGTATAATCCTATTGCAAGAGAATTCTTACTCCCGATAAATCGAAGTTTTTCTGACAAGAGCGCTGAAGCTGGCGTTTGATGCAGTCTGCGACAGACCTGCTGTAGTTTTACCTCACTGGCCTTGAGTGCATACTTCTGGCTGTTATCCAAGTACTGTGTAGCTGTGATGGCAAAGCCATCTGTGCACAGCCTCTTTCAACACTCACACTCTTTTCGTCTCACGGCGCCAGACGATCAACAGTGAGTTCACCGTAATCCCTTGCAGATGATTATGTGATCGTCTGCCATCAGTGACGCAGTCTGTGTACAGGTGTCACGACCTACTATAAAGATGATAAAACCATGGCAAAAGAAGAACTGTTGGAAATGAATGGTCAAGTTGAAGAAGTGCTGCCCGATTCACGTTTCCGTGTGAACCTGGAAAACGGCCACAAACTGATCGCTTACACGTCCGGCAAGATGCGTCAGCATCACATACGCATACTGGCCGGTGACAAGGTGACGCTGGAATTGTCGCCCTATGATTTGAGCAAGGGCAGAATCACATTCCGCCATATTGAAACACGCGGTCCATCAGGTGGTGGTCAGCAGCGTCGTCGTTATTGATTACCGTTGATGTAGCAAATACCGTAGTTATAAAAAATGGGGCATTGGCCCCATTTTTTTATCCTCTTATATTGAATTCAAGTTCCCTTGATTTATTCAGGAAATCGCACCAGCTTCTTGCCATCCTTGGGTATCTGGTATTGCGCCACATTCATCTGCATGGCCAACAAAGTGTAATAGGCATTGATGCCTGTCAGATCCACGATTCCCTTTTTACCAAAACGCTTCTCAGCACGTTCATAGGTGCGGTCGGACACGCGCTTGTTCTTGTGTAATTCCATCGAAAAGTCATAGACGATTTCTTCATCGTCTGTCATGCCAGTCGGGCGCCTGCCATCGGCAATCGCGGCGGTCACTTCTGCTTTGATGCCGGCCTTGAGAGCGATTGGATGATGTACATACCATTCATAATCCTGCGACCATTCTCTTGCGGTGATCAATATCACCAGTTCACTGAGTGTGGTGCCTAGTGCAGATTGATAACGCAGATAATCACCCATGGCACGCGCCTGACTCATGACTTGCGGGCTGTGCATCAAGGGCTCGAAGGGTCCAAAGACAGGCACCTTGCGCGTAGCCAGGAATTCTTCAGCCGCTTTCTTTTGTTCTTCTGTGTATTGAGATGGAGGTATCGTGGGAAGGCGTTCGGCAGCCTGGGCCAGGGTGTTGATGGTCATGGTGAGTACGATAGGAATGAGAATATTGCTCAGTGTAATACGTTTCATGATGTCTCCTGTATGTGTTGCTCTGGTTTAGGCTAGTGAAAATCAACTCTCGCTCTGGCGTTGCACCCAATGGACTATACCTTCAAGGCTTCGGAAATCTGCGATGGAGCGGCAAGCTATTTGTGGATGACGGGTCTGCAGCATTTTGGATAAGGCCGAGCCTGGGCCCAGTTCCAGCGCATGGCTGATGCCGCTTTCAGCCATGGCATCCATACAGGCATGCCAGTGTATGGTCTGGGTCAGTTGTGCCAGGAGGCTGCTGCGTATGGTCGCTGGTTCCGTGACTTTTTCGGCGTTGAAACCTGCCAATACAGGAATCGCAGTTTCATGCACGGGAGTGTCATTCAGCGCTTGCGCAAAGCCAGGTACAGCAGCCTGCATCAGTGGAGTATGCGAAGCGATATGCACAGCTATTTCTGTGTATGTAATATCCTGTCCAGGTAGCTTGGCAATTTCTGGAATGACCGCGCTGATCTGGTCTGCCAGACCAGCGATGATGGCCTTGTTGTCAGCCGTGATGATGGCGACGTGCAGCTCATGGCTGGCAACGAATTGCTGTATATCGGTGATGGCGACACCAGATACAGCCAGCATGCCTTGCAGTGTGTGCGCGCAAGCTTGCATCAAAGCCGCACGGGTAGTAGCGAGTTGCAGGACAGCTTGCACATCCATGCTGCCACTGACTGCATGCGCAGAAATTTCACCTATGCTGTATCCGGCGACTAGGTCGGGCGTGGGTAAATTATCGCGTAGCGCCAGCCAGTTGGCCAGTGTAGAAGCGACGATCAAAGGCTGGGCATAGCGGTTTTTAAATAGCAGATCATGTGATGAAAGTGCTTCTGCGAGCGTGTGTTGTTCTATCTTATGGCTCAACACATCTTGCACAAAACTGGCCGCCTTTGCATCCTGCCTGGCCAACGCAAACATATCGGCAGACTGTGCGCCCTGCCCCGGACATAGCAGGGCGAACTTATTCATGTATGCTTGTTGCAGAAAATTTTTCCATGCAGTGATGCACAAAGCAAGTTGCTGCCAGCATATCTGCTGCGCCTCCTGGCGACAGTCTGCGCGAGACGAATTCTCGATGACAGTTTTCTGCAATGATCAACCATTGCGGATTAGCTGTGCCACCCTGATCCAGAAATTTTTGTGCCGTATCTTTGGCATAAGCTATTCCTGCTATGCCGCCGCGATGATAGAGATTGGTGTCACTGATATGTGTCATCAGAGTAAAGAAGCAATCGACTTGTGCCAGATGCAGACTGCGGTCGTCTTGCAGGCTTTGCTGCAAACGTGGCAGTGCAAGTTCAAAGATGGAAGGGAAACACAAGGCCGCCTCTTCCCTGGCACCGCTGGCAGCATATCGTTTTGCAGCCTGCAAGCCGTGACTCAGATGCTGTGTATCTTCTGGAGCACTGTGCACTGCCAATGCCTGCCCCCATTGCGAGATGAGGGCCTGCCGTACAGTTGTCGTCGTCAATACGCAGTCACGCGACAAACAATATCCTGCCGCTGCACTGAGCATGCCCAGGGCAAAGATGGCACCTCTATGCGTATTGATGCCTCTGGTCGCTTTCAACATGCGCTGTTCTGCTGCGATACCTAAATTTTTTAGTATGTGGAATTCAGCACCAGCGGCACCAGCAAGTGCAATGTCTCTGAAATAATGGCGCAGAGAAAACAGGCTGCGCATGAAGCAGGCAGCATCCATATCAACATGACTGCCATTGTCACGCAGGGAAACCAGACCAGGTTTGGGATACAAGACCAGTTCTGCATACAGACTGCGCACTGCAAGTATGGCGATTTGCTGCGCACTATGTTTTCTTTGAGGTGAAGCTGTCGGCGACTGAACTGAACTCCGTTCAGTATGAACATGCGCTTGCGCTAGCATGGCAATTCACCCTCGGCCAACAAATCAAGCAGGCTTTGCCGGGTGCGCAGGCTGACGCCATGCATGTCTTTGACCATGACGCGCTGCTGATTAAAGTCCTGCCCGGGATGGGCGGGCTGTATCCATTCTTTCCACGCAACTGCTGCCTCGCCAGGAAATACAATCTCCCCATCAATCGGCAGAGTTTGCTGCTGCTCTTGCAGCAAGGCCAGCCCAGCACGCAGTTGCGCCCGATGATAAGGCCGGAACAGGATGTCGATATCTGAAGTCGCACTCAGGTAATCTTGCCCTGTCAAAAACTGCATGGCGACCGAGCCATACACACGTAGCTTGATACCCGCCATCAGGGCTTGCTGATGCAGGCTTTGCAAGCCGGCCTGCCATGCATGCGGCACAACAGCGATGACAGTATGCAGGGACAAGGCAGACTGATGAATGGCGATATGCTCAGCCTTTACTTTAGCGGCAAAGCGCGGCTTGTTGCCACTCACAGGTGGGAGCGGGAAACCTATGCAGACTTCATCGTCTGCAGCATCAGGATGGCGGCGTGTGACTACCGCTGGCCATTCCTCTTGCTGCCATTGTCTGAGCAGATCCGGCGCACCAAAAGACTGCAAGACAGCCAGCCATGCTTCGTCAGCAAGCCAGACCAGATCATGTCTTTGATAATGCGCGATACTATCCATACCTTATTGTACTTGTGCCGCCTGAGATAGAACAGCTTCTATCACCTGCTGCGACTTGCGGCGGCCACCACGTTGCTGACCGAGTTGACTGCGCCTGTCACTGCCATCTGCATGTAACAGGGCATCGCGCAAGCACTGCGCCAGATCGCCTTCCCATATCGCCTGCACCCCACCCATGCGTTCATAGTTTTTAGGGCCGGGGGCGAATACAGGATTATGCAATGCCAGCGCTGTCAGCTTTTCTTCAGGTACTTTGGTAATGCGTGCCATCGCTGGCAAGCCCATGACGCGTATGGTGGCTTCTGGCAAGGCATAACAGGCATCGGCCATCATGCCACTGGTGATGAAGCCACCGGACAAAGCCTGGTCATAGACCAAGGCAATGATCTTGTGGCCAGACTGTCTGGCCAACTCCAGGCATTTACCCAGATGTGCCATATAGCTGTTAATGCCCAGCATTTCATCTCTGTGGCGCAGGCGCTGACCCTGGGTATCGACCAGCAGCAATATCGGCCTTTGCGGATAATCACGCACCGTCGCCAGCACTGCCTTGGCCTGTGCCAGCGCAATCTCCACGCCTATGGGTGTGTGGCCGCTGGTGCCTATGACGCTGATGCTCTGTCCGTCGATAGCGGCTGTGCCAACAATGAAATCATCAACGATAGTGACTTCATGACCTTGCGGGAATAATTGTGCAAGCAATTGCATGCTATCCATGTTGGTGCTCCGTCTGCCTGATGCTGGCGCTCAGTTGCAAGAATGCCTGGGTATCGAGCATGGCAATATCCTCAGGATGTTCCACACCCATGGCAGCCCAGATGTCCATGGGTTCAGTCATGCCACCAAAATCTTGCAGGCGTGCTGTCAGCATTTTTTGCTCTTCTTCCAGTGCAGCCAGACTGAGAGCTACTTCATTTTGTGCGCTATCCTGCATGGCTTGCACTATCGCTGCCTTGAATGCGGCATCATCATCGGCCACCAGCATTTGGCAATCACCGAGCAGGTAACGGTGCTTGCCGCCTGTGGTGCGCCACACCAGCGCTCTGTCGCGTGAATCAAACTCTTCTACGCCGTTGGCGGTTTCTATGACTTCAGGGCCGGACATGGCGAGGCGTGCTTCTTCTGACATGATGATGACATTCGCGCAGCGTGAAGCGATGCCCATGCCACCAAAGCAGCCATTGCTGCCGCCGATGACGACGATGACGGGTATGCCAGCCGCACGCACAGCCAGCAAGGCACGCATGACTTCTGACACGGCTATCAAGCCTGCATTGGCTTCGTGCAGGCGCACACCGCCGGACTCTGCCAGCAGCACCAGTGCTTGCGGTTTGTGGATGACCGCAGCACGCATGAGGCCCACCAGCTTGGCTCCATGCACTTCGCCCACTGCGCCCCCCATGAAGCCGCCTTCCTGCGCGGCGACATAGACTTGCCTGCCATCGATAGTGCCGCGACCAATGACGACGCCGTCATCAAATGAAACCGGTGCATTCAGTTGCGGCAGATGCGGGCTGGTCCATTCTTTTGCAGGTGACAGAAATTCTGTGAAATCGCTGATCAATGCGGCCACTCTTTGCCTGGCTGTTGCTTCCAGATAGCTGCTCATTTGGCTTGCTCCAGACAGGCTTCTATGGCCTGATCCATGCGCAGGCTGACAACGGCGGGAGTAGCGCCCATGTCGTTGATGGCAATGCGGCAATCGGCCAGTTGCCAGCGCTGGTTAAAGTCACGCATGACTGCTTGCCAGATCGCACCAAAGCCAGTGGCAGCCGTGCTGATTTCTATCTCGCAGGCTGACTGCAAATCCAGCGACTGCACCAGCACTTCCAGATTACCCGAGCTGACCACGCCTACCAGTTGCGCCGCAGATCCCAGCTTGCGTTGCCCTTGCTCAAAACGAAATACCAAAGTTTCCATGATGAAGATCCTTACCAGTTCCTGAAACGCTTGGGCGGTTGATATAAACCACCCGATGCGCGCACCAGGTCTTTCATATTCTTTGCGGCCAGCAAATCACGTGTGGCCATGCGCTTGTCTATGCCCAGCTCTTCTGCGCGTTTGATAATGCCGCGGTCACGCAAGTTCTCTACCATGCGTTTGTCGCGTGCCAGTCCGACTGGTGTGTAACCTGCGACACCGCGTATCGCTTGTTCGCGCTCCTCTTCACTGCGGCACAGGAGCAGATTGGCAATGCCTTCTTCAGTCAGGATATGGGTGACATCATCACCATAAATCATTACTGGTGGTATCGCCATCTTCGCTTGTTCAGCCAATTGCCATGCATCGAGTTTTTCTACAAAGGCGGGTTGCATGTGTTCGCGAAAAGTCTCGACCATCTGCACCACCAGTTTTTGTCCACGTGGTATCTGATTGCTGCCCGCACGCGCTTCGCGGCCAGCTTTTAGCCAAGCCGGGCTGGCATGACGACGGCCACGTGCATCAGCACCCATATTCGGCGCGCCACCAAACCCAGCAATGCGACCCAGGGTGGCAGTCGATGAATTGCCCTGCAAATCGATTTGCAGGGTGGAGCCTATGAACATGTCGCATGCATAATGCCCTGCAGCTTGCGAGAGTGCGCGGTTGCTACGCATGGAACCGTCAGCACCGACAAAGAAGACATCGGGCCGGGCACGGATATAGTCTTCCATACCCAGTTCAGAACCAAAGGAATGTACGGATTCTACAAAACCCGCTTCTATCGCGGGTATCAGGGCCGGATGCGGGTTCAGCGCCCAGTGGCTGGCGATCTTGCCTTTCAGCCCCAGAGATGCTGCATAGGTGGGCAAGAGCAATTCTATGGCGGCAGTATCAAAGCCTATGCCGTGGTTGAGACGCTTGACTTCATATTCTGCATAGATGCCCTTGATGGCCATCATCGCCATCAAGACCTGTATCTCGGAGATCAAGGCCGGGTCACGGGTGAACAGCGGTTCTATGTAATGCGGCGTCGGTGCCTGCACGACAAAATCTACCCAGCCAGCCGGGATATCAACACGCGGCAAGACATCGACTATTTCATTGACCTGTGCAATCACGATGCCGGACTTGAATGCCGTAGCTTCAACTATCGTCGGTGTGTCTTCAGTATTGGGGCCGGTATATAAATTGCCTGCGCGGTCTGCCGACTGCGCAGCCACCAGGGCCACGCGCGGTGTCAGATCGACGAAATAGCGCGCATACAATTCCAGATAAGTATGGATGGCACCGATATTCAATTTGCCTGCCGAGGCAAGTTTGGCCAGGCGTGCTGCCTGCGGGCCCGAAAAAGAAAAATCCAGCTTGCTGGCAATGCCCTTGTCAAATACATCCAGATGTTCAGGCAGGGCCAGCACGGACAGCAGCATGTGCAAATCATGCACGCGTGCCGCATCCAGTCTGGTCAGTGCCTTGGCCAAAAAATCTGCCTGCTTCTGGTTATTCCCTTCCAGGCAAACCCGGTCGCCTGTTTCCAGTACCGCATGCAGGCAGTCGCCTATGCGCTGCTGCGGAAATAGTTTGCCCTGCAAATCATTGCCCAACACTGCAGCTGCCCTTTGCAGGCGCTGCTGGCGGTTGGTTTGCAGGGTATTCCAGCGACCTGCTGCGGTCATTATTTTGCTCCCATCAAGGCATCAGGAAATGCGGTGGCGATGTGCGGGAATACGCATAATAAAATCACCGCCACCAGCATCAGTAACAGAAAAGGCATGACACCCCAGACGATATCCTTCAAGGGTATATCTGGCGCGATATTCTTGATGACAAAAATATTCAAACCCACGGGTGGATGTATCAGGCCCATCTCCATGACGATGGTCATGACCACGCCAAACCAGATCAGGTCAAAACCAGCTACCTTCAAGGGCGGCAGGATGATGGGACACATCATCAGGATAATCGATACCGGTGGCAGGAAGAAACCAAATACCACCACCATCAGCAAGATCACTGTCAGCAACATCCATTTACTGAGGTGCAGATCGACCACCCATTGCGCCGCCGACTGGCTGATGTGCAGGTAACTCATGACATAAGAATAGAGCAGCGACATGCCGATGATGAATAGCAGCATCGTTGATTCTTTAATCGTCGAGGTGATGAAGGGCGAGATATCTTTTGGTCGCCAGACGCCATACACGACAGCGATGAGCACCATGGCCAGCAAGGCACCGAGGCCTGCCGTTTCAGACGGTGTTGCATAACCACCATACAAGGCCACCATGACACCGATAAGCAGGATGACGAAGGGCAACACACGTGGCAGCATCTCGACTTTTTGTGCCAAGCTGAAATGCTCTTCTTCCAGATAAGCTGATTTGACACCACCCTGTTCATAAGCCTTATACGCAATCGCATACTCACGACGAGCCCTGTAGACAGCATAGCCAGAGAATAAAATCACCAGCAAAATGCCAGGTCCTATTCCAGCCAAAAACAAGCGCCCCAAAGACTGTTCAGCGGCAACTGCATACAGGATCATGGTAATCGATGGCGGCAACAAAATACCCAGAGTGCCACCGGCAGCGATGATGCCTGCCGCAAAACCGGGCGAATAACCACGCCTGCGCATTTCAGGGATACCAGCAGAACCGATGGCCGAGCAAGTCGCAGGCGAAGAACCAGCCATGGCAGCAAACATTGCGCAGGCAAAGACATTGGCGATACCCAGACCACCAGGCACCTTGTGCAACCAGGCATGGATGGCAGAGTAAAGGTCACGTCCGGCAGGTGATTTGCCTATCGCTGCACCTTTTAAAATGAACAGCGGTATCGACAACAAGGTGATCGATGCCATTTCTTCATAGACGTTCTGGGTAATGGTATCGAGTGAAGCAGCGGGCATGAAAAAGTACATGAAGCCGGTGGCCACTACGCCCAAAGCAAAGGCGATCGGCATGCCGGAAAACATCACGACCAGGGTGACAATGCCATATAAGACGCCGAGGGTAAGCGGACTCATACTGTCCTCCCTTTGCTGCTTGTATTGGTGGCGGCAGCCAGTATCTGTACCAGGATTTGCAGTGACAACAGGGTCATACCAGCCGCCATCATGGCATAGGGTATCCACAAGGGCGGTGCGAATGTCGAAGAAGTTGTTTGTCCATCGACCCAGGCTTCATGAAACAGCGTCCACGATTTCCAGGAAAAAAACAGGCAAAACGTCGCACTGATGATATCCACCAGCAACAGACGGAAGCGGTTGACTGCTGGCGGCAAGATGGATGACAAGACCTCTATGCCTATGTGACCACGATAAGACTGCACGTAAGCTGCGGAAAAAAAGGTCACGCCTATCAGCATGAAGACTGAAGCCTCATCCTGCCAGTCTGTCGGTATCTTGAACAGATAACGTGTGACGACAGAATAAGTGAGGATGAAGGCCGTCAGCAACATGGCAAACATGGAGATGCGCACGATAACTTTGTTCACCCATTCCAGTGCTTTTGCCATCCGCGCAACGAAGGGATGGTCTGGAACAGGCGGCCCTTTAGGAGCTGCTATTTCAAAGCCATGGCTCATAATAGTTTCTCCGCCAGTTTCAGCAATTTGGCGCAGTTTTCATTTTTGTCGGCATAATCTTTCCAGGCCGTGGTGCGGGCGATTGCCTGCCACTTCTTGACGGTGGCTGCATTCAGATCTACGACCTTGGCACCTTTCTTTTCATAGACAGTGGCGACGGCAATATCATCCTGCTTGGCAGCCTTGATGGCAAAAGCTTCGAGCTCAGCACCCACGGTCATGATGGTGTTTTGCTGGTCTTTGGTCAGCTTGTCAAAAATCGCTTTTGACATCATCAAGGGTTCAAACATATACCAGTAACTTTGACCACGGCCACTGGTCAGGAATTTGGACACCTCTTCGAGGCGGAAAGAGATCAGCGAAGTCGACGAAGTCATGGCGGCTTCCATCGCCCCCGTCTGCATTGCCGCATAAATTTCATTCGACGGCAGCGATACCACGGCAGCACCAGCGGCTTTCAACACCAGATCGACTTCACGCGAACCGCCGCGTATCTTCATGCCTTTGACATCATCAGGATCAACCACCGCCTTGGTACGCGATGCCACACCACCGGCCTGCCATATCCAGCTGACCACCACGATGCCCTTGTCCAGCAAGAGCTTATTGAGTTCCTTGCCGACTTCGGCATTCTTCCATGCGGCACCGACCTCATACGACGGCACCAGGCCGGGCATGAGGCCTATATTTACTTCTGGCACTTCACCACCTGCATACGACAAAGGTACCAGTGACAAATCGAGTGCGCCCTTGCGCATGGATGAAAATTGCGCATTGGTCTTCATCAGTGAAGAGCCGGGATAGATTTCAAACTTCAGGCTGCCATTGCTGCGCTTTTGTACTTCTGCGGCAAACATGCGACAGAGGCGGTCGCGAAAGTCGCCTTCTTCCAGCGTGCCGCCAGGAAATTGATGCGAAATTTTCAACGTTGTATTTTGTGCCCATGCAGTCAATGGCGACCATGCCGCCGCCAACGGTGCCAGACTTAAAGCTTGCAAGACTGTTCTTCTCTTCTGTTGCGACATGATTGCTCCTAAGGTTTTATAGATGAGACATCTCTTTTTGACAAGGTTTTGCCCTGCCTATGATCTTTGCATATCCCGCGAAAAACATTGCCTTGTATGCTTTATTAAAATTCTTGTATACAAGATCGACTATTTTGCATTCAAAGTCAACTTGAATATATACTAGGCTTACAAATTATTCAGATGCATAAGAAAAATGAAAAACCGATCAGCAAGCCTGCGGGAAGAAATCGAAGAATTGATAGCAACAGGACAACTGCAGCCTGGCCATCATCTCGATGAAACCGAGCTGGCCGAGCGCTTTGGCGTATCGCGCACGCCGATACGTGAGGCATTAATACAACTGGCATCGATGGGCATCATAGAAATGCGGCCACGGCGCGGTGCCCAGGTAGCGACTATCAGCCCGCAGCAACTGGTGGAAATGTTTGAGGTGATGGCAGAGTTTGAAGCCATGTGCGGGCGCATGGCCGCACGCCGCATGTCGAAACAGGAACAGGCAGATTTACAAACTGCCCATGAAGCCTGCAAAGAGGCGCGTGATGCCGAAGACCCGGACGAATATTTTTACAAGAATGAAGTGTTTCACTACCTGATTTATCGCGGCAGTCACAATGATTTTCTGGAGAAGCAGGCAATGAATTTGCACCGCCGCCTGCGCCCTTACCGCCGCCTGCAACTGCGTGTGCGTGACCGTGTTGCCAATTCCTATAATGAACATGATCAGGTAGTACAAGCGATCTTGCAGGGTGAGGCAGAACTGACCGCAAATTTATTGCGCGGTCATATCATGATACAGGGGCAGCGCTTTGCCGATCTGATTGCCTCATTGCCGCGGCAAGCCAGTTAAGCCCGGTATATTTATGGGCGCTTCTGATTTTCTGCCTTTTGCGTATCAAAGAAATAAGTCATGCGCTTGCGTGGACTCAGGTAGTCATACACTTCCGGTGCCAGCTGGCCGGGCTTGAGGCTGGCGGTGATGTCGAGTATGGGCTCGTGTATCAGGTCAAGGATGATGGCTTCGGACTTGGGAACACTGGGGTCATAGATCAATACGCTGGGGCGCAGCGGTTTGCCGGAATTGACTGCCACCACCATGCCCAGGGTGCCGTCGCTGAGTTTGACGATGGTACCTGGCGGATAAACCCCCATGCAGCGTATGAACAGGTTCAGGGCTGCAGCGTCGAATTGCTTGCGCTGGTTGGCAAACATATAGGACATGGCTTCATACGGACTCAGGGAATCAGCCGGGTTGGGTTTATTGCACAGGTTGTCATAGGTATTGGTGATGGCAACGATGCGTGCCAGCGGCGAAATGCGTTCTGCCTTCAGTTGTTGTGGATAACCACTGCCATCGGCCATTTCATGATGCTGCGCGATGATGTCGATGACGCCTTTTGGCAGGTTCAGTTTCTCGCCTATCTGCTGGCCATAATGGCTGTGCATCTGCAAGAGGTTTTGCTCAGCCTTGGTCAGCGCAAAGCTCTTGTTGACGATGCGGTCAGGAATTTCTATCTTGCCTATGTCGTGAAACATGCAACCCATGCCGAGTTGCAGGATGTCGTCTTCGGAAAAGGCCAATTCCTTTGCCAGCATCATGGTCAGTACGGCGACATTGAGCGAATGATAATAGGCTTCTTCACCGACTATCTTGTCATTCATGAGATGAATGGCAATGTCTTTATCAACGAGTAAAGAATCCAGCATTTGCTGCACCAGTTGCTCAGCTTCGCGTACCGATTCCTGTGGGCGTGAAAACAGGTTACGGGTAATATTCTTGAGCGTACTGGCTGCCTTCAACAATTGCTTTTCGCACTGGGCGATGGCATTGCGTTCCCTGATCAGCCTCTCTACGCGCGATTTTTTTTCTGCTATCAAGGCCAGCTCTTCCGGGCTCGGTGTCATGACCGTTTCAGGCTCGGCCACCTCCGCCGTTTTGGGCGGCGGTGGCAAAGGGCGGTTATCTGATTTGGCCGGGTTGACCCTGATGGTTTTCAGACCCAGATGCCTGATCGCCGTGATCTCATCCTGGCTCTTGATCTTGAAACTATTGAGCGCGAACGAATGTTCAAGCCAGGACATGTCAAGATGCACATACAAGCCTATACATAATTGTTCAACGGGAACATCAACGGTGATTGGGGCTGCGCACATGGAAACACTTTAAAACTGAGATAGATTCATTGTAGCAAATGCCGATTTGCAAAACGCAGCAAAAGGCGCTGAACTTTGTTGCAGATCTGTTCATGCACGAGTCTGCGCAAATCAAAGTTTTTTTTCAACAAAAATCTGATTCAAGGTTGACAAGCTTGCCCCGGATGTCGAATATGCCTGATGCCCATGACATGCTTGCGGATAGAAAAACTCTAGCAATATTCCAGGATCAATCACATGACACGACCACTTGGCAGTTATAAATATTACGATTTTGTGATGGCAGCCTTTGTCACGGTCTTATTGTGCTCTAACCTGATAGGCGCGGCCAAGGCTGCACAGGTGACTTTGCCTGTCCTGGGTACAGTGACGTTTGGCGCTGGCGTCTTGTTTTTCCCTATCTCGTATATTTTTGGCGATGTGCTCACCGAAGTTTATGGTTATGGACGCGACCGCCGCGTGATCTGGGCAGGCTTTGGTGCAGTACTGTTTGCAGCCATCATGTCGGTGGTTGTGCTGGCGCTGACACCGGCAGCGGACCCATTCAATACCGAATACCAGACCCATCTGGCGGCAGTATTTGGTAATACTCCAAGAATTATCCTGGGTTCGGTCACAGCATTCTGGTGTGGCAGCTTTGTGAACAGCTATGTGCTGGCCAAGATGAAAGTCGCGATGGAAGGCCGGCATTTGTGGATGCGCACCATAGGCTCGACGATATGTGGCGAGTTTGTTGATTCCAGCCTGTTTTATGTGATTGCCTTTTATGGCATCTGGTCAGACAGTCAGTTGATCACCGTTATGGTCGCGCAATATGTGCTGAAAACCAGCTGGGAAGTCATCATGACACCGGTGACTTATAAGGTAGTCGCGTTCCTCAAGCGCAAGGAAAATGAAGATTACTATGACAAGGATACGAATTTCACACCATTCCAGTTAAAGGTGTGAGTGGCAGCAAACATTCCCCATCTGAAATTATCTTCCAGTTTGGCAAGCCTGCAAAAACGGGCTTGCTAAAGTTTTAGGCAATTTTACCGTTCTAAGTGCGAACAGCCTTATTTTTCGCACTTATGTCATGTTCCCCTTAAAAGTATTCCGCATCTTTGAGCAAGCCGCAGAAATGCCGCACGCCAGCAGCCAGCAGCGCCGCCCTGTTACACAGGGGCAACTACAAGATGGCAAAGGTGCCGGTGAAGAAGCCACCTGGCCAGAAATTGATCGTCGCCAGACCGACGACCGGCGCAGTGCAGACCGTCGTGAAAAGCAGCAGGCTATCTTGTTGAATACCCGCAAATTGCAGGGCAGGCGCAAGAACGCCGGGCGGCGTCAGAGCGACTTGTTGGCGTCGCCCCATTCACGCATTAATTTTTTCATCAAGGGTTAGGCAGAATATCTTTCAGTTGCCCGCCCGCACACCCAGCTTGCGCAATATACTTTCCATCAAGCACCATTTAGTGATGCCGCTCTGCAACAGGTTTGCTCCGACAAAAGCGGTGAAAGCCAGCCACCATTGATCAACAAACAGGGGGCTACCGGGCATGCCAAGCGCCAGGCTAAGTAGAATAAAGCAACCTGCAACGATACGAACGATTTGCCAGCTAGTCATGATGAAACTCCTTGTTGAAAATCAGGGTGATTTTTATAAGCGCGGTAATACAACAGCGGTATCACTACGAGGGTCAGCAGGGTCGATACCAGGATGCCGAAAATCAGCGAGATCGCCAGGCCATTGAAGATGGGATCGTCGAGAATGAAGAAGGCACCGAGCATGGCAGCAAAACCTGTCAGGACTATCGGCTGCGCCCTGGTGATGGCAGAACTGACAACCGCCTCACGGAATGCCATGCCAGCCGACAATTGCAGCCGGATAAAATCCACCAGCAAGATAGAATTCCTGACGATGATGCCAGCCAGGGCAATCATGCCTATCATGCTCGTCGCAGTATATTGTGCCCCCAGCAAAGCGTGGCCAGGCATGACGCCTATGATGGTCAGCGGTATCGGTGCCATGATGATCAAGGGCGTCAGGTAAGAGCCAAACTGCGCCACAACCAGCAGATAAATGAGTACCAGACCCACGGCATAAGCTGCGCCCATGTCACGAAAAGTTTCATACGTGATCTGCCATTCACCATCCCATTTCAGGCTGTATCCACGGTAGGGATCAGACGGGGCCTGGATAAAAAATTCCTGGAGTTTGCCACCATCGGGGGCAATGATTTTTGCCAGTTCACCGCGCATGGCAAACATGCCGTACAGCGGGCTGTCGGTCGCACCGGCCATGTCGGCAGTCACATAATTAACCGCCAGACCGTCCTTATGAAACACCGGCTGTTCACGCACAGTGTCCGAGATAGTCACCAGTTCACGCAGGGGCACCAGCTTGCCCTGTGCTGACCTGACATTCAGGTTCAGCAAACTGTCGAGACTGCCTTGTTCGCGGACTGGCAATTGTAGCTGTATCGCAGTCGCATACCTGCTCTCATCATGCAGATAGCTCGCAGCGTCACCGTGCAAACCGGCACGCAGGGTAGTGACGATAGCAGCCTGGCTGATGCCCAGGCTTGCAGCCTTGCGCTGGTCTACCAGCAAGACCTTGCGTGGCGCATTGACGATACTGCTGTCATCAACATCGACTACACCGCCGGTCTTGTTGAAAACGGCACGCACTGCTTTCGCTACCTGCTGCCGGCCTTCTTCTGTTGGACCATAAATTTCTGCGACGATGGCTGCCTGCACGGGCGGGCCAGGTGGCACTTCCACTATTTTTACATTGGCTGAAAAGCGCTGGCCAATTTGCTGGAGTGCCGGACGCAAGCGACTGGCGATGGCATGGCTCTGCTCGCTGCGGTGATGCTTGTCAACCAGGTTCACCTGCAAGTCACCGACCTCACCACCTGTACGTAAATAGTATTGACGCACCAGGCCATTGAAATTGATGGGCGCGGCAGCTCCTGCGTAGGCCTGGTAGTCAGCCACCTCCGGCACTTGCGACAAATAGGCACCGAGTTCGCGCAAGACTGCTGCTGTTTTTTCTACCGGGCTACCCGCAGGCATATCGACAACGATCTGGAATTCTGACTTGTTATCAAACGGCAGCATCTTCAACTGCACCCAACCGAGCACTGGCAAAACAATGGACATGGCGATCAATGCAAAGATAGCCAGCGTCAGCTTCCAGCCATTCACCCTTCCTTTACGTTCGTCAAGGAAGGGCCTAAATATCCGGGCAAAAATGTTAGCTATTTTTTTCTGCACTTTGCTCTCGTGCTTGCCATGGCCCGGTTTCATCCAGATGCGTGCCAGCCAAGGTGTGACGATGAAGGCAATCGCCAGCGACAACAGCATGCCCATGCTGGCATTGATGGGTATCGGGCTCATATAAGGCCCCATCAGGCCGCTGACAAAAGCCATGGGCAGGAGCGCTGCAATCACCGTCAGGGTCGCGAGTATGGTGGGGCCGCCGACCTCATCGACGGCAGCAGGTATGATGTCTGTCAGTGATTGATCCGGGAACAGTGTCTGGTGCCTGTGTATGTTTTCAACGACGACGATGGCATCATCGACGAGTATGCCTATGGAAAAAATCAGGGCGAACAGGGATACCCGGTTCAGCGTAAAACCCCAGGCCCAGGAGGCAAACAGTGTCACTGTCAGGGTTAGTATCACGGCCGTACCAACGATGGCTGCTTCGCGCCGCCCCAGTGCAATGAAGACCAGGGCCACGACCGAGGCGGTAGCAAACAATAATTTCTGTATGAGTTTTTTGGCCTTGTCATCTGCAGTCTGGCCGTAATTGCGCGTCATGCTGACTTCCACATCGGCGGGTATCAGGGTATTGCGCAATTCTGCTACCCGCTGTTTGACAGCATCGGCAACGGCGACTGCATTCTGGCCAGTCTGCTTGCTGATGGCGATGGTGACAGCCGGATATTCAGCCGCGCCTTTGCCCGTCTGACCATGCCAGACATATGCGCTGGCTGGCAAAGCGCCATCGCTTACTTTTGCCACATCCTCCATGAAGACAGGCTTGCCAGCCCTGACACCGACCACCACCTCTGATACAGCGCGTGCATCCTGCAGGAAGGGGCCGGCATCAATGGCAATGCTATGGTTAGCACGCGTCAGCTCACCGGCAGGCAAACCCAGGTTGACCGCTTGCAGGCTGCTTTGCAGATCTGCCACGGTCAGGCCATTCGCTGCCAGCCTGGCAGGGTCGAGTTCAATATTGATGGCGCGTCCGGGGCCACCAATAGTGCTGATGTCACGCGTGCCTTTGACACGTTTGAGTTCAGCCTCCATGCCATGGGCAACCCTTTCCAGATCATAGGCTGCGCTTTGCGGATTCTTGCTCCATAAGGTAAGTGCGATGATGGGCACATCCTCTATGCCTTTGGGTTTGACAATGGCTTCCTGCACGCCCAGGCTGGCAGGCAACCAGTCGCGCTTGCTGTGCACCAGGTCATACAGGCGCACCAGTGCCTCCGTACGTGGAACTCCCACCTGAAATTGCACTGTCATGATGGCCATGCCGGGGCGCGATACCGACGTCACATGTTCTACATTGGCGATCTGGCTCAGCAGTTGTTCTGCCGGTATCGCCACTTGCTGTTCTACCTGCCTGACCGAGGCACCCGGAAAAGGGATCAGCACATTCGCCATGGTCACATTGATTTGCGGTTCCTCTTCACGGGGAGTGACGAAGATGGCAAAGATGCCAAGCAAAAAGGCGACCAGTGCCAGCAAGGGTGTGATTTGTGCAGTCTGAAAAAACCGGGCGATGCGGCCAGAGTGTCCCAATGTGTTCATGGCCGGTCCTCAGCGTGCCGCCATTGTCGTCAAAGGGTGGAGCAGTACTTTTTCACCCGCTGTGACACCTGTGAGCACCTCCTGCTCATTACCCATAAGCGGGCCGGGCTTGATTTGCCTGAGCAGGGGCTTGCCCTGCGGACCGACGACATAAACAGCCCACAATTCTGCCCGCCGGATGATGGCACTGGCTGGTACATACAGGCGGGCAGCATCGCCCTTGTCCTGTGTATGAACAGGCAATTGCAAACGCGCAAACATGCCGGGTGCAAGCCCATTCATATTATTGATCGCGGGAAGCTCAAAGCGCAATTGCACGGTATGGGTGCTGGCGTCAGTCACTGGCAAGACAGTGAATTTATCAAGCCTGACTATGCGTTGCGCAGCTGGCAAAGCAGGTATCTCTATCGTGACCGTTTGGCCCTGTAGCAGCCGAGCGATGCTTGCCTCCGGCAAGCTTGCCGTCACACGCAACGCGGCTGGGTCAAACACTGTCATCAGGGCTTTGCCCGGTGTGACCATATCTCCCTGACTGACATAGACATCAGCTATGCGTCCAGCATAAGGGGCAGTCAATGCATAGAAGCCCGCCTGCGTCTGTACCGCGCCAGCCCCTGCAATTTGCGCATGGGCAGCAGCGCTGGAAGATTTGAACTGGGCCTCTGCCCTGTCGAGTTGCGCCTGGCTGATGTATTGCCGGGCAAACAGCTGCTTTTGGCGCTCGAAGTCTTTGCTGGCCAGTTGCAGTTCTGCCCGCGCCGCTTCAACCTGGGCCTGGCTGGCATTGGCCTGCTGGCTGGCAGCGCGGCCATCGATACGGGCCAGCACTTGCCCGGCCTTCATGCTGCCAGCCGCTTTTGCCGGCAATTCTGTAATGGCACCTGATATCTGGGCGGCGATCACCGTCTGCCTGACAGCTTCTACCACACCATCGGCGGTGATCATGCCGCCAGTGTTGCCAGCCCTAACCTCTGCCACCACCAGTTCAGCCGCCATGACGTCAGCCAGAAAAAATAGTGCAAAAATAGCAGTAACTACTTGCTTCAGATGATGCGAACGGAAGTTTTGGGTGGCCATAGTTTAATAGATTTAGCGATTTAGCAGGTTTTTGCAGATGCTCATTAAGTGTTAAACGAAAACATAATATGCTTATTTGCGCAATTACGCAAATAGTAAATTAAGCGTGTCCAATCTTGCAAACTCGGGGTATGATAGAAACATTCTCACTACCACATTGACTGTCATGGACGGATTATCTGATCAGGCTTTGATACAGATTGCCCATTATTTTTCGGCGCTGGCTGAGCCTACCCGTTTGCGCATACTGAATTGCCTGCGCGAAAAAGAACACAATGTAGGTGAACTGGCCGAGCGTTGCTCCTGCTCGCAGGCCAATGTCTCACGCCACCTGTCCACCTTGGCCAAGCATGGCCTGGTAGCTCGCGAAGGCCGTGGTACTTCGGTGTATTACCATATCGCTGATGAGTCTATCTATGCACTGTGCGACCTGGTCTGCGGCAATGTTGCACGGCAACTGGAATCACAGGCAGCGATACTGAATGGTGCGAACATGACGAATGCCAGCCGCAACCTCAACTAGGCCACAGCACGATAAACCAGGCTCGCTGCAACACACAAGAGCAAAGCAACGAAGATCATCTGTACTTTTTTTGCTGGCAACTGCAAGGCGATGCGTCTTGCCAGCAACATGCCACCTACCGTAGTCGCAACAAACATGGCTGACAGCAAAGCTGGCAAATGGGTACCACTCAGCAAGGCAGACCCTACTCCCATCGTACCGACTATGCTGACGACCAGCAGTGAAGTCGCCACCGCCACATGCATGCTGGCATTGGTGTAATGCCTGAGCATGGGGACGATGACAAAGCCACCACCCACACCCAGCAAGCCTGTCATGAAACCGGATACTGCGCCTATGCCAGCGATCACGGCACCGGTCTTGAATGACCATTCAAAGCGGCCAGTACTGGCATTGATACGCGCCATGGCGGCACGCTGCGCATCATCACATTCAGGCGAACGCAATTGCACTATCAACCTCACCGCCACCACACCCAGTATCAGGGCGAACGCCAGCATCAGCCATTGCTGGGACATCCGATGGGCGACCTGCACGCCAAGCAGGGTAGGCAAGCTGCCAGCCACTGCCATCAGGATGGCAGCACGGTAACGCACCAACTTGCGCATGAGGCCTTCTATCGCGCCTATGAGGGCTGCGCTACTGACGGCCAGCAAGGCCACAGGCATGGCCTGCTGCATGCTGAAGCCCTGGGTATACACCAGCGCGGGCACCGCCAGTATGCCGCCACCGGCCCCGGTCAGGCCCATGATAAGGCCAACCAGGGCACCGATAAGCACCACGACAAGTTCTGCTGCAGAGATCAACATATTGAAAGTCTGGATAAAAACACCCGCTAGTGTATTCCTGTCATGTTCTCGCGTCGAGTCTGAAACCAGGCTTGATCCTGCACAAGTACATCAGATGTCAAATTCAACAGCATTTTTGCTATCATCCCAGAACTCATCTCTTCGCCATGAGCGAGCTCATCATGAACCCTACAGTACAAAGTTACTTTGATACGCAAACCTGCACTGCCACCCACATCGTATTTGATGCGCCCGGTGGCCAGGCAGCAGTGATAGACCCGGTACTGAATTACGAACCCAAGTCAGGGCGTACCACCACAAAATCTGCCGATCAGGTGCTGGCATTTCTGGCGACTAATAACTTGCAACTGCAGTGGCTGCTGGAGACCCATGCCCACGCCGATCATTTATCGGGGGCACAGTACCTGAAAAAAAAGGCTGGCGGACAGATTGCGATAGGCGAAAAAATCACTCAAGTACAAAAGACCTTCAAGACCCTGTTCAATCTTGAACAGGAATTTCCTGTCAATGGCACGCAATTCGATGTGCTGTTTGCTGCAGATGCAAAATTCTCCATAGGCCAGTTAGCTGCACAGGCGCTGTATGTTCCCGGCCACACCGCGGCTGATGTGGCCTACCTTATTGGTGATGCCATTTTTGTTGGCGATACCATGTTCATGCCAGATGTGGGAACTGCACGTTGTGATTTTCCTGGCGGTGATGCCAGCCAGTTATATCACTCCATACAAAAACTCCTGTCCTTCCCGCCCGAGACCCGGCTGTTCCTGTGCCACGACTATCCACCTGCGGGCCGTGAAGTCTGTACGCAAACCACAGTCGCCAGCCAGAAGGCCAGCAATATCCATGTGCGCGACGGCATCGCTGAAGCAGATTTTGTGGCAATGCGGGGCAAGCGGGATGCCGGACTGGAAATGCCCTACCTGCTGATCCCGGCCATACAAGTCAACATACGGGCAGGGGCAATGCCAGCGGCTGAATCGAATGGTGTCCACTACCTCAAAATCCCGGTGAACGGGCTTTGAAGCATACTTCGCCATGATTCTGTATCAATTTGTTGCAATGCATTAATGTCAATTTTTTTGAAGTAGAGTATTTATTCTTATGCAATACAAATATTGCATGAATTTCTCTTCACAATACCTGACAGGATACACATGGCGAGTATCAAAGTAACCCAGTGTGGCATGCTCATCACGTACACGACCGAACCTTCCAGCAATATTTCTACCGGCCCGAATGGCGGTTACTACAAGGGCCTGTCGACCACCATAGAATGGACAGGCATCAATCTTGTATATCAGGACCCGAATACCGTCATGCCTACCAGCGGCACCATCACTTCGTTCACGACGACGGGCGCGAATGGCACGGATCAGTTGAGCATTACCGGCATCAATTATCAGATCCAGGCTTCAGACCTGAACCTGCCTCTTGACCAGCGCCTCGGTAAATTATTGATGGGCAATGATAACTGGACAGGTACGACAGGCAACGAGACTTTTGTGTATGGTCTGGGCAATGACAATTTTGACGGCGGCGCAGGTTTTGACACACTCTTCACCAATGTCTCTGCCAGTGCTTTTTCCATCGACAAAACTGGCAATGACTTTTCCCTGACGGTGACTCAGAAGGGCATGAATATCACCAGCCAGGTCAGCAAGCTCAGCAATATAGAGAGAATACAGTTTCCGGACAAGATGATCGCCCTGGACCTGGATGGCAACGCAGGCCAGGCTTATCGCCTGTACCAGGCAGCATTTAACCGTACGCCTGACAAGGCCGGCCTCGGTTACTGGATAGGCCAGCTCGACAAGGGTGCAGAAAACCTCAATCATGTGGCAGCAGGCTTCGTCAATTCGGCTGAATTCAAGCAAATGTATGGCGCCAATATTCTGACAATACCTTCCTGACGGCGCTGTACAACAATGTGTTGCACCGCACCCCTGACCAGGCAGGTTTTGATTACTGGAATGGCCGTATTTCTGCGGGCATAACGCGTCCGGACATCTTGGCCAGTTTCAGCGAAAGCACAGAAAACACTGCCCAGGTGATAGGACAAATTTCACACGGGATTGAATACATCCCCTACAATTAACTGCAGAAAAACCTTTTTTTGACAGGCTAAACATGACGGCAAGTATCAAGCGCATCGCCATCAGTACAGGTGGCGGCGACGCACCAGGTTTGAATGCAGTCATACGTTCAGTAGTACTGGCTGCGGCCCAGCGCGGCTGGGAATGCTATGGCATACGTGAAGGATTCAACGGCATCCTGTTGCCTGAGCGTTACCCGCATAACGGCGTGACCCGCCTGACTGTAGATCAGGTACGCGGGATAGGGCATCTGGGCGGCACCATACTGGGCACCACCAATCATGGTAACCCGCTGCGCTTTGCCACTACCATGCCTGATGGCAGTGTGCACGAAATCGACCGCAGTGCAGATATCCATGATTACCTGAAAAAAATGGATATTGATGCCCTGGTCTGCATAGGTGGTGATGGCACACTGACGATTGCCAATGCCCTGCACCTGCAAGGCCTGCGTGTAGTGGGTGTACCCAAGACCATAGACAATGATCTTGACAAGACTTTTACCACTTTTGGCTTTGACACTGCCGTCTCGTTCGCGACTGAATGCGTAGATCGCCTGCACAGTACTGCAGAAAGCCACCAGCGCATCATGGTGGTAGAAGTGATGGGACGCTATGCCGGCTGGATAGCGCTGCACGCTGGCATTGCTGCCAACGCACATGCGATCGTCATACCGGAAATACCGTATGACATACAAAAAATAGCAGCGATGATACGCCAGCGTGATGCAAATGGCCGCCACTATTCCATCGTACTGGCAGCCGAAGGAGCTTTGCCTGTCGGCGGCCAGCACCTCGTGCAGGCTACGGCCGGTAATGGTTATGTAGAGCGGCTGGGAGGGGTGGGAGAGCAACTGGCGCATGAGCTGCAGCAACTGACAGGAAAAGAAGCTCGTGCCGTCGTCCTGGGCCACCTTTTACGTGGCGGCAGCCCTACTGCCTTCGACCGCTTGTCAGCCATGCGCTTTGGTGCCGCTGCCGTGCGTGCCCTGGATGAAGGCCATTCTGGCATCATGGTCGCACTGGCTTTTCCCAACGTGAATTATGTGGCACTGGAAGAAGTGGCTGGCCGCATGAAAGCCGTGCCCATGGATAGTGATACTTTGCAGACAGGCCGGGACATAGGCATCTGTTTTGGCGACTAAAGCTGTCAAGATCAAATCAACACCAGCTTGTCATGATTCAAATTATGTCAGACTATTCCTGAAGAACGCTGCAAACTCATCTGCGGGCAAAGGACGTGAATAATAATAACCCTGCACTTCTTCACATTGCTGTTGCCGCAAAAATTCCAGTTGTTCTGCAGTTTCCACACCTTCGGCTATGGTCATCAGGCCCAGGCTCTTGGCCATGCTGATGACGGCGCTGACGATAGCCCGGTCTTCCGGGTCGCTGGTGATATCGCGCACAAAACTCTGGTCTATCTTGAGCTTATAGACCTTGAATTTTTTCAGATAGCTGAGTGAGGAATAGCCAGTACCAAAATCATCAATGGACATGCGTATGCCACGTTCATGCAGATTGTTCATGACGGCAATGGCCCCTTGCGGATCATGCATGGCCACGCCTTCTGTCAATTCCAGTTCCAGGCATGCAGGCGGCATGTCTGCCTCTTGCAATATGCGTGTCACCAGCGCGGGCAAATCATGATGGCGGAACTGGACAGCTGACAGGTTTACCGCAATCAGTAAATCCGGCAAGCCACTGGCCTGCCATTGCTTCCATTGTTTTGCGGCTGTACGCAAGACCCATTCACCTATGGGTAAAATCAAGCCGCTGTCTTCTGCGACCGGGATAAATTCCGCGGGCGAGACATGCCCCAGTACAGGATGGTGCCAGCGCAGCAACGCCTCGGCACCCAGCACATGACCGGTTTGCATCGAGAGTTGCGGTTGGAAATGCAACTGGAATTGCTGCTTCTCCAGCGCCTGCCGCAAGGCATTCACCAGCTCCAGGTGACGGGTCGAGCGCTCCTGCATTTCCTGGGTAAAGAAGCGGTAGGAATTACGGCCCTCACGCTTGGCCCTGTACATCGCAGCATCGGCATTGCGCGACAAGGTCTCTAAATCATGACCATCGTTAGGATAGATTGCGATGCCCATGGATGCAGTTACGTTTAAATCATATTCGCCAATACGGAAAGGCGCGTTCACCGCGCGCATGAGTTTTTGCACTACTTGCTCGACCTTATGTTCGTCCACTCCCGTCAATAGCAAAATAAATTCGTCCCCACCCAGGCGCGAGATGGTGTCATTCTCGCGCATGGCAGCGACCAGTCGTTTTGACAATTCGACCAGCATAATGTCACCTACACTGTGCCCGAGGCTATCATTAATATCCTTGAAGTGGTCAAGATCGAAGAAAATGACGGCAAGTGGATCATGACTGCGATCCGCGAGGCTCAGCGCATATCGTGCAAGCTCATCAAGCAGGGCGCGGTTAGGCAACCCAGTTAACGAATCGTAGTGCGCCAGATATTTAATTCGCTCTTCAGTACGCTTTTTATCGCTGATATCTTCCTGGATGGCGAGAAAATGCGTGACCACCCCTGACGCATTCCTGATCGGTGAAATATGCGCGAGGTCTGTATGTTCCTGTCCATCCGCATAAAGGTTAATGAGTTCACCTTTCCAGCTTTCACCCCGCTGTAGTTGTCGCCACATTTCTTCATACACTTCCGGCGCAGTCTTACCAGAATGCATAATGCTCGGGTTTCGTCCTATCACCTCGGCTAATTCCTTGCCCGCGTTTCTTAAATAGCAGGTATTAGCATATTCGATATTGACCTGACTGTCTGTAATTACGATGGCGTTGGAGCTTTGTTCAACCGCCTGTGACAACTGGCGCAGGCTGTCTTCTGACTGCTTACGTTCAATACCTATTGCGATCAGATGTGCTGCCATCTCCAGCAGGTTCAAGGAAAAACCGTCTGGCTCTGACGGAAATTTGTGGTAAATCGCAAATGCACCAATGACCTTTTTACCCGAAGATAGGATAGGTTGTGACCAGCAGGCTTTTAGGCCAGCCTGATTTGCCAATGGCCAGAATTGCACCCAGAACGGGTGAGTAGAAAGATCTCGCGCAATCGTTCTTTGGCCCGTAAACATTGCATTACCACAGGAACCAATGCCAGGACCAATTTCCAGCCCATTGATCGCGTCTACATAAAAATCAGGGAGGCTCGGTGCAGCACCGGTTTTAATATACCGCCCTTCATTGCCAAGTAACAAGATCGAGCAGATACATCCTGGCAACAAGGCTTCGATCTTGAGCACAACCTCGGTCAACAATTCATCCAGTCTTTGAGGGAAGGTAATCCGCTCAAGCAGATAACTACGCAACTCCTCCATCAGCAGAGCATGTCGCTGATCTTTCTCCAGCCTGAACCGATTCAATACGTGGCTAACATTAATGGAAAACTCTATCAACAAGTCTTTCACGACATCGTCAAATGCGTTCTCGTTCTCACTGTAGATGTTGAGGGTGCCTATTACAGCTTTATTCATGAAAAGCGGAAGAGCAGCAGACGATTTCCAGCCATACTGAAGCCCACGGTCATGCCATTTTTTTGTTCGTGGATCAGACTGGAATTGTTGACACCACTCGGGACGTCTGTTGATAAAGGCAAGAGCGCTCGGCCCAAGATCTTCCTCGTTGAAGGGAGAGATGTCTATTTCCAGATTCTCAAGGTATTCAATGCCGGCACCGTATGAGGCACTTGGCCTGATCACATTTGCATCCGCGTCAAAAATACCTACCCAGGCCATTTTGAGACCACCAATTTCGACTGCATCGGCACAAATGCCAGGCAGCAAGTCTTCCTCGTTGGTAATGCGCAAAATACTTTGATTGCATTGGCTCAAGGCATTGTACAGTTGGCTTATCCTCTGATTTTTTGCAGCTTCAATCAGCTTCTGGTCTTCAAGCTGAGCCAGGCGAGACTGTGTCACCGACAACCATCCCATGATACTTTCAGACATGCCTGCATTAAAGCTGATTGCCTGCTTGAAATCACCGCTTCCCAGCTTGACAAGACTTGCATGGACGTCATTGAGTGAGGCCCCAAGCGTGTAATGCAAGGCGCGATAGGCACGCCATAAAAGGCCAAGCAGTAGTACACCAAACAAAATGAAGACAAGGCGAAGGCGAATGGAATTGGCTTCTGCTTCCTTGACCAGCCGCAGCGTCCTTTCATCCATAAGATCATGCGCGGTATCGATCAAACTCATGATACTGGTCTTCGCTTCTATGTATTCCTTGCCGTGCAGTTGCCGTATCAGACGATCCCGAATCTCATCAAAGCGAGGGCCAGTAGTTTCTAATTGCCGCATCACATCAAGTTCAACCAGAACCAAATTGTCCGCACCTTGCTTAGCCTGCAAAAGCACCTTGTATTCGTGCTCAGAAAAGCCAGCCTGGCGCAACAGATCAAAGAAGGCAATCTTCTTGCCTGCTGCAAAGTCTTGGATGGCACCACCATTGGGAGTCTTGTCGACTATCTGGGTGGCCATCAGATCCCAGTATAGCGGCTTGCCTATCGCCGGCCGGGAAGACTTGCCATTTCGTACCGCCAGTACGTGGTAATAATTTTTTTTGTAGGCTGTATCGCCTGTCGCGACATAGCTGCGCACCATACGCGTCAAATCATCCGAGGACTGCCGCAATTCTTCCATCAAGCCATGGGAATTGAAACGCGTTTCATTAGCGCGATCAATTTCTCTTTCTGACTCGACGTACAAAAAAAAACTTGCGCCAAAAACGGCAAATACCAACAGCGTAAGCCAAAAGCTACGAGAGTAGATGGATAAGCTGTTGTGCGATGTCATTGCATTTTTGCCTCAGTGAGCCAATACAATTAAGACAGGAAATCAACTTTGACGGGTAATCATTCTAACGTGAAGGACAAGCAGGTGAAATGGGGTTAATAGTCAAAATACAACAATGACAAGAGAATTAACAAGTTATTGACAGCGGGCAACATTGTGGTGCCATTGGCTCAACAACTTGAAATGCCCTGTTCTCAGGATTTGGGATGTATCCTTACCAGAATGATACGGGGCCCGTTCATTTTCTTGACGACGGCATCAAAACGGTCAAATTCGACTTTTTGCCCTTCCACCGGCAAATCACCAAGCTTGTGCATGATCAGGCCGCCTATGGATTCAACTTCATCGCTATCGACATCAAAACCAAGGGCGCTGCCCAGTGTGAACAGGGGCAGGCTGCCCTTGCCTATCAGGGTACCATCGTCCAGGGTCGTCCAGTCATTTTCATTCTGGCGGAATTCATCGCGTATCTGGCCAACCAGGGCACTCAGCAGATTATCCAGTGTCAAAAAGCCGACGGGCTTGCTGCCACGCACGCCGACGATGGCGAAGTGCGGCGCGCCCTTGCGGAAGCGGCGGAACAATTCCAGCGCAGGCATGGTCGGGGGCACAAACTCAACCTGGCGCAAATGCTTGCTCAAATCATCCAGCGGCTTGCCAGCCTGCTGCGCGAGGAACAGGTCTTTGAGGTGAAGCATGCCCAGCACGGTTTCTTCATCCTCATCAAAATAAGGGTAACGGCTGAAGCGGTTACGCGCGGCAGTCTGCATGTTTTCTTCGAGGCTGACGCCTTTGTACATGGCCACGACTTCATTGATGGGGCGCATGAGGTCAGAAATCTCAAGGCCGCCAAAGTCCAGCACCTGGGCCATGATGCTCCACTCATCGCGGGTTTCTTTCTTGCCGCCGTGGCTGCCGCGCAGGATGAGCTTGAGTTCTTCAGGTGAGTAATGAGCATCCCCCCATGTTCGGCACTCAGGCCTATCCATTTCAAGACCTTGTTGGAACTGAAGTTCAGGGTCCAGATGGCAGGGTACATGGCCCAGTAAAATGCATACAGAGCTGGCGCTGTCCACAAAGAGACGCGCTCAGGCATGCGTATCGCCATGGATTTGGGCGCAAGCTCACCGACCACGATATGCAGGAAGGAAATAACGAAGAATGCAAAAAAGAAAGAGACACCGTGTATCAGTTCTTCTGAAGTGATACCAGCAAGAATAAACAGGGGATGCAGCAGGCGTGCAAAGGCAGGTTCGCCTATCCAGCCCAAGCCCAGGGATGCCAGGGTAATACCAAGCTGACAGGCGGATAAATAGGTATCCAGGTGTTGATGCACCGTGAATAAGAGGCGGCCACGCAAACCTGAGGTTTTTGCAATACTGCGCACCCTGGTCTGACGCAACTTCACCAGACCGAATTCTGCTGCCACGAAAAAGCCATTTAACAAGACCAGTAACAGGGCAGCCAGCACCAACAATAAATTATCCAACGCTCAACCTTTTTAATGAACACCCCGACACTTTAGACTAAATTGCCTCTTTTTGCATGCAAATGCAATGGCTTATCTGGTGCTGCTCTTGAAAAATCAGCAATTTGCCACACCTCTTAAGGACTTAGGTATGCTAATGGAAGGCTCTCCACTTTTATTAGCTGCATGACAAAACCCGTGAATTGCGTTACAAGCTTATGTTCATGGCATTTTGAGGAGAAAGGTTTGAGCTTAGACAGTGTTTTAGCGGAAATTGAAATCCGCCTTGGCGAATATCCTGCACTCAACGATATCCAGTACTTGCGTGACCTGATTGCAGAGATACGCCCACCCCGCCCACAAGATACCGCAAGGGCTACCGACAACCTGCGTGCGCTGTGCTTTGTGCTGCAAAGTAATCCTGCATGGCGCAAGGCCTTGCGCTGTTATCTGGTACAGGTATTGACCACGCGTAAGCTGGTACATTTGTTCACAGACGTGGGTATTACCCAGAATATTGGTTTCTGGTCAGCGGCCAGGCAAAGATTAATGAATAAATTTTTGCCGCCGCTGGTGAATGACGCCTATATCAAGGATGTGTTTGGCCAGTTGTTTCATAAAAAAACTGACCACATCTGGATAAATGCAGTAACCGACCAGGCCTGGATGGATTTGCTCAAGGCCATAGGTTTCCGCTCACGCGCCCCGCGCACTACGTATGCCGGCCTGACATGTGAAATCTTGAGTGCCGTGCAGGTATTGTCTTACCGTATTACGAATATCGGCCTGGAAGCCGAACTGGTACGCAATTATCCTGATATAGAAAAATTCGAGTCGCCTTTCTTGCGCCAGAATGACGCCATCAATGACTATGTGATTTGCTATACAAAATGGCTGGCTGACAAGTCGCATGAACGGGAAGACAGCAAACATATCGAAGTCTTGCTGACGCAATGCGAAGACATCGCCAACCGCATACGCCGCACTGCCGCCATGCAAGGCGTATCGATCAGCCTGACGCGCCTGCTGCTGCAATTGATGCAAAGCATAGCGCGACTGCGCCAGTTGCTGGACATGCTCGACAGCCGCAGCACTGACCATGCCGCAGTAATAGGCACTACCCTGTTCAAGGAATTGTCTATCGCAGAAAACCACAACCATAGCTTGCGCAATCTCATGCAAAGCAATACCGAGCTCTTGTCGTTGCAAGTAACCGAAAGAGCCGGGAAAAGCGGTGAGCATTATGTAACCAATAATCGCGCAGAATGGCTGGACATGTTGCGCTCTGCCCTGGGAGCTGGCTTCATCGTCGGCTTCATGGCGCTGATCAAGATTTTGTTCGGCACCCTTGCACTGGCGCCGTTCGGCTATGCCGTGCTGTACAGCCTGAATTATTCAGGCGGCTTCATGCTGGTGCACGTACTGCATTTCACTATCGCCACCAAGCAACCGGCGATGACTGCGGCCTTGCTGGCACGGGCAATTGATGGCGGCAAACAGAAACTCGATGAACTGGCAGAACTCATTGTGCGCGTGTTGCGTTCACAATTCATTGCCATTATCGGCAATATTGGTCTGGCCATGCCTACTGCGTATGCGATTGCCTGGGCCTGGGTCTCGATCACGGGCAAACATCTGGTGTCACCAGAAAAAGCCCAGCATCTGCTACATGATATCGACCCTTTCGCCAGCCTGGCCTTGCCACATGCGGCGATTGCCGGCGTCTGCCTGTTCTTGTCTGGCCTGATTTCAGGTTATTACGATAACAAGGCCAGCTATGGAAATATCCCTGAGCGTTTGCGTCAACTAGGTTGGCTGAGAAGCCTGCTGGGTGAAGCGCGCTTGCTGCGTGTCACCACTTACATAGGTAATAATCTCGGCGCACTAGCGGGGAATTTTTTCTTTGGCATCATGCTCGGTACGATAGGGCAGTTGGGCAGTTTCTTTGGCTTGCCGATAGACATCCGCCACATCACCTTTGCCAGCGCCAATTTTGCCTTTGCCCTGGTCGGCCTTGACAATGTCATGAACTGGCAAGTGGCGGCCTATTCGCTGTTTGGCATCATGTGCATAGGCATGGTCAATCTCGGTGTCAGCTTCAGCCTGGCGATGCTGGTGGCCTTGCGTTCACGCCGCGTCAGTTTTGGCCAGGGTGGTTTGCTGACCGTCTTGCTGTGGACACGCTTCAAGGAAAATCCGCGTGATTATTTCTTCCCGGCCAGGGAAGCCGCTACAGCAGAAGAAACACAAACGGAACTGGAAAAGGAAAAGAAAGACTGAGACTGATCTGTCCTTTTTGATCCCTGTGGTTTTGCCCCTTCGCTGCGCCAGTCAACCAAATGACTGGCGCAGCGTTAATGAGGGATCAATTCTTTTCGGGGGTCTTCCATGAAACTTGTACCTGCTCTGCTCGCCAGTGCCATCACCTTGCTCACCATGCAAGCCGCCAGCGCCCATGAGTACGATGGCTTGATGAAGGCAAAGAAATATGCTGAAGCAGAAAGAGCCGCGAATGCCAAGTTAAGCACCGATGCCAATAACGCCGATGCCTTGCTGGTAAAAGCAGAATTGATACTTGCCGAAGGCAAACTCGACAAACTCGATGAAGCGGCGAAATACGTAGAGCAATGTGTTAGCGCCCATCCCCAACTGTCTGAGTGCCATGAAATGCTGGGCAATGTTTTAGGCACCAAGGCCACATCCGGCAGCATGTTTGCCGCCATGTCTTACGCGGGCAAAATCCGCGACGCCTTTATCAAGGCAGTGGAACTGGACCCCAAAAATTACAGCGCGCGCAGCTCACTGTTGCAATTTTATTTGCAGGCGCCGGCGATTGCTGGTGGTGGCAAAAGCAAGGCACAAAACCTGGTCATAGAAACCGCGAAAGTGAATAACGCTGCTGGCAATTTATTGCAGGCGAATGTGGACCTGGCAGACGATAAATTTGCCAGTGCAGAAACAGCAGCCCTGAGTGCCATTCCCGGTAATACTGAGTCACTCATCAACATGCAGCGCAACATACTGTACAGCATAGGTGCAAATTATGTGCAGCAAAAGAAATACAGTGATGCCGAACGCATTTTTACCGACCTGCAGCAACGCTTTCCTGCCAAATACCAGGGCGCATTTGGCATGGGCCGCTCCTTGCAGGAGCAGGGCAAGCACAAAGAAGCCTTGAGCTGGTTTGAAAAAGCCCAGACACTTGATACCAATGCAGGCATCTATTACCGCCTTGCACAATGCCTGCAAGCCGTGAATGAAAAGCCCAAGGCAATTTCTTACTTTGAAAAAGCACTGAGCTTCAAACCAGCCTTGAGCAAAAAACTGCGTGCAGATGCAGAAGAACAGTTAAAGGCCTTGAAAGCCTGAATGCAAAAAATACCAGGACACATTGAGTAAAAAAAGCATGACTTATCCGGCGCGGCAAGTCATGCTTTTTAATCACCACTGGCATCTGCCTGTTGCAAAACTGAAGCAGGCGGTTTGACAAAGGTCAATGAAAGCGGGAATGCACACTGAAGTATGATGATGGGCTGGGAACTGCGGCGTACAATTGCCTTTCATTCCCATACTTTGCACCTTCATGAAAACCGCCACAGCATCTAAACGCTTTATCCCGCATAGCCTGCTGGAAGATGTGCTGGCAATTATCACTGGCACTTTATTGGTGTCTCTGGGTATCGCCCTATTCAATCAGGCGGGCTTGCTGACGGGGGCACTGCTGGCCTGGCGTTCTTGCTGCACTATACGACAGGCTGGTCATTTGGTATGGTGTTTTTCCTCATCAACCTGCCGTTTTACTGGCTGGCCTGGCGACGCATGGGCTGGCGGTTTACCTTGAAGACCTTTTGTGCGGTGGCACTGGTCTCGGTATTTTCCAGCCTGCATCCCAAGCTCCTGCATCTGACAGCCATAACTGTCATGGTTCCCTTTTATGTTGCCCTGACTGGTGGCCTGATGATGGGCGTGGGTTTTATCGTCTTGTTCCGCCATCAGGCCAGCCTAGGTGGCATCAATATCCTGGCCCTGTACCTGCAAGAAAAACGCGGCATACGGGCCGGTAAATTGCAGATGGCGGTCGATTTCATCATCGTACTGGCATCGCTGGCGGTGGTCACGCCTACGGCCTTGCTGGCTTCTGTACTTGGTGCGTTTGCGTTGAACCTGGCCATCAGCCTTAACCACAGGCCAGGGCGTTACATGGCAATGTAAAGTTTGGCGATGTAATACATAAAAAATCAACTTAGCGCTGCACGGTACTGTGTTGGTGACATCTGCAAACGCTTTTGAAATACCCTGCGCAACTGGTCGTCACTACCAAAGCCACAGCGTGACGCTATTGTTTTCACCGGCAGGGTTTGCTCAGACATATCTGCCAGTAATTGCCGGGCAAATTCAAGGCGCGCTGTCTCGATAAATTCTGTCGTGCTGACACCCACTTCTTGCTGGAACAGACGAGTGAAGTTACGCAAGCTCATGCCCGCCATCTTGGCCAGTTGAGATACTGGCAGACGCTGGTGCAGGTTGGATAATATCCACTGCTGCAATTCACGGATATTGGTTTGTGCCGTTTTTTGGCTCATCAGATGCGTGCTGAATTGCGATTGTCCGCCAGGACGTTTCAGGTACACCACCATGTCGCTGGCAACTTCGAGTGCCAGTTCATGACCGCAATCATCTTCCACAAAAGCCAGCGCCAGATCAATACCTGCAGTCACACCTGCCGAAGTCCACAGGTTGCCGCTGCGTATAAAAATCGCATCAGCATCTACCTGCACCGCAGCAAAGTCATCTTGCAATTGCTGGGCGACGCTCCAGTGCGTGGTCGCATGTTTGCCATCCAGCAAACCTGTGCGCGCCAGGAAAAAAGCGCCTGAACATAGTGCCGCCAGGCGTTTGATCCTGGTCGCCACTTCTGCCACCCAGTCGATAATGGCCTGATTATCTGCCAGCGCCTGCTGTATATGGCGCGAACCGACGATGATGGCGTCATCCGGCAAGGCCAGGGTATTGATGATCTTGCTGGCTTCCAGGCACATCAGGGTATCTGAACGCACAGGCCCCAAATGCGCCGCTGCAATCTTCACATCATAGGCGGCAGGCTTGCCCTGACGCTGCAAATGGATATTCGCATATTCAAATACCGACATAGGGCCTATCGCTTCCAGTGCCTTGAAACCGGGGTAAACCACGATGTCTACTGTGCGTGCCAATGTTGGTCGTTTGACCATGCCTGGCTTCACTGCTTTGATTGGCTTCATCATTAGCCCTGGCCCAATAATATTCAATAAAGCACTCATCATAATCGAAACAGTACGATCCGTCTTTTTAAGCCATTCTTAGCGCACAATCGGCCAGACATGCAAAAAGATTACAGACTCACTGCGCTTTACAGCACAATCAGCAAACTTATTTTAGAACTCATTTCATAAATAGGATGAGTGCGAACAAGACGATTTGGGATGCAGTGCAAGGCCTTAGGTGTGTACCCTGTGCAGCTAAGGCGTCCGCCTTTGCAAGTGCGAGGTAACAAAACTGCACGCTGCAATGCGCCCAAATCGTCAGTTCCCGGAGGGTTTGCCTCATAACGCGCGCTGGACTGCGTTGGACTCGTTATCAATAGGCAAAGCTATTGACTGCCTCGTCCAAAGTTTTACCATTGGCCAGCCCACGTTATGAGACAAACGCATCTCACCCTATTTATGAAATGAGTTCTAGAGTCAGACCAAGACCCACCATTTAAAGGACAGCCATGAAAACCAAAGCCGCCATCGCCTGGAAAGCCGGAGCACCACTGACGATAGAAGAAGTTGAGTTGCAAGGTCCGCAAGCTGGTGAGGTGCTGATCGAAGTCAAGGCCACCGGCATTTGCCATACCGACTATTACACACTCTCAGGTGCTGATCCTGAAGGCCTGTTCCCAGCCATCCTCGGCCATGAAGGTGCAGGCGTCATCGTTGATACCGGCCCCGGCGTCACCAGTGTGCGCAAAGGTGATCATGTGATCCCGCTATACACACCAGAATGCCGCCAGTGCAAATTCTGCCTGTCGCGCAAAACCAATCTCTGCCAGGCGATACGCTCCACCCAGGGCCGCGGCCTGATGCCGGATGCAACATCGCGCTTTTCGCTCGATGGCAAACCGCTGTTCCATTACATGGGTACATCGACATTCTCCAATTACATCGTGGTGCCGGAAATCGCCGTTGCCAAGGTGCGTGAAGACGCGCCCTTTGACAAGATTTGCTATATCGGTTGTGGCGTCACTACCGGCGTTGGTGCCGTGGTTTTCACGGCGAAGGTGGAAGCGGGTGCCAACGTTGTTGTATTCGGCCTCGGTGGCATAGGCCTCAATGTCATACAGGCTGCAAAAATGGTTGGTGCAGACAAGATCATTGGTGTAGATCTGAACCCGGCGCGTGAAAGCATGGCGCGCCAGTTTGGCATGACCCATTTCATCAACCCGAACGAAGTAGAAAACGTGGTCGATCACATCATCCAGTTGACGGATGGTGGCGCTGATTATTCTTTCGAGTGCATAGGCAATACCAAGGTCATGCGTCAGGCGCTGGAGTGTTGCCACAAGGGCTGGGGCAAATCCATCATCATCGGCGTGGCTGAAGCTGGCGCAGAAATCTCTACCCGCCCCTTCCAGCTTGTCACTGGTCGTGAATGGAAAGGCTCAGCTTTTGGTGGTGCACGTGGCCGCACTGACGTACCAAAAATCGTCGATTGGTATATGGAAGGCAAACTCAATATCGATGACCTGATCACCCACCGCCTGCCGCTGGAACGCATCAATGAAGGCTTTGATCTCATGAAGAGCGGCGAATCGATACGCTCAGTGGTGTTGTTCTGATGTCGCAGCGCGAATCCAACAACGACGCAGAAGAAGTGACTTTGCTGAGCCAGCACGCCTGCCATGGCGGCGTGCAGCGCTTTTATCAGCATGACTCTGCCGAGATAGGCTTGCCCATGCGGTTTTCAGTCTATTTGCCACCACAGGCCATGGCAGGCGGGACTTGCCCGGCCATTATTTACCTGGCTGGCCTGACCTGCACAGAAGAAACCTTCATGATCAAGGCGGGTGCGCAAGCCATTGCCGCACGCGAAGGCATTATCCTCATCACACCAGATACCAGCCCGCGCAATGCCAACATCCCCGGCGACAGCGATAACTGGGATTTTGGTGTGGCTGCCGGTTTTTACCTGGATGCTACGCAAGCGCCCTGGAGCAAGCACTACCGCATGCACAGCTATATCGTCGCTGAACTGCTGCCCATGCTGCTGGCTAGCTTGCCCATGGACAAGACACGCGTCGGCATCATGGGGCATTCCATGGGTGGCCACGGTGCCCTGGTACTGGCCTTGCGCCATCCTGACCTATTCACTAGCGTATCTGCCTTCGCCCCGATAGCCGCACCGAGCCAGTGTCTCTGGGGACAAAAAGCCTTCACCGGATATCTGGGAACTGATGAAAATGCCTGGGCCGAATTTGACGCCACCGCCCTCATGCAAAAGCAGAGCCAGCCGCCCTTCCCCAAAGGCATTTTGATAGACCAGGGATTTGCCGACAAATTTTTGGCCGAACAACTACACCCTGAAGCTTTCAAGACAGCCTGCGCCAGCGTGCAACAGCCGCTGACACTGCGCTACCATGAAGGCTATGACCATGGTTATTACTTCATCAATACCTTCATTGAAGATCATTTGCTGCACCACAAACAGCAATTGACTGCCTGACCCTGTCATTGCCGCACTAAAGATTGCTTGTTCCAGGCGCACCAAACTGGAATAAGCACTCTATTTCTGTGCGTTTCTCGTTTAACTGTCATCTTTATTGTGTAAAATCGAGCGACTTCGTCGCGCATTTTTGCGCATAATTCAGAACGACATAACCAGAAAGCAAGAGATGAGCAAAGTAGTCATCAGCGGCACCGGCTTGTACACCCCTTCCCAGTCTATTTCCAATGAAGAACTGATCGCCAGTTTCAATGCTTATGTCCAGCAACACAATGCGCAAAACGCCGCCTCCATCGCCAGTGGTGAAGTAGTCGCGCTGGAAGAATCCAGCGTCGCCTTCATAGAAAAAGCCTCAGGCATCAAATCCCGCTTTGTCATGAACAAGGAAGGCGTGCTCGACATCAACCGCATGGTGCCACGCATCCCTGAGCGCAGTGATGAAGAACCATCTATCATGTGTGAAATGGCAGTCGCTGCCGCCAACCAGGCGCTGGAACGCGCAGGCCGCACTGCTGCCGATATCGACGCCGTCATTTGCGCTGCCAGCAATATGCAACGTGGCTACCCTGCCATGGCAGTGGAAATCCAGAATGCCCTGGGCATAGATGGCTATGGCTATGACATCAATGTCGCCTGCTCTTCTGCCACCTTTGGCATACAGGCAGCCGTCACCGCCATCCAAAGCGGCCAGGCGCGTGCGGTACTGGTCGTCAACCCTGAAATTACCAGCGGCCATCTGAACTGGCGCGACCGTGACAGCCACTTTATCTTTGGTGATGCCTGCACTGCCATCATCGTAGAACGCGCCGACCTGGCGACATCGAAGCACCAGTTTGAAATCGTTGGCCTGAAACTCAAGACCCAGTTCTCGAACAATATCCGCAACAACTTTGGCTTTTTGAACCGTGCCGATGAAAGCGGCATAGGCAAGCCAGACAAACTGTTCCGCCAGCAAGGCCGCAAAGTGTTCAAGGACGTCTGCCCCATGGCAGCTGCCGTCATTACCTCCACGGTACAGGCTGCCGACATCGCCATCCCTGACGTCAAACGTTACTGGCTGCACCAGGCCAACCTGAACATGAACCTGCTCATCGCCCGCATGATTTTGGGCCGCGATGCAACGCCAGAAGAATCACCAACGATTTTGGACACTTACGCCAATACTTCGTCCGCTGGCTCCATCATCGCCTTCCATAAATACCAGGACGACCTCGAAGCTGGCAATGTAGGCGTGATCTGCTCTTTTGGTGCGGGTTATTCGATAGGCTGCGTGGTAGTTAAAAAACTGGCCTGATACCCCCCCGCTTGAATAGCAAAAAGGCCGCAAGTGCGGCCTTTCGTTTGCTTGCCTGCTCCAGACAGGCAAAACTGAACTCTGAGATATCACAAACTTAAATTACATACCCAGAGACTTCAGCAATTCGGAGTTTTCGTCATCATCAGGCGCGGCGGGAGCAGAGGACTTTTGTTCCGAAGCCTGCTCAAAGTCCAGCAAAGCATCAGGATCAGCCACTTCATGCGCTTCAAAGTCATGCAGCTTGATGAACTCTGTCCTGTCTATCGCCAGTTCAAGATAGAAGATATTGTTTTTCTCGGTGAAGAAAGAAACACGGCGCAATTCAGGCCTGTCCAGCGGGGTATCCACACTCAGCATGACCTGCTTGGTCAGCACCAGCATCTTGGGCTGGTTCTGGGTGATATTGGTCTGCAACTCGCGGCGTATCTTGCCAGTGAAGTCACCAACAATCTGGTTCATCAACTCACCGAGGATATTTGCCACCTCGTCAGAAGTGAACGAAGTTGCCAGCTCAGATTTGGGCATGCCCATGTTAAGCATGTATTTCTCGTAGATTTCCAGCGCCGTATCACCATCAAAATTCAGCACCACCAACCCGGAAAAGCCGCCATCAAACAACACAAAGCAGCCTATATCCGGCTTCAAGCCTATCTTGGTGATGCGCTGCACCATGGCAGAATAATGCACCTTGCTATTTGTGGCGACATTCAACACCCGTATTACCGAGTTGCACAAACTCGTCAACAGATCTTCTGTTCCGTACACTACACCATTTTCTTCCGAGGCCATGACCAACTCCTGAATTTGTTACATGAAAATCAATGCAGATGCATGCAATGACTGGCTATCTTCAAGAAAGCGACAAAACGGAATCCCATCCCGTAGCAGCAAACCCTGAAAGCCTATACGAATAATGAAAGAATACTGAACCCCCAGCGCCCCGTCCACATGTTTCATGCGATGGCGGTGATTTCGCTGGCGATACATCAAATGTATATCTGCGTACTGTTGCTATTTTGCAAGCATGAAAAAGCAAGGATGGCATTTGCGTCTACTCCCTTACAAAAGCAAAAGGCCGCATATAGCGGCCTTTTCATTTGGTGCATCTTTCAGCTTGTTAGCGTTCAGAGCACATATCCCAATCTGATAATGCTTGAATAATAGTGTGGAATTAATGTAAAGTCAACATATTAACAAAAATATACGTGGAGCATGGCATGCTTTGGAAAATGCAATATAGACTGGCCCTTGATTTAGGTGCATCCTCACTGGGATGGGTAATGTTTCGTTTGAATAAAGACGGAAATCCTTGCGCTATTATCAAAGCTGGCGTCCGCATTTTCCCCGACGGCAGGAACCCAAAAGATGGCGCATCTCTCGCAGTCACTCGCCGTGACGCACGCTCTATGCGCCGTCGTCGTGACCGGCTGTTGAAGCGCAAAGCGCGCATGATGACAGCACTCATTTCTCTCGGTTTTTTTCCTCAAGACAAAGATCAACGTCTGGAACTGACAAAGCTCAATCCTTATGAGTTACGTGCGCAAGGTCTGGACACAGCATTAAGTGGTGAAGAGTTTGCCCGGGCCCTGTTTCATATAAACCAAAGACGTGGGTTTCTCAGTAATCGCAAAACCGACAAAAAAGACAATGATAGTGGTGCATTGAAGCGCGCCATCAAAGAGCTGCGTGAGAAACTGAAAGAAGAAAATTGCCGGACACTAGGTGAATGGTTGGCGAAACGCTCAAAAAATGGGGAGAGCGTACGTGCCCGGCTGCAAGGGAAAACGCAAAAGGACAAAAAATACGATTTTTACGCTGACCGCGCAATGATAGAGCATGAATTTGATACTTTATGGTCAGCACAAGAAAAATTTAATCCTGCACTCTTTACTGAGGCGGCACGACTGGAATTAAAAGACATATTGCTGCATCAGCGCCCCTTGAAACCAGTAGTGCCGGGCCGCTGTACTCTGATACCCGAAGAACCGCGAGCGCCCCTCGCATTACCAAGTACGCAGCGATTCCGTATCTATCAAGAACTAAATCATTTGCGAATTTTAACGGAAGGCTTACAAGAACAAAATCTGACAATGGCGCAACGCAACACACTTGCCAATCTGATGGAGACCAAGAGTGACCTGACATTCACTGCCATGGTCAAGGCTCTCAAGTTGCCTGGGACCACCAGCTTTAATTTGGAAGACATCAAACGCGACCGGCTAAAAGGAAATGCAACAAGTGTTGCGCTTTCAAAACCTGAACACTTTGGCGCAGCATGGCATGACTTTGTACCGGCATTGCAAGATGACATAGTGACTCAATTATTAGAAGAGGCAAGCGAAGCCAAACTTGTTGCATGGCTACAGGGCCACACCGGCGTGGATGAAGAACATGCAGAAAGAATTGCCAATGCCAGTTTGCCAGAAGGATTTGGACGACTGGGAAAAACAGCACTGAGCCGTATCTTACCTGCATTGATGTCCGATGTGATTACTTATGACAAGGCAGTGGTCGCTGCAAAATTTGATAGTCATAGTGCAATCTCACATGCGCAACAAACCGGCGAGATCATGGAGGAATTGCCTTACTACGGCATTCCATTGCGACGCCATGTGGCATTTGAAAAAAACAATCCACGCAATGATGAAGAGCGCTATGGGAAAATAGCAAATCCAACTGTGCATATTGGACTGAATCAAGTTCGTGCGGTTGTCAACACGCTCATCCGGGAATATGGACATCCAACACAAGTCATTATTGAAGTAGCGCGAGAATTAAAATTAAGCCGTGAACGTAAGCTGGAAATTCAACGCGAACAAAAAACAAAGCAAGATTTAAATGATATTCATGTCAAGGAAGCTTGCCGAATACTGAATCTTGAAGCATCACATCTCGATAAAAACAAGCGACGTGAACTATCACAGAAAATGCAATTGTGGGTGGAATTAAATCCAAAGAACATCGCCGATCGCTGTTGCCCATACACAGGCGAGCAAATCAGCATAGACAGATTGCTGCGTGGAGACGTTGAGATTGAGCACATCTTGCCATTCAAACGTACCCTCGACGATAGCATGGCGAACAAGACCGTCTCTTTAACCCGTGCAAATCGTGCAAAAGGAAATCAAACTCCATATGAAGCCTTTGGACGTGTGCAACAAGCTGGTTATGACTATGAAGCCATTTTGTTGCGTGCTGCCCTAATGCCGACAAATAAGAAGAAACGCTTTGCCATCGATGGAATGGAACAATGGCTAGATGGTGAAAAAGATTTCTTACCACGGGCATTGAATGATACGGCTTATTTATCACGGATAGCAAAAGAATATTTGACTTGTATCTGTCCACATAATCAAGTCTGGGCGATCCCAGGTCGGTTAACGGGCTTATTACGCGGTAAGTTTTCACTCAATAAATTACTCTCAGGAGATGATACAAAGAACCGTGAAGACCATCGCCATCATGCACTGGACGCCTGCGTGATCGGCATTACCGACAGATCAACATTGAATACATTTTCCAGTTCCAGTGACCGTGCATGGGAATCAGGAAGCAAGCGATTGCTGGACAAGGTCGACGAGCCATGGCCCGGTTATCGTGAACATGTAGAACGTGCATTGAATAATATTGTTGTCAGTTACAAACCCGAACATGGTTACCAGGGTGCCATGCACGAAGCAAGCGCATGGGGATTGCGCAAAGATGGCTTGGTCCAACACAGAGTCTTATCCGAAGATGGGGTACGCCGTGAACTAGATGTGCGCAAACTCGGCGTTATTGCGTTTAGCGATGCTAAAGCAAATGATCGTCACGGCATCACTGAAGATGGACAATCAAAACCCTATAAAGGGTATGTAGGTGGCAGCAATTATTGCATGGAGATATGGGCAGACGACAAAGGTCGCTGGAATGGTGATGTCATTACGACTTTTGAAGCGTATCAAATTATTCGTCAATTTGGAGAAAAAAAGGGCTGGGAAAAACTTCGCGATCCCAAATTAACTGTATCTGGAAAATTGCTAGCAATGCGAATAATGAGCAAAGACTACCTAAGGTTAGAGATAGATGGCAAGCTGAAAACAATGGTTATTGCAAACATAAAACAGAACGGCCAAATATTTATTGCTGAGCACAATGAAGCTAATGTAGATGCCAGAAATAGAGACAAGGAAAATTCATTTTCATATATATCAAAGATGCCTGGTTCTCTTCAAAAGGCCAAAGGCAGACGCTGTACAGTTTCTGAAACCGGCAAACTTCGTGACCCTGGATTTAGGGGATAGTTACCATGATAGGCCGCATAGTAGAAATAGCAGATGACCGACGGCATTTATTTCTATCACGTGGCTTTATGGTGGTGCAAGATACAGAAGGTGAGCGCAAAGAATTAGGCCAGGTACCGCTAGATGATATTGCGGCAGTCATCGCCAATGCGCATGGTCTGAGTTATACCAATAATCTCCTGATTGCCCTGGCCGAGCGTTGCGCACCTTTTGTACTATGCTCGGCCAACCACAATGCAGCAGGCATGCTACTCCCCATAGAAGGCAATTACCAACAAGCCAAACGCTTTGACGCGCAAATTGCAGCTTCACAACCCACGATCAAACGTTTATGGGCAGATATCGTTAAGTCCAAATTGCAGCAGCAGGCAGCAGCCCTGGAAGCTGCCAATGCACCAACAATTCCTCTGACATCCCTGGTGCGCAAAGTGCGCTCAGGAGATCCTGATAACTTTGAAGCCCAAGGTGCCAGAAGATATTGGACTTTACTCTTTGGTGATAGCTTCAGACGTGACCAGCAAGCAGGTGGACTCAATGCCATGCTCAATTATGGCTACACCGTGTTGCGTGCTACAACAGCAAGAGCCATTGTTGCGGCAGGGCTACATCCCACACTTGGATTACACCACAGCAACGAAGGCAATGCCATGCGCCTGGTTGATGACTTGATGGAACCTTTTCGTCCCATGGTGGATTTAAAAGTGTGGCAACTACAAAAACAGGGGGAAAACATGATCACGCCAGAAACCAAGCGCGCACTGGTACGCACCATGTACGACGACATGCAAACCAGCGCAGGCGTCACGCCCATCATTGTTTGCACCCAAAAATTGGCAACTTCCCTGGCACAGATATTTATTGGAGAAAAAGAAAAACTGGATTTACCCCTGCCCGGCCTTCCCCTGAACCTCGCGGCATCCCTGCTTGATGAGTAATATGCCATGCTCAGCGGATATCGCATCATGTGGATGATAGTGATGTTTGACCTACCCGTTATAGAGAAGGCCGAGCGCAAGGCAGCGACAGAATTTCGCAATTCCTTGCTGGACATGGGATTTGAAATGTCACAATTTTCTGTGTATATGCGCTTTTGCACGAGTCAGACACAAGTGGAGACTTATTGCAGGCGCGTAGAACAAAAACTGCCTAGCGGTGGCAAGGTAAATATCCTACAATTTACTGACAAACAATACGAGCGCATCATCACTTTTCGCGGAAAAGCCAAGCAGGCAGCGAAAAAAATGCCCGACCAATTCGATTTATTCTGATGAATTCAGCCATTTTTCTTGCCTCAAAAAACAATAAACCCCTGAATAATCAGGGGCTTATTGCATTTCTAGTCTAACAGATTGGGATATGTGCTCTGACCGGAACTGCGGCGGCGGTATGTATGTGGACTCAACTAGTCTAACAGATTGGGATATGTGCTCTGACCGGAACCTCATTGAGCGCGCCACGACTCATCGCCGTAGTCTAACAGATTGGGATATGTGCTCTGACCGGAACTCAGGATGCAGGCGCAATATAATGCCGTCCAGTCTAACAGATTGGGATATGTGCTCTGACCGGAACCCTATATTGTTTTGCATATACAAGCATGATAGTCTAACAGATTGGGATATGTGCTCTGACCGGAACTCCTCGTTAAATGGAAAAATCAGGTCTGATAGTCTAACAGATTGGGATATGTGCTCTGACCGGAACAGTCAGCTTTCGGCTACCATCCAATTTGTAAGTCTAACAGATTGGGATATGTGCTCTGACCGGAACTGATTGATCCAATCAGGTGAGTGATAAATGAGTCTAACAGATTGGGATATGTGCTCTGACCGGAACCCTGCTGCTGGTTCTTTGTTGGAGTCGTCCAGTCTAACAGATTGGGATATGTGCTCTGACCGGAACCTGCGGCTGTACCGCGATACGTGTACGCGCAGTCTAACAGATTGGGATATGTGCTCTGACCGGAACTACATCACCCTCTTCGCGTGGGATGAATCAGTCTAACAGATTGGGATATGTGCTCTGACCGGAACAGGAATTGCGCGATCAAATTGCACAGATAGAGTCTAACAGATTGGGATATGTGCTCTGACCGGAACCCGGATGACATACACAGGTGGCAATGGAGTAGTCTAACAGATTGGGATATGTGCTCTGACCGGAACTACATTGGGCTTGACCTCAAATGTTACGCCAGTCTAACAGATTGGGATATGTGCTCTGACCGGAACTTGTCATTGATGAGGCGTGGAAGTTCTGGGAGTCTAACAGATTGGGATATGTGCTCTGACCGGAACAACATGCTTGGTCGAGGATTCAGCTTGGCAAGTCTAACAGATTGGGATATGTGCTCTGACCGGAACCTTACCATCTTTGTCAACGTATCGTCCGCAGTCTAACAGATTGGGATATGTGCTCTGACCGGAACGCGATAGCTAATAAGGCGTGGATTGATGCCAGTCTAACAGATTGGGATATGTGCTCTGACCGGAACAGTATGGTCTGCCAGTGGTGATGTGGGCAAAGTCTAACAGATTGGGATATGTGCTCTGACCGGAACAATCAGGGGTTTTTTAGACATGACGCGCTCAGTCTAACAGATTGGGATATGTGCTCTGACCGGAACCAGGCTGTACCTGTTGCCGGAAACCCTGTAAGTCTAACAGATTGGGATATGTGCTCTGACCGGAACGACCAGCAAGCAATCATCCTTGAAACTCTCAGTCTAACAGATTGGGATATGTGCTCTGACCGGAACCGCCTCACATTGATGTCATCGCTCATTTGAAGTCTAACAGATTGGGATATGTGCTCTGACCGGAACACCTCAACAAGGTGATTCTGCTGTTGATCGAGTCTAACAGATTGGGATATGTGCTCTGACCGGAACATGTCGACGGCCTTGGCGTATTCGCCTTCCAGTCTAACAGATTGGGATATGTGCTCTGACCGGAACTCGGTTAAGCGTACGGTCGCCATGATGTTAGTCTAACAGATTGGGATATGTGCTCTGACCGGAACACCGCAATTAATGACTCGATAGACGGCGGTAGTCTAACAGATTGGGATATGTGCTCTGACCGGAACAGAATATGTCCAAAATCACGATGGCGCTCAAGTCTAACAGATTGGGATATGTGCTCTGACCGGAACCACTCGTTGCCGTCTTTGCAAAGTATCTTGAGTCTAACAGATTGGGATATGTGCTCTGACCGGAACTAAGCTATTTGGCGAATTGATACTTGATGAAGTCTAACAGATTGGGATATGTGCTCTGACCGGAACTATGCCCTGCTCTCCATGCACATATAAGTGAGTCTAACAGATTGGGATATGTGCTCTGACCGGAACAATCAATGTGTCCACAACTTCACGATCAAAAGTCTAACAGATTGGGATATGTGCTCTGACCGGAACCAATATCGCCTGCCGATGCCGCAGCACTGAAGTCTAACAGATTGGGATATGTGCTCTGACCGGAACTTGAGATGTGGGAAGGTTACAAGCAGAATCAGTCTAACAGATTGGGATATGTGCTCTGACCGGAACTGTTCAATGAGGCTGATCGATTGGACGGCAGTCTAACAGATTGGGATATGTGCTCTGACCGGAACTCCATCGCTACGCTTGGCAAAAACGTCGCTAGTCTAACAGATTGGGATATGTGCTCTGACCGGAACCATCCCGGCTATTCAGACGAACTTGCCTCTAGTCTAACAGATTGGGATATGTGCTCTGACCGGAACTGATTGATAATTCATGCCAGCATTTGTCTCAGTCTAACAGATTGGGATATGTGCTCTGACCGGAACTTCACCGGATTGAACGGGCTGCGCGTTCTGAGTCTAACAGATTGGGATATGTGCTCTGACCGGAACAGGATTTAATCACGCGTCAAATGGTTATAAAGTCTAACAGATTGGGATATGTGCTCTGACCGGAACTTCTGAATGGATGTTGTGCTCTGGTTCTGAAGTCTAACAGATTGGGATATGTGCTCTGACCGGAACGCTGGTCCGTTTCTTCGCTGAGCAAATTGAAGTCTAACAGATTGGGATATGTGCTCTGACCGGAACCATCCTTTCTTATTTATGCCAGCCTTGACTAGTCTAACAGATTGGGATATGTGCTCTGACCGGAACACGATGTGGGCGCTTGTGATCAGCGACTGTAGTCTAACAGATTGGGATATGTGCTCTGACCGGAACACTGTTTGCATGCCGTCCAGCGCTGGTGTAAGTCTAACAGATTGGGATATGTGCTCTGACCGGAACCGCCTCACATTGATGTCATCGCTCATTTGAAGTCTAACAGATTGGGATATGTGCTCTGACCGGAACATAGATAAGGCTGTCGCGCATGTCCAAGGCAGTCTAACAGATTGGGATATGTGCTCTGACCGGAACAGAGGGTCGGCATTCATGCGCATGCTCATAAGTCTAACAGATTGGGATATGTGCTCTGACCGGAACTGGTTGAATGCTATACCTGACAAGAGGGAAAGTCTAACAGATTGGGATATGTGCTCTGACCGGAACACTCGAATGGTTGTGTCGATCGTGTTTTTGAGTCTAACAGATTGGGATATGTGCTCTGACCGGAACTGCGGGTCGGTGGAATCTACAACGACCTTAAGTCTAACAGATTGGGATATGTGCTCTGACCGGAACTTGCGCGAAGCGTGGCCGCTGACCCGTGAAAGTCTAACAGATTGGGATATGTGCTCTGACCGGAACTTTAATCCCCCCTACCCGCAGGCGGATAGGAGTCTAACAGATTGGAATATTTGCTGCGAGAAGAACTATGCGGCGTAAGCCCCAATACAAAATTCTGCTTACCTGATCAAGCAAAAGCTGCCGCGCGCCAGCAAATTATTTAGACAACTGGCGCAGGACTTGAAAGGCATTTTCAAATTTCACTATTTGGGCTTCACCTTACTCCGGATATAACGCATGATCTACATGCCCAACTGCCTCAAAATCTTTTGCGCAGTCTCTATGCGTGTCTGATTTGGATAATTCTTGTTGGCCAGGATGACGATACCCATGTTACTGGCTGGTACAAAGGCGATGTAGGCACCGAAGCCACCGGTGGCGCCGGTTTTATGGATAAAGACGTTTTTACCGGGTGTGAACGGTGGTGTGATTTTGGTCACCGGAGTGGCGTCAAAGGCCATGAGTCGGGATGAGCCTGTGATCACGGCAGCAATATCTGTCGGGTAGGGATAAAGTTCCCAGACAAGACTCTGGGTCATGCCACCCGCTTTGAAGTAGCCGGTGTGGGTGTTCTTCAGAGCGGCTGCAAATTCGGGGGAGAGTTCCATCTGACCCAGATTAGCGCGGATGAATTGCACAAGGTCGCTGGCGCTGGTTCTGACGCCGTAGGCTTCTGCCGAGAGAACATCTTCGCTCATGCGTACCGGGGTGTCGTCCTTTTTATAGCCTTGCGCATAGTCTGCACGTTTTCTTTCTGGCACAACAATGTAACTATTATTCATGCCCAGAGTGGGAAATATCTGTTCCTGCATGATGGTGGCAAAGGGCTGCTGCAGGCTCTGGGCTGCGATAACACCGAGCAGGCCTATGCTGATATTGCTGTAAGTGCGGTATGTGCCCTGGATATGATCTGCCTTCCAGTTCTTGAGATAGGTGATCAGTTGCTCATCACTGATCACTTCCTCAGGAACCTGCTGGGGCAAGCCGCCTGTCGTGTGCGTTGCCAGGCTCAGCAGGCTAGTCTCGCCAAACTGCGAGCCTTTGAGGCTGGCAATGTGGTCAGCGACCTTGTCGTTCAAAGCCAGTTTTCCTCTGCCCTGTGCCAGCGTGGTCATGGTGGCGATAAAGGTTTTGCTGATGGAACCTATCTCAAACAAGGTGTTATCGGTGACGGGAACATTCCCGGCTTTGGATGCGAGCCCGTAGTTGAACACATATTGTTTGCCATTGACGAAAATTCCGACGGCCATGCCAGGGATGGCATTTTTCTCCTGTACCGGGAGTATGGCCTCATCAACGACACGTTTGAGCTGGTCAGTTTCTGCGCTCGTGGCTGTCAGGCTGAACATGGCTGCGATGAATAAGATGCTGATTTGATAGAAATGCAGGACGACTGATTTCATTTTATTTTCCTAAAAGTTTTTTTAGCTGTTGTTTTAACAGCCAATGTTTTAAAAATGGAGAGATGCTGCCGGGCCGGATTACAACTTCACTTCCCATACCAGCCGCCAGGTTCGCGCTGACTGTTGTTGATTGATATCTGTCCAGCGTGAAACTGCATTGGTATAGATGCCGCTGTCGAGCTTGTCTTGTTGCAGCACATTACTGACTGAAAAACGCAACTGACTTTGCTTGTTTTGCTTCCAGGCCAGGTAGATATCGAGATGACGTCTGGGGCTGTTGTGCCCTGTCAGATAAGCTGATTCACGAATATTATTTGCGGCCTGATAGCTGTAATCTGCCCCCACCCGCAAGGCGGGATTGATCTGGTAGTCGGCACCAGCACTGACCATCAAACCCGCCTGTTGTGCCAGATGGTTATCAGGGCCGGGCACTTGTTCTACCCTTGACCAGTTGCGGTTGAAAGTGGCGCGCAGCTCCAGCACTGGCATGCTGGACGCCAGTTGCTGCAAGTTCAGTTTTGCCTCAATTTCCAGACCAAGGATACAGGCGCGACCATTGTTGGCGAGACTGCTGACCCAGGTGCTGCCAATCTGTGTAGTCTGCTCGAGCATGACATCATCTATCCGTCGCCAATAGGTGTTGGCGCTGATGACGCTATTCTCAGTCAGGTAGTGCTCATAAGCCAGCTCCATGCCCCAGGCGCGTTCTGGCCGCAAGTTGGGATTGCCCTGAAAATCTGAATTGAGCGGGGTATTGTTGTTATCGATGCGGAACAGGCGTGGTACGAGATTACCCACGGTAGGCAATTTGAAACTGCGGTTGAGTGCCATGCGCCATTGTCTTTGGGCGTCGAGCTTCCAGACGCTTTGCAGTATAGGACTGAGCATGCTGGCATTATTTTGAAAATCAAAATTACCTGCTTCTTTGCTATTGCTGCTGATACGCTCCATGCGCAAACCCAGGTAAGCTGACCAGGCATTATTGATGGTCCATTCATCCTGCAGATAAACGGCCAGTTTTTGCAAGCTGGCCTGGTAGTCGTGTGCGCTGTCAGGCAGTGTAGTGAATTCCTGCTCATTACGGTTTTCATGACGCAATGCCCGACTGGCTTCCCAGCCCAGACTCAGCACATGTGATTCTGAATACGGTGCCAGGTATTTGCCATTGAAGCGGTATTCATTTTCATCGGCATCACCTGTGACATAACGATGTATTTTTAATGTCCCTGCATTGTCCTTGCCCCAGAAATGAAATTTGGTCGATCTGTCCAGGCTGTTCCAGCCCAGGTTCATGCTCAGCCTGGCGCTGTCGGCGAGGCGTCGCTCCCAACTCAGATCGTTACGCGAGGTGAATACGTGGGCGCTCCAGATGGAGTGGTTATCCGGGAACTCGGTACTGTCACCAACATAGGTATTTTCTTTTTCCTGCTTGGTCTGCTCCTGCCTGGCGAGAGTCAAATTGCCCTGCCAGCTCAGACTGTCTTGCGCATTGATTTTCCAGTTCAGGCGTGGCGACAGGCTGGCAGCATCACGACGGTTTTGCTGGCTTTGCTGCAGTTGTCTGTCTGCTGTCGTTTCCCATGCATCACGCATGCTCGCGCGTTCAGACTGGCTTTCCGTCGCCAAGGTATTGAGCTGATTGACATTGCTCTCCAAGGTACCTGCCAGCACATAAGAAATTTCAGGTTTATCGTCAAACTGATTTCCCAAACTCCATGACAGGTTGCCCGACAAACGTCCGGCCTGCAGGCTGGCATTTGCTTTGATTTCTGTCGCCTGGTTGCTGCTTTTTTTCTTGAGGATGATATTGATCGTTCCAGCAATACTCTGGGCACTGACATCGGCGCTGGCGACACGCATGACTTCTATTTTTTCTATCAAGTCAGGGGCGATGCTATCTATGGTGAAACCTACCGGCGTGGTCTGTCCATTCAATAATATCTGGGTGTAACCATTACCGAGGCCGCGCATGCGTATCTCTGCGCCCTTGCCCTTGCTCTCGGTGACACTGATGCCGGGCAGGCGTTTCAAGACTTCGCTGAGATTGGTATCCCCGTATTTTTCTATGTCTTCACGGCCATAGATGCTGCGCATGCCGACATCGTCTTGACGATCGCGATTGGGTTGTGACTTTGCATTGATTTCTACCTGTTGCGGTGTTTGCTGTGCCTGTTGTTGTGCCAACGCCTGCTTACCGGCAAACAGTGCCAGAACACTGAGCGCTATGGTAGATAGACGTGTTGATGCCTGCTGAAAAAGCATGATGTTTTCTTTCATCGACAGATTAAGGGTTGTAACGGGTGTGACTGGTCCTTGCGCCGTTCAGGGTTCAGGGCGCAGGACAGTCAGTGTGTAAATGGGACTGTGGTTTAGCCGGGCTTGGCAGTTTCCAGCGCCGTGCGTATGTGCATCACGTCATCAGTACGTACATCGCTGTTTTTTGCATTCAGCAAGACCATGATGACGGGCTTGCCAGCGATGGTAGTACGCATGGTCAGGCAGCGGCCTGCGATTTTGGAGTAACCGGTTTTTGAGATACTGATGTCCCAGTCCTTGCTGGCCGTCAGGCTGTTGGTGCTCTGGTAGTCATAGCTTAGGCCGGCGACGGTATAGCTGCCTTCACTGCGGCTGGCGAGCTTGCGCAATTCCGGGTAGCTGGCTGCGGCCTTGACCAGCAGTGCAATATCTCTGGCATTCGAGCGGTTATTGGGTGAGATGCCTGCCGCTTCTTCCAGATGGGTAGCCTGCAAACCCAGGCTGGCCGTCTTGCTTTGCAAGGCTGCCACAAAAGCGGGCTTGCCACCAGGATAAGTCCTGGCCAGTGCCTTGGCAGCCGCATTGCTGGAAGGAATCAGCGCCAACTCCAGCAGGGTCTGGCGTGACAGCACCGTGCCTGGCTGCAGCTTGACCTGGTTGGTATGCCAGCCTGCCACGTCTTCTTTGCTGATGGTGATGGCTTCATCTTTATCCAGTTTTGCATCCAGCGTCACCATGGCTGTCATCAGTTTGCTAATGGATGCGATGGGCACGATAGTGTCGGCATTTTTTTCCAGCAAGACTTTGCCACTTTGTTCATCCACCACCAGTACATGTTCTGAACTGGTTTTGACATAGGCGCTGATGTGGGTAACCGGTTCTGCTTTTGCGGCGGCAACTGGGGCTGATGGCACTGAGGGCTCTGATGATTCTGGTGTGGCATTCACCTGGGTTTGCAATACCAGCAACAGTGCCGCAGCAATACCGAGCACGGGCGCGGCCATCTTCCAGTGCCAGGGTTGTGAATCAGGGCGCACCAGGCGTTTGATGCGTGACAGCAAATCACCACCGCTGGCCGCCATCGCGGCTTGCGGCATTGCAGCGATCTGCAATTTATCCAGCACTTGCAGGGCACGCGCCAGTGGGCGGGTCTGGCCCAGCATCGCGGCTGCCATGTCGTCGGCAATCAGTTCTCTTTCTGCATCGATGCGCTTGGAAATCCACCACACTGCAGGATGATAAAACAGCAGCGACAAGACCAGGTTTTGCAAAAGGTTGACGACATAATCCCAGCGCTTGATGTGGGCCAGTTCATGTGCCAGCAAGGCTTCTATCATGTCGGGTGGCATGCCGGTCAGCAAGGACGCAGGCATGACCACGACAGGCTTGATACAGCCATAAGTGACCGGGCTTAACAAGTCTTTCTGGAACTTCACCTGCACCTGGCGGCGTATAGCAAATTGATACGCCAATTGATTGGTGCGTGCCTGCCATTGCTGCGTCAAGACTGCAATATCATTGCCATGCTGGCCAAGGCGATACACCCACAGCAAGCCCAGTGCCAGGCGCATCAACATCAATAGCACACCCATGCTCCACAGGGTGACTACCAGCGGCAACCAGGCCTCTATCTGTGCAGCAAGCAGGCTTTGCCTGACCCAGACAAGGTCCAGTGAAATGCTGGCTTTGCCGGCCAGTTGTATGGCTGTTTCGAGGTTGATGGTTTGCGGTTCTTGCCATTGCTGCACTATGCCGAGCGCTGGCCACAACAAACAAGCCAGCATTGCCGTGCAAGCCAGTGCATACCGCAATTGTGGACGGGCATTGCGGGTCACAGCCAGCAAAATGGCGCAGATACTGGCGATCAGTGCACCCTGCCAGACAAAATGCAGCAGCGGCCAGCCCAGCAATTCAGCGAGTGTGTATTCTGCGTATGTGGAAGCTGGCATCATGATTTTTTTTCATCCTGCATGATCTGTTCGATTTCATCACGTTCTTTATCCGTGACATGGCCACGCAAGGCAGCCAGCACCAGCGCTTTGCCAGAACCGGCAAAGACTTTTTGTATCATGTCCTTGAGCAAATTGGTTTGCAGCGAATCCTGCTCTTGCGAGGGTGCATACACATGCGAGCGCTGGCTCTCATCCCGCGTCAATATACCCTTGCCGTGCATGATTTGCAGGTGACGCAAGACCGTGGCATAGGCCAGGTCGGGGCGCTCGTCCTGTATGGTTTCATGCAATTGCTTGGCACTCATGGGACCATGCTGCCACAGCACCTTGAGCAAATTGAGCTCAGATGCCGTGGGCTTGGGGATAGATGATTTTGCAACAGCAGAAGACATATTCAGCATCCGGATTTAACAATGGATGCAGAATAAATGTTCTAGAAACTTTTGTCTAGAACTTTTTTTCTAGATAAGTGATGTGGATAAACTTGTTGGCTTACCCTGCCTGCAATGCAGCGAGCCTTTCTGCCACTTCCCGCTTTAATTCATGTGCGTAAACATCATTGAACTGCACATTCATTCCACGGATTTCGGGGTCGGTTATGCCATAGGCGAGACGGAATTCGCGGGCATGGGTGCGCAACAGGTTTTCAAACTCTTCTATGTCTGCCAGGTCAGTAATAAGCCTGACTTCAACACCAGGCTGGCGAGCCAGATGGGCGTGTAACCTGGCCTCATGCAAGGCCAGCATATCTGTTACAGGTGTAGATTTGAACAGGGCAAAGCTGTGCACGCGGGGGCCGCTAAGGTAATACGAGCTGCTACGCGCATCCGATGTCAGCAGCAGACTGCCATCGCTGAGCAAGCTTACACAGCGCTTCAGGCGCGCATTGCCTGCTGCCTCAATGAGCAAGGCAAACTCCTGTGTGGGTGCCAGCCAGCATGCGCCCGGGGCTTCACGTTTCAAGATAAGTACATTCGCCATATTTTGAAACCAGGACAAAAACTGCATGTCGGTCTTCGCCATGGCTTGTTGCATCTCATCGAGCCATGGATGCATTTCGTCCTTGAACGCAGCTTTTTCCATAGGTGCGATGTCGATATGCGCCCAACTGACCAAACCTACGGTAGAGTTTGCGACTTTGGCAGCCACGGATTTTATTTCCTGCATCTCCTGTTCGTTCGGTTTTTCAGGTGTGTTGGTACTGTGTTCTTGCCACTCACCTAGTGCCGATTTGAGATTGGCCATGACTTCTGCTCTATCGCGAAAGCCGACTTCCTCGTTCCTGAAGTTTGCGGGCAATTGACCCAATTGCGCCATGGTATTTTCCAGCTCTGCAAAATGCCTTGCGTGAATACTGGCACGCCCACCTTGGCAGGTGTCAGCCTCCTGCAAAACCTCTTGCAGTCTATGATTCAGTACTTCCTGCTCTTCTTCGTTACTATTCTGCAGGGCAGCTTCATAGGCTTTGGCAGCGAGCCTGTAGGCGTCTGCTGCTGCAGGATATTTATCCAGCGCTTTCAGCAGATGGCCTTTTTGCGTCAATAGATCGGCATCTTCGAGATTATCGATTTCATCGATAGCGTTTATAGCCTCATACACTGTATGAGCATGCATACGGCCTAATATCATGTGCTCGAAAAAGCCGGGAGGCGCCTTGGCACTATCTTCTTCAACCGCATCACAAATAGCAACCAGCAATCGGGCCCGCTCTTTTTTAAATTCAACTTTGTCAGGATGTGCTGCCAGAGCCTGCAAAATCATACTGTAACGCAACCACGGATTCCAAATATTTGCGTCAGACCAGGCAGTCAGTATCTTGTCAGCCTTGCCTGCATCTGTTGCATGCTCTTTCATCAGTTGCACAAAACCATACATGGCTTGTTGCTCCAGTTGCTCTGAGTAACTGGCTGCCTCTTTTTCCAAAGCCTCGCGGGCGGCAAGCAGGGCCGGATCGACAGGTTCATCTTCCGTATCCTCATCGTCTTCATGCTCGCTTACTTCTCCCTCCTCGCTTACTTCTTCGTCCTCGTACTCTTTACCGTCGTCATCTTCATCCTCGTCGCCACCTTCATCAGGAAACAGCGCCTGCATCTTTTCTTCAAAGACTTCATCGGTAATCCAGTATGCAGACTTGTGCTGACGCGCCAGTATCGCCAGTTGGTTATCCAGGTCTTCAGGCTGCAAGAGCGCCAGCACTTTTCTGTCCTTCCAGGCAGAAATATGGTCGTAGGCTGCATCAAACATGGCAATACGCATGCGCAGATATTCTGCATTCTCGGGATGAGAGGCGATATGACTATCGAGCAATGTCATGGTCTCTTCAAAATCCGCCTCATCATTGCAGGCCAGCTCAACCTGTACGCGCATTTTTTCTATCGTCATTTTCATTTTCCCTTCCCAGAATTATGGAGCACATTTTATCAGCACTTTTTCAGGCAACAGGAATCATCTTGTCTTCATGTCTGGGCGCAGGCCACAGACCTGCCGGGCGCTTGAGCATGACGATGACCATGGTCAGGCCCAGCAATAATTGCCGCAAGACTTCGGGCTCTATCAGCATGTGGCCGAATAGCTGTTGCTGCAGGGGTGGCACCAGATAACGCAGTAATTCGGGCAATAACACCAGCAGCACTGCCCCAGGATCACGCCGGGTATATGGCCTATGCCTCCCAGTATCACCATGGACAGGATGGATACCGATTCCCCCAGAGAAAACGATTCTGGTGACACATAGCCCTGGAAGGCAGCAAACATGGCGCCTGCCACGCCACCAAAGGAGGCACCCATGGCAAACGCCAGTAATTTGATATTGCGGGTATTGATGCCCATGGCAACGGCTGCAGTTTCATCTTCACGGATGGCGACAAAGGCGCGCCCCAGGCGAGAATCATGCAGGCGCACGGTGACGAAAATAATGCTGGCACAAAGTCCCAGGAAGAGAAAGTAATAGGCATTCACAGATGGCATGGAAAAGCCGGCAAAATAGACGGTCGCCTGTGAGCCAGGTTCACCACCCAGTGACACGCCAAAGATGCGGATATGATCCACCATGTTGATGCCCTTGGGGCCATTGGTGATGTTGATGGGCGAGTTCAGGTTGATGATGAAGATACGGACAATTTCACCAAAGCCCAAGGTCACGACCGCCAGGTAATCGCCGCGCAATTTGAGGGTAGGCGCACCGAGTAATGCACCCAGCACTGCAGCCAGTGCTGCCCCCAGCGGAACGATGATCCATACTGACAAATGTATGCCGTGCGCAGCAATCTCCGGCCCGTATAGCCACAACAGTGTCTGGCCGAGTATGGGGAAATTATTGATCACGGATTCCAGCAGGATGGCAAAGTGCGGTGACGCCAGCAAGGCAGTCATGTAGGCACCCATGGCATAGAAGGCGACATAGCCAAGATCAAGCAAACCGGCAAAACCGACGACGATATTCAGGCCCAGCGCCAGCATGATATACAGCAAGGCAAAATCCACGATACGCACCCAGGCATTGCCAAATTGCATGGCAACGAAAGGAAAAACCAGCATCAGCATGACAAGCAGTGCCAGTATCGGGTACGCCTGACGGGGGTTGGTCCTGGTATCAAAGTAATGGGACATCTGCGCTTACCGGAAGTTAACTATCCAGCATAGCTTAAATGCCCGCCTTACCTGGCGCTACCAATATCTTGCTCAAATCTTGCCCCTCACGCCTTACTCAAATCATGCTGCGTTGCCGGGATTCGCTGGGCGTCATGCCGAACACCGAACGGAAGCTGGACGTGAAATGGCTATGGCTGGCAAAACCGCATGCATGGGCTATCTGTGTCAGGTCATGACAGCTTGCCCGCATGGCGCGGAGAGCGGCCGCCAGGCGGGTACGTATCAGGTAACGGTGAACAGGCAAACCGACTTCTTCCCTGAATACCCGGGACAGGTGAAACGGTGAGGCATGCACCTGGCGGGCCAGTTCATCAAGCGTCCACTCCTGCTGAGGATACAGCGAGATCAGTTCCTTGACAGCTTCAACCTGCTGTCGCCTGCGGCGTTGTGTCTGGGTATGTCTGGCACGGTCCAGTTGCTGGCGCTCAAAACAGGCCGCTTGCACCGAGGCAGTCAGTACTGAAACACTGATTTCCTGTACTGCCAGAGTATCGATGACTGGCTCATGCAAATGCCGCCACAAAAGCTCGCGGCTCAGCACGCTGGCTGGTGGCAACAGGCTATGCGGCCGCAATACCGGGGCATACAATTGTTGCACGCCTGCGGCATCGACCAGTATTTGCATGAGTGCTTCCTTTGAAAAATCCAGTACCAGAGCCTCGTCGCCTATATCACCGGGGAGGGTGATACGGTAAGGCTGGCCTGTTCCCAGAAAAATCGCATGGTTGGCATTCGCAATGACATGCTGTTTCGGGCCATCATGCTTGGCCAGCACGCCAGCGATGGGCAGCAATACCAGGTCAGCGGTCTCGCACTCGAGTTCCTTGCTATCATCAGGCGCAGGTCTTGCCACACCATGTCGTATGGACAGCAGTTCGCTTTGAAAAAGAGTTCGCAGCACTAAAGACATGATTAAAAGCCGGTCTGGTATGGGCAGTGTTATAAAATTCCTGAAACGGTATTACAAGCACAACTTGTAGCTTATCCTGACTTTGCTGAATGATGATTTTGATTTAGGCGCTTTTACTGAACAAGCTATTGCTGAAGTTACTGGCAATGAGATGAAAACACTATTTTCTGATTCATTGCGACAGTCTTGAGATTGATCAATATACCAGCCTGCTTATCTCTGTAATGCTGTAACCCTTAACTATCACTGACAGGCGTATCCATGGCGACACCTGAGCTCACAGCAACCACAGGACTGAGTTCTGCCATCGCAAAAGAGCGGCTGCAGGCTGTCGGCACCAATGAGTTGCCATCAGCCAGGCCACGCAATATCTGGGCAATTGCCTGGACGGTATTAAGCGAACCTATGCTTTTGCTGCTGATCGCCTGCGGCAGCATTTACCTGTTACTCGGCGACTTGCATGAAGCGCTGGTATTGCTGGCTTTTGTGTTTGTCATCATCGCTATCACCTTTTATCAGGAACACAAGACTGAGCGTGCACTTGAGGCCTTGCGTGATTTATCCAGTCCAAGAGCGCTGGTCATCAGGGATGGCCAACAAATACGCATCGCAGGCCGCGAAGTGGTTCCTGGCGATGTGCTGGTACTGGCAGAAGGCGACAGGATAGCTGCAGATGCGGTCTTGTTGTCTTGTCTGAACTTGACTGTCGATGAATCCCTGCTGACCGGTGAATCTGTTCCAGTCAACAAAACGACCCAGGAAGTTTCACCAGCGGCGATGGAGCAGGCTGGTGGCGAAGATACGCCTTTTGTCTTTTCTGGCAGTCTGGTGGTGCAAGGTAAAGGACTGGCGCAAGTGCTGGCAACGGGTGGCCAGACTGCCATAGGCAAGATAGGCGCAGCCTTGTCATCAGTCGACATCGAACCCACGCGGGTGCAAGTGGAAACCCGCAAGGTCGTCAAATATGTCGCCCTCTCCAGCCTGGGCATGGCGGTGCTATTGGCACTCTGGTATGGATACAGCCGCCAGCTCTGGCTGGATGGGGTGTTGATAGGCCTTACGTTTGCGATGGCCCTGATACCAGAAGAATTGCCTGTCGTATTAACGCTCTTCCTGGGTATAGGCGCATGGCGCATGGCCAGGCAACAGGTATTGACGCGAAGAGTACCAGCCATAGAAACGCTAGGTGCAACGACGGTGCTCTGTACGGATAAAACCGGCACACTGACGCAAAATAAAATGGAAGTCGTCCAATTATTCGCAGGAAATAAGCTCATTGACTGCCAGCAACCTAGAGCTGAATTACCGGAAGAGTTTCATGAGGTGCTGGAGTACGCCATTCTGGCCAGTCACCGTGAGCCTTTTGATCCGATGGAGGTAGCCATTCAAGGTGCAGGAATAAACATGCTCAGCAGGACTGAGCATTTGCACGCAGGCTGGGGACTGGTTGAAGAGTATCCCCTGTCAAAGGAATTGCTGGCCATGTCCAGAGTCTGGGCGTCAGAAGACAAGGAACAGTATGTCATTGCCACCAAGGGCGCGCCCGAGGCAGTTGCCGATCTTTGTCACTTGCCGCCAGCCGATGCAGAGGCATTGTTGAAACAAGTCAACCTGATGGCTGAAAAAGGGCTGCGTGTACTCGGTGTCGCCAAAGCAAAATTCAAAGCTGTCCATGCGCCTATCGTCATCGAGAACACGACGCAAGATGAACTACCCGACATCCAGCATGATTTTGATTTTGAACTGGTTGGCCTGATTGCCATGGCAGACCCGGTACGTGCTGGTGTACCGGCAGCCATCCATGAATGCCAGACGGCCGGGATACGGGTCGTGATGATTACCGGTGATTACCCGGCAACTGCAAAAAATATCGCGGCACAGTGTGGCTTGCCAGTGACAGGTGGCGTAATCACCGGCGCAGAACTCAATGAGATGGATGAGGCGCAATTGCAGCAGCGCATAGCAGACGTTGCCATATTTTGCCGGGTCGCGCCTGAACAAAAATTGCGCCTGGTGAATGCCTTCAAAGCCGCTGGAGAAGTCGTTGCCATGACCGGTGATGGTGTGAACGATGCACCGGCGCTGAAAGCTGCAAATATAGGAATAGCGATGGGCAAGCGGGGCACGGATGTGGCGCGTGAATCTGCGGCCCTGGTGTTGCTGGACGATGAGTTCTCTTCTATCGTGGCAGCCGTCAAATCAGGCCGCAGGATATTTGACAACCTCAGGAAAACCATTTGTTTTATCGTTGCCGTTCACATCCCTGTGATTGGCATGTCAGTTATCCCCGTCATGCTGGGCTGGCCCGTCATGTTGATGCCTGTGCATATCTTGTTTTTGCAACTCATTATCGACCCTACCTGTTCACTGGTATTTGAGGCCGAAGTGGAAGAAAACGATGTCATGCAAAGGCCGCCGCGGGCCACCGGGGCGACAATTTTCAATCGTAAAACCTTGTTCAAGGGTTTGCTGCAAGGATCGGCATTATTGCTGACCATACTGACGATTTATTACCTCGCCCTACAACAAATGGAAGTGAATCAGGCCAGGGCTATGGCATTCACAGCCATGGTGACAGGCAATATCGGTCTGATCTTTATCAACCGCAGTTTGTCCGCCAATATTTTGCATAGTCTGCGTCTGCCCAACCCAGTGTTGTGGTGGGTGGTGACTGGTGCCATGGCGGTGCTATCTCTGGCGCTGCTTTTGCCTGGGTTAGCCAGGCTGTTTTATTTTGCCAGATTACCCTTGACTGACCTGGCCATCAGCCTGCTTGCAGCGCTGCTGTGCATCAGCCTGATGGCTGCACTCAGGGTATTTGCAAATAGCAAGACGAAAGCCTGAACAAGCAGCATTGTCACAGGTGCAGTACTCAGGCTTGCGGTGTTTATTTTGGCAACAACTTGCGCCTCTCGTATTCAAGCTGGTTGATATGACGCTGTATGGCGACATCCATCTCATGCGGCAGGCCCTGGAAACTGATCCCTATGCGGTACTTGCCCTGCCTGCTTTTTTCTATCTGGGTGACGTGACGCACTATGCCTTCGCAGCGCACGACATTGCGTATGCCCAGCACGATATGCAATTTGGCGATGTGGTCCTGAACCTTGACTTCAGGCGGGCCCGACACTTGTACGCTCAGCCCGCCCACGCACAAATCAAAGATGGGCCAGTATGCCAGGGTTTCGCCTTTTTCATCATATAGCCGGACCTTGAGCGGATCGACGATGGGCAATTCATTGCGAAAATACTCGCGGCGCTGCATGCGCACGACACGAGCCGGTATTGGCACCCAAAAGGCATCCTGGTTGCCCCAACTGAAACGCTGGGGGTTGAGCCCTGTAAACTGCACGCGTATGCCGTCCGGCCTGGCCAGAAAAACACAGGAACTGGCTTTTTCCAGCAGTTTATTGGCGCGCGCATCGCCACCGATATCAAAGACCAGGCCATCATCCCTGGCTGAGAGTATCAGGGTCACGATGAATTCGCGACCCTCGTTAAAATAGACAGTGACCGGTTCGCGCCTGTGCGAAAGATCATTCAAAATGCCCAGAATTTCTCTCTGTCCCAACAGGAAAAATTTGTCCTCTATTTCGTCATTACTAAATGATGCAGACATCCATTTACCTTTTTATTTATTTTTCTTGAAAAATAGACTGCTTATTACTACTGGTCAATAAAATAATATCGCTTGTGTCATGATTTGACACATCAGTTGCTTTTTTTGCTCACCGAACGGCCACGACAGGCATCACCCGTTTGTCGCATAATGCCTGCAATTACATCCATTTTCAAAATAATATGCCAATGAGAATACTGGCCATTTGTGGCAGCCTGCGCGCTGCCTCGCTCAATGCCATGCTGATACGTGCCCTGAGCCGCCTGGCACCGCCGGATATCAGCATCCAGGTCTATGAAGGCATGGCAACATTGCCTCTGTTCAACCCCGATCTGGATTTATCACCACCCGCCAGCGTACTGAGCTTGAAAGAACAGATAGCCGCAGCCGATATCATACTGATTGCCAGCCCGGAGTATGCGCATGGCATGACAGGCGTCATCAAGAATGCCCTGGACTGGACCGTCAGCAGCGATGTATTTGTCTATAAACCTGTGGTGGTCTTGAATGCCTCGCCCAGGGCCAGGCATGCAGATGCGGCCTTGCGTGAAGTATTGAGTGTGATGTCAGCCAGGATACTGGAAACGGCGTCGGTACAAGTCCCGGTCATCGGCGCCAGGCTGGATGAGGATGGCATGATCAGCCATCCTGAAATTGCAGAAATTCTAAAGGCAGCACTCGCTAATGCCAGGGCTGAATGGCAAACCCTGCAAAGCTGAACAAAATATCAGGCGAGCAGGTAATCAGACCGCCAGTGCCTGTTCCAGCAAGGCGTGTAACTCACTGAAGGATGGCTCACCAACATAGCGTTTGAGGATATTGCCCTGCTTGTCGATGACATAGGTCGTCGGCGTCAGTTTCACATCGCCGAAGGATTGCGCCAGCTTGCCTTGTGGGTCGAGGGACACATGGAAAGGCAGCTTGCGGCTTTCAGCATAGTTGATGACATAATTCGGTGCATCATAGCTCATCGCAACGGCGACAAACTCCAGGCCTTGCTTATTATATTTATTGTAAGTCTCTATCATCTTGGGCATCTCGGCAACGCAAGTCGCGCAAGAGGTAGCCCAGAAGTTCACCATGACGACCTTGCCGCGCAGGCTTTGGGTCGATATTTTTTCACCTTTGAGATTGGTGAAACTCACCTCCGGCATAGGTGTTTTTGCCTTGTAAGTCATAAAAAAAGCGATAGCCAGGGCTAACAGCGCCGTTGCGGCGATGACTGAAAATATGGCAAATTTACGTGGTGAAGAAGGTGCCAGCATGGTTTTCCCAGAGCAAGAAACAAAGCAGGCTCCTATTATACGACCTAAGTCACAATCAGGTTTTGCGCTATCACAGCGACATCTACTTCTACAGCGACAGCTATAGCGGCTTTACCAAAGCCTGGCTACCGGCACGACGACACCGGCAAACCAGGAGCGGTCCTGGGAATTGCTGGTCAGGCCCTTGGTCATGCCCGCATCAAAGGTAAGCCGCTTGTTGGGGCTATAGGTCAGGGCGATCAGCGCCTGCCCCTGGTTTTTGGTGCCAGAGCGGTGCCAGCCAGCCCATTCTGCAGTGAGGCCCATTTTTTCATTAATTTCGGTCGAGAAAGACGCTGACAAGCCACTTTGCCAGTGTGAAGTCGCATCTTCAGCAAAGCCCAGGTGCGTCATGTTCAGGTTCAGGTCAGCGTGTACTTTGCCCAGATCCTGGCTGGCGATGCCATTCAAAGTCCAGTCTGACTTGCCAGATCCCAATGCATCTTTGGCCGTGGGGAATTTATTGCCGAACTCCAGGCCAAAAGCAGTATCGTCACTGATGACAAACGCCCGCTTGATGGTCAGCGAAGTATCACCAAAGCCGCGGTCATGCTGGCCTGCACCATCGTCGTTGATGATATGCGCCTCACCACCAAGCAAGACTCCCCATTCCTTGGAAAAAGCCAGCTTGAAAAGATAAGGCAGGCTCTGGCGCTGGGCTGGCCCGGTCTTGATGGTGTTGATACCCATTTCCAGTTCCAGTTGCCCGGCGACAGGCAGTTGCGCAGAATTGGATACCGAAGGACGATAAGGCGTTATCGCATCGACCTCTTCATCGGCAGCATAGGCGAACTGAGCACTCATGCATGTGAGGGAGCTCAGTACAGCCAATGCAGCTAAATTCAGGCGGGATATTCTGGACATGGTTTTCCTTTCATTCTGCAATCAGCATTGCTGGAGCGCTGATGGCTTTACCTGCCACATGGGTAGTCAGCACGATTGCGGTCGAGGTAGAGCCAAAGGCATTCAATTCATTGATGATACGCTGTAAATGTTCTACATCGGTCGCCAGTACACGCATGACGGCGCCATCTTCCCCAGTCACGGTATAGCAATCGATAATTTCAGGACAATTGGCGACATACTGGGCATAAGGCCGCCCCTGCTGCGTTGAGAGCCTGATCATGGCAGTAATTTGATAACCGAGTGCCTTGGGATTAATATCGGCACGATAGGCACGTATCACCTGGGCAGCTTCCAGGCGCTTGATGCGCTCGGACACTGCGGGCTGGCTCAGATGTACCTGGCGGCCTATCTCTGCATGCGACATGCGCGCATCCTGTTGCAATAATTGCAGGATTTTTTGATCAAACTGGTCGAGTTTATGATTCATAAGCATTTTGCGTCAATTTCCGATCAAAGCCTTGGCTGGATGAATAAATCCCTATGGAATCCCATTCAAACCATGGATTGCACTTGTTAAAGTAGAGTTACTGTAAAGCTTACACCAAACTTCAGGATGCCCCGGAAAAATTGCCATGACAACGACTATCACAGCCAGCCAGCTTGCCCATATTGCCAAGGAATTCGACACACCTTGCTGGGCTTACGATGCCACTATTATAAGAGCTCAAATTGCCCGCTTGCGTCAATTTGATGTGATCCGCTTTGCCCAGAAGGCATCCAGCAATATCCATTTGCTGCGCCTGATGCGTGAAGAAGGCGTGATGGTGGATTCTGTCTCACTCGGTGAAGTAGAGCGTGCTTTAGCCGCAGGTTATACCAGCCAGGCTAAACATGGTGGCCATGCGCCTATCGTGTTCACTGCGGATTTACTGGACCGCGCAACCCTGAAACGCGTAGTGGAATTGAATATCCCGGTAAATTGCGGCTCACCGCAGATGCTGGAGCAACTGGGGCAGGCACATCCTGGCCATGCCGTATGGTTGCGCATCAACCCTGGCTTTGGTCACGGCCATAGCCGCAAGACCAATACTGGTGGCGAACAAAGCAAGCATGGTATCTGGCATGAAGAGCTGCAAAACGCGCTGGCCATCATTGACCAATATGGTTTGACGCTGGTAGGTCTGCACATGCATATCGGTTCTGGCGTTGATTATGACCATTTGCAAAGCGTTTGCGATGCAATGATAGAACAGGTCAAAATCTGCAAGCGTGACTTGCAGGCGATTTCCATCGGTGGTGGCTTGTCCATCCCTTACCGTGGTGACGAGCCTGCGGTCGATACTGCGCACTATTTTGACATCTGGGACAAGGCCAGGAAAGAAATTGAAACCCTGCTGGGTCACAAAATCAGCATGGAAATAGAACCTGGGCGTTTCCTGGTGGCGCAATCTGGCATATTGATTTCTGAACTGCGTGCGCAAAAACAGGTGGGTAGCAATTTCTTTGCGCTGGTTGATGCAGGTTTCAATGACCTGGTGCGCCCTTCCATGTATGGCAGCTTCCATCGCATTAGCTGCCACGCGGCAGATGGCACAGCGCGCACTACGCCCTTGCGCCCTACTGTAGTAGCCGGGCCTTTATGTGAATCTGGTGACGTGTTCACCCAAGAAGATGGTGGTGTGGTTACGACCCAGGATTTGCCAGCTTGCGAGATTGGTGACCTGTTCGTCTTCCATGATGCCGGTGCTTACGGTGCCAGCATGTCATCTAACTATAATTCCCGCCCGCTGATACCTGAGATATTGGTCGATGGTGAGCAGATCAAACAAATCCGCCGTCGTCAGACTGTGCAGGAATTGATTGCTCTGGAAAATATTTAAGAACTAACGCAGTTCTTCCAGAAGCCCGGCCTTGCGGGCTTTGAGGATGGCGACATTGAGTTTGTCGATGATGCCGTCATCCTTGTCTGCCCTTACCGCAAAATGGATAGTGTCTATCAGCAGTGGCTTGGGCAAGACGGTCAAACGTATATCGGCAAAAGGTGAAGTGCTGCCTTCATTTTCATCACGCAAGGCCTGTAACCTGTTTTCAAGAAAGTGCGGGTCTTTATTCACAGAGCCAAACAATCCCGCATCCATACGCCGGAACAAGAGTTTATAGATACGTGACAAGGGTGCGTAATTATCGACCTCAACCTTGAAGAGATTGTCTTTCATTGCGTCGAAACGGTCACCATAGCTAAAGCCGCGTGGTATGCCTATGGTCTTGCCCTTGAGATCAGCCATGGTATTGAAGCGGAACTGGGCATCACTCCTGGTCACCAGGAACATATACTTCGATTGTATGGGCAGGGAAAAATGGAAGATTTTTTCGCGCTCTTTGGTTTTGGTGACGCCGTATATGACGCCCTCGCCATTTTCTGCAGCCTGCAACGCCCTTGGCCAAGGGCTGCGCTGCTGCTGTATCTGCAAGCCCCCTTCGCGCTCAATAAACTCAAACAGTTTTTCTGCCAGCTTCAAGGGAAAAGGCTGACCACGCTGGTCTATGGGGTCGGCGGTCAGCATCACCACTTCCTTGGCGCATGCTGCATGCATGCTGATGCCAAATACCAGCGCAAATAAAGTCAGCAGGGGCATGAGCCGCAAAGCTGGAACAGGATTGCACAAGCGCATTTGACTTCACCAGGACCTTTCATGCCAAATCCCTAACAGCAGCAGACCAGACTTATGCATGGCGATGCGCCTGGGGACAGGGATTGTGTGGGAGAGTAGAACAGACTAGCGGTACAACTAGAACTCATTTCATAAATAGGGTGAGATGCGTTTGCCTCATAGCGTGGGCTGGCAAGGCGGACGAGGCAGTCAATAGCGGTGCTATTGATAACGAGTCCAACGCTGTCCAGCACGCGCTATGAGGTAAACCCTCCGGGAACTGACGATTTGGGTGCATTGCGGCGTTGTGGCCCTCGCTAAGGCAGGAGCCTTAGCAGCGGACCACGCCTTGCACTGCATCCCAAATCGTCTTGTTCGCACTCATCCTATTTATGAAATGAGTTCTAATTAGCTTCCAATTCAGGAAACTTATCAGATAGTAACGTCATTATGGCAATGCAGCAAGTTTGACTAGATTTTATTACGATAAATGCAAATAAAATGCTTACAAAGGACGGCTGCATCCCAGGTGAAATATTGAAACGCTGGTCAACTTTTTGTCGAGCCCGGCTTCTTTTGGATGATGGCCTTGATGTGCGCCCATTGCGCAGCTTTGATGCCGCCTTTGTATGATTCCATAACCTTGCCATCGCGACCTATCAAAAAAACGGTAGGCGTGGCAAATACCTTGCCGAAATTATCCTGGTAATCCGGGGCATTGCGCCACAGGGACGGGAAGCCCTGATTGTCCCTGCTCAGCCATTTTGCCTGTTTGGCATAGTCATCAATATCACTCATTGCATCATCGATGCTGACGGTGACCAGTTCAAAGCCTGATTTTCTATTGGCTTCATAAAACTTGCGAAACGTGGGCATCTCGGCCTGACAGGTTGGGCACCAGGTCGCCCAGAAGGTCACCAGTATGATATCGCCTTTACTGGTGTCAAGCTTGTATGGCTTGCCGTTCAGCGTGGTGCCAGCCAGAGCAGGCTGGGCAGGGAACACTTCCTTGCTGGCCGCCTGGGCAAATTGGGCACTGAGGCTGGACGCGACAATCACAGTTACAGCCAACAACTTTGACATACCGAGCATGGCAATACTCCACTTCTGTCTGAGCGATAGCTTACAGCATAGTGCAGATTGAGATTGCCGTCTGCGCTTATAAGGCAATTTCAGGATAAGCCGCAGAGCGGGTACCTGGCCGCGGCGGATTATCTGCAGACCTGTACGTGAATACCATGGAAAACTTGGTCGCCGCAGTCTGGTTTTTGCCTGCAGCATGAAAGAGATTGCTATGGAACAGCAAGACATCACCCTGCTGCAAAGGCACAGGTTGGGCCTGCGCCAGCAAAGCCTGGTTTTGTTCGAGGTCAGTACGCAAGAACTGGGCTTCATCGAGTTGCGCAACATCAATATCGATTTTATGGGAGCCAGGTATCACCAGCAGGCAGCCATTTTCTACGGTTTCATTGCGCAGTGCCAACCACGACGATATGAGTTCTGCACGCTGGAAATTCCAGTAGCGGCTATCCCTGTGCCAGCCTGTGGCTGTTGAGTACTGCGGTTGCTTGCTCATGATGCAATTGTGATGCGACTGCGACAGCACTGCCCCCTTACCCAGCAATTGCAATAAGGGTTCTGACAGTGCCTGGCCGGTTGCCCATTGCGCCAGACGCGGATCACGCGCGTAGGCTTGCAATAAACGCCTGGCAGTCAGGCCGCCTTCAGCCTCGCGTGAAGCAGGTGCGCCGGGATAGCGGGTATCAGCTTCATACTCTATCGGTTGCACCTGCCCTGCCAGTTGCTGTTCGCAATAGGCAATCACTTCTTCACAGTAAGCGGCACTGGCCTGCTGCCGCAGTACCAGTAAACCCTGGCTGGCAAATTCTTGTTGTTGCGCGGTACTTAACATGGTCATCATTTTCAATGAAAAAATGCCATTAAACGCATCCGTCATGACGCAGTAAAAATGGCTCACTCTTGATTTTAGGGGAGTTTATCTTTAGGCGATCAGAACAGATCAGATCAAATAATGTGTGATTGTGATTAGCGTGCAATTCTAAAAATCCAGTAATCGGTGATAATGTAGGCCAAATTCAACGCAAAAGCCCCTTACTTAACATGACACACACCATACTGGAAAACATCAACGTCAGTTCTTTCGAGAACATGCCCACCCCTGAAGAACTGCATGCCCGCCTGCCTTTGAGCGATCTGGCTGGCGATGTTGTCGAGCAAAGCCGCGAGAGCCTGCGCAACATACTGGAACGCAAGGACAAACGCCTGTTCGTCGTCGTCGGCCCCTGCTCCATTCATGACCCGGTCGCTGGCCTCGACTATGCGCGCCGCCTGAGAGCCCTGCAGGAAGAAGTCAAGGATGTGATGTTGCTGGTCATGCGCGTGTATTTTGAAAAACCACGTACGACCACAGGCTGGAAGGGTTACATCAATGACCCGTACATGGATGACTCTTTCCGTGTTGATGAGGGCATGGAAAAAGCCCGCCAATTTTTGCTGGATGTCTGCGAACTCGGTCTGCCGACCGGCACTGAAGCGCTGGACCCGATATCACCACAATACCTGGGTGACCTGATTGCCTGGACGGCGATCGGTGCGCGCACGACAGAATCCCAGACCCATCGCGAAATGTCGTCCGGTCTGTCTACGCCTGTGGGTTTCAAAAATGGTACGGATGGCGATATCAGCATTGCCATCAATGCGATCTTGTCGGCATCCCATCCGCATTCTTTCCTGGGTTTGAATGGTCAGGGCCGCGTCTCTATCGTGCGCACCAGCGGCAATCAGTATGGCCACGTGGTCTTGCGCGGTGGTGGTGATCGCCCTAATTACGATACTGTATCTGTCGCCATGGCCCAGCAAGCGCTGGTCAAGGCGAAGTTGCCACCCAATATCGTGGTCGATTGCTCGCATGCCAACAGCTATAAAAAACCGGAATTGCAACCGCTGGTCATGGCCGATGTCATCAACCAGATCGCCAACGGCAACAAGGATATTGTCGGTGTCATGATCGAATCCAATATCATTGCCGGTAACCAGCCTATTCCTGCCGATTTATCGCAACTCAAATACGGTTGCTCAGTGACCGATGCCTGTGTGGACTGGGAAACGACGGAGAAGATGTTGCGGGATGCTGCAGTGAGATTGCGCAATGAGTAAGTAATTTTTTGTAGGGTGCAAGAGCTTGAAAATTGCACCCTTCTCTGTTGGGCACATAGCCATATCTATGAAACAAAGAACCGGCGCAGGTACCTATCTGCTCACCATGTCATTCAGCGTCATTGTCTGGTCGGCAAGCACAATATTACTCTGCAAAAAATTAGCGCTGACAGGTGTCATCGATCTGGTTACTCTTAACTGGTGCATCACAGCAATGGGTATGGCTTTTGCTGCACTTTTTTACCCCATGTCTGCCAGTCGCCTGCGTGATTTGAATTTTCCATCTTGGTCAATCAAGATTTTTTCATTTCCCCTGATCACCTTGATTATCCTGCCTTTGCTCTGCTTTCTTTCCGGGCCAAGATGGGAGAATGACTACGGTGAGCAGGCACCAAAATCTGGAACGGGTAAAACATTGCTCGCGCTTTCTGCATTTGGGGTTGCTGTACCTAGCCTGTACTACGCATTAATCATTTATTACGGCACACGTTATTTGCTGGCCCACACTTTTTCATCGCCAATTTGAGAGCCAAAGGAACTGATTGCGATCAATGCAGTTCTCTATGTCCCACACCTTTACTCATGCAGGCCGCTGCTGATGTTTATAATTGCCGTAATTGATGCATGCAACTGGTGTAGGCCGCCCGGATTTCCGTTTGTAATACGTGACGGCCGTTTTCCACTGTTTTTTTACCTCCAACATATACATCACGTACCAGATTATCGTTGCCTGCAAAGATCCAGGTATTGAGCACATCCGTGCTAGCTATACCTGCAAGATTCGGATGCGCGTCATCAAGTACTACCATATCGGCGCGATAGCCAGTAGTCAGTTGTCCAAGCTTGCGTCCGCTTGCTTGGGCGCCACCTTGCAGGGCTGCCTGATACAAGAAATCACCGACCTTGCGCTGACCTGCAACGCTGGCAATATTGCGGCCCTGCAGGCGTAGGCGCTGGCCATATTCCAGCCAGCGCAATTCTTCTACCGGGCTTTGTGATACATGGCTGTCACTGCCTACACCAAAGCGACCACCAGCTGCGATGTAATCTGGCAAATCAAAAAAACCATCACCGAGATTGCCTTCAGTCGTCGTGCAAATGCCAGCCACTGCGCCACTGGTCGCGATACCCTGCACTTCAGACTTGTTCAGATGAGTCGCATGCACCAGGCACCAGCGCTCATTCACAAGCTCACTATCAAGCAAGAGTTCTACCGGGCGTTTGCCTGAGTAAGCAATACAGGCATCGACTTCTTTTTGCTGCTCAGCGATATGGATATGGATAGGACGGGCGGCGGGCAGTGCCGCTACCAGTTCACGTATCTGGCTGATACTGGCAGCGCGCAGGGAATGCGGAGCGACACCAACTTCGACCTGGGCATTGCGCTTGCCTTCCAGTGCTTCGATCAATTGCATGATCTCGGCCACATTGGTAGAGAAACGGCGCTGGTCGTAGCGCAAAGCCTGTTCACCAAAATCGGCGTAACTGTATAACACGGGCAGCATGCTGATGCCCATGCCAGTCTGTTCTGCAGCAGCGATAACGCGCTCTGCCATCTCGGCTGGGCGCACATAAAAACTGCCATCCTGGTCACGATGCAGGTAATGAAATTCACAGACTGCGGTATAACCATGACGCAGGCATTCAGCATACAATTGCGCCGCAATGGCCTGGATTTGCTCAGGCGTGATATGCAGGGCATAACGGTACATGAGGTCACGCCAGGTCCAGAAACTGTCCTTGCCCTCGCCTGCCATTTCTGTCATGCCCGCCATGGCGCGCTGGAAGGCGTGCGAATGCAAATTGCTCATACCGGGCAGGACAAACTGCGCCTGGCTTTCATGCGCCTGCAAAGCTGCATCCAGCTCAACCAGACTCAGATCACCTCCCTCATTCCAGTGCAGGCGTACATTGCTGGTCCAGCCCTGGGGCAGCAAAGCGTGATGGGCAAACAGGCTACTCATGCGGCGCTCCCTTGTGTTTTGTTCCAGTCCAGGCAGGTTTGCAGCAACTGCCTCAGCAGGGGTTGCACCTTGACTGCCAGGTCAGGCCGGTATTCGTAGGGCGCTGCTTCGTTCATGTAAATGCATTGGCTCATCTCCAGTTGCACTGCATGGATATGACGTGATGGCTGGCCGTAATTGCGGGTGATAAAACCGCCCTTGAAACGGCCATTGAAAATATGGGTATAGGCTTGCGCATGGGCAGAATTTCTGAGGCATACCTGCAATGCATTCTGCATACCTATGTCACAGGATTTCTGGTCAGCCGTACCAAAATTCAGGTCTGGTAATTTGCCTTCAAAAAAACGCGGCACCAGCGAGGCAATGGAATGTGCGTCCCACAAAACCACGCTGCCATGCAGGCTTAACAGGCGTTCCAGCTCTTGTTGCAATTGCTGGTGATAGGGTTGCCAGTATGTAGCGATGCGGCGCTGCACCTCGGCTTCTGCCGGCAAATTCTCAGGCGCATATAGCGGCTGCTTGGCAAAGGTGTCAACCGGACACAGGCCGGTAGTATCTTGCCCCGGATACAGATTGGCATTATCTGAAGAACGGTTCAGGTCTATCACATAGCGTGAATATTCCGCCGCGATGGTGGATGCACCGAGCTCTGCCGCCATATTGTAGAGTGCACGCAAGTGCCAGTCAGTATCGGCTTTTTCTTGTGCAACTGGCAGCATCTGGGCAGCGATGTCATCCGGTATGCTGGTGCCCACATGTGGCATGGAAATCAGTAGGGGCAGGCCGCCCTGTTGAAAATGAAAAGCAGTCATGGTGTCTCCGGGATTTATGGATATTGTAGTTTGTGGCTCAGTCTGTCGGCTGCTGCCAAAGTCATATTGATGAGTTCGTGCTTGCGTTGCTGTATGCGCTGGGCAGGTGCCATCAGGGATAAGGTGGCTTCAAGTTTATGGCGGCCAGAAAACACAGGTGCGCTGACGCCCCAGATACCAAGATCAACTTCATTCTCACTGGTCGCATATCTCTGTTCACGTATGCCTTGCAACTGGGTTTGCAAGTCTTGCAGTAACTGGCCGGATACTGGTGCATTTTCCAGAAAATTCTGCGCCAGCAATTCGTCTTGCAAGGCTGGCGGCAGATGTGCCAGCAAAGCCTTGGCCGACGCACCACGCACGCTGGAGCTGGCACGGCCTTTGGCAAAAGAACAGCGCAGGGCTTGCTGGCTTTCTTGCATATCCAGGCAAACCACTTGTCCATTGACATAGGCCAGCAAACCTACGCTCTCACCCGACTTTTGCACCAGATCGGCAAGTTCATCGCGCGCTGCACTCATCAGCCAGGAATGCTGGTCAAAACCACGCGCCAGTTGCACTGCCAGCGGGCCAGGTTCATATAAGCCCGTCTGCGCATGTTCCTGCACCAGGCCCCATTTCTTGAGCGGTGCAAGCTGACGGTATAAGGTGCTCAGTGGCAAGCCGGTTTGCTCTACAAGTTCACGCGCAGACAAGGCATCGCCATGACGGGCAATGCAGGCCAGAACCTGTAAAACGCGTTCACTCTGAGCAATACTATCCTTATTGGATGCTGGCATTGTGGCTTGGGGAAAAGAACAATATCAGACTCATTCTAGCAACACACTGAGAAACATCAACAATCAATTCTCACTCAATGAGAATTGATTGAAAATATTTTTAGCCAGTGACTGTTCCGCGAGTGTAGGTCCGGCGAATATCAGTCGTGGCCACTGAAATAATCTTTGTTTGAACGGGAAAAATCCATAAAATCATTCTCAGGGGCATTTTCACGATTGATGTATTGACCGCTGGGAGGCCCTAAACTTGGCTGTACAAACAAATAGCAAAGAATAGCTCCGATAACCGGGAGCAACCAGATCAAGGCATATTGCGCATATTTTTGAGCAGGCTCAAAAAAATCACTCCTTGCCAGCAAGTAAGTCACATACACATTCATTGCCAGCAAGACAATCACAATGATTATGGCGAGAATGATGAGTGCGTTCATCATGTAAGAAGCGATAGTCAGGACTCAGTTGCACAAAACATCAATGATCCAGGCCATGCAAACCAACTCCAGTATATTCAGGAACATCGTCCCTGAAGCTGATTTTATGGCTTACATCTGGTTTAGCTAGCGTATAACAAAACAAACTACCCAACAAAGGTAGCAACCAAATCAGGAAAAATTGGAAAGCCTTTTGCGCTGACCCATAATAATCGCTCCGAAGAACACAGTAACTGACATAGAGGTTAATTGCACATACCGTGCATACAAAGAGTATCGTCATCATCTCCAGATTGCTCATGGCTTAACTCCTGCTATACGCCGTTGTCTGGCAATTGCGGTTTTCCTGTGCCGGGAACTCTGCCTTGATGACATCGTACTTGCTCTTTTCTTCCGCACTCATGGCCCTGAACTGGAAGGCAAATTTATTGGTGCTGACCGTGCGCGGGCCTATACGGGCAGAGCGCACGCCTTTATTGCTGAGATTATTCAAATGCAGTTTGGCTGCTTCTTCGGTCTTGAACACGCCCAGCGAAATACCCCAGCGCAGATTGCTCTGGTCTTGCACGATATAGAAATCATTGATGCCCAGGCGGCGTAGCTCACCAGCTTTTTTGTCTGCGCCCTCTTTACTACCCTGTGAAGGGATGAAGACCATGTGGGTGGCGACGTCAACGACATTGATACGGGACTGGCGGTCCCCCATTGCCAGGGACTTTAATTTTTCTTCTATCCTTGGGATGTCGCTTTGCTGGAAGTTACCGACTTCCAGGCAGGCAATGACTTCGGGTTTCTTTTCTGATGCCGGTTCACTTGGCGACACTGCTTCGGCCGCAGTCAGAAGCTTTAACTGGTCGGCGTGATGCTGTTTTTTCAGGCGCTCGGGCTCATGAGTATCGAGGGACCAGTGTCCCAGATAGCCGAGATTAAATGCCAGCAGGAAGGCATTCAGTACGAGCAGGCTCCAGAAAAAGAATCTCAGCATGGTTAAAGTGTCAGTGTTATCGGTCCGGGCTTGATTGTGCCACGACAAACAGCCCCGTCAAGACCAGATTATCTACATATTGGTAAGGAATGCCCAAATGATGCAATAAATACGGGGCAGCACCACCAGAAATCACGCAATTGACGGTCTTTTTCTCTTGCTGCTCCAGGGTATTGAAGGCACGTACTATCGCACCGACCTGAGCACTGATGCAGCCACTGACGATGGCCTGGTCGGTATTATCGGCAAAGACTTTGGCGATCTCTGTTGATTCTGCCACCTGGGGCAATTGTGCGGTATTGCGTGCCAGCGATTCTGCCATCAGTTTAAGGCCAGGCAAGATCATGCCGCCCTTGAATACGCCATCTGTAGTGACAGCATCGACTGTGGTGGCAGTTCCACAAGTGGCGACAATCAGGCTTTGCTGCGGGAACAGGTAATGCGCACCTATCATGGAGGCGAGGCGATCACAACCCAGTTGCGCCGGATTGCGGTAGCCATTATGCAGACCGGCGATATCTTCTTGCGAAGCAAACCAGTCTATTGGCAAACCTGGCTGCACTTCTTGCAGTAAGGCCGTGAGTTTTTCCTTGATGCTGGCACCGGCGACATTGGAAATCAGGGCGCGTGTGAAGCGCATGCCTTGCCAGCAGGTTTTCAAAGTGTCCAGTTCAGCATGGCTGACGGAGGCGATCTGTTGCCACACTGGTGCTGGTGCCGGTCTTGAGACCGATCCCGCTGGCACAGTGTTGATATCTGCCAGCGCCCATTTGATGCGCGTATTGCCTGCATCGATCAATAATTGACTCATGTCTGTTTCACTCTTTTCTTGCTACTCTTTTCTGGCTATTTTTGTCATGCTACTGGCCGTAAAGACACATCACCTGCCAGTACATTGACCTGACCATGTTCAGTCTGTAATACCAGACAGCCATGCAGATCGACACCTAGCGCTTTGCCTGTATGTAAAACCTGGCCGTTATCGAGTATATGCACGGTTTGACCGGCATAGGCATGCAAGGCATTCCAGCGAGGCAAAAAGGCGGAAAAACCTTGCTCGCCAAATTGCTGCAATGCTGCGGCAAGTGCGTTCAGCAATTGCGCGAGTAACAGGTTTCTGTCCATCTGCGCCAGCCAGGGCGCGTCTGCCAGGGCGCGGCCAACTTGCGCCTCCAGCTCATCCGATACTTGCAGGTTCAGGCCTATGCCTGCAACTATCCAGGTACCGCCTTCGCTGGCGGCAGCGGATTCGAGCAGGATGCCTGCGAGCTTTTTACCATCGCGCAAGAGGTCATTTGGCCACTTCAATTGTACATTCTGGTTCAGGGCATTCAGGCACTCAGCCAGGGCAACACCTATCGCCAGCGGCAGGCCCAGCAAATTGTATGGCGCTTGCGGCAAATGCCAGGCGAGGGAAAAAGTCAGCATGCCACCGGGCACGGTCAACCATGGGCGACCTGCCCTGCCGCGCCCTGCTGTCTGATGCACAGCTACCCGCAGCACCGGGCGCGCCGGTGTCGATGCGCCCGCAGACAGGCGCGCCATCAGGTCGGCATTGGTGGAGCCGGTTTCTGCGACGACTTCTATATCAACTTCGCGGGCTGCGCCATCACAGAGTTTTTCTATGGCGGCAGCATTGAGTTCCAGGTTTTTATTCTCTTGCATAATCTGTCTATGGTTAGCAGCCGTATTGTACTGCTGCATGAACAAATGTTCAGGCCAAAAAAAACGGCACCTTATACAGGTGCCGTTCTTTACTACATCAACATCTTGATAGTGCTGTATTGCTGCGGTGATTGCTTATGCTTCGCCGCCATCCACCACATCAGTTGTTGTTACTTCTGGTATCGGCGCAAATGCTGCTTTTTCTGCTTCCAGCAAGGCTACGCGTTCATCTGCTTCCCAGGTTTCTTTCAACTTGCGGGCTCGGTGGAATGCCAGACCTGTACCAGCAGGTATCAATCGACCAACGATGACGTTTTCTTTCAAGCCACGCAGACCGTCTTTTTTGCCCATGATCGCAGCTTCGGTCAGAACACGTGTGGTTTCCTGGAAGGACGCCGCAGAGATGAAGGAATCGGTGGACAAGGATGCCTTGGTAATACCCAGCAAGATATTTTCATACGTTGCAGGAATACCGTTGGCAGCAATGACGCGATCGTTTTCATCGAGCAATTCAGAACGTTCTACCTGTTCACCGACGATGTAGTTGGCATCGCCTGGATTCACCACGACAACACGGCGCAACATCTGACGCACGATCACTTCAATGTGCTTGTCATTGATCTTAACGCCTTGCAAACGGTACACGTCCTGAACTTCATCAACGATGTAACGTGCCAGCGCTTCGATACCCAACAAACGCAGGATGTCTTGTGGATCAGCTGGGCCGTCAACAATCATCTCACCCTTGTTCACCACTTGGCCGTCATGCACCAGGACTTGTTTGTCCTTGGTGATCAGGAACTCGTGTTTCTCGCCATCCATGTCTGTGATTTCCAGACGTTGCTTACCTTTGGTTTCTTTACCAAACGCAACCGTACCTGTTACCTCTGCCAGCATACCGGCATCTTTTGGTGAACGGGCTTCGAACAACTCGGCAACGCGTGGCAGACCACCGGTAATATCACGGGTTTTTTGTGATTCTGTCGGGATACGCGCCAGAACTTCACCCACGTGTACTTGCTGACCGTCTTTGACGGTAATCAGCGCACCCACCTGGAAGCCGATCGTTACTGCGTGTTCTGTACCAGCGATCTTGACTTCTTCGCCTTGTTCATTCAACAGCTTGACTTGTGGACGCAGAGTTTTACCCGCTGCGCTACCACGGCGTTTCGCATCGATCGCCACCAGCGTGGACAGACCTGTCACTTCATCAACCTGTTTGGCAACAGTCACGCCTTCTTCGACGTTTTCGAATTTCACCGTACCGGTGTATTCGGTAATGATAGGACGGGTCAATGGATCCCACGTTGCCAATGCTGTACCAGCCTTGATGACCAGACCGTCTTTAACGATCAGGGTTGCACCGTAAGGTACTTTATGACGTTCACGTTCACGACCGTGGTCATCAGTAATCAGCACTTCGCCAGAACGGGAAATAACGATCTGGTCGCCTTTACCGTTAGTGACATAACGCATGGTCGCTGTGAAGCGGATCGTACCGTTGGACTTGGCTTCAACAGAAGAGGCAATCGCTGCACGGGATGCCGCACCACCAATGTGGAAGGTACGCATCGTCAACTGTGTACCTGGTTCACCGATGGACTGCGCAGCGATAACACCAACTGCTTCACCAGCATTGACCAGAGAACCACGACCCAGGTCACGGCCATAGCACATTGCGCACAGACCGTAACGTGTGTCACATGTCAGTGGTGTACGTACCTTGACTTCATCGATGCCCAGGGCTTCGATGCGTTCTACCGATGTTTCATCCAGCAGAGTGCCAGCTTCGTACAGTGTTTCCTGTGTTTCAGGATTGACGATGTCGTTGGCGCAAACACGGCCCAAAATCAGGTCGCGCAAAGGCACGTTAACTTCACCGCCTTCAACGATGGCCTTCATGGACGAACCATTGGCTGTACCGCAGTCATCTTCAACCACGACCAGATCCTGGGTAACGTCAACCAGACGGCGTGTCAGGTAACCGGAGTTAGCTGTTTTCAACGCCGTATCGGCCAGACCTTTACGCGCACCGTGAGTGGAAATAAAGTACTGCAAAACGTTCAGACCTTCGCGGAAGTTCGCGGTGATCGGCGTTTCGATAATCGAGCCATCCGGTTTCGCCATCAGACCACGCATACCTGCCAACTGACGAATCTGGGCTGCAGAACCACGCGCACCGGAGTCGGCCATCATGTAAATGGCGTTGAAAGATTCTTGTGTACCGACAGAGCCGTCGCGGCGTGTGACTGGTTCAACTTTGAGTTGTTCCATCATGGCCTTGCCGACTTCATCACCAGTTTTGCCCCAGATATCGACCACTTTGTTGTAGCGCTCGCCCGCTGTCACCAGACCGGAAGCATATTGCTGTTCGATCTGTTTGACTTCGTGTTCTGCTGCTGCCAACAAAGTCACTTTTTGCGGTGGAACCAACATGTCATCGATGCAGATGGAGATACCGGCGCGTGTCGCCAGGCGGAAACCCATTTGCATCAATTGATCAGCAAACACCACCGTTGCACGCAGACCGCACTTGCGGAATGAGGTATCGATGAGTTTGGAAATTTCTTTTTTCTTCAGCGCACGGTTCAGTACGGTGAATGGCAAACCTTTAGGCAGAATCTCGGACAAGATCGCACGGCCAACAGTCGTTTCATAACGCTTGATGGTTTTAACGAATTCGCCAGTTTCAGCGTTCTTAGGGTATTCAGTAATACGGACTGTGATACGTGTGCTCAGTTCGACTTCCTTGTTGTCCCAGGCGCGGATCGCTTCTGAAACGTCAGGGAACATCATGCCTTCGCCCTTGCCGTTGATTTTTTCACGGGAAGCGTAGTACAGACCCAACACGATATCCTGGGAAGGAACGATAGACGGTTCACCATTGGATGGGAACAGAATATTGTTGGATGCCAGCATCAAAGTGCGTGCTTCCATCTGTGCTTCGATAGACAGAGGAACGTGGACCGCCATTTGGTCACCGTCAAAGTCGGCATTGAAAGCCGCGCAGACGAGTGGATGCAACTGGATCGCTTTACCTTCAATCAGGACTGGCTCAAAGGCCTGGATACCCAGACGGTGCAGCGTAGGCGCACGGTTCAGCATGATAGGATGTTCGCGGATAACTTCTTCCAGGATATCCCATACGACTGGTTCTTGTATCTCTACCAGTTTTTTCGCTGCCTTGATGGTCGTTGCCAGACCCATCAATTCCAGTTTATTGAAAATGAAAGGTTTGAACAGTTCCAGCGCCATCAATTTTGGCAAGCCGCACTGATGCAATTTCAGTTGTGGACCAACCACGATAACGGAACGGCCAGAGTAATCGACGCGCTTACCCAGCAAGTTTTGACGGAAACGACCGCCCTTACCCTTGATCATTTCTGCCAGGGATTTCAGAGGACGCTTGTTGGCGCCTGTCATTGCCTTACCGCGACGGCCGTTATCGAGCAGGGAATCGACGGCTTCCTGCAACATACGCTTTTCATTGCGTGTGATGATTTCAGGAGCGCGCAATTCCATCAGACGCTTCAGGCGGTTGTTACGGTTGATAACGCGGCGATACAGGTCATTCAGATCGGAAGTCGCGAAACGGCCACCATCCAGCGGGACCAATGGACGCAGTTCTGGCGGCAGGACCGGCAGCACTTCCATGATCATCCAGTCTGGCTTGATGCCTGAGCGCTGGAATGCTTCCAGTACTTTCAGACGTTTTGCGTATTTCTTGATCTTGGCTTCAGATTTGGATTCTTTCAACTCTGTGCGCAGGGTTTCTGCATCACGGTCGATGTCGATGGAGCGCAGCAATTCACGGATACCTTCAGCACCCATGAATGCAGTGAATTCATCGCCGTATTCTTCATACTTGGCAGCGAAATCATCTTCAGACATGATCTGGCATTTTTTCAGCGGTGTCATGCCTGGATCGGTAACGACATATGCTTCAAAATACAGAACGCGTTCGATATCGCGCAAAGTCATGTCCAATACCATACCCAGACGGGATGGCAGGGATTTCAGGAACCAGATATGCGCAGTTGGGGAAGCCAGCTCGATATGGCCCATGCGCTCACGACGCACTTTGGCCAGGGTCACTTCAACGCCACATTTTTCGCAGATCACGCCACGGTGTTTCAGGCGTTTGTACTTGCCGCACAGGCATTCGTAATCCTTGATAGGACCAAAAATCTTGGCGCAAAACAGGCCATCACGCTCTGGCTTGAAAGTACGATAGTTGATGGTTTCCGGCTTTTTAACTTCGCCGTAGGACCAGGAACGAATTTTTTCAGGAGACGCCAGACCAATCTTGATCGCGTCGAATTGTTCGTTAGGTTGGACTTGCTTGAATAGATCGAGCAGAGCTTTCATGTGTATCACTCCAGTGAAGCGCGCAAACGCTAGTTGGCTCAATGGTGCTGCAACAGAAGCTTCGCCGCTTTTACCCTGTTCGCATGAGCGGGAGAGCCAGGTCTTGCGACACAGGTTCCGCTGATACCGGGAACGACATTACTTCCAAACTGCTTGCCAGGTTTAACGGCCATCGCCCGGACGTTATCCGGGCGATGACTTTACTGCACAATTACTAAACTTCTTAACTACGTTCGAGATCGATATCGATACCCAAAGAGCGGATTTCCTTGACCAGAACGTTGAAGGACTCTGGCATGCCGGCGTCGATCACGTGATCGCCCTTGACCAGGTTTTCATACACTTTGGTACGGCCATTCACGTCATCTGACTTGACTGTCAACATCTCTTGCAAGACGTAAGACGCGCCGTATGCTTCCAGTGCCCAGACTTCCATCTCACCGAAACGCTGACCACCGAACTGCGCTTTACCGCCCAGAGGTTGTTGCGTGACCAGAGAGTAAGGACCGGTCGAACGTGCGTGCATCTTGTCATCAACCAGATGGTGCAATTTCAGTACGTGCATGTAGCCCAGTGTGACTTTACGCTCGAACGCTTCACCGGTACGGCCATCAAACAGGGTGACCTGGTTTTTCGATGGTGTCATACCCAGTTGTGCGGCGATATGGTCAGGGAAGGCCAGATCCAGCATGCGGCGGATTTCGCTTTCATGCGCACCGTCAAACACTGGTGTAGCAAATGGCACGCCATTTTTCAGGTTGTTCGTCAATTCCAGGATCTCGGCATCGGAGAAACTGTCGATGTCTTCCTTCTTGCCAGATTCGTTATAAATCTTCTTCAGGAATTCACGCAGTTCTTCTACCTTGGCTTTGGCTTTCAGCATTTCGCCTATGCGCAAGCCCAGGCCTTTAGCTGCCCAGCCCAAATGCACTTCCAGAACCTGACCAACGTTCATACGTGATGGAACACCCAATGGGTTCAACACGATGTCTGCCGGTGTACCGTCAGCCATGTAAGGCATGTCTTCGATAGGCACGATACGGGAAACCACACCCTTGTTACCGTGACGACCCGCCATCTTGTCACCAGGTTGCAGGCGACGTTTAACAGCCAGGTAAACCTTGACCATTTTTTGTACGCCTGGCGGCAATTCATCGCCTTGCGTCAGCTTGGTACGTTTTTCTTCAAAAGCCAGATCGAACTGATGACGTTTTTCAGCGATGGAATCTTTCATCGCGACCAGTGCATTGGCTGCTTCATCAGATGCCAGGCGAATGTCGAACCAGTGGTATTTATCCACGCTTGCCAGGTATTCCCTGGTGATCTTGGTGCCTTTAGCCAGCTTGGCCGGGCCGCCGTCAGCAATCTTGCCATCCAGCATACGTTCCAGACGCTCAAATGCATCGCCTTCAACAATACGCAACTGATCGTTCAGATCGAGGCGATAACGCTTCAATTCATCATCGATAATCTGTTGCGCACGTTTGTCGCGTTGTATGCCTTCGCGGGTGAATACTTGTACGTCGATAACTGTACCTACCATGCCGGAAGGCACGCGCAGGGATGTATCTTTAACGTCAGAAGCTTTTTCACCGAAAATGGCGCGCAGCAGTTTTTCTTCTGGTGTCAGTTGAGTTTCACCTTTTGGTGTCACTTTACCGACCAGGGTATCACCGGCTGTTACTTCAGCACCGATGTAGACGATTCCGGATTCATCCAGACGTGCCAGCTGGTTTTCTGCCAGATTGGAAATATCACGTGTGATTTCTTCCGCACCCAGTTTGGTATCACGGGCAACAACCGACAACTCTTCGATATGGATCGAGGTATAACGGTCATCAGCCACAACTTTTTCAGAGATCAGGATCGAATCTTCGAAGTTATAACCATTCCAAGGCATGAACGCGACCAGCATGTTCTGACCCAGGGCCAATTCGCCCAGATCTGTCGATGCGCCGTCGGCCAATACGTCACCTTTGGCAACCAGATCGCCAACTTTGACGATAGGACGTTGGTTGATATTGGTGTTCTGGTTGGAACGGGTGTATTTGATGAGGTTGTAGATATCCACACCGACTTCACCTGCCTGTGCTTCAGCATCATTCACACGAATAACGATACGGCCTGCATCGATGTAATCAACCTTACCGCCACGCAGTGCCTGTACGGTTGTACCGGAGTCAACTGCCACAGTACGTTCGATACCTGTACCAACGAATGCTTTCTCTGGACGCAAGCAAGGAACGGCTTGACGTTGCATGTTGGCACCCATCAACGCACGGTTCGCATCATCGTGTTCGAGGAACGGGATCAGGGATGCCGCAACAGAAACCACCTGACCAGTAGCCACGTCCATGTACTGGATACGCTCTGGGGATACCAGGATCGTTTCGCCAGCTTCACGGGCAGAGACCAGTTCATCGATCAGTTTGCCTTCGCCGTCGATCGTCGCATTCGCCTGAGCGATGATGTAACGACCTTCTTCAATCGCAGACAGGTAGTCGATCTGGGACGTGATTTTGCTGTCAACCACTTTACGGTATGGTGTTTCCAGGAAACCGTATTCGTTCAGACGCGCATACAGAGCCAGCGAGTTGATCAGACCAATGTTTGGTCCCTCTGGTGTCTCAATCGGGCAGACGCGGCCATAGTGGGTTGGATGAACGTCGCGGACTTCAAAGCCAGCGCGCTCACGTGTCAAACCACCAGGTCCCAGGGCGGAAATACGACGTTTGTGCGTGATTTCTGACAATGGGTTGGTCTGATCCATAAACTGGGACAATTGTGAAGAACCGAAGAACTCACGGATCGCAGCAGAGATAGGCTTGGAGTTGATCAGGTCATGCGGCATCAGGTTGTCGGCTTCAGCCTGCCCCAGACGCTCTTTGACAGCACGTTCAACACGTACCAGACCAGCACGGAACTGGTTCTCAGCCAATTCACCAACGCAACGTACGCGACGGTTACCCAAGTGATCGATATCATCGACTTCGCCTCGGCCATTGCGCAGCTCAACCAAAATCTTGATCACGGCCAATACGTCTTCGTTCGACAAAGTCATGGCGCCAGTCAGTTCATCACGGCCGATACGGCGGTTGAACTTCATGCGGCCGACTGCGGACAGATCGTAACGGTCTTCGCTGTAGAACAAGCCATTGAACAGGGCTTCAACAGAATCTTCTGTTGGTGGTTCGCCAGGACGCATCATGCGGTAGATGGCAACGCGGGCAGCCATCTGGTCAGCTGTATCATCAGCACGCAGAGTCTGGGAAATGTAAGCACCCTGATCCAGGTCATTGGTGTACAAAGTCTGGATATCATTGACTTTGGCGTCGCGCAAACGACCCAGCAATTCTTCGGTCAGCTCATCATTGGCATTGGCGATAACTTCACCAGTGTCTGCATCAACGATGTTCTTGGCCAGGACGCGACCCAGCAGGTAATCTTCAGGCACGGAAATGTGCTTGATGCCACCGGCTTCGATTTCACGTACATGCTTGGCATTGATACGCTTGTCCTTGGCAACGATGACTTTGCCGGATTTGTCGCTGATGTCAAAACGGGCAACTTCACCACGCAGACGTTCTGCAACGAATTCCATTTCTGCACCATCACTGTGCAGGTTGAAATTATCGAAGACAAAGAAGTTAGCCAGGATCTGTTCATTGCTCATGCCTATGGCGCGCAGCAGGATAGTGACTGGCATCTTGCGACGACGGTCAATACGGAAGAACAGGATATCTTTAGGATCGAATTCGAAATCCAGCCATGAACCACGGTAAGGAATAATCCTTGCCGAGAACAGCAATTTACCGGAAGAATGTGTCTTGCCGCGGTCATGTTCAAAGAACACGCCAGGGGAACGGTGCAACTGGGACACGATAACGCGCTCAGTACCGTTGATAACAAAAGAACCAGTGGTCGTCATCAAAGGCAATTCGCCCATGTAGACTTCCTGTTCTTTCATTTCTTTGACAACCGGCTTGGTTGGTGATTCCTTGTCCAGAATGACCAGGCGGACTTTTGCACGCAAAGGCGAAGCATAAGTCAGGCCACGCAATTGACATTCCTTGACGTCGAACGCAGGATCGCCTAAAACGTAGGACAGGAATTCAAGACGTGCGAAGCCATTGTGCGAAACAATAGGGAAAATCGAGGTGAAGGCAGACTGCAAGCCCTCGTTTTTACGAGTTGGCGGTGTTCTGTCTTCTTGTAAGAAGCTCTGGTACGACTCGATTTGAGTCGCCAGCAAGAACGGAACGTTGTGGACGTTGGCGCGCTTCGCAAAAGATTTACGAATACGCTTCTTCTCAGTAAATGAGTAGTGCATGGACACTCCGTGAGTGGCAAGGAAGGATAGAGAATTCAGGATTTTTGTCACAAAAATAAAACATAGCAACTCTGCGACAAAAAAACCTCAAGTCTCAACCCTCGGTCTTAATAAACAGCTAAACAACCCTGAACGACAAAGAAGCCAAAGAGGAACCCTCTCTTCCAAGAGGATTCCTGTCTTTGACTTGGGCAAATCCGGAGATTTGCCATAATACCTGAATTACTTGAGGTCTGCTTTCGCGCCTGCTTCTTCCAGTTTTTTCTTAGCTGCTTCAGCATCAGCTTTAGCTACGCCTTCTTTAACTGCTTTTGGTGCGCCATCAACCAGGTCTTTAGCTTCTTTCAAGCCCAGACCAGTGATTTCGCGAACTGCTTTAATGACGCCAACTTTGTTTGCGCCAACTTCAGACAGAATTACGTTGAATTCTGTTTGTTCTTCAACTGCTGCTGCTGGACCTGCTGCTGCTGGGCCTGCTACTGCGGCTGCGGAAACACCAAATTTTTCTTCGAAAGCTTTTACCAGGTCGTTCAGGTCCATTACGGACATCGCGCCTACGGCTTCCAGGATATCGTCTTTGCTAATTGCCATTTGAAACTCCAATTAATTAATTACATTGATACGGTATTTGACGGAAACAATCTTATTCTGCTACGGCTTCAGCGGCTTCAGCCACTGGTGCTGCAGGAGAACCGGATTCTTTCTGTGCTGCGACGGCTGCCAGAGCACGTGCGAAAGCAGATACAGGAGCCTGCATCATGCCAACCACTTGCGCCAACAATACTTCACGGCTAGGAATGCTTGCCAATGCGACAACGCCAGCTTTATCCAGCGATTTGCCTGCATAGTTACCCGCTTTAACAACCAGTTTGTCATTGCTTTTTGCAAAGTCTTGAACAACTTTAGCAGCAGCAACAGCATCTTCCGAGATTGCATAAATCAACGGACCAGTCATTTCAGAAGCGAGACTTGCAAATGCAGTTCCCTCAACAGCGCGACGTGCCAATGTGTTTTTCAACACACGCATGTATACGCCTTGAGCGCGTGCGCTAGCACGCAATTGCGTCAAATGACCGACCTGGATGCCACGATATTCGGCCACGACGATAGTCTGTGCAGTTGCTACTTTTGCAGAGACTTCAGCGACGACGGCTTTTTTGTCATTCAGATTGAGACTCACGGTCAACCTCCATTAATGATATTCAGTCCATACACCGGAATGATGTACTTCCCTCATATCGTTTCGAACACGGCGTCCGAAGTTAGGAGTTTCACTGGGGGACCAGTAATCACTACAAAACTTGTTCGGGTACACCATCTGCGTTGGGATCTGTTGATTGCTCTTCAGATATTAACCTCATGTCTGGCAAACTACGCTTACACACTTGGCCCAACGGTCTTTGACACTCTGGATGTTTGTTCAAAACATCCAGCCCAAAGATGCGCCCTGCATCAAAGGATGCAGGGACTTAATTCTTGCTTAGCCCAGATTGGCGTGATCTACGCGCACACCTGCACCCATAGTGGATGAGATGGATACTTTACGCAGATAAACACCTTTGCTGGATGCTGGTTTTGCTTTGTTCAAAGCATCGATCAGTGCAACCAGGTTGGACTTCAGGTCACCATCAGCAAAAGACTTACGGCCGATTGTTGTGTGGATGATACCTGCTTTGTCTGTACGGTATTGAACTTGACCAGCTTTTGCATTTTTAACTGCAGTAGCTACGTCAGGAGTCACTGTACCAACTTTAGGATTAGGCATCAGGCCACGTGGACCCAAAACTTGACCCAGGGTACCAACGATACGCATAGTGTCTGGAGAAGCGATAACAACGTCAAATGGCATATCGCCAGCTTTAACGCGTTCAGCCAAGTCTTCCATACCTACGATATCAGCACCGGCAGCTTTCGCTTCTTCTGCTTTTGCACCCTGTGCAAATACAGCTACGCGTACTGTCTTGCCTGTACCAGCTGGCAATACCACTGCGCCACGAACAACCTGGTCAGATTTCTTAGGATCAACGCCCAGTTGTACGGATACGTCGATGGATTCGTTGAATTTTGCTGTTGCGCATTCTTTGATCAAGGCGATAGCATTGTCAAATGGATACACTTTCAGACGGTCAACTTTCGTTGCCAGCAATTTTGCTTTTTTAGTTAACTTAGCCATTACAGACCCTCCACCGTGATGCCCATGGAACGAGCAGAACCAGCGATAGTACGCACTGCTGCGTCCATATCAGCTGCTGTCAAATCAGCGCGTTTAACTGTCGCGATTTCTTCAGCTTGCTGGCGAGTAATTTTGCCAACTTTGTCTGTATGCGGTTTGGAAGAACCTTTAGTGATGCCAGCTGCTTTTTTGATCATGTAAGTTGCTGGAGGAGTCTTCATCACGAATGTGAAAGACTTGTCAGCAAATGCAGTGATCACGACAGGGATAGGCATGCCTGGTTCCATACCTTGGGTCTGCGCGTTGAACGCTTTGCAGAATTCCATGATATTCAGACCACGTTGACCCAGAGCTGGACCGATAGGTGGGGATGGGTTTGCTTTACCAGCTGGCACTTGCAGCTTGATAAAACCAATGATTTTCTTTGCCATGTTTGGCTCCTTCAAAAAATGAGTAGTAGCGCCTGCCGGTATCTTTTCACACCAGCAGGCTCCTCCGCCTGCCGAGAATTGTCTGTATTACGCTTGTAGTACTACAGCCAACGCTCTAACCAGTTTCAACAAATTGCTTTGTTACGTACTGGTCAAACGTGAATCCTGTTAAACCTTTTCGACCTGGGAGAATTCCAGCTCTACTGGTGTAGCGCGACCGAAAATAGTCACTGTCACGCGTACCTTGGACTTTTCATAATTGACTTCTTCAACATTACCGTTAAAGTCAGTGAAAGGACCATCCTTGATGCGGACTATCTCGCCCACTTCGTACAAGACCTTAGGTCTTGGTTTTTCTACGCCATCCTGCATTTGCTGCAAGATCTTGTCGACTTCGTGTTGCGGTATTGGAGACGGCTTGTTTGATTTTCCGCCGATAAAACCGGTTACCTTGCTGGTGTTTTTCACCAGATGCCAGGTATCATCAGTCATTTCCATCTCTACGAATACATAGCTGGGGAACAAGCGACGCTCAGTGACGACTTTCTTGCCATTCTTTGGCTCTATCACTTCTTCGGTCGGAACCAGAATCTGACCGAATTTATCTTGCATCTCTGCGCGCTCTATACGCTCCACCAATGCACGTTGCACGCTCTTTTCCATACCGGAATAAGCATGCACGGCGTACCATCTTTTAGCACTTTTAGGCACAGACACCGTTGGCGCTGTACCTTCTTCGTTTTCCTGAATGTTCTCACTCATTATTTTTTCCATCCGAGGATTACGTCATACAACACAAATCCGATCAACTGATCGGTACCCCACAGGAAAATCGCCATCACCAGAACAAAGCCGAATACGACGGCTGTGATCTGCCCCGCTTCTTTACGGGTAGGCCAGACAACTTTTTTAGTTTCGCGCACAGCTTCTTTTGCAAAGCTGACGAAATCGCGACCCATTTCAGAAGTTGCGATAAATCCAACAGCAACCAACAAACCCACTACCAAAGCGATGGCACGTATCCACGTTGCCTGTCCAGCGAGAATATAAAAAGCAGCAACACCGGCAACTGCAGCCACTACCGCCAGAATGACTTTGTACTTGTCATTGGATGTACTAACTGTTTGAACGGGATGATTAGACATACTTTATTTACTTTCGGTGGCCTGCGGCCTTGATGGTGGCAGGGGCGGAGGGAATCGAACCCGCGACCTTCGGTTTTGGAGACCGACGCTCTGCCAATTGAGCTACACCCCTACATCTTGACATTTGCTACAAGCATTGCCTGAGCGAATCAGGCAATGCTTGTATTTTACTACTTATTTATTACTCGATGATTTTAGCAACAACGCCAGCACCGACTGTACGGCCACCTTCACGGATAGCGAAGCGCAAGCCTTCTTCCATCGCGATCGGGTTGATCAATTTAACAGTGATAGATACGTTATCACCTGGCATGACCATTTCTTTGTCTTTCGGCAACTCGATCGAACCAGTTACGTCCGTTGTACGGAAGTAGAACTGTGGACGGTAGTTGTTGAAGAATGGAGTATGACGGCCACCTTCATCTTTGGACAGAACATAGATCTCGCCTGTGAAGTGCGCATGTGGCTTGATCGAACCTGGTTTGGACAATACTTGACCACGTTGGATATCTTCACGCTTGGTACCACGCAGCAATACGCCGACGTTGTCGCCTGCTTGACCTTGGTCGAGCAGTTTGCGGAACATTTCAACGCCAGTACATGTAGTCTTGACTGTGTCTTTGATACCAACGATTTCGATCTCTTCGCCGACTTTGATGATGCCGCGCTCGATACGACCGGTAACAACTGTACCGCGACCGGAGATGGAGAATACGTCTTCTACTGGCAACAGGAAGGCGCCGTCAACTGCGCGTTCTGGTGTTGGGATGTAGGAGTCGAGTGCGTCAGCCAGTTTCATGATGGCTTCTTCGCCCAGAGGACCTTTGTCGCCTTCGAGGGCCAGTTTAGCGGAACCTTGAATGATAGGCAGGTCGTCGCCTGGGAATTCGTATTTGGAGAGCAATTCGCGCACTTCCATTTCAACCAGTTCCAGCAACTCAGCGTCATCAACCATGTCGCATTTGTTCAGGAATACGATGATGTATGGAACGCCAACTTGGCGGGCCAACAGGATGTGTTCGCGAGTTTGTGGCATTGGGCCGTCTGCTGCGGAGCAAACCAGGATCGCGCCGTCCATTTGAGCCGCGCCAGTGATCATGTTTTTAACATAGTCAGCATGGCCTGGGCAGTCAACGTGGGCGTAGTGACGGCCAGCTGTTTCGTACTCAACGTGGGCTGTATTGATTGTAATACCGCGCGCTTTTTCTTCTGGTGCTGCATCGATCTGATCGTATGCTTTAGCTTCGCCGCCGAATTTTTTCGACAGGACTGTTGCAATCGCTGCTGTCAGTGTGGTTTTGCCGTGATCTACGTGGCCAATTGTACCAACGTTGACGTGCGGCTTGGTGCGCTCGAACTTACCTTTTGCCATTTTGGACTCCTAACGATTTTGATGAGAATGCTCAGGCACGCGCCCGACAAATCAGACTTGAAAACACCAGACTAAACATGGTGCCCTTGACGTGGATTGAACACGTGGCCTCTCCCTTACCAAGGGAGTGCTCTACCACTGAGCTACAAGGGCAGCTTGCTGCGCAAAACCCCGCGCAAGTAAAACTGGAGCGGGTGAAGGGAATCGAACCCTCGTCATAAGCTTGGAAGGCTTCAGCTCTACCATTGAGCTACACCCGCAAAGGCCACCACTTCAGCCGCTATATTTCTTAATTCAATTCTTTACCTGGTGGAGAGGGCTGGATTCGAACCAGCGTACTCGTAAGAGGGCAGATTTACAGTCTGCTGCCATTAACCACTCGGCCACCTCTCCGCAGGGAACCCCGAATTATGGAGATACTCGCCCCAACTGTCAACACCCTTTTGAGAATTTCTTGCTCAAACAAAAGCATGAAGAGTTAAAAATCTCGACAAACCCTTGATTTTATTGATTATTATTAAAACGATATGTGCCGTACTTTCAGTGCAAAAAACCGTCCCCAGATGAGACAGCCTGATTTTTCCGCCATGCCTTTGTTGCAACTTACCTACAATCGCCATTGCTGGCTGGCTCAAGGTATGATGTTGGCATCCCATCAAACACTTCAGCCATGGCCCGCACCCTCGCATCCGATTATCAATTGCAACGCGACGACATCCTGGAAAAAGCGGCGACTGCCTTTGCCAACCATAGTTACCCCGGCACTTCCATGAGTGTACTGGCGCAAACCTGCGGCACTTCAAAAGCCAGGCTCTACCACTACTACCCCAGCAAAGAAGCCATTTTGTTTGATTTGCTGAACCGTTATACACAAGTGCTGATACGCCTGGCGGAGAGTCATCATGACTTGCCGACGCTGATCGCGGCCTTCCTGGCGGAATATGAGCATTCACAGACCCGTCATATCGCCTTGCTCAATGATGTGAAATTCCTGGAAGAGCCGCAGCGCAAGCTGATACTTGATGCGCAAAGAAAAATCGTCGAATTGTTTGCTGGCGCGATACAACGCAGCTTTCCGGACCGCACTACAGCACAAAACCGCAGCGCCATCACCATGCTCCTGTTTGGCATGATCAACTGGACCTTTACCTGGCTAAAGCCACACCAGGATGCCGACAAAATCTCGTATGCTGACTTTGCCGTACTGGTGACGCAGATTTTCATGCAGGGTATGCTGGGCGTACCTGTCGCTACGCAGGCACAACCAAGCATTCAGGTTGTTTAACCAGCATCTACCCTGAAGTTCCAAGGTTCCGGGAAAATTAGTTCCTGGCGTGAGCAATCTGGTAAAACTCCAGTCCCTCAAACGCCCCCAGTTCAAGTGACAGCTCACTGATGCGCGTTGCCAGTGTGCGGCTCAGGCCGACTGCAACGAAACGCCATTCAGAGCGACCTTCCTTGCAACTGATATTCAGGGTCCCTGTTGCAATTTCATAGCCTCGTGCAAGGGCCATTTTGCGCAAGGCATCTTCACGCGGAATAAAGCCCTGGCGGAATTGCATGGTGATCGCCACCGCTGGCCGGGAAGGCAGCCAGGCTTCAATCCTGGATACCCAGATCATGCAGGCCGCCGACAAAAAAGCCAGCAGGATTGCCGCAGCATAAAAGCCGACACCAACCATCACGCCTATGGCTGACGACGCCCACAAAGATGCCGCCGTCGTCAGGCCGCTGATGGTAAATCCTTCGCGCATGATGACCCCCGCACCGAGAAAACCTATGCCGGTGACTATGCCTTGTATGGTGCGAGAAGGGTCGAGATTGACGGGATAAACGGCACGCGCACCGTACCAGAAATCCGGGTAGCCGGAAATCACGACCAGGGCAGCCGACGCCATGCACACCAGGCCATAAGTCCGCATGCCAGCGGCACGTCCATGATAAGAACGTTCATAGCCAACCACGAAACCCAATAGCATGGCGCCAGTCAGATTCAGGAAGATAATGACATTGGCATGCAATTCAGAGGCGGACCAGAAACTCATGAAATAACTGGAGAGAGATACTGTCATCAGTTGGCCTCGAATGAGCTAAATTATATATCTGTCAGTGTAGCAAGCAGGTATCTGACGGACCAGTAAAACATCGTCAAATCAAAGCAATAGCTGACCTGGTGTCAGCTATGCGTTATAATCCTGTTTCTCTTTCATTGGGGAGTAGCCTGCTCCGGTTAAATCCGGGGAAAACGCATCAACATACTTGACCATCCGGTCATGGTGCGTTTGATACAGCCAGTCGCATGACATAAGTGCACTGATTGTATTGGGCAAGACCTTTGATAGTTATGTTTCCGCTGACCAGGGATGGGGCGGGACATGGCTGTCATTGGACAAATTGCCCCATCCCGCCTATTCTCATGGAAGCTTTCCTCGTCTCTGCACTCGCTGTCACCGTTGGTGAAATTGGTGACAAAACACAATTGCTCGCACTGCTATTGGCTGCCCGCTATAAAAAGCCCGGCCCTATCGTGCTGGGTATACTGGCCGCAACGCTGGCCAACCACACCCTTGCTGGTTTGATAGGGCAACTGGTCGCCACGCATATCGATGCCACGGTCATGCGCTACCTGCTGGGCCTGTCTTTTTTAGCCATTGCTGCCTGGACGCTGAAACCGGATGAGATGGATGATGGCGGTATCAATGAAAGCCGGTACGGCGTTTTCATGCTGACCTGCGTGACTTTTTTCATCGCTGAAATTGGCGATAAAACCCAGTTGGCGACAGTTGCGCTGGCCGCAAAATATTCCGACCTGACCATGGTCATCGCTGGGACCACCCTGGGCATGTTGATTGCTGACGTACCAGCAGTATTTCTGGGTAAGATTGCTGCACCGAATTTCCCTTTCAAATACGTGCGCTGGTGTGCTGCGGCAGTTTTTGCCATACTGGGCCTGCTGGTTTTACTGGGTATGGAATTCAAGTTTTGAATGCAAATGTAAATGGCCGTGTTGACACGGCAAGACCATAGAATGATGATAGATACATGATTACGATTTACCACAATCCACGTTGCTCAAAATCACGCGAAACCCTGGCACTGGTACAGTCGCATGCAGACGAAACGCAAATACCCTTGCAAGTCATTGATTACCAGAAAACGCCTTTGAATTTTGGTGAATTGCAAAGTCTGCTTACAGCTTTGGGCACCGACGATGTGCAAGTTATGCTACGCAATAACGAGCCTGAATATGTCAACCTGAACCTGGCAACTGCAGATGTGGCAACAGCCTTGTCAGCCATCGCTGCCCACCCGCACCTGCTGCAAAGACCAATAGTGACTTACCAGAACAAAGCGGCCATAGGACGTCCGCCGGAACACGTCCTCTCCCTGTTCAAGAAAGCCTGAGCCGCCATGTCAGAATTTAAACTTGCCGCCGGCAGCCACGTCAAATTTGGTTGTATCTCTACCCAGTTGTATCCCATCCTGCGCCAGGGCCTGGCAGCAGATATGCCGCGCCAGGGCTTCCAGGAAGAAGAAAGCCAGCCCGCACGCGGCATCATGGTCGGTGAATTGATGGCTTACTTTGCCGCCTGCGCAGCATTCTGCAAGGCCACCAGCAATCTGCATCATGAACACCAGCAAGTGATGGGTGAATTTGTCAACGCGCTGCAAAGCCAGCATGGCGAAAAACCACAAATGCCCGAGCTGGAAAACATTGCGACCGGTGCAGGCCTGCCAGTGATACTGGAAATAGAGCTGGGCGAAGACTGCCTGCTTGCCGCAGACACGCACTTTGTCAGCGGGGATGAGACTGAAAAAAGCTGGAAGTTGTGGCGTAGCGGTGCACTCTTGCGTGAAGGCGGCATACCTGCCGCATGGATCAAGAAGTTTTATTTCCCGCGCCTGCTGGATTATCGTGATGTCGCCAGCTCACGCAGCCCACGCTCGCTGGAACAAACCACTGATACTGCCTTGATGGTGGGAGGTCTCATGCAATCCTGGCACAAGGACACGCCGTCGGATTTATTGCATGCGTTCCGCAAGCAATATGGCAGGATCAATTTCTCCCAGCACAGCAGTTTTGATGAGACGGCCCTGGAGCGTTTTTTCAACCTGAACCCAATGCTGGACCCTGCCACCCGTCTGTTGAATCAAATGACGATATGGCAAGATATTGATGCCCTGGCCAAGAAGCAGGAAATTCCTCTGGCTTGAAAACCGGAACAAGAAAATTCCGCCGTGAATTCAATCACTGGCGGGATTTTTTAACTGGAAGGACTACGCTTGACAAAGAACAGGGCCGTACCTATCGCCATCAGTATCCCGCCAAAAAAGCGGTTCTGGCTCTTCAGCCATTTGGGGTCGCGGAAATAACGCTGCATCGTGGATGCGGCAAATGCATAGCCATGCATGACGACCAGGTCAATCGCGCACATGGTCGCCCCCAGTATCAGTAACTGCGGCAACAATGGCGCATCGTGAGAAATAAACTGGGGCAGTACCGCCACCATGAAAATGATGCCCTTGGGATTGGTCGCATTCGTCAAGAAACCCGTCAAGAAGCGCCTGGACATGGCTGGCACCTGCGTAGTGCCGGCTTGATCAGCGCCGGCCTCATTCGCAGCAGGGACATCAATTTTGGCACGCCATTGACTGATACCCAGATAAATCAGGTAGAGCGCACCTATAGTTTTGACAACGCTGAAAGCAAACTCTGAAGCCATCAGGATAGAACCAACACCAGCACCGGCAATTGCCAGTATCAACAATAAACCTGCCTGTAAGCCCATGATGGTGCCACTGGCTTTTTTGACGCCATAATTCAGGCCATGCGACATCGACAAGACAGCGCCTGAGCCGGGAGATACTGCGATAACGCAGGCTGCAAAGAAGAAAGTAAGCCAGGTAGTGAAGTGCATGAGATTTGTCCTGCTAAGATGATGAATGGTGTCAGGACATTGTAACGCCAAGGCTTTAACCTTGCAGTCAGTACAAGCACTTAGCGCTTATTATGCATGCGCCTAACCACGCATCATGGCAGCCAGTAACTGGCTCTTCAGGGTTTTGATAAGTGCAGTCTCGTCTGGCGGTACACCTTCATCGGCGTTCACATTACGGTCTGCGTAGAACAGGCCCAGTGGTTTTTTCTGTATCACCAAAGGCAGGATGATGAAGCTGCGTGCATCTGGCAGCAATTGTTTGTGCCAATCAGGCAACAGGTTTTGTATCTTGGGTACCGATGCATCAGAGATCATCAGATCAACATTATTGCTCATCGCCAGATGAAACAGGTTCTGGTCTGGCTTGCCGCTGAAGGCAAAACCTCTTTGCCTTTCCTGATAATTCTCGCCTATCGCCAGTCGCGCCACATAACGCACTGTCTGCAGGTCACGCAGGCAGACTGCAGCAAAACGAAAACCCATGCTGCCATACAAGGTTTCCAGTACCAGCAAGATAAGGTCATTCAGCTTGAAGATGTCAGACGCCAGCATTTGCGTCACATCCTGTACCCCGGCCAGCAAGAGATCACGGGCCTGCTTGGGCTTGCCACTGGGGTGACGCTCATCATTCTGAATTTCGCCTGCTTCGTAGTTCTTCAGCAAAAGCTCATTCGGCAGGCCATTGGTTGAATTCGCATCAGTTTCCCCAATGTGGATATCGCCCATGGCAATATCCATGCTCTGGGCGAGCTGGCGGGTTTCAGTTTCGACCTTGATGAGCATGTCATCCAGTATGGCCTGGTCAAAATCCAGCGCCTTGCCAAATTTCAGTAACAGCGGCTTGGCTTTCTCACTGAGATTGACACCACCCGAGCTCATGATGGTCGATGCCAGCGCATCACTGAAGCTGGCAACCTGGCGCAACCATTCAGCACGGGTATTCACTTTCTTCAATTCACCGCCTGGCAAAGGCACCAGCGATTGCACGATAGTGTCAGGTATCTTCCACTCTTGCAGGGCCATCTCGCCAAAGCGCTCATAGCTGCACCCCAGCAATGTGGAGGCAGCTTCCTGTGAGGTAGTATGCCCGGTCTGCAACATGGCTTGTATGCGGCTATACAGGGTATGGTCGTAAGAAGCCACCAGGATCTTGCCTACATTCTTGAACAGTGCAGCGACAGCTGCCTCTTCACCATCCTGGAAGCGCCCACGAGCCGCCATCTCACGTCCGACTATGCTGGCGCACAAGGCCTGCACCAGTTCACGCCTGACGCTATTGGCATGGCTTTTATCCTTGAAGCAATCGACCAGCAGCATCGCCATGGCACTGGTCTTGATACTGTTAAAGCCCAACAGGAAGATTGCACGTGAAATAGTCGTGACGGGCGCACCTGAACTGGTGCGGTAATGGATGGTATTCGACAGCCTCAGTATTTTCTGCGTCAGTGCAACATCGGCCAACACGAAATGCGCGAGCTTGGCGACCGGGTCTTCACTGGATGAAGTAATTTCAACTACCTTGGTGATCGATACACCCAAAGTCGGCAAACTACCTTCTTCATTGACTTGCCTGATCAGCCGGTCACGTGGCAATTCCGGGGCGTGCTGATCCAGATGTACAGAAGGTTGAATAGCCATGGTCTCCGCAACTATTTACTATCCCGACAATTTGAGCAATTTCAGCAATTTGTCGGGAGTGATGATTTCTTATCTTGCAACGCGGGCAGCATTGATGCCGTATTTTTTTTGCAATTCATCATACAGACCGCGTATCGCTTTCAGGCGTGGGTTCATGGGATCGAGTCGGCGTGCCGACTCGATGAGGTTACGCGCCAGTTCACCTGTGGCGTGATCCCAGCCCATGTTCTCCAGGCATTTCAGGGCAGCCAGTGCTGCATTCAAGACCACTTGCGGATTATCGGGTGACTTGCGTGCCGCCGCTGCCATCAGTTCTACCGAGCCACGGAAATCACCCTGTTTGGCTTTTTGCACACCCATGGCAACCAGGTCCATGACTTCTTTCTGGCTGCGCTGCGCCAGCTCCTTGGCAAGATGTCCTTTACCTGCACTTTCAAACACGCCCATGGCCTTGCTCATGACTTGCTGATTGCTGGCGTTTTTCATGACGTCAAGAATGACTTCAGAAGCATTGTCCTCCTGATTGTTTTCAAGACAGCTTTTGGCCAGACCCAGTTTGGCGTCTGTCGAAAGGCCGATATCTTCACGCGATGCCGCCACGGCATTGTCAAGCTCCTCGCTCAAGCGGGCATCCCCCGTCTTGGCATGCACCATGGCAGCAGAAATTGCCCGCACTGCTGCAGTTTTCTTCATGCCTACCATGTTCTTTTCAAGATCACGGATGACGGATTTGGCCTGTTCGGTATCCCCCTTCTTGACCAGGGCATCGACCAGGTTCATATGGTCTTCGGGATCACGGAACTCAGAAAACTTGGCCTTGCTGACCACTTTTTTAAGGACATTCTCAGCCGTTTCTATATCCCCGGTTTCCAGGGCGATCTTGCCCAGCTTGCGCAAACGCCTGACGGCATGGGGTGAAACGCTGACGGCCATATCCAGCACTTCCTTGGCCTCTGGCAGTTCACCCACCATTTCATGGGTCTTGGCCAGCCAGTCATAGGCGTCCATATATTTATTATTTTCAGCTACCAGATTTTTCAGGATATCTTCTGCTTCCTGGTATTTACCCTGCATGAACAGGGTCTTGGCCAGACCCAGGCGCGCCCAGGCCACGGCCTTTAATTCAAATAAATATTTATATAATTCTTCGGCCTCAGCCGCCTCTCCCTGTATCACATGCAATTCAGCACGCAGGCGCATGAAATCTATCGCGTATTTGGGATAATCACGCTCACCATGGTGGCAGGCCATGATCGCTTCCGGAATGGAGCCCTGTTCCATCAAGCTATAGACGTCGACAAAGGCCTTGCGCTTTTCCAGGGCGCGGATAACGCGCTCCAGCAGCATATCGGCAGTAAACGGTTTGAGCAGGTAGTCAGAAGGCGCAAGTTCAGCAGCGCTGACAACCTTGGCATAGGAGCGCTCTGCCGTCACCATGATGAAGATGGTCGATAAAGGTGCCAGCTTGTGGTGGCGCATGTCTTCCAGCAGTTGCTGGCCATCCTGGCCGACACCCAGGTCATATTCGCACAAGATCAGGTCAAACACCTTGGACTGTATGGTGCGTACGGCTATACCGGCAGAAAGCCCGTGCTCTATCTTGGTGATACCGCACAGATTCAGCATATTGTGCAAACTGACCCGCATACCTGAATGCGGCTCGATGAGCAGTGCCCTGATGTCGCTGAGTTCGCTCATTTCAACCTTTAGCGTAATTTATTGTTGACCTCGCTACAGCGCATACCGACCTGTCGTCCTTGATCGGCAAACCCCGTTAAGCCTGTATTGGCTTACATGATCATTTCATTATATTAAAGTGACGGCGCATTAATATGGAAACTTTACCCCTATGCGGCAACAATGTTGCAAGGCTTTAACATATTTAACGCATTTACTTGAATATCCGCGCCAACAAAAGAACAAACAGGGAAATCAATATGGTAGAAGCGAAGGGAAAGGAAAAATTGCGGCCAAACAGTTTAAAACGTACATCACCAGGCAAACGACCTATACCCAGTTTTTCCAGCCAGGGCAAGAGGCTGGAAAAAACCACGACAGCGATAAAAATGGTGAGTACCCAGCGTAGCAAAGCCTGCTCCTGTTTAATTGCCAAATAGCAATTGGCTATAATTTATATCAATTCGACAGCCATCATAAGCGGTGACTGCGGTCCAGGCGCAATAAATTTTCTGGTAATTCCACGCCATGTCCCATGACCAGCACTTTGAACAACTCCCCCATTTCTGCTGGCGACACCAGCTTTTGCAGGGCATTGGCCTGTGGCAGGTAGTCCATGACTTGTTCTGGTGAGGTGCGCGCCAGCACATCGGCTATGCCAGCTGCTGTCAAAAAACCAGCCTGGCTGGCGTAATTCAATAAGTCCAGTCCCGCAGCCAGGCCTGCCCTGGCCATGGCAGTAAAATCGACATGGGCGGTGATGTCCTGCAAACCCGGTAAATAAAAGGGATCAGGATGGGCATGATGGCGGTAATGACACATCAGACTGCCTTGCTGACGCTGCGGGTGATAATACTCGGCAGCCGGGAAACCATAATCTATCAGTATCGCTGCCGCTGGCTTGCCGCTGGTGAGCAACATCGCAGCAAGGCTGTGCATGAAACCACTGGCGATTGCATGGACTTCAGTCAGATAACCGACCGGCAATTCATCTGCATAAGGGATTTGTGCAATCTTGTCAGGACTGCAAGCCTGTGGCTGTTCACGGAATATCAGTCTTGGCACGCTGTCTTCATCCACCACTGCCACACCAACTTCATGCCAGCCTTCCGCCGTCTTGATGACAAGATCGACAGGCATGGCATCCAGTACCTCATTCCCCAGTACAATGCCCGAAAAAGAGTCTGGCATTTTTTGCAACCATTGTACTTGTGGAAAGCCTTTCAGCAATTCTTCCTGACGTGCACGCAGTTCGCCGGACAATTCCACGATAAAATAGCGCTCTATCGCGATTCCAGACAATTGACATTCCGACAAAAAATCCAGGGCAAGCTTGCCCGTGCCTGCGCCGAACTCCATGACTTCGGCGGCAGTTTGACTGAATAACTGACTTGCCAGCCTGGCCAGGGTAGCTCCAAATAGCGGCGACATTTCCGGTGCGGTTGTAAAATCACCGCCTTTGCCTAATTTTGTGGCACCACCGCTGTAATAGCCAAGGTCAGGCGCATATAGCGCAAGTTCCATGTAGCGCGAAAACGGTATCCAGCCCTGATGTAGATGGATGTCGTCGATAATCAGTTGTTGCAAGGCAGATGAAGCGGCCAGCGCATCATCGCCAGGCTCAGGTAGAGATAATTTATGCATAGCCGCATTGTATTGAAAACACAGTAATCCTTGTTAAGAATTTCCATGAGAGACGTATGAGCAGCAATAGCCACACAAACCGCACAGCACTGATCACCGGTGCCGCCAAACGCATAGGGCGGCATATCGCCCTGCATATGGCGCGGCAGGGCTGGGATATTCTTGTCCATTATGGCAATTCAGCAACAGAAGCGCAGGCCCTGGTGACGGAAATCCAGGCGCTGGGCCGCCGTGCCCATGCCTTACAGGCCGACCTGGCAAATGAAACAGCAACGCATGCCTTGCTGCCCGCAGCGATAGCCGCCATGGGCAAGATAGATTGCATCGTCAACAATGCCTCGCTGTTTGCAGAAGATGATGTGCACAGCTTCAGCCACGCCAGCCTGGACAGGCATATGCATGCCAACCTGGCCGCGCCCATCATACTGGCGCAAGCCCTGCATGCGGCAACCGCAGATGGCGAACAAACTTGCGTCATCAACCTGCTGGATCAAAAGCTGTACAACCTGAACCCCGACTTTTTGTCTTACACCCTGTCCAAGGCAGCACTGCAATGTGCGACGACGACACTGGCGCAGGCGCTGGCCCCTAAAGTACGGGTAGTTGGCGTTGCGCCCGGCATCACCATGGAATCTGGCCATCAGACTACGGCAGATTTCCAGCAAGCACACCAGGTCACGCCGCTGGGCAAGTCCAGCACGCCTGAAGATATTGCCCGTACCGTCTGTTTTCTGGCTGACAGCCCTGCCATGACAGGTACCACCATCCTCGTTGATGGCGGCCAGCACCTTATCCCCTTGCAGCGCGATGTCATGTTCCTCGCGACTGCAAACCACCCTATTTCACCTTAATCCCGGGACCACCATGTTATCCATCCTGCATCACCCCCAGCTCTCAGACTGCCGCCGCCTGTTCTTGCGCAATTATGAAATCTCCATCAACATCGGCGTGCATGAGTTCGAGAAAAAGGGCGAGCAACGCGTGCTCTTCAATGTAGACTTGTATATCCCGCTGGCGTTATCTACGCCCAAGGATGACCAACTGGAAGAAGTCGTCGATTATGATTTCATGCGAGGGTCAATAGCTGACCGCATTTCCAAGGGCCACGTGCACCTGCAGGAAACCCTGTGTGATGATGTCGCGACTATCATGCTGGCGCACCCTAAAGTACGCGCAGTGCGCATCTCTACCATGAAGCCGGATGTCTATCCAGATTGCGAAGGCGTAGGCGTAGAAGTATTCAAGATCAAAACTGAAATCTGAACATTATCATGCATGCTCTTAATGAAACATTGATGGACACCCCGGCAGAAGTAAAAGCCACGGCCACCACTACCGCCAAATCACAGGAAAAAATCACCTACGAAAACAATAAGCTGCACAAGCGCTTATGCCGTCTGGTTGGCCAGGCAATAGGTGATTTCAATATGATAGAAGAAGGCGACAAGGTCATGGTGTGCCTGTCTGGCGGCAAAGACAGTTATGCCCTGCTGGATATACTGATGACCTTGCGTGAACGTGCGCCCATCAATTTCGATATCGTCGCGGTTAACCTCGACCAGAAGCAACCGAACTTCCCTGACCATATCCTGCCAGCCTATCTGGAAAAACTGGGCATACCCTATCACATAGAAAACCAGGATACCTATAGCATAGTCAAACGCCTGATCCCGGAAGGCAAGACGACTTGCTCGCTGTGCTCACGCCTGCGCCGCGGTATTTTGTACCGCGTGGCCGATGAACTGGGTGCCACCAAGATCGCACTTGGCCATCATCGTGACGATATCCTGGAAACTTTTTTCCTGAATATGTTCTTCGGTGGCAAACTCAAGGGCATGCCAGCCAAGCTGCAGTCTGACGATGGCAAGCACATCGTCATCCGCCCGCTGGCTTATGTCAAAGAGTCCGACACTGAGCGTTATGCCGAAGTCAAAAACTTCCCCATCATCCCCTGCGATTTATGCGGCTCACAAGAGAATCTGCAACGCAAACAAATCAAGGGTTTGATGCGTGAATGGGACAAGAAATTCCCTGGCCGCGTCGACAATATCTTTGCATCCCTGTCCACCGTTGCACCTTCACACCTGATGGACAAGAACCTGTTCAATTTCATGGATTTGAAAGTTGATGGCGAAGCAAACCCGAATGGTGATATCGCCTTTGATGATGAGCCTTGTGCGACGCCTGCTGCGGGTGTGATTTCTTTGCATCTGGATCAGGATTAAATTATTATTCAAAACTGAATCCTGTAAGACACCGGGACACAGAGTTACTCTTGGCTTCTCAGAGTCGTTCTCTGTGGTGTAGCAGGGACTTCGAACGGCGCGCCGTTCGCCTGCGAAACGAAGGCTTCTTGCAAGAAGCCTTTCCTGTCTCTGTGCCTCTGTGGTGAGAGGTCTTAGGTTTTAATCGATTCAGGCAATTCTGTTACCCGCTTTCCACACACCCATAACTACAGGAATACCGCTCACCAAGCGCACACGCATATAGTCTGCCCGCAAGCCCACGGCAATCTCTCCCCTGTCATGCAGACCTATCATGCGCGCCGGATTGCGCGTGACGGTTGCCACAGCCTTGGGCAAGCCAAAGCCTTCATTTTGCAACAGAAAAGCTGCATGCAAGAGACTTGCTGGCACATAGTCTGAAGACAGTACATCCAGCAGATCCAGCCTGGCCAATTCTGCTGCCGATACATTGCCGGAATGCGAGCCACCACGCACCATATTCGGTGCACCCATGATGATGCCCAGGCCTTGTTCACGGGCAGCCCTGGCAGCAGCAACGGTGGTGGGAAATTCAGATATCGTCACGCCATCATCGACACCTTCAGCCACATGTTCTACCGTTGTATCGTCATGCGTAGCCAGTGGAACTGGCACATCCAGTTCACGGCAACTGGCGACGATGGCGCGGCGATTGGATGCTGCGTAGGCGACTTGCCTGAGCAGCAAACGCTCCAGCATGGAATCCACTTTTTCTTCGCTCCAGCCGCGCTTGCCGGATACATAGACACGGTAATGTGTCAGGTCTGTCCATTGTCTTTGGCCGGGGGTATGGTCCATGAGCGAAACCAGCTTCAGACGTTCGTCATGCAGATAAGGGGCGAACATGTCCAGCAAGCCTTCTTCTGCCAGCTCCAGGCGCATGTGCAGGAAGTGATCTGCACGCAAGATGCCTGAGTCTGCGGCCATGCGCAAACCTTGGGTACATGAGTCGAGGCTGTCATTGCGCAGGCTGTCTGAATCGATATCACCAACTGAAATTGCATCGAGCACGGTCGTGATGCCGGATGCAGCGATCTGGGCATCATGCGCCAGTATCGCAGGCAGCGTGGGCCAGACTACCTTGGGGCGTGGCATCAGGTGTTTTTCCAGATTGTCGGTATGCAGCTCTACCATGCCGGGCAAGAGATAATCACCCTGCCAATCATCAGTACCCGTGACGCTGGAAGCACGTGCGGCTTCTGTCAGGTCAGCTATCCTGCCCTGCTCTACCAGCATGGAGCCGTTGATGATTTCATCGGCCAAAACAATTTGTGCATTTTCTATTCTGTTCATCATGCTGCCACCAAAGAGACTGCTGCGGGGATGGAGAAAATTCTGGTTGCAAGTGCCTGGCGCACGACTTCATCATGAAAGATGCCGACGACAGCAGCACCGCGTTCACGTGCGGCATTGATCATGTCGATGACAGTGGCACGATTAGCTTCATCCAGTGAAGCGGTAGGTTCATCAAGCAAAAGTATGGGGTAATCGCAAATCATGGTGCGGGCGATATTGACGCGCTGTTGTTCACCACCAGAAAAAGTCGCAGGCGGGATTTGCCACAAACGTTTGGGTATGCGCAGGCGTGACAATAATTCTTCTGCCTGTTCATAAGCAGCCTGTTTTTCCACGCCGCGCATGAGCAAGGGTTCTGCCACCAGATCCAGAGTGCTGATGCGGGGTATCACGCGCAGGAACTGGGTCACGAAACCCAGGGTACTATGCCTGACTGCCAGCACCTGTTGTGCAGGTGCCGATTGCACATCGACCCAGCCGCCTTCGTCCGAGTCACCCTTGTGCCAGATATTCACGCTGCCACTGCTGGCACGGTAATTGGCATACAGACAGCGCAGCAGGGTACTCTTGCCTGCACCTGAAGGCGCATGGATGACCACGCATTCACCGGCATCTACCTGCATGTCTATTTTTGACAGGATGGACATTTCCTGCCCGCCTTGCAGATGCAAGGTAAAGTCCTTGGAAAGACCGTCAACTACGATACGTTTCAACATGTGTTCCTCAAGCCTGCAAAACGGATGACACCAGCAACTGGGTATAGGGATGTTGCGGATCATCGAGCACCTGATCAGTCAAACCCTCCTCAACTACCTGCCCCTGGCGCATGACTATGAGGCGGTGAGCAAGCAAACGCGCCACAGCCAGGTCATGGGTGACAATGACGGCGGCGACCTGCAATTGCGAAACCAGTTGGCGTAATAAATCCAGCAAGCGCGCCTGCACGGAAACGTCAAGGCTGGCCGTAGGTTCATCCATAAAAATCAGGCGCGGTTTGGTCACCAGGTTACGGGCGATTTGCAAGCGCTGTTGCATGCCGCCCGAGAAATCGCGCGGCAAGTCATCAATACGCGCCGCATCAATTTCCACCCTGTGCAACCAGTCCTGCGCCTCGGCACGTATCTGGCCATAATGGCGGGCACCAACGGCCATCAGGCGTTCACCGACGTTGGCACCGGCAGAGACTTCTACCCGCAGACCATCCCTGGCACTTTGGTGGACAAAGCCCCAGTCTGTGCGTGCCAGCAAACGGCGACGTGCCTCGCTGATGGTGAACAACTCGACCATGCCTTCATCGCGGGTATTGAACAAGACTTCACCCTGCTCTGGCTGCAACTGACCTGCCAGGCAATTCAACAGCGTGGATTTTCCAGAGCCGGATTCACCGACTATGCCCAGCACTTCTCCCGGATACAGGCTGAGGTTGACTTGTTCACAAGCCGTCTTGCCACCATAGAATTTGCTGACATTGCGCGCTTGCAGCAGGGGTTGCATGCTATCGGTATTCAAATTGCTCATGCCTGCTCTTCCCTGCGGGTGCGGCAATAATCAGTATCGCTGCAGACAAACATGCGTGAACCCTGGTCATCAACGATGACTTCATCAAGGAAACTATCATTCGCATCGCACATGGCGCAGCGGTGATCCCAGTGTTCTATCTCGAAAGGATAATCTTCAAAATCCAGGCTCTTAACAGGCGTGTAAGGCGGCACGGCATAAATGCGTTTTTCACGACCGGCACCAAACAATTGCAGGGCTGGATTCTTGTCCATCTTGGGATTGTCAAACTTGGGGATCGGTGAAGGACGCATCAGATAGCGCTCGTTGACGATGACGGGATAATCATAAGCAGTTTCTATCTTGCCCAACCTGGCGATATCTTCATACAGTTTGACGCTCATGAGGCCATAGTCAGCCATCGCATGGTATTTGCGTGTCTCGGTTTCGCTGGGTTCCAGCCAGCGCAGGGGTTCAGGGATAGGCACCTGATACACCATGATCTGGCCTTCAGCCAAAGGGGTTTCCGGGATACGGTGGCGGGTTTGTATGACGGTCGCCGCAGTAGTTTTTTCGGTGGTTGCCACACCTGTGGTACGACGGAAGAAGCGGCGGATATTGACTGCATTGGTAGTATCGTCAGATCCTTGATCTATGACTTTCAAGACATCATCCTGGCCTATGATGGCGGCAGTGACTTGTATGCCACCCGTACCCCAGCCATAAGGCAGGGGCATTTCACGCCCGCCGAATGGTACCTGGTAACCAGGTATGGCAACAGCTTTCAAAATGGCACGCCTGATCATGCGCTTGGTTTGCTCATCGAGATAGGCAAAGTTATAGCCAGCTTCAGGCTCCGCTCTGGCGGGCGCGGCTTGCTCTGCGGTCTCTTGATATCCCTGAGTTTCCATGGTGTCCATCTCCATCATCACGCTGCCTTCCTGCCGGATTTTTCAGCGGCTTGTTCATCTGCTGCTTCAAGCTTGTCAGCTTCAGCAACTTTGGCATCAATAGCGGCACGTATGCCACGCAAGAGGCTGAGTTCAGCCTGGAAATCCACATAATGCGGCAGCTTCAGATGCTGCAAGAAACCGGATGCTTCTACATTGTCAGCATGGTAGAGCACAAATTCTTCCATCTGTGCTGGTGCAGTGATTTCTTCTTTCAGCTCGCTGGCGCGTAAGGCGCGATCTACCACACCCATGGCCATGGCCTTGCGTTCGCAATGACCAAAACCCAGGCCATAACCACGTGTAAATTTCGGTGCTTCGTTTTGCGAACCGACGAATTGGTTCACCATCTGGCATTCGGTGATGTCAATCTCGCCTATGTCTATGGCAAAACCCAATTCTTCAGGCACGACTTGCACATTGACCTTGCCATAACGTATCTCGCCAGCAAAGGGATGGTTGCGGGCATAACCACGCTGGGTGGAATAGGCCAATGCCAGCAGGAAACCCTCATCACCACGTGCCAGGCTTTGCAGGCGCAGGGCGCGACTGGCGGGGAATTGCAGCGGTTCGCGTGTCAGGTCAAAAGGCTCGGGGTCACCTTCAGGCATCAGTTCAGGCTCGATCAGACCCTCTGCATTCAAGAAGTCGAGTACACGCGGACAGGCTTCTGCTTCTGTATTCTCATGATCTATTGGTTCAGTACCGCCATTGCCCATGGCTTCAGCCGCCAGTGAAAAATCCAGCAGGCGCTGGGTATAGTCATAAGTCGCCCCCAATACCTGGCCACCTGGCACATCCTTGAAAGTTGCCGAGATGCGTCTTTGTATCAGCATATTGGCGGTATCCACTGGCACGGTTGCCATCAGGCGCGGCAAGGTTGTGCGGTAAGCGCGCAGCAGGAAGATGGCTTCTATCAAATCACCACTGGCTTGCTTGATGGCGAGTGCTGCCAGGTCTTTGTCATACAGCGAAGCTTCACCCATGACCCTGGCCACGGCCAGCGACATTTGTTCGCGTATCTGGGTGATGCTGAGTTCGGGTACAGCAGTATCACCACGGCGCATTTTTGCCAGCGCTTCATAGGACTGCGCAATGGCTTTTTCGCCACCTTTGACGGCTACGTACATGGTAACTCCTCAGACTGCACTGCTGCAATCTTGCTGGTGCGCGGCAAACCGACTACCGCGTCGCCACTACAAAAAATCACATCTACACCTTGTGGGAAAGCGGCATGATTGGCTTGCCATTTGTTGACAAAATCCGTTGGCAAGCCGCTGATATAGATGCTGCGCTTGTCCTTGATGCCGGGGCCTGTGAGCTGGTATTCAGTGCCATTTTCCAGATCATCGACCTGTATCAACAAAGTCGCGGACTTGTCAGGGTAAGTCATGCTACCCTGGGCAAAGCCCTGCAAATCCAGTTGCTGCAATGAGCTGCCCAATACTGCAAAATTCGCTGAGGATTTTTCATGTACCAGTGGCAGGCCGCAATGAAAGCGCAAATAAGTGCGCACTGCATCATTATCGAGTTCATCTGCCAGCCAGGCTGTGGTTTCATAATCCATCAGGGCCAGGCAAGCTGCAGCTGTTGCCATCTGCAAAGGTGCTGGCGCTTGCAGATTCACCCTGAGACGCTGGATAGTGCCAGGCTCGGACAAGGCTTTCAGCAAACTGCGGAAAACTGTTTGCGCATCATGTACAGTGTCTTCCCATGCGGGTAAAAGTTGCTGCATGGATGACATAGTTTTCTCACTAGTGTCCGGTGAATATGTCATGCATCTTCTCCTCTGACCATGGTCATGAATTCCACTCTGGTTGCTTGCGCTTCAGCCTGCAATTGTTCACGCTTCTGCTGCAACAATAGCTCCAGTGGCTTGATGATATTTTCTTCGACCACTGACCTGTGCTCACCTTGCATCAGCGCATCAAAAATCGCTGCCCATTCTGCATGATGCTGATCGCGACCAGCCACATACGCCACACCGGTTTCACCCGTCGCCAGCCGCAAGGCACAACGCGTCACGGACATCTCGCCGAGATTGAACTGGCTTCCACTGCCACCGGTTCTGGCGCGTACCATGGCCAGGCCGGTCTCGGGTTTTCTTAACCATAAATAGGAAGGCAGTTCACCGAACTTGCGCGCACTGGCAGCCAGTTCTGGTGCAGGCGCTTTCGCCAGTATGGACATCCAGCGGGCACGCTCTTGCTGGGCAGAGTTGGGAGTTTGGTCAGCATTCATAGCCCCACATTACAGCAGGCTTACATGAAGTCTTGATGACATCTGGCCTGGAATTTCCTTGTCAATTTCCAGTCATATTTCGGGTTTATGATTTGTCATCGCGAGCAAGGGGATCAGCATGGAAACGCATATCGCAATACAGGGTGGCAAGTATCTGCAACGAGACCAGAACGGTCACGCTGATTGGTCTGAAGACAGCATCTATTTGCACGGATTACACATTGCCAGCACAGACAGCAAACACTTCCAGCACCATAACAAACAGCAGTTTTTTGATGCCACAGGTTTGCTGATATTACCCGGCCTGGTTGATATTCATGGTGATGCTTTTGAACGTCAATTACAACCGCGCCCAGCCACCAGCTTTGCCTACGACATCGCCTTCGCTGATACGGACAGACAACTGATCAGCAATGGTATTACCACAGCCTGCCACGGTCTGACCTTTTCATGGGAAGGTGGCTTGCGCGGACGTGAGGCAGCACTGGCCACATTAGAACAGATAGCGACTCAAAAATCCTTTGTACATGCCGATCACCTGATACATCTGCGTTTTGAAAACCACCATCTGGATGGCTTGCATGATGCACTGAACTGGATAGAGTCTGGTCTGATCGCCTTCTTTGCCTTCAATGAACATCTGCCATCCATCCTGAGAAAAAGTGCGTCTCCTGAAAAACTGGTGGCTTACGCCGAGCGTGCGCGTTGCGATGTTGCCGGTTTTCTGGAACGTCTGCACAAGGCGCAGTCGCGCTCACCCAAAGTAGCGCAGGCGATCAGCCAGCTGGCTGCAGCCTGCCGCCAGCGCGGCATCGCCATGGCATCGCATGATGATGAAACCCGCATGGACAGGGAACGCTTCCAGGAACTCGGCGTTGATGTCAGCGAGTTCCCCAAGACAGAAGAAGCCTTGCAGGCAGCGAAAGCCCTTGGCAACCATGTTGTCATGGGTGCGCCGAATGTATTGCTCGGTGGTAGTCATTGCGGCGGTCTGTCAGCCAGTGATGCGGTGCGCCGTGGCCTGTGTGACACGCTGGCATCTGATTATTATTATCCCGCCTTATTGCATGCGCCTTTCCGCCTGGAGCAGGAAGATGTTTGCAGCCTGGCACAAGCCTGGCAACTGGTGTCACTGAACCCTGCCGACGTACTGGGCTTGCATGACAGAGGCAATATCGCCGCTGGCCAGCGTGCTGATCTCATCATGATAGAAAAACAGGCTGATGGCAGTCCACGCCTGATTGCCACCATCGCCGCAGGCAAGCTGGTATTTTGCGCCGAGCCACAACGCCTGCAATATCAGCAAACCCTGGAACTGGCCGCCTGATGCGCTATGCCCTCTACTTTTCCCCAGCACCAGATAGCCCATGGTGGCAGGCCGGTGCTAGCTGGCTGGGGCGCGACCCCATGCACGCGGGGAAAATACCGCAATCACATATCAATGGTCTGCCAGATATCCTGCTCAGCCAGCTCACCAGTGAAGCACGGCGCTATGGTTTTCATGCGACACTGAAAGCGCCGTTCAACTTGCTTGAAGGTTTCCAGGAAGCAGACCTGATGCAGATGGCCAGCGCCTTTGCACAGGTGCAGCCCGTCATCAGTATCAGGGAAATGCAGATACGTATGATGGGTAACTTCCTGGCCCTGCGGCCACAGGGCGATGAAGCCGAGATCAATGCCCTGGCCATGCGCTGTGTCAGTTACTTTGACTTGTTACGCCGCGCCCCTGATGCAGCTTATCTGGCCAAGCGCCGTCATGCCGGTCTCAGTGCGAGGCAGGAAGCACTATTGCAGCAATGGGGTTATCCATATACTGAAGAAGAATATCACTTCCACCTGACACTCAGCGATGATTTGCTGGAGGTGGATGCCGATGCGCAGTATGCCTTGCGTAAGGCAGCGGAACAGCAGTTCTCACGCCTGCTGGACAATACACCGCTCGATATTGATGCGCTGACGATATTCCGTGAAGAACGGCCCGGTGCACCTTTGAACTTCTGGATGCGTTTCCCCTTCCAGGCCAGGGTGCAGCAAAAATCCCTGCCTGCTACTGGCCGCCTGTATTTTGTCGTCGGTCCTTCAGGCGCTGGCAAGGATACCCTGCTGCACTGGGTCAAAGACAACCTGCCCACCAATGCGGCACTGGAATTTGCGCAGCGGGCAATCACCCGTCCTGCCCATGATAGCGAAGCACATGAAGTATTGAACCAGGAAGCTTACTGGCAAGCCGCTGCCGCCGGCCATTTTTGCATGCAGTGGCAAGCCAACGGCTTATGCTATGGCATACGCAGGAATATCGAGGCCAAGCTCAAATGCGGCCAGGATGTCATCGTCAATGGTTCGCGTGAATACCTGCCACAACTGCGCCAGTTATTCCCCGATGCACGCATCATCTGGGTCATGGCTGACCCTGAGCAAATCAGGCAGCGTATGGAAAAACGCCAGCGTGAATCTGGTGCAGCCTTGTTGAACCGCCTCGACCGGGGGTTGAAATTTGCTGTGCCTGATGACCAGGATATTATCTGCATAGACAACAGCGGGCCTATACATATTGCCGGGCAAAAGCTGTTAAAGATATTTGCTAAAGAGTAGTACAGCTTCGGAAAGCTGGTGCAACCAGCATTACCTACCGCCTCACACAGTTTCAGCCTGTCTCGTGAATTGCAAATTCAGTTTTTCCATCATGCTGATGAAGACTTGCAAATCCACAGTCTTGGCACCGACCACTTTTGCCATGTCATCCCACTGACGCAATCTGACTGCGTCTTCGGCATAGTCCTGATCTATGAATTCAGTCGCTTGCGTCACGGAGAACGGGCCACCCTGCCAGATCAGGCTGCGTTGTGATGCATGTGACAAACCTGACCAGTACAGGGGATCTGCGGCACACAGATAACGCTTGGCATCGACATGCATGCGTATGGGTTCAGTCACATCCCGGTCAAACAACTCAGCCAGCAACAAGGCTGCCAGCTCGCCATGCGGGAAAGTCTCATCGGTTTCATCATCCGCCATGTGTGCCAGATCATGCAAGAGCGCAGCAATAACCAGGGCATCGCTTGCGCCTTCTTGCATGGCCAGGCTGGCGCATTGCAGGGCATGCTCCAGTTGGGTGATGGCTTCGCCGCCATACAGACCGCCAGCGCGGTTTTGCAGCCAGTCTATGACTTGCGGGAGATTGATCCCCTGAACGATTTGGCGATTTTGTGTTTGCATATCAGCTGCATCTACTGTATATCAGATAAAAACTTTTCTGAGACGGGAAGAAATCACATCTATCATGCTGACTGTCAGCACGATCATCAATAAAACGGCGCAAGTCTGCGCATACTGGAAAGCGCGTATAACTTCCCACAGGATCACGCCTATGCCGCCGGCACCGACCATGCCAACGACAGTAGCAGAGCGCACATTTGATTCAAAACGGTACAGGGCAAATGACACCCATAGCGGCATGACCTGCGGCAAGACGCCATAGACTATCTCTTCCAGCGCATGTGCACCGGTTGCACGTATACCTTCTACCGGCTGTGGGTCTATCGCCTCAACCGCTTCAGAAAACAACTTGGACAAGATGCCCGTAGTATGCACGAACAAGGCCAGCACACCGGCAAAAGGACCAAGGCCAACGGCCACTACGAACAGCATGGCAAACACCATCTCGTTGATGGCACGTGCGGCATCCATCAGGCGACGGACAGGCTGGCTGACCCAGGCTGGTGCAATATTCGACGAACTCAGCAAACCCAGGGGGATGGAGCAGACCACCGCCAGGGCAGTTCCCCACGCAGCGATCTGTAAAGTCACCAACAGCTCTTGCAAATAGATGCGCCATTCATGGAAGTCTGGAGGAAAAAAGCTGGCTGCATAGGTCAGCATATTGCCGCTATCGCGCAGTAATTCCAGCGGGCGCATGTCAGCGCCCTTCCACGACATGGCAAGTATCGCCAGGACTATGCCCCAGACCAGTAATTTGCCGGTATCACGCTTGGGTGCTTCCGGCAAATTCATGACGACTTGTTGGCGGGCTGTTGGTGTGCTGTTCATGCTATCAAGACTTGGCGATGTCGTTCAGTTTGCGGTTGATGTCGTCCAGCTTGGCTTTCTTTTCCTCTGCGTTCAGGGCGACGTCTGCTTCTATCTTGACTTTTTCCTTGAACAATTCAAGTTGACGGATAGGCTTCAATTGCGCATTGCTGGAATCCTGGAAACCACCCAAAGTCAGCTTGGCCAGTTGTGCTTTTTCACGCGCTGCATCAGGGCCAGTCTTGCCGTAGTTGATAAAGAAGTCCTTGATTTTGGCTTTCATGTCGGCAGGCAAATCCTTGCGCCATACCAGGGGATCAGCAGCGATCAAAGGAGATTTCCAGATCTGGCGCAATTGACTGGCTGTTTCTGGCTGGCGTGCCTTGATGCGGTCAAGCACGTCGGAGCTATGGACAGCTGCATCTACCTGCTTGTTGGCCACGGCCAGAATATTGGTTTCATGATTGGCGCCACGAACAGTCTTGAAAGCTGTCTTGGGATTTACATTGTTTTGCGCAAAAACATAATAGCTGGGTACCAGGAAGCCGGAAGTAGAGTTTGGATCACCGATACCAAAATTGAGGTTCTTGGCGTTTTTCAAGACATCTTCCACTGTCTGGTAAGGGCTGTCCTTGTGTACACTGATCATGCTGTAGTAACCGAGAGTGCCATCGGCATTCACGGTTTGTGCAAACACTTCAGAATTGGCACGATCAACGGCTTCAATAGCCGATTTATTGCCCACCCAGGCAAATTGCACCTTATTGAAACGCATGCCTTCGATCACACCCGCATAGTCAGGAGCAAAAAAGGCATTGATCTTGATGCCCAGCTTTTTGCCCATATCATCCAGCACTGGCTGCCAGTCTTGCTTCAGGTTTTGTGATGACTCGGTAGAAATGATGCCAAAGTTTAAAGTCTTGACTGTATCTTCTGCCATAACGGCACTAGCAGTTGCGGCCATCACCAGGCCCAGGGTCAGACTGCGCACGAATTGACGAAACATGGAAATACTCCTGAAGGGTAAAAAAACTCAGGCGGCAGCCGCGAGAGTGGGTAAAGAGAGTGCGTCGGTATCGGGTGCAGCACTTGCCGTGTTAACTGATACGGGATTGAGCAATTCTTCTGCCTCTGCACCATACAGGTCCCGCAACATGGCTACTGTCAGTTCGCTGGAAGGGCCGTCATACACGACACGGCCACGCGACAGCGCAACAGTGCGCGGGCAAAAACGAAAAGCCACATCAACCTGGTGCAGGGATACCACTACGGTCGTACCATCCTGGCGATTTAAATCAGCCAGGGTCTGCATGACACGACGTGCAGATTCAGGGTCCAGCGAGGCTATCGGCTCATCTGCCAGGATGACCTTGGCTTGTTGAACTATGGTGCGGGCAATCGCTGCACGCTGTTGCTGACCGCCGGACAAGGCAGATGCACGTTTATAGGCATGCTCGGCAATACCCACACGTGCCAGCGCGGCCAGCCCCAGGGTTTTCTCTTCTTTAGTAAAAATACGGAAACAACTGCGCCACAGTGGGATGCGGGCGATGCCACCGGTGAGAACATTGGTCAGCACAGGCAAACGCCCGACCAGATTGAATTGCTGGAAAACAAAACCGATTTGCGAACGCAAATGACGTATCTGCTTGCCGACCACGCCATTCGCCTGCAAGACTTGCTCACCGAGGCGTATATCATTCTTATCAGCATTGGCGGTGATCAGGCCAGAGATATGACGCAGTAAAGTCGACTTGCCAGAACCGGATGCACCGATGAGCGCGACCATTTCACCAGACTTAAAAGTCAGTGCAATATTATCCAGCGCCTGATAGCCGCCTTTAAAGGTTTTGGAAATCCCGTTGATTTCTATCTTCATCGCATTTACCCCGTCTGGACAATTGAGCTAATCCACGGGAGTATTGGACAAGAATATGTCAGGCGTATGAAGGCAAGATTACAAGACGATGAAACGGCTACATTCTCACGCAAAAAAACAGCGGATTTGCCGTCAGACAAATCCGCTATATTAACTATTGAAGCTGAGTAAGATATTCCCTATCAGGCTTTACGCCCATCCAGATTCCAGCCACCGCTGCCATGTATCAGGATATACAGCAGGCCACCTGCCATGGAGATATTCTTCATGAAGTGTATCATCTGGTTTTGCGCGGCATCTGCTGGTACTCCCCAGAAATTATGGAAGATGAAAGCCGCTGCCAATGTGAACAAGATCATCGCAGTTGCAGCCCAGCGTGCACGCCAGCCGACGATGACCATGAGGCCGCCGCCCAGTTCCACCACGATGGCAGCGATCGCACCCAGTGCTGGCAAAGGCAAGCCCTTGCTGGCGATGTAGCCTACAGTTTGCTCAAAGCCGGATATCTTGCTGGCACCGGATGCCACGAAGATCAGGGCGATCAAGACGCGGGCGATGAAGGAGCCGAAGACGGGTCCTATGGTTTCTGCTTGTTTCATTTTGTTTTCCTTACATGTAGATTTTGATTATCGGTAGTGAGAGCCTGGCTTCGTAGGTTGGGCTACGGTTTACCAGCCCAACACTGGGCGTTTAATAAACGTATACGTTGCTTCGAGGCCGAGTGTTGGGCTGATAAGGCGTAGCCCAACCTACAATTGATTTTTCGTTCTCTAAATATCTATAGCCCCGTGAGTGCTGAGTGAGCGTAGCGAGCGGCGCTAGTTTGACGAAGTTCAAATTCGGACGCGCAGTCGTACTTTAGTACGACGAGCATCGCAGGCTCAAAATCGCGTCGCGCAGTAGCTCAATCAGCGCTCACCAGTTTGCCTTCGCGAAAATCGCTAATCGCCTTGAATATCTCCGCCTGACTATTCATCACAAACGGCCCATACTGAACAATGGTTTCCCCCAAGGGCTGACCGGCAATCAACAACAAGCGGCTATCAACTTTGGCATCAATCACCACCCCATCCGCATCCGGCGTTTTTTTCAATATCGCCATGCGTTGCACCGGCACTTCACGCTCGCCTATCTGCACTTCACCTTCATAGACATACACAAAGGCATTGAAACTGGCAGGCAGGCTGTGGCTAAAAGTGCTACCGGCTGGCATGTGTATATCCAGGTACAGCGGCTGAGTCACTTCACGCTGCACGGCTCCTGCAATGCCATGGCTACTACCGGCGATAATGCGTACCTTGACACCTGCTGCCGTCAGCAATTCAGGAATGGTGTCGCTCTGGATATCGCGGTACCAGGGGGCGATCATCTTGTCTTTTGCTGGCAGGTTCAGCCATAACTGGAAGCCTGCCATGCGGCCTTCTTCCTGTTCCGGCATTTCTGAGTGAATCACACCACGACCAGCCGTCATCCATTGCACACCGCCGTTTTGCAGCAAGCCTTCATTACCGGCACTGTCGCGGTGGCGCATGCGGCCAGCCAGCATATAAGTAACAGTTTCAAAACCACGGTGCGGATGGCTGGGGAAACCGGCGATGTAGTCACCTGCCTCATCACTGCCGAACGCATCCAGCATGAGGAAGGGGTCCAGCCGATATTGCAGTGGCTGCGTCAATACCCGTGTCAGCTTGACACCGGCACCATCTGAAGTAGGCTGCCCGGCGACCAGTTGTTCTACCGTGCGTGAAGTGTTCACGCTTTCAGCCTGTTGAACTGTGTTGCGTACAACTACATCTTTCGTTTCCATGATCCATAATCCTTGTAAATAGGACTTACGCAAAACCGCCCCAACTGCGTTGCAGCTCCTAGCCGTACTAAAGTACTGTCTTCGTCGCTGACGCCTTGTTGGGACAATTTTGCATAAGTCCTGATAAATTGCCGGTAAATTATTAAGCAGGCAGTAAATCATTAATTTGCTGGTGTGCTGAAGCCAGAGATGCTTTTTCTGCATCCGGGCCCATGGCCAGACCTTCTGCATAGACAAACTCTACATCGGTCATACCCAGGAAGCCAAAGAAGGTTTTCAGGTAAGGCATTTGCGTGTCGTTTGGCGTATTGCGATACAGGCCACCACGTGTCAGTACCACATACACTTTCTTACCAGTCAACAGGCCTTCAGGGCCATTGGCGGTATAACGGAAAGTCACCTGGGCGCGGGAAATCGCATCTATCCAGTTTTTCAATTGAGCAGAGATACCAAAGTTGTACATGGGTGCGCCGAGTACGACCACGTCTGCGGCCTGGATTTCTGCTATCAGCGCATCATCGAGGGCAACGCGGGCTTGCTGTTCTGTCGTGCGCTGGTCTGCTGGTGTGAACAGGGCTTGCAGTGCTGTTTCATCAAGTATGGGGTGAGGATTACTACCCAGGTCACGTACATTCACAGTGGCACCAGAAGATGTTTCCAGTAAAGCCTCAACCAGGCTGTTTGCCAGTTGCGTGGAATGAGAAGCTTGGGCACGGGCGCTGGAGTTGATTTGCAGGATGTTCATTTTGTGTTCCTTTCAGATAAAGAGTTGATGGACGTACTTTAATCGTTCCAAAAATATTCCGGAAGGCATTAAAATGGATATCATTGTTCCAAAAATAGGAAAATAGAGGATTAGTATGAGGATGCGATCATGACCCTGGAGGCCAATGACCTTTTGCTATTTGCCCGCGTAGTTGAAGAAGGCAGCTTCAGCAAGGCGGCAGAGAAGCTGGGCGTACCCAAATCGACCTTGTCACGCCGTATATCTGCACTTGAAGCCCAGCTAGGCGAGCGCCTGATCTTGCGCACTACGCGCAAGCTGACGGTGACTGACCTGGGGAAAAATGTTTTACTGCATGCACAACATGTGCAGGAAGAAGTAGATGCCACGCTGGCCCTGACCCAGCACAGGCAGGCAGAGCCGAATGGCAGACTGAAAGTATCGATGCCTGGAGATTTTGCGAATCATCAGATGGGTGAATTGTTATCTGATTTCATCAGCAAATACCCTTCCGTCAACCTGGAGCTGGATTTGTCACCACGCCGGGTGGATTTGATAGGAGAGAATTTTGATGTGGCCATCCGTGTTGGTGACCTACCCGATGACGCTTCACTTGCGGCACGGGGACTGGTGCGCTTCAGCATAGGCCTGTATGCCTCACCTGCTTACTTGAAATTGCATGGTGCACCAGCAGAACCGGAGGCCCTAATGGAACATGATTGCCTGCGCCTGACGGCGCGCAATGGCGAACCTTCGATCTGGCGCATGGAAAAAGATGGCGCAGTCTGGGAAGGCATACCCCCTGGCCGAGCCAGTGCCAACTCGCCAGAACTGCTGACGCGCCTTGCTGTGCGTGGCAAAGGCATCACCATGCTGGCGGATCACTTTGCCGGTCAGCATGTGCATAAGGGTGAACTGGTACCCTTGCTGGAAGACTGGAAACTGCCTGAAGTCACTGTCTGGGCGGTATTTCCTGGCCGCCGCCTGATGCCTGCACGCACCCGGGTTTTTCTCGACGCCCTGCAGGCTGAATTTTCTGGCCCGCGCTGCCAGAAGATGCTGGAAGAAGTCAATGATTGCAAAACTGGACGTATAAGCATCAAGTCTTACTGACTATCTTTTTCACGGCGCTTACTTCAGGTTTCGGTACTGACCTTGTCCCAGTCATTTTCTTCTTCATACTGACATAGCCAGTTGGCCGCCTGATGCCATTCGCGCACCGCATCTGCATTCAGATTACCTGGTGCATCGCGGCCAGTGATGTGTGCATGGCGAACCGCCCAATGCAGGCGATATAACAAATCAGACCAGTCCAGCACCTGCCCCTTGCGGCGCGGCTTCAGGGCTGCCTGCAAACGTTCAGGTGCTTCCATTGCATGCGGAAATAATTTCAGAATTTGTTTCAGGTTTGCAGCTTGCGTAGGAACCGCCAGTTTGTCTGTCAAACCTGCGGCCCAGGCCAGGAAATACAGGGCTTCCTGCCTTTGCAGAAATTGAGTACGTAATTCTTCAGTGGTGTCATCCGCAAACAGGAATGCGTTTTCCTGCGCTGACAAACAGGCCTTCAGACCATGCGCGTCCAGATACGAGCGATAGTGTGCAACATCACCACCGGTAGCTACTGCAGTCACCGCCCACAAGGCCAGCATGCGCTGCATCAATTCTTCAGGCGTGCGCAGCTCCACTTCTTCATCAGACTCAATCACATGCAATTGCACATTGATGCGGATACCACGTTTATGCAATTCCAGTTCGGAAGCTTCTTTGCGTTGCTCTGGGCTCATTATTTCTTCAATATTGTTAATCAATTCACTCGCTGATAACGAGCAGACGGATTATCCCAGATTTTGCTCTGTTAAGGAGTGACAGAACAGCGTAACTCCATGCATCTACAGGCATTAGAATGTCTGATTGTTACCTGTTATTGCAAAGCTTATATGCCTGAAACCAAAGCCTTCCCCGCCCTGCAGACCGCCAGCTACCAACTACGCCGCATCGTCGCCACCGACATGCCAGCCATTTTTCGTGGTTTATCCGACCCGCGTGTCACTGAATATTATGGCATCAGCTATGACACCCTGGCATCAAGCCAGGAACAAATGGACTGGTATGAACAGGTCTGGCTGGACGGCTCAGGCCTGTGGTGGGGTATATGCAGCAAAGAGGACCCTGAACAATTGATAGGCACTTGCGGCCTGCATGAGTGGGAACAAGAACACCATTGCGCAGAAACCGGCTTCTGGCTTTCGCCCGACCACTGGGGCAAGGCCGTGATACCTGAATGTATGAACGTTATCATCACTCACTGCTTTGAACACCTCGGCCTGCACCGCTTGCAAGCCATGGTTGAGCCAGAGAATATTGCCAGCTGGCGCTTGATAGAAAAACTGGGTTTCCGGCTCGAAGGTGTCTTGCGTGAATGTGAATACAAGCATGGGCGTTATGTTGATCTTAAATGCTATTCCTTGCTGGACAGGGAGTTCGTTTCGAAACAGGATAGCCGCTGATTTGCAAGGACGGCAGGCCAGCTTTGTATGGGGAGTACGCAGATGGCCTGCCGCTTGCAAAAAGCTAAGGGATAAAATTACGTGAATCGTTGGTGTTGCTGTTGGGTTTGACGTTGGGGTTGTCGTTGCTTTTGACCTTCAACCGCTTGGGACGCTGCAATTTGTGCGTCACAGAAAATGGATCAGAAAGCTTCGTTGTTTGAGCGTAGCGAGTTTCGAAGCTTTCCCATTTTTTGTGATGCGCAAATTGTGCTGGAGCGTAGCGCAAGCACCCGAAGGGCAAGTCTGCGGTCGCCTTTCTTTGATTCCTTTCTTTGGCGAAGCAAAGAAAGGGATTCGGCCGCCGGGCCGAGACCCGGCTTGCATCCACGAAGGACAATCGCTTTATTAAAAGCTCAAGTATGCAACGAACGCCACTGGGCTCCAGCCTGCGCTGGAGCGACGAATATATGACTGCCGTTTATCGACAGAACCCCATCCCCATCCTAACCTTCCCCTTGAAGGGGAAGGAATCAATTTTTAAGCCCACTACCCCTCAATTTCCCCACTATCCCCGCCGGGAAAAAATAAATCGACACCACAAACAATACCCCCAACCACAACATCCATCGATCCGGATGCAAGGCATTCGCCAGCAGCGGCACATCAACCAAAGACGACGATGCCACGCCCATCAAACTTTTCAAATAATTCTGCGCCAGTATGAACAAGGTCGCACCAACCACTGCCCCATACATGGTCCCCATGCCACCTATCACGACGATCAATAAAATGTCTGTCATGACTTCAAAACTCAACATGGTCTTGGGCCCGACATAGCGCAGCCACAAGGCCATCAAGGCACCCGCCATTGCCGCAACCAGAGCGGCAATGCAATTCGCCAGGATGCGGTAATACACGGTACGGTAACCCAGTGCCTCGGCACGGAAATCATTTTCGCGTATGGCCTGCAAGACCCGGCCAAAAGGGGAATTGACGATGCGCAGCAAGAACAGAAATAACAGGGCGCAGCCTATGAATACGATGTAGTAGGTAATCACCTTGCCATCCACCACACGGCCAAATATCTCGTTCTCGAACAGGCGATAAGCAGGCGACAGCAAAGCAGGCACGCTGAAAGTCTTGCCGTCTTCGCCGCCGGTAAAATCCGACAATTGCGATGCCAGCACAGCAAAGGATGAGGCCACCGCCAGCGTGATCATGGCGTAGAAAATCGCCCGCACACGCAAGGCAAACAGACCAACGATCAAGGCCAGCACCAGTGTCACCAGCAATGCTGCCAGCAAGCCGACAGCAGCCAGTCCCCATGATGGCGTGCCACTGGCCAGCGCCAGACCTATACCGTATGCGCCTATACCAAAAAACATAGTGTGGGCAAATGAGACTATGCCGGTATAGCCCAGCAACAAATCATACGAAGCAACCAACACGATGTAGACACAGATGGTGGCGGCAGTATTCAAAGGCCGTGCGCCGCTGGTGATAAAGGGCGCAAAAGCCAGTCCGAAAAAAATCACCACCAGGATCAGCCCCAGCCAGCGGTTACGCGGAAAATCATCCGACAGGATTTGTTTCATTGCATTCATGTCTTAACGCCTTACCACGGTATATAAGCCAGTCGGGCGCCACAGCAGCACGGCGATCATCAGCAAGATGTTCGACACCAGCGCCAGCTTGGGCACCAGGAAACCGGCGTAATTGGCGACCAGCGCCATCAGCAAGGCACCGATAAAGCAGCCACCTACAGAACCCAGTCCACCGATGATGATGACGATAAACACCATGACCATGATGTCACCGCCCATGGCTGCGGTCAGGCTTTCTTTATACAAACCCCACATGACACCGCCGAGGCCAGCCAGCGCAGAACCGGCAGCAAATACCAGCACGAACAGGCGGCGTATGCGGTAACCAAGTGCCTCTACCATCTCGCCATTTTCTACCCCGGCACGTATCAGTAAACCCAGTTTGCTGCGATTAAGTACCAGGAACATCGCAACGAATACAAGCAAGCCAACCACGACAGCAATCAGGCGGTATTTTTCTATGGCGGCATCGCCAAGCAGAATGGAGCCGCGCAAGCTGGTCGGCAAGGGTAGCGGGATTTGTTCTGCACCCCAGATGACATTGATCATCTGTTCTGCAACGATCATGCCGCCCATGGTGATGAGGATTTGTTTCAGATGCTGACCATACACAGGCATGATGATGACGCGCTCGAAAGCCCAGCCCAGCAAGCCGGTTGCCAGCATCGCCAGCAGTATAGCCAGGCCCAGTGCTGTCAGGTTCATGAGCAATGAATCCGCCTCCATCCAGCCGTGCATGGGCAATAAAACCAAGGTGGCAACGAAAGCACCAACGGACACAAAAGCACCGTGACCAAAATTCAATACATCCATCAAACCAAAGATCAGGGTCAATCCACTGGCCATGATAAAGATCATCATGCCCATGGCCAGGCCTGCAACGGTCAGGGTGATCCAGGTCGGAAAGCTGCCCACCAGCGGCAGCATCAGCAAGGCCAGCGCTGGCACGAGTACCAGCGGCCAGATATCACGTGGTGCTGTCAGCAGGCTGGCGACTTCTGGCTTGGCAGTATTATCCAGGACAGTATCTGTCATTATTATTCCTCTTGCTTTATTGATGCGCGGCCAGTGACAGGCCCAGCAAATGCTGTTGCAAATCATTGTCATCTGCCAGTGCCTGCATGCCACCGGTATGGACAACACGGCCATCATCCATGACGGCAACTGTATCCCCAAGCTTGCGCACGAAATTGAAATTCTGCTCGACCAGCAAGATGGTGGTGTCACTGGCTTTCAATTCATTAAAGGCAGCCATGAGGCTGAGGATGATGGCAGGTGCCAGGCCTTTGGTCGGTTCATCAACCAAAATCAGCTTGCGTGGTTCGACGATGGCGCGGGCGATCGCCACCATTTGCTTTTGGCCACCAGATAAATTACCTGCCGGGTAGTTCCAGAATTTTTTCAAAGCGGGGAAGAAACCGCATATCCATTCAACACGATTATTATCGAGCGGGCCATTGCGGGCGGCCAGCAGCAGATTTTCTTTAACCGTCAAGTCAGAAAATATCGCCATGCTTTCTGGTACATAGGCAATGCCTAGCTGGGCGATATCTGGCGTTGCCATGGCAGTGATATCGCGGCCATCGAAATGTATCTTGCCCTGGCTGGCTTTCCACAGGCCCATGATGGTGCGCAGGGTCGTAGTCTTGCCTGCGCCATTGCGGCCCAATAAAACCGAGAGACCACCGCGTGGCACCTGCATGTCCACACCTTGCAGAATGTGGTATTCACCGATATGGGTATGCACACCGGCCAGTGTCAGTATGGCTTCAGACATGCTGCTCTCCCGTGGGTTCAGGGGCAACGCCCAGATAGGCCTCCTGTACAATGGCAGACGCCATGACGCTGACAGGTTCACCGTCTGCTACCAGCGCACCGTTATGCAGGACGATGATGCGGTCAGCCAGTGAACGCACGACATCCATCTTGTGCTCAACCAGCAAAATGGTTTTCTTGCGTTCAGCCTTGACCTGATGGATCAGGTCAAGCACCACTGGCACTTCATCGACACTCATGCCTGCGGTGGGTTCATCGAACATCATGACTTCTGGCTCCAGTGCCAGTAATATCGCGACTTCAAGTTTGCGTTTATCGCCATGCGACAGCGCAGCGACTTTGTCCGACTTGCGGTCAGCCAGCGCAACCTTATCGAGATAATGTTCTGCCCGTTTCAACAGGCTGGCATGGGATGACCATAAAGAAAAAATATTCAACCCCAGCCCCGCCCTGCTTTGCACTGCCAGCCTGACATTTTCCATGACAGACAAATTCGGGAAAAGATTGGTCAGTTGAAAAGCCCGGCCTATACCCCTGCACGTACGCTCAGCCGCACCCTTGGCTGTAATATCCACACCAAACAAATGTACGCTGCCTGAGCTGGCTGGCAATTGACCTGACATCAAATTGAAGTAAGTGGTTTTACCCGCACCGTTAGGGCCCACGATGACAGTCAGGGTGCCGGGATAAAAGTCTGCAGTGACCTGGTTGACGGCCACATGGCCGCCAAACCGTATGCTGAGGTCACGCGTTGATAACGACGGTGCACCACTCATTTGTTCGCCTGCCATCATCAGCGCTTGTTCTTGACAGGGACTGGCAACTCACTGGAGGGGATTTCCCTGACCAGTTCCAGCAAATCCCATTCATTCTTTTGATCTTTCTTGATCTTGAAATGGTACATGGCCTGCATGGCCTGATGATCTTCCTTGCGGAAATTCATCTTGCCTTTAGGCGTGTCAAATTCCATGCCTTCCATGGCTGTGATGAGTTTTTCAGTATCCGTGGATTTGGCTTTGCTGATGGCTGCGTACACGGCACTGGCGGCAGCAAAACCGCCTGCAGTAAAGAAATCAGGTGGTGCTTTGAAACGCTTGGTATGCTCCGCCACTAGCCAGTCATTCATCTTGTTTTTTGGGAAGTCATAGTAGTAATAAATTGTGCCCTGGGTTCCTACATAAGTCTTCCAGTTTTTCATGACGGGCAGGATATTGCCACCAGGAGCCAGAGTAATGCCGAAGCGTTCAGGCTTCATGTCAGCCAACTTGTTCATGGGATTGGGACCCGCCCAAATGATTTGCAAGACTCGCGGTTCCGGCTTGTCTTTCAGCACATCAAAAATGCGCTGAGCCGCTGCGGTAAAGTCGGTCGTGTTTTGTGCCGCATATTCTTCATGGACTATCTTGGCCTTGGCACCGACTGCACTCAACGCATCCTTGGCTGCTTTCACGCCATCACGGCCAAAAGCATAATCCTGCGCCAGGAAGGCAATACTGCCACCGGACTTGATGGTGCTGGCAGCAGCCAGGCCATCCTGCATGGAATTACGGCTGGTACGGAAGATGTAGCGGTTCCATTTTTCACCGGTAATCGCATCCGCCACTGCGGGCTCAACGATGAGTATTTTTTTGTATTCTTCAGCTACTGGCAACATTGCTATAGCAGAGCCGGAAGAACTGGTGCCGACTGCTATATCAGCCTTGTCATCACCAAAGGCTTCGGCCAGTGCAGTGCGGCCCAGGTCAGGCTTGCTCTGGTCATCCTTGACGATGACCTTGATCTTGCGGCCATTGATTTCCATCTTGCCGCCAGTCAGGTATTCCAGACCCATCATGAAGCCGGTTTCGGTTTCCTTGGCGTAGGCTTCCAGTGCGCCGGTCTTGCCAGCGATCAGGGCAATTTTCAGATCCTGCGCCAGGCTGCTGGCTGACGCGAATACGCTGCTCAGTGCCAGACTCAGACAGACGAGTTTAAAGCGGTTTTTTTGTTGCATTTTGTCTCCTGCTAATTTTACGTTGTGGAACTGCATGCATTTTGTCAGCGGCATTTTCCATGCTCTTTTTTGACTGTGCGCATAAGCATACTGCAAATCGCCTAATCCACTGTGGCTAAAAATTCCCTGATGGCTTTTTGCGCCTGCGCTTCCATCAGCATGGGTGCATGGCCCACGCCTTTGACTTCGGCATATTGCATGTCGGGTGCCAGATCTTGCATATAGGCGAGCTGTTCAGGCTCGACCAGGTCTGACAGATCACCGCGTATCAGCAACGTGGGCCGGTTTCTGGCAAGACGGCGGAAAGCGAAATTGGCGACCCAGGATCTGCTTTTCAACTGCCCGGTTTGCAAGGGACGGGCAATATTCGGATCATATTGCAGCACGAGCTTGCCATCGATATTCTGAGCAAAAGCCCGCCTCGCCCACTTGGCCCATTCTTCCATGCCGTTGTCAGGGAAAGCAGACACATTCACCTGGCGTATGTATTGTGTGGCCTCATCCCAGTTTTGCACTTCCACGGTCTTGCCAGCAAACCCGGCTATCCTGCCCAAGCCTTTGGCGGACAAGGCAGGACCAACATCATTAAGGACGGCAGCCGCAATCAAATTCAATTTGCGCGCTGCCACCGTCATAGTGATGAGGCCACCCATGGAGGTGCCTATGAATACCGCCCGGCCTATGCCCAGGTCACGGGCGAGTTTGATGACATCATTGGCGTAGGTGACAGTGTTGTAGTGCTCAGGGTCGGCGTCATGCTGTGAACGCCCGCGTCCCCTGACATCGACTGCAATCACGCGCCTGCCCTGTTCTGCTATCCACGGTGCCAGTTCTTCAAAATCGCCAGAATTACGGGTCAGGCCGTGGATGCAGATAACTGCACATTTGGCCTGCCCGCCCTGCGAGGCATAATCCCGCGCATACAGTTGCAGGCCATCGGTACTGGTAAAGCTGATGTCAGTGAAAGTAGTCACTCAATTTCCTCTCGCTGTCACCGGGCTAGAAACGGTATTCCACTGTAGCAGAGACTGTCCTTGGGTTACCATAGAAGGCGGTCGTGCTGCCTTCGAGGCCCAGGGTTGGGAACAAATAACCAGCGACCTTGTACTTGGTATTGCTGAGGTTCTTGCCATGCAGGCCAGCACGCAGGCGCTTGTCGGTGCTGGTCCAGACCAGGCTGGCATCCCACAGAGAATAGGCATCCTGATCCAGCAGGGCATTGGGTGTCTCGAACTGATTCGTCGCACCGCGATAGGAATAACTGGAGATCAGTGACAAGGTACCGTTCCTGCCTATCATATTCAGCGGCCAGTCATAGCTGGCAGTCAGGTTGGCTGATTGCTTCGGTGTATTCTGGAATACCTTCTGGCTGGCGACATCGACACCGGCGACAATGAATTGTGTATATTTCGCATCGATATAACTGAACATGCCAGACAGACGGAAGGCATCGGTAATACGCGCAGTTGCTTCCAGCTCAAAGCCCCTGATGCGGGCCTTGCCTGCATTGGTGGTCACACCGGCGAAGTTATCATCCTTGCCGTCACCATCGGTATCGACCGCGACGGAACCGGGTATCTGCACATTCTTGTAATTACTGAAGAACAGGGCAGCATTGGTCATGATGCGGCCCTTGTCGAATTGCGACTTCAAGCCCAGTTCCACAGTCTCGATTTCTTCCGGCTCGTAACCGCCTTTGGCCTTGGCCAGGCTGATCTTGGTGCCAACCACATTCATGCGCGGATCAAAACCACCACCCTTGAAGCCTTGCGACCAGGAAGCATACACATTGTTATTGGCATTGGCTTTCCAGTTCAATGACAGGCGCGGGGTGAACTTGGTATCGGTACGGTCCAGATCGCTCTTGGTCAGATTGGTGTCTGTGCGGAACAGCACTGCACCGGGGTTGCCCATTTCAGGTGAACCCTTGGTACCCAGATATAGCTGACGCAAGACTGCTGCCTGACGTGTGTCCGAGGTATAACGGCCACCGGCTGATACGCTGATCGTGTCTGACAAATTCATGCTGCCATCGGCAAATACAGCCCAGGCCTTGGTATCAACATCGCCCATGGTATACACAGACAGTGGCAATGCACCATTGAGCAGGGTGTCGAATTTATTATAGGCATTGGCGTCTATGTAATACACACCGGCCACACCCTGTATGGTCTTGCCGCTATAGCTGATTTGCAATTCCTGGCTGAACTGACGGTTCTTGTACAGTGCAGGTGCTTCCAGATCGACTGTCGGCAGAGAATCAAAATCGATAGGTGCATAGGAAGTATCGCGGCGGCTGGCAGTAATCGATTTCAGTGTCAGCTCATTATTGATCTGCCATTCCACCAGCGCAGAAGCGCCAGTCTGTTTGACTTGCTGGAGATGGCCGAGTGCCGAGGTCAGATTGGCTCGGGTATCAAAAACATTGTCAAGTATCGGTGCCTTGCTGAGATTGCCCACGGTCAGGCGGTAGCCATTCTTGGGGCTGGAATCATCCTGGCTGGTATCTGCCGAGACGCGGATGAACAGGTTGGAATTAGGCGTGAATTCTGCACTGAGACGGGCAGCAGCAACGTCCTTGTCATAATTTTCTGCCCCGGTCAGCAGGTTCTTGCCAAAGCCATTGCGCTTGAACTTTGCCAGGCTGGCCCCTACCCGCAGGGTATCTGACACCGGCGTGCTAGCTGTCAGTACGGCATCGGTCTGGCCATAGGTGCCTATTGTTGCTTTCAGGCGTACATCGGTTTCTGGCTGCAGTTTTCGTGTCACATATTTGACGGCACCACCTATGGTATTGCGGCCATACAAAGTACCCTGAGGGCCACGCAAAACTTCTATACGTTCTACATCATAGATATCAGCGACTGCACCCTGTGGGCGGGCGATATACACATCATCGAGATAAATGCCGACGCCAGCTTCAAAACCAGCCAGCGGGTCTTGCTGGCCAACGCCACGGATAAAGGCGGTCAGCGTGGAATTGGTGGCACGCGATGCTTTCATCGTGGTATTCGGCAAGCTTTGCACCAGGCCGACGATGTCGGGGATTGCAGTCTTGGAGAGCTGATCAGAAGAGAAAGCAGTGACAGAAACTGGCACGTCTTGCAGGGATTCTTCGCGTCGACGGGCGGTCACGACTACCGTCGTCGGCTCGGCATTGGCTGTTTCAGTCGTTGCTGGCGGTGTCGTAGTCTGAGCCTGGCTGATGCCACTGCCTGTAACTGTTCCTGATGCGACCAACAATGCTGCAGCGGACCGACGTAAGAATTTCTGCTTTCTCTTGCTCTGGTTCATTTCTGTCTCCTGTATTTTTTATGTGCGCCTTATACATTGTTGTATGTCGCATGGCAGGCAGTGTGCACGGAAAGAAAAAACCCAGAAAGCGCATGTACGCCCACCGTTTGTGCATAAATGCACATCAGAGTGAAGATTGAGCAATTAAAACTGCCCAGTTGTTGTGCAAAACCCGCATTTCTTGGTTTCTTGCAAAGCGGAAATGGCAAATGAGCTGTTGCAGTATGTGCTTTGCCGCACAATTGGTGCACAATGAGCGCATGAATAGCATGCCTGAATGGACTGACCTGCGTTACTTTCTGGAGCTTGCCCGCGCTGGCACGCTGTCTGGTGCATCCCGTCGCCTGGGCGTGGAACATACGACAGTAGCGCGCCGCATAGACAGGCTGGAGAGCCAGCTAGGCTCCACCCTGTTTGACCGCAGCCGCGAAGGCTATGAGCTGACCGAAATGGGACATGCCCTGCTGCCCCATGCCGAAGCCATGGAGAGCGCCGCCCTGACAGCGACTGATCAGTTAGGTGCAGCCAGTGTCTCAGCCCACGGTGTCGTGCGCCTGGGCGTGCCAGAAATGTTTGGTACCCTGGTGATTGCCCCCTTGCTGGTGCATCTGCTGAAGGATCACCCAGAACTCAGCGTGGATTTATTGGTACAACCCCGTTTCGCCAACCTGGCAACACGTGAGGCCGACCTCGGTGTCATGCTGGACCCGCCGAATACCGGGCGTTATGTGTTTACCCGTCTGGCAACTTTTCGCCTGAACCTGTATGCCTCGCCTGATTATCTGGCTCGTCACCCGCCGATACGCAGCGAAGCAGACCTGGCTGAGCATGAATTTGTCGATTATGTACAAGACCGCCTGGCCAGCAATGAACTCAACTTCCTCGACAAACTGGGCTTTACCCCCAAAAGGCGCTTATGCTGTACAGGCATGATGGCGCAATGCGAAGCGGCAGCGGCTGGCATGGGCCTGATCATGGCACCGCCATATGCCATCCCGGCTAGCGGTACTCTGGTACCGGTTTTGCAAGACAGTTTCTTTACCGAGCGTTCTTACTGGCTGGCTGCACCCAGTGACTTGTACCGCCTGCAAAGAGTGCGTGTGGTCTGGAATCTCTTGCGTGAATATGCCGAGCAACACCCTTCCCTGTTTATGCATACGGAAAGCAACAAATCCTGATACACGCACTGTGTACAAATTGGAAATCGACTAAAATCAGCGCATCACTACCCACGTCAGCCTTATCACTTATAGGGCCAGCCAAGATTGGATAAGCAATTGCCCACTGTCGCTCTGGATACCAGCCAGTTACAAAACTGGCTAGCCGCCGTCGCCCGCAAAGACGCTCAGGCATTTAAATTACTATATGACGCCACTTCAGCGAAACTGTTTGGCTTCGCGCTGCGTATATTAGTTAAGCGTGAGTTGGCAGAAGAGGTTTTACAAGAGAGTTTTGTCAACATCTGGAATAACGCGGGCAGTTATCAGGCCGGTCTGGCAGCACCAATGACCTGGATGACAACGATAGTGCGCAATCGCGCTTTCGATCTGCTGCGTCGTGTTGATCACGACGTAGAAATCGATGCTGATAATTTTGATATGGGAATCATGCAAGCCATGGAAAGCACTGAACCGACACCAGCACAGACGCTGGAATTGACACAGGATGCCAAAGCACTGGCGTCTTGCATGTCACGTCTGGAAGGCTTGCACAGGCAGGCAATGGCGATGGCATTTTTCCATGATCTGTCACACAGCGAAGTGGCAGAACACATGAAACTGCCGATAGGCACGGTAAAAACCTGGATCAGGCGCGGACTCGACAAATTGCGCACCTGCCTCACACGTCTGGAGGCATGATGAATTTGCACCAGATAAAAAATAATCCGGCCCTGCAAGAAAAACTGGCCTCTGAATATGTGCTGGGCACCCTGCGCGGTGGCGCACGCCGCCGCTTTGAAGCCTGGCTCAAACAGGATGAGGCCCTGCGCCAGGTGGTAGGCAAATGGGAAGCGTATCTGGTTCCCATGGCCGAATTTGCACCTGCCGTCACAGCACCGGCAGCCGTCTGGACAGCACTGGAAAAGCGCCTGAACCTGAGCACCACCAAAGATCCATTTGCCTACTGGCGCAACTGGGGCAAACTGCGCGAAGACCTGGCATTCTGGCGTGGCCTGGGCATGTTCTCGACCACCGCCGCCGTGGTGCTGGTATCTGTCTTGCTGAGCAAACAGGCGGATCAACAGCAAGCAACACCGCAAACCAATTACGTCGCCACTTTGTCGGATGACAAGGCACAGGCTATCGCAGTGATTACCGGCGACAGCAAACGCGGCCAGTTACAGATACGCATGGTGACAGCGCAAAACATCGCTGCTGACAAGAGCCTGGAATTATGGGCTGTGGGTAAAGACGGCAAGGTCAAATCACTGGGCCTGGTGGCAGGCAAAGGCATCATCACCCTGCCCATGCCTAAAGACATGACCGCAGACAGCGTACCTTTGCTGGCAGTGACACTGGAGCCCAAAGGTGGATCGGGTAATCCTGAGAAACCGTCTGGGCCGATTATATTCAAGGGTAACTGGGTGCAGATTTAATTAACACCACAATTGACTGGCTAAATTGGCATGCTTAAAAACGGGACTGAAAAGTCCCGTTTTTTTTACTTGCAGAAAGTCAAAGTCAATCGGAAATTTACGTCCTGGCTGGCAACAATGTCCCGACAACCTCGCCAAAGCCCACCCGCGCAAAGCCCTCTTTTTGCGCCCAGCCGCGCATGATGATGGCGTCACCATCTTCCATAAAAATGCGCTGCTCGCCATTACTGAAAGTCAGTGCTTTCTTGCCGCCTTCAGTGAGTTCCAGCAAGGAACCAGCTTCATCTGCCAATGGACCGGATTGCGTACCCGAGCCCAGCAAGTCACCAGGATTCAGGTTGCAACCGTTGACCGTATGATGGGTAATCAGTTGCGCTATCGTCCAGTATGAATGGCGGAAATTCGACAAGGACAAACGCTCGGCAGGTGCGCCTGCTGCACGCATTTTTTCCGTCTGCAGCAAGACTTCAAGCTGCACATCAAACGCACCGCTGTCACGCAAGTCTGGCGCATCCAGATAAGCCATGGGTTGCGGGTCTTCTGCATCGCGGGTCCAGGCATGGCGGTAGGGTGCCAGTGCTTCCAGTGACACTACCCAAGGGGAAATGGTAGAAGCAAAATTTTTGGCAAGGAATGGGCCTAGCGGCTGGTATTCCCAGGCCTGTACATCACGCGCTGACCAGTCATTCAATAAGCACAGGCCAAAGATATGTGACTCTGCCTTGTCCATATTGATGACATCGCCCAGCGCATTGCCGGGGCCGACGAAGATACCGATTTCCATTTCATAATCCATGCGTTTGGCAGGGCCAAACACCGGTGTTTCAGAAGTCGGCGGTTTGGTCTGGCCTACCGGGCGGCGAAATTGCTGGCCTGATACACCGATAGATGAGGCGCGGCCATGGTAACCAATCGGCACCCATTTGTAATTCGGCAGTAAAGGATTATCCGGGCGGAACAATTTGCCAACAGCGGTCGCATGATGAACGGATGTATAAAAGTCGGTGTAGTCACCAATCTGCGCAGGCAAGGCAAATTCTGCTGCGCTTTGTGCCAGCAGGCAGGCTTGCAATGCACCTTGCAGGCTTGCACCTTCACGCAAGACGCGTGACAGGGCCAGGCGCAATGCGGACCATACCGGGGCGCCCAGGCCCATCAGGGCATTGAGGTTGCTGGCATTGACGGCATTGGTGAAATGGCCACCCTGCAACTCGGTATAACCGGCAAAAGCATGGGCGGCATGGGCGGCTGCCAGATCAAGTATCTGGTCACCAATCGCAATACCGATGCGAAATGTCTGGTTGCTGCCCTGGCGACGAAACACGCCGTATGGCAAATTCTGCAACGGGAAATCCGTGCCAGCCTGATTGGCTGAAGCAACCCAGCTGCGCAAGCCTGCATCATGGGTTTCATTAAGTTGTACCGTCATTTATTTTTGCTCCGGATTAAAATTTTTCTTGATGCCTTGCCAGCACTGGTAATAGTCTGCCTGCAATTGCGGCGCTTCCATGGCGGCGCGGGTCGGTTTGATGATATTACGCGTTTCTATCATGAATGCCATCGTATCATCGACTTTATGTGGCTTGCTGGTATCTGCTGCGGATGCCTTATCGAAAGTCGGCGCGTCCGGGCCATGGCCGCTCATACAATTATGCAGGCTGGCACCACCGGGGCGGAAGCCGGTAGATTTGGCATCATACTGCCCATGGATAAGGCCCATGAATTCACTGGCAATATTGCGGTGGAACCAGGGTGGGCGGAAAGTATTTTCTGCTGCCAGCCAGCGTGGCGGGAAAATCACGAAATCTATGGTATCCACACCCGGCGTATCACTGGCTGCCTGCAAAACCAAAAAGATAGATGGATCAGGATGATCGTAGCTGATAGAGCCTATGGTATTGAAGTGACGTAAATCATATTTGTAAGGCGCAAAATTGCCATGCCAGGCGACCACATCCAATGGTGAATGGCCTATCTTTGCCGACCACAGATTACCGCTGAACTTGGCCAGCAATTCAAAATCACCTTCCTTGTCTTCATACCAGGCAACCGGAATTTGAAAATCACGCGGATTGGCCAGTCCATTGGAGCCGATGACGCCAAGGTCAGGCAACTTCAACATGGAACCAAAGTTTTCGCAGACATAGCCACGGGCTTCGCCATCAGGAAGGTGCACCTGGAAGCGTACACCACGCGGTATCACCGCGATTTCTTGCGGCTCTATATCAAGCAAACCCATTTCTGTGCGGATGTGCAGGCGGCCTTGCTGGGGAATGATGAGCAGTTCAGCATCCGCGTCATAAAAGAACCGTGTCTTCATGTCGCAGTTGGCTGTGTAAATATGGATAGCACAGCCGGTTTGGGCGTCAGCCGAACCGTTGCCTGCCATGGTCATCCATCCATCGACAAAATCAATTGCTTCTGTCGGCATGGGCATGGGATCCCAGCGCAACTGATTTGGCGTTGTTGGCGTCGCGCCGAAATCATTCGTCATACGGCCATTGCTGACTTGCTGGAAGGGTTGGTGCATGGCAGCCGGGCGTATGCGGTATGCCCAGGAACGGCGGTTCGCATGACGCGGGGCAGTAAAGGCCGTGCCCGAGATTTGCTCGGCATACAGGCCATAGGCGCATTTCTGCGGGGAATTCTGGCTCTTGGGCAGGGCGTCTGGCAATGCCTCTGTCGCGAATTCATTCGCAAAACCGGTCTGGTAATGAAGTTGGACTTCTCTTGCATCGTGCTTGCTCATGGCGTTTCCTGCAATGTGAGTTTTGTACAGTTGCACTTTAATGCAAAGTTTCCCGTTCTACGATATAAATACAAAAATGTACTACATTCATAATATCAATAATACTGCGCAATGATGCTGGACAATAATACTGGACACTGATGCTGGACACTGACGCTGAACAATAAGACTGGAACATTATGCTGGAACCCAAAGACATAGACCTGAACCTGCTGGTGATCTTCCAGGAAGTCTATCAAGACCGTCAGATATCTTCTGTCGCCCGCAAGCTGGGCCTGTCGCAGCCAGCAGTCAGCAATGCCCTGGCACGGCTGCGGCGCAGCTTTGATGATGAATTATTTGTGCGTACGGCAACAGGTATGCAGCCCACAGCGCTGGCAGAGCAACTGGCCGAGCCTGTGGCGCTGGCACTGACCCACATCACCCAGGCACTGAACCGGCAAGAGAGTTTTGACCCTGCCAGCAGCAAGCGCCATTTCACAATTGCCATGACCGATGTCGGTGAAGTGTATTTCATGCCTATCCTGGCAGAGCACCTGCATAGCCTGGCACCACAATTACAGTTATCCACCGTGCGCGCCAGTGATATCGATTTGAAGACTGAAATGGAGTCTGGCAGGGTTGATCTGGCGATAGGCGCTTTTGATCATTTGTCCGATGCCTGGTATCAGCGCCGTTTGTTCAGGCAAAACTATGTCTGCATGTTCCGGCAAAGCCATCCGCTGGCGGCAGACAGGCTGGAGATGAAGGATTTTCTGTCGGCGCGACACTTGATTGTTGCATCGAGGGAAAATCCTTATGCCAAAGTCAACCAGAGTCTGGAAAAAGCCGGTATCAGCGCCGTCAGCCATCTGCGCGTGCCGCATTTCGTTGCAGTTCCCTACATAATCAGTTGCAATGATTTATTGGTAACCGTGCCACAGAAACTGGCGGAGCGCGCAGCCGCACCGTTTGGCTTGCGCTATGTCAAATCCCCCTTGCGCTTGCCTGCCTTGCAAACCAATATGTTCTGGCACAGGCGCTACAATCAGGATGCAGGCAATCAGTGGATGCGCAGCCTTATTTCCGATCAATTTCTTGAGTGAAGCTGTGTGACAAGGGCAATGCTGAAAATCCTTCATGTAAACTCTGAAAGCTTTTCTGCCACGCAATGTAGCTTATCCCCTACACTTGTAGAAATAATTAATCAGCCGGAGTAAACCATGCCCGTCATTACCTGTGTAGAAGATCTGCGCCTGCTCGCCAAAAAGCGCGTCCCAAAAGCTTTTTATGATTATGCAGACAGCGGTTCTTACACAGAATCGACATACAAGGCCAATACCAGCGATCTGGCAGCCATCAGATTGAGGCAACGGGTTGCCATCAATGTAGAACACCGTACTACCCGCACTACCATGATAGGCCAGGAAGTAGCCATGCCCGTAGCAATCGCACCGACCGGACTGACAGGCATGCAATGGGCCAATGGTGAAATGCTGGGAGCAATAGCGGCAGAAAAATTCGGCATACCCTTCACACTATCGACCATGAGTATCTGCTCAATAGAAGACGTGGCCAGCGTCACCAGCAAGCCTTTCTGGTTCCAGCTGTATGTCATGCGTGACCGTGGCTTTGTCAAAGAACTCATACAAAGGGCAAAGAATGCCAAATGCTCAGCGCTGGTGCTGACACTGGATTTGCAGATCTTGGGGCAGCGCCATAAAGATTTGAAAAACGGCATGTCGGTTCCACCCAAGCTGACATTGGCAAACGTCATCGACCTCGCCACCAAACCAGCCTGGGCCTTGCGTGCCCTGACTGGCCGCAAGACTTTTGGCAACCTGGTTGGACACGTCAAAGGTGGCGATGGCATAGTCACGCTGAGTCAATGGACGGCCAGCCAGTTCGACCCCACGCTGAGCTGGGATGACGTCGCCTGGATCAAGAAAGAATGGGGTGGCAAACTGATACTCAAAGGCATACTTGATGTCGAAGATGCCAGACTGGCGGTAGCCGCCGGTGCAGATGCCATCGTCGTCAGCAACCACGGTGGCCGCCAGCTTGATGGCGCGATGTCATCGATACAGGCATTGCCAGCAATCGTCGATGCGGTGGGTCATCAAACCGAAGTCTGGTTTGACGGTGGCATACGCACAGGACAAGACATACTCAAGGCCACTGCCCTGGGTGCCAAGGGCAGCATGATAGGTCGCGCCTTTTTGTATAGCCTGGGTGCGATGGGTGAGGCAGGTGTCACGACCATGCTGGAAATCCTGCAAAAAGAACTGGATGTCAGCATGGCCTTGACTGGGACCAAAGATATCCGCGAAGTGAATGCATCGAATATCATCCTGCCATGAAAGCTCAAAATGCGATTTCTGTCCTCAGGCTGAATACCCAGACATTTTTCAGCCTGGCATCCATATTTGGATTGAAGACACATTGCACAACAGGTTGCAGTATCAACCAGGGCCGCACTTGCATTTTGTAAGTCGCCTCCAGTATGGATTCAAAATTGTCAGCCTTGTTGAGCTTGCGGTATTTTTCACTGGCGCGAGCATAGGTCATGCCCAGCGCCAGTTGATCTTCACCCCTGCCCTCGAAAGGGCCGACGTAGTTGAGACCGAGATTCACTGACCAGTCAGACTGGTTGATGTCTTTTTGCGCCGTACCAAAACGGAAAAAGCCTTGCAAACCCTGGCCGGGATGTCCGGCTTTGGGCAGCAGGGTGCGCTCGGTCAAAACATACCAGCCAAAATTTTTGCGCTGCACAGCTTTGCCGTTGGCATCAAGACTGCTGAGATCAGCATAACCAGCGCTGTAACGCCACACGCCTACGGCAGTTTTGTTGAGGGCTTTTTCATCGCCACCCGGTTTTTCGCCATAATGTCCAGCCTCGGCCATGAGCAGGATGCCATCGCCTTTCTCAAATTTGATGTGGCTGCCACGCGGATTGGCCGGGTCACCCGGCACGCCATCGAGTAAAGCAATTTGCAGATAGCTGTTTTTATCCGCTGACTTGTAGCGCAGGCGCGTGCCAAAGGATGCCATGGGGTAGATAGGTGGACCATTCTTGCCAGTCTGCCCGAAAGAAATATTCATGCCCATGGCAGGTTGTAAAAAGACGCCAGTGCTTTCAGTTACATAGAATTCGGAATCAACCGCATACAGGCCGACCAGCACAGCCAGCCTGTCGTCCAGCATGCTTTTTTCCAGCCACAGCTCAGAAAACTGGGCAGTATTGGTTTTGACTTCGATATTATCGACACCGATCAAACTGCCGATTTTCTGTATATTCGGTTTGCCACCCAGTTCGCTATGGTATTGGGTATAGGCGGTCCAGCCGTCCCACCCCATCAGCTTGTTCAGATCAAGGCGTATCCTGGCATCGGTATACGATAGCCATTTAGTGCCGGTGGCAATGCCACCACTCTGATTGTGCACGATGTCGCTACGATGCGTGAAATCCAGACTGATACCCTGGTCCAGCCAGGCCTGGCGCCGACCATTCCAGTCGCCGGTGAGGGTAGTCAGATTCAAGTCGGTGCCATCTTCCGCTGCATGAGCGGGTATATGAAAGGCACAGTTCAGACATAGCAGCAGTCCCATCGAGAAAATGCCAGACTTCAGGGTCTTTCTCATAGGCAGCTCTATAAAATTTATTCAGGCATCAGGGTGCCATCACCAAGCCGGATGTCACGATCAGTTCATAAAAGTATGGTCTTTTATTGCTGATCAAATTACGCTAAGTCCCTGATTTTGGGCACCATTCTACCCAAAATTTACTGGCTTGCCTGTAAAAATTTTGCAAACTTTCGCTGAGACTTTTTAAAAAGTTGCAGATAGTAAAAAAGCATGGGCAAGCCCATGCTTTTTTACTTCATTTTTGGAGACTGGCCCATGTGTACGCTTGGACCAAATTTATTGCTTGATATTGCTTAGGCAACCTGACGTTGCAATTGGTTTTGCACCTGAGCCTGCTGTTCTACCAGTTGCAGATTCTCGGCATCGATCAGGATGCGGCGTGGTTTGTGTGCTTCTGGAATTTCGCGCACCAGTTCGATATTCAGCAAGCCATTGTCGAGGCGGGCACTAACAACCTTGACATGATCAGCGAGGCGGAAACGGTGTTCAAAATCACGTGAGGCAATACCACGGTGCAGGAAGTTGCGTGTGCCTTCTGCCTTTTGACGGCGGCCTACAATTTTCAGGGTATCGCGCTCGGTTTCTATATCGAGTTCACTGCGATCGAACCCGGCAACAGCCATGGTGATTGCATATTTATCTTCTGCAATCAACTCAATATTATAGGGGGATAGCTGGGTGCATTTTCTGTACGTTGTGCGTCATCAAACAATTGTGCGAGACGGTCAAAACCGATAGCGGAACGGTACAGAGGGGCGAAGTCAAAATTACGCATGATAATATCCTTATAAATTGAAGCGATATAAATTAAATGTTTAGAAACTCTTTTAAAAAAACAGTGCTTTTACTTCCTTGGCAGACCTCGCATTTGAGCATCTGCTGAGTAGAAAATGGTACTGGTACAAGGAGTTTCAAGAGCTTTTTATAAAAAATTTTTCTTCTAGGACTTACGCAAAATTGTCCCAGCAAGGCGTAGCGACAAAGACAGTACTTTAGTACGGCTAGGAGCTGCAACGCAGCTGGGGCGGTTTTGCGGAAGTCCCATCTTCAATAAAATTGACAATAAATCGACTGTCTTCATCAACAAGATTGACAACAGTCCACCAGGAACCAACAGGAAACAGGCATGGCCAAGCTCTACTTCAGATACTCAGCAATGAACGCCGGAAAATCCACCGCACTTTTGCAGGTGGCACACAATTATGAAGAGCAGGGACAAAAAGTCCTTCTCTATACTGCGGCCATAGACAACCGTTACGGTGCGGGTAAAGTCACTTCACGTCTGGGTCCACAAAGACAGGCAGAAGTTTTTGATAGCCACTTTGATTTCCTGGCAGAAACACCCAAGGTCAGTTGCGTGCTTGTGGATGAAGCGCAATTTCTGTCTGCTGATCAGGTACGCCAGTTACATCAACTGGCACAGGTGCGCGGTGTGCCAGTGATTTGCTATGGTCTGCGCAGCGATTTTCTCGGTGAGCCATTTACCGGCTCGGCATATTTGTTGGCGCTCGCAGACGATATAGAAGAATTAAAAAACATCTGCGCTTGCGGCAAGAAGGCCACGATGAATATCCGCGTTGATGAAAATGGCAGACGCATGAAATCCGGCGAGCAAATTGATATCGGTGGGAACGAGCGTTATCAACATGTATGCGGCCGCTGTTTTTACGCTGGCTAACAATAATACGCAGCCCCTGAAACAAAAGAGCAGGCCCTTGAGCCTGCTCTTTTCACAAAATCCAAACCAGTTTTACAATACTTTCAAAAACTCCGCCAGATCAATAATTTCCTGCGGCGTAAATCCTATATTGAAACGCTTGTCATAGAATTTCACGACATCCGTAATCTCCACCATGCCACCATTATGGAAGTAAGGTGAACGCGCTTCTATGGCGCGCAGGCTGGGTACCTTGAAGCGGCCTATATCTTTCCATTTTCCGGTATTCATGGCGCTGCCGGGGTCCGTGGTTTGCACCAACTCACCGGTCAGTTTATTCCTCAGCGTATATAAGGGCATATCTGGTGTGCGCAGGCTGGCATCTGATACGCCGGTGTTGAACAGGCGCGGCACAGAATGTGACCCCACATTGCCTACACTATGGCAACTGGCGCAGGTTGCGCGCTGCAAGCCAACACGCAATTCATCATTAAAGCCAGCAACCCTTGTGATGTTGAAAGGCTTGTTATTAAAAATCTGCTCGCCCCTGGCTATCGATGCCCTGGCGATATTGATCGCCGATGGTGGCTGTGGTGGCTGCTGAGGTTGAGGAGGCCTTCCCTGCGCTGGTGGGTTCGGTGGGGTGGGCCTGTCAAGACCGCGCCATGCGGCAAACATGTTCATGACATTGCGGTCGAATGGTGCTCCCGTTATATAGTCACCGCCATCAAGGTCATTGATACCAAAATAAAAATTATTCTTTGCCAGCTCTGCAGGGCCACCTTTGGCGCCAATGTCTGTCAGATTACCTGCTGCCAGACTGCTGATCTGTGCTGTGAATAACGTTTTTTCAAAATCAACGATGCTGCGCTGCTCTGCCGCTGTCAGCCCCTGTGCTGCCTGGGCATGCCCAGTGACTGCACTATTTGACTGATGCAGCAAATCGAAATCAGTGGTTGAAAAACACTGCAGTGGCCGGGTATTGCGTATGCACAGACTGGACCTGGCATCGCTGAAGGTTTCGCGGCCATCCCACATAACGGTACTCAGGAACTTCAGGTTCGTTGTGGGCATAGGGCGACGGAATAGCGATACCTCTTTGGCGCTGGCGTACCCATAAGGGTCATCTACTTTATCCAGTATAAATTCAGCATCAGCGGGTATTGGCAAACCCACTCTGATGAGCCCCTTGGACAGCAACATGTTATAAGCCTGACGCTTTTGATCTAACGTAGTCACTTTGACAGTCGGCGAGTTTGCTCCATCAATGAGGGCAAACACCGGGTCATTGCCATTGCTGGCAGTAAATCTCAGTTGCAAGTCATCAGGACGTATGCTCCAGCCCTGACTTTCCTGATGGCAGCTGGCACAACTGCGGCCATTGCCAAAGGCTTTAAAGAAAGGATTGTTTCTATCTATGCTGCCAGTCGTGGATACTGTCAGAGCAGCTCCCTCACCATTGGCAATAGGCACGAGTGAAGGCGGGTCTGCCGGAGCCGGAGCCGGTGCCGGTGCAAGGAGTGCAGCCGTGCTTACCGGCGGTGCTGCTTGCGCGCTATTAACATTATTCGTCGATCCTGCCGTACTTGCATCGCCACCACAGGCAGCCAGGCTTGCCAGCACAAGCATGGCACTACCTATCTGTACTCTTGCACGCCCACCAGCCATAACATGCAAATTCGATACTCTTTGTGATTTCATTTCTAGCCCCCTTGAAGTTTCCATTTTTCTACTCAAGAAGCCCGGCATCCTCTGCGCTAAGTTCTGAGACTGGGGACAGGATGATTTCTGAATGTGAAGAAAAAATGAAGAAAACAGTTTTTTTGAAATTCCATCTGTATAGTTTTTATAAAAATATTTTTTTGTTGCGTATCGTCTTTACTTCATGATTCCTCCATAATTGGCTGGCACCATGGCAAATCAATACTTTAGAACTCATTTCATAAATAGGATGAGTGCGAACAAGACGATTTGGGATGCAGTGCAAGGCCTTAGGTGTGTACCCTGTGCAGCTAAGGCGTCCGCCTTAGCAAGCGGCACAACGCAGCAATGCGCCCAAATCGTCAGTTCCCGGAGGGTTTGCCTCATAACGTGCGCTGGACTGCGTTGAACTCGTTGTCAATAGGCAAAGCTATTGACTGCCTCGTCCGCCTTGCCAGCCCACGTTATGAGGCAAACGCATCTCATCCTATTTATGAAATGAGTTCTATACAATCCGGGAGCCCTGAAGTATGCGTCTGACCATCGCCCGCAAGCTCGCTTTGGCCATTACGGCAATTGTGATTATCAGCATAGGCACGCTGGCCTGGGTCACCAGTCAAAACCTCAAAAGTGGTTTCATCGCCTACCTCAGCGACCTGGAAAAACAAGACCTGGCCAGACTCAGCAATCTGCTGGCAGAAGATTATCGCCAGTATGGTAATTTTGACCGTTTCCAGGCCAACCGCCGCCCCATGCGTGATTTACTGGATCAGATACGCAGCCAGCCACGCCCACAAAATGAAGATGCGCCACCGCCGCCACCCAGAAGGCCGCGTGGAGACGGCGCTGAGGATCAACATGACAGACGCCCTCCTCCTCCGCCAAGAGGCCAGGACAGGCCACCACGCGATGCACCGCCAGAGCAAAGGCCACCGATAGACCCGATGGGCTTTGGACAAAGACTTTCCCTGATAGACAAGAATGGCATCGCCCTGATAGGCCCCGGCGATGCGCCCGGTGGCAGTATCGTACCCATCATGCTGGGTAATGAGCGTATAGGCACGCTCCGGCTGGCCCCTCTGCGACAAATCTCGAACGCCAGCGCAATGGATTTTGTCAGCGTACAAATACGTCATACCTTATGGCTGGCGCTGACACTGATACTGGTATCGCTGGCATTTTCCCTGTGGCTGGCCAGGCATTTATTGCGCCCATTAAAATCCCTGCATCAGGTTACGGCAAAAATTTCCAAGGGGCAGCTTGATGCCAGGGCAGAAATGATCAGCCAGGATGAACTCGGCGACCTCGCCCGTGACATCAACAGCATGGCGCAAAACCTGGAAAGAAACGAGGCGCAAAGAAGCAAAATGCTGGCTGATATCTCGCATGAATTGCGTACCCCGCTGACTGTCATACAGGGCGAAGTGGAAGCACTGATGGACGGCGTACGGCACATCACGCCCGCCGCGCTGGAGTCCCTGCATGCTGAAGTACGCCACATCAACAAGCTCGTCGATGATTTACGCCAACTGACCCTGGCCGATGCCGGTGAGCTGCATTACCAGTTCCAGCCCATGGACTTGCGCCCGATGCTGGCAGACCTGTTGCAACGCTTTGGCCTGCGCATGCAGCAGGCTGGCCTGCACCTCGACAGCCAGTTGGGCGACATGCCAGCATGGATCAATGCCGATGGTGGCCGCCTGACCCAGGTACTCAGCAACCTGCTGGAAAACAGCATACGCTACACCGATAGCGGCGGGGTCATCCTGTGCACCTTGACACGTAATGGCGCCTTGCTTGAACTCAGTATCGAAGACAGTGCGCCTGGTGTGCCGGATGCCAGCCATGCGCTGTTATTTGACCGCCTGTACCGGGCCGACAGTGCACGCAACCGCGCCAATGGTGGCAGCGGCCTGGGCCTGGCGATTTGCAAGGTCATCGTTGATGCACATGGTGGACGTATCAGTGCATCTGCTTCACAATTGGGTGGCGTGAAAATTCTCATGCAATTGCCTTTTATCAAGACACCATAAATCATCACATGGACAATAGCGCCCACATATTCATTGTTGAAGATGACTTGAAAATTGCGGCCCTGCTAAAAGACTATTTGCTCGCGGCAGGCTACCAGGTCAGTCATGAAGCGAATGGCAGGCTAGCACTGGAACAACTGCGCCTGTGCACACCCAACCTGATTTTGCTGGACCTGATGCTGCCAGAACTGGATGGCATCAGTATCTGCAATGAAGTACGCAAGTTCAGCGAAGTGCCCATCATCATGCTGACTGCCAGGGTGGAAGAGGTAGATCGTTTGCTGGGGCTGGAAACCGGGGCTGACGACTATGTGTGCAAGCCCTTCAGCCCGCGTGAGGTCGTCGCGCGTGTGAAGGTACATTTGCGCCGCAGCATGGCTGGTCTGACTGGTCTGATTAGGCAGCCAGCTTCTGAACAATCACGTTTTGCTATCGATAAAGAGCAACTGCGCATACTGGTTGATGCCCAACCTCTGAACCTGACGCCGGTAGAATATCGCTTGCTGGCAGAATTCATCAGCCATCCTGAACGGGTGTTTTCACGCCAGCAATTGCTGGACTTTGCCCATGAGGATCAGCGCGACATCAATGACAGGACGGTGGATACGCACATCAAGAACATACGCAAAAAGATACAGGGAAAACTGCCAGGCAATGAATGCCTGCACTCTGTGTATGGCGTAGGTTATCGCTTCGAATTGCCTTCTTAGTGTAAAAAAACGGGGCCAGGCGGCGTTTATACACGTCAAAAAGCCGCTTACCCGTATGATGGAAAAGCGAGAATAATGTTTTGACTGCTTCCTTCGTTAAAACATGACTCTGCATCTAGCCAGCTTAAAAGAACTCTTCCACATCGACCCGCTCAGGACGGATGCCGTATGCCACCCCTTGAGTTCACTGCTCTACCAGACCCTGTTACGCATCAACCGTTCTGGTGATCAGCCTGTCGCTGAACTGGCCAGTAGCTGGACGTATTCTGCCGACCACAGCAAATGGTCATTTGATATTGGCGCTACCTTCTTCGACGATGGCAGCCCACTACTGGCCTCACATGTGGTACACAGCTTTGCGCGCCACATCTGGCCTTGTTCCACATCCATCTTTGCCGGACTATTACGAGGACTGATCGTTGGTGCGGCAGAATGCAGCGAGGGTGAAATTCCGGCAGGCTTGTACGCAGATGATGCACAAGGCCATGTCTTTATACAATTAAGGCAGCCGTATTGCCCTTTGCTGGAAATCATTGCTCATCCGGCGATGGGGATTTGTGTGCAAACCCAGGGCAATCTCATGATGGGCTCTGGCCCCATGCGGGTGTACTCTGCCAGTGACCGTGAAATACAACTGGCACACAATCCATCGTACTCAGGTCTGCGCAAGCTGCCAGAAAAAATCAGCATACAACTCCATGACAAGTTTGATGACGTCTGTCTTGCCATACAAGATGGCAGGGCAAATGCTGCCTTGCTGGAACGCAAGCATCAGTTGCGTCTGGATGCCCTGCCAGGCATGCATACAACCAGGCTGCGTGACCGCTGGTCGGGCATGCTGATCCTGAATGCAGCAGGTATCTTCGATGAACTGGCTATGCGCAAGGATTTTCATACACTGGTACAAAAAGAGGCACAGAAAAAACTGGGGGCGCTGTATCACACAGATTTTATTCCGGCGGACGTGCTGGCCGTACCTAAGGCGCAAGCCAGCGAGCTCACGCTGGCAGAATTCCGCCTGCGCTGGTCCGGGCATTTTGCCAATACCGCAGTGCGCATACTGTATGCGGCAGGACGCGGGCCGCTGACTGTCGCACTTGATGCTGCCATCAGCGTTTTGCGAGCCTGTGGCATACATTGCGAACTGATACCGACAAAAAATGCAGAGCAGGTTTATGACTATGTTGCACGCGGCGAATTTGATGTCGTTGCACGTGGCTGGATACAGGACTTTGATGATGTCGACGAATATGTTGATGTCTATCAAAAACAGGCGCCGCAGCAACAAGCACAGGCAGCATACACACGCTTTTATGCCACGGTAGCTGAATACCGGCATATCGCTGATGCAGATGCCCGTTCAGCCGCTTATGCACAAGCCGTCAAAACCCTGGATGAAGAATATCTGTGCATCACGGTGTGCCGCGATCATCACAGAATTTTTCATGACAGCAGCCTGCATTTGCAGTCGCTGTGCCGCGATCCTTTCGACTTGCGAAGCAGGCGTGCGCTTCTACCTGCATGACCTGAGACAGTAACTGCTGTATGCTTGACTTAGAGTCCACTCTAAGTTCTAAGATCATACCGTGACCAGAAAATTATTCATTTCCATAGGCGAGATGGCTGCCCTGACCGGCTTGTCTGCGCATACCCTGCGTTTCTATGAAAAAGCCGGGGTCTTGCAAGCAGCCAAGCGGGCGGACAACGGCCATAGACGTTACAACAGTCAGGACGTCCTGTGGCTGGAGTTTGTCTTGCGCCTGAAACAAACCGGCATGCCACTGGCGGACATACGTGAGTATGCGCAGCTCAGGGCAGATGGTGAAATGAGTCTGCAACAGCGGTTGACTATGCTTGAGCTCCATCGTCAGCGCCTGGCCACCACCATGTCTGAGCTTGCAGCCAATGCCAGCGCCCTGGATGACAAGATCCGGATTTATCAAAAAATGATAGTTGATAAGGCTGGCCGGAAAAAGAAAGTCTGATCATGCATCAAAACAGCAATATATCCGTCAATGAACGCTATCAGCGCGGTTGGGAAAAGCTCAGGGAAATCGATGGCGACGCAGGAGAAAAAGTCATCGCCGCGCTGGCAGATATTGCCCCCGACTTTGCACGCTATCTGATTGAATTCCCTTTCGGGGATATTTACTCACGCCCGCAACTGGATTTGAAGTCACGCGAAATCGCCGTGGTTGCAGCATTGACGGCGCTTGGGAATGCGATACCTCAGCTCAAGGTGCATATACAGGCAGCCCTGAATGTGGGTTGCACGCGCGAAGAAGTGACAGAAGTGATCATGCAGATGGCGGTATATGCCGGTTTTCCTGCGGCGCTGAATGGCTTGTTTGCGGCGAAAGAAGTATTTGCTGCGCTGGATGCAGAATCTTAAATCGGCAGGCAGTAACTTTGCTTGACGGTATCCATGATCACGGTGGTGCGGAATTTGAGGACGTTCTCATTGACGAACAGCACGGCACGGGTGAAACGTTCATAGGCGGCCATGTCCGTGGTTTGCACGATGAGCATGAAGTCAAAATCACCTGCGAGGTAAAAGCATTGCTGTACTTCGGTCAGGGCCTGCATGTCTTGCTTGAAGCTGTCGATGACATCGCCCAGGCCTTTTTTGAAAGCGACCTCAACCATGACAGTCAGAGGGTAGCCAACCGCCTGAGGGCTGACTATCGCCACCTCTGCACGAATGACGCCTTCATCCCTGAGCTTGCGTATGCGGCGCTGCACGGCAGTGGCAGACAGGCCTATATCTGCCCCTATCAGCTCGGCTGAATGGCGGCTTTTCTTTTGCAGATAGCGCAAAATGGCAAGATCAAAACCGTCCAGTATCATCGCAATAGAGGTTCATGATGGGGAAGCCTATTATGAACCCATATGGAAATCAATTGCTTACTCTGAAGCAATTAGAAACAACAAAGTGGCAATTAATTTGCCTTGAAGAAATAATAGGTGGCTTTATAAGGTGTGCGTTTTTCTGCACCTATCTGGAAATCCGAGCAACCTGTCAAAGGTGCCTTGCCACCAACAGTGACCACGCGCTGTATGCTGGTCACTTTGGAAAAGGTGCCATTCGCCGAACTTGACTTGGCTTTCAGCAACAGCCATGGGATGGCATTGGTATCGACGCTGTCGCTCTTGGCGACTACTTCAGCGATTACTTTGCTGCCATCTGCGGCTTCCCAGGTTGGGCCTTCATAATGCTTGCCCAGTTTGGGGCTGCTAGGGTCATGGCTGGCATATAGCTCAGCTTCTGGCGCGCGGAATACCCATTCAAACTTTTTAGGGCCGGATTTATTGGCGCGGCAATCATAAATCTGCACGCCGGTAGCTGCCATCTGGAAGGCCAGTACTTCACCTGCAGGTGCTTTGAGGTTGGCTGGCACGCTAACGACCTGGGCAGCAGGTGCAACTGGGTCAGCTGTGTGTTTAACAGGCGCAGTCGAGCAGGCTGACAGGATGGCAGCAGTAGCAATACTGCCAGCGATAGCGATTTTCTTCATTTCTTATACCTTTCAATTAGAGCCGCCAAATTTTAGCAACGGTGTTTCAAAACGAATAAAACACTTACTGAATTTTACATCCTTTGTCAGGTGAACAAGCCCCCTACTTAAGTATGAACAAAGTATGAGCAGCATTGCCGAAAACCGCCTGCGACCTGAATTTTTTCGGTCAGCAGGCTGTGGGCCTTCGTGGGACAATGCGGGATTCGCCTGCAGATGAGCAGGCATCAAGGATGATGGATCAGGCCAGATGAGCAACAAGAACAAGAAGGATGCAAGAAACCGCGCTGGCAGCTCGTTACTGCATGCACGCAACCGCCATCAGGGACGCTATGATTTTGCTGCCCTGATCAAGGAAGAACCCGCGCTGGAATCTGTATTGCTCAGTACCCCAACAGGCGAAACCAGCATCAATTTTGCCGACCCGCTGGCAGTCAAACTGCTCAACAAGGCTCTTCTGCACAGCAGCTATGGCGTGCGTGGCTGGGATATCCCCTCTGAGTATCTTTGCCCTCCAGTGCCGGGCCGGGCAGACTACCTGCATTATCTGGCTGATTTACTGGCTGACTGCAATCAGGGCCGTGTGCCCAAAGGCAAACAGGTACTGGCCCTTGATCTTGGTACGGGTGCCAGTTGCATTTATCCCCTGCTTGGTGCCAGCGAATATGGCTGGTCATTCTGTGCCAGCGACATCAGTCCGGCCTCGCTGGCTAATGCCCAGGCCATACTTGAACACAATCCCGGCCTGGGCCAGCAGATACAATTACGTCATCAGGCCAATGCGCTATCCCTGTTCCATGGCATTGTTGGCGATGATGAATGGTTTGATGTGAGCCTGTGCAACCCGCCTTTTCACGCCTCTGCTGAAGAAGCAAGGGCTGGCAGCCAGCGCAAGTGGGAAAACCTGAAGCAAACTGGCCAGGCAGAGCAGGCGGTACCCGTGTTGAACTTTGGTGGCCAGGCTGCAGAACTCTGGTGCGAAGGCGGGGAACTGGCGTTTATCAAGAAAATGATAGTGGAAAGCGCGGCAATACCCACAAAAATCTTGTGGTTTTCTACCCTGGTATCAAAATCTGCCAATTTGCCTGCAATCCATGCGGCATTGAAGCAGGTCAAGGTGCTTGATGAAAAAACCATTATCATGAGCCAGGGCAATAAAGAGAGCCGTCTGGTTGCCTGGACTTTCCTGAATGCAAGTCAACAGGCTGCCTGGGCCAAATTACGTTGGTCAAATAGCAAGAGATAAAGCCTGCGCCTGGGTATTTGCCTCCCTTACAGAATATAATCTTAGCTATAGCGGCTAGCCCTGGCTTACAATCTCGTTCGTCTGCCGGTTTGCAGCCCGGAATCAACAAGAAATAACAAGAAGTATGCAATATGTATCTGTAGAGTAAGAGTACTAAGGGTATTGAGAGAGTACTGAATATAGCGTCGCGTGATTTACTTTTGAGCAAAATGTATCAAGGATAACAATGAAACGTGTAGATGATTTCCGCCTGAAGCTGGGCAAAGATGAGCTGGTTCCTATCATGATCGGTGGCATGGGCGTCGATATTTCCACTGCTGAACTGGCCCTGGTTGCTGCACGTCTGGGCGGTATAGGCCATATCTCTGATGCCATGGTGCAGGATGTCTCTGACCGTCGTTTTGACACCAGCTTTGTCAAGGAAAAGACCAAATTCTACAAATACAATATCAACAATTCCGACAAGACTGACATCAAGTTCAACCTTGATCAACTGGCAGAAGCCACCCGTATGCACGTGGGCAAGACCATGGAAGCCAAGCAGGGCTCGGGCATGATCTTTGTCAATTGTATGGAAAAGCTGACCATGAACGGTCCACGCGAAACCCTGAAAGTGCGCCTGGAGTCTTCACTCGATGCCGGTATTGATGGCATTACCATGAGTGCTGGTCTGCACCTGGGCTCGTTTGGCCTGATCGCCGATCACCCGCGCTTCCGCGATGCCAAGCTGGGCATCATCGTTTCTTCGGTACGTGCGCTGCAATTATTCCTGCGCAAAAATTCCCGGCTGAACCGCCTGCCGGATTACGTCATTGTCGAAGGCCCACTGGCTGGCGGCCATCTGGGTTTTGGTATGGACTGGGCAGAATATGACCTGCAAACCATCATCACTGAGATCGTCCAGTATCTGAAGGCAGAAAACCTCGATATCCCGCTGATAGCCGCCGGTGGTATTTTCACAGGCAGCGATGCCGTATCCTTTTTGGAAAACGGCGCTGCCGGGGTGCAGGTAGCAACCCGCTTTACGGTTACTCATGAATGCGGCCTTCCAGACAACGTCAAGCAGGAATACTTCAAGGCCAGTGAAGGCGATATCGAAGTCAATAATATCTCGCCTACCGGTTACCCCATGCGCATGCTAAAGAACACGCCTGCCATAGGCGATGGCATACGCCCTGGTTGCGAATCCTATGGTTACCTGCTTGATGGCAATGGTAACTGCGCTTACATCACTTCGTATAACCGCGAAGTGGCAGCCCACCCTGATGCCAAGAAAGTCTCTGTCATGGACAAGACTTGCCTGTGCACCCATATGCGCAACTTTAATTGCTGGACTTGTGGGCAAATGACTTACCGCCTGAAAGACACGACCCGCAAGCTGCCGGATGGTACTTATGAATTGCTGAGTGCTGAACATGTGTTCCGCGATTATCAATTCAGTGTAGATCACCAGATTGCCTTGCCGGTCTGATCTGACAAGCTGAAAACAAAACGCCGCTTTCGCCTTTGGGCAAAGCGGCGTTTTTATATGTACAAGCAATCAGAGTTCAGATGGTTTTTTGCTGGCGATGGTTTTCCAGTTGGTTTTTGCAAGATCGATATTGCCTGCAATGTCCTTTGCCCAGATCGCGCGGATCTTGGTATCAAGATTGAAGTAGAGTTTGTTATCGACGATGTCATACACATCCGGGTCGGCAACAAATTTCTTGCCTATGGAAGCGCCATATGCGCAGTAGCCACCAAAGGCTGGCAAATATTTTTCAGGATTCGCCAGGAAAGTCTTTTTGTTTTCTTCACTGGTGAACAGGTAATCAACACCATCCACGGTCGCCATATGGTGACCGGTGCCATGGGCAGGTTTTTCACTGGTGAAAAAAGTCGTGAGATCGTAGCCACGTGCACCTATGACGCTATTGGCGACCGTATCAGCGGCGCTGATGCCAGGTACTGCTGCCAGAGATAATGCGGCTAATGCTGACAAGAAGATGAATTTGATTTTGCTGACCAGGCTGCTGGAAGTGCGTGATATGGATGTGAGTGACATGGCGTGCTCCTTTAAATGGTTGAAAGCGGATTTGAGATTCGCCTTGCTCATGTGCGGCGAATGACAGGCACTTTAATTCAGTTCATCAAAGCAAAGAATAATCATAATATTGAATTCATTATTCCTTAAAATGGAATAATTATCACCGATTCTGATTTGGCACTCTCTGCGTGCAAACTCATGCCATGCAGAAATATTTGCTTACATTTTGGTGCATGCAGGTATCCGCACTGGTATCACAAGCAATTTCTTTCCCTGATTAGTTGCGAGCAAGGCCAAAATCACTAGTATCAGCCTTGGCATGAAAAATGCTGCAATGCACATGCTTGTGTGTCATTGACGATGTTTTTGAAAAGGCCAGCCTGATGAAAATACGCGTGCTCTCCAGCTTCTTGCTTCCTGTCTCACTTTTTCTCTCATTTTTCTTCTCATTTTTCTTCTCCATCAGCCTTTTCCTGTATGGCGGCACCTGCTACGCACAAGAAACTGCGCCAGCCAGTTCTGCAGCAAGTGCCGCAATAGCACCTGTAGTGACTGCAGCCACCCCACCAGCCATGACCAAGCCGGGCATGATAGCCGCCGACAAGATCAGCGCTGGCGACACCGCCTGGATGCTGACCTCGACCGCACTGGTATTGCTGATGACCATACCCGGCCTGGCCCTGTTCTATACCGGCATGGTGCGCAAGAAAAATGCCCTGGGTACGATGGCGCATAGTCTGGCGACTACCTGCATCGTCACAGTCTTGTGGGTGGTGCTGGGTTACAGCCTGGTATTCACGGCAGGTTCGCCTTATCTGGGCAGCATTGACAGGTTCATGCTGCACGGCGTGAGCTTCTTGAAAGAAGCCGGGCAGCTCAGTGTGCATCAACTGGCACCGACGATACCGGAAAGCGTATTCCTGATGTTCCAGATGACGTTCGCGATTATCACCCCCGCCCTGATCACCGGAGCCTTTGCCGAGCGCATGAAGTTCTCTGCATTGCTGCTGTTCATCACCTTGTGGTCCTTGCTGGTGTATGTGCCAGTCGCGCACTGGGTGTGGGAACCGGCAGGCTGGCTGGCGGCGCGTGGCGTGCTGGATTTTGCCGGTGGCACTGTCGTGCATATCAATGCCGGTGTATCTGGCCTGGTGGCTGCTTTGATCGTCGGGCCACGCCTGGGTTTTGGCAAGGAACCCATGCCACCACATAATTTATTGCTGACTGCGATAGGTGCATCGCTGTTGTGGGTGGGCTGGTTTGGTTTCAATGCCGGTTCTGCCGGTGCAGCAGATGGCCGCGCCGGGTTGGCGATGCTGGTGACTCAGGTGGCGACTGCGATGTCGGCACTGGCCTGGATGCTGGTGGAATGGCTGCGCCGTGGCAAACCATCGGTGCTGGGCATAGTCTCTGGCGCTGTCGCTGGTTTGGTGGCGATCACGCCTGCCTCCGGCTTTGTTGATCTGACAGGTGCACTGGTCATAGGTGCAGTGGCTGGAGTGGCATGTTACTGGGGTGCGACTTCACTCAAATCCATGGGTGGCTATGATGATTCACTGGATGTATTTGGCGTGCATGCCATAGGCGGCATCGTTGGTGCTCTGCTGACTGGCGTATTTGCAATGAAGAGCATAGGCGGCGCTGATGGCAGCCTTGCCACCCAGGCCTTTGGTGTCATCGTCACTGTGATTTATTCGGGCGCTGTGACTGCCGTAATTCTATGGTTAGTCAAAGTTACCATCGGTTTGCGTGTCAGCAATGAGCAGGAAAGAGAAGGACTTGATCTTGAACTTCACGGGGAGCATATCTTATGAGTACCAGCAGCCTGATACAGAATGCCATGTCAGATAATCTTGCCTTCTCCCTCATGGCAAGACTACACGTGATTTTACGGCGGCAAAATGGCCGCGTCACTGACATAGAGTACATGCGTGTCAATCCCAGCTATTGCCGCAGCATACTGGACATGGCGCTGGAATTACCCAACCCTGATTTGCACGACATCTGCCAAAAGCTTGATGAGATTTATTTTGGTGAAGATGGCTTGTTCGTCACGCCACCGCCCCCCACTCCTTTACTCAACAGAATGGCAGTCAGGAAACAGCCCAACAACAAGCAGGACGATAGCAGCATGCCGGATATGACCAGGATACCCACGCCCGTGCTTGATCACAATGCCATGGTCGATCAAACCTATATAGGTCGCTTGCGTTAGATTGTTATCGCGTGAGATTGATAAGCCGTGCATTGTGCGCGGCTGAGCGCCGTTGCCTGCCCTTATTCAGTTACAATCCTGCAGAAAAAGCTTGCTGTCCCATTGACAGACATGCAAGCCATCCATTCTGGGCAGGTAATGAAAAAAACTCTCTACGACATTCTCGCTGTTGAAGCGGACGCCACGCCAGAACAGATACGTGCGGCCTACCAGCGTGCCACGGCTGAACTCGATCATGAAGGGCAGCATGACCCGAATAAAAAAGTCATCCTGCGTGAAGCCTTTGAACTGCTGCTACACCCACAAAAAAGAGCCAGTTACGATGCCAGGCTGGCCAGGCAGACAAACCTGCAGGCTCAAGCCGCAGCAAACCAGGGCAAGCCAGAAGTAACAATGACGCCTGGGCAAAAGCCTAAAAACTGGCTTGCGCCTGCAATATTGATTGCCTTGCTATTGGCCACAGTCGCGGTATGGTGGTCGGTCAAACAAAAAGAAGCACGTAATAAACTCAAAGAAATTTCTGCCACTAGCGAAATCAGCCCAACAGTCGCGGCAAGCAGGCTACCGGCACAACAGCTCGTGTCTGTGCCTGGCAATTCCGATAGCGGCAAGAGCGCAGAAGAAATTTATGCCCTGCGTTCACCCAGCATTGCCCTGATCTCGGTGTTTTCTCCATCTGGCGTGCAGGTGGCGATAGGCAGCGGCGTCATGATAGAACCGCAAGTGCTGATCACGAATTGCCATGTGGTGCGCAGCGGCGTGCAATACCGTGCCAAGATAGGTAAGGAAGTATTGCCCGCCACAGTCATCATGGCAGATGAGGAATTTGATTTGTGTCGCCTTGGTGTACCTGGATCAAGCGCACCACCAGTCGTACTGGGCAGTACAGACAGTTTGCGCACAGGACAAAAAGTATTTGCCATAGGTGCGCCACAAGGGCTGGATCTGACCATCAGCGACGGCATTATTTCTTCCTTGCGTACTCTGGCCAGTGGCAGGGTGATTCAGACTACCGCCCCTATTTCCCCAGGGTCAAGCGGTGGCGGCTTGTTTGATGATGCAGGCAAACTGGTAGGCATCATGACCTTTCAGCACAAACTGGGGCAAAACCTGAATTTTGCAGTTCCCGCTGACTGGATCAATACCATGTCTTCACGCCGCGCCAGCAACCAGGGAGTGGGCGCGCTGACCATGAGCAGCATAGAGAGTCAGTCTCAGCCCTCTCCTGCATCAGCCAGCCTGTGGGGTAGCTGGGCCTGCATGAATGTGCAGACCGGCTTTAGCATGGAAGTCTCTTTTAGCAGGAATACGCAAGTCAGTGGCAACATGAATGGCAAACGGTTTTACGGCAATTACGCATTGAATGAAAGATCGCTGACTTTTGTTGGCGATATCAGTTTATCTGCCCAGGTAGAACAACTGGGAGAAGCGAAGATGCTCATCAATACAGACCGTGGCGGGCGGCTGGCCTGTGCGCGTACCGGTACTTAGATAGGTGCTAGTCTAAGTACTTAGTCCAGCGCCACGTCATTACCATTCATTACCATTTGGAGAAGTGGTCTTCAGTCACACCCACCAGTTTTTCTATCTGCCGCTTGGGTGCATTCAGACTTGCCCTTACCCAGCCGCTGAAAACACCTATCGGTTGCAGATAACGGCTGCTGGCGATGATAAGGTTTTTATTTTCTGCGCGAAAACCTTCGGGATGAAAATGCAGGTCAAGCAAACCATCATCGGTATAAATATGCCAGTCAGCCATAGCCTGGCCGGGATCAAAGTCGAACTGCGCAGCACCCAGAGAAATGAGTTGTCCATCCAGCCATAGCGCATTTTCGTGACTGGAAAAATACCCGGCCTGCAAATTGAAACCTATGTCCAGCGCATGTGCTGAGGCCCAGCGCCAGCCAGTTTCACGCGCCAGGAACCCATTGCTGTGATCATAGCTGCCTACACCTTTCTGCAAATTGAAACTGCGGCTGCCCACACGTACTTCGCCACTCAATGGCATGCCCGCAGATTTGACGGTTGCATGTACAGTGCCGCCCAGCACTTCACCCACTGCCAGCAAGGACGGCGCAGCCGGTTTGGCATCCAGCATGGCATTGATACTGAATGAACCGCATTGCAATTGCAGTTCATAGCCCCCGCTGGCCGGCAGATGCTGAAAGCGTATGCGCTTACCTAGAAGCCGGAAGACGGAACTGGCACATTCTGCTGGGTGCGCATTCAGTGTTGCTGTCAGACCTGGCAGACCATCCTGGGAATAACTGGCAATAAGCTTGCCTGCCAGCCTGTCGAACACATAGGCAAAGGCCGTGTTGGTCCAGCCCACATCAACAATCGCGATGCCACAGAATATTTCTTCTGTTGCCAGCGCCACATAATGCCAATGCTTGTGGTGCAAGGTTTCCCACAGCTTGCCGCGCCTGTGTGGTGCGGCCAGACTGGTCCAGTCTATGATTGTTGGTGCACCAGCATATTTGCCAAATCGCACCTGACCATCAGGATGCAGGACTTGTGCAGGTGCAGGCGGCAGGAAATTCGCTGGCATGGTGTCTCCATTTTATATTTTTGTACGCCAGCGATTCTGCAGCAAAGCAGTTAGAGGGTCTATTTCAAATTGCTTTCATATCCTGCGCTGCCGGGATACCCATGAGTTTCAAGCAGGCATAGCCCCACAACAGCAAGCCCGCACCCAGGCAGCCATAAGGATCAGCCGCACCTTGAGAAAACACAAATGGATAGGTAACGGCAAACACACTCATCACCAGCCCAAACCAGAAATGACCTGGCACTTTGAACACGCTGGCCAAAGGCAGGAAATGCAGGCCAATGATCAACATGGCGAATGGTGTGACCCACTCGGTCAGGCTCATATTCGCCAGCACATTTCCGCCGACCAGGATGATGACCCACTGAGCTGCATTAATGACATGGAACAGACGCCCTGCCCTTTGTGCTGCCGGGCTATTGTCGTCGGCATAAGCCTTGTATTGCTGGTGACGCTGGACTGCGAGGCCAGCCAGCGTCAACCCCACAATGCCGATGAGCAGATAAACCAGTCCTGTGCCTTGCATGGCACGCTGATTCCATAACACCATCCAGGCAGCGCCAAAGACAGCAAAGAACATCGCCCCCCCCTTGGCACGGGCAGCGTAGGAAGAAAATGCAGCAGCGTTGATTGCAGACATGATGGACACTCCTTGTTGAATTGCTGCCAGTATGTCGAAAGAGAGCGTGCAATATCAGAGCAAAGTGTCAGGATGTGCCAGTGACAAATGTCATGCCTGCTTATCTGTAGTGTTGGTGGAGTCTCAGTGGAGTGTCAATGGATTATAAATGGAGAACTAATGAGGTGCTAAAGCAGAATTATTGATTTTTACGTAAATCATGACAACCGTTTTTGATTTCATTCGTTATCCCAATATGATGTCCGTATTGGAGGTTTGAGATGGCGAAAGAAATAGAAGATGGAGCAAAGCGACGAGTCAAGGCGGGTCGGCTTCTGCTGCAAGGCAGAGGGTGCGCCGAAGTAGCGCTGGTGGTCGGTGTAGCACGCAACACGGTATATACCTGGAAAGCCATACTCGATGAAGGAGGGCTTGACGCGCTGCGCGCAGTAGGTGGAAAGGGGCGGCCTGCACAACTTGATGCCATGGAATTAGGGGAGTTGCGGCGCTGCCTTCTCGATAGTCCGACGGAACATGGTTTTGGCACCGAGTTGTGGACACTTAAACGCGTGCGTCTACTTATTGAAAGAAAGTTCGAAGTGTCGTTCAGTGAAGTGCACGTTTGGCGCATTCTTGGCGCACTGGGATTCAGTAACCAAAAGCCGGAGCGTCGCGCCATCGAACGTAACGAAGATGCTGTACAGGAGTTCAAGAAAAAGACCTGGCCTGCGCTCAAAAAAAAGCCTCGAGAGAGAATCGACTGATTGTATTCATCGACGAGTCCGGAATCAGCGAACGGCCTACCCGTGTGCGTACTTGGGCACTCAAAGGGAAAACGCCGATTATTCAGTTTCATTTCAACTGGAAACATTTGTCCGTGATTGCAGGTGTGACCAGGAAGAACTACTTGTTCCGCTTCCACGAGGGTAGCATCAAGAAGGAGCAAATTGTCGAGTTTCTCAAGGCGCTCAAAGCGCATTTGAAGCAGCCGCTGTTGATCATCCTCGATGGGCTCAGGGCGCACAAATCGAAACTGGTGCGCGAATACCTCGACAGCACCAATGGGTACATTCAAATCGCATTCCTGCCCCCGTATGCGCCGGACCTCAATCCTGTCGAATATCTCTGGGCCTGGCTCAAGCGACATGCGTTGGCAAACTTCTGCCCGAACAACCTCGCCGAATTGCAAACAATTGCCCGCAATAAACTCAAAAGCGCACAACGCCGTCCATCCATCATCATGGCATGTTGGAAGCAGGCGGAGTTGTGGTGATGTCATCAATTATGTAAAGCTCAATAGTATCATCGGTGTCACTTGCATGCATAATATCGCTTTTGTAATTGTCGGCACATTTGCCTGCAATGCGACCCGCGCAGGCGGCCAAGGACAGGAGATTCTTCAGTGCACTTACTCATTATCGTCATTGCCTTGTTGGCCCTGGCTTATTTTCTGAATCAGGTCATGCAAAAGAACAACCACGCGCAGGACGGAAAGCCCTTGCCCGCCGCTGGCCGTGATGCGGCACATCAAAGCCAGCTCGACCGTGCAGCAAGTGCGCAGGCAGTTGCCTTTATCTCGGAAGGCAAATTGTTTTACCGTGCTGCCCATGGTGAAACCAGGCAATTGCATAGCCCTTACGTGCAAGAGATGCTGGACAAGATGGAAAAACATCGGGAAAGGCATGCCTGGAAACAAGGCACCAGCTTTGGAGTTTCTGCCTCAGGTGCATGGCGCCAGTTTGATGGCGAGGGCGAGCAGATCAATGCAACGGCCATGCAATTTGATGATCAGAGACGCATCCTGTATTTTTTGCAGGATGCAGGCATGGGCGGCCTGTTTTCTTATGATCTGGAAACTGGCACCGAAAAGCGCATACTGCACAGGCAAAACCTGGCGTTGACAGATATGCATCTGGACCAGGGCAGTGGCAAGCTGCTGGCTTCATCAATGAATAAAACCGGCATCGCCAACCTGGTCATGCTCAATCGCGAAGGTGAGGAATTCCGTGAACTGACGGGTGGCGATACGCTGGACACCAGCCCCTGCTGGATACCTGATGCAGAAAAACAGATCCTGTATCAATCTACCGGCATCGCCCGCAACCAAAGTGGCGTTACCCTGGCCTATGGCAATGCCAGCATACAGATGCTGGATATAAAAAATGGGGCTGTCACGCCAGTGCTGGATGATCCACAATATGACTTCCTGCACCCACGTGTCTGCCCGCAAGGTAATCTGCATTTCATTCGTCGTCCTTATGAAGTACCCAGATACGACACCAGCAATGCGCTGCTGGATACCTTGTTTTTCCCTTTCCGTTTATTGCGCGCGGTGTTTCATTACCTGAATTTTTTCTCCATGATGTATAGCCGCAAGCCTTTGACCAGCGCATCCGGCCCGGCCTTGAATGCAGATTTAAAAGAAATCATCCTCAAGGGCAAACGCATAGACGCTGAAAAAGCCTTGAAAAAAGAGGCCATGGTCAATGGCGTGCCTTCATTGGTACCAGTTTCGTGGCAGTTGGTCAGCCGTAATCGTCAGGGCAATGAAACTGTGCTGGCGACCAATGTGGCGGCTTATGATATGCGTGCTGATGGCAGCATTGTTTATTCAAATGGGCGCGGCGTATTCTTGCTGGGTAGCGGCAGGCAATCAGGCCTGATATTGAAAAGTGAGCTGATCGCTGATGTTATTTCTCAATGAAACCAGGAAAAGACCTTATATGTTGTCATACAACTTTATGCGGGCTTTTTAAGTTAGAATCAATCTATAACAATCAATTACTCATCAGAACAATAGCCGGTTCATGGAAACTCAAGACTACGCCAACGCTCTGCCTACCAAAAGACGGCATAAGAGCCTGTCTCAGGGGCTGGTAGAAAGTATCAGCAATAACATCAAGAATGGCATCCTGAAGCCGGGTGAAAAGCTGCCTACCGAATCTGCCATCATGAATCTTTATGATGTCAGCCGCACCGTCGTGCGTGAAGCCATATCGCATCTGCAGGCTGCCGGGCTGGTGCAAACCCGGCATGGCATAGGCACTTTCATCCTTGAGCCCAGCCAGGCTGCCAGCACCGGCATGTTGCGCGAAGCCATCGTCACCGTCAGGGATGTGCTGGACATACTGGAACTCAGGATCAGCCTGGAAACCGAGGCCGCCTGGCTGGCCGCTTCGCGCCGTACTGAAGAGCAGGCGATAGCGCTGGGCAAGGCGCTGGAAGATATCCTGGCCAACAAGACCGAAGAAAATGCCTCGGTCAATGCCGATGTGCGCTTTCACCTGCTGATTGCGCAATCTACCGGCAACCGTTACTTTGTTGATATCCTCAGCAACCTTGGCACCACCATCATTCCGCGCGCCAGATTGAAATCTGCGATGCTGACACTGGAGGGCAGTACCGGGAATGCCAATCAAAATAACAACAGTGGCAGTAGCTACCTCGAAAGGGTGAACCGCGAGCATGAGGATATTTACCTCGCCATACAGCGCAAAGACCCGGAAGCCGCCCGCGCTGCCATGCGTACCCACCTCAGCAACAGCCGGGAAAGATTGAGACAGGCGCAACAGCGGATAGAGGCACCTGCAAGCTGATCCCACCTTGATCCAGGCTTAAATTCAAAAATTTTAAAAGTGTGCTTGTCTTCTCTTATTTTAAGTTGTACGATGACGTATGACTTAAAGAAATAAATAAGCTTACGCACTTACTTTTTAAAACCCGACCAAACCTGGTCATGACGAATCCAGGTTTCCATTTCCGGAGCTACCATGCATCCTCAAGAACTGAAACAAATCCTGTCCTCTGGCCTGCTGTCTTTCCCTTTGACTGACTTTGACGCCGCTGGCGACTTCAATGCCAAGACTTATGCAGAACGCCTTGAGTGGCTGGCCCCCTATGGCGCCAGCGCCTTGTTTGCTGCCGGTGGCACGGGTGAATTCTTCTCGCTGACCGGTGGTGAATATTCCGACATCATCAAGACTGCCGTTGATACCTGCCGTGGCAAAGTGCCTATCCTGGCCGGTGCCGGTGGCCCTACCCGCCAAGCCATTGCCTATGCACAGGAAGCAGAACGCCTGGGGGCGCACGGCATTTTGTTGTTGCCACATTACCTGACCGAAGCCAGCCAGGATGGCCTGATCCGTCACGTAGAAGAAGTCTGCGCTTCAGTTAAATTTGGCGTGGTTGTGTATAACCGCGGCAATTGCCGCCTGACCGCTGATTCCCTGGAAAAACTGGCAGCACGCTGCCCTAACCTGATCGGCTTCAAGGACGGCATAGGCGATATCGAATTGATGGTATCGATCTGGCGCCGTATGGGCGACCGTTTCAGTTACCTCGGTGGTCTGCCTACTGCAGAAGTTTATGCAGCGGCTTACAAGGCACTGGGTACACCGGTTTATTCTTCTGCCGTGTTCAACTTCATGCCAAAACTGGCGATGGACTTTTACCACGCCATTGCAGCAGATGATCACGCTACAACAAACCGTCTGCTGGATCAGTTTTTCCTGCCTTACCTTGAAATCCGTAACCGCAAAGCCGGTTATGCAGTGAGTATCGTCAAAGCTGGCGCACGTCTGGTTGGCCATAGCGCAGGCCCGGTCCGTGCACCGCTGACCGACCTGACAGAGGAAGAAGATGCCATGCTGCACAAATTGATTTTGGCGCAAGGTCCACAATAAATTCAGAAGCAAAGGGAGTACAGAATGCAAATCACCGGGCAAATGCTGATCGGTAAAAAAGCGGTTTTTGGTCTGGCAGGCAATGTCAAAGCCATAGACCCATCGACCAATCAGGAAATCGAGCCTGTCTTTGGCTTCGCTACAAAAGATGAAGTTGAGCAGGCTTGCCAGCTGGCTGAACAGGCGTTTGACAGCTACCGCACCACCAGCCTGGAATTGCGGGCACGCTTCCTGGAAGCGATCGCCGCAGGTATCATGGATTTGGGCCCTGCACTGATAGAACGTGCAGCACAGGAAACCGGCTTGCCTGTCGCCCGCCTCGAAGGTGAACGTGGCCGTACCGTCAATCAATTGCGCCTGTTTGCCAAGGTAGTACGTGATGGACACTGGTTAGACGCAACCATAGACAGCGCCTTGCCAGAACGCGCACCACCACGCCCGGATTTGCGTCTGCAAAAAATCGCCCTGGGCCCGGTTGCCGTATTTGGTGCCAGTAATTTCCCGCTGGCGTTTTCAGTAGCTGGCGGCGATACCGCATCTGCCCTGGCCGCTGGCTGCCCTGTCGTCGTCAAGGCACACAATGCCCACCTGGGTACGGCAGAACTGGTAGGCCGCGTCATACAAAGAGCCGTCGCGGATTGCGCTTTGCATGAAGGCGTATTCTCCATGCTGGTAGGCGCTGGCAGCCAGGTCGGCCAGCAACTGGTAGATCACCCGGCTATCAAGGCGGTGGGCTTCACTGGCTCCCGCTCCGGCGGTCTCGCACTGGTAAAAACTGCCAGCCAGCGCAAAGAACCTATCCCGGTGTATGCAGAGATGAGCAGTATCAATCCGGTATTCTTGCTGGATCATGCTCTGGGCGAACAAACCACGACACTGTCGAAGAATTTTGTCGATTCTCTGGCCTTGGGTGCTGGTCAGTTCTGCACTAACCCTGGGCTGGTCATCGCCATAGAGAGCGCAACAGCACGTCAATTCCTGCAAGATGCCGCCAGGGCTTTGGAAGACAAACATGCAGCGACCATGCTGACCCCGAGCATACACCAGGCCTACGTCAAAGGCACTACGCATCTTGCTGACATAGCGCAACTGCAATTGGTGGCCAAAGGTCAGCAGGCGGAATCTCCATGCGCAGCACAAGCGATGCTGTCTGTATGTTCAGGCAGCACCTTCCTGAGCACGCCAGCCTTGCAGGAAGAAATTTTTGGACCTTCTTCCATTGCTATCCTGTGCAAGGATTTTGATGAAGTAATCGCGGTCGCCTCATCACTGGAAGGTCAATTGACAGCGACCGTACATGCTGTCGCTGACGATCATGTCCAGGCCAGGAAGCTATTGCCAGTGCTGGAAAGAAAAGCAGGACGCATCCTGTTCAATGGTTTCCCTACTGGCGTGGAAGTCGCGCATGCGATGGTACACGGCGGCCCTTTCCCGGCAACCTCGGATAGCCGCAGCACTTCAGTTGGTGCATCAGCGATCGAGCGCTTCTTGCGCCCGGTGTGCTATCAGGGCTTCCCGGCAGATTTGTTGCCAACGGCACTGCAGGATAGCAATCCCTTGCAACTTGCACGTATGATGGATGGGAAACTGACACTCGCTTAAAGAAAGATGAATCAGCCTGGGCACGCCCGGGCTGTTTTGTAAATGTTTTGCAAAATGAGCTCATGTACACAGCACTCAAAAGAAGTGCAGACATGGTAATAAAAATCATCATCAGGAGACGCTCGCATGAGCCAGCAAGCTATAGGAAAATACCGGTGGACTATTTGTGCCCTGCTATTTTTTGCCACCACCGTTAATTACCTGGATCGCCAGGTACTCAGTCTGTTAGCACCCGATTTATCCAAGGAATTTGGCTGGACCAATACTGACTATGCCAATATCACGGCGGTGTTCCAGTTTGTCTATGCCATCTCCATGCTGTTCGCCGGACGTTTTATCGACAAGATAGGCACCAAGAAAGCTTATCTGGTCGCCATTGCAGTATGGTCAGTTGGTGCGGTCATGCATGCTTATTCCATCATGCTGGGCGAAGGCATGGTCAGTGCGCTGACTGCACTCGGCATCGCTGCGATTCCAGTGTCTGTCGCAGGCTTCATGATTTCGCGTGCAGTGCTGGCAATAGGTGAAGCCGGTAACTTCCCTGCAGCGATCAAGGCCACGGCAGAATATTTCCCCAAGCATGAACGCTCTTTCGCCACCGGGATCTTTAATTCTGGTGCCAATATCGGTGCGATCCTGGCACCTTTGACTGTACCGCTGATTGCAGCGCAATGGGGTTGGCAGTCTGCCTTTATCATCATCGGCGCGATAGGTTTTGTCTGGATGATTTTCTGGCAGATGTTCTATGACAAACCTGAACAGCAAAAATACCTTTCAGCAGCAGAACTGGCCTACATCAATAGCAGTGATGCACAAGCTGCAGAGGCAAGTGCTCCTGGCGATGCGGGGAAAAAAGTATCCTGGTTCAAACTGCTGTCATATAAGCAGACCTGGGCCTTTGTCATCGGCAAATTCATGACGGACGGCGTGTGGTGGTTCTTCCTGTTCTGGCTGCCCAAGTATCTTGAAGCACAGTACAAGATGCAAAAAACCGAGATCGTCGTGCCACTGGCAGTGTTGTACAGCATGACCATGATAGGCAGCATAGGCGGTGGTTATTTCCCCAGTTATTTCATGCGCCGTGGCGACAGTGCCTATAATGGCCGCATGAAAGCCATGTTCGTGATTGCCCTTTTCCCGCTCGTGGTTTTGCTGGCGCAACCATTTGGTTATCTCGGCTTCTGGGTGCCGGTATTACTGATAGGCGTAGGCACTTCTGCCCACCAGGCCTGGTCTGCAAATATCTTCACCACTGTGTCTGATATGTTCCCGAAAAAATCGGTGGCATCCATCGTCGGTATCGGTGGCATGGCCGGTGGCCTTGGTGGTGTACTGGTCTCCAAAACCGGCGGCTGGCTGTTTGATTATTACGGAAAAATGGGGCAGATACAGACTGGCTACACCATCATGTTTACTTTCTGCGCGGTAGCCTACCTGCTGGCATGGGGCATGATGAAGGCGCTGGTGCCTACCCATAAAGAAATCACTGACCTGTAAGATGCCTGAATTTTCTCATATAGAGTCGATACCAGCCGTGAACTGCATCGTCGGTGAAAGCCCTCTGTGGCATGCGGAGCAGGCGGCCTGGTATTGGGTCGATATCCCGGCAAAAACCGTCTGGAAACTCGATGCCAGGAATGGCCGCTTGACATCCTGGCTGACCACGGAAATGGTCGCCTGCATCGCCCTGAAACAGGATGGCGATTTTATTGCGGGTATGGAGAGCGGCCTATTCAATCTGCATCTTGGTGAAGGCTCCCGCGCCCTGCAGACCCGTCTCGCAGCGCCTGCAGAATTGAAGGAGTCAGGAACTGGCATGCGTTTCAATGATGGTCGCTGTGACCGTCAGGGGCGTTTCTGGAGTGGCACCATGTTCATGGACATGGCAGCGGCGAAAGCGATAGGCAATCTCTATCGCTATTCAACAGCACAAGGACTGTCTGAGCCTGTCGTCAGTAATCTGCTGACCCAGAATGGCCTGGCCTGGTCACCAGATGGCAAGACCATGTATTTGTCGGATTCCCATCCTGCCAGCCAGACGATCTGGGCATTTGACTATGATATGGAAGATGGCATGCCACATAACAAGCGCGTCTTTGCCGACATGAAGCCCATGGCTGGTCGCCCTGACGGTGCCGCCATGGATATCGATGGCTGCTACTGGATATGCGGCAACGATGGTGCCTGCCTGCTGCGCTTCACGCCTGCAGGCAAGCTTGACCGTACCATAGCATTGCCCATGAACAAACCGGCCATGTGCACCTTTGGCGGGCCGGACATGAGTACCTTACTGGTGAGTTCCATAGGTGCTGGCAAGGCAGAACATGATCAATGGGCAGGCAGCCTGGTGCTGGTCAGGCCGGGTGTGGCAGGTGTGCCAGAAACAAGATTCGCAAACTGATTTCATAATTTACCACCTGAAAGCGCAGCGGTACTTGAGCGCATAAGAGTTAATAGGCTGTAATAGCCCACTAATCTCTTATGCGCATTTTTTTTCGGCTTATTTGCAACGGTTATGCAGAGAGCTGGCCATTGTGCAGCTTGTCACCTATCAGCACATTCTTCAACTCCAGGCCCTTGACGTTGTACAAATACAATGGGCTTGCAGCATTCACTGGCGTACCAAACTGACAGTCGCTAATGGTCACATTGGTGACCGGGAAGATCATGGGATTCTTGTCGTCACCGTTATAGTCTGAGGCGACCGGGCCAAGGATAACGATGGCCTGGAAGCACGAGAACTTGCCGTTTTTGGTCGTGACATTACCCACTTTGACATTCGAGATATGCACATTCGTCACCACCGGGGGCCTGGTCCTGACATTGTCACTGACCGGTGCGTAATCGCAATCAAAGGTGATGACCGCACCGGCAGCGGTGGCGACTGTCTTGGATTGAATTGGAGAGCCAGGCAGCGATGTGTAGAAAGACGGGCTGGTCTGCACGCCATTCGGTATGTTGATATTGCGTACAAAGAAATTCTTGAGGTAACCACCGCGGTTCATATTCGTCTTCAGGCGTATCGCGGTATTCAACGGATTGGTAGCCCAGTTGATATTTTCGAACAAGAGATTTTGCGCATACACATTCTGTATGCCACCCGCCATTTCACTACCCAGCGTTACCGCGCCATGGCCACTTTGCATGGTGCAATTCTGGATGACGATATTTTGTGATGGCCCATACTGGGTATCCAGATTTTTACCGGCCTTGATGGCGATGCAGTCATCACCTGAATCAAATGTGCAGGACTCGACCAGTACATGATCACAGGCCTCGGGGTCAAAGCCATCGCTGTTGGGGCCATGGCTTTTCGCCAGGACATTGCGTATCACCACATTACGGCAATGCACAGTATGGTGTTGCCAGAATGGGGTATGGTTAACCTGGTAGCCCTGCATCAGCACATTCGTGCAACTGATAAACTGTATCATCGGTGGACGCAGATTATGTCCCATACCAAAGATACGTTTTCCCAAGGGCACACCTGCCTCGGACAGGGATGGCAGATAATTCGCATCTGCACGCCATTTATCATTGTCACCCTGTATGCGCAGCCTTTGTTTTTCATCGAGTTGCGGTGCGATTTTTTCCAGACTGGTCGCGTTCAGGTCATTTGCGGTATTTTCTGAGCGCTTGCCTAGCTTGTAATTTGGCGTGGTATTTTGCCCCACAGAATTGATGGTTTTTTGCTTGCCCTTCCAGGTCCACCAGCAATCACCATTATCATCAAAGGGAACACCACCTTGGCCGTCGAGTATGCTGCTCCAGTCATCACCCGTCAGAGCAATATTATCCTGGCCATAGGCATATACCATGGGTGAGAAATTCAGGCAGTCATTACTCTGCCAGCGCGATATGACCAGCTTGCCATTTGGCCCGCAATCAAAGCTGCCGTATTTAGCATAGTCTTCAGGATTATTGCTGAAATAGATGTGCGCACCTTTCTGTAGATGCACATTGACATTCGACAGCAAGACGATGGGGCCTGCGCAATACCAGTTACCGGCAGGGATGATCACACGGCCACCGCCAGCTTCATGGCAAGTTTTGATCGCCTGAGCGATCGCAGGATAAATATCTTTGGCATTGGCGACCGGTGTAGATAAATTGTCCTGCTCTTCAAAAGAGATCCAGGATTTGACTTTCTTTAATTCACAAGTGACGGCACCAAAATCAGTGATGCGGTAATCAGCAGCGCGAAATTTGAGGGGCTTGGCGAGGCGATCGACAATGTCCTGGGCTTTTTGCCAGGGGTCTTCTATCATGCTCGCGGCGAGCGCTCGGCTTGCTGGCAAGCTGCTGCCAGCAGCCAGGGACATCGTCTTGATAAAGTTGCGGCGCGCCGTCTGACTTGCCACTGTATTTTTTTCGTGTTTCATCTCGTCTCTCTTATGCTGTTACCGGTTTACTCTTCAGTATTATTAAATTCTGCCAGGAAGATACGCACAGGTGAAAAAGGCCCGTCATATCCCATCTGCTTTACAGGATCAATTTTTGCTGCCAGTAGATTCGCCCAGTAATCATCGCTGGTAAATTGCGCAGGGCGGTAAGGCAAGGTACCCTTTTTGTTCCAGTCTGACCAGGGCTGCTTTTTATTGATATGTGCACCGATGACAGAATTCATGACGACCATCTTGCCCACCGTTTCCAGCGTTTGCCGCCTGATCGTACCTGTCGGTGAATTGAAAACATCGACCTCACCTATCTGGCAGTCATATCCCGAAATTGGTACAGGCGCATACGGTGTGCAGCGCTCATTATGGAACCACTGGCGGGCCAGGCTGAATTTACCAGCGAGGGCATTGCTGCTGCCGTCATGGGTGAAGCGGCAATGATCAAACACAAAGCCATAGCGCGACTTCACATTGGTGTTAGGGGCACCGACATAAGAGGAATTGCGGTCGCCCAGGGATTTGATTTCAGTTTCAAAAAAGTAGGCCGTGGCATCACCAAAAATAAAATCGACATCGCCTTCTATGTAGGAGCGCTGGAAAAACTGCCTGGCAGTCTGGCCATCCTTGCCTGACTTCATGTACAGGGTGTCCTGGAAGCCCAGCATGCGCACACCATCAAAATGCGTCTTGTCTGCACCATCCAGCATGACGGCCAGCGCCTGGTGATGCACCATCTGGCTGCGTGCATAAATACCGTTTTCATCTGGGCAATTACCTGGCTGGCAATCTGCGCGGGCATTGCCCTGATCCTTGTTATAGGCATTTTCTATCGTCAGGTTTTTTGCCTGAAAGCCGGGACTCTTGACCCACAATACGGCAGTGCCAAAAGTCCCCAATGCTGGCCGGTCTTTGATGCTGTTGTACATGGCGACGATGTTACTGTGTACACCCGCGAACTGTGCAGAAAATTGCGAACTGTAAGTGCTGCCTGTCGTTGCTGCATCAAGATTGGCACTGATGCGCGTCGTAGCGGCATCACTGCCATACAAGGTGATGGGGATAGTCGTATCAGGCACATACACCAGTTCACGGTAAGTACCAGGTTTGATGTAGATGTGAATGCGCTGCTTGCCTGCTTTCGATTTTTCTATATCACCAGCAGCCTGATTAACTGCGGCCTGCACTTGCCTGAATGCCCTGATGCCATCTGGTGTGGCGTTGGCATCAACGATATAGTCAGGCACCAGTTGCGGGTCAGCGGCAATGGGGGCAGACAGCGGGTCCCATGGTGCAACTTGTTCCTTACCAGGAAAACCTGCATATTTCAAGACTTCGCTATAGGAAAAATTCTTGGCAGCGTGCGCATCAAGTTGCGGACGCTTGCTAATATCAGTTGTACTATTTGGTTCTGGATACGCAGCAAATGCCTTTTCGCACTGTCCAGGATTGGCAGCCACTGCATTGAAAACTACTTTATCACGGCCTTCCAGTTGCACATGTTCAAACTGGCTGCTGCTCTTGTCTGCTACGCTGACATCCTTCATTTTGAGTGCAATGACATGTTCTGCATCATAGCCTTGCAGAATGATCTTGCCTGGTGTTAAAGACTGCACATGCTCGAGACTGATATTGCGGTATTGTGGCACCAGATTACCTGTGGCAGTTTTACCGTAATGGGTATCAAAGTCTATCGGTGCCTTGACATTGCGTATACAGACATTGCGATAGTTGATGTTTTGTACCAAACCACCACGTGAGACATCGCTCTTGATACGCAAGCCTGAAGTCGTGCCGTCCATGCTGAGATTTTCGACCAGCACATTGCTGACACCGCCATTGGTTTCACTGCCTATGGACATGCCATGGCCTGAATAAAAATGGTTATTGCGGATGGTGATATTTTCTGTCGGGCCGTTGTTACCCGCCTTGATGGCGACATTGTCGTCACCGGTACGGATATAGCTATTGGCAATCGTAATATTGCGCGAAGAGATAGGGTCTATGCCATCGGTATTTCTGGCATTGGCGGGCGTATCGATGCGCACACCCCAGGCGGTAAAGCCATCAACCTGGTTCAGCGTGACATGAAAATTGGGTGAATTGCGCAAAGTGATATTGTGCAGGGTAAAATCATTCGACTGCGCGACTTCTATGAGTCTGGGCACATTCTGGCGATTGTTTTCTTTCTGCGCACGCCGGGCGATCTGCCACCAGCTTTCTTCCTTGCCGGTAATACGTTCGCCACCCTGGCCATCAATGACACCTTCGCCATAAATGCCGCTGCCTTTGGCGCGTTCAATCGTAATAAAAGGTTTGCAACCTTTGCCCTTGTCATCATTGATACCGCAGGTGCCTGTGCCACGGTCATAATCGAACGGGTGCGTCGATGCATATAAAGTCACACCGGTATCAAGCAATAGTGAAACACCGCTGCGCAATTGCAAGGCACCGGACAGAAAAGCGGTCTTGCCATTACGGCTGCTCAGGCGCACTGCCTGGCCGGGGCGGCAGGCGTCTATTGCGGCTTGCAGGCTTTGTGTATCCGGTGCACGACCAGATACAGCATTTTGTTTACCGCTCTCCAGTTGCGCTGTCAGTACGCTGCAGATTGCAGGTGTCTGTGGTTCTTTTACCAGGCGGCTATCTTGCGCAAACACTGAGTCGGTAAATAACATGCCTGATGAGGCCAGTGCAGCGACAACAGCTAATGCAGAAGATTTTTCTCGCTTGCACATCATCTGTTCCCTGGAATCACATGCGCTTGCAAATTCGGCGCTACCAGCAGCAATTCCTTGAGCATCATGGCAGAGAAGTGTGCTGCGCCTTTGCTACCCAGGTGAGTACGGTCAAAAGCAGATTTCGCCGCACCGGCTCTTTCCGTCTTTGCCAGGTCACCAGTCTCTGCTGGCAATGCGGCTGGTGGCGGTGCCATGGCCAGCGTATCGGCTTCAGCCTCGCCCATCGCCTGTACTGAGCTATAACTGATGGCATTCAAATCTATCATCGGCACACGTTTGTCGGCAGCCACTTTCATGCTGGCATCTGCCCAGGGCCGCAAATCATTTTGCAATTGCGTACCCTTGAAGCTGCGCCTGGTCAAGGGCGTCACCAGCACGGCTTGCGCGCCGGCTGCCTGCACATCATTGACATAGCCTGCCATATTGACAGGGAACTCTGTCGCCAGATCGGTAGAGCGACCGGGCTTGCCGGGCTGGTCATTGTGGCCGAACTGTATCAGTACCAGGGTCTGGCTGAACTGTGTATTGCTTGCCATGAGCTTTTGCACTACTTCCCATGAACCTTCGGCACGGTAACTGCCAGAGCTGCGCCCGCCTTTTGCCAGGTTAAGGCAAGTCACCTCAGGCTTGAAGCGCGCGCACAAGGCATCACCATAGCCACTTTTGGGGGCCATGGTAGAGTCACCCACGAGTATGATGCGCGTAGGCTTGGTGGACAATGCAGGACTTGGCGATGCAGCCAGCCGTGTCTGGCTGCAAGCGCACAGCACCAATGCGCTGATCGCAGTCATGGCGATAGTGCGGAGTATAAGTTTCATGGGATTTTCTGGGTTCTTAAAAGAAACAGGGTCTGCGAACAAACCCTGTCTCTGTCAAATGACTACATTACTACGTTAGTGCTTAAAAGTTATAAGTCACACGCGCATTGAATGCACGGCCTATCGGGCTGGCAGCACTGCTCAAATAGCCATAGGTATAACCACTGTGATTGGTGACAGGTGGTTTGGCATCAAACAGATTGGTGATACCGAATGACAAGTTGGTATTCTTGAAACCACGGTAACTGGCAGTCCAGTTCCAGACCTGGTAACGCTCGATATCCCTGAAGTATTCTGGGGAGACGAGGTTCTGGTCATGGTAACCAGTGTTAAAGTTTTGCGTCAGTTGAGAAGCCCAGTTACCCGAATTCCAGGACATGGTCAGCGTATGTTTCCAGCGGAAAGTAATGATAGGCAAGCTGCTGGTCGTACCATTGCTGGCGACACCAAAACGACCTACGTTGGAAACATAGGCGCTGTCTTTTTCCAGTTGGTTGTCGAACTGTGTCAGGTAAGTGCCATTCAATTCAAACTTGAAATTACCCAACGAAGTTTTAGGAATGGAATAAGCCAGGGCCAGGTCAATGCCGGACGCTTTTTGGCCACCCAGGTTCATCGTGATGTTCTTGATGTAAGCCAGTGAGCCATCAGCATTACGCACGAACAGGTCAGCGTACTTGGTCGGGTTCAGGAAATAGACTTGCTCAGGCAAATTAGCCAGCATGTCTTTCATTTCTATATGCCAGTAATCAGCAGACACGGTCAGGTTTTGCAAAGGTTCTGCAGCAACACCTAGCGTAAAGCCTTTGGATGTTTCTGGCTTCAGGTCAGGATTACTGCCAGTCTGACGCGGCAATGCCACATTACATACTGTCGATGCGACCAAACCTGGCAAGGCTTTGCCTGTTCCGGCTACGCCAGGCGTGCCACCTGGGCATTGCACGGGATCATCCCATTTTGCAGCTGTCGTGGTATTTGCACCAGGTACGCGATAACCGTAGCGGTCGAACAGTGTAGGTGCACGGAAACCGGTATTGGCAGAACCACGGAACATCAGAGACTTCATGGGCTGATAGCGGAAGCTGGCCTTGGGATTGATGGTATTGCCAAAATCACTGAAATGATCGTCGCGCACGGCTACGTTGAAATTCAATTCCTTGGTGACCGGGATTTCCATCTCGGCATAAAGCGCTGCGACATTTCGTGCGCCCTGGCCATGCGATGGGCCAGAAGCCGCGTAAGTGACCACAGAGGTGATATCTGTCTTGGTATCTTCTGTGGTATCTCTATGCACATCGGCACCCAAAGCCAGTGTCAATGGTCCGCCAGCGAGTGTAGTCAACTCAGTGGAGGCAGTCAGGTCTATGCCTGTGAAGGTGCTGATGGAATGGCGATTCAATGCGCCATCTACAGAGATACTTGCGAGGTAAGCCTTACCTGCAGCATCCTGCAGACCAAAAGGATTCAGCGTGCCGTTGGCTATGCCTGTCAGCAAGCGAGGTCCATTCACATAACCTGTTTCGTAGTAGTTATCACGCTGGCTGTGACCATAGACAAAACCAGCCTTGTAATCCCAGTTACCGAAACGGCCTTCATCATTGACGCTGATTCGCTGGTTGACTTGTACGTCCTTGGTGGTGGCTTCTGCCAGGTCGGCGACGCTCCAGGTAACAGTCAGTGGCTCACCTTTGAGACCTGCTACAGCAGGTACGCCGCCAGAGTTACCTGGATACCATTTGCTGGTCGATGGTATCAGGGCTGCGACACCATTTGCTGTCAGGCTGGTCGTTGGATTTTTTGTACCGAGGATGTATTCCTGGCCGCGCATGTAGTCGATAGTCAGGGTGTGGTCATCGCTGAATTTCTTGGTGCCCTTGGCATAGAAAGTGACCTGCTCGTTAGCATACAATGCTGTGCCGTAGTAAGCTGCGTTCAGGATACAGGTATTCTTGGCGCCCTGTATGCTGTATGGGCCCTGGCAGCCTGATGCATAGTAGGGATTGGCAGCGGTTTTGTTGGTCGCTGTCGTGAAGTTCGCTGGCATGGCATAGCCGCCGCTACCCAGTGTTGGTGCACGGCCTATGCTGGTCAGTATATCTGTGGTGCTCAGCTCGGCACGATCTGAGGCCAGCAAGCGACTGCGGCGGTGCGCATCTACTGTGCCGTACAAATTCCAGCCATCTTTTTGCAAATCACCGACGCCAACCGTGGCGCTCAGGCGCTGTTCATCGCCACCACCAGATTTTTGTGGTTTGACATATTGCGCAGAGACGGAATTGCCAACCACTGTACGTTTGGTAATGAAGTTGACCACGCCGCCGATCGCATCAGAACCATAGATGGAAGATGCACCATCACGCAGGATTTCTACCCTGGCGATTGCGCTCATAGGGATCACATCAAGATTTGCATAACCGTCGGCAATCGCTTCATTGGCCAGACGGCGGCCATTCAGCAAGACCAGAGTGCGGTTGACGCCAAGGCCACGCAGATTGATGTTGGTGCCAGAACCAGCATTGGATGGTGCCAGTGAGCTCGATTCTGGCAATGACATCATCAAATCTGCCAGTGTGGTCATGCCACGTTTTTCCAACTCTTCACCGGTCACCAAAGTGACTGGCAATGATGCTTCTGATGCCAGGCGTTTGATGGATGAACCTGTGACTTCCACCCTTTGCATTTCTTGCGCCTGAGCCTGATTGACCATAGTCAGCACAGCCAGCGCTATCGATGACAATACAAACATGGGCCTTTGGAATTTCTTATCTTGTTTCATTTGCAGTCTCCTCCAGTTTTCATAGAATTCTCGCGTCCATGCCTCTTTGGGCATGGAGCACTAGTTGGAGCACCTCGCGTACTCTGTGCCACTGCGACGAAGATGGGCGCAAAACGCCCCACCGGGGTCACAGCCGGTCAAAAATAATAAAACCCGATTACCGCAAATAAAGTCGCAAATGTTTTCTTTGCTTGATGACTTATCTGCTCTTTTGCTTTTGTGTCGCTTTTACGTTGCCATGCACAATTTATGTACTGCCATGCATTCAGCCGCGTGAGAAAGTCCTGGTTACCCTTTCAAGATGCGCCCGCATCGCCTTGCGCGCTGCTGCCGGATCATGGGAGGCAATTGCCTCCAGAATATTTCTATGATCAGTCAGCGTTTCCTGGCGCAAGTCTTCTGTCTGAAAATGCTCCTTCAATTTATGCCATAAACGGCCACGCTGGTTCCACAGATATTCAACCGTACCCACCAGCGCACTATTCCCGGTTGCCCTGGCGATGGCCAGGTGAAAATTCCTGTCGGCATTTTCATTACTGGAATAATTGGCATGATGCTTTTCCATTTCCAGTACGGCTTTCAAGATTTCATCTACCGCAGAATCAGTCGCTACTCTTGCTGCAATTGCTGCCACTTCTGCTTCTATCAGGCGACGTGCCGACAGCACTTCAAACGGCCCTGGCCCGGCTTCAGGCACATTCGCCTGGGCTTCAGGCAACTCACTGACATAGACGCCAGAGCCACCTCTTACTTCAATCACACCACCGAGTTCCAGCGCTATCAGTGCTTCACGTAAAGATGCGCGGCTCACACTCAATTTGGTTGCCAGATCGCGCTCAGAAGGCAACCGCTCACCGGCAGCTATATTTTCTTCAGCGATCAGGGCCTGGATCCTGTCTGCTACCACGCGGTACAACCTGGGCTCATGCGTCAGCCCTTCGTTCTGTGAACTATTTTTTTTCATCATGGTGTTTGCTACCCGTAGAAAAGCTTAACAAAAGCAATTCGGTCAGACCATTCTAATGTGGTCAGACCAAATTTGCAATGTGGACTAGCCAGATTTTTTATTTGGTGGCATACTCGCCACAAATGATACGAGAGGGATTATAGCGGACTCTGCATTTCCTCCCGTAGAAAAAGAAAAATCTGACGGTATAAATAGAGGATTTTCATAGTGAAAGCCGGTCTCTTGAGAGCAATGATGCAAATTACCACTGCGGCCAGAACTATATTTGCAAATGTTCATGCCAGTTGCTTTCTGGTATGACCACTTTGATGAAAACCAGGTTTTTCAATAAAAATAATTGTGCACAACAGCTCATCTCTTTGTGCATTGATAGCCACAAGTGGCAAAGAAGGGGGAATACAAAATGACGATAGCCAGCACCAGCCTGCCGCTAAGCTCGCCGTTATACATACGCATGCATGACAAGGACAATGTAGCGATTGTTGCCAATGATGGCGGTTTGCCAGCGGCAACGGTCTTTCCCTGTGGCTTGAGCTTGCTGGAGCATGTTCCCCAGGGGCATAAGCTGGCCTTGCAGGATATTCCCGAGGGTGCTGCCATCACCCGTTATAACGTCACCATAGGTTATGCGGTGCGCACCATCCCCCAGGGTAGCTGGGTAGAAGAGTCATTGATACACATGCCCCCCGCCAGGGAACTGGTGGATTTGCCCATCGCTACCGTGCACGCACCGAATACTGAACCACTGGAAGGCTATACCTTCATGGGTTACAGGAATGCGGATGGCAGCGTGGGTACGCGCAATATACTGGCAATCACGACGACAGTGCAATGTGTATCCGGTGTGGTTGAACATGCTGTGAAACGCATCAAGGAAGAACTCTTGCCGAAATATCCAAATGTTGATGATGTCGTCGGTCTGGAGCATACTTATGGCTGCGGCGTCGCGATTGACGCACCAAATGCCAACATCCCCATACGCACGGTACGCAATATCAGCCTGAACCCTAATTTTGGCGGACAAGCCATGGTGGTCAGCCTGGGTTGTGAAAAACTGCAACCAACACGTTTATTCCCCAAGGGCAGTATTCCCATCAAGAAGGGTGATGAAGGCAGTGGAGAACCGGCGCTGGTGTGTCTGCAGGATCAGGTGCACGTAGGCTTCAACTCCATGATCGCCTCGATCATGAACACCGCAGAGAAACAATTGGCCGAGCTGGACAAGCGCCGCCGTGAACCTTGCCCCGCATCCGAGCTGGTAGTCGGGGTGCAATGTGGTGGCAGCGATGCCTTCTCAGGCGTGACAGCCAACCCGGCTGTCGGCTTTGCGACAGATTTGCTGGTGCGTGCCGGTGCGACGGTCATGTTTTCTGAAGTGACAGAAGTGCGCGATGGCATAGACCAGTTGACTTCGCGCGCTGCCAACCCGGAAGTAGCAGCCGCCATGATCAGGGAAATGGCCTGGTATGACGATTACCTGAAACGTGGCGGCGTCGATCGCAGCGCGAATACCACACCGGGTAATAAAAAAGGCGGGCTGTCGAATATCGTTGAGAAAGCCATGGGTTCCATCGTCAAGTCTGGCAGCTCTACTATTTCCGGTGTCTTGTCACCCGGTGACAAGCTCACACAAAAAGGCTTGATCTATGCTGCTACGCCCGCCAGCGATTTTGTCTGCGGTACCTTGCAACTGGCTGCAGGCATGAACTTGCATGTATTCACAACGGGCCGCGGCACGCCGTATGGTCTTGCCGCAGTCCCCGTCATCAAGGTCGCCACCAGGAACGATCTGGCCAGACGCTGGAATGACCTTATGGATATCAATGCCGGCAAAATTGCCAGCGGCGAAGCCACAATAGCCGATGTTGGCTGGGAATTATTCCAGATGTTGCTGGATGTCGCCAGTGGCAAGGAAACCTGGGCCGAACACTGGAAATTGCATAATGCGCTGGTGCTATTTAACCCGGCGCCGATTACCTGATCAATAATCTCAGCAGAAACGCGTTTCAAGAATTCAATACAAGAGAAAGAATCCCATGAACACCAATATTACTGAAAAACCATTCAACCGCATTTTGCTGACCGGTGCTGCCGGTGGCCTGGGCAAGGTCTTGCGCGAGCGTATCAAGGCATGGGCCAATATCGTGCGCCTCAGCGATATAGCCGATCTCGGCCCAGCTGGTGAAGGCGAAGAAGTCGTCCAATGTGACCTGGCCGACAAAGCTGCGGTGCTTGCATTGATGGAAGGCGTGGATGTGGTACTGCATTTTGGCGGTATTTCTACTGAAGCCAATTTTGAAGCCATCATGCATGCAAACATACAGGGCACTTACAATATTTATGAGGCGGTACACAAGCACAATGTCAAGCGCGTGGTATTTGCCAGCTCTAACCATGCAGTTGGCTTTTACCGTACTACAGATTATATAGACGCTGACATGCCTACCCGTCCTGACGGCATGTATGGCATCAGCAAATGTTTTGGTGAATCCTTATCCCGTTTTTACTATGACAGGTTTGGCATAGAAACAGTCTGCATACGCATAGGTTCATCCTTCCCTGTGCCAACGACACGCCGTATGCTGGTGACTTATTTCAGTTACGATGATCTGGTTGAAATGCTGCGCTGCTCTATTTTTGCACAGCGCGTGGGTCACACTATTGCCTTTGGTGTTTCTGAAAATCCGGGCAAGTGGTGGGACAACAAAAAGGCTGCACATCTGGGTTACAAAGCCAAAGACAGTTCTACGGTTTTTTCTCATCTGTATCCAGACAGCAGCGAGTATCCGGCCAAAGACGATATCACTACTATTTATCAGGGCGGCGGCTTTTTGCTGACGACCCCGCAATACAAAGATTAAACCAGAAGATAAGAAGCTGTTGCGAAATCAAAAGGGCAGACAAAGTTTACTTGTCTGCCCTTTTTTCATTCACCGGCAGTCAGATCAAGGAAGTGGTAAAGAATATGAGAATGATTATCAAAGAATGATTCCACCACCCCTTCCAGCTTGTCTAAGCTGACCCAGGCTACCTGGGCTGCATCATCCACCGTGCGGATATCAGGTAGGTGATCATTCTACAAATCAAAATAATGTGCATGGGTGATAGCGTATCTTACTATCGCATCTAGATTAGCCATCGAATTTCCCTTGAGCATTACATTTCAGAACGTATAGACAGCGCCTGTCCATCGATAAAGTGGCCTCTATTTGAATCCTGGCTGTACTGTCCAGCTTCAATGCTCTTGCAGTTGACGTCCGGCATGCAAGACGCCCTACACACCGACTCCAATCTCAAAGGAGATTAACTGCTTAAGCTCATCTTAAGAATCAAAGTTCATTATTACTTCCTGGATGAGAGTCCTGCAATTCCATACCACTCCGTCTCTCGCATGGGTTCTTCATCAGCGAGTGGCAGATACATGATTTGTAAGTTTGAGAATTCCCTGAATTCCTAGAGGAGATCAAAATGAGCGATATATTAACTTCAAAAAGTGACACTAGCTGTGCCGAAAGTTCCACCAAGAAAATCCAGGTATGGGATGCGCCTGTGCGACTGACCCACTGGTTGATCGCCTTATGTTTTACAGGTGCCTATCTGACAGCAGAAGTGGATTCCTTGCGTTTGCTCCATATAAGCATGGGATACACCATGTTATTCTTGATCTGTTTTCGTCTGCTCTGGGGATTTATCGGCAGCAAATATGCACGCTTCTCTGAATTTGTGCGTTCACCCACAACTGTCATTCGTTATTTACGTGGCATGCTATCCGGGCATCCAGCTCATTTCACCGGGCACAATCCAGCAGGTGCCATGGCGATTATCGCAATGTTAGGTCTGGGCTTAATCGTCACAATATCCGGCTATGCCAACTATAATGAATTGGGCGGCGAATGGCTGGAAGAAGCGCATGAAATAGCGGCCAATATTATGCTGACAGTAGTTGGCGTACACATTGCGGGTGTTTTACTTACGAGCTATTTACATCGTCAAAATCTGGTACGCAGCATGATCAGCGGCCGTAAACTGGGTCAGCAACAGCAAGCTATACATACTACCTGGCGTTCGGTCGCCATCGTACTGATGTTAGCGGTACTCGGATTCTGGATTTATCAGGTGGATACAGCAAGGTCTGCAACAGGCACAGAAATGACACAGTCGAGCAAAGAACGTTCAGATAAAGACCGTGATAGAGATTGAATCTGGAAAAAATTTCATGACCATAGAGAATTCGTATGCGCATATTGCTGGCAGAAGATGACCCATTACTTGGCGACGGTTTGCAGGCAGGCTTACGCCAATTCGGCTTTCAGGTCGATTGGGTACGGGATGGTGTAGCAGCAGAACATGAATTGCGCAGCCAGGTGTACACCGCTGCAGTACTTGACCTCGGATTACCGCGCAAAGATGGACTGGATGTACTTGCCAGCATACGCAAGGCTGAGGTCAGTTGCCCGGTATTAATATTGACTGCACGTGATGCCATCCCAGATAAAATTCGCGGACTGGACCAGGGAGCCGATGATTATGTCATTAAACCAGTTGATCTGAATGAGCTTGCAGCAAGGTTGCGTGCGCTGATCCGGCGTGCCCATGGCCTGACGAATGAAAATCTGGAAGCACAAGATATTTTACTGGATCCGGGAGCACGAACAGTAAAACAGGCCGGCAGCGCAGTGGAAGTTTCGACGCGGGAGTTTGATCTCCTGCAAACCCTTATGCTCAACGCTGATCGTGTGCTTTCAAGGGAGCAGATCGAGCACCATTTGTACAGTTGGGGACAGGAGGTAGACAGCAATGCTATTGAGGTCCATGTACACAATTTGCGAAAAAAGCTCGGTGCAGCATCAATACTGACGGTACGTGGCGTTGGCTACATGCTACCAAAGAGCAGTCAATCATCATGACCGCACGCCCATCGCTGAAAAATCGATTACTCATCCTGACATTAACAGCTGTCGCATCCATCTGGTTGCTGGCAACTGGCATAACCTGGTTCGATGCCAAGCATGAGCTGGACGAAGTGCTGGATGGTCATTTGGCACAAGCTGCAAGCTTGCTGGCAACACATCAAATACACGAGATTGTAGAGAATGGAGAATCTCAGGATACGCATAGTTTGCACAAGTATGCACCTAAAGTCATGTACCAGGTTTTTCATTCAGGACAACTTGGTTTGCGCTCTGCAAATGCGCCGGAAACTCCTATCCTGGACGTTTCCAAGGAATTAAAAGAGGGCTTTACAAGCATTCAAATTGGCAGCCAGCAGTGGCGGGTATTTTACACAATCGGTGCTGACGCAGATGTGCAGGTTTATGTAGCAGAAGAGGTACAGGCGCGCACTGCAATCCTGTATGCAGTTTTACGTAGCCTGGTATTGCCGTTCATCATTGCACTTCCCTTGCTTGCAATAGCGCTATGGCTGGCCGTGAGGCAAGGTATGAGCCCTATGGTCAAATTAGGCCAAGTACTTGAGCAGCGCCAACCATCGGCAGTTAACCCGGTTGAGATGGTTGGAACAAGCAAAGAAACTCAGCCCGTTATTGAAGCATTAAATGGCTTGCTGGAACGCATCGCCGGCCTGATGGAGTCAGAAAGAAGATTCACGGCGGACGCAGCCCACGAACTGCGCACCCCACTTGCCGCCCTGCGCACCCAGGCCCAGGTAGCGATGGTAGAACATGATGAAACCAAACGCCAGCATGCATTAAAAGGCACGCTGGAGGCCTGCGACAGAACATCCCGTTTGATTGAGCAATTACTGACTTTATCCCGACTGGAAAGCAACGCGGAAGCTGAATTTGTGAAGTTCGACATAGCAGTCATGATACGCAGCCAAATTGCAGATATCGCCCACAAAGCCGTCAGCAAGCATCAAAGTCTGGAACTGGATGCGGACTGTAGTTGCGTTATCAATGGCAATGAAGTTCTGCTGGGTGTACTTGTTCGTAACCTGATCGACAATGCCATTCGCTACTGTCCAGAAGCTGCACGAATTTTGATTCAATTGAGCTGCATCAATAGTCAATATATCTTAACGATTGAAGATAGTGGAAATGGTCTTTCGGATCAGGATATCTCCCGGTTGGGAGAGCGATTTTTTCGTATTCAAAGTAATGTAGAAAGTGGCAGTGGCCTTGGTTGGTCTATTGCAAAAAGAATAGCAGCGGTTCATAACATGGACTTACAAGCCGGACGTTCAGAAAAATTGGAGGGATTAAAAGTGACACTGACAATGCCTGTACATTACTGAATCTCTCGTTCATATCAACAATCAGGAGTGCGCAATGAATTACGCCCGACTATTTCTTTTTTTCGCAACATGCGCTTTCGTCACTCTCTCACATGCGCAAAACAATGCGGATACACCCGCTCCACAAGTGAAAAAACCAGTAAACAGTAATTCTAAAAAAGTAATGTCTAGTCCAAAGAACCTGGAAACTGACAAGGGTTGCACGACATCAAACAAGTCTGAATGGCTGAGTCAGGATGAAATGGCTTTACTTGCCAAACATAGGGGCTACCAGTTTGAAAAAGTAAAAATATCATACGAAAGTTGCTACGAGATATATGGTAGCAATCGGGAGGGGGATTTGGTCGAAGCATATTTCGATCCCAGCAATGCAAGACTGATACGGCAAAACATTGTAAAGATAAAGCATTGATTGCAAATTCAGCTTGCGATGGGTCTCATCGCAAGCTTTCAAGAGTTGCCTCAGTGCTCGTTTGCGGTCAAATTGAGAAACTGGTCAAGAATATGGAAGTGATCATCAAAGAATAACTCCTCCATGTTTTCCAGTTTGTCTATGCCGACCCAGGCTGCCTGCGCGGCATCATCCGCCGCACGGATATCGGGTAAGTGATCAGTCTGCAAATCAAAATAATGCGCATGGGTAATCGTGCGGCCACGTAGGCTGCGGCCTGGATGGTCGAACACTTTGACATCGACCAAAGCATGCTCAAGCGTGGATGCCAATACCGCCAGATTGGTTTCTTCAAACAATTCGCGTATCGCTCCCTGGAACAGTCTTTCATTCTGGTCCAGGAAACCGCCAGGCAGTGCCCACAAGCCCTTGCCCGGAAACCCACCGCGCTGCACCAGCAAGACATGACCAGCCGCCTTGACCACGGCATCCAGAGTCACGAATGTCGGTGCATAGGGAGCTGCCTTCCATGCCTCCTGGTAAGCCAGCAGTTGTGCATGTTCTTTCACCAGCACAGCATAATGCGGCAAAATGCTCCAGGCCTTCAGGTACTGGCGCACACTCTGTGGCAGGTAATGGGCAATCACATCAAGTGATACGCGCATATCTTCTGCCTCAAACAACACCTTGCGTATGACAGTGGCATCTATCGCCAGTAATTGTTCAGCAGCGACCAACTGCCATTGCGGGAAGCGGTTCAGGTAATAGCTGGAGGCGTCCTTGAAGTGACCTATCAGGGCAATGCGCTTCGCATAAGGGAAGTGTCTTTCCACCTTGCCACGCACTGCTGCCGCCCAGCGTGCATCATCATAATAATCACGCACGGCAATATACGACACCCTGTCACGCTCAGCGGACGTGAGCGTCGCATTGATCATGTCTGCCCGCTCTTGCCAGGTGAAAGGGTTCTTGGTACTGCGCGCATGGAAGGATGAACCCAGTATGACGACTACTTCTTCTGCCGTTTCCAGCGCCAGTTGCAGGAGCGTGGCGTGGCCGTTATGAAATGGTTGAAAGCGTCCTATCAATACTGCAACGTCAATTTGCATGGCTGACTTCATAAAAGATAACTTTGATTAGGGCGTGTTGACATATCATTTTAGCCATTCAAAAGAAGCAACAATAGCGAAGAATGAGGCAAAGCGAGAAGCCAACTTGTCATAGCGTGTTGCAATTCGTCTGAATTGTTTGATTCTCGCAAAAAAACGTTCGATTACATTGCGGTTGCGATACTGAAAAGCATCAATTTCTCTTGGCTCTTTCCGGTTCGATTTTGACGGGATCACAACCTTCGCATTTCTCTCTTGAATGCGCGCAATCAAAGCATTGGCATCATAAGCTTTGTCTGCCAGTACTGCTCCTGGCTGTAGGTCTTTGAGTAATGCCTCTGCTTGCGTCACATCATGACAATGCCCCCCAGTAAGCAGGAAACGGGCTTCTTCCGCCAAGCCTTCCACACATACATCAATTTTAGTAGTCAATCCCCCGCGAGAACGGCCAAGAGCTTGCTCTCCTTTTTTTTGGCTGCGCCCGCTGCGTGTTGGTGTGCTCTCACCACTGTGCTATCAAGGTACACCTCTTCAAAATCAGCTTCTTCTCGCAACACAGAAAAAATACTTTGCCAACAATCTCGTTCAGACCACCGCGCAAAGCGCGTATAGACCGTGTTCCAGTAGCCAAACTCAACCGGCAAATCTCGCCACGGACTACCTGTGCGGGCTATCCACAACACTGCGTCAATAAACAGCCTGTCATTTCCACCAGCCCTGCCTCCGCCTCCTGTTCGTCCAGGCAACAGCCTCTCTATTCTTGCCCATTGATCGTCACGCAACAACATTCTCGACATCCTTGATTCGCCCAAATTCAAGGATGTAAACACATTTTCGGAAAAGTTAACAGCCCTCATGCAAAATAGATATGTCAACACGCCCTAATCTTAATTGCTGTACTTTGCCGCAATCGGCATTTGGCGTCCACTACCAAAAGCACGGCCACGCACGCGGATGATGGGCGGCGCCTGGCGGCGCTTATATTCATTGCGCGCCACCATGCCCATGATACGGCTCAGGCTTTTCTGGCCAGCTTCTGTCTTTTGCAATTTTTCCACAAAGGCCTGGGCCTTGGCAAACTCATGCGCTGGCAGGCGCTTGCCTTCTATATGCCATTTCAGCATTTCATCGAGCTCATCATACGGTGGCAGGCTGTCTGTATCAAGCTGGCCAGGTGCAAGCTCCGCAGACGGTGGCTTGGTCAATACATCCTGCGGGATGATTTCGCGCCCGGCTGCATCGTTGACATGTTGCGACAAGGCATACACTTCTGTCTTGTACAAGTCCCCAATCAGGCCAAGGCCACCATTGGTGTCGCCATACAGGGTACAGTAACCAACCGATATTTCGCTCTTGTTACCAGTCGTCAGCAACAGTGCGCCAAAGGCATTTGAGTATTCCATGAGTATGGTGCCACGTATGCGGGCCTGCAAATTCTCTTGCGTCAATCCACGCAGGGGTAATGCAAATGCATCTTCAAAACCCTTGGCATATTGCTCCACCAGACTCAATATGGGATGCGTATGCAATTTGACTTGCAGGTTGTCGCATAATTTGACAGAGTCAGACACCGAACCTGTGCTTGAATACGCAGATGGCATGGTGATGGCGATCACATTTTCTGCACCCAGTGCCTGCACTGCCAGGGCAATCGTCAATGCCGAATCAATACCACCTGAAGAACCGACCACCACCTGCTTGAAACCACAACGGCGCGCATAGTCTTGCAGGCCCAGGACGATCTGACGACGGGTAAATTCTGGCACAGACAAGCCCGCACTATCCGGTTTGGCCAATGCAGTACCATCAATCGCAGAAAACTGTTTGTCTGCAAATCCCAGCAACTGAAAATCTTCTTCAAAACGTGCTGCTTCAAAAGTCACGCCATCATCAGGTGTGACCGCAAAAGAAGCGCCATCAAACACCAGTTGATCTTGCCCACCAACCTGGTTCACATACAGCAAAGGCAATTGATGATGCGCAGCGGCCTTGGCAAACATCGCATGTCTTTGCTGGCGCTTGCCTATATCTGAAGGGCTGGCATTGATGCTGATGATCAGATCGACCTTGGCTACTGTCAGTGCGTTGAAAGGATTAACCTGGTAATCATGCTCTTCATCATTCCAGCCATCTTCACAGACCATGAAGCCAAGCTTGTGTCCTGCCACATCCAGTGTGCTGGCAACTTCCTGTCCTGGTTCAAAATGGCGGCGCTCATCAAAGATGCCATAAGTCGGCAGCAATTGTTTATAGTATTCAGCTACAATCTCACCATTGCGTATCGCCAGCAAAGCATTATGCAAAGCTTTGCCCTGCCCTTTGTTTGGACGCACAGTGCCGATCACGCTTACAAGATCAGGATAATCCCTGGAAGCCTGCATGATGCTAGCCAATGCCTGCTCAGCCTTCGATAAAAAGGCGCTGTCTTCGAGCAAATCGCCGGGATAATAGCCACAAACACAGAGTTCGCTGAATACTGCGACGTCAGCATTAGCTGCCGCAGCTTTTTGCATATGCTGGATGATCGCCGCAATATTGCCAGCAAAGTCACCGACCATATAATTTAATTGTGCAACTGCCAGTTTCAACATGATGAAAAAGTCCTGAATTTAAATAATAGGGTGATGAAAAACCTGACGCAGGTAAGCGAGGAAGGTTTCATCAGTACACAAGGTCTTGCCAGCAGAATCAGACAATTTTGCGACTGGCTGTCCGTTGCAGGACATGAGCTTCATAACGATATTCAAGGCTTTGATACCAGTGTCATTCGTCAGATTCGTGCCGATGCCAAAACCTGTCATGGTGCGGTCAGAAAAATGGCGGTACAGGCTGAAGGCAGTTTCCAGATTCAGACCATCAGAAAACACCAGACGCTTGGTATGTGCATCTATGCGTAACTTCGCATAGTGAGCCAGGGCCTTTTCGCCCCAGACCACAGGATCACCAGAGTCGTGGCGCAGGCCATCAAACAGTTTGGCAAAGTACAGGTCAAAGTCAGACAAGAAGGCATCCATGCCGACCACATCTGTCAATGCTGTACCCAGGTCACCAAGGTATTCCTGCACCCAGTCTTCCAGTGCGGCTTTCTGGAAATCACGCAGGCGCACGCCAAAAGACTGGTAAGACTGCAGGTATTCATGCGCCATCGTGCCTATGGGCACCAGCTTGTGTTTCTTGGCCAGATAGACATTCGATGTGCCCTTGAAGAATTGCGGCACTTCACGCGCCAGCGTGGCGACGACCTCATCATGCCATTCACCAGAGAAGCGCCTGCGCAAACCAAAATCAAAGAATTCAAAAGGGTGAGCTCTAGGTGCTTCTTTTCCAAATTCACGGATTTGTTCTATCTTGGCTGCCAGCCTGTTTCTACCCTCAACCAGAGTCTGCTCTGTTTGCAAGCGGCGGAAATATAATTCATTGACAATATGCAGTACAAAGATTTCAAAACCCATGACATGCACTTGCGGGCCAGTTGCCACGATTTGCAAGCTGTCGCCATCGGTACTGACCTTGATGAATTTACGCTGAAAATGAAAGACCGTTAAAAAATCAGTGAAGTCACTTTTGATAAAGCGCAAGGAACGCAAATAATCGAGTTCATCTTCCGTAAAATTAAGCGCGCACAAATGATCGATTTCACGTTCAACATCTTCCTTCAATTCTGCCAGCGGATAAGCCGTGGAATTGCGGCAAACGAAAGCATATTCAGTCTGGGTATTTGGATGGCTATGCAGCAAGGCTTGCCACATGGTGAATTTATATAAATCAGTTTCCAGCAAACTTTGAACTACGGGTTTCATATTTTTCTTTTCTAGTGTCACTTAAGTAGTGATGCGCCATGCGCAGCATTGCTTGACGCACCCACAAACAACCATCAGCTCGCGATTTTTTGACAAAAGGGACGGTGCGCACAGCACCCCCTACTCATTTATCTTTTGCGGCCTCTATGCATTCGCCAGCAACTCAGGCAATACGTCTGCCATCTTCGCAATCTGCAATCCCCTGGCGGCCATGTCGCGCACAAAGCCGTCAAACTGTGCATCAAATCCTGTGACTGCGCTCATGCAATCGGTCACCAATACCAGCTTGTGCAAATCGGCTGCGGCGAAGTTCTCTACCAGATGTTCAGTGGTCGCCTTCACACAATGGCTGCCTGCTTCACCAGTAATATACACGCGGTCAGCCTTACTGAGTTCTGTAATCAATTGCTGGTTCAGTTGCGTGTCAGGGTCAGTGGCATCTGGCACTTCTGCCTTCACCGCTGAATAATGCTCGGTCCACGGATTGGAGCCTTTGTTGATCTTGTTGACCACACCCAGTTGTTTTTCTTCCCAGGCATTATAGGCTGCACGCACATCTGCATGCACATTCTGCCCCCATGAGCCAATTTCGCAGTGCACCGGCCATATCATCAGTTGATAACGGCCTTCGGCTTCCAGCGCATCCAGGTAGGCCAGCGCGTGTGGCAAAGCTTCTGGCTGGCGTGGCTGATATTCGCCAGCGCGTACCGCCTCTGCCGAGATGCTGGTGAAAGGAGCCACTGCCGCGCCCTGCCCCGTCATCCAGAAAGTGGGATGGGCAATGTCATAGCGATGATGTGCGTCCAGAGTGATGCTGATACCGCTGATGCCATCTGCGCCTTTATTGATAAGTTCAGCCACGCGCAACATGTCGGCATGGGCACCAGGCACAGGCAGGGCTGGCGATAATGACTCTGCGCTATGCGCATCCCTTGCCAGATAAGCTGGCGGCAAATCACAGAAATCATTTTGCGGATCAATGATGAGGACTTGCAAATTGCGTTTCATGATGTTTCCTTTTCTTGTGAGGCTGATTCTATTGTAGGTCACTTAGTTATTTTTTGCAACTAAGTATCCGCATTTTCTTTTTGCTCGCCTTATCAACACTAAAAATAGCGCTCATAGTTAAAAATAAGTTTTTATTTTCAATAAGTTAGCACGGAACATGCGTTTGTCTAAGTACCGGTCTTCTCAAGTAACCGATTACAATTAGTTGCAAATACTAAGACTACAAACCTGCATACATAATAAATTACCTGCTGAATTTCTTTTCAGCACCACTTATCTAAGTTTTACTGCCATTCAAGCAGCCTTACTCTGCAATTAAACAACATTTCTTCATCCTTAGTTATTTTATGAAACTATCTTAGGTGATTTTTTTCAATAAGATAGTTTATAGTTCACTTATACGGGATTCATATATTCTTACTGACAACAATAAGATAGAGAAAAATAATGCAAACTACAGTAATCAATAGAAAACGAAGAGCCGACATTGCCCAGGAAACCCTGGCAATACTAGAACGTGGCAACTATATCAGCCAGCATGGCAATCAGGTCAGCATACAAGGTAGTTTGACGGCCGCAAAGCAAGCATCCATCCACTACTCGCCTGAAGAATTAAAGCAAGTGTTGCGCGCACTCAAGTCTGGTGAAAAATTTGCTACTGCTATCAGCGTCACCAATGAAGGCTGCCTGACAGCAGCCAGTCGACTGGCATCAGAAAATAGAGTGAGCCCACTTTGCCTGAATTTCGCATCTGCCAAAAACCCAGGTGGCGGCTTTTTGAGTGGCTCAGAAGCGCAGGAAGAAAATCTGGCGAAATCATCTGGTTTATATCCCTGCATTGCGCAAATGACTGCCATGTATGAAAAGAATCGCGCCTTACAATCTTGCATCTATAGCGATGACATGATTTATTCGCCAAACGTACCTGTATTCAGGGATGAGGATTATGCCTTGTTGGATAACTTCTACAACGCATCCTTCATCACTGCACCTGCCGTCAATCTGGGTGCATTAAAAATGAATGAACCTGAGCGTGTCGGCGAAGCGGCTGGCATTATGCTCAACAGGATCAATCTTGTATTGGCATTGGCACTTAAACATGGACATAGACATCTGGTACTGGGCGCCTGGGGCTGCGGGGTATTCGGCAACGATCCGCAAAAAATCGCTGCTTGCTTCTTAAATGCCCTATCACCTGGATCGATTTTTCATGGCGCGTTTGAAAAGATTGTCTTTGCTGTACTGGATAAGAAAAACACCGGAAGTCTTCAGGCTTTCGAAACCACATTCACGAACAATAAATAAGTTACGACAATAAATCAAAAAAATAAAATGAATAATAACAATAAAAACTTCAGTAAATTTCTCAGCTATGTACTGCGCCACCAGCCCGACTCCATAGGCATCACTCTGGATGCACAAGGCTGGACAGAAATAGCTACACTAATGAGCCAGGCCGCGAAGCATGGCAAGCGTTTCAAGCTGGAAGACTTGCATGAAGCGGTGCGCACTTCTGACAAGCAACGCTTTGCACTCAGTGAAGATGGTTTGCGCATACGTGCAAACCAGGGGCATTCGGTAGCGGTGGATCTGGCTTTGCCTGTGACAGTACCGCCAGACGTTTTGTATCATGGTACGGCCAGCCGTTTTATCGCTTCCATCATGGAGGAAGGGCTACGCCCTGGTTCGCGTCATCACGTGCATCTGTCGGCAAATACGACAACAGCGCGTACAGTTGGTGCGCGGCATGGTACGCCGGTTATCTTGCAAGTCATGGCAAAACAGATGCAGGAAGACGGTATCCAGTTTTTTGTATCGGCGAATGGCGTGTGGCTATGTGATAGCGTGCCACCCAAATATTTGATCAGGACGAGTGATGACAATTAAGCGACCACATAAGAATACTTACTGGGTAAGACCAGGAAAATTACTGGCAGGCGAATACCCGGGTGCCCTGGATGCAAACACGGCAGCGCAAAGGCTGGGGCAATATCTCGATTGCGGCGTTGATTATTTTATCGACCTGACAGAAGAAGATGAACTGGCCCCTTACGCACCGCTGTTGATAAAGCTGGCTGAAGAGCGCGGCATGCAGGCTCAACATCGCCGCTTTGCCATCCCAGACCGACATACTCCATCATCGCCAGGGCAGATGCAGGAAATCCTGCATGCACTGCACGAAGCACTTGCAAAGCAGCATACCGTGTATGTGCATTGCTTTGGCGGCATAGGCCGCACCGGCACGGTGATCGGCTGCTATCTGGCAGAGCAACACCAGGACAGCAAGGCAGGCTTGCAGGAACTGGCGCAATTATGGCAGCAGATGGAAAAGAAAAACTTTTGGCCAGAGACGCCGCAAACTACAGAACAGCATGCCTGGGTATTGGCCTGGTCCGTGGATAGCAATTCGGACCGTACAGGAAAGATATGAATACGCGAGAAGAATTATTAAAGCAGATAGACGAGGGCAAGCAGTTCAACTATCTGCATTTCTGGGGTCATAAGCAGCGCGGCTTACAACCAGATAAAGCCTGCTTCAGTCAGTGGTTTGTTGCGCCGTTCCAGATCGATGGCATCACTTACCCTACGGCTGAACATTATATGATGGCTGGCAAGGCCAGGCTGTTCCGTGACCAGATCGTGTTCAAAGAAATACTGGCGGCCAGCGACCCGGATATGGTGAAGCGCCTGGGCAGGAAAGTGAAGAATTATGATGAATCGACATGGGTAGAGCAACGCTTCCAGATAGTAGTCGAAGGCAACTATGCGAAATTTTCACAAAACCCAAAACTGAAGCAATACCTGTTAAGTACCGCAGACAAGATCATCGTCGAAGCCAGCCCGCTGGATAGAATCTGGGGCACAGGTCTGGCGCAAGATCATCCTGACAGCAATAACCCAAAACTTTGGCAAGGCTTGAATTTGCTGGGTTTTGCGTTGATGGAAGTCAGAAGCAGACTACTGTCTGAACACAAATATTAAAAAATGAAATTTGAAGCTTATAAAACACAAGTAAAACACTGGCCAGAGAATGGCAAGCACATCATGGCGCAATTTGACGAAGATACTATCATCGTCTATCAGGCATATTCTGATGCCATTGCCGATTTTGCAGTTAAGCACCAATACTTTGGCGGTGCATACAGCTATACACGCATGAGCTGGATCAAGCCCAATTTTTTATGGATGATGTTTCGGTCTGGCTGGGCACAAAAAGCTGGGCAAGTACGTGTACTGGCAATACGCATCAAGCGCAGTTTTTTTGATGAAATTTTAGCGCAGGCTATTCCATCATCTTTTGCCGCCTCAGAATTTCCCACACAAGAAATATGGAAGCAGGCGATAGAAACCTCAGACGTGCGTTTGCAGTGGGACCCTGATCACGATCCTGTGGGCAACTGCCTGCCACGGCGCGCGCTGCAATTAGGTTTGCGCGGAGAAATGCTGACGCGCTATGGCAAAAAAGAAATACTGGAAATCACCGATATCACGCCGTTTGTGTTGCAGCAATTCGCGCATGCTGACCTACCGGAACAATTGTTGATACCAACAGAATCCATTTATCGTTCTTGCATTTGACATGCACACCAAGCATGCGAATCACGCAAAAATCTCGTTTGAATATCAGCCTCGCATCCGTTTAAATATCCATAGACGACAGCCCTGAACTTACCATCCGGAAGCGCGGCTTCGTCACGATATGGCGGGAGGCGATATGCATGTCTTTACTGAGCATCAAAGGGAATTTTCACTACCTGTATCAATGCCTGGCAGCAGTTACGTGCTGGCGCCCATGAGCTATGTTTTGCCTGATGGTCAGCGACCTGTCAGTTATACCTTTGAACCACCAGCTGGCATCCCTTGGGAAAACGCCACTTACGATTTGCGTGAAGTTGCGATACATGATGCACGTCAGGCTGAACAGGAGCCGCAGCTTGAACGCGAGGGTTTTGAATTATGGGATGCGCCCACTTCCGTCAAAAACTTCATGGATCATGAAGAAGTCAGGTCTGACTATTATCAGGAAGCGCGTGAACTTGCGCTGGCTGTTACTGGTGGCAAGCAGGCCTATGTTTTTGACCACCTCGTCAGGCGACGCGAAACCAGGCAAGCCACGTTGTCATTTGGCAGGCGCGCAGAGAGCGGTCTGGCCGCCGCCAATGGGCGCATACATAATGACTATACTGAACAGTCAGGGCAAAAGCGCCTTGGCCTGGTGATCCGGGATCTGGAAGTGATGGCGCAGATACGGCGTTATTGCATCATCAATATCTGGCGCCCTACCCACAACACCGTGCTCGATACACCACTGGCCATTTGTGATGCACGCACAGTGAGGCAATCGCATCTGCTGGCTTGCGATGTCAAATACCCTAACCGCACGGGTGAGATTTATTTGTCCAGATTTTCACCAAGGCATCGCTGGTCTTATTTCGCCGAAATGCAGCCGCATGAGGCGCTGATCTTCAAGCAATATGACAGCCAGTTCAATGGCGTTTCGCGTTTTACACCACATGCTGCATTTGATCACCCGCATGCACCGCTTGATGCACCACCAAGAGAAAGCATAGAGCTGCGCTGCCTGGTGGTATTTTGAAAAGGAGGTCACGATGGATATCCCGATAAGCAGCATGCCTGTCATTGATTTCTGGTTTGAGTTTGGCAGCAATTACAGCTACCTGAGCGTCATGCGCATAGAACAGGATGCGGCCAGGGCAGGTGTCAGGGTGCGCTGGCAGCCCTTCCTGCTTGGCCCCATATTCCAGGCTCTGGGATGGCAGACATCGCCCTTTGTATTGCAGAAAGCCAAAGGCGATTATGTCTGGCTGGATATGGAAAGACAATGCCGCAAGTATGGCCTGCCCTGGAAAAAGCCCGGCAATTTCCCACGCCCGGCGATCTTGCCCTTAAGGGTCGCGGTACTGGGTGCGGAGCAAGACTGGATGGCAGAATATTGTCGCCGCATCATGCAAATGAATTTTGCGCATGACCGGGATATCGATAACAAAGATGTGGTCGCTGCTGTGCTGAACGACATGGGCTTGCCCGCAACTGAAATCATCGCGCAAGCCCTGAGCGATGAAAACAAATTGAAGTTGCGCAAGCAAACCGAACTGGCCATGAGCAAGGGCATCTTTGGTGCGCCCACTTTTTTTGTGGGCGGGCAGATGTACTGGGGAAATGACAGGCTCGATGATGCGCTTGCCCATGCACGGGATTTGTTGATTTATCCCGATGCATGAGCCTGGTTATCTGGATCAGGCTGTTGCTGCTGCATCGGCTGGTATCTGAGGTTTCTGCACGACTTGCGTCCTGATGAACATACTTAATAAGGCAGTCAGCACGCCACCCGCAATCAGGAAAAGATAAACATAGCGGAATTGCTGCAGATTCTGTCCCTGTCCACCCAGTATGGTCACCGTAAAAGCCACACCGAGGGCCGAACCAAACTGGCGTACCGCCTGGTTCACCGCACTACCCACGCCAAAACGCTTGGCAGGCAGGCGTGCCACCGCTGCGCCTGACAGTGATGGCAACACCAGGCCTACACCTATGCCACTGAGCAGCATGCCGGGCAACCATACCGTAAGATAATCAGCAGTCAGGCTGGTGTTCAGGTAGAACCATAAGCCGCTCAATGCATAGATCAATCCACCTGAGACCAGCAGAGGTTTGTGCCCAAAGCGGGCAACGTAGCGGCCAGAGATAATTGCCACTGGCATGACCATCAAAGGGCCGGGCGTTATGCCAAAACCGGCCTTGATCAGACCATAATGCCAGATTGCCGTCATGAATAAAAAGAAGCTCAGGAACATGGCGGTAAACGCGGCCCCAAATACCAGGGTGGCGGCATTCACAAAGCGGTAATTCCTGTCCTCGAACAAACTCAAATCCACCGCTGCGTGTGGCTTGCCTTTGGCCCAAAAGATAAAAACAAGAAGTATCGCTACGCCGGCGCTGATGGTGGCAAGAGTTGATGGTGCCAGCCAGCCCCAGTTGTCGGACTGGACTATGCCGAGTATCAGCAAGCCACTGCCTGCGATGAGCAAAAATACACCTGGCCAGTCAAAGCGATGGCCGGTTTCCAGGTTGCGTGATTCTGACAGGCTTAGCGCCGCCCTGATCATGGCAATAATACCTATGGGCACATTGATCAAAAATGCCCATTGCCAGTTGATGCTTTCTATAATGAGCGCACCTGCACTAGGCCCGACTGCCGCTGCCAGCGCAGCAACCGCACCCCACAGACTGACAGCAATGGCACGCTTCTCAATAGGAAAAGCCTGCAATACCAGTGCCAAAGAAGTTGGCGTCAGCAAGGCCGCACCAACAGCTTGCAAGACACGGAAAAAGATCAGCATACCCGTGCTGCCAGCCACACCGCACAAACCGGATGCCAGGGTGAACACGCCCACACCAAGTATGAACAAACGCTTGCGCCCCAATAAATCTGCCAGGCGACCGGCGGGGACCAGTAACGCAGCATAGACGATGGTATAGGCGTTCAACACCCAGGACAGTTCACTGGGCCGAACATCGGGGAAGGCATGACGCAATGCGGGGAAGACAGCGAATCCTATGGTGGCATCAAGCGACACCAGAAATACAGCAACGCTGGCCAGCGCAAAGGTCGGCCAGGGGCTAATATTTTTCATGATGCTTCTCCGGCTCCTACCACTCTTTCAACAATATCGGCGGCAAGTTTGTTAATGATGAAGCTGACAGCTGCCGCATGTATCTCTGGCGTGCGCAAGATGCGCCTGTGTCCGGTTCCTGCGCTTGCGACCAGGCTGGCTTGCGGCCAGGCAGCAGCCAGGGCCTGGCTTTCTGTATAGGGCATTTCTTTATCTTCAGGGTCATGCAGGATCAGGGCGGGGTGACGCATGCCATGCTGCAATTGGGACAAATCCATGGACGACAGCGGTGCGCCTATGCTGCTTGCCAGCATGTCTTCCAGCTGCTGCCTGGTTGCTTCGTCCAGTCCACCTGCCCTGGCTGCATGCTGGAATACGCGTGTCAGCGAAGCCGGGCCGCACAGATGCACACTAGCCTTGACTTGTACGCCTTGCGCAAACGCATACAGGCTGGCGGCGGAGCCTACTGAATGGGCGATCGTGGCAGTCAGTGTTCCCAGATGTTTTGCCACAGCGACAACGGCTTTGCCATAGTCGAGTACATTGGTCGTTTCGCCTTGCGATGCACCGTGTGCAGGTGCATCCAGCGCCGTCACGCTAAAACCTGCCCGCAGCAAAGGGGCGACAAAGCCTGCCATGTGGCTGGCGCGGCTTTCCCAGCCATGCAGAAGCAAGACTTGCGGCCCCTGTCCCCAGGTCCAGGCACGCAACTCCAGCCCGGCATAAGGAATGGTGACGGGCCGCGCCTGCGCCAGTGCCTTTTTATCATCTTCAGTTTCTACCTGCCTTTGCGGCCGGGTGAATGCCTGCAAGATCATGTCCATGATGGGCTTATTTGTTGCATTATTTATTGGATTATTTGTTGCATTATTTGTTGCATTATTTGTTGCTCTGGCTGATGTATTCATGCTGCCCCCGAAATTAGATGACGAATATAATCCAATGGATGTTGATTATCATCTAAAATAGAGATTCATGTCAAACTTGATTAAAATCAGTATTAAAATGAAAACGCTGGTTGGCAGATTTTTTAGGAATTGAGCAAATGAGAACTACCCGCGAACAAGCCGCGCAAACCCGTGAGCGCATAGTGGAAACCGCTGCCCGCCTGTATCGTGAACATGGCATCAATGGCATAGGCGTGGCCGACCTGATGAAAGAAGCCGGGCTCACGCATGGCGGTTTTTACAAACACTTTGAATCCAAGGAAGCCCTGATTGCCGAAGCCTGCAGTACCGCGCTGGAAAGCACACGTACAGAACTGCTGCGCAAGACAGAACTGGTCAGCGACGAAGAAGCCATCGCCAGCCTGGTGCATAGTTACCTGAGCCGGGCGCATAGTGAACATCCGGGCCATGGTTGCGCGATTGCGGCACTCGGGGCAGAAGCCGCGCGCGGCGAAGCAGCCAGCAAGGAAGTAATGGCGCAAGGGGTTGAGCAGCTATTAGCTATCATCAGCAAACAATTGCATCGTTCAGGGGTTAAGGATGATGCTGCTACCGCGCATGGCGTCTTGTCTTCACTGATAGGTGGCCTGCTGTTGTCGCGCATGATGGACAAACCGGCGAACGCCAAGGCAGTATTGCGCGACACCAGTGAGTTTGTGTTGAAGGCAGTACAGAAATAATAATGAAGTAAAAAAACTGCCCGTTATTTCTAACGGGCAGATGCATTAAATTAATTTACCTCACTTGTAAATTCACTTGCGATTATTTGCCAGCCTGCGTACCACAGCCAGCAAACGGTCTATCTCTTCACAAGTATTGTAGAAAGCAAACGAAGGCCGCACCGTTGCTTCCAGACCAAAGCGGCGCAAAATTGGTTGGGCGCAATGATGGCCGGAACGTACTGCGATTCCCTCCTCATTGAGTGCCTTGCCGACTTCTGCCGTTTCATATCCCGCCAGCACAAAAGACGCGACACTGGCTTTTTGATGCGCAGTACCGACCAGGCGCACACCGGGTATGCTCTTCAGCCCATGCGTTGCATATTCCAGCAAGGCATGTTCATACAGGGCGATATTTTCCAGGCCTATGCGCTCGACATAATCAAGTGCGGCCCCCAGGCCAACTGCATCGGCAATATTGCCCGTGCCAGCTTCAAAGCGTGCCGGTGCTGGCTGATAACGGGTGTGCTCGAAAGTCACATCTGCAATCATATTGCCGCCGCCCTGCCAGGGTGGCAGTTGTTCCAGCAAGGCCTTCTTGCCATACACCACGCCTATGCCTGTCGGGCCAAATATTTTGTGACCCGAGAAGACATAAAAGTCAGCATCCAGCGCCTGCACGTTCACGCGCAGATGTGACACGGCTTGCGCCCCATCGATCAGTACGCGGGCACCGGCAGCATGGGCCAGGGCAGTAATCTCATGCACAGGGGCGATGGTACCCAGGGCATTGGACACTTGCGTTACCGCCACCAGACGGGTCTTGCTGTTCAGGAGCTTGCGGTACTCATTAAGCAAGACCTGGCCACTGTCATCCACAGGAATGACGCGTATGACAGCTCCTTTCTCAGCCGCCAGTTGCTGCCAGGGCACGATATTGGCATGATGTTCAAGCTCAGAGACGATGATCTCATCACCCGCACCTATGAACTTCTTGCCAAAGGTTTGCGCTACCAGATTGATACCTTCAGTCGCACCGCGCACGAAGATGATTTCCTGCTCACTGGCAGCGCCCAGAAAGTTGGCTACCTTTTTGCGTGCAGACTCATAAGCATCGCTGGCGCGTGCTGCCAGTTCATGCGCCGCTCTATGAATATTTGAGTTTTCATGCTCATAGAAATAACTGATGCGGTCTATCACCGACTTAGGCTTGTGCGTGGTGGCTGCATTATCAAACCACACCAGTTGCTTGCCATTGACACGCTCGGCCAGGATAGGGAAATCCCTGCGCACGGCGTTGATGTCAAAGGGTGCTGCCAAGGATGGATTAGCGGCTCGAGGTGCCTGATCCCAGTAGTCTTGCTCGCCTTGCTGGAAATAATACGCAGGTTGCGCAGCAGTGCCACTGGCTTGCGGTGCAGGCGCAGAGGCTGGATATAACTCACCCAGTATGCGTTGCAATTGCTCTTGCCCCGGTACGTTGAAAGCACTCGCGCCTGACTGTTTGCCAGTGCCCGTACCTGTTCCTTGCGCCGCCAGGCTGTCAAGATTATTGTCAGCAACAGGATAGCCGTGCTCATGCCCGACAAAATAATAGGGCGTGCTTGAACTGACACCACCCACTTGCGGGCGTGATGGCGCAATGCTGCTACCAGCATTTTGTGGTACGCCACTGGCGGAGACAGAAGGCTGGCTTTGCACCGAGCTGCTATCGTGGACTGGCGTACGCGCCGACGGTGGTGCTTCAGGTGTATTGCCCTTGCTAAAGCCCGGCAAAAATTGCGCAGCCGCTTGGGCCGCACCTGGCACGAGGGCAAAAAATTCTGATGCCATGCGGTTCAGTGAAGCTTCATCCGGCAAACCTGAATTTGCCGAAGTTGTATTATTTGTAGGTGTCAGGATAGTCATGGTATTTACCGATCTCTACGTCATCCAGAACAGCCACGGCATCATCTGTCAATACGGCCAGCGAGCAGTACAGGGAGATGAGGTAAGAGGCAATCGCATTGCGGTTGATGCCCATGAAGCGCACAGACAAACCAGGGCTTTGTTCACCCGCCAGGCCAGGCTGGAACAAACCAACCACACCCTGACGTTTTTCACCAACGCGCAACAGGATGATTTTTGTTTTGCCATCTTCGATAGGCAACTTGTCAGACGGCACCAGTGGCACACCGCGCCAGGTCAGGAATTGCGAACCGAACAGGCTGACTGTTGGTGGTGGCACGCCACGGCGTGTGCATTCACGGCCAAAGGCAGCAATTGCGAGTGGGTGGGCGAGGAAGAAGCCAGGCTCTTTCCAGACCTTGGTCAGCAAATCATCGAGGTCATCCGGTGTAGGTGCACCGGTCAGGGTGGAAATACGCTGATCATCATGCACATTGGCCAGCAGACCATAATCAGGATTATTGATGAGTTCGCTTTCCTGCCTTTCCTTGATGGTTTCTACGGTCAGGCGCAATTGTTCCTTGATCTGGTCATGCGGGCTACTGTACAGATCAGAGATACTGGTATGCACGTCCAGCACGGTAGCGACGGCATTAAGGAAATACTCGCGTGGTTGTTCGTCATAATCGACAAAGGTTTGCGGCAATTCGGATTCATCGCGCTGCGAGCAGGCTACACGCACATCCTTGGGATTTTTTACCTTGTTGAGGCGGTAGATACCTGCCTCTACCGGCAGCCATTGCAGCAGATGCACCAGCCAGCGTGGCGAGATGGTGGATAACTGGGGTACGGTCTTGGTGGCATTCGCCAACTGCCTGGCGGCATTATCACCTAGCGCAAAATTGCCAGTAGTTACTTCACTAGTTACATCGGTCATTGCTTCACTCCATAAAAGTCAGTGCATAAAAAAATGAACAGGCGTGCGGGGATAAGCAGCCGTGTTATGTAGTTCACGGCTGTTTATTTGAAGCTCACTTATTCAAACCAGAGAAACGGGATTTTGCTGTTCGTGCCGCAAGCTGGCCTGGCTGACATGGCTGCCCGCCGCCACATCGCTGGTGACCCAGACATTGCCGCCAACGATGGCGCCGCGGCCTATGGTGACGCGGCCCAGTACCGTGGCACCGGCATAGATCACCACATCATCTTCAACGATGGGGTGGCGTGGCAAACCTTTTTGCAGCTTGCCATCATCGTCACTGGGAAAGCGTTTTGCTCCCAGCGTGACAGCCTGGTAAATACGCACGCGCTGGCCGATGACGGCAGTCTCACCTATCACCACGCCAGTACCATGATCGATGAAAAAGCCAGCACCTATGCTGGCACCGGGGTGGATGTCTATGCCGGTCTGGCCATGCGCAATCTCGGCAACAATACGCGCCAGCAGTGGTACGCCTAGCTGGTATAGTTGATGGGCGATACGGTGATGTATCATCGCCAGTATGCCGGGGTAGCACAGCAAGACTTCATCGACCGTGCGCGCCGCCGGGTCACCTTGATAAGCCGAAATGACATCACTGTCCAGCAAAGAACGTATGCCCGGCAAGGCGCGGGAAAATTCACGCACTATCGTCAGAGCGCGGTCATCGATATGCAGACCCTCTTCTTCGTGATAGCGCGAAGCATAGCTGAGTTCCAGCCTGACCTGCCCAAGTAGTGAATGCAGGACCGTATCGAGCGTATGGCCTACATAAAAATCTTCACTCTCTTGCCGCAATTCAGGCGGCCCCAGACGCATGGGAAAGAGCGCACCGCGCAAGTCATTAAGAATTTTTGCCAGTGCATCACGCGAAGGCAATTCACGCCCGCCAGGCTCTGCTGATCTTTGCTGGCGACGGCGCCAGGCATGGCGTACTACCGCCAGCTCACTGACAACCTGCTCTATGCCGAACAGTGAGGCGCGTGTCTCTTTAGTCTGTTGCAATGCTTGTCCCATGATGCTCTGCCCTCTCAAGTCCTTAAGTCCGCAATTACTTCTATTACTTCTATTACTTCTATTACTTCAATCTTGCACCCAGGGCAGCTTGTGAAAGCGCCAGCCACCACTATGCCCACGCTGCTGCGCCTCATCCAGCTCGCCCTCAAAACCCTGTTCTATATTGAAGACGTTTGGCAAACCAGCCTTGCTGGCGGCTTCTGCTGCCAATGCCGAACGTTTACCGCTGCGACAAAGCAGCAAGACCACGCTCTGCTTGTCCTTGAGTTTGCCTTCGAGCTCTTTGACAAAGCGCGGGTTGCGCGTGAGTGCCGTGCCTGTCGCCCAGGCTACATGCAGGCTGTCTGGTAAATGACCGACGAATTTGCGTTCTTCATTACTACGCACATCAACGATCACGGCCAGGCCTTGCTGCTGCAAATCCCAGGCATCCGTCGGGGAAACGCTGCCAGCAAATGGCAGGCCAGCGTCTTTGGCGCGCTGGCGGGCAGCAGTCAATGTCAGAGGTTCAGTTGGGGACTCAATAAGTGGGGAAGCTGTCATACACGTTCTCTGTATTCATGTTTTTCGTCACAGAGATTGAATGTACAGAAATTACCTAAGACAGAAAACGAATAAAAATGAAGTTAATTATCCGAAATTCAAATATGCTGTAGCTATTGCCATAAAGCTGGCATTTGCTGCATTGCGCCAATATGGCAATGCAGTCTGTTAGGCGTATGATATTAGAATCCCTCTACTTTATCGCTACTATGGCTACAGCTAAATCTACCTCGTATCCCAGGCTAGCGACTCTGCTTACGCTGGGGGTGAGTGCGGTAGTATTGTGTACCATTCTCTCGGCCCTGCTGCTGGTTGATCACTTCGCCAAAAACTATGCTCAGAAAGAAGCAGAGCAAAGACTGCAGCAAGTTGCCTGGCAAATGCGCGATTCACTCGACCAGGTCATGCAAAAATCAGTCAGCGATGTGCAACTGCTGTCGCAACTGAATGAAGTCAAAGACGGCAAAGATCCTGCGGATGTACGCCGCATCCTCGATCACCTGCAACACAACTTTTCTGACTATGCCTGGATAGGTTTGGCTGATCCTGAAGGTAAAGTGCTGGCATCTACCAAGGGCATGCTGGAAGGGCAGGATGTCAGTAAGCGGCCCTGGTTTATTGAAGGCAAGAAGGCCTTGTATGCGGGTGATTACCACCCTGCCCTGTTGTTGCAGAAGCTACTGCCTTACAGCATAGACCCCTGGCGTTTTGTCGATGTCTCCATCCCCGTTTACAATTCTGAAGGCAAGTTGCGTGGCGTGCTGGGGGTGCATCTGAGCTGGAGCTGGACGCGCAATCTGGTGCAAAACATACTGGCACCCGCTGACAAACAATATGCGGCAGAAATCATGGTGGCGCGGGAAGATGGCACCGTCTTGCTAGGTCCGCTGAAGATGGAAGAGAGCAAGATATCTCCTAACAGCCTGATGCTGTCGCGTTCGGGTAAGAGTGGCGTGACGGAAGAAGTATGGGAAGGCCCGCAGAAATATCTGACTGCCTACACCATGAGTGGACAGGCACGTAATTACCCCGCCTTGCAATGGAGCATACTGGTGCGCCAGCCCAAGGATGTTGCCATGGCTGGTTTGTATAACCTGCAGCGTGAAATCATGATTTCTGGCGCCATACTATGCATCGTGCTGGCACTGCTGGCATCGCTGTTGGCAAGGCTCATGTCCTCATCGCTGACTAAACTCAGTACCTTCATGGAACAACGTACCCAAAACCGCGATTCACAGGCAGAGCAACCGCTCTTCCCCGTTGTGGTTCACGGCTTTCATGAAGCCCAGCTTTTATCGACCACGATAGCGGGAATGCTGGAAAAAGAAGAACAATACCTGACCAAGATCGAACGCAGCAATCAAAATCTCGAAGCAACCGTGATTGAACGCACGCGTGAAATTGAGCTGAAAGCCAGCCAACTGGAAAATGCCTTGCAGGAGCAACGCGTTGTACAAAATCGTTTGCAAGCCATTACAGATAACCTGCCCTGCATAATCACTTTCATGGACAGGCAAGAACGCTATTTATTCGTGAATGCTTTCGTCACGACAGAATTTGGCATCAAGCCCGAGTATCTGTTGGGGCGCACTTTGCGTGAAGTTGTTGGCGATGAATTTTACAAGGCCCATGCACCTCATGTGCAGGCAGTATTGGCGGGTGAACGTGTCAGCTTTGAAGGCGAGGGTAAATTAAATAGACGTACCTACTATTATCAGTCTGTGTATGTGCCTGCCTATGACGATGCCGGTCAAGTCACGGGGTTTTATGCGATGAGCTTTGATATTGCTGACCGCAAGCGGGTGGAGATGATGATGAATGAGTTCGTCTCCATGGTCAGCCATGAGCTGCGTACTCCACTGACATCGATCAATGGCTCGCTGCGCCTGGTAGCCGCCGGCGTTGCTGGCCAGGTACCGGATAAAGCCCAGGAACTGATAACCGTTGCAATGCGCAATGGTGACCGCCTGCTGCACTTGATCAATGATATTCTCGACCTGGAAAAAATCGCCTCCGGCAAGATGGAATTCAATTTCCAGCTCAGCCAGATTGGCCCAATGATCCAGGATGCCATCAGTGCCAACAAGTCGTATGCCGATCAATATGATGTCAGCATCAAATGGCATGAGGCTTATTCCGAATTGATGGTCAATGTCGATCGTCACCGCGTTGGCCAGGTACTTGCCAATCTGTTGTCAAACGCGATCAAGTTCTCTCACAAAGGGGGCGAAGTAGAAGTGACGGTGGAAATGAATTTGACCAGACAAAGAGTCAAGGTCATCGTTACCGACCATGGCTGCGGCATACCCCTCAATTTCCATAACAAGATATTCCAGAAATTCAGTCAGGTCGATGGTTCCAATACCCGCAAAAAAGGTGGCACTGGCCTGGGTTTGAATATTTGCAAAACCATCATAGAAAAAATGGAGGGCAGCATAGGCTTCACCTCCACTGTGGATGTTGGCAGCCAATTCTTTTTTGAATTGCCGCTGGCAGGCACCACATCCAGTGCCGCCAGCGTCATTGAGGCAAGCTAGCCTGAAAGGCCGACCGCTAGGTTGCAGCCAGTGCCTGCTCCAGATCAGCAATCAGGTCATCAATGTGTTCTATGCCTATCGACAAACGCACAGTGTCTTCAGTGACACCGGCTTTTGCCAGCTCTTCAGGGTTCAATTGACGATGCGTGGTGCTGGCCGGATGACAGGCCAGAGATTTGGCATCGCCTATATTCACCAGACGGGTGAATAGTTGCAGGGCGTCCTGGAAGCGACCACCAGCTTCACGCCCGCCTTCGAGACCAAAAGTCAGGATGCCAGAAGGTTTACCACCCAGGTATTTCTGCGCGAGCGCATGGTCCTTGTGTTCAGGCAAGCCGGCATAATTCACCCACTTCACCTTCGCATGCTTATCCAGGTAATGGGCAATCTTGATGGTGTTGTCGGTAATCCTGTCCAGGCGCAAGGCCAGGGTTTCTATGCCCTGCAAGATCAGGAAGGCATTGAAGGGCGACAAGGCAGCACCAGTATTACGTAAAGGTACGACGCGGGCACGTCCTATATACGCTGCAGGCCCCAACGCTTCGGTATATACCACGCCGTGGTAAGAGACATCAGGCTCGTTCAGGCGTTTGAATCTTTCTTTGTGCTCAGCCCAGGGGAATTTGCCAGAATCAACGATGATGCCACCTATGGAATTGCCATGCCCGCCGAGGTATTTTGTCAGTGAATGCACGACGATATCTGCACCAAATTCTATCGGGCGCAACAAATATGGGGAAGGCACGGTGTTATCGACGATCAATGGAACGCCATGTTGGTGGGCGACTTTGGCGATGGCTTCGATATCCGTAATATTGCCTAGTGGATTGCCGATAGATTCTACAAATACTGCCTTGGTTTTAGCATCGATCAACTTGGCAAAGGACTCAGGGTCACGGTAATCAGCAAAACGGGTTTCTATGCCGAACTGCGGCAGGGTATGGGCGAACAGATTATAGGTTCCGCCATACAGTGTAGAGGCAGAGACGATATTGTCACCTGCCTCGGCAATGGTTTGTATCGCATAGGTAATCGCCGCCTGGCCAGAAGCCAGGGCCAGACCGGCAATACCGCCTTCGAGCTCCGCCACGCGTTTTTCCAGCACATCATTGGTGGGATTCATGATGCGTGAATAAATATTGCCCTGTACTTTGAGATCAAACAGATCCGCACCGTGCTGGGTATTATCAAAGGCATAGGCAACGGTCTGATAAATAGGCACGGCAACCGCGCGCGTAGTCGGATCAGGTGTGTAACCACCATGTACTGCTATGGTTTCCAGCTTCATCAAGATGTCCCTTTATTGAAATGAGTTTAATAATGAAAACGATCATAAAAATACTGCCTTTAAATAACAAGGAAGCATTTCGAATTTGCTTATCAAGAAAATGAAGCTGGGGCCCAGCTTGTGATCTATTTTTGGCAAGTAACAACAATGCGGCAGCTTGCACCCGCTATCCAGGAATGCTGAATGATATTACAATAAAAACATTATCAAAAACTTCATTAAGTTTGAATTTGAAATACAAACTTACAATATAAATCGGGAATTATTTATAGTTTGATATTTATAATAGCTTGGGAAAACACCGTCATATTTCCGTAAATTCTGCATGAGGCTACTCTGTAAATGAAAAAATTTATTCCGCTGGCACTGTTTCTTGTTGCCGCTACGGCTTGCACCACCACTCCCGCGCAAAATGAATACAGCAATGTCAGGGCCGGTGGCTTTCAGGATCAACAGACTGGCGACGTCGGCGATATTCAGGACTTGCGCAGAACCACGCTACAAAAGCAGGGGAAAACCGGGGCTACAGGTGCGGTCGTTGGTGCAGTGACAGGCGCCGCCCTGGGCAACCAGATAGGTAAGGGCAACGGCAGGAAGGTCAGTACCGTATTGGGAGGCGTGGTTGGCGGCGTAGTCGGCAATTCCATCGCAGAACAAAACTCCGTGGTCAACGTAGCGGGTCTGGAAATAGTCGTGCGCCTGCGCAGCAATGGCAGCCTGATCACTGTCACCCAGGAACAACAGGGACGCAACTATTACGTAGGCCAGCCAGTGCGGGTCATCTATTCGCAAAACATGGCGCAAGTGTTGCCCTTGTAAAGCCGCGGAGTAATCATGGTCATACTGAGTTTGCTCAAACGCCCGAATGTACGCACACTATTGATTGCCTGGGTTTTGCTATACCTGCTGGCAAGTGTCGTTCACGAGCAGTACCTGCGTAATATCTTCGGGCTCCCGATTTTACTCTGGATACCTTACAGTTTTTATGCGAATTATCGCAAAGCCAAACAGGCACATCAGGACATGATCAAAGCAATACGTGACATGTCACAGGTCACTACTGAATCCTGCATCGACATCTGTGGCGACAATGCGATGGCGATCAACTACCACACCAATACGATTTTCCTGATCGACGGCAAAATCAGGAAAACCGTAGCAGCCAGCCAGTTATTGCGCTGGGAGATGTTCGAACCAGGCGGGACGCAGATCACCGGCTTCATGGTCGGCGGCTCAGCCGGTACGCCACAAGGCCAGGCTGTGCTGGGGGCTGCCATAGGCGCCGGTATATTTCATGTGCTGATCAAACTGTTTATCAAGCAGAAAGCCATAGGTTATATCAAGTTCTGGATCAATGATGCAGAACGCAGCATCGTCAGTGTCTATATTTCCAACAAGGCCTTCCTTGATCAATTACAGCATTTCTCTTTGACCATAGGCCATAAAGTCGACTAGCTTTTGATAGATACAGAATGAAAATTTCACATCAGTTAATCAGCCTTGCCCTTTGCGGTCTCAGTGCTGCAGCACAAGCACAAATCTGGACCGATCTGCCGAGTATGGACCAGAAGGCCGATGTCATCACCCAGCGCGCCGACAGCCCTATATACAGCCGCATGGCAGTTGACAAGAAATACCGTGAATTTGCCTACGCTGCCATCAATGTCAGAGGTGAACAGCTTGGCTATAAACTGGTGCTGGAATCACGCGAGGCGCTGTTCACGGATAAATCATTGCGCAAAGTCTATGAAGCGAAGGCAGGCAATTATTTTGTCTCATACTGGGTCAGGGAAAGTCCGAACTACCGCAAGATGCCCTTCAAACGCAATGTCGAGATCTTGCTGGTTGTCGTCGATACCGTGCCCGCGAACAAAGATAACCCTGAATTCAAGGCCGTTGCCAGCAAACTGCCCTATGTGACTTACCAGATACGCTGGCAGCAATTCAGCGGCAACCAGGTGGTAGGCATCAAAGGTGATGACACAGGCTCAGCAGTCAAATGGAATTGCAAAACCAAGGAAGGCAAAGTCATGCCGACCATGATACAAACCATGATCATCCACAAACCCAACTTCAAGAATGAAGAAGAGTGGTATCGCACTGCGTATTACATCACCGATACCGGTGAGCTAAAAGACAATGGCGCAGGCCGGAGAAACATCTGCACCGAGCGCAGTGTAGGCCCGGACGATGAAGTATCGAAATGGGTACGCTTTTTTGGCGGTGTATAAACCAGAGATTGACTCTGCCACACAACAGCTTTTGACGGGGTGATGCTTTTTACACACAGCATCGCCCCTTCCCAGCTGGTCCTCAATTACTTCACAGGCACATCCGGCATACTCAGTGCCAGCTCAGCTATTTTGTCCTTGCGCATGAAGACCACGCCAGGATGTTGCAGGGCATACTGCAAAAACTCCCCTAGCATTTTGACACGCGCCGGAGTACCACCTATGCGGTCATGCAGAGAGACCGACATCATGCGCCGCCTGTATCCTGACTCCATATACAACTGATCAAATTCATCACGCAACTCCTGAGCAAAAGCCTGCGCCGTCAATGGCCCCTCAGCCCCAAAGCGAGCAATGTCGTTATTGCGCAAGGTGTAAGGCACAATCGCAAAAGCGCGGTCATTGACTGTGGTCGTCATCGGTTCATCGGCACTGAGATCATCAATGTGATAAGTAAAACCCAGTGACTGCAATATCCCCAGGGTGCGCGGCGTGCCACGTAGCCAGAAGGCATTAAAACCAACAGGCCGTGTGCCAGTCGCCTGTTCTATCGCTGCGATATTGGCGATATACGATGCGCGCTCTTCTGCCTCAGTCATGGTCCAGTGCGGCGTCCAGCTATGCCCATGCGCTGCCGCTTCATGACCGCGTTGCACGATCTCCCTGGCAAGCTCCGGCCTTTGCAATACCGCCTGCCCGACCATATGTGAAGTCACGGGTATCTTGAATTTGTCCCACAGATCCAGCATGCGCGGTATACCTTCACGTGCACCATATTCAAACCAGGTGCGGGCTGGCAAATCAGGCAGGCTGGTATCTGCCATGGCAGGAAAAGGTGAACCATTCTGATGCTCTGATTGCGCACCGGCTTCAAACTGCATGGAAACAGAGACCACCATACGTATGCCATCTGGCCAGAACTGCCCATCAGGCAGAGTGATTTTGTTTGTCATTGTGAACTCTCTCTATTAATTTTTGATGATGCCCAGTTGCTGCAACAAAGTCAGGTTATCTTCCAGATGCCAATTCTCGGCAATGCGGCCATCAGCTATGCGGTAAATATCTGTCGCGATGAAATCGACCTTGCGGCCATCGCCTTGCTGGCCATGGAAGCTGCCGCTAAAGTGACCGGTAAAATGCAGGCGACCTACGACACGGTCACCGACCAGCATCATCTCTTCCACATCCAGCTTCAGGTCAGGTACGGCTGCACGAAAATTTTTTGAGGCAAACAAGGCGCCCTGAGGACCTTGTGGCCGGCCAGCTGGCAAATTCCTGTCCATGAAATTATCTGCCAGCGCCGCTTGTGCAAACTGCCCGTCACCGGTATTCCAGAAAGCATAGTAACGCCGTGCCGCCAGTGCCATGTTTTGCTGCTGCGCAGCCGGGATGGACTTGTCGGCAACGATGTTACGCGGTACTGGCAAGTAGTCTTGCGCATAAGCTGCGCTTGCATAAGCATCAATACTTAATAATAGACTAAGACCTGCTAAAAATTTGGCATGCATGATACTTCCTTTCATTACTGGTTAAATGAGTTGTAAAGCGAAATTCGCCTGGACACTACTGTGCTACCATTCCAATTAATTGAAAATAGACTTAATAATCAATGCATCTATTCCAATTTTGAAAAGATAAGGTATTTGTCCATGATAGAACTGGCCGATATGAAACTATTTGTCCAGGCTGTGCTGAGTGGCAGCCTGTCTGCTGCGGGTCGTGAACTCGGCTTTTCACCAGCCGTAGGCAGCAAACGCATGAGCCGGCTGGAAGCTGCCCTGGGCACGCGCCTGCTGCAACGCAGTTCACGCCACCTGAGCCTGACCGAAGAAGGGGCGCTATATTTCGAGCGCTGCCAGGCCATCTTGCTGGATGTTGCCAATGCAGAAGCTGAACTGGGCCAAGGCCAGACTGAGCCGCGTGGCCTGCTCAGGGTATCTTCACCGGTTGCACTGGGCAGACACTATATAGGCCCGGCACTGGCAAAATTTGCAGGCCAGTATCCCGGGCTGCAGGTGCAACTGTCGCTCAGCGACCAGCTCATTGATCTCGTCGCATCCGGTTTCGATTGCGCCATCAGGATAGGGGCCAATACTGACTCACGCCTGCTTGCGCGCACACTGGCAGACAACAGGCGCATCGTTTGCGCTGCCCCGGCCTATCTCGCCAGGCATGGCAAACCCAATGTACCGGCCGACTTGTTGCAGCACAATTGCATACTCATGCAGCCATCGTCAGCCATGCACGCAGACTGGCATTTTCATTCGAGCACATCCGGCGAAGAACAAACAATCAGGGTACGCGGCAACTGGCTGACCGATAATGGCGAACAGGCCCATGACTGGGCATGTGCAGGTCTGGGTCTGGTCAGGCGTTCTTGCTGGGACATGGCAGCGGCCCTTAAAAGCGGCCAGTTGCTTGAAGTTTTACCGGAGTGGACAGATATCAGCGCACCGATACAAGTCATGTATCCATCGCGCCACTATTTGCCTCTACGCACACGCCTGTTCATAGACTTGCTGGTAGCAGAATTTGCCAGCGCAGGAAATCAAAACACATAGCCAGGGGTATCAATGAAAATAACACTCACCTCATTTTGCTGCACGCTGCTGGCAAACAGCAATACATGCATGGCCGCAGCAGCGGATACTGCCCCCGCCATGAGCATCATCAATGAGGAAGAAGTCAAACGCGATGAGCCACCGCCCCACGGAGCGATAGGCATGTCCACAGCTTACCGCATCAGCGATGCAGCACCTGCACCGCGCAGCATGGAATTCAGGAAACGCATACTGCACCCTGGTGCAGAAATAGGTTTGCACCCTATCGCGCATGACGAAGTTTATTATGTGCTCTCTGGCACAGGCAGCGTGACCTCAGATGGCAAGACTGCGCCCCTGAAAGCGGGCATGGCCGCCTACTTATACAAGGGCGCAGTAGTGGGTATCAAACAAACGGGGGCAGAAGCCCTGAGCATTATTGTGAGCTATCCGAATGCAGCGCACTGAGCTCAGTCACCTAAATCTATCACGCCAGACAAGGCCAGGCCTTGCGGCCTCACATACATTGCCAGCACCCAGGCCCTGGCTGCATCCGCGGCAAGCTGGTTCAGCATGGCTGTGATAAATTCTATCGATGACTTGTCCAGTGCTGCAAAAGGATCATCCAACAAACTGATGGTCGCACCGGCAGCAAAAGCTGCCGCCAGCCAGGCCTTGCGCTTGCTGCCTGTCGATAACATGAACATCTGCTTGTTGATATGCGGTGTCAAACCAAGACCCTCTATGGCTTGTGCCAATACCGCATCATCAAAACCGGGGTATGCCTTGCGCACGAGAGCGAAATAGTCCGGTACAGGCATCTGATCATAAACATCCGTACGCGGGTCTACCCAGAATACCTGGCTGCGGTATACATCAGGCTGCGCAGACAAGGCCACATCCTCTATCTGCAATTGCCCGCTTTGCACAGTTAATTCACCTGCCAGCAATTGCAGCAAACTGGTCTTGCCCCGGCCATCACCACCGAGCACCAGCGTAATACCTGCGGGTATATCATACGACCAGTTGGTGAACAAAGAATGGTCGGGATATTGAAAAGTAAGATCAGTGGCTTGCAGGACAGTTTTTTTCTGGGTCGTGGAAGTAGTCATTGCGCAGGCATCTATTTTTGAAGGGGGATGATGCATAGTATAAACTGTCATCAATAAAAACACTGGCATAGCAGCGATTACCTACTGTTTCACTCTTTGAAGAGCAAGAACCCAATTCAATTGTCTTATCTGCTGCAATTCCTGTCTGGCCTTGAGTAAAGCATGCTAGACTTTTCGCGCTGGTTTTCCATCCACTTAATACCTTTACACCCAATTGCGGTGACTATGAATACGCCACTCTCCCTATCCAAAACTAGCGCCTGCTGTTTTTGCAGTTTACTGCTCATGAGCAGCGCGCTGTACAGCAATGTGGCGCATGCCGAGCCTGAAGTGACTGCATGCAAGCTCAAAGTTTTTTCCATTGACCCTGACGCCGGTGGCAGCAATATCCGCAGCGGCCCGGGTTCTGAACACAAGGTGTTGGCCAACATCAAAGACAGTGATTCACAAATGGAAATCACAGGCTCTGCCGGAAAATGGCTGCGGGTTCGCCAGGTCAGCGGCGTGGCCGGCGAAGTATATTTCAAAGGAGAAGGCTGGGTATACGCGCCCCTGACCGGTATCAATGCACGCACAGGCGTCAGCCTGCGTGCCAGCCCGATGGCACAGAGCGCGATGACAGGAAAAATCCCTGCAGAGGCAGGAGCATCAGTACAAAGCTGTCATGGCGAATGGCTGGAGATACAATATCAAAGCGCGAAAGGATGGATGCCGCCTGGATCATATTGCGGCAATCCAGTAACGACCTGTTCATAGAACAAGCGCAAGATAAAAGCCCGCTGCTTGCATTAATCGTCATGCAAGCAGCGGGCTTTTTTACATCTGCAATATCGACGATGACTGAATCATCGCCTCATCAAAATTCAAACGCACCAATGTCTATCATGCCATCCTGCTTGCGCAAGATCACCGCACCAGGTTGTGCCACTGGCAGCAAGCTGGATGTGAGATTACCCAATCCATTGCCCGCATTGATCAGGGGTGAACCAAGAGCCGGGCGATAATCATGCAGTGCCACGTTCGCCAATACCGGATTATTATTGCCACCCAGATTGGTGTTCCAGCCGTTCACGACTGCGCCTGTCAGGTGCCCTACCCAATACTGCGCAGCATTAGGTGAGACCCAGTTATTCGTCATATTGACGGTACCCTTGCCCAGTGCCATGGCTTGCACTTTACCTGGCGACCCCGCTGTGACAGGCAGTGCATAGAACAGATTATTCCTGACATCGGCAACAGCATTGGGCATGCCCAGATTAAACATCAGTGTCTCAGGATAAATGCCATGGGTAGCGTCTCCCCTTACCACCATCGTATTATTGTAGAAGAACAGGGTGCCCTGACGGTAGTTTGCAGTCAAGCCACTGTCACCACCATAATTGACGAGGTTGGTGTTATTGCTGCCTGGCGTCAGATCAAACAGATTGCCATAGACATAGGTCGATGCATAGTTTGGTTCACCGTAGATAAGTGCGTTGCCGCCGGTAGAGTCCATCAGGTGCAGTTGCAGACCACAGCTCGACGCAAAAGTGTTGTAACGCACAATCAGGCCAGATGAGCGGTCTTTCAAACAATCACCAAAAGCACCGGGGCGCACGTCACCAAAATAGTTGTACTGGAAAATGATATCGCGTGCTTCAGTATAGCTATTGTGTTCGGAGTAGCCGTTAGTCACATTGGCAACAGGTGCATTGCCGTTGTTGTAGAAAGTATTGGCCTCGATCAGTACATCTTGCGACAACTCCACCAACGTACCGTTTTTGGAATTAATGAACAGGCCGTTGCCGCAATTGTGCATGACATTATTTTTCACTACCAGATGTGCTGCAGCTTCGACAAACAGGCAGGTGCCAAAAGCAGCATAGCTATCGGTCTTCTTGCCCAGCGCATCAGAGAAAGAATTACCATACACGGAATTGCGGATATCCAGGTTTTCGATACTGATATAACCTGCAGGGCCATGATTGTAGTTGTAGCCAGCCTGCGGCCCCACCATGACCAGGCCCAGTTTGTACAGCACCCGGGTAGCGCTGGCATTGTCATGATATTGCAGGGTGCGGGCAGCCTGGCCTGGCAATGTTTCCAGTTGCGTTGCCAGCTTGCCCTGGGCATCTGGTGCACCATCGATGATGGGGCGCGCACCAGTCACAGAATCAGGCACACCGATCACACGCATGAATTTATCGGGTGCAGTTGGTGCCAGATTGGTACCTGCTGAAATCAAGATCATTTCATGGTAGGGCAGGTTGCCAGGCTTGGCATAAATTCTGACCGTGTCACAGCCTTTCAACTGGCTCCAGGGTAGCTGGCCCAGGGCAGTGTAGGTCTTGCCCACGCCCACATCATAGTAATTGATGGCCGCACAGGCAGACTGGTCGGCATTCATGGTCGGTGTGGTCGCCCTGGTGATGGTGGACGAACCGCTCACAGGCTGTATGCTTGTACCTGCCGCCGTAATCACAAACACCCGCGAACGGGAATACACCACACCCGCCACAGTCGCGCTGGCCGTAACGGTGGCGCTGCCTGATGGTGCGTTGGCCGGCACGGTCAGCACATAATTGCCCAGGGCATTGGCGACGGCGAGCTTGCTGACTGTCATCAGTGATGGGTTACTGCTGCTCACCGTGATCGGTACCGACGCGTCTGTCACACCGGTCTCGGTGATGAATTCAATGAGCGCATATTCTGTGGAACCGGCATTGCGCGCATTGCTGGCCTCATAACCCACGGTTTTGGAGGAGAAACCTATGCGTGCCGGGGTTGTCGCCGCATTTGCCGTCGGTACAGACAGCGAGACGATGGTCACCGAAGTGATGGCCAGACAAAAGCCAAAGGCCAGTGCCCTGCTCAGTTTTTGATGCAGTTTCATGCTATTCCTCCTGACGAAGCGACATGAACACATGAAAATGCACGCTGTCGCAATAAAAAACAAAGATACAGATATCAAATCTGGCAAACATCATCACAAGCCTGCATTTATAAAGTAAGTGTCGCTTGTCAGTTTTTTATATGACATTAAGCATATTGAGTTCTGCCCCAGTCTGTGAAAGACTCTCTCTGGCAAGTCAGGCTTGCCACAGGCGAACTGATTTGCAGTTTCATGAAAAAGAGGTATGAAAGAAAATTTCCTTGTTGGCTTGTATTTCACTTGTATCTATCCACTAGACCAGGACTTGTATCTATCACTAACGACATGCCAGGTGCAAACTTGCCAGACTTTCATTCAAGCTATATCAACCAATCAAGAAAGAGACACATCATGATCAAACTGAACTGCCTGAAACTGACCCACCTGATACAGGCACTGGTGATTACGTCCGTCATCGCTACTGGCAGTGCTGGCGCTGCCGACCCGGCGTCTGCCAGCGAAAAAGACACTCTCCGTGCCACCCTGCTGGAAAGTAAAGAGAAAAACAAGGGTGTTACCGTGCATGCCAGCGGCACCAATGTCGCCATGGTGGTCACAGCCCTGGAAGAGAAATATGTGATAGGCCGCAACCAGCAGGCCAGCCGCATCGTCATCCGCCTGGATCGCATTGACGGCGTCTCTGCAGCCTTCTGATGCATATTGCCGGGATCAGGCATCGTCAATCAATACTCATTAGACAAGGAGAAAACGATGTCTGACTGGGCATTCTGGGTAACATGTCTCGCTGTCCTGGGTCTGGCCTATGGCTGGCGTAACAAGTCGCGCAAGCACACAGAACACGCCATGCTGCTCATACGTATAGACAGGGACAGCGTGCATGCGGGCGACGACACCGTGTCGCATGCAGAAAACATTGCCGTCCCTGCCAACACCAGCCTGGCTGGCTTGCTCGAACAAATCCGCATGGCAAAATTTTTGCCATCCATCAGCGGTGGCAAGGCGACCTGGGTCATAGAATCCTCAGGAAGCCATATCAAGGCAATAGGTGTGCTGGCCCAGCAATGGCAGGAGCCCCGTATCATGATAGATGCATCGGCAGAGCTGGCACAGCACTTTGCAGGCCAGCAACCGAATCTGTTTTTTCGCTACCGCTGCCAGATTGATCCTGACACAGTGTATGCACAATTGCAGGCTTCGGTTGTCAATGAAAATACATCTGACATCGTCAGTTTCGCCAGCCTGGCAAAGTACGCAAGCTATCTGAGCAAGATGACGAATCCGGGTTCAGGCAGATGCTAGGGCAACTCAAAAAATATCCACCCTGGGTCATACTCATGGGCATCATCTCTTTCCTGTTTGGCTGCGGTAACGAATCCGCCTATTACAAAAAGAAAGGCAAGTGGCATTACGACGGTGTGGTCATTGACAGCCAGCATGCGCTCATCAACTTCACGCCCATAGACGACTATTTTGCCAAGGATGCGCATTATGTCTATTACCGTGGCACGCCGATTTTTAACGGCAATGATGCCAGCGACAGTGCCAGTTTTCAGATACTGAGTAAATACTATGCCAAGGACAAGTCCATGGTATTTTTTTGCGATACCGAGCGCGACAGCAAAGAATACTGGAGCATCAAACGCACGGTCATCAAAAAAATACGGGATGCTGACCCGGCCAGTTTCCGCATGATGAGCGATGGCTATCTTGCCAGGGATAAATCACATCTGTTCAGGCAGGACAAGGTAGTACCAGTGCAAGATATAGACAGTTTCGTGCTGCTGGATCACTTTTTCGCCAAAGACAAATTGCGCGGCTATTACCGAGAGAATGAAATTGCAGGCAGTGACGGACTTAGCTTCACACCACTTGATGCCCACTACGCCAAAGACCGCACAAAGATTTATTACGTCGATGGCTTTACCATAGGCGGAAGCCTCAAAGGCGTCAGCTACGATAACTTCAAAGTGGTAGAACAAGGCTATGCGCTTGATGGCATTAAAGCCTATTACCATGGCGATGTCATCAGTAAAGAAGATGCTGCCTCATTGCAGTATCTGGCGATGGGATATGCAAAAACTTCGCGCCAGGTTTTCTATTATGGAAAATTGATCAAAGCTGCAGATGCGCCCAGCTTTGCCATGCTTGAACGCTTCGATGGCAAGGTCGATGCAACAGATAAAAACGGGCAATACAATGCAGGCGAACGTATCAAGGCAGCCTCATAAAGACAGCTGATCATGCGGCAATAGCTCGCAATTAATTTTTTGCAGCACTGGCCATGCCATGTTGCATGACAGTCGCCATGTTATCAAACAATCCTTCCCAGGCAACGCGATGTGCAGTTGTAAACCCGGCACCGCCGCGGGTCGCCAGAGTATCAATCAAGACATTGCGCATCACGCCAAAATAAGCCTGCTGTACCTGGTAGTGGTGATGCCGCACGCCGGATGCGTGCAATAGCAGCAACAGATGCTCAGGCTGATGCACCAGCGCCACGGTTTCTTCCAGCGTGTGGGTCAGGCGGCCCTGTTGCTCTGTCATGTCACCAGAAAATAATTCAATCACTGCAGGCGCGGCGGCAAACAGGTTGCGGTAAAAATCAACGGCCAGGTCACCAGGAGCCGCAATTGCCACCTCCCAACCTGACGTGATGAGCCCCGCAATATCGTCTTGAATCGTCATCAACCATTGCTCAGCCGCTGCAAGCTGGGCTTTATTTGGTGCGCGGGAAGACAGGGTTGATTTTGCCGGTTTTTCTGCTGGTGCTTTAGTCATTATTGGAGTTCTTGCTTTTATGGATAACAAGCTGCGGAATTTGAAATGGGCCTGCTGCTTAGTATATCCCTTATCGTCACAGATATAGAAGAAAGCATCACTCCAGAGCGGGTTAGTGGACTGTAACAGTGGAATCGAAAGTGAAGGACATGTGCCCGACTCATCAGGGCAAGACGCAAAACACAGCGATAGCGGGGCTATCGCGAGTATTTGCAACGCAGCCATGATCGTCGCGCACATGGCAGGCACTCCGATTCCACTGTTACAGTCCACAAGTACATACTTCAGTATGCCCGTCAAAAGCCACTATTTGATACGTAATCCCCTACCCGGTATGTTATAACTATTGTAGGCAATATTGCAGCGCGATTCATTCAAACTCATTCAGTCTCAATCAGACTCCATTGCCGCCCTCCCCTTAGGACATCAGCATGCAGCCTGGTAAATTCTTGCAAAATTGAGGATTTTTTGTGACAAAGAACAAGTATCAAATATTGGCGGATGATTTGGCTGATGCGATATTAAGCAAAAAATTGGCGGCCAATGCACGCCTGCCTTCCGTGCGTGAACTCATGCAACAACACCAGCTTAGTCTCGCCACTGTGACTAATGCCCTGCACACTCTGGAAGAAAAAGGGCTGGTTGAACCGCGTGGCAAGGCTGGTTATTTTGTTAAACCGCCAGCAAAAAAAGAAACAACAGCCACTGCCCCGCATACCCAGGCAGATTTGCAAAACATGTCTGCCAATGTACTCAAATGGGGCCCGGCAGAAGACCTTTTCCCTGAGCGGCGCTGGCAAAGCCTGTTGGGCAGCGTGATACGCCGCCATCCTTTTTTATCAACCCGTCATGCCCAGGCTTATGGCCACCCGCGTCTGCGTGCGGAGTTGGCCAAGCGCAGTGCAGAAAATGGCTGCTTCCTCAAGGAAGATGAATTGATCGTGACGCAGGGTGCGACAGAGGCCCTGTTACTGGCCTTGCGTGCAACCAGCGAGGCTGGCAGCAAGGTATTGGTGCAGGCTCCCGTCAGCGTCTTGTATAGCCGCCTGCTGGAAACCTTCACCCTGACACCGGTGACCGTGCACAGCAGCGTGGATGCGCCAGAATTTCTGGCTGAGGTGCAGGCGATACTGGAAGGTGAAGACCCGCCCAAGGTTTTTTTACTGGTCGCCAATTACCATTTCCCTACTGGCGCACTGATGCCCTTGCCAGTGAAGCGTAATCTTTTGAGGCTGGCAGAAAAGCATGGCGTCACCATCATAGAAGATGATGTCTATGGCGACCTGCAGCACGATGGTGCACGACCACTGACACTGAAATCCTTTGATCTCAAAGGCAAGGTCATCTACGTCAACTCTTGCTCCAAAACCCTGGCACCCGGCTTGCGCATAGGCTGGCTGGCCGCCGGTAGCTGGCGTGAACGTATCGAATATCTGAAAAGCGCATCCGCCAGCAGCGTCAATGAATTATCGCAGCTTGTGCTCGCAGAATTCCTGGCACAGGGCAGCCACGTGCCACACTTGCGCAAATACCGCCAGCAATTAAAATCACGAAGCGGCGAGTACCTGTCCATACTGCGCCTGGTGTTGGGCAATACCGTCAAACTCGCAGATATGCCCGGCGGCTATAGCTACTGGCTGCCACTGCCAGGCAAGATCAGCACAGAAGAAATACAGACTCAAATCCGCGCCAACTGGCCCTTGCTGGACGAAGCCGATACACCGCAGATTGCCCTGGTCTCGAATGGCGTGTGCGTGAATACGTCGATACCGCTGACCGATTCGCTGCGCCAGTCATTGACGGCATTCTGTTTTTATCTGCGTGGTTTTTATTAAGAGTAAAGCAGTTTAAAAAAACTCAGATCAACTGCTTTTTTATTTTGTACCTATCGATTAGAGCACTGCTTGTATCTATTCGAAAAAGACTGTCTGACACATACTTCTTCCCATGCCAGGGCATGATCAGACACTACTGAAGAATCCCTGAACGCGCCGTACTTTCTGAAAATTTCTTGTATTCATGCGGAAAGCACAGCCTTGTATCTAACAATGAACCGGCCATTAGCCAATACTAGTGAACTGTAACAGTGAAAATCGGAGTGCCTGCCATGATGCGCCGGGCACATTTCCTTCACTCTCGATTTCACTGTTACAGTCCACTAGCCAGGTCATCATTCATCGCTTATGAAAAGAAATTGTATGCAAGCTACGCAAAGATTAAATTATAAAAAACATGCACCACAAGTGCATTGTGCAACACCCGTTTTCGATGACAAAGAATTTGCACGCTGCGATACTGATGACAGCAAAAATAGTGCGGCACTGCTGGAAGAAATTTCGCGCCTCAAGCGCTTTATTTCTGATCTGGAAATTGAAAACCGCACCGACATATTGACCGGTCTATTAAACCGCCGTGGTTTTATCGCAGAGTTGAATACAGCCTGGGACAGATGGGTACGTTATGCAGTACCAACCACACTGGTCGTGCTGGACATGAACCGCTTTAAACAGATCAATGACAATTATGGCCATGAAGCGGGCGACAAGGCCTTGAAACTGGTTGCTGTTTACCTGCAAAACAATTTGCGTTCCACCGACATACTGGGGCGTCTCGGTGGTGATGAATTCGCCGTGATTTTGCCACACACCAATGCGCAGGAAACACAGAATATTGTCAATAAGCTGTTACAGGCAACGCCTGTCTTACAAATAAATTTATCGCAAGAACAGGTAGCGATTCCACTGGAATTTGCACTTGGTTTTGCTGAAGTGAATACATCCCAGGGCCCGCCCAAGGCCTGGCTGCAAGCTGCTGACTTGCAGATGTACCAAAGCAAGGCTGCCACGGCAGGCTAGACAGACTCTCAGCAAATCCAAACTATCATTTCAACCGGAGAATTACAATGAATCAACACACTGTCACACTCGTACAAGACTCGTGGAAACAAGTGGCAACGATAGCCCCGCAGGCTGCCGCCCTGTTTTATCAAAACCTGTTTGCAGACGACCCATCACTGAAACCCATGTTCCGCGGTGACATGACAGAGCAAGGTAAAAAACTCATGCAGATGATAGGCGCTGCGGTTGGCAAGCTCAATGACCTGGATAATCTGGTGCCGGTACTGCAGGGCCTGGCTGTGCGCCATGACGGTTACGGTGTCAAGGAATCACACTATCAGACAGTTGGTGCTGCATTACTGAAAACACTGGGACAAGGCCTGGGCGACCGCTTCACCAGCGAAACCAGGGATGCCTGGGCCACCGTATATGGTGTGATGGCCAATGTCATGATCACTGCCTCACGCGCCACCGTCGCAGCCTGAGCCAGTTTTATTTGCTTTAAAAGGAATGCCAAAGTGAAGCCAGCCAAAGTTAACCCAGGATTTAAAGCAAGCAGCAATCATAGTCCTGCTCAAGCGGTGTCTTTGCCGCTTGCGGAGAATGAGGTGAACGATACTGGGGTCATGGCCGACAAGAGCAAATCTTCAGCCTTTTTCTGGCTGATCCTGCCTGCTTTCTTTTTATTGAAATATACAAGCGCCATCCCATCTGCAACTGAGCTGATGATGGTCATTGCGACACTGGCTGGCTTTGTCATCTTGTTTGAATACAGCTTGCAGGTTAATGATAAGCGCCTGTTTGCCTGCATTATCACCGCCACCATGACAGGCATAATATGGGCACCTTACAATGCAGGTGCCGCCGCATTTGTCATGCTAGGTGCGGGTATGTGCCAGCGGTTGAAAAATACCCGCGCTGCCTGCACCGCCCTGTCCATGGTGTACGCAATTTTGTTGATGGCAAATGCCAGCCTTGAATTACCATCTGAATTTCTTTTGCCAGCATTGCTGTTTTGCCTGCCGGTTGCCCTCGTAGCTATCCTGCTCGAAAAGTATCGCCGCACTGACGACCAAATAATCATGCAGCGCGAAGAGATCGCCAACCAGGCACGTCTCGCTGAACGCGAGAGAATTTCGCGCGATATCCATGATGTGCTTGGCCATACCTTGTCCGTAATCGTATTGAAGGCTGACCTGGCGCGCAAACTGATCAACACTGATCTGGGTGCCTGTTCCCATGAATTGATAGCCATAGAGCACAGTGCACGCAATATCCTGAGAGAAGTTCGTAGCACAGTTCGTAACAACTGCACGAGCAGTTTGAACGCGGAATTAGCTACAGCAAAGACAGCCTTGCAGGCAGCCAATGTCAACATGACTGCCCTGATAGAACAATGCAGCATACCGCCGTCATTGGAAAATGTCATCGCACTTGCTTTGCGTGAAGCGGTCACCAATATTATCCGTCATGCCAGGGCGAGCAAATGCAAGATCACCCTGTCGTCGGATTCAAAAAATATCAGACTCACCATCGCGGATGACGGCACGGTCCAGGCTAACAGAGCCATCAGAAAAGGCTGCGGCTTAAGCGGCATGGCAGAGCGCACACACGCTCTGCAAGGCAGCATCAATATCCATCAGGCAAATGGCCTGAGTATAACAATTTCACTGCCTCTCAAAGGCACGGCATGATACGCATCATGATAGCCGAAGACCATGCACTGGTATCCGGCGCACTGGCTGCCCTGTTGCGCTTTGAACCTGACATGCAAGTCATCTCGCTGGTAAAAAATGGCCAGCAGGCGCTCGAGGCCTGCCAGCAAGAATGCCCCGACATCTTATTGACAGATATAGAAATGCCGGTCATGACGGGTCTGGAACTGGCAGCCAGCATTGCTGAGCAAAAGCTGCCTTGCAAAGTCATCATGCTGACCGCCTTCGCCCGCGCCGGTTACTTGCGCCGCGCCACCGCCAGTGGTGTGCGCGGCTATATGCTCAAAGATTCCCCCTCAGACTGCCTGGCAGCAGCGATACGCACGGTGCAGGCAGGTGGCCGTGTGATTGCGCCTGAACTCGCCATGGAAGGCTGGAACGGCCCTCACGACCCCTTGTCAGAACGCGAGCGCCAGGTATTGCGCCTGGCGGGCTCAGGCGCAGGCAATGCCGACATCGCCAGGCAAATCCATTTATCAGAAGGTACGGTACGCAATTACCTGTCAGATGCCATCAGCAAGATGCATGTCAGGAACCGCGGCGAAGCTTACAGGATAGCCAGCGACGCAGGCTGGCTGTAACAAGCTGCATAACAAACCAGGCTATTTAAACGGTGCAATACTATCGCCCGCAAGCAGCATTTGCGGCACCTGGGTGAAAGCAGTAAACACACCCGCGCCACTTGGCCTGTCGAGCACAAACACCATGTCGTAACGGGATCCGGGCCAAGGCTGCGTTGGTAAATTCGAGAAGTTGGCCGTGCCTGTCTTTTTGAGCAATTCGTTCAGCACCGAATCCTGACCTGGCCCTTGCCAGATGTCCTCATGCTGCCAGGAGATGAGCACCGTGCCCGATTGCGCCAACACACTGGCGACCATGCCATCGCTGTGTTTATAGTGATCTTTGTCGAAAGAAGTATTTGGCGTCAGGTTCAACCTGGCAGCCAGTGCAGAGATAGTCTGATACGGTCTCTGGCTAGGCTCCTTGCCACCAGCAGTCGCAGGACTGGACGCGTATATGAAATTGGGCACAGCCAGTTCTGCATTCTGAAACTGACCATTGGTAGGGTTAAACAAACTGGCGATACCACCTGCTCTTTCCCAGCCCAGCGTAATCAAGGACTCGTTATCGCTGGCCCCCAGCAAATTAATGCCGCCGTATTCGCTGCCGCCATAAGTGCCAGGCTTTTCTGCATGGCGGATGATCATGATCTTGGTCGGTCCCATATTTTTTCTTTTCAGTTTATTAGCCTGGGCGTGTTGACATATCTATTTTGCATGAGGGCTGTTAACTTTTCCGAAAATGTGTTTACATCCTTGAATTTGGGCGAATCAAGGATGTCGAGAATGTTGTTGCGTGACGATCAATGGGCAAGAATAGAGAGGCTGTTGCCTGGACGAACAGGAGGCGGAGGCAGGGCTGGTGGAAATGACAGGCTGTTTATTGAAGCAGTGTTGTGGATAGCCCGCACAGGTAGTCCGTGGCGAGATTTGCCGGTTGAGTTTGGCTACTGGAACACGGTCTATACGCGCTTTGCGCGGTGGTCTGAACGAGATAGTTGGCAAAGTATTTTTTCTGTGTTGCGAGAAGAAGCTGATTTTGAAGAGGTGTACCTTGATAGCACAGTGGTGAGAGCACACCAACACGCAGCGGGCGCAGCCAAAAAAAAGGAGAGCAAGCTCTTGGCCGTTCTCGCGGGGGATTGACTACTAAAATTCATGTATGTGTGGAAGGCTTGGGGCAAGCAGCCCGTTTCCTGCTTACTGGGGGTCATTGTCATGATGTGACGCAAGCAGAGGCATTACTCAAAGACCTACAGCCAGGAGCAGTACTGGCAGACAAAGCTTATGATGCCAATGCTTTGATTGCGCGCATTCAAGAGAGAAATGCGAAGGTTGTGATCCCGTCAAAATCGAACCGGAAAGAGCCAAGAGAAATTGATGCTTTTCAGTATCGCAACCGCAATGTAATCGAACGTTTTTTTGCGAGAATCAAACAATTCAGACGAATTGCAACACGCTATGATAAGTTGGCTTCTCGCTTCGCCTCATTCTTCGCTATTGTTGCTTCTTTTGAATGGCTAAAATGATATGTCAACACGCCCTAAGGAAGAACAACATAAGGTTTTGCGATAATTCTTACTAAATATTATAAGAATTGTGAAAAACAATCTTAAATGACTAAATTCTCTATTTAGTGCATCGCGGTCAAAATTTCTTTCTCGAAATTATGTGCATTGCAAACAACGATTCGAAAGTCCTATCACAGCATAATTACAACAGATTATTTAAAGCTAGAGAAATACGAAGGCATTGAAATTATCAATTTATTACATTTTATTATTAAATAGTTATGGTAAATTTCCTTCTAAAAGCTGCATGATATAAGAATATCTTTTTGGCACGCACAGCGCGCACAATAAAATGGCACGCAACTTCATTGCGCTAAAAATCAAGCTACAACAATCTTCGGAATTTCTCCACAGCTGAATTGATTCATAGCTGTGATAAAACGTGAGTTAAAGAATATCCAGTAGTCGCTCAACATATATATAAAGACAACAAACATGGCATTCAATAGCACCAAAAAAAAAGACGATGCACAAAAAATTTTGTCTAACCTAAGCTATGTAACGGAAGCGAAGATGAATGAAGAAATCTTAATTGTAGTCATAACTGAAGCAGAGTATTCAATTGTGAGAAAAGCTATGGATGCTTTAGAGGCCATGTCTATAGAAAGCCACTCAACTTTAGAAAGAGGAGTTCTTTGCGGTCAAAGAGCTGTTCTTTGTAAAATTCGCGATATGGGAACCAAAACACTCGGGTCTGTCGGGTTAGCCTTGACGTCCATATTAAAAAGTGTCAAACCAACTTATGTCGTTGAAATTGGTATTTGTTTTAGCTTGAAGTCGGAATTAAGCATCGGAGACGTAGCGATATGCAAAATGTCCAGTGATTACGAATATCAAAAAATTGTAAATGGTGTTGTGAAACATAGAGTTCGTTCTTTATCGGCACCGGATCCATTGTTTGCTCAACTCTCGCACTTTGCTAGAAACTATAAAGCTGACTTTTCAAGCAAGGAAGGTGTGTACGCTTGTGGTGATAAAGTTGTTGATGATAGCGTTTTCAAACAAAAAATTCTTCAATGCGTACCAGATGCTTTAGCTGGTGACATGGAATCCTACACTTTCGCATTAGCCTGTACTGACTTCGGCGTGCCATGGGCTGTTATCAAAGGAGTATCCGACGACGGCGTAAATAAGGCGGATGATGACCAAATACGCGCTGTGACAAACGCAGTAAAATTTTTTACAGATTATCTACAATTAGAGCCGAATAGGATTTCCTCAAAACTAGAGATTAATTCAAGCGCACAAACTATCGACTATAAAGATATTAGTAGAGAAATTTTCGGAAAAAAAGACATAGTTACTGAAAATTTTGAAGGCTCGAAAACCGCTTATGAAGCTCACTTTCACCCAGAACTAGGGCATGCTTGGGTAATCATTTATTTATATAAAGCGCAAAGTGTGCCAGAAGCACTTAGGATTTTTCTAAAATCATCAAAAAACCCCAAAGTGCGTATTGAAGTATGTCTAGTATCTAGAAATTTAGTTTTAGAGCAACGACTTACGGCTTATAAAAGTATGTTAACTCAGGCAGGATATGAAAATGTCTACATAAATTCCATCAAGCAGTTTATTTTTGATCGGATAGTAAAAGGCAAAACTTCGCATACTACTCTTTCTAACGAAGAACAATATATTGATCAAACAGTTTATCGCAACGGAGGCGAAGCGTTTACCACAAAGCAGTATTTGATGTCGTTTATCGAACCTGTAGAAAACTCACCGAATCTCATGCCAATCAATGTCATTCTTGGAGAAGGTGGCATTGGGAAAACAACTTTATGTCGAAATTTTGCACAACACTATTCTAAATTTGAGCAAAAGCAAGAATTTCTAATGCTAGTTACCAAGCACGATATATTAAATGCTTATTCAGGTAACTCCATCAATTCTATTACAGACCTTTATCGTGAGTATCGCCGCAACCAATCGGGCGCAGATTCAATAAATGAAACCAATTTCGAACTCTGTTTAAGTTGCGGCTCTATTGTAATGATGATCGACGGAATTGATGAGATTGAAGCTGCACTTGCGGGAATGTTTGACATGGATAGATTCATAGATTCGATTAAGCAACTCGATTCAATATTACATTCCTGCAAAGTTTTTCTCACATCAAGAAGTGTAGGTGCAGAACGTTTTCAGTCTTTGGAAAATGTTGACATTCTCAACCTAAAAGGTTTTACAACGGATGATGTCGGTAAATACTTAAACAAAGGTGATGCGAAAGTTGCGATTTCAATAAATAGAATAATACACAAAATAAAGCCAGCCTCTGGATTTGTAAATCCATATTTATTGAGCGTGTTGTCACAAATATTTGCTAGCGACAGCGGCAGCGATGATATGTCTGAAAGCACGGCACGCTTGGATTTGACTGATCCCTTTGAATATGTACTTGCGCGTTTACTGAGTAGAGAAATAGAAAAACAATCTCTAAAAATTTCAATAGATGACTATTACGATTTTCTAGAGTACGTTGTGATAGATGAAGAGAATTCCACTCCCTTAGAAGAATTTATTAGATATATAGATGTAATGCTTGGAGGTGCGAGTGGCAAATCGCAGCATACCTCAGTTGGAAGTTATCTAAAATGTTTATTATTCAGTTTGAACAACGATAGAGTTAATATTTCGCATGAAGAATTTGTGAACTTGATTAGAATTAAAGCAGGAATAAATGCATTCCAAATTGAAAGTCAGATTAATTCTCAAGATGTCGGTCACTTAACTAAAATCTTAGGAACTGACTATAACGATATAACGGGAGTCAAAGGTGCCATTGCATCTGCGCTTTGGAAACAACAGGCAGATGTTGACTCAGTAAATTCGATGTTCAAAAAATATGTCTCACATTTTAAAAATGAAACATCCAATTTTAGCTTAATGCAGAGTAGGGCAATATACGGGCTTCATGCACTTGCTTTTGAGTACAACAAAATAAAAGATGGAACTTCTGCGGCAGCATTACTAAAAATGTTGCATGGTGGGCCTAAAATTTCTCAATTATGCGTATTAGGAAATTTTTATAAGATAGATTTTAGTGGACTGGAATTTGTCGATTGCGAGTTTAGTGGCTATCAGCGATTACTTTCTTGCAAAGCTGATTCAATTACAAAATTCAAAAAATCTAGTTTCACTAATTGCTCTGCCAAGTCCGGCGAAAGTGACTTTACTTCATCAATGTTTGACGACGATTGTACTTTAGATGAAGGGATGCACTTAGCAATCAATCACAGTGCGGATAAAAAAGAAGGTCGCATTGAACGAATAAGATCCGATCTAAAACGGGTTTTAAAAGCAATGCGCGTTGGCTTTAGCTTCGGTACTTTTAGTCAAAACCGCATAAACCAAAATGTAACATTGGCCAGTGGTGCAAAGCTTGAGACTTTTTTGAGTCAGCTATGTACCGCAAATATATTGATATTTGACCATAAAACATCTTTATATCAAGTTAACCCAACGGTTCAAGATCATGCATATGTCCTTTGTGAAGAAGGTCATGCGAGGGGTCAAATTGTTTCTGCAATTCGAGAGCTGTCCACGTAAAAAGTATCTATTTAACGATAATAAAGTTGCTCAGTGAGCAAAATACTCTGACAGGCTGGCAACACCTATCAGATGTTTTGACCTTGGTAGCTAGTAAATGAACCACGTTCTTAGAACGTGGTTTTGCTTTTTGCTCCCCAGAGGGGAGCACACGTGCGAGCCCTCTGAGAAGGCTCGCTATCTATTTCTTAAAGTTGTAGTTGCTGCTGTCGTGCCTCTTCCTGCTCCTGGAATTTGACGTACTTTCGGATCATTTCAACATCCAGCCCTACCGGGTCTACGCAATATCCTTTTGCCCAGAAATGATTCCCCCAATAGGGCTTCTTTCTCATTTGAGGAAATACGTTAAACAACCTTATTGCCGTACGCCCTTTCAGGACACCCATCAATTCCGATATCGATAACTTTGGCGGCACTTTCACCAATAGATGCACATGATCAACTTGCACGTTCAGTTCCACTATCTCACAACCTAATTGCTGACTATAGGTCATCAAACATTTTTGCACTTCTCGTCCAATTGGACCGCTTAATATTCGGTATCGATATTTGGGCACCCATACCAAATGGTATTGACAATGCCATATTACTTGCGATGCTCTTTTAAACCTGCTCATTTTCGCTTCCTTTCTTGATTGTTGTGCGGACAACATCACGAAAGATACTTCTTTGAGCAGGCTCCTTTCGCTCTAACAGGCAAAGCCAGTTAGGCGATGACCACGCCCATAGGACGTGGTTTTTAAAGTGTTAATAAAAGTTATTTATTAAAATAACCTCCATCAAAGTGAATTCAATCGTAAATGATAAGCTTAATTAGACACCACCTTGCTGCGCGCCGCATGCAGTTTCTTGTAACTATCGATCAGGCGCGCATGCCTGTCCAGCCCTTCGAGTTTCATGCTGGTTGGTGTTAAACCATAGAAGCGTACGCTGCCATCGACTGAACCCAGCACAGCATCCATACGTTCATTGCCAAACATGCGGCGGAAGTTGACGACATAATCAGCTAGCTCCAACTCATCATCCAGCGTCACTTCCAGCACCACGTTCAGGGCCTGATAAAACAGACCGCGATCAACCGTGTTGTCGTTGTATTGCAAGAAGGTTTCGACCAGCTCTTTTGCTTCTTCAAAGTCCTGCAAGGCGAGATTGATCAGCAACTTCAATTCAACAACCGTGAGCTGGCCCCAGACCGTGTTCTCGTCAAACTCTATGCCTATCAGGGTAGCGATGTCGCTGTACTCATCCAGCTCATTATTTTCCAGACGTTCCAGCAAGTCTTCCAGTTGCTCATCGTCCAGCGTATGCAAATTCAGCACATCTTCGCGGAACAGCAGGGCCTTGTTGGTGTTATCCCAGATCAGGTCTTCCACCGGATACACTTCAGAATAACCCGGCACCAGGATACGGCAGGCAGTGGCACCCAGATGATCATACACGGCCATGTAAACTTCCTTGCCCATCTCCTTGAGTATGCCGAACAGGGTCGCTGCTTCATCCGCATTCGAATTTTCGCCCTGACCAGAAAAGTCCCATTCAACAAATTCATAATCAGCCTTGGCACTAAAGAAGCGCCAAGACACCACGCCGCTGGAATCAATGAAGTGTTCAACAAAATTATTTGGCTCAGTCACCGCATTGCTGACAAAGGTAGGCTGGGGTAAATCATTCAAACCTTCAAAGCTGCGGCCTTGCAGTAATTCTGTCAGGCTGCGTTCCAGCGCCACTTCCAGGCTGGGGTGCGCGCCGAAAGAGGCAAACACACCGCCCGTGCGCGGGTTCATCAGGGTCACGCACATGACAGGGTATTGACCACCCAGCGATGCATCCTTCACCAGCACCGGGAAGCCCTGCTCTTCCAGACCCTGTATGCCCGCCACAATGCCAGGATATTTCGCCAGCACTTCTTGCGGCACATCCGGCAAGGCGATTTCACCTTCCAGAATTTCACGCTTGACGGCACGTTCAAAAATTTCAGACAGACATTGCACCTGCGCTTCAGCCAGTGTATTACCGGCACTCATGCCATTACTGGCGAACAGGTTTTCTATCAGATTGGAAGGGAAGTAAACGAGCTCGCCATCTGACTGCCGCACATAAGGCAGCGAGCAGATGCCACGCTCTGCATTGCCGGAATTGGTATCGACAAGATGCGAGCCACGCAGCTCACCCTCAGGGTCATAAATCTCCCGGCTATACTCATCCAGAATATCTTTAGGCAGCGCATCCCTCTTGCCAGGCTTGAACCAGCGTTCTTCCGGGTAATGCACAAAGGCCGCATTGGCGATGTCTTCACCCCAGAACGAACCCGCATAAAAATGGTTGCAACTCAGACGCTCGATATACTCACCCAGGGCTGATGCCAGCGCGCTCTCTTTGGTCGCGCCCTTGCCATTGGTAAAACACATGGGCGAATGAGCATCGCGTATATGCAGCGACCACACATGAGGAATAATATTGCGCCACGAAGCAATCTCTATCTTGATACCCAGCCCCGCCAGCAAGCCAGACATATTCGCAATGGTCTGCTCCAGCGGCAAATCCTTACCCAGGATATAGGTAGCAGCATCCGCAGTAGGGTTCAAGGTCAACAAAGCCTGCGCATCAGCATCGAGGTTCTCGACCTCTTCAATCACAAACTCCGGCCCCGCCTGCACCACTTTTTTGACCGTGCAACGATCGATGGAACGCAGGATACCTTCACGGTCTTTGGCAGAAATATCCGCAGGCAACTCCACCTGTATCTTGAAAATCTGCGCGTAACGGTTTTCCGGATCAACAATATTATTCTGCGACAACCGGATATTTTCAGTAGGGATATTGCGGGTATTGCAATACAACTTCACAAAATAAGCCGCGCACAAGGCCGACGAAGCCAAAAAGTAATCAAAAGGACCAGGCGCAGAACCATCCCCCTTATAACGGATAGGCTGATCAGCCACCACCGTAAAATCATCGAACTTGGCTTCAAGACGAAGCTTATCGAGAAAGTTAACCTTAATTTCCATGGGGGGAGTTCCAAAATAGTGTTCAAAACGAGACAGGCGCTATTATCCATCTTTTCCAGCATGGTCTGTGCGTTTGCTAGCTGAATTGCCCCGTCAGTCTGATGCACCGTTCACTTCCTGCCGAGCGCGTCAACTGGTCAGACAACCCTTCAAATTCCAATTTTTGTAGATCCAGATGATGTGTTTTAAGCAGTGCTGCAACTTTAGATTCATGACAGCTTCGGCTTTAAGTCAGCTTGGAAAAATTCCATTACCAGGTTACGTACAAATCATCGTTGCAGCATTGAATGACAGCATCACGCAAAATTTGGAAATTCGCTGAGAATTTGCAGAAAAACTTACTTGCCAGCAATGACGTATCAACAAATTTAATCTCCCGATGTCGTCAAATTTGCTTTCCATTCCGTTGCATATTAATTATTATGCTAGACTTATTGATACATAATTGATACTTAATTGAATCTCGCAACTGTGCAAGATTTGCGATGTGGCGATGCTTTCAGAACACCTCTCCTGCAGGAATTGGTGGCGCAAAAAATGAGAGTCAAAGCAAAAAGCTCATGCTCTCAGCCTGAAGTGCATTGTTCATCCGTTATTCATCACATCTATAGCTTACTTAAACACATCTGCGCATGGTTTTCTCATTCTTTTTATAGATAAGGGGTTGGTATGTCAGGCAAAAAACTAAGCGACTTGACGAAATATATAGGTGTGCTGCCCTATGCGAGTGAATTATTGGGTGTCTATCAACCTCTGTTGGGGTGGAAATCAAAAAGAAAAGAACAACGTCATGCCAGGTTGCTGGCGCGTGAAAAGTCTTTCACGCTCAATGAAGCATTAAACCAAATTCAAGGCAGTTTTAAGTTCTTGCAACAAGAAGGCAACCCAGCTGCGTTTTTGGGAAACAGACCTGTACAAAACAATATCAAAGATTTGATAGAAATTAGCGTCGGCAACGTACAGCAGACGATTGCCCCTGTAAACCAAAATAGCTTCCTTCTAAGGGCATTAAGCAGCGCCTTCGCTGCTCGGCTTGAAAATGTCGAAGCGCGTGATTTGGAAAACAAATTTATTGACTCATGTGACCAGTTCATTCATGCCGACGCGCTGAAAGAAACCTTAAACAGCGCTGACGAACATGGCGTACTCAATCAAGTGATCAACGCAGCTAACCAATCTGTTGAGGACGAACAGAATATCAACAATGAAATTAAGCGGCAACGACTCTCAAGCATGTTGGAGCATGAATCCAAGGTCGCCGGCATGCTGTTGTACTTAAAAGAAAAGAAGCAGTTTGACGCACTCAAGAGCCTATTTTTAAAAAACAATTCAGGGCCATTTGACAATTTGAATTTCCACTCTTTGGGCGACCTGCTCTTTGACAGCACTGAGCTTAACATCAAAGAAAAGGCAGAAGCCATCAGTTTGTCGCCCATAGGCTTAGTCCACTTGTTCAGGCAGTATTTTTTTGAACTAGATAATTTCCTGGGCACGCCCGTAGAGCACGTATGGCTCAGCCCTGCCGCAACAGCAGAACTAATTGAAGTTTCCAGCAAGCGCGTTTTGACAGAACGATCGTCTGAATTAGTGAGCGAGTCATTACAAAAAAGTGAACTGGAGAAAAAATCCGATGAAGAAATGAGTGATTTGCTCAGAGAAAATAATAAACAAGACGTTAGATTTGGCGCGAGCGTGACGGCTTCCTATTTGGGGGTCACTGCCAGCTCAAATTTTGATTACTCGCAATCGCAAGAAGAAGCCCGTGAAGCCACCCATAAACGTACACGCCAGCAAAGCGAAAAAATAAGTCAGGAGTTAAAACAGGCTTATAAAACCACATTCAAGACTGTCATTGAAACTAATGATACGCAAAGCAAGCGCTATATTTTGACCAACAATACCTCCCAACTCATTAATTATGAGATGCGCCGGAAAATGCGACAGATCGCAATACAAGTACAAGATATAGGCAGCTATTTGTGTTGGGAAACTTTTGTAGATGAGCCAGGGAAACAATTGGGATTAGCCAATCTTGTCCACATTGCGAGTGACGAAAGCGTTAACAAGATACCTGACCCAGACAAAATAATTCTCCCTGAATTTATAGATGCTCCTATTGAAATTAATTACCCCTGGAGACTAGAAGAGTTGCCAAACGGGATACATCTCTTAAAAGTCATTCCTGTCATCCCACCTAAACAAGACTATATCGTCAGTCAATGGAACCTGGAATTATTGAACGGGCCTGCCTGGGATTTCAAGGTAATAGAAAAAACAGCTGTCGTTGTTGCAGGTGAAAAGCACATTACTGAACTCGCGTTCATATTAGACATTCATAACAACAATGGCATTCACGACAATAGCAGTTATGACTTTAAATTCAAATGTTCAATTCGATATATTCCGTCACAAGCCGCCATCCAGAGAAACAAGACTGATAATGACGCATTGATTAACAAGACCACAGAGGAGCGTAGCCTCGCTGCGAAAGAAGATTTTATCAAGAAAGTGCGAGAACGCATTAAACTGGCTTCAGAAATCAAACCAAGGAAAAATGAAGACCTGCGCGAAGAAGAACGCATAATCATCTACCGCAACCTCATCAAGTCCTTGATGAATGAAGATAACTATCTCAGAGGCGACGGCGCAGAAGAGCAGGCGTTGCGTCACAACTTGTCCGAGTACATCAATTCGCTGTTTGATATTGATAAGATGCTCTATTTTGTGGCCCCGGAATGGTGGAAACCGTCCGCCCATCATGGCCAGTTTGTGGGCACCGCAGCTTTGAATAGGCAAAGTCCGTCCACAGCTACTATTGACGTCTCTGGGCAGGCAGCGTGGACAGCACATTTCGCTTCACCGCTCAAGATGAGCGGCACCACACTAAATATCAGCAACGAAACCCATATCAATTCCGCCTATCTCGCCAACTGGTCGAGCAATGAGCAACGTCGTGATAACTATCTGATTACCGAAGATTCGGCACCCGCCCCTCTGGGCGCATCATTGGGCTGGCTCATGCAATTAGATGGGGATAATATGCGTAACGCCTTTTTAAATGCCCCCTGGGTCAAAGCTGTCATGCCTATACGCCCCGGCAAAGAAAGAGAAGCGCTTGCCTGGTTAAAAAGCGCGAATGTCGAAGGCATTGATGGCCTCAACGCAACGACAGACACGCTGGACGAAAACAATGAACCGATGACCATAGAAAAATCCATTGACCAGCTCATTGAAAAACTCAACAAGAAATATGAGTATCAAAAATCGAATCAGGTTTTTGGCAAGAAAGAACTGCCAGATGCACTAGACGAAGCTGGAAACCCCGTTGTAATTGACGACCGCGATATAGTAACGTCTCGTCCAGTTAACAAAGTATTTGAGCATGGCTTTTATCCTTTGCAAAATAGCTTCGCTTTCAAGCCCGGTGCAGAAGCAGACATGCCCTATTTTGATGTTTTTGATCAATGGATAGAAATAGTTCCTACCGATCAGATTGTACCTGTTGCCGTTGAATACGACCCGAAAACAGGCCGGATGAAGTAAGCACCGTATGGGCAATTTAACTATCCCAACGCACGACCAACCTGAACCTGTGCCCATAGCCAGACCCAGTCAGCCAGTGATGCCACATGCATCTAAATTAAAAGCACATCGACCTATACCAGTCCCAAACCGCGCAAGTTTGCAAGCGCAAAAGGTCGACCAGCGCCACCAGCTCGAAGTTAATGTGCGAATAGCGCGTGCAAAAATTGACTCAACCGCCAACATTATGGAATTGCAGACGCAATTAGGCATACGGGATGACTCAGCAGAATCCAGGATCAACTTTTACTTTAAAGCTCTTGAGATACAACGAAAGTTTTCTAATTTTGACATTGATAACCTATACGGCTTGCTGGCTTATGAATTGAATGCTTTGACAGACCAGGATATTTACCCTCATCTTGAGAATTTGCTGAAGTTGGGGATCGATAGAGTAAAAAAAATGAAAACAGTTGCAGAGAGACTTCCTGTCGTTGGCCCTAACGCCAAATGGACAAACGTCTTGACGCTGATTTTACGTTACGAGCGAGATGGTGCGAATCTCCGCTACGCGCGTGACAATTCTTTCAAAGCAGACTCTCCGTGGCTGGTTCACTGGAACCGAGCCAAATTTTTGGTAGCCAAAGATAGTATCATCCCACCCGAAACGCAAACACGGCTATTCCGCCACGACAATCATAGTTCCTACGGAGGCTATCCTAGTGCTGACCTTAAACCGCAGAATATTGGAACACATGAGGTGAGGGGACTCGTATGGGAAGAGCTGAAACATGAAGGTTCCTGCGCCTCTATTAATCTTTGGGATTCTGCCATTTTTACCTGGGGAAGGGGCTTTGCTGGCCTCGAAGGTGGTCTAGCTGGCTTGCTGGTGAGAATGTATGCCGATCCCGACTATCAACATCTGTTTCGAGCGGTTGGTCTACAAGCACTTTCCGGTTCAAAAGATAAACCTGCCTTGATGCGCATCGTCACAAATAACGGAACCCTAAGTGGCCGGGACGCATCAATTTGGAACTACATTAAAAATGATCGTGCACTTATCCTGTTTTTCATCGCCTTGGGCGAGATGAAAGTGATGCCTTTGCAACTTGCACAGAACAAAGAGTATTACCGGCAAAAAGTTGTTGATTTTCAATTTTCTGAAATATGTAATCGCAACCCAATTTTTAAAGTACCAGATACGCAACTCACCAAATGGAAGCAAGACTTTTCCTATGACCCGGCGTTGGACAACGCCACCGATAAGAAAGCTATAGAGAAAAATGTCGCAGCAAAAATGAATTATGAACGTTACATACAATTTCTGGCGCATCTGTTTCACTGGTTACCCATTTTTGGACAAGATGAGGTGCGAGATTCAAAGCATGAAATCGTGCAAGCCTCATTAAACATTCTTAAAGATAAAAATAATCAATACTACAAGGCAAGTTTTCATAATATCTTATTGCAATTCGCCGACAGAGCAGGTGACGACCCTATCAACAAGTCGTTGACGGATGCAGACGCATCGCCAACTAATGATCAGATTAAGATTATTTACCATAGCCTGAAGAACACCAGAACGGTAGTAGATAAAAATGGTGACACCGACCATACGCGAAAACAACTCTACTTCGCTCCCAACATTTTGGACAATGGCCATTTCGAAATATTTGCCAAAGGATTATTCAACGAGTTTATCGTTCAAGGAAAAGCCAACCAAAGCGTCATTGAGTTTTCCGCGATCGAACTGATTGACCAAACAAAACCTGAGCTTGGTTATCAAATTAGAGAAAATAAGAACAACAGCATTATCAAATTAAATCAGCTGCAATTTCAAGGAGCGGCGCTTTACTTTAAATTTCGCGCTCCCCAAAAAAAAGGCGACACATATACGGTTATCAAAGGCTATGTCATCAAAGCCATATAGCAAGCTGCCCGAATCTTGACAAAAATTTGGGGTCTTGTAGATAATCCATCTTGTGCTTAACAGATCGAAAGCTGTAGTGGCCTGATTTTGCAGGTTGAAGAATAACCGATTCTGGCCATGTGATTATGAACTTGCAGGATGCACAGCCGTGTAGCGGCCTCACGAATCAGAATCAAACCCAAATACCCGCAGCTCCTGCTCACAGCGACAGGCTTTCGCGAGACGCGCAGCCCAGGCGATGGCTTCTTCTCTTGATGGAAGCTCAAGTACCGTGAATCCACCATTGAGTGGAGGTGCCCACGGGTAGCCGCCCTCAGCGACTGTACCATTGGCTGACACCAGAACGGGTGGCGCTGTTTCATCAATGCCACCGGCGAAAACATAGACGCCTGCTTCCTTTGCCTCGCGTATCACGGCATGGGCGTCTCGCCCGACCGTCTCCATCTCACTGTCGGGCACTTTCATTGCAGCACTGGGGAATGAAATGAGGTACTTTGCCATGATCTTTTTCTCCAGGAATTTTGTGCTTGGTGATCATGGCAATGTAACTGATCGCACCAAATAAAGTTGGTCGAGATAATATCGTTAAGACTTTGATTTATAAGAGGGCGTATGAGTAGGCAAAGTTGGTCGAGAGTGTTGTTTGGATGTATATCTATAGAACCTCAGAAAATAAAGTTGGTCGTGGCATTCTGATATGCATTACGCCAAAACCTGGGTCATCATTTCTTAACCTGACATATGCTGACTCTCAAGCCTAAATAAAAGAAAATTTGTTGTCTCAGACGAAGCAGAGCATTCAGGTTCCAAATAGGCTATCTACAAACGGAAAATGTAACGGTTGGTACGAACAACGCGCCCTATAAGGTCGAAACGCTAAGTGCAGTATCAGATGTTCAACGCCTCAACTAAACATGGCGACTTAAATATTGGCGCATTTTAGTTTAGAATATCACTGTTCCCATTGACGGAGACAGCGATGCGTAAGTTGCAAATTAGAGATGCGGAAATCATGCGTCTTGCGATTCAACAAGAAATTGAACGTTCCGACGAGTCCCGCTACGGCCATCGCTTACACGGCGTATTGCTAGTGGCAAGTGGTCATTCGTGTGGTGAGGTAGCTCAGTTGTTTGCAGAGGGTGTGCGAACCGTTCAGCGCTGGGTCAAGCGCTTCGAGCTGCATGGATTTGATGGCTTGCGCGATGGTGAACGACCAGGTCGTCCGCGAAGTCTGGACGAGAAGCAATGGAAATCGCTGGCTCGTGACTTGCGCCGAACCCCTCGTGAATTCGGCATTGAGCAAAATTTGTGGGATGGCAAGGTTCTCGGTGAACATCTTAAGAAGCGTTATGGCGTGACGTTGGGCGTTCGTCAATGCCAAAGGATGTTTGGCAAGATGGGATTTCGTCAGCGTAGGCCGCGCCCCCAGGTCGCGCAATCCGACCCCGTGAAGGTCGCTATAGTAAAAAAAACTGCATCGCCTGGCAAGGCGTAAGGACATTGAACTCTGGAGCCTCGACGAATGTCACTTCCAACAACATGGGTCGCGCCTGCGTATGTGGGTACCACCCGAAGTTAAGGATCCTATCTTGCGACATGCTCCAACACGCAAGTCCGTGGCATGCTTTGGCGCTGTGAGTTTAAGCACTGGCAAGTTCGTACACGCCATGTGCAACGTGTTCAATGCCGAGACGTTCAAGGACTTTCTCAAGAAGCTACTGCGGCACCGCTCTCATGGCAAGCGCATGGTGGTTGTGCTCGACAACGCCCGGTACCACCACGCCACCATGCTGACGCCGATGCTGCGCGAGTACCGAGCCGTGTTGACATTGCTGTTCTTGCCTCCGTACAGTCCGCAACTAGCGCCAATCGAGCGGGTTTGGAAACTCGTGCGACGCATCGCTACACACAATCGATACTTTGCAACGCTATCCGAAGTGCTCCAAACAGTCGAAACCTGCTTCGACCGCTGGCGAAAAGCCAACCCCGTTCTGCGCAGACTATGCGGTATTATTTAAGACGCTATGTTTAGTCAGTTCCGTTTTGACTCCGATTCATTCTTTAGAACCCTCGCAACTTTATAGGCGCGAATCTCGGAAGAAGTAACTCATGGCAGCCTTCGCCAGGAAGTGGAAGGTGGATCAAACTGATAGGGTCAACTCAGCTAGCAAACGAACAGAGCGACATCACCACCCTAACTTGGATGGTGCCGTGCTCTGAATAGACGCCCGATAAATGTTGGGTTACTTGTTCGGGTTGGATGACTTGCTTGGTTTTAAAGCTGGAGTATTCCCCGGTGTACCTTTGTTGTCACGTCGACGTTGATCAGGCTTTCCTGTTGATTTAGCAATTGGTTTTGGACCTGGTTTGAGAGCCATACTAAACCTCTTTTTTCAAATGAGTTGTAAGAGGGGAAGCCCTCTCAATGACAGTTATATGGTCACCAAGAAAAATTTCAAGTTGCAGCGTGCAAAGATTGAAACGAGGTGAGAAGGTGGTGGAGTTAGCGGATTGGCGCTAGTTGGTGCCCTCCTCGATCTAGAAAAACACTACGCTTTCGATATATTCAACGGCACATCAGCAGGTGCCATTGCTGCAGTTCTGCTCGCGTGGGGACTTAGAGCCGAAGAACTCGAGCCACATCTGCGTGCACAAAATTTTGTGGCTTTTTCGGCGCTTCCTATTTTACACTTTTGCATAATCAGTTCCTGTTCGGCGGTTTTCACTCGGGAAACGCGATTGAGCAATGTGTGTTCACTAATATCTTCTTTGTCAGCAAAATTCGCCTACATAGATCGTATGCCACGCACTCATGCATTCGCTGAGAAAACCGAAAAAGTCTGTTTGCGCTCATGTGAATGCACGAGAAAAGCGCTTGATTTGTAAGACGGGGAGCTTGTGCGTAGTGTCTCCGAAGAGAATCGAGACCAAAATTCAATGCTGATTTGTCATGCAACCCAAACTCACCAAGACATGACACATAGTCCAAGAGTTTTGCACGTTCCATACGGAAGAGTTTGCCACTTAACATTCGTATGGACATATGATCAAGTTCAGGACAAGTTATGCTGCTTTGAAGGCCATCACAACGGTCGCAAGCCATTTCCATGGAGACGCCAGCACTTAATAATGTAGAGGTTACAAGAGCATGTCGAATGATTCTGCTGCTATCGCTTTTAAGCTCAACCGAGTCTAACCACTTTAGTGTTAACTCTGAGTCTAGCGTGAAGAGGGGGATCACATATGAAATGCCACTGTATCCGCCATATCGGGAAAACTCCTTAACATACAGCGTAGAGGTCCAAGAACGTATTTTCGACGAGTTAGTGGCATCCTCCAACAAGTCCATCACCATATCATTGACACATTGAGCGACGCCAGCTTCAAGCTTAGGCAATATACGAAACCGAATATGTGCGCCCGCCTTATCTACCTCACGAACAAAATGCCACTGCTCTATCCATTGCCGACAAATCAGCGAAAATAATAGTGGCGCTAATACGATCTGCAAGCATTTGTCGGTAAGGCTTTCTAAACAGTAGATATTGAAAGACTTCCAGCGTTCGTGCAATAAATTTTTTGAAGGCTGCGTACTAGGTAGGCAATCTGGTCCAGGGCCTGTGGTCGCTTCACGATGTTTTGAAATCGTTTCAGTTCGCTCATATGGGAGAATAACCTCGTAAACGTGCTGAGTACTGCCAAGTTTTAGCGTTGTAGCCGCAAAATCAGGGCACTCGGTCAAGATAACAATCGTTTGTCGTCTAAGAGCAGCCTGAATTATATTCATACATATTTCCAAATCACGGAAAAGAACAAGGTCTGGCTGGCCTGCTTCGCACAAACGAAACACCTGGGGAACTCTCGTACGATGCAAAAAATCAGCAATATCACAAATCGAACAACTTTCTATGGAGTCAGCACTAAAACGCCATTGCGCCGGACTTAGTATCACGTTTTGATATTCGATTCGTGGCATGAAATCTTTCGCCTCATTCTCCCCCCACTGCCAACGAAATGACCGAAATCGAGAATTCGACGCTAGCCTAGAGATGAAACGAATATGCGCAGGAATCTCTGGAATATCTAACTGAATTGGATGGGAGACATGTGGAATCACTAGGCATCCGCTCACGACATCTCGCAATTCAATCGTGTCACCCACAATCCTAACGGTAAGGTTGGCGAGTGGTATGTATTCGACGTCACCTGGATATCCGTCGGAAGCGATTAGCGCTGGAAAAGGGTTCATCCGAGAAAGGGTTTGAGTACCGTCACAATATGGAGGAAAGAAAAGTTCTGCATGCATGGCATTTGGAGTGCTAACAAAATTCTTGTCTGAGAATTCCCGGATCATATCGGCGATACCTTTATCGCCCTTGCCAAACCTGGCCAACAGGCGGGTAGAGTCAGGTCCGGCCACTGTTTCCAGCCATATCTTTTCCCCTCTAGCCGCCCTTTCAATGAAGCAAACAGCGTAGACAGATGCGGGCCATTGTTCCTCTTCGTGAATTGGGAGTCCTTCAAACAACTCAAGACTCAACTCTATTGGATCACTCCCTCCCTCTGAAATGATTTTTTCGAGAAATTGCGCGCGCAAAATTGAAAACTCTTCAGCCTGACGAGACCTACATTCCGTCGCACTAACCTTTGTGGCTAACTTCCCAGAAAAAAAATCCCCTAACAAACTTGACGCGTTCCCCTCAATCGTCAACCCGATCTCAGGATCAAATAATTCCATAAGTGGAATCTCCTGTGCGCCAAATCGCGAAGCCATTCCCTTACGAAAATTCTCCAGCGAATCTGGAGTAGGTGCTGCAACGCGCCCGAGAATGTCTATTGCTTGCCCAACTCTGTGTACCACATCTTGAGATATGCCTAATTGCGTATGATCAACACTCATTTCTTCAATTAACGAAAGACCATCCTCCTCAGAGACATCTGTTTCCGCGACTTGATTCGAGGAGATGAGAAATCTTCGTTGAGCGAGCGATCGCAAAACTTCAAGAGCATCTGCGTGGGATAGACCTGGATTCACCACTTCTATCCTTTCGGCAATTTCGGAAAAGGTGAGAGGTAAATTGAGCGACAAGAGAGTTCTAGCGGTCGATTCGGTACATTGCACAGATTCGACATAAATGCCATATTCATCCGAAAAATGCAGACATCTAAGCAAACCATCAATGCGATATGCAGAAGGATTTATCACCCATTTGAATGCATTCGGATTTTCTTTCGCTAGTCTTCCATTACTATTCCATTGATGCACTGGATCTAGACGCTTAACCAGCTTGAAAGCTCCCGCTTGGTCTTCAATATTTTGAGAGCAGCCAATATCTACAGATGCTGCGCCTGCAAGCATGCCAAACGGAGTGGGACGCATGGTGGCACGCGAAGCATATTTCCAGATAGTTTGGGATAACTCTACTGTTTCTACGTGTCCAACGGGCGACTCAATAGCCTTCGCTATGGCTTTTTCTAGAGATGCGCTACATGAACTTGCAATCGCCAATAGCCGTGCCAATTCTGGTGCCAAGTATTTTTTTGATGCTGCGTCATGCAAAGTCGCAAGTGGCTCGACCGCCACCCGTATCTGCGCCTTCGATAGAGATCTATATCGCATTATTCAAACCGTGCGGGCGGATCTGAATGATTTGTTTTCTCCAGGAATCGCAACTCATGAATTAGCGCCGCGATCGGGTATGGACCAAACTCTTCGACAAATTCGACACGCTCGTCTTCCGACTCCAAATCAAGCGGTCCGACCATTGCATCCCATTTAATTTCAAGCAAACTTATTCCTGTACTGATCGAACCAGGAGGGATCATGAACTTGACCTTTGAATGCGCGCGCGATGAAGAAAAGTCCCCTACAAGTATTCCGTTCAGATACACAGCACCGCCGCATCGACCACTCGGTAGTGGCGAAGAAATACGAAGTTGAAGTTCAGTCGCTAAGAAGGTTCCAAACGCAAACGAAACATGGCTAGTTAATTCAACAGCCACAAAATCATTTCCAATTTGTTCCCAACCACGTCTAGACATTTCCCTTTGTGCTTGGGCGAAACCTTTGCGCCTATCAAGAAAGAACAAGTGGCACAAATTACCTCCCCGGTCTGCTAGCTGATTCTTCACCTGCTCTTCTACGATAACGTTGGGATCAGAATGGCCAAGAGCTTCAGATAAGATATAGCAGAGATCAACATCGAATCGTGCATGATAAACGAATTTTAGAATGAAAATGGCGTGACGCTGGGGTAACGTGCGCTCGCATATTCCGATTGAACGCAAGTGAGGTAAGGTGATCCATTCCCTCTGAAACGTACACATAACCTCAAGCAAGAATTGCAAAAGTGGGCGGATCAGTGAAGAAGAAGTGAGGCTAACATTTACCCAATACGAAACCGTGGCGATTTGTTGTCCATTCTGGTATGAGTGTAGTGCGGCGCATATAGCCGCAAGTGAAACTTCGTGAGCATCGCCAGGCCCATTCATGAAATCAGTCTTAGGAATGGGGAACGTGGGATACGCCTTTTTTAATTTGAGATCATTAAATTTTTTTGCGATGCTTTGTACCGCCACTCGCAATCCGCTTGCCGATAAATGGCAGTAATCTAAGAACAACGGTTCTTCTAATTCTTCGGCATCAAACATTGCAGGGAGGTCAACGTAAGGCACGTCAAACAACTCCAAAATATTCTTCAATTCTGTCGCTGCTTCACGGGGAAAGCTCGGAACTGCATGCACAAACGGCCCCAACCCTGCAAAAGCAACTTGTCCGTATATCACGTCCGCATTTTGGTTCCCCAGAAGCTCGAGAGCTTTTGCATAAGCAAAGAGGCTCCGTTGACATGTTCCACCATCCAACTCCAAAGCGAACTTGGCATAAGTGAGGGCGTCGTGAAAATCACCCGCAGCAGCAGCTTGCTCCGATTTTGAAATATGGTCGATCCAGGTTTGCTGGTGGGATGCTGGAAGAACGCACGGCGTACGCTCCAAGGGAGTCCAATTTCGGAAATTAAACGGTGGAATAACGAACAGAATTGGTTTTCCGAATGCCTTACATACTTCAAGGGTTTCAATTACAAGAGGACCTAGCGTTGCTAAGTAATGCTTTCTTATTAATGATATGGTTGTAGTTATGTCTCCTGTCAGAAACGACCAGCGTAGGTTGAACGATCCATCTCCTGTTGCCTGAGCGTCGTCAATCAAAGTTGGCAATAACCACCGAGCCTCGTTATTGCCACAGTACAAAACTATTACGTCGGGATCAAGTGTCATGCTCGCCCTAATTATCGGAAGCAAGTTGCCCCTCCAATTCGCATTCACGCACGTGAGATCGACAACTTCAGTATATGATCCTGTTGCGGTGTTCAATTGCTTTTCTAGTAAGGTAGACAGGTTGTTTTTTCCAAAAAATCCCCAACTGCCGGCGGCAGACTCACCTACAAGAATTGCTCTACAACTGAGACTAGTTCCTCGTTCAGAACTCAATTCACGCAAATGAAAGCGGATTTCATCATTTGCCGTAAAGTTTTCAGGTAACAACCATCGGAATCCATTTTCGAAACGCTCAATGGTCCACGGCCCGATCTTAATTGGCACTGAGCGGAGATTGCTTTCGATCTTGGTCCCAGCCGAAGCTCGTGTCAGTGCATCAACTACTAATCGAGCTGGCAAAGAACTCGGCTCGATATGATCGAGGCCTATGGTTGATATGACTTCCCGAATAAAGTCTTTACGTGAGGTATCCATGACATCTAGTTAAACGAGTAAGTATCTGAAATGAATGGTCGAACCTCACGTGAGTATTCGATAAGTCTTTTCGCTCCAGAGGAAACGATCTCAGGAGGACACGCGACGCGGGTTACGATTAGGTCTTCGAGCACTAAAATATCCAGGCCACTCTCTCGAAAGCAGTTAAATGCATCCTTTGGTGAACACACGATAGGCTCGTCCGACATATTGAATGAAGTGTTTAGAAGACAACCAACATCCGTAAGTAATTCGAATTTTTCAAGTAAAGCTAACAAACGCGGAGGAGTATCGAGAGTCGTTGTTTGTATTCGAGCACTGCCGTCAACATGCACTGCAGATGGAATTCTTTCTGGTGACAAAGCTTTTGTCACAAAAGTCATATAAGGATCTACACTGTGCTCGAAGAGTTTTTTAGCGGCCCCTGGAAGGCAAATCGGAGCGAATGGTCGAAATCCTTCGCGCTTTTTGATCACGGAATTAAGATGATCGCGCATATTTCTGTTTCTTGGATCAGCTAAAATGCTTCGCCCACCTAATGATCGAGGACCAAATTCCATTCGCCCTTGGAACCATCCGACAGTTTCACCTCGTGCAATTCGAGCACTAATTTCTATTGCAAGCTCTTCGTCACCACACTGCCGGAATGGAATTTTCATTTCACGAAGAAAGCGTTGAATATCTTCTGACTTGTACGACGGGCCAAGGTATGGATTCAATTCGGTTTGCGCGGGCCAACATCCTGCCAAATCAAAATGTGCCAACCTGGCCGCTCCGATCGCAGAACCACAATCTCCTGCACCTGGTGGACAAAATATATGCTCAAAAATCGCACTATCGCGTATTCTGGCATTAGCTACGCAATTTAAAGCAACTCCTCCAGCCACACAAAGTCGACTTTGCCCTGTTTGATCAACTGCCATCCGTGCGAGATCGAGTAGCGCGGTCTCAAGCAACTCTTGGGCGCAGCGGGCAATATCCGCGTGAATTTTCTCAACAGGGTCATCTTGTTTTCTAGGCGGAATGTCAAGTAATATCGAAAGCGCCTTGCTATAACCACGCCCACTTTGATCGAAAAAGATTGGGTTAAGCTCAAAACCGACGTCAGGCAAAAACTTGAGCAATGCCTTCATGATACGGGCATCGTTAGCGTCACCGTATGCGGCGAGACCCATTACTTTATATTCATCTGAGTTAACATTAAAGCCAAGAAATGACGTTATTGCAGAGTAAAAGAGCCCTAAGGAATGAGGGTATGGTGAAGCAAATATCTGTCGAAGACCGAATTTGCCAGCTTCAAATATTCCTGTCGTAGTTTTCTCGCCAACCGCATCGGCAATTAGGACAGCAGAATTCTCAAAGCCGGAAGCACCAAATGCGTGCGCTGCATGACTTGAGTGGTGAGGAAAAACTCTAATTTCTCCGTCGTATTTTAACCGTGACCGGATATATGCTGCGGGTCCACCAAAACTGTATCGACGACGCGAAGCATTGCGAAGCAATGGGCCGCCATTTGCACTATCGCTCATGACGCGATGCAACTTTTCATTTGGATCTTCAAAATAAGCGATGCTCGTTAAGTCATTTGGAGTAGCACCTAGCGTGTCCAGACAAAACCGGATCGCATTTGACGGAAATTGTGCGTCAAACTTTATTCTGGTAAATCGCTCTTCCTGTGCTGCTGCAACTAATTTCCCATCGAAAAAAAGTGCAGCAGCGGAATCATGAAAAAATGAAGAGATACCTAATATGAGCATCAATATGATTAGGCCGACTAAGCCTGGTCAACAAGATTACGTAACACAGTTACATTCCCAAATAATTTTTCGCTATCTAAGGAAATTTCCGAAAAATCAAAAGGCTTACGGAGCCCTTTTCCGGGTTCAGGAACGAAAACCAGAGCACTCCCAGTTTTTGGTGTTTGAGATACGATCTTGCGCGCTATATCGTTCACCGCCCTAAATTTGCCAGCTATTGCACCAACTAGACCCAAATTGTGCGACCAAATTTTCCAACGCTCATCGTAGTAAACTTGAGCTTCCGCTGAAAGAGTAGAAATTCCCACATGATCAATCAAAATTGTGGTCGCGTCACCATCCGTCTCCAAACGAAATTCAACTTGGCTTGAGCCTGGAGCTTCCATGCCAGGAAACGTCGCATGCTCAGTCGGACCTCTCCATTCTATTACGAGGAAATTGGAATCCAGTTGGGAAATGGTACACCCCTTTGTGGAGTCACCTTTACTGTCCTCACGCCAATAGACTTCATACTTGCCCCCTTTTCTGGGATCAATATTTGCATGTGAGGCGCCAAACCATGTGGCTACCGAAGACCCCTCCAACAGTATTCGCATTGCGTCCGCCAGCGGCACGGGGACATAGACAATTCGCGTTCGTTGATTGCTAGCAACTGATTTTTTGACCATTTCAAAAATCTCCGGTAAGTTATCTATACTGCTAGACTAGGTTATAACATTTTTTTCAATTTGACCAATATTTATTGACCTATTCGGTCGACTTGCTCTCTTTTTGACACAGACCAAAATGGTGAACCTTAATGCAAACTTTGTTCGAGATTATTTCTTCCGCTAGTACAAAGGGGACGCACTTGCATCTGCCGGGCCAAACCTTAGTGGTACCTCAATTTGGGCTTGATGAGGTTGAAACCTATCTATTTACGATCGCCCCCTTTCCCTTAGGAGTTGTGCAGAAAGTAAGCCAGGCAGAGCTTCCTTCAGATCTCCTAGATCAGGGATCAGAAGACGCGTTTAAGGCATTTAGTGCCGGACAAACCTTAGTTTTACATGGTGTGCAACGCCGAGTTCCGTCCATCGCCCTTTTCGCGGGGAAATTGAGCAAAGAATTGCATTGCGAGGTCCGAATCAACGCATACGTTACCCCGCCAAACAGTACAGGTTTCGCGCTTCATTTTGACGAACACGACGTCCTCGTGGTTCAGACATCTGGAACAAAAAAATGGACGCTTCTCGAACGAGTTTCGCCAGTGCCTTTTGAAACAACACTAATGGCTGAACATCAACGTGCGTTTGTGAAGTCGATCGACACCGCTCGACATGCGGTTCTCGAATCAAATATTGATAACATACAAATCAACTTGGCTGTGGGAGAGATGCTTTTTCTGCCTCGCGGAGTTCCACATAAAGCATATGCGAATCGCACACCATCCGTTCATTTGTCGATTGCGCTCATCGCACCATCACGAGCGGAAGTTGCTGGCTTGGCAGCCTTCATTTCCAGCACAAAAGTTAATCTTGGTTCGCAACTTCATTTCGAGGGTGATCCATTACTTGAAGCAAGCTTTGGAGAAGATTTACTTACAACGATCAATGCACTTGAAGCTATCAGGCGTCAACGCCAATTAATTCCTGTTCCGAGTCAATTTCTCTACAGCTTGAGTCACTCCAAAGAGCTTACCACCACGTCAGAACTCGAATGGCGCGGAAATATATATCCATGGATGGGAGTTTTTCAAGGTGATTTTGTAGTGGTAATTCATGATCGCATACTTAAAACTGACACGGAGACGCGACAAGTCTGGACGAAAATCATAGGGATGCCTCGCTTTAGGGTTGAGGAACTTCCACTTGACGGCTCAAAAAGGTGTCTAGAATTTGCAGCCGAACTCGTTCGTCTAGGAGTAGTCCAGCTCACATTAAGTGAATATTAAAATGCCTAATTTTGCCTTCAAGAAACTCGGGGATATTCCTTTCCTCGCTAGTCTTTCCCAATTGCAAATAGCTGAGATTACAACCAGTTTGAGCGCAATTTCTCTACAATCAAGCGCTGTACTCTTAGCAGGGAACTCTCTTGATCATACCGTCTTTATAGTTATCGAAGGAGTCCTTTGTTTTCATTCGGCAGACGGCCGAAGGAGCGCTCCACTTGAATGCGTCGGTTCAATAATTTGCAGGGCGAATATTCCCGCGGAAGTTTCAGTTTCTATGCCGTTGGGGGGCTCTGCGTTGATTTTTTCTGGGGATATGGACAAAGACACTGGTTTTTTAGATTTAATGCGACGTTTTGCGCCAAGAATCCCGAATCTCCCATTCGTTTTTTCGGATGAAGACCCACCGGACTTGATATTACTTAATCGGCTTTTGGGCACTAAACAATTTGATCATGGCATTGATCTCGGATGTGGAGGCGGTCGCCTTTCTCAAGCCCTCTTGGGAAGAGTCGGCAGAATGACAATGTTTGATCGTAATCCAGTTGTGCTGTCGGAAGCCAAAAGCACATTGAAATTTGCAGGAAATGGAAAAAATATTCAGTTGGTTTCTGGCGATTTTCACAGTCTCCCCTTTCAAAAAGGGAGTTTCGATCTGGTTGCAAGCCGGCTTGCTGTTCATGAAGCATATTCGCCAAGGTTTATACTAGAACAAGCATTTCAAGTATTGCAATCAAATGGCGTACTTGCTATTGTCGACGTCATTCCTCCGAGTGGAGTCGAATCAGTAGAATTATTTGAAAAGATAGAAAAAACCTTAGATGCGAGATTTGGTGGTGCAGAGACGCTTCCATCGTGGCGCGATCTTATGGAATCAGTAGGATTTTCCGATATCGAAATCAATTGCACTCGCATTCGCCGCACCTTGGAGGATCGGCCCGGATGCGCTGCTTCACGTGATCAATGTCTCGAAGTATTCTCAAAAGCGTCATCAATAGCACTGAAGGAGTTAGCCGTCGTCGGACTGTCAGAGAATAGAAACACTGTGGACGTTTCGTGGATTGACACAAGGATCGTCATAATTGCAAAGAAAAGCTTATATGAATAAAAATTGTGAGCATGCGGCCTTCCTATCCAATTCCTGCACCTTTAAAATCCTCGATAACGGGTTGGGAATCTATGGGGAAAATGGTACTGGAGTCGCTATCCCAGGATATCGCTATCCGATAAAGATTATTGAAAACTTACTGACTCACAGACCAATTTCAGATTCGATCAAGAAGATTTCTAACGAAGTCGGCGCAGACGTTACCTCACTTGTCGAAGCGCTTTTTAATAACGGAATTCTGAAATCCAAGGTAGAAGGTAGTTCATCAGAGTTGTCGTTTCATTCCGCTCTTTGTGAATTATTAGATCAGGTTGACCAGTTCATATCACAATCCCAGCTAAGTGCCAACGGACTGGAAGATCCTACGCCTACGATCGAAATTTTGCGTTGTGCGCTAAGCTTAGCCCAAGGCAAGCTTGATTCCTGCAAACAACAATTTAGTCAAATTGATCATATTGAACTTGAAAATTACAACGGCGGAAAACTTCGTCTGATTCTTGGCGCAGGTAAGATGAGAGCACATGGATGGACGGCTATCGATTTAACAAGAGACGCACAACAGCGATTCGATATTACCAAGCAATGGCCGCTCACCGAATCTTGTGTCACGTCAATCTACATTGGACATGTTCTAGAACATTTTGAAGAAAGCATGGCCAAAGCGACTCTTGAACATTCATACCGCGCGCTGATTTCTGGCGGGTTCATAAGAGTCGTCGTTCCCGACGCCCGAGCATGGCTCAAGGCATATGTAGATAACGATAACGACTTTTTTGAAGCTGTTTATAACGCTTGGCCGCATTGGCGCAGTTGCGATTCCAAACTCAATCTTGTAATGACTTATTTAGGTGGTGGAACTGCCTTGAGTCGGGCGTTTGGCCATAAAAGTGCTTATGACTTTGAACAGATGTCAAGAATGTTGAAGTCTGTCGGCTTTACGGACATACAAAGGAGTACCTTTGGCGCTTCGTTCCCTGATGGCTCTAAATGTATTGACAATCATTCGTCTCTAGCAACCATCACCAAAATGCCAGATCAATTCGCACTCTACGTATTTGCCAGAAAATAGTCCAATCGAGGTAGTCTGTTGAAATCGCAACGGGTGGTGCAAATTATCGAGCAAAGTGAGGCAAATTTCTTTGAAAATCAATATGCCTGCGATGATACCTTTAGCAAGTATCATCAATCAAGGTATGAAGAATGTGATTCAGAGGATTTTCAACAATCCGGAAACTGCGATTAGCCACTGCCTAATCTGCCATTATTTGCCCTTTACAAGCCGACCGTGACTGGTGCATATGCGTATCTCTTCTGGATTTTGAGAGCGGGGAGACTCACTCACACTCTATGACCAAGATGGTACAACAAGTCTTTATCGCCGTCATCCCGCAACTATTAAGGGGAGACTTGATAAGCAATTTCGATTACCTGAAAAATCTAACTAGCCCTTAATTATTTGAGCAACATGCAGCCACAGATATCGGGGTGCACAATTTATTAACCAGAGTTTCACAGTTCATTGCCTGAACGGCCAATTCTACTAGGGAACGAATACGACTAATAAAAAACGCAAGCACTCCACGGTAAGAGCCGACTCTATTGACCGGATACGGGACGAAATGCTTGCGTTACCCTAAAGTGTAATCAAATTTTCCTGATACGTAAATTAATTTGAGCGGTATGTAGTTCATCTAAAGATAAACGGGATGATGAACTCTCAAAACGATGCTTTTAAGAAATGAATTTGACTTTGATCTTACTGCATATTGTGTCGGAAATAACACAAGTACAATCAGGTGCCATTGGCCCTCGTTGCAATTAATAACTAAACAAAATTTCCCTCCAACACTCAACGTGTGCCTTACGCAGCAGCGCTTTGCTCACTGTAGTCAGCTGTCAGAGTTCCTACACCCGCAAGAGTAGGTCCAAACCAGATGTACAAAGGTAAAAGCCTCCGCAAACGGAGGCTTTTACTTGTTACAGTCCGATCCCTCTTACCTAGACCTGGCTAGACCAAAAGTTTCCTTCTGGCAGGTGGTTCCTCGCATCGGCTGTGGAACCTTCTTATAACGTTATGGACGAAATATAGTACTTATAGACGCTATCGTCAATAAGCTGTAGATATGCAATTACTGACAGGATGCCAGCAACACCTATCCTTCCCTATCCAGTTCCATTTCAAACATTAATATTTGCAAATGCCACAATGCATCTCTTGTGTTGTACATGAATATGGCAAGCATAAATCTCGCTCATTTTGTGGGCATTTACCAACGCATAGACTGTTAACTTTTTAGTTTCTGTGTTTACATTATCCATGTGAATTTCGAAGCACCTGATACAGATACTTTTTATCAAACCCAGCTAATTGGTCGCTCATCAATTACTGATCAAAAAAAGGGAATTGGATTCCTGTGGGACATGCCATGACACGTAGTCATCCGATACCAATGCAAGACGAATTTGCCCTGGGAATATTAGGCAGATTTGCACGCATGAATGCAATTCCTTCGCTTGATTTAGCTGCTAAAACAATTAAGCGCCAAACAAATGAACGTGACTCTCAACTTCTGTGGCTGATCGCTGAACTATGCGGTAAAAGCAAATGTGATTTTTCATCGAAACATTCTGTTCTGCCAGTGTTAAATCCAATCTCAAAATCCACAGGAAATTCTTTAGAGAGTTGGAGTGACTTATTTCTTAAAAAAAATCGAGCTATGAATTGTCTGCAAGGGCATATAAGGTGGTGTCAGGAATGCTGCGAAAACGATATTAATAAGCATCACTTTAGCTATTGGAGGCGATCACATCAGATAGTAGGGATCGACTGGTGCCCGCATCACCGCACTCCATTGGCTAAGACTAATCAAAAATTCGCCATCAACAATCCAGGACATCCGTCAACCATTGACACGGTTCCGACAAGGCTGGCGACGATCAAGCAAGAAATAGAAAATGCAACCCTAATGCGTCTTCAGGAAATCATGTTCGGGTGGTTGCAACGCTCATACCCGATCGGACTTCAAGCATGGGCGAATGTCATACGTGTCAAATGCAGTGCTGCAGGACTGCGTATTGGTGAAATTGGTAAGCGTCCTGTGGTAAGCGATCTAATACGCGAGCATTTTCCAAGCAGTTGGCTAAGTCGGCATATGCCTGAGGTTGCCAACAAATCTCCAAATACCTTTGTTCGTAAAATTGATGGCGCTTGTATTGACAAGCATGTCGCATACCCTGCATTGGCTTATGCGTCTATCTTATCAGTCCTGTTTGATTCTTCTGAACAAGCCCTACATGCTCTTGATGCCGCAAATCTTCAACTGGACATCCAGCCATCGAATGAGAATGTGAATGAAGCACTGTCAGCATTTCTTGAAGGTGCATCCTTGCATGATGCATGTAGAAAATCTGGAGTTAATGTGTCGAGTGTAGAAAACGCTGTCAGGCACCATTTACAACAATTTCTGGTTCGACCTTAAATAGAATTCAAATTTGTAGGCGCGTCACATCCAGACCTTAATGGTACATCGCAGAAAACATCTTATTGACGTTGCCGACTTTATGTATTATTTTTGATGCGTAGTCCCTTCACTTTCGAACCACACCAGGCAATTGGAGCCAAAATGTCGTGTCAGTGCAGGGACTTCATTTGCTTAATTTGTCTTACGCCCCAGTTGTTAATTCGTAGCGCATACGTATAGGCTTATAGCGAACCGGGTAACCTATGGCGAGGTGCTACTGTCAAATCAAGCGAAACTTCTTTGCCTTACGCACCAAGCGTTGAGGTAATCACAAGGGCTCCGCAACTAATACGAATGCCAACGCCTTCACTGTAAGCGGCCATCGCTCTGGATAGCGAATTACTTTTTCGATACGAGGAAATGCTCGCTTAAGTTCATCTAATCTCCATACTGATGTGCTTGACTCTCGGCTCAAAGTCAGTTTTTTCAGAAATACTGCCATTCGCTCGTCAGCATTTTCTATTCGTCTCGCTGCATGATTAGTTATCTTAATTTTGCACGTCCCAGCAAGTGATGCCTGAAGCCAAACGCGGTCATTACGATATAGCCACGCATAGGCAGAAGGTTCCAGACATCTTAGTGCCTTGATACCCATATACTTACGTAAAGGCAGAAGGTTGCTCCAGGCTCGTCGTGCGATGTCACCACGTTGCTTATATCTGACGCTGTGCCAGTGCTCCTGTAAGCCAGGCACGGTACGAAGTATTCGTGTGACCGTGACCACAGAGACTTGGCATTGCCCACCCACATCTGATTTGTCTGCACCTGCACGCAACATAGCCACAGCTTGATTCCATAATGTAGCGCTCAGCTTCTTCGGGCGACGTAGCACTTCAAATGACTCTTTTGAAGCCCATGCAGCCATGGTTGCGTAAGCAACGCCAGCTCGTAGCGCTGCGGCAGACAAACTTAATTGGCCCGTGCACAACATCGCAATAATCTCCATTTGCTCGCGTGTTGGTCCGCGCATTGGCTTGTTTGGTGCAGGCAATTCATCTTCACAATGATTGATATAACCAGCCAATTTGTCATACTCAGTTTTGAAATGAGACAAATCATTAAACCAGGTCGAGATCCAGATCAGGTAACGCAGTGGATGAGTCATACCACGACCAGATAAGATTCGCAGAAACTGAGTCCGCAGAAGATGGAGGTCTGCCTCGTGATTGATTGCGGGCAAGCAAGCCAAATTCGAAACCAGTTTTTCAAGCGAGACTTGGACTATTGGCCACCGGACACGTCCGCTTGCATAGGTCAAACCTAGACTACATAGGCGAATTCTGAACACTTCCGCAATGCGCACCGGATCTGCAAAACTTCCAGACGGACAGTTCAGCAATTCATTGCTTAATTGACTGAGCTTTAGCAGCCAGGCAGTTTCATGTTTCGACAGCCTACGATCTTCCAATCCCGCCAGCGGCGCGCAATTGGCCTGCGTAGGAAGCACCCACGCAAAACGCGCTACTTGCAGCAGTTTCAAGCTGGAGGCCCTTAAAGGAATAAGATGCTCTGGGCAGAGCCAAACACTGGGCAATTGGTGGCTACGCCTCCAATACGCCCACCCATGTCTGTCCAGATCACTGCAGATACATTGTGGGCATGCTTTCAAAGGATGTGCGGCTCCAACCCCACTCGTTAATAATCCTAGCCGAAACTTCAAATGCCCGATGCCTGGGCCACAAAGAGCACTCACAGCCTCGTTACCCACTTCAATCGATTTGAACGGGAGGTAAAATGGTAGGAGCGTCCGATCACGAATGATTTCAGAAGCAGTTCCCAGACAACCATGGCTCCTGGTAACCAGCACCGCAATACGAGCTGGAAAGTCATGGGCAGAACCAATGCGCGTATCCCCAAAGAGTTGCAAGCAAGTATTCTTGTCCTGGCCATTGGCTGCCAAGCGATGAAAACGGCTACACCAACTGAATAACGTTTCGTCAGGCAAAGGGTCAAGGCCAACTGTAAAATTAGGGAAGTCAGTTTGTATTTTGATCGCTTCCATCGACTTTCTCCAATGATTTCTCAGTAGTCTTTGATGAAGATTTCGGTTTAGACTGCGTGTCACGAAGTAGCTGCGCCCCCTCTAGCAATGACTGTGCTGAAAGTGGTGAACGTTTAGGCAAGCGAGATACCTTTGCATTGATTCGCTTTTCTACTGGCAGTTGAGACACCTGGCGCAAATCGTGCAGTGTGGCTTTCGCTTCAACGCTCATAGTGCTTTCGACTAAAGCACTTGATGCATTAAAGCTTGATAGCAAGTGAAGTCGACCACCATCAGAAGTAATCTTTGTAACCGGTCTACTTGTTGGAGATTTAATTAATTCGCTGAAAGCACATGCTAAATCCGGTCGTGTTTTTTCCATCAGATTTGAGACGTTCAGAGATGCGAGGTCTTCAATGTCCTTGCGATGAATGCTAAAAGTTCTACTCCGGTAAGCTAATCTAACTTCATCCATCGTCACGAACGATTTCCCACGCCGCAACGCCTCCCGGTATGCCTGAAGAAGTAAATTCCGTAATGCCCTGAAAAGTCCTGCCGTCAGGCGATGTAGTTCTTGCGCATGCGAAAATGCATCCAGCCTAAAGCACTCTGACGATACAGCGAGGTATTCCTTGATGACATCTACCCACCAAGAGTCATTTGCTTGTGGTGGAAGCAGCACAATGGGGGAAGCCAGTAAGCGGTCCTTCTCTTCTTGGGGACGCTGAATTAGCTTGTTCACCAGGGAATAGTTCGCGACAAAGATAAGTGGAGTGCCCAAATTTGCCAGGGTCATGATGAGTTGCGAAGATTTGGTACTAGCAGTACTACTCTGTGTGAAAAACTGCATCTCGTCAGCGACCAATGTACAAGTGGCAGTCGCGGAAAACCAATCTCGTACGTGCGTCATCAATCCATTTAGATTTGACATGCTCTTACCACCTAACGCAATGGGATTCGACAGTTCTTTAAGTACGCCTTGCACGGATGGTTGAGCATCTATTCCTAGTCTTCTTACTGGCAGCAAGATCAACTGATGCCCCTCGGTGACAAATTTGCCACCGTTATCGAGCTGGCACATGCGTGCGAACGCTTTCATCAAAGATGACTTACTCACTCCAGCCAATCCGGTCAAACATTGAATCGGCGGTACACTCAATGGATCTCGTCTATATCCACTACGCTGACGGATATAGTCCTTGATGGTTGGGTATGCGCAAGAGGAAAAATAAACAGCTTGATCAAGAAAATTACGCAGGATATGGATATGCTGTGGCCCCGGTAAAAATATTTCTTTCCAGGCATGTTCAAGCCTTCTACATGCTTCTTCGACTCCCATAGATTGCAATTCGGTAACAGGTGCAACTGGCATATAAGTTGCCCGCCAAATGGCTTCATCCGTATTTAGTCGGTTAAACCAATACAACCATTCATGCTTAGAAAATTGCTCATTCATCGACCACCTCCGGCAGCACGAAGGTAGGCCATGATCTCTTGTCGCTCCTGTACAGAAGCCGCTTTAGTACGTCGGGACCGGCCAGGCTTATCCACTGCTTGCTCAAAAGGCCTGCCAGTTTGAGTTTCAAACTCCCCCTCATATTCAGATTTTGCGGCGAGACGGTGCGACTTCAGTTCCAACCTTCCATCGCGTCTTATTTGTTGCAACTGCTCAATCTCAACAACAGATATATATAATTGTTCTTGCCCGTCGCGGATGCTGAGCATGGCATCCACCTCAATTAGCTGCGTTCCCAGATCAATCCATAAATGACGCACGCAGACATCTAGCATGTATCCCTTCAGTTTGTAGCGTCCAAGATCGTGGGCCATTTGCAAGATCCCAGAATGCTTTAGTGCATCTGAATCAAAACGTGCATCCATAAAATACACAGCATCGTCTCTAACGCTCACCTCAATAGAAGTTAAATATGCTCTGACTGCATCTTCGAAATGGGGAGTGACGGCATGGTTTCGCCCTTTACGATCAAGGTACTGCCAAAGCGAAGCCGGTGTTGGGAAAACACCTTCTTTGAGCGCGTCATAATTAAGGCGGTCACTCACATCAATACTGTGGTTGTCGGCAATAGTGCGCAAAATTTCCTGTGCTGCAATTTGCGGAATGGAGAGCTTCGTTTCTTGATAACTCGGCTTTCCTTCCCGCTTAACTTGCTTGGGATGTGTAGTTTCCACAGAAGCCTTTGACTGCCCTGCATAGCTTGGCGCTGCCTCTTTGATGGTGGGCTTTAGCTCTGGATCAGCAGAATCAGCTTTCGCAGTACTGCCAGGCCCCCGGTCATTAATAATATGAGGCGAAATACCGATACTCGGCCAATCGTCCGGTTTAATATCTACACCGAATAGACTGCAAAATTTGACTTTCCCGATTGCAGCGCAAAACAAAGCCATGCGGTAGGCAGCGGCAGTCTCAGCCCCAACAGAAAACCCAATTCCGACGAGCATTCCAGACCCTATGCAACGAATACGAACAACCCACAATGGTGGCAGATGACTTCCTGGCAAATAACCTCTGGCCACCTGATTACAGTAATAAGCATCTTGTTCGGTCCGCTCCATCAGGTTTCCGACACTTTCTGCAAAATGCCCTTGAGAATGCGTCAGACTGTTCCTGACCCTAGCATGCCCATATTTATATACTTGGCGAATTTCAAGTGGAAATTCTTGGGCAATGCGGTAAACAAACTGCCCAATTGATGCAAAAGGTCTACCAATAGGATGTATAAATGATTTGCGTCCGGCTGGATCAGTTTGTACGACGCAACCAAACACCGAAATAAGCGTTCGACGGTAAATCCGGCTCAAGTGCTGGCCGGGGCCAGCAAATTTGCGATATCCGTCCAACATCCGTTGAATCATTTCTGCGTCATTCGCACTGTATCCATGATTTGCACCACGAATACGTGAGGGCCGACCAAACTTCCTGTCACGTCCCATGCGCTTCCATTGACCGATGAGCTGTACAGCATAATGCAATGCCCACCGACTGAATCCGAAGCAGATATAAGCGTAGAAGGCTGTTCGTAATCGAGTTTCGTTTTGCTTCGGACTGCACATTCTTGCATGAGCATTCATTAACGCATCAGGAGACTCAGCAGCCAGGATTTGATTCAAATTTTGCACTAGAGGCCACAAGTGGGCTAGCGTGCGATCGATGCGTTCTTCATGACTTGTCTTACGATTCTTGCGAGGTTCCGCATACTTTCGCAACTCGTCAACCGAGATACCCGAAAACCAAGGGGGCAACTCGTGCTGTTCGTCACAGAGTATGATCAGGCCGTCGTCCAATCCTCGTTCGAAGCAACGACGTGAAAGAAAGTGCAGGACGGGCCGGAAACCAAATGCGGCTCCTCGCTTACGGCTAGCGGTTTTGATGGGGGCTTTGGCTGAAGTCGGTATTTTGCTAAATTCGACTAGCACGACGCGTTCCCTTGCGGAATCGCTCCGCAACAAGTAATACACGACATCCTTGCTAAGTGTTTCGAATCCTTCAGGGGAGAATAATTGAGCACCAGTTTGCATGACATATCCCCCTTAAGGCCGTTGACGTACAAACCAGGTACTAAATACCTGGAGCGGATCACGCCGTTCTGATTTCAGCGGGCGGTCAATAAGAATGACCTCGTCCATTAATTCGGCCCTGACGTCTCTCTGCCAAAGTGCACGGCAAAATGCAGCCTTGGCTATCTCTAAAGTGAGGCCATGGCGATGCATGATTGAAAGTAGAATTTCTAAAGGAGGTTGGCTGGTCAAAATGCTTGCCTGCAGCCGCTCACAAATCTCTTTATAGAGCTCTTGATCCATATCTGCTGCCCGGTGTTTTAACAACAGAAAGCTCTTTATGTTCTGGATGAACATTTCTGGAATGTCACGGTCAACAATCTGAACTGTTGGGATATGAGCGTCTCTGTAGTACAGCTCTTCGATGGCGTAACGAGCCCGTACAGCGACCATTTCCTTCTCAATTGACTTGGCAGGTTTATTGCCCGCTATGCGCAAGTGAAACTCGTTTACAGTTCCCTTAATTGTCCAGTTCACGCAATAAGGACCATCCTGATCTTGCAGACAGAGCAAGAGGTCACCAACAAAAGGAGCAGGTACTGGTACCCGACCAGTACCATCGGGATGGTCAACGTAGATCCATAGGTGACGTTCCAGCATGTCCAGGCGTTCGCAAACATCAATTGTGCCCCGCAGGGGTGGCAGGATCAGGCCTGCGGCAAATGAGTGGCTGGCAAGTGGATGCGGTCTGGGCTCGCAGGCGAGTATTCGCTGTTCCTGCAACTCAAATAGCGACGAATTGAACAGTGCAAGAAGCAGAGCCTTCTGTTCAACATTGGATAAGACGTGGCAGTACCGGCCTAACCTTTCATGCCAGACTTGCGCAAAACGGCTTCGTGCGGGTGCCTCTTCTCGGGTTGCTCGTATGGCGGGGTCGTAGTTACTTCCCCAACTAGGGGGATCTTGTCGGCGCAATATTTCTTTAAGACGCGGTAAAGTCAAATGCATAGCGTTGCGCATGGGTATTCCTTTCCTGCCGGATGAATCGGCATTTTTTTCAAATGGAAAAGGAAGCCCTTGACTCGTAATCGATGGACGAGTACATTAATAGTGAAAGCAAAAATTTGAGGGCTTCCCTCAGTACAAAAGCAGCCACTGGCGGGAACCGGTGGCTTTTTTGTTTGCGTGGCGTTTACATGATCATCTCCTTCGCTTGTGGAATATCAACACCGATCCTGGTACTCACAGACCGGATAACTCTTATTTATTCTGAAGTAATTGCCTGTGCCCGTTGACGGCTCAGCCATGTGGCAACATCTAGGGAAAGAGCAAAGCTCCCTCGGCGATGTTCGATCTTAAATATCGGCACAGGAACGGTGCCACGTGCCAGCGCCTGATGAAAAGATGCAGCAGATGGGTAACCAAGCTCCTTGATCAATGCCTTCGAACTCAAAACTGAGCCATATCTGTTGGACAGAGTTTGTAAAAGCTCATCCGCAACACACGGCGCTCTCTGCGATTCAATCTCTTGGTTAGCCATGTCAAGTCCTGTACGGTTATCTTCACAATGGTATGGCATGGTTTGAGTCTTGACTATGAGACGTTTTTTAGCCTATTTTTGTCTAATTTTCGAAAAAATCTAAGATAAACCTATGATTTATAAGACAAAAAACGTCAAGTCTGAAATTTTCGCATCCACTGACGCGAAATTTGATAAGGTTCCTAAGTACAAAATTCCGACTAGGTTGGCGACAATTTTCTGGTTCCATTCGTTAAAAATGAGCCTGGACGTTGAATCTATTAGTGCTGTACAACAATTAATTGAACCAGTCATTGATGAACCTGATGGTGGCAGAGATGTCGTTGGCATTCTGCGGCGATGGAACGACTATAAAAATGGTCACCACAAGCCCATAGCAAACGTGGTGCATTTGGCTGAAGAAAGAGTTCCTGGTACGGAGGCAATTTTTAAATGCCCTTTATGGAATGCCCTTCGATTAGATAAATCAGAAGCTGAGACCGCCAGGACACTACTTGGAACCACTACAAAGCTAGGGGACGAACTTTTGCTGCGGATGTTACATTTTCCGCAAACGATCCAAGATCCCCGCTGGATAAAGAAACGATGTAAAGCTTTAGTGGCTCATGGAAGCCTGGAAGGCCTGGCCGTATTAACCATTTGCATTCGTCTTGCCAATAAATCTGACTTACAAAATAGACTAGCCTTTGGCTTTTATCTGTACGCAACTGATTGTCTAATAGTCATGGGCTTTTGGTTCTATCTACATGGTATTGCACAGGTCTTGGGGGAGTACTTCGAGCAAACATTTTTACCAATGACGGGTATGGGGTTTTGTGGAAATTTTAGTTCCAGCCACTATTTGTACACTATTCAATCTTTGGCAAAAACTGTATTACAAAAACAAGAAGTCCTTGGCCGAGAACTCTCCTATGATGGAGTAATTTCGGAAATAATTCGACTAATCGAGCCGTAATGCGAAAATATTTGGAAAACGCTGATTATTTATTAGAAAACTACGAATTATTGCTTAAAAGCATTCTGACGGATTCCCCATTCAGGAGTTGATAGCTAATAGGCCACTCTTTATGGCTAGCAAACTTCAATTCTGTTAGACTTTCAACGATTTTGGACTACTTTGAACGCCAACGCCTTAAGAATGCTATGAACACTGAACCGTGGGTTACTGCCGAACAAGTTGCCCAACATCTGGGAGTAGTTAAGGAAACCGTCTATCGCTGGCGCGAGCATAAGGGTCTACCTGCGAACCGTATCGGTAGATTATGGAAATTCAAGCTATCAGAAGTGGACGACTGGGTGCGAGCAGGCGGTGCAGAAGACAAACAGGACCTTGCTTAGTGTGAGTAACTCATCTATGAACAAATACGAGCGCAACGAGGACGACAACTGCATTAATCCCTTCACACCGGCCATTCAGGACGCCAAGAGTTGGCCAAATTATGTAGCTTCTGTGTTCTATGCAAGTCTTAATATACCAAATGTCATTGTTTCGAGACTAAACAAGCCAAATTTTCAGTTGGAAATGGTACTCAGGACGCTTTGGACGATGCCGAAGTGCCGGATACCTCGTTTATTATCAAGAGCAGTTGCCATGGCCTCTTAATTAACGACCGCACTGGCCTGACACAACCGGTGGGGTGCGATTTCAAACTCGCACAAGTGCCCAGTTGTAGCCCATAACTGAAACAAGATTGATGATATGTTAAGCCAAAAGATAAGCGAATGAAACGATGAATCTCAGCAGCACTATCAAGTCCATACAAGACATCATGCGCAAGGATGACGGTGTCGACGGCGATGCCCAGCGCTTGGGTCAGCTCACCTGGATGCTATTCCTTAAAGTTTTCGATCAACGCGAACGGGAGTGGGAAGATGACGTCAAGGACAACGGTAAGAAATACATGTCTCCTTTACCCGAAGACTTTCGTTGGAGGAACTGGGCAGCCTACGTGCCGAGCAAAGACGGAAAAAAGCACCCGCAAATAAGACCTAACGCCATCATAGATTTCGTCAACAATAAGCTGTTTCCCCAGCTTAAAGACCTTAATGCAAACGAGAGTTTGCAGCATGCTGTGATTCGCAGCGTTTTTGAAGACGCCAATAACTACATGAAATCCGGCACCCAACTGCTGGCCGTGATAGAAAAACTTGAAGAAGCAATTCACTTCGATGATTTTAAAGAGCGTGCCCAGTTGGGCGATGTGTACGAACAATTACTCAACGACCTGCGCGGCGCCGGAAATGCGGGTGAGTTCTACACCCCACGCGCGATTACTCAGTTTATGGTGGATCGAGTTAATCCGCGTCTAGACAAACGCGAAACCGTGCTCGATCCTGCCTGCGGCACTGGCGGCTTTTTGACCGCAGTGATCGACCATTTCCGTAACCAGTTGAGCAAAAAATCCAGCGCCGAAGACAAACGAGCTATCGAAACCCTGATTGGCGGCATCGAAAAAAAACAATTGCCGCACCTGCTGTGCACCACTAACTTGCTGCTGCACGGCATAGATGTGCCCAGTCAGATCAAGCGCAGCAACACCTTGAGCGTGGGATGGAACGATTGGCGTGCCGACCAGCGAGTTCACTGCATCGTCACCAACCCACCGTTTGGCGGCTATGAAGACGACAGTGTGGGGGCTGGCTATCACCACCCAACAAAGGAAACTGCCGATCTCTTCATGCAGCTTATTGTAAAGTTACTTGAGGAAGATGGACGTGCTGCAGTTGTCTTGCCAGACGGATTTCTCTTTGGTGACGGCATCAAGGCAGAAATCAAAAAGCGCTTAATGCAACAGTGCAAGCTGCATACCATCATCCGCTTACCCAAAGGGGTATTCGCGCCCTACACCACTATTAAAACCAACCTGCTGTTTTTCACAAAGGGTGCAACGCTGGAAGACGACAGCGAGCACTTTCACACCGACACGATTTGGTTTTACGAACATGCTTATCCAAAGGGATACAAGAGCTATTCCAAAAGTAAACCTATCCGCTTGGAAGAATTCAAGCCCGAGAAAGAATGGTGGGGAGATGAAGCCAACGACTTTGCCGACCGCGTAGAAAACGAATTTGCCTGGAAAGTGGATTTCAAAGCCAAGCGTAAGCAGGCCGATACTTCAGCGCACCCACACTGGCATCGAGCCAAGGAATTGAATGACCAGGCCGCTGAATTGGAGAGCGAAGTAACGAAATTGCGCAAGAGTACAGCCGGCACTAATGACATCAAACATCGTGAGAAAATCGACATTCAGATTGCCGAACAACGCACCAAAGCTAGCTCTCTACGTCTGCAAGCGCGTGACGCCAAGGCAGCGGGCGATCGCATTTACTGGGCGATCTATAATCTTGACATCAACAACCCCAATGTGCTGGAAGAAGAAATTCATGACCCCGACCTTCTGCTGGAGAAATACAAAAAGCTTCTAGGTGAAATAGAAGAAACCGAAAACCAACTAAAAAGCGAACTGGCTGCCGCACTGGCGCATCACTTCATAAGTGAGAACGTTTGATGGACGCGCAGCAGTTTTTGGCGGAGTTTGGGCATATTGCCAATGCACCAGGAGGCATGGCACAGTTGCGTGACTTAGTTTTGTACTTCGCAGTGACCGGCAAACTTGTTCAACAAACCGCTGTAGATGAACATGCAGAAATTTTGCTTGAGCGTATGCGCCAGACTGCTGCCAACAGAAATTTAAAGAAACGAGGTTGGTTAGCTAAAAAGATCAACGGACGCCGACCATTGAAAGAAGATTCCCTTTCAATAGGCTGGGTCTGGGCAGAACTTGGAGAGTTGGGTGACTGGGGAGCTGGTTCAACGCCATTACGCAGCAACTCGCTATATTACGGCGGACGTATCCCCTGGTTCAAATCTGGCGAGCTGAAGTCAGACTACATTACAAAGTCTGAAGAATTTGTCTCCGATCTTGCAATAAAAGAATGCTCACTTCGTTTGAATGTACCAGGCGATGTTCTGATCGCAATGTATGGTGCAAATATTGGACAAACTTCGATTACTGGCATCGAAAGTACAACGAACCAGGCAGTGTGTGCATGCACGCCGTATGAAGGATTAAACAATCGCTTCTTGTTGATCACGCTACGTGCAATGAAAAGGCATTTCATCGGATTAGGTGTTGGCGGTGCTCAACCTAATATCTCCAAAGAGAAAATCGTTGCGACATTTGTTGGACTTCCCCCTACCAAGGAACAAGCCCGAATTGTCGCAAAGGTCGATGAAATAATGAATTTATGCGACAAGTTGGAAGCTCAACAGCAAGCACGCCGCAAGCTGCAGAACAACCTTCGTCAATCGACACTTCAAGCCATCGCCAGAGCCGTCAATCCACCTGACCTACAAAACAGCTGGGCGCGCCTGTCCGATAACTTCACGCGACTGTTTCATACGCCGGAGGATGTAATTGATCTCCGTCAATTTACGATGGACTTGGCCGTACGAGGTCTTTTAACAGAACAGTGCGACGATGACGAACCTGCAAGTAATTTACTCTACCGTATCGCACTTGAACATAAAGAAATGGTTTTGAAAGGCGAAATGAAACGTCCAAAGCCGATTCCTGAGATTGATCTTACCGAGGTACCATTTGAGTTGCCACGTGGCTGGGCTTGGGCTCGATTCCCCGAGGTTGGATTGTTTGGAAGAGGTAAGTCAAAACACAGACCTCGGAATGATCCAAAACTTTTCACCCCTGGCATCTATCCGCTCGTGCAAACTGGTGAAGTGGCACGCGCGAATGACGTAATAAACGAATATCATTCCAAATACAGTGACATCGGGTTGGCTCAAAGCAAACTTTGGCCAAAGGGTACACTTTGTATAACCATTGCAGCGAACATAGCGGATGCGGCAATTCTTGGATTTGATGCGTGCTTCCCAGATAGCATTGTCGGATTTGTACCAGCGTCCGAAATACGTGACGAGGTAGAGTATTTTCTGCTTTTTATGAAGACAGCGAGAGAGCGACTACTGGCGTTTGCGCCTTCAACAGCTCAAAAAAATATAAATCTCGAAATTCTCCAATCAGTGCTAGTCCCCTTGCCACCAAAAGCCGAAATCAAACGTATCCTTTTAAGAATTAAAGAGATCAATGCACTCTGTGATGTACTAATGAATACGCATAAAAAGGCGCAAGAGGTTGGAAAATTGCTTGCCGATACCTCGGTTGCAAACATCACTGGTATCGCCATCGAACAAAAAGAGGAATCCATGAAAGCTCCGCAAACCGAATTGATTGCCGCACTACACTTGGGCAAAGCGCCGGATATCAAAGCCCAAGCCCCGCTAGCTACCATTTTGGTTCGACACAACAGCGGAATGCCAGCCAAAGATCTATGGCAACGCTTTGGCGGCGAAATCGACGCGTTTTACGCGCAGTTGAAAACAGAGGTGGAACAAGGCTGGATTTTGGAGCCCGCAGTGGCTGAAATGCGCGAAAAGCAACCCAACCCAGTGAGCGTCTGATATGCAGTTGCAACATGTTCGCATCCATGCTTTCAGAAATCTGCACGAACTCGACATCACATTCGAGTCGTATTTACCTGTATCTAAAGAAAGCGCAACAGATGTTCTGCGTAGACCTATTCGAAGTCACGCCCTGATTGGTCAAAATGGCACTGGCAAGTCGAATTTGATCGAGGCGCTGATTACCATTTTTCGTGATGTTGATCTCGATCGCGAAGCGGCTTTCGATTTCGCACTGACTTACAGCATTCGCGGCCATGAGGTACGCTTGGTAGCCGATACCACCAGACAAAAGCGCCCGTATGTATGGGTGGATGGCAAGGCGGAGACACAGGGTTACTTACTGAAAAACCGCGAACTACTACCTTCGCATATTTTTGCCTATTACTCGGGTCGTAACGAGCGTATGGAAGCGCTGTTTGAGGAGCACCAGCGCCGCTTCAACCGCCAGCAAGAATTTACTGCCTCAGAAAAACTGAGTGGGAATGCATTGGCAAGTCTGTATCGCAATTCTGAGTTTGACGCAGATGCTGCAGCCAAGCTACACGCGGACATCGAAAACCGCTCCAAACGATTTGGAGATGACACTCTTCGCCGTTTGTTCTACTGCCGTGGAGGACACAGCCAATTGGTACTGCTCGCGTGTTTATTATCAGATGACCCAGTATTTCAGAAGGTACTGAAAAACCTGCATATCGAGTCACTAGAATCCGCTCTGTTCGTGTTGAAAGAGCCGCATCGTTTGCGTGAAAAACGAAAAAACGGCAAATTCGACGAGAACGACCTCAATGAGGGTAATCCACGCTTTTGGTATGCGCGTGGCAATGTGGTGAGTGAATTCTTGGACAAACTTTGGCAAGTGGCCTGGGCACCAATTGAACAAGAAGCCACTAAGCAAATCGATTTCCGTGGCCGTAGCGAAAAACAAAAGCAGCTATACTTATTTGTGCCGAGCCAGGACAAGCTTAAACAATTGGGCGACCTAGTCGGCGGCACAGACAGTTTTTTCCGTTACGCCGAGGGTGCCTACATTGGCGACCTGATCGACGAAGTGCGCATCACCGTCAAAAAACGAGACGAGCATGGAGGCAAAGTGAGTTTTACTCAGCTTTCCGAAGGTGAGTTACAAATGCTCACTGTGTTGGGTCTGATGCGCATCACCCGTGAAGACCATTGCCTGTTTTTACTTGACGAACCGGACACGCATCTCAACCCGATCTGGAAATTACGCTACTTCGATGATATTGAGGGTGTGTTAGCATCGGATGGTGCCACACTAGCACAAGGCGAGTCACAAATTCTCATCACCACACACGACCCGATGATGGTGGGAAGTCTAAAGCGCGAACAGGTGCACATACTACGCCGTGATGGTCAGCGGACGGTGGTGGACATGCCAGATGAACACCCGCAAGGCATGGGGGTGACTGGTTTACTCAAAAGCGAGCTGTTCGGGCTCTCATCGACGCTGGATATCGAAACTGAGCGCCGATTGTTTAGGCGCAATGAACTATTCGTGAAGATTCCTCGTACACTGGAAGATGACGCTGAGCTCAGTAGATTGTCAGCCGAGTTGGCCGACCTAGGATTCTCGAATGCCGATTTTCGCGACCCAGACTACGCTCTTTTTGTGCGTAAGATGGCACAGCATCGGCGCTTCCGAAAACCTACACTGACTCGGCAAGAGCAAGTGGAACAAGATGCCATTGCCGATTCAATCATTGACGAAATCTTGCGAGAGAGTGCTGGTAAATGATATTTATTGACTTGGACCACAAGCTTCCGACGGATGCAGAGTTACCCTCAAACATACGTTGGACGCAAGCCGACTGGAGCGCATGGTTGGTCGAATCCGATAGGCTAGTAAAAGAGCTGACTAAGCTGGATGCGTCAGGTAAAATCAAAGAGCGCAATCAAATGATCGATGATCACAGCGCTCACTGGAGTAAGCTCAAACCTTGGTTATTAGCGCTTTCTGAAGGTAAATGTTGGTTTACTGAGGCTCGGGATATCGCTTCCCATTTAGACGTGGAACATTTTCGACCTAAAAAAGTTGCGCGCAACATCAAAGGTCCAGAACGAGATGGTTACTGGTGGTTGGCCTTCGACTATATGAATTTCCGTATTGCAGGTACAGCGCCCAACCGAAAAAAAGGGGCATGGTTTCCTTTGCAGTACGGTTCGCCATACTCGAAGTTCGCGCGGCAATGTGAGGGCGATGAGATTCCGCATTTCCTTGATCCAACTAACGCCCATGATGTAGCCCTGCTGGCTTTCGATGAAGAAGGTAAGGCCGTACCAGCACCTGGTATCTCGCGCTGGGATTTTGTTCGTGTCTGTCGAACTGTTAATCGCTTAAAACTTACTGATCATCAGGCTTTAGCAGAAGAGCGACGCAAAGTTTGGCAACGCATGATGACACATATCAACAACTATAGACGTGCTTTGGATCAGACTAGACACTCTGCAGCTGCACGAGAACGCGTCAAGAATGAAGCCCGTGAGATTGCTGAACTCACAAAACCAAGCGCTGAACTATCTTCCGTAGCCAAATGGTGCGTTCGCCTAAATGATCCGCAACTTTCAAAGCTATTCGGATGAATAAGCCATTGGATTGTAAATGCAAACCTCAAATTTCGAGTTAGCTACTAATTCCTATAGAGTACAAAACCGAGTAACGTAAAATTTAATTACGAAACTGGAAAATATAATCCAGAGAAATCAATACTTCAGCGAGCAAAGAGCTTATTCCATCAATATGTACAATTTGCACGGTCGACCCGACCAACTTTATTCGGGCCCGACCAACTTTATTTGCTCTAGTCATAACTCAATGCCCTGCCTTATTCAACAGTCACGCTTTTTGCAAGGTTGCGTGGCTTGTCAACGTCCGTCCCCCGCGCAAGTGCGGTGTGATAGGCCAGCAATTGCAGTGGCACTACGTGTAGTATTGGTGACAGCTGGCCGTAGTGTTCTGGCAGACGGATGACGTGCACGCCTTCGCTGGAGGTGATGCGGGAGTCGGCGTCGGCGAAGACGTAGAGTTCGCCGCCGCGGGCGCGGACTTCTTGCATGTTGGACTTGAGTTTTTCTATCAGGGTGTCGTTGGGGGCGACGGTGACGACGGGCATTTCCTTGGTGACCAGGGCCAGGGGGCCGTGTTTGAGTTCACCTGCGGGATATGCTTCGGCGTGGATGTAGGAAATCTCTTTGAGTTTTAATGCGCCTTCGAGGGCGATGGGGTAATGCAGGCCGCGACCGAGGAAGAGGGCGTTTTCCTTGCGGGCGAATTCTTCTGCCCAGGAAATGATTTGTGGTTCGAGTGCCAGCACGGCGCTGATGGCGACGGGCAGGTGGCGCAGGGCGCGTATGTGTTCTGCTTCGTCAGTTTCGCTAAGGCGGCCTTTGCTTTGGGCGAGGGACAGTGCCAGCAGGAAGAGTGCTGCCAGTTGTGTGGTGAAAGCCTTGGTGGAGGCGACGCCCACTTCGACACCGGCATGGGTGATATAGGACAAGGCGCATTCACGCACCATGGCGCTGGTGGCGACATTGCAGACTGTCAGAGTGTGCAGCATGCCCAGGCTGCGCGCATGTTTTAGTGCGGCCAGGGTGTCTGCTGTCTCGCCACTTTGCGAGATGGTGACGACGAGTGAATTGGGGTTGGGCACGCTTTCGCGGTAGCGGTATTCGCTGGCGATTTCTACATTGACGGGGATTTTGGCGATTGCTTCTATCCAGTATTTGGCCGTCAGGCCTGCGTAATAGCTGGTGCCGCAGGCGAGTATCAATACCGAGTCTATCTGCTTGAAGACTTTGTAGGCACCGTCGCCAAACAGTTCGGGCATGATGCTGATGACGCCTTCCAGCGTATCGGCAATCGCACGCGGTTGCTCGAAGATTTCTTTTTGCATGTAGTGGCGGTATGGGCCGAGTTCTGCTGCGCCGCTGTGGGCGTGTACGGTTTTCACTTCGCGCTGCACCGATTTGCCTTCGCTATCGACTATCCATACTTTTTGCAGTTGCAGATCGACCACGTCGCCTTCTTCGAGATAGATGATCTGGTCTGTGGTGCCTGCGATTGCCATGGCGTCTGATGCGAGGAAGTTTTCGCCCTGGCCTACGCCGACGATCAATGGGGAACCCTGGCGTGCACCAACCACGCGGTGTGGTTCGTCGCGGCAAAATACGGCAATCGCAAATGCGCCTGTCAGACGCTTGATGGCGATTTGCACGGTCTCGAACAAATCACCGCTGTAGAGGTGGTCTATCAAGTGGGCGATGACTTCGGTGTCGGTCTGGCTCTCGAACACATAACCAGCCTGTGTCAGTTCTGCGCGCAGTTCTTCATGGTTTTCTATGATGCCATTGTGCACGAGGGCGATGCGCTCGCGCGAGAAATGCGGGTGGGCATTGGATGAAGACGGTGCGCCGTGGGTGGCCCAGCGGGTGTGGGCGATGCCGGTAAAACCAGCGAGGCCGGACTGGTCTATCTGTGCCTGCAGGTCTGCCACGCGGGAGGTGCTGCGTGAGCGCTGGAGGTGACCATCTACATGCAGTGCGACGCCGCATGAGTCATAGCCACGGTATTCAAGCCGTTTTAAGCCTTCGAGCAAGACGGGGGTGATATTGCGTTGAGCAACTGCGCCGACGATACCGCACATGGTGACCTCTGATAAAGAATGAATATGTGTTCATGCTAAAGCAGATGGCTTGATATTTTCTTTCAAAATTTACATATTATTGAAATTTATAGAACATCAATTTTCTAATTGAACTATTATTTCAATATATAAGAAAATTTGGAATTATCAATCATATGTTGACTGTTAATCAGTTAGATGAACTGGATAAACGTATTTTGCAGCAATTGCAAAAAGATGCCTCGCTGACCAATCATGAGCTGGCCTTGCGGGTGCATGCGTCTGCACCGACCTGCCTGCGCCGCGTCAAGCGGCTGACGGATGAAGGCATCATCAGCCGCCAGGTGGCGTTGCTGGATGCCAGCAAGCTGGGGGCGGGCTTGACTGCCATCGTCGAAATCACGCTCGATCATCAGGCAACCGAGAAGCTGGTGGAATTTGAGCAACTGGTGGCGCAGGAAGGGGCGGTGCAGCAATGTTACCGCGTGTCGCAGGGGCCAGATTTTGTGCTGGTGATACAGGTGGCAGACATGGCGGCCTATCATGCGCTGGCGCACAGGCTGTTTGCGACACATGCGAATGTGCGTAATGTGCGTAGTTTTTTTTCTATCTTGCGCAGCAAGTTTGAGACAGCTATCGCGTTATAGTTTTTGAGTACGCCCGTTCAGCGTGGGCGTATGCTTTCTTTCAAAACATTCGCCGGGTAATAACGTTGAAAACCCTTCCAGACCATGCCTGACTTGGCGACCTGTTCCAGTGTGTCCTTGAGTGCCGCTGCATCTTCTGCACCCAGAGATTTTTTGGAAATATAGGCACCGCTATCCCCCATGGCAATTCGGGGATAGGTTCGAAACGTAGTTTTTCAAGCATCTCCTGTACGCGTCCGTCGTCCATGATGGCACCTGCAAGTATGGAGGGAGCCATGATGGTGATGTCGGCAATCCCGGCTTTGAGCAAACGTGCGACTGACAGTGGATCGGCATCAAGATACAGGCGTTTTTGTCTGCTCAGCTCCTTGATCAGGTCCTGGTAAGCAGGTCCATAATCAAAACCACGCACCAGGGCAACTTTCAAGTCTTTTTTGTCGAGCAGGTCTTGTGCCGAGCTGATGACAGGGCGATTGCTGTCTAAGGATATCAGGGTGGCGCGGTTATAGATCATTGGGATGAAGATGCCATGCTCATCGCGCTTGGGAGTGCGGCTGGCGGGGATGAGCAGGTCTGCCCTGCCGGTTTCAAACATCAGTTCCATTCTGGCCCTGGGTACGGCGCTAAGGGAAAATTTGCAGGCCTCTTTTTCCATGAGGCTGCGCAACAGGTCGGGGTATATGCCTTCAATTTGCTTACCGTTGATGATGACGCTACGCCCTGTCGAGGCGACAGGTACGGTGATTACACGGGTACAGGCGGCAAAGCCCTGGTCAGCGGACACCGCCAGGGCGGCAAACAAGCTCATGCGTAATATTGTTCTGTTTATCTGAAAAACCATTAATCTCTGTCCGCTGAATATTCTTGATTCCAATAATCCTGATCCTGGGCTAAAACGCTAACGCGGGCGATTGCCTTCTTTCAGCACTTCGGGTTTGTAGTAACGTGAAAAGCCTTTCCAGACCATGCCTGAACGGGCTGCCTTTTCCATCATTTCTTGCAGGGCATTGCGGTCATCCTGGCTCAGGCTTTTCTTTGACAGGTAGATACCGCTGTCGCTCCAGGGCAGTTCAGGCAGGGGGTCAAACCTGAGTTTGTCGGCGATGTCTTCTACCCTGGTATCGCCCTGCACTGCCCCGGCAAAAATATACGGTGCCATGAGGGAGAAATCAGCCACGCCTGATTTCAATACCCTGGCTGCAGATACGGTATCAGCCTCAACGATGAGCCTGCCCTGTTTTTGCAGCTCGGCAATGATAGCCTGATAAGCTTCGCCATAATCAAAGCCACGTACGACCACAACCTTGAGGTTTTTTTGTTCCAGCAATTCTTGCTGGCTACGTATGGCAGGTCGTGCGGATTGCAGGGATATCAGAGTGGCCCGTGTGTAAATCAGGGGAACAAAATGACCAAGCTCGTCGCGCCTGGCTGTGCGGATGGCTGGGAACAGGATATCGGCCTGGCCGTTCTCAAACAATACTTCAAGGCGGGCACGCGGCACTGCCGAAAACAGGAACTGGCAAGTTTCTTTGGAAGACAGACTGCGGAAGATCTCGGGATAGATGCCGCTGATATTGTCACCGTTGACGACGACGCTGAAACCAAGTGCGGTGACGGGGGCATTGATCACACGTGAACAGGCAGCCCGGGCATGCAAAGGCGAAAGCCCCAGGAAGGACAGCAGAACTACGCGCAAGACTTGCCACTTCGTCAGCATACTCATCAAGACCCACCTTGATCACGATTCTGTACACGATAGAGCATAACAATGCTTTGCGGCAAGCAAGATTACACTCAAGAAAGTCACTCTTTGTCACATAATACAGCTAGCCTGCTTTCTGACAGTATTTCTATGCTGCCATAGGCAAGCCTGATCAGATCATGTTGCCTGAAAAACTGCAATTCCTTGGACAGGGTCTGGCGCGTCATACCCAGCATCATGGCCAGTGCCTCCTGGGTAACCGTTACCAGGGCATGACCATCCTGTTGCCGGTTCGCTACTTCAGCCAGCAACAGCAAACGACGCGCCACCCTGGCCCGTACTGAACGCAGGCCAGCATCTTCAACTATGCCATATAACAGGCGTATGCGCTTTGCCAGCATGCGGGTGATTGCGGTGGCAAAGGAATTGCGCTGCATCAGGATGTTAAAAACTGGTGGTTCCAGCACCAGCAGCTCAACCTCACTGAGTGCAGTGGCGTCATGGGTACGCGGCTCACCATCGATCAGGGAGATTTCACCAAACCAGGTGGCAGCATCGAGGAAGATGAGAATGGCCTCTCGCCCCTCAGCGCTTAGGGTGGACATCTTCACCGTACCGCTGAGCAGGGCATAAAAGCCATTGGGCTGGTCGCCCTGGCGAAACAACATTTCACCGGGCCGCAAGCGCAAATGTTCGCAAGACGCTAACATGGTCTTGCGGTCCGCCACTGGCAGGCTGGCAAACCAGGGGTCGGCCAGCAAGATGCTCATCAGGTTTGCTTGTGATGCCATGAAAGAATAATTGCCTGCATGAATAGATGCGCTGAATTGTAAAGTATTTGACAGTTTGAGTTAAAAACTGCGTTTAAGGTATGGCTGTTATGTCTATACGTATACGTCTACTTCAGGGAGTATTCAAATGCAACATCGCGCGCAATTTGTCCGTATGGAGGACAGCACCCAGGAAGACTGGCAAATCATCAGTGGCGAGTTCCGGCATTTTGTTCAGGGCTTGCCAGACAGGGTTATGCAACATCTGCGTTTGCTGGAGGGAGACTATGGCGGTTTCCCAGTGGACCGCTTTACCCATTCATTGCAAACCGCCACGCGCGCCTTGCGGGATGGTCGTGATGATGAGTATGTCTGTTGCGCGCTATTGCACGACATAGGCGATACCTTGGGATCTTTTAACCATCCCGATATTGCTGCAGCGATCCTGAAACCTTTTGTCAGCGAAGAAAACTTGTGGATGGTGCAGCATCATGGGATCTTCCAGGGCAATTACTTTTTCCACCACATAGGCATGGACAGGGATATGCGCGAGCAATTCCGTGGCCACCCGCATTTCGAGCGCACGGCAGAATTTTGCGCCTTGTACGACAACCCGTCCTTCGATGCGCATGCAGAAACTTTCCCGCTGGTGGAATTTGAACCCATGCTGACCAAGCTGTTCAGCCAGCCACGCAATACCATCTACAAAGCGGCCATCAGCGGCAACAACGACAAATAATCACAAGGACTTGCACAAAATCGCCGCAACGCAGTGGGAGCGGTTTTGTGTAAGCCCGAGTCACAAAAAAACAACACTGGAGACAATATGCATATCCCCTCAGTCAAAGATCAGGTCAGCGCAGCAGAATGGCAATTACGTGTCGATCTGGCAGCCTGTTATCGCCTTGTCGCTCTGTATGGCTGGAGCGACCTGGTGTTCACCCATATCAGTGCACGCATACCTGGGCCTGAGCATCATTTCCTCATCAACCCTTATGGCCTGATGTTTGATGAAATCACAGCGTCCTCTCTGGTGAAGGTGGATCAGCAGTGCAATAAGGTGATTGATTCACCGTTTCCGGTGAACCCGGCTGGCTTTGTCATCCATAGCGCCGTACATGCGGCGCGTGAAGATGTGCAATGTGTTTTGCATACGCATACACGGGCAGGGGTCGCGGTCAGCGCACAAAAATGTGGCGTGCTGCCGCTGTCGCAGCAATCAACTTTTGTGCTGGCATCACTGGCTTATCATGATTATGAGGGCGTTGCATTCAGGGAAGATGAAAAGCCGCGCTTGCAAGCTGACATGGGACAGGCTAACTTCCTGATGTTGCGCAATCATGGCTTATTAACAGCAGGCAAGTCGATCGCCGATGCCTTCCTGTCGATGTATACCTTTGAAGCAACTTGCCAGATACAGCTGGCAGCGCAGGCCGGGGGTGAGCTGGTACATGTGAACCCGCTTATCGTCAAAGGGGTGGCAGAAGCCATGCGCGTACAGACTGGTGGTTTGGGTGGTGCCTTTGTCTGGCCCTCCCTGATACGCAAACTTGATCGAACGGATGAAAGCTACAAACTATGAAGGCAAAGCACAAGGTCGTTGTCATTACTGGCAGTTCAGATGGAATAGGGGCAGAAATCGCGCGTCAACTGGCTAAAAAATATGGCCCCAGCCTGGCATTGGTGCTGGCGGCGCGCAATGAAGAAGCACTCAAGAAAGTGGCTGCAGAATGCAAGGCTTTTGGTGCTGTGTCACACGTAGTAAAAACCGATGTCGGCATGGAAGCCAATTGCCGCCATCTGATAGAAGCAGCAGTGGAACAGTTTGGTAGTATCGATGTGCTCATCAATAATGCGGGTAAATCTGCCCAGGCCCTGCTGGAAGAAGTGGATAACCTGGGCTGGTACCAGGAGCTCATGCGCATCAATTTCTGGGGCAGTGTCTGGTGTACCCATGCAGCCCTGCCCCATCTCAAAAAATCACGCGGCACTATCGTTGCGGTATCTTCCCTGGCAGGCCTGATCGGTGTACCGGGTCGCACCGCGTACAGTGCCAGCAAGTTTGCCATGGGCGGTTTTTTTGAGAGCTTGCGTTCAGAACTGAAAGAAGCTGGCGTCAGGGTGACTGTGGCATATCCTGGCGTGGTGGCTACCCAGATACGCTATCACGGTTATAACGCGGCGGGTGAAGCAGCAGGCAAGAGTGGCTTGAAAGAAGATGATGCGATGTCGATAGAAGAATGTGCATCGCTGATCATACGTGGCTATGAACGTGGTGACCGTGACGTCGTCATGAGCTTCAAGGGCAAGCTGGGACGCTGGCTGAAACTGATCGCGCCTGGTCTGGTCGAGAAGATGGCGATGGCGGCTTTGAAGAAAGAAGTCAGGCCACATTGAAGCAGTCATATCGAGACACAAAAGCCCTGAACTATCTGGCAGCTCAGGGCTTTTGATTTTTACAGCATCACGCGATACGATTAAAAGCGATGCTGGATACCAACTGTCGCCGATGTCTGGTTCGATGCAAAACCTGCATCATCACGCGATACGCCAGTCAGCTTGTTATTGCTGGCCTTGGCATAGCCTGTGGCGATATAGATATCAGTGCGTTTAGACATCGCATACTTGGCGCGCAGCACCAGCATGCCTGGATCAGCATCTGCACCTGATGCGACATTCTTGATGTCCTGATAGTAGTAGACGCCCGTCAGAGTCCAGGAAGGTGCCACTGCATAATTGGCACCCAGCCACAGTGTGTCACTGCGTTGGTCTGCAGCACCTGTTGCCAGGGTTTTCTTGAAATTGCGGTAGCCAGCAAACACTTTGGCAGGGCCAAAATCATAAGACCCACCCAGGTGCAATACCTTGGCCTGGTCATAAGTGCCGTTGGCTATCGGTGCACTATTATTTTGCTCATAGGTGATGACAGCTGCCCACGGGCCATCGAACGCGCTGGCCGCAACGATGTATTTGGCATTGCCTGAGGTATTGCCTGCCACTTCACCAAAGCCATAAGTTGCACCGAGTTTGTAACCCTTGCCGTCATACTGGTATTTCAAGAGATTGGATACACCAGTCAGCATGCCGTCTTTACGGTTGCCTGTGGCACCGGCGGAAGTTGCCCAGGAATATTGCGGCGCATAACCCATAGGGTCGAACGGCAGGATGAAATCATAGGTGGTGCTGTATGAACGGCCAGCGACGATGCGGCCAAAATCACCTTGCAGGCCAACATTGGCCTGACGGCCAAAGATGTCACCATCAGACGCACCGGTATCGAGCAAGACACCACCTTCGAGTTGCATGATGGCTTTCAAACCGCCACCCAGGTCTTCACTGCCGCGCAAGCCAAAGCGTGAGGTGTTCATGCCGCCGCTATTGAGTTTGAACTGGCTGCCTTTATTCGCGTCAGCATTGTTGTTATAAGTGATGTTGGCATCAATAAGGCCATAGATAGTGACGCTGGTTTGCGCATGCGCTGCAGTTGCCATGCATGCCAGCGTGGCCGCGCCGAGTAACTTCTTCATCGGTGTTCTCCTATAGAAATTTTTGTTTTGCAGACAACATGCGTGTCATGTGGTCGGTTCACATGCTAAGGAGTACAAGCTTTCAGTTGCCTTTCTATGCCAGGCTCACTTATCAAACCGGCATCATACTGTTGTGAAATTGCATCCTTGTGGGCACGCCAAGTCCCTCATACACCATAGACAGAAATTTTCTGTTTTTCCAGAACTCATTTCACGCCCGTTTTTTCAGGCTTCACACCAGATTCCTGCCACTGATCTCATACCGGTGGTGACTTGCGCGACCAGCCCTTAATCTGACATTGCCGTACCGAACAACACTCAAACAAACAAGCACACAGCTTATTAACTTACTGAATAATTTACTGGAGTCCATCATGAAAAACCTCTTTACTACAACTACCATCAAAACCGTTTTGCTTGCCGCTGGCATCGCCACTCTTGCCAGCAATGCCATGGCTTTCTCGGAAACTGAATTCAAAACTGCCGTCAAACAACTGGTCAGTACACCGGCCATCAGCCAGGAACAATATGTCGCCAATGCTGTGACTGCATGGTTGAATCAGGACTACATCAATTCACTGGCCCAGGCTGAAATAGATGCCAGCAGAACAGCTAACCAGCAAGCAGCAAATACCTTCAGCAATTTGCTCAAACAAGAACCAGGCAATCCTTTGCTGATGTCTTATGCCGGTGCAGCAACTGCCAAGTCTTCACTCGACAAATTCGCCAAAGGCGAAAAAACCATGGCACTGGAAGATGGCACAGCGATGGTAGAACAGGCTTTGCAACTGGCGGAAAATAGCCCCGCCATGCATGGCAGCGTGCCTGTGGCACTGGAAGTGCGCTTCGTCGCTGCCAGCACTTATCTGGCCGTTCCAAAAATAATGAACCGTCACGACAAGGGTGAGCAATTGCTGAAAGATGTTATCGATGCGCAGCAGTTTGCCCAGACTGATGTGAATTTCCGTGGTGCGGTGTGGATGCGTGCGGCGACTCTGGCAGCAGAGAAAAACCGTGCAGATGAAGCAAAAAAATACTTGAACGAAATAGTCAAAAACAATGCGCCGCAAGCGCAGAAAGCTGCGCAGTTATTGCAAACATTGTCCTGATTTTTTGACGTGTATTACTGTGTAGCGGCCAGCCGATATGACTGACATGGCAGACCGCTACACCATGAGTGTCTATTTCTTGATTTTGACTGGACGCTGCCAGCCATCAATCGTGATCTGCTTTGCGCGTGAGACGGTGAGCTTGCCTTCCGGTGCATCCTTGGTCAGGGTCGTGCCTGCGCCCAAAGTCGCGCCCTTGCCTACCCGCACTGGTGCCACCAGTTGTGTATCACTGCCGATGAAAGCATCATCCTCAATGATGGTGCGAGACTTGTTCACGCCGTCATAATTGCAGGTAATCGTACCGGCACCTATATTGACGCGGCTCCCTATGGTGGCGTCACCAATATAAGCCAGGTGATTGGCCTTGCTGTGTGCAGCGATCTGGCTATTTTTTACTTCAACAAAATTACCGATGTGCACATCCTCTGCCAGCTCGGCACCAGGGCGCAGGCGGGCATAAGGGCCTATCTGTGATTTGGCACCGACTACTGCATCTTCAATATGGCAGAAGGCCTTGATGCTGCTGCCTGCTGCAATGCGCGCATTATTGATGACGCAGTTCGGGCCTATCGTGACGCCATCTCCGAGTTGCACGTCACCGATAAAGACGCAGCCTACATCAATGGACACATCACGCCCGCATTGCAGGTTACCACGTACATCGATGCGTGCCGGGTCATACAGCCCCACGCCTTGTTCCAGTAATTTGAGAGCGATATTTTTTTGATGTGTGCGCTCCAGCTCGGCCAGTTGTACCTTGCTGTTGACGCCCAAGGTTTCCCAGACAGCATCGGGCTGGGCCGAGACAACTTCCACACCATCAGCTACTGCCTGGGCGACGATGTCGGTCAGATAATATTCACCCTGGGCATTCTTGTTGGATAAATTACCCAGCCATTTTTGCAGGTGAGCAGTTGGTATGGACATGATGCCGGTATTGGTTTCAGTGATCTGGCGCTCAGTCTCATTCGCATCTTTTTGTTCGACGATGCGCTTGATGATGCCGTCTTCCCTGACAATACGGCCCAAACCTGTAGGATCAGCCATGTCCACGGTCAGGATACCGAGCTTGTCTTTACCGGCTACCGCAATCAGGCGGGCCAGGCTGGCTGGCGTTGTCAGTGGCACATCGCCATACAAGACCAGGGTAGCTTGATTGATATCCAGCACAGGCAAAGCCTGGGCAACAGCGTGGCCGGTACCCAGCTGTGGTTCTTGCAGCGCAAAGCGCAAATCTTCAGCGGCAACGGTTGTTGGTACTTGTTCACCGCCATGGCCATAGATCACGCAGATAGTGCTGGCCTGCAGTTGTCGCGCCGTGGCGATCACATGGTTCAGTAAAGGCTTGCCTGCCAGCGTGTGCAATACTTTGGGCAAAGAAGATTGCATGCGTTTGCCCATGCCAGCTGCAAGAATGACGACGTTCATAATGAAGAAAATAAGTTGATATCCCTAAAAGTTTATCACGCACTGCCTGGGTGGACTTTGGAATAAAGTTATCAAAATGCCTATCACGCTGTCAGGCGGAAACAAAAATGTACAATTCCCACTGCTTTTTCGACACGACTCCATGTACAATTGAGAATAATTATCATTTAGAATGAACAAGAATAAATTCATGCAAGCCAGTACGGACAATTTATCGCAACAACAAAGCCGGGCTTTCTGGTTGCGCCATTTGCATCAATGGCACTGGATCAGTTCTGCACTGTGCCTGATAGCGATGATCCTGTTTGCGGCGACAGGCATCACCCTGAATCATTCTGCACAGATAGAAGCGCATCCTGTCGTCAGCAAGAAAGAAGGCAAGCTGCCATTTGCCTTGTTGTCGCAGTTGAACGCTTTGAAAAATACCGATGACGCCGCCATCCCCAGCGATGTCAGTGAATGGCTGGCACAAGACATGGGAGTAAAACTGGGTGACCAGGCACCGGAATGGTCACCGGAAGAAGTCTATATAGGCTTGCCCCGACCCGGTGGCGATGCCTGGTTGCGCATAGAACTGGACAATGGGGAAGTGGAATATGAGCTGACCAGCCGTGGCTGGATCGCCTATTTCAATGACCTGCACAAAGGCCGCAATACCGGCGCAGCATGGAACTGGTTTATCGATGCCTTTGCGGTGGTCTGCCTGATTTTTTGTGTGACCGGCCTGTTCCTGTTGAAGATGCATGCAGGCAAACGCCCGAGCACCTGGCCGGTGGTGGTGTTTGGACTTGTGCTGCCTCTGATACTTGCCCTGATGTTTATCCACTAGTGGACTGTTACAGTGAAATCGAGAGTGAAAGACATGTGCCCGGCGCATCAGGGCAAGATGCAAAACACAGCGATAGCGGGGCTATCGCGAGTATTTGCAACGCAGCCATGATCGTCGCGCACATGGCAGGCACTCCGATTTTCACTGTTACAGTTCACTAGTTATTTAAAACCGTTCATTCTTTGTTCTTACTTTGTTCTCAATAAGGTTGTCTATCCATGCGTAAATTGCTCCCGTTTGCCATCACCAGTCTGCTGGGTGCCCCGGCTATAAATGCCGTCGCGGCTGACCTGACTTTGAAAGTCGAAGTGCCACGTTTGAATGTGGCTGAATATCACAAGCCCTATGTCGCGATCTGGCTGGAAAAACCAGACCAGACATTTGCTGGCAACCTGTCGGTCTGGTATGACTTGAAAAAGCGCGACAATGAAGGTACGAAATGGTTGAAGGATTTGCGTCAGTGGTGGCGCCGTAGTGGCCGTGAATTACAAATGCCGGTCGAAGGCGTCAGTGGAGCTACCCGTACTACCGGTGAGCAAACCCTGAGTTTTGCCGGTGACAAGGGTATATTGGCGAAACTGCCAGCAGGTGACTACCAGCTTATCGTTGAAGCTGCGCGTGAGGGCGGTGGCCGTGAAGTGGTTAAAGTTCCGTTCCAGTGGCAAGCCAAAGGCGAGCAAAACCTCAAAGCCCAGGGTAGCCATGAGCTGGGAACTATTGCTGTGACGATCAAATAAGACTAGCTCAAGGATAATCATGAAAAATTTTAAAAAAATCGCTCTGTTCTCTGCACTGGCTTGCGCAGCATTCACGGCGCAGGCGCACCGCGCCTTCCTGGTGCCATCCTCAACTGTGGTGGCTGGCAATACCCCATGGGTGACCGTCGATGCAGCTGCTGCTACCGATGTGTTTGTGTTTGATCACAATGCGCTAAAGCTTGATAATCTGTTTATCACAGCACCAGACGGCACTGCGCTGAAACCGGAAAATGCCAATACCGGCAAATACCGCAGCAGTTTCGATGTCAAGCTCAGCCAGATTGGCAGCTATAAAATTGGTTTGTTGAATGAAGGCCTATTCGCCAGTTACAAAGAAGAAGGCAAGGTCAAGCGCTGGCGCGGTACGGCAGAAACTTTTGCCAAAGAAGTGCCAGCCAATGCAGAAGAACTGCAAGTCACACAACGCAGTGGTCGCGTTGAAACCTTCGTCACCAATGGCAAACCCGGCGGTAAAGCGATGGAAATCACTGGCAGCGGCCTGGAATTGAGTGGCGCCACTCACCCGAATGATCTGGTCGCCGGTGAAACAGCACAATTCCGCCTGACCCTGGATGGCAAACCGGCAGCCAAGGTCAGTGTCACCCTGATAGCTGGTGGCGTACGTTACCGCCAGAAGCTCGATGAAAAAACTTTTGTGACAGATAATGATGGCAAATTCAGCGTGACCTGGGCAAATGCAGGCATGTACTGGATGGAAGCAGAAATCAAGGACGACAAGCAAGTCAAGGCTCCGGCCAAATCCAGGGTAGCCAGCTATGTAGCCACACTGGAAGTCTTGCCTCAATAATCATTATCAATACTTAGCAACAAATACTGAGCAATATGCGTCGTGTTTTTATACCGCTGGATGTGGCGGAACCACAAGTACCGCCCGCCCATGCGATCAGCCATACACTCAGTGGGCTGAGCATGGGCACCAGCTGGACTGTGCAGCTACTCTGCCTGCCAGCCCACGATGTGCACGAATTGCAGGCGGGTATAGAAGCGGAGCTGAACCAGGTTGTCATGCAGATGAGTACCTGGGACCCATCCTCACATTTATGCGAGTTCAACCGCGCAGCGGCCAATAGCTGGCAATCTTTGCCAGCTGAATTTTTCAAGCTGGTCGATTACAGTTTGTACCTGTCCCGGCAAACAGGTGGGGCTTATGATATCACCGCAGGCAAGCTGGTTGATTTGTGGGGCTTTGGCCCTGCGGGCAAACGCGAAGACGCCCCCTCACGAACCGAGATCGACCTTGCCCTGAGCTGCGGCAACTGGAAATCACTGGAACTGGATCATCTGAACCAGCGCATACGCCAGACTGGCACAGGCACCAGCAGCGTCGCGCTGGACTTATCCTCAATTGCCAAAGGCTTTGCGCTGGACCAGATTGCCCGCTATCTTGATGCGAATAAAATCAGCAGTTACCTGATAGAGCTCGGTGGAGAGTTACGCGGACTGGGCATGAAAAAAGACCAGGCGCCGTGGTGGGTCAGAATAGAGAGCCCTGCAGAAAATACAAAAAAACTGGACAAGGAATATCTGGTCGCCCTGCATGGCCTGTCGATTGCGACTTCTGGCGATTACCGTCAGTATTTTGAACAGGATGGCCGCCGCTATGCGCATACGCTTGATCCGCGCACGGGTTATCCGGCAGACAATGATCTGGCCTCGGTCACGGTCTTGCACCCTGAATGCATGGTGGCAGACGCGATGGCTACTGCGCTGACGGTGCTGGGTTGCGCTGCCGGTCTGGACTATGCCGAACAACATCAGATCGCGGCCCTGTTCCTGCAAAGAACCGCGTCTGGTTTTGAAGAAAAAATGAGCAGGGCCTTGCGTGCCATGCTGGATTAATCGCGTATGCGCCTGCCCTCTTTAAGCTGGATGAAGCGTATCAGCCTGGCCCTGACATTCCTGTGTCTGGTCAGCTTTTTTATTCCTTCTCCTGCACAAAAACAATACAGCACTGCACTGGTCGCTATCAGCTATCTGAGTTTTTGCCTGCAGACCCTGCGCAGGCATAAAGATGAACTGGCCACGCAGCATCATGGATTTAGTACTGAACTGAATCAGGCGCATGCACAAAACATCCTGATCGCGTATGCAAGCCAGACTGGTTTTGCAGAACAGATTGCCGTCAAAACTGCACAGCATCTGCAGGATGCCGGTATGAGTGTTGCAGTCAGCAGCCTGGCTGCCATCAAAACTGAGACTTTAAACAAGACCAGCCGCATCTTATTCATACTCAGCACTACCGGTGAAGGTGATGCGCCTGACAATGCAGCGGCCTTTACCCGTCTGACCATGAGTCAGAAAATCGATTTATCGCATTTGCATTTCGCTGTACTGGCGCTCGGTGACAGGCATTATCAGCAATTCTGCGCTTTTGCGCACAGGGTAGATCTGTGGCTCAAGCACCAGCACGCACATAGCCTGTTTGACATGATAGAAGTTGATAATGGAGATGAAGCAGCCTTGCGGCACTGGCAGCACTATCTGGGTCTGCTCAGCGGCCATACAGAAATGGCAGACTGGAGCAAACCGGCTTATCAGGAATGGATATTGACCGAGAGAGAATTGCTCAATCCTGGCAGCCTCGGCGGGCCTGCTTACCGCATCGCCTGTATCCCGGCACAAAACACCAACGGCAGTGAACATATCTGGCAAGCCGGTGACATCGCAGAAATTGGCCCTGACTATCCACCCCAGACAGCGAATGACAATACCACTGATGAGCGCCCTGTCCTGCCGCATCGTGACTATTCGATTTCCTCCCTGCCTGCCGATGGCAAACTGGAACTGCTGGTGCGGCAAATGCACCGCCCCGATGGCAGTCTGGGTATAGGTTCGGGCTGGCTGACCGCCCATGCAGAAATCGGACAAAGCATCAAATTGCGCATACGTGAAAACCGTAACTTCCACATGCCATCACAAGACCATCCCCTGATACTGATAGGTAACGGTACCGGACTGGCAGGCTTGCGTGCGCATATCAAGGCGCGTGCTACCCGTGGTCATTTACGCAACTGGTTGTTTTTTGGTGAAAGAAACGTGGCGCATGATTTTTTCCACCGACAGGAAATACAGGACTGGCAAGCCTGTGGTGTGCTTAACAAACTGAACCTGTGCTTTTCCCGCGACCAGACTGAGCGTCGCTACGTACAGCATGCCTTGCAAGAACAACAGGCAGACATAGCGGCATGGGTAGAACAGGGCGCAGCCATTCTGGTGTGCGGCAGCCTGCAAGGCATGGCAGAAGAAGTGCACCAGACCTTGAGTAATATGCTGGGTCTGGATAAACTGGAGCAGATGGCTGAGGCGGGATTGTACAAACGGGATGTCTATTAAGGACTGGGAAGGACTGGGCTCACTTGTTTCTTCAGACTGCCCATGCCAGAAATTGAACCATCCATGCCCGCGTTCAATTTTGCAACACTTGTTGCAATTCCCTACATGAAATACATGTCTTTCTACATACACGTTGTTGTACGATAGCAGTTGGTCCTTTTTGTTAATATATTTATCAAGTACATCCTGACAAGGCAGCAATTATCAACTGGCCCACAGGAAAGTGCGCTTCTATCTACAAGGCTCACCCATCATGGCAGACGTCACCCCCTTACTAAATACCGGCAGCAGCAAAAACCGCGTTGATATCGTCTTCGTTGCTGAAGGTTATACGGCTGCCGAGCGCGCCAAGTTTTTGGCAGATGCGCAAAAATTCCTCGACAATATGCTGGGTGATTCGAATGCCAAACTGAATGCGCCATTCTCGCCATACAAGAACCTGTTCAATGCGAGCGCCATTTTTGTCGCCTCTGCGCAATCAGGTACGGACCAGCCCAACCAGAATATCAGCGTCAATACCTATTTTGATGCGAGCCAACATCTCAGTGACGGGCGTTTGCTGTATGGTGACATTTCCAAGGTAACGTCTTATGTCAACAGCGCAGTCGCCAGTGATGCGCACGAACTCGTTGTCGTACTGGTCAATACAGCATTATATGGCGGTGCTGGCGGTTCCATCGCCTGGGCATCTGCCGGGAATATTTCGTCTGCCGAAGTCGTACTGCATGAAATAGGCCACAGCTTTGCTGGCTTGCAGGACGAATATGTCGATACCGCAAATGCCAGCAACTACCCTCTGACCGATCCCGGCTTCCTGGCCAGCCCGCACGTGACCGATTCACTGAGCCGCATACCATGGTCTGCCTGGCTGGGTTTTCAGGACGGTGATCTTGGCGTGGTAGGTACTTATCAGGGTGGCTATTACCGCAGCACTGGTATCTGGCGTGCAACCCAGGATTCAAAAATGAATCACCTGGGCGTGGCCTTCAGCGCGCCTGAAAAAGAAGCCTTTGCCCTCAAATATTATGCCGCCATTGGCGATTACCTCGATCTGTATTCCAGCATACCCGGCATTTACCAACCATCAGTACCAGATGCGAATTTGCTGGCTTATACCTGGAAGATAGCTGGCAACACGGTCAATACCACAGATAAGCTCTACTTTGATGCCTATGGTTCCGGTGCCTATAAGGCTGGTGCCAGCCTGAGCCTGACGACCATAGACAATACCGGCTACATACGCAAGAACCTGAACACCACGCAGCAAACAGAAACCACCACGCTGGATAAGACCATCATCAATGTCAGCGGTGCCAGCAGTAGCCTGAATGCCAATAACACTATTTACCAGTTTGATGGCAGCAATAATACGATAGGCCTGAGTGCACCTCAGTCTGTGCGCTATGACTACATTGATGGCGGAGCGGGCACCGATACCCTGGTCATCGGTGCCAAACTCGGTACAGGTGGCGGCAGTTATTTTGTCTGGGAAATCGGCAACAACACCATGTTGCTGGGTAACCAGAATGCGGCTTACTGGGCTGCCCACAATGTAGAAAAAATCCAGTTCACTGACTATATCGTCAACACCACCGTGTATGACAATGCGCATACCATCAAGACAACAGAATTGAAGGCGCTGGAAGAATTGTATGTCGCCTACTTCAACCGCGTACCTGATGCGGATGGCCTCGACTACTGGATCAACCAATTCAAGGGAGGCATGAGCTTCAAACAGATAGGCGATGCCTTCTTCCTGGCGGCTGCACAATACCCGGCACAGACCGGTTACAGCGCCAGCCTCAGCAATACTGATTTTATCAATATCATTTACAAGAATGCCATGGGCAGGGCAGACGGCGCAGATGCGGCGGGCCTCAAATACTGGCTCAATGAACTCGATACCGGCATACAGAGCCGTGGCTCGATGGTCAGTGCCGTACTCGCCGGTGCACGCGCATTCACAGGAGACGCGACCTGGGGCTGGGTCGTCAATTTGCTCGATAATAAAATCAAAGTCGCCAATCAGTTCGCCGTAGAATGGGGCTTGAATTTCCTGACGCCTGAGGCATCCATCACGAATGGCATCGCGATTGCGTCTGCTGTGACAGCCACTGATATTTCTGCGGCGATTACACTCGTAGGCATTTACGATGGGCAGATACAATTTGCCTGATCAGCACCTTGCATTTGGCCAGACACATCTGGCCTTTTAGCGCGATAACAAAGCCACCTCAAGGGTGGCTTTGTTATTTGACGATACCGGCATGTATCGCAGTCTGGCCATCACTCCAGAATACTTTCTGGACTATGGAATTGATCAGCCATTGCCCACTGGATTTACTCAAGCCAAATTGATACAGGCAATGCGTATGCAGGGTCTGGCCGTCTTTATTCTTGCGAAAAATAATGCTAGAGACTTTTGCGTTTGCAGCAGCATCGTTCAATTCAATTTCAGTATTGCCGCTCAGATGATGGGTCTGCAAGTCTTGCAGGGCGATGCGGCGTAATTCTGCATAGCGCTGATTGCTCATCTGCTCTGGTGGGGTACCGCGTAAATCTGAGTAATCCGTATATATCGTATCGCTGAGGCAGTTGCACAGTGCATCCCAGTCCTTGAGGTCAAAGCTGTTGGCAAACCTTGCCAGCAGGTTTTGTATGGCATGCAAATCAGCGTTCATCACAGACTATTTCAAGATAGAAGAAACGACACCGACCAGTTCCCAGCCCAGGATAAGATGCTGGTCTGCATCCAGGTGCACGCCATCATATTCGCTGCATGTCACGACACTGCCTGCATCAAAGAAATGGCAGCCTGCAGCGGCTGCTACTTCTTTATAAGCTTCGGCCAGACCTTCGCACTTTTCTTCGCAACCGACAAACTTGGGCGCTATCATGCCCTTGGGGTCATACGGCATGGGTGGTGCGACGATGAGTATGGGCGGGATTTGCATACCCGGCTCTACCGGTGCCTGGCGTATGGTATTGATGATGACGGCCAGGCCCTGCGCAGACAACCAGGCATTATTCTGATGCATGGACTGGAAATCATTCACACCGAGCATGACGACTACCAGCGACAAGGGGGTCAGGGTCTCTATGCGTTGCGCCAGACCTTGCGAGCCATTGCGACCTGGCTTGAACGGGTCTTCCCAGACAGTGCGGCGGCCATTCAGGCAATCTTCGACCACACGCACATGCTTGTCGGCGCTATTCAAAGCTATCTCAAGCACACCAGGCCAGCGCTCTTCAAAATTCAGGCGCTTGCGTGTTGTCGGGATCAAGCCCCAGGACATGGAATCGCCATAGACCAGTATGTGCCGCATGCATTGCTCCCTATCAGACTTACTTCAATCCTGGATCAGACTTGGATCAGACCTTTTTGAGGTAACAGGCTTTCAACATGAAATTGCCTGCATCCATTTTACAATCGACTTCATGGTCGCCGCTGACCAGACGTATGCTTTTGACCTTGCTGCCCATCTTCAGGGTAGTAGATGAGCCTTTGACTTTAAGGTCCTTGATGAGGACGACAGCATCGCCATCTGCCAGCACGTTACCGTTGGCATCCCTGACTATGCGATCATCACTGTCGTCAGCAACAGCGGCAGCCTGCATAGGCCATTCATGTGCGCAATCGGCACAAATGTAATTATCGCCGTCAGGATAGGTGTTTTCCATGGAGCAGACTGGGCAAGCTGGGAATTGAGACATGCTGGACTTTCTTGATGCAAAAAGAAAGACAGTATAGCCGACCACATGCCTGAAACTGGCAATACCCGAGTAGCTTAGTCAGCAGGCCCTGTGTCATTGACAGTTGCGACCAGGGGGATTTGCATGATGAAACTGGTACCTGCCCCCTCTTCACTTTCTATGCGCATGTCACCTCCCAGCAGGCTGGTGACGATGTTATAGACGATATTCATGCCCAGCCCGGTACCGCCCTGCCCCAGCTTGGTAGTGAAGAAGGGATCAAATACGCGGCCCAGGTTTTCTGCAGGTATGCCGACACCATTATCGTCAAAACGCAGTTCTACCCTGTCCTGCCCGAGCATGGTGGCACTGATACAGATCTGGCCATCAGGCTTGCCTTCAAAGGCATGCAGGATGGCATTGTCAATCAGGTTACAGATCACCTGGTCCAGTGGGCCTGGGAAGCTGTCTAGCTCTATATGCTCAGGGATATCCACACTGATCTGCAGACCCGCCTGGCGTATCTTGGCCATCATGGTGGCAATCACATCATGGCAAACCTTGTTGAGCTGAAAACGGCGGCGCTTGGAACTGGCCTGATCTACTGCCACTTGCTTGAAACTGGCCACCAGGTCAGCCGCATTGTTCAAGCCATGTTCGATGAGCTCACTGGCATGTTGCGCGGTCTGGAGATAGGCTGTGAGGTCAGAGCGACGGATATTGCCATCACTTATTTTCTGGGCGAACTCCCGGGTTCTCGCACGCAGGGTACTGGCAGTCAGCAGGCTGTTACCGATAGGTGTATTAAGTTCATGTGCAACACTGGCTACCAGTGCCCCCATGGCAGCCAGTTTCTCACTGCGCATCAGATCATCCTGGGTATGGCGCAGTTCGGTCGTGCGCTCTGTGATATTCTGTTCCAGCAGCGCATTGGCTTTCGACAAGGCGGTCTGTACTTTTTTGAGTTCAGTAATATCGGTATAAGTGGTGACAAAGCCCTGCAGCTTGCCGTTTTCATGAATGGGCCTGCCTTGCACCAGATGGGTGTGGGCATTTGGCCTTACGCGCTCAAACTGGTGGGCCTGAAACTGTCTTGCCAGGCTCAGGCGGGTATTGATGAGTTCTTCTATATCACCTTCACCATACTCACCACGCGTCGCCATGATGCGCAATAAATCTTCAAATGGCACGCCCTCGTAGATCGCATCAGGATGATAGTCAAGCACGTCGAGGAAGCCCTGGTTCCATAAATACAGTTTCAGTTGTTCATCAAACACGCTCAGGCCCTGAGGCATGTGTTCCAGCACTGCCTTGAGGAATAATGACTGTTTGTGGAATTCGATTTCTATACGGCGTTTGGCTGTCACGTCGAGACAAGTCGTAACTACGCCCCCACCATCTACCGGGACACCACGCACTTCAATGATGCTGCCATCAGAACGTATACGCTCATAGAAATAGGGCTTGTCACTTTGTATGATGGCCATGAGCTTGGCCAGCTTATCTTCATCGCTGGCACTGCTGAATTCACCATATTCCCCGCGCCTGATATTGGCCTCGAATATCTCGCTGACTAGCGGCTGCCTGCCCTCGAACAGCGCGGCGGGCAAATCCAGCATGCGCAATAATTCTTCATTCCAGGCGACGAACCTGAGATTTTCATCAATCAGGGAGACGCCGCCGGGAAAATTTTCAAGTAAAACGCGCAGCTTTTCATTTTTCTTGCGCGCCTTCAGCTCGGCCTGCTTGCGTTCAGAAATATCACGTACCGCAGCAATAATGCATCGCCTGCCATGGTCTTCAAGAAGGTTTAAAGCTACTTCAGAAGTGAATAAATTACCATCAGCCCGGCGTGAAGCCCATTCAAAGCGCTGGGGCTGCCCCGCCAGGGTAAGCTCGATGTAACGGTTGGCGGCAACCAGGGAATCCTGGCCGTCAAATTGTGTGGCAGCAGATAAATCCACAGGCGCACTGGAAAGTAATTGCTCTCTTGAAAAGCCAAACATTTTCTCGGCACTGGGATTGCAGTCAATGAAAACACCACCTTCCATGACCAGCAACGCATCCAAAGCTTGCTCTACCATGGCGCGGTATAGAGCAATTCTGGATAATTCCACTTGGCCTGGCATAGGCGTCCCTGACTGATTTGAAAACAGTACCAACAGTGTTTTTAGGAAATACGGCGCATATTCGAGTATTCATCAAACCCGCTCAGACTACAAGCTGCAAATCCTGCGGGCAACAGAATAACAGCTTCTGCCACAACCGTGCTATCCGGCAACATGCACCGTGATATATGCGCGATCCTACATAGTCAAACAAATTGAAGCAAGTAATAAGAACCGTCTTCTCCTGTTCCTGCCTCCAGTTCACGCCAACCCAGGTGACGGTAAAATGCCATGGCAGCATGATTGCTTGCTACACATTTGAGTTGCCATGGACATGCCAGTTGCGTCTGCAAATGCTGCAATAAAGCCCGCTCTGCTCCCCGGCCCTGTGCCAAGGGATGCACATATAAATGGTGGATATAGGAATGGTCTTCCTGCACCGCCAGCAAAGCCTGCACCTGATCGCTGCTATCTACCGCGACCCAGATGGTTTCACCGCAGGAAACCGCCACAAAATCGGGAATCGTCTCAGACGGGCGGATTTGCCATGTCGCTTCGATGATGCAGAGCCGGTAGATTTCCTGCAATGCGGCAGCATCTTTTTCGCTGGCAAGCCGTATTGCAATCAAGGCTTACCCACAGCCTGGCGGCTTAAAAATACCGTCAACGTATCTTTTGGCGGTTGTTTGCCAATCTGGAACAAGATGCGGCCCACTGCCCCCGGTGATAATTACCATGAGTCGCTACGTGCAATAACATCTCGCCACGTGACATGCAGCCAGGGGTGCCATCGACAAAGCTAAAGCGTATGTCGTCTGCAAACCTGGTTTCATGCTGTGCTGCGACATAGTCTATATACCAGCGGTCAACATGCTGCACACCATGCTGCAAATCAGCCAGTGTGGGTGTTTCTTTGGTGTTCAAGGCGGTAAAGCCATGCTGCTCGCTTTGCAGATTGGCGATGAAAATCTGATCTACTACGTAGATGTGATTGAGTATTCTTATTGCATCATGCAGCTCGCGCGCATGTTCGCCTGGCGATAAAGTTCCCATGAGCTGATACAAGTCGGTATTAGCCCAGGCTTTGTATTCAAACAAATTCAGTAAAAGTTTTTTGGTATGCATATGATTCCGGTGAGACATGCTCGTTCATGCAACGCTATGTGAACGCTCAGTGACCTGTAAATGAACGATATGTGCCACCAAATGACAGCACACAGATTGCAGCTATTTTAGCTATTAATGTATTTATATGCTGGACGTCGTCACCGGAAGCAGGCAAAAGAAAATGCCTGTCGTCTGGACAGGCATTGATCATAAAGCTTAGGGTTAAAATAGCTAGAGCAGCTTATTTCGTCGCTTCCGTCGAAGCAGTCAGCAAATGCAGGGGGCGCACTTCTTGCGATTTTGTTTTTACCTCATTGATGGAAATTGTTCTGCCATCGAGGAACACTTGATAAGTCGAAGCAGAACCACCTGAATTTTGCCTTAGCGACATACGTGTCTTGCCATTGAGCTGATAATCCACACCCGAACCGCCATGTACTGCGCGGTACTTGATGGTCTTGCCGTCGATACCGGCATTGAATGCCGCGGCGCCCTTCATCTTCAGCAAAATATCATACAAACCATCTGGATTTCTGCCAGCAAATTGTGCCATTTCCACTTCCACATCCTCACCTTCGAGGTATTTACCGTAAGGATTCACGACGATGGTCTCAGCCATGGCAAACCCCGCCATGGCGAATAAAAAAGACGCAGCAATCAATGGCTTTGGTAGTTTCAATTTTATTTACCTTTGGATGTAAGTGGCTTATAGACAGGCAATCAGCGATTCATAGCAATGCATAGCAATACATACGCTGAAATTGGAGTCTGACAATCTTACATAAATAAAATCAAAACTTGGATATAGGTAGAAATATTTACAAAATTTACATTTTTTACAAACTCATCCTGCGTAAGCTTTGTCCAGGTCGGCAATGATGATTTTCTTCATCTGGAACATGGCCATCATGACTCTTTGCGCCTTGGCAGGATCGGCATCATTGAGATAATTGATCAATGCCCTCGGCACGACCTGCCAGGAAATGCCATATTTGTCGGTGAGCCAGGCGCACTGGCTTTCTTTGCCACCACCCGCCAATAATTTGGCCCAGTAATAATCGACTTCTTCCTGCGACTCGCAATCGATGACAAAAGAAATTGCCGGAGTAAAGCTGTAATGCGGGCCACCATTGAGTGCCACAAATTCCTGCCCGGCCATGGTGAACTTGATGGTCAGCACTGTCCCCTTGGGCAGGGGTGCGCCTTCACCATAATGGGCTATGCTGAGAATTTTTGCATCTTTGAAGATGTCGAGGTAAAACTGTACGGCTTCTTCAGCCTGATGATCAAACCAGAGGAAAGGGGTGATTTTTTGCATGATGCTGCCTCCGCTTAAAAAGGGGATGAAGCGCACAAGCTACCGCCAAAACTCATTCCAGCATAAACATCTATTGATCAATTCCAGCATAAACATCTATTGATCAATGATAACCAGGGTTCCCTTGCTTCCTGCTGCCACGGCATGCGGAGTATGTGCAGGCACCAGATACAGCTCACCCGCTTTGACGGCGACAATCTCGCCGTGGATATCGAGATTCATTTGCCCATCCAGCACCAGCAGAGCTTCTGTGAAGTCATGGGTTTCGTCAGGATAATCGCATTCATCCATACGCAAGACCTTGACTTGCGCACCGCCGACCTTGCCCAGGATAGTAGAACGCCAGGCGCTTGGCAAAGATGCCGCCTCTGAAATCAAATTTTTATGCAACATCTGTCTGCAAACCTTTCAATGACTGTCTTTTAAAGCCGGGTCCCAGTGCTCTGCAATTTTTCCGTTTTCTATGCGGAACATGTCAAACCAGGTTGTCGTGTATTTCTTGCTGGCATCTTTGGTATCTGGCACAGTACTGACAAAGCTCAAAATCACTTTATCTCCCTCTGCAGTAATCGCTACCAGCGGTGCCTTGACCCTGGCCTGTATGTCCTTGGGTTTGACGAATTTGCTGAACAGCTCGACAAATGCCGCACGCCCGCTCCCCACTCCGGGGTTGTGCTGCATATAGGATTCGGCCAGATACTTGTCTGCCAGCTCCATGTGACCGCCCTCAAACACCTCACGCCAAAAGTCATACACCAGCCGCTTATTCGCAGCCAGCCGCGTATCCGCACTGGACAACATGGCTTCATGATCAGGATTGGCCTGCACAGGCAATTGCGCATGAGCAAGTAATGGCAGGCCAAGACAGGCAATCAAAGCAAGACGACGAAAAGAAATCAACATGAATTACTCCCATAGGAAAAACAAACACTTCTTACCAGCCTGCTGCGAAGTGCCTCGCAATAGTATTACTTGCCCGCATCACCCTTCGCAGGCTTGGCAGCAGCCCCACCCGTTTGGACCTCAACAATCGTCCTTTGTTCATCTGCCTTCTGCTGCATCAACTGCGCCGCCTCTTTCGCCTTATCCAGCTGCGCTTTCTGCTCGGAAAGAAAATTAGCCGAAGCACTGGGCTCGACCTTGGGTTCTGGTGGTTTGTTACAGGCAGCGAGAATAGAGACGCAAGTTAAAAAGAGGATGGTACGCATGAAATACTCCTGAAAGCCGCAGACCGCAGCCATGACCAGATTAAATGTAGATGGGTATTCTAGCAATAAATAGCTCGCTGCAAAAAAAACAAAAAAAAGCCCGAAGAGTTCTCGGGCTTCTATGAGTCGCATGTTTTATTTGTTGTTGATAATATTTGGCTCTCGCTGGTAAACATTATTGCGGCTGCCACAAAATCGATAAATCACCGTCAACAAAACCAACACCCACAGCTCGACTAGCTAACAAGACTTTAGCTGCCGCCTCATGCTTGAGATAAGTGCTGACAAGGATTTCAATCCTGGATAAACAGGTTTCCCATTCGGAACCTGAAAAAGACAACGGTATATCAATTGCCCTGGTTTCTGGTTGCCAAATGACACCGTTTTCAAATTTGGTGTATGAACCTAACCATTCAATCCCAATTCCGTAGGCGTCCTCTTCCTGCAACGACGCGGCGCGCCGACCGAGGGTACTAAGACGGTCGGCCCAGGAAAATCGACGTCGCATTTGGGCCACGCTGGGAAACGTATACCACAGGGGCTTCATCGACAAACGAAGGTATTGACAAAAAATCGGCGTATCATTTATCGATAATATGGACTTGACTGATGATCGTAACATGATCGCATAAGGATGGAGATTAACTATTTATCAGTCCATCTGTTGTCAGTATTAAATGATTCTAGAGGATTGGGCGCGTGCTTTCGCGCACTACAATTTCAGCAGCAAACACAATCTGATCAGTGTCAAGTTGAGGCAACTCTCCTATTTTTCTAAGCAAAATATCTATGGCAGATAGCGCCATACCATAGATTGGAGAATGCACGCTAGTTAACGGCGGAATGCAATAGTCGTCATATTGCATGTTGTCATAGCCTACTACGCTCACTTCAGAAGGAATTTTTATTCCCAAATCATGTAGGCCCTTTAAAGCGCCCAGAGCCATGCGATCACTAGCAAAAATTAAAGCGTCAGGCCTCAATTTCTTCGAACAAAGTTGCTGCGCTATAGAATGCCCGCTAGCAAATGACCAATCTCCCGATAGCATCCATTTGCTTTCAACCTTTAAACCAATTTTTTGCATAGCATCTCTATAACCGCTAATACGTTCATTGACGTCTTGGTTCGTCTTGCCGTTACGTGCTCCAGAAATAAAGGCAATTCGTTTGCAACCTCCAGCATGAAGATGGTTAACAATTTTTTTTGTCACTTCGTAGTTGGACTGAGTCACATTCGGGAAGGATGGGTCATGCGTTCCGAAGACAATAAAAGGTATGCCATCTTTTTGCAGTTGAAGTAAAACGGGATGGGACGTATTCTCCACGATTGCGATCATCGCATCTATCCGCCCGGAATTAAACATTTCTCGAATCTCGGCCAACATTGAAGCATCGTCGCCTGATTGATGACGCTGCAGTAATGTATAACCCTTTGAATCCGCTACTCTACTGAGCATTTGAACCACGCTATTCCAATACGTATCTTGAATCTGGAAAGTCCGGTCATCGTAAGAAGCGCGCTCACAAAAAAAAATGCAGCCCAAAGTCTTGGTACGGATTTGCCGCATAGAGCGTGCAGCCATACTTGGCACAAAATTTACAGACTGAATAACTTCCTGCACCCGCCTTAAGGTTTTTTCAGCCACTTTTTCTGGGTGATTAATTACAAGCGAGACTGTTTGAAAACTCACACCCGCTAATTGAGCAACATCTTTGATGGTGAGTCGATCGGTTCTTTTTACCATAGTCGTTGAATAGAATTAGTTGAAGGATTCTGTTTCATAAAGAGCATGTTGTCCATAGCAACTTGACGAAATCAGATTACTATAAAGTCTCATGCTTCATCAAAATTCATTAGCAAGTCATATTTTGGTAACAATTCGCCTTTACACTCCTGCAAATTAGAACGTTCTAATTTTTATTTTTTAAGGAATTATTTGCCAAGAAATGTGGGCTTTATTTTACCCAAACACTTGTTTCGCAATTTCTCCGCTATCTCTAGCGACAAACATTCTCTATATTTTTAAATGCAAGGAACATGATGACGCGCTTTTCCTCCTCTACAGAACAAATCTACGCGACAAGTTACCGCCTGAAACCAATAGCGCTTGCAATACTTCTATTGACGAACATCGCCGTGCACGCAGAGAACCAGAATGAAGCGAGCCAGGGCAATAATGCAGATAGTCGTACTGAAACAGCCACGGACGCGAATATCAGCACCGTGAGCATTACTGGCATAAGATCTTCAATTAAAAGAAACATTGCGGCCAAACGTGACTCAGTGCTGACAATAGATACAACCGCTTCAGATGACATTGGCAAGTTACCCGATTTCAATGTAGGTGACGCCTTAAAAAGGGTCACCGGCGTAAATACATTGTTATACCAGGGAGAACCACGGTTTGCTATTGTCCGCGGACTCAATGCTAACTACAACGCGACACAGATAGACGGATTCAGTCTGGCGAGTGCGGATGTTGGCGGTCGACAGATGCTAATGGAGCTCTTTCCTTCGAATTTTGTAAACAGAATAGATGTGACCAAAAGTTTCATAGCCGAGGCAGATGGTGCGGCCATCGGAGGCGTAGTGAACATGCTGACGGCGAGCGGGCTGAGCTATCCCGAGAATACATTCAACTTCTCGGCAAAATTGGGGGCGAATTTGATGAGCTCACAATACGGGGGTAAGACACCAGTAGGTGAAGCGCAAGCGGTTTGGGCAAAGAGATTAGGATCCTCGAACGATCTTGGTCTGCTAATAACGGGAAGTTATTGGAGCAGAGATATCAATGTCCCACAAATAGAACATGGAGGGGCACTGAATTGGTATAACAATGCCGGAGCTCTGAGTTCTACACCGTACTCGGGGAACGGGGTAGCCGTACCAACGGAACGGCGCTGGTACAACTATGACAATAGCCGTAGCCGCATTGGCCTTACAGCCCGCATAGATTGGGAGCCAGAAGGGGCTTTGAGCGGACATGTTAGTACCTATTTCTTTAAACAAAAAGAAACATCCAATCGCAATATGCAGCTTGCAACTGTGAATGGAAATTCTGTTGTGTTAAACCAAACTCCAACCAACGGTACGCTCAGTTCTGTTAATCAAATTGTAGAGCTTGGCCAATTGCAATTCGATAGAGCATTATTTGGAATAAACGGGGAGCTCAAATACGAGATATCTCCTCTACTAGTGGCAGATGTTCGTGGAAGTCTCTCGCGTTCAACGGTCAATAATCCGCAAACCTGGGATCGCTTTCAACAAACCAATCAGAGCTACAACTACGATTGGAGCAATCCATTGGTTAGCTTCAGTCCGGTCAATGTGGCAAACGCCAGCGATGCATCGAAATACGCGCTCGTCTACCATCGCAACGAAAACATGTCAGACTACGCAGAGAATGTGTACGACGCGCAATCAAACTTGCGCTTCAATATGGGAGAAGCGAGTAGAGGCTGGGGTTTTGCTACTGGTGTGCGCGCGGTTTCTACAGATTCTAATACTGCACTAATACGTACGACGTTCGCGGGAATGCCTTATAACCTTTCTAATGTAGTCAGTGGAGCGAGCAATTGTGGATTGAACTGTAATTCGCCATTGATCATAATCGATCAAAATAAGGCTGGAACTTTGTTTAGCCAGTATCAAGGTGGTGCTACTGCTACTGTCGATACTGCCGGGCAGTATGGTGGAACCTATGGTATCCGCGAAGATGTCACGGCAGCTTATATACAAGGTCAATATAGAACAGACCGATTTATGCTGGCTGGTGGGTTGCGATTTGAGCACACTGATTTTCGCTCGACGGGATTTCAATCTGTCGGCGGTGTGTTTTCCCCAACAAGTTCTGAACAATCCTACCAAAATTTGCTGCCCTCGCTGACAGGCAATTTTGAAACTTCCACAACTAGCAAGTTCCGCCTGGGATTATCTCAAACAATAGGCCGTCCACGCTTTGACCAAATTGCGACGCATGGCGGTGCACTTGTCAGCAATGGTTCTACTTACACCCTCTCTCAAGGTAATCCAGACCTGAAACCTAGACGATCTAATAATTTTGATCTTGGGCACGAGTGGTATTTGGATGGAGAACGCGGAATTTTCTCAGTCGCAGCGTTTTATAAAGAAATACGCGATGAAATTTTTACCTATGGCCAAGTCCAGACAATTTCTATTAACGGGACATCAACTCCTGTGCTGGTAACAAAGGCGCGAAACGCAACAAGTGTTGCAAACCTGGCTGGTATAGAAATAGGTTTCTCCAAAGATCTCGATTTTCTGTCACCTTCTTTGAGTGGTTTTGGTGTTAGCGCAAATGCGACCTTCAGCCGTGCAAGCTTTCCGGTAACCTTGAGTGATGGTACGAATCGTGCATTGAATGTCTTGCCGCAGCAGCCAAAGGAAATTTGGAACATTGCTATTTTCTACGAAAAAGGTGGGGTGCATGCGAAGCTGGCATGGAATCATCTTGGCAAACTTTGGGATGATCGATTCCCGAATTTCACACCCACAGGCTTCTATGCTAATCGCTATCAGCAAGCAACCAATAGCATCGATCTGCAAACTAGCTATGACGTTAACAAAAAATTGTCTTTGTCACTGAATGTCCTGAATATCACTGGTAACGGTATTCAAGATAACTATGGTAATTCACAGGAATATGTGCAGTCGGCCATCAAATATGCACCAACTGTGCTTTTTGGACTGAATTATAAAATGTAAACCTGAGTTCAACGCAATCCCCAGATACATAGAAAAGAACATTAAGTGAATATATGAAATCAATGACACGCAGAAAATTTTTAGGAGCGACTGGCTCCATAGCGCTTGGCTTGCAATCTGCTCCTGGCCTAGCGAATATGTCGGATAGCCCCACAAATGATTCGCAAGCCGGAATGCCAAAGGATGTTAACCGAAAATTTAACGCCGATGGCTCGGTCAGATCATTTGCCGGAAATACCTTTGTTGGGCATATTGAACAGCAAGGTGCCGGATTTCAAGGATTCGACACTTTATTGAATGTCTACAGAGAAGTGCCGAAGTATTCCTTTAAAGAAAAAATTGCCTTACTGCCGCCGTCAAGCTACCACATAACCGTTTTTGTTGGTGTCAATGACGAAGACCGCAACACACCCAGATGGCGCGATGGTCTCGATAGAGCAACACCTATTAACAAAATTACTAGCGAGACTACCAAATTATTAAAGAGTCGGAAAAAGACGCACTACGCACCATTTGAATTTATTCTAGATGATATCCCCCTTTAAAAATAGAAGGAACTATCCATATCCCACTAAGGCCAGCCAATCATACAACCGAGCAGCGTTTGCGATTAATGAGAAATGAGTTATCGGAAATAACTGGGATTCGTGATCAAGATCATGAGCGTTACAAGTACCATATCACCTTAGGATATATTCACCGCTACTTATCTGCAACCGAAGCAGAGCAATTGCAAAAATTAACTAAGGACTGCATGCAAAAAGTGGCAGAGTTAAGGCGCAATATTCAAATACCATCGGTGGAGTTTTGCAGATTCAACGATATGTTTGCGTTTGAAGTATTGCACCGACTATAAACTGGATGTGACATAGCAAAACTGCGCTTAGTCACTGGTTGCGCTCAAAATGACAAATTGAGCGCATTGCCTATAGTATTTAGGCTTGGGAAAACGATTTGAGGAAATACAGCAGTGAGAACCAAGCTTGCCTTCCCGTATTTTTTTTCCTCGCTATTCATAGGCTTTTTTTTACCATTTCTTGGTCTTTTTTTGCAGGCACGTGGTCTTAGTCCATGGCAAATTGGAGTCGCCATCTCATCATTCGTTGGTCCAAGAGCGATTACCCCCTTTTTTGGGGATGGCTTGCTGACAAGTACCAGTGCGCAGAAAAAGTCATCTTTTTTACTTACCTGGCAAGCTTGTCCTGTTTGATCCTGCTCCTTGATCAATTGGACTTTTTGTATATAAGCTTGATCTTGTTTGTGATAAGTTTTTTCTGGAGTGGAGTAACGCCACTATTAGACGCACTGACCATTAAGCGCTTGAATGGCGATCCAAAATTTTATGGGCGGATCCGGCTGTGGGGTTCTGTCGGGTATTTACTCGCAGTGACGCTAGCGGGAGCGCTACTGGAAATCTATGATGCAGACATTTTGGTGTACGTGTGGATCATTATTCAAATAACCGGCCTTCTCTGCGTCTATCTATCTGAAAATCATCCAAAATATTCGATTAAAGATCCCATTTTTAACTCCTTGGGTATTTTCTCTTTGCAATTCCCATTCACTCGGCCTGAAATAATGTTGTTCCTTGGAGCTACTTTTTTGATGGCTTCGGCACATAGTACCTATGGAACATACTATTCGCTGCTTCTTCATGACGTCGGCTATGGAACTCAGACAATAGGGTACTTATTTTCGGTAGCTGTTATTGCCGAAATTGTCGTTCTATTCTTTATGCCTAAGTTATTTAACTCGTTCACTTTAAAGCAAATGCTCGTATTTAGTTTTGGGGCGGCGATAGTCCGTTATTTACTCATTGGATACTTTACATCGTCATTGTTTCTTCTCGGCGTTGCCCAGCTATTGCATAGCTTCACTTTTGGAATGTATCACGCGAGTGCAGTAATTCACATCTCGACACTGTTTCCTGATAGAGCTAGCGTGAAAGGACAAGCAATATATGCCATTGCGTCCTTCGGCCTGGGTGGGATTTTTGGTAGTACAGTAGCAGGAACTTTGTGGAAAGATTATGGTGGAGAAACGGTATTCTTAGCACTCTCTGGCTTTTCTACTTTAGGACTGCTCGTCCTAGTACTTTCATTTAGACACTCGAACGAGTAAGAATTGTCTATGACCCAATATAGCGAACTTTGGAAGTGGATATGATTTAGAAAATCTCAGTACACTTAAAAAAAATGTCAAATCCAAATCCAAATCCAAATCCAAATCCAAATCAAAATCAAAATCAAAATCAAAATCAAAATCAAAATCAAAATCAAAATCAAAATCAAAATCAAAATCAAAATCAAAATCAAAATATATTGCCTTGTTTCAATTAGATTCTATAATCGGTCTTGTACATGCAAAGCTTCTGCTACGCTGTCGGTTGCCAGGCTCCCTAACAAACTTCATCACAAGCCCAGTCGGCGTCAGCAGAATCAAAACTGCCAGCCCCAATCAACTCAATGCCAAATTTCGAATTTTGGTTTTTAGCATTTTCAAACAAATTAAATGAGTATGCTTTGATCTCAACTGAAGTAGTTTCTGCAAGAGATAATCCTAACCTCGTTTTGAAAACTGATTCGAAGTCCATATAGGAATCCTCAAAATTTCATATTTTAAGCGAATGAAATTTCTCTGAACTTCGAGGGACATCAAGAAATTAAATAGGCATCAAGTTTTACACAGGCGCGCGCAGCGTCGCCAGCAAACCGTATCCGTGGCACGCTGAGAAATTCATTCAGCGGGATACAGTACAAAGCGCAAAGCACATTAATACGTCGATATTACGAGCATTTGCAACGCAGTAATGCGTCCGCAATTGGTGTCCGGTTTTTTCCGACTGTCATCAGGGAGCTTCGAAAAACCTTTTCATCGGGATGCAGAGCAAGGCGTAAAGCGCAGCAATACGTCGGTATTGCGAGCATTTACAACGCAGCTATGCGCCCGATTAAAAGGTTTTTGAAGCTTCCTACATGTTGCGCCGGTATTGTCCACCTACTTCAAAGAGTGCCGTCGTAATCTGCCCCAGTGAACAAACCCTGGCTGCGTCCATGAGTTTGGCAAACACATTCTCATTATTGATCGCCGCCTGCTGCAAGGCAGCCAGCGCCTTCGGTGCCACATCGGCATGACGGCTATGGAAATCCGCCAGGCGTTGCAATTGCGATTGCTTTTCTTCTTCAGTAGAACGCGCCAGTTCTATCTTCTGCGGCGTGTCATTGGCTTTAGGATTGCGGAAGGTATTCACACCGATGATGGGCAAAGTGCCGTCATGTTTCAGGTGTTCATAGTGCATGGATTCTTCTTGTATCTTGCCGCGCTGATAGCCGGTTTCCATGGCACCGAGTACACCACCGCGTTCTGCGATGCGTTCAAACTCCTGCATGACGGCTTCTTCTACCATGTCAGTCAGTTCTTCGATGATGAAGCTGCCCTGGATAGGATTTTCATTCTTGGCCAGACCCCACTCACGGTTGATGATGAGCTGGATCGCCAAAGCGCGGCGTACAGATTCATCAGTCGGCGTCGTGATTGCCTCATCATAGGCATTGGTATGCAGGCTATTGCAGTTGTCGTAGATCGCGATCAGGGCTTGCAGCGTGGTGCGGATGTCGTTGAAATCGATCTCTTGCGCATGCAGGGAACGGCCACTGGTCTGGATATGGTATTTCAGTTTCTGGCTGCGGTCATTCGCACCATATTTGTCACGCATGGCCACTGCCCAGATACGGCGTGCCACGCGGCCCAGTACCGTGTATTCAGGGTCCATGCCATTACTGAAGAAGAAGGATAGGTTGGCCGCAAAATCATCAATGTGCATGCCGCGTGCCAGATAGGCTTCAACAAAGGTGAAGCCGTTCGACAATGTGAACGCCAGTTGAGAAATCGGGTTCGCACCAGCTTCTGCGATATGGTAACCGGAGATGGAGACCGAATAGAAATTACGTACTTGGTGATGGACGAAATATTCCTGTATATCGCCCATGACCTTCAGCGAGAATTCTGTCGAGAAGATGCAGGTGTTCTGTCCCTGGTCTTCTTTGAGGATATCTGCCTGCACCGTGCCGCGCACATTCTGCAATACCCAGGCACGTATCTTGGCAGATTCATCGGCAGTGGGTTCGCGCTTGTTATCGACGCGGAATTTTTCCATCTGCTGGTCGATGGCCGTATTCATGAAGAAGGCAAGTATCGTCGGTGCCGGACCATTGATGGTCATGGACACCGATGTGGCCGGATCACACAGATCGAAGCCATCGTACAAAACTTTCATGTCTTCCAGCGTCGCGACCGAGACGCCGGAATTGCCGACTTTGCCATAGATATCAGGACGTATTGCCGGGTCCGCCCCGTACAAAGTCACAGAGTCAAAAGCAGTCGACAGGCGCTTGGCATCCATGCCTTGCGACACCAGCTTGAAGCGGCGGTTGGTACGGAAAGGATCACCCTCACCGGCAAACATGCGGGTAGGGTCTTCACCTTCGCGTTTGAAGGCGAACACACCGGCTGTGAAGGGGAAAGAGCCAGGTACATTTTCCAGCATCAGCCAGCGCAGGATTTCACCGTGATCGACAAAGCGCGGCAAAGCCACCTTGCGAATTTTTGTGCCAGAGAGGGATCGCTGTACCAGGCGGGTGCGGATTTCCTTGTCGCGAATCTTGACGACATATTCATCACCCGCATAGGCAGCCTGCATGTCTGGCCACATGCTGATGAGTTTTTTGGATTCACCATCGAGACGGTTTTCGCGATCAGTGATCAAGTCATCAAAATCAGCAGGCTTGCCTGCGGCTGACAGCATGCGCTTGGTTTCTTGCAGTTGCTGGCGTTCACGAGCAATCAAGACCTGCTTGCCGGTATTCTTGTGATAGGCACGTACCGTATCTGCAATCTCAGCCAGATAACGGCTGCGTGCCGGTGGCACGATGACATTCTTGGCACTGGAATATTTGACATTGATGGCAGCCAGCTTGCTGGGCTTGGCCAGCAAACCGCGTTGCACCAGTACTGGCAAGATGCCTTGGTACAGCGCAGTCACGCCATCGTCATTGAAACGTGAAGCCTGCGTGCCATAGACTGGCATGTCATCTGGCTTTTGTGTCCACAATTCGCGGTTGCGCTGGTATTGTTTGGCGACATCGCGCAGGGCATCCTGTGCACCTTTGCGGTCGAACTTATTGATGGCGACAAAATCGGCAAAATCCAGCATGTCGATTTTTTCGAGCTGTGATGCGGCACCAAATTCTGGTGTCATGACATACATCGATACATCGACATGCGGCACGATAGCAGCATCACCCTGGCCTATGCCTGAAGTCTCGACGATGACAAGGTCAAAACCGGCGACCTTGCAGGCCGCAATCACATCGGGCAGAGCTTGTGAAATCTCGGAACCTGCTTCACGGGTTGCCAGTGAACGCATGAAAACCTTGAGCTTGCCCTTCCATGGGTTGATCGCATTCATGCGTATGCGGTCACCCAGCAAGGCACCGCCAGATTTGCGGCGCGACGGGTCTATGGAGATCAGGGCGATGTTCAGATGGTCATCCTGATCCAGGCGTATGCGGCGTATCAGTTCATCTGTCAGTGAAGATTTACCGGCACCACCAGTACCCGTGATACCCAGGGTTGGTGTCTTGCTGGCTTTGGCCGCATCCATCAATTGCGTGCGCAATTCTGGCGCGACCTTGTCGTTTTCCAGCGCGGTAATCAATTGTGCCAGCGGGCGGTGCTTGTCGGCGATATCGCCTTGCTGCAATACTGCCAACGTCGTTGGCGCATAGCCGGACAGATCGCTGTCGCAAGCCTGTATCATCGACAAAATCATACCCACCAGCCCCATACGCTGGCCATCTTCAGGGCTGAAAATACGGGTCACGCCATAGGCATGCAGATCGGCTATTTCTTCCGGCACGATGACACCACCGCCACCGCCAAATACCTTGATATGCGCACCGCCGCGTTGCTTGAGCAGGTCTATCATGTATTTGAAGTATTCGACATGGCCACCCTGATAGCTGGAAATGGCAATACCCTGGGCATCTTCCTGCAAAGCAGCAGTGACGATTTCTTCTACCGAACGGTTATGGCCCAGATGGATCACTTCTGCACCATTCGCCATCAAAATGCGGCGCATGATATTGATCGAGGCATCATGGCCATCGAACAGGGAAGCGGCGGTAACAAAGCGCACTTTGTTGGCAGGTTTGTATTCAGTCAGGTTCTGGGCAACGGACAGGTCAGTCATGTCTTCCTCATCGGTCTTGTTTTATCACAATGAATATTGCTATTTAGCAAATTCTCACTATGTTTGGGTTAGGCTAAGTTATATGACGTTAACGTAAACGTCAATTAAAAATTATGATCATGCTTTTCATACAATTCATCGCTGTCATATAAGTCTTGATATTAACGAATTGGCAATGCATACATTTATCACTCCGTCACTTGCGCAATTGCAACTCACGTCCGGAAAAATAATATTCCTTGCGACGCTCAACCGTCTCTGTCGTAATGACTGCGTTCAAGTCCTTACATCTGGCATGCGTACCTGATATTTGTACTACCCCATTCCATTTTTGCAAATCAAATATGCTGGAAGCACCATGACCAGCACTGGCATGCAAACTGGCAGTGCCAGAACTGGGGCTGACAATCTCTACACCCCAGTCTTTGGGTATGCCTGCCAGGCCCCAGAATTCTCCACAGGTTTGTGTCAGTTTGAGCTCAGCGACACGTTCCCCATCTTCTACAGCCAGCGCCAGCCTGGGGAAAAAGACACGGAAAGTTGATGCTGGCGCTGCATTAGCAACAGTAGCGCTCAAGCCAGTTACTGCAATCAATACAAAAAAGAGTTTTTTAAGCATATTAAAATTACGCCAGGATGGGGTCGGTTTTTGAGCAAAACATTCAGCAGCAAGTAATCAACAGGCACTGCAAGACTCACTTCTCTCACTCCTATATAAAGTGAGTCTTGCATCATCACAGGTCAGGCTACGCGAGACACTTCCTTGATCACTATAGGTATTTGCGGGTTCAGCAAAACTGCTTTCTCTGCATGATACGCCTGCATGGCCTTTTCTTTGACATGGCCATAACCGCGTATCTTTTCAGGCAGGCTAGCCAGGGCGATGGCCTGCTCCAGGTTGTCCGCATTCAAACCAGCAGCCAGCTTTTCCATCAAGGCAGTGTATTCAACAATGAGTGCGCGCTCGGCCTTGCGTTCTTCTGTGCGGCCAAAGATATCCAGTGCCGTACCACGCAAGCCCTTGAGTTTGGCCAGCAGCTTGAATGCCTGCCAGACCCAGGAGCCATATTGGGCCTTGACCAGATGACCCTGTCCGTCTTTCTTTGAGAAGATAGGGGGAGCCAGATTGAATTTCAGGCTGAAGTCGCCCTCAAACTGTTGCTTCAGTTTTGCTGTGAAATCGCCATTGGTATACAAACGTGCGACTTCATACTCATCCTTGTAGGCCATGAGTTTGAAGGCGTACTTGGCGACAGCCATGCTGAACTTGTTACCTGCATTTAATGCAGATTCCGCCTTGCGGACCTTGTCGACCAGGTCCGCATATTGCTGGGCGTAAGCGGCGTTCTGGTAATCCGTCAATACCGCAATGCGGCGATTGATGAGGGCATCCAGACTTTGCGGCATCTGGATGACGACAGATTGACCAGGGATGGCAATTTTTTCTACGCGGGCAAAATCTACAGCAGCACGGCGGCCCCATAGGAAGGCTTTCTTGTTGGCCTCGATCGCCACACCATTCAGTTCTATCGCGCGCAGCAAGGCAGTTTCAGATACCGGTATTGCGCCCTTCTGATAAGCAAAGCCCAGCATGAACAAATTGGTGGCGATGGAGTCGCCCATCAATGCGGTTGCCAGTTTGGTGGCATTGATGAAATCAACATTGCCACCAACTGATTCAGAAATCAGGTGCTCAACGGATTCCAGCGGGAATTGCCAGTCAGGGTTCTTGGCAAACGGGCCGGTTGGTTGTTCATGGGTATTGATGACAGCGCGGGTACGGCCTGCGCGCATTTTGGAAATTGCGTCATGTGCGCCTGCGGTGAGGATATCGCAGCCCAGTATCAGGTCTGCTTCACCAGTTGCAATACGTTGTGCACGCAATTTGCCCGCCTGGTTGACGATGCGTATATGCGAAGTCACCGAGCCATTTTTTTGCGACATGCCTGTCATGTCGAGTACCGATGCGCCCTTGCCTTCCAGATGCGCAGCCATGCCCAGCAAAGCACCGACCGTGATGACACCGGTGCCGCCTATGCCGTTCAACAGGATATTGTAAGAGCTTTCACAGGCAGGCAATTGTGGCTCTGGCAGTGCACCGAAGTCATCGGTCTTTGCCGTACCAGTCTTGGATTTGACCAGCTTGCCGCCTTCTACCGTGACAAAGCTGGGACAGAAACCCTTGACGCAGGAATAATCCTTGTTGCAGGACGACTGGTCTATGCTGCGCTTGCGGCCAAATTCTGTTTCCACCGGCATGATGGAAGTACAGTTGGATTGCACGCCACAGTCGCCACAGCCTTCGCAGACAGCTTCATTGATGAACATGCGTTGATTAGGGTCAGGGAATTCGCCTTTTTTGCGGCGACGGCGTTTTTCGGCGGCGCAGGTCTGGTCATAGATGAGCACCGTTGCGCCAGGTATCTCGCGCAATTCGCGTTGTACAGCATCCATGTCCTTGCGGTCATGCAGAGTTAAAAAGCTGGGCAGGTTGGATCGGTCTGTGTAACGTGACAAATCCTCAGTCACCAGGGCGATGCGCTTGACGCCTTCTGCCGCCATCTGTTGCGCCATCATCGGTACACTGATGATGCCATCAACAGGTTGACCACCCGTCATTGCCACGGCATCGTTATACAGAATCTTGTACGTGATATTGACCTTGGCAGCAACGGCTGCGCGTATTGCCAGATACCCGGAATGGAAATAAGTGCCATCACCAAGGTTCTGGAATACATGCGGCAAGGTAGAGAATGCGGCCTGCCCTATCCACGGCGCACCTTCACCGCCCATATGGGTAGTCAGTTTATTGAATTCAGGGTAAATCGCCGTTGCCATGACGTGGCAACCGATACCAGCCAGTGCCAGGCTGCCTTCCGGCACCTTGGTGGAGGTATTGTGCGGGCAGCCTGAGCAATAGTAAGCGGGGCGTGCCGGTGTATTGACCTGCTTGCTGAGGACCACATCCTTGGCTTCCAAAAATGCCAGGCGTGCCTTGATGAGGTCGCTGGTATGGAAGCGGGCAATGCGCGACGAAATCACGCGGGCAATCTGAGCCACCGAAAAGTCAGCCTTGGATGTCAGCAGCCATTCGCCGCGCGGGTGTACCCATTCGCCTTTTTCATCGAACTTGCCGATGACGCGTGGGCGCACATCATCGCGCCAGTTGTACAGCTGTTCCTTGAGCTGGTACTCGACCATCTGGCGTTTTTCTTCGACCACCAGGATTTCATCGAGACCCTGGGCGAATTCACGCACACCGTCAGGCTCCAGCGGCCAGGGCATGGATACCTTGAACAGGCGTATGCCTATCTCGGCAGCGAATTTCTCATCGATGCCCAGTTCTTCCAGCGCTTCCAGCACATCGAGGTAAGACTTGCCTGAGGCTACGATGCCCAGACGCGCAGTCGGGCTGTCTATGGTGACATGATTGAGTTTATTGATACGTGCATAAGCCAGGGCTGCATAGATTTTGTAATCCTGCATCAGGGCTTCCTGCTTGCGCGCCTGTATGCCTAGGGTATCCAGAGACAAACGGGTGTTCAGGCCACCTTCAGGCATGACAAAGTCTTGCGGTATTTTAATCTGCAGGCGGAAAGGGTCGGCATCGACGGAAGAAGTCGACTCTACCGTATCAGCCAGTGCCTTGAAGCCAACTGCACAGCCAGAGAAACGCGACATGGCCCAGGCATGCAGGCCCAGGTCCAGGTATTCCTGCACATTGCTGGGGTAGAGCATGGGTATCATGCAGGCAGAGAAAATATGGTCGGACTGGTGCGGCAGTGTTGATGAATACGCACCATGGTCATCACCGGCCACCAGCAAGACACCACCGTGTTTGGATGTGCCAGCATGGTTCATGTGCTTGAATACGTCAGCACTACGATCGACGCCAGGGCCTTTGCCATACCACATGCCAAATACACCATCGTATTTGGACGGGCCTATCAGATCTACTGTTTGCGAGCCCCAGACAGCCGTTGCCGCCAGGTCTTCATTGACACCAGGGACGAACTGTACATGGTTTTGTTCCAGCAGTTTTTTGGTTTTCCACAATGTTTCATCCAGACCACCCAGCGGTGAACCACGATAACCGGAAATAAATCCCGCTGTGTTCAAGCCTGCAGCCAGGTCACGCTGGCGCTGCATCATGGGCAGGCGTACCAGGGCTTGTATGCCTGACAAAAAGATCGTGCCGCTGTTCGACGTATATTTATCGTCGAGTTGCACATCATTCAATTGCGGGGGCTGGTGATCTGGCTGGCTTCGAGCGCATCCTGGACAGGCTCGGTGTGAACTTCTTTAGCAGAAGACGACGGGGACGGCAGGGACGAGAGTCCAGCAGACTCCATGGTGGTGTCGGATGACATAAGGCGGCTCCAAAATTTGTGATTTAGATCGCAAAGAGCATGCGTTGTATCCGGTAAGACACAATTTTGCTCGGAGCCTATAGCGAGGTATCAGAGATAGGCTCTCGTTGCGTTGGTAGTGATAACTACCATTTTATTCGAATCCTGGACAAAATTCGATGTCAAGACATTACGCCTGTCGCATTTGATTATGTCAAATACAACGGCCATGCCTGCATTTTCTTTCATCCGGATCAAAGAGACATCAAAAGAAGCTTTCGAAATTTCGCTGCAGCGCTTCTTCGACTTCCTTTGAAATCTGCTGTGTTCACAGTGTAGGTCGAATACGCGCTTGTGGAAAATATGGAATTAAAATAGGGGTATCATGAAAAATGATACCCATTGAGCGCAAGGGAAATAAAAAAACGGGAGCAAAAAGCTCCCGAATCTCCCCTGTAAGGAAGAAGTGACTAGTCTGCTTTCGTTGAATACATACCGGCATAGCGTATGCCGAAATACAGGATGAAGGTATAACAGGCAGCAGGCACATAGAAAGATGTGTGCAAACCTATGCTGTCAGCCAGATAGCCTTGCAGGAAAGGTACCAGCGCACCACCAACTATTGCCATGCACAAAATACCTGAGCCCTGCCCCGTCAAAGGCCCAAGTTTGTTCAGGGCCATGCTGAAGATGGTAGGGAACATGATGGAATTACACAAACCAACTGCCAGTATCGCCCACATGGCCATTGAGCCATGGCTGTAGATCGCCGTCAGGATCAGGATGATGGCAGCCGCAGAATTGAATGCCAGGGTCTTGCCTGGGCTGACCTTGCGCATGACCGCAAAACCGATAAAGCGCCCCACCATGGCACCGCCCCAGTAGAAGCTCACATAATGCGCCGCAACGGCTGGTGTCAGACCACCAACGTCAGATTCACCAAGAAAATTGATGAGGAAGCTGCCTATGCTGACTTCACCACCTACATACAGAAATATACCTATCGCCCCCATCAGCAAATGGCTGTGTGAAAGCACCGATGTCCTGGCGCTGCTATCTGCGGCACCGGCTTCTTCCGCATGTGTAATTTTAGGCAGACGGGCAAAAGCAAACAAGACTGCCAGCAACAGCAAAGCACCTGCCAGCATCAGGTAGGGCATTTGCACTGCGGCACCGGCGCTGGCCCGATATGTAACTTGTTCTGCAGCGGGCAGTTGATTGATCTCTACTGCTGTCAGTGCAGCACCAGACAAAATCAATATGCCTCCCAGAATAGGTGCGACCGTCGTGCCCAGGGAATTAAAAGCTTGTGTCAAGGTCAGGCGGCTGGAGGCTGTTTTTGCTTCCCCCAATACTGTGACATAAGGATTGGCAGCGACTTGCAAAATCGTGATGCCAGATGCCAGTACAAAAAACGCCAGCAGGAACAGCGCATAACTGCCCATGGATGCAGGGTAGAACATGGCGCAACCAGTAGCGGCAATGACGAGGCCAGTCACTGCGCCATGCTGGTAGCCGATTTTTTTTATCAGCATACCGGCAGGCAAGGACACGATAAAGTAGGCGCCAAAGAAGCAAAACTGCACCAGCGTCGCTTGTACATAACTGAGGGTATAAATGGATTTCAAGTGCGGAATCAGCACATCATTGAGCGAGGTCAAAAAACCCCACATGAAAAACAAAATCGTCACAATGACGAGAGAGCTGGTCTGGCTTCTGGCATTGCCGTCAGATGTGACGGCAGCGGTTGTCGGTAATGAAGTTTCCAAAATGTAGCTCCTTATTAAATTTTTTCTTGCTTGCCAAGATGATCTGCCAACATGGCTGATACACCGAGGAAAGCCGGATATTCTTCAGTGATCAGATAAGTCGGTATCTGCGCCAGAAAACTGCTGAGCCGCCCCTTGGCTTCAAAGCGCTGGCGAAATGCCGATACGGCAAACAAAGCCCCCAGCCTGGGGACGATGCCACCACCTATATACATGCCACCAGTCGCCCCAAGTGTGAGCGCGACATTGCCTGCCATACTGCCAAGGATGGCGCAGAAATGCTCAACCGTGCGCAGGCAATCTGCGCAACTGCCATCAAGTGCGCGGCGCGTGATATCCGCGGCATCCATCGTCTTGCCAGAAATAGCGGCACAAATCAATTCCAGCCCCTTGCCTGACAACAGGCGTTCTGCCGAGACATGTTCATATTGCTGCCACAGCGATTCGAGTATGCGCATTTCTTCACGGTTGGCTGGTGCAAAGCTGGCGTGCCCGCCTTCACTTGACAAAGCTGCCCAGGAATTGCCAGAGGGGATAATGCCGGACACACCCAGCCCCGTTCCAGCACCGATCAAGCCTATTGTGCCGCCCGGCATCTCCACACCACCACCAATTTTCTGCAACTGGCTGGCATCGAGATAGGGCAAGGCCATTGCAAGTGCAGTGAAGTCATTGATGACCAGCAGGCTGCTGAAATCGAGTTGCGCGCGTACCGCAGAGATGGAAAAACTCCAGTGATGATTGGTCATGCGCACGCTATCGCCATCAATGGGGTTGGCGATAGCGATGGCTGCATGGCTTATCCGTGCTTCATGCCTCATCTGTACCTGCCTGACCGCGTCGCTGGCGAGATAGCTTTTAATTGCATCAGGCAAACCAGGATAGTCAGCGCAAGCCAGCACGCTGACTGCATCAAACTGACGCTCTGCGGTTTCCAGCGCAAAGCGGGCATTAGTGCCGCCTATATCGGCCAGCAGGCGCGGGTATATCGGGTTGATCTTCTGACCGGACATCATTTCAGTTCTGCGCAATTCAAGGTATCGACGTCTTTGGCTGCGCCACCAACGATCTGTATATTCGTTAAGGCGGCACTGAAAGCTGCATTACTGCTGATGGAAAATGGAATATCCACATTAGTCAGCTTGAGACCTTTGGCGGTGAAACAGGACAAGGGAATTTTGACTGTCTGTTTTTCTTTTTTGCCAGCCAGGCGTTTGAACGCTTCAGTCACATCCACACTTGCGCTGCAGTGATTACCACAATGCATGGACAAACTGACCGTGCCTGCAGGTGCAGTAGCCACGATAGTGTCAAAGCTCAATGCACCATCTTTTGTAGCGAAGGCAGGTATGGCTTTGCCTTGCGCTGCACGGGCTTCCACGCGCGCTGCACCACTCCAGCTAATTAGCTTGGCATCTTGTTGACTATTCACTTGTGAGGTTTGTACGCTGATGCCTTTCATATTCAATACACGGTTCAGGTCTGATCCCACTGCCTGCTGCTCATTGCCACTAACAACATACAGAGGATAAGTCGCACGGTCAGCCTGATTGAAAACTGGGTAGGCATTTGTGACGCCGCAACCACCGGACGGGTATTTACTATCGAGCTTTCCAACTTTTGTCTTGCTGGTATAGGTGAGGCCATAACCTAGCTTGAACAACGGTGAGTAATTCGCATCATCAAAATTCAAACTGGCTTGACAGACAGATTTGGGCCAGGAGAATGACAGTGCGCCCTTGAAGTCATGCGCGACCTTGCCATCTGCCGCACGGAACAGGACATCTGCCACGCCCTTGCCTTCTGAACCAGGCAACCAGGCAGCGACAAAGCTGTCAGACAGGTTCAACAGGTCATTCACATACAGCGGGCGGCCAGAGACAAACAAGGTCACTACCGGCTTGCCCTTGCCAGACACTGCCTGCAGCACCGCCAGGTCTTCCGGGTAGCGGCTGCTATGACGCAAATTACCAGAGGGGCCTATGTCACCATACATTTCTGCATACGGTGTTTCGCCAATGACGGCAATCACGGCATCAAAGCGGCTGACATCTACACCCTTGGCATCGGCACTGAATTCAACATTGGCTTCGCCTACGGCTGCCTTGATGCCTGTCAGTATGGAATCAGCATTCGGGAAGTCTGCATTCTTGTTATCCGTACCCTGCCAGGTCAATGACCAGCCACCAGTCTGGTTGGAGATATCGTCCGCAGTCTTGCCAACCACCAGGATTTTCTTGTTGCGTCCCAGTGGCAAAGTCGCGCCATCATTCTTCAACAAGACCAGAGATTCGCGTACGGCCTGTCTGGCCAGCTCGCGGTCTTGCAAGGCATCCTGCTTGCCTGCATAGGTATTGTCAGAAGGCTTTTTACCGAAAAGACCAGTGCGTAATTTGACGCGGATGATGCGGGTCACTGCATCATCTATCCTGCTCATGGGTATCTCGCCAGACTTGACCTGGGCAATGGTGTTGCTGATGAAGGCTTTCCAGTCATCCGGTACCATGACCATGTCTATGCCGGCATTGATCGCTTGCGCGCAGCTGTCATTGCGGCAGCCGGGTACTTCTGCTATGCCATTCCAGTCAGTGACGATAAAACCATCAAAACCCATTTTTGTTTTGAGTACGTCTGTCAGCAGTGCTTTGCTACCGTGCATTTTGCCGTAATCTGCGCCTGAGGCTTTATCGTTCCAGCTATTGTAGGATGCCATGACGGTTTGCGCGCCTGCTGCCAGGGCCGTCAGGTAACCTTGCGCATGGGTATTGAGCATTTGCGCATTGGTGGACAGATTCACACCCCTGTCCTTGCCCTGGTCAGTGCCGCCATCGCCCATGAAATGCTTGGCAGTGGCAATCACATTGCCATCATCCATGAAGGAGCCCTGTAAGCCTTTGACATATTCACCCGCATACTGCCGCACCAGTGCACCGTCTTCAGAAAAACTTTCATAAGTGCGCCCCCATCTGTCATCACGTACTACCGCCAGCGTAGGGCCAAACACCCAGGCGATGCCGGTGGCACGCACAGACTTGCCCATGGAACGACATATCTGCGACGCCAGTTGTGGGTTATGCGCAGCACCCAGGCCAATATTGTGCGGGAACAGGGTCGCGCCATACACATTGCTATTGCCATGTATCGCATCTATGCCCCAGACCACGGGCACCTTGACTGCCATGTCAGTCGCCATCGAAGCTTCATAATATTTATCTGCCAGGGCAACCCAGTCAGCCGCCGTGCCATGTTTGTTATTGCGGTCTGGCCAGCTGCCGCCGCCATTCAGGACAGAGCCCAGGTAATAGCGGCGTACATCATCCGGTGTAATAGCCTTGATTTCCGGTTGCGTCATCTGGCCTATTTTTTGTTCCAGTGTCATGCCTGCGACGATAGCCGCGACCTTTGCCTCGATAGCCGGGTCTTTGCGGATGACGCTCTGGACTTGCGGCCACGTTGCCAGATTCTTGTCAGGCATCTTGCCCGGTCCGTACTGGGTTGCCGTGTCTGCCGCAAAGGCGTGGCTTGCTCCATATGCCAGCAGGATGGCAGAACTGATCTGTATACTCTTATGCTTCAATTTCATCATGGTGTGCTCTTTATTATGGAAGGAATCTGCTGATTCGCTTTTGTCTCTTTATTGATGGTACTTGGTTTATACGTCGAATTTTTACGTTCATGTTTTTCTTTTATATACGCGCACATAATCTACCAGCATCTGTTGCGGGAATCTGGTATTTGCGTCTGGCGCGCCTGGCCAATCACCACCTATGGCGAGATTCAGGATGATGAAAAATCCGTGGTCGAATACCCACTTGCCCGGCACGTTCGCGGGGCTGGCCTGATGATACAACTGACCATCGAGATACCAGCGTATCTGCATCGCGTCCCACTCGACGGAATAAATGTGAAAATCATCAGCCAGTTTGCCCTGAGCGAGTTTTTTTGAACCTCCGAAACCAGTGGCGCCATAATAGCCCGGCCCATGCAGGGTGGCATAGCTGGTGGCAGGCTCCTTGCCTATGTTTTCCATAATGTCGATTTCGCCGCGCTCTGGCCAGCCAGCAGCGCTAGCCTCTGCACCCAGCAGCCAGAATGCAGGCCAGACACCCTGGCCTGCGGGTATCTTGATACGTGCTTCGAAACGGCCATAAGTGAACTCGTGCAAACCAGAGGTCTTGATGCGTGCCGAGGTGTAATCACTGCCAGCAAATTTTTCTTGCCTGGCCTCGATGACCAGCATGCCATTTTCCAGCCTGAGATTTTCCTTGCGGGCTGTGTAGTTTTCCAGTTCATGATTACCCCAGCCGTGCCCGCCGGTTTCTATCTGCCAGCTTTGCAAGTCCAGTTTGTCAGCGGCAAATTCATCGGCCCAGACCAGCTCCCAGCCGTGCTGCAAACTGGGCGCGACTTGGGTTTGCACGAGATTGCTGCTGCCCCCACAAGCGGTGAGCAGCAATAAACTCAGGTAAGTCAAACATGCTGGCAAAGATATCTGTTTTTTCATGCTGTCTGCCGTTTTTGTTCATTGCAAAATCAAAAAACCTGATGGATGATGCATGCATCCATCAGGTCTTCATTGCTTAATAACTTGCACCTACCTTGATACCAAAAGAGCGCTGGTCTATATAACTCGCTCCCATTTTTCCACCACCTGCATTCCAGCCATTGGTCTTGGCCTTGGCATCGGTGAAATTTCGCACATAGGCTTCGACAAACCATTTGTCGTTTGGCGCGACCAGCTTCAGCGACAGATCTCCCTTGGCATAGGCTTTTTGTGTCAGGCCGATATGGGCGTTATCGAAATTGCGCAAATCAAAATACACTTTGTCTTGCCAGCGCATGCCTATCCATGGTGTCAGCGTATAACCATTGTCGAGCGCAAACTCTTGCGAGAAATTCATGCCAAAGGTGAACTTGGGCGCATTCGGCATTTGATTGCCTTCGAGGTTATAGGCACGGCGACCACGCAATCTGTCATCGGTACCCAGATAAACTGCCGGGCAAGGAACTGCGCCGAATTCTGCACGCTGGTCACAGGCATAGCCATCATCATAAGAATCGTAATCATGGATCACGCTTTTAAGATAACTGAAGAAGCCGCCGAGTTTGGCACCCGGCCATGGACGATAATCCCACTCGGTTTCTATCCCCGACAGATTGACCTTGGCAACGTTGACGGTTTGCCACGCAGTAGTCACGTCACAAGTTGGCGCCCATGAAGGACAAGGCAGGTTGTCTGGCGTAGTGACCTTCGCCAGGAAGTTGCTGCCAGTTTGCTGCATGTCTTTATACTGCATGGCGAACAGAACCACAGACAAGGCCAGACGGTTATCCAGCAATTTTCCTTTGTATCCCAATTCAAAATTGGTGACGGTCTCTGGCTTGTAGGTCAGATAGGTGATCTGCTCTTTTTTATTGTCACCATACACACAGGTGGTCTGGCCACACTTATTGGTACGGTCACCAAAGCCGCCGGATTTATAGCCGGTGGCCAAAGCTGCATACACCATGTCGCTTGGTGTCAGTTGTGCCTGCAGGCCAAGACGGTAAGTGCCTTTGCTCCAGCTGTCACTATGGTCATTATTGGTACCAGGACCATAACCTGAATAGGCTGCTGCACCACCCAGCGTACCCATTTGCGGCGTGATCTGGTTGCCGTTTGGTGTACGGTAACTGTCAGTGCCCGGTTTGCCATAGTCAAACAGGCCATTGTAGTAGCCATAGCTTTGGCCGCCCCAGCTATTGCCGCCATAGTTCATACCGCCTACATCGGTCTTGGTATCACGTGTGTAGCGTGCGCCCACCGTAGCTGTCCAGACCGGAGTAAATTTCCAGTCTGCCTGCGCGAACAGGGCTTTGGAATCTATCTGACGGTCAGGCTGGGCATAGAACTGACTGATGGGGATATTGTTAGGGCCATAGTGCATCTGCTCCTGCCCAAAGTTGATGGCATTTTTTTCATGCATCCAGAATGCACCAGCTACATATTGCCAGTTGTCAAAGCTCTGCTTCAGTTGCAGCTCATGTACGGTCGAGAGGTATTTGGAATTCAAGGTACGCGTGAGGTTATCCGAGATAGGCCAGACCGACCAGTTGCCATCGACAGGATTGCGGCCTGTGACTTCAAAATCGTAGGGCGAGACGCCACCATCATCGTCATGCACCTGGCTACGCCTTTGGTTTGCATATACAAAACCATATTCCAGCGAGGTGTTCTTGTTCACGTTCCACAGCGCTTTGGAACGCACCGTGTCTATCGACATATCCACTTTGCCCGGCACATTGATGAGCACATCATATTGACCACGCACACATGCCCAACGCGTACCAGCGGCCTGGTCGCAGTCTCGCATGCCTATGTAGCCAGCACCAGAATCCTGGAAATGTTCATACGCGAGTTGCCATTCCAGGTCACTGTTGACTTTCAGCCTGGCTGCCAGGCGGCCTGCCCACTGGTTCTGGTTATTGTAAGCATCAGCCTTGGATACCTTGCTGTTGAAGCGCTGGGTTACGTCAGGTATACCATCCGGCTTCCAGCCCAGGGCCGGGATATTCGCTTCCGAGAAATCCTGCATCTGGTTAAACGGGCTATCCCTGGTGACTTTCATCAGGGTGGCACGCAGGGCCAGATTGTCACCGACGGCAATATTCTGTATGACATTGAGATTGCGAAGATTCAGGCTACCGGTTTCAAATGAGGCACTACCGTAAGTAGAGCCAAACTCTGGCTTGGCGGGAATGATATTGATACTGCCTGCAGTCGAATTACGGCCAAACAAAGTACCTTGCGGACCACGCAAGACTTCTACCTGGTCGAGGTCAAACATCAAAGCCTGCGCACCTTGCGGGCGAGGAGAGTACAGGCCATCAATATGCAGACCTGCGGATGGGTCACCAATCTCGGTAAAGTTGGTGGCGGTAATACCGCGTATAGTGATCTTGACTGCTGAGTCATTGGCCTGGCCATCCATCTGCACATTGGGCAATTCGCCAGAGATGCCAGACAAGTTGGTAATGCCTTGTTTGCTCAGTTTTTCCTGGCTGAAGGCGGTAACTGCCAATGGTGTTTTCAATAATGAGGTGGCGCGGCGGGTGGCGGTAACGGTGACTTCCTGTACTTCAGATTTATCAGCATCTGATTTTTTTGCTTTGGTTTTGCTTTCTGCTTCTACCGTTTTGCTGGCTTCCTGATCTTGTGCCCATGCATAAGTTGTCAGTTGCGCGCAGGCGCTGGCGACAGCCAGGCTGATCAGGGTACGCTTGGTTATTTGATGAAACATCATGTCTCCCATATTTTTTCAGTTATCGGCGTGCGCTTGCGGTCGCCGTGGTCCGCACATGATCTTGCATGCGCGTCTTACTGGTATTTTTGTTTTGGCTGGCGTCTTTGCGCCATGCACATGTACTGCTGAAAACACTGTCCTGCATTACCCAAGATGAAATATTAATAATCAAATATTTTCAATGGGAAGGTTTCCAATTTTATCGAAAAAACATAGTACTACCCCCGTTTCTTTTTGTCAATGAAAATGTAATTTGGATACTGGCTGCTTTATCCTGCACGCTGGCAGGCATATTGATCGCGTCTGTGTTTTTGTTTTTGTCTGTGTTTTTGTCTGTCTTTTGATCTGTCTTTTTTTACCTATGCCGCTGAAGATTCCTGGCTTTGCTGCGTTGCGACAGTTGCTGTCTTTGCCGTGGTCGTTGCGTCTTTTGCTTTTTCTGTTTCCAGCAAGAAGTCGCGGTACCAATGCGCGCTCAGTTTTGGCGTGCGTTTTTGCGTGATGAAATCGACATATACGATGCCGAAACGGCGCGAACAGCCCTCTGCCCATTCGAAGTTATCCAGCAAGCTCCAGAGGAAATAACCTTTGACCTGGCAACCAAGGCGTATTGCCTCTTTGACAGCCAGCAGATGGCGTATCAGATAATCGCGGCGCAATTCGTCCCTGACTTGGCCGTCTTCATCAAGATGGTCATCATAGGTTGCGCCGTTTTCGGTGATGTACATGGCATGCGGCTGGTAATCGTCCTGTATGCGCTTGAGCAAACTGGTCATGCCTTCTGGCGCGATCTCCCAGCCGAATGCCGTGCGTTCCACCCCTACTGCATCAACCAGGCGCGTGTTCAATGGCGAAGCACCGGGTGCATGTTCTATGATTTCTGGAAAGTAAAAATTCACGCCCAGAAAATCAGTGGAAACTGCCATGGCCTGCAGATCACCTTCCTGTACTACCGGGGCATAATCTCCCAACGCCTGCCAGACATCCTGAGGATAACCCCGGCCATACAGCGGATCGAGATACCAGCGGTTGCGCAAGCCATCATGCAGCCTGGCAGCCGCAAAATCCTCAGGCTTGTCACTGGCGGCAGAGATAGGATGCAGATTCAATGCCAGACCTATTCTCGCATCCGCAACATTGGCCCGTATGACGGGTGTTGCCAGGCCGTGCGACAGCAATACATGATGACAAACCTGGATTGCTGTCTTGAAGTCCTTGATGCCTGGCGCATGTATTCCGTCAGCATGACCCAGCATGGCCGTGCACCATGGTTCATTGTGGGTGATCCAGTGTTTGACCCTGTCACCCAGATGTTCAGTGATGACATCGGCAAATTCAACAAAGGCATGCACGGTATCGCGTGATGCCCAGCCGCCCTGGTCTTGCAAGTATTGTGGCAAATCCCAGTGATACAGGGTAGCCCAGGGTTGCAAGCCGCGTTCCAGCATGCCATCAACCAGACGCGAATAAAATGCCAGCCCCTCAGGATTTGGTTTGCTGTCTGGCCCGGAAAATATGCGTGGCCAGGAGATAGAGAAACGGTAAGCATTGCTGCCAAGGCTCTGAGCAATATCCAGGTCTTCAGCCCAGTGATGGTAATGGTCAGAGGCTACCGTTCCGCTGCTGCCATCACGTATGGTCCCTGCTTGCTCACAAAAACTATCCCAGATAGATGGAACGCGACCATCTGTCGCTGCTGCGCCTTCTATCTGATAGGCAGAGGTTGCCGTACCCCATAAAAAATCGCTGTTAAAATCTGTGCGCTGCAACTGCGTAACAAGTGACGGAACTGCATGAAGAAGATTTTTGCTCATATTTTGCTTGCTCAATCTAAAGTTGATTCAAATTAAAATTATTTGGAAAGGTTTCCAATTGCGATTAAAAAATTTTGAGTATTTGCTACTCAGAATTTTTTATACTCGCTTATTGCAAACTTCGTCCTGCGTCCCCACCAACTGCTGTCTGCTCCATGGATCATGATGAATGAACTGATTACTCCCCCGCAGCCCAGGTTATTTGTAAACATTAGCCAGACATCTGCAGCATCCATGGAATCCCGTAGCCATGCCCCCACGGGCGCTTAGCATCAGTCCAAACTTAAATCACCAACGCATTGCTACTCTACTATCCTATAGACTACAAACTATCTGAATTTCAGCATCCACCATTCACAAATATTTGACACAGTTATTCAGATACGGATGAAACAATATTCATCTTTTAGATACATGGAAAGGTTTCCATAATTTCATAAAAAAAATGAATAGTCAAGAAAACCATTCATTCTTTTTACACTTTTTTGCGCTTTTTCTACAACAAACTCTCGCACCATAAATTGAAACAGACTCAAGCACATTCAAACACATTCAACAAATTCTTCTGCTGCTTTGTCTGAATCCCAAATTTAAATAATCATCACGATCATCAGCCAGCCTTGCTCCGTTGCTGCGCAGGTTTCGCCAGCGATGCGCGCATGGTCACCTTGATCGGGTAATCACGTGTGACCGGTCTTCTCAGCCCATAGCAACGGTTCAATAACTCATTCAAGGCACTGAGAGTAACGTCACGCCATGGAATATGCACGGAAGTCAGTGGCGGCGCGGCATAGGCAGCGCTCATGGTGTCATCGTAACCAATGACAGAAACATCATGCGGAACGGAAATACCAGCTTGCTGGAAGAAGGACAAGGCTCCCAGTGCCATTTCATCATTCGCGCAAAACAGGGCGGTGAAGGGACGGCCTGATTCCAATAATTCCTTGGCACAATTCCAGCCACCTTCAGGTGAAAAATCACTCTCGGCTATCCACATCTTGCCTGTGTCAATTCCGGCATGACTGAGTTCACCAAGGAAACCATTAATGCGTTCCACGTTATCCGGCGCGGTCGATGGGCCGGCGATGACGGCGATATGTTTATGCTTGTATTCAAGCAGGGCGCGCGCAGCCATGACACCGCCTTGCACATGGTCAGCAGCAAAGCACTGGTCCGCGATGGTTTTTGAATCATGATTCAAAACCACCAGACGATCACGTTTTGGGCCGAGGATAGAAAAATCCTCATCCGTCAGCACATTGCTCATGACGATGAGGCCATCGCAGCCACGTTCCATCAAAAATTCTATGCCTTCCACACCTTGCCGTCGTTCATCACCTATACCAACGCCAAACGCAACCACCATGTGCAAACCGGCCAGGCGCAATTCTGTATCGATAGACTGCAGTATGGGCATGTAGAAAGTACCCTTGAGCACAGGGATATACACGCCTATCATCTGCGAATTGCCTGACAGCAAACTGCGTGCGGCATGGGAGGGTCGAAAATCCAGCTCAACAATCGCTTTGCGCACACGTTCCTGTGTCTTCAGAGACACCGATCCTTTACCGCTGACAACGCGTGAAGCCGTGCCCAATCCTACACCCGCGAGGCGGGCAACATCCTTGATAGTCGCCACTTGATTCTTTTCCATGTTTATCATTCGGCCAGTATATTAAAAATTTGCTCCGACTATAGTGAATTATCTTCCTCAATCACAAACGTGACTCTGTTTTTGCATCGAACAGGGAAACCCTGTCGGTGTGAATATCAAAGCGCACTGTCTCGCCCAGCTTGAATTGCCGGTTTTCATGGTCCAGCAAACACAACTGCTGCTTACCCATAGTCAACCATAAGAGTTGATGATTACCCATGGGTTCAAGCAGACTGAGTTCGCCGCTGTATGCGCCATCTGTCTGCACCTGCATATATTCTGGCCGGATGCCCAAAATCACATCCTGCACTGGCGATGTTGCCTGAGACTCATAAGCTGATAAATCCAGCTTGATCATTTCATGACCAAACTGCTTGTTTTCATTGAGTTTGCCAGCAATAAAGTTCATGGCCGGCGCACCCAGGAACCCTGCTACAAACAGATTTGCCGGTCGCTCATATACTTCAGACGGCGTACCCAGTTGCTGTATCTTGCCAGCCCGCATGACGACGATGCGGCTGGCCAGGGTCATGGCTTCTACCTGATCGTGTGTCACATACAACATGGTAGAACCGAGATTCTGATGCAACAGCTTGAGTTCGCGGCGCAATTCTGTACGCAACTTGGCATCCAGGTTTGAAAGTGGCTCATCAAACAAAAACACCCTGGCTTCCCTGACCAGGGCACGGCCTATCGCCACCCTCTGCCTTTGTCCACCGGATAACTGCGTTGGCTTGCGCTGTAGCAGGGGCTGCAATTGCAGCATCTCTGCTACTTTTGTGATGCGTGCCTGTATTTCTGGTTTGGCGACGCCATTAATGCGCAAGCCAAAGGACATATTCTTTTCCACCGTCATGGTCGGGTAGAGTGCATAGGACTGAAACACCATGCCTATCTGCCTGTCACTGGGTTCGGCATAGCTGACATCCTTGCCTGCAATTTCTATACTACCTGCTGCAATATCAATCAACCCGGCTATGCTGTGCAACAGGGTCGATTTACCGCAGCCAGACGGCCCCAGCAAGACCAGGAATTCACCCTCGTCCACCTCAAGATCCAGTTGTTCGATGATCTTTTGTTCGCCTAGCTGTACACCCAGATTCTTGAGACTTACATATGCCATGCACCCGTCCTTAACCTTTAATCTTTAACCTCTAACCTTTAACCGCACCAGCGGCAATACCACGCACAAACCAGCGGCCTGAAATGAAATAGATAGCCAGTGGCAGCAAGGCGGTCAATATGGTAGCTGCCATATTGACGTTATACATCCTGGTACCGGTCGTCGTATTGATGACGTTATTCAATTGTGCCGTCATCGGTAAATGTTCCCGCCCCGCAAACACCAGGCCGAGAATGTAATCGTTCCATACTCCGGTGACCTGCATGATGGCGGCTACGACTATCATGGGCAGGGACATGGGCAGCATCAATTGCACAAAGATGCGGAAAAATCCGCCGCCGTCTATGCGTGCGGCATGAAACAGTTCCTGCGGTATGCCCAGATAGTAATTGCGAAACAGCAGGGTCATGATGGGCATGCCAAAGATCACATGCACCAGTACTATCCCAGGCAGGGTGCTGAAAATATTCAGGACCGCCAGTACCCGCACCAGTGGAAACATCATGACTTGCACAGGAATGAAAGCGCCCGCCAGCAAAATGGCAAACAGGAGTTGTGAACCACGGGGCCGCCAGAACGACAAGGCGTAACCATTCAGCGCACCCAGAAAAATCGCCAGCAAGGTGCTGGGTAAAGTAATCGCCACTGAATTCCAGAAACCGCTACTGATACCTTCACAGGCCACGCCTGTACAGGCTGTGCTCCAGGCTTGCCGCCATGGTTCCACCGTCATGTGCATGGGCAAGGCAAAGATATTACCGAGGCGAATTTCTTCCATTGATTTGAAGGAAGTCACCAGCATGATATACAGCGGCAGCAAAAAGAATGCCGCAGCAGTCAGCAGGAAGGCATAGATGCCTATGCGTGCCGGTGTCCATATGCGCTTTGTATTTGTCCTCATCTTTTGCCCTTGCGCGCTCTTGCATACGCGTAGGGTATTAATAGTGCCAGCACGGGCAGCAGCATCATGATGGCACCGGCAGATGCAAGTGACAGGTTGGCGCGGCCAAACAAATGGTCCATGATGAATTTTGCCGGTACTTCGCTGGCAGTGCCGGGGCCGCCCTGCGTCATCGCTTCAACCGCATCAAAGAGTTTGACGACAGCCGTTGCCAGCAACAGGAATACGGTGGCAAAACTGGGCGCCAGCATGGGGATGATGATGGACAGGTACACCCGCCAGGTGGGGATGCCATCCATGCGCGCAGCTTTCCAGATATCGTCATCTATGCCACGCAAACCCGCCAGCAGCATCGCCATGACCAGGCCGGAAGCCTGCCACACGGTGGCAATGACAACGGTATAAATGACCATGTCCTGATCAACTATCCAGTTAAACTGAAAATCCTTGAACCCCAATTGTCGTATGCCTTCTTGTATCCCCACACCAGGCGTCAGCATCCACTGCCACACCAGACCGGTGGCGACGAATGACATAGCGTAAGGGTACAGGAAGATGGTACGCAAAACACCTTCACCCGTGACATTCTGGTCTATGAATACGGCAAGCAAAAAACCAATAATGACGCAGGCAAGGATAAACAGCACGCCATAGATGGCCAGGTTATTCAGTGACAACAGCCAGCGCTCATTGTCGAACAGACGCTCATACTGAATGAGGCCAACGAAATTATTGACTGGTAGAGTACGCGAGCTGCTCAATGAAATCTTCAATGTCCACAATAAGGTCGCCAGGTAGCCAAATACCACCGTCAGGCTCATAGGCAGCAAGGCAGCTTGAGGGATGAGCCTGGTATGCAGCTTGCCTTTGTATCTGGCGCTGGGTGAAGTGGTTGGCATGTATGAGGGTGCTTGGCAGGATATCAGTATGGCACTTAGTTTTTCAACGCTGCGATGATATTTTTTTGTGCTTTTTCCACCGCCATATTGGTATTCCAATAAGCTGTCAGCACATCGGTCAGGGCACCATTCTGGTCTGGCGTCAGGTAAATCTCACCTATGCCTGCATGTCGGCTTTTGTCTTTCATGATTTCCAGCCCGGTCTGCGCGCACAGGTTCAACTGTGTCACATCAAGATCATTGCGTATGGGGATGGAACCCTTGAGCTTATTGAATTCCAGTTGAGGGCCAGGTGCCACCACAATGCTGGCCAGCAGCTTTTGCGCCTTGATGGTTTCTGGATTTGCAGTTTTTGGAAAGACAAAAGCATCGCCCTGTATCAGATAAGGTGCTTTTGGTCCCAGGCCTGGCATGCAACCATATTCGCGGCCAGCGACTTGTTTGGCCGCGACAAATTCACCCAAAGCCCAGTCACCCATGATTTGCATGCCCGCTGCGCCTTTGATGAGCAAGGCTGTGCTGTCATTCCAGTTGCGGCCAGGTGATGCGGTATCAATGTAAGAGCGCAAGCGCTTGAAGCTTAGCAAGACTTTGCGAAAGGCTTCTGAATTCATAGCGGTGACATTACGGTCACGCATCACACTCAGATACAGATCCTTGCCACCTACATTGGCCAGCATGGCCATGAAGACGATAGTCTCTTGCCAGGCCTGACCGCCATGGGCCAGCGGTATCAGTCCGGCTGCCTTGAGTTTATCGAGAGCAGCAAACAGCTCATCTGGCGTGGCTGGTTCTTTGTCTATACCTGCTTTTTTAAATGCGGATTTTGAATACCATATCCAGGCTGGCATGTGGATATTCACCGGTACAGCATAATAATGCCCCTTGATTTTGAGGACATTGCGTATGGGCTCAGGCAGGGTCTTGTCCCAGTTCTCTTTGGCGGCGACATCATCGACATTATTGAGCATGTCTTGCTCGACGACATCCTGGAATTGCCTGGAAATATTGAATTGCGCCGTAGTGGGCGGGTTGCCCCCGACCATGCGGTTGATGGCGACGGAACGCGCCTGGTCACCACCGGCGATGGCAGTATCTGTCCAGACACCGCCAGCGGCGCGATAAGCTTCGGCAAATTTGGCGACAGCCGCCGATTCACCACCGGATGTCCACCAGTGCATGACTTCAGCCTTGGGGCCTGCGGCATGTGCAGACATGCTCGCGGCTACCAGGCCGCCCAGGCCACCGAGTAGCAGGGCAAGCACCGGTTTATTGGTTTTATACATTTTGTCTCCGCCTAAGTTTCCACGGGTGCAGATGGCAGATCGTGGTCTGCAATTTTTCTGCTTTCTTCTGCTTTTTTATCGTTATATCTGTTACTGCATACATGGAAATTCCCGCCTCTCATCATGCTCAGTCACATCGACTGAATACAATTGGAAACGTTCCCATAAATCCAGGCAAAATATAACACCCTGGGTTTTCCAGTGTCAACATATTGTCAATATGAAAAACAACAGGGTAAGCATCCCTACTGGCTTTCATCGCAGGTCTCCCCCAGGAAATCAATGCTGCACCATGGCTGCACGCAACTGTGCGACGATGAGATCGACAAAACTTCTCACCTTGGCATTTGCATAGCGGCCTTCCCTGTGTACCACATGCACGGGAAGCGGAGCAGTCTCGTATGCCTGCATGACGCGACATAATTGTCCACCATCAAAATACCCATCCACCTGGTAGGACAGCAAGCGGCTGATGCCCAGGCCTGCGAGGCTGGCTTCTATGGCCGCATCATTGCTGCTGACCGTGAGGCGTGGCTTGACCTTGATCGCCATATTCTGGCCTGCATGGGTAAAGCGCCATTCGACCATGGGGGTGACGCCAGTGGCGGCAATAATGCTATGCCCGCTTAAGTCATGCGGACTGGCTGGCGTACCATGTGTTTGCAGATAAGCGGGCGAGGCGCACAATATACGGCGTATCTGCCCTACCCGTATTGCCTTCATGCTGGAATCTGGCAATTCACCTATGCGCACACCGACGTCGATGCCTTCTTCCAGCAAATTGACGACACGGTCGAGGAAAAGCGCAGACACATCCATCGCCGGATAGCGCTGCAGATATTCAACAATGCCGGGCATGACAAACATTTTGCCAAACATGACGGGAGCAGTGACAGCCAGATGACCACGCGGTTCGGCATTGATACCTGCCGTGGCTTCATCGGCAGCCTCGACATCGGCAATGATGCGACGGGCATCTTCCAGATAACGCTGACCGGCTTCTGTGACCCTGACAAAGCGGGTGCTGCGATTGAGCAGCTTGACGCCCAACCTGGCCTCCAGCGCTGCGATAGCGCGGGTCACTGCAGGCGGCGACATGGCCAGACGACGGGCGGCAGCGGCAAAGCCCTCTTCTTCGGCAACGGCAACAAATACGGTCATCAGATGCAGTTTGTCCATGGCACTCCTGCGATTATTCCGCTATTTATAATAATTAATTGTAAATCATGGCTATTCTTCAGACAAACGATATTGCGTAAATTTGAGTATTCATAACTCAACTCACGATATTTACTTAAGGACGAATGAAAATGGATAAGTCATTGGAAATTGCACGCCCACCCTTACCCCCCTTCACATTGGAGACGGCAATACAAAAAGTACGTATGGCAGAAGATGGCTGGAATACCCGCGACCCGGACAAGGTGGTGCTGGCTTACACGGTGGATACGATCTGGCGCAACCGCCATGAATTCCCGCAGGGGCGCGAGCAAGTCAGGGAATTTTTACAGCGAAAATGGGCAGCAGAACGTGAATACCGCCTCATCAAGGAATTATGGGCATTCAGCGAGAACCGCATCGCCGTACGCTTCGCCTACGAGGGTTGCGACCATGAAGGCAACTGGACGCGTTCTTATGGCAACGAGAACTGGGAATTTGCGGAGAATGGCCTCATGCATAAACGTTTTGCCAGCATCAATGATCTGCGCATCAGCGCAGATCAGCGTTTATTCCACTGGCCCCAGGGCAGGAGGCCAGATGATCATCCCGGGCTCAGTGCTCTTGGCCTGTAAGCCAAACCAAGATCAAGTCCGAACAGTGGGCGCAGGAAAAACACCCGGCGTATGATCTCGTAACTGAGGAAGCAGGTCGCTGCTGTCAGCGCCACCAGCAAGATGCCTTCTGGCAGGGCAGGCAAGGCCAGCGGTTTCATGCCATGCGCCATGATGACGATATAAGTCTGATGCAGGATATACACAGGAAACACTGCCTGCGTCAGATAGCGCCTTGCCGGGCTATCGAAATTCAGATGCTGCTTCGCATAGCCGCAGGCTGCAATAATCGCTGACCAGGCCATGCAAACCCATACGCCGCGCTGTAGCATGATGAACCACTTCGGTGTAGCGTCATACTCAAAGCTGAAATAGATGATCAGGAACAACCAGCCACATGCGGCTATTCTGAGAGCCAGCCAGCGCATTCTGGCAAGCTCTTGCCAGAATGCCTGGGAATTGGCAATCAGGGCACCGAATGTAAAGATAAACAAATAGCAGGCATGGTTATACCAGTCAGCCACCAGGCCATTATTCGGCGGGTAAGAACTGAACAAACCCATGCGCACCAGCGCCAGGTAAGCAACAGGCAAAACCAGGATGCGCCAACCTTTCATCTGCTTTTGCAGCCAGCTGCGGGCAGCCTGGAACCACGCAGGCTTGAAAGCCAGCCAGAACCACAGCAACACACTATATACCCACAGGTAGGCAACAAACCACAGATGATTCCAGGTAGGCAAATCCAATACCTTGCCTTCTATCTTGAAGCCACGATAGTGATGCAGGTAGAGCTGCATGAATTCGCCATAACTGCCTGCATAGGCCAGTTTCTCCACCACTTCCATATAAGCTTGTGGCGGCACCACGACGAACATGCCAAAGATCAGCGGCAGCAAAAGACGCAGGCTGCGGCTGCGCAGGAATTTGCCGGTAGCGATTTTTTCCAGCATGAAGGCAGATGCCACACCAGAGATAAAAAACAGCAGGCTCAGACGCCAGGGGTTGGTCAGCATCATCAGCGGCTGTATCGCGCTGCTGGCATGCGGGCTTTTGACATGCCAGCCCCACTCCACATAGTACATGCCTACGTGGTACAGAATCAGCAGGAAGAAGGCGATGATCCTGACCCAGTCGAGAAAATATAAGCGCTGGGAAGGCAAACCTGGCACTGCTATGCTTGAATTTGACATGGCTCTTTTTTCTGGTCATAGATGAACACAGACGCGATACTAAAAGCATGATCAAATTCACACCAGAAAAATGTGGCGGACTGGATGTGAGCAGGGGTGAAATGGAAACCCAACAGTGACTTAGCTGGCAAGTGCCTGCACGACCTCATCCCTGTGCTGACGGCTGCATGGCAAGCGCAGGCCATCTTGCAGCAGCAGTTCAGCATCTCCCTTTTGCGCTGGCAAGACCTGGGTAATCTGGTCCAGCCTGACGATATGGCTGCGGTGGCAACGCACAAAGTCCTGCCCCAGCCTGTCCTGCAAACCCGACAAGGTCTGGCGCATCATATGCTGCTGTTGGCTGGTAAAGATCATCACATAATTATCAGCAGCTTCCAGCCGTATGATGTCGGCCAGTTTGATGACGGTGACGCGGCCTTTTTCACTCAGCAGCAAATGCTGTTCTGCCTGGATTTTCCTTGCGCTGCTCCTGCGCTCGCTTACTCTTTGCAGTGCACGCAGGAACCTCGCCTCATCATAGGGTTTGAGCAGATAATCTATTGCATTCGCATCAAAAGCCTGCAGGGCAAACTGGTCATAAGCAGTGACAAAAACGATCCGTGGGACAGGTGCTGTCAATTGACTGGCGACGGTAATGCCGTCCATCTCGGGCATTTGTATGTCGAGGAAAACCAGGTCGGGCTGTAGCTTTTGTATGCATTCCAGCGCTTCTTTGCCATCCCTGGCTTCTGATACGACGGCATCTGCGACATGCTCTGCTACCAGACGTCTGAGCTTATCCCTGGCATAGGCTTCGTCATCGACGATAAGGATTTTCATGAAGCTATGTTCCCGACATCAATGGGCAGGCGCAGCTCGGTCATGACACCTGATGGACTCAGATCGGTCAATTGCAGACTGGCTTTATCCTGATACAGGACTTGCAGTCGCTGGCGCAAATTACTGATACCCACGCCTGAGCCTTGCCCGTTCTCCTGCAATTGACCTGCATCATCCTCGATGCGCAAGATGACTTGCCCTGCCTCTTTATATGCGCTGATTTTTATGTGAGTAAGCTGGCTGCGTTTTTCCACAGTATGCTTGAAACTGTTTTCCAGTATGGTTTGCAGGCTCATGACCGGTACTTTACTGCTTAGCACATCGTCAGCAATGTCCCAGTTGATCTCTACCCTGTCGATAAAGCGCAGGCTCATGAGTTTTGCATAGGCTTGCAGCAGTTTCAATTCATCTGCGAGGCTGGTTTCGCTGTGTTGGCCCAGGTCCATGCTGGCGCGCAAGAGTGCGGCGATCTCACTCAGCGCAGTGTCAGCCAGTTTGACATCGGTGTACATCAGTGATGAAATGGTGTTGAGTACATTGAACAGGAAATGCGGCTGCATCTGTTGCGTCAGCCTGTGCAATTGCGCATCACGTAACAGCGCCTGGGATTTTTCTGCATTCTCTTTTTCTTCGAGCAAAGAAGCATAGGCTTGCAGGCCAAAAATCACGACATAGAACATGCCAAAGAACATGAAGATCTTGCTGCACTCATAAAAATAGACTTTGATCCAGCCATCATGCTGATAGCTGAGTCCCAGCAAGGCATACACCGAATGCCGCAGGCTATATACCAGCACCACAAATACAGTGCTGAACAAAGGCAGGGGCAGGATTTGCTGCCAGAACCATTTGGCTGGTGTCTGCAATAAATGCCTGTCGGTCAGCTTGCGCCTTTGCAGCAAGAGCAGCAGTGTGCCGACGAGGGCAGAAGAGCTTTCCCAGAAGATTGGCTCCCAAATATGTTTGCCGCCACCTTTCAGGTGGTCCTGCACGGCAACCGCCACCATCAATAGCCAGAACAAAAACCAGCCGACGAAGACTGGTTTTTTGATCTTGTTCCAATACGCCAGCCCATCCACTATTGCGCCACCAGGTTGCTGGTGCCCAGCCATTTGCCACTCATGCTCAAATCGCGGGTCAGCTCCAGCACCAGTTTTTCTACTGCCATGGCCGCATTCGTCAGCGGGATATTCTTGGAAGCACAGAGGGTTACGGTACGCGACAGTTGCACATCGCTGATAGGGCAGGCACGCATTTCGCCGCGTTCGATTTCTGCCAGCATGGGTGATACGGGCAAGATGGTCGCCCCCATATCAGCCATCAACGCAGATTTTAAAATCGCTATCGAGGTGATGTCGATGACATTCTCTATGTGCTTACCCTGCTCCCTGACCACCTGTTCTATGCGTGGGCGCACGCCATGTTGTATGCTGGGCAGAATCAGGGTCGCCTGCAAGGCCTGGGCCAGGGTAATCGATTTGCGCTTACAGGCAAACTGAGAATCCGTGCGTGTGATGTACATCATTTCCTCTTCGACCAGCGGCTTGCTGGTAAAGCCGCCCAGTTGGCCATCATCAAACAATATCGCCAGGTTCAAACGGCCTGAGCGTAATTGCTCGGTCAGGTTGCCCGTCAATTCTTCTGTCAGCTGGAACACGATATCGGGGTAAGCCGTGCGTACGGCTTTCAATAAAGGGAAGGCCAGCGCGCCCGAAGCACTTTGCGGTATACCGAGTGCCACTGTGCCACTGGGTTTGTCAGTCGATTGGGCGACGGCTGATCTGGCATCGCTGACCTGCTTCAAAATCGCCAGCGCATGTTCATAGAATATCTTGCCGGCATCAGTGGCTTGCATGCCTTGCGCTGACCTGTGCAACAGGGTCGCACCCAGTTCTTCTTCAAGTTGCTGCAATTGCTGTGTCAGCGCCGGTTGCACGATATGCAGCACGCGCGCTGCGCGCGACAGTGAACCGTGATCAACGATGGCGACAAAATAACGTAGCTGGCGCAATTCCATTTTTTATTCCACAGGCTTGATGGCCCGTCTTTCTATCGATGAAGACAGGATCAGGGAAGTCGAAGTCACACCGCAACGCGCAAGACTGGTAATCACGCGCTCCAGCTCGCGCACGGATGGCGCGACTACTTTGACGATCACGCAATCTTCGCCGGTAATGGCATGGCATTCAACTACTTCGGGTACTTGCTCGGCAATTTTTAGTACCGGCGTATCGGTTGCGCGGCTGGCAATGCGGACAAAAGCCGTAATGCCATAACCCAGCGCCTCAGGATTGACCCTGGCGTGGTAGCCTGTGATGACATTGGCGGCCTCCATGCGCTTAACCCTTTCGGTCACGGCAGGCTGGCTTAAATGTATGCGGCGGCCTATCTCGGCCATGGTGACCCTGGCATCGGCCTGCAAAATCTCGAGGATTTTGCCATCCATCATATCCAATTCTATTTTCACGGGGAAAACCTGCTTTTTCGTTGAGATTAAAAGAAATGTACCTGATTTACCTTTGATTATCCATTCAAAATTCAAACTCACTGACATACACTGATTACCTGAATTTAATCCATGCCCCATCAGCTATGCGCCATCTGCCACGTCAAGTCTTACTCGCCCTGCTCACTGTCTATATAGTCTGGGGCTCCACTTACTTTGCCATACAGGTGGCTCTGAAGGCTTTCCCGCCTTTCATGATGATAGGGACGCGCTTTCTGGTAGCCGGTGCTATTTTGTATGCATGGCAAAAATGGCGCGGTGCACCCAACCCTAGTTTGCGTGAATGGCGCGATGGCGGCATTGTTGGCATTTTGATGCTGGGTGGCGGTACTGGTTTGACGGCGGTGGCGCAGCAATACGTGTCTTCTGGCCTCACTGCCGTCTTCATTGCCTGCTCACCGATGATCTTGTCTGGTTTATCAGGCCTGTTTGGAGACTGGCCCAAGCGCCGCGAATGGACAGGCATACTCTGCGGCTTTGCCGGTGCCCTGTTGCTGGCGTCTGACGGCCAGTTCTCAGCACAACCTCTGGGCATACTGTTCTTGCTGGGTGCAATATTATGCTGGGATGTGGGTTCGATTTTGTCGCAAAAGAAACTCAAGATGGCGGCAGGCGGCATGGGCTTTGCGAGTGAAATGCTGGTCGGTGGCTTGTTCCTGTTCATCATCAGCCTGGGTAAGGGTGAGCAACTGACGGGTGAAGTCACCTTCAATGCAGTGGCTGCCTGGGCCTATCTGGTGGTGGCTGGATCACTGCTGGCATTTACTGCCTATATGTATTTGCTGTCCAAGGTACCGGCTGGTCTGGCTGCAAGTTATGCCTACGTCAATCCTGTCATCGCAGTAGGTCTTGGTGTGGTGTTTGGTGGCGAGCACCTGTCCATGCGCGAGATGCTGGCGATGAGCATCATTCTTGGCAGCGTGATAGTACTGACCAGCGCGCACAAGCATAAAGAGCAGACTGCCAGTTGATAAATTGATCGTTGCCTGACAACTGCCCCGCACAAAAAATAATGGCGCTGCAACACTGCAGCGCCATTTTATTAATTAATTCATCAATTCATCAATCAACTCATTCATCAACTGAGCTGTCAAACAAGACCAGGCCAGGCTCAGTCTTAAAAGAATTCAGCGGTATCGTTGGACACTTCAGTCTTCAAATCACCGCTGGACACCAGTTCATCATAAAAACACGTGCGGTTGCGGCCATTAGACTTGGCGAAATACAGCGCCTGGTCAGCCCGGCCCACAATGGCGACGGCAGGTTCAAATGGGTCTATGCGGGCATAGCCTATGCTGATGGTGACCGTGCCAACCTGGGGGAAATAATGCTGTTCCACATTCTGGCGGAAACGTTCGAAAATGGTATTGGCATCTTCCTGCGAAGTCGAACGCAGCAAGATAACGAATTCTTCGCCACCAAAACGGAACAGGCGGTCTGAGGGGCGGAAAGAACTGCGCAAGAGATTGGCGATGAGGATCAGCACTTCATCACCATACAGATGCCCGAACTGGTCATTCACGCGCTTAAAGTGATCAATATCAAGCACAGCCAGCCAGTGCTGACGTTCAGGCTCATGGCTGCGGCGTTCTTCTTCTGCACGCTCAGCTTCTGTGCTGGCCTGCTGCTGCAAAGCACTGCTACGCAAAACCTTGGAAAAATTATCATCAAAAGTCTTGCGGTTCAGTAAACCTGTCAATGAGTCGCGCTCACTATAATCAAGCAGATTCTGGAAATTGCGATAGACAATCAGCATGCCGTTGACGACTTCCATTGCCGTCGTGGTGTAATTGGCGGGCTTGTAAATTTCCAGGCAAGTATGCAATTTGTCATTGATCCAGATTGGCAGCCAGATAATTTTGCCACCTTCTATGACTTGCTCTATGACTTGCTGTTTTTGTGCAATCCCCTCTTTCAGGTGAGGGTAAAGCTCGATGGAATCATGGGAAGCAGGGGACGCCTGGGTTTCGTCGGCAATCGCGACATTGTCATTTTCTATACTGATATGCGGCTTGATAAAGACTTGCTGGCCGACAGAAACCACATCCAATACCCGCGCCGATTCCGCGTTGGTCAATTGACGCAGCGCAGTAATTACTGAAATATTCAGTAAATCGTGATCGCGATGCCCGGTAATTTCTACCAGGTGTTTAATGATTGATTCCATGCCCCGTATTCCTGCATCTTCCTGCCGATTCCAGCCGATCCTTGCATTAATTACCAGTACGAACTCGCCAGCAGCAATCCAGCACACGCAAGCACTGCGCGCAAATTGCCCTTATACAATAGTATAACAATTCAGGGCTGGCTTTACCTGATATTCTGCAAACTATTCATGCAGAGACATATTTTTACAAAATTGTACGAAAAATGCGTGGAATCCGATTTTCAAATAGTGCAGGCAGCCATACAACTATCGAACTAAAGTAATATTAGCAAAACTCATTTCAATCATTTTTTGCCGGGGTGTAGCCATGAAACGTCTGCGTACCAAATCCTGCATCCTCATGCTGGGCTGCATGGCAGGCAGCCTGGTCATGGCTGGCGCAGCATCTGCCACATCCATACAGGTGACAGACAGCAGCGGACAGGCAGTACAGGATGCAGTCGTCTATGCAGAACTTGCCGGCAGCCCACAGATTACCAAGTCAGCTACGGCTGAAATCCAGCAAAAAGACAAGAAGTTCATGCCCTTCGTGACTGTGATACAAACCGGCACTTCAGTTTCCTTTCCCAACAATGACACGGTCAGGCATCACGCTTACTCGTTTTCCCCAGCCAAGCCTTTTGAATTGAAGCTGTATTCAGGCAAGCCTGCTGCACCTGTGATATTCGACAAAGCCGGTACCGTGGTGGTTGGCTGCAATATCCACGACCAGATGGTTGCCTATATCCAGATCGTCGATACTCCCTATTTTGCCAAAACCGATGCGAGCGGAACTGCCCGTCTGCCCACCATCCCTGCCGGCAAATATGTATTGAAGACCTGGCATCCCAAACAACCAGCGTCGGCACAGGTACAAGAGCAAAACATACAAATCGACAGTAATGGCCCCAACCTGACGGTAAAATTGAATTACAAGGCTGGTTAATTACAAGACTGGATTGGCAGGAAATACTTTTCCCACGCACACCAATAGGAAAGTTCATGCGTTTGCATAGTTTGGAAAGCCGGGTTGTTGCTCTGTTCATAGGCCTGCTGTTGACGGTACAACTGGCGGCCTTTTTTGCTATTGGTAATGCCATAGACAGAAACGCCCGTACCGCCGTTGAAGAGAATCTGAAAATCAATGAAAAATTCCTGCTGCGCCTGCTGGACCAGAATGCACAAAAACTCATACAGGGCGCCATCGTCCTCGCCAAGGATTATGCCTTTCGCGAAGCCATAGGTACGCACGATACTGAAACCATCGTCTCAACCTTGTCCAATCATGGCAACCGCATAGGTTCAGACCTGACCATGCTGGTCGGGTTGGACAGGAAAATCACGGCTTTTTCAGCAACCAGCAAAACCAGCCGCAGCAATGGTGCAAACAATGAATTAAGCAATAGCCTGCAGCAATCGGTTGCCGCACTGATACAAACCGCAGAAAAAACCGGCAGTGCTGCCAGTACGGCCATCGTCGATGGCAAACCTTATCAAATGGTGGTCGTGCCTATCGAAGCACCGGTCACCATCAGTTGGGTAGTCATGGCCATCCCCATAGGCAAGGCCCTGGTGACCGACATGCATGAATTATCGCGCATGCAAATCAGTTTGCTGACCTCTGAAAAACAGGGGCGCTGGCTCGCGAATGTGTCCAGCCTCAATGATGAGAACGCTGGCAAGCTGGCCCAGCAATTACCTGTTGCAGACAAACTGGTCAATTATCTGCCTGCCCTGCAAATCGATGACGACCAGTATAGCGCCCGCATACTCAGACTGGCACAGAACGAACAGTTTAATACCATCGCCGTGCTGCAACTGTCGATCAGCCAGGCAGTCGCCCCTTATAAGGACTTGCAGCGCAATCTCTTGCTACTGACGGTACTTGCTGCCGTGGTTGCCAGCATCATCAGCGCCATCACGGCCCGTCGCATTACCGGGCCGGTACGGCAACTGGCAGAAACTGCGCGCAGCCTGGGTGCCGGTGACTACACTGCCACCATTGACGTCAAACAAAAGGACGAGATCGGCGACCTGGCGCGCACCTTCATGACCATGCGTGATGGTATTGCCCAGCGTGAAAAAGAAATCAGCCGTCTGGCTTACTGGGACACCCTGACCAATCTGCCAAACCGGGCACTGTTTACCGACATGCTGGAAGAAGCCATTGCCAGCGCACGTTCCCATGAAAAGTCCTGCTATGTGCTGATGATGGACCTCGACCGTTTCAAGCATGTGAATGACGTCATGGGACACCGCTTTGGCGATATCCTGCTGAACCAGGTTGCCATACGCCTGTCGGCAGAACTTGGAGCTGGCGGTACCAAACCCGCCCGCCTCGGTGGTGATGAATTTGCCATACTGTTGCCAAATAGCGCCAAGGAAGATGCACTAGAGCTGGCGAACCGCATCCTGCGTTCACTGGAAAAACCTATCTCCATAGAAGACCAGACTGTTGATCTGGGGGCCGGCATAGGCATCGCCGGTTTTCCTGAACATGCGGGGGATGCCCAAAGTTTGCTGAGCCGGGTTGAGGTTGCCATGTATGCGGCAAAACTCGGCAATAGTGGCGCAGTCATTTATTCCCCCGACATCGACAAGTCCAGCCAGCAAAGCCTGTCTTTGCTCAGCGAATTGCGGGCAGCACTGGAACAGCAGGCCTTCCGTTTATATGTACAACCCAAGGTTGGTCTAGACCATGGCCAGGTGATTGCAGTCGAAGCACTGGTACGCTGGATACATCCCGAGCGTGGCTTTATCTTCCCCGATCAGTTCATTCCCTTTGCCGAGCAAACCGGCTTCATACGCCAGTTGACGCACTGGGTCATGAATGAAGCAGCACGGGTCTGCCACCTTTGGGCCCAGCAGGGCATACACCTGAAAATCTCGGTCAATATTTCTACCCGAGATTTGCTGGATCAGGATTTGCCAGGCAAATTTGCCCAGGTGTTGCAGAACCATGAAGTAAAAGCTGCCTCGTTTTGCCTGGAAATCACTGAGAGTGCCATCATGGATGACCCGGTCCGGGCCTTCCAGACGCTGGACAAATTGCATGCCATGGGCTTTGAGTTGTCTATCGATGATTTTGGCACGGGTTATTCGTCACTGGCCTACCTGAAGCGCCTGCCGGTCCATGAACTGAAGATAGACAAATCTTTTGTACTCAAGATGGAGAAGGATATTGATGACACCAAGATCGTCAAATCGACCATAGACCTGGGACACAATATGGGCTTGCGTGTAGTGGCCGAGGGTGTGGAAAATATAGAAGTCATGAATTTGCTGAAGGAGCTGGGCTGCGACCAGGCTCAAGGTTATTACATCAGCAAACCCATGCCTTCAACTGACATGCCCGCCTGGCTGGGCAAGTGGCAGGAACAAAACCAGCCAGCGAGTCAAGCCTGAATCAGAACCATCAGGCCAGATGCACGAACTGGCCTGATTTGCGGTCGCGCTTGCGGTTATACATGCGGCTGTCGGCGATCTTGATGAGTCGCACATAATCACTGCCATCCTCAGGGAAGCTGGCCCAGCCTACCGACACACCAACACTGACAACGATGTCTTCGAGCGCAATTGGCTGTTCGACGACATTGCAGATTTTTTCCACGGTATTGTTGATATCGATAGAGCTCTTGGTATCTTTCAGCAGCAACACGAATTCATCACCGCCGTAACGTGCCACTTCATCCGTCTCACGGATAGCCGAGCGCAAACGCGCAGCAATCACAACCAGGGCCTTGTCGCCAGCATCATGGCCGTGATTGTCATTGATGTATTTGAAGCGGTCCAGGTCTATGAACAATAAGGTAAAGCCTTCACTGGCACCAGGATTTTCCAGCGCCTGCTTTTGCAGGTAATTGATCTGGGTGAACAGGGATTCACGGTTGGCCACCTGGGTCAGCTTGTCATAGCGCAGCTTGTTTTCCATCTCCATGAAAGTCTGGGCCAGTGCGCCTATCTCGTCCGTGCGACGGATTTGCAGGCTGGGCATGGGTTCGCCATTGCCAAATTTTTCAGCAGCAGAAGTCAACTTGCGTATATCTCGTATCACGCGCTCGACGATGGTCAGGCCTATGGTGAGAGCAAAGATCACACAGGCCAGGGCAATCACCATACTCTGCATGAAACCCTGGTTGATACTGCTCATGAAATCAGCACGGGGCACGGCGACCACGGTCAGCCAGTTCAAGCCCTGCTTGTTGCCCAGTGGAGAAATCGCCACATCAATGGTGCCATTGCTGAGCTCCATCGATTGTGTCTGGGTAGCCTGCAATTTCATGCTCCCGACTCTTTGGAAAGTCTCACTGATCAGCGGTGTTTTCATATCGATGGCACGCATGCGTTCTGGCACGCCATTCACGGTGCGCTCAGGCAGTTCCTGGCCAGACGTGGCAACAATATAACCATCCGCATCGACGATATAGGCGACACTGTTCTTGCTGATCTCGAGTTTACGCAGGAAATTCGATAATTCCTTGAGCGTCAGGTCGGTTGCCATGACACCGGCAAACTCATGATTCTTGTTAAAGACCGATTTTGCCAGTGTGATAGTCGGATAATGGAAAGAGAAATTATTGTAGATTTTTGACCAGACCGGTCTTTCCGAGGTCTGGGCAATCTTGTACCAGGGGCGCAAACGCGGATCGAAGTCATCACTACGCAAGACGTTGGAACGGTCGCCGACATGGCTGACGCGATACACCGTGCGCTTGTCGCCATCGGGTTCCCGCCAGAACAATTGCACCATTTCCCTGGAAATTCGGTAAACACCGACAAAACGCCCGTCGCTACCGCCAAAGTACACATAATTATTCACATCCATGAACAAGCCACTGGCCGCCCAGAATTTTTCTTCCAGGGCTTTCATGTCCGCAGAAAAATTCTGCTCTTTGGGTAAATTGCTGGGACTGGGTGCGACAGATTCCAGCGCAATCAGGGCGCCATCGAGGTGTTTTTCGGTCGCCAGGTTGATACGGTTGACCATATCGCCAAGTATGCGCTGCGTCAGGGTATAGACGGCATCTGTCCCGGCCTTCATGGAGACCCATCCTATGGCGGCAGACACCCCTATCACCAGGACGATGATGGGTATCACCAATTCTCGACGCAAAGAAGAACGACTCATACTTGGGCTCAATCAGGCTCAAAAAAAGCGATCGGAAATTCCTGTCCGGCATCCTGTGCTGCACTTCCCCGCTACTTCTAGCTATCCAAAGCGGCAAAATACCATGAAGAAAAATCAGGGGGCTTTAGTATATACCGTTAAAAATTGTTAAAACCAACTTATGTGACAACACAGAGATTAAATCTTGCGTATTGTGGTAAATGGACTGGTCAGATCAAGACGAAATACAAAGGCCAGCTTAAATTTCTACCATTTCTTTTATAAAATGAATCGGTTACTCTGATGAAAAATTTCTTTTGAGCAACCAACATACCATGGACTTATACGCCACCGATAGCGAAGTTACGCAGTTAGAGCAGCGCTTGACCGGAACGGTGACGCAAGAACAACTCGACGAATTACTGACACTGGCCTGGCACCTGCGTCAGCGCGACAGCAGCCGCGCCCTGAACCTGTGCGAACAGGTCAGTAAACTGTTAAATACCTCCTGCAGGACGGACACCGACAAAGCCCTGGTCTATCTGCGCCTGCAGTTGATCAGGGCAGAAGAAAAGTGGCTGCATGCTGATCTCGACAGCGCGGCAGCCATCATCCAGGCCATACTGCGCCACCCTGACGTGCATCTCGACCCGGCCGCCCTCAGCGATGCCCATCGCATGCTGGGTTTCATCTTCTCTGACCAGGGCAAGCATGTGGAATGTGACATAGAGATGGCCATCTCCATAGATGAAGCCAGCAAGGGTGATGATGTCTTGCGCAAGCAATGTACAGCCGCTGCCCTGGCCCGGGTGGCGGTTTTACGTGATGATAAATTGGCGAAATCCTATTTCGACCGCTATTTTGCCTCGAGGAATACCCCAAAAGAAATCCACCCTGGCCTGGCCGCCCTGATGGATGATTTTCTTGGTTTATATGCTGGCCTGAATGGTCAGCTCGACGAATCTGTTAGCCACCTGAGCAAGGCGTATCAGGCCTGTCTCGATTCTGGCCAGATTCGCCGTGCCATCCTGACTGCAGCCAATATAGGTTATAGCTATACCAAGGCAAATGATTTTGAAACTGCACTGGAATGGCTACAAAAAGCACTGCAACTGGCCAAACCCACAGGCTGGGCACCCAGCATAGGCAATTGCCTGATGCAAATAGGCGACACTTTACGCAAGATGGGATCGCTCGACGCCGCAGACCAGATGCTGCATGAAGCCCTGGAGCAGCTATCCCGGCTGACCGGTTCACGCAATTATGCCTTGACCATCAGCGTACTTGCCGATGTTGCCCTGGACAGGCGTGACTACCATCTGGCCTACAATTTGTTCAGCCAGCTGGCGATGCTGCAAGGTGCGCAAGAGCAGGCTGATTTGCAGGAAGCGGCCAGGCTGGGGCAGGCAAAGGCGCAAGCCAGACTCCAGGCCATGACCAGAGAAGCCGTAATTCATAAACCTGACACACTTGTTGCAAAGCGTTAATTGGTCTTGTGCAACACCTGACTAGCTTGTATAAATGAAGCCAGCTCCAGCCGCAGGCTGGATTACCACGAACTGCCGTGAGAATAGTCACCATGCTGCGCCTGAAATCCCTCCTCGTCTTTACTCTGTCAGCTTGCGCCAGTATCTCCATGGCGCAAGGTCTGCCCATGCCCGACAAAGGCAAACTGCTGGCGACCGGAGGCGTGATACAACTGGAAGGCGCAGGCGGTGGTGGTCTGACACCATGGGCGACGATTACCGGTTATGGCAGTGAAGACAGCTATGGCGTCAATGCCCATATCACCCAGGTCAGCACCCAGGACTATCGCCTGCAAACTGCTGGTGTCGCTATCGGTATTGCCGACAAACTGGAAATGTCACTGGCGACACAAAAATTTACGGGCAGCCTGGCCCCTCTCGACAAACTCGAACTGCAACAGGATGTCGTCGGCATCAAACTCAAAATAGCCGGTGACCTGGTCACGGATCAGGACACCTGGCAACCCCAGGTCGCCCTGGGCGCCATGTATAAGCGCAATCATGCAGTCAAAGGTCTGGAGGCACTGGGTATCACCAGCGTCAAACAACTGGGTGCGGTGGATGACAGCGGCATTGATTATTATCTGTCGGCCACCAAGCTGATACTCGATCATAGCCTGCTACTGAATGGCACTTTACGTCTGAGCAAAGCCAACCAGATGGGCTTGCTGGGGTTTGGCGGCGACAAGCGCAACCATTACCAGTTATTGCCAGAAGTGTCGGTTGCTTACCTGCTCAACCGCAAGCTAGTCGCTGGCGTCGAATACCGCAGCAAACCGCAAAATCTGGCGGTCGATCATGAAAAGGCTTACTACGATGCCTTCCTGGCCTGGTTTCCCAGCAAATCAGTTTCACTGACACTGGCCTATGCCCATCTGGGTGACATTACCATTTTCAATCCGAAGAACCAGCGTGGCTGGTACCTGTCACTGCAAATCGGCAATTGAGGATAAGCGCATGAAATTCATATCACCCATTCCACCCATTCCCGCGCTTGCCTGTTTGCTGTTTGCAGTAATGGCAAACACTTCTGCAGTCCAGGCCCAGACTACACCGCAAACCCTGTATCAGGCGCTGGGTAGTGAAAGCGGTATCAGTCAGATCGTTGATGAAGCAGTCGGCATCATTTTGCAGGATGAACGCATCAAGGCCAGCTTCAAGGAAACCAATATCCCCAGACTGGCGCAATTACTGAAAGAGCAATTTTGTGTCATCAGTGCTGGCCCTTGCAAATACAGTGGAGATGACATGAAAACCGTGCATCAGGGTCTGGGTATCAATGCTGCACAATTTTATGCCCTGGCAGAAGATGTACAGATCGCCATGGACAAACTGGCCATTCCATCTAACACACAAAACCGCCTGATGGCCTTGCTGGCTCCGATGAAACGCGACATCGTTTTCCCCAAGGCGCAACCCTGATATTTTTATCTTTTTTTTTGCATTAAATCTGAATCTGATTTTCAGTAGCCTTCGTACAAAGAGCAGATACACGGTTTTTCGTGCGAGATTGCCGCTTTATAAAGAGGAGATATGATGCAAATGAAGAATAAATTTGTTGCCCTGGCCCTGTCAGGCAGCAGCGTTTTCTGCATGCAGGCCAGCCTGGCCCAGGACATGCTGAAACCGGACATGGGCAAACTGACAGCTACTGGCGGTGTCAGCCAGCTCGAAGGTGCGGGCGGCGGCGGTCTGACGCCATGGGCCTTGATCACAGGCTATGGTACGCGCGACAGCTATGGTGCCAATGCCCACTATACCCAGGTCAACACTCAGGACTACAGCCTGAAAACCTATGGCGTTGCAGTTGGCATTGCCGACCGGGTAGAGCTGTCGCTCGCCAGCCAGGAATTCACAGGCTCGCAGGCCCCTTTGAATGCGCTGAATATCAAACAGGATATTTTGGGCGTCAAAGTCAAAGTTGCCGGTGATGCGGTATATGACCAGGACAGCTGGATGCCACAAATCGCCGTTGGTGCCATGTACAAGCGCAACAAAGGCATAGGTGGTCTCGGTGCACTGGGTGTGACTAACGTTAAGCAACTCGGTGCAAAGGATGACAGCGGCGTTGATTACTATTTTTCTGCGACCAAGATCCTGCTCGAACAAAGCCTGCTGCTGAATGGTACGGTGCGCATGACCAAGGCCAACCAGATGGGCATACTGGGCTTTGGTGGCGACAAGAAAGACAGCTATAAACCCATGCTGGAAACCTCAGTTGCTTATCTGATCAACCGCAAACTGGCGGTCGGTGCTGAATACCGCATGAAGCCGCGCAATCTGGGCGTGGATAATGAAAAAGATTATTACGACGTGTTTGTCGCCTGGTTCCCAACCAAGAATGTGTCTGTCACGGCGGCTTACGCGACACTGGGTGACATCACCATCTTCAATCCAAAAAATCAGCGTGGCTGGTACTTGTCCCTGCAAGCAGGATTCTGAGCGCCCACTGACTATCTATAAAAAAGACCTATCATGAATATTCTCTCCCGCCTGTGCAAAACCATAGCCGCTTCCACTTTGTTTATCAGTTTGTTTGCCAGCCTGCCTGCCCATGCGCAAACCGGCAATGACGCCCTGTATCAAAGTCTGGGTGGCAAAACCGGCATCAGTACTTTCGTCAATTCCTTCGTTGCCATCGTGCTCGATGATGCGCGCATCAATAAGGCTTTCAAGGAAACAGATACAGAAAGACTGGCCAGCCTGCTGACCGAACAATTCTGTGAACTCAGCGGTGGCCCTTGCAAATACAGTGGCCGCAGCATGGCAGACGTACACAAGGACATGGAAGTGACGAATGCCCATTTCAATGCACTGGCAGAAGACTTGCAGATCGCCATGGAAAAACATGATGTACCATCATCTGTGCAAAACAGGCTGATCGCCAAACTGGCACCCATGCAGCGTCCCATCGTGTCCAAGTAAGTAGAACTCATTTCATAAATAGGGATGAGTGCGAACAAGGCGATTTGGGATGCAGTGCAAGGCGTGGCCTGCAGCTAAGGCTCATGCCTTAGCAAAGGACGCAACGCAGCAATGCACCCAAATCGTCAGTTCCCGAAGGGTTTGCCTCATAACACGTATCAGACAACATTGGATTTATTGAAAATAGTGCCACAATTGACAACCACAACGTGTTACCGGTCCGTGTTATGAGGCAAACGCATCTCATTCATATTTATGAAATGAGTTCTAATCTAAAGGTGGTAAAAATGAAGCTATTATTTTTGCAAAAGTATCGCAGCTTGCTCGCTCTGGCGCTGACGGTGACGTTGACACTGGTGGCAAGCTCACCCATGGTAGCACATGCAGCAAAACTGAATTTCCAGGCGGTCGATAAAAATGGCAATGCCATGAGCGATGTCGTCGTATATGCGACACCAGTAGGCGCGCCCTTGCCAGCCTCAGAAAAAACCGAGGCTATCATATCGCAAAACGATATGCAGTTCTCACCGTATGTAACGGCAATACGCACAGGCTCACAAGTCAAGTTCCCCAACTATGACAAGATGGAACATCATGTGAAGTCTTTCTCGGCGACCAAGGAATTTGAAATCAAGACTTATGAACGCGGCGTGGTACCACCACCTGTGATCTTCGACAAACCCGGCATCGTCATCGTCTATTGCCTCCTGCATAACTGGATGCGCGCCTATGTGCTGGTGCTGGACACACCCTACTTCGTCAAGACGGATCAGAACGGCGCTGCCATGCTGGATAAACTGCCAGATGGCAATTACGAAATCAAGGCCTGGCATCCAATTCTGGGCAGCATCAAGCCGCCACTGAGCCAGACTGTCAAAGTCAATGACCAGGCAACCCCGGTCAAATGGCAGTTTGATTTTGTGCCGGTCCCAAGAAAATCGAAATCTGCTGCTTACTGAGTAATGGCTGCCTGAGAAAATGAAGTCGGACGCGAGTGTCCGGCCTCATTCCAACTACGCTTTAGCCAGACTATCTAGCCAGGCTGCAAACTCTTTATCCATGCCCGTACCCCATGATCTGACCAGAGATTGATAGCGCGAGTAGTCACCACTGCGTGTGAATACCAGCATCTGCTCTATCTCTGGCCTGTGCTTTTCCATCATGAAGCGCACGGCCAGATAACCCCAGCTATATATGCGCGCAGTACCGTTATTGTTTTCATAGCCGGTATCGAATAACTGACTCAATGCATAAGTCTTTTCAGCAGCAAGTTTGATGGCAGCCGGATTATCCTTGCCCCTGGAAACATACTCAGCAATGCCTTCAGTCCACCACACCAGATAAGGTGTCATTGGTGCAGGTTTGGCGCAGTTTTCTGGTGGCGCATGAGAGTCGTGCAAATTCGCGCAAAAGTCACCATACAGATTGAAACGACCGTCGAGGTAATGCACATACTCATGGCCGAGATTGAGCACACTGCCATCTTTTTTCTGGTTGGCGACAAACTCGGCCTGATTGCCCGGTCTTTCAGGATAACCTTCCAGATACATGCCACCGTTATTGGTCGGCATATCAAAATGCTGGGTCGCGTATTTGATGAAGTCTTCCTTGGACTGGTAGATATTGGCTCTGAGGCTGCCATTATGGTCATCCTTCACCGGCTTGCCTGCGGTACCGAAGATGCCATGAAACTGTTGCTCAAGCGCGCCAAGCATCTCGCAAGACTTGCGTTCATCTTCCGGCGTCAATGCCTGTGAACGCAGGCTCAGCGTAGGGCTGCACTGATGAACATGCGTCAGTACTTTTTGTATTTCCTGGTCACGCGCAAGATCATGTGAATTATGCGCCTGCTGCGGATTGCTGCTGCAAGCGACCAGGCCCAGAGCCAGCAAAGGCAAGGACAGCATCCCATTATTTCTGAATTTCAACTCCGTCTCCCTTTTTCATTTCTCTGCTGCAAAACAAGCTTACATCTTGATATCAGCGCGTTGCAAATACGCCGCAAATATTTTATAAATATACCTTAAATATATTTATATTGGTACATTTGAGTCCCGCCGGAATTTGGATTTCTTATTTTTTCCAGATTTTGGCGGTGATCTGGCAAAGGCATGCTGATGACAAACACCCCTGCCGTGCAGAGCGAAGCAGGGTAAAAACCCAGGCGTGAATTTGCACCATATAAAGAGAAGGCTGGCCCAGCCCTGTCACAAAAAGGCGGGAACCAGACCCGGAAGATATCCATGCACATGCAGACGCAAAGTGAAATGGAAATGGCTGTTCATTCGAGGGATTGAATGGTGAGACAGAGGGCAACCTCAAAACTATGGAGCATACTTTGAAAAACCTACCTACTATGAAAAAATCCGCATTGGCCATTTCGATTGCGCTGATGGGACTGCAAAGCAGCTATGCACAAGATGCTGCACCGGTACAAAAAGTCGTTGTGACCGGTTCGAATATCAAACGCCTGGACAGCGAAACTGCGTCGCCGGTGCAAGTCCTGACTCGTCAGGAAATCATGGACAGCGGTGCCAATACCGTCAAGGACATCCTCGACAATCTTAGCAATAATGACCGCAGTGCCATCAGCGACCTCGGTGGTGCCAACTCCTGGGCCAGTGGCGCATCGGGTGTATCGCTGCGCAATCTTGGTTTGTCTGCAACGCTGACCTTGCTGAATGGCCGCCGCCTGCCCAGCTATGGTTTTGCTGATGGTTTGCAGGCTACCTTCGTGAATATCGATGCGATACCGGCGAATGCGATAGAACGCATAGAAATCCTCAAGGATGGTGCCTCGGCGATTTATGGTTCTGACGCTGTTGCAGGTGTCATCAATATCATTACTCGCAAAGACTTCAAGGGCGTGACCCTGAATGCCAGTGCCCAGCAATCACTGCGCAACAGCATGCTGAACAAATCCCAGACTGCCTCTATCACAGTAGGTGCTGGCGACATGAAGAAAGATGGCTACAATGTCTTTGGTCACCTGGAAGCCTATCATCGTGGTGCTTACAAAGACCGCGACATCTTTCCACAACTGCCGGACTGGTACCTGAAAATGAATCCGGACCGCGCCTCCCTGTCGACCGGCTCTTACCCCGGCAACTATACCGGGCGCTACCCTGCCAATTATGCCGATGCCAGTCTTGCTGGAAAATCCTTCACGACCGCAGCCCCGGGGTGTGCACCGTCACTGCTCATAGGTGGCCTGTGCCGTTATGACTACTGGAAAGACAGTGATGCGAATCCCGCAGCCGACCGGATTGCCTTCTTCAGCATGGGCAGAAAAAAGCTGGGTGACAACCTGACCGGTTTTGCCGAAGTCAATTTCTCGAACACCAAGAGTACTTACTATACCTCGGTCCCGCGCTCGAATATCACCGGCGTGCCGCTGACCTGGTATGACTCCATCAAGGGGCAGATGCAGTATTTTACTGACCCGCAATTACCGGTTGGTCACCCTTTCAATCCCTACTCCTTCCCGGTGGGTTTGAACTATCGCTTCGCCGATAATCCAGAGATGTTCAAGAACGTGGGTGAAGCGAAGCAATACCGTGTTCTGGTTGGTCTGGAAGGCACTCATCTGGGCTGGGAATGGGACGGTGCCATAGGACGCATGAGTTCTACCGCAACCCAGAAGCAGCACCTGTACCGCGACCGCTATGGTTACTACGATGCCATCGTGAAGGGAGAATATAAATTTGGCGCAACAAACTCGCAAGCAGTACTCGACAAAATGTTCCCGGAAATGGGTTCGCACGGCACTTCTACTCAAACCTTTTTGGACTTCAAGGCCTCACGTGAATTGATGGCCCTGGGCGGCGGCCCCCTGCAACTGGCGACTGGCTTCGACCTGCGTCATGAGACTTTTGAACAGGCCAGCAGCGACAATGTATTGAATGCACAAATCGTGCAATTCAGCGGTGTCTCCATACAAGGCTCACGCAATGTCGGTGCCGCATTTGCTGAATTGAACGCACCGTTCACCAAACAGCTGGAAGGCAGTTTCGCTCTGCGCGCAGACAAATCCGGCACGACAGAAGCAGCGGTAGTTCCAAAACTCGGTCTCTCGTACAAAGCCACGGATTTCCTGATGCTGCGCGGTACCGCAGCGGAAGGTTTCCGCGCACCGAGCTTGCCAGAGACAGGCAATGGCGGCGCATCCTGGTTCAACAATGGTTACCTCGATCCAAAACGCTACGCCATGGCGACACAGATGTCTGATGCCCTGAAAAAAGGTAATTCCATTGATCAGGCCAATGCCAGCGTTGCTTACAACCTGGGTTGCTCGGTCAGTTTCCCGGCACGTGTCTTGCCGAACAAGGATTTGAAACCAGAAAAATCCAACAGCTTCACCCTGGGTCTGGTCTTGCAAGCGACCAAAGACACCAGCATCACCATCGATTATTACAACATCAAGCGCCGCGATGAAATCTCAGTACTCGGCGTCGATGAAACCCTGGCCAATGAAGATAAAAAAGCCGGGCTGGTAGAACGTGGTGTCATGACGACCCAGGACATAGAGCTGGCCCAGCGCGCATCTGAGCTGGCAGGCAAACCCCTGGGCTTCACCATCGGTCCTATCGCCACCATTGGTGCGCAATATGCGAATCTGACCAAGACCAAGGTCGCTGGTGTCGACGTTGATGTCAACAGCAAATGGAATCTGGGTAGCGCAGGCAAGCTCAGTACCGGTCTGGAAATGAATTACCAGACTGATTACCGTAGCTGGAGTTCCTTCACCAATGACTATAGCGAAAACTATGTAGGCCGTCGCGGCGTACCAAAAATCCGCGCCATCGCCAAACTCGGCTGGGCCAACGGCGACTGGAACGCAGGCACCCGCATCTACTACACCAGCGGCACCACATTAAGCTGGGGCGACCTCGACAGTGCCAACACTGAACAAGGTTGTATAGACCGTGGCGTCGCCGTCGATCAGTGCAAAGTTGCTGCCGACACCACAGTAGATTTCTCGCTCAATTACAAAGGCTGGAAAAACACACTGCTGACCATGAACCTGTTCAACGCCTTCAACCGCGAAACTGTCATGCAAATGCGCCCAGGCAGCCCATTGCCTTTGCGTGGTCGCGTGTTGAAATTGTCGTTTGAGCATAAGTTTTAAGAGCAGGGCTAAGGAGAGATCAAAGGCAACCGCATTAAGCTCCAGAAAGATAAATCAACCGGTCTTGACTTTTGGGGTTGTCTTTGACTTTGCTTTTGACTTTTTGCAGTTTCCATGTGTCGATGCCTTTGCTGCGAGGCAGAAAATGGAAAAAGAAGAGCCGCTGTTTGAGGTGTAGCAGAGGTTTCGGCCGGCCCGCGTAGGGAGCACTGCTGCGTGCTTGCGTAACGACATGCGCTTGCAAGCGCATGTTCCTAGGGGCAAGGCCGAAGCGAGTTTCGGGCCTTCCCATTTTTTGTATTGCGCAAACGGGAACCCCTTTAGGGGCGGCTATGCCTGGGTCGCCTTCTTTTGCTTACTTTTCTTGGCGACGGCAAGAAAAGTGAGTAGCTGTCGGGCTACCCCCGACCGGCAATTGTAAATTACGTGTAAGCGTATTCCAAAAAACAAATGCGCAAAACACGACGAATCTGAAATTAATATACCTAACAGTACGCAACGAACGCCACTGGATTCCAGCCAAAAACATGCTGGAATGACGCCATTAAAGATACGGTCTATCGAGAATCGTGGCAATTTATTAGATTGCATCAGCGATCAGTGATTACACCACAGGCTCCATCACTATGCCGATTTCGTCAAAACCCCAAGCACAAACCATCAAGACCCAAGCCCCCGCTTTATACTATTCTCCCCCGCATCCATCAACACCCACACCGGAGTACCAGCATGACATCAGGCATAGGCGGTTCCACAGCAGCCCTAGAATTAGCCAGCATCCAGACAGACTTCAGCGATGTCAGCCCGATCAGTGCGGCAGAGCGTCAGGCCAGGGTAGAAAAGGCGGCCAGGCTAATGCAGCAAAATGGTGTGGATGCCATGATCTTGCCGGCTGGCAGCAGCCTGTATTATTTTACTGGCCTGCGCTGGTATCCGAGTGAACGCCTGACGGCAGCAATACTAACGCCAGATGCTAAGCTGACTTATGTGTGCCCCTGTTTTGAAGATTCCAAACTGCGCGAAACTCTGGGCGCAGATGCTGACATCCGCCTGTGGCAAGAAGAAGATGATCCTTGCCTGCTGATCAAAACATTCCTGCAAGATTCAGGTTATAAAAGCACCACCATCGCACTCGATGAAAATGCTGCCTTTTTTATTTTCGACGGGCTGCGCCGCACCTTGCCGTTGGCACAGATCATCAATGCCAGCAGCATCACGGCAGAGTGCCGCATGCATAAGTCAGCAGCCGAACTGGCCATCATGCAGCAGGTCAAGAACCTGACGCTGGAAGTGCAAAAGAAGGCAGCAAAGATCTTGCATGAAGGGATTTCTTCTTTTGAAGTTGCCCGCTTTATTGACCAGGCGCATCGCGCCTATGGCGGCAGCGCATCAACATTTTGTATTGTCAGCTTTGGTGAAGCGACTGCCATGCCACATGGCCCGGATGCCGAGCTGTTTTTACGCGAAGGTGACATGGTACTGATTGATACCGGTTGCAAGCTGCATGGCTACAACTCGGACATCACGCGCAGCTATGTGTTTGGCAAACCCAGTCAGCGCCAGCGTGATATCTGGGAACTGGAGAAAGCCGCGCAGGCAGCCGCATTTGATGCGGCACAGCCAGGTGTGCCTTGCGAACAGGTCGATGCGGCAGCGAGAAAAGTATTGGCAGCAGCCGGTTTTGGTCCTGACTACCAGTTACCCGGCCTGCCGCACCGTACCGGTCATGGCATAGGCCTGGATATTCATGAATGGACTTACCTGGTCAAGGGTAATCAGCGCCCGCTGGCGGCTGGCATGTGTTTCAGCAATGAACCCATGATTTGCATAGAAGGCGAATTTGGCATACGCCTGGAAGACCATTTCTACATGACCGAACAAGGGCCACGCTGGTTCACGGGCCAAAGCCATGCAGTTGATGCGCCGTTTGGCCGCGATTGATATCTGCTACCGGCATCTTCCATGCCGGTAGTATCTACTCACTTATCTGCTCACTTAGTACTAACTTACTTGCTTACGGCGGTGCTTTCTTTTTTCTTGGCTGGTGCCTTTACGGCATTCCTGGATTTCAGGAATACCGGTCCCCAGACGGGATGACCAATTTCAGCGGCTGACAAATTGAAAGTGGGGTCCAGCTTCAGGGCCTTGTCAAATTGCTGGCGGCACAATTGCGTGCGGGAAGTCACGCAGTAACTGAAGGCCATGATTTTCAAGGCGCCCAGTTGCACATCCTTGTTATGACCGCTCCAGATTTCATTGCCACCCATTTTTTTGATGGCGCCATTGTAGTCACCACCGTCATACAGGGCCGTACCATCTTTCAATGCCTGCACGTCCGGACTCAGCGCAGGAACTGCAGGCTCTACAGGCGGAGGAGGTGGTGGCGGCGGTGGTTCTTTTGGCTTTACGACAGGCTTGGGAGCCGGAGCCTGCTTGGGCGCCGTTTCGCAACCCTGCAGAAGCACACATGCCACCATCAGACCAGCCACAGACAGCGTTTGGGCTAATTTATTCATTTTTCTTACACTTTACTTATTCGTGAACTCATGTTCTATGGTTGCAGTCGTGGTTTTTCCGGCTTCAACTTCGGTAATGAAGTCGGGGAAGCCAGGGTTGGTCACTCTGATCTTATGCTTGCCTGCAGCCAGACTCAAATGCTTGAGAGGCGGACTGGCCCCCTGCTGTACGCCATCCACAAAAACCGTGCCCCAGGGCTTGATGGCAAGCTTGAGGTTAAGTTTGCTGGCCGCCGCAGCCTTGGCTGCCTTGACTTCTTTGAGGCGTGCTTGCGCCGCCTCGGTAAATTTGCCTTGCGGATATTGCTGCAAGTAGGCGTTCAAGGCCTCAGGCGTCACTGTATTATCGTCCTTGAGCTTGTCCCATGCCAGTTTTTCCGGATCTGGTTTGTCGGCAGCTTCTGCCACACTTGCAGGTGCGGGCGCAGCATTGCTGGCCGCTGTTGCAGTTTTTTCAAGCGGCACTGCTACGGCCGACGATACTGGAGTGGGCACTGACTGCGCTGCTGATGCAGCAGTGGAAGCAGGGCTTGGAGCAGCAAGCAAGGTTTGCCCGGGCTTGTTAGCACCCTGGCGACTGGCAAGATAAGCAATCACCACGATCAATACTGCGGCTAGCGCCAGCATGGGCACTAAAAGCTTGCCGGACTTTGCTGACACTGCCGTCCCACCTTCTGCAATTTTGGCTTCCGGCCTGTGTGTTTTGACGGCTGAAGTATCTTTGACGGGCAAGGCATGCACATGATCCTGCCCCTCTGCCATGCCTGCAGCATGCTCTTCCCTGCCCTTGCGCGATTTGCGCACAGAAGCAAACGAGCTGATACCCAGCAACTGACGGAATTCATCCATGCTTTGCGGACGGTCTTGCGGCTGTATTGCCAGCGCATGGTCTATGCCCTTGAGGAACTTGGCACTGAAACCTGCATGCTCACCATCCTGCAGGGGCAGCATGGTATCCTTGACGACCCGGCCCACTGATATCGGCGGCGGCGATTTCATGATCGCAAAATACATGACCGCAGCCAGGGCATAGATGTCAGTCCATGAGCCCTGGGGCATTTCTACATCGTCGGCATATTGTTCTATCGGTGCATAACCGGGCTTGAGGATGACCGTCATGCCTTGCGTCATGTCACCAATGATCTGGCGGGCAGAACCAAAATCCAGCAAGACAGCCACGCCATTCTTTTGCACGATGATATTGTCAGGTGAAATATCCCTGTGCAAAATCTTGGAACGGTACAGGGTATCGAGCGCTTCCAGTATCTGCTTGAAGATAAACCGCAACCAGGCTTCGGTCACCAGCTTGGGGCGTTTATTGACGATTTGCTTGAGGGTATGACCATCGTAATGGCGCATGACCATGTAGGCGGTCTTGTTTTCTTCCCAGAAACGGTACACCTTGACCAACGAAGGGTGGTCAAATTGGGCCAGCAGGCGCGCTTCATTGATAAAACTCTTCAAACCGGCTTCAAAGGTAGCCTTGTGCCGCTCTGACCTGACGGTCACACTGGTATCGGCAGAGCGACCTGCCAGTGCACCTGGCATGTATTCCTTGATGGCTACCGTGCGCTGCAGGGAATGGTCAAAAGCCAGATACACAATACCAAAGCCACCCTCACCCAATACACCGGTGATTTCAAAGTCATTTAGCCGCGTGCCGACAGCGAGACAATTCTCGGTACCTGCATGAAATGCAGTTGGTGCTGCAGCGGCGAGTGCTTTTTCTGTGTTCAAGGCTGACTCGGATCTTAGTTTCTTTTTAGAAGCAGAAGCCATGTGTTGACCACATTTTCGGCTTCCGGTTCGGGTTAATTCAGCGTTTTACCTGCTCATCATGCAGACAAATTGCAAAAGCCGAGAAATTATCCCTGTTAATTGCCTTTGACGTACTAATATTTTTTTCTGCAATGGCATTCATTTTACTTAACCAGGCCTCACTACTGTTGGTCGTTGCCAGGCAAAATTCCATTTCATGCTCAAGTACCCATTCCCAAAAACCATCAGTGCACATGAGAAAGGCATCACCATGGCGTAATTCTAGGGCATCTGCCGTCACTTCGGGGACACTGTCGCCCTCGGCACCGATGGCAGCAAACAGCCGGTTGCGATGAGGGTGCTGGCGTATCCGCGAATAATCTGCCATCCCTGCATCGACCAGGCGCTGGGCCTGGCTATGGTCTTTTGACACTGCCTTGATCCTGCCCTGGCGGAACTGGTAAATCCTGGTGTCCCCCATGTGCGCCCACAAGGCGCAGCGATTGCTCTGGTCTATCAGCACCGCAGCAATCGTGGTGCTCATCTGCCGCTGGCTCAGATTATCCCGCTTGCTTTGTGCCACTTTCAGGATCGCCCAGTCCAGATAAGAGCGCAAGGCCCTGGCACTGAACGAGGCTTCGCGTACGAATTTCTCTATGACCGCATCGATCGCCAGCCTGGCTGCAATTTCACCACCAGAATGGCCGCCCGTGCCATCGGCCAGCACAAAACAGGCAAGTTCATCTTCATTTGCCCAAGCCAGTGCATCTTCATTGGTTTTCCGGGTACCGATGGCAGTAAATTGTGCTGCATCCAGATGCATGGCAAGCTTAAGGTTAGGTTTATGCACAGAAAACTAGCGGTTTGACTCTGCTTTTTCTACTTCTTTTTCATAGGCAAGCAAAAATTCCTTGCCAAACATCGCCTGGAACTCATCTTTCTTGCCGGATGCAATACCTTCATACAAGACATTAAACTGATCCCACATGGCAGCTTTGCGACGACCTGGATTAATCTGGTCCATCAGACCAGGTGTTCCCAGTTGTGCTTCCACATGGCTGGGCTGCAAGGTTTTCAGAATGGCATCGGTCACTGCGCGGGTACCTGCAGCTACCCCCATCTGGTGAGTACGTATGTCAAAAAAAGCATCTTCCATCGCCTCAGCAGGTGCCATGAAACCCGGCATCTTTTTACGCAACATCTGGGTCAGCACGGTTTTACTGTCAGGGAAAAATTTTAAGGGATTGTTTTCCCTTAAGACAACCATGGTTACTTCTGCTTTCACTTCCCGCTTGAGCAATGCGCGCTGGGACAACTCTTCCATCGCTCCCTGTACTGAAGTCGCCATGAATTTGCCCAGGGTTTCCATCAATTCCACAGTCAGGCCAGAAGCCAGGTTCAATTGCTGCAAACCGGCGCCCTGCAGGAAAGCTTGCATGAGCTCATTGGCATTAGCAGTGGCATTAGTGGTAGCAGTAGCTGGCGCACTTGCAGCCTTGGCAACTTCCGGCTTTGCCGCACCAGCCTGGACAGGCTGAGCATCAGCGACTGCGGTTTCAGCCTGGGCGACGGATTTGTTGTCTGTGCCAGCAGCATCTCCCTGGGAAGCGACTACTTCCGGACGCAGCAGGAATTGTGGGGGCTGTGCCGCAGGCACTTCTTTGCCGGTGGACAAACGTGTCACTGCCGGGCTGGCTGACGGTGCTTCAGCCTGGGTATTTGTTTTTAATTCATCGCTTTGAGCTTCAGGAGCAGTTTCTGCCTGCACCTGTGCTGCCGGAGCCAAAGTTTCACTGGCAACTTCGCTTGCTTGCTCCTCTGCGGCAAGGTCTACGGCGTCGGCACGCAATACATACAGGCCAACCTGTATTTGGTCCCCGGCATGAAATTCCACATCTGTTTCTGCCACTATTTCCTTGCCATTGATAGAAACAGGATTGGCCAGACTGAGGTTATGGATGAAATGCCGGCTACCGGTACTCCAGATATTGGCCTGGGTACGTGAAACGAAGTGCTTGGGGTCGGGCAGTGCGAGGAAATTTTCTACATTTCTCCCCATGGTAGCTGGTTCCGGGCCGAATACAGCAGAAACCGGATCGGCTGGTGCTTCGTTATTGTAAGAAACAACGGCAATTTTAATCATTAGTGGCACTCCAAAACCATTTTGTATCGCCTATAAAATAAGTATCCTGAACAGGCAGTTTGAGATAATCTTACGACAGTGCTTTTTATGCTGATTCTGGCAAGAATGGTGGCATTAATGCTCAAATAAATGATTATTTCCCGCAAAGACCACCAAGTTAATATCTTGCCATGTCAACATGAACTCGCAGCTTACCCGATTATCATGAAATCGGCGACTCGGCGGAGCCAAGTTTTGCTGTTTGCAGCATACATTACGACAAAGTACGACACTTGATATCAATTAAATATCGGTTTCCAAATTTGGCAAGCAGCATGAATACCACTGTGCAAGCTTGAGCATGATCTGCTCTTTATTGCTGTTATAGTATGCTGCCATTTATGCAATGGCAGCACATATGGACGATTGTTATATATGAGGCAAGGGTAATGAAAGATTCTGAACATAGTCAGCCTGCTCTGTCAGAAGTCACTGGTACGTTTCATTATCAGGAATTGATTGAATCACGGCTCGGTCAACCAATCGCTGCGGATTTGATCGAGGCTGAAGCACAAAGACTGGCAGCTTCACCCGGTGCCAAACTGGCAGCCGGACGCACGGCACTTGGCTGGTCAGTTGAACAGGTGGCGGCCCAGTTGAAACTGGCACCCCGCCAAATCATAGCACTGGAAAAAGACGACTATCCCGCCCTGCCAGAAGCGGCGATAGTCAAAGGCTTCACACGCGCATATGCGAAGCTGGTCAAACTTGATCCCGGACCTATCCTGGCCTTGATGGCGGCAGATACGGATAAAAAACGGCAGACGGCAAGCAAGACGGATAAGCCCCGCCGCCCAGGCAGTCCAGTGCAAAATCAGGGTTCTGCACTGGGTATTTATATCTGCCTGTTTATTGCAGCGGCGCTGGCTTATGCCTATTTCAATTTACAGCACTGACCCTCCCCTGGTTTTCTTCAAATGACTGCGGGGCAGGTATGAGTCAACTCTGATCAGAAGTTATACGAACCGGGCAGGGATAAGTACCACCGGTATTGCCACTGTGCGTCAGCGGTGATGTGATATCGCTCATGCTGGCCATCTTGAAACCCGTGCCATACGAAGCACGCAACAGGAGATTATCAAAAGCTCGGTAGGCGGCAGACAATTTGTATGTCAGCTTGTCAGCCTTGTTACCCTGGGTGGCAGATGCGATAGGCTTGCCCTGTTCATCAAAATTGGCAGTATTGGTGACGGCGCTGTAGTTATCATTTGAGGTTGAAGGCGGTGCAGGGTTTTGCGGTGGCGGCTTAATTCGTGTAGGTTGGGCTACGGGGTATCAGCCCAACACTCGGCTTTTAAATAACTTATACGTTTATCAAAAGCACAGTGTTGGGCTGGTAAACCGTAGCCTAGCGAGGCCCGGCCCAACCTACGAGGTAAACTCAACCTACGAAATTAAATTAACGCAAACCCATAAAATCTTTTTTACCAATTTCCACACCGTTATGACGGAACAGGGCATACGCCGTCGTCACATGGAAAAAGAATTGCGGCAAGCCGTAGTTCAACAAATAAACCTGGCCAGTGAAAGTCTGTTCTTTTGGTGTACCTGGGCGCAAGACGATGTTGCGGGTCTCGCTGCCTTCAAATTTGGATGCATCCAGCGTGGCAATGAAAGCCTTGGTCTTGGCGATACGCTCTTGCAGCTCTGCAAAAGTCTGCTCATTGTCTTCGTAGGCAGGCAATTCAGCCTGGGCCAGACGGCCAGTTACACCTTTGGCGAAGTCAGCAGCGATCTGTACCTGACGTGTCAACGCCAGCATGTCAGGGAACAAACGCGCCTGCAAGAAATTCTCTGCCGGGATATTCTTGGCTGTCGCATGCGCTTCAGCTTTTTTCAGGACATCGCTGAGGCTATCAAGCATCTGGTTAAACACGGGAACAGAGGCAGCGTACATGGAAATGGACATGGAAATCTCCTAAATAGTTGGCAGAATGCGCCGAATGGCGCTGCATTATAGGATGGATAGAAAATTTGCGTATGAGCTTAGAATTTTCCTGAATTTTCCCTGTATCAGCCATCGATAAAGATATCAAAACTGGTCTCACCCTGGCCATTTGCCATGAGTTTATGACTATAGCCATGCCGGTTCAAGACCTCACGCACAAACATCAGTCCTATGCCCTGGCCACCTTTCTTGGTCGTGAAGAAAGGTGTAAACAATTGTCCGTGTGGCACATCCGATAAAAGATTGGCAGAATCCCTGATGGATAACAGTATGCTCTGGGTATTGGGGTCACGCCTGAGTTCGAGACTGACATAGCCAGACTCATACCGCCCCTGCCTGATCGATGATTCGACAGCTTCAATCGCATTCTTGACGATATTCAATAAAGCCTGTTCCATCAAATGTCCATCCAGCATTTGCAATGGCAGTTCTTCACGTGCCACCCAGTTGAAACTGATGCCCAGCTCGCTGCATTGCTGACGGTACAGATAAACAATACCATCCAGCATGGCGGCCAGGTCATGCGACTTCAATTCAGGTTCCGGCATTTTGACGACGCGGGTAAAGCGTTCTATGAATTCACCAAGATTGCCATTACGCTTCCTGACAGCGGTGATGGCAGTAATAAAATCATGCGCATCCTCAGACTGCAATTGTCCGCTATAGAACAGCAATGATTCGAGTACCGACCCGGTTGCTGCCACCGTATTATTGACTTCATGTGCCAGCACCCTTATGAGTTTTTCATAAGTGGCTTTTTCTGAACTGGCCAGTTCTGCCGTGATCTCGTCGATCAATAAAAAATCGCGCTTGAAGCCACGGTCTGTGAATTGGTTTCTCTGGCAGCGATAGCGCCTGCCCTCGGTATCACCATACACGGTACTTTCACCAGGCAACAGGTTTTGCAACTGTTGCAGTTGTTGCAGCAACCCGCTATTGCTGGAAATATCACTGTCCAGCATCAACTGCGGCAAGCTCCATCCCGCCAGATCCCTGCTACCCAGCAAGCCCTGGGCACTGGCATTCATCAGGCTGATCTTGTCGTCAAAATCAAATACAATGACTGCAGTTGGTGTCGCTTCCAGCAAGCGGTCCAGAAAGCCACGTTGCTCGCCGAGTTCCAGCCTTTCTTTATACAGGGCTTCGAGCATGCGGTTGAACAGCATGACCAGCTCATTGATTTCCTTGTTGCTGTCCGGTTTGATGCGGCTGGCATAATTCTCATCTTGCAAAAGATCATGAAATTGCTGGGCAAAATCCAGTGGCTGCAAGACCTTGTTGACGAGGTGAATGCCCAGCGCCAGGCTACAAGCCAGGCCCAGTTCCAGAAAGACGATGAGCAAGGGCTGGCTCAGGTAAAAGCTGAAAGCCAGACCCAGGAAAATACCATGGATAATGAATAGATAAGCCAGCAAGCGCCGCTTCAGGCTCATTGCTTTACCTCATTACCATCATCATCCTCAGTAACAGTGATCTGATGTTTTTCCAGCCTGCGGTACAGTGAAAATCTGCTCAGGCCCAAAGCCTTGGCGACGCGGGTGATATTGCCATTATGCTGTTCCATGGCTTTTTCTATCATCAGTTTTTCTACCTGATCGAGTGTCATGCCAGCCATGCTCATACTCATGCCCTGGCCTTGTGCTTCTTCATGCTGTTCGGCAAACAGAAAATCATGTTGCTCGAGAACAGGCTTGCCCACCAGTAGCAGGGTTCGCTCCAGACATTGCCTGAGCTGGCGTATATTGCCCGGCCATGCCCTGCTACTCAGCCAGTTCAGTGCGGATGGTGCAAGGATGACTGGCTGCATGCCATAGCTATGCACCAGGCCTGCCATCATGCGGTTTGCCAGCAGTGGGATATCACTGCGGCGTTCACGCAAGGGTGGCAAGCGTATGGTGATGAGGTTCAGGCGGTAATACAGGTCTTCACGAAATTCATTGCTGGCAACCAGTTCGGCGAGTTCGCGGTTGGTGGCCGAGATAATGCGCACGTCAGCCTGCTCGGTCTTGCTGGCACCGACTACCTGATAGCTTTGATTTTGCAATACCCGCAAAAGCTTGACCTGGTCGTTGCGGTTCAGTTCACCGATTTCATCGAGAAATAAACTGCCCTGGCTGGCCATGGCGAAGTGACCCTTACGGTCGCTTTTGGCATCCGTGAACGCACCTCTGACATGACCAAACATTTCGCTCTCAAACAGGCTCGTCGTCACTGCCCCCATGTTCACTTTGACGATGGCTTTGCCAGCGCGCGGGCTGTTGCGGTGTATCGCGTCGGCGATGAGTTCCTTGCCAGTACCACTCTCACCTAGTATCAGGACTGAGGCATTGGTTTTGGCAACCCGGCCTATGGTCGCCAATACCTTCAGCAATTCAGCATGCTCGCCTATGATGTCGCTGAAATCAAACTGCCTGTCCAGCGCCTGGCGATCTGCATTAGCGGGCATGGCAACTTGTGCCATCTCCAGCGTGCTGCGTATCAGTTCCTGCAGTTGGGTATTATCCCAGGGCTTGGTAAAAAAATCTGCGGCCCCGAGTTTGACGCCGCGCACCGCCAGCGCAATTGAACCCCAGGCCGTCATCAGCAACACTGGCAAAGCTGGATACAGACGCTTGATGTCAGCCAATAAAGCCAGGCCTTCTTCCCCCGTAGTTTGCAGGGAAAAATTCATGTCCTGCAAGACCAGGTTGATCTCTTGCGTTGCCAGTATCTGCATTGCCTGCTGCGCATCGTCACAACTGATGCTGGTATAGCCAGCTTGCTTCAGCAGCAAGGCCAGCGACACCAGCACCGAGTTGTCGTCATCTATGATCAGGATACGTTGATTTGCTAATGCTGCTGGCATGGCCTTCAATTACCAATGAGTGAAAACAGGCTGCCTATCTTATACGCTTTAAGCTTTGGCAAGCATATATTATTCATAGTGCAAGGCCTCGGTCGGGCTGAGCCTGCTGGCACGCCATGCAGGGTACAGGGAACACAATGTGGAAATCGCATAGATCAGCGCCATGGAAATGACCGTAGCAGTGATGAATACAGTCCAGTTGATCGCGTCCCCCAAAACGCCGGTCAGTGGCAGTTGTATCAGCAACACCATGCCAGCCAGGATGGCAATCGAACTCAACAACAATTGCTCGGTGACGATTTGCTGATAGATATGCCTGCTACTGGCACCAATGGCACGCCGCAAACCTATCTCGGGGATACGTTGCGTAGTATTTTGCCAGAGCACGCCAAACAGGCCAAAACCAACCATGATGAGGAGGAAAACTGCAATAACTGCCATGACCATCAGTGGAATGGTGTCTTCGGTCATCTTTGATTTACGCATCTCAGCCAGGGGTGAAATCCTGTAGCCCCAGTCACTGCGTATGAGTTTCAATTGCTGGTTCAGTTTTTCTTCAAAGGCGCGTGAGGTACCTGGTTTTACCTTGATCATGGCTACCTCCATGCGCTCGTCTCCTACCGCCCGGGAAAACCGCATGATGACAAAATTGGTCGGGGCCATGAATTCGCCTTTATTACGGAAGTCTTCAAATACCCCGGTGATACGCAAGAACTTGGTTTCTTTTGATCCCGGTTCAGTATCGGTCACCAGTTGTCCCACTGCGCTCTTGCCAGGGAACATGCTGTCGGCCAGTTTTTTATTGATGACGATGGCTTTTTCTGCCCTGCCTTCATCTTCACTGGAAAACCAGCGGCCCTCCAGCAATTTCATTCCCAGCAACCCAGGCGTTTCATCAGCCATGTCCGTCAAGTTGACCTTGAAACCTGATTTATTGTCAGGTAAAAACAAGTCTGAGCGCCAGGTAGAATTGCTATAGGGTGAATAATTGATGAAGCCAACCTGTTCCACCTCGGGCAGGGCCGACAGGCTGCGCTGGAAATTTTCGGTCACGTTGGGATCATTTTTTTTATCAAATTCTCCCGAGCTCAGCATCCTGACTGACCACACATCCTGATAGACAAAGCCTGTAGGTAGATGATATAGCTGGTAGTAACGGGCACTCATCAAGGCCAGGCCAAAGACAACACAAAAAGCCAGCAGTATTTCCAGACTCAGCAATAAATTCTTGAACTTGCGTTTCCAGATAGGCTTGAGTATATGAAAAAACATTATGCAGCTCCTTTCAGGGCAAGCACGGGATCAAGGCGCGACATTTTCCATGCCGGGATGACGCCAGACAAAACGCCAAACACGACGGCAATCACAAAACCATAAGCAAACACGGCAAAGCTCAAATCCACTTTCAGATAAGGGATCAGGTCTGCATTGCTGAGCCAGACCAGGGTCAGCTTGGTGAATATCAATCCCACCAAGGCACCGAACAGGCAGAGCAGTATATTTTCCATGACGAATTGTTTGACCAGTTCACGGTTACTGGCACCAAAGGCTTTGCGCACGCCTATCTCGGCAGCTCTTTCCATGATGCGGCCAGAGTTCAGGTTGACCAGGTTCAAAGCGGGCAAAAGCATGAATAGCAACATGAAAAATACCACGCCAACCAGTAACTTTACGGCTCCTGAATCAGGTACTTCATCACGGTTCAATATACCTCTGGCGAAAAAGTCCAGTTTGCTGTCTGCCCACATGTAGGTGTGTTCCCAGTGAGTTGGTTCATCGGCATTGATTTGCTTGACGACCTGCAAAAGTTCATCCCTGATCAGAGGCAGGTCTGCTGCACTCTTGCCCATCAACATGGCATTGAAATTACCTGAATATTGCTCACGATACTGTGAGGAGGGAAAAGTCGTGACGGGTACCCAGATGTCTGCAAAAGCATTCATGTGTATAACGTCTTCCACCACACCGATGATTTCAAACTGCTGCCCACCGGCGTTGATTTTTTGACCGACGACAGCTGTACTCCCAAATATTTTTTTCGCGGTACTCTCGTTGACGACTGCGACGAAGCGCCCCAGCCTGACATCCTCCGCTGTAGGCACATGACCAGAAAGTATTTTGAAATCCAGTATCTGCCAGTACTCTGCATCGGCACGGCGCATCATGATTTCATTGACACTGTCTTTTTGATAAACAGACACAGATTCCGGGCCAGTGACCGCAGCCACCTTTTCCACCGTCTTCATTTTGCGCAAATATTGATCAATGACTTTGTAGCCCAGCGGGCTGCGCCTGGTGTTGTTCTTGCTGACCTGAGTAATCGTGCCGATCTGTAAAAACCGCTCGCTCTTGCCTTCCACACCGGTAGGAAAAAACGTGGCTTGCAGAATTGCCGTCACCACCAGCAAAACCACCATGGTCAAGACTATGCAGAGCAGGTTGATAGCGGTAAATAATTTACGCCGCAGATACACCTTGCAGGCAATCTGGAAATAGTTCTTTAACATGGTATTCCCCTAAGCCACCAGTTGGCCGTCAAATACCCGCACGATGCGGCCACCCTGTTTGGCCTGACGCTCATCATGGGTGACCATGACGACCGTAGTACCTTCATGACTGAGCTTGAGCAGGATATCCATGACCTCGGCCCCCATCTGGCTATCGAGATTTCCGGTAGGTTCATCTGCCAGCAAGATGCTGGGGCGACCGACCATGGCGCGGGCAATCGCCACCCTCTGCTGCTGGCCGCCAGACAATTGATTCGGATAGTGGTCCATGCGAGCCGACAAGCCGACCCTGGCCAGCGCTTCCTCTGCCAGACGGCGACGTTCTTTGGCGCTACAGGAACGGTACAGCAAGGGCAGCTCCACATTATCGATGACACGCAAATCATTGATCAGGTGAAAGCTCTGAAAAATAAAACCAAAGGTACGGTTGCGCATGCTGGCCAGCTCCTTGTCGCGCCAGGACTTCATCTCAGCCCCATCGACGGCAATTTTGCCTTTGCCAGGTCTGTCGAGCAGACCGATCAAATTCAACAGCGTACTTTTACCGCAGCCGCTAGGGCCCATGATGGAAACAAACTCGCCCTTTTTGACATGCAGATTAATGTCGCGCAAAGCCAGGGTTTCGACTTTATCGGTCTGATAGGTTTTGCTGACGTTTTCCAGCTTGATCATGATCGTTTCCTTTTTTATTCAATTTTTATGCTTGAGGTTTATTGCGACACCCTGAAACTGCTTAAGTGTTTGAGGCTGCTGATATCAGAAATCACCAGCCTTTCTCCTGCTTTTGCGCCCTGCAAGACTTCCACCATCTTGCTGTCACCCAGGCCTATCTCCACGCTGCGTTTTACTGCCTTGCCATCTTCCAGTACATACACATCCTGCCTGCCCTTGCCACTGATGGCTGGCCCATTTTCAACAATCAGGCTGCGCGCTTTTTGCTCTGTGATGATATTCACTTCTACCCGCAGTTTATGCCGCAGTGAAGGGTGGTTTGCCTGGTCCAGTACGACGATAAGTTTCACAGTGCCGTTTTGAATCTCAGGCAAAATGGTTTGTACTTCACCGGGCATGATTTGCCCACTGTATTCAACCCGCACTTTTTGACCGGGACTGAGGTAACGTGCATAAAAATCAGAGACCGTGGCTTCTACCTTGAAATTATTCAATTCAGACACCTTGGCGATCAGTTGCCCGGTATTCAGGCTGGCACCTTCGTCTGCCAGCATCCAGGTCAGCAAACCATCAAAGGGGGCTTTGACCTGAGTTTGTTCCAGCAATCTTTGCTGCGCTTCCATCTGTTTCTGGTAAATGGACTTTTGCAGACGTGCAGCCTCTACATTGCTTTGTGTGGTGCGGCGGGTATCGTTCAAACTCTCTTTATGCTGGCGCAATTGCACTTCATTGCGTTTGACGGCCAGTTCTGCCGCTTGCAAATCAACGGCTGAGGTAATGCCTATAGCACCCAGTTTTTGATAGCGTGCGAGTTTGACTTTATTACTCTGCAAATCCAGTTCCAGCAATTCAATTTCACTGGCAATTTTTTTGAGATTGGATTCCATCTCCATCGCCAGCAATTGACCCTTTACATCTTGCTTGGAAACCTGCTCGCGCAAATTGTCGATTGCCAGGCGTATGCTATGGTCATCCAGCAGCATCAGCAATTCACCGGCGCGTACTTGTTGGCCAGCCTTGGCAATGACTTTGCTGATACGCGACTGGTTAGGGCTGGATAGTTGTTCTTCATGAACAGGGATGACGACGCCCGCCGCGTTGATGGTATTGTCGATAGCCCCTACGCGCACCTCGCCCACGCGTATCTCACCGAGGCTGACACCGGGGCTGATGAGCCGGTTCACGGCCCATGCCGCACCAGTGACAGAAATAGCGGCAGCAGCCAGCAGCAAGATAGTCTTGCGCCTGCGATTTTTGAGCGTGTCGTGGCTGATAGCCTGATCCATGTTGAAACCTGATGTAATTAACTAACAGATCAGGTTTGCAAGCGCCGTGCCTGCCTCTTGGATTTTGATTTAACTATTTAAAATCAACTACTTGGAAGATTTCAACAGCAAGAAAAGGAAAGAATAGTGCAGCGACATCGTTCGTCATCGAACGCTGGTGTGCGAATTAGCACAGTGATGGCGGGGAAAATCTTTTGCCCAAATAAAAATCCCCTTCATGGAAGGGGATCACATCATTATCGGCAAATATTCTGCCTTAGAAGCGATAGCCTAAGCCTACGCCTACCAGCCAAGGATCAACTTTGACGGCGCTGACTTTGGCACCGCTGATCGTCACATCGCTGCGTATTTGCACTTTCTTGACATCCAGGTTCAAGGACCAGTTTTTGTCGAGTTTGAAATCGACACCAGCCTGTATGGCCAGACCAAAACTGTTGCTGTCGAGGCCACCAGTACCCTTGAGCAGGTTCACATCAGAGATGCGGGTGTAATTGACACCTGCACCAACATACGGGCTGACTTTTGAACCAGGTGCAAAATGGTATTGCGCAGTCAGTGTCGGTGGCAAATGCTTGAAAGTACCGATGATGGCACCGTCGAGCATAACGTCATGTTTTTGCGGGTAAGTCAGTATCAGTTCTGCCGCCCAGTTTGGCGTGAAAAAATAAGTGATATCGACTTCAGGAATTTCCTTGCTGCTGACAGTGATGCGGTCGGCAGCACCGACGCCGCCTACAGGATCAGAACCATTTGCTGGATCGATATTGACGACACGGGCACGCACTTGCCATGGGCTCTGTTCTTGAGCCATTGCCTGGTTTGCAGTGAGGCCGATAGCTGCCAGGGAGAGTGCGATAACAAGCTTTTTCATTTTCATTTCCTCTTTTCTCAACAGTGATGAACAAAGTGTAAATCCACACTATTTACAGGGGATTGAGCTACATCAACTTTGGTGCAGGGCACCATAAAATGCGTTTCCCGATGAAATGTGCCGCATTTCAACTCTCAGCAGGCGTCACAAAAATAGCCGTGCCCGACGGCAAGCCGCCAGCCTTACATAAACTGGCCGAAATATTCCGTCCTGTGTCTGCATGAGGTATCCTTACAAACATTCTTATTCCCTATGAAAAATCAAGAAAAATGGCCAATTACGTCTATACCATGAATCGCGTCGGCAAAATCGTGCCGCCCAAGCGTCAAATCCTCAAAGATATTTCCCTGTCCTTTTTCCCTGGCGCCAAGATAGGCGTGCTGGGTCTGAATGGTTCAGGCAAGTCTTCCCTGCTCAAAATCATGGCAGGCATAGACAAGGACATACAGGGTGAAGCAGTGCCCATGCCCAACCTGAACATCGGTTACCTGCCGCAGGAACCGCAACTCGATCCAGAACAGACCGTGCGCCAGGCCGTCGAATCTGCCCTGGGTGAAGTATTTGAAGCCAAAGCCAAGCTCGAAGAAGTGTATGCCGCTTATGCTGAAGAAGACGCTGACTTTGATGCACTAGCGAATGAGCAGGCACGCCTGGAAGCCATCATCTCGGCCTCTGCCGGTGACAACGTAGAACTGCAACTGGAAATGGCTGCCGATGCGCTGCGCCTGCCCGCCTGGGATGCCAAGATAGCTGTCCTGTCCGGTGGTGAAAAACGCCGTGTCGCCCTGTGCCGTTTGCTGCTGTCCAAGCCTGACATGCTCTTGCTTGATGAACCAACCAACCATCTGGATGCTGAATCTGTCGATTGGCTGGAACAATTCCTGTTGCGCTTCCCTGGCACCGTCGTGGCGATTACCCATGACCGCTACTTCCTTGACAATGCGGCTGAGTGGATACTGGAACTGGATCGTGGCCATGGTATCCCCTGGAAAGGCAATTACTCTTCCTGGCTGGACCAGAAACAAGCCCGCCTGAAGCAGGAAGAAGCGACAGAATCTGCACGCCAGAAAGCCCTGCAAAAAGAACTGGAATGGTCACGCCAGAACCCCAAAGCGCGTCAGGCCAAGAGCAAGGCACGTCTGGCCCGCTTCAATGAAATGAGCGAACATGAATACCAGAAGCGCAATGAAACCCAGGAGATTTTCATCCCTGTGGCCGAGCGTCTGGGTAATGAAGTCATCGAATTCAAGAACGTCACAAAAGCCTTTGGTGATCGCCTGCTCATCGATAACCTGAGCTTCAAAATCCCTCCTGGTGCGATTGTCGGTATCATCGGTCCCAACGGTGCCGGTAAATCTACCCTGTTCAAGATGATCAAGGGTCTGGAAACACCGGATAGCGGTGAAGTCGTGCTGGGCCAGACAGCCAAAATCTCGCTGGTAGATCAATCACGTGAAGACCTGGGCAATACCAAGACCGTGTTTGAAGACGTGGCAAATGGTGCCGACATCCTGACAGTAGGCCGTTTTGAAATGCCTTCGCGCGCCTACCTGGGCCGCTTCAACTTCAAGGGCGGTGACCAGCAAAAGATCGTGGGCAACCTGTCTGGTGGTGAACGTGGCCGTTTGCATCTGGCCAAAACCCTGCTACAAGGCGGCAATGTCTTGCTGCTCGATGAACCATCGAATGATCTGGACGTGGAAACCCTGCGTGCGCTGGAAGATGCCTTGCTGGAATTTGCCGGCAGCGTCATGGTGATCTCACATGACCGCTGGTTCCTTGACCGTATCGCTACCCACATCCTGGCATTTGAAGGCAATTCCCAAGTTACTTTCTTTGATGGCAACTATCAGGAATATGAAGCCGACAAGAAAAAACGCCTGGGTGAAGAAGGTGCCAAACCAAAACGCATCCGTTACAAACCTTTGAGCGTATAAACCGTCAAACGGCCAAGGCCGGCCAACACCCGGTATGTAATTTGCATAAGCCTGTTTGTTATTCAGACAGGCTTATTGCAAAAACACTACTTCAGCTATCTGCCTGACGGCTTCAAGTTGTTTAACAGTATGTTTTATTGCATTGCGGTAAGCTATTGAAAAATAGGGATTTTTCCTGAGCAAATACTTGCAGAAGTTAAGACATGATGCTGAAAAAACATTTATACCCATTCCTGCTTTGCCTCGCACTCAGCCTGTCTTCTGGCATGGCCCTGGCCAATTCTGGTGGCAGTGCCAGTGCATCTGGTGGCGGTTCAACTGCCAAGCTAGAGGCGTTCACAGTCAATCTGTCGAGTACAGAACGTTATCTGCAACTCAGCATGGCCTTGCAAATCGCCAGCGCAGAAGTCAGCGACAAAATTAAATTATTCATGCCCAAGGTCAGGCATACCCTGATCCTGCTGCTCAGTAGCAAGGACGGCGAACAATTGCAAAGCCTGGACGGCAAGCACCAGTTGATGGAAGAAATCAAGAATGGTGTCAACAAGACCCTGGACCTCAAAGAACGCGATGGAGTGACTGACGTGTTTTTTGAAAACTTCGTCATCCAGTAGAGCTTGCCAGCCATCAATCGCAGGTGCAACAGCTTTCGAGCGCAATTTCGACCATATCGCCAAAGCTGTTTTGCCTTTGTTCCGGCGTCATGCCAGTACCACTGCGCAAATGATCTGCCACCGTCAGCAAACCCAGTGCCTGTACACCATGTTCGGCGGCGACTGAATATAAACCTGCCAGCTCCATCTCCACCGCCAGTATCTGCATTTTTTCCATGATGTCAAAAAGCTGCGGCTGCACGCTGTAAAACAGGTCGGCAGAAAATACATTGCCCACCCTGACAGGCTTTTGCAGGCAATGCGCAGTCTGCACGGCCTTGGCGAGCAAACCATAATCAGCAAGCGCCGCAAAATCATGGTCCATGAAGCGCATGCGGTTGACCTTGCTGTCAGTACTGGCGCCCATGGCGACGATGACATCACCAAGTTGCATGTCTGCCCGCAACGCACCGCATGATCCCAGGCGTATGAGCTGCCTGACGCCATAGTGGCGTATCAGCTCAGTTGCATAAATGCTGATGGAGGGTATGCCCATGCCATGTGCGAGTACAGAAATTTTCTTGTCGCGGTACCGGCCGGTATAGCCCAGCATATTGCGCACGGTATTGACCAGCAGCGCGTCGCTGAGCCAATGGTCGGCAATCATCTTGGCACGCAGGGGGTCGCCGGGCATCAGCACGATGTCGGCAAAGTCACCGGGAGCGGCATTGATATGGGGAGTAGTCATATTGCTTCCGTGGTCAATGCGTATGCAGGCAGGCGCAAGCCGCCGCGCATGCTCTGCCGTATCTGTTGTGGTCGCGGCGCGGCAGTTTCGCCAAATGTGCAAGCTGCGAGCAGACGCTTGCTGGCCATAGACAGACTGTCTTCATCAACAGCATGGATCATGGCCAAGGGAGTATCAGCCTCCATGCGTTGGCCCAGTTCTGCCAACTGGCTCAAGCCCGTACTGGCATCTTGTTTGCCATGAGCTGTCGTACTCAATTGCAGGGCCAGCATGCCTATGGCCCGCGTGTCCATGCTGTTGAGATACATGCCCGCAGGTGCGAAGACCGGCTGTCGCAGCTTGGCCTGAGGCAAATAGCGTGCATGGTTGGCCAGCAAATCAGGTGGGGCACCCAGTGCTGCGCAAGACTTTTCAAACACTTGCGCAGCCTTGCCGCTGTGCAGGGCGTCCAGCAGCCGCACCTGGGCTTCCAGTGCATTTTCTGCCAGACCAGCCACTACCAGCATCTCTGTGCCCAGTGCCAATACGGTCTGATGCAGGCGCTGTGGGCAGGTGTCGGTACGCAGATAACTGAGTGCGGCAGTCACTTCCAGCGCATTGCCTATGCTGGGTGCCAGCGGTTGGCTCATGTCGGTAATCAGGGCTGAGCAAGCCATGCCCGCCGCATTGGCAGTGTCTATGATGTTTTTTGCCAATGCCTGCGCCTGCGCCAGCTCTGGTGTCTGAGCACCATTGCCACATTTGATATCCATGACCAACGCATCCAGCCCGGCAGCAAATTTCTTGGACAGGATGGATGCCGTAATCAAAGGCAGGCTATCTACCGTTGCTGTCACGTCGCGTATCGCATACAGGCGCTTGTCTGCCGGGGCCAGATCAGCAGTCTGGCCTATGATGGCCATGCCGCAATCCCTGACCACACGACGGAAGCGCGCCAGATCAGGCGTCGTGCAATAACCGGGTATGGCTTCGAGCTTGTCTTGCGTACCACCAGTATGAGCCAGCCCACGCCCGCTGATCATGGGGACGATGCCGCCGCAAGCCACCACCATCGGGGCCAGCACCAGCGACACCAGGTCTCCCACGCCACCTGTGGAATGCTTGTCCACGACCGGGCCGGGCAAATCCATCTCATCCCAGCGCAAGACATTGCCAGAATCACGCATGGCCAGCGTCAGCGCAGCACCCTCTGCCGCTGTCATGCCCTGGAAACAGGTCGCCATGCAAAATGCCCCGAGCTGCGCGTCTGTTATGCTGCCATCAACCATGCCGGTTACCAGCGCCTGTATCTCTGCCTGATCCAGGGCCAGGCCTGCGCGCTTCTTGCGTATCAGCTCTTGCGCCAGCAACATCTCAGTATCCTGACTTGATTTGGGGCGGTACATCGCGCAGGTAAGCCTGCAAATTGCCCAAGAGGCTGGAAGCACCAAAGCGAAAATGAGCGGGGCTCACCCAGTCCTTGCCCATGAGCTCATCTGCCAATGCCAGGTAGGCAGCGGCCTCCTCCACCGTCCGTACCCCGCCTGCGGCCTTGAAGCCACAAAGTCCACCGGTTTCCTTGATCACGGTCAGCATGGCTTCTGCCGCTGCCAGCGTGGCATTCACTGCCACCTTGCCGGTAGAAGTCTTGATAAAGTCTGCTCCTGCCGTGATGGCTATCAGGCTGGCGGCGCGGATAAAGGTATCCGTCTTTAGCTCGCCACTTTCTATGATGACCTTCAAGACCTTGTCGCCGCAAGCTGCCTTGCAAGCCCTGACCATCTCTGCCCCGGTGCTGGTGTCGCCCGCCATCAGCGCGGCATAAGGGAAAACCAGATCGACCTCGTCTGCACCATAGGCAATGGCCGCCCTGGTCTCGGCCACGGCAACATCCACGTCGGCCTCACCATGCGGAAAATTAACCACCGTCGCCAGTTTGATCGCTGGCGTGCCAAATTCACGCAGCATTTTTTTTGCATGCGGGATAAAGCGCGGGTAAATACATAGCGCCGCGACCTGCCCCTGCTCACTGCTGGCAGCATTGCACAAGGCGGTGATCTTTTCCCTGGTGTCGTCCTCATTCAGGCTGGTCAGATCCATCAGGCGCAGAGCGCGGCTGGCTGCCTGCTTCAAAGCCGTATCTGGGGTGGAAGACATTTTCTTGCTCCGGTAAAAACAAAGTTTAAAGAATGGTCAAAGATAAGGCGCATGTGGATGCCACTGCTTGATGTACATCAGACATCAAGGCTATGCTCAGTATCCTGGCGCTACAGTTTATGTATACCCAAACCCAATTAGCCGCCAAAATAGCGGTTTTGCCCCATCCAGCACCCCATGTACCAGCTCGCCGCCCCCGCTTTTGCCGAAATTGAAATCAAGAAAAGCCGTTTCCTGGGCCAGCTCTACCCCTCAACAGCCGAGCCGAGGCACGCCAGCAACTGGCACAGATACGGGCGCAACACCCGGATGCCGTCCATGTCTGCTGGGCGCTGATCTGCAGCGGCGACTCTGGCCTGGATGACGATGGCGAACCATCAGGCACCGCCGCCAAGCCCATGTACAACGTGTTGGTACACAAGGACGTGACTAATGTGCTGGCCGTGGTCGTGCGCTACTGGGGCGGCATCAAGCTCGGCGCAGGCGGCCTGACCCGCGCTTATGGCCAGGCCATCTCTGACGCCTTCAAGCTCGCAGAACTGACAGAAGTTGAATACATGCTTGAATGGGACATCGTCTGCGCCTATGCAGATGAATCCCACGTACGCCGCCTGTGCGACAAATTCACCGCCAGCGTCACCGGGCTGGCCTATACCGAATCAGCCACCATCAGCATCAGCCTTAAACAAAAACTCGCTGCCAGCTTTGAAGCTGAATTGATAGAAATGCTCAAAGGGCAAGTCAGCATCATCAAGCCAGAACCAACTATTTAGTTTCCACCCCATCGTTCCCGCCCCGTAGTGACTGTGCAAGCGAGGTTTTTACATGTAAATTACTGTCAATTCACATGTCATTTACATATAAAATAGCTTTGCTTGTCACTGTGATTACACAGTTTTGGAATAAAGTTCGCTATATTATTGCCGTTACATCTTGTTACGACTAGCAACTATCTTGCATGGATAGATAGCTGCACATCGAACAATTGCGGCAAAAAATAATAACCATGCAAGAAACCCATGCAAAATACCAATCTGGCTAGCAACGACAATACTGGAGTAGAGGAAGTAAGCGTCAGCCTCAGACATTACGAATTCAAAAAACGTCTTGGTGAGGGCGGCTTTGGGCAAGTCCATGAAGCCTGGGACAGCAAACTCTGCCGCCCTGTCGCCATCAAACAACTCAAAGCCACAGAAGGTGCAGGAAGCGCAATCCAGACCAGTAGCCTGCTCAAGGAAGCCCGCCTGGCCGCGTCGCTCAAGCACCCCGCCTTCGTCAAAATCTTTGCCATTGAAGATGAAGACAATAGCCACTCCATCGTCATGGAACTCGTACCCGGCCTGACCCTCAAGCAATTGCTGCAGCAAAACTCACAACAAGCACAGCAGCCGCTGCCAGAACAGCAAGCCATCAACATCATCAGCCAGGTCGCTGAAGCCATGCAAGAGGCCCACGCCAGCGGCCTTATCCATGGCGACCTGAAACCATCGAACCTCATGGTCGAACCCGACGGCAAAGTCCGCATACTCGACTTTGGCCTCGCATCAAAAACCGATGCACAAGCCACCACGTCCATGAGCCAGCTCGACCCGCAAGGCACGATAGCCTACATGGCACCAGAACGCATGATGGGCAGCCCGGCCAGCGCCCAAAGCGACATCTATGCCCTCGGCGTCATCCTCTACGAAACCCTGACCGGCCAACGCCCCTTCGCCAACGCCAGCGGCCTGGCCCTGGCCGCCGCCCTCATGCAATCGAACTCAGACACCTGGGAATTCCCAACCGGATGCAAACCAGAACTGATCAAGCTGGTGCTGGTGATGACGGCCAGACAGACTGAGAAACGCCTGAGCAGTATGCAGCAGGTGCATGAGCAATTACGTGGGTTGATTAGTGTGCCGGTGCTTGTAGCAGCAAGCGATGCGGACAAGATCAGCAGTGTCTCTGGTAAAGGCGGGAAGTCGCTGAGCAAGCCAAAGCGCTTTGCTATTGCAGGGGCTTTCCTCATCGCGCTGGGATATGGGGCCTGGCAGGCTGTGCCTTATCTTGAGATGGACAAGATGTCGTTGAAGCCGTTTTCAGAGTCGTTGGCTATGAAACAAGGGGTGGAGGCGTTGAAACAATTTGATAGACCAGGCAGTCTTGATGTTGCAGAAGCAAATTTTGAAGCAATATTAAAGCGCAATCCTCAACATGCTGGCGCTGTTGCTGGATTATCTATCATCTACACTTCTCGCTATGATAGTGACAAACAAGATGAGGTGATACTTCAAAAAGCCGATGCTAGCGCACAGCAGGCCTTAAAATTAAACGACAAACTTGCAATCAGTCATATTGCTGTTGCGAGAGTTAATTCTCAAATGGGAAAGAATGATAAAGCCCTGGAAGAGTATGAAAAAGCACTGAAGCTTGATCCTGACAATATCTTTGCCTCTTTTGGACGCATCATAGCATTGAGGAAAATGAAGCAGTATGAGGATGCCATTCGATATGCAAAGAGTGGGTTGGAGAGATTCCCCCAAGAGCGAATGTTTGCGGAAGAACTTGGCATCATTTACTTTGAGAAGAGCAATTATTCACTTGCTGAAAATTTTTTCAGGCTAAGTATTAAAATTCAGCCTGACACTGTTTTCGCCTATGCAAACTTGAATAACACGTTAGTAAAGCAAAATAGAGATGATGAAGGAATGCAAGTCTTACAACAAGGACTTTTGATCAGGCCAAGTGCTCTCTTGTATTCAAGTTTAGGAGTTGCACTATTCAAAAAAAGAGACTATCTAGGTGCTTCTGAAGCTTTTGAACTAGCCGTTACACCGAATAAAGGCAATCCAGCAAAATACCTAGGATGGGCAAATCTTGGGGATAGCCTACTTTGGATACCTGGTCGTGCCAACGAAGCGAAGAAAGCATATGGTAAAGCTATTGAACTGCTATTACCAAGATTACAAATATCTCCAAATGATGTGGTACTTGTTTCGCGCTTTGGCTTGTATTCTGCTCGAGTTGGTGACAAAGAAAAAGCAAACGAATACATGCAACGCGCTCTAAAGTTAGGTCCCAAAGATGCCAATGTTCATTTTCGAGTTGGCCTCGCTTATGAACTTTTAGGTCAAAGAGATGAAGCACTCGCAGCAATTAGTAAAGCAATCGAATTTGGTTACTCAATTAAATCTCTGGAGTCCGAACCCGACTTACTCAATTTAAGACGTGACGCACGATACGTAAAAATAACTGTAAATCAATCAAAATAAGTTGGAACAGTTATTGCTAACCAAATTTCGGAAGTAATAATTTCAATAATATGACATCTCTAATTATTGAAACTACAAGCATGAATATCATGTACACATATGATAATTCATTTCATCCAACAACTTGAAAGATAGAATATGAGTGATCCAAAACCTCCGGTAAATTACACTTTCACGACCTACTTTAATCAGGGTATCCCGCAAAGCCGGGCCACAGTTTCAGCGCATGGGAAATTTTCCCCCGTACTTCCCACAGACACTACTACAGGTCGTCCTTACCTATGCGTTGGCGATACCGTCACTTTCAATTTTGTTGGTACTCCAACGAATCCTCAAGATACAGTTACCGTTACAGCTAGTGCATTTATCGCGATTTGCAAAGGTAAGCAACCTAATGGTGAATCCAACGTCGTTGGAACATCAGTTACAGCTTGCCCTGTTGACGGTGCAACCATGACCATGAGTGCAGATAGTATTGGTTTTTGGGGATTTACTATCTCATTTTCAGCTGATTTCAAAGACTCTTCAGGCAACGTTATAAGCTCAGAATTCTTCTATTTACCAGACCCCGAAGTTGATGTTGAATCGGGCAGTGGGGGTTAAAACACGTGGAAGCAATGTGATTTTCATTGCTTCCATAATTTAAATACTTCTTTATTAATTTGTCTTCATTGCCAAGAAATAGCTTTAAAGTGAATTCAGTTAAGTATTGTTATCCTCAAATACCGCCTCAAAGCCTCACTAGGCGTTTTCAATAAGGCGGCGCAGGCTTCTACATCGCCAGCACTGGTTTCCAGTGACTGGCGAATTTCTTCTGTGGGTATCTGTTCAGCGCGGCGTATCTGGCTGTGGTTGTCGAGCAGCTTGTACATCGATGGCCGTGAGACACCCAGCTCTTGCGCGGCTCCCTGTATATACCAGTCGTTGTTTTCCATCGCGCGCAAAACATCTTCGTCACTGAGTTCGGCCAATTTCTTGCGAGGGCTGGCTGGCTGAGGGAATTTACTGTCTGTGCTGATGCTGGCCTGTGTCACGCTGGATGGGGCATGGTGGGTGGTTTTGACCAGGCTGGCGAGTTGCGGCACTTCGCCGAGTTGCAGGGCTAGCAGGGTGCGGCGCAGTACGTGGGACAACTGGCGGATATTGCCGGGCCAGTCGTAATTGGCAAATTCGCTGACCAGTGCCACCGGCAGGCTGGTGCCTATTTCATTTGGCAGTTTGCTATTGCTGAGCAGGTGCAGCAACAATACGCCTATATCTTCACGGCGGGTGCGCAGGGGTGGCAGATGGATGATGAAGCTCTCGAGGCGGCGCAGCAGGGCCTGGTTGAAGCCTTCGCTATATAAATCCTGGTCGGTCGCGGCGATCAGGCGGGCGCTGGACTTTTGGTCTTGCTGGGCACCCAGCGGGCGGTAATCGCCGCTCTCCAGTACGCGCAAGAGCATGGGTTGTATGCTGGCTGGGGTATTGCCTATCTCATCGAGGAAGAGTGTTGCACCTTCTGCCTCGGCAAACAGACCTTTGCGGGCGTTTTGTGCACCTGTGTAGGCGCCTTTGACGGCACCGAACAAGTCAGCTGCGGCCAGGGCTTCATTCAGGGCTGCCATGTTGACACTGACCAGTTCTGCATTGGCACGCTTGCTGTAAGCGTGGATAGCGCGGGCGGCGATTTCTTTGCCTGTGCCGGTTTCACCCAATAGCAGGACGGGCAGCTCGGTGCCGGCGACCTGGCGTATCTGGTCGCGGGCGACGATGGCGGCGCTGCCTACACCGATGAAACCCAGCGCGGGATTGTGCTTGGGCAGGCAGCGCATCCAGTGCAGGCAGATGATGATGGCGCGGCCCAGGCAAAGAATGACGCCTCTTTCTACCTGTTCACGGCTGAGCGCCACGGCTGCGTTGATCTCTACTCCATTCACTTCTACCACCATACGGCTGGCGGGGGGGTGATGAGAATGTTGTCACCAGCATCGCGACTGATGCGCACAGGTTCACGCGAGATACCACCATAACCCAGCGGGAGACCATCTTTGCCAGGATGGCGGAATAGCGGGAGGAAACGGTTGATTTCGACCAGGCCGTCAGGGTTGCTGGCCATGAACTGCTCACCTATGCGCTGGCTGTCTGGATGCCAGATGATGGTCAGGCCCAGCAGGGCCGAGGCATTGTCGGCCAGTTTGGCCAGGGGTGAGGTCAGGGTGTAGTCGGTATCGGTCATTGTGTTTACTGCGGATTCTGTACTTGGGTGTAAACCGTTAGTGTAAAGCGCCAATGTAAATTTGTATGCTTTACATGTCAATTGGGCTAAAAAAATGCCTTCTCCCTAGGGAAACAGTGCTGGCACGGCGTTTGCAAAGAGGCATGCATTGCGCAAGTGAACGTACTTGCCCCCTGAAGGAGATCATCATGCTTACCACTGAAATTTTATTAATTGCCCTTAACCTGCTGTTATTCATGCTGCTCAGCAAAATGGCCTTGAAGGCCAGGCTGGCGCGCAATATTGCCATGCGCTTGCTGACAGACGATGTTTATTACAATGAAACCCGTGGTGTACTGATACAAAAAAATGTAGAACGCGCCAGGCTTAGCTGGGGCTGGTCCAGCATAGGTACGGTCACTCAGTTGCCAGTGACCCGCCCACAAGACCCGCAGGCTGCCTGGTCTGCCGCTGTGCACACTTCTACCCACTTGCGTTTGCGCCCCTTGCCAGAACCGGCACCTTCAGTGCTCGAAGTGCCGTACGCCCTGTGGGCGACTACCTGGGCCTCAAAAGATACGCCATGGTCCACCACGGTCAGCCTGAAGCCCGAGAAGAAGGTGGAAACCATGGCTGAAGAACAGCCAGTAGCCCCGTCTGCACCAACCCGCAAACCTGCCGTCAAGCCTGGCAAGACTGCACAGGACCTGCTGGACATGGGGATGTTGCAGCATGCCCTGTTTTACAAATAATCCGGAGCAACGAGTCATGCCTATATTCTTCCAGGAGTCACGTATGAAGCCCGCACAGCAATTCGTGAATGCAGAGATGCTATTGAAACTTGATCCTGTTGCAGACTTTGCGCTTTTTCAGGATTGTCTGCCGCCCATGCTGAGATTGCAGGCTAATTTGTTTGGCGAACACACACCTAGTGAGGCTGAAGAAGCTGCGGCGATAGAGAATTTTCGCAGTCTTTTTTCTGGTGCCAAAACTGGCTTCGACCGCCGCAAACGGGACAAATCAGTGCCAACGGTCAACAACATAAAACCGAATTATCACCGCCGCAAAAGTGATGGCAATGCGGGTTGATGCTTTGTATGCGTGCGGTAAAGCACGATAAAAAATTATGCAGGCTGCTGACAAAATCAGGATAGACATGATGACAGAAAAAAAACTACTCGTCGCTGATGACATTGATCCTCTGGTTATTTTTGCGCCAGAAGAACCCGGCCTGCAATGGCAAAGAATAGGCGGCATGGCAGTACTTGATGAAGACAGCCATCATCTCGAAGTCTGCCGCATGTCATGCATGACGCTGGCAGAAGCCAAGGCATTTGCGGCAGCAGATGACCGCATCAGTTTTTTCTTTTACGTCAAACATTACGCCATCATGTATCACCATCAGGTCTTGCATGCAGGCGATGCAGTCTTCTTCTCAGGGTCACCTGCACTACATGCAGAACCAGGTGCTGACTGTTTTGAGAAACCGGCAGTACCAGACAGCAAACTGAGCATTACCGCAGCCCCTGGCAATAACTGGGTTTCAGTACAGGCGCAGTTGCAAGTACCTTTTCTGAGCAGTGAGCAGGCACATGCGTATCTGTGGCCCTGCCTGCGGCCTGGTCAGGACAATAATGTTGAAAACATGGATGGTGGCTTGCAGGCAGTACTCAGCTATAGCCCAACAATTGGCACAGGACATCATGCGGGCTGGTGGGTGTGCGGTCAGTATGTGCATGCTGGCAGCAAACAAACAACTGCGCAAACCTGCTTTGGCGGTCCCAGCATGCCAGTCAAACCTGGCGACATTCTGAGTTGCCGTATTGTGTATGACGCAGCCACCCGTAGCTGGCTGCAAACCATCACCAATGCCGCAAACAATAACAGCGTCTCTTTCCCGGTATCGATAAAGCAGAAACCGGGACAGGCGCATGAGAGAAACTCTGTCAGCTTCAGCCTGGAAAATCTCTCACAGCCAAGGCAGCGTGATTTGCACCAGTGCCTGAGCCTGTTCAATGTCATCATCAAGGCCAAATACCCGCAAAGCAACCTGGGGCTGGGGCTAAGTAGCCTGCCCTATGTGGATCATGCAAGACTATGCGAAAACCAGACCAGCCTGCATGTCAGCCGCATCATCCTGTACAGCCCCATGCAGGATGTCAGATAGACGATACGCCGGGATGCTTGCTGAAGTAGGTCTGGAATACAGACAGCACTTTATCGATATCGGCAGCCGGGACATCGAGATGGGTGACCATGCGCATGTGCGGTGTGACCCTGGCCAGGATGCCATTTTCGCGCAAGAGTTCTGCCAGCCCGGCACAGGCTGTAGCGGGCAGGTCGGCATAGACGATATTGGTTTGCGGCGTCTGCACTTGCAAGGCGCTGATCTGGCGCAAGCCATTTGCCAGGCGTTCTGCATTGGCATGGTCTTCTGCCAGGCGCGGAATATGATGTTCCAGCGCATACAAACCGGCAGCAGCAAGCATGCCGGCCTGGCGCATGCCGCCACCGAGCATCTTGCGCCAGCGTTTGGCCTGAGCGATCAAGTCGTGGCTACCACACAGCACAGAACCTATGGGTGCGCCCAGACCCTTGGACAAACAGACCGAGACACTGTCAAAACCCTGTACCGCCTGCCTGGGGCTGATGCCCAGCTTGACGATGGCATTGCAGATGCGTGCGCCATCCAGATGGGTAGCCAGGCCGCGCTCATGGGCGAGGCTGGTGGCAGCTTGTAGGTAGTCAGGTGGCAGGACCTTGCCGCCTATGGTATTTTCCAGCGCCAGCAAACGGCTGCGGGCAAAGTGAAAATCGTCTGGCTTGATGGCATTGGCAATATCGTCCAGGGCAATGCTGCCGTCTGCCTGGTTGGTCAGGGGCTGTGGTTGTATGCTGCCCAGCACGGCAGCACCACCGCCCTCGTATTTATAAGTGTGCGCCTCTTGCCCGACGATGTATTCATCACCGCGGGCGCAATGTGCGAGCAGGGCCAGCAAATTGCTTTGTGTGCCGGATGGGGCGAACAGAGCAGCTTCATAGCCAAACAGGTCGGCGGCATAGTCTTGCAGGCGGTTGACTGTGGGATCATCCCCATACACATCATCACCGAGTTCGGCAGTATGCATGAGTTCACGCATGGCAGGAGTAGGTCGGGTGACGGTGTCACTGCGTAAATCTATCCAGTTTTGCTGGCTTTCTGACATGGTTTTTCCTTGTGGAGGGAGATGATCTATTCTAACAATTTTCATCTGACAATTTTTAAAGCCACAAATCCGGGTATTGCGGCACTAGAAACAGCTACACTGTTGCCCTTGTCCATGCTTACCAGATCAATCACCCATGCGCAGTAAGGATGCGAAAATCGCTGCAAGCCTGTTTTTACTGCTGGGCCTAATAAGCCCGGCAGTGGTATCTGGTTTGGTGGATTTTTCGCTGGGCCTGATCGAGCATGTGCACAAACGCTTTGGCGCTGAAGGGCCGCGTCGGCTGACACAAATGCAGATCGCCATCAACAGGATCAAAGCCACTGCAGGCAAGGACTTTGCCAAAAATGCCGCTCGCTCTAGCGATGGACTATATGAAATGCCGGTCTTGCGGCAGGTGAATGATTTTTATAACCGCGTTCCCTACTTCAGTGATCAGGAACACTGGGGCGTCAATGATTATTGGGCGACCCCGGTAGAATTTATCGCATCCTGGGGTGGTGATTGTGAAGACTATGCGATTGCCAAATACATGACACTGAAAGACCTGGGGATACCGGCAGAACGCCTGCGCATTACCTATGTCAGGGCGACCCGCATAGGTGAGACGCACATGGTGCTGGCCTACTATCCAACGCCTGCCGCCGAACCCTGGATACTAGACAATCTCGTCGATGAGATACAGCCGGGCTCTGCCCGCAATGACCTGGTGCCTGTGTATAGCTTTAATGATGATGACCTGTGGCTGGCCAGCGGCAATACCCGCAAGGGCGGCGCATCGACTGTGCGCCTGTGGAAGGAGTTGATAGAAAAAATGGAAAAAGAAAAACGCATGTGAGCGGCTTTCAGTTTCAGTAGGCACTGACGATACTCTCCGCTTACCCTGCCTCAGCCACAACGATTTTTTCTGGTGCGCCAAAATAAAAACCCTGCCCGCATTCGACCTGATCTGCAATCAGTAATTGCAGCGATGCTTCGCTTTCCACATTCTGGGCTATCAGGGGTATACCCAGGGATTGCGCGAATTTGACGATAGCGCGCAAGTGGGCATGGCTGTTGTCATTCGTGGCAACTTCCTGCACCAGGCCGCCATCAAGCTTGATATAGTCTGGCGGTACTTCGCGGATAAAGTTCAGGGCATGCGGGTCCAGGCCAAAATGATCGACACCAAAACGCACGCCTAATTCGCGCAAGACACTGACAAATTTCCTGGTCACGGCATGGTCTTTGGCGCAGGCAAATTCACTGATCTCCACTGACAACAAGGCCGTCAGCTCTGGCGAATATTTGAGGCGCGCCTGCATCCATTCACAGAACTCTTTGCTCTCCATCGATTGCAGGGACACATTGATGGCGATATTTTTATAGGTGCCGCGATTTTTTTGCAGCATCTCCATCACCAGGGTCACTACCGCCTGGTCTATCTCGGGCATGAGCTGGTGACGCAAGGCCATGGGTAAAAACTGGTTGGCCGGAACCAGATTGCCCTGGGTATCAAGCAAACGCGAAAATACTTCATGATGGACAAGCTGGCGCAATTGCAAACGCATGACGGGTTGGGCAAACAAGACCCAGCGGTGGTCTGCGAGGGCATTGTGGATCAGGGTACGCCAGCCATGTGAACCGGCGATGACGGCTTCACTGTCTTCCATAAGGGTCAGGCTGATCTGTCCATTACCAGCCTGGCGCATGACTTCTATTGCCAGGTCTGCCCGGGAGAAAATGTCGCCGCGTGTTTGCGCCGGGCCAAACACCAGCGCACCGGCAGCCAGGCTGACCTGGCGCGAGGCACGCAGCAATACCTGGTTCAGGCGGTACTGAAGTGCATCTACCAGCAACTGCATGGTCTTTTGATCGACATCGATACACACCGCTGCCATTGAGGCACCGCCTATGCGACCGAGGATATTGCTATATTTGCTGAAGACTTCTGTGACCACCGTCGCCACATCGGCCAGCAGGATATCGCCTTGCTGATAGCCGTGCTGGTGGTTGTATTCTTTAAGGCCATCAAATTCCAGCACAAAGATGACGGCAGTTTCAAAGCGCCCTTCTTCTGACAGCAAATGATTGAAGCGCAAGTCAAAACCATGACGGTTTTCCAGACCACTGACTTTGTCGATGAAAGCTTCGCGCCTGAAATTTTCTGCCCTGGCGATTTCTTCATCAAGCAGGCTCGATATGCGCTCTGTCATGTGGTTCATGGCGACCACTACACGCTGCAGCTCGCGAGTCTGAGGCACGACTTCAATACGGCGGAAATTCTTGGCCTGTATGGCAATCGCGACTTCTTCGATTTTTTCCAGCGGCCCCAGGATAATTCTCAGCAAGACCACAGTCAGGCCCCAGACCACCAGGTACATGGCAAACATCCACAAAGCCATTTCCCGCATGGAGCGCCACAGGTAATCGTAAGCATAAGCCGGGTGGCTGACCACGACAACCTTGCCCAGCTGACGCCAGCCAGAAGAAATGAAAGCCTCGCCCGGCGGGGTCTGCAAGTCAAACAAGGCAGGTAGCCAGGCTGGCACATTGTCTTTGCCCCCGTTGAGTTCCTTGTGCAACAGCACTTTGCCTGCGGGATCAAGGACCACGATTTTTTTATAATAACCGCGGTCAAACAGGGTGGATATCTGGATATTTGCCAGCGTCTGGTCATTCTTGGCCAGTGCTTCTTCGAGCGGACGTGACAAGGCTGTGGCAGCATCCTGGGCATGCGAGGCCAGTTGCTGCTGCAAATAATCCCGCATCGTCAGCACAGACAGGATTTGCAATCCAAGAAACACGGCAAAAAAGATGATGGATATGGCAAGAAGGAGTTGGCGTCTCAGCGTCATAAGGTCTCTTTGAGTGTTTTCATTCCCTGGAACTCATTTCTGTCTGCAATTTTCTAAATATTAATAAGTCATGCTTATGGCGACTTTAACAAGAAAATAGCCCTTCCCGCTTATTTCTTCCGCTTTATTTCAGGATTTGCATAAAATTATGGATGTGGAGCATTGTTTGATCATTGTTTACCACCCCGGCTCAATATATTTTAATTAAATTTCATGTCCAATACTGATATTTTACGTAGCAAGATCAATCTCGAAACTGCAGCTTACCCCTGGAGTGAGTTATTACGTCATTTTGCAGGTGGCACAGTACTGGTGGTCCAGCCCGGCCTGGACCTGGTCGAAGTTGCCTTCCACATGGCAGAAGACCATGCAGATGTGATCTCTGCCCTGCTTGAGCATGGCCAGATAGGCAAGGTCAGCGATGAGCAGGCCCAGGCATGGCTGGAGCAGGACGCACAGCACTGGACCGTGGTCGTCAAGCCCTGGATACTGGTGCAGGAAAGACAAAAATGACACTGCCGGTAAGATTGCGTGTTGACATGAACTTCTAACAAGCAGGGGCTGTCTGAGTCGAGATACCGTAACAGAATAGTTTGGGAAAGGCATGATGCAATTTTCTCTGGCAACTACACATTCACCAGCAAATCATGGGATCAGCAAACCGGGCTTTCCGGCAATGACCATCTTGCTGGTCGTTCTTGCCCACCTGCTTTTCTGGCAATTACTGCGTCATCAACACGCCACTACGAGGGCGGGTGAGCGCCATCCCTTGATGCAGTACCTGCAATTATTGACGATAGCCCCCAAGCCTGTCCCTCCGAAGGCAAGCGAGCCTGTGGAGGAGTCTGCCAAACCTGAAAAGCCCGCTAAAAAAGAGGCCAGCAGGCCCATCACGACGAACAAACCTGCCAGATCACTGACCCGCCCAGAGCAGCCAGCGGCAGAAATCGCAACTGACGCCGTCAGCCAGCCCTCACCTCAAACGAGTATCAGCCCCGATAGTCCAACGGGACTGGGTCTGAACCTGGAGTCTGTGCGCAAGTCGGCCCTGGCCATGAAGCCCACAGAAATTGAACAGATACAGGCCAGTCACAGGCGCGGCGACAGCCTGGAAAAGCGGCTGGGTGAAGGCACCAGACGGGCAGAAAAGAAAGAGTGCCTGAAGGCATATTCGGGCATAGGCATACTGGCTGTCATCCCGCTGGCAGTGAGCGCCGTTGTGGACACAGGCTGCAAATGGTAATGCTGGCAAGAGCTCGGCTATAATGCCGGATTCCGTACTGTGAAACGGGCTTGCATGGAACGGCCAGGGCATAAGCAGGGATGAAGGCCGGTACTACGCCTGTTGTCATTTGTATTATTGATGTGTTTTGACTGATTATTGCGCAATGTTTTTACATTATTGCAATAGTTTTCATTTTTTATCTGGATCATTCATGAAAAAAACTTCTTACCTGTTCGCCGCCATGATGCTGGCAGCACTTGGTTCTGGCTTCTCTCCCGTGACTGTGAATGCCGTTCAGGCACAAGAAGCGGCTGATCCTGCGAAGCAACAGACCGTGCGCCAGGAAATGGCCAAGCCACTTAATGAAATCCAGGACTTGCTGACCGCCAAGCAATATCCTCAGGCATTGGAAAAAATTAATGCCATGGATGCCTCTCTGGAAAAGAAAACGCCTTTCGAGCTGTTTACGATCAGCCGTTTGCGTGCCGTGGTTGCATCCAGTATCAATGACTCTACGCTGATGGCGAGCTCCTTCGACTATATGATTTCGACTGATTTTCTGAAAGATCCAGAAAAACAGCGTTTGATGGAAGCCATGGCAAGTACCCTGTTTGGTGAAAAGAAATATGCTAATTCCAGGGTATGGGGTAATCGTTTCCTGGTGAAAGCACCTGGCAATGAAGTCATGGTCTATCTGATCGCCCGTTCCTACTATCTGGAAAACGACTTTGCCAATGTCGTCAAAGTCTTGAATGCCCAGATAGCATTTGATGAAAAAGCACAACGTAATACCAGTTCTGACAACCTCAAGTTGCTGGCTCTTGCTTATCAGCAGCTCAAGGAATGGGATAACTATGCCGTCGCGCTGGAACGCCTGGTTGCACTGTACCCAACACCAGAATTCTGGACAGACCTGATTTACCGCGTGATGAAAAAACCTGGTTTTTCTGACCGCTTGTTGCTCGACTACTATCGTCTGCAATTCCTGAACGGCAAATTAGAAGATGCCACGGATTTTGTCGATATGGCAGAGTTGGCCTTGCTGGCAGGTTTGCCAGCCGAAGCCAAAACCGCGATTGAAGCAGGCTATGCAGCGAACGTGCTGGGCACCGGCAAGGAAGCGACCAAGCACAAACAATTGCGCGACCGCGTCAACAAACAGGCCGCTGACGACATCAAGAGCCTCGATGCTGGTGAAGCCGCTGCCAAAAACGCCAAGACCGGTATCGGCCTGGTCAATATTGGTTATAACTACGTCATTAACGGCCAGTACGACAAAGGCCTGGGATTGATGGAACAGGGTATCGCCAAAGGTGGCTTGAAGTCTCCTGATGAAGCAAAACTGCATCTGGGCATGGCTTACCTGAGAGCAGGCAAACGCGACAAGGCTGTTGAAACACTGAAGTCGGTACAAGGCCGTGATGGTTCTGCTGACTTTGCACGTTTGTGGCTGCTGGTACCTGCCAATAAATTTGCTCCTGAAGCAAAATAAGCTGGTGAATCTCTCCTCAGTTGACAAACCGTGTTAAGAAATACGCCACCTGCGGGTGGCGTATTTTTTTGACCCGTGCCTGTGCAGATATTCAGATCTAGGCTCACCGCCAGATAAAAAAAGGCTGTTTTGCGTTATGCAAAACAGCCTGTCAAGTTCAGTACAGCAAGCTCTGATTACGGTACTGACGGTACACCTTTGGATACTCTTTACTGCCCCAGCCTGATCGAAGGATCAGATACAGGCTGGGCAAAACTTGTTACTCAGATCGCGTTGTTCAAATCAACAACTGAATCAAGAGTGGTAAGCAGACTCACCATGGCTGGTGATGTCCAGACCTTCACGTTCTTCATCTTCCGGTACACGCAGGCCAACTACCAGATCAACCAGTTTGTAAGCGACGAAGGACACGACACCTGACCAGATGATGGTCGTGCCAACTGCAGTCGCCTGTGTCATGACCTGACCGAAGATGTCGTAAGGATCAGCCGACATTTTGTTGGTGACATAGTCGAATATACCTTGACCGCCGAGGGATGGTGCAGCAAACACACCGGTCAACAAGGCACCCAGGATACCGCCCACGCCATGCACACCGAAGACGTCAAGGGAGTCATCTGCACCCAGCAGGCGTTTGAGGCCATTGACACCCCACAGGCAAACAATACCTGCCAGCAAGCCGATGACCAGGGCACCCATAGGGCCGACGAAGCCGCAAGCTGGCGTAATCGCGACGAGACCGGCTACCGCACCAGATGCGCCGCCCAGCATGGAAGGCTTGCCTTTGGACATCCACTCACCAAATACCCATGACACAGTTGCGGCAGCCGTTGCCAGCAAAGTATTGATGAAAGCCAGTGCTGCGACATCGCCTGCTTCCAGTGCGGAACCGGCATTGAAACCAAACCAGCCCACCCACAACAGCGACGCACCTATCATCGTCATTGTCAGGGAGTGAGGTGCCATGGATTCTTTACCATAACCTACACGTTTGCCTATCAGGTAAGCACCAACCAGACCAGCGACCGCAGCATTGATATGCACGACGGTACCACCTGCGAAGTCCAGCGCGCCTTTTTGGAACAGGAAACCAGCTTTGGCAGTTTCTGTCGCCAGGGTTGCAGCATCCTTGATCGCGTCAGGGCCAGTCCAGAACCAGACCATGTGAGCGATCGGCAGGTAGCTGAACGTGAACCACAAGACCACGAACAACAACACAGCAGTGAATTTTGCACGTTCTGCAAAAGCACCGATGATCAGGCCGCAAGTGATCGCTGCAAAGGTCGCCTGGAAGGCCACATACGCAAACTCAGGAATCACTACGCCTTTGCTGAATGTCGCGGCCGTACCAAACGCCGCCTTGGCCGGGTCCCAGATACCTTTCAGGAACAGGCGGTCAAACGAACCGATGAACCTGCCACCTTCAGTAAATGCCAGCGAATAGCCATAGATGCACCACAGAACAATAATCACGGCGAAGATCATGAAGACCTGCATCAGGATAGACAGCATATTCTTGGAACGGACCAGGCCACCATAGAACAGTGCCAGGCCAGGTATGGTCATCAGGATGACCAGCAAGGTGGCAACCATCATCCAGGCAGTGTCGCCTTTATTTGGCGTTGGTGCAGGTGCGGCGGCAGCACTGGCTGCCGCAGGTTCAGCCGCCGCTGCCGGGGCAGAAGCAGGCGCCACCACAGCAGCAGAAGCCGGAGCCGCTGCAGGTGCAGAAGCGCTGGCCGACGCAGTAACTGAGGCAGCAGAAGCTGCCGCAGGTTCTGCTTTGGCCGAGGCATCCTGCGCCGACGCGACAGAGGTGAAACCGACAGTGACCAGCAAAGCAGCCCCCGCCAGCATGTTCTTCAACAGTTTTTTCATGTGAACTCCCTGGTTAGCTATCAGAGTGCGTCGTTACCGGTTTCACCGGTACGGATACGCACAACTTGTTGCAAGTCATAGACAAAAATCTTACCGTCACCGATCTTGCCAGTACGGGCTGCGGTTTCTATTGCTTCGATGGCGCGATCAACTATCGCATCATCCACGGCAGCTTCAATTTTTGTCTTGGGCAGGAAATCAACTACATACTCGGCACCACGGTACAGTTCGGTGTGACCTTTCTGACGACCAAAGCCCTTCACCTCGGTCACGGTAATCCCTTGTACGCCTATGGTAGATAAAGCCTCGCGGACCTCATCCAGCTTAAAAGGCTTGATAATTGCGGTAATCAGTTTCATGCTCGCCTCGAATATTAGAATGTTTTAACTGCAGACAATACCAGTGTCGTTTTGCCTGTGAACTTGCCTGCTGGTGTGACATACAGTTTTTTCTCAGCATTCGTACCCAGCGCTGCGATACCAAAATTCACACCAAAAAACTCTTTATTCACGCCGATTTTCCAATCGGAATAAGAATAGGCACCATTGTTCTTGACTGTTTGGTGGCCAGCATGCAGGGCCAGCGTATAACCCTCAGGCAACTCAATGTTTGCACCCAGGTCCAGGTAACCACTGTTCTTGCTGTCGACAAAGCCGAACAGGTTAGTGACGGAGTGTGAATACTTGATATAAGCTGGGCCCATGCCTACCTGGCCGTAGATTTCTGTCGTGTTGGCATCAGCAAAACCGGCTACCTTGTTCAGACCATTGGAAGGGTATATGTAAGTCAGGACGCCGACGTCATAAGATACATCCTTGGTGATTTCGCCTTTTTTACCGGCATAGATATCCCATTCAAGATCGCCACCACCGCCTGCATCCTTGGTCCATTTAATCGTAGATAACCATGTGCCAGCATAAAAGCCACTGGGGTTGTGCACGTAATCTGCACCTCCCTGCAAAGCAGGATCAAGACGCGATTGCGCAATTGCACGATAGCGGTATTCGCTGACCACACCAATATTGAAGCTGACCTCATTGTCTGGCTTAGCTTCTGGCTTGGCATCTTCTGCCTGGGCAAAACCACCAAAGAATGTTGTGACTACAGCAGCGGCGATTACTAGTTTTTTCATTGCGCTTCCCCCTATTGATTAAGATTTGATTAGATTGAACCCTGGACAGAATCTGTGCTCAGCTCATAGCGGCACGCATTGACACTTATGACCATTTGCGTACCCACTACTTGCATCAGGCAAACTCTTAAATTCTTATTTCCCTTCTCTGTTAGCAGGAGTCGTGCCAACCAGGATCAACCCATCATTGAATTGGAGACAAGGCACGGCGCCCAGAGTGTATTAATATGCGTACAGCCCGATAAACCCTGAGCCCAGCCTGATTTTTATATTGCGCTGCAATACCAGTAGCAGCTTGGGCAAGATGCGCTATCATTGTCACATAGGTAAATTTGCAAGCAAAAAAACAGCTTTACGCACCAATTGCGGGCAAGAACAAATTCGCACAAAAAAGTGGCAACGCATGATTTGCACCAAAGATGTGCATTTACAAGATAGAGGATAAAAATGGACAAGCAAAATTTCTTTAATGACATGCAGGCCAAGATCAGCCAGGCAATCGAAAACTCGCCAGCCAAGGACATAGAAAAGAATGTCAAGGCCATGATGAGCCAGGGTTTTTCCAAGCTAGACCTGGTGACGCGCGAAGAATTTGATATCCAGGCACAAGTGCTGGCCAAGACGCGCGCCAAGCTCGAAGCCCTGGAGGCACGCGTGGCCGCGCTCGAAGCACCACCAAAAGCCGACTAAAAAAAGACAACTAAACCGCAGACCGCATGTCCTTAGCCGTACTCAAAAGCCGCGCCCTGAATGGCATGGATGCGCCACAGGTGACTGTGGAAGTGCATCTGGCCAATGGCCTGCCCGCCTTCACTATCGTTGGCCTGCCCGAAACCGAAGTCAAGGAATCCAAGGACAGGGTCAGGGCCGCCCTGCAAAATGCCCGCTTTGAGTTCCCGAACAAGCGCATCACAGTGAATTTGGCGCCCGCTGATTTGCCTAAGGAATCTGGCCGCTTCGATTTGCCTATCGCGCTGGGTATTCTGGCGGCATCCGGGCAAATCCCTGGAGATGCACTGGAACAATATGAGTTTGCCGGAGAGTTATCACTGTCAGGCGAACTGCGGCCGATACGCGGCGCACTGGCAATGACGTTTGCGATCTGCAAAAGCCAGTGGCACTCGGCACAGGAACCCGCCTTTATTTTGCCACGCGCGAACGCCGATGAAGCGGCGCTGGTCAGCGATGCTGCGATTTATCCCGCTGATTCGCTGCTACAGGTATGCGCTCACTTCGCTGGTGTCGATGGTGAACAAAGACTGGCGCGTCACCGGCCAGCCTCCAGACCCAGTCGCCCCACATATGCTGACTTTGCGGAAGTCAAAGGCCAGTTACAGGCAAAACGCGCACTTGAAGTAGCTGCAGCAGGCTCCCATTCGGTACTTCTGATGGGGCCGCCTGGCACCGGCAAATCGATGCTGGCAGCCCGCTTCCCCGGTATTTTGCCAACCATGACCGATCAGGAAGCACTGGAATCCGCAGCAGTGCAGTCCCTGACTTCCGGTTTTTCCATAGAGAAATGGAAGGCGAGACCCTACAGGGCACCGCATCACACAGCATCTGCGGTTGCATTAGTAGGTGGAGGTTGTGAAATACATAAATTAATGCGACATTAGCAAAATAGCTGCGACAAAATCCTTGCAAGAAGTTATATTTATTGCCAGGAGGAATCGTGGCATGAAATTAAAAGTCGTTCGTACCCCCTTGGTACCTCATATCACTGAAGTAGACTTTAAAGACCATAGTGAAAAGCACCTTTTAACTTGGTGGTATGTGGCTTTAATCAAAGGCAAGCAAGGTGACCATCAACCTAAAGTGCTAGTGTGTTTCCGTATTCTTGGTCCCAATGATGAACTTGGTGACTTTGTTCATAAAAAAATAGCTCTTACGGAACTGGCTCAATTTAAAATTGGCACTATCTGGCATAAAAGAATCTGTCAGTACCAAATTAGACTTAATGTCGAAACTTTCCAACTTGATTTTAACGTTGATGGCTGGCGCTACAATTCCCTTGCCGAAAACGTCGCAGAGGGTCGTCCAAAATTAATTCCAGATGGTGCTTACGATCTGCATGGAATTTATGGTCATGATAAGACCCAGTTACTCCAATTCAAATTCAGTAACGACCCAGCAGGACTTCTCTTACCTTGTCTTGAATTCTTCTCTCGCTGCTATGGCCGATCAAAACACGTGCAGCGCGTTCTTGCTACCTACGCTTGGGAAAAAGCTAAACCAGAGCTACTGCTCCCCCTAGTGGAGCCAGCAATTCCAGGAACATGGACCATAAATATGGCAAAGCGGACTGTCAATGGAGACGCGGTATTGCTAGCTCACTTGGAGTACGACCGTTATGCACGGCGACAATCCCAGCAAATCTGGGCAGAATTGGAGGTAGGGCAAGGCACTATGGGGAGCGATCGAGTGTTTGCTAAAGCTGGTCCATGGTTTAAGGGTCCTGCGAGGTTAAAGGTACGTGGAATCTGGCTTGAAGGGAGAAAAAAATTTTTGGGACTCCACGTATTAGGCGGGAGCGAGCCTGATGGGGTGCCGGTATACAGGGACCGTGAAAATACCAACAAGACCGGCCCATTACCAGGTGCTCTGAAAAATGGTGGTGCGTGGGATGGGGTTCACCCTCGTAAAATCATGCCGACTGCTGAAATTGTAAACGTCACTAGTTCTGAAATGCCTGACCATGGATCCGCAAGCATTGATATTGAAGACCCAGAATATGAACTACTTGGAACGCCAAGATTTATAAAAGATATTTATCGATCAACAACTAATATCAACGGTCCGAAAAACCGTACGGATGCACCAGAACCAGATAAATATTCTGGTGACGAAAAATCTGGTACCGGAAAGGGTGTAGGTTACGGCTCTTTTAGTTCAAATACCGCAATGGAGTCCTTTGGGACTCTCATAGATGTATGGAAAATGCTGAAGTTTTTGAACAAACACCACCCAGACATTATACGGAAAGTTGAGTACCTGGAGCCAAATGGCAACTTTTCTGAAGTTCCTTTGCCTACGTTTCTTCCAGGCTTTGCATTATTCACGCAGGAGGAGCTAGATTCGCGTGACATCAAGGACCCGAACTGGCTTTATCTGGACAGAAAAAAAGGGAAAGTTAGAGGGATATTGGTTGCTCGTATTCTCACGCCTGTCGGCCATGTGTACTTTTTTGAAATTCAACGAAGACAACGAACAATTCGAAAAGAGGGTGAAAAAGAACGTGCGGGTGAAGAGTCATTCAAAGGACTAGTTTTCACACTTGCAAGACAAGAAAGCATTTTTGAACGGGTAAATCGTCTCCTTGATGAACTCCGTTACACATCTGGCGTATTCGGAAATTTTGCATTTTCTGGTCAAGGTACAACCTTTGCCGTTCCTCACAAACCTGCAGCTGGAGAAAAGCAACCTCAGGAACGATTTGTCAAACGAGCACTTTCAATGATGAGGGTAAATATTCCAGAAGATCCAGCATCAGTTCGTCTAGCAAAATCTGTTAAATAATTTTGGCAATCGCAATACTTGTAACAAAGATTTCTTACCAATCGATATTCCTGAAACTCGGATTTTAGTCCACAGTTCTCATCATTTTATTTGGGGCGGAAGCCAGCAAGGATGCCATTTTCTGGTTCATTGACAAGGAGTTTTTTGCCAACATTAGCTGTAGAAGTTTGACGCAGTCTTTCCTGAACATATGCAGCTGCTTTCGCTATTTTTTCAGCGTATCGCACGGCCACATCTTCTGAGTTGATGGCCTGCGGCTGTTTAAATATGCGTTTCTTTTGACGGCGCTTGGCAGCCTTACGAACTTTCATAATCAATAACTTCCTAAATATTGTGTCATTCCACAAGGTACGATAATAATTGACATGAAATGATTAAGCGCCGTCTTTTATGAAAAATTGAATCGTTAGTCATTATTTTTCCCGCCAGCGTCAGGATATTCACTACCAATTATTTAACCTTCAAAGTTATTAAGGAAGGCTTGCTATGAATCTGCCTAAATCAGTAGTTTCAATATCTGAAAATTGAGTGTGCCGCGCAATTTTCCAATTATCAGCTTTCTTCCAAGGTTTCACAGATTCTTTAAGTAATTGATATTCACTAAGAGGTTGATATTCATCTCCCAACGCGGCAGCTATTCCTTTTTTCTCAAAATAATTTTCAGTAGCTCGCCGTTCCGATGCCCTTGCGACAACGCCAACCTTCTCACACTCTTCAATAAACAACTGTCGATCATTAGCCAGTGCTTCATCTGCACTTTTCTTTTCGCTATCAATAAAAATGTATATTTTAGATGCGTCAATTAACCTGGTAATCTCGGTCAAATGCGGGGCGATCTTGCTGTTTATGAGCGATGAGCCGCCCAACTGCATGACCACATATTTATGATCTTTTTTTGTCTTCCTGAGAAATTCCTGAAAAAACAAAACATCAGTAGAACCTTCAACTAATAGAAGACCCTCACATCCCAAAGCCAGTCGGCTTGAATAACTCAGTTCCCCTAACCATTCTGAGTAATTAATTCTTTGTTCCCCTAGTGGTTCCATTGTTGCGCCGCCATCAGGCAGTTTTTGCGTAACCATAATCCGCTCAGCAGCGCTCCTGGCCAAGCCGATTGAATGGGTAGAAAATAGAATACCAAATTCCGCGTATGAAGCAAGAGTAGCAAGAAAATTTAACTGCAAACTTGGATGAAGGCTTAGTTCAGGTTCGTCAATCAAAATATACTTCGGACTTGCAACTACGGCAGCAGCAAGAACAATAATTAGCTGTGCTACTCCTGCGCCAATCTCATGAAGTTTATGTGGCATACCATCAATAGTCACATTCAATGATTTAACTGAATTATCAGCATTTATCTGCAGAGATTTGAAGTTCAGCAACCTAGCTATCTCACCTTCGGCTTGCATGATAGCTCTTTGGCTTTTTTTTGATGGGCCAGCTTTCCAATGATTCCAAGCTTGAACCATTGCATTCCCCACAGGTATGTCGTAATAGTTGCCGGCACCTTCATTTATTGCATTACGAAATGCAGGAAAATATCTGGAACCTCCCAAATCACGTGCAAAGCTAAATATTTCTGCAAAACTGAAAAGTTCAGTACTCGTCGGGTACTTAATTAGACTACCTTCGAGAAATACGCCACCTTGGACGATTTCAGCATAGTTTAAGGCAATCGAACTTCCAGAAATATTTGTGGCGACTATTTTGGTTGCTTTACTTGTCGATCTAACCAAGTCACATTCAACGACAATCTTATTAACAATATACCTACTGTCGATAAACATATTCCCATAGATCGAAATATCTAATTCGTACTCAAATTTAGTTTGATTTTTATCATTTGCAAGCTCAAAAGCGTCTACCGCACCGAGATAGCCCAGACTTGGATTGAAGTTTGCATTGGCAGAGAAGAGTTGCTCAATGCTCGCTAACTGCGGTCGCAACTCATATACAGCACGGAGTGCAGATGATTTTCCGGAATTGTTCGGCCCAACTATTGCTGTAAAGCCGTTATCAAAAATTAGTTCTGCGGGATGATTCCAATCGAAGCAGCGGAAATTTCTTAAAGTTAATTTTCTAGACCCGATAGTTGACGTAGCCATATGTCTCTCATTAGCTGGTTAATTTTTGAATTCTCTTGATCTGGCAAAAATTAAGCTACTGAAAATTTAACACCACCGATCGAATGTTTACTGTCAGTAATGTAATAACGGTCAGAAATCTTCAATACTCACCTCGCTTAGAGATTTGCAGCTTTTCCAAGCTACTACTTATGCGTCCCATATTTATTTCCGGTTTTCGTATTCTTATAGATATCGCCTTTGTGAGACGATCCTTTTCCGTTTGAATATGTTCCACCATTACTTACAGTATGTTTACCACCCCATAGGTTGGCCCTTTGGCAAAGACCGGATTGATGCAGAGTGCCGCGGGCTTACCATCAAGATGGCATGCCAATCTTGGATGCGTTCGATATTGCCAAGTCACTTTATCCAGTGAGAAATGCAACGTCAACATGACAAATATGCATTAACAATTGTTTTCAAAAATTCATCTAAAGTAACTATATCTTATCGATATAATAATTTGAATAATAGCAGCCTCTGCCTTAGGCGATAGCGGGAATTGCACGTAAACAGGAAGCTGCGTCGGAAAGGAACGGTAGGGAAGTCACTAGTGAAACCCAGAATGAACGGGCCAGATTTAAATCTGTAGGTGGTCCTTTTCGGGCGCCTGCAGGTAGTGGCGGATCTAATTAATCTAAATGCCTCCTAGGACAAATAGAAATGGCTAAGAAATTTATACCAATACCAGAAATTATTAGTGAGGACTTGCGAGTCCGTGTGGTCGCTCTCTACGGAGAACTCATCGACAAGCTACCAAAAAGCGATTTTAACCCTTCGTATCATATCGAAGCAAGTAAGGAAGGCTTTAATGCAGAGGTGAAGTTTTATAGTGGAGACGGCCGATACAGCTCTTCGCTTTGGCAACACACCGCACGCAAGGGATGGTACATGCGCCTCGATTGGAATGATTAAATGCCCAATACAACGATGAAAATCCGCAATAACTACAAGAGTTCTATTATGCATCCCAACTCGTCTTAGCTGGGAAGACGAGTGATTTCCATGCAATCGGTAAGCTCAATATGAAATTATTAGAGTTCGTGACAAAGTGAAGGGAAAAATAATGGAAAAAACGTTTGATTTTGATGAGTGGCTGGATGCTGCTGATCCCTGCGATGCTCCAAATGTGGCTGGTCTTGTTGAAGCTGTTGAGCAAGTGTGTGAGTTTTCAGGCTTCAAAGCGGAACGTGCGCCGAATGGCAAGCTAATCGTAACAGCCGATGGCTTAGATTTGGCGTTGGTACTTGTGTCTAAAAAGGCTGAAATTGGATTTGTTGAGCGTATTCATTCACGCTTTGTACCAGACGGTATGGACGCCCGTATAGCTGCAGCTGTTGACCATCTCAATGATCACGATTGATTGAGGAAACTATGTCACAAGGACTTTATTTGCTAGTTAATGCGGCACATGCTTTCTATAAACATGGCACAACAAAAAGAAACCTTACTTTTGCACCAATTCAAGCATGGGCCGAATCGCATCCAGATAGAGGTCCGGTTCTTGTTGTGTTTAAGGAGCGAATAGATATGCCTATGGTGGATAATGAGTCAGAAAAATGCGCATGGCTTGTTCGGGCAGAGTTACGTGATGCTCATGATCGAGTTCAGATTAGTAAAAGGTGGCGCACATATAGTCTATCTCATGACCTTAGTACACGATTCGGTGAAAGTCGCTCGTTCTCAATTAACGTCTGTTCATTAGTTTAGGCTAAAGATAAGCCCGCGCAGCACCTTCGCAACCGTAGTAAGAAGCCGCTTTGACATTGAGAGCATTTAGGTCTTTGCTTTGGCATATTTGCTGAACGAAAATGTTTAGGAACCATACCTATAGGAAATGTTTGAAACAACAATATGTTCTGGTGACTCCACTTTCATGGGGCGTTATAGCAACGCGACGTACATCGTGTATATAAAATCAATATATGACATTTAATCGGAGAAATTTAAATGGACGAACATCGTTTTTTTGCGTTATTAGGTGGTCAGGTACCTTCATATCAAGACTACGCTGACTTTATCTCAGTTATTGAAAATCTTCAGATTGAAGGCCTTTGGGAAATTCTGGTTAACGCTCCGTCGTTGAATGGAATTCTTCGAACAGCAGTGAATAAAACTCTCCAAGATAAAGTGGTACGCAAAAATGTCGATGAATCGCTTGATGCAATTGTTGCAAGAATACACCAGGATTTTAAATAAGAAAACAACATCAATGGAATTACCAACAGGCTGTAGTGATCATTTCAAAGCGAAGATACTCTAGGGTGCGAGGAATCGTTGATGATACAAGTCGCCGAAAAACTTGGTGTGCCAGTAAATCAAGTCTCAAAAAGGAAGATTGAACGATCAAAATTCACGTTGCGCCAGATGTTGGTTTTTTTATGTCCATCCCCTCTAAAAGGTAAAAGTTATCGCGAAGCGTCCATAACTTTTTCGTTGCTGTGCGCCATGCCGGACACTTGCATTGAATGGAATTCGGCGTATCTTACAAACATTCAGCCCGTCCAGCGGCCGTTAGAATTGCAATGTTCAACGTGAGTGCCTGAATACGAGGCTTCAAGTCCACAACCACTTATAAGGCATCCATGACAAACCCGTTCCAGAATCGGCAGCCACACATCGAAAACAACCCACTTATCCGCACGCCGCAGCGCGAAGCTTACCTCGCTTTGAGCGAATACGCCACAGTGCGGGACAATGCCGAGCGCGAGGTCGCCATCGTCCTTCCAGTCGGATGCGGAAAATCGGGTTGTATCACCATAGCTCCCTTCGCGTTCCGTGCGCGCCGTGCGCTGGTTGTCGCGCCTGGCGTTTCCATCGCCCAGCAACTCGCCAAGGACTTCGACCCATCCAATTCCGGGATGTTCTACCAAAAATGCGCGGTACTGGCCGGAGCGCCCTACCCGGAGCCCGTCGAAATCCGAGGCAACACAACCAACCGGGCAGACCTCGAGGAGGCACACGTCGTCATCACCAACATTCAACAGCTCCAGGGTGGCGAGGAAAACCGTTGGTTGCAAGACCTCCCCGCCGACTTTTTCGATGTGATTTTGTTCGACGAGGGACACCACGGGGTCGCCGAAAGCTGGATGGTTCTCAAGGCACAGTTCCCGGCCGCGAGCATCGTCAATTTCAGTGCCACGCCGATACGGGCCGACGGGCAGGTCATGGAAGGGCGCGTCCTGTACTCCTACCCTATCTTCCGTGCCATCCAGGAAGGCTACGTTAAGCGCCTCAAAGCCGTGCAACTGAACCCGCGCACGCTTCGCTATGTGCGTCGAGACGATGGCCAGGAAATCGAGGTCGGGCTCGACGAGGTGCGGCGGCTTGGCGAGGAAGAGGCAGATTTCCGCCGCAGCATAGTTACGTCCGCCGAAACGCTTAATACCATCGTGGACGCATCTATCCGCGAGATAAATAGGCTACGTACAGAAACCGGGGACAATCGCCTGAAAATCATAGCGTCGGCCCTCAACTACGAACACTGTCGGCAAGTGGTCGAGGCCTACCACGCACGCGGCCTGCGGGCTGGTTACGTGCATTCGCGAGAGAATGCCCCCGCCAACCTAGCTGTCATGCAACGGCTTGAAAACCACCAGCTCGATGTGATCGTCCAGGTGCGCAAGCTTGGCGAGGGATTCGACCATCCGTTCCTTTCGGTCGCGGCCGTATTCAGCATTTTTAGCAATCTGTCGCCCTTCGTCCAATTCGTCGGTCGCATCATGCGAGTTATAGTACAAAATGCCCCCGGCCATGTGATGAACCAGGGCGTCGTGGTCTTCCACGCCGGGGCGAACATCGCAAGCCGGTGGACAGATTTTCAAACCTACAGCGAAGCCGACCGCGACTATTTCGACCAGCTCTTGCCTGTGGAGGGCGTCGATCCGAACGACCACCCTGGCGAGCGTGAAATCGAGCCCATTCCGCACGATCCGTCTGGCGTGGAAGTGCGCGGCCAGTCCGAGGTTTTGCTCGAAGAAATTCCCCTGTTGCAGGACGACGCTGTTATAGCCGCCCTCCGCCGGTTTCAGGAGCTCGGCTATACAGCGGAACAGGTTGCGGCCGAGTTTGCGGCCGCGTATCAGACCTTGCAGCCGATACCGACCACCAGAGCGCGCGAGCGCCAGGCGATGCGAGGCGGGCTCGACATGCGCGTGCGCACCGAAGCTGCACGAATCCTCAATGAAAGAGGAGTCAACCCGCAAACCAGCGAACTCGACAGGAACCGCTTGGGACGGAGTAACCTCATCGTAATGAAAGCGGCCATCGACCGCCAGATTAACGTAACCGTTGGTCACGGTACCGGTCAGCGGCATGAGTTCTCACGAACTGAGCTAGACCAGATAGACCAAGGCTTTGCTACCATCGTCGCGAACGCCATAACCGAGGTATTCAATGGCAATTAAATCGCTAATCACGCAAGTCGCGGTAGATACCGCAGGCAAGGCCCACAATTGCCAAGCCAGCGCCAAGCACCGGATAGAGAAAGGGGATGTGCGCCTGAAGGTGCGGAACGGCCGAAGCTGGGATCACTACTGCCTAACGTGCGCGAAAAATATCATTGGGCGGGATATTCAGAAGCTTACAGAGCTCCAAAAGATGGTGCCCTTAGTTGTATAGGATCATTGGTAGCGCGATTGCAACAATTTGACCTTTTCGAGGGGATGGGCACAAATAACCATGTTGTTGCTACTAGCTTCGTAGTCAAAAGCGCCCGACAAAACTATTATTTAACGTGTCTTGAGCTGCCAGAGATTAGTTGTCTTTTCGCAATTAAAAATCATGGTTTCATATCCAATCCACATTAATCGAGACAACTATTGGCAAGCACTATGTTTTTGTTGACCGTAGGTTGCGAAGCGGCAAAAGGGCCTGTTGAAAAGCTGACTTTTGAACAGCTTGAAACTGCTTTCAAATCTTGTAAATCAACAGGTAAAACCGCTACTGATAACTACTGCAAAGAAGTTGCCGTAGTCTACGAGGATCAAAGTGTTAAGAGGCATGAGAAAGCCAGGCTAGCAAAATTGCGAGAGGGAAGATAATTTAGAAAACCAGATTGGATAGCGTAACCTACGTGGATTTTATCAAGTCTTTACGCTCATTGAATTCCTGGATCACGTTGAGGGCTGTAACTCACCGGCTACGGCTTTGAAACAATATCTTGTCAAAAAAATTGTTTCATGCGCAGCCGATGAGCACCTCCTATTTCACAAATTAAGTGCTTTGATAGGTCTTCAAGCTACAATTTGAATAGCAACCTGAAGATGTTGTAGTTTCCACCAATTTTTGATTCAAGGCAGTCCAAAAGCATCCAGTCTAGCAGGATTGAAATGAATCAAAGATCTTCCACGAGCCAACTGCGAAGGTATCAGTTCTCGTCCGAATAGGCTGGCAAAGGCTGGGAAATCCATCATCCGCTTAGGTTCATGACAAAGCATAAATGCAGCTCTCGCATTGCTGAATACTACTCCCGAAGATAGCCCTTTAGCCCAGGCCGGGTCAATCGCTCCATACAAGCGCATCGCGGAACAGTACCCTCGCGAACCGGTGTCACTTGCCCCAAATTCAACCTCCATAGCGTCGCCACACCAATTTTTGAAAGCCTGATGAACTTCGGCCCCGCTCGACGACAGGCAGCCAGGCTGCGCGCACAGTTCAAGTAGAGCGCCGAAGGCTGCGGCTATGTCATCATCTGTGTAGGGAAGTCGGCGCATGCCATTCCATGCTTCACGCACTAACCTCTCAATCCGTTCATGATCCACGGCCTCCGGTAAGCCCTGTAACTTCCATTGGACTGCACGCAGACGAAGTGAAGTGTCTTGGCGCATCGCAGTAGAAATGCCATAAGCAAGTTGTGCGCTTGGTGGAGGAACGTTGGGGCCGTCTCGCAAGGTAATGGTTTGTTGAATGCCCACCACCTCGTAGAAAATTTCTGCAGGCGTTTCGAACCAAGGTTTCAGAGCCTCTTCACTCCAACTCGGCAGCTCTCCAGGTGGAGTATCATACTTTCCGGCGTCATATCCATCCGATCTGACAAATAAGTGCTTGACCATCGATTGACCGAGCGACGCTCGCTCGATTTGCTCTTGTATAAATAGCTTATGGTTTAAGGCACGACGTTCGTCTTCGAAATAGTTGTTTAGAAGCTGCTCTAAAGCACTCTGGTGCTCAGGATAGATTGAATTTTTCGGCGGGAACGATGGATAACCTGACCAAGGAAATTCTATCCGATCTAGGTCATAGAAATGGTACCAATTGTGGTTGGTATACACAAAGTGCCCAGCCTGAGCTTGGAGTCGCCACAAATTATCTACGTTTACCGAAATAAGATCGATTTCTAACTTTTGTTGTCCCTGCTTAGTGTGCGGTGTTATGTACTTATCGTAGAAGCTACGTAAATCTGCCGTATCTAAACAAAAGATTGCAGAGACGGTCCCCGGGGCCGGTGGATCCTTGCAATCAGAAGCAAAGAAGCCCGCAATTCCAGGTTCGGTGCTGAAATCGACGTAACAGGTTGGGAATCCATAGTGTTGAAGTATTGCCATCAACTGATCGCAATTGGCAGGGTCGGCTAGGTATCTGACTGATGGCTCGGATTGTGCCCACCCCACAAAGCGCCTGATCCTTTGTGTTATAACCTCCTGCGGCTCGCCTCGCTGAACGGCACGCTCCATCGAAGTTGCTGGCATCCAGTTGGCCTGTAATTGCCCCCGGAACCAGTCGTACTGCCCGTCTTTTTTGAACTGAAGGGCCATCTCGACAGCTTCTTCCACATTATTGACGATGTATCGTTCCATCCTTGCCTTTTCCCTTCAAAAAACAATTACTACGATGTTTAGTAGTTTGTGTGAGTAACAATACAACTTACCCTGCCAAATCAAGGCCCGATTTAGACAGAACGAGCGTAGTAATCCACAATCTATTAGTCGCAATCTTCATTACGAGGCAATTCTCCATTTTTTGGCATTCAAATGCCTCAATCGTAAGTCATTCTGGCAGCGGTTTTAATCCTATATATAGCTCGATTCCTGTGGCCGTACTGTCGTATAACGCTGCAGCATGTGGATTGGTCTGTGATACGGAAGTCGCTAACGCACGAAGCCGATCGACGACCGTCTTAGCATGTTCTACAGACGGGATTGAACTAGCATAGACACTTCTAAATGATTCAATGCTGGTAAGGGCATCACGAATATTTGAAAAAGGAATCGTATCATTGGTGTTTGCCATATTTACTCCATAGTTATTGCCAGCGTTAAACTGGTCGAGGTTCTAAAATTTGGTGAGGTGAATCTGATACTGATAGGGAAATTAAATCGAAGGTTTTATTTATTGATGTAGCACTCCAGCTCCATCGTTTCAACTTCGAGAAATAAGAGTTTTGGTCAGACTCATTTACTCCAACTATTTATCTTTTTGCATAAATATACTCGTTTCCAACTGAAATTAATTATACATACAAATAGATTTTTTAATAATTATCAAATAGTTGCTTAAATAACTTAACTACTTAGCATATCGAAAAATCTTCCTTTGAGCTGTCTGACCTCCCTGCCGAAAACCCGGCCACCTATGACATGACCTGTGAAGGGACACCTAGCTAACAAGCAGTTGTCGGTCTAGGACTTAACAACATTGGTGGAATGAAACAGGATGTTGTCTTGCACTTCCAAGCAGTCAGGGCGATCCAGCAATTTAGTGTCAGCGATCTGTCTGGCAATGCGCTTTTCGGCGGGAAATTTATGGTGCGTCCCTGGTTGAATTGTTTGGGTGCGGTGGCAGAGTCAGAATAATGTGCAACATCTGATTGCGATGCGACAGGTTGATTTGTTGCATTTGCTGGGTGAACTGAAGACAAGGAGCAGGGCTTTTTATTTATTTATGAAATTTAGGTATAGGTTTAATTCCAATTAAAAACCAAATGCAGAACACAAGTGAATCTCCCTCGCAAGGTAACCATGCAGTCTGAATACGCAAGCTTAAAAACTTGATTCCAGGTATTCAATAACGTCTTCAGTTGTTGTCCCTACATAGCGCCCGTATCTTTTGTGTAAAGATACGTCTGGCCTTTTAATCATTGCGCTCCATGGACGTTCGGCAAAGAAAGCATCGAAGTCCCCAATAGCTGCTGCGTGATGAAAATCCAAAAAACCATTTTTTTACCTGTTGCGGAAGAACTTCAATTCTGTCATTGCTGATGGTCAACCTAAGACGGGCGATGTCGAAATGTAAATTATCAGGTGCATAACCTCACAAGTTAATGCATAATAAAGTTGCAAGCTTAATTGGGGATAATCTTGTGCAACCTTTCTCACTCCAGCCCCTTTTTCGAAACTTTTTAAGGCGAAAACGAAATGGCAAATGATATCGAGATTCAGGTAAAACGCGGAACCAAAGTTAATTTAGTTGAGGTCGATGATATCGAAAACGATTATCACGCGACCATCCGAACTGCCGATGACAAGAAGCTGAAAGTACAAGTTACCCGTATAGATAAAAATCCGGGTATTTCTTCTAAGGTTGTTGACGTTGTGATGTGTGGATGAACTAGTTTTACTTTTATAGAGCCGGCATTATTTGTCGGCTCTTTTCATGAAAGATATCTATGGATTTCGACTTCAAACCTCGCCTTCGTCATTGCACGCTTATTAAAACGGAAAATTCTGACTCGTTAACTATAGTAGTTGGAACAGATTATTTCTCTGTTGAAACTACACCTGAAAATTATAAAAAGCTATTGGCTCTAAAGTCGATGTTTGACGGTCGAAGAACAATTGGCGAAATTGCCAATATTCAGAATTTAACTATAAATGAGGTTCTTGAGGTAGTAACTCAATTTAAAGAAATGAAGCTTTTGAGTAATTCATCTCAACCTTCTAACTATATTTCTGGACGTGATTTCATCGAGCAAATTTCGGCGACTTCAACAATGTGGGCTCGCCAAATTGGATATCATCGTCTATTTACTAAACTGAGTTCTGGTACCACCACGAGAGCGGTGGCAATTGGGCTCTTCATCGAATCATTTCACTATGTTGGCTCGGCTGCTCGACATATTTCGACAGCAATTGCCCACGCATCGGATCCTCGTGCACAAAAGATCCTTGCGAGATACCTTTCTGAAGAGCACGATCATTCTCATATCTTTAAACAGGCCCTAATGAAAATAGGTGTTCCGAACGAACATTTAGCAACAGCACACCCAACTATCGGGACTATTTCATTAACAAATATGCTGTGTGAAATAGGTCGTCACAGTTCGTTGGCATATATAGCTTGCACAAGTCTTTTCGAAGCAAGGGCTGCAGACGCAGATCAAGCAGAAACTGAATTTCGCGCCATTTGTGAACTGTACGAAATTCCAAAGGAAAGTGCTGACCTTTTCATTACGCATTTCCGGGCAGATATTAGTGCAGGGCATACTTCACTTTTAAGTGAGTATGTTAGGGACACTGACGAAATTCCAACGACTGTAGCTCATGAAGCAGTAAACTATATGCATGATTTGAAGCATTCTTTTGACCAATATCATGATCATATTCTGGCGTATTACGAAGATATATCCAATTACATACCTCGGCCTAAAGTCGATTATTTTTGCTTGTGAGTAAAGTAAATATAGGGTTCGAGCACTCTTTCAAGCCACTCGCAAATTTGCCATTTGGTTGCCAACTGCCACGTATATCTCATTCGTACGGGTAACATTTTTCCAATAGCAAACGTGGCCGCAGAGTCCCAATGAAAAGGATGGATAACCCACTTCATAGGGCCTTTTTTATATTTGTGAGGTAGGCACATCAAATGCCATAACTGTGAGGTACAACTCACGGTTCGGATCATCTCGATTGGCGAAGACATAACGGAAGACTGTTTCTGTGGAACCAGGCATATCACGCTTATACTGAGGGTGCCCTCGAACGGAATCTGGTATAGCTGTTAAAACTCTTGAAAAGTCACGATTTCGATTAAATACAACCACCGCAGTTTTTGTGTCTCGCCAAGAACTGTATCCAAGCAGCTGGTCTATCGTCTCAGCCAGCTTCTTCGGTCCCGACCAAACTTTGCACTCAGCGATGAAAATATTTCGACCTTCAGAGCGGATCAAAATATCGGTCTTGCCTTCATAGTTAAAGGTTTCGCCAGTTGCTTGTCCTTGGTAGTGTCCGTTGAGCTGGACAAGGAAATGGGAACGCAATGCTTCTTCATTTACATCATGGAAAGCTGATGGACTCAATTCCATAACCTGTGCCATGCCTTGCATGATGCCAAGAATGTGGTCGTAGTCCATTTGCCCAAGCACTGGTTCTGGCCTAAATGGTGCTGAAGATGCCTTAGGCATTACAGGAGTGATTTTCTTGCGTATCTCTGCAGGTAGGTAGGTCTTAGGAACGTTTGGCCGCTCTTTCATCTTGAAACCCAACGCAGCGACTGTGTTGCGATTTGATAGTAGCTTGTTTCGCCGGGCCTCAATAATTCGCCGCGCTTCCCCAAAAAGCTGCGAATTCAATCCAGAAAAATTAATACGAAGATTTGATAAATAGGTCTGAATGTTTTTGACAGTACCATCAATCTCGCTTTTAACCTGAGTAGCTTCCAGATTTGTACCCACTATTGAGAAAATTATTTTGTTTCCGCGGATAGATGCGCGGGGTGGGTTCAAAGTGAAAGTGCTCGGCTGGACCATCAACGTATCTGCCTCACCAGTAAAGGGAATTTCCACTTCGATTTCCGAACCGGTAATATAGAAAGGCCTGGTGCGATCACTGATGTACCTCAGTGGATCTCTACTGACATCAATATCTTTTTCTCGCTGATCGACAACCAAATTTTCTTCGTCGACCTTTGCGACTTCTATCTGAAACTTCTCAGCAAAATATCCGGCCAGATCGTCCACAGAAGTATTTAATAGGCGGTCAGGATCCATCTTTTCGATTTCACTCGTCATCTGCCGCCTTTGATTATCCTCAACTGCACTCCAGGAGTTGAAGGTGAATAGGTAGTCTGAATGGGCCAAAGGGTCCTCCTTAGGTGTCTCACAAGTGCTGATTATATTTACTTAACAAACATCGATTTTTTCTTCAGTTCAGCTACGTGTATGCCCTGCATCAGTCGCTAGGGGTGAATATAAATTTTTCACAAAACTCATCATCCATGTTTACTGAGACTGAATGGACGGCACTAGAATACCGTGTCGATATCTGACTGAAGACTTACGCAGCTTGCAACAAATTCTTGGGGTAGCCAGTATTGAAGCGCATTGATATGGCAGGTTTCATTCCCTCTTTGCGCGCAGCGTCACTTGCTTGGTTATATTCCCATATGCTCATGGACGGCAAAGCCTGATTGGCAAACGGTACTTTGAAATACTGCTTCAGATCAGGGTCGTAGAACCACACAGCGCTGATGTCTCGTGGATCACGTCGGAAAATAAATTCCCGCTTTTTGGAATGATCATTCGGATCTGATGCGTTGATCCAGGTCCGCAATACATCTGCATAGTACCTAAGGCCATCAATGGCAACACCGTAAGTCTGGATGGTTCGTTTAAAGTTTGGCAAAAAATCGAGCAGCAGAGCCAGCCTGTCTGTTGGCCGTGGTGGCAAGCCGCGACCGGAGGTCTCTGCATTTCCAAACATCCCAATTTCCCATTTCCTCGCAGGTGTCATACCGATACCAGTATGAAGACGCTGATGATATACCTTGCAAATCAGGGTAACGAGCCAGGTTTCAAATTCAGATTTCGTCATTGCAGCATGCTTTTCTGAATCGTAGCCCTCACGATCTTTAATCGAAGAAAAGGTCGTACCTGGTAAGTCATGAATTTCACGAAGCAGAGTGCCAAGCATTCTTTCAATATGTCCGCCGTACCGTGGTTGTTTGACCGGACGAAACTCTAGATCGATATTGTGCATGAGGCAGGACTGCGTGAAATTATCTGAACGGAAGTCAGCGCCATTGTCAGTATGGATTTTATCCATGATGCCCCATACATCCCACCTGGCGTCCACTTTGTGCAGCGCCAGCCACTCATCTTTAGGCAAAACCGCATGGGCTACGCACATCGCTACAGAGGTTTCGCTAGGTGGATCAAACGAAAGATAATAACCAACGATCATACGGCTAAATACGTCAATTGCTACAGTTATCCAAGGTCTCCCGATTGGTTTTCTATATATATCATCGACCAGGATGATATCAGCCGGGGTATGGTCAATCTGGACAACCGCCAGTGGATAGTCGGCATTAGGGAATCGGCCAGCGGCAGGCATAAACTTGTTTTTTGCCTTTTCTTTGAATCCGCGTCCAAACAATCGCTGTTTTTCGCCAAGTGCACTTATCCTGGCACGGACAGTATTTGGATGTGGCGGTTCAATATGGCCGATCTGGCATCGCCTCATTACTTCCAGGATGACTTTTTGTGGTGATGAGCGTTGGTTCGTTAGATAGGTGTCCTGCAATACCTTCTGGATGAGATCTTCTGCATCCTTAGATATGCGCAATCCACCTGCCTTCCAGCCACGCTTTCTTGGGATCAATGCAGAAACAACGCCGAGACTTTGATAACGGCGCAACCATCGATAAAGCGTCGCCGTATCTACCCCAACTTCGGCTGCACGTTCTGAAATGATCGTCCGCCCGCAATTCGGGTCTGACAACAGGGGTTTTATTGCCGCGTATCGCTGCTCAGCAATTTTCCAGTCTGTATCAGCAATATCTTCCATATCGTAGGATGCCACTGCCTGTAATTCTAGACTGGCATCGGTGACAGGTGACAATTCTCCGATACGGAGTGAGCGGCTGCGGCCGCTTTCGACCTCTACCCCGACAACAGTGTCAAAATCCAATACTTGGACTATTCGATGTATCAGCCCATTCAACGAGACGTGGGCACCAGGCCGAAGGTCCAGCTTTTGACGGTTGAGTGTCACACCGATCGACATTTCGACGGTTTCATCATTATTTTCCATGGCGAGCTACCCAGAGAACGACATCATTATTTAATCGCAGAGTCAGGTCACATTCCAGTAAGCCTGTTGCAAGCATGTGCCAGAGATGAGATATGCCTACTGCGGTTTCCGTACTGCCGCTAAAGTGCCTGCCCAATAGGTACTGAAATGGTGCTTGGCCCATATCGCGAAGGTTTTCCAGTATCCATTGCGTTTCTTCACGGGGAAATTCCATCTTTTTGTATCGCCTCAAGAACATGATGTTTTCAAACACCTGATCCCTAATGCGAGATTCGTCTTGAATGCGAAAATCCCAGCCTTGCTCCTTAGCATAGCGAAGCGCGGCGCTAAATTTTGGTTTCATGTCCTTCCAGTCTGCCCGCAGCACTTCCCTTGGCTTAACTTCTACAAGTAGAGGTTTCAGGCATTCACCCCATGCATAATCACTAGCACGGAAATAAACCAGGAAGTCTGGAGTGTAGGTATACATCCGACCATTGCCCGCGACGAAAGGAATCTGAACTGGCTGGGGAATTACTTCCAGAACAATTTGGCTAAATTCTTTTCTGACGAGAAAATCCCGTTCCAGGGTGGATTCAAATGGAATTGATACCTGGCCCCTGAATGAAAAAATGCCAGAAACGCTCCGTCGTGTAGGGCGAATTTTCCTGGTTTGTTGGGGGATTTCTAACGCGTTGCAGTTAATTCTGTCCAATTAGCACCTCGTCGCAGGTATTTTTATGAAATACATCGCAATAATTGCATGAAAATGCTAGCTAACCCATTGATTTATGGTTCAGAGTGTCGCATTAATTGGAGTATATTACAGAGGTGGAACACCAAGGCCAGGTGAAATTTCCCTGGCTCACAGGGGAGTGCTCTTCCTCGACGAACTCCCGGAATTCGATAGAAAAGTGCTGGAAGTTTTACGTGAACCGCTGGAATCTGGTCACATTACCATCTCACGCGCGGCGCGTCAGGCTGATTTCCCGGCACGCTTTCAATTAATAGCAGCTATGAACCCTTGTCCTTGCGGCTACTTCGGGCACAGCAATGGCAAATGCCGCTGCACGCCTGACATCATCGCCCGCTACCAGGACAGGATATCCGGCCCTTTGCTGGACCGCATAGACATGCAGATACAAGTTGGCGCACTTCCGCATGCGGACTTGCTCAAGCAGGCCGATGGCGAGGCCAGTGCCAGCATACATGCGCGGGTAGAAACTGCTTTTGAGCGACAACAACAGCGCCAGGGCAAGGCGAATAACCTGTTATCAACCACAGAAATTGACCTGCACTGCCAACCGGATGCGCAAGCCGGGCAGCTCTTGCGCAATGCCATGACCAAGCTCAACTGGTCAGCCCGTGCCTATCACCGCGTCTTGAAAGTCGCCCGCACCATAGCCGACCTGGCTGGTTCAGCCCATATCGCCACGCCACATGTAGCCGAGGCTATCCAGTACCGGCGGGCACTCCGGGATCAGTAAAGCCGGCCACGGCATTGAAATTATCAATGCCATGACCAGATAGGGGACAGCATTAATGTATCTCTCAACAGGAGTTGATCATGTCCCCGCAGGAAATCCAGGTTTTACAGAACTTTCTCGACCAATTGGTGAAAGTGCAAGACAGCAATAAAGATGCGCAGGCGCTGGCGATGATCAATGAGGCCGTCAGCAAGCAGCCAGATGCACATTATCTGCTGGTACAGCGCGCCTTGTTGCTGGATCAGGCTTTGTCCAATGCCAACCAGCAAATTGCCAGCCTGCAAACCCAGTTGCGTGATGTGCAGGCGCAAAGAAACCCGGCACCGGCAGGCAACTTCCTTGACCCGGCTACGACAGGCTGGGGCAACAGTGCCAGCAGCCGTGCCCAGACTGCGGCCAGCTACAGCGTCAGTGGGCAAGTATTGCCACCGCCTCTCCCGGCAAGTTATATGAATGCAGCAGCGCCTGTGGCGGCACCGGCGTCAGGCTTTTTTGGTGGTGGCGCTGGCAATGTACTGGGTACGGTGGCAGCCACTGCGGCAGGTGTTGCTGCGGGTGCCTTTCTATTCCAGGGCATAGGGCATTTGATGGGTGGCCAGCAACATGCGGCCAGCACTGACAATGCCGCTGCGCAACTCAACCAGGGTGGTGGTGATCTGATCCCCGGTTATTTTGATACAGGCAATACCAGCAATCCTAGCAACACCAGCGCCACTAATACTGACGGCACTGCCCACGCATCTCCTCTGGCTGATGCTACTCCTTCAGAGTCTGGATTTGCGGATGACAATTATTTTGATGGTGATGACCTGGATCTGGCCTGATCCTCGGGTGGTCAAATTGTAAGCGCCGCATGCAAACAGGTTTGCTTTTCATCAAGGAAAGCCTGTAGCCCTTCCCATTCTGTTGGCAGACTGCATTTTTGTTACAGCGCGTTACGAAAATGTGGGTAAATATACATATACTGCGTATCACGGTTTATCGATTGATGCGTTATAGATGGATGTCAACGGAAAAGGCAGAGCGAAATGACGACCCGACTTAATTTGCAACATGCCCTGGCCGCCAGCGTGCTGGTCTTGCTGAGCGCCTGTAGCACCACCTCCCAGCAACAGGCAACGGATAACAGCAAATTGCCGCCGGTAGGCAACACGCTGAGTAAAGCCGCAGTGGCACCAGAAGCCTTGTTGAACCGTCTGAGCTGGGGTAGCAATCCATCCACATTGCAGGCCATGCAGGCCGTGGGACCGGACCGTTACCTTGACCAACAGTTGCGCGGGCGCAATGCCACCCTGCCTGCTGCGATACAGGCACAGATCAATGCGATGACCATTTCACGCCAGCCTTTCATGGATACCATGCGTGACCTCGAAGCACGCCGGGTCGCCTCAGAACAGCAAAAAGGTACGGACGACACGCTGCGCAAGGAATACCAGCAGGAAATGACGCGCCTGGCCAGGGAAGCTGCCAACCGCGCCCTGCTGCGTGACATTTACTCTTCCAATCAGTTGCAGGAACAGATGAGCTGGTTCTGGATGAACCATTTCAATATCCATAGCGGCAAGCACAATATACGTGCGATGCTCGGTGACTTTGAAGAACAGGCAATACGCCCGAATGCCCTTGGCAACTTCCGTGACTTGCTGCGTGCCACGGTCATGCATCCGGCCATGCTGCGTTATCTGGACAATGAATACAATGCCGTCAACCGCATCAATGAAAACTATGCGCGTGAATTGATGGAATTGCACACCATGGGTGTCAATGGTGGCTACAGCCAGAAAGATGTGCAGGAACTGGCCAGAGTACTCACCGGTGTTGGTGTCAGCCTGAACAAGGATGCACCACGCATGAAGCCTGAACAGGAAAAGCTGTATGTCAGGAAAGGCATGTTTGAATTCCAGCCGCAACGCCATGATTTTGGTGACAAGCAAATCCTCGGGCAAACCATCAAGGGGCGCGGCATTGCCGAACTTGATGATGTCTTGCTGATGTTGTCCAGGCAACCGGCAACGGCGCGTTATGTGAGCCAGAAACTCGCGCAGTTCTTTGTGGCAGACAACCCATCAAAAGACCTGGTAGAGAAGATGGCACAGCGCTTCCTGCAAACTGACGGCGATATCCCGGCGACCCTGCGTACCATGTTTGACAGCCAGGAATTCGTCGCCTCGCTGGGCAAGAAATTCAAGGACCCGATGCACTATATGCTGGCCTCGGTACGCCTCGCCTATGACGGCAATACCATCGTCAATACCGGCCCCATGCTGAACTGGCTGAATATGATGGGCCAGCAACTGAACGGCCGGCAGACACCGGATGGTTACGCACTTGATGAAAGCGCCTGGGCCAGCTCGGGTCAGATGACAGTGCGCTTTGATATTGCCAGGTCACTCGCGAATGGCAACCCTGGTTTGTTCAAAGTCGATACGCCAGCGCCATCTGCTACAGCGGCGGCAGCCATGCCAGCAGCATCGATGGCACCACCAGTTGCCGCAAGTGGCATGCAAGCCCCGGTAATGTCACCAGCACCTGCAGTACCAGCAGTACCAGTAACAGCGCAGGCAGCAACACCTGCGGCGCCAGCTGCACCTAAGCCACCGCCACCGGCACTGGCAACATCGGGCTATGTAAAAAACTGGAGCAAGCAATTCAGCCCTGCCACGCAAACTGCATTGAGCCAGGCAAGTACGCCGCAGGAGTGGAATGCCTTGTTCCTCGCCTCACCTGAAATGATGCGCCGCTAATTCTCACGGAGAAACAGACATGAAACGCCGAGACTTATTGAAAGCACTGGCCTTGCTGCCATCGACTGCCATGCTGGGCATATCCAGCCAGGTCATGGCTGCGCCCGCCACACAAAACCGCCTGCTGCTGGTCTTTTTGCGCGGTGGCTATGATGCCAGTAACCTGCTGATACCGACATCAAGCAATTTTTATTATGAATCACGACCCAATATCGCGATTGCCAGACCAGGTTCAACACCGGATGCAGCCCTCGCCCTGAATGCTGACTGGGGCCTGCACCCGGCCTTGCGCGAGACGATTTACACTATGTTCCAGCAGGGTGAAGCTGCCTTCATCCCTTTTGCCGGTACCGAGGACCTGACGCGCAGCCATTTTGAAACCCAGGACAGCATAGAAATGGGCCAGCCCTTGAATGGCAGCAGGAATTTCCATTCCGGCTTCATGAACCGGCTGGCCAAGGTGCTGGGCAATAATGGCAAGATGACCGCCATGTCCTTCACTGACCAGTTGCCACTGGCCATGCAGGGTAGCGCCCATATTGCCAATACGGCGCTGCGCAATGTCAGCAAGAATAATATTGATCAGCGCCAGCGCGACCTGATCCTGCAAATGTATGCCGACACCAGCCTCTCGCAGGCAGTCAGGGATGGTTTTGCCATGCGGGATGAAGTCGCCCGTGAAATGCAGGAAGAAATGAACAGCGCCAACCGCAATGCGATTTCGACCAAGGGTCTTGAGCTGGAAGCACAAAGAATAGCCAGACTCATGCGCGAAAAATATGCGCTAGGCTTTATTGATGTCGGTGGCTGGGATACCCATGTCAACCAGGGTGGTTCAAGCGGCACCCTGGCGGTCAAGTTTGAAGAACTGGGTCGCGGCCTGGCAGCTTATCGCAAGGAAATGGGCGACAACTGGCGCAATACCACGGTAGTGGTTATCAGTGAGTTTGGCCGTACCTTTCGTGAAAACGGCAAGCATGGTACCGACCATGGCCATGGCAGCGTGTATTGGGTATTGGGCGGCGGCATCAAGGGTGGGCAGGTCGCCGGTGAACAGATCGCGCTGGAAGCTGGCAAGTTGTTCCAGAACCGTGATTACCCTGTGCTCAACGAATACCGTGCCGTGCTGGGTGGCTTGTTTGGCCGCATCTATGGCTTGAACGCAAACCAGCTTGATCAGGTATTTGCCGGTGTCAAGGCAAGGGATCTGGGTTTGGCGTAGGTAATTTCAGCCCGCCATTGCCTTCTGTATGCAGGGGCAGGTCTATATAAAAATGTGTGCCAGTATGCAAGATATCCTGGCCTTCGCCACCTGGCTGCACAGTGTCATGGCCGGCATCCTGCGCCATGTAATAACCTATGTCGCCATGCATTTGCCGTATGATGGCCTGGGATATGGCCAGGCCAAGGCCAGTGCCTCCCTTGGCGCGGGTGTCTGAAGAATCTGCCTGGGAGAATTTCTGGAACAGGCGGTCGCGGAAGTTCTCGGGTATGCCTGCCCCCTGGTCTATCACCTCGATACGGATGAGATTGTCGTCCCTGGCCATGCTCAGTACCTGCACCACAGCCCCTCGGGTGAATACTTGCAGGCATTCGACAAGAGATTGGCCATGACTTGCTGAAAACGCCCGGTATCCACCATCACCATGGCTTGCTCCAGTTGGCTGCCAAGTACGATTTCAGTATTCATGCTTTGGGCAAAAGCCTGGTTATTGCTGATCGCTGTTTGCAGCAGGTTTTGCAAGGGCAGACATTCAAAGACGAAGTCCATCTTGCCGGCTTCAATTTTCTGGATATCGAGTAAATCATTGATGAGCCGCGTCAGGCTCTCGCTATTCTTGTGCGCCATACCCATCAGGGCAGAGATTTTGTCAGGCACAGCCCCCATGGCACCACCCATGATAAGTCCCAGCGACCCGCGTATGGCGGTCAGCGGTGTGCGCAATTCATGGCTGACGGTGGAGATGAATTCGCTCTTCATGCGCTCCATCTTGCGGCGTTCGGAAATGTCTCTGACGATGACGATCAGTTTGCGTCTGCCCGCATGGTAATACTCGGTGATCGCCAGCTCTGCCGGGAACAGGCTGCCGTCCTTGCGCATTCGTTCAGCCTCGGTACGCAGGCAGCCGGTTTCCAGGAATTCGCGGCGGCTCATGGCCAGACCCAGCAAATCAGGCTGGCCGGGTGGAGAAAAGAACTTGCCATTCTTGCCCACCACTTCATTGGCCGGATGACCATAGATCGCCACCGCAGCCGGATTCAGCGCTTCTATCTTGCCGGTATGATCGATCATGATGATGCCATCTGCCGCATTCTGGAAGATGGCTTGCAGGCGGTCAGATGAATCTTTGAGGGCAATTTGCTGTTCGGTCAGGTTTTTCAGCAAGTGGGCCTGGTTGCGGTTGATGACCTCAGCCTGCTGCTTGAGTTCTGTTGTCACGACCAGGTCTTGCTCGCGTCTTTCCAGCAAATTCACCAGCACGCTGAAAGCGGCGACGATAGCCAGGATGCCACTCATGGCGACGATGACGATGCCAGTACTGATCTTGCGCCAGTCAGCCAGGTACAAGTCTTCATCAACAGAAAAATTGATGATCAGCGGATATTTTTCCAGTGACTGTATGGCCGCCATCCGTGTCACAGCTTTGCCACCTTCTGACATCCGCGGGTTATTGGTGATCAGCACACCTGATTTCTTGTTTTTTTCATGCACCAGTTCATAGGTACTACCGGTCAGGTTGCGCATGCCCATGACTTCACCACGTTCAGGCCAGCGCGCCAGATAAGTAAAGTCATTCCTCAGCAGACCTACGGAAGCATGGCCGTCAGCACTGAGTTTTTCATAAAACTGCGAGTAAAACGAGGGTGACATGCCGAGGATGACGACACCGATGAATTCACCATCACTGCCTGTCAGCCTGTGGCTGAGGAAAAACATCCATTTGCCGGTGGTCTTGCTGCGTACCGAAGAACTCAGGAAGATGCCTTGCACAGGATTGTCACGCTGGGCGATGAAGTAATCGCGGTCTGCAAGGCTATAGGTAGGGGCGGGGAAATTGCGCGAAGTATTAATGACATTGCCATCAACATCAAGCACGGAGATAACCTCAACGGCGGGCGACAATGCTGCTTTTTCACGCAGGAACTGGTGAAAATCGTGAGTTGATAATTTGCCTGACAGATATTCAGCGCTGACGCTCCAGCGGTCCTGGATGCGCTCGGCGATGCTGTCGAGTGCGGTATAGGCAAAATCCATCTGCTGGCTAACGGTTTCTGCCAGCACGACACTGAAGGTTTCAGTCTGCTTTTCCCATTTGCCGATTTCCTGTAAGCGCAACATCCAGATGGCAGTCGCTGCACCAACGATAATGGCTAGCACCAGACTGGCCGCCAGCGCAATGGCTAAACGGCTGGTAGGCAATCCCGCTGGCTTCAATTCATGTCGTCCGGTCACGCTCAAAGCTGATCCTTGTGCTCAAGTCTGGCAAGTTGATAGGCCCGTATGTTGCCTGAAATATTGAAGTGATGAAATTTTGATTTTCAAATAATACTGTAATGTAAATATATTCTATTCCGGTACTCAACAGTGACTGATAGTTTTTATATCGACAAGAATATACACAAACATGACTATCAGGGCTTGCTACCATGTTGATGAAATACACCTTGCAACACCGGAACTTTATCAGTCGGCAGCAAATATGCAGACGATTTACCACGCTTTCTATGAAGTAACTATTTATTCCTGTTAAAAATATCCGGGAAATGTTACGGTTTTAAGAATGTACCTGGATACATGCCAACGATGGCTTGCCCGGGTATTGCATAAAAACTTGGAGAGGGAGCAAGCAAAATGAGAAAAAGCGTTTGGATCAAAGGTCTGGTCATCAGTTTGTTGCTCGGCAGCGCCCCGGCCTGGGCCGAAGTCACTTCTTGCGAAGTAATCAAAGACAAGGTGGCAGCAAAGCTGGAGGGCAAAGGAGTCAGCAATTACAGTCTGCAGGTGGTATCCAAAGACACTGAAACCAAGCATCGCGTGGTCGGCACCTGCGAAGGTGGCAAAAAGAAAATTATCTACAAAAAAGAAAAGTCTGGCAGCAAGGCAGAAGAATAACCGCTAGAACTCATCACAACCAGGCCTGCAAAGCGGATTTGCCCAGCCACCCTGGCTGGCAAATCCGCTTTTTCCCATTGCGGCTTTACAAGGCCCTGACCATATAAAAGGCAGGCCCCACATAGCTGTCGAGCTTTGCCTGTTGTTCTTCATCCAGGTCAGTCTGGGCTATGAATCCGAGTTTTTGCCAGTAAGACCGGGTACTTTGTACGGAGACCAGGCAGGCATATTGCCAGCCTTGCGCAGCTGCATATTCCAGTGCGCTTGCCAGTATGGCACGGGCCACCCCCTGCCCTGCCTGCTCTGTTGCGACAGCCATATCATGCAGGTAGAGCGCATTGGCTGGCTGGGCGGGCTGGAATTCCTGTCCCAGGGCAGAAATCTTCCCAAAGCGTGAAGGATAGGCTGCAAGGTAAGCGACTACCTGATTGCCAAGCTCAGCCACCCAGGCGCAAGCTGGTGCTGCCGCCAGGCGGCTGGCCAGTAATGCAGGGGCTTCCACCATGTCGGCTACATAAGCCTGGGTCTGTATATGATAGACAGCTGCCAGGTCGGCTGGCTGCATGGTGCGTACCAACATCCTATGTTCTCTATTTTGATGCCTTGGCACTGGCGGAGGCGCTGCTTTCTTCGGCGTTGGGAGCTTCTGATTTCGCCAGTTCGGGCTTAACGACATCGATCTTGTTTTCCCGCATATAGTCGTTCATTTCCTTCCATCCGGCATATACGGCTGAACGGGCAGCATCAGGGTTCAGGGCATAACAGTCTTCTATGGCGCGGCCGGCATGGCGGCAGGCGCTGCCGGTGGCACGGGCATCTGATTCGCGGGCCGCTGCTTCTTTCGCGGGGTCAGGCAAACCCAGGCGGTCGCAAGCCGTCAGCGATGTCAGCATCAGCAAAAAAATCCCGGAGAACTTGAAAAGTGACATCACAACACCAAAAAATGAAATGAAAACATACCCGGCCCTACCTGCCCAGACTTATCTATGCGCAGTTGTCATGATACCCCACTGCATACCTGCGCAGAATGGCTTGTTGCTGAAGACAGAGAGGAAAACACCTGTCAATTTGCGGAGACCGCCGTTATTTGCAAAAACAGGCGCAATCGGTACAAAGGAATTATCATGTAGCACTTGAGACATGTTATTGACGGCAAGAAAGCCATAAACATGAATGTCTTCCTGCAATCTTATTGATTTGATCTCCATGAAACCTGTACTCCGTTGTGCCTTGATGCTTGCCAGTCTGTTACTGTTGAATGCCTGCAGCCCTAAATTTGACTGGCGCGATGCGCGCGGCAGCAATGCGCCTTTTTCCATCCTGATGCCGGGCAAACCCCTGAGTGACAGTAAGGACATGCAGCTCGAAGGCATCAAAGTGAAAATGGATATGCTGGCCGGTGAAGTCGGCGGCATCAGTTTTGCCGTTGGCAGTACCAAAGCGGAGGATGCCGGCAAGGCAGGCCTGATCATGGAAGCCATGAAAAAAGGCATGATCAACAACATTCAGGGAACTCCGGAAACCACCAAAAGCCTGAGTGCAGACATGCTTCAAGTGCACGGCAAACTGCGCAGTGGCCAGCCTGTCACGATGGTGGGGCGTTTTCTGGTACGTGGCCCCTGGGTATATCAAATTATCATGCTTGGTCAGCAAAAAGACATGAAACAGGATGTCATCGACACCTATATGACGTCTTTCAAATCCAACTGAAGCAACAATCTGAAACGACAAGCCGCTGATTTGGGATTATTATATAAGGACGCGCAGCCAGCCCAGTGCCGCTAGCGCAATGCAGGTGTTTGGCCGCATTATCTCCACATGTCCTAGAAAAAAAGGGAAACGCCCATGCTGATCACGTTTAAATCCAAAGCTGCTACAGAAATCACCATGTACAAAGAACATGCGCGTCGCATCCTGGATCTTTTGCACAAGGATGTAGAACGCGGCATCATTACACCTCCAGAGTTGCCTCAGGCAATAGAAAAGATAGAAGCTGCCGTTGCCGAAAGCAAGGCACATTCCATTTCTGAAGAAGTGAGCCGCGATGTGAATGCCCATCACAATGAAAATGGTGATGATAATGAGCATGAAGCTCCAGAACCCGTGAGCTTTGCCACCAGGGCCTTCCCTGTGCTTGAGATGCTGCACGCCGCCAACAAGATGCAGCGTGAAGTCATGTGGGGCGTATAAAGCCATGACTTCCCACGTAGAAAATACCAGGGAATTCGAACTCAGCAGCGCCGACGGCAAGGCGATTTTTGTGCGTGACTGGCCACTCGCGGAAGCGCTCATGGAGCAACCCCGGCAAGGGGTGGTCATCATGCACGGCCTGGGCGAACACTGTGGCCGCTATGCCCATGTCGCCAGGTTTTTCAATACCCTGGGTTTTGTCGTACGTACTTATGATCACCGTGGTCATGGCCAGTCTGATGGTGGCAGCGGTGACGTACCGGACTCCATGTGTCTGCTGCGTGATGCCCAGATGGTCATCAGCGACTTTAGCCAGTCTCTGGCTGGCCCGCCCATCCTGTTAGGACACAGCATGGGTGGCCTGTTCGCTGCCCGCTACGCACTGGAGCAACTGAGCCCCTTGCGTGCCCTGATTTTATCTTCCCCGCGCTGGCAATACGCATGTCCAGCCTGCAACATGGCTTGCTGAAAGTGGCTTCCAGCCTGATCCCCGGCGTTGGCTTGCCAAACGGCTTGCAAACCCGCTATTTATCCCATGATGGCGAAGTGGTACTCGCCTATCAAAATGATCCCCTGGTACATACACGCCTGAGTGCACGCCTGCTGACCAGCATGTTGCAGGCCATGGACTATTGCCATGCCCATGCTGCTGAATTAAGCATCCCCCTGCTGATGATGGTGGCAGAGGATGATCACCTGGTCGATCCTGCCGGCAGCAGGCGCTTTCTGGAAAAACTGGATGCATCCCGGTTCAAAGAGTATTTTTACGCCGGTTTCTATCACGAGATATTTAATGAGCTCGATGCCACCCAGGTATTCGACGACTTGCGCACCTGGCTGGAACTCCAGCAATTTACCCCTTTGGAACTGATACAAAAAGCCGCCTGAACGCAGTTTATCTGATGGTGAACAGGGAATTGGAAACCAGCCAGGCATGGTTTCGCCCCGAAGAAAACAGATTAAGGCAGCAAGGCTGTTACACTAGCGCCCTTTCGCCATGATCCGGCCTGCCAATTTTATGGGCAGAATGTGCTGGCGTGCGAATTTATGTTAAATTGCCACAAAGGCAATTTATAGCAGTATTGCGAATCCATCCAATAAAAATATGCAAGATCAACCAAGAAAAACTCTGGGCCGACCAGCCAAACCTGCCCGCAGCACAAATGCAGCGAGTGACAATGCGAATGACAGTACTGCGCGCGCAGGTAGTACATCGCGCGACAGCAATAAGCCCCAGGTCGAATTTGAGACGGTAGAAGTCAAGACAGATTCGCTGGCTTTCAGCCTGGTCGGTGCAGCACAGGCAGTGGCCTATGTGCTGGAAGGTACGGCGCTGCCACAGGCATTGACGAGGGTATTTACGCAAACCAACCCCTTGCCGCAAGCCCGTGGCGCAATACAGGATATTGCCTACCGTACCATGCGCCAGGTGGGCCGGGTTGATGCCTTGCTGAAAATCATGACCAACAAGACGCCGGAACCGGCCTTGTTGTATAGCCTGCTGTGCTGCGCCCTGACCTTGCTGGTGGGCAACGAAGGCGATGAAGAGAAAGCGTATGAAGAATTTGTGGTGGTGGATCAGGCAGTGAACGCCGCCACCTCCAGCCCGCACATGGTATTTGCCAAGGGCATGGTGAATGCCGTGCTGCGCCGCTACCTGCGTGAAAAAGATGAGTTACTGAAGCTGGTCATGAAGCAACCGGCAGCGGCCTGGAATTACCCGCAATGGTGGGTGGATCAGTGCAAGGCAGCCTACCCGCAAGACTGGCAAGCGATTTTAAGCTGTGGCAACCATGCCCCGCCTTTGACTTTGCGGGTCAACCAGCGTGCCAGTACGGTCGCTGCTTATCTGGAATTGCTGGCCAGCCAGCAAATTGGTGCCAGCCAGATAGGCCCGTTTGCCGTACGCCTTGACCGTCCCATGCCGGTATTGAACATTCCTGGCTTTGAAGCTGGCGTGGTGTCCGTGCAGGATGCCGCAGCGCAACTGGCTGCACCTTTGCTGGATGTGCACGCAGGTATGCGGGTGCTCGACGCCTGTGCGGCCCCCGGTGGCAAAACTGGTCACTTGCTGGAACTGGCCGATATTGAACTGACCGCCGTCGATACCGACCCGGCCCGTATCCAGCGCATCCATGAAAACCTGGCGCGCCTGAAACTGTTTGCGACCATCAAGGAAGGCGATGCCACCCGTAATAACTGGTGGGATAGCCAGCCGTATGACCGCATCCTGGCTGACGTGCCTTGTACGGCCTCTGGCGTGGTCAGGCGTCACCCGGACAGCCGCTGGCTGCGTCGCAAGACCGATGCTGCCCAGTTGGCGGCCCTGTCCGCCCGCATCCTTGACAATCTGTGGCGCATGCTGAAACCGGGCGGCAAGATGCTGATGGTCACCTGCTCAATCTGGCCACTGGAATCCGAAGCCCAGGCCGCCGCCTTTGCCACCCGCAACGGGGCTGAACGCCTGGATGCACCAGGCCAATTACTGCCCAGCATGGGCAATACGTCCGAAAGCAACAACGAACATGATGGTTTGTTCTATGCATTGTTTCAAAAACCACTGCAAAATTAACGAATGCCAACAAGTTCAAGCTATCATTAGCAGACTTTTGTTTCCGTATTGATTGCATGTTCAGACGTTTCGCTTCCCTGCTGCGCCAGTTTTCGCTGACTTTGATGTTGGCGCTGTTGGCAATGGCAGTGGTGCCTGCGGCCCAGGCTGCCGATGTGGAAGTCAAAACCGCCAGGATAGAAGCCAGTGACGAGGGTTACCGCCTGGCTGCCAGTTTCTCACTGGAACTCAGTGACAGCCTGCGCAAGGCTATCCGCGATGGTATCCCGGTATCGTTCACGACCGAGGTAGAGCTGACCCGTTCACGCTGGTACTGGGTGGATGAAAAGGTCGTGCGCAGCGAATACCTGGTCAGGATTGCCTATAATGAGTGGACGCAGCAATATACCGTCACCATTAATAATGGCTTGCAACAAAACTTCCCCTCTCTGGATACGGCACTGAACCTGGTGACACGCCCGAATCGCTGGCTGATCGCTGACAAATCCCTGCTCTCGGCTGGTGCCACCTACAATGTTGCCTTGCAATTGCGCATGGGCCTGAGCAAGATTCCCATGCATTTGCAGATACCCAGCTTCAACGACAGTCACTGGAGCCAGAAAACCGAGTGGAAGCGTTTTTCCTTCAAGGCTGAAGACAAGTGACAAGATTTTTGCGGTATGCACTGATTATCGGCGGCGCTCTGATGAGCATCCTGCTGTTTTTCCTGACCACAGTACAGGAAAATTCTGCGCGTTTTGAGCGTTACTATGAATGGCTGCTGGACGCCAATGCCGTGGTTGCCCTGGCCTTGCTGGTCCTGGTGCTGACCCTGGTACTGCGTTTGTTCCGCCGTTTCCGTGCCAAGGAGTTTGGTTCCAAGCTGATGACCAGGCTGGTGGTCTTGTTTGCCCTCGTTGGTATTTTGCCGGGCAGCGTGATTTACCTGGTGTCAGTACAGTTTGTCTCGCGCTCCATCGAATCCTGGTTTGACGTCAAGGTCGAGTCTGCACTCGATTCTGGCAAGAACATGGGGCTGACTGCGCTTGATTTCTTGCTGGCGGACTTGCAATCCAAGGCCAATGACATGGCGTCAGAATTGTCTGATCCGTCTGAGAGCTCAATGTCCATCCACCTGTCGCGCCTGCGTGAACGCATGCAGATACAGGAAGCGACAATCGTCAATAGCAAGGGCCGCCTGATCGCCTCTGCCAATGACAATGTCAGCAGCCTGCTGCCTGAATTGCCTACTCCTGAAATGATCAGGCAAGTCAAGCTGTCGCGTTATTACGCTGCCAGGGATGAAAAACTGATACAGCCAGCGGCAGATGATCCTGCTGCAAGCCCGGCAAGTTCTGCCAGCAGTGCAGAAACCCGTGGTGCTACCAGACCGGCACTGGCACCTGAACCTGCCCGCATCCTGCGCTCGCGCGTGGTAGTACCTTTGCGCATGACGACGGGCTGGATATCCCTGCAAAACGAAGCCCTGTACCTGCAACTGATACAGCCAGTACCAGCGAATCTGGCGATGCATGCCGAAGCCCTGAGCAATGCCTCCCGTGAATACCAGGTACGATCCATAGGCCGGGTGAACCTGAAAAAGATGTACATCATCACCCTGACGCTGACCTTGTTGCTGGCGATAGTTGCAGCAATCACCAGCGCGTTTTTGATTTCGGGTGAGCTGGCCAGACCGCTGTTGCTGCTGGCAGAGGGTACCAAGGCCGTGACCGAAGGTAATTTCTCGCCCCGCCCTATCGTCACCAGTACCGATGAGCTGGGTAGCCTGACCAAGTCTTTCAACACCATGACCAGGCAATTGTTTGACGCCCGTGCCACGGTGGAAAAAAACCGCAATGAACTGGAAAACGCCAAGGCCTATCTGGAATCTGTGCTGGCGAACATGTCCGCCGGTGTGATGGTACTGGACCAGAATGGCAATCTGGTGACTTGCAATGAATCGGTAGAACGTATCCTGCAGCGCAGGCTGGAAAGCGAAATCAATAAGCCATTGGCCGATATTGATGGCATGCAGGCCTTTGCCTTTGCGATTTCCAAGGCTTTTTCTGAACAGCATGCACAGTCAGCTGCCGGCGGCGAAAACGAACGCGAACAACACTGGCAACAGCAAATTGAAGTGCCGCGCCCGAATAAAGGCAAGAAGACTGCTGGCCCTGCCGTATCTGGAACTGCAGGAGCAGCGGGAGCCCCCGCAGAAGCGGTAGCGGCAGAAGAAGAACAAAGCATTACCCTGCTGGCCCGTGGTTCCCACCTGCCGGTGGCATCGGGCAGTGGTTATGTGGTGGTGTTCGATGACATCAGTAATATCATTTCTGCCCAGCGTTCCATCGCCTGGGGTGAAGTGGCGCGCCGCCTCGCACATGAAATCAAGAACCCGCTGACGCCGATACAGCTGTCAGCAGAGCGTCTGCAAATGAAATTACAGGACAAGCTCAGCGAAACCGATGTACTGATACTCAATAAGAGCACAACCACCATCGTCAATCAGGTGACGTCGATGAAGCGCATGGTCGATGACTTCCGTGACTATGCGCGTACGCCGCCCGCAGTGTTGATGCCCTTGAATCTGGCTGGCCTGATTGATGAAGTGCTGCACCTGTATATCGCTGGAGATGGCCGGGACGCCATCAAGCTGACCATGGCAGCAGATTTACCCAAGGTCATGGGCGACGCCACCCAGTTGCGCCAGGTAATTCACAATCTTTTACAAAACGCCCAGGACGCTGTTGCCGACAATATCACTCCCGGTTTTGTGGCACGTATTGATGTCATCACCGATGTAGTGCGCTACACTGGAACTGACCAGATAGCACACTCTGCGGTACGCCTGTCAATTATCGATAACGGCCCGGGATTTTCCAGCAAAATCCTGGCCAGGGCTTTTGAACCCTATGCCACTTCCAAACCACGCGGCACCGGTCTGGGGCTGGCAATGGTGAAGAAAATCATCGATGAGCACGGCGGCAGGATCGATATTCAAAATCGTAGCGATACAAACGGTGCAAAAGTAGCGATTTTGCTGTTAAAGTTAGCACCGGATTCAAATACGGCATAAGTTCGCCGTACTTGCGGTAATAGTTGTGCAGTATTTGTTGCGCAGTAGTTGTTCCGATATTCCCAAAAGAGGAATACGGCTAAAGAGCAGAAGGGGCACTTTGAAATTGTCATTCAACACAAGTACATCGTCTTCACCAGTCAGTCTGGGGCAGGCCATGTGCAGACTTGAACATCGAACGGTAAGAAGCACCCAAAAAAACATAGAGGCGGTAATAGGGTAGATTTATGGCAAATATATTGGTCGTAGATGATGAAATGGGTATCCGTGAATTGTTGTCTGAAATTCTCGGTGATGAAGGTCATGTGGTTCAACTTGCTGAAAATGCTCAGCAGGCGCGTCTTGCCCGGCAAGAAGCCAGGCCGGATCTGGTCTTGCTTGATATCTGGATGCCGGACACGGATGGCGTTACCCTGTTAAAAGAATGGCAGCGTGACGGCTTGCTGACGATGCCGGTGATCATGATGTCAGGGCATGCCACGATAGATACAGCGGTTGAAGCAACACGGATAGGTGCATTGAATTTCCTGGAAAAACCCATCGCACTGCAAAAACTGTTGAAAGCAGTACAGCAAGGCCTGACCCGCAGCACCGAGCCCGCAAAACCGGCTGCTCCAGCCTTGCGCGTGATCAGCAATGATAATCCTGCCAGTGCGGGCATGTCCGGCAGCTTTGGCAGTGCCGCGCCAGCCTATGAAGCCAGGCATTTTTCTGCTGCCCAGCCTGTTGCTGCTGCGCCAAATAATCAGTTCGCCAGCCTGTCGTTTGACTTGCCGCTACGCGAAGCCAGGGATGCGTTCGAGCGTATTTACTTCGAATACCACCTGAACCGCGAAGGCGGCAGCATGACCAGGGTGGCAGAAAAAACCGGCCTGGAACGCACACACCTGTATCGCAAACTCAAGCAACTTGGCGTTGAGTCCATGAAATATGCGAAACGTGGTGAATAATATTGCAGCACAGTACGATATGAGTAGTGCGTGAGTAGAATGTGAGTACTGCGTGAGTGCAAAGTGACGGCAGCAAAAGCGCAATTACATCTGATACACGGCGCAAGTTATACCGAAAGGGAGGCGGCAATTGCAGCCTCCCTTGCCCGTTTACCTGGTAACAGCGCAGACAACAGCGCTGCCACCGACAAAAATGTCGTCATCCTCGAAGGCTTGCCTGATGGGCAAGATATCTTGCAAGCCACTGAGCTGCTACACATCAGCCGCATTGCCCCCGGCTGCTTTTGTTGTATAGGCAACCTCAGCCTGCGCGTCACACTGAACCGCGCCCTCAGGCAAAAACCAGCTAATATATACCTAGGTATCGCCAGCGATGTCCACCTGGATAAACTTCTGCTCACACTTCAGGACCCCACCTATACTAACTTGCTTGAGATCAATGCTCACACCAGCTTGTGAACCAATGTTAAGTCGCTAAAGTCGAGACGTTGCCGTGCCGTAATACTTCATAGCAGCACAAAATAGCCCTATGAACTTTGCGTTACGGAAATAAGAGTAGTAGCTTCATCGACAGCAATTGCTTGAAATTCGCTGTAAGCAACATCATGTAAGCACCATGAACGGTTAACCAGAGGAAATATCCTCCCGCCAGAAAGGATGCATAAAATGAATCTCATCTACAACAGCGATCAATACAGCGTCATCGAATATGGCGCCGATACTGACCACGAAGCCCTGCGCTTTGGCGGTTATGAAATCACTGACAAGGCAGTACGCCGCGAATGGTTTATTGGTGGCCCGCTAGCCATCAATTTCCGCAAGGACGTGACTGACCTCATCGCCAGTGAACCCAGCATAGAAGAAATCGACGACTTCCTTGGCCAGTTTGATGGCTATATGGGTCAAAGCGTGTTGTTGCACTAATCTGCACCAATCTGTACTGACAGGTATCAGGCGTCACCAGCAAACGATGAAAACAACGCGATAATCAATAGCGGCGATGAACAGGGGCGATGGCTGTGGCCATCGTCCATACTGCTTTGCGCCGGTTAACCTGCTGACTGTAAAAATCCCACGCCATCAAGCACCGGCCAGTATCAATATGCGGCCATCTATACAGAACATCATCTGGTTTTGATATCCTGAAAAGGGTGCAGTGATATCTTCAGCGTATCATTGCCATACTTTTATCCGGCATTACCCTCAATCAGGTTCAAGACTATGAGTACTCAACTGCACGACTTTATCCGCGGCCTGCCCAAGGCAGAATTACATTTGCATATAGAAGGTTCACTGGAACCTGAGCTGATGTTTGCCCTGGCACAAAAAAACGGCGTGCAATTACCCTACACCAGCGTAGAAGAAGTACGCGCAGCCTACGACTTTGCAGACTTGCAGTCTTTTCTCGATCTGTATTATGCCGGTGCTGCCGTGCTGCAAACCGAACAGGATTTTTTTGACCTGACGCATGCCTATATAGAGCGCGCCCTGGCTGACAATGTGCGCCATGTGGAACTGTTCTTTGACCCGCAAACCCATACTGCACGCGGCATACCTATTACTACTGTGTTCTCCGGCATCGCCCGCGCCTTGCGCGAAGCACGCGCCAGACACGGGTTTTCTGGTGCCATGATCTTGTGCTTCCTGCGTCACCTCAGTGAAGAAGATGCCATTGCCACGCTGGAAGCAGCCCTGCCCCTGCGCGATGAATACGCTGATCTGTGGACAGGTGTGGGCCTGGATTCTGCCGAAGTCGGCAACCCGCCAGAAAAATTTGCCCACGTGTTCACGATCGCACAAGCCATGGGGTTTCGCCTGGTCGCACATGCCGGCGAAGAAGGTCCGCCAGCCTATATCCATAGCGCCCTGGATGTCTTGCAGGTGGAACGCATAGATCACGGTGTACGTGCAGAAGAAGATCCCGCCCTCATGGCCAGGTTGCAGCAAAGCCGTATGCCGCTGACAGTATGCCCGCTGTCGAATCTGAAGCTGTGCGTGGTCAAGGACATGCGCGAACACAACCTGGCGCGCATGCTGCGTGCCGGTTTGTGCGTGACCATCAACTCAGATGATCCGGCGTATTTTGGTGGATACATGAATGCGAATTACATCGCCACCGCCGATGCGCTCGAACTGGGCAAGGAAGAATTGGTACAGCTGGCGCGCAATGCCTTTGAAGCCTCGTTTGTCACACCTGAACAAAAGCAGGTCTGGCTCGATGAGCTGGATGCTTATGCTGCAGCTCATTGATCTGAATTACGCGCTCAAATCACGCTCTTAAATCACATTCTTTTCCAGCAGCGGCCTGCCATCAAGTATGCGCTGAGCAGACAAAGGTGATAAATCCAGGCTGCTGTAAGCGCCATCTATCAATAGCTCTGCAATACCGCGCCCGGTAGCGGGTGCGTGTTGCATGCCATGGCCACTAAAGCCATTCGCCAGTATCAGGTTCACCAATTGCGGATGCGCACCGATGACGGCATTCTGGTCAAACACATGGTATTCATAATAACCAGCCCAGGCTCTCTGCATGCGCAGGGCTTCAAAAGCGGGAACGCGATTCGCCATGATTTGCCAGACTGCATCGAACTGTTCATAGTCAGCTTCCAGCGGTGCATCATCGGGATCATCTTCCGGTGGCAAGCCACATATCCAGTGCTGGCCTTCTATAAACGGATGGGTCAATGATGAGCGGGCAAGACGGCGTCTGCGCAGGGCTGGATACCACGAACACCGTACGCTTGCGGCCAACCACAGGCAAATCAAAACCGGTACCTGCCAGTAAAGGGCGCGCCCAGGCACCGGCGGCATTGACGGCAACATCACATTGAATGACTGCACCATCCTGCAAACGTACGCCAGTTACTCTACCTTCTCATGTTCAAAACCTTGCGCATCCGCCTGCAGATAACTGACACCCAGCGGCTTGCGCGAAATGCCATCAGCAAGGCATAGCCGTCAAACCAGCCTTCACCACTGAGACCCAACGAACCTAAAGCCAGGTCATCGACGTTCAGCCACGGGAATTTCTGCTGCAGTCCATGTTGATCAAGCAGGGCGACATCAACATTTTCATGCTTTTGTATCTCATGATTTTCATGCAAAGTGGCAGCACAGCATCGCTGGCAAGATACAGATAACCATGTTCGCTGAGGCCAAGTTCCGGCAACTCGCCATCAACGCGAGGTGCTGATGCAGGTCGCGCAGGAAGGTGATGCGAATTTCTGTATATTCAGCGGCGTGAATTTGGCGTATGGAACTTAGGGCAGATGAAGCGTGGGTATAAGTAGGGTCGCGTTCCAGCACAGTGATCCTGCCTGGAAGAGGGGATGCACGGCTAAAAAGTACGCCACCGCACTGCCGATGACGCCACCACCAACGATCACTATATGTCTGTTATCCATTGTCATCCTTATGCCCTCTAGAATCTCAATCCAAACCTGCGCCGGTAATCCTTGGCGCGTTTTACTGAAGCTCGATCTTCATACAACGTGCTCGTTATATCTTCAGGCGCTGTTTCAGCAGGCCTTGGCGCCTCAATTGTTGCACATAGTGGATGGGACTGAGTTTCATCGATTCCTGGAAACGCCTGAGCAAAGTACGCTGGCTGACATTACAATAACTGGCAAGGTCAGCCATCCCATTGTTGATCCAGGCGCTTGTTCAGCCAGCGCCTCGCGCGCTCTATGTGCCCTCCTGCATGATAGCCTTGCGACATAGGGTGCCTGACTATTTCTATTCGCATCAACGACCAGTATCTTGGCCGTCATCTGCCGCAATTCTTCCCGGCAAAATGGCCGACCAGCCATAGCGACAAATCAATATACGAAGTCACCGCCAAAGATACCAGTTTGCCATCCACCACGATGAGCTCTTCTGCCTCCAATAAAACCTGCGGGAAATTTTTGCGAAAATATGCGCTTAGCCACCAGCTCGTCGTGGCACGGCGCCATCAAGCTTGCCGGTACGCGCCAGCAGGCTGGTGCTGGAACAACTGGAAATCAGCAGGCTTTCTTGCTGCAAGTAAGTTTCCATCAATGACTGCTCAGGTGCCAGCGCATCAAGCAAGCCATCAAGCTGGCTGCTGTCCCTGTGATCCACTCCTGGCACCATGAGGGCATCAAGCTTCTGCGTCTGTATTTGCTGATAGATGTCACGCGCCTGGAAATGCAGGCCATCTACCTCTTGCAAAATGTCACCGCGGGCGCTGACCCAGAAAGCCTCGAATTGCACAGGCTCTTGCTACCCGCAGGGCGTATGCCCGCCAGGGTATTGGCAATGGTAAATACATCCAGCGGCATGACTGCTCCGCTGCGCAGGCAACCGGATAGACAGTACGCCTATGCGTATGATTCCTTCATTTGTTGTCTTCATTGTCATTTGGCTGCCCTGTCCAATAAACACCTTTTTTTGTCGATTCAGCCAATGGTAGTACTTTTCTGCAGACAGCACAATGCAGTCTCTTACAAACAGACAAGGAGTACGACATGCCCTACGTGCAAATCAACACGATAAAAGGAATGCTGAACACGGAGCAGAAACAGCGCCTGCTGGAAAAAATTGCCGATGCCCTGGTAGAAATTGAAGGTGGTGGCAACCCGGAGTTCAAGAAGTCAGTCTGGATCAATATCCAGGAAAGCGAAGCCGAGGGCTGGTCCATGAGTGGCTTGCGCCCCTCAAGTCAACAAATCGCACAATTTACGGCTGCCAGGGATGCACGGCAACAAGCAAAACGCAGAAGGGGCAGCATGATGAACTATCCCGCACTGTCGAGCTTTGTACTGGCCCTGCTGGCACTGTTCCTGAAAGCCAGCCTGTTGAGCGGCGTACAGGTCATCAGCCGCATACGCAGTCGCCGCTATCTCTTGCCAGAGGATGCAGGTATGTTTGGCCTGCGCTCTGTAGAAGCAGAGGCCGACCTGGTACAACGCTGCGCCCGCGTCTGGCGCAATGATGTAGAAAACCTGCCGCTCTTCCTGGCCCTGGCGCTGACTTATACCTTGCTCGGTGGCCCGCAAGCAAGCGCCAGCTGGCTGTTTGGCAGTTATGTCCTGATACGCTGTCTGCACACTATCGTCTATCTGCGTGGCCTGCAACCCTGGCGGGCAATGCTGTATCTGTCTGGCATGGCGGTGTGCTGGATGATCGCTATCGGGATACTCCAGCAAATGCATCTGTAAAGCAGTATGCTGTTATCTTTGATTAGCTGACTCAGTTTATCTCAGTTTATCTCAGTTTATTTTTGGGGGAGCAAATGGCTTTCATCGGTCCGGATGTCAAACTCGACATGCCAGCATATATCCATGATACGGCGCAACTGTATGGCAAGATCAGTGTGGGGCAAAATGCCTCGATCTGGATGAATGTGGTTGCCAGGTCTGAGCATAAAGAGATCATCATAGGCCCGTACACCAATATCCAGGATTTTTGTCATGCTGCATATCGGTGACCAGACTCCGACCATCTACCAGCCATTGCCCATTACCCATGCACCATCCAGCTGCACCATCGGTGATAACTGCCTGATAGGTATCAATTCCACCATCATGGATGGCTGCGTGATCGGCAATAACTGCATTATTGCGGGGCATACTTTCCTCAAGGAAGGTACTGTCATCCCTGACAATTCCATCGTCATGGGCACACCAGGCAAGGTCATACGCACACAAAACAATTATGTGCGCAACCGACTGAATGCCTATATGTATTACAAGAATGGCCTGGCGTATGCGCGCGGTGAATACAGGGAATGGGCCAGGGAAGAATTTCCCGCAGAAATAATGGCAGAAATTGCCATACTGAATGCCCAGCTTACCGCTGGGGAATAACAATTTAAGTTAAAAGCGGGCAACTAATTCACGATAGCTGGCGCTTGGGATTGACATGATCACGGCAAATATACACACTGAAAGCTCTGGCGCTTCATGAGTATCAAGATGCGCTCTCAGTTTGAATCGAAAGGGCAGCCGTGGCGAATACCCTGAGCAAATTCTTTAACCGCCTGTTCGGTGCAGAACAAGCCGCGCCTGTCAGCAGCCAATCCACGCCAGCGCCTGAGGTTGTCGCTGCACCAAAGACACCTGAAGCAGTAGTGACGGCAAAACCCGAACCAGAGATTGCAACACCTCAGCCTGAGCCAGTTCCCGTAGTAGAATCCCCGGCAAGCAGTACAACCACGACAGAAAAACTCGTCGCCTGGAAACCCGCTCTGCCCGTAGACAGCCTGTTTTTTGACTGGGTCATGGGCTACCCTGGCGAAGGCGGCAGTTTTGAAACTGAACAGACTGTCATGCAAGCACTGTACAAATTGCTGGCATCTGACCTGAACGATGCCGTCATTGTGCCACGCGTACCTAGCGTCATCCCGCAATTGCTGAACAGCCTGCGCAGCAAGACCGTCTCTGCCGGTGAATTGTCACGCCAGATCGTCAAGGACGTGGTGCTGGTGGGTGAAGTCATCAATACCGTCAACAGCGCCCTGTACAACCCGGCTGACCGTATCAACAGTCTGGAAAAAGCCGTCATGGTCCTGGGTGAAGAAGGCTTGCGCCTGGTCATCGCCAAGGTCGCTTTCCGCCCCATCATCAACCTCAATGCCGGCCAATTCACCCGCCGTGCAGCACCCCATATCTGGGGTCAGTCAGAGAAATGTGCGGTCGCCTGCCATACCCTGGCGCGAGATATGGACCCTTTCCATGCGTTTTTGACGGGCTTGATGAAAAATGTCGGTCTCATCATCGCCTTCCGCCTGCTGGACCAGACTTGCGAGCAGGGGAAATTCAAATACTCCCCGGCCTTCCAGCCTATCTTTTCGTCCGTCGCAGCGACCCTGTCTTACCGTATTGCCCAGCGCTGGGAATTTCCTGAGCATGTGATACTGGCACTGCAGCAACAGGCCGGGGGCCGCAAAGCCATAGAATGGAGTCCCTTGGGCCACTTGCTGCACACCGCCGACCTGATCGCCAAAATGCGCCTGCTGGTCAACCATGGACAATTGAACAGTAGCGATAAAAAACTCAGGATAGGCCTGACTCCGGCGGAAGTCAGTTGCTTCGATCACTTGAATGAAATCCAGTTATATGACACAACTGGGGTACAACAGCATCCTGAAGCACAAACTTGAGCGCTTAGTGTGGGACAATAGTGGTTACGGCAAATCTTGCCCGACTCACTAACACTAAAGAAAACTCATCATGCATATCCCCGGAATTGGGCCAGTAGAAAAAGATGAAGAAAATGGCTGGTACATCAGCCAGCCTGTACTCATCCCCGCCCTGCAAGAACAAGAATATGAATTCCTGCTCGAAGGCTATGATGAAGCCGATGACACCAGCAAGGCAGATTTTCACACTGCCATTGCCAACTTCATCAAGCTTGATCCAGCCGCACTGCTCAAAGCCGAAGCAGATATCTTTGCCTATTATCAGGACACAGCCAACTACGCAAGTCTGAAAAACTCGACGTCGTGCAGATAGCACAACCATCTGATGTCTGGCAACACATACAGTATGGCTATGAAGCCCTGGTCAGCCAGCGTCCGAATGGCGACAAGACGGTGTATGTGTCAGTGGAATGCGATTGCGACTGGGATGTGGAGAATGGCTTGCAACTGGTTTTCCGCAATGGCAAAGAAATCAGCAAGCTCGGCCCTTTTGATGATTACCTCAGCAATGCCGATGCCTTTGGTGAAGCCAGCCTTGATAAGTGGTGTATCAAAGCCGGGGCTGATGACAGCATTAGAGATCAAGCCCCAAAATGGAGATCAAACCATAGACTGGGCTGATTTTGCCGGGGCGATGAATTAGCGCGCCTGATATGGGATGGTTTGTCAGAAGCAGATGGCACATGGCATTACATGAATTTCACGTCTGACATGTCCATCTGGAATCAAGACATGATGGCAGTGCCATCACCATGTACTACCAGGATGGACGCCTGCGAGAATTGCGGTAACGCCCGGCCTGGCTACGATTATCTCCTGCCTTACATGCTGCGCTACAAGCTCATTGTCCTTGCCTAGCGCTCTATCATTTTCCTGCTGCGTATCTTTCTTCAATTGTATGATCCCGTAAATCAGCGCCTCTGCGTAGGCGGACAGCCTGGGATATACACATCCAGGCACGATACGGTCACAACCACGTACGATGAATATGAGTAGTGATAATAGCCGCCACCATTCGCGCATGACCCCATGGAAATGACATAGCGCGGCTCTGCCATCTGGTCATAGATACGGCGTAGGGCCGGTGCCATCTTGTTGGTCAATGTACCTGCCACGATCATCAGGTCAGCCTGCCTGGGGCTGGCACGCGGTATCATGCCAAAGCGCTCCATGTCATAACGTGATGCAGCTGCCTGTATCATTTCCACAGCGCAGCAGGCCAGGCCAAAAGTCAGGTACCACAGACTATTGGTTTGTATCAATTTACTGACGTCGTCCAGACGCGTCAGCAGAAATTATTTCTCTAATGACTTCCAGTTCATCATACTCCCGGTATTAGCGACAGGGCAGTCTAGCCATGACAATTGATTCATACTTGTACCAGTGCGACGGATTTGTACCGACACGTCATGGCCTGTAAAAAATCAAGCCAACATCAGGCCAACTTCGGATAGGTGAACAAGATGAAGTGACAGATTAAAAGCAGCGTGAGTATCACCCACTCCAGCCTGCGGGTCTGGTGGTAGATGAGGCATAGCCCAGCCCTGCCACTGTCGCCAGGGCAGCATACTGCGTGCCGCCGCCAAGGTGTGCCAGGCCGCCAAACAAGATTGCTGACACGGCTATCGCCAGATAGCCATAGGCTGGCTTATTGCCCAGGCGATAAATGGCTTCCTGCATCAGCCCACGGAAAAAAGCTTCTTCTGCGACGCAAGTCAAAAACAGATTCACGGCAAGAAAGAGGAAAGTCGCTTCCGGCAATTTAGGGGAAAGCGGAAAAATTGTGTCGCCAGCCCCAGCACGATCAAGACAGCAATAGTCAGCAGAGCTGGCAAGGCAATGCGCTTGCCATCGGCCAGGAATTGCTTCCAGTTGCTGACACGCGAACAAAACAGGCTAAGCATCAGATAACCCGCCATGCCCTTATCAAAATTGGCATACAGGGTAAAAGGGATGGCGTCATCACTGAACCTGACTTTGTCCAGCAACAGGATATTGTGGAAACCGGGCACTTTGTGCATCGCCAGTAGCAGCGCCACCAGCAGTGCCAGCACACCGGCGACTATGCGCAAGGCAAGTGGAAAAGTATTCCTGACGCTCGCCCACAGCAAGACTGCCAGTACCAGCAATACCGCCGCTGCCACGGGTGAGATCAGACCGCTGATCAAAGCCAGTAGTCCTGCGAGCACAGCAAGCAGGTGACCGGGTACCAGATTTTTGACAGGCCCGGCCAAAACTATTGCAGGTAACCAGGCTGCCGCGATGGCCGCATACAAGAATAGATAGGGAAGTATCTGGAGGAGTGGCAACTCAGGCACTGTAGTCATGGGAATAATCCTGTCAGGCAGTTGTTCAGGTCATACAAGACCGCCAAGGATAAATAACTTTATAAAAATGTCAATATTTATCCCTGGCCTTGTATCTAGAACTCATCTCGCCAGACAACGACACCACGACACTTTAACGCACGCTGAAACTTTTCCCACAAGCTATCGCCACCCTGTTCCAGGCATTCATGAGGCCAATGACAAATGCCAGATCCACCAGTTCTTTTTCCGTGAAATGCTTGGGCAATTCATGTTGCAGCGCTTCATCGACATGCTTGCCTGCGATATTGGTCAAGGCTTCACTCCAGGCCAATGCAGCCCTTTCTTTTTCACTGAAACAAGGAGCTTCGCGCCAGCATACGAGACTGTTGAGACGCTGGAAATTGTCGCCATGTTCGAGCAGATCATGCGCATGTTTATCGACACAAAAGGCACAGCCATTGATTTGCGATACCCGCAAGAACACCAGGTCGATAAGGGATTTGCCAAGACTGCTGGCATCCAGCACCGTGTTGACGCCAGCAAGGGCTTGATAAGCAGCAGGTGCCAGGCCAGGGAAATTGAGTTTGAGTGTCATGATAATTCTCCAGTTTTCTGAATGAGTCAGCGAAATTGCTTTCTTCATCTATAAGACGCTGGAGAAAATCGGTTTGTGACAGACTGCTTGAATAATTTCTTAAACAGTTGTCGCTGGCAAAGTCATGCCCTGATAAGCCTGCAATTTATCCGGATTACGTATCGTGTACAGATCAAGGATTTTTTCACCATCGCTGACGATGGAGATAGTCGCATCGAGTTTGCCATCGATAAAGCGCAGCAAGCCAGGTTCGCCATTGATACTGACTTCGACAAACTGCATACGCTGTGGGTAAGTTCTGGCGACGACATGGTAGAGGCGCGCAATGCGGGCTGCGCCATGCAGGATGCGGTTGACGGAGGCGACCTTGCCGCCGCCATCCCCTATCATTTGCGCATCGTCGGCAAACAAGGCACTGAGCTCTTTTAAATTACCGCTTTGTGCGGCCAGACTAAAGCGTTGCAGCAATTGCCTGTGATGATCGCGGCTGACCGCAAAGCGCGGTTTTTCTTGCAGCACCCTTTCTTTGGCACGGTGCACCAGCTGGCGGCAGGCGGCTGCCGTCTTGTTGAGCATGCCTGCCACTTCCGGGTAATCGACGTCGAATACCTGATGCAAAAGAAAAGCCGCGCGCTCTTCTGCCGATAGTCGTTCCAGCATCGTCAAAAATGCCAGCGAGACATCGCTGCTGAATTCTGCCATCAGCTCTGGCGTCTGCTCATCGACTTCTATCATGGGCTCTGGCAACCACGGGCCAGTATAGTTTTCGCGCTCGCGCTTGAGGACACGCAATCTGTCCACGCAAAGGCGACTGATGACAGTCACCAGCCAGGCCTGGGGCTCGCGGATTTGCAATAACTCTTCATCGCTGAGCGCATGCCAGCGCAGATAGGTGTTTTGCACCAGGTCTTCAGCCTCGGCACGCGAAGCCAGCATGCGATAGGCAATGCCAAACAATCGGGATCTGTGGTCAGTAAAGCTTTGCAGGCGGTTTATCATGACATATCTCATCTTGAAAAACTATAAGACGACACAGGCCCCTTGTTTGTGACAGCCTTGATCGTCAATTCACGGAGTATTTGCCACTTGCCTAAGGCCTAAAGTGTTGGATTCCTTGTCAATAGCAACACCATTGAATGCCTCGTCCACCTTGACAGCCCACGTTATGAACCAAACACCTCTCGTCCTGTTTATGTAATGAGTTTCAGTTTTCTTGATGAGCACTTAATCACAATGATGCAGATCATGCGCCGTTTATGACATCACGACAAGTATACTATTGGCGCTTCTTCCTTGCTGTTCGGGGATACCCTGGTACATAGGTATAGCTGCCTGGCGCCTGTTTTCTTTTTGTTTTCTTTTGCTTTCGTATGCCTCGCACCACTCTGGCGCCGCCAGGAGCAGAATTGGTTCCGGTACCCAAATCCGAAGGCAGTAGTACCTGCGTTTGACTGGCTATAAAATTTCGTATTAGTTCGTTACTGGTATAACAATTCAGATAATAATCCTGTGTTTCGTGCGAAATACCAGGACATAATCGATCCAGTATGGCACGGTTTTTTCGCAAACCGAATTTAAGAGGCGTTCTATCGCTCAGATCCGTTTTGGAAACCAGCATAGGATAGGCGTTAACATTGATTCCATATGGTATCTGCTTACTTAACTCATATAACTCGCTGTCAAGTCTCGAATTGTTTTTCTGTACTTCAACTTTATAATAAACACAGAGCCAGTAGTCGTGATTTTTGTAGGCACGGGAAGCCAACTCTCCAGCTCTCACTGCGTTTTTGACCTTGCTTTCTATGCTGCTGTGTTTCTGGTTTGCCGAATTACCGTTCCCGGTTGCTGTCAGCAAGGTCTGATTTCTGTCGCTTGCGTCGCCACCCAACTCGGCATTTAGTAAGTGCCCCAGATCCAGCCCGCTGCACGGCTGCCACTCTCTTCCCGAAACCCTGCATTCAAGGCATTAAATAATTTGTTATTGCTTCTGGTTCTGTGCCTGGCTGCTGTGGTGCCTGGGCCGATAATGACTTCCATGTATTTTTCACCAAATATGCTGGTATCACCTGAATAATCTAGGTCTATCAATTCTGGTCGGTTCATCATTTTTGTCCACACTAAAAATTGCCGGCCCCAATTGATGAGGCAGGCTTATGTCGCACTTAAATTTTTGAAAATCAAAGGAAGTCAACGCCGCAAATTCGACTCAGCTTTCCGGAGCATGCGCGAGATAGCATCAGCATTTCTTTCCTGAACGGAAATATTGCGTTCGAGGTAGTCGAGCTTTTCGCACAGTGATCGAATCGCGGTTTCCATTGAATCTGTTCCCCGGCCTTGCTGTTGACTCAGACGCTCCACCATTCTGCCTAGAACGACGAGCAAATCCTGAGTGCCTTGCAACTGGCTGGCATTATTTCTTTCTATAGATCGGATCATGGTCTCGACATGCGTGATGCTGCTGAGTAGGCTAGCCAAAGCCTCGTCGGCTAGTGTGGGCACGCCAACATGAATTTCTGCGTCACCGGTCAGCGGAGTATGGCAAACCCACTCTGACGCCAGGTAAAGACTGTGGCTGGCAATCAGTAAAGCGAGTAGTTCTGGCGGGAAGACAGGAATAGTTTCCGTAGAACCCGATTTCATTCCATACAATTGCATCAAGCACTGGACCCCATAAATCCAGGGTATAAGTGTAGAAGTGAGAGCGAACTGTACTCTCGCAAAATCAAACCTGTGTGATGTCATCAATTCTGTACCACGCAATGCCAGCAACAAAGAACTGGTTCTGGCAGATGGCAGGCTTAGCAATAGACCTTCTGACTGACTGGTGATGTCCGCTACATCGCAGTTCCACCTGTCTGCCACCCGCTGATATACACCCGCCTGCGGGCTGAAACGCCTCTTGCGACGGAAAATTGCGGGCATGGCGATCGCCGTCAATATGCTAATGAGAAGTGCGGCGGAAAAACCATACCCGCCCGCCACGCTCAGCCCTTTGTGCATATCCAACTGATGGGCAGACATATTGATAGCAATTGCCAACCCAAGCCAGTTCGCCATAAACAGCCTGGAGAGACTAAGCCTTTCCAGAGAATTGGTGAATACTGATTTCCGTACAAGCATGGTGATACCCGTCAACAACAGCCATACCGCCACGAAGGTATGTAACGCGTTCAGTATCCTTGTAAAAAGCAGCCAGGAAAATATAGCTGAAAAAATTAACAGACCGATCGTCCACACCAGTATCACTAATATTGACGACTCACTACGCTTGCCTGGCATGATCTCCTCTTGCACTCCTTGCTGCTTTTTTCTGCGGTAGGCAAGCTTGACCAGCGCTGAACCAAGACTTCCCTGATATCGGGTAATTGATGAATTCAGTAAGCCCATGTAGACAAGTAACCGTTACCGTGATGTTGGGTCAGCGCATGAATGCGCATTACATGCGCTGACGACACTCGTCAGTTTCCTTTACTATTTCCCAATGGCATAGGTTCAATCACAGAAGCAAATACCTGACTCAGGCGATTCATGCCTTCCGTCGGACTGGCCTGGCCAGCATTAAGGCGGATTTCATATTTCGCGCTTTGATCTGTCTCCCTCGTATTGTTAGTATGCGTTGTGAGGGAGCCGCTGAGTTTGAGACCCCAGTTCAAGCCACCAACGTTGAAATCGGCACCAACCTTCGTATCGACAGAGTTCTCATTTTTAACCGTATCCTTAACTTCCATGTTGAACTGGATATCGATATTCCGCACCATCAAGTTAGGAGTTTCTATCAAGGCAGCGAGTGGAGCGTTGACTTCAAACTGGCGCTTTTGTCCAGTTTCATCGGAGCGCTCAAGAGGGAATTTAAGCATCCGTGCTTTGCCGCCTTTGGCCGGGTCGCTATCCTTCTCATACCAGACCGTACTTATGAATTCGTAGGTCGCCAGGGCGAGTTGAATATTGGATTTTCCTGCAGCCACTAATGGTGCCCCTATCAGGGATTCCATAGGCAGGTTGTTAAAATTATTGGCGATTTTATCGGTATCTGGCATTTATATTTCTCCTGTTTGTGTTAAAAAAAGAACTACCAATTTCCTACGATTGATTGCACAGGCACTAGCTGTCAAGGTCGCTTAGATTCGTCTATATGCGCTTCACGATGGCATCATTGAGCCGAGCAATCCCCTCTATTGGTTCTATGCCACGCAGCCTCACTTCAATTTCTGCATACTGATCTGCATCGCCGCCTGCTTTAGGTAATTTGGAGGAGAGTTCCGGAACATCCGGTTTGCCCGAATTTGAGGTTAAACGCAGCAGGTCGAGCTTTAATCTGATATTGACCTGCTCTATCATCAGATCATGATGGGGAACCAACGCAAACAAAGGAATTTCCTTAATCTCTACTGAACCACTGTCGCTGGGAATTGGCACTTGCACACAACGCGCACTGACTTTGCCGTTTTCGTCATGAGGGAAAAACCATTCAAGCTTTTTACTAGCCCCGCGCTGCACGTCCACTTGAGCGCGTTTGACTGCCTCATAGACTGCCGCAAGCATCCTTTCCAGCGTTGCATTTACGTCGTGATTCTGACTCTCAACGGCGTTGACACTCTTTTTGTTTTCTTGGGTAGACATGAAGATCTCTAAATTGCCTTAATGTCTTTCATTCTAAACATGTAACGTAATAAGATCGTAAGACATGAAGTTTCCCCCCGGCTCTGATAATAAAAAGCAGAAGCAGCTAATGCACATAAAAATTCAACTCAAAAAAAATGCCTCCATTTTTACTGGAGGCATTTCCGACACAAATGTCGCGTCGTCGATATCAAGGCTTCAAGGCATCAGTGTTTCTATCTAAAACCTATGGCGTATGCCAGCAATAACACTGGTGGCGCGATCAGCCGTACTGATCTTGTCACTCATCAGCACTGCATAGACGTCGGTACGCTTGGACAGGTTGTAGTCATAACCAGCCGACAGGGTATCGCGCTTGTATTCCGTGTTGGCGGTCAGCGTGCCATTGCGTTTGGTGTTTGCATAAGCCAGCAGGATGTCGCCACCACCTGCAGGGATTTTGGCACCCAGGCTATAAATCTTGTCATCCATCTGCTTGCCAGCGGCATTGTCGTTTTTGCTGGAAGTATAAGTCGCATACAGCTTGGCGGCTGTCAGGTCATAACTGGCACCGACGAAGTAAGCGGTCTGGTTATTGATAGAGGCAAAATTCACAGGTGCGGATGTGGCATCAACAATCGCCGAACCACCGAGAGGGTTCGACACCTGCACTTTTTGATAGAAGGCGCTCAGGGCCAGCGGGCCATTGAAGTAAAGGGCATTCAGGCCTATGTTGCGCGTGCCTGTATCACCGGCTTTTTCACCAAACTGATAATGCATATTGGCACTGAAGCCGGAGAAATTCGGGGTGCTATAAATGATTTCATTACTCCAGCCCGAGTCCCCTGCTGCTGAATTGGCCCAGGTACGTGAAGCAAAACCGCCGGATGGTACGTACCAGTGCAACACCAGAGGCGAAACATCGAAAGAATCACCAAAGGGATTGAAAATCACGACAGGCAAGAAGCTCGGTGCCAGGTCACGGCCCAGCGAGACACGGCCAAAGCTGCCGGACAGGGCGACATTGGCATCACGAGAAAACAGGGTATCACCACCAAAGCGGCCAGACTCACCGGTATCTGGACGCAAAAACGCAGTCAATGCAAATTCTGCCTTGAGGCCACCACCGAGATCTTCTACTCCTTTAAAACCAAACCAGGACGTGGTCATGCCGCCGGGTGTGATGGCAGCCGTGCTGGCCTTGTCACCACTCATTTTGACCGAGCCTACCGACAAATCCATCAGGCCTTGCACGGTGACACTGGATTGCGCCAGCGCACTGCCTGCGCACAAACATGAAGCAACTGCCAAAACCAGGGCTTTCATCTGCATTTTCATCTTTTTTTCCTTCTCACAGGTTTAACAACAATTTTTTCAGCGTGGTGGCAAATCAAACTTTGTCAGCTTAATCTTGGGCAGGCAGGGTTTGGATACGCCCGGCCTGATCAACAGGCGCTGCATTTATTTAACTACATAGGGATGTACTTGTTTCCAGTGTTCAGCGATATCGATGCGGCGGCATACCCACACCTTGTCATGCGATTGCACATAATCCAGAAAGCGCTGGAAGGCACGGAAGCGTCCGGGACGCCCCAGCAAGCGGCAATGCATGCCTATGGATAGCATTTTTGGTGCATTGTCGCCCTCAGGGTCACCTTCGGCATACAAGAGGTCGAAACTGTCTTTGAGGTAATCATAGAAGTGCTCGCCCGTATTAAAACCTTGGGGCGTGGCAAAGCGCATGTCATTGCTGTCCAGGGTGTAGGGCACGACCAGGTGGGGATGCTGCTGACCATCGCTGGTCGTCACTTGTGTCCAGAAAGGCAGGTCATCGCCATAGTAATCAGCATCATAGGCAAAGCCGCCATGTTCAACGACGAGCTTGCGGGTATTCGGTGAATCGCGCCCGGTGTACCAGCCCAGCGGCGCTTTGCCAGTCAGCTCGCGCATGATTTGCACGGCTTGCTGCATGTGTTCACGCTCCAAGGACTCTTCCATACTCTGGTAATGTATCCAGCGCAGGCCGTGGCAGGCGATTTCATGGCCGAGTTCGCCAAAAGCCTGAGTCAATTCTGGATGGCGCTGCAGAGCCATGGCGACACCAAACACGGTCAGCGGCAACTGGCGTTTTTCAAATTCACGCAAGATGCGCCAGACACCGGCACGGGAACCATACTCGTATATGGATTCCATCGACATATGGCGCGCTTCATAAGCTGCTGCACCAACGATCTCGGATAAAAACTGCTCGGACGCACGGTCACCATGCAGCACACAGTTTTCGCCACCCTCTTCATAGTTCAGGACAAATTGCAGGGCTATCCTGGCCTGGCCTGGCCATTGCGCATGCGGGACATGGCGGCCATAGCCTATGAGGTCGCGAGGGTAGTCACTAAATTGCGCGGACTGCGTCATACTTTTATTCTCCGGATGCATAATACTCGGGCAAGTGGATGCCCATTATTCTGGTTCAACGCTGAAACTGATTTAAGGAATGCAAGTGACGTGCCATCTTTGCATTTGCACTAAATCATTTTTCAAATTCGCTTACGATTGTCAGCAATTTTTCAAGCTTAGATATACTGCTTTTAGTATATGTTCTATTACGCATCAATTAAACAACATAGTCTTTTTCGCAACAAGCAATAAGTGTTCAGATAGGTGCGCAAATAAGTGCTCATTAAATGCTGTGTAAGTGCCCTGTAACAAAGGCAAGCATCTCATCTTCGTGACGACAAGCGCAGCAGGCTTGTTACAATACAGCCCATGCGCCTGCAATCCATAGACCAATTTCTTATCGAACCTCCCCGGCCTGAAAACCTCGCAGGTTTTCGTCGTTTTTTACTGGAGTTCTGGTATTTCGGCATAAAAGAAGTGCGTGCCTGCCTGTTCGTCGGCCTGTTCTTTGCATCGATACTCATCGTGCCCAAGGCTGGCTTGTTTGGCCTGCCGCGTTACGATGTGCTGTTTGTGATTGCCTTGCTGATACAGGCTGGCATGGTCTGGAGCAAGCTGGAAACCGTCGATGAACTCAAGGCCGTAACCCTGTTCCACATGGTAGGTTTTGCGCTGGAAGTGTTCAAGGTATCGGGCCAGATACAGAGCTGGGCTTATCCTGAATTTGGCTATACCAAGCTATGGGGCGTGCCGCTGTTCAGCGGTTTCATGTATGCCAGCATAGGTAGCTACATCATCCAGGCCTGGCGCTTGTTTGATTTGCGCATACGCCACCATCCACCTTACTGGATGGCTGGCCTGATAGGCATACTGATTTACCTGAATTTTTTCACTCACCACTATATCGGTGACTATCGCTGGTATCTGGCGGCCTGTGCGCTGGGCTTGTATGCGCGTTCATCGGTGGTATTTCGCCCGCTAGACCGTGACCGCAGCATGCCTTTGCTGCTTTCCTTTGTGCTGATCGGTTTCTTTATCTGGCTGGCAGAAAATATGGGGACCTTCTTTGGTATCTGGCGCTACCCGAATCAACTGGGTGCCTGGTCAACCGTGCATGTGGGCAAATGGAGTTCGTGGTCTTTACTGGTTATCATGACCTTCACCATTGTTGCCCATCTCAAGCATATCAAGCGGCATATACATATCGCTGAATAAATCACCGAGCTGATTTCTAAAGTCTCCAGGCAAAAAAATAGCCCGCTATTAGCGGGCTTAAATCCAAACCTTAGGAGGTGTTGGAGGAGACAGGTACTACTTTAATGCGGTGCAGCATATCTGTATGCTTTATTATCCATATATCAGGTATACATATTTTGAATATCTCTGCAACAACAAATACCACTGAATTTTCTTCTTAGGAAAACAAAGCCAAAGCATAGATACCAGTTATGTTTTATCCATCTCTAGAGTGAATACTCAAACTGACATTCTGTGTGCAAAACAGCTCAGGCATATCCAGCATCTGGCTGCTATCAATGCGGCTTTAATGCGGCTTTAATGCTGATTTGTTGCGACGAGGCATAGCCTTGAGCACCAGAACTTGCCCGCGCTCGCGACAAGCCTGAATGATATTGTCGGCCCATGCCTTGGTGACGAGATAGTTACTGCCACTCATCTCTGCTTCGGTGGCAACAACACCGGTTTTTAAATCTACCCTGGCTTTATGATGCAGCCACGATAAGCCTTCTTCTTCCACTGCTTGCGTAAAGAAATTCATGAGGAGGATGGACTGGTCCTCTTTCCAATACGCATACAAAGCATTTTCACCGGTCTCGGTTTTGATGCTCGCGATATAAATATGCTGAGGCTTGGCTTTTGCATTGCCCGCATAGTGGCTGACAAACTGTTGCAATGCCGCGCGCATTTCCCTGGTCACTACTACTGCTTGTGAAACTGCTACCTGCTCAGATTTGTCTGGCTGCGCCGCCTCTGCAAACAAGCAGTGCGCAGACAGTGCCAGACAAATGAGGGTGCGGGAGATGAGTTGGCGTTGCAAGAGCATGAAGTTCTGAAAGGAAATTGACATGACAGTAATCATATCATTTTAACAAATCAATACCCTGACCATACAAGACGAGGGCGGATAGCGCACCAGTTGCGCAAAGAAGGGCGGACAAAAAAAGGCAAAAAAAAACCCGCAAACTTTGCGGGTTTAAATCCAAACCTTAGGAGGTGTTGGAGGAGACAGGTGTAACTATATCGCAGCGCAACAAATTTACCAAGATCTATTTATGCATATCAATCATTCACAAAACACATATCAGGGCGCTTAGAATATTTCTGCATAGAATTACAATATTCGTGGAATTTAAATGCTGTAGAGGAAAAAAATTAAAAAGACGAAAAAAAACCCGCGACCTTGCGGTTGCGGGTTAAATCCAAACCTTAGGAGGTGTTGGAGGAGACAGGTACTACTTTATCGCACTGCAGCAAATAAGTCTTCTTTATTTTTGACATAAGCGTTATCACTGATTCACATATCTTTATTATTTAGGACTTACGCAAAATTGTCCCAACAAGGCGTAGCGACGAAGACAGTACTTTAGTACGGCTAGGAGCTAACAACGCAGTTGGGGCGGTTTTGCGTAAGTCCTATTATTACTACCTGACCACACTGTGTTGGAATTACATGCTGGTGAAATAATCCAGGACAGCGGGTCAAGCAGAGCAATCACCGCCACCAGAACCGCAATCGGCTGCACCACCAGAGCTGCCGCCATCAAAGTAACTGTAACTACCGTCATGGCCAGTCTTGCGCAAAGAGCGCTTGGCGAGGTCTTTCTTTAATTCTGCCGCTAACTCATCTTCTTGCCGTTCACGCTCCCGGACGGCATGTAACTCTTGCCTGGACATGACCATGGACTCAGGCAAGGCAATGCCACATTTTTCGCATTTGGCGCAACGCCTGTTAAAAATACCGAAACCACATTCAGGACATTTGTTCTCAGACATTCACATCTCCCGTACTTTATTCTATTGATTTGAATTCTTTGCCGCTTTACTGCCTGTCAGCGAAAGCGTAAACAACTCTGGCAGTTTATGCGCAGATATAAACAAGACAACAATCAGGTATTCAAATGACAAGCTGAAAAGTGTAAAGGAGCAACTTCTTTGAGCTTAGGCTGCTCTACAGCACACCTGGGCATGGCATGTGGGCAGCGTGGATGGAAATGGCAGCCGGTCGGTGGATTAAGCGGGGAAGGAATTTCACCCTTGATGGCGACATATTCCATCTTGCGCACTTCCAGCCTCGGGGCAGAAGCCAGCAAGGCTTGCGTGTAGGGATGATTAGGCCGTTCAAAAATTTCTGTCGTCGCGGCGGATTCCACCACGCGGCCCAGGTACATGATGAGTACACGGTCAGACACATGCCTGACGACACCGAGATCATGGCTGATGAACAGATAAGTCAGGTTCAGTTCATCACGCAGTTTGATAAACAGGTTCAGGACTTGCGCCTGTATCGACACATCCAGCGCAGCTACTGCCTCATCGCACACCAGTAGTTCAGGCTTGACGGCCAGTGCCCTGGCGATGCCGACGCGGGCGCGCTGGCCGCCAGAAAACTGGTGCGGGAAGCGCTTTAGTACAGCCGGGTCCAGCCCTACTTTTTGCAGCAGGTGTTCTACATATTCCTGCTGTTCTGCCGCCTTGATGATGCCATGCACGACCGGTGCTTCACCGACGATGTCTTGCACGCGCAGGCGCGGGTTCAGCGAGGCATACGGGTCCTGGAATATCATTTGCACGGCCAGTTGCATTTGCCTGCGTTTGGCCTGGTCCATATCTGCCAGGTTTTCACCACGCCACCAGCGCGTACCATCAGACAAACTGTGCAGCCCCACGGCCATGCGCCCCAGCGTAGATTTGCCGCAACCGGATTCACCGACCAGGCCGACTACCTCACCGGCTTGCAGACTCAAATCAACTTGATCAACGGCGTGGACGATTTGCTGTTTGCTATCAGCACCAACTAGCTGCGTGAGCTTGTCAGTAAGAGCCACAGGTTTGGCAAAGCGTTTGCTGACCTGGCGCAGTTCCAGCAAGGCTGGCTGGCGGATATCAGTCATGCGTCACCTCTGCGACTGCGTGCATGGGGTGAAAGCACAATACACTGTGGCCTTGCAGATTTTCTGCCACCGGGTCTTGTTCGCAAACCGCAGTGGCACGTTCACAGCGCAGGCGGAATGCACAGCCTTGCGGCAAATTCAGCAAGGATGGAGTTGCCCCCGGTATCTGACGCAAGCTTTGCCCATGCAGGTTGCGTGATGGTGATGAGGCGATCAGGCCGTGGGTGTAGGGATGCATAGCCTGCTCCAATACTTGTTGCACGCTGCCGCTCTCGACTATCTTGCCTGCGTACATGACGGCGACAGTATCAGCCAGGCCAGCCACGACGGACAGGTCATGGGTAATCCAGATCAGTGCGGTACCAGATTCGCGGCATAGCTTTTGCATTTCATACAGGATTTGACCCTGTATGGTCACATCGAGTGCAGTGGTTGGTTCATCGCAGATAATCAGCTCAGGCTCATTCAAAAGTGCAATGGCGATCGCCACCCTTTGCCGCATGCCGCCTGAAAACTGGTGTGGATAGGCCAGCAGTCTTTCATCTGGCGAGGGTATGCCAACCTTGGCCAGGGCGGCGCGTGCCATGTCGCGTGCTTTTTCGCGGCTGACCTGTTGATGGGCAAAGATGGTTTCCATCATTTGCGTATCGATGCGCAAGACCGGGTTCAGGGTCATCATCGGGTCCTGGAATATCATGGCGATGCGGTTGCCACGGACTTGCCGCATGGCTTCTGCCGACAGGCTGCGCAAATCCTGCCCCTTGAACAAGACCTTGCCCGCCGTGACTTTGCCGGGTGGGTCGATCAGGCCCATGATGGAATAAGCCGTCATGGATTTGCCAGAACCGGATTCACCGACCAGGCCCATGATTTGCCCTGGCTGCACGCGGAAGCTGACATTATTCACCGCGCGCACAGTACCGGCGCGGCTGGCGAATTCAGTCTGCAGGTTTTGTACTTCCAGAGTCGCGATTGTCATGTTGTCTGTTCCACCTATTCCACCTATTCCACCTATTCCAGCTATTGCGTCTGCAAGCGCGGGTTAAGCACATCGCGCAAATGGTCAGCCACCAGGTTGATGGACACTACCGTCAGCAACAAAGCCAGGCCGGGATAAAAACTGATCCAGTATTTACCAGACAACAGGTATTGATAGCCATTGGCGATCAGCAAACCCAGTGAGGGTTCAGTCACTGGCAAACCCAGTCCCAAAAATGACAGGGTCGCTTCCAGCGAAATCGCCGACGCCACCTGCAAGGCCGCGATGACGATCAGCGGTGGCAAGCAGTTAGGCAGCAAGTGACGCCAGATAATGCGCGCCGGTGACAAGCCCAGACCGACTGCCGCTTCTATATATTCTTTCTGTCTTTCCACCAGTGCCGCACTGCGGGCAGTGCGTGCATAATAAGCCCATTGCACCAGCACCAGAGCGATAATGATCTTGCCCACGCCCTGCCCTGTCAGCGCCAGCAAAATCATGGCGATCAGTATGGCGGGGAAAGATAACTGTATGTCAGCAATGCGCATGATAATGGCTTCGACACGGCCACCCAGATAACCCGCCAGCAAGCCCAGACTCAGCCCGATTACCAGCGCAATCACAGTGCTGGAAAAACCAACGATGAGCGAAATGCGCAGACCATAAAAGATGGCTGACAACATGTCGCGCCCCTGTTCATCAGTACCGAGTAAAAAGGTATGCTTGCCATCGGCAGAGAGTTTGCCGGGCTCCAGGCGTGAATCCATGACATCCAGCGCCATCAGGTCATACGGGTTTTGCGGCGAGATCAGTGGCGCAAATATCGCCAGCAAAACCAGTAGCAATAAAATCAGGCTACCCAGACTGGCGATGCGGCTGGCAAAGAAGTCGCGCAAAAAACGCTGCAAAGGCGTTTCAATTTTTGGAGTGATCGTTTCAGTCATCGCCGTCATAACAATCAGCCCCGGCTTTCTGACAAACGCACGCGCGGGTCCAGCAATGAATACACCACATCCACCACCAGGTTGATGAGAATAAACAGGCTGACGATCAACAGCAGATAGGCAACGATGACCGGCCTGTCCAGCACACGTATAGAATCAATAATGAGCTTGCCCATGCCTGGCCAGGCGAACACCGATTCAGTGACAATCGCAAACGCGATGATAGAACCGAATTGCAAGGCAATCACGGTGACGATAGGGATCAGGATATTCTTGAGTACATGCACACCGATGATGCGGCTATTGCGCAAACCCTTTGCGCGGGCAAAGCGTACATAGTCTTGCAGCAGCGCTTCTTGCGCACCAGAGCGCGTCAGGCGTATCACCATGGCGATGTTGAAAAGCGCGAGGTTAAGCGCAGGCAAGAGCAAATGCTTGAGGCCATCGATACTCAAAAAACTCACAGGTATGCCCAGCAACAGCGTAGTCTCGCCACGCCCGCTGGAAGGCAGCCAGCCCAGTTGCACGGCAAACACCATGATCAGCATCAACCCTACCCAAAAGGTAGGCAGGGAGAAACCCAGTATCGATACCGCCATGATGCTTTTTGCAGCAATGCTGTCTGGCCGCAAACCGGCCAGCAGACCCAGCGGTATGCCCAGAGCTATCGCAATCAAGATGGCAAACACCGCCAGCTCCAGCGTAGCGGGCATGCGTTCCAGGATCAGACCCAAGGCGGGTGTCGCATAAGCGAAGGAACGCCCCATGTCGCCAGCCAGGGCATTTTTCAAAAATAACCAGTATTGCTGCGGCAGGCTCTGGTCCAGGCCAAATGCAGCGATGATGCGCGCACGCTCAAGCTGGTCTGCCTCAGGGCTGATCAGGATATCGATGGGATTGCCTATTGCATACACGCCAGCAAATACCAGCAGTGACATAAGCAGCAAAACAGCCAGGCTTTGCAGCAGGCGGCGCAAGATGAATCCTGGCATGTATCAGACCTGCCTTGAGATTATCGGCAGACACAGGGAATCCGCCTGGGCTGGCCCATGGCTGGTTTTCCGGCATGAAAGTTTCATGAGTATCTGCATTGCGTATATAAAATGTTTTACCGTCTTTTAGCGAATTTTACAGGCTTTATATCAGACTTGTGCGCAGGCTCGTGCGCAGACTCGTGCAAGCCGTGCCATCTGCTACACTAAGCAAGCTGCGGGCCTTGCCTGCGACTCTACCCGTATAAACTGAGCTTACATGCCCATCAACAAGCGTATTGCATTGCGTATTGGCCTGCATCTTTTCCTGATCCTGCTGGTCCTGATACTGCCACCTTTGGTCTATGACTACATCAGCCACACCAATCTCAGCAATGTGCCTGGCATACTCATGCTTGGTGGCCTCAGTTACCCTGCTTATTTTTCTTATCTGGCAACACGCCTGCATAGCGACCGCGCCAGACTGATATTGCTGCATCTGATCGCCATGCTGACGATCTCTTTCTTCATGCTCGATGCCAGTGGCCGCACTACCCCTCTGATCATGCTCTTGTTGCCTGCCATTTTGGGCTTGATCATGCTGCCTGCGGCTGCCATTGCCCGGCTGCGCATGCAAAGGGCACTCGCAATCAACTGCCTGTGGAGCAGCCTGGTGTCTGGCCCCATAGGCCTGATTCTGAGCATGCTCGCCATTTATGGCGCGGGCATGAGTGCCATGTCTGGAATGCGCTGGTAAGGTAAGCTGGTCAAAGTATTTAGTCAAAGCAGTTTTTGTAGTATGCATATGCAATCCTGGCACAGATGGACCACTACCAGTTTGCCCGGAATCTGGTATCTTTCTCTATACTGAAGAAACATGTCGTCAGCGGGTATTGAGCCCAATACCGTGCTGACTATCATTTTTCTTATCAACAGGATAACATCCTGCAAAGAATAGCTTGTGCATATGTGCCAGTAGCTTATTGCCAGCGCATTGATGCAATGCAATCCGGAGACAAAAAATGAACCTGATCGACCCTATCGTCCAATTCCAGGCCGAAATCCAGCAAATCCGGCGTGATATCCACGCCCACCCTGAGCTTTGCTTTGAAGAACACCGCACTTCTGAAGTCGTCGCGCAAAAGCTGGAGGCCTGGGGCATACCCATCATCCGCGGCCTGGCAGGCACAGGCATCGTCGGTGTACTCAAGAATGGCACTAGCGAACGTGCCATAGGCTTGCGGGCCGATATGGATGCCCTGCCCATGCAAGAGATCAATACCTTTGCCCACACCTCAAAACACGATGGAAAAATGCATGCCTGTGGCCATGATGGCCACACAGCCATGCTGCTGGGAGCGGCGCATTATCTGTCCAAATACAAGGAATTCGATGGCACGGTCTATCTGATCTTCCAGCCTGCCGAAGAAGGCGGCGGCGGTGCACGGCGCATGATAGAAGAAGGCATGTTCGACAAATACCCCATGGATGCAGTCTTTGGCATGCATAACTGGCCGGGCGCCGCCGTGGGCACTTTTGGTGTCACACCTGGCCCCATGATGGCCTCGTCAAATGAATTTGAAGTCATCGTCAGGGGCAAGGGTGCCCATGCGGCGCAACCGCACAAGGGCATAGACCCCATCATCGTAGCGATACAGATGGCACAGAGCTGGCAAACCATCGTCAGCCGCAATGCCAGCCCGCTGGAGTCTGCCGTGCTTTCAGTCACGCAAATCCATTCCGGCAGTGCCACCAATGTCATCCCCGATGAAGCAACGCTGATAGGCACGGTACGCGCCTTCAGCACCGAGATGATAGACCTCATCGAAAAACGCATGCGCACCATTGCCGAGCATACGGCAGCGGCTTTTGATGCCCAGGTAGATTTCCGCTTCAAGCGTAATTACCCGCCCCTGATCAACCACGCCAAAGAAACCGCCTTTGCGGCAGAAGTCATGCGCAGCGTGGTCGGTGCAGACAATGTCGATGAAAGGGTAGAACCCACCATGGGCGCGGAAGATTTTTCCTTCATGCTGCAAGCCAAACCGGGTTGCTATGCGTTTTTGGGCAATGGTGACGGTGGCCACCGCGACATGGGCCACGGCCTCGGGCCTTGCAACTTGCACAACCCCAGTTATGACTTCAATGATGATTTGCTGCCCATAGGCGCAACTTATTGGGTCAGGCTGGCTGAGGCCTACTTGAAAAAAAGCACCTGAGCTGCCATTTACCCAGCCTGTATTCCCTAAAAATACCATCTACATCTAGCAGTCCAACCTTAAGAAGACTTTCATGGCCGACGAAAAAGACAACAACGAAGTACAACGCAGCCCTTTCCTCGAAGAAAAGGCCTTCAAATCCCGCACCGTGCTGGTATTTGGCACCATCAATGACAAACTGGCGGCTGAAGTCAGCAAACGCCTGATCGCCCTGTCGGCAGAGTCCAAAGACCCCATCACCATCCTGGTATCGTCCCCCGGCGGCCATGTCGAATCTGGCGATGTCATCCATGACATCATCAAGTTCATCGATGCACCGGTGAATATCGTCGGCACTGGCTGGGTAGGTAGTGCTGCCGTCAATGTGTTCCTGTCTGTCCCCAAAGAGCGCCGTGTCTGCCTGCCAAACACCCGCTTTTTGATACACCAGCCCAGCGGCGGCATAGGCGGCCAGGCAACCGACATCGCCATCCAGGCACGCGAAATCGTCAAGATACGCGAACGCATCGCCGCCCTGATCGCCAGGGAATCCGGCCAGACCCTGGAAAAAGTCACGACAGATATAGACCGCGATTTCTGGATGAGCGCTGCTGAAGCCAAGGAATATGGCCTGGTGTCACGGATTATCATCAATCAAAGTGAACTGTCCTAAGACCCGCCTTTACTGAACAGTTTTCACTGAACAGGCTTTCCTCCCTCAGGATCAGGATATGGCTCGCTATGTTTAGCGGGCCATTTTTTTTGGGCAAATTATCCGTCATGATCATGAACAGCACCAAAGACCCGCTGGTGCCCTACAACGGCGGCGAAGTGAACCTGCTTGGCCTGTTCTACAAATGCGGCGACGTACTCAACGCACGCGCATCCGCGCAATATATCGCAGACCTGAACAAGATCACCAGCACACCAACCGCGCAAACCAACGCCATATCAGGTGTCTATGTAGAACAAGTAAGCTGGAAGCAGGACGCCAGAACCGAAGTTGAACTCGTCACCATCCACGGCGGTGGACATGGCTTACCGCAACCCTACTACCGACGTGCCCGCCTGCTAGGCACGTCGCCGATGGCTCCGAATGGGGCGGAGATAATTTGGGAGTTTTTTGTGCGGCAACAGCAATGAGTTTCTTGTTGCTAGTGTTGCTAGCGCACCAAATCCGGCTTATTAGAAGCCTACGATCAGCGCATGCTGATTAACAATCTATACTTGATAAGTATTTGCAATCATGTTGCCGCGCCGCTAAGTGGCACTAGCATGTCATTGCTTCTTGATAGCTAGACCAGACTCTTCCCACGGTTTAGGCACTACCACCTATCACCCATGGCAACGCGTTCTTCAACCTGTCCTTCAAATTTCTGAAATTAAAATTCCAAAAATCTTGCAGGTGATGGCTGAATTTTGTCATTCAATTAATTATGTGACTCATAGTCCGTAGATCTATAAGTCACATGCCGACATCATCACTTATGAATCAACAATTGGTAAAGTGATGGCGGATCAAAATTTAATCGAGTTTGGACTTCATCTAAAACAGTTACGTATTGCACGTGGCTTAAGCCAAGAACAGTTGGGACTCATAGCAGAATTAGATCGCACTTATATTAGCGGTATAGAGCGAGGTGTGAGGAACGTCAGTCTTGTAAATATTTATCGTATCGCCAAAGCACTTGGTTTATCAGTAGCAACACTCTTTCCGTCGAAAGAAAATCAATAATGTCGAATCGTGCTTTTTATACAGCCGACGTGACATCGTTTTTGAATGAATCGACCGATTCGATTATCGGCAAAATCACACAAAACCATTCTCAGGAATTATTACATCAGCAAACTGGCGCATGGCTAAGTCAGATAGATATCTTGCAAGAGAGTATGCAAGGCTTTAACGAAGGCTATTTATTTTTTGAGTTTCAAATCCCACGTATGGGCAGGCGTGCTGATGCAGTGCTTATCTACAAAAATATTATCTTTGTTCTGGAATTTAAGGTTGGCGCCGAAGACTATGCCGCGCAAGATATCAGGCAAGTACACGGTTATGCTATTGATCTGCACCATTTTCATGAAGGAAGTCACGACAAGATTATCGTTCCAATATTAGTGGCAACGCGTGCATCAGTAAGGCAAAGAGGCTCTATGCAGCAAGTCGATAGTGTTTATGATCCATTGCGAGCCAATAGCACCACTTTACGTAACACATTGCAATATTGTGTTGACCATATTAGCAATCCGCCGCCAATTGAGTTCTATACATGGCTCCATTCTTCCTATAAGCCTACACCTACAATTGTCGAAGCAGCGCAAGCACTTTATGCGAGTCACGATGTGAGTGACATTGCCCGCAACGATGCGGGCGCACAAAACTTGTATGTCACCTCGCAAGCACTAAAAGAAGTAATTCATCAAGCCAGAATATATCAACGAAAAATTATTTGTTTTGTCACAGGCGTGCCAGGTGCTGGTAAGACTTTAGTCGGACTAAATATAGCTACAGATGTCAGCGCCGAAAAAGAAGAGCATGCTGTCTTCTTATCAGGTAACGGACCATTGGTAGAGGTTTTGACAGAGGCACTTGCGCGTGATTCGGTAACACGCAAAGCGCATAAAAATAAAGCAGAGGCTTTACGTGCAGCGACAGCTTCCATCCAAAATATTCACAAATTCCGAGACGAATACATTAAAGACAAAACTGCCCCATCAGAGCGCGTAGTGATCTTTGATGAAGCACAACGAGCATGGGATCAAGAAAATACTTCAAAATTTATGACCACTAAACGTGGTCAAAAAGATTTTTCCCAATCTGAGCCAGAGTTCTTGATCAGCGTGATGGATCGTCACGATTGGTGTGTAATCATTGCATTGATCGGCGGTGGGCAAGAAATCAATACAGGTGAAGCAGGTTTGCAAGGGTGGGTCGATGCATTGGAAAAAGATTTTTCTTATTGGCATGTCTTCTATTCGAACAAACTCTCTCAAGTCGAATATGCTGGGCGCGACATTAGCTTTGCAGGCATTGCAAGAGCGCAACCACAAAATAGTTTTCATCTAGCCACATCGATGCGATCTTTTCGAGCAGAAAAACTTTCGCACATGGCGCATTACTTGATACATAACGAGCCAGAAAAAGCGCGTGCATGCTACCAAAACTTCAAAGATAAATTTCCCATTGTCGTCACTCGTGATTTACAACAAGCCAAAGCGTGGATCAAACAACGTGCTCGCGCTAATGAAACTAAAGGAGTTATTGCTTCAGCGGGTGCAGTACGTTTAAAACCTGAAGGTATATTCGTAAAAAATAGGCTCTCCGCGGCTGATTGGTTTTTGAATGAACAAGACGATATACGTTCATGTCATTTCTTAGAAGATGTAGCTACCGAATTTGATATTCAAGGCTTAGAACTCGATTGGTGTCTCATTGGATGGGATGCCGATTATCGCTATGTGGACGGACAGTTTGAGCATTGGAAATTTACCGGCACAACTTGGAAACGTCGACAGAATGAAAAGCAACGGCGTTACTTGGAAAATGCATATCGCGTCTTGTTGACAAGGGCGCGGCAAGGAATGGTGATTTTTGTGCCCGAGGGTGTTGTAGAAGACGGGACACGATTGCCCGAGTATTTAGATGAGACTTTTGCGTATTTGGTGAAGTGTGAACTAGATGTAATATAACCATGTTTACTTTATTATGGATATTCTCATTTTTGTTCAAATCTAGCTTTCCGGTTTTTTAAATACAGGAAATGCCTTAAAAACTGAATTGATTGCGCTTGCAGTATCAGTCCCATTTCTGACCATATCTGCAAATAACAACATAACTTGAGCTTCCATCCCGCGAGCCAAAGCACAAGTCATGAGCTGTCGAGTTGGCTCAGCAAGTTCACCGATCGACAATTTGGAATCCACACTATAAGGCAATTCTGTATCTGCGAAAATAGACATGACCGTTGTGCCTTCCGTTTCTTCATCTATTCCAAATATTTCCTTAAATACTTGTCCCAGCGTTCCCGAAGGCTGGCTCTCGGGGCGATTCCACCTTTTTAATGTAACTTGACCCACTTGCACCTTTTCAAGGAATCGTGAGATTTTCCCTGGTATGGTTGCGGCGGCTTTTTCTCGATTATAGTAAGTCCTAGTAGATAGCGAGGCAGCATCCTTCACAATCTTCCAAATTGCTGACCACATATGCGCAACGCTGTAAGTCCTAAGCGCGGTTCGAAATATACTTTGAATTTCTTCATCGTCTTCAGCTGTTGTGTAAAGGCCGTGCATTTCGCATTGATCCAAAAGATAACGCATGCAGTCGGTAGTTGCATAATCAAGCCAGAGATTTAGAATTGCTTTGTTATTATCGAATGGCCGTAAAACTAGAGTATTAAATGCATCTTCATTGGCAACCAAAGTAGAATTTGGAGTTAGGGAATAAACTACTTGATCAGACTTATGCCAAAGCTGATTGTCTTTAACAAAATATGTCCCAGCTACTGCTTCACTCGGATTATCAATAATAGCTACAGATTTGTACAATTTTTTTATGAAATCTCCTACATAACACGGTACAAGTGCTCGGCAGTCGGAACGCATAAATGTACTTGTAAATAGACGTGGATTTATTGCTCGCTCTAGCGCAATTAAGATCAGAGCGATGTCATCAGGTAAGTCGATGTAAGCGATTTTGCGTGATGAAGCCAATTCAGAAGCGGTAGCTAACCGACGTTGCAAGTCAGCTCCAATTTTTGCTTCAGCCTCGCGCAGTTCTTCATCGATGACCCGCTGACAGGCAGCACATGGTTGGTGCATTTCTTGACGTGATGCTTTTATTTCAGATCGACTAGCGACTTCTTGGTATCTGCCACACTGTTTGCAAATTTGATTCATATCCCAAGCTTGCGAAATACTTCGGATAAATGCAGATAGCTGTGTAGTGCTTGTGATATGGTAAAACGGAAGAAGATCTTTTACGCTCTCTTTGAATTTACCATCAGAATTCATGGCCCAATAACGCTCAACTATAGAAATCTCATCGGGAGTATTGGAATAGATATCAAGTTCGATCATGTCGATAATATTTAATCGCTGGCAATTGATGGAAAATAGCAAATAGGTGTAATTTTTATAGATGTTTTAGGCGCGACAACGAAAGTCGATGGGCTTATTTATGATTTTATGAACGAACAAGCGTATCGTTTTTCTATTCAATTTGTTTTCTGATTAAAATTGATTGTGCCCCAAAAACTAAGGCCCGTCATGCATTAAGCATGACGGGCCTTTGTCGTTGTCTTTACAATCTAAAAAGCGCTTGATTATCAAACATCAATATTCCCCGCCCTTAACGCATTCGATTCAATAAACGCCCTGCGTGGTTCCACGTCGTCGCCCATCAGTGTCGTAAAGATCTGGTCGGCGGCAATCGCGTCTTCGATCTGTACTTTGAGCAGGCGGCGGACTGTGGGGTCCATGGTGGTTTCCCAGAGTTGGCTTGGGTTCATTTCGCCCAGACCTTTATAGCGTTGTTTGCTGACGCCGCGTTCGGCTTCGTCGCGCAGCCAGAGCATGGCCTGGTGGAAGTCGTGGACGGCGATTTCCTTGGCTTTTTCGCCTTCGCCACGGCGGATGAATGCGCCTTCTGTGAGCAGTCCTTTGAAGGTGGTGGCGGCGTTTTCCAGTACCTGGTAATCGGCACCATCGACAAAGTCGGCGTCGATGCTGCTGACCTTGATGTTGCCGTGGTACAGGCGTTCTATGCGCAGGCTGAATGCGCCTGAGAGTTCGTCGCTGCGTACTACTGCTTTGACGGCATTGTCACCAATGGCGGCGGTCAGGGCGATGGCGGATGCTTCTGCATTTTCTGCGGTGTCCAGTTTGAGCGTGACGCCGGTCATGATGGCGGTGAGGGCGGCGCGGTCAATGACGCGGGTGAGGCGCATCATGATGGCGTTGGCCAGGTTGTACTGGCGTACCAGTTCGCCCAGGGCTTCGCCAGTGATGGGGGCTGCGCCTGTGCCTGGCGTGAGGGATGCGCCAGTCAGGGCCACGGTCATCATGTAGGTGGCTTCTTCTGCATCATCTTTCAGATAACGTTCATCGCGGCCTGCCTTGACTTTGTAGAGTGGTGGCTGGGCGATGTAGATGTGGCCGCGTTCTACCAGTTGTGGCATCTGGCGATAGAACAGGGTCAGTAGCAGGGTGCGGATGTGGGCGCCATCGACGTCAGCATCGGTCATGATGATGATGCGGTGGTAGCGCAGTTTGTCGGCATTGAATTCGTCCGGGCCTATGCTGGTGCCCAGGGTGGCGATCAGGGTGGTGATCTGCTCACTGGACAGCATTTTTTCAAAGCGGGCTTTTTCTACGTTGAGGACTTTACCGCGCAGTGGCAAAATCGCCTGGAACTTGCGGTCGCGGCCTTGCTTGGCTGATCCACCCGCAGAGTCACCTTCGACGATGTACAGTTCGCACAGGGCCGGGTCTTTTTCCTGGCAGTCTGCCAGTTTGGATGACAGGCCCAGGCCGTCCATGACGCCTTTGCGGCGTGTCAGTTCGCGGGCTTTGCGGGCTGCTTCACGGGCGCGGGCTGCTTCAACGATTTTGCCGCAAATGATCTTGGCGTCGTTGGGTTTTTCCATCAAAAAGTCGGTCAGGGTCTTGGCGACAATTTCTTCTACCGGGCCGCGCACTTCACTTGAGACGAGTTTGTCCTTGGTCTGGGAGCTGAACTTTGGTTCTGGCACTTTAACGGACAAAACGCAGGTCAGGCCTTCACGCATGTCGTCGCCACTGACTTCTACCTTGGCTTTTTTGGCGAATTCGTGTTCTTCAATATACTTGTTGATGACGCGGGTCATCGCGGCACGCAGGCCAGTCAGATGGGTGCCGCCGTCGCGCTGCGGGATGTTATTGGTGAAGCACAATACCTGTTCATTGTAGGCGTCGTTCCATTGCATGGAGACATCGACCGTGATGGTGGTGTTCTGGTCAGACTGGCGCTCGCCTGTGGCCTGGAATATCGTTGGGTTGAGTATGCTTTTGTTTTTATTGATGTATTCAACAAAGCCACGGGTGCCGCCTTCAAAGGCAAACAATTCTTCTTTGCCTGTGCGGTGGTCGTTCAGCTTGATGCGTACGCCATTATTCAGGAAGGACAATTCGCGTATGCGCTTGGCCAGGATTTCATAATGGAATTCTACGTGGGTGAAGATTTCTTCATCGGCCCAGAAGTGGACTTCGGTACCGCGCTTGTCGGTGTCACCAACGACCTTGATCGGTGAAGTGAGCACACCATCAACGGTTTCGAGTTCGCGGTTTTGCACTACACCTTTGGCAAATTCCATGGTGTGCATTTTGCCGTCGCGGCGGATGGTCAGCTTGAGCAACTTGGACAGGCCATTCACGCAGGACACACCCACGCCATGCAGGCCACCGGATACTTTGTAAGAGTTTTGATCGAACTTGCCACCAGCATGCAGCTCGGTCATGACGATTTCTGCGGCGCTGCGTTTTGGGTCGTGCTTGTCATCCCATTTGATGCCGGTAGGGATGCCGCGGCCATTGTCTGTAATGGAGATGGAGTTGTCGCTATGGATAGTGACATTGATCTCGGTACAGTGACCTGCGAGGGATTCATCAATGGAGTTATCCAGCACTTCAAAAACCAGGTGATGCAGACCGGTGCCGTCCGAGGTGTCACCGATGTACATGCCGGGGCGTTTCCGCACGGCTTCCAGGCCTTCCAGAATCTGGATTGAGGATGCGCCATATTGACTTGGCTGCGCTGGAGTGTTGTCTTGGGTGTTATCGGACATGGCTACCTTCTGAAATATTTACAACTGTTTCACTTCTGGATTACTGCTTGTTCAAAAACGAACTGCAAAAAACTAGGGACTTACAAGACGCTAGGATTTGAATTTACCAAGCTCCTTCCCTCGAATTTTATTGAACCTTGGGGAAGGCTGGGATGGGGATGGGGTTCCCACGCAATTTGTTTGCATTGTTAATCAACCGAAACCCATCCCCACCCTAACCCTCCCCTTGAAGGGGAGGGAATAAGCTCAGGTTTGCGCTGGACTATATCCGCATCGGCATGACGACATATTTGAAGTCGGTGTTGTCGGGGATAGTGATCAGTGCGGATGAATTGGAGTCACCCAAAGAGACCGATATCTGGTCGCATTTGAGGTTGTTCAATACATCGAGCAGATAGCTGACGTTGAAGCCGATATCCACGCTGTCGCCACCGTAGTCGATTTCGATTTCTTCTATCGCTTCTTCCTGGTCGGCATTGGTCGATAATATCTGCATGAGGCCAGGGGTGATGACGCAACGCACGCCCTTGAACTTGTCTGACGTCATGATCGCGGCACGCTGCAATGAACGCAGCAATTGCTCACGGCCCAAAGTGAAGCTGTTTTTATAGCCTTTGGGGATGACGCGGTTAAAGTCAGGGAACTTGCCTTCAACCAGTTTGGAAATCAGTTCGATATCGGCAAAAGTCAGTTTGACCTGGTTGTTGGCGATGTCTATCTGTACCGGGTCTTCTTTGTCTTCCAGCAGGCGCTGCATCTCGATGATGGTCTTGCGTGGGATGATGACTTCATGACGCGGGAACTCTTGTTCGACTTCAACCTGGCAAAACGCCAGACGGTGACCATCAGTTGCCACGGCGATGACGTTCTTGCCATCGACGACCAGCAGCAAGCCATTCAGGTAATAACGAATGTCTTGTTGGGCCATCGAGAAATGCACCATGTTGAACAGGTGCTTCAGGGTTTTTTGTGGCAGGTTGACGCTGGCATTGAAATGCTCGGCCTGGGCCACGGTAGGGAATTCTTCTGCCGCCAGGGTTTGCAAGGAGAAGCGCGACTTGCCTGACTGTACGCTCATCTTTTTGTTTTCAAGCTTCAAGACAACATCATTGTCATCTGGCAGGGCGCGCAAAATATCCAGCAATTTGCGGGCTGCAACTGTCGTGGCTATGCTGTCGCCGCCAGAACCGATGGCTGCCTTGGTCGTGATCTGCACTTCTATGTCGGTCGACAGGAACGACACCTGTTCACCGTCTTTGCGAATGAGGATATTGGCCAGAATCGGCAATGTATGCCGACGCTCGACAATACCACTCACAATTTGCAAAGGCCGGAGCAGGGTGTCCCGGTGGGTTTTAACCAATTGCATTTGAATATCCTCACTATTTTGTTTAAAGGATCGGAGTAAGCTAGCTTGCTCCCTTGCTTCTTTTTTTTACTACTTCATCTATTTGCTACTGTCATGCTTGCTGCCTCGCAGGGTGCGCCGTGCGCACCTTCAGGGCTTTTGCTACTTTGGTGCGCAGGCGCACCCTACAAACTTTGTTCGTCGCTCTGGGCAAACGGCTTTTGCGCAAATGGATCCCAGCCTTCGCAGGGATGACGTGAATACGATTTCGCGTATTCGACGTATTTCATTATTCACGCATATCGCTGATTCCAGAGCAAAACCCTTGCCAACACGTAGGGTGCGCCGTGCGCACCGTTTTAGCTGACTTTACTGCCATGGTGCGCATGGCGCACCCTACAAACATTTATTACCCGCAACCAGACGCAAAACCATCCCAATTGCACATCCTACAACATCCAGCCCATCAACCCTTGAGAGTTTGCTCTAATACATGCAACTCATGATTGCACTCAGGGTTCTTGGTACGGTCTGCCGCGATCTTGCGTACTGCGTGCAAGACCGTGGTATGGTCGCGGCCGCCGAAGAGTTCGCCGATTTCTGGCAGGCTCTTTTGGGTCAATTCCTTGGCCAGGTACATCGCAATCTGGCGCGGTCTGGCGATATTGGCCGGACGTTTTTTCGAATACATGTCGGCGACTTTGATGTTGAAAAAGTCAGCCACGGTCTTCTGTATGTTCTCTACCGATATCTGGCGGTTTTGTACCGACAGCAAATCCTTCAGGGCTTCTTTCACCACGTCGATGGTGATTTCTTTACCATGGAAGCGTGAGTAAGCCAAAATCTTGCGCAATGCACCTTCAAGCTCGCGCACATTCGAGCGCAAATGCTTGGCGACGAAGAAGGCGACGTCGTCGGAAATATTGACGCCTTCTGAATGGGCTTTCTTGAGCAGAATCGCTACGCGCATTTCCAGCTCTGGCGGTTCAATCGCAACCGTCAGACCAGAGTCAAAGCGGGAGATCAGGCGGTCATCCATGCCGGTGATTTCTTTGGGATAAGTATCACTGGTAATGATGATCTGCTTCTTGGCGGCGATCAGGGCTTCAAAGGCATAGAAGAATTCTTCTTGGGTGCGGCTCTTGCCGCCAAAGAATTGAATATCATCGATCAGCAATAAATCCAGCGAATGGTAATAACGCTTGAATTCATCAAAGCCCTTGCGCTGGTAAGCGGTCACTACGTCGCGCACATATTGTTCAGCGTGGATGTAGCGTATCTTGGCGTTAGGGTTATCAACCAGAATCTGGTTGCCAATGGCGTGGATCAAATGCGTTTTACCAAGGCCAACGCCGCCATACAGGAATAATGGGTTGTACGATACGCCTGGGTTATTTGCCACCTGGATGGCAGCAGCGCGCGCCAGCTGGTTGGCCTTACCGGTGACGAAGCTGTCAAAAGTCAGGTCGGAATTGATACGGCTTTGCTCGCGGCGCGGTGATACTTCTGGCGCGGCGGGTTCAGACATCATTTCTGGCACGCTGCCCTGGGCATCCAGGTCAGCATTCAAACCCTGCGGGCGTGGCGCGGCCGCTGCTGCGGGAGCAGTTTTTCTGTTACCACGCGGGTCAAGCACGAACTGTACTTCGACATCTTCATCCCAGTACTGGTTAGCCAGGTCGGTGATGCGGCCAGCGAACTGGGCTTTGACCCAGTCGAGCTTGAAACGGTTAGGCGCAGCGATACGCAGCTTGCCGTTTTCAAAGTCAAGCGGTACTAGCGGTTTGATCCAGGCGCTATATTGCTGTGGTGGAAGCTCTTGCTCAAGTTGGGAAGAACAGGCCTGCCAGAAATTTTCCATGTATGACTTTAATTATTAAATGCAAATGCGCGGTGCCGAATTAAATTCTACCCTGGCGATATTTAGTAAGAATTACTAAGAGGCTGGTAGCCTTATCGCTTGGTAAGTTGTCTGAAAGACATAAAACGGTGCCGCGCTAATCCGCTATTTTAACCCCGCTTGACCGAGTTATCCACAGGTTTGGGTTTAAATTTATTCT